>NZ_CM149657.1:0-4083072 GCF_056173105.1 Shewanella sp. QJM3NY_23
GTGGCGGTTTCACTTTGGCAGCAATGTATCGGACGACTACAAGACGAGCTTTCGGCTCAGCAATTCAGTATGTGGATCAGACCGTTACAAGCCGAAATGGACGGGGATACTCTAGTGTTGTACGCACCGAATCGGTTTGTTCTCGATTGGGTGAGAGACAAGTACCTTAATACCATTAATCAATTCTTTACTGAGCAAATGGGCAGTAATGCGCCTAAGTTGCGTTTCGATATTGGTAGCCGTCCAGCGAGTCAACCTGTTCGGCCGACCGCTTCAGTAAAGAGTGCCACGATACCGTCGGCCAATAAGTCCCCTGGTAAGCCGTCGTTCAACACCAATGAACCGTCGACGATGACTAATCATCGTAGCAACATCAATCCAACCTATCAGTTCGAAAACTTCGTTGAAGGTAAATCGAACCAACTGGGTAAGGCGGCTGCATTGCAGGTGTCTGAAAACCCGGGTGGCGCCTATAACCCACTGTTTTTATATGGTGGTACCGGTTTAGGTAAGACACATTTATTGCATGCTGTCGGTAATGGCATTATCAAGAATAATCCCAACGCCAAAGTGGTTTACATGCATTCTGAGCGCTTCGTTCAGGATATGGTTAAAGCGTTGCAAAATAACGCGATTGAAGAATTTAAGCGTTATTACCGCAGTGTGGATGCGCTGTTTATCGATGATATTCAGTTTTTTGCCAATAAAGATCGTTCACAAGAAGAGTTTTTCCATACCTTTAATGCCTTGCTTGAGGGAAATCATCAGATCATCTTGACCTCTGATCGTTATCCTAAAGAGATAGACGGCGTTGAAGATCGTCTTAAGTCGCGCTTCGGCTGGGGCTTAACCGTGGCGATTGAACCACCAGAGTTAGAAACCCGTGTCGCGATTTTGATGCGTAAGGCACAAGAGAGCGGGATTAACCTTCCAGATGAAGTGGCATTCTTTATTGCTAAACGCTTACGCTCCAACGTACGTGAACTTGAAGGCGCATTAAACCGTGTTATCGCTAACGCAAACTTTACCGGTCGCCCGATCACCATCGATTTTGTGCGTGAAGCGTTAAGAGATCTCTTGGCTCTGCAAGAAAAATTGGTCACTATAGACAATATTCAGAAAACCGTTGCTGAATATTACAAGATCAAGATGGCCGATATGCTGTCTAAGCGTCGTTCACGTAGCGTGGCACGCCCACGACAGATGGCAATGGCACTGTCGAAAGAGTTGACCAACCAAAGTTTGCCTGAGATTGGCGATGCCTTTGGCGGTCGTGACCATACTACCGTATTGCATGCGTGTCGAAAAATCGCACAGCTACGTGAAGAAAGTCATGACATTAAAGAAGATTATGCTAACTTGATCCGTACGTTATCTTCATAAAATCAGGGAAATTGGAACACATGAAATTTTCAATTGATAGGGATGCCCTATTAAAGCCACTTCAACTGGTTAGTGGAGCGGTGGAGAGAAGACATAACTTGCCTATTCTGGCAAACCTTTTAGTTGAAGTAAGTGGTCACTCACTTAAGCTGACCGGCACCGATTTAGAGGTGGAACTGGTTGGCCAAGCACAGCTTGAGGGTGAGGTTATTGAGGGGCGGACGACCGTTCCGGCTAAGAAATTTCTCGATATTGTTAAATCACTTCCCGATCAAGTCGAACTTAAAATAGAGCAGCAGGAAAACCGCCTGTTGCTTCGCTCAGGACGCAGCCGTTTTACTTTAGCGACTCTGCCCGCTGAAGAATATCCCAATGTTGACGCCTTTCAGGCGGATATCGAGTTTACCCTCAAACAAGGCACCTTAAAGTCGCTCATCGATGCAACCCAGTTTTCGATGGCTAACCAAGATGTGCGTTATTACCTTAATGGTTTGTTGTTAGAAACCGAAGGTAATGTGCTAAGAGCCGTTGCAACCGATGGGCATCGTTTGGCGTTGAGTCATCGCACCTTAGCCGATTCATTACCTGAAAAGCAGGTCATTGTGCCGCG
This sequence comes from Shewanella sp. QJM3NY_23, assembly GCF_056173105.1. Lineage (NCBI taxonomy): Bacteria > Pseudomonadati > Pseudomonadota > Gammaproteobacteria > Alteromonadales > Shewanellaceae > Shewanella > Shewanella sp. QJM3NY_23. The sequence continues at coordinate 1,994 of NZ_CM149657.1, forward strand.
TAAAGGTGTGTTAGAGCTGCAACGTTTATTTGAAGGTGAAGATCTCGATGTCACCATCGCGATTGGTGATAATGCCATCCGTGCTATCACTCAAAGCGCCGTATTTACCAGTAAACTGGTCGATGGGCGTTTTCCTGATTACCGCCGAGTCCTGCCTAAAGGCGGTGATAAGGTAGTGATTGCCAGTCGTCATCAATTAAAGCAAGCCTTGCTACGCGCCTCTATTTTGTCGAATGAGAAGTTTCGTGGGGTGCGGGTTCAGCTAGAGCAAAATTTAATTAAGATCACCGCTAATAACCCAGAGCAGGAAGAAGCGGAAGAGATCTTAGATATCGAATATGACAATACTCCGCTAGAAATTGGCTTTAACGTCAGTTATTTATTGGATGTATTAAACAACCTACCTTCCGATGATGTGCGTATCACCCTAATCGATGGCAACTCCAGCGCCTTGATTGAAAACCATATTGAAGAAGATTCTATGTATGTTGTGATGCCAATGCGTCTGTAACGCAACAGGTAACGCCACTTTAGGGTGGCGTTTGTTGTACCCGTCTGGTTGATCAATTGAGTATTTAATGAGTTTAACTCGGCTTCATATCGACGCTTTCCGTAACATCACTAGCGCGCAGTTACAGTTAGGCGATGGCTTAAATCTTATCTATGGTCAAAACGGTAGCGGCAAGACCAGCATCTTAGAAGCGATTTACTTTCTGGGGATGGGACGTTCGTTCCGCAGCCACCTGTCGCAGCGTGTCATTCAAAACAGTGAAGACAAGCTCACGCTGTTTGCTAATTTAAGCCTAGGCGATCAACAACACAAAATTGGCTTACGCCGTTTTCGCTCCGGTGATACCGAGGTTAAAATTAATGGCGATAAGGTCAAAAGATTATCGACCTTGGCTGAAACTTTACCTATTCAGGTGATCACTCCTGAGAGTTTTTCACTGCTTTTTGAAGGCCCCAAAGCACGGCGACAGTTTATCGACTGGGGAGCCTTTCATACCGACAAAAACTTCCACAGTGCATGGGCGAATGTCAGGCGTATTTTAAAGCATAGAAATCAGTTGCTTAAAAACAAAATCGCCTATCAACAAATCCAGTTTTGGGACAAAGAACTGGTGCGTTATGCCGAAATCGTCACCGAGATACGAAAGCAATATGTAGGCTCGTTAAATGAACGACTTAAGGGTATAATCGAAGAGTTTTTACCTCAGATAGATGTTAAAGTTTCCTTTACTCGAGGTTGGGATAGCAAAACCGATTATCAGGCGCTATTGCAGGCACAATATCCCAGAGATTTAGCGGCGGGACACACTGCGAGTGGGCCCCATAAAGCGGACTTAAGACTGCGTGTGGGCACTTTGCCGGTGCAGGATGCATTATCTAGAGGTCAACTGAAATTGTTAGTGTGTGCGCTGCGCATTGCACAGGGCAAGCTGCTAAAACAACAAATCGATAAAAACAGTATTTATCTGGTGGATGATCTTCCATCGGAACTGGATGCAAGACACAGGCAACTGTTGTTGCAGCAGCTATGCGATACCGGGGCACAAGTATTTGTGACGGCAATCGAGCCTGCGGCAATAGTGGATTCGTTAAACACACCGCCGGTAAAGGTGTTCCATGTGGAACAAGGGTGTGTAACGGTAATTGAATAACCGACGAGAGAATAATATGTCAGAGAATAGTTATGATTCTTCGAGTATTAAGGTTTTAAAAGGCCTTGATGCGGTACGTAAGAGACCGGGAATGTACATTGGTGATACCGATGATGGCACAGGTCTACATCACATGGTATTCGAAGTGGTCGATAACTCTATCGATGAAGCACTTGCTGGCTATTGTAGTGATGTCACCATCAAAATCCATTCTGATGGCTCGGTATCGGTTAAAGATGATGGCCGTGGTATTCCAGTCTCTATCCATGAGGAAGAGGGGATATCTGCTGCCGAAGTGATTATGACGGTTTTGCACGCCGGTGGTAAGTTTGATGATAACTCTTACAAAGTGTCTGGTGGTCTCCACGGTGTAGGTGTTTCTGTGGTTAACGCGCTGTCTGAAAAACTGCAAATGACCATTCGTCGTGACGGCAAGGTATATGAACAGTTCTATACCCATGGTGTGCCTGACGCACCGATAGCTGAGGTGGGTGAATCCACCACAACGGGTACCGAAATCCGTTTTTGGCCAAGTAAAGAAACCTTCACCGATGTAGAATTCCATTTTGATATTCTGGCTAAGCGTGTACGTGAGCTGTCATTCCTTAACTCTGGTGTCGGTATTCACTTAGTTGATGAACGCGATAACCGTGATGAATTCTTCAAATATGAAGGCGGTATTAGTGCCTTTGTTGATTATTTGAATGTCAATAAAACGCCAGTAAACAAAGAAGTATTTCACTTTATCCAAGAGCGCGACGACGGTATTACCGTTGAAGTGGCGATGCAGTGGAACGATGGCTTCCAAGAAAACATCTTCTGTTTTACTAACAATATTCCTCAGCGTGATGGTGGTACTCACTTAGCGGGTTTCCGTAGTGCATTGACCCGTAACCTGAATGCTTATATGGATCGTGAAGGATTCAATAAAAAGGGTAAAACCAGCGCCACCGGTGACGATGCTCGTGAAGGTTTGACGGCAGTTATTTCGGTTAAAGTGCCTGATCCTAAGTTTAGCTCGCAAACCAAAGATAAATTGGTTTCGAGTGAAGTGAAAACCGCGGTAGAGCAAACCATGGGTGAGCAGTTAAGTGATTACTTAATGGAGCATCCAAACGAAGCTAAGCTGATTGTTGGTAAGATTATCGACGCTGCTCGTGCTCGTGAAGCGGCGCGTAAAGCCCGTGAAATGACTCGTCGTAAAGGCGCATTAGATTTAGGTGGTTTGCCAGGTAAACTTGCTGACTGCCAAGAGAAAGACCCTGCGCTTTCTGAAATATACATAGTGGAAGGGGACTCTGCTGGCGGTAGCGCCAAGCAGGGGCGTAACCGTAAGAACCAAGCGATTCTGCCACTAAAGGGTAAAATCCTTAACGTAGAGAAGGCCCGTTTCGACAAGATGTTGTCGTCACAAGAAGTGGCAACGCTGATCACTGCGTTAGGTTGTGGGATTGGCCGTGATGAATACGATCCAGATAAGACCCGTTATCACAACATCGTTATCATGACCGATGCTGACGTCGACGGCTCGCATATTCGTACCTTGCTGTTGACCTTCTTCTTCCGTCAAATGCCTGAGCTTATCGAGCGTGGTTATGTGTATATTGCCCAGCCACCACTGTACAAAGTGAAAAAAGGTAAGCAAGAGCAGTACCTAAAAGACGATCCTGCACTAACTGAATACCTGACCAACCTAGCTTTGGATGGGGGTGAAATTCACCCGTCGAAAGATGCGCCGGCAATGTCGGGTGCGCCATTAGAGAAGCTGGTTTATCAATATCGCGAAGTCGAGCAAATTTTCGATCGTCTTGAAAAGCGTTTTCCATTGATGCTGACCGAGCGCATGCTGTATCAAGCTCCGTTAACTGACGAACTGTTAGCCGATGAAGCCAAAGTTAAGCAATGGTGCGACACTTATGTGGCTGCGCTAAAAGAAGCCGAGTCTGGTGGGTTTATCTTTAGCGGCGAAGCTGTGTTTGATCCTGAGCGTAAAGTGTATCTGCCACAGATCACTATTCGTAAGCATGGTATCGACGCCCATTACCTGTTCTCGTATGACTTCCTGCATTCAAGCGATTATCTGCGTATGGCGAAACTGGCCGATGCTCTTGACGGTTTGATTGAAGAGGGTGGCTACGTTAAACGCGGTGAGCGTACTAAAGAGATCAGCTCTTTCGTTGAAGCGTTAGATTGGTTGATGGGCGATTCAAAGCGTGGTCTTTATATCCAACGCTATAAAGGTTTGGGTGAGATGAACCCTGAGCAGCTTTGGGAAACCACGATGGATCCTGAGTCGCGTCGTATGCTTCGAGTGACTATCGAAGATGCCATTGGCGCCGATCAGCTATTTACCTGTTTGATGGGTGATCAGGTTGAGCCGCGTCGCGAATTTATTGAATCAAACGCACTTAACGTGGCTAACTTAGACGTGTAAGTCTTATTGACCGTTAAGCAGCAAAAGCCTCAGAGAGATCTGGGGCTTTTTTGTTGCTCATTTTTGACCATCGACTTCGATAAAGAATGAGTTGGAAGCGGGACAAATAGGCCTCATCGATTGCCCTATGACTCACCAGAGCTCGAGTGAAATTGGTTTGCTATAAAACTCGTGGCTTATATGCTGATTGGGATAGATGTTGACTAATAAGCTTAGCGAAAGCTAGCGCATGGTCATTGTCGCCATGCAGACAAATACTACTGGCTTTTATGATGACCGATTTACCATCTAACGTGGCAATAGGCTGATTATTGATAATATGCTCAACTTGCTTCATTGCCGTTTGAGCGTCTTCGATGACGGCGCCGACAAGGCTGCGTGATGCCAAAGCGCCGCTGGCTAAATAAGCCCTATCGGCAAAGGCTTCTTCAATAACGTCAATATGTTGTGCGCGTGCTTGATGGACTAGTGAGCTGCCCGCTAGCATCATCAGTTTTAAGCTTGGATCGACGCGCTTTATCGCATCGATAATGATTTGCCCCAAATCGCTGTTTTCAGCTGCTTGGTTGTAAAGCGCGCCATGAGGCTTAACATGATGTAGTTTTACCTCTAAGGCGTCGCAAATTTGCTTTAAAGTGATGATTTGATTATATAGCGAGTCCAACAGCTCATTCTCGCTTAGCTCCATGGTTTGACGGCCAAAGTTTACTCTGTCTGGATAACTCGGATGGGCGCCAATTAGCACATTACATTGCTTAGCCAGTGTTACCGTTTGGCGCATGGAGGCTTGATCGCCTGCGTGGCCGCCACAGGCGATGTTTGCGCTGGTGATGATGTGCAATAACGCTGCATCGTGTGCGCCTCCCTCACCCAAATCGGCGTTGAGATCGATTGGATAACGCCGCCCAGCTTGCTTTGTGTTAACTGCCATCCATTGCCCTTGCTAAACGATAATGATACTGCTGCCATTCATAGTTGGCACTTTGTGCCTGACTTGGGCTGATATGTTGGAATAGCAACGCTTGTCCCGGTCTCATTTGCGCTACTTTCCATAAATCAGCTGCTATCACGCAGGCAATTCTAGGATATCCGCCAGTGGTTTGCGCATCTGCCATCAATACAATAGGTTGGCCATTCGGTGGAACTTGTACCACCCCTGGCATTACGCCGTGCGAGCGTAAGCTTAGGTCGGTTTCGGTTGTAAGGGGCAGACCATTCAGCCGAGTCCCCATGCGGTTGCTTTGATTGGAGACTTTCCAAGACGTATGCCAAAAGGCTTTTTTACTGGATGGACTAAAGAGCGGTAATTCTGGGCCGGGAAGGGCTCTTAGGATACCGTCGTTGGCGCGTTGTACCGCGCCAATTGGACGACTGAAGTTACCGAAGGCTGTCACGCCGATGTTCAAGCGATCCCCCGCTTCAAGGAAGCGTCCATGGTGTCCGCCAAACTGGTTGGTGATGTCGGTGCCTTTACCCTTTAAAACCGTCTCACAATCTATACCTCCCATGATGGCAAGGTAGCCGTACATCCCTTGTTTCGGACCGCGAATATACAACGTCTCGCCTTTGTTGACCTTACTGCGCCAGCCATTCCATAGGGGTCTATTATTGATGCTGGCATCGAAGTGCCCGCCACATAGGGCGACCCAAGTGTCAGTTTCAAAGCGGAGCGTAAATTCTCCCGCGCTAAATTCTAATGCTGCACTGTTGTCGGGGTTTGCCACTAAACGATTCGCGAGGAGTAATGCTTGTTTATCTATTGCGCCACCAATAGGTACGCCTAAATGGGCGACTCCAGCGCGGCCTAGATCTTGGATCGTAATATGGCTGTTTGCTTGCTCAATATGGATCATGATGTAAATGACCGAGTGGCAACGAAAGTAACGATATCACCAGGTTGTAATAGGCTAGGTGAGGAGTGATGAGGATTAAACAACTTAAGGTGGGTTTGACCGATAAGTTGCCAGCCTCCAGGGCTTTGACTTGGATAGATCCCCGTTTGTTCTCCACCTATGCCGACTGAACCTGCGGGTACTTGCAGCCGAGGCGTTGATAATCTTGGGGTATGTAATGAGGCTGGCAAGCCATCGAGGTAGGCAAAACCGGGTTGAAACCCAATGAAAAACACTTGGTATTTGGCGCTACTGTGTTGGCGAATGACCTCTTCGACACTCAGCTGGTGGGCATTGGCGACATTGTTGATATCGGGGCCATATTCACCACCGTATACCACGGGAATTTCGATATGTCGTTGCGCCAATGAATGCTGCGCCGCCTCATCCCATAGTTTTTGTAGTATCGCTTCGCCAGATTTAAGCCGTTCGGCGTTATCAAAATAGAGTGTTAAGTTATTCATCCCAGGAACCGCATTTATAACACCGGTTATGTTTCGGCAGCGACCAGCTATCCAGCAAAGTTTGTTTTGGAGGGCAAAATCGATTGTGGCTCGCGGCGCAGGGTCTAACACCAAGGCGTTTTCACCTAGAGGATAGATGATACTTTCAGATACCATGGCGGTTTAGACCTAGTTGTGGGAACGATAGGGTTAAGTCTAACTTGGCTTTGTATCGTCGCTCAAGCATTGCACTAAAATGATTGGGATTATTATCCTCGGTCATAAAAAAACGCACCACTAAGGGTGCGTTTTTATTAGCAAAATTAATGCTTACTGCAGTAACGAAATGTCAGCTGCGTGTAAGAACTGATCGCGTAGGCTCGATAGCAAGGCTAGGCGGTTGTTCTTCAGTGCTTCATCATCGGCCATTACCATCACATCTTCAAAGAAGGTATCTACGCTTTCACGTAGGTTTGCGAGCAGTGAAAGGGCTTCTTGATAGTTAGCGGCAGCAAACAGTGGCGCTAGCTGAGGCTGTAGCTCATCAAGCTTGGCTGCTAGGGCTTTTTCGGCGCCTTCAACTAACAAGCTAGCGTCGATAGTGGCTGGAAGCTCACCTTCTACTTTCGCTAGAATGTTAGATACGCGCTTATTGGCTGCAGCGAGAGCTTGAGCTTGCTCAAGGGTTCTAAAGTGAGCAACTGCTTTAATGCGGCTTTCAAAATCGGCCGGTGAAGTAGGGCGACGAGCCAGTACGGCTAAGATCACGTCGACACTGACACCTTGATCTTGATACCAAGCACGGAAGCGGCCCATAAAGAACTCAAGTACCTGTTCTGCCACGTTGTCGTTGCTGAGGTTTTCACCATGAAGCGCTTGTGCTTTAGCAATCAGATCAACCAAATCAATCGGTAAGTTATTCTCTAAACAGATGCGTAGCACACCAATTGCGGCGCGGCGTAGGGCGAATGGATCGGCTGCGCCTTTTGGTGCTTGGCCAATACCAAAAATACCCACTAAGGTATCGAGCTTCTCTGCTAATGCAACGCAGATAGAGATAGGTGCTGTTGGCACGGTATCGCCAGAGAACTTAGGCTTGTACTGCTCAGCAAGTGCAACCGCTACAGCATCGGTTTCACCATCTAGACGCGCATAGTGCATGCCCATGGTGCCCTGTAGATCAGTGAACTCCATCACCATATTGGTCATCAAGTCTGATTTAGATAGAAGACCTGCACGAGCGGCTTCTTCTTGGTTTGCACCAATGCTGCTGGCAATGAAGCCAGCTAACGCTGAAATGCGCTCAACGCGTTGCTTAATGGTGCCCAACTGCTTTTGGAATACCACGGTTTCAAGGCTAGCAAGACGAGACTCGAGCGACTGCTTTTTGTCGGTTTCGAAGAAGAACTCTGCGTCGGCAAGACGCGGACGAACCACTTTCTCGTTACCTGAGATAATCTGCGCCGGATCTTTAGATTCGATGTTAGTGACGAAAATAAAGTTTGGCAGCAGTGCGCCCGCTTCATCAAATACTGGGAAGTATTTTTGGTCGCCTTTCATGGTGTAAACCAAGGCTTCTGCTGGTACGTCGAGGAATTTCTCTTCGAAGTTGGCGGTCAATACCACTGGCCATTCAACCAGTGAGGTCACTTCTTCGAGTAGATCATCTTCAAGATCGGCCACGCCACCGATTTTAGCGGCAGCAGCTTCGGCGCCCGCTTTAATGATCGCTTTACGCTCAGCGTAATCGGCTAACACTTTACCTTGCTCTTTAAGCGCGCTCAGGTAGTTGTCGGCATGGTCTAGCTCTAAGGTGTCTACACCCATAAAGCGATGACCGCGTATGGTGCGAGCAGATTTTATGCCCAGTAATTCGCCTTCAATTAGCTCGCTACCCATTAGCATAGTCACTGTGTGCACTGGGCGGATAAATTGTGTCTTGCTACTGCCCCAACGCATAGGTTTAGGAATAGGTAGCTTGTCTAGTGCGCGCTGGGCCATATCTGAGATCAGTGACTTTGTTTCTACACCAACCACTTTAGCTTGATGTAATAACCACTCGCCTTTATCCGTTTTAAGACGTTCGGCTTGTTCAACGGTAATGCCGTTACCACGAGCCCAGCCCATTGCGGCTTTAGTTGGGTTGCCATCGGCATCGAATGCTTGCGCGATTGCAGGACCACGTTTTTCTACCACTTTATCGGCTTGCGCCAATACCAGTTGCTTAACATTGATGGCTAAACGACGAGGAGCTGCATACCAAGTTGCTGATTCAAAGCTCAGCTCTGCTTTATTTAGCTCTTCGGTGAAGTTAGCTAAAAATGATTCTGCTAAGTTACGTAGTGCTTTTGGTGGTAACTCTTCGGTGCCTACTTCAATGAGTAAGTTTTCAAATTTCATCTTTATAACCCTCTACTTACACATTGGGAAACCAAGCGCTTCACGGGCTTGGTAATAGGATTCTGCAACCGCTTTTGCCATGGTACGAACGCGTAAAATATAACGCTGACGTTCGGTAACCGAAATAGCATGGCGAGCATCGAGTAAGTTAAAAGCGTGAGACGCTTTCATTACTTGCTCATAAGCAGGTAGTGGCAGAGGTGTTTCAAGTGCTAGCAAATGGTTACAGGCTTTTTCGCAGTCATCGAACTGCTTGAAAAGCACTTCTACGTTGGCATGTTCAAAGTTGTAGGTAGACTGCTCAACTTCATTTTGGTGGAAAACATCACCATACATAATCTTGCCCATTGGGCCATCAGTCCAAACAAGATCATAAACGCTGTCAACCTCTTGAATGTACATGGCTAGGCGTTCTAAACCATAGGTGATCTCGCCAGTTACAGGGCTACACTCTAGGCCGCCTACTTGTTGGAAGTAAGTGAACTGAGACACTTCCATACCATTTAGCCAGACTTCCCAACCAAGTCCCCAAGCACCGAGTGTGGGTGATTCCCAGTTGTCTTCAACGAAGCGCACATCGTGGATACCCATATCGACACCTAAGGCTTCAAGTGACCCTAAATAAAGCTCTTGAATATTGCTTGGTGAAGGCTTTAATACCACTTGAAACTGGTAGTAGTGTTGCAGGCGGTTAGGGTTTTCACCATAACGGCCATCGGTTGGACGGCGACATGGCTGGACATAGGCGCTGCTCATTGGTTCTGGGCCTAATGAACGCAAGAAAGTCATGGGGTGGAATGTACCAGCACCTACTTCCATGTCCAGCGGTTGAACGATAGCGCAACCTTGCTGCGCCCAGTATTCTTGCAGGGTTAAGATAAATCCCTGGAATGTTTTTACGTCGTGTTTCGTCGTCATGTCTACTACTGTCAGCTGGTGATAGAAAATGGTTTCGATTATACCTTGTTGAAAACGGCTTATGTAGGTTATTTTTTATCTTAACTGGGGAAAATTGAGAAAAATGTCATGCCTATAATGCGTTGTGGCTGGGTGAGTGATGACCCTTTATATCAGGCTTATCATGATGATGTATGGGGAAAGCCTGTTTACGATAGCCAAGAGCTGTTTGCTAAGCTCTGTTTAGATGGACAACAAGCGGGCTTGTCTTGGCTCACCATTTTAAAAAAGCAGCATAATTACGAGGTAGCATTTGCTAATTTCGATCCTAAAATCATTGCCACCTTTGATGAGCAAAAAGTGGAAGCCTTATTGCAAAACCCCGGTATTGTGCGTAATCGTTTGAAGGTGAACTCGATTATAAAAAATGCTAAAGGCTATTTGGCATATGTAGAGCAGGGTAATGATTTTTCGACATTTTTATGGAGTTTTGTCGATGGAAAACCTAGGGTTAATCATTTCACTTCTTTAGCGCAAGTACCTGCACAAACGCCTGAGTCTGAAGCTATGTCAAAGGCGCTTAAAAAGCTTGGTTTCAACTTTGTCGGGCCGACAATTTGCTACGCCTTTATGCAAGCGGTGGGCATGGTAAATGATCATCTAGTTGATTGCTGTTGTTATCAACAGCCAGATAAATGATTTCGATAAGAGTGGGGTGGATGATTCCATTGTTATATTCGTTATCACTAAAGTTATGTGCACCGAATATTGATTGAATTTTTATATGGCATTAAAAAGGGTGTTCCACGTGGAACACCCTTTTTGAACACCTGAATGGGATTTTTACTTCATTTTGAAATTTTCATGAAATTAAAATTTGCGGCTAAACTCCGGCAGATTTTAAATTTGAAAATTGATTAAAGTTCGAAGAAAAATGGTTTGTGTTTGGTTTTATCACCATTGAGCTGGTCCATGGTTTCAGCGTTGTAAAGTTTGCCGTTGACCATAGTATAAGTTACTCGGTCGGTGACCCGAATGTCATCGAGCGGATTGCCATCGATTACGATCAAGTCAGCAAGCTTACCCGCTTTGATTGAACCCAATTGCTGCTCCATGCCAAAGGTGGTGGCAGGATTAATAGTTGCCGTTTTTAACACTTCCATATTGCTCATGCCACCTTGGGCGAACATCCACATTTCCCAATGCGCGGCCAACCCTTCTCGTTGTCCGTGGGCACCAATGTTTGGTTTAACACCGAGTTCATTTAGCTCATTGGCGACGCGTGCAACATTGAAATGGTTATAGTGTGCATCGGGTGCGGTAGGTCTGCGCATTGAACGGGCCTGTAAAAGATCACTAGGTACATATTTAGATAGGCGAGGGTGAGACCACACATCTGTCTTATCATACCAATAGTTTTCGCCTGAGATACCGCCATAGGCAACCACGAGAGTCGGGGTGTAATGAACGTCGGTTTGGCTCCAGAATTGTTTGATATCGTTGTAAATGGCCCCAGCTGGTAGTGAGTGCTCAACGGTTGAGTGGCCATCGGCGATCATGGTGAGATTATGTTGTAGTAAGCTCCCTCCCTCTGGCACGACCATCATTTCCAATTCTCGCGCTGCGGCAATAACTTGTTGACGTTGATTTCGGCGAGGTTGGTTATAGCTCTTGACGCTAAATGCCCCCACTTTTTTGAGGCGTTCTAAGTGAAACTTGGCATCGTCGAGTGAATCGATATGCGAGGTATATCCCGGAGCATTGGCTCCATACAGGATTGTACCTGTAGAGAAGATACGTGGTCCGGCGATATTACCTGCCTTTTGTTGCTCAGAAGCGGCAAAGATCTCGGTGGTGTCGTTAGAGGGATCATGGATGGTGGTGACGCCGAGCGACAGGTTGGCATAAAGCTCCCAGTTTTGCTGCGGGATAATTTCACTTTCACCTTGTGATCCATGAGCGTGTGCATCAAATAGACCTGGCATTAATGTTTTGCCTTTGATGTCGATAACCTCTGTACCAGCAGGGATCTGGGTTGTTGCATCACCTACAGCGACAATCTTGTTGTCTTTGATTATCACTATGCCGTTATCGATAACCTTATCATCTTCCATAGTGATCACTTGGCCGCCGACAAACGCAATAGTTCCACGTGGAACATCTGCTTCCTTGCTAAAGCCGATATCAGTGATCTTAGGTTCGCTATTCGCGAGTTTAGTGTCATTCTCTGCGGTGGTGTAGCTGCGATCAACGTTAACTTGATAAAGTTCTGGTCCTAATGTCCAGTAAAGCTGATCGCTGTTGTTGTTCCAGCTGATGCTCTCACCTGCACGTACACTTAATTGGGTAACGGGCAGATTACTGGCTTTAGGGCCGATATCTATGGTTTCGCCATGTTTAGCAAATGGGGTTACCCAGACTTTAAAGCGCTCAGCAAATGCGAGTTGTTTGCCGTCCGGTGACACCCTAAACTCTGTTGCGTGCTTACTAGTGTAATGTACCCGCTTTTGGAATCCATGCAGATTAATTGAAGATAACTGTGGCGTCTCGCCGTGGTCTAAAAAGAAGACTCGGTCTGACTCTGCGCCAAACTGAGGCTGATAGCCATCTGGGGTTATTTTGCTGTTGGCTTTACCTTTGATGTCGACTACGTATAGACCGGGTTCCTGAGACCAAGTTCTAGGGGTGATATTGCCACCTTTGGCTTTACGGTAAACCACTAACTCGCCATCTGGTGAAAAGGTGGGCTCAACATATTTGCCCGGTTCTTGGGTGAGTATTTTGGCTTTGCCGCCACGTGCACTGATAACGCGGACAGTGCCTTGCTTGTCATCATCCCAAGTGGTGAAGACTATCTGCTGGCCGTCGCGAGACCATTGCGGGAATAGCTCACGCAGGTCTGCATCTAGCTTAGTGAGTCGAGTGACCTTGCCATCGGGGAGCGCCTTTATCCATAGCTTACCTAAGGCTTCATAGATGACCTTTTTACCATCTGGAGACACCTGCGCCATACGTAGCATTTTTACGTCGAAGATATCTTTGTCTATGTCCTGCTTAAAGCGTACCGAGGGTTGTATCGCAAGTTCTGTTTTAACCGAGAAGGGGATCTGCTTAACTTGCTTATCTGCTACCTTTAGGCGGTTAATTTTGCCACCTGCCCAGAACACAAGTTCTTCATTATCGGCGGTCCAGCTCATTGTTGGATATACGCCGTGAATAGCCCAGGTCTCCTGCATGTCACGGTCGAGTTTGTCGTATAGTTTGGTTTTTTTACCAGACTTCAAATCGAGCAGATAAAGCGATGACTGAAACCCATCACGTTTAATGAAGGCGAGCTTGCTTCCATCTGGGCTTGGGGTTGGACGAATAGCACCACCAGTGCCTTCGATGAGCACCTCAATGTCACCCGTTTGAGTGTCGTAGCGCTTAATCTTATAGATACCCTTGACCGAGTCTTTTGAGTAGTGGAACGTTTTTCCTGGTGTCGCATCTTGGCTAAAATAAACGTAACGACCATCTGGCGAATAGGCGGGTTCGCCCAGATCTTTTTGTTCATTAGGACGCTCTGTGAGTTTTACACCATCGCCACCAGCAACATGATATAGCCAGACTTCACCTGCACCTAAGCTACGGCTGCCGGTGAAATGCTTACGCGCGATAAGGTATTGTGAATCTGGGCTCCAAGCTGGGCTGTTGAGTAAGCGGAATGTCTCTTTTGTCACAGGGCGAGGGTTGCTGCCATCGGCATCCATAATCCATATATTGTCGCCACCATCTTCATCTGAGGTAAATGCAATGGATTTACCATCAGGGCTATAAACGGGCTGCATCTGCCATGCGATGCCTTTAGCGAGAGCTTTTGCTTCGCCACCTTCGATTGGCATTTGGTAGATATCGCCCAACAGATCGAACACTATGGTTTTGCCATCAGGACTTACACTGACGTTCATCCAAGTGCCTTCGGATACGTCTATTTTGATTTGTTGAAGCGGTGCATTTGCTGGAGCATTAACTTGCCAAGTGGTGGCATCTTGAGTGGTTTCTTGTGCAATTACTTGGGGGCTTAGAGTGAGTGCTATTGCTGCACATAAGGGCTTAATTTGTTGTGTTAGCATTATTATATCCGTCTAGTTGTTATTGTTTCCATAGGCATGCGTTGTGCCGAGTATCGCTAGTTTTTACTTATTGATGGTGAAATGTGTATAGCTGCAAAATTATGTGCTAGCGACATTTATATCACTGTCAGTTTTATCGATGCAGTTTTATAAATAATAGTTATCGCATAAATTGGTTAACAGTAACACCCAATTTATGTGACAGAAAATGAATGGTATTTGAGATGGCGAAATAGAGTCTAGAGTGAATGCAAGCCACTTGTGTCAGTGGCTAGTTCTGAGGTAATAAAGGTGTGGCGTCGATTAAAGTAATTGCAGCTGTTCACTAAAATGCACTTTGTTACCAATATCTATGGTGGCGTCATTGAGCACTTTACAGGTGACACCACCACGCCAATCTGGAGTTAATGCTTTCTCTAAGCCTGGGAAGGCTGCTTGCATCTTTCTGCAGGGATCGGTTTCACCTGTAACTAGAAGCTGTAGATCTCCAACATGCATAATTTTACCGACATCTTGCGGCCCAAAGCTGACACCTTCGACCAGTAAATTGGCTCTGCGTGTTGTCCATGGTAGTTGAGCGTTAAGTGATTTGCAGGTCTGCTCCCATTGGTCGAATGAGAGCACTGTGACTTGTCTGTTGCCTGGTTTACCAAAAATATCTTGGGCAACGCCGCTGCTCGTAGTGACCAATGCGGTTGAGGTTTCTAACATTGGGCCGCGCTTGACCACTTTATAGCTAATGCCTTGTAAAATTGCCATTTATCCGTCCTTTTGATGACTATCACTCAGTGTAAACTGTGCTCGACTCAGCTGGCAAGTGTTACTAAAAGGGCAAACTCTTATGGACTATAAGCCTTTTTTTATCAGATATTGGTATGGTACGGCTTCGGTGTTACTGGCTATTAAGGTATGGTCCATAAATTCACAAAAGCTGGGGATATCCCGGGTGGTTGCCGGATCATCTGCAATGACCAATAAGGTCTCGCCATCATTCATATTTCGAACTGACTTTCTAACCATCATTACTGGTTCTGGGCAGCGAAGTCCCATGGCATCGAGTTGGTGTTGGGCGTCTGAAAATGGATTACTCATATATTCAACCTTAGAAGATGAAAAAATCACTTTAAACAGAAGCAGCTAATATTACGCTAGCGGCATGACTAAGCCAAGATGTGGGCACGGTTTTGTGAACTCAAGGGGGTTGTTTCACGTGAAACAACTTCTTTATATGGTTTACTCGAGTGGATCACTATCGGTTAACCAGGCATATTTACCGTTCGTCGCGCGAATAAGATCTTGTGGCGTGATGCCAATATCTAAGCCGCGACGCCCTCCACTGATATAGCAGCGTTCTAGTTTTTCTGCACTTTGATGAATAAAAGTGACGAGACGTTTTTTTTGGCCGATAGGGCTGACCCCTCCCAATATATATCCTGTGGCTCGCTGCACGACATCGGCAGGCGCCATGGCCGCTTTTTTGGCTGCGGCGGCTTTAGCCAAACGCTTCATATTGAGCTTTTCATCGACAGGGATGATGGCGACCACCAATTGACCTGAGTCCAGTTGGGCGACTAAGGTTTTAAAGACCTGCTCCACCGGAAGGTTAAGTTTTTCTGCAGCCTCTAAGCCAAAGGCTTTGGCGTTGCTATCATGTTGATATTCGTGAAGGCTGTAGCTGATGTTGGCTTTATCTAAGGCTTTGGTTGCTGGTGTCATTGCTCTTTCTTTATAGGCGTCGGTGCATGACAGAAAGTGTCAATGCATGATAAGGAATTTTAGCTATCGTTTGCCAACCTTGACTGTGATAAAGGCCGACATTTTTACTTTCTGTCTGTAGGTATAGTTCATTAATTTCGAGCCGTTTAGCTTGTTCAATGGCGTGTTGGATAAGTTGTGTTGCGACTCCTTGTTTTCGGTATAAAGGATCTACAAAGACTCCTCCTAGCCAATGGGAGTCCTGTGGGTAGTCACGGTTTTCTTGATGTCTCAGTTGTATTGCACCGATTAGGTTTTCTTTATCGATTGCGACCCATATGGTAGGTAACTTATTACGATTGAGATACTCAGAGAGGGTTTTATTCAGCTTATCTGGGCTGCTTGTATCCTTAAGATGTCCCCATTCGCAGTGATACCAATGAGCAATTGTCGGGATAGCTTCTGGCCTATTAGCCAATGGTTGAATATTGATAATGTTCATCAGCTATTGTTCTCATCACGGCGAACTTTTCTCAAGCCTGTTTCACGTGAAACAGCCAAAAAAAATCGAGTAGCATTAACTACTCGATTTTATATAACGGTTATGGGTAGTTGGCGTTAAACGCGTTCAAATACCGTTGCGATACCTTGACCCAAACCAATACACATGGTGGCTAAGCCTAAGTTAGCATCTTTACTTTCCATTAGATTGATTAAGGTTGTAGAGATACGTGTACCCGAACAGCCTAATGGGTGACCCAGTGCAATCGCACCACCGTTAAGGTTAATCTTTTCGTCGACCACATCCATCAAGCCAAGATCTTTAACACAAGGCAGTGATTGTGCAGCGAAGGCTTCGTTAAGCTCAATCACATCAAGGTCATTAATGGTGAGGCCTGCACGGGCAAGTGCTTTTTGTGTGGCAGGAACAGGGCCGTAACCCATAATCGCTGCATCGCATCCAGCAACTGCCATAGAGCGAATGCGGGCGCGGATCGGTAGACCAAGCGCTTTCGCTTTCTCTTCTTCCATCACCAGCATAGCCGAAGCGCCATCAGACAGTGCCGAAGAAGTCCCCGCCGTTACTGTGCCGTTGACAGGGTCAAATACAGGGCGAAGGCCTGCAAGTGATTCAAGCGTGGTTTCTGGGCGAATGACTTCATCGTGATATACCTTTACAAGAGCACCGCTAGCATCGTGACCTTCGATCGCATGGATTTCGTTAGCAAAGCGTCCTTCAACGGTGGCTGCATAGGCGCGTTGATGTGAACGTACGGCAAACTCATCCTGTTGCTGGCGAGTAATACCGTGCATCTTACCAAGCATCTCAGCGGTTAGTCCCATCATGCCCGAGGCTTTAGCCACGTTATTGGCAAGGCCTGGGTGGAAATCGACACCGTGATTCATCGGCACGTGACCCATGTGTTCAACGCCACCGACGATAAAGGTATCACCCATACCTGTCATGATGGCGCGAGCAGCTTGATGCATGGCTTCCATTGATGAACCACAAAGACGGTTGATGGTGACAGCGCCTGCTTGCTTAGGAATACCAGCCAGTAGGGCGGCATTACGTGCGATGTTAAAGCCTTGCTCTAAGGTTTGTTGCACACAACCCCAAATCACATCTTCAATGGTATTTGGGTCAAGTTGTGGATTACGAACCAGTAACGCTTTCATTAGTTCGGCCGACAAGGTCTCTGCACGAACATTTCTAAATACTCCAGCCTTAGAGCGGCCCATAGGAGTACGGATGCAATCTACAATAACTGCTTGTTTCATTATTCTATTCCTTCCGGCTGATTAGGCTTGGTAGTAGCTACCGTTGTTGGCAGCAAGTTCACGCATCTTGTCTGTTACTTGGTACAGACCGCCTAGGTGAGCATATTTGTCGGCTAATGCAACAAAATTAGCTACGCCCATGGTGTCGATGTAACGGAATACACCTCCTCTAAATGGAGGGAAACCAAGACCGTAAACCAGCCCCATGTCAGCTTCAGCTGGGGTGGCAATGATGCCTTCTTCGAGGCAGCGTACTGTTTCGATAATCATTGGGATCATAGTGCGAGCAATGATCTCCTCTTTGGTGAACTCTTTGAGTTCACCAAAGGTATTACCTAGGAGTTCATAACTCACAGGATCGATATCTTTCTTTGGCTTACCACGGCGATCGACAGAGTACTGATAGAAACCTTTGGCATTTTTCTGTCCAAAACGCTGCGCTTCAAACATTACATCAATCGCATCTTTACCGGTTTTGCCCATTCTGTCGGGGAAACCTTCAGCCATCACTGCTTGTGCGTGGTGGCCGGTATCTAGACCTACTACGTCGAGCAGATAAGCAGGGCCCATTGGCCAACCAAACTGCTTTTCCATTACCTTGTCGATAGCCGCAAAATCGGCGCCATCGGCAAGTAGGCCACTAAAGCCGGCAAAATAAGGAAATAGCACGCGGTTAACGAAGAAGCCTGGGCAGTCGTTAACAACAATAGGGGTTTTACCCATTTTGGCAGCATAAGCCACAACCGATGCAATCGTCTCTTCTGAACTATTTTCACCACGGATAACTTCAACCAAAGGCATCTTGTGTACTGGGTTAAAGAAATGCATACCGCAGAAACGCTCAGGTTTCTTTAGGCTCTTAGCTAGCAAGTTGATAGAGATGGTTGATGTGTTCGAGGCGATAATAGCATCTTCACTGACATGCTCTTCGACTTCAGCCAATACCGTGGCTTTCACTTTTGGATGCTCAACAACGGCTTCAACAACAACATCGGCTTGTTTTACCGCACTGTAATCGAGTGTGGCAGTGATGTTATTCAGTACTGCAGCCATCTTCTCTGGAGTCGAGCGTCCACGTTTGATTTGCGCTGTCAGTAGTTTAGATGCTTCGCCTAAACCAAGTTCAAGTGCTGGCTGAGCGATATCTTTCATGACGATTGGCGTGCCTTTGCTGGCACTTTGATAGGCAATACCACCGCCCATAATACCTGCGCCCAACACTGCGGCACTGTTTACGGGTTTAGCTTGCTTAGAAGCTTTCTTTGCCTTTCCTTTAACGAGTTGATCATTAAGGAATATACCGATAAGTGCTTGAGCAACTTCGGTTTTAGCCAGTTTAAGAAATGCCTGATGTTCGATTTGTAGCGCTTCAGCTCGCTTAGCGCCTGCGGCTTGCTCTATTACATCAACCGCTGCCATTGGGGCTGGGTAATGTTTGCCTGCAACCTGAAAGACCATGCCTTTAGCTGTGGCAAATGACATCATTGCTTCAAGCTTAGGTAGCGTGAGTGGAGATAATTTACGGTTACGACGTGATTGCCAATCAATCTTCTCGGCAATGGCATCGTTAAGCATTTGAATCGCGGCGGCTTCTAGCGCTTCTGGTGCAACAACAGCATCGATAGCGCCGACTTTTAATGCCGCTTCTGGGCGTTGATCTTTACCTGTGGTGATCCACTCAAGCGCGTTGTCTGCGCCAATGACGCGAGGTAGACGTACCGTGCCGCCAAAACCAGGAATAATACCCAGTTTAGTTTCGGGCAGACCAATGCGAGCCGTGGTATCAGCCACGCGCATATCGGTTGCTAAAATGGTTTCACAGCCACCGCCTAATGCAAAGCCTTTGATTGCTGAGATGGTTGGGAAGGGCAAATCTTCCAGCTTATTAAAGACCTTGTTAGCTTCTTCTAACCAATTGAGCAGTACGGCGTCATCTTGTGCGAAGAGACCTAAAAATTCGGTGATATCTGCGCCGACAATAAATGCATCCTTTCCAGACGCAAGCATTAAGCCTTTGAGGTTTGGCTGTTGCTTAATTGCATCTAATGCGGCATCGAGAGACGTTAAGGTTTCTCTGTCAAATTTGTTCACTGAGCCTGCGGCGTTAAAACAGAGCCGAGCGATATTGTCTTCAAGTTGTTCAACCTGAATCGTAGGACTTTGGTAGATCATTGCTTGCTTCCTTATTGCTTTAAAGAGCACTACCTACTATTGATTTTGTATAGCGTAGGTAAAATCTCTATCTTACAGCAGGCCATCATTTGACCAGTTGCTGCTCAGTGTGCGTCTAAATCGAGAAAATTTCAACACCCAATTTAAACGGTTGTTTAATTTTCTTCGGTTAGGCTGAATTTTGTGCTTTATGTTAGACTGACGTCAATATTGTCGCCGCCACTGACGCCTAGGTGTTAAGCATCTAGACGTGTGCCATAAAATAATAATAGGAACATAGACATGGAAAATTTAGCTACCCTTTACCCTGACCATATCCTTGAGTTAAATCATCGCGTTGCTGAGATTATAGAGAGGGAAAAACTGTCTGGATTGGTGATCCATTCAGGTCAGCCTCATCGTCAGTTTTTAGACGATATGGATTACCCGTTTAAGGTTAATCCACATTTTAAGGCGTGGTTACCCGTTATCGATAATCCCCATTGCTGGTTATTGGTTAATGGTAAGGATAAACCACAGCTGATTTTTTATCGTCCAGTGGATTTTTGGCATAAAGTGGCTGACCTTCCTGATGCATTTTGGACCAGTGAAATTGAAGTTAAGCTACTCACCAAAGCCGACAAAATAGCCGATTTTTTGCCTAATGATATTGGTAACTGGGCCTATATTGGCGAACATTTGGAGGTTGCCGAAGTATTAGGGTTTACATCGCGTAATCCCGATGCCGTAATGAGTTATTTGCACTATCATCGTGCAACGAAAACACAATATGAACTAGCCTGCATGCGCAAAGCCAATGAAATTGCAGTGAAAGGGCATGAGGCTGCTAAGAGTGCGTTTTACGGTGGCGGCAGCGAGTTTCAAATCCAACAAGCTTACCTCAATGCGGTTGATCAGAGTGAAAATGAGATGCCCTATGGCAATATTGTGGCACTTAACCAAAATGCTGCGATATTACATTACACCGCACTAGAGCATCAGGTGCCTGCTCAGCGTTTATCTTTTTTGATTGATGCCGGTGCTAACTTTCATGGTTATGCCGCCGACATTACTCGCACCTACGCCTTTGAAAAAAATCGCTTTGGCGAGCTGATCGTGGCGATGGAACAACTGCAGCTAGCGATTATCGACATGATGCGACCCGGGGTAAAATATGTTGATCTACACATAGAAACTCACCATAAATTGGCGCAAATTCTACTGGATTTCAATTTAGCTACTGGTGATAAGCAGGGCTTGGTAGAGCAGGGGATCACCAGTGTGTTTTTCCCTCACGGCTTAGGCCACATGCTTGGATTGCAGGTACATGATATGGGAGGCTTCTTGCATGATGAGCGTGGTACTCATATTCCTGCGCCAGAGGCACACCCATTTTTACGCTGCACGCGCACATTAGCAGCCAATCAAGTGCTAACCATTGAGCCTGGGTTGTACATCATTGATACCTTACTCGACACCTTAAAGCAGGATACTCGTCAGCAACAGATTAATTGGGATACGGTGGCTATGTTACGTCCATTTGGTGGCATCCGTATTGAAGATAATGTGATTGTTCACCATGATCATACTGAAAATATGACCCGTAATTTAGGTCTTCACGGTTAAGGGTTAATAATAGTTGAGTGAAAGTTATCTTATTCCGGCTCAGCGCCTAGTGATAGAACAGGAGATAAAACACAGTCGTTTTATCTCCGTACTGTTTCATTGCTCATCTGAACAAACTCTGAAGTGTGCACTTACTAACTTCAAGGTTGAGTATCCTGGAGCTAATCATTATTGTTATGCCTTTATCGCCGCAGAGCCCTGTAATACAGTAACGATGGGCTCAAGCGATGATGGTGAGCCTGCTGGGAGTGCTGGACGGCCGATGTTAGCCACGTTACAAGGGGCTAATATTGGTGAGATTGGTGCCATAGTGGTGCGCTACTTTGGTGGTACTAAGCTCGGCGTCGGTGGATTGGTGAGAGCCTATAGTGCGGGCATTAAGCAAGGGCTCGCGCAGCTGGAGACCGAACTTAAATTAATCCGTTATCCCGGTCAGTTAGTGTGTGAATATCATCAGCTTAAGGATGTAGAACACTTTTTAGTGCGTGGTGAAGGGCTGATCACCGACAAAATATTTTCAGATAAGGTGCTGGTACATTTTGATATACCCAAGGGGCATCAGCAAACGTTTGCGCAAGAGCTTGCGACCATCAGTCAGGGCCAATTGAAGGTGCAGTTTGAGGAGTAACAGTATCATCCAAGCAAGGATTCACATCAGTGAATTAAGTAATAAACTCAGCTTCTGCAATAAACCACAGGTTTTTTGATCATTGCCTTGGTTTTGTTACGTATTGGGGTAATAAATTTTATACAACAGCATGATAAATGTGTGCGAAAATGGTCGATTGTGCATGATACCGCTAAAGGACTAATAGAAAGCCCAGATGCAATATAGAACAATTATAAGAATTACCGGACTGTTGATGGGGTTGTTTTCGTTATCGCTACTTCCCCCAGCCCTCGTCGCCGTGATTTACAAAGATGGTGGTGGCGCTGCGTTTATTCAGGCTTTTTTTCTGAGTTTATTGCTCGGCTTTTTGCTTTGGTATCCTAATCGTCACCATAAAAAAGACCTACGTACCCGCGAAGGTTTTTTGCTCGTGGTGTTGTTCTGGGGCGTGCTAGGATCGATTGGTGCTGTACCCTTTATTTTCTCTAGCCAACCAGACTTATCTCTTGCAGACAGCTTCTTTGAATCTTTTTCGGGCTTGACCACAACCGGTGCTACGGTTTTGGTGGGACTCGACGACCTGCCGAAGGCCATCTTGTTTTACCGCCATCTATTGCAATGGTTGGGCGGCATGGGGATTATTGTGCTAGCGGTCGCCATCTTACCCGTATTGGGTGTTGGGGGAATGCAGCTTTATCGCGCCGAAATTCCTGGACCTGTTAAAGACAGTAAGATGACTCCGAGAATCGCCGAATCGGCAAAAGCTTTATGGTATATCTATCTAGCATTAACCATCGCGTGTGCATTTGCCTATTGGCTTGCCGGAATGGACTTATTTGATGCGATATGCCATTCATTTTCGACCATTGCGATTGGCGGTTTTTCTACCCATGATGCCAGTATGGGCTACTTCGATAGTACGGCCATTAACATGGTGTGTGTGGTGTTTTTATTGATTGCCGCACTTAATTTTAGTCTGCATTTTGCAGCATTTACCCGCCGCGGTATTAATTTAAAAGTCTATTTTCGTGACGCCGAATTTAAGGCATTATTGGTTGTTCAGCTCATGCTTACCCTGATCTGTTTTGCGACCTTATATCATTCGGGTATCTATGATAGTCCCGAAGAAACCTTCGATTTTGCCCTGTTTCAAGCGGTATCCATCTCTACCACTGCAGGTTTTGGTACCGAAAGCTTTCACATGTGGCCGCTATTTTTGCCAATGCTACTGATTTTTTCTAGCTTTATTGGCGGGTGTGGTGGGTCTACCGCCGGCGGTATTAAAGTGATGCGAGTCATCTTACTCTTACTGCAGGGCTCACGTGAATTAAAGCGCTTGGTTCACCCAAGGGGGATGTTTTCGATTCGGATTAATGGCAAGGCGTTACCAGATCGAGTGATCGATGCGGTATGGGGATTCTTTTCTGCCTATGCGCTTGTTTTTGTCGTTTGTATGTTGATACTGATGGCACTAGGGCTGGATAACATTACCGCCTTTAGTGCTACCGCGGCTTGCTTAAATAACTTAGGTCCAGGACTAGGTGAGGTGGCGAGTAATTATGCCAGTATCGGCGATGGAGCCAAGTGGGTGCTCGTGGTTGCGATGCTATTTGGTCGTTTAGAAGTGTTTACTTTATTGGTGTTATTTACACCTACTTTTTGGAAGAATTGATGAGCCGTACATTAATTATTTATTCGACAGTAGATGGACAAACGAAGGCAATTTGTGACCAAATCCAAGAGATCTGTCAGGCAGAAACTCAGATGGTAACAGTGGTTTCATTAGAGGAGGCGCAAGCAGTTAACCTGTCTTATTTCGATAAGGTACTGATTGGTGCGAGCATTCGTTATGGCAAGCATAGGCCCGAACTGTTGCAGTATGTTAACCGTCATCGCGCCGTGTTAAACAGCAAGAAAAATGCTTTTTTTACCGTCAATGTGGTGGCCAGAAAACCGGAAAAAAACACACCGGAAACGAACCCTTATATGAAAAAGTTCTTACAGTTGTCGTTGTGGCAGCCGCAGCAACTTGGTGTCTTTGCCGGTAAAATTGATTACCCTAAATATCGTTTTTTTGACAAGCTTATGATTCGATTCATTATGTGGATCACTAAAGGGCCAACCGATACGTCGGGTACCTTCGAATTTACCGATTGGGACAAGGTAAAAGCCTTTGGTAAAGCTTTTAGTGAGCGATAACAAAGCGAGTAGCGCTACACACCTTTAGGCGCAGTAGCGCTTATAGAGAATCGAGATAACCTCGGTAACTTGCTCATTTTTAAGGGTGTAATAAACAATTTGTGAACTCTTGCGTGTCGCCACCAGATCTTCGGCGCGGAGTACGGCCAGATGCTGAGATAACGCCGACTGGCTCAAAGGCACGGTTTCATTGAGTTGCGTGACGCTGAGTTCATTATCAAGCAACTGACATAAGATCATCAGGCGGTAGGGATTGGCGATAGCCTTGAGCCATTTGGCAGCACTCTGAGCATTGGTGACCATGGTATCTACATCGATATCTTTTTGCATACAGTTAGTCTCTTATACTCTGCTTGATTAGATAACTCTAATTGAATGGCTAGGTTAAGGCAATGATACTCAGTCTACAGTCCGAACTCAATTGATGGGTCTACATGCTTAATCAGTATCTTAGCAGGTGTATCTTATCGCGAATTTTTTAATCATTAGGTGGCATATTTCACAAAAACCTTAACTAATTTGTGATCCATTAATATGTTTTGATGGCAGTAAGCTGTAACAATGCGATTTAACTGTTTTTGATTATGGGTGCGATATGGCTTCAGTGTTACTTATTTATTATTCTCGTGGCGGACATACTGCCAAAATTACCCAAGCAATTGCAGCACATATTCGCCAGCAAGGTCATCAATGCGATGTGGTGCAGATAGGGCATATCGAGACGATTGATTGGGATAAGTATGATTGTGTTGCCTTAGGCGCTTGTGTGCTTTACGGCAGCTATGATAAATCGGTATTTGCCTTTGCAACTCAATATCAGCAGCAACTAGCCTCAATACCCAATAGCTTTTTTAGTGTTAACGTTGTCGCGCGTAATCCCGAGAAACGTGTGCCTGAAAACAATAAATACCTGCAAAAATTCATTGAGTTGTCACCTTGGAAACCTAAAGATGTCAAAGTCATTGCAGGCAAGGTCGATTACCCCTCTTGGCGTTGGTATGACAGATTGATGATCCAACTGATCATGAAGATCACTCATGGGCCAACCGACCCTAAAGCCGTTATCGATTACACGGATTGGGACGATGTGAAAGTATATGGTGAGCATCTTATTAGCCTTACTAAATAAATTGCATCACAGTGAGTTTAAAAGAGCCATCACGGCTCTTTTTTTGTGCCCGACACGTCTCTAAAGGCGCAGTGATTTAGCGTGCTATTACGACTTAAGTACAGGCCGATATCTTGCTTGTTATCTGGTATGACCTCTGCTAGCCTTTCGGCTTCATTTTAAAGGACATTATTGTAATGAATCTGTATTTTCGCTTGATTTGGTTGATGTTATGGCGTGTACGCCATTGTCGCAGTATCGATTTTCTAGGCATCAGTAAGATTGATTACCGTGCGTTACCTTTAGATTGTGATATCAACTTTCACCTTACCAACTCTCGTTATCCCGCTTTTATGGATCTGGCCAGAACTTACATGTTGGCAGAAATGGGGTTACTGAAACGTTTTCTTAAGCTCAAATGGATGCCCATCGTCAATGCGGCGGAATTTACTTATATTCGTGACATTAAGCCGCTGAGAAAATTTGAAGTGCAAAGTAAGGTCGTTGGTTGGGATGAAAAATATTTTTATGTCGAGCAGCGGTTTGTGAGTGAAAATACCCTGCGTTGCATCGTTCACGTGCGCGGCGTCTTTGTGTGTGATCGCAAACAGGTACCTATTGCTACTATGGTCAAAGAGGCCGGTTTCGACGGTCCTGCGCCAGAGCTGCCTCCTGAGGTGGTAAAGTGGAAGGCTTTTTTGCAGCTAAAAAAAGAACGTAATTTATAATTTCACCTTCAATTAATGGGTTGGTAGCACTAGGGAATAGGGCGAAAGCCTATCAGGGCTGTCGTCTTCGCCAGCTCAATCTCTTGTTGTACTTGTATCCATGAACCACGCGTTTCTGCTTGATGAAGATAACGAACAAGTTGATCGAATTGATATAGCTTAAAGCGCTTTCTGGCGCCCATGATACATGGGATTAAAGCACAATCTGCCATGGTAAAAGCATCGCCACATAGCCAGTGATAATGGCTTAGTTGTTCATTTAAGCTTTGAAAGCTAGCATGAATTTCATTTTCAAGTTGTTTGATCTTTAAGGGGGCTTGCTCGGCTCGAGTTTGCATTCTTTCGAGCGTATACAGCTTATTACTTACATCGTTATCAATGATGCGATCGCATAGTCTAACCTGTAATGCATGCTCAAAATCCGTCGGAATTAGCTGGGTGCCGGTTGCGAATTGATGATCGATATACTCGATGATAATAGTGGATTCGGGCAGCAATTTGGCCGAGCGTGTTTTGAGTAACGGTAATTTACCTGAGGGATATTGTTGTTTAAAGCGGTTGCGAGAATAAGGATCGCTGAGTTCGATGATTCTAGGATAGAAGTTGACCTGTTTTTCATAAAATGCCAGCAGTACTTTTTGTGAATATCTGGAGAGGGGATGATAAAACAGTTCCATCTTAACCCATCTCCATGCGCCGCCAATTGATACTATAACTTTAGTCTGCTTTTCGCTATAGGGTTGAATTTTTAGCGTGAGTTGAT
Source organism: Shewanella sp. QJM3NY_23 (assembly GCF_056173105.1). Classification (NCBI taxonomy): domain Bacteria; kingdom Pseudomonadati; phylum Pseudomonadota; class Gammaproteobacteria; order Alteromonadales; family Shewanellaceae; genus Shewanella; species Shewanella sp. QJM3NY_23. The sequence continues at coordinate 28,498 of NZ_CM149657.1, forward strand.
GGTGGCTTTTGGGGTTGACTGATTCAGTGTTGGCACCTTTCTAGATGTTTAAATTCACGTTGTGTCATCTGTGATTTAGGCACTGTTTATGCTTAGCTTAGATCTGCAATCTTCGCTGTAAAAACGTCAATATTAATCTAATCTTAGGTGGCATGGTGTGGTGATAGCCATGCACGGCGTAAACGGTATTGTGTTGTAGTCGGTAGTTGGGGAGTAGTGGCACTAGCGCTCCTTGGTGTATAGCAGTGCTCAGCAAATAATCGGGGAGTGAATCGCCACTACTTCACTAGACGACTTTTAGCCTCATTAAAATATTGACGTTCATACTCTAACGGTGATAGCCCATTATTGGAACTATGTTGTCGTTTCGGGTTGTAAAACATCTCAATATAATTAAATATATCCATCTTAGCATCATCCCTTGTAGCATAGATTTTTCGCTTAATCCGTTCTCGTTTCAGTAGTTGAAAAAAGCTCTCCGCCACTGCATTATCATGGCAGTTGCCTCGACGACTCATGCTACCTTCCAAACCATGAGCACTCAGAAATTCACTCCAATCATGACTCGTGTACTGGCTTCCTTGATCTGAATGCACTAAGACTCTTTCATCTGGCTTACGACGCCACACCGCCATCAGTAAGGCATCTAACGCAAGCTCTTTGGTGATCCGACTACCCATTGACCAACCAATGATGCGACGTGAAAACAAGTCCATCACCGCGCCAAGATAGAGCCAACCTTCATGTGTTTTGATGTACGTAATATCCGTTACCCAGGCTTTATTGGGCGCTAGTGGGTTAAATTGCCGCTCTAAGCGATTTGGTGTCACCACATGTTGATCACCGCCAGGAGCTCTAGGTTTACGATAACCAACTTGTGCTCGCAGTCCCGCTTGTTTCATCAGACGATGTACACGATTAATACCACACTGTTCACCAAGGTCACGTAGATCCCGATGGAGTTTACGGTACCCATAAACACCACCCGATTCTAGCCAACACTGTTTGAGTTGACCTGTGAGCCGTTCATTATCGCGTTGCCGATTCGATTTGTTGCAGCTTCTCCACGCGTAATACCCACTTGGATGAACATCAAACAGCTGACAAAGTTGCCGCACAGAATGGCTGTGGTGATGCTCTCGGATAAAGGCGTATCTTACTCGGGGTGGCTTGCGAAGTACGCCGCGGCTTTTTTTAACAAGTCACGTTCTTCAGTAACTCGTTTAAGCTCTTTCTGTAATCGTTTGATCTCAGCAGACTCTGCAGACTTCTGCTGGTGCTCCTCAGAGTCAGGGCCGTAGCGTTTAATCCAAGCATAAAGACTATGAGTGGTAGTCCCTAAACGCTGAGCAACGTCAGCAACGGAATGACCGGCAACAGTAACTTGTTTAACCGCTTCGATTTTGAATTTTTCGGGGTAACGTTTATTGTTCATGAACACCTCTTTTTCGCTAGTTTATCTAACTAAAAGGTGTCTAGGAAATCAGTGGCGATTCAGAGAATAGCAAGTCCGAGTCCAGCTTTAGCGAGTGTCAATATAGCCTCTAATGTGTTGCAGCTGATGGTGGGTGTTAGTTGCAATAAGAACAGATTGCCATCGCGATGATAAAACTGATGACTGCTGGGTCGTCGATGGCTGCCCTGCATCAACCATCGATGATGGGGTAAACTATCAGGGTGTAAAGGGTTGCCATAACGGCGGATATAGCTAGGGCTGGCCACCAATAAATTCTGCTCTTTAGCTAGCTCGACCGTTACCCATTGGCTCTTGTCTGGCTGAACGACTTCAATAGCAATGTCGATATGATGTTTCAACCAATCATGGCCGTTATCTTCAAATAGCAGTGTCAGGTTGAGCAAGGGGTGGTGTTGATGGAAATCTGCCAATATTGGTGCCAATAAATGCTCACCTAAGGCGACGGGGGCTGCGATAGTGAGGTTGCCCTGCAGTTGTGTATCGTCTGGCAGCAATGACGCATCTGCTTGTTTTGCCAGCAGCAGTAATTCAGCGCAGTAATAATAGAATTCTTGTCCCGTTTGAGTGAGCGATAACGTGCGAGTGGTGCGCTTCAGCAGTGTCTGCTGGCAACGGCTTTCGAGCCGTTTAAGATGTTGACTCACCATGGAGCGGCTGATGCCAAGTTGTGTTGCTGCAGCCGTGAGAGAACCTTGTTCAACAACGCTGGCAAATACCAACATGCGATAGAGTTGGGATGCATCCATACCGTCTAATTTCCATTTATTGTTTAATATTAATAATAAAATTAGCCTATAAAATATTTATTGGTTACTTATATGATCTAATTGCCAGGGCGCTAACCCGATAACAAGGGGAGGATTGTCATTGAAAATGATCGTTCTGTGCTTCTGGAAGGTATTGTATGGTTAATCGACGGGCAATAGCTTTTAGTTGTCCTTATTGGTAAAAACGACCAAGGTTAGAGAGACGTTATTTTGGAATCTTTTGAGCAAATATATACGCGAGCCTGCCAACGTAAAGGTGGCGAGGCGGCATTAAAAAGCTTGATGCCGGTTGTGGTGTCTAATGATGCAATTAAGCATTACAGCGATGCTGAGCTATTGTCTGAGATCTGTAAAAAGGTGTTTCAGTGTGGTTTTGTTTGGCGCATTGTCGATAATAAATGGTCAGCTTACGAGCAGGCATTTTTTGATTTTGAGCCGCATAAGGTGTTAATGCTCTCACCTGAACAACTGCAACAGCGGGCCAGCGATGAGAATCTAATTAGGCATTTAAAGAAAACCATGGCCATTTATGATAACGCTTTAATGGTGCACGAGATTAAACTCGAGCATGGCAGTTTTGCTCAATTTATCGCCGACTGGCCAAGTGATGATATTACTGGTCTATGGAGCGAACTCAAGCGTCGTGGTAATCGTCTTGGCGGCAATACCGGAGCCTACTTTTTACGCGCGATAGGCAAAGATACCTTGCTATTATCTGATGATATTAAAGGTTATTTTCAGGCGCATAAGTTGATCGACTATGGATTTAGCACCAAGAGCGGTTTGGCGCAGGTGCAAAAAGTGTTTAACACTTGGCAACAGGAGTCTGGTTTGCCGCTGACTGAAATTAGCCGAATCGTCGCTTGTAGTGTGGGTGATAATCGAATCTAACGCCAAAATGAATGATCTAGCTATAGTATTTTTATGTTCGAGCCTTTGTTAGCGTTAGGTGTTGACCTGTTTTTGATTGAACGGATTAACAACATAGGGCGCATTGGCGCTCGCGGCATAAGTGTTCTATTGCCGTCATTCTTGTTAAAAAAAAGCCAGCCCATTTTAGGCTGGCAAAAATGCAGAGATAAAAAGTGCTCTAGTAAGATGCGGTTAAAAACGCTTGCTGATCCCGAAGACAACCCGGTCATCAAATATTTCAGTTTGTGTACCATAAACTTTATGGTCTTCATTCATTGTGCTGCCGTGATAACGTAGGTCGAGGTCTAAACCTACATAGGCCATAGTGACACCTAGGTTCCAGTGCCCCCAGCCTTCAGCGCCCTGGCCATCAAGATCTTGATAACCGAGGCTGCCTGAAATCTTTAAGTCATTATCGAATGCATAGCTAGGATGTACTGCGTAGTTAACTCCTTGCCAGCCATCTACTCCAAACCAATCATCCAGTGTCGGAGTGACCTCTAGTTGCACATTGGTGCGGCCGAACTGTTTACCCACTTTTAACCATAATTCGGTGTAGTTCGAATATGAGGCACCTGGATAGAGGTAAGAAAATAGCATGACGTCATAGGTGATACCGCTATCGCCAAACTCGCCAAATTTACCCATATAGGGCGCGGTAACAATTGCTAAATTAGGATCGGCAAACTTGATATTTGAGGCGAAGACTCCGGCATACCAGCCGTCATCGTTACCCCAACCTAATGTCCCTTGTACTACAGGAACATCACCGTCCATGGTTTCGGATTCACCACGAAACACATAGTCAGATGCGAAAGTAAGCTTAGTCGTGAGTTTGCCACCAAATAATTCATTATCTTCCTGTGCTTGTGCAACGGAGACTATTGATAGTAATAAGCTACCAATGAGGGCTGAGTATTTTAGCTTTGTAACGGTATTCATAATCATCATCTCGCTAACGGTGAGTTTTGTTGTGGTGATGACTATAAAGTGAACTTATGAATGACTTTTATACCCCGAATGAACTAATGACAAAAAAATATGAACAATTGTGAACAGTTCTGTTCGCTTAATGCTAAATTTACTGTTGTCAGCGTGGTTAACGTTGCGCTCTGTCACACTTCGATTACATATTTGTGTTTTTTAGAGGGAGTAACGTCGCCTGTTAACCTGGTGCTAACAATGTCCGATGCTTGCCTATAAAAATTTGCATTAACTTACAAAATGAGCAGGTTATTGTTCTTGTTGACATTGGCTAGGTGTGAGATAAATGGTATCAATGTGAATAATGCTTCCAAAAGATTGCCCTGTAGTATGTTCTGCTACGTATAGGGCATTTTTTGTTGTGGCCTTGATTAGGAGTTATCATGCGGCAAATAGTGAAAATTGCCTCTGTTTTAAGTGTGGCGTTATGGATAACGGGTTGTGAAAAGCAAGAGGCACCGAGTCAGTCAGCCGCTGCAGCTAGAAGCCTCGAAGTTGGCATTATGCAGGTTGTGGCACAACCTCAAGCGATCCAGGTTGAACTACCTGGTCGCAGTAAAGCCTTCCTTGAAGCTGAAGTCCGTCCGCAAGTTTCCGGTATTATTACCGAACGCAGCTTTATAGAGGGGGCCGATGTTGTCAAAGGACAGTCACTTTATCAAATAGACTCTGCTACTTACAAAGCTGCATTAGTGAGTGCTGAAGCTGATTTGGCGCGTGCGAATGCAGGTTTAGCCTCGGCGAAAGCCAAAGCGGCTCGCTATCGAGAACTGGTGAAAACCAATGCGATTAGCCAGCAAGAATTTGATGAAGCAGAAGCGGCATACAAAGAAGCCTTAGCCAATGTTACCGTCGCGAAAGCGGCAATTAACACCGCAAAAATCAATCTAGAATACACTCAAGTTCAAGCCCCTATCTCGGGTCGTATTGGTAAGTCGAACGTAACTGCGGGCGCGTTGGTGACAGCAAATCAAAGTCAAACACTGGCGACAATTCAGCAGCTTGACCCTATCAATGTGGATATAGCTCAGTCGAGTGCGCAATTATTGCGTCTAAAAGCTAAGTTGAAGCAAGGTTCATTACAGGCGGCCGATAACGCAGACGTTAACTTGATTTTGGAAGATGGCACGCCGTATTCACATACGGGCACGTTGCAGTTTTCAGAGGTCAGTGTCGATGAGAATACTGGCTCAGTGACATTACGCGCCGAGTTCCCTAATCCAGATGGAGTGTTACTGCCAGGTATGTATGTGCGCGCCATGTTAAATACGGGCACAGATCCACATGCGATTTTGGTTCCGCAAAAAGCGATTACGCGTAACGCCAAAGGTCAAGCCATTGCTATGGTGATAGGCGCTGAAAGTAAAGTGGAAGCGCGCGTAGTGACTACGGCAGAAGTTATCAATCATCAATGGCGTATCATCGATGGTCTTAAAGTTGGCGACCAATTGATTGTTGAAGGCTTACAGAAAATTCGTCCCGGTGCACCTGTGACCGGAAAACCGATTGACGCAGCGCAATCAGATAAGCAATCACAAAAGTAGGGTAAAGTTATGGCTCGTTTCTTTATCGATCGCCCTATCTTTGCTTGGGTGATCGCCATTATCGTTATGATGGCCGGGGTGCTCTCTATTATGAAGCTCCCAGTGTCACAGTATCCCAGTATTGCGCCACCAACCGTAGTGATTAGTGCTGTTTATCCTGGTGCTTCGGCAAAGACCATGGAAGATACCGTTACTCAGGTGATTGAGCAGCGAATGACGGGGATTGATAATCTACGTTATATCGCCTCAACCAGTGATAGCTTTGGTAACGCGCAGATCACCTTAACCTTTAACGCCGAGGCTGATCCTGATATCGCTCAAGTGCAGGTGCAAAACAAACTGCAGCTTGCCATGCCATTGTTACCACAAGAGGTACAGGCGCAAGGGGTTAAAGTTAACAAGTCTAGCTCGGGCTTTTTAATGGTGCTGGGTTTCGTTTCATCTGATGGTTCATTGGGTAAAACGGATATTGCCGACTATGTTGGCTCAAATATTCAAGACCCTATTAGCCGTGTTGCCGGTGTGGGCGAAATTCAGTTGTTCGGTGCACAATATGCGATGCGTATATGGCTCGATCCGTTAAAACTGACCCAATACAACCTGACCAGCCAAGATATTATGGCGTCGATTCGTGAGCAAAACGCGCAAGTTTCGGCCGGTCAATTAGGTGGGGCACCTGCGATTGCAGGCCAAGAGTTAAACGCCACGGTTTCGGCTCAGAGTCGTTTACAAACAGCCGATGAGTTTAAGAAAATCATCATTAAAGCAGATAGCTCAGGTGCTAAGGTCTTCTTAGAAGATGTGGCGCGTGTTGAGCTTGGCGCAGAAAGCTATGCGGTTGAATCGTTTTATAACGGTAAGCCTGCGTCGGGTCTGGCGATTAAACTAGCTACTGGCGCTAACGCGTTGGCGACCGCTGAGCGTGTGCGTGAAAAAATTGATGCATTGAAGGTTTTCTTCCCACAAGGGTTAGAGGTTGTTTATCCTTATGATACAACGCCTTTTGTTGAAAAATCGATTGAAGGCGTGGTGCACACCTTACTAGAAGCCGTCGTCTTGGTCTTCGTGATCATGTACTTGTTCTTGCAAAACTTCCGCGCGACGTTAATCCCAACTATTGCGGTTCCCGTTGTATTGTTAGGTACGTTTGCCATTTTGTCGGCGACCGGATTTTCGATTAATACTCTTACCATGTTCGCCATGGTATTGGCCATCGGTTTGCTGGTGGACGATGCGATTGTAGTGGTGGAAAACGTCGAACGTGTGATGCAAGAGGAGGGCCTGAGCCCGCTCGAAGCGACGCGTAAGTCGATGGATCAGATAACCGGCGCTCTAGTGGGTATTGGCCTTACCTTGTCGGCGGTATTCGTACCTATGGCCTTTATGTCCGGCTCGACTGGGGTTATCTATCGTCAGTTCTCGGTCACGATTGTGTCTGCCATGGCCTTGTCTGTGATGGTGGCGATTATCCTGACGCCGGCGCTATGTGCGACCATGTTAAAACCTATCGCCAAAGGCGAGGGGCACGTCAAAACCGGTTTCTTCGGTTGGTTTAACCGTAAGTTCGATGCCATGACATCACGCTATGAGGCCAATGTCGCCTCTATGATTAAGCGTACCGGACGTGTCATGCTGGTTTACTTAGCATTGACCGTGGCCGTAGGCTGGATTTTCATGCGTATGCCTACCGCTTTCCTACCCGACGAAGACCAAGGTATCTTGTTTACACAGGCTATTTTGCCCGTTAACTCGACTCAAGAAAGCACCAAGAAGGTGATGGAGAAAGTCACAGACTTCTACCTTAACCAAGAGGGTGACAATGTTAACTCAGTATTCAGTGTCTCTGGGTTTAGTTTTGCCGGTAGCGGTCAAAACATGGGTCTGGCGTTTGTCGGTTTAAAAGATTGGTCAGTTCGCGGTGAACCCGGTCAAGATGTTCAGTCAATTGCTGGGCGTTCTATGGCGATGTTCTCGCAACTGAAAGAAGCCTTTGTGTTTGCGTTTGTGCCGCCAGCGGTGATTGAACTGGGTACCGCTAACGGTTTCGATTTCTATCTACAAGACAGAAATGGTCAAGGCCACGATAAGTTGGTTGAAGCCCGTAATATGTTACTTGGGCTAGCTGCGCAAAACCCCAACTTAGTCGGTGTACGTCCTAATGGTCAGGAAGATGCGCCTATGTATCAAATCCATGTGGATCACGCAAAGCTTCGTGCCTTGAGTGTCGACATCTATGCGGTAAACAGTGTGCTAGGCACAGCGTGGGGTGGCAGTTACGTTAACGACTTTATCGACCGCGGTCGTGTGAAGAAAGTGTACGTACAAGGCGATGCTCAGTACCGTATGCAGCCGGAAGACCTTGATACTTGGTATGTACGTAATGCCGAAGGTGAAATGGTGCCTTTCTCGGCCTTTGCTACTGGTTCATGGGAATTTGGATCACCGCGTCTAGAGCGTTTTAACGGCTTGCCGTCAATGAACATTCAAGGGGGCACTGCGCCGGGTTATAGTACTGGTGCGGCGATGGATGATATCGAAGCCATGGTTGCCAAATTACCACCAGGATTTGGTGTTGAATGGAATGGCCTGTCTTATGAAGAGCGCCTATCGGGTAATCAGGCGCCGGCATTGTACGCACTCTCTATCATAGTCGTGTTCTTAGTATTGGCTGCGCTGTACGAGAGTTGGTCTGTGCCGTTTGCGGTTATCTTAGTGGTTCCGCTTGGGATCATTGGTGCGCTACTGGCGATGAATGGTCGGGGCCTGCCCAACGACGTATTCTTCCAAGTAGGTTTGTTAACCACAGTCGGTCTAGCGACGAAGAACGCTATCTTGATTGTAGAGTTTGCTAAAGAGTTCTATGAGAAAGGTGCAGGCTTAGTAGAAGCGACCTTACACGCGGTGCGGGTTCGTTTACGTCCTATCCTAATGACCTCTCTGGCGTTTGGTTTAGGGGTTGTGCCGTTAGCTATCAGTACTGGTGTTGGTTCAGGTAGCCAGAACGCCATCGGTACCGGCGTACTCGGCGGTATGATGAGTTCAACCTTCTTGGGGATCTTCTTTATTCCGATCTTCTTCGTGATAGTTGAGCGGATCTTCAGTAAGCGAGAACGCAATGGTGGCAGTGATGCCGCTATCGACAAGACGGCTGATAAAGAATCATAGTTGACGCTAACAGTACCAAAAAGCCCAGCACTTGCTGGGCTTTTTATTGGCGCTAGGGTGTTGCACTAAAAGGATATTTCGTTAAATATGTCTGTCTAAAAATAAGCCGTAAGGTCAACATATATGCGCCCTCAATTATCGACACTTTTCCTGTTACTCCCTTTAACACTTGGTTTGCCTGTATGGGCTGAGCAACCCTCTGTAACCCCACTGATTGCAACTACCTATGTTAACGATGCCATCTTACCGCCAAGCATTGTGTGGCATGGGGCAAGTGAATCGTTGCTACTCGATGGCGACGCGCCATGGGCGACTCCATTTGAACAGGGTGGCTTTAAGGTTAGCCCAAGTTATGATGAGACGTTTGTTTGGTTAGATAAGCTGGTGGCTAGTAGTGACATGTTGCACAAGGTGTCGCTGGGCAAGAGCCCTCAGGGGCGTGATATTTGGATGGTGATAGCCTCGACTGAGGGGGCTGATACCCCTGAGGCATTGGCTGCTACGGATAAACCCACAGTGTTAGTGCAGGCAGGGATCCACGCCGGAGAAATTGATGGTAAAGATGCCGGCATGATGTTACTGCGAGACATGGTACTTGGTGATAAAGCGGCGCTACTCGATGGGGCTAATTTGCTATTTGTGCCGATTTTTAGTGTCGATGCCCATGAGCGCAGTGGTCAATATAATCGCGTTAATCAGCGCGGCCCGATAGAGATGGGCTGGCGTACTACGGCTAACAACCTTAATTTGAATCGTGATTATGCCAAGGCTGATACAGTAGAGATGCAGCATATGCTGGGTGCGATAAATCGATGGCAGCCCGACCTGTATATCGATGTGCACGTTACCGATGGCATCGATTATCAATATGATGTGACCTTTGGCTATAACTTAGCTCAAGGGCTGAGCCCGTCGAGTTTTCGTTGGTTAGATACCCAATATCGACCTTATGTGGAGCAGGCATTAACGCGGCAAGGACATGTTCCGGGCCCTTTGGTGTTTGCCATCGACAATAGTGATTTGGGCAAGGGAATGTCATTATGGAATGCCAGCCCACGTTACTCTAATGGTTATGGTGATGCTCGGCATCTGCCGACGATTTTAATTGAAAATCATAGTTTAAAGCCGTTTAAGCAAAGAGTGCTCGGTACTTATGTCATGTTAGCGGCCACCCTCGAATTGGTGGGCAACCAAGCCACTTCACTACGCTCGGCGATTAAGCAAGACAGGTATCGTTATAGCGACCGCATCACCTTAACTTGGGGCGACCAGCAACAGCAGCAAGGGTGGGATTTCAAAGGGATTGATTACCGCACCGAAATCAGTCCCATCAGTGGTGAAAAGGTAGTGCGCTGGACTGGCGAGCCTAAACTTTATGAAAATTTGCCCGTGTTAGGTAATACTCTGGCCGAAATAAAGGTCAATCGTCCCTCGGCCTATTATATTGCGCCTCAGTGGCTTAGTGTGATTGAGCGCCTCGCAGTTCATGGTATCCGTATGACGACGCTAACTGAACCTAAGACACTTAAGTTGACGCAATATCAATTAACTGCGCCGCAGTTTGGCAGTCAAGATTATGAAGGTCGCCAGCGAGTGAGCGCGCAGTTGAGCGCACATGGGCTACAAACCACACTGCCGGCAGGCACAGTTAAGATAGATACCCAGCAGCCTTTGGGGGATCTGGCTATATTGCTGTTAGAGCCTCAGTCGCCTGATTCATTTTTACAATGGGGCTTTTTCAATCCAATATTTACCCGCACCGAATATATCGAGCATTACGCGGTAGAGCCACTGGCGGCGCAAATGCTTGAGGCCGACCCCAGCTTGCAGGCAGAATTTACCCAAGCGTTGCAAGACCCTGCTTTTGCCGCTGATGCCCAGGCAAGATTACGCTGGTTTTATGTTCGAAGCCCTTATTATGATGCGCAATACCAGGTTTATCCGGTTTGGCGAGACGAGTAATGGTCGGTGTTATCATCAGTATTAACGCAGCTTAGGCTGCGTTTTTTATTACCCATGGTTTAAGGGTGACATGGGTAAATGCTCCTTAAGGGGGTCGGGTACCTGGGATGGGTTATTGCAGAACGATTAAATGGGCCTTTTTACTAACGAGTTGTGATTTAAGCATATTTTTAGTGAATATCATTAAAATCCTTGAGCGAAAATTAACTTAAGTTATTTAAAACAATAAGATAAATAATTGGCATGGAGTCTGCTTCGTTCGAGGTAAGCGGAGTAACCGTTTAAGCAAACACTAATTGATAAGGATATGAGTTATGAATTTACGCCCCTTGGTTTTATTTACCGCATTGAGTGCTTCGTTAGCAGGTTGCATCATTAACGTTAACGGCGCGGGGATGACCTCGTTTGATTATCACCGTCAGCAACAGTTAACACTTGATGCTACACAGTTACAACACCTCGTAGCCGAAACTGGGGCGGGTTCGCTGACTATTAAAGGGGTTGATGGCCTCAGTAAGGTGCATATCGAGGCGGGTATTTATGGGTATGATGGCGCCGAGCCAGAGCTTAGCTTAGTACAGGAAGGTCAACATGCCAAACTGATCGCCAATTTTGACTCCTTCAGTCGGGTCTCGTTGACGAGTGGTAACTCTCCCTATATGGAGCTGGTGGTTAAAGTGCCTGCCAATATGAAACTAACGCTGGATGATGGCTCAGGTAGTATTGAGATTCGTGGCGTGAACGCCGAAATGATTATTACCGATGGCTCTGGCAGCATCACTATCGATGGCGCTAAGGGGTTAACTATCGATGACGGCTCAGGCGGTATTGCATTGCAAAATATTGAAGGGAATATCAGCTTAACGGATGGCTCAGGCAGTATCGAGATCCAACAGGTGAATGGCGATGTGTCAGTGCATGATGGTTCTGGCTCGATAGTCATTAATCATGTGGCCGGTTTAGTCACTATCGATGATGGTTCTGGAAGTATTCGCGTCGATAATAGCAAAGGATTACACATTATCGAGTCTGGTTCGGGCGATCTGAGTTTTGACAATATTCAAGGGCCCGTCACCATGGATTAATGGCTTCCCGGCGCGAAGGCGATGCGCTACCAGCCTGAACAGCTAGGCTGCAGAGCAGGGATTTGACTGTGAGGTCCTGATAGCGTTAGCCATCGCCCACCCATACTTAGCCGCAGGATATCGCCGCGTGCTTCCATGATGATTACAACGAATCAGGTTGCTACATAGGGTGTAAATGAAGTGGTGTTATGACAACAAAGACGCTGCCGTAACGGTACAAAAGGGAACTCGAGTGCCAACATCGACCGTAGCTAAATAACGCGATCGAAATGGCAGATCCTGCAGCCTAACCTTGAGCAGCGCTGCCGAGGGCTAAGGGTGGCTACATAGAATAGCCACTTAGCGTTAAGACCGTTTACGCATGTCTATTGCGCTTTTGCGCCAAAGCGTTGTATCAACAGCTGTTTAATATTGTATTGGCGTAAGAACAGAGCCGCGGCGGTAAACAGCAGTCCCCATCTTAGTAGTAACACTTGCCAAATAATGTCCTTATCAAAGCTTTTTTCCAGCTCGCAGATCATCAACACTAACCATAAAAACATCAGCATTAATGCGTTATTGACCCGCTGTAACTGAGTTGGTGGACAATACGCAGCAGCATAAGCGCAGAGTAATCCGACGATCGCACCCAGCATAATATCTTGTGGCCAGTGAGCGCCAACAATGATCCTCGATATGCCAACGATAGCACCAAGCGCGATGGCTAATGTTTTAATGGTGCGGCTTTGGTAAGCAAACCATAGGGTACCTGCAAACAGGAAAGCACTGGCAGTATGGCCCGAGGGGAAACTATGGCTTAACCGGGTGTCGCCAATAATATTAAGTACGTCTAACACCGCGGCGGGGCGCGGTGCATCAAAATATTGTTTTAAGAGTGGTACTAACAGTAATGACAACACGCTGGCAATGATCACCCGTAATATTAACTCGGGGCGTTTAATCAAGAAGCATAAGGTGATCACCCCAAGAGTGACGCCATTGCCTAAATCTGTAAGTAGCAATATGGGCCAATCGGGTAACACTGCCGCAATTCCATTGAGTAGTCTAAACAGAGTAAGGTTTACATCGGGAAGCAGCGTGATTAAAAAAATAGAGCTTAACACTAACATTAAGCCGAAAAAGCTGCGTTGATGCTGCTTATATTGTTTAGGCAATCCATCAGCCTTTTCGTGTGTGGTGGTGCCCATAATCGTCTCAAATAAGCAATTTTTGCCTACAATAGAGCTTTGCTATGACTAAGTAAAGCCGCGTGCTTATGATCAAGCCGCGGCAGGTATTTAGATTGATTGTCGATGGATATTTCTATGGGGATAATCACTAAACATCATCAATATAAAGCTGAAATTAGCTAACGATATGAATATTGGCCTCATTTTGTATTAATGTCAGCTTTTGTTTTTTGGTGAGCTTCTTAACCGCTATTTCGCGCTTCAGTGCCGTAGAGTGACAACTTAACTGCTCATGATAAACCAATTGCAGCGGCCCCTTACCGCGCAGAAATTTAGCGGCTTTAGGGCCGCCGCTTTGGTGTTCTTTAAAGCGGCGTGCTATGTCGGTTGTCACGCCGGTATAGAGCTGGCCTTTATGGCACTCAACGATATATAAAAACCAAGGTTTGCCTGTCGTCATCGATAGCTCTTGTGTTGCTCGGCGAGGTTAACGACAGTTTTTGCTGTTGGTTAATATTGGCTCTGCGCCTAACAGCCCTAATAAAAAAGCATACTCTTCAGCCGTGTCTTGATAGCGGCGATAGCGACCGCTTTTGCCACCGTGCCCAGCCTCCATATCGATATGGAACAGTAATAAGTTGTCGTCGGTCTTATATTCTCTTAATTTCGCCACCCATTTAGCGGGTTCAAAATATTGCACCTGAGAGTCATGCAGGCCAGTGGTGACCAAAAGGTGAGGATAAGCTTGACGCGTAATTTGGTCATAGGGCGAATAACTTAACATATAGTCGAAGGCATCTTTGTCGTTAGGGTTGCCCCATTCGTCATACTCATTGGTGGTGAGTGGGATCGACTCGTCCAGCATGGTCGTTACTATATCGACAAACGGCACATGGGCGGCCACGGCCAAGTAGAGTTCGGGTGCTTGGTTAATCACGGCGCCCATCAACAGGCCACCTGCGCTGCCTCCCGTCGCAACTACTTTATGAGGATCGGCATATTGTTGCTGGATCAATGCTTGGGTGACATCGATAAAATCGTTAAAGCTATTTTGCTTGTTAAACAGCCTGCCTGCGTCATACCAAGGTCTGCCGAGCATTTCGCCACCGCGCACATGGGCAATGGCATAAACCACGCCTCGGTCGAGTAGGCTTAATATGGCGCTGTCGAAATCCGCATCTATGGTGTAACCGTATGCGCCATAACCATATTGGTACAGTGGGTTGCTGCCATCTCGTTTAAATAGGCTTTTGTTGTACACCAAGGTAACGGGAATGCTCGCGCCATCTCTGGCATCGATAAAGAGGCGTTCAGCCTGATAGTGCTCGCTATTAAAGCCGCCTAATACGTTTTCCCTTTTGAGTAACTGCTTGGGTGAGGCTTGGGTCAAATCGTATTGGTAAATCGATTCTGGGGTGGTGGGGCTAGCATAATAGAGCCTAAGCTGGTGGCTATCTTGGCGAGGATTAACATCAAAACCCACCACATAAGCGGGATCATCGAAGTCGATTTGATAGCTAGGTAGCTGATCCGGATAGACGGTGATCTGGCTGAGTCCCTGACGGCGCTGCTGCACAATAAGGTAATCTTGCAGTACCAAGAACTCCTCTATGCGGCATTGGTCATCGGCAGCAATCACCTCCTGCCAAACATGCTTATTGGCAAAATCCGCTTCGGCCACTTGCATCAGGCGAAAGTTAACCGCCTGCCAGTTGGTAAGAATAAAATAGTTGTCACCCCGTTTAGCCACCGAATACTCATGGCCTGTTTCTCTGGGCAGTAGTGCAGTGAAGTGGTCAAGAGCTTGATCGGCATTGAGCACCGAGACCTCACTGGTGATCGTGCTTTCATGGTATAGTTCGATACGAGTTTCATCTAAACTTTTACCTAAGCTGAGATAGAAGCTGTCATCTTGCTCTTCATACACGAGTGTATCGGCCGATTGTGGTTGTCCTAAACGATGACGGAACACTTGGTAGCCCAGCAGGGTTTGTGGATCTTTAGCGATGTAAAACAGGTGCAGATTATCGTTAGCCCACACTATGCTACCGTCAGTGCCTTCGAGTGTATCTTCCAGCAGTTCGCCTTGTTCGAGGTGCTTAATGTGTATGGTGTAGATGCGCCGGCTCAGTTTATCTTCACTAAAGGCCAATAACTGTTCGTCAGGGCTAATGGCGAAGCTGCCCAGACCATAAAACTCATGGCCGTGGGCGCGTTGGTTAACATCTAACAGCACCTCTTCTGCATCACTATTAAGCTGTGGTTTACGCAGTAAGATAGGGTATTCCCCCTCTTTATGGTAACGACTCCAATACCAATGGGAGTGCCAGTAGTAAGGAACACTCGACTCATCTTTATCTAGCCTGCCGACCAGCTCATCGAATAAACGTGCCTGTAAAGGCGCGAAGGGCTTAAAGCATTGTTGATGGTAGTTGTTTTCGGCATTGAGATGCGCTATCACCTCTGGTGACTGACGCGTATCGTCTCTTAACCAATAATAGTTATCGATCCTCTCTACACCATGATGTATCAATGAGTGTGGCTTTTTGGCGGCGAGCGGTGGAGAAATTGAATGCATTAAAGACGACCTTTATTATCGATAACGTGGTAAACCAGTGCGAGTTTGCCTGTAAAGCTTGAGCTTAGGTGATTTAGTTTAGGCTTGTCACCTTCTAGCTTGTTATTTGTTTCAAATTGGCGCACCCTATTTGCGCCTAATGTGCTGATCCTAAGTGATTAAGATTAGCCCCTCCAGCAATATTTACGGTTTTACTGCTGTTATGCAGACCCAGTGTGAGCCCGTTAGCGAGTCCGTTTAACAGTGACGCTGCGCCGCATAACAAGAGCCTGTTGAGCCGATATTCAGTGAGTAGGTGACATTAATAATTCTCAGGGCGGGGTGTAACTCCCCACCGGCGGTGATAGTTGTATATGCAACTTAAGCCCGCGAGCGCCTAATCTTTTCCAAGGTTAGGGTCAGCAGATCTGGTGCCCTTATTGCGTGTAGAGATTGCATGTTAAAAGTATTCCAGAGCCGACGGTAATGAGCGCGTAAGCGCACTGAGTCCGGATGAAAGAGAATATAAGAACCACAAACAGCGTATGCTGCGCTCTAAGCTTGGGCTTAGTTTGCTAACGTGACCCTGGCTCTTATTCAACACCACCATAAGCGCAGGCTTATCGGTGTTATTTTCTATATGCCCTGATTCTGGCACAAAACCATTTTATTAGTATTACTAAGGATTTAACCATGAATCAGTCTTTACTCTCAGCCTTTGGCGATGCCAATACCCGTGTTGAAGCCGCGTTGACAGCCTTACGCGCTGGCCAAGGCGTGTTGGTGGTCGACGATGAAGATCGCGAAAATGAAGGCGATCTTATTTATTCAGCCGAGCACTTAACCAATCAACAGATGGCGCTGCTTATTAGGGAATGCAGTGGTATAGTCTGTTTATGCCTGCCAGATGAGCGGGTTAAACAATTACAGTTACCACCAATGGTGGCTGATAACTCAAGCCAATATGGCACCGCGTTTACCGTGAGCATCGAAGCCAAAGTTGGGGTGACAACCGGCGTTTCGGCTGCCGATCGGGTCACCACCATTAAAGCGGCGATCGCCGATGGGGCAAGTGCCAGTGATCTGGCTCGCCCTGGTCATGTGTACCCGCTACGTGCTCAACCCGGTGGCGTATTGACTCGCAGAGGGCATACCGAAGGCACCATAGATTTGATGTTGCTGGCGGGGCTGAAACCTGCGGGCGTGTTATGTGAGGTGACCAATCCTGATGGCACCATGGCGAGATTGCCTGAGATCATCGCGTTTGGCGAGCAGCATCAAATGCCAGTGTTGACCATAGAAGATATCGTGATTTACCGTAAGTCGTTACTGGCTCAAGCGAGTTAATAGGCTTAATAAATAAACAAAGAGCCGATATATGGCTCTTTGTTTATCATTTACCACCAATATCGACCACTCATAAGGTCTATTTCAAATAGACACAGGCGATCCGTTAGCGGTTTATTGACCCGAGGTCATCACGCTCGCCGACTCTTCAATGGCCATTTGCGCCAAATCCTTATCGACAAAAAATAATGCCTTACCATCTTCGCCAATCAGGCGAATCTTATCGACGATTGATTTAAACAACTTCTCTTCTTCATGTTGCTCAGAGACATACCACTGCAGGAAGTTAAAAGTAGAATAGTCTTGGTTAGTGAATGCAGCATGAGCAAGTGCATTGATTTTACTGGTTATCATCTGCTCATGGGCGTAGGTGTGTTCAAAAAGGGCCAGTAATGACTCAAATTCAGCTTGCGGTGCTTCAATGGCGCCAATCAGTGGCATGCCGCCCGTTTCGCTAACATAGGTAAATAGGCGGTGCATGTGCTGCATCTCTTCGTCAGCATGGGCACGCATAAATTTAGCGGCACCCTCAAAGCCCTTGTCTTCGCACCAAGCGCTCATTTGCAGGTAGAGGTTTGAGGAGAAGAACTCCACATTAATTTGTGCGTTCAACTGATCAATCATCGTTTGTGCCAGCATAGTAGATCCTTGTTATGTTCATTGGATTAAGCTGGACTATTGTGTAAAAGCGGGCGGTTAAATGCAACTAAATTTACTTAACTTAATGTTTCAAATACAAATAGTTATCATTGCGTCAGTGTTGTGCCTATCAAATATTTGTCGGATTAACGGCCCCTTGATTAAGCCATTTATAAGCGGTGCATTGTAGGCATAAGCCTTGCGATTAGCGGTAGGTGACAGTCTTGTTTCGCGCTATATTAAGTCGTTAATTGCGCAAGCTGCTCAGTTAGCTTGCTGAGGATTGATTTGTTCGCACTATGGCAAAAACTGCCATGGAGATCATGGCCTTCTCTCATCAGCGTGGCATAATGAGCATCAATCTTTGCTTAAACACTTATCTTTAAGGTAACCGATGCCCATGAAATTTGATCCATGTTCTCAGCCTAGCCTTATGCACCCAGACGAAGCGATTGTTAAACTGCTCGATCAAGTCATGCCTCTTAGTGACTCTGAAATGGTGCAGCTTCCCCATGCCTTAGGCCGAGTATTAGCTGAAGATCTGGCATCGAGTATTGATTTGCCTCCCTTTAATAACTCGGCAATGGATGGCTATGCTTTTCGATTGCAAGATTTAAGCAACAACGACACCCTGACGCTGATCGGTCACTCTTTTGCAGGACATCCGTTTGACGGCGAGGCCAAACCCAATACCTGCGTGCGCATTATGACTGGCGCACCATTGCCAGCCGGTTACGATACCGTGCAGATGCAAGAAAAAGCCCGTGCCAACGGCGATAGCATTAGCATTGAAGCGCCTGATGCGGTTGGTGCCAATGTGCGTTATCGCGGCGAAGAGCTTAACACTGGCGATAAAGTCTTACGGGCTGGCACCCAGATTGGCGCGGCCGAAATGGGCGTGCTCGCCACCATAGGAGCGAGCCAAGTACGCGTTGTGCGTCGTGTCAAAGTGGCCTTTTTCTCAACGGGTGACGAACTGCGTCCGGTTGGCAGCGAGTTAGCGCCGGGGCAGATTTATGATTCTAACCGTTACAGCATTCAAGGTTTATTGACTCGATCCAATGTTGAGTGGGTCGATCTGGGGGTGATTGCAGATGATCCTGAGGCGATTCGTGAGGCATTTCGTACCGGAGCTGCCCAAGCGGATATGCTACTCACCTCGGGTGGTGTCTCTGTAGGCGACGCCGATTACACCAAACAAATTTTAGAAGAAGAGGGTGAAATTACCTTCTGGAAGCTAGCCATGAAACCGGGTAAGCCATTTGCTTTTGGGCGACTGGGTAAGGCGATATTTTGTGGTCTACCAGGCAATCCGGTGTCATCTATGGTGACCTACTATAAATTGGTATGGCCGCTTATCAATAAGATGCAAGGCTTGCCACGCGCTAAGCCGTTATTACTGCAGGCTAAACTGAGCAGTGACCTGCGTAAGTTTGCTGGTCGGGTTGAATATCAGCGCGGTATTTTGAGCTACAACGAGCAAGGTCAAGCAGAGGTGAGCATTACCGGTGGGCAAGGGTCGGGGATGTTGACCTCAATGAGCTTGGCCAACTGCTTTGTTATCTTAGATCGCGAGCAGGGTGACACGCCTGCGGGCAGCTTAGTGACGGTTGAACCCTTTAATTCTGTGCTCTGTTAAGTAGGTAAGCTGAGATGACATCGACACTCGATAATGACGACATTCTGTCGGACAGCGAGATCTTACGTTACAGTCGCCAAATCTCCATTAAGGCGATGGACTTTGAGGGGCAAGAGAAGCTGAAACAAGCCAAGGTCTTAGTGATAGGGGTTGGCGGCTTAGGTTGCGCCGCAAGCCAATATCTTACCGTGGCGGGTGTAGGGCAATTGACCTTAGTAGACTTTGACACTGTTGAGTTGTCTAATCTGCAGCGCCAAGTGCTGCATCAAGCGGATAATATCGGCCAACCTAAGGTGGCCTCGGCGCAAGAAACCTTGAGTCAGCTTAATCCTCATGTGGCGATTACCACTATCAATGCCGTGCTAGATGACTCAGAGCTTGATGCCTTAGTCATGCAGCACGATATCGTGATGGACTGCACTGACAATATGACGGTGCGTGAGCAGTTAAATAGCAGTTGCTTTACCCATAAGGTACCACTGGTTTCGGCCGCCGCGATCCGTATGGAAGGCACTGTCACTGTGTTTGACTATCAGGGGGATACACCTTGTTATCATTGCTTTAGCCAGCTGTTTGGCGACCAGCAACTGACTTGCGTCGAGTCAGGCATCTTGGCTCCAGTTGTGGGCATGATTGGTTGCCTGCAAGCGGTAGAGGCGATTAAGGTGATTGCTCACATGGGCAAACCTTTAGTGGGTCGCATCTTAATGATAGATGCGATGACCATGGAGTTTCGCGAGATGAAACTGACCAAGCAGCAAAACTGCAGTACCTGCGGTGCATAAGCGCTGTTAGCTGATACGCTAGCCTAGATGGTGGGCTAGCTGTTTTGCGTTGCAATATTAGGTTTTTTCGGCGCTTATTCTTTTAACTCTCCATCATTTCACATCACTGTTATTTAAATCTTTATTACTTAAAATCTCTATGATTTTATGGCTAATTATTTTAAATGCCTGCCACCATCGAGCGCCAATGAGCGTCCGGTAATGTAGTGGCTTGCCATAAGATATTCAATCGCCTTAAGCACCTCAATTTCACCGGCTTCACGTTGCAGTAGCGATTTAGCTAATGCCTGCTGTTTATATTGCTCGTCATCATGTTCATTAAAACAGATCAGTGCAGGCGCAATACTATTGACCTTCACGTGCGGGGCTAGCTTAGTCGCAAACGATAACGTCATATTTTCTAAAGCTGCCTTACTGGCCGCATAGGCGATATGTTTCTTGCTGCCTTTTTGCGCGACATAATCGGTGAGGTGAATGATGTCGCTTAGGCGGTCACCTTGGGTCAGCAGCGGGGCTAACCCTAGATTGATCTGATAGGGTGCCGTCACATGTACCTGCATCATGGTGGCCATTATTTGCTCTGGCGCCAGCGGGCTGTCATCGGGTAACCACTGGGAGGCGTTGTGAACTATGGCATCAAGTTGTGGATACTTAGCCATGATGGCATCAATGAAGGTTTGCACCTCTTCAGCTTGGGTAAAGTCACAGCAATACAGGTCAGCACCCGCCTCGCTTAAAGCGTCGATGCTGGGGTAGTGGCGCCGAAAAGTCCCGATAACCTGATAGCCTTTGTCGATGAAGGCCTGTGCTAAGTACAAACCAATGCGCTTGCCTACGCCTGTGATTAAAATGGTGGGTTGCATAAGATCCCTGTAGGTAAGTTAGCCAAGAAATTCGGCTCTAGTATGGTGATTCGACTTAAAGCAGCCACCTAATGCGGTGGTTTGCGTCGATGATTGACTGTCCATAATGCCGCGTGATTTGACGCAATAATGGGTCGCTGAAATCGATACCGCCACATCATCGGTATTGAGTAAAGTTTGCAGTGCCACCAATATTTGTTGGGTCAGCCGCTCTTGCACCTGAGGCCGTTGAGCAAAAAAGCGTACGATACGATTAATTTTCGACAAACCTATGATCGATGACTTAGGGATGTAGGCCACTTTTGCCGTGCCATCTATGGTAATAAAGTGATGTTCACAGGTGCTGGTCAGGCTGATGTCGCTGACTTTGACCATCTCATCGACACCCATTTTATTGTCAATTTGAGCAATCGGGGGGAAGTTGTCGTAATCGATACCGGCAAAGATCTCATTGACGTACATTTTGGCAATACGATGTGGGGTTTCACACAGGCTGTCATCATTGAGGTCTAGCCCTAAAGTGTCGACCACTTCGGTCATTAACCCCTTTATCCGCTCGTACTTCTGTTGCGAAGACAGGGAGTTATCACGCAATGGAGTTTCTAAACCTTGGGCGATTAACGCTTGTCTCACTTGCTGTGCAGCTGGATTCATAACAAATACTCCGCGATAAAACGGTTAATGATGACTATCTGTCATCTAAGTGGCTTTCTAGCGATAACGAGACTGAGTCGGCAAATCGCAGGGCGTGGGGTTTGTCTACTGTCACTTGGCAGTAACGCACCCAGGGATGCTCACAGCTAATGGTGAGTATGTCGGACACTAATTTTTCCAGTAATAAAAAGCGACCTTCCTCAACGTGCTGGATCACTTTTTTGGTGATCACTTTATAGTTGAGTGCGTCACTGACATCATCTGTCTGGGCCGAAAGTGTGGCTGGGTAGTGGATCTCAATATTGATCACCACATCTTGCTGTTTCTCACGCTCATCGGGATTAAAACCGATAAAGGTGCGTAACCTCAAATTGGTGATCTTGATTTTGGCATGGCTAATTTTGGCGTTGGTAATGGTCATGATATTTCCTCATCATTTGCAGACAGTACGTTGGTCGTGAACAGTTAGATCATTTGCTAAAGTAAAGCAGATAGGAATTTAGATGGTGATGTGAAGTGGACTTTTAATCAAGTTCGGCTTGATAAACCTCGTGTTTATTCAACTCTAGTTGTAGGCAATGGAAAACATGAGTCACCCAATTGGGTTATGAATTTGTTGAAGCTTAGGTTTGTAGGTAAATACCCCTTCAGCGAAAGATAGATAACCCTTAGGTTACCTATCTCACTTTTTTGACCGTATTTACTTTTTTCGTCGGGTTTTATAGCTAATGGTCAGTTGCTACTTAAGAGGCGGTCCAGAGCATTTGTCCGCACTGGCTCAGGTCATATCCGCCTAATTGTGTGGCCAGTTGTCGGGTCTGGGTACTGCTGAGCATATCGAATAACGCTTGTAGCTGGCGGCGAAAGTAGATGCCTTGCGGCATAACAAAGTCGAATGACTCAGTGATTAGCGGCACAAAGCTTAAGCCGCTTTCCATTGCGACCGATTGGCAGCCAAAGCCGATGTCGGCCTCGTTACGGGCAATAAATCCTGCCAACTCCCGTTCACTATAGGCGGTCACGGCAGTATTTAGCTGTTCGATACTCGCCCCTTGTTTCATCAGCCAGTGCTCTAAATGCTGTTGGCTACCGGCCCCCGATTGGCGGCCCACCCAGCGCCAAGGCAAGCTAACTAGCCTGTCCTCTTCTTGGCATCTATGGTGCATTTCGGCGCGCATCATTAAGCCTTGCTGGCGGGTATAACCGTGAACCATGACCCATTGCTGGTGGTTAGGGTAGCCCTTGAGCAGGGCGGGGTGGCGAATATTACGCTCTTCGATATTGCCCCAGTGTAGGGTGCATACATCGGCATAGCCGCGCGACAGCAGATCCAGCCCCATGCGTGAGCCTGTGGCACTGTAACTGACTAAATCACTCTTACCGATACGCGACATTAGGCGAGCCACCAACATGGATAGCAGCGGATCGTCACTGCCGGTGATGTGCATTCTATCGGACAGCATACCGCTGTGGCACGAGTCCATAACCCAGCGGTCGATGAGTATTTTGGGGAATAGCCACTTCCCAGTGACTTTAGTCGCAGGTAATATTCTATCGTTTGCCATTGCATAGACCTTTTTTTCATTAAGGTCTAAGTATTCAGCCACCTGTTTTGCACTCATGTAGATGAGTTCACTTGGCTCGGTCATCAATATTCCTTTAAATCTCTATTGGTTAGTTGATGTTGCGTTTAGGTGGTGTGGCATCAAATTCAATGTTCTCGGCGCCATTGTAAACCAGAAAATGGCGTCCCTTGGCACGGGCAATCATAGTGATGCCTAACTTTTGTGCTAGTTCAAGCCCCATCTGGGTTGCGCCACTGCGGGACAGCAGTACCGGTATGCCCATCTTAGCGACTTTTATCACCATTTCAGAGGTGAGTCGCCCAGTGGTATAAAACAGTTTATCGCCGCCTAACTCTTGCTTGAGCCACATTTCACCGGCTAAAGTGTCGACTGCATTATGGCGGCCCACATCTTCGATAAAACCGGTTATTTGGTCGCCCTGACAAAGGCCACAACCATGTACGGCACCCGCATTTTTGTAGGTTTCATTGTAGGCACTAATATTGTTTAACAAGCTATAAAGCATGCTTTGTTTAAGCTGGGGAGTGGGCAGTTTTATATCGTCTAGCCCATCCATAAAACCGCCATACACTGTACCTTGACCACAGCCCGTGGTGACGGTCTTTTCTGCCAGCTTTTCATCAAGATGCTCGGTCGTCTCTTGGGTGAGTACGGCGGCAGAATTAACATCCCAATCGACGATGACTGACTCGAGTTGTTTTACATCAGAAATAAAGCCTTGGTTTTTAAGATACCCCAGTGCTAAAGCCTCCGGTCGGGCTCCAAGTGTCATTAGCGTCACAATTGGACGCCAATTCAGGTAAACCGTGAGGGGACGTTCACAGGCAATAAATTTATCGACGATTTCACCTTGCTCGTTGGTTGCCTTTACTGCAATGGTCAACGGCACATCGGCTTGGGTTTTTAAAAAAGTGAGTTGTTTACTCTTAGTCATAAAGATCATCTATTCGCAATTGGCTGCCTGCAGCATAGCAATAATCATTCCGAGACTATGATTTTATGTTGCAATGCGTGATCGAGTTAAATACTCAGACTTAAAACGCCCTTTTATGTCCCGTCTAAAATGTCAGTTAGGACAAATTGTCCTACCCTGGGCATGGAATTGATGATCTAGCTCAAACTTATTTGCTAATTGCACTGGCACACTTATTGCTTCATTCGTAAGTATATCGCAACCCATGGCTTGGCTTTGTAATCGCTTTACAAACAATGGCCAAGCCCTCTAATCAACGGAGTTGGAATGCAACGTACCGAAAGTCAATGGCCCATGTATGTTTCGCTGAAAAAGGTGGAAAAACAAATGGGGCGCTGGACCGCCGAATCTTGGGAATTAGATCAAGTTGTTCCAGCCACGCAACCTGCACCAGAGGGCGCTCGATTGGTGGCTTTAGAGCTGCACAAGGATGAGCGTGGCAGCTACCGTATCAATTTGGATATGGATAACGCCATGTTGTATATCGTCTGTGATGAACTTGAAGATGGCACTTGGATTCCGACCTATATCTCAGCCGATCAAAATGTCGCAGCAGGTTGCCTTGAGGGCGACACCCCCGTATTGAACATGCTAATGCCCAATGCCGTAGCATGCTGGATTGAAGCGTTCATTACCCGCCATGGAGAGGTAGAAATTTGTGCCCATCGACGCAAGCACGTTAATCGTCGTAAAAATGAAGGGCCAAGTACTAACCACAACCGAGGGCAGGTTTCCTAATGAGTGAAAAACCGAGTGGATTGTTAGCACGATGGAACCTTCGTCGTCAGCAGGTGCAGCAAGAAGAGGAAGCCGAGCAACTTGCCCAGCAAGCTCCTGAGCCAACCACACAGCCGACCGAACATGCCGATGCAGTCAATGCAGAACCAAGCGAGGCTAATAAAACCTTGATGGCTGAAGATCTTCCTGATCCTGAGTCTATTGAGGTAGGGGGGAGCTTTGCCAGTTTTATGGCCGATAACGTCGATCCTAATGCCAAGGCTGCCGCGTTACGTGCCTTGTGGAAGCAACCACACTACAGTGAGATAGATGGTTTGCTCGAATACGCGCTCGATTATACCAATCAACCTAAGCTTTCAGCCGAGGTCTCGGCGGAGCTCGCCAAGAAAGTTTTCCGCCACCTCAACAAAGATGAGGAGCAAGAGGTGCCTAACGAGTTAAGTGAAGCTGAGGAGATGACAGCTTCTACCGCCGAGCAGGAGGTTAATTTATCCGGCACAGGCCCAGCGGACATTTTGGACGATGAATCAGCTGATTTGTCCCAAAATGAACCAGAATCACTAGCTGCACCTAAACCGCCCGTTGCTTGAGGTCAGTTTAGAGTGCTTTTAAATCCATAATTTTGGTACGTGAATTGCTGCAATAAGGCACATTTACAACGAGTTAGTTTCTTGTTGATATTGAGGTGAAGCTGGCGCAAGTAAAGCGCATGCCAATAGAGTAGACAGCCACCTCGCTGACGGCAGCAGCCAAAACTGTTCAGGAACGCAATGTGAGTATGCATTTAAACGGTAACGAAAATCTGACCGACCTCAAACAGGTTCGTCAGCAAGTGTTGGGACAGACGCAAATTCTTCAAAATCTGATCCCACCCACAGTAAGCTACACCACCGAGGGCAATGTACTTATCATTGGCCCAGAGGATTTAGCGCGCCTCGCGGCAGACAAATTGTCAAACATGGGCCAGCGGGCCATTCTCGCTAACGAGTCCATTACCAGCCAAGATGAAGACCACCTTGAAAAGGTGATGGCCGCGGCGGAAGGCGTTGAAAGTTACTACAATAAGTTAATTGAAATTAAAGGGTTTTTGGGGCAGTTTCAGGTTAAAGTTGAACATGAAAACGGTGCTGCCGAGCTCAGTTTAGTCGCTATTCGTAAAGCTCATTTCGACCTTATCCTCGACCTCAGTCACTCGCCATGCATTAGTCTAGAGATGCTGCCACCAGGCTATTTCTATGTAGGCCAAGATGAAGCCAAATTGGCCGATGCCATCGCCCAGTTACCCGACTTAATTGGTGAGTTTGATAAGCCGCGGTATGTCAAAGTCAACAGCGAGATCTGTGCCCATAACCGTAATGGTATCGATGGCTGTAATCGCTGCCTTAATTTCTGTCCTGCCGATGCTATTGCTAGTGTGAACAAGAAGATTGAGATCGATCCTTATCTTTGTCATGGCGCCGGCAGTTGCACCAATGCCTGTCCAACAGGTGCAATCAGTTACGATTTACCTACGCCACAAGCACTGCATTCATATCTACATAAGCTTGTGAGTCGTTTTCGTGCGCAGGCGCAAACAGCCCCGGTCATTTTGTTTCATGACGCGGCTAATGGTGCCAGCTTAATTAACGAGGAACTGCCGGGGGCAGTGATTCCTGTTGAGCTAGAAGAGATCACCGTTGCCAGCATGGATCACTGGATGTCCTCGCTGGCTTGGGGCGCACGTCAAATCATAGTGCTGAATACCGACGCTACGGCGCCGACCCTAACACAGATGCTAAATGGCGAACAACAGTTGGCCAATGACATATTCGATGAGATGGGACAACCGCAACGCGTTAGCGTTATCAACCAAAATCAACTTGATGAGCTCGCCGCATTAATTGAAGTGAGTGCAAGTTGGCCTGTGATTGTGCCTGGTGAATTTAGTCCAACCACTAAGCGCGCCACCCTGTATGCGGCAATCGATCATCTCAATAGCCAAGCGGCCTCAATCGAAAGCACCTTGAGTAAGGGCAATATCCCGTTCGGCAAAGTCAGTGTTAACACCGACAGCTGCACCTTGTGTCTATCGTGCGTGTCGACCTGTCCGACCCAAGCGTTAACCGATGGTGGCGATATGCCAGCATTGCATTTTGTTGAGCAAGACTGTGTGCAGTGTGGTTTATGTGAGTCGGCCTGTCCTGAGAATGCGATTAGCCTGACAGCACAGATGAATTTTGATGCGGCTGCACGTCAGCAGCGCCAAACCTTGAAAGAGGAAGCCCCGTTTGATTGCATTCGTTGCGGCACCCCTTTCGCGACCCAATCCATGGTGCAACGGATGATGGATGTAGTCGGAGGCCATAGCGCCTTCAGTGCCAACACAGAACGCTTGAAGATGTGTAGCGACTGCCGGGTAAAAGATATGTTTGAAGATATTCTTCAAGATCCTGAAAAGCAACTGCGATAAGAGTGTAGCTATGACCGAATTAGTAAGAGAAGTATCAGAAAACGATCAATTAAGAGCCGATATCTATCAGCTGTTAGCCGCACTATTACGTTGTCAGCCAAGCGCTGAATTGCTGCAGTTTCTTGCCAGCCTTGAGATAGATGCCAACGAAGATGATAGCGACATGACTAAGGCCTGGTTGGCATTAAAACTTGCCGCAGGTCAGTTTACTACCGACCAACTTGAAGAGGAGTATTTTAATATCTTCTTGGGTGTAGGCAGTGGTGAAATCTTGCCTTATGGCAGTTGGTTTATGACCGGCTCTTTGATGGATAAGCCGTTGGCCTTGCTGCGTCAAGACTTGGCTCAACTCGGGTTTGAGCGTACCGATGAGGTGAAAGAGCCTGAAGATCATGTGGCTGCTCTGTGTGAAGTGATGGGTACCCTAATTTTAGAGGCACCAGGCTATCGTCAATTAGCGTTTTACCAACGTCATATCGGTAGCTGGATCGACCGCTTCTGTGATCACTTGGCTCGCACCCCTAGTGCGGCGTTTTATGCCACAGTGGCTCAGTTGGCTAAATCTTTCTTTGCTATTGAAGCCAATGAATTTGAACAATTGAGTTTAAACATTCCGGTGAACTGCCCTGGCAGCGAAGCGGAAAAGATCCAACCCACCAGCAATGAACTCGTTTCATAGGGTGGCAACTTGTTATGCCTGTGTCATCTGCTGCAGGCATAGTGAAATCTGAGGGCTCGCCCTCAATTACCATCGGGTCGCTGCGCCAGTGAGTTTCACATATCGGCAACGCGACTCACTTTGAGTTAATAAAGGAGACACTATGAAGAAGCAAGCTTCCGATATGGGTCGTCGTCAACTGTTAAAAGCCTTAGCCATAGGGAGTGCTGCCGGTGCTGTTGCTACCGTCAGTGGTCAGGCTGCGGCAGCTACACCAGCACAGGCTAAAGAGTCTGCTCGTGGTGATGGCTATCAGGAGACGGATCATATTCGTAGTTATTACGCGTCGTTACGTACTAAGTAAATCACTACTTAGGTAGTGAATCAAAGCGTAATTACGCAGTAATTCAATAACATTAGGAGAGTGTGTGATGCGATTAACACGCAAAACAGACCAAGCTGACGCTACTAAAAAGCCAGCCCTAGGTCTAAATCGTCGCCAATTCCTCCAGACAGCAGGTCTTGCTACTGGTGGTATTGCAGCGGCTTCAATGCTTGGCGCAGGTATGATGCGTAAAGCTGAAGCAAAAGAAGTGCCTCATGATGCCCCAACGGAAGTCAAACGGACTATCTGTTCTCACTGTTCAGTGGGTTGTGGTATTTACGCCGAAGTACAAAATGGGGTGTGGACTGGGCAAGAGCCTGCATTCGATCATCCATTCAATGCTGGTGGTCACTGTGCTAAAGGTGCAGCGCTGCGTGAACATGGTCATGGTGAGAAACGCTTAAAATACCCAATGAAGCTTGAAGGCGGTAAGTGGAAGCGTATCTCATGGGATCAAGCCATTGAAGAAGTCGGCCAAAAGGCGCTGGATATCCGTAAAGAATCGGGTCCAGATTCAGTATTCTTCATGGGTAGTGCTAAGTTCTCTAACGAGCAAGCGTATTTATACCGTAAATTCGCCGCGATGTGGGGCACTAACAACGTCGACCATTCAGCACGTATTTGTCACTCTACCACTGTAGCCGGTGTTGCTAACACTTGGGGCTATGGTGCGCAAACCAACTCTTTCAACGATATTCGTAATGCAAAAGCGATGATGTTCATCGGGTCTAACCCATCAGAAGCACATCCTGTTTCAATGCAGCATATCCTGGAAGGTAAAGAGCGCGGCGCGAAAATTATCGTTGTCGACCCACGTTTCACCCGAACGGCAGCAAAAGCTGACGAGTTCGTGCATATCCGCCCTGGTACCGATATTCCCTATATCTATGGTCTGTTGTGGCATATTTTTGAAAACAAGTGGGAAGATCAAACCTTTATCGACCAGCGCGTTTACGGTATGGAGCGTATTCGCGAAGCGGCCGCTAAGTGGACCCCTGCAGAAGTGGAAAACGTTGTCGGCGTACCCGAAGCACAGATGTATCGCGTTGCTAAGTTGTTGGCAACCACTAAGCCTGGCACTATCGTTTGGTGTATGGGTGGTACTCAGCACCATATCGGTAATGCCAATACCCGTGCCTACTGTATCCTGCAGCTAGCCCTAGGTAACATGGGTGTGTCTGGTGGTGGTACTAACATCTTCCGTGGTCACGATAACGTACAGGGTGCAACGGACTTTGGTCTACTGTTTGATACCTTGCCAGGCTACTACGGCTTGAAGACTGGGTCATGGAAACACTGGTGTAACGTATGGGATTTGGATTATGAATGGGTGAAAGCTCGCTTCGACCAAAACCAGTACTTGGGTCAAGACCCAATGACATCAACGGGTATCCCATGTTCGCGTTGGCATGATGGTGTACTTGAAGATAAATCTAAGATTGCGCAGAAAGATAACATTCGTATGTCATTCTTCTGGGGTCAGTCTGTTAACACCGAAACCCGTGGTCGTGAAGTGCGTGAAGCATTGAACAAGATGGATACCGTGGTTGTTGTGGATCCATTCCCAACCATGGCTGGTGTTATGCACACGCGTAAAGATGGTGTGTATCTGCTGCCTGCATCGACTCAGTTTGAAACCTACGGCTCTGTATCAGCATCTAACCGTTCACTCCAGTGGCGTACTCAGGTCATTGAACCACTATTTGAGTCTAAGCCTGATCATGTGATCATGTACAAGCTGGCGAAGAAGTGGGGCATAGAGCAAGAGTTGTGTAAGCATATCCAAGTCAATGGCGATGAGCCGCTGATCGAAGATATCGTCCGTGAATATAACAAAGGTATGTGGACCATCGGTTACACAGGTCAAAGCCCTGAGCGTTTGAAGATGCACCAAGAAAACTGGGGCACCTTCGATATTAAATCGCTTGAAGCGCCAGGTGGCCCTGCTAAGGGTGAAACCTATGGTCTACCTTGGCCATGTTGGGGGACGCCAGAGATGAAACACCCTGGTACGCAAATTCTGTATCGTACCGGCCGTGAAGTAAAAGACGGTGGCGGTAACTTCCGTGCCCGTTACGGGGTTGAGCACGAAGGTAACAATATCTTGGCTGAAGGCTCTTTCTCTAAAGGCTCTGAAATCAAAGATGGTTACCCTGAATTTACCGACAAGATGCTTAAGCAACTTGGCTGGTGGGATGATCTCACCGCTGAAGAGAAAGCCGCTGCTGAAGGTAAAAACTGGAAGACTGATATTTCTGGTGGTATTCAGCGTGTGGCGATTAAGCATGGCTGTATCCCTTACGGTAACGCTAAAGCGCGTTGTATCGTGTGGAACTTCCCTGATGATATCCCAGTACATCGTGAGCCGCTTTACACTCCTCGTCGTGACTTGGTTGCTAAGTATCCTACTTATGATGACCGTATGGTTGCGCGACTACCTACTCTATATAAAACTATTCAGGATCAAGATTTTGCCAAAGATTTCCCACTGGCATTAACCTCGGGCCGCTTGGTTGAGTATGAAGGTGGTGGTGAAGAGACCCGTTCAAATCCATGGCTAGCTGAACTGCAACAAGAGATGTTCATCGAAATCAGCCCGGGTGATGCGGCGGATCGCGGCCTTCGTGATGGTGACGAAGTATGGGTTCACAGTCCAGAAGGCGCCAAAATTAAAGTTCAGGCAATGGTGACACCTCGGGTGATTAATGGTGAATGTTTCATGCCATATCACTTCGCAGGTATCTTCGAAGGTGAAAGCCTAGAGAAGAATTACCCAGAGGGCACAATCCCTTACATTATTGGCGAATCAGCCAATACGGTATTGACCTACGGCTATGACGTTGTGACCCAGATGCAAGAGACTAAGTCTAGCTTGTGTCAGATCACTAAAGCCTAACTGAACTTGATGAGGAGATAGCCATTATGGCAGTCATGAAATTTTTATGTGACACCAAACGCTGCATCGAGTGTAACGGTTGCGTCACAGCATGTAAGAACGAAAACGATTCCGCACTCGAGTGGGGAATTCAACGTCGCCGCGTCGTGACGATTAACGATGGTCAGCCAGGCGAAGCATCGATCTCAGTGGCATGTATGCACTGTACCGACGCCCCTTGTATGGCAGTTTGCCCAGCTGATTGTTTCTATCGTACCGAAGACGGCATTGTATTGCATAACAAAGATACCTGTATTGGTTGTGGTTACTGTTTCTATGCCTGTCCTTTTGGCGCGCCACAGTTCCCTAAGAAGGGGGCTTTTGGTAGCCGCGGTAAAATGGATAAGTGTACTTTCTGTGCCGGTGGCCCAGAAGAGACCTTCTCTGAAGCCGAGCGTCAGAAGTACGGTGCTAACCGTATCGCTGAAGGTAAGTTGCCGATGTGTGCAGAGCTTTGTTCAACTAAAGCACTGCTCGCTGGTGATGCTGAAGTGGTATCGAACATTTACCGCGAGCGCATGGCTGCGCGAGGTAATCCTAATGTGATTTGGGGTTACAACCCTCAAACGGCTGAGTTCAACTAAGCAGAGCAAGGGTTAGTGCGTCAGTACTAACCCTTAAGTAAAGGAGTGACAATGTTAAACAAACTGTTAAACAAATCACTGCGTAGTCTGTTTGCTCTGTTAGTGCTCATCACGGGATTGGGTATGGGGGCGACGATGCTCTCTATGCCTGCTCACGCGAGTGATCAGCAATCGAGCCAGCAACAGGCTAACGCAAAGACCAGTGATGCTGACCTATGGCGAGCGGTAAAAGCCGGTGATTCGGGTTATACCACAGCTAAAGGTGTTGAAACTGGGGTGCTGATTAACGTTGCCGGTAATGAAGGTAAAGAGGTCCGAAATAAATACCTCACGCCAGTTATGGCCATAGCGGTCGTCGGTGTTTTTGGTGCATTTTTACTGTTTTACTTGGTAAATGGTGCATCTAAATTAAGCCATGGTTTTTCCGGCAAAATGCTATTGCGCTGGACAAAAGCCGACTTGTGGCTGCACTGGGCGATGGCGATACCTTGCTTAGCACTGATCTTTACTGGTTTAAATATCATGCTAGGTAAGTATGCCTTGCAACCTTATGTCGGAGCCGATATTTGGGCTGCATTAATCTATGGTAGTAAGACTATCCATGATTATGCCGGTCCTTTGTTCATTATCGCTTGGGCGTTATGTGTCATTAAATGGATGCCAATGCAGACATTTAAGATGTATGACCTTAAATGGTTCCTCGTGGTGGGTGGTTACATCAACTTCGGTCCATTTAAAGGTAAGCACCCTGACAGTGGTTTTGCTAACGCGGGTGAAAAAATGTGGTTCTGGACACTGGCCTTCTTTGGTCTATTTATCAGTGTGTCCGGTATCATGTTGGTTCTACCTGGCTTAGATCTGCCACGTGAAGCGTCAATGGCAGCCCTACTTATTCACGGTATCAGCGCTATTATCTTGATTGCCTTTACCATAGTACATATATGGATGGCGACGGTATTGAGTGAAGGCGGTATGGAATCGATGAAGTCGGGTTACTGTGATGAAAACTGGGCGATTCAACACCATAATCTTTGGTTCGATGAGATCAAAGAAAACGGCACCTTGCAGTATAAAAAGTAAGTTTATTACCTAAACTTCACTTATAAAAAGCACCTCGTTGGTAATCCAATGAGGTGCTTTTTTTTGGCTCGCTTTCAAGTCAAATTGGCCAAAGGTGTTGCCGAATATTGTCTGCGGATGAGTTCGTTAGTGCTATCAAAACGTGGCAACCATGTCGGCCCCCATTTTCTAAAAGACCAGCCATTTATCGGTTAACGGTCAAGTGTGGCGTTGATGGCGTATACCAATATCTATTACGCTCAATTCAGCATGCAACATTTAATTTACATCTGTGTTTGGGTGTATCACGCCTTTATGACGAACCGCTGCTCTGGATATTTGAATATACATGATTGGCTTAACACTTTGGCTATTTACTCTATTTTTGCGTAGTTCTTACCCCGTTTAGATCAATATTTTATGCATCAAATCCACCTATATTGCAGGGGCAATTAATCGGATGTTTTTAATAAATATATAAAATTTACCAAATCAGCACCTAGGCGCAACATTTGTTTAACGTGTGTTTTATCGCTTGATTTGAATGAAGCATCCCAACTATTTGAATCGTCCTAATACTAGGAGCAAAAATGAAAAAGCAACAGCCCGATCTCAATCGTAGATCATTGCTGAAAGCACTCTCCATTGGTGGTACGGCCGGTGTGGCCATTGCCGCAAGTGGTGTCAGTGTTGCCCATGCAGCGGAAACTAAGCCAAGTGTAAAACACACCGACAGCTACCATGAAACTGCGCATATCCGCAGCTACTACAACAGCTTGCGTAGCTAATTAGGAGAACAAAAGCGATGAAGTTAACTCGCAAATCAAATGAGGCGCCTGCCGTTGCTAAGTCAACACTAGGGATCAGTCGTCGTCAATTTATGAAGCACGCAGGTATCACCACCGGTGGTATCGCAGCAGCATCTCTTCTTGGTACTGGCATGATGCGTCGCGCCGAAGCCAAAGATATTCCTCATGATGCACCTATCGAAATCAAACGCACCGTATGTAGTGCCTGTGCGGTTGGTTGTGGTCTTTATGCTGAAGTACAAAATGGCGTTTGGACAGGACAAGAGCCTGCATTCGACCATCCATTTAACTCTGGCGGCCATTGTGCTAAAGGTGCTGCACTGCGTGAACATGGTCACGGTGAGAAGCGTCTTAAGTACCCAATGAAATTGGTTGATGGTAAGTGGAAAAAATTGTCGTGGGAGCAGGCTTTTAACGAAGTGGGCGACAAGATGCTGGACATCCGCAAAGAGTCGGGTCCAGATTCACTTTACTTTATGGGTAGCGCTAAGTTTTCTAACGAAGGCTGCTACATGTACCGTAAATTCGCGGCAATGTGGGGCACCAACAACGTCGACCACTCGGCGCGTATTTGTCACTCTACCACGGTAGCCGGTGTTGCAAACACTTGGGGCTATGGTGCGCAAACTAACTCGTTCAACGATATCCAGAACGCCAATGCGATCTTCTTTATTGGGTCTAACCCAGCTGAAGCACATCCGGTCGCGATGCAGCATATCCTTATCGCTAAAGAGAAGAATAACGCGAAAGTGATTGTTGTCGATCCACGTTTCTCTCGCACTGCAGCGCATTCAGATCTGCATTGTGCACTGCGACCAGGTACCGATATTCCATTCATCTACGGTATGCTTTGGCATATCTTCGAAAACGGTTGGGAAGATAAAACCTTTATCGAGCAGCGTGTGTTCGAAATGGAGACTATCCGTGAAGAGGTGAAGAAATTCCCACCTAAAGAAGTGACTAATATCACGGGTGTGGGTGAAGAAGATGTATACCAAGCGGCTAAATTAATGGCCGATAACCGTCCTGGTACCGTAGTTTGGTGTATGGGTGGTACTCAGCATCACGTGGGTAACGCGAACACGCGTGCTTACTGTATCTTGCAGCTCGCCTTAGGCAACATGGGCGTGTCTGGTGGTGGGACTAACATTTTCCGTGGCCACGATAACGTACAGGGTGCGACTGACTTAGGTCTACTGTTCGATACGCTACCTGGTTACTACGGTCTTAAGACTGGTTCTTGGAAGCATTGGTCAAATGTATGGGAACTGGATTACGAGTGGGTTAAAGGTCGTTTCGACCAAAATGAATACCTTGGTCGTATCCCAATGAATACGCCTGGTATTCCATGTTCTCGTTGGCACGATGGTGTATTAGAAACGCCTGAGAAGCTAGCACAGAAAGATCGTGTGCGTATGGCGTTCTTCTGGGGTCAATCGGTTAACACCGAAACTCGTCAAAGCGAAGTGCGTGACGCCCTAGATAAGATGGACACTGTAGTAGTAGTCGACCCATTCCCAACTATGGCGGGTGTGATGCACCGTCGTAAGAATGGTGTTTATCTATTACCAGCAGCGACTCAGTTTGAAACTGAAGGTTCAGTGTCTAACTCCGGTCGTAGCCAGCAGTGGCGCGAAAAGGTCATCGAGCCGTTATTCGAGTCTAAGACTGACCTTGAGATCATGTATCGTCTATCACAAAAGCTTGGTTTCGCAGATGAGTACACTAAGCGCATCGCCAAAGATGCTAATGACGTACTGGTGATTGAAGATGTTACTCGCGAAATTAACCGCGGTATGTGGACTATCGGTATGTCTGGTCAAAGCCCTGAGCGTTTGAAGCTACACACCCAAAACTGGGGTACGTTTAGCAATAAAACTCTTGAAGCGGTAGGTGGCCCAGCAAAAGGCGAAACTTACGGTCTACCTTGGCCATGTTGGGGTACGCCAGAGCAGAAACACCCAGGTACGCAAATCCTATACAACACACACAAACATGTGCTTGAGGGCGGCGGTAACTTCCGTGCGCGCTACGGTGTTGAATACAAAGGTAAGAACCTATTGGCCGAAGGCAGCTTCTCTAAGGGTGCTGAGATCCAAGACGGTTATCCAGAGTTCAGCGCAGATATGCTCAAGCAACTTGGCTGGTGGGACGACCTTACAGCAGAAGAGAAAGTCTCTGCCGAAGGTAAAAACTGGAAGACTGACCTTTCAGGTGGTATCCAGCGCGTGGCTATGAAGCATGGTTGTATTCCATTTGGTAACGCTAAAGCGCGTTGTATCGTATGGACCTTCCCTGATCAAGTACCTGTGCACCGTGAGCCTCTGTACACGCCACGTCGTGATCTTGTGTCTAAGTACCCAACTTATGACGATATGCAAGTGCATCGTCTACCTACGCTGTACAAGTCAATCCAAGAGAAAGACAGTTCAGTCAAGTACCCATTAGGATTGACCTCAGGTCGTCTGGTTGAGTACGAAGGTGGTGGTGAAGAGTCACGCTCTAACCCATGGCTAGCAGAGCTTCAACAAGAGATGTTTGTTGAAATTAACCCTGCCGATGCCGCTGACCGTGGTATCCGTAACGGTGACACTGTATGGCTAGAGGGTGCTGAAGGTGGCCGCATTAAGATTCAGGCGATGGTAACCCCACGGGTTAAACCTGGTGTGACTTGGATGCCTTACCACTTTGCGGGTGTGATGCATGGCGAAAGCCTCGAGAACAACTATCCAGAAGGTACAGTGCCTTATGTGATTGGTGAGTCAGCGAACACGGCATTAACTTACGGTTATGACCCTGTGACGCAGATGCAAGAGACTAAAGCTTCGCTTTGTCAGATCACTAAAGCCTAAGTACCGGGAGAATTGCCAATATGGCTACAATGAAATTTTTATGTGATACCAAGCGCTGCATCGAATGTAACGGCTGTGTCACTGCATGTAAAAACGAAAACGACTCTGCTCTAGAGTGGGGTATTCAGCGTCGTCGCGTTGTCACCATCAATGACGGTGTTCGAGGCGAAGCGTCTATCTCTGTGGCGTGTATGCATTGTACAGATGCACCTTGCCAAGCGGTTTGCCCTGCAAACTGTTTCTACAAGACAGAAGATGGCCTAACGCTACACAACAAAGATACCTGTATCGGTTGTGGCTATTGCCTATTTGCTTGCCCATTTGGCGCGCCTCAGTTCCCTAAACAGGGGGCATTTGGTAGCCGCGGTAAAATGGACAAATGTACTTTCTGTGCCGGTGGTCCTGAAGAGAATCATTCAGATGCAGAACGTCAGAAGTACGGTGCAAACCGTATTGCAGAAGGCAAGCTGCCTATGTGTGCTGAACTGTGTGCGACTAAGTCGCTACTGGCAGGTGATGCTGAGGTTATCTCAAACATCTTCCGCGAGCGTGTTGCATACCGTGGTTCAAAAAATGCAATTTGGGGTTAATCCTCAGCTTGCATAACGCCACTATAATCCACACCGTGCCCTAGGGCCGGTGTGGACGATAAGGATGTAATATGAACAATTGGTTCAAACAAATTAGCCTAGTGTTAGCCCTTGTTGTGGGGAC
The DNA here is from genome assembly GCF_056173105.1 of Shewanella sp. QJM3NY_23. Classification (NCBI taxonomy): domain Bacteria; kingdom Pseudomonadati; phylum Pseudomonadota; class Gammaproteobacteria; order Alteromonadales; family Shewanellaceae; genus Shewanella; species Shewanella sp. QJM3NY_23. The sequence continues at coordinate 65,789 of NZ_CM149657.1, forward strand.
AATGTTTAGTGCATTGTCGTTTGCCCATGATGATGCCGCGGCGCACGCTCAGGCAACAGAAGGGCAGATCTGGTCGCAGCTACAAGCAGGCGTCACCGGTGAAACCACTTCAGATGGTCAATTCCATAATCAACCCATTAACACCTATGATTTACGCGTACTCGAGCTACGCAGTGACTGGCTAGCACCAGCGCTAATGGCTGCGCTGTTTGGCATGATTGTCATCTTTATACTGTTTATTAAAGTGAATGGTATCTCTAAGTTGCATCATGGCTTCTCGGGTAAAATGGTGTATCGCTGGTCGAAGTTTGATGTATCGATCCACTGGCTTGGCGCCATTCCTTGCTTACTGTTGATCCTCACCGGATTAACCCTGTTGGCCGGACGTTTCTTCTTCCAACCTTATTTGGGTGAAGGCTTCTGGGCGGCACTGGTGTATGGTGCAAAGCAAGTGCACGACGTGATGGCCATCCCCTTTATGTTGGGCTGGGCGCTCATGGTCAGCTTATGGGCTAAAAACCAGCTACCTAAGATGTATGACGTTAAATGGTTCATGGTGGTGGGTGGTTACATCAACTTCGGTCCATTCAAAGGCAAACACCCTGATGCGGGCTTTGCTAACGCCGGTGAGAAGATGTGGTTCTGGGCGTTCGCGCTATTTGGCCTAATCATCTCAGCGTCTGGCATGTTGTTGCTGTTCCCGAACTTGTTCGAGCCTAGCCGTACCCTGAGCTTAATTGCTTTGGTATTGCACTCAGTTAGCGCCATCATCATCACCGCGTTCTCAATCGTGCATATCTTCATGGCAACCGTGATGTCTGAAGGTGGCATGGAGTGTATGGTGTCGGGTTACTGTGATGAAAACTGGGCGACTCAGCACCACAACTTGTGGTTCGATGAGATCAAAGCCGACGGTACGCTTAAGTATAAAAAATAGGCTGTAGTCTTAGGTGATAGTGCTTAGGCGCTAGCCACTACAACCGCTTTGATAAACACCTCGTTGGGTAACCAGTGAGGTGTTTTTTTATGCCTGAGTTAAGGGGGCTTATCATACATGGTGTGATGGCGATAAATGTGCTCAACGCTCTGCGCCAACCAAGACTGAGCTTGAATATAACTGGATACCGCAGATATTGTTAAATAATCAATATTCTCAATGAATTGATTGGCTAGTGGGCAGTGAAGTCGTCGGTTTTGATCTAAGCTCAACAGAGGTGGATTGAGAAGGGGGTGGCGATGAAATACAAAACGGTGCGAGACAGTATGGGGGAGATTAAAGTGCCATTTGATGCCTTGTACGGCGCGCAAACGGCGCGCGCCTTGGATAACTTCCCTATTAGTGGCGACCCCATGCCTGAGGCCTTTATACGCGCCTTATTACTGGCCAAGCGCGCGGCAGCAGAGGCCAATGGCCAGCTCGCATTACTTGATAGCGTGACGGTCAATGCCATTGTCAATGCGGTGCAACAACTGCAGAACGATCCACTGCTGATGCAACATTTCCCTATCGATAGGTTTCAAACCGGGTCGGGAACCAGCAGCAATATGAACGCTAACGAGGTTATCGCCTGCTTGGCCAGCCAGCGCCTAGGCCGTGAGGTGAGTGCCAACGATGAGATCAATTTAGGCCAAAGCAGTAACGATATTATTCCTAGCAGTATTCATATCAGTGCCATGTTGGCGCTTGAGCAGCAATTATTGCCCGCACTAAGCCATCTGCAACAGATTATCAGTCAAAAAGCTCTGACCTTAACCGAGCGGGTTAAAACTGGCCGTACCCATTTGATGGACGCTATGCCAGTGCGCTTTAGCCAAGAGCTTGATGGCTGGGCCAGTCAAATTGAGCAATGCCAGCTGATGCTCATCGCGCTGCAGCCGTCATTGTCGGCGCTTGCCCAAGGCGGTACGGCAGTCGGCACTGGGGTCAATACCCACCCCGACTTTGCAAGTTGTTTTTGCGATAAGCTCAGTAGTATCACTGGAGTTAGATTTCGTCCAGCCGATAATCTGTTTAGCCGTATGGGCAGCCATGACACTGCAGTGGCGCTATCGGGGCAACTGAAGACCTGCGCGGTGGCGATGATGAAGATAGCTAACGATTTGCGCTGGATGAACTCGGGGCCACTGGCCGGACTCGGCGAAATAGCGTTACAGCCCTTGCAGCCCGGCTCATCCATTATGCCGGGCAAAGTCAATCCGGTGATCCCCGAAGCGGCCTGTATGGTGGCTGCACAGGTGATAGGTAATGATGCGGCCATCACCCTTGGTGGCCAGTCGGGTAACTTTGAACTCAATGTGATGCAACCGCTAATAGCGGTTAACCTGTTGCATAGCATCGAATTACTCAGCAGCACGAGCCGTTTGCTGGCCGATAAGGCAATTATCAGTTTTAGCGTGAATCAGGCCAATATAGAGGAGCCGCTACGGCGTAACCCCATTCTGGTGACAGCGTTAGCACCTGTGGTTGGTTACCTTAAAGCGGCTGAGATTGCGAAACAAGCTTACGAGCAGCAACGTGAAATCGTCGAGGTGGCTGCCGAGCAGACCGACTTAAGCCGTGAAGAGCTGCGGCGCTTACTCGACCCCAAACGGTTAACCTATGGCGGATTGGGTAAATAAAATTAGGTCTTTTTTAATCTTTACATCTTATTTTTTAAGCGTTTATACGATGAGGCTTTCTGGTCAGATGTCTGTAGCCCTTATGTTTGCTGACATGTTGTCGATATCTAATGGTGTAAGCCTAGTACGGATGGTCATGCTGTGTAATAACTAAATCTAATGGATTAAGAGTCTGTCATCGACAGTAAAAACAGCTCCTATACTTACTTCTTGGGTAGTGAATGAGGCAGTAATGAGAGAATGTCGCTCACAGACAGAGTCTACTAAGCGACGGTTTTCTTATTGGTTATCGCCTTCACTGCTCACCTATCACGTTAGAGGTTTATTATGATCCAGCACACCAAAACCAGTATTCTGACTGCGTTACCAACTGTACTCACAAGTATTCTGCTTGTTGTTATCGGCTTTCTTTCTTATAGCACTTTCGTTGGACTGGAAGAGGCTAATCAGCGTTTAGTGCATAATACTCAACTCGCAGAGGGCGTTACTGATGTGCGTGAAGCCTTTTTTCTATTACGTATCGCCACTGCTACGCATAATGCCAGCGAGGTCGTTAACAGCCAAAACAGCGCACGCCAGTTAATTGCTAAGTTGAAGAATTACGATGTGACCTTTTTAGACCAAGCCAGCAGCAAGATTGAAAGGCTCCAGCCTGCGGTCGAGCGGTATGTACGCTTATATAATGAAGAGCTCGCGCTGGCGGAGCGCACAGGTTCTGAGCCGGTTTTTACCAGTGAGCGCAGCGCATTAGGTCCTGAGATCAGTGATATTATTCGCAGTTTGGTATCGGCTATTACCGCGCGTAATCATGATTTGGCTGGGGTGGCGGCTGATGACATTAGGCAGGCAGAAATCACCATTATTAGCCTCATTATATTGACCATTGCCATAGCGTTAATCTTGGCCTTGGTGATGAGTCATAAATTGGTTGCCATTATCAATCAAATTAAATCTGTGGTTGAGCGACTAGCCCAAGGTGACTTAACCCATAAAACCAATATCAATGGTAATAATGAGCTGTGCTCTCTGGCTGGGGATCTCGACAGTGTGATTGATAACCTGCGCCTAATGCTCGCCGATATCTCTCAAGCATCAGATCATATGTCGCAGCAAATTGGGCAACTCAATGAGCAATCGACCAGCAATAGCCAAGCGCTGCAGACTCACACGATTGAAACCGATCAGGTCGTGACGGCGATGACAGAGATGAGCGCCACCGCACAAAATGTGGCAGGTGATGCCGCCTCGGCGGCGCAATTTACTCAGCAAGCCAATGCCCAAGCCGATAAATCGAAACAGGCTGTCGAGGAGGCCACAGGTAGAGTGATTGCCTTGGTCGGTGAGGTAGATAAAGCCGCGACGACCATTGGCGAAATGCATGAAAATACCCGTCAAATCGCCACTGTGCTCAATGTGATTGGAGAAATTGCCGAGCAGACAAACTTGTTGGCATTGAATGCTGCCATCGAGGCGGCGCGCGCTGGTGAGCAGGGGCGCGGTTTTGCTGTGGTGGCTGATGAAGTGCGGGCACTCGCGGCGCGCACTCAGGCCAGCACCTCTGAGATCAATACCATGTTAGATCGTTTGCGCAGTGGGGCAGAGCAGGCGGTGGCGGCGATGGATCAAACTAAACGTAGCTGCCAAGATGCCGCCGATAACACAGGGCTAGTAACCGATAATCTTGATGGGCTGGTGGCTCATGTATTTGATATTAATGGCCTTAGCAATCAGATTGCCACAGCCGCTGAGGAGCAAAGTGCGGTATCGGAAGAGATTAACCGTAACTTAACCACCATTCGTGAAATGGTCGATGAGCTTAATTTGAGCGCCAGTGCCACTCTGTCTAGTGCCACATCGCTGGCAGCGACGAGAGAGCAGTTAAGTGGTGTCGTGGCCAATTTTAAGTTGTAACTGCTAGCCGAGGTCCTTTAGGCTAATGGATAAGTAAAAAAAACCGCCTTTCAAGGCGGTTTTTTATTATCTCACGCGTTGGCAGAAAGATTACCAAGCCATCTGTAAAATTTCACGGCTGATATCTAAATCAAGATCGCCAGATTCTGATAGCGCCGTCATACCATGTGCCTTGAGAGCATCAATGACTAACTCAATTTGATCTTGGCTAATATCATGATCGCGTAAGCGCGTTTTCAGGCCGACCTGTTGGAAGAAGGCTTCTGTCTTAGCGATAGCCTGCTCGATACGGCTATCTTCATCACCTTCGGTGATGTCCCATACGCGCTCTGCGTATTGCAGTAACTTGGCGTGCTTTTGGGTTTTACGCACGCGCCACACTGATGGCAATACCGCGGCCAGTGTTTGCGCATGATCGATATTAAACAGCGCCGTTAATTCATGGCCAATCATGTGTGTGGTCCAGTCAAACGGCACACCGACCCCTATCATGCCATTAAGGGCTGAGGTGGCGCTCCACATCAGGTTGGCGCGTGCCTGATAGTTTTCTGGCTCAGCAACTGTGATTGGGCCAATTTCAATTAGGGTACGCATAATGCCTTCGGCCATGCGATCTTGCACGCGGGCATCTACTGGGTAGGTTGCATATTGCTCAATTACGTGCACAAAGGCATCAACCACACCATTAGCCACTTGAATTTTTGGTAGGCTAAAGGTCAGTGTTGGGTCCAGCATAGAGAAAGTTGGGTAGATGCTCGGGTGGTTAACCGGAAACTTACCACCTTGATAGCTTATCACGCCAAAAGCATTCATCTCTGAGCCTGTTGCTGGCAAGGTAGCGATGGTTGCCAGTGGCAATACATCTTTAGCATCGACAGGAACAGGGCTAAAGCCGTGGAATAGCAAGCTGCTGCTGTCACCTTCAAACTTGGTCGCGAGAGCGATAAACTTAGTGCCATCCATTACCGAGCCGCCACCGACAGCGAGCAGAAAATCGATAGATTCTTTACGCGCCAGCTCAGCGGCTTTAGCCAAGGTTTCATATTTTGGATTGGCTTCAATACCGCCAAATTCAAACACGGTGCGCGACCCTAGAGCGGCGATGACCTTGTCTAAGGTGCCGAAACGTTTCACGCTGCCACCACCGTAAGTGACTAATACACGGGCATCGGCTGGGATCAATTTATCCAGTTCGGCGATTCTATCTTTACCAAACACAATGTGGGTTGGGTTGCGATAATCAAAATTGAGCATGTTAAGTACCTTGTAGTCGAGCTGAAATGATAGCGTTAATGTTAGGCTTATTGGCGTAAACATAAATACCCATTGCTGGTCAATTTGTGCCTATTCCTATCACATCTGGTGGATATTGATCTTAATTGGCACAATTTGATGCTTTTTCCTGTCTTGGTGATAAAGTCGCTGTAAAATGATGATAGAGACTAATGATGACAAATATTGCAAGTTTGATGCTGGCGTTAGCGCCGCAGGAGGGTTTTAACGACACCGCCATTGCGGGGGTTAAGGTATTTCGCAGCTCCGCTTATGGCTCGCGTGGCCCCATGTGTTATTCCCAGGGCATCTTAATTGTAGGCCAAGGTAAGAAGCGGGTGTATTTGGACAATCAGGTCTTCGACTATGATCCACAAAACTCCTTGGTGATGACGGTGCCAGTGCCGTTAGAGTGTGAAACCTTTGCATCGGTTGCTGAGCCGGTATTGGTGTTAATTGTCGATATCGACTTGCCTTTATTGACCCAGTTAGTTCGCTTGATGGACGAGCATAATCAGGTGCCTAGCGATCTCAATGAGACGCGCCAACCCGGTTACTTTGTTGCCGCGAATAGCGACGATATGGCCTGTTGTATCGAGCGACTATTACAGGTGTTGCAGTCACCCTTAGAGGCGCAAGTATTAGGGCGACCTATGGTGCAAGAGCTGCTTTATCGGCTACTGGCGCTCGACAATGCGGCGCCTCTGTATGCCTTGGCGCTGAGCCACACTCGTTTGTCGCGTATCGATAAGGCGCTCACTTTTTTACATCGTCATTACGGTGATAGCGTCGAGGTGGAACAATTAGCCAATTTAGTGAATATGAGCCCTTCGGCGTTTCACCGCTGCTTTAAGGAGGTTACGGCTTCATCACCTATCCAGTATTTAAAAAAAATCCGCCTCAACAAAGCCCGTGAGTTATTGCAACTGCGTCAACTCAAGGTGAAAGAGGTCGCACTGGCCGTCGGGTATGAAAGTCCGGCGCAATTTAGCCGTGAATTTAAGCGTTATTTCAATCAAAGCCCAGGTGAGAGTGCTAAGGCGGCATTATAGACGTGCGGGGTGAGTAGCGGTTACGGATTGTGGAGCGTGTTGGATTACTGATGGTCAGCCACCTAATAAATCATTTGTTGCTAAAGTATGACATGCTTAACAATTATGCAGTTTATCTCGTGCTAGGTGTTGTAACTGGCGGCGAGTTCACGTTTTATATACAGCGAAGCTGATACTTTTATGGTTCACAAAAGGTTAGGTATCTTTTTTAAGTCATTATTTATTCAACGGCTTTGCTATTCAAGGTCTGTTTCAGTTAGGAATGTTTATGTCTTCAATTGTTCAAGCGGTGTCTGGTGATATGATTCAGCCGTATCAAGCGAATATTACTGTGCCCAACTGGATGCTCAGCTCAATGGAACGAGTGATGCAGTATTATGTTGATAAAAATTTGCGACTCGATACCCAATCAGCGTCTATGATGCCTGCGCCCGTCGAAGGCAAAAAATACATGCTGTATGCCCACATTCCTTTTTGCCATACCTTGTGCTCTTTCTGCACCTTCCACCGATTTATATTTAAAGAGGATAAGGCGCGCGCCTATTTTATTTCGCTGCGTAAAGAGATGGATATGGTGAAGTCGCTTGGTTATGACTTTGAATCTATGTATATCGGGGGGGGCACTACCACGGTATTAGAAGATGAGCTCGCGCGCACCATTGAACATGCTAAGACGCTATTTCCTAGCATTAAAGAGGTGTCGTGTGAGTCTGATCCACAGCATTTAGACAGCCCCGGCTTTAAACAGTTAAAAGGCCTAGTCGACCGCATGTCGATTGGGGTGCAAAGCTTTAATGATGATATTTTGGCGATGACAGATCGCTTAGAAAAGTTCGGTTCGGGCCAAGAAACCTTTGACAAGATCATGGCGGCCAAAGAACTCTTCCCTATTATCAACGTCGATTTAATCTTTGGTTTTCGTGGTCAAACCGATGAAGTGATCCAGCATGATTTAGATATGGCCGCGCGTCTCGATCCACGCCAAATTACCACGTATCCTTTGATGATCACCCATCAAACGCGTAAGAGTGTTAAGGACAAGCTGGCGGCGCCGCATGGCGATATGGCTCGTCAATATCGTCAAATTCTCAATAGTCTCAATGGTCAATACAATCAGCTATCGGCATGGGCATTTGGTAAGGCCAATAATGAAGGGTTTGATGAGTATGTCATCGATTATGATGAGTATTTAGGAGTTGGCTCAGGATCATTTAGCTTTCTCAATGACACCTTATATGTGAACAATTTCTCTTTGCGTAAGTATCAAGAAAATATCGCCGCAGGCCGTATGGGTGTCGAGCAGCAGAAGAACTACAGTAAAAAAGATGTGATGCAGTATCGCTTCTTGCTGGGCATGTTCTCCGGTCGGTTATCGCGTAAGTATTTCCGCGAGACATTTGGGGTCAATTTGGATTGGGCGCTGTTTAAAGAGATGACCTCAATGAAGGCCATTGGTGCCATTAAGGATGATCCGACCGATCCTGACAACTTGATCGTCACCGATAATGGCAAGATGATGGGCTTGTTAATGATGAAAGAGTTCTATTCTGGCATGGATAACGTCCGTGCTCAGCTGCGTAAGCCGCTTAAGGCCTGCGACATGTAATGGGTTAACCCTCTTGAAATGATAACTAAAAAAGGTTGAACTAGGTTCAACCTTTTTTGTATTGAGGAGCCAGCGTTGCGCGAGTTTGAACAGCAATTTTCACAGTTTATGCAATTACAGCGCCCCAGTGATGCGGCGCACGACTTGCAACATGTGTTACGGGTAGTTAAATCGGCTAAGCAACTGTGCCGTGAAGAAGCCGCTTGCGCCGATGTGGTGGTGCCGGCAGCTTGGTTACATGATTGCGTATCGCTGGCGAAAGATGATCCTCTGCGCGCCCAATCCTCACGTTTGGCAGCCGACCAAGCTATCGAGTTTTTAGGCCAGATAAGCTATCCCTCAAGGCATTTTAGTGCGATCCACCATGCCATTGTCGCCCACAGTTTTAGTGCCAAAGTGACGCCACAAACCCGAGAGGCACAAATCGTACAAGATGCCGACAGGCTAGATGCACTAGGTGCGATAGGTATTACGCGATGTATTCAGGTTGGCAGCAGTTTGCAACGCAGCTTATACAGCCTTGACGATCCATTTTGTCAGCAGCGTCTCCCTGATGATACGCAATTTACCCTAGATCATTTCTATCAAAAGCTACTGGACTTAAGCGACACCATGTGCACCACTGCGGGTCGTATTGAAGCGCTAAAACGTAGTGAGTTCATGCGGGCTTTTTTACAGCAGCTTGCCAGCGAAATATAACCGCAGTTGTAGCACTTTTTCATCGTCACACGCTATCTATTACCAAGCCAGACTATGAAAAGTTGAGCTATTATAGCCGGCTTGGTATAAAGAGAGGTTGCCACACGGCGCATGGCTGATTGATTGAGTTTAGTGCGTCACCTGACACTCATTTTATGGCTAATAATAACCACATTATCAGCTCAATTGCCCATTATGCCGGAGTCCCCATGGCTAATATCTTGCTGGTTGCCAACTTAAATTGTGACCGTATCTTAAAGCTCAATAAGCCACTTAAAATGGGGGGACGATTCCACTATCAAGATGGTGGTGAGCGCCTCGGCGGTGGCGGAGCCAACACAGGTATTGGCCTCGTCTGGGCGGGTCATAATGTGGCGCTGGTGAGTCAAGTGGGCCGCGATAAAGTGGGCGATTGGCTATTAGCGCAGGTAAGTACCTTAGGGATCGACTGCCGTTTGATGCAGCGTCATGACGGTAATACCCCTGAAATGCTCCTAGTGATGACACCCGATGGTGAGCGCACCATTATTCGCCCGCAGCGGCCGTTGTTCGAGTTAGCCGCTCCACCTAAGTGGTCTAACTGGGATGCGCTTTATATTAATTCGTCGGCCGAAGGTGCGGTGAGTTGGGCTAAGACCGCATTAAATCATTGCTGGGTGATAGCGCAACTGGCTAAGGATAATCGTCCTCGGCCTTGTCATGTGTTAATTGCCTCTAAGGCCGACATGCAAGGACGAAGTGAGTTATCGCCTTGGCAATACGGTTTAACCATAGCAGGTGCCAGCTTACAAGCCTTTGTGGTGACCGATGGTGAGTCGGGGGCAATGGTATACCAAGCCGATGGTGAGCAGCACGTGGCGGCGCAGCCTGCCGAGGTGGTGGATACGACAGGGGCGGGCGATGCTTATGCTGCTGGATTAATCCATGGCTTAGTGCAGGGGGATCCTGTTGTGGTGGCTATGGAGGAAGCCGCGCGCTGGGCGGCATTTGCGGTGTCGACTCACAGCTCTATTCCGGGGCCGCAGCTACAGCACTACTTAGAGGCATCGATGGGTGATAAGCTTTGAGGTTGGCACACGGTGTTAGCTTGTAGGCCGTCCCTTTTGACTTTGAATCAATCCGCCGATATTTATTTAACACTGTCATCTTAGTGTCATCATTGCCGCTTATAGTGGCTTCATGGTCACAGCGTAGCGCTGACCAAAAGTCTGACTTCTATTGAGTAGCGTGTTTCTGTTCTCTTGCCCTTATCCTGGGGCATTTTTTTTTGCCTGTTATTTATCCCTATTGACGAACTTTTTTGTGGCAATAGCATGATTTAAAAGTTGTAACATTTTGATCTTATTACGATGTTAATCAGTTTGTGACGCAAAAAATCTCTGTGGTCGCTGCTAGCAATCAAGCCATTTTGTGTTAACTTATCTTGAGTTTAGGGGGATATTGATAACATAAAACCCATATATGAATCGTACTATGATTGCAGAGCTGGGTGATTCACTTCTTGTGGTGGTAACTGATGATTGAAAAAATATCTGGCTTATATGCTGGCGATCAGGTGTGCCTAGTCGCAGCGGTTAATAGCATGATCGATGCAAAGCAGCCTTGCCAGCAGTTGGTTGTGGGCACCTTGGGAGTCGAGGGTGATAGCCAGGCTGACCCTAAGCATCATGGCGGTTTAGATCGCGTGCTACATCATTTTCCGCGCGAACATTATGGCCAATACCGGCGCTGGGATATGATGACTGGTTTTAAAGATGCGCCGGCGATGGGCGAAAATATCAGTACGGTCGGTCTCGATGAAACTCAGGTCAATATTGGTGATATTTTTGCTATTGGTGAGATACGAGTGCAGGTGACGCAGGGACGTTCACCTTGTTTTAAACTTAATCATCAATTTGGTCATCCTGAATTTGCCTTAGCGATGCAAACCAGCGGTTTGTGCGGTTGGTTTTATCGCATTTTAACCCCAGGAACTTTGTATTTAAGTGATGGGATCCGCTTGATTGAACGTTGCAGCGATATCAGTGTACGCGAGTCTATGGCGATCTATTTTGCGAATCAATTTGATGCCGCAGCTTACGAACGTCTTGCCCATTGCACCGGCTTAGCACTGGCATGGGTGGTCAGTTTGCAACACCGTTTAGCCAGCCAAAAGATTGAGCCTTGGCAGATGCGTCTGCTCGGTCCAGAGGCGATACATTCTGGTTTACGTGCTGAATATAAATAAGATGAATACCCATAATAAATGATGTATTACCAAGGAGAGAGTCGTGACTGAATACGAGGCATTGTCCAGAGATGATAAAAATATGGCGGTAGCAGTACATCTTGCCAGCTTCTCCGGTTATCTCATCCCGCTGGGGTCGATATTAGGCCCCTTGATTGTATGGCTGATGAAGCGCGACGAGATTGCGTTTGTCGACCACTGTGGCCGTAACTGTTTAAATTTTAAGATCAGTATGATTATCTATGCGGTGATCTGCTTTATTCTGATGTTTATCGGCATTGGTTTTATTTTGTTTGGCGTACTGGCGATTTTCGATATTGTGGTCACCATTATTGCGGCGATGAAGGCCAGTGAGGGGATCTGTTATCGTTATCCCTTAGCGATCCCTTTTTTTAAGCCATAGGCGCCTTGTTAGCGGTTAAGCCCTTGTAGACCTCTAAATATAAGTTGCAATAACAAGCCCGCGAATGCGGGCTTGTTATTTTTTTACTCAGGGTTTTACACTTTAAAGCCCGCGACTAAAGTGTCTAAGCGTAAGGCCAGTTGATTAAGCGATTGGCTGGCTTGCGCGACGGCATTGGACGTTTCCGTCGTGCGCTGGGTGATCTCACTGATCTCGGTGACATTGCGATTAATGTCTTCCACCACGGTCGATTGCTCTTCAGTTGCAGCAGCCACTTGGATATTCATGTCGCTGATGGCACCAATCTGTTGGCTTATCTCGACTAATGAATGGCGCGCCTTATCAACGGCCTGCACCCCTTGTTCGCTGCGACTTTTGCTTTGCTGCATCGCAGCGACAGCTCGGGCTGCTTCGGCTTGCAAGTTATCAATCATTTTTTGTACTTCATCGGTTGATACCGCGGTGCGAGAGGCGAGATTACGTACCTCTTCGGCGACCACGGCAAAGCCTCGGCCAGCTTCACCGGCACGCGCCGCTTCGATAGCAGCGTTTAATGCCAGTAAATTGGTTTGGTCAGACACGGCGCGGATCACATCTAAAATACTGCCGATAGAAGTGGTGTGGTTGGCGAGAGATTCAATAACATTGCCCACTTGTTCAACATCCTGCGACAGGGCGTTGATGGTATCGCGTGCATCACCTGCAACATCTTGGCCCGATTTAGACTCTCGATCGGCCTCTTTTGCACTGTCGGCTGCTTGCGCTGCGTTGCCAGCAATTTCGTGAACCGTAGCGCCCATTTGATTAATCGCGGTCACCACCATCATGGTTTGATCTTTCTGTAGCAGGCTGTCATCTAAAGTTTGCTGGGCTTGTTCGGCCACCTCTTTAGCCGCGTGGCTTAACTGTACACTGGTGTCGGTAACTTCGATAATAGATCGTTGAATTTTTTCGATAAAACTATTAAACCCTTGCGCCAGTTGGGCCAGTTCATCATTGCCATCAACGGGCAGACGTTGGCGTAAATCGCCTTCGCCTTGGCCAATATCTTGGAGCATGTTAGCGACTTTGGCGATAGGTTGGCTGACAGAGCTTGCGACGATCACGGCCAAACCAATAAAGGCGGCGGCGATCAGTACGGTCCACATTAAAATTTGGTAGGCGGACTCTTCTAATAAGGCAAACACTTCACTTTCGGGCACTTGAGCGATTACATACCAATCCATCGAGGTTAAATAACTGCTGGCAACTAATACTGACTCGCCGTCTATTTCGGTTCTGATCAGCTTAAATTCGCTTTTAGATAATAGAGATTGAGTATCACTTTGCGGATAGAGAGAGGCGACATTGGCCTTGCCAATTTGGCTGGTATCTTGGTGCAGCTGTACCTGACCTTTAGCGTCAACAAGGTAGACAAATCCGCTCTGTTCTATGGTGAATGAGCCGAGTAGGCGCACCATATCGTCTAGGGATTTCCCCAGCCCCACTAAACCTCTGTCATTGGGTTGCTGGTAGTTGATAAACAGTTTGACCTCGCCATTGGCCTCGGTAAATACGTTGAGCATGCGCTCTTGACGACTGTCTCTATAGTCGAAGAACCAGCCATCTTGCTCTGGGCTTAGGACGCGTAAAAAACCGTCTTGGGTATAATAGGCGCCGGTTTCGCGGTCAGCATAAGAGGTCTGAGCCAGGTGGTACTGCTGCTGCATACTCTTGAGCTGCTCGATGACAATCGCTTCGCTTTCAGCAGGACGTCCGGCGACCAGCCACTGTTTCAACATTTTGCTACTGGCGAGTTGCTCGGCGGCCTCCAGCAGAATAGCGATATCCATTTCAATTTTATTGCGGATCGCAAACAGGGTGTTGGGCAGTTCAGAGGTCAGCATGCGTTGCTCGACCACATCTTTGGCACTGCGTTGACTGAGCACACCGACGAGGGCGGTTGATAACAACACGGCCAAGGCGACGGTGAGTAAGATTTTTTGTTTAATGGTTAGCATATTAAGCGTCATAGCGGTCACTCACATCTACAATTGTTAAATAGCGGTAGCTAATTTGATGAGTCAATCTAAGGCCGAGCAAGAATGATCAAACATGCTCAAACATTCGATAGTGTATTGGTAGGATGATGTTAAATGTGCGCTTTAGGTAACGCTTGTAGGTATGGTGAGCGATTATGGTTACTTATTATCACAAGCGCAAGCAAAAACACGCTCATGTGAGCGTGTTTTTATTTACAACTAAGTTGGTTACATATTAGGGTAATTGGGGCCTCCGCCGCCTTCTGGCGTTACCCAGGTGATGTTTTGGCTGGGATCTTTAATGTCGCAGGTTTTACAATGGATGCAGTTTTGAGCATTGATCATAAATTTCTTTTCGCCCGCTTCTTCAACGATTTCATATACCCCGGCGGGGCAGTAACGCTGGGCGGGTTCATCAAATTTTACTAGGTTAACCTGCAGTGGAATACTCTCGTCTGTTAAACGCAGGTGACAGCGTTGATCTTCTTCATGATAGGTGTTTGACAAGTACACCGAAGAGAGCTTGTCGAAGCTGAGCTTACCGTCAGGCTTAGGGTAATCAATTTTATTGTAGGCACCCACTTCGGCCATTTGAGCGTGATCAGGATGCTCGTCGCGCAGCGTGATAGGGAACTTGCCGCCAAACCAGTTTTGGTCAATATAGTTAAATGCGCCACCAAGGTAAGCGCCAAATTTGTGCATTGCAGGGCCAAAGTTACGTGAGGTATAGAGCTCCTCTTGCAGCCAGCTTTGTTCAAATTTTTCTTGGTAACAGTCGAGATCTTTGCCACCGTCTACCCCGGCATGTAATGCATGACAGATGGTCTCAGCAGCAATCATGCCACTCTTCATGGCAGTGTGGGTGCCTTTGATCTTGGCAAAGTTAAGGGTGCCGGCATCACAGCCGATGATCAGTCCGCCAGGAAAGCTCATTTTGGGCAGTGAATTTAGTCCGCCCTTGGTAATGGCGCGTGCGCCATAGCTGATACGTTTACCATTTTGCAAATATTGACTGATCACTGGATGGGTCTTATAACGCTGGAACTCATCAAAAGGACTGAGATGCGGATTTTGATAGTTAAGGTCGATAATTAACCCCACCGCCACTTGATTATCTTCTAAGTGGTATAGGAAACCGCCACCCGATGCACCATCATTGAGCGGCCAACCGCCAGTATGGACCACTTTACCTTGCTGGTGCTGCTCGGCAGGGACTTTCCAGATCTCTTTAAACCCTAGGCCATAGTGCTGTGGCGTCTTGCCATTGTCTAGGTGGTATTTTTCGATCAGTTGTTTACCTAAATGGCCACGGCAACCTTCACTAAAGACGGTGTATTTGGCATGCAGTTCCATACCCGGTTCATAGCTGTCTTTAGGTTGGCCATCAGCGCCAATGCCCATGTCGCCAATGATGATGCCTTTGACGCTGTTGTCGTCATTAAACAGCAGTTCGCTGGCGGGGAAGCCGGGAAAAATCTCAACGCCAAGTGCTTCGGCGCGCTCAGCCAACCACCGGGCAAGGTTGCCGACGCTGATGATGTAGTTCCCCTCATTGTGCATTGTCTTGGGGATTAAGGCATTAGGCATGGCACGCGAAGCGGACTCAGATCCCAACATAAAGAGTTCATCGTGAGTGACTGCAGTATGAAGAGGCGCACCTGTAGTTTTCCAATCACTAAAGAGCTCACCCAGTACCTTAGGTTCAAACACGGCGCCAGATAAAATATGGGCACCGACTTCAGAGCCTTTTTCTACCACGCAGACAGATAACTCTTGGCCACTGTCTTGGGATATCTGCATTAGTCGACACGCTGTGGCTAGGCCTGCAGGCCCAGCCCCAACGATAACAACGTCAAACTCCATCGATTCGCGTTCCATCACTTCACCTCTTTTATTACTTATCCCCCGATTGAAACGGGTGTTTTATTCTTTGCCAACACCTTACCTTAAATTTGCTAGATGGCACAGAGTTTAAGCAGTCAAGATAGACTAATTGATAGCAATTATCTGCGTGAGCGCTGTCACAGAATGTTAACGGTGACAGGGGGGCGGAGTAAAAATGTGGCGTGAAAGGTGTTAACTAGGCAGCAAATCGGCCTATAATTAGCAAACGACGGTTCTCCGAGCTTTCTGTCCTACGTCTATGATATGGACAGTAAGCCGTGGCAATAGTGCCACCGGGGTGAGAAGAGAAATTGACTCACCTCCCCTTACTTGGAAAGGTGATCATGTCTCAACTACAAGACAATTTTGGTCGAAGATTTCACTATTTACGGATGTCAGTCACTGACGTTTGTAATTTCAAATGCACTTACTGCCTCCCCGATGGCTACCGTCCAGATGGTAAGCCTAAGTTTTTAGATCTTAATGAGATTGAAAATCTAGTCGGCGCCTTTGGCGAAGTGGGTACGCAAAAAATTCGTATTACGGGTGGCGAGCCCACCCTGCGTAAAGACTTTAGCGACATTATTCGTATTGTGGCCGATAACGACAATATCTCTACTATTGCCACGACCACCAACGGCTACCGCTTAGAAAAGCACGCAAAGGAGTGGTTTGATGCGGGGCTAAGACGCATCAATGTCTCGGTCGACAGCTTAGATCCACGCATGTTTTATCAGATCACCGGCGAAAACAAGTTCGATGAGGTGATGCGTGGCGTCGATGCGGCATTATCGGCCGGCTTCGAGCGAGTAAAAATTAATGCTGTGCTGCTTAAAGGGCTAAACGACAAAGACTTACCGCGCTTTTTGCACTGGATTAAAAATACGCCTATCGACCTACGCTTTATCGAATTGATGGAAACCGGCTTAGGGCGTGACTATTTTCAGGCGCACCACCTTGCCGGTGCCGACATCAAAGCTCAGCTAATACAAGATGGCTGGCATTTAGACCGCTCGGCAGTCGATGATGGGCCAGCGCAAAACTTCAGCCATGACGATTTTAAAGGCCGTATTGGTTTGATCATGCCTTATGAGAAAAACTTCTGCGCTAACTGTAATCGTCTGCGGGTATCGGCTAAAGGTAAGCTGCACTTATGTCTCTTTACCGAGCACGGTGTTGATCTTAGAGACTTGCTACAGCAACGTGAGCAGCGCAGCGAGCTTATTGAGCGGCTGCATGGTCAACTGCAGACCAAAAAGCAAACTCATTTTCTCCATGATGGCATCACCGGCGTTACCCAGCATTTAGCATCCATTGGCGGTTAATCGGCTTCTATGACCTAACGCAATAACATGGCGTTAGGGCATAGGTATACTCGGCTGCCAGTCAGATACTTGGGTGTGGCTGGTTATCGAATCCATTATTGAGTGAAGAGGCGTTATGGGCCATTGTACTACTTCGAAATTCATACCATTAAATATTGCGATCTTAACCCTGTCAGATACCCGCGATCTGAGCCGCGATACGTCGGGCCAGTTTTTAGCCGATGCGATTGTCGATGCTGGCCATCGCTTGTTGGATCGTCAGCTGTGTAAAGACGATAAATACCAGATCCGGGCGCAGCTATCACAATGGATAGCGACCGATGACATACAAGTTATCATCACCACTGGTGGCACAGGCTTTACCGAACGCGACAATACTCCTGAAGCGGTGCTCCCACTGTTTGACCGTGATATTGATGGTTTTGGTGAGTTATTCCGCCACATCACTTATAACGAGCTTGGCACATCGACGGTGCAATCTCGTGCATTAGGCGGTTTTGCCAATAAGACGGCGATTTTTTGTTTACCCGGCTCAACCGGGGCCTGCCGCACTGGCTGGAACCAGATTATTAAACAACAACTTGACGCCACACATAGGCCTTGTAACTTTGTAATGCATCTCAAAAAGGTAGCGACAGATGAGTAATCAATTCACCCATATTAATGCCGACGGTAACGCCCATATGGTCGATGTGACCGAAAAAGCGGTTACCGAGCGCGAAGCCCGCGCCGAAGCCTTTATCGAGATGGCGCCAGCGACCCTTGAGATGATCATGAGCGGCAGTCACCATAAAGGTGACGTATTTGCCACGGCCCGCATTGCCGGTATTCAAGCGGCAAAGAAAACCTCTGACTTAATTCCACTGTGTCACCCATTGATGCTGACTAAGGTCGAGGTTGAACTGGAGGCCCAGCCCGAATTTAATCGAGTGCGTATCACCAGTTTATGCAAGTTATCGGGTAAGACAGGCGTTGAGATGGAAGCCCTTACCGCGGCTTCGGTGGCGGCGTTAACGATTTACGATATGTGTAAAGCGGTGCAAAAAGATATGCTGATTTCGCAGACACGTCTCTTAGAGAAGCGTGGCGGCAAATCGGGTCACTTCAAGGTATAACGGCTACAAGCGTTTAAGGTATCGATAAATGATAAATGTACTTTTTTTTGCTCAAGTTCGTGAGCTATTGGGTGAAGGTTCGATAAAGGTTGAGGCATCCGATGCAACGTGTACCGCCGAAGGATTAAGGGCGCAGCTGGCGGCTAAAGATGACAAATGGGCTAAAGTGATGGCGTCAGATAAGTTATTGGTGGCCGTCAATCAAACCATTAGCAGCTGGGATACCCCAGTTGAAGATGGCGATGAAGTGGCTTTCTTTCCTCCTGTGACGGGAGGCTAATATGACAGCGATGTTCGATCGGGTACTGGTGCAGACTGACGATTTTAGCGTGCCACAAGAATATGCCCGTATTGCCGATGATAATAGCGACGGCGCTGTGGTGACGTTTGTGGGTAAAGTGCGTGATTTCAATGACGGCAGTGCCGTTACCGATCTCACCTTAGAGCATTATCCGGGTATGACAGAAGCCGTACTGCAACAAATCACGGCACAGGCACGTGAGCGCTGGCCGCTCAACAAGGTGACCATTATTCACCGTGTGGGAACCATGGCGCTTGGTGAGCAGATAGTGTTTATTGGTGTCACCAGTGCGCACCGCAAAGCCGCGTTCGCTGCCTGCGAGTTCTTAATCGACTTTTTAAAGACCAAGGCGCCATTTTGGAAGCTAGAGGCGGGCGATCAGGGTAAAAACTGGGTCGAAGCCAAAGATGCCGATGAACAAGCGGCGCAGATGTGGCAACAAAAATAGCCGCAATTTAGGGCATATTCTAGGGTAGTACTGCTGACGTTAGCTATGTTTTGCCATGGCTGTTAGCCGCCGATATTGACGATAATCAGCGTCGCAGGATAGCCTTTTGTTAGCATTGGGGAGAGAGGTGTGAAGAGCTTTATTCGCGCTGTGGCGATATTCATCATGTGTGTTGGTACATCGCCAAGCTGGGCAAGTGATGCCCCCGCCATTGCGGCGGCGGCTAACATTAAGTTTGCGCTCGATAAAATTGCCGCTAATTTTACCCAAGATACGGGGCAGCGGGTGCGGATCTCCTATGGCTCTTCGGGTAATTTAGTGGCACAGATCCGCCATGGAGCGCCGTTTGAACTGTTTTTATCTGCCGACGATAAATATATTTATCAATTGCATAAGCTTGGTGTCACCACTAGCGATGGCGAGCTGTATGCCATTGGGCGTTTAGCCTTAGCAGCCCCTAAAACCTCTGCTTTAGCGTTAGATCCCCAGCTAGAGGGGTTAAAAACCATGCTGCAACAAGGCCACCTGCAACGGTTTGCTATCGCCAATCCCGATCATGCGCCTTATGGTGAGCGAGCTCGCGAATACCTTGAGCATCTTGGCATGTGGCAGCAAGTTCAATCCCATCTTATTTTTGGCGAAAATGTCTCCCAAGCCGCCCAATTTGCCTTGAGTGGCTCCACCGATGGCGGCATTGTGGCGTTATCTTTGGCGATGGCGCCCCAATTTCAAGCGGTTGGCCATTATGTGGCGCTGCCCAGTGAGTGGCATACGCCGCTTAATCAACGCATGGTATTGACCGAGAAAGCAGGCGATACCGCCAAACTCTTTTATGATTACCTGCAGCAGGCAAAGTCGCGCGCGGTGTTTACCGAGTTTGGTTTTGGTTTGCCTGAACTCACATCACAGGAAGAGTAATAGATGGATTGGCAAGCGTTAGGTTTATCGATCAAATTGAGCACAGTAACTGTGCTTATACTGATCCCTTTCGCTATCTGGGTGGGGCGCTTGTTGGCCTATCATCAATTTCGCGGCAAATCTTGGGTCGAAGCCTTGATCATGGTGCCTTTGGTATTACCGCCTACCGTTATCGGCTATTACTTGCTGGTGGGGCTTGGCAGTCAGTCTTGGTTAGGCCAGTTGCTACAAAATGTGCTTGGCCAGCAGTTAGTATTCCACTTTTCAGGGCTGGTGGTCGCCTCGGTGTTAGTCAATATTCCGTTTGCTATTCAGCCCATTCAACGTGCCTTTGAGGCGGTACCCGAAGAGGTGCGTGACGCTGCAGCGTGTTGTGGTATGAGTCCGTTTAAAGCGTTAACCAAAATTGAGCTTCCCCTCGTGTGGCCTGGTGTACTGACCGCCTTGGTGCTCTGTTTTTCGCATGTGTTAGGCGAATTTGGTGTGGTGTTGATGATGGGCGGCAACATTGCCGGTGAAACTAAGACCATCGCCATCTCGATTTATGACAGTGTACAAGCCTTCGATTTTGCCAGTGCAGGGCAGATGTCGTTGGTATTACTGCTGTTTGCCGTTACTGCGCTGGCGCTGACCACCAGTTTGTCACGCCGTTTGGGAGGCTTAAGTGTCTCAAGACGTCGCTGATCTATATTGCAGGGTTAATCAAACCCAAGAGATAGTGCTCGATGCCGAGTTTACCTGCCGCGCGGGTGAAGTGTTGGCGGTGGTGGGGCCATCGGGAGGCGGTAAGTCGACGCTACTGCGGATGATAGCGGGGTTAGCCAAGCCTCAAGCGGGAGAGATACGCTATGGCGAGCGTCAGTGGTTTAATAGTCAGCAGGGGGATTACCTTACCCCACAGCAGCGTCATTTAGGCTATGTGCCGCAACACTTTGGCTTGTTTCCCAATATGACGGCGCTAGAAAATGTGGTGGCTGCGCTCGATCACATCCCTAAGACCGAACGCGTTGCTCGGGCCAAAGACTGGTTAGAGCGAGTCAATTTACACGGTCTACCAGACAGGCTACCCGCTAATTTGTCGGGCGGTCAACGTCAACGGGTTGCTTTAGCGCGGGCATTGGCGCGTCAGCCTTCGGTATTACTGCTCGATGAGCCTTTTTCTGCGGTCGATCGTGAAACTCGTGAGCGCTTGTATCTTGAGTTAGCAAGGCTTAAAGAGCAGTTAGCGATTCCGGTGATTATGGTCACTCATGATCTCAATGAAGCCCTGCTGTTAGCCGATAGCATGATTTTAATCAGCCAAGGCGTGTTGTTACAACAAGGCGCTCCCAGAGACGTACTCACCCGGCCATGTAACGAAGCGGTGGCAAAGCAGATGGGACTGCGCAATGTGTTTGATGCTGAGGTAGTGGCGCAAGAAGAAGCGCGGCAGATCACTTGGCTTAAGTTTGGCGACCACCTTATCGCCAGCAGTTATTTTGACAGCCTAGATATTGGTTCAACGGTGCGCTGGGTGATCCCCAATCAAGGCATTCGGTTTAACTCCATTGCTAAAGGGCGTCTGTGTCGGAGCTTTAACAAGTTGATTATCACAGTGGAGTCGACCTTGGCGATGGGCGAAACCATGCGCATTGTTGCCAGCATCAAGGGGGTAAAACATAGCCTCAATGCCGAAGTGCCGTTACATTTGGCGCAAAAGCTGGCCCTAGCCCCTGGGGTTGAGACTGAGGTGGCACTGAAATCAGAGCTTATCCATATCCTAGAAACCTGCGCTGCAGGCTAAGTGAACCCTAGTTGATTGTATGATCAATGATTAATCTTTTTTCCATCTTTTTTCCATCATAGTGGCTTTACAATGCGCTTATTTAGATAAGTGCGGTAAGGAGCAAAAGATGACTAAAAAACTGACTGGTTCATTAATATTAGCTTGTGTACTGACCTTACCTAGCGTGGTGGCCTATAGCTATGCCAGCCCATCAGTGGCGCAGACAGCAGCAGAGGCGGCTAAGGCTAAACCTGATACCCCCGTAGCGCTTACAGGACACCTGATAAAGAGCCTAGGGGAGGAAAAATACCTGTTTAAAGACCACAGTGGTGAGGTTGAAGTCGAAATCGACAATGCCTTATGGCGTGATATTGAAGTGTTGACTAACACCACTGTCACCCTAAAAGGTGAGGTGGATGACGAATGGCAAGGGGTTGAGATTGAAATTGATGAAATCGATCTCCTAGCAGATTAACACTAGCCCGCAGCTTGTTGCTGGGGTTAAGATACCGATATTAAACATTTTATGGAGGAGTTATGGCTCGTTGGTTAATCAGTTTAGTGCTGTTATCTAGTGTCAGTGTTGCTGGGGTTGCCAGCGCGAACTCGACAGTACTGGAGTTACTATCAGATAGCCAGAGTCTTACTCCGCAGCAGCTCATTGCGCAAGCGGAGAAAAACTACCCTGGCGTGATTTCAGAATTTGATATCGATGTGATTAATGGTGAGCTGATCTATGAAGTGAGTATGATCAACACCCAAGCCGATACCGTCACAGAATTTGAATTTTGGGCTAAAGATGGCAAGCTTATTAGGCAGAAAGTGGAAACCTTAGAGGCCGACGATCGTGACGAACTGAAAGCCGTGCGCATGATGCAAGAGATGGATCTGGGCTTTTCACAGTTGCTTAAAACAGCCATGGGGGATAGCACTGCGCATATTGTCGAAGCGCAACTCGATCATGACTTGGGGATCAGTTATCTTGAACTCAAATTAATTGATCAATATGGCAAACGTCGCTTGGCGTTTGATATTGAAAACCAGCGGCCTTTGCCCCTGCTTAAGTGGGATTAACTTAATGAAAATATTGCTCGTAGAAGATGACGCCACCACTATCGATTACGTGGTGAAAGGCTTTACCGAACAGGGGCACAATATTGAAACCGCAAGCGATGGTCATCAAGGTCTGCTGCTTGCGACGAGTATGCAATATGATCTGATTATTTTAGACCGCATGTTGCCCCAGCTGGACGGACTCAAGGTATTAGCCGCGCTACGAGCAACGGGTAATCAAACCCCTGTGCTTATCTTATCGGCCCTTAGCCACGTGGATGAGCGAGTTAAGGGCCTTAGAGCCGGGGGCGATGATTACATGACCAAGCCTTTTGCTTTTTCGGAGCTGTTAGTGCGTGCAGAAAAACTGATGCAGCGAGGCAACTCGGCACCAGCGCACACCGAATTAGCCGTCGGCAATTTGGTGATGGAACTGCTAACGCGTAAAGTGACCTTAGCGGGCCATGAGATACCGCTGCAGCCCAAAGAGTTTCAATTGCTTAAGTACTTAATGGAACATCCTAATCAGGTGATCAGCCGTACCTTGCTGTTTGAAGCGGTATGGGACTATCACTTCGATCCGCGCACCAATGTGATTGATGTGCATATTGCTAAGCTGCGTCGCAAGTTTGAAGAGCTTGGCTTTGGTGAATTAATCGAAACCGTTCGAGGGGCTGGTTATCGCCTACGTCAAGGGCATTAAGCCTTACCAGAGTAGTGCCTGGCGGATCACTATCATCTTTTCGGGCTTAGTGACCCTGATCATTGGCACCTTGCTATTTGGTATGTATCGCCAGCTGATTAATGAGCAAGAGCTGCAAACCAATCAACATTTAGCGGCAGAAAAACAGCGCTATCAACAGATGGCGCTGACGCTCGATAGACGCAGTTTTGCGACTCAAATCCGTACCGCCGATCCCAAAACTGCCCTAGTGGTGTGGCGCAGCTCGCTTGATCTTGTCGGGGCCTTGAGCCTCATGCCCGACGATATGCCTATTTTGCCTGAAACCCGAGAGTTTCCAATTTTGGCGGGCGGCGCAGATAAGCTGCATATTCTAACGGGTGGCTTAGTTATCACCCGTTATGGCCCAGTGTTGATTGCGACGCGAACCGATCAGTTAGCCACCTTAATTGACCGATTTGTGAACGCGGCGATCACCGCTCTGATGTTGACCATTGTATTAACCTTAGCACTAGGTTACTTGTTTTCTAAGGCGATTCTCCGCCGCTTAGTGCAGTACAATCGCTTAAGCCGGCGTATTGAAAAAGGGGAATACTCGACACGGTTACCCGTGAGTTGGCGCCAAGATGAATTCGACATGCTGGCGGGTAAGTTTAATGGCGTGCTCGACACCCTAGAAAACAACCTTAACGCGGTGCGAGGGGCTACCGATAATATCGCTCACGATTTACGTACTCCTTTGTCGCATCTACGTATGGGGATAGAACAGCTGCCGAATAAGTCGGCCGATGAGCTCGGCGAAGCCTGCGCAATTTTAACGGAAGAGCTAGACGATTGTTTAGCCACCTTTGATGCCATGTTGTCGTTAACCCGTATCGAAGAGGGGCAGCAAGTTCTCGAGCTGCAGCCCTTAAGCCTACAAGACCTGTGTGGCGACTTGTATGAGATGGCTGATGCAATGGCAGAGCTTAACGAGCAAACATTGTCGTTGCAGACCGCTGACGATTATACGGTGATGGGTGATAAATACCTGTTGTTCCAAGCTTTATTTAATCTGGTCGATAACGCGATTAAGTATGCAGGCCAAGGCGCCAGCGTGCAGATAGTGCAGCGTGGAAACCAAGTACAAATTATCGATAATGGCCCGGGTATTCCGCCTGAGGCGACCGAAAAGGTGTTTGATCGCTTAGTAAGGCTCGATCCAAGTCGTCACCATAAGGGGACCGGGTTAGGGTTATCGCTAGTGAAAGCCATTTTACAGCGTCATAATGCGCGCATTACTCTCAGTGATAATCAGCCTGGCTTGATTGTTACCATTGAATTTTCCTAACCTAATAGGTCCACATGTATCAGATCATCGCCGATGAAGTCGATTTTTTAGTGATCGACAAGTCGCCCAAGGTGCATTTTCACAGTCAAGATGGTAGCGCCGGCGTGATGGCGCAGATTGAGCAAGATTTAGCGATTAAGCTCTATTCTGTGCATCGGCTCGACACCATGACCTCAGGGTTATTGTTGTTTGCTAAAAGCAGCCAAGCCGCGGCTGGTTTTACCGCGATGTTTACCGCGCACCAAGTACAGAAATATTATCTTGCATTGGCGAAGGGAAAACCCAAGAAGAAGCAGGGCAGTATTGTTGGCGATATGGCAAAGTCGCGCCGTAGCATGTATAAATTACTACGTAGCATTGAAAATCCGGCAGTGACGCAGTTTTTTTCACAGTCGGTTGACGAAGGTCTGCGGCTCTATTTGCTTAAACCTTTAAGTGGTAAGACTCACCAGTTACGCGTAGCGTTGGCCAGTATAGGTGTGCCTATTTTAGGAGACGAGCTTTATGGTGGCGCGCCCGCGGATCGGGGTTACTTACACGCTTATGGGTTGTATTTTGAATGGTATGGGCAAGTGTACTCTTACTTGGTGGCGCCAACATCGGGTGAATGGTTTGGCCATGAGGCAATTAAGCGTCAGTTATACACATGGGCGGAGCCTGAGTTGTTGGCTTGGCCAAAACAAAAGTGATGACAAAAGGAAGCGGCTAAAATGGATACAAATAAATTATTATTGGTGATTATTGCCATCTTATTGCCCCCTGTTGCGGTATTTTTAAAAAGCGGCGTTGGCCAAGATCTGTTGATCAATGTGATCCTATGTTTGCTATTTTTTATCCCCGGAATGCTACATGCACTCTGGGTAGTGACTAAATGATAAGCAGATGATGAAAACAAAAGCACAGTTAAGGCTGTGCTTTTTTGTGGGCGATTTTCAGGATGATTTTTTTCGTTACTGCCTGATTTTAAATTATTTAATCTTTAAGGCTATTTGCGGTTTGAGTTAGGTCACATAATTGTACGGGTTTAAACTTGGCGTAAAAATGTACTGACGTAGCGGTGCAAGCTCACAAATGAGCTTTTTTGGGGTATACTCGCCGCCATGAATAGAAAGAAAAAAATCAATCAAACCCTGAAAGCTAAGGCCAAGAAAGCCAACGCTAAGCTTCACCACACGGGGAAGCCTAAGTATATTTCGAAGGCTGAACGTGAGCGTTTAGCGGTTGAGATTGAACATTCATCCGAACATGCGTCTTAGCACTAAGCGCATAAATTTACCCAATTTCATTTTCCAGTCACTGAGATAATCATCCATTTATAAAAATCGCTCGGATGCGTTGCAGAGTTGCTCTGTTGGCGTATTTGTATAGCGCGTGGCGGCTAACCGATTATGCTTAACTAATCGTTAACGCACCAAATGGGATTGTTTTAACCGCGGACTCATTTTGTTATGAGTTTGGCGCACAAGGTGAGGCCGCGATAGACGCTGTAGTATCGGTCGTTGCGGACGGTTTTGCCGAAATAGGAGTGTTATGAATACTGTTTATTCTGTTGGAGAGCTCGAGTCTTTTTTGGTGGCTATTTTAGTACTATTTCTCGGTCACTCAGTTAATCGTCATGTGCCTGTATTTAAAAAATATAATATCCCAGAGCCCATTGTTGGCGGTTTAATTATCGCTGCGATTATCGCCATACTGCATTTTAATCAGATCTCGTTAGAGTTTACGCTGTCGATGCAAAATACCTTGATGATGATGTTTTTTGCCACTGTGGGTTTAGCGGCAAGTTACAAATTATTGATGAAAGGTGGCACTAAGGTTTTTCTCTTTTTAGGTATCGCCTCTTTATATATCGTGATTCAAAATGCGGTGGGGGTTGGTATGGCTACCGCGTTAGGGCTAGAACCTCTAATGGGCTTAATTGCAGGGTCAATAACCCTGTCGGGTGGCCACGGTACGGGCGCCGCATGGGCGCAAACGTTCTCTGAAAACTACGGCATCAATACCCTTGAGTTTGCGATGGCGGCAGCCACGTTTGGCCTCGTGATGGGCGGCATTATCGGTGGCCCTGTTGCGCAGAGACTCATCAATAAGCATGGCCTAGTATCTTCTTATGGTGTGGGTGGCAACCATCATAAAGATCACCCAGATTTAGTGACCTATGATCAGTTAGAAGAAGACCGGGTTACCGCTAAGAGTATTCTTGAGGTGCTGTTTATTTTGCTGCTATGTGTGGGCGGAGCAAAATGGTTTAGCTCGTTGGTGAGTATGTTCGAACTCAGCTGGTTACGGATGCCAGACTTTGTTTATGCATTGTTTTTTGGCGTGATGATCACCAATATCACCGAGCTATCGCGTGGCTATAAAATTAATAGCGAAAGCGTAGATGTGATTGGTACCGTGTCTTTATCGCTGTTTTTGGCTATGGCATTGATGAACTTAAAGCTGTGGGAAATTTTTGACCTAGCGGTGCCGCTATTGATTATTTTACTCATTCAAACGGTAGTGTTAGCGCTATTTGCCTACTTTGTTACCTTTAAATTGATGGGCAGTAATTATGATGCCGCAGTGATGGCGGGTGGCCACTGTGGTTTTGGTATGGGGGCGACGCCAACCGCAGTGATGAATATGGGGGCATTAGTCTCAAGAACAGGGCCTTCGCCACAAGCCTTTATGGTGGTGCCCATTGTTGGTGCTTTCTTTATCGATATCGTCAATGTAGTTATTTTAAAAGGCTATTTGAGCTTTATCATGTAAGCACTTAGTGATGTAAGCATTAGCATGGCGCGCCATGTTGCTCGCTTTGCTTAAACGACTTAACGACAAACGGCACTTACTCAAGTAAGTGCCGTTTGTCGTTAAGCAGCAAGTGAGTGGCTTCAGTGCAGCGCCGGAATGAAGTAGAGGCTGTTACTGTAGACTTTTTGCGCGTCGAGCCAGCTATTTCTAAACAGTAGGTTATCGGTTAGCGCCACTATGGCTCCCTTACCATGGCGTTCAA
The DNA here is from genome assembly GCF_056173105.1 of Shewanella sp. QJM3NY_23. Taxonomy (NCBI): domain Bacteria; kingdom Pseudomonadati; phylum Pseudomonadota; class Gammaproteobacteria; order Alteromonadales; family Shewanellaceae; genus Shewanella; species Shewanella sp. QJM3NY_23. The sequence continues at coordinate 93,418 of NZ_CM149657.1, forward strand.
CTCGAATGGCTGGGGTTTGGCTGAAGCTGCGCTGATATTCTGTTGCCAGATAGCCATCCAGTAGCGGTTCATCAGCATAACTCGCGGCGGTGGTAAAGGAACTTGAACCGGCGAGCAATCCCAGTGGCTTATTTTTGAGTATTGGCAGAATGTTGCCTTGTAGGCCGAAATTAATCGGGTGAGAGGTATCAAGATCCAGTGCCAATATGGCTCCGCCAATCGTCTTGCGTGCTCTTAGTGTCGCTTGCTCGTCAAAGCGCATGCCGTCAGTGGCAAATAACTGTTCAAATGCCCGTGGATTTCTCACATCACTCTTTAATAAGTTGCCTTTGCTTAGCCAGCTTAAGGCTCCCTTTTGCGCCACGATCACTCCGCCATTATTAACAAACTGTCCCAGTTTACGGACGAGCTTTTCATCAACATTTTGATAGCTGCCATCGGCAAGAAACAGATGGGTGTATCGGTTAAGGGGCAGACTAGGCAAACGAGACACATCCACTTGAGTGAGCGGCGCCGCCAAATGTTGATCCATAAAATACCCTAGCTCACCCACTTCTGACGCAGAGGTACCATAACCTGTGATCACCACAGCTTTGATTGGCGCAATAGGGTGAAAATCGGGGCTGCCTAAATCGATACCTGATAACGCGCGGCTACTGGTAACCGTGGCGATGGTGAGACGATGGTGAGTGGCGAGCGAAATAAGCAGTTCTCTTAATGGTGCGCCAGCCATGGTTTGACGACCTAAGGGGATTTGCAATGTGCCAGCGGTAAAGTCGCTCGCACCTGCTGAGGTCATGATACTGAATGGTTTGGCGGCAAATTTTACTTTAACCCCATGACTAAGGAGCTGCTGTAGTACGGTCGCCGCATGATGTTGTCGCCAATCAATGAGCACGGCTACGCTGTCAGCAGCAATGCTTAGTGGCGCGTCAAGCGGGCGTTGGCTGCTGAGCGTATCCACATCTAGGCTGACATCCCGGGCCAGTTGTAAATTATAGGCGTAGGTGAAGTTCCAACTGGAGACATCATAAAAGGTGGCATCGTCGAATTCGGTGCGTTGATCAAATAGTGCCAGTAGTAGGCTTTTTTGCGGCTGATTAATCGGGATAAATAGGCTATCGCGTGGCGCGTAATCATGGCGTCCTTGGCGCAGACCTTCTCGCAGGTAAAAAAATAGGATCTGATGCTGCTGTAACACCTGGGCTAAGTCATCGCGCCGGCCCGGATCTTGACTCGTGCTGATCAATAAGCCGCTTTCGCGCCCCGAAGGCTGATGCTTATCCTTGCGTTGATAAAAGCGTGTTTGAAACTGCTGTAACTCTTGTTTAAGTGCTAACGCGCCTTTAAGGCTGGAAAACGACGTCGCCACTTGGTTTGCAATCGCCTGCTCAAAAACCAGCATGCCATTGTCAGATTCCTGTTGCTGTCCACGTACGCTGGCCTGCTCAAACAGCATCCCGACAGAGCCGTTGATATCAGGGTAGGTTGAGCCTTTACCAAAGTAAAAGTCATCAAACATTTGTTGGCTAAAATAGGGTTGCTGCCGTGTATCGAGCGCCTTGGCATGGTAAGCGGCTAGTTTAAGGGTCAGTTGTTGATTTTCTTCTGGGGTCAGCGGATGAGTGCGTTTAGGCACTCCAGGTTGAAAGAAGTAACTTTGGTTATGGCCCATTTCATGAAAGTCGCCAACATAGTGGGGTTGCCAGCGATGAAACAGGGCGATGCGTGCGCGTGTCTCCGGATGGCGCAAGAACAGCCAGTCACGATTAAGGTCGGCAAAATAATGATTTGAACGCCCAGCAGGCCAATTTTGTTGATGTTCATTATGGTTGCCATCACTGTTTTTTACTTTACCTGTGTAGTTATTGGCCCAAGTAGAAAAGCGGTCTAAACCATCAGGGTTTTGGGTTGGGGTGATGAGTACCACAGCGTTATCGAGCAACTCGATAACCCAAGGCTCTTGGCTGCTACTGAGCTGATGGCTCACTGCTAATGCGGCATGCGCACCACTGGCTTCGTCACCATGAATGCTATAGGCCAACCAGATGATCAAGGGCCCCGTTTGTGGCTGGTCGCTTTTAACTTGCGCGCGCTGAGCCATGATCTGTTTAAGATTGGCTTGGTTTACTGCCGAGGTGATCACCGCCGTGAGTTGTGAGCGGGCTTCATGGCTGTTGCCAGTCGACTCGAGGCTAACCCGAGGGCTTTGGCGTGCTAACTGCTTGAGATAGAAGTTCATTTGGTCGTGCCGTAGATGCCAGCTGCCTAGTGGATAACCTAAAAACTGGCTCGGTGATTCGATGGCCGAGGTTGTTTCTAAAGCAGATGTGGCGATAGTCACATTTTGATTAATCGATGCTGCTTGAGCAATAAGTGGCGTAAAAAACAGCAGCAGTAGGCAGAGTCGCAGCATCATTAGAGTCTTTATTATTGTATATAAAGGTTAAATTAACAGCTCGGTCAAGTCGTTACTATAGCCAGTAGTCACTTTATACGACACTTTTTAGACAAAAAATTACTGACTAATCGCCATAGGGGCTACAAAGCTGATAGGAGTCGGAGTATCATAGCGGTAATTCTTACTAAAACACTCGGGTTTAACCTGACGGAGCATGTCTTAATGATCACCATTTCCGATGCAGCTCAGGCACATTTTGTAAAGCTACTCGCTGATCAGCCTGAAGGAACTCATATTCGCGTATTTGTTATCAGCCCTGGTACTCCATCGGCAGAGTGCGGCGTGTCTTATTGCCCACCCGATGCCGTTGAAGCCGATGATATCGAGCTAGAGTTTAATGGTTTTCATGCCATGGTTGATGAAAAGAGCGCTCCTTTTCTGGAAGATGCCTCAATTGATTTCGTCACCGATCAACTCGGTTCGCAACTGACGCTCAAAGCGCCTAATGCCAAGATGCGTAAAGTCGATAATGATGCGCCATTGAAAGAGCGTATCGAGTACGTGATTCAATCTGAAATCAATCCACAGCTGGCTAGCCATGGTGGTAACATCATGCTGGTTGAAATCGATGCCGCAGGCGTTGCTGTACTCCAATTTGGTGGTGGATGTAACGGTTGTTCTATGGTTGATGTGACTCTGAAGGATGGTATCGAGAAGCAACTACTTGATATGTTCCCAGGCGAATTGACTGGCGTACGTGATGTGACAGAGCATGAGCATGGCGACCATTCATACCAGTAATCTTATTGGATGAATTCTGCTTGTTGCAGGATGACGTTTATTACGGGATGACTTAGGTCATCCCGTTTTATTTTGTCGCCAATGGTGCATCACCATCCTATGGGGGCGCTAGGCCTGCATTAATCTGGTTTTTAAACGATAGTGATAATGCCATGCAAGGGTGACACTTCTGGCAAGCATAAACACACTCATCGCGGCCCATAAGGCATGATTACCACTGTCTTGCAGTAGCCACCATGTGGGAAAAAACACGCCAAAGGTCGACAATATCATGCTATTACGCATGGTGGCACCTTCGGCTGCGCCAATATAAACACCATCAAACAGGTAAGAGCCAAACGCCAAAAACGGCATAAATATCACCCAAATCAGGTACTCTTGTGCCACTTGCTGCACCGCATCAATACTGGTGAGGAGGGTAATGAATTCTCCGCCTAGTGTGGCAAAGCATAATACAAATAGCAGGGCAGCGATGGCTGACCATAGGGTGGCTAATGTCACCGCCCCTGACATTCGCTGTGGATTGTGTTCGCCAAAGGCCCGCCCCACTTCAGCCTCGGCGTAGTAGGCGATACCATCTAAGGCATAGGAAATTAACAATAATAGGTTGAGTAATACCGCATTGGCCGCGACGGTATTGTCGCCTAAGCTGGCGCCTTCGAAGGTCATAAAGGCAAATGTGAGTTGTAAGCAGAGGCTACGAATAAAGATATCGCGATTGAGTCCCAAGAGTTTGTGGTAGCTGCGAAGTGATAATTGGCGACATAAAGTGAGTAGGTGAAAGCCACCCTGTTTGGCAATCACTCGGGACACCATGGTCGCCGCTACCGCAAAGCCCGTGATATCGGCAAATACCGATGCCCATGCCGCACCCTGTACGCCCCAATCGAATGCGATAACAAATAACAGATCCAATAAAATATTGGTACAATTGGCCGCGATCAGTTGCCACATGGCGGCTTTGGGTTGTTGCCTTCCGAGGAGCCACCCCAGCATGGCTAAGTTCATCAGCGCAAAGGGAGTCGACCAGATCCGTATATGAAAGTAAGCCTGGCTGTAATAGAGTACCTCGGCGCTCGCATCAGATAGTGATAGTGCCAAGGTCATAATAGGCGACTGAAATAAGATAGCTGCAGTTCCCAGTAACAGGGCTAAACTGGCCGATTGCAACAACAGTCGATATTGCGCTTGCGTGTCGCCAGCCCCAAAGGCCTGTGCCACCAAACCTGTGGTAGACATGCGCAGAAACCCCAGTACCCATAAGAGCAAAGTAATAAGGGTTGAGCCGACAGCAACACCCCCTAAATAATAAGCGTTACTCAGATGTCCCACCACGGCCGTATCGACTAAGCCTAATAAGGGCACGGTAATGTTTGACAGAATCATGGGCAAAGCAAGTGCAAGCAAATGCCTGTTTTTCTGTTTATCTAACAGTAAATTAACTAGGGACATAGATTCTCAGAGGTTACTTAATATGTTAAAACGCGTTTTAGTTACGCTGATATGCTGCTTGAGCTTTTCGGCTCAGGCGGTGGTGATTTTACAGTATCATCATGTGTCAGAAGATACACCTAGGGTCACCAGTGTGACGCCATTAGAGTTTCGTCAACAGATGGCCTACCTGAGTGATAATGGCTTTACCGTTATCCCTCTGTCAGAGGTGGTCGATGGACTCAAAGCCGATAAAGCCTTTGCCGATAAAACGGTGGCGATCACTTTCGATGATGGCTATCAAAACATTGCCGATAATGCCCATCCAATTTTAAAAGAATATGGTTTTCCTTACACCATCTTTATCGCTGTCGAGCCAATAGAGCAGCAATATCGTGATGTGATGAATTGGACGACCTTGAAGCTGTTAGCCGCTGATGGCGTCGAGTTGGCGAACCACAGTTGGGGGCATGAGCATTTGATCCGTCGTCTCGACGGTGAAACCGAATCCGATTGGTTGACGCGTATTGAAACTAATCTGTTGGCAACCGAAGCGCAAATAGTGGCGAAAACGGGTCAGAGTTTGAAGATGTTGGCTTACCCTTATGGCGAATATAACGCGGCGATAGAAGCATTGCTTAGCAAGCTAGGCTTTGTCGGGTTTGGGCAACAGTCGGGGGCCGCAGGCCATTATTCTAGCTTAACGGCGTTACCTCGCTTCCCGGTGGCGGGCACCTATGCGGATCTGTCTAGCTTAAAAGTGAAGTTGTACAGTTTAAACATGCCGGTATTGGCATTGTCTCCGTCGAATACCGAGCTAGCGCTAGGTGATTGGCGTCCAGAGATGAAGGTTAAGCTAGACATGAGTGATATCTACCCTCACCAGTTGATGTGCTTTATACAAGGACAGGGAGCCGCTAAGCCACTGTGGGTAAGTGAAGATGAGTTTGTTGTGCGCGCAGGACTCGACCTGTCGCCAGGTCGGTCACGCTACAACTGTACTGCGCCCAGTAAGCAAAGTGGGCGTTACTATTGGTTCTCCCAAGCTTGGGTGCGACCTAAAAACGACGGTACTTGGGTTAAAGAGTAGCAGGCGTTAGCTTAAAGCCAATGATACGGCGTTATCCATGCGGGCGATGCAGCTTGCTGTTTACAGCGTGTCATTGGCGGTGAGTTGCTGCAGGTCGGCGACCAAGTTTTGGGTTGAGATCTGCGGCAGGCTGCTGAGTTGTGTCAGCTTAGGTTTAACCGTCGCGTAGCGTTCACCTTGCGGTGAGATGAGTGTCATCGAGGCGCTATGATCTACCTGATAATTCTCCCCCTCGCCAACCATGGCATAAACAAATCCAAGCTCGCGGGTCAGCGGCAGTAGCTGTGCGTGTGGCGCGGTGACCGCTATAAAGTCAGAATTAAAAAAATTCACATAATCTAATAACTTATCTGGCGTATCACGGCTCGGATCTACAGATAAAAAGATCACTTGTAAATCCAGCTCCGGCGGTAAGCTCTGCACTGCGGCGGCCAGTTTTGCCATCGTAGTAGGGCACACATCGGGGCATGAGGTATAGCCGACAAACACCAGACTCCATTTATGTAATAATTGTTGGTTGGTAAATGCTTGCCCATGTTGGTCAACTAAGTTGAACGGTGATAAAGGCCGTTTAGTGGGATATAAATAGCTGGTGGTTAAGCTTAATGGCGGCGTCGCTGTTTGGTTAAGTGTATAAGCGGTTATCGCCCCCAATGTTGCACACACCAGTAGTATGCCCAGCAGCACAATTTTTTTCACAGGCGTTAACTCCATAAATAGTGGTCGACTAACAAAATTAAAAATAAGGCCATAAGATGGTAAATGGAAAATCGAAACACTTGCATTGCTAATTCCGGCTTATCGCGATATTTGAGCTGCCACGCCTTGTAGATAAAGCCACAGCTAAGCAGTGTCGAACCGATTAAGTAGAGCGGGCCGCACATACCAACCAGCACAGGATAAAGGCAGGCAAGAGCCAATAATATGGTATAGAGCAAGATGCAGGTTTTAGTAAACTCAACGCCGTGAGTCACTGGCAGCATAGGCACATCCACCTTGGCATATTCGGTTTTACGGTGGATAGCTAATGCCCAAAAGTGGGGCGGGGTCCAGGCAAAAATGATGATCACCAATAACAGGGCATTAGCATGAAACTCGCCGGTGATGGCGGTCCAACCTAATAGTGGCGGCATGGCACCTGCTAGTCCGCCTACGACAATATTTTGTGGTGTAGCGCGCTTTAGGTAGGCGGTGTAGATCACCGCGTAGCCAACGAGACTGGCAAATGTTAACCAAGCGGTGAGTGGATTCACTAAGGCATACAAAAGGATAAAGCCCAGCAATGCCATAGTGGTAGCAAATATCATCGCTTTAACGATGGAGATACGGCCTTTAGGCAGGGGGCGATTGTAGGTGCGCGCCATGAGACCATCTATACGGCGATCAATAAGATGATTATAGGCTGCAGCCGCCCCAGCCATCATGCCGATACCCACAAGGCCAGCAACCAAAGGTTGCAGAGGGACAGCCCCTGGCACGGCTAAGCACATACCCACCAATACCGTAAGTAACATTAACGCCACCACTTTAGGCTTGGTCATCTCTAAATAGGCGCGCCATTGAATATGGCTGGCTGCTGGGTTGCTGAGGGTTATCGGTTTTGTCATCGCTGCCTCGCTTATGCTTTACGCCACAGGGTGTAATTAATAAAGATCATGGTCAGCAGCAATAAAGCTGCCCCCGCGTTGTGAGCCACGGCAATGCCAAGCGGCAGATGCAGCACGACATTGGAGATCCCCAGCCCCACTTGTATTACCAGCAAGGTGATAAGCACCCAAGCGCTGCGCTTAATCATGGCCGAACGTGCCTGTATCAATAGCCGATAGGCGAGCCAGAGAAGCAGTGTGGCGGTGATAATCGCGCCCATCCGGTGCGTGACATGTATGGTCATGCGTGATGCGTAATCGAGCACCCCAAATTCGTAGCTGCCTTCTGTTTGGTAGAACAAGTTGAACGCTTGCAGGGGTTGCAGATTATTGAGCCAGTCGCCCTCGCAGATGGGTAACGCAGTACAGGCGAGGGCGGCGTAATTAGATGAGGTCCAGCCGCCAAGCATGATTTGCAGCACTAACACGACAAGGCAGAGTAGCGCGAAGGGCGCAAGTTTTCTCACTTGAGGCTCTCCCCCTACAATGCGCAACGGTGTGGTGCGTAAATACAAGATCCATAACAGCGACAGCAAGCTAAAGCCGCCAATGAGGTGTGACATCACCACTATAGGCATCAGCTGCATGGTGACAGTCCACATGCCTAGTGCCGCCTGAAATAGGATCAGTAGTGCGATAACGCTAGGTAGTTTTTTAGGGGCATCTTGAATTTTAAAACTGATATATAAGATATACAGTACCAGTAGCCCAAGGGCACCAGCAATATAGCGGTGTATCATCTCTAGCCAGGCTTTTTGGGTATCGACCGTATGCTCGGGGAAGGCTTGCTGCACTTGGCTTAGTTCATGGCTTTGTGTGGGCACTTTTAGCATGCCGTAGCAGCCGGGCCAGTCTGGGCAACCAAGCCCAGCATCAGACAAGCGGGTATAGGCGCCCATTAAGATGACACATAAGGTAAATACTAATGTGAGTTTTAGCAGTGGCGTCATCTGCATTAGCCTATCCTCGATAATTTAAGCATCTTGCGTAAATCTGCCACCATGGCCTTACCCAGTAATACTTGCTGATCTTTAGTGTCCACCTGCTGATAACGCATCACCATAGCCCCAAGGGGATCGACAATGATCAGCTGTTGCTGCGCCAGTAGTGCGCTAACGTCATGACTAGCCTTGGCGGTAGCAAAGTCAAACCCCTCAAGAGCGGGGCGATCGCTATTTTCTTGCAGCAAAATAATGGGGGTGACTCTTAATTGGTCACGCCCTAGGGCAATATGACTTTGGTGTAAAATATACAGGCGGTTGAGGCAAGGGCTATCACAGTGTGCGGGTAACAAGTAGATCATCTGCCATGATTTGGGATGAGGGTTACTCATGTCGAGCAGGCTATATGTGGTATCAGGCATCAGCAGTTCGCCCTTGTTGGTCGCTCCACCGTGATACAGGTTCATGCTGAGCACCAACTTAGCCGCCACCACAGGTAGCACAAATACCAGTAGCAGTATCAATAATGGTTTAGTGCTTTTACGTTTGGGGGAGTTCATCTTAGCTCCTCTTGTTGATCACTTTGTGGCTGACATGGACTCAGCGCAGAAAAAGGCCAACTTCCCGAGACGGCTAGGAAGTGATTACAGGGTGCGGTATCGATAATCGCTGTATTTATGTTCTAACCTACAAGGTCTTGTGATGTTAAGCAACTGCTGAATACTGCCTTGTTTCGTTATTTATTTTGACGCTAACCTGCTGTTTTTTATTTTTATTCTCCATACGTACCCCATGAGTAAGGCGAAGGCGGCGGCCATTGCAAACCACTGTAATGCATAGCCGTGATGCTTGTGAGCACTCAAGGGGATGGGCTGCCAAGGGTGTGCTAACTCAATCGGTAGCCTAGAGGTGGGTTGCAAGACCGCTGGGACCAAGTGATGCTGTAACTGCTGTTGCAGTGCCGTAATATTGAGGTTTTGAATGCGCATAGGATCACCAGGCTCAGCAAATAGCTGCTCGCTCAGTGGGTTGAGAGATTTTTGATATAGCCTGCCACTTAAGGAGAGTGAGCTCGTTATTGGCTGCACTTGAGGTAAGATGCGCCGATCGACTCCACCAGGAACAAAGCCTAATTCAACCAGTAATGCCGTTTGATACGAGGCAACCTGCATCACTTGCAGCACCAAATAACCGACTTTGCCGTTATAGACTTGGTTGTCGAGCAGAATAATGGGGGTATCGGTTGGGCTGACGTCGACCTTTAAACGGTAACCCGTTAGGGTCGTATCTGGTGCCATAGCCAGCAGTTGGGCATATGACAGTGGCGCAGAGGCTTGGCGAGCGGTTAATTGCTGCTGCCATGCGACTTTTTCATCGGCACGACTGAGCTGCCAAAACCCGAGCTTGACCAAGATGCTAAACACTAGCACAGTAACACAAACAACCAAGGCTGTTGTCCATGACAACCCACGTTTAGGAGCCTGCATGAGTGCAATATTGCTATTTAAAGTCGTGCTAGTGTTACTGCTTTTTTTCATCATTTTTAATCTTGGGCGTGCGTTGTTTATCTTAGTGAAAGGGGAAAGTAAGGTACCCATGAGCCAATATTTAGGCCGCCGGGTATTGTTTTCGCTATTGGTGATCCTACTGCTGTTACTGGCACTAGGGTTTGGGCTAATTACTCCCAACCCTAGGCCTTATTAGCTACAGCACATACACAAAAATAAATAAGCATAGCCAGACCACATCGACAAAATGCCAATACCAACTGCCCGCCTGAAAAGCAAAGTGCTTATCTGGGGTGAAGTGACCTTTTAACACTCTAAAAAACAACACCAATAAGAAGATGGTTCCTAAGCTCACGTGCATGCCGTGGAAACCGGTGAGCAAGAAAAAGGTGTTGCCATAAACGCCAGAGGACAGGGTCAGCCCCATCTCCTGATAAGCATGGGCATATTCTTCAACCTGTAACAGTAAGAATGCCAATCCGAGTAAGATGGTCAGCCCCAGCCACAGGGTAAGGGCGGTGCGTTTACCTTTTTCGAGATTGACATGGGCAAAGTGTAAGGTGACCGATGATGTGAGTAATATGATGGTGTTGTACAGTGGCAGCCCCGTCCACCCCATTGCTTCGGTTTTAGTGCCATCTGGCGTGGTGACCAAGGGCCACATCGCTTCAAAGGTAGGCCATAACACTTCGTGAGTCATGGCGTTATTGGAGGCCCCGCCTAGCCATGGCACGGCTATCATACGGGCATAGAGTAGCGCGCCAAAGAAAGCGGCAAAAAACATCACCTCTGAAAAAATAAACCAGCTCATCCCTTGGCGAAACGATCTGTCCATCTGTTTCGAATAGAGTCCAGCCATCGATTCGCCAATCACGGTTCTGAACCAGCCAAAAATCATATACACAATCACTGCAATCCCGGCAGTCAGAATATAACCGCCGCTCGATTGCTCGCTATTGAGCTGCTGTATATAAGTGCCAGCCCCAAAGGCGATTAAAAATAGCCCGATGGCGCCTATTATGGGCCAGGCACTTTGCGCTGGCACATAATAGTGTTCGTGTTTAGTGGTCATTTTGCCGCTCCTTGCTCAACAGCGCCGACATAACCCTTGTCGGTGATGTTGTAGAGAGTATAGGAAAGTGTCAGTGTCGATATCGTGTCTGGTAGATCGGGATCGACATAGAAAATTAGCGGTAATGCAGCACTACCTTGCGCCGCTAACCGCTGCTGATTAAAGCAGAAACACTCGGTTTTATTAAAGTAGGCGGCCCCCTGCCCAGGTGATACCGAGGGAATGGCTTGGCCTACGGTGGTCGCAAGCGCTAGGCTCTTAGCGTTAAAGTTAGTGCGTACAAGCTCGCCAGGGTGAACCTGCATACGTTTGACCTCTGGCGTAAATTCCCATGGCATATCCTGTTGTATATGAGCCATAAATTCGACGGTCACCATTCGCGACGTATCTATGGTCATCGGCTTGTAGGTCGACGCTGTCGATTGTGTCTTGCCGTTAATGCCCAGTTGCTCACATAGCACGTCGTATAACGGCACTAAGGCAAACCCAAAGCCAAACATGCCTATCGCGCCAGCGATTAGCCAGATGATCAGCTTGCGGTTTGATGCTGCCAGGGGCTGGGACATGTTATTTCACCTCGGGAGGAGTCGAGAATGAGTGATAAGGAGCCGGGCTTGGCAGAGTCCACTCTAATCCCTCTGCACCATCCCAAGGTTTAGCTGGTGCTTTTTCACCGCCCTTGATGCACTTAATCACTAAGGCGAGAAAGATAAACTGCGATAGCCCGAAAGCGAAGCCGCCAATAGAGACAATTTGGTTAACATCAGCAAATTGAATTGCATAATCAGGAATTCGACGCGGCATTCCCGCGAGTCCTAAAAAGTGCATAGGGAAAAACAACACGTTAACTGAGATAACCGAACACCAAAAATGCAGTTTACCCAGCTTCTCGTCATACATATGTCCAGTCCATTTAGGTAGCCAATAATAGGCGGCGGCCATAATGGAGAAGATAGCCCCTGTGACCAATACATAATGGAAGTGAGCCACCACGAAATAGGTATCGTGATACTGGAAATCCACCGGAGTAATGGCTAGCATCAACCCCGAAAATCCGCCTATGGTGAACAGTATGATAAAGGCGATGGCAAACAACATAGGTGTTTCAAAACTGAGTGATCCGCGCCACATGGTGGCGACCCAATTAAAGACCTTAACCCCAGTTGGCACCGCGATGAGCATAGTACAATACATAAAAAACAGCTCAGCAAATACTGGCATGCCCGTGGTAAACATATGGTGTGCCCAAACCAAGAAGGACAAAATCGCAATACTGGCAGTGGCATAAACCATAGAGGAGTAACCAAAGAGACGTTTGCGACTAAAGGCGGGCACAATAGCCGATATGATACCAAATGAAGGTAAGATCATAATGTAGACTTCAGGGTGGCCGAAGAACCAGAAAATATGTTGGAACATCACAGGATCGCCGCCACCAGCTGCATCAAAGAAGCTAGTGCCAAAATATTTATCCGTCAGTACCATAGTGACCACCCCAGCAAGCACAGGCATGACGGCAATCAACAAGAAAGCGGTGATTAACCAGGTCCACACAAATAGCGGTAATTTCATCCAGCTCATGCCGGGGGCGCGCATATTCACAATCGTCACCACCACGTTGATGGCTCCCATGATGGAGCTGATCCCCATAATATGGATAGAAAATACAAACAGTGCCGTGCTATCAGGGCTATAAGTGGTGGATAGCGGAGCATAGAATGTCCAACCAAAGTTGGGGCCACCACCTTCCATAAAGAGTGAGCTTAATAATATGGTAAAGGCGAAGGGTAAAATCCAAAAGCTCCAGTTATTCATCCGTGGTAGCGCCATATCAGGCGCGCCAATCATCATGGGTATTAGCCAGTTTGCCAGGCCTGTAAAGGCGGGCATGACGGCACCAAACACCATGATCAAGCCATGTACAGTGGTCATTTGATTAAAAAAGTTGGGCTCGACTAATTGTAATCCAGGCTGAAACAGTTCGGCTCGGATCACCATGGCCATGGCACCGCCAGTAAGAAACATAATAAAGCTGAACCACAGGTATAAGGTGCCGATATCTTTATGATTAGTGGTAAATAGCCAACGCTTTATGCCGGTTGGGTGAGCTTCGTGGTGTTCGTTAGACTCTTCAATATGAGCGGCATCCATATTGGCTTCGCGCGTTGTTGTATTCATCATGCCTCCCTATTGACCATGTTGACTAACGTCAGCGGCTTGGACGGTATCACCGACATCATTGCCCCAAGCGTTACGCTCATATGTCACCACAGCCGCTATCTCCTGTGGTGTTAGCTGTCCAGCGAAGGCTTGCATTGCAGTGCCCGCCTTACCATTAACAACAATATCGATATGTGCTGTGACTGGGCCGGTGGCAATGGCGCTGGCTTTTAATCCGGGGAACACCCCTGGAAGTCCCATGCCATTTGGCTGGTGGCAGGCGGCGCAGCGTGCCATGTATATCTGCTCACCTTGGGTCATCAGTTCATCCATAGATAAGGTTTGCGATAATGAGGCTTCGGTCGCGGCGGCGGCGATTGTGGCTTGGTTTTTTTGCTCATCGATCCAGATATCAAAATCGGCTTCAGACAACACTTCAACCACTATGGGCATAAAGCCGTGATCCTTACCGCACAGTTCTGCACATTGGCCGCGGTAAGTGCCGGGTTTATCCACGCGGGTCCAAGCTTCATTGATGAAACCGGGGTTAGCATCTTTTTTTACCGCAAAGGCTGGCACCCACCAAGAATGGATCACATCATCTGAGGTCATCAAGAAACGCACTTTTTTATTAATGGGAAGTACTAGGGGTCTGTCGACTTCTAATAGATAGTTTTCGCCCTTCGTTTCACTGCCTTCAATTTGTGCTCTAGGGGTAGCAAGCAAGCTGTAGTATTCGATATCGTGATCAAAATAACTGTAATGCCATTTCCACTGTGAACCCGTTACCTTGATGGTGATATCTGCATCGCTAGGATCCTCCATGGCGATAAGAGTCTTAGTGGCGGGGATAGCCATCACGATCAAGATAACAAAAGGGACGATAGTCCAAGCTATTTCGACTTTAGTGCTTTCATGAAAATTGGCTGCCACTGCGCCTTTTGAGCGACGATGGTTAATGATGGAGTAGATCATTACCCCAAACACTATGATGCCGATGGCGCAACAGATATAGAGAATGGTCATATGGAGGCCAAAAACCTTACCACTGATCTCTGTTACCCCTGGTGTCATATTAAGGGGCATATCCGCTGCGAATATGGGCGGGGCTAGTAGTAACCCCAGCAAGCTATACCACAGATGCTTCACTAGACTTCTCCTCTGTCAATTGCGAAGGCAACTACAAAGAAAAGTCACACAGTATGTCTCGGCTCCATGCAAACTTTTCAGTTCCCAAAAAAGCAACGATGACTTCATAGTGCGCTGGTGGTATTGATGTTGTTATTGCTGGTGGTCACCACATTTGCACTTACGGCTGACTATATCAGGCTAATTTCAGCTTAACTGGACTTTGCTAGAGATGTTCACTCGCAAGCCAATGAAGCCGACTACTAAATTGTTCGGATATAACAAATAATCGTTGATATCTATTACTAACTTAATCGCTGTTTAAATATTGATCAAGATCACTTTTTTTTATTTTGTTAAAAAAAACAGCGACAAAAAAGCCCCTCGCGGGGCTTAAGTATGGAAAGTTTGAGCAGTAATGCTAGTGCAGTGAGCCAAATAATGATGCTTGGTGGTAGCCCGGATCTTGCTCTGCTAGGGCAGTTACTGGTAGGTGACTATTGGCTTCTTCAATCACAACACCCAGAGCCTGAGTACTTTTGGCGACCAATTGTAAGCGGCGGTAATCGCGTGCATCGAGTGCTTGGGTCCAACTGATCACCGCACTGGACGTACCACTAGTAAGCGCTTTTTCCATCGCCCATAGCGCTTCAACTTCATCTTTGGTGTGCACTAATAAGATTCTATCCATGCGAACACCGGCATCGGCGAGCATCTGTTTATAGCCAATATTCGGTGGGCTAATCAGTACTACCCACTGGCCTTGTTGGCTTAATCTTGCTAATTGCGGTGTTAGCGCTTGCAACTCATGCTTACCTTGGGTGCGACTCGATAATGTCGCAATGGTACAGTGCTGAGTTGGCTTGTGTTGCTTATTCATATCGACCCAAAGGCCGGGATGCCGCGGGGCATTACCCATTAGATTATTCATTGCCAATCTCCGTTGCGGATAACACCTACGGCAAGCCCTTCGATGCTAAGGCTTTGGGTAGATAGGTCGACGACTATCGGTGAATATTCTTCATTTTCGGCGTGAAGATATACAGTATTACCTTTCTTTTCAAAGCGCTTTACTGTGACATCATCTTCGACGCGAGCTACGACAACCTGCCCATTACTGGCTTGCTCCACCTTATGTACCGCAAGTAGATCGCCTTCGAGAATACCAATATTTTTCATGCTATCGCCGCGGACTCTTAAGAGAAAATCAGCGCTTGGGCGAAACATCGCTGGGTCAACTTTGTAGTGTTGCTCAACATGTTCTTGGGCCAAAATGGGTTCACCGGCAGCGACTTGTCCAATCAGTGGTAAGCCAAGATCTTCGCTATCATCTTCTTGAGTTAGCTTAATACCTCGCGAGGTCCCAGGCATTATTTCGATGCAGCCTTTTTTGGCTAAGGCTTTTAAATGCTCTTCGGCCGCATTGGCGCTTTTAAAGCCTAGGCGACGAGCAATTTCAGCTCGGGTAGGCGGCATGCCTGTATCGGCAATATTGCGTTTAATTAATTCTAATATTTCAGCTTGTCTAGGGGTTAATGGTCTCATTACAGATCCTGTCTTTCCATACAGTAACTGTCAGTATATACAGTATTTAAAGTAGCGCAAGGATTAAGCATATTTTTGTCGGCAATGTGGTGGGATTTGCTTAAAACTGGAAAAGAAGGTCGCAGATTTATTTTTATTGCAACCTGACTTTTTAATTTAAATCAATGTTATGAATTTGATTTTACGGAAAGGATTCATTGGGTGTCGCTGAGTGGCGCGATTGCTCTCTTATCTGTTGAGGTGATCTCTCTGCCAAGTTCGGGCGGTGAAACAAATAAGCAGTCAATAGGGTTTGGTTACACCACGCGCCTGCATTTATCCTTATCTTGTGTCATTAAGCGTGGAGCTATTATGGCTTGCTGGCGATAAGGTCATCTAACAGGTGATGGTAATCATGGATTGCGGGAAAGTCGGTAAATATTTTATGGGGCTTTTTACTATCAGGATTGCTTATGCCAAGCAAATACCCAACTCCAGCTTGTTTGGCGGCATGTAAGATAGCTTCGCTGTCATCGATAAATAAACACCGACTGGGTTGCAATTGATATTGGTTAAATAAGCTAGACCAAAATTGAGGGTGCTCTTTAGCAAAACCCGTTTCATGGCTGGAGATCATATGGTCTAACCCTTGCGCTAGCTCTGTGTGTTCTAGTTTGAGTGCTAGGCTATGAGGGTGGGCATTGGTCACTAATATTCTGGTTTTATGCTTTTTAGCCAATGTGTGCAGAAATGGCATGCTGTCTTGGCGTAACTGTATCCTGTCGGCCAATGTGCGTTGCAGCTGCACAATATCCAGTTGCAGTTGTTGCTGCCAGTAGTCGAGGCAATACCAATCCAAGGTGCCAACCACTTGATCGTAGGCTTGTTCTACCAAGACATTAGCTTCATTTAGAGAGATGTTTCTGCTGTGACTTAAGGTTTGCGGCACTAGCTTGAGCCAAAAATGGCTATCAAAGTGCAAATCTAGCAGTGTGCCATCCATATCAAGCAGTACAGTATCGATTTTATCCCAAGGAAACATAAGGTCAGTAAAAAAATTCTATCGTGAGAGTTGTGGATTAGGCCCATCATAGTAAGATTGAACTGTGATGCAAACGTCATTTTATCAGGGACATTCATGTCGGACCAAAAGCCACAGATATTACATACACAAGTTGTTGCCCAGAGTCGGTTATTTCAAATTGAGCAAGTACACCTGAAATTTTCTAATCAGGTCGAGCGCCAGTATGAGCGTATGAAAGGCAGTAATCGTGGCGCCGTAATGGTGGTTCCTGTATTGGGGGAGCAACTGTTGCTGGGCAGAGAGTACGCAGCTGGAACCCACAGCTATGAACTGGGCTTTCCCAAAGGGTTAGTTGATCCGGGAGAGACGCCTGAGCAGGCCGCTAATCGTGAACTGCAAGAGGAGATAGGCTTTGGGGCTAAAAAATTAACCCATTTAATGGAGTTAAGTCTGGCGCCCAGCTATTTTGTCAGCAAGATGCAGATCTATATTGCAGAAGATCTGTATGAGAGTCGCCTTGAAGGCGATGAGCCTGAGCCAATAGAGGTTGTTTCTTGGCCGCTTGCACAGTGGTCAGGGCTATTGGCATTGGAAGACTTTTCAGAATCGAGAAGTGTGAGTGCCTTGTTTTTAGCCCAGAAGCATTTAAAACTAAAATAGTTATTTCAATTCGGATATATGCATTACCTGTCTAGGTTGTTGGAGTTGTGATGAAGCCAGAAGAGTGTGTGGAACAGGTGATCGCCATCGCCGTTGAAGCGGGAATGGCCATCAAAGATATTTACCTTGAAGGTAGCTTTGATAAAGAAATTAAGGCGGATAATACCCCTGTGACGTCTGCCGATCTCGCTGCGCACCAAATTATCACCGCTGCGCTGACTCAGCTGACTCCAGATATTCCTGTGTTATCTGAAGAAGATGCCGACATCCCGTTATCCGATCGCGTCGATTGGCCCAGGTATTGGCTGGTCGATCCATTAGATGGCACTGGAGAGTTTATTGCTGGCAGCGGCGACTTTTCGGTGATCATTGCGCTAGTTGAGCATAATCGCCCTATTATGGGGATTGTTTATGTACCCATGACAGAGGTGATTTATTATGCCATCGCGGGACTGGGGGCTTATAAGCGCTCGAGTAAAGGCGAGCAGCGCATTGCCAGTCGTCAATTGACACTCGATGATTCGCGCTCATTGCGCTTGGCGGTCAGTCGTCGCCAAGATCCGCAGTCGGTATTAAAGCTACTGAACCAGCCTAAGCATTGTGAGCTAGTGGTGCTCGGCGGAGCAGCGCTTAAAAGTTGCTTGGTCGCCGAAGGGCGCGCCGATTGTTATGTACGCATTGGCCCTACTGGCGAGTGGGATACCGGCGCGGCACAAATTATTGTCGAAGAGGCGGGCGGGCAGATCATGGATCTTGAACTGCAGCCGCTCAGTTATAACGAACGTGAATCGCTCGAAAACCCTAATTTTATCGTGGTCGGTTCGACCCATTTACCTTGGGATGAGTTGTTAGTCAGTGAATAAGCCAGTTGATATTACCCTGCGTGCGGCGCAAAAGGGCGAACTGGCCGGCGTTTATCGGCTTGAACAGCGTGTGTTTGGCGCACATTGTTATCCGGATTTCTTTTTTCGTCAGAGTTTCGATTGTTGGCCAAGTGGTTTGCGTGTTGCAATAGATCACAATAATCGTCTTCTTGGCTATATCCTAATGGTGCAAAGTGAGCAGCGGCATATAGGTTGGATATTATCTGTCGCCGTGGAGACACTCGCCCAAGGCCGAGGTATCGGCAAACGTTTGATAATCGATGCACTTAATCACTTGGCGCCGTCGGTCACTCAGGTAATGCTCACTGTGGACCCAGCTAATCCAGCGCGTCATTTATACCTAGCATTGGGGTTTGTCGAGTTGCAAACAGAAGCTGACTATTTTGGCCCAGATGCATCACGGGTGGTGATGTGTCTGATGCGCTAAGCCTTGTCTATTGTGCACGGCCACAGCTTGGCAATGGCTTATATAACCCTCTACTGCCGTCTAAATGGTTAGGCTAACCTAAGGTCGCGGCAAGCTGGAGCAAATATGCTGTTAACAAAACGATTTTTGCCCTATTTTGTCACCCAATGTTTAGGCGCATTAAACGATAATATTTATAAAAATGTTTTACTCTTGATGGTGGCTTATAGCCAGATCAATGAGTTGCCAATCAGCATTAATTTATTTGTCAATTTGGCCGCGGGCCTGTTTATTTTACCCTTCTTTCTTTTTTCAGCTCATGCCGGGATGCTCGCTGACAATATGGACAAGGCGAAGCTTATCCGCAGACTCAAACAACTCGAAGTGGTTATCATGTCGTGCGCTGCGATGGCTATTTTGTCTCAAAGCTACATGGTGATGTTACTGCTGTTATTTTTAACTGGCTGTCAGTCGGCCTATTTCGGGCCGGTAAAATATTCACTCTTACCGCAAGTATTGGCCGAAGAAGAGTTAGTTACGGGTAATGCTTGGGTCGAAATGGGTACATTTTTAGCTATTTTAAGTGGCACATTGAGCGCTGGGCTGTTGATGACGAGTGCGCATGGGATTGTCGCCAGTGCCTTGATTGTCTTTGTACTTTCCCTGTGTGGTTATTTGGCCAGTCGCGCCATTCCGGCTTTGCCTCTACAGCATGACGTAACCCCAATTCGTTTTGCTCCTTTATCTGACACGTGGCGCGCCATTACCCAGGTGAGAAAGACGCCAAGCATCTGGATGGCGATCATCGCCATTAGCTGGTTTTGGTTTCTCGGTGCCACTTACCTAACGCAATTTGCTTATTTTGCTAAGTTACATCTGTCCTCTGATGCCAGCGTAGTGTCGCTATTATTAGCGCTATTTTCGGTGGGTATCGCGGTGGGCTCCTTTTTATGTGAACGCTTATCCTATGGTCATGTTGAGTTAGGTGTCGTGGCTTTAGGCATGGCTGGGTTGACCCTGTTTGGCCTCGATTTAGTCTGGGCTATTCCACCAGCGCAGTTAGATCCCTTGTGGGTTTATAGTGTGGGAGACTTTATCGCCACAACAGCGCATTATCGACTGATGTTTGACTTGTTGATGGTGGGGGTCAGTGGGGGCTTGTTTATCGTCCCGTTGTACGCTTTTATCCAGTCGCGTGCTGCACCGGGTAAATGCGCACAGGCGATTGCTGCTAATAATATTGTTAATGCGCTGT
Source organism: Shewanella sp. QJM3NY_23 (assembly GCF_056173105.1). Lineage (NCBI taxonomy): Bacteria > Pseudomonadati > Pseudomonadota > Gammaproteobacteria > Alteromonadales > Shewanellaceae > Shewanella > Shewanella sp. QJM3NY_23. The sequence goes on from NZ_CM149657.1 coordinate 113,349, forward strand.
TTATGGTGTGCTCGGCGTTATTGGCCATGTTACTGCTGGCGGGATTTGGGTGGAGTATCCCTGAGTTATTTACCTTACTGGCGGTACTTAATCTGGTGGTCGCTGCCTATATTTATGGACAAGCGCCTGAGTTTCGTTGGCGCTTTGTCAGTTATCTCTTTCGTCATGTGCGTTACCGCTTCAGTGTCGAAGGGTGTGACAAATTGCCCAAACAGGGGGCTGCGCTGCTGGTGTGTCCTCATATCAACCAGTTCGATGCTTTGTGCGTGATGGGCGTATCGAGTCGTCCGGTGCGCTTTGTTATGCCATCCTCTATCATGGCGAGCTCTGTTAAGCCGGCAGGAGTGATCCCTTTGGCTATGGGTGAGATAAGCGGCGCAAGCAATAATGAAGCATTAACCATGATTGAGCAGGCGTTAGCCAATGGCGAGTTACTGTGCCTGTTAAGCGATAATTTAACCGTGAGTGATGCCATGACGGCGAGTTATCAGGCTCAATTTAACGCCTTGATCGCAAGTATTGCGGCGCAACCTCCTGTGAAGGTTATACCGGTTGCAATTAAAGGATTAGCAGAGCCGAGTGAGAGTCAAGCAAACACACTTCAACCTCGGCAGGTTTGGCCAAAGGTGTCGCTAATTGTCGGTGATGCCATGGCGGTATCTCAGGTGAGCGCCACATCACTGCATCAGCAAATCACTCGCTTGATGACAGACCCATCATAAAATCAAGACCCCGGCTTAAAACCGAAACTCATTATCTACATTTTGGAGTTTAGTTTTGGGATGAAATAATCCTAAATAGCTAAGCTATCTCGGATTATTCCATCGTTTTGCTCGAATTCAGGTGAGTGATTCAGTCACGCTTAATGGCGGTCATGTCATTAAGTGATGTTATTGGGGCGTGTATTGATCGAGCCACTGATGCACAGCTTGATGATCACCTGTAAAAATAATCCGATCGGCTTTTTTATCAATCTGATATTGGTACATAGGATCGTAGTATTTACTCAGCAGCACGTTTATCCACTCGAGATGAGCTGCTGTCGTGCCCTGGCTTTGTTGTACATTTAAGGCATGAGTCACCATCGCCTGCAGTTCATCATGTTGTTTGCCGCCAAGGCGTTTTTTTATGCCACTGATGCTTTGCGACAAATAATCGGCAAAAGCGATAAAGCCGGCCTCTTCGCCGAGGCGATCAAGATAACCTTGATGCATCTTATGGACATATTCGTCGAGCAATCGGTTTAATCTGGCTGTTTGGCTCTCCTCTAATACCACCACTTTTGCCACTTGCATGCCTTTATAAAAGGCTTGTGGTAGCGCAGAGCGACCAATGAGGTAGCTTTCATCTTCGAGCAGTAACGATTTGGCTTCGCTAGCTTGGTGTTTTAGCAGTGCCACAGCGAGGTTATTTTCGAAGTTGATCTGCGAAGGTTGCGGCTCGTGGTAGCGGCCAAAGCTTGAGCCGCGATGATGGGCAAGGCCTTCTAAATCCACGCCTTCTGGGCGCTGTAATAAAAAGTCCGTTTTACCACTGCCAGTGATGCCGCTGAGGATCAACATGGGTTTTACCCTAGGTGCTTGATCTATGGTGTCTATCAAAAACTGACGCATCGCCTTATATCCGCCTTCGATATAGGGGACGGATAGCCCAGCCTCCTTAAGCCATTGCTGTGTCAGTTGTGAACGCAGTCCACCGCGGAAACAATATAGGTAAGCATTAGGGTGACGAGCAAAATACTCGCGCCATGCATCGACCCTTTGTTGTTTGATGTCACCATTAACGAGCGTATGACCTAAGGCAATCGCGGCGGCTTGGCCGCGTTGCTTATAACATGTGCCCACCTGTTCGCGCTCATCATCTTGCATTAAGGGTAAGTTAGTACTGGTCGGAAACGCCCCTTTATCGAACTCGATGGGCGCGCGCACATCCATTATGGGGTGGTCGTTAATAAACAGCTGGGTATATTGGTTTTTAGAAACCATAAGTGGTGGCATTAGCACAGTTCCACGAGTTGCTTCGTTGCGGGTTTGGTGACCAAATGACCAATGCTTATTGGCGCAATATCATTAGCCTCGAGTAGGCTAATTAAAGCCGCTTCATGGCTTGCTGAAACGGCAATCAATAATCCGCCACTGGTTTGTGGATCGCACAATAGTGCTTTTTGTTCCTCATTGACCAGGGGTAAATGTTCGCCATAGCTGTCGTAGTTTCTATGGGTACCACCGGGAATGCAGCCCATCTGCAGGTAGTCTTTTGCTTTGGGTAACAAGGGCAGGGCGTCGATATCAATCTTAGCTGCCACATCAGCACCTAAGCACATCTCAATGAGATGGCCCGCTAAGCCGAAACCTGTCACATCTGTCATGGCACTAACGCCGACAATTTTTGCGATAGCTGGGCCGATTTTATTGAGCTGGCACATGGCCTCTGGAGCGATATTACTATCTTCATCGGCTAGCTTTTTTTGCTTCTGAGCCGTGGTCAAAATACCGATCCCCAGTGGTTTAGTGAGATACAGTTTATCGCCGACCTTAGCGGTATTGTTTTGTTTGAGTTCGGTTAACGGAATTTGCCCAGTAACGGCTAGGCCAAAGATGGGTTCTGGCGCATCGATACTGTGGCCACCTGCCAGCATGATGCCAGCATCGGCGCACGCTTGGCGCCCACCATCGACAACTTGCTGAGCGATCTCTGCTGGTAAAGTATTCACTGGCCAGCCCAATATGGCGATGGCCATCATTGGCGTCCCGCCCATGGCATAAATATCGCTAATCGCGTTGGTGGCAGCAATGCGACCAAAGGTAAAAGGATCATCCACTATCGGCATAAAAAAGTCTGTGGTGCTGATAATGCCCGTTTCATCATTGAGCTTATAGACGGCGGCATCATCGCGGGTGCTGTTACCAACGAGAATATTAGGGTCATCGAAGATAGGTAATTGCGATGCCAGAATCGTTCCCAATACTTTGGGTGATATTTTGCAGCCACAACCTGCGCCATGACTGTATTCGGTAAGTTTTATCTTAGTGTCTGACATGAGCTCGAACTATCTCTAAATGAACGGGTTAGCCGCCCATGATAGACCCATCTATTTAGCACTTCAATCTGTGGTAAGGCAGATGTGCGTTACGCACGTCAAAGGGATGGTTAAATTTATGCGGAAGGACAAAACCGGGTCACTGATTAGTGGCCCGGTGTGATAAAACCCTAACTTAGATGTAATTGGCGGTGAGTAATTTCCAATTGCGTTTACGCATCAGTAGGTCTTGTTTGAGCTGTTCGACTCTGAGCATTAATTGTTTGTGGGTCAGTTTTTGCCGCTTGGCGTCTAATAACTCTTTTTGCGCTTGGTAATATTCGCTAATGTGGGTTTTGAGTAACTCATATTCATCATGTAGTTTCTCGAGTATCTCATCACCATTGGCTAACTGTTCAACCTTGTTACGAGTGCGTTTTAGCTGCATCTGTAATTTAGCACTTTCGATCCGTTCTTGTGGAGTGACTCGTAACTGGGTGGCCAACCCTGTCCATGCCATCATATTGATAAGCCACTTAGTGGGATCGTAATGCCACCACTGGATCCCATTACGATAGTCGTTTTCAAAAATATGGTGGAAGTTATGGTATCCCTCACCGTAAGTAAAAACGGCCAAGATACCATTGTCCCGTGCGGTGTTTTTATCTGTGTATGGCTGTTTGCCCCAGATATGTGCTAGCGAGTTGATGAAGAAAGTGCAGTGATGAACAACGACTAATCTCAATAGGCCTGCCATCAGTAACATGGCCAATATATCACCATTGAGCCAACCCAATAACGCCGGTAAGCCAATGTTCATGAGCAGCATGAGTGATAAATAATGTTTGTGCTGCCACATCACAATTTTATCATTTTGCAGGTCACGCACATTTTTATAATCGTGGTAACGCTGGGCTTGATACTCACGTAACATCCACCCAATATGGCTATACCAGAAGCCCATGTTCGCCGAATAGGGGTCTTTATCATTATCATCGACATGCTTATGATGAATACGATGATCCGATGACCAATGTAACGCACTGTTTTGCAAAGCCAGCGCGCCGCCTAATGCAAATAGCAGGCGCATTGACCAGTGTGCTTTATAGGTGCGATGAGACCAAAGTCTATGATAACCAGCGGTAATTGATAATCCGCTTGCAAAGGCCAAGCCGATAAAGGCCACCCATTCTGCAATACCATAACCGTAGGTGATGCCGTACCAAGGTACAAGTATGACAGCACCTAAAAAGGTGATGGCAAACAGCAATATATTAGTCCATATGAGGGGAGGTTTTTTCATTATAATATCCAACAGCAAAATTGAGCGTACATCTGTACGCCAATTTAGCGTGCTTAATAGGCTAGGTCAAGATAGGCTGCGTTTTTATGTTAAAGAATGTATTATTGCCAGATTCTCTTTATCTAGTGGATTCATCATGATGGGCGTCAGGGCACAGCAGAAGGAAAAAACGCGTCGCGCGTTAGTTGATGCTGCATTTAATCAGTTAAGCGCAGAGCGCAGTTTTTCTAGCCTAAGCTTACGAGAAGTAGCTCGTGAAGCCAATATCGCGCCAACTTCATTTTATCGTCACTTTAAAGATATGAATGAACTGGGTTTGACCATGGTCGATGAGGGCGGTTTAACATTACGCCAGATGATGCGTAAGGGACGTCAACGCGCCGAGGCGGGTGGTAGCGTGATCCGTATCTCGGTCGAGACCTTTATGGAGGTGCTTGAATCTAACCCTAACGTATTCCGTATTCTGTTACATGAACGCTCGGGCACATCGGCGCCGTTTCGTGCTGCGGTCGCGCGTGAGATTGAGCACTTTATATCAGAGTTAGCGCATTACACCGAAGCCACGGCGAGGCGCTCACCAGAATTAGCCCGTGCCCAAGCTGAGGCATTGGTCACATTGGTGTTTAACGCAGGAGCTGCAGCGTTAGATATGAAACGAGTGGATCGTAAGATATTAGCCGACAGGTTGGTTATCCAGTTGCGTATGGTGGCGAAAGGGGCTGAGTCGTTACAACAAAAAATGGAAAACCGCTGATCCAGTATGAGATTTTAGCGAGACTCGATACGCAAAAGGGCCTAATGGCCCTTTTGGATCTTAATACTTAGATCTTAAGATTTTAGTGTGAGCTGAACAATTTGGTGTTTAGCGTTTTTCTAATAACACGCCAGACTCCATGTGATCGGTATATGGAAACTGATCAAATAGCGCAAAGCGAGTAATTTTGTGGGTGCTATCCAACACCTTGAGGTTATCTAGCAGAGTATTTGGGTTACATGAAATATAGATGATCCGTTGATAACCTTGCACCATGGCTAAAGTATTGTCATCGAGACCGGCACGTGGCGGGTCAACAAATATGGTGTTGCAGTTATAGCTGTCTAAATCTATCCCTTCTAGACGCCTATAGCTGCGTTTCTTGGCTAATGCGTCGGTAAAGTCTTCGGCGGACATGCGAATGATCTGCACATTCTCGATATTATTGGCTTCAATATTATATTGGGCCGAGTCGACCGAAGGTTTAGCTAATTCCGTAGCGAGCACGCGGTTGAAGTTCTGTGCCAACGCAATAGAGAAGTTGCCATTACCACAATAGAGCTCTAACAGATCGCCACTGCTCTCTTTGGTGCTATCTATGGCCCATTCCAGCATCTTGATAGACACTTGTCCGTTAGGTTGAGTAAAGCTATTTTCCACCTGCTTATAAATCAAAGTCTGTCCATTAACGGGCAATGACTCAATCACATAATCACGATCTAGCATCAACTTTTGTTTGCGCGCACGGCCAATTATATTGACGTTAAATTGCTTACCCAGACGTTGCTTGAGGGACTGTGCTTCATCTTGCCATTGTTGGTCAAGTTGTTTGTGGTACAGCAATGAGACTAAGATCTCACCGCTTAGGGTAGACAAAAAGTCGACCTGAAATAGCTTATGGCGTAATACTGGGTTAGGACGAAGCTCAGCCATTAAAGCCGGCATCATCTCATTGATCAGCGCACTTGCGGGTAAGAACTGCTCACAACGTATTTTTTGATTAAGCGCCTTATCAAACATATAGTAGTAAAGGTCCTCACCTTCGTGCCACACACGAAATTCGGCACGCATACGATAATGTTCAGGTGTCGACGCGAATACTTGCAATGATGGGGTGTCAAAGTCAGCAAAAAGTTGCGCTAATTTTTCACGTTTAGCATCGAGTTGCTTATCGTATTGGTTAGGATCCATTGCTTCTAAATTCATTTTTAAACACCGTTACTATCATTGGGGCGCAAATAGTATACTACCCTGCCATGATGTCCAATATCTGGCTTTTGATTTATCCCTGGCTATGGGAAAATATCATGCTTATCACATTTAGAGTTTACCCACGGGGAATTGAGTTTGTCGGCAAATATTTTAGTATTCGATTCAGGTGTGGGTGGGCTTTCCATACTCTCTGAAGTTAAGCAAACGCTGCCCAATGAAAACTATTACTACTTATTTGATAACGCCAGATTGCCTTATGGTGAGCTAGAAGAACAGGTATTGATTAGCGGCGCCGTGCAGCTTATTACTCAAGCGGTAGATAGAGTCACAGCCGATATTGTTGTCGTGGCTTGTAACACTGCAAGTACCTTGATATTGCCAGCACTGCGCGCTCAACTGGTTATTCCGGTTGTTGGGGTGGTACCTGCGATTAAACCCGCGGCTGCCATGAGTAAGAACAAACGTATCGGATTACTGGCTACTCCAGGAACAGTTAACCGCGCTTATACACGCACGTTGATCCAAAAGTTTGCCGCTGATTGCGAAGTGACATGTTTCGGATCATCAGAGCTAGTACTCTTAGCCGAAGCTAAGATGGCGCAAGAGCCTATCGATCATGCGCTGCTCACCCAAGTATTATCACCTATAAAGCAATCAGGCATAGATACATTAGTCTTAGGGTGCACGCACTTTCCTATCTTAAAAGTGGAGTTACAACATTACCTTGGTGAAGGGGTTCGGTTATTAGATTCTGCCAAGGCGATAGCTGCTAGAGTTAAAACCTTGCGCAATGGTGATACTACAGAAGGAGAAAGAGGAGAAAGCCACGCATACTTTACGACGCAAGAGATATCTAAAGGGTTAAAAACAACACTAGTGGAATATGGCTTTTCATCTATTAGACAATTAATCCCATAGAATCTGGCATAAGACCACTAATGTTATTTGTTCATACTATTCTATAAGTATGCCTTTACATGTATAGGTAAAAGAGGAGTACTCTAGTTAGTTTCCTGAGTAGATTCTGACTTTTCAGCGTCTTGTGACTTTGCTTCACGCACTTTAAGTGTACGCTCCTGAAAATCAAACTCGTTTAACTTAACCATGGCCTTCTTAGCGCCCGCTTCAGACATCTCGATAAATCCAAAACCTTTACGGCGACCCGTCTTACGATCGCGAACTAGACGTACAGAGTTTACTGGGCCGTACTTACCAAATAACACCTTTACTTCGCCTTCATGGACACGGTATGGCAAGTTGCCAACATAAAGTGTCATCGTTGGGCCTTTATACTGTTCATCAGTATCGGTATCAGACTTAGGTGATTGAAGGGTAAAAATAACGCTTGCGATAATAGCACCAGTAAAAAACGCGATTGCAGAATATAGGTCTGGCGCGAACTGAGATATTGCCAATGCGCCAACAATGGCGACGATCAAAACAATAAGAAATGGCTTTTGCATATATATGTTCTCTGAAGAATTGATAATTAACTGTTAACAGCTCGTATATGGTAATGAATTATTGGCAATTACACTAGTATATTGACGAAAAAACGAACTTAATTAACGATTAATATAACTGAGTCGTTAGTCCCATCGGTGTAAAACCACACAAAGTGATACAAAAAACGCCATAACGGCGAAAAGATCATCGAGCGATCGCCGATCGTTTAAAAAGCCCTTGCGCCCCCAAGATAACTCCCTATAATGCGCAACCACTGACACGGCGAAGCTCGCAGAGAGAAGTCGTAAAGCACTAAGTAACTTGGTTAAACACCTAGCTTACAGGGTGGTCAGGCACTGAAAAGTGCCGCATCAAAAAGTTTTAAAAACTGCTTGACGCGAACCAAGGATTGCGTAGAATACGCAGCCCTAGCCACTTGGAACTACCAAGATGTGCTAACGCTCTTTAACAATTTATCAAGTAATCTGTGTGGACACTCACAGGTGTTGAGTTAATCGAAATTGCCTAACCTTCGGGTTGGCAATCAAAGAATTAAATCAACCAATTCTTTCACTTTCTCTCACGAGAGGTGATGAGTGTTCATAGCAATATGTACAAAGAATTAATCGCAAGATTAGTTCGAACAGAATTCGTTGAGCCGTTTGACGTAAGTCAAACAACAAAACTTTAATTGAAGAGTTTGATCATGGCTCAGATTGAACGCTGGCGGCAGGCCTAACACATGCAAGTCGAGCGGTAACAGGAAGAAAGCTTGCTTTCTTTGCTGACGAGCGGCGGACGGGTGAGTAATGCCTAGGGAACTGCCCAGTCGAGGGGGATAACAGTTGGAAACGACTGCTAATACCGCATACGCCCTACGGGGGAAAAGAGGGGACCTTCGGGCCTTCTGCGATTGGATGTACCTAGGTGGGATTAGCTAGTTGGTGAGGTAATGGCTCACCAAGGCGACGATCCCTAGCTGTTCTGAGAGGATGATCAGCCACACTGGGACTGAGACACGGCCCAGACTCCTACGGGAGGCAGCAGTGGGGAATATTGCACAATGGGCGCAAGCCTGATGCAGCCATGCCGCGTGTGTGAAGAAGGCCTTCGGGTTGTAAAGCACTTTCAGCGAGGAGGAAAGCTTAAGCGTTAATAGCGTTTAGGTGTGACGTTACTCGCAGAAGAAGGACCGGCTAACTTCGTGCCAGCAGCCGCGGTAATACGAGGGGTCCAAGCGTTAATCGGAATTACTGGGCGTAAAGCGTACGCAGGCGGTTTGTTAAGCGAGATGTGAAAGCCCCGGGCTCAACCTGGGAATTGCATTTCGAACTGGCAAACTAGAGTCTTGTAGAGGGGGGTAGAATTTCAGGTGTAGCGGTGAAATGCGTAGAGATCTGAAGGAATACCGGTGGCGAAGGCGGCCCCCTGGACAAAGACTGACGCTCAGGTACGAAAGCGTGGGGAGCAAACAGGATTAGATACCCTGGTAGTCCACGCCGTAAACGATGTCTACTCGGAATTTGGTGCCTTGAGCACTGGGTTCCCAAGCTAACGCATTAAGTAGACCGCCTGGGGAGTACGGCCGCAAGGTTAAAACTCAAATGAATTGACGGGGGCCCGCACAAGCGGTGGAGCATGTGGTTTAATTCGATGCAACGCGAAGAACCTTACCTACTCTTGACATCCAGAGAATTCGCTAGAGATAGCTTAGTGCCTTCGGGAACTCTGAGACAGGTGCTGCATGGCTGTCGTCAGCTCGTGTTGTGAAATGTTGGGTTAAGTCCCGCAACGAGCGCAACCCTTATCCTTATTTGCCAGCACGTAATGGTGGGAACTTTAGGGAGACTGCCGGTGATAAACCGGAGGAAGGTGGGGACGACGTCAAGTCATCATGGCCCTTACGAGTAGGGCTACACACGTGCTACAATGGCAAGTACAGAGGGTTGCAAAGCCGCGAGGTGGAGCTAATCTCACAAAGCTTGTCGTAGTCCGGATTGGAGTCTGCAACTCGACTCCATGAAGTCGGAATCGCTAGTAATCGTGGATCAGAATGCCACGGTGAATACGTTCCCGGGCCTTGTACACACCGCCCGTCACACCATGGGAGTGGGCTGCACCAGAAGTAGATAGCTTAACCTTCGGGAGGGCGTTTACCACGGTGTGGTTCATGACTGGGGTGAAGTCGTAACAAGGTAGCCCTAGGGGAACCTGGGGCTGGATCACCTCCTTACCTATACGACTAACTTAATGTTTGTTGAGTGTTCACACAGATTACTTGATAGAAAGAAAGAGCAAAAATATACGTGTCTATTTAGACGACGTTAATTTGTTTCAAGTCAAGGCGCTTGAGGAGAGAAAGAGGGAATGTAGTTCGCTACATGACTGATTGAACGACGAAAGCAACGCTGAATTGAAGCAAAGAAACAAGTATAAATGGGTCTGTAGCTCAGCTGGTTAGAGCGCACCCCTGATAAGGGTGAGGTCGGTGGTTCAAGTCCACTCTGACCCACCAAAATCTTCGTGTTACTGCGTTATGTAGTTCGTCGTTTAGCAGGCTAAACGTCCTCTCTACATGCCTTGTATCACTTGATTTGGTAATGACTTAGCAATAAGTAACGTATGTTTTTGTTTGACTGCATGTAAATGGGGCTATAGCTCAGCTGGGAGAGCGCCTGCCTTGCACGCAGGAGGTCTGCGGTTCGATCCCGCATAGCTCCACCATTTACTTGCACATGGATAGAGATGCCAAAGATAAATGCAAAATTTATCTTTGGCTTTTTTAAGCCCGCTCTTTAAAAATTTGGAAAGCTGATAGTGTTAATGTGAAAGGGATAATGGCGTACTTGTACGTGGTTATTTGTAGCATTGACGCGAAAATTAAAATTGAGTTCTCAAACACTTAAATCAAGTGCCGAATTATTGTAATGATGATTCATGAGTATTCTTTTGGCGAAAGTAAACACCATTAGTTGCGATACACCCATCAGGCTTACCCGCTTGATAGGATGTGTTTTGTAAACATTAGTTTGTGAAACTCATTTGGGTTGTATGGTTAAGTGACTAAGCGTATACGGTGGATGCCTTGGCAGTCAGAGGCGATGAAGGACGTAGTAACTTGCGAAAAGCGTTGGCGAGCTAGTAACAAGCATTTGAGCTAACGATGTCCGAATGGGGAAACCCACATGCATAAGCATGTATCACAACATGAATACATAGTGTTGTGAGGCGAACCCGGGGAACTGAAACATCTAAGTACCCGGAGGAAAAGAAATCAACCGAGATTCCCCTAGTAGCGGCGAGCGAACGGGGATTAGCCCTTAAGCGTAGAGGGTGTTAGTGGAATGTGTTGGAAAGCACAGCGGCACAGGGTGATAGCCCCGTACATGAAAACTAACTTTACGTGAAAACGAGTAGGACGGGACACGTGACATCTTGTCTGAACATGGGGGGACCATCCTCCAAGGCTAAATACTCCTGACTGACCGATAGTGAACCAGTACCGTGAGGGAAAGGCGAAAAGAACCCCTGTGAGGGGAGTGAAATAGAACCTGAAACCGTATACGTACAAGCAGTGGGAGCGGTTCTTGAGACCGTGACTGCGTACCTTTTGTATAATGGGTCAGCGACTTACATTTTGTAGCGAGGTTAAGCGAATAGCGGAGCCGTAGGGAAACCGAGTGTTAACTGCGCGTTTAGTTGCAAGGTGTAGACCCGAAACCCGGTGATCTAGCCATGGGCAGGTTGAAGGTTGAGTAACATCAACTGGAGGACCGAACACACGTATGTTGAAAAATGCGGTGATGACTTGTGGCTGGGGGTGAAAGGCCAATCAAACCGGGAGATATCTGGTTCTCCTCGAAAGCTATTTAGGTAGCGCCTCGAGCGAATACCATTGGGGGTAGAGCACTGTTAAGGCTAGGGGGTCATCCCGACTTACCAACCCTTTGCAAACTCCGAATACCAATGAGTACTACTCGGGAGACACACGGCGGGTGCTAACGTCCGTCGTGAAAAGGGAAACAACCCAGACCATCAGCTAAGGTCCCAAAGTTATTGCTAAGTGGGAAACGATGTGGGAAGGCTTAGACAGCTAGGATGTTGGCTTAGAAGCAGCCATCATTTAAAGAAAGCGTAATAGCTCACTAGTCGAGTCGGCCTGCGCGGAAGATTTAACGGGGCTAAGCAATACACCGAAGCTATGGGTACTAGCGCTTGCGCTAGTGCGGTAGAGGAGCGTTCTGTAAGCCGTTGAAGGTGAAGGGGTAACCCACGCTGGAGGTATCAGAAGTGCGAATGCTGACATGAGTAACGATAATGGGGGTGAAAAACCCCCACGCCGAAAGACCAAGGGTTCCTGTCCAATGTTAATCAGGGCAGGGTGAGTCGACCCCTAAGGCGAGGCCGAAAGGCGTAGTCGATGGGAAACAGGTTAATATTCCTGTACTTCTGCTAACTGCGATGGAGAGACGGAGAAGGCTAGGCTAGCGCGGCGTTGGTTGTCCGCGTTTAAGGCTGTAGGTGGTGCACTTAGGCAAATCCGGGTGCACATACACTGAGAGTTGACGACGAGGTTCTACGGAACTGAAGTAGTTGATGCCATGCTTCCAGGAAAATCTTCTAAGCTTCAGGTTAGCAGGAATCGTACCCCAAACCGACACAGGTGGTTGGGTAGAGAATACCAAGGCGCTTGAGAGAACTCGGCTGAAGGAACTAGGCAAAATGGTACCGTAACTTCGGGAGAAGGTACGCTCCTGTTGGTGATGAGACTTGCTCTCTAAGCTGACGGGAGTCGCAGATACCAGGTGGCTGCAACTGTTTATCAAAAACACAGCACTGTGCAAACTCGCAAGAGGAAGTATACGGTGTGACGCCTGCCCGGTGCCGGAAGGTTAATTGATTGGGTTATCTTCGGAGAAGCTCATGATCGAAGCCCCGGTAAACGGCGGCCGTAACTATAACGGTCCTAAGGTAGCGAAATTCCTTGTCGGGTAAGTTCCGACCTGCACGAATGGCGTAATGATGGCCACGCTGTCTCCAGCCGAGACTCAGTGAAGTTGAAATTGCGGTGAAGATGCCGTATACCCGCGGCTAGACGGAAAGACCCCGTGAACCTTTACTATAGCTTGGCACTGAACATTGACCCTACATGTGTAGGATAGGTGGGAGACTTTGAAGCAGGAACGCCAGTTCTTGTGGAGTCAACCTTGAAATACCACCCTTGTAGTGTTGATGTTCTAACTCTGGCCCCTGAATCGGGGTTGAGGACAGTGCCTGGTGGGTAGTTTGACTGGGGCGGTCTCCTCCCAAAGAGTAACGGAGGAGCACGAAGGTTGGCTAAGTACGGTCGGACATCGTACGGTTAGTGCAATGGCATAAGCCAGCTTAACTGCGAGACATACACGTCGAGCAGGTGCGAAAGCAGGTCATAGTGATCCGGTGGTTCTGAATGGAAGGGCCATCGCTCAACGGATAAAAGGTACTCCGGGGATAACAGGCTGATACCGCCCAAGAGTTCATATCGACGGCGGTGTTTGGCACCTCGATGTCGGCTCATCACATCCTGGGGCTGAAGTCGGTCCCAAGGGTATGGCTGTTCGCCATTTAAAGTGGTACGCGAGCTGGGTTCAGAACGTCGTGAGACAGTTCGGTCCCTATCTGCCGTGGGCGTTGGATGATTGAAGGGAGCTGCTCCTAGTACGAGAGGACCGGAGTGGACGAACCGCTGGTGTTCGGGTTGTCATGCCAATGGCATTGCCCGGTAGCTACGTTCGGAATCGATAACCGCTGAAAGCATCTAAGCGGGAAGCGAGCCCTAAGATGAGTCATCCCTAGGACTTTAAGTCCTCTAAAGGGCCGTAGGAGACTACTACGTTGATAGGCAAGGTGTGTAAGCGTTGTGAGGCGTTGAGCTAACTTGTACTAATGACCCGTGAGGCTTAACCATACAACCCAAAAGGGTTTCTAACTAAGTGAATACTTAGCGAAAGAATACAGACACTTGATTTAGTGTACTCAAATTTAAAACAGCTTTCTAAATTTCCAAATTTGTCTGGAAACCATAGCATTGTGGTACCACCTGATCCCATCCCGAACTCAGAAGTGAAACGCAATCGCGCCGATGGTAGTGTGGGGTCTCCCCATGTGAGAGTAGGTCATTTCCAGACGCCTAATACGATAAAGCCCGTTGCTAATGCAACGGGCTTTTTTCGTTTTAGCTGGGAGATAACCATTCGAACATGGGGAAATAAAAAGTCCGAACGTAGTGAGGCTCAAACCCATGTAGAGTAGGGTGAAGCGTCTGCGCTTATCAAGCGCAGCTTGATGCTGGAGCTGAACGCGGAGAGCTAGCTCGAAGCTGACCATGACAGACGCCTAATACTTCTCGAAAGAGAGTCGATAAATCCCCAGCACTTTGTGTTGGGGCTTTTTTCGTTTTAGCCTAGAGATAACCACTCGAACATGGGGAAGTAAATAGTCCGAACGTAGTGAGGCTCAAACCCATGTAGAGTAGGGTGAAGCGTCTGCGCTTATCAAGTGCAGCTTGATGCTGAAGCTGAACGCGGAGAGCTCTAATTATGCATGGGACTATTTTAGGGGAGGGTTACATAGATCATTACAGACCCATTTTTGATTCCACTTTAAAAAAGTGAAGACAAAAAAGAGTTCTCGAAAGCTCGAAAGGAAAGATAGTCTATAAAGCCCGTTGCTAACGCAGCGGGCTTTTTTGTATTTGGGCTTACCTTGTCTGTTTTTAGTAACTATGCCCCTTGCTAATGCCATGAGCGTTAATGCTATTTACTGGATAACATCATCTGTATACGCTAAATGTATTACTACGGACTTGGTGAACTATCATGATTCAATTGAACATATTACGAGTGATAGCACTCTATATGTATTTATATTGGCCAAATGAGATTTGATGCTTTTATGACATTATTTGGAAGATAATCTGTCTTGAGATCTGATCGATAAAAGTTAGGCTAACGGTTACAATAGTGTTTTGTCATGTCAATCAGAATTATGGACTCCATTATTACTCATTCATTAGTCACGCATAATACCCTGGGTATAGATGTCAGTTGTGAGCACTTAATTAAGGCGACTGATGAGCTAAAACTCATCGATATTTGTCTTGAGGCTGCAAATACAAACAGGCCGTTATTGGCTATTGGTGGCGGTAGTAATATCGTGTTAACTGATAGTTTTAAGGGCACTGTGGTGCTTATTGCAACTAAGGGCATTAATGTTGTTGAAGATGAAGACTGTTTTCATTTGTCGGTGGCAGCAGGTGAGAATTGGCATGAATTAGTACAATTTTGTTTAACGCATAATATGCCAGGTTTAGAAAATTTAGCCTTAATCCCAGGTTCTGTAGGGGCTGCTCCTATCCAAAATATAGGCGCGTATGGTGCTGATTTTTCGCAGTTTTGTGAGTGGGTGGAATATTTAGATCTTGCCACTGGCAAGCGTGTTCGTCTCAATGCCGAGCAATGTCTATTTGATTATCGTGATTCGATTTTTAAATCGACATTAAAAAATAAAGCGGTGATTTTAAATGTGGGCCTTCGCTTAGAAAAAGAGTGGCGCCCAAATTTAAGTTATGGCCCATTACAACAATTATCTGCCACTACTCTGACACCAACAATGATTTTTGATTGTATCTGCGAGACTCGTAGCAGTAAGCTGCCTGATCCCGCGGTATTAGGTAATGTGGGTAGCTTTTTTAAAAACCCTATCGTTTCTAGTGAACTCTTTACTCAATTACAGCAAGAGTATCCTGCTATTGTTGGCTACCCGGTGAACGTTGATAACGTAAAGTTAGCAGCGGGTTGGCTTATCGAAAATGCGGGATTAAAAGGCCATGCTATTGGTGGGGCGGCCATACATTTAAAACAAGCCTTGGTTATCGTAAATGTCGGCAAAGCCACAGGGGCCGACGTCTGTACATTAGCGCGTGAGGTGATACAGCGGGTTAACCAAATATATTCGGTCAGTTTAGAGGTTGAGCCACGTATCATCGGTGCAGTAGGAGAAAGGGAATTAAATGATGCATGAACAATGGCTGCGTAAACGCGCAATTATTAAATCACTCGCAGGTGGAGAGTTTGTTTCTGGAGAAGCGCTAGCTCATGAGCTTGGGATCTCAAGGGCTGCCATCAGTAAGCATGTGGCAAGTCTAGAGGAGTTTGGGGTTGATATTTATAGTGTTAAAGGGAAAGGCTATAAGTTATCGACTCCATTGTCTCTTATCGATGAGCAACGTTTAAAGGCACAAATTAAAGGTCGTTGTTTTTACTTTAATGATATCAATAGCACTAATGCGTTTTTATTAAATCATGTCAATGAACTTAGTAGTGGTGATATTTGTGTTGCTGAGCATCAATCGGCCGGGCGAGGACGAAGAGGGCGCACTTGGGTTTCGCCCTATGGTTGCCATCTATATACTTCTTTTTTTTGGCAGTTTTCACAAGGTATGTCGCAAGCTATGGGCTTGAGCCTTGTAGTTGCCTGTTCATTAACCACAGTATTACGTGGGTTAGGCGTCGATGGGATAGGGGTTAAGTGGCCAAATGATATCTATCTTAATCATAAAAAATTAGCAGGTATTCTCATTGAGATGAGTGGCCAGGCTGACTACGAATGCAATTTGGTTATTGGAATAGGGATTAACCTTTCGATGTCGGCAGATCAGGCGGATAAGATTGATCAGCCTTGGAGTGATCTGTCTGAGTTAAGCCAACAACCTGACAAGACAGAGCTAATGATAGCCTTGCAGCAACAACTGGTGAGCGATCTTAGTTTGTTTGAATCGCAAGGACTTAAGGCGTTTAAACAACGTTGGCGAGAAGCCGATTTATTTGACGGTAAGGTGGTTAAGTTGCTGATGGGCGATAACAGTGTCGAAGGTATCTGTTGTGGCATCGATGAGCAGGGAGCCATTTTGCTTGATAACGGTAATGGTATAAAGGCGTATGTCGGCGGTGAAATATCGATGCGCCCACTTTGAGACGCAGTTAAGCGTACATTAGCCATGCACGCTTAACTGTCTATTTACGTAATAGCACCTGATTCATCATATGGTCAGTGCTTTTGCTTAAAATCAGATGTGCCCTATCGCGGGTCGGTAAGATATTTAAATTAAGATTGGGGCCATTGATACTGTCCCAAATATTGGCAGCGATACGAGTAGCTTCAGCATCGTTGAGATCTGAATAGTGATGGAAATATGAATTTACATCACTAAATGCTCCCTGTCTAAACTGTAAGAATCGCGATATATACCACTGTTTTAGCAGAGACTCCTCTGCATCCACGTAGATAGAAAAATCTACAAAATCAGATACAAAAGGCTGGGAAATCGCTACATGGCTGTCTTGACTGGTTTGTAATACATTTAACCCTTCGATAATAAGAATATCGGGTTGCTCAATAACCTGTTGAGTATCGGCAACTCTGTCATAGGTTATGTGAGAATAGATGGGGGCGTGGACTGTACTTTCGCCGGCTTTTATCTTCGATATAAATTCGACCAACATCTTCATATCGTAGCTTTCGGGGAAGCCTTTACGTTGTAGTAAACCACGACGTTTCAATTCTGCCAGTGGGTACAAAAATCCGTCAGTGGTGACCAGATCAACCTTTGGGTGTTCAGGCCACTGTCTTAACAAGGCTTGCATGATACGCGCTGTGGTACTTTTACCCACAGCAACACTGCCTGCGATACTAATAATGTAAGGGCGTTTAGGAGGCTCTCGGCCAATAAATTGGCTTAATACTAGGCCGCGTTGTTGTTTAGCACCGATGATAAGGTTTAATAGTCGACTAAGGGGTAAGTAAATATCGGTGACTTCATCGAGTGAGATAGATTCGTTAATACCGCGTAAGTCTTCGAGATCTGCTTCACTGAGGGTAAGTGGTACCGATTTTCGTAGTTCAGCCCATTGCTGGCGCTCGAAAGCAAGATAAAGCGCATTGTGAATTTGATTAGTGGCTAACATGGATAAATCTCCCCTTAGGCAACGCACAGTACACCATCGTCTTTATGTGAACAACTGCAAAAATGCTATTCCTACAGGAGGGAATAAGTAATCGCTCTCTTCTGCCTGAATAGTGCACAGCAAGTGATGCTTTTGGTGGAAAAAGCGCCGCTTAAGCGTTTTTTTTACAGATATTTCAAATTAGCTATTGCACTTGTGCTCATGATTCCCTAATATCCGCTACCGAAATGACACGCCGGCATAGCTCAGTTGGTAGAGCAACTGACTTGTAATCAGTAGGTCCCGAGTTCGACTCTTGGTGCCGGCACCATTTCTCTGGAGGGGTTCCCGAGTGGCCAAAGGGATCAGACTGTAAATCTGACGGCTCAGCCTTCGAAGGTTCGAATCCTTCTCCCTCCACCATTTTTTAGGTAGTTAGGTAACCTTAGTTAGGTTGCGCGGATGTCGTATAATGGTATTACTCCAGCCTTCCAAGCTGATAACGCGGGTTCGATTCCCGCCATCCGCTCCAATTTTCGCTGATTGTGCCCATATCTAAGAGCAATCCCATCTAAAAGGGTCAGTTCTCGATAACTGCCTTCAGCTCCTACTAAGCCCCCTAATTATCTTAATGAATCGATTCGATGACATAATATGCATCGGATTTTTTGTTGTATGTAGATTTCATCACCAAGTATCTCTAATTGGGGCAATACCATGGCTAAAGAAAAATTTGAACGTAGCAAACCTCACGTAAACGTGGGCACCATCGGTCACGTTGACCATGGTAAAACCACTCTTACTGCAGCAATATCTGCTGTATTGACTAAGACATACGGCGGTGAAGCTCGTAACTTTGCACAAATCGATAACGCTCCAGAAGAGCGTGAGCGCGGTATTACAATTAATACTTCTCACATCGAATATGACACTCCATCACGTCACTACGCACACGTAGACTGCCCAGGTCACGCGGATTATGTTAAAAACATGATCACTGGTGCTGCACAGATGGACGGCGCTATCCTAGTAGTTGCTTCTACAGATGGTCCAATGCCACAGACTCGTGAGCACATCCTGCTTTCACGTCAGGTTGGTGTACCTTTCATCATCGTATTCATGAACAAATGTGACATGGTTGATGACGAAGAGCTTCTAGAACTAGTAGAAATGGAAGTTCGTGAACTTCTATCTGAATATGACTTCCCAGGTGATGACCTACCAGTTATCCAAGGTTCTGCGCTTAAAGCCCTTGAAGGCGAGCCAGAGTGGGAAGCTAAGATCCTTGAGCTTGCAGAAGCGCTAGATACTTATATTCCAGAGCCAGAGCGTGCAATTGACGGTGCATTCATTCTTCCAATCGAAGACGTATTCTCAATCGCTGGCCGTGGTACTGTTGTAACTGGTCGTGTAGAGCGCGGTGTGATCAAAGTAGGTGAAGAAGTAGAAATCGTTGGTATTCGCGATACTACTAAGACCACTTGTACTGGTGTTGAAATGTTCCGTAAACTGCTTGACGAAGGTCGTGCAGGTGAGAACTGTGGTGTACTACTACGTGGTACTAAGCGTGATGAAGTTGAGCGTGGTCAAGTATTGGCTAAGCCTGGTTCAATCACTCCACACACTACATTCCAGTCAGAAATCTATGTTCTGTCAAAAGAAGAAGGCGGACGTCACACTCCATTCTTCAAAGGTTACCGTCCACAGTTCTACTTCCGTACAACAGACGTAACCGGTACTATCGAATTGCCAGAAGGCGTAGAGATGGTAATGCCTGGTGACAACGTACAGATGACAGTAACGCTGATCTGCCCAATCGCGATGGACGAAGGTTTACGCTTCGCTATCCGTGAAGGTGGCCGTACAGTTGGTGCTGGTGTTGTAGCTAAGATCATTGCTTAATAGCAAAGTGTCTTAACACAATACTGAAAAAGGCAGCCTAGGCTGCCTTTTTCATTTTTAGTCATTGATATTTGTTGGCAACAGGCCCTGAGCCGCCTTGCCAATTGCATTGAATAAGAATACAATCTATGGCCGATTTTTGACCCTCTGGGCTTACTTTTTGCTCTAGTAGTGGGTAAGCTCGGGCATACAGTGGAATGGTCAACACAATCTTACTTGAGAAAGAATTTTGCGACTGACCAAACTTAAGCTCAGGTCGTAGTGAGTAACGGAAGTAACCGATGACAACAAATACTGAAAATCAGGGTAACTCTCTGGATATGGTAAAATGGGGCGTAGTAGTTATTCTGCTGGCTGCTGCCATTATTGCTAATCAGATGTATAGCGAAGCAAGCGTATTGGTGCGTGCTATCGGTGTCGTAGTGGCATTCGCAATAGCCGGCTTTATCGCTCTTCAAACCGAGAAAGGCAAGCAAGCGTTGGCCTTTGCTCGTGAATCGCACATTGAAGTTCGTAAAGTGGTTTGGCCTACGCGTCAAGAAGCGCTAAACACGACTTTTATCGTTTTAGCGGCAACAGGCATTTTGGCTCTTATCCTTTGGGGTATGGATGCTGTATTGCTGAGAATTGTTAATTTTATTACAGGCGTATAGGCACTTCGTATGACTGAAGCTAAAAAAAGATGGTATGTGGTTCAGGCCTTTTCTGGTTATGAAGGTCGCGTATGTAAATCATTGCTTGAACACATCAAAATGCATGAAATGGAACACTATTTCGGTGAGGTTTTAGTACCGACTGAAGAAGTGGTTGAAATGCGTGCAGGCCAGCGTCGTAAGAGTGAGCGTAAATTCTTCCCTGGCTATGTATTAGTCCAGATGGAAATGAATGACGAAAGCTGGCACTTGGTGAAAAGCATCCCTCGTGTAATGGGCTTCATTGGTGGTACGTCAGATCGTCCTGCGCCGATTTCAGATAAAGAAGCCGATGCGATTTTACAGCGTCTACAAGAAACTACTGAGTCTCCAACGCATCGTGTGATGTTTGAGCCTGGTGAAGTTGTGCGTGTGACCGACGGTCCATTCGCTGACTTTAACGGCACGGTAGAAGAAGTGGATTACGAGAAGAACCGCGTTAAAGTGTCGGTAATGATCTTCGGGCGTTCAACGCCAGTAGAGCTAGATTTTAGTCAGATCGAAAAAAGCTGATTAAATAAACCACAAAACGTATTGGAAATGGCTGCGGATTTTTGTATAATCCGCAGCCATTATTTTCGGGGAGCTAATAGGCATGTCGCCTCTAGCGTTTGTACCCATACTTGAGGAAATGTCTCATGGCAAAGAAAGTTGATGGTTACATCAAACTACAAGTAGCAGCCGGTGCTGCAAACCCGTCGCCACCAGTTGGCCCAGCATTGGGTCAGAAAGGTGTTAACATCATGGAATTCTGTAAAGCATTCAATGCTCGTACTGAAAAGTTCGAGAAAGGTATGCCAATTCCTGTTGTTATCACTGTATACACTGATCGCTCTTTCACTTTTGAAACTAAGACTCCTCCAGCTTCATTCCTACTGCTTAAAGCAGCGGGTCTTAAGTCTGGTTCAGGCCGTCCTAACACTGAAAAAGTGGGAACTATCAAGCGTAGCGCTGTCCAGGAAATCGCTGAGACTAAAGCCGCTGATATGACTGGTGCTGATATTGAAGCGATGATTCGCTCAATTGAAGGTACTGCGCGTTCAATGGGTTTGGTAGTAGAGGATTAATATAATGGCAAAGCTAACTAAACGCGCGCGTTTGATCCGCGAAAAAGTAGAAGTAACTAAGAGCTACGACATCAACGAAGCTGTTGCACTACTTAAAGAACTAGCTACTGCTAAGTTCGTTGAGAGTGTTGACGTTGCGGTTAACCTAGGTGTTGACCCACGTAAATCAGACCAAAACGTGCGTGGTGCTACTGTACTACCACACGGTACTGGTCGTGACGTACGTGTTGCTGTGTTCACTCAAGGTGCTAACGCTGAAGCGGCTAAAGCAGCTGGCGCTGAACTTGTGGGTATGGATGACCTTGCTGCACAAGTTAAAGCGGGCGAAATGAACTTCGACGTAGTTATCGCATCTCCAGATGCAATGCGCGTTGTTGGTCAGTTAGGTCAAATCTTAGGCCCACGTGGTCTAATGCCTAACCCTAAAACTGGTACTGTGACTCCTAATGTTGCAGAAGCAGTTAAGAACGCGAAAGCGGGTCAAGTACGTTACCGCAATGACAAGAACGGTATTATCCACACTACTATCGGTAAAGTGGATTTCGATACTGTTCAACTAAAAGAAAACCTAGAAGCTCTACTTGGCGCGCTTATCAAAGCTAAGCCAGCTGCAGCTAAAGGCGTTTTCGTTAAGAAAGTAAGCATCTCTACCACTATGGGTGCAGGTGTGGCAGTTGATCAGAGCACTCTGACTCCAGCAGCTTAATTTCTTGGCATGATTTTACAAAGTGGGCAAGTTAGCATATAATGCGCGCACTTTGTGGGTTGAGGTCTATTTTCGTATTACTTTATAGTATTACCGGATAGACCCTCGTCCAAGACCGTAGGTGTTAACGCAGCGCGCTAACTTAATTTCCTACGTAGACGGTGTCGGACCCCAGTTAGATTTTATTCTGCCTGGATATTCGCGCCGTAAGTAACTAAGTTAATTGACTTAGTTTGGTAATTGCTAGGGAATTCCCTAGATAGAATCCAGGAGTAAAGCCAATGGCATTAAGACTCGAAGACAAAAAAGCGATTGTTGCTGAAGTCAACGAAGCTGCCAAAGGTGCTTTATCTGCAGTTGTTGCCGATTCACGTGGTGTAACTGTAGGTGATATGACCGGTCTTCGTAAAGCCGCTCGTGAAGCTGGTGTGTACGTTAAAGTTGTACGTAACACTCTAGTTAAACGCGCTGTTGAAGGTACTGCTTTTGAGTGCCTTAGCGATACGTTTACTGGTCCTACTTTGATCGCATTCTCTAATGAGCATCCAGGTGCAGCAGCGCGTCTTCTTAAAGACTTCGCTAAAGTACAAGGTAACTTTGAGATCAAAGCAGCAGCCTTTGAAGGGGAACTAATCCCTGCAGATAACATTGATCGTTTAGCAAAACTACCAACATACGAAGAAGCACTAGCTCAGTTCATGATGACTCTAAAAGAAGCATCTGCTGGCAAGTTCGTTCGTACATTGGCCGCTCTACGCGATCAGAAAGAAGCTGCTTAATTTTACAAGCCGCTTAATTAAATTGAATTCAGTACAATTAGGAATTTTTTGTTATGTCTATCACTAAAGACCAAATCTTAGAAGCCCTTGCAGCAATGTCTGTAATGGAAGTTGTTGAACTAATCGAAGCAATGGAAGAGAAGTTCGGCGTTTCTGCCGCTGCTGCTGTTGTTTCTGGTGGTGGCGAAGCTGCTGCTGCTGAAGAGAAAACAGAATTCGACGTAATTCTTACTTCTCACGGCGAAAACAAAGTTGCTGTTATTAAAGCACTTCGTGGCGCTACAGGTCTAGGCCTGAAAGAAGCTAAAGGCATGGCTGAATCTGCTCCAGTAGCAGTTAAAGAAGCTATCTCTAAAGAAGAAGCTGAAGCTCTTAAAACTGAACTTGAAGCAGCTGGTGCTGCAGTAGAGATCAAGTAAGTTATAATATAACTTACATCCCACCCGAGTCATCGGGCGGAGGCTGGCGGTTTTTTAACCGTCGGCCTTTTTTGCGCTGTAAGCGTTGGCGATTTTTTTTTCACCGTTTGTCGCCAGATTTTGCAGTCCCTAGCAGAGATTACTGGTTAGGTTCTTGCTATCAACGGTGATGGGCAAACGTGCTGATTCAACCCCTTAGCGTTGATTCAGTCTTGGTCACATCTCGCAATCAGAGGAAACCCATGGTTTACTCCTATTCTGAAAAGAAGCGTATTCGCAAAGACTTTGGTAAGCGTCCACAAGTTTTGGATATCCCTTACCTATTGTCAATCCAGTTGGACTCCTTTAAGAAGTTCACCGATCAAGATCCTACAGGCGAGCGTGGTTTAGAAGCCGCTTTCCGTAGCGTTTTTCCCATCAAGAGCTTTTCTGGTAATTCTGAGCTGCAATATGTCAGCTATAAACTAGGTGAGCCTGTTTTTGATGTGAAAGAGTGTCAAATTCGCGGTGTTACATACTCTGCACCACTACGTGTTAAGTTACGTATGGTTCTGTATGACCGTGAAGCGGCGCCTGGCACAGTAAAAGATATTAAAGAACAAGAAGTCTATATGGGGGATATCCCTCTTATGACTGACAACGGTACCTTTGTTATCAATGGTACTGAGCGTGTTATCGTATCTCAGTTACACCGTAGTCCTGGTGTATTCTTCGATCACGACCGTGGTAAGACCCACTCTTCTGGTAAGGTGCTGTATAACGCACGTATTATTCCTTACCGTGGTTCATGGTTGGATTTTGAGTTCGATCCAAAAGATGCGCTATTTGTCCGTATTGACCGTCGTCGTAAACTTGCGGCGTCTATCATCTTACGTGCATTGGATTATTCGACTCAAGATATCCTAGATCTGTTCTTTGAACGTGTTCAATACAAGATCAAAAAAGATACCTTGGTGATGACGCTAGTTGCTGACCGCCTGCGCGGTGAAACAGCAAGCTACGACATTAAAGATGCTGAAGGCACTATCTTAGTTGAGAAAGGTCGTCGCATTACTGCACGTCATATTCGTCAACTTGAGAAGACCAATACTACTGAGCTTGAAGTACCGGTTGAGTACATTTCAGGTAAGATTGCTGCACAAGACTATATCGACCCAGATACGGGTGAAGTGTTGGTTTCTGCAAACGCAGAGATCAGCCTAGAAGATCTTGCTAAGCTTTCAATGGCTGGTATCAAAGATATCGATACACTGTTCATCAACGAGCTTGATCACGGTGCATATATCTCTGACACGCTGCGTATCGATTCTACAACTAACCGCTTAGAAGCGTTAGTTGAGATCTATCGCATGATGCGTCCCGGCGAGCCACCAACCAAAGATGCTGCAGAAGCCCTATTCCAGAACTTGTTCTTCAGTGAAGAGCGTTATGACCTCTCTAAAGTAGGTCGTATGAAGTTCAACCGTCGTCTCGGTATCGATGACGATGAAGGTACAGGCATTCTGACCAAAGAAGATATCGTTGCAGTAATGCAGAACATCATCAAAATCCGTAACGGTAATGATGAAGTCGATGATATCGATCACTTGGGTAACCGTCGTATCCGTAGTGTTGGCGAAATGGCTGAAAACCAGTTCCGTGTAGGTCTCGTTCGTGTAGAGCGTGCCGTACGTGAGCGTTTAAGCCTTGGCGATCTGAATGAGCTAATGCCTCAAGATCTGATCAACGCTAAGCCTATTTCTGCTGCAGTGAAAGAGTTCTTCGGTTCTTCTCAGCTGTCTCAGTTCATGGACCAAAACAACCCACTATCAGAAGTGACACATAAGCGCCGTATTTCGGCTCTTGGTCCTGGTGGTTTGACACGTGAGCGTGCAGGTTTCGAAGTTCGAGACGTTCACCCAACTCACTATGGTCGTCTATGTCCAATTGAGACCCCTGAAGGTCCAAACATTGGTCTAATCAACTCGTTAGCAAGCTTTGCACGCACTAACTCTTATGGTTTCCTTGAAACACCATACCGCAAGGTAATTGATGGTGTTATTACTGACCAAGTAGATTACTTGTCAGCAATCGAAGAGGGCCGTTACGTTATTGCACAGGCTAACATTGAGCTTGATGCCGATGGCCGTATGGTTGAAGAGCAAATTGCTTGTCGTCATAAAGGTGAATCAACCTTTATGCGTGCTGCCGACGTTCAATATATGGACGTATCGCCACAACAGATTATTTCTGTTGCTGCGTCACTGATCCCGTTCCTAGAACACGATGATGCTAACCGTGCATTGATGGGTGCGAACATGCAACGTCAAGCGGTTCCAACATTGCGCGCCGATAAGCCGCTTGTTGGTACTGGTATCGAGCGTACGCTAGCGGTTGACTCTGGTGTTGTTGTTGCTGCTAAACGTGGTGGTTATGTTGATTACGTTGACGCTAGCCGCATCGTAGTTAAGGTAAATGAAGCAGAGTTGACTCCAGGTGAAGCTGGTATCGATATCTACAACTTGACCAAATACACTCGTTCTAACCAGAACACCTGTATTAACCAGCGTCCATGTTGTTCTGTTGGTGACCCAGTCGTTCGTGGTGACGTACTTGCCGATGGCCCATCTACCGATTTAGGTGATTTGGCTCTTGGTCAGAACATGCGTATCGCGTTCATGCCTTGGAATGGTTACAACTTCGAGGATTCGATCTTAATCTCTGAGCGCGTTGCGCAAGAGGATCGTTTTACTACTATCCACATTCAAGAGCTTTCATGTATCGCTCGTGATACTAAGTTGGGTAGCGAAGAGATCACTGCTGATATTCCAAACGTAGGTGAGTCTGCGCTTTCTAAGCTAGATGAATCAGGTATCGTTTACATCGGTGCTGAAGTTAAGGGTGGCGACATCCTAGTGGGCAAAGTGACACCTAAAGGTGAAACTCAGCTAACGCCAGAAGAGAAGCTATTGCGTGCCATCTTCGGTGAAAAAGCATCTGATGTTAAAGATAGCTCACTACGTGTACCTAACTCAGTTAAAGGTACCATCATCGACGTTCAGGTATTTACCCGTGATGGCGTTGAGAAAGATAAGCGTGCGGTAGAAATCGAAGAGATGCATATCGCCCAGGCTAAGAAAGACCTAACTGAAGAATTTAAGATTCTTGAAGATGGTGTGATTGGCCGTGCTCGCAACCTATTAATAGGTGCTGGCTACACTGAAGCACAGCTTGATGCCATTCCACGTTCACAGTTGTTAGTGCAAACTATCGACGATGAAACTAAGCAAACTGAACTAGAACAGTTAGCTGAGCAAGCGGAAGAGCTAAAAGCTGACTTCGATAAGAAGTTCGAAGTTAAGCGTCGTAAGATCACTCAAGGTGATGACTTAGCACCTGGCGTACTTAAGATTGTTAAGGTTTACCTAGCAGTTAAACGTACTATCCAGCCTGGTGATAAGATGGCGGGTCGTCACGGTAACAAGGGTGTTATCTCTAAGATTAACCCTGTAGAAGATATGCCGTACGACGAAAATGGTAACCCAGTGGACATCGTATTGAACCCACTAGGTGTACCATCGCGTATGAACATCGGTCAGGTTCTTGAAGTGCATTTAGGCGCAGCGGCGAAAGGTATCGGTGACAAGATCACTGCTATGCTAGAAGAGCAGCGCGAGCTTGCAGAGCTTCGTAACTACATCAAGCAAGTTTATGAACTTGGTGAAGACGTGCAACAGCGCGTTGATATCGATTCATTTACTGATGAAGAAGTTATTCGTCTTGCTAAGAACCTAAGAGGCGGTGTTCCGACTGCGACTCCAGCATTCGATGGTGCAAAAGAGAAAGAAATTAAGGAGATGCTTGAATTAGCTGGTCTTCCTACTTCTGGACAGCGCACCTTGTTTGATGGTCGTACCGGTAACCAATTTGAACGTCCAGTAACCGTAGGTTACATGTACATGCTTAAACTTAACCACTTGGTTGACGATAAGATGCACGCGCGTTCAACCGGTTCTTACAGTCTTGTTACTCAGCAACCACTGGGCGGTAAAGCTCAGTTTGGTGGTCAGCGTTTCGGTGAGATGGAAGTATGGGCACTTGAAGCATACGGTGCCGCTTACACTCTACAAGAGATGCTTACTGTTAAGTCTGATGATGTTAACGGTCGTACTCAGATGTATAAGAACATCGTCGACGGTAATCACCAGATGCAACCAGGTATGCCTGAGTCCTTCAACGTATTGCTGAAGGAGATCCGTTCGCTCGGTATTAATATCGAGTTGGATCAAAAGTAAGACTTGGCCATCGCCGAAGTTTGGCAATAAACGGTGCTCCGCGCGAGCGGAGCACCCGGTTTAACTCCTTCAGGAGAGAAACGTGAAAGACTTATTAAAGTTTCTGAAACAGCAAAGCAAGACTGAAGAATTTGAAGGGATCAAGATTGGCCTAGCGTCGCCAGATCTCATCCGCTCTTGGTCATTTGGTGAAGTTAAGAAGCCAGAAACCATCAACTACCGTACTTTCAAGCCTGAGCGTGAAGGTTTGTTCTGTGCGCGTATTTTTGGTCCAGTAAAAGATTATGAATGTTTATGCGGTAAGTATAAGCGTCTTAAGCACCGTGGTGTGATCTGTGAAAAGTGTGGCGTAGAAGTTACCCAGACTAAAGTACGTCGTGAGCGTATGGGTCACATTGATCTAGCAAGCCCAGTAGCACACATTTGGTTCTTGAAATCACTGCCGTCCCGTATCGGTTTGATGCTAGATATGACACTGCGTGATATCGAACGTGTACTTTACTTCGAATCATTTGTTGTGATCGAGCCTGGCATGACCAGCCTTGAACGCGGCCAAATGCTGACTGAAGAAAACTACCTTGACGCACTCGAAGAGTACGGTGATGAGTTCGAAGCTAAGATGGGTGCCGAAGCAGTTCTTGAATTGCTACGTGCTATCGATCTTGAAAAAGAGATTGAGATGATGCGCGAAGAGTTGCCATCAATCAACTCTGAGACTCGTCGCAAGAAGATCACTAAGCGTCTTAAGCTCATTGAAGCTTTCTTCACTTCAGGCAACAAGCCTGAGTGGATGATCCTCAAAGTGCTACCGGTTCTGCCACCTGACTTGCGTCCTCTAGTACCACTAGATGGCGGTCGTTTTGCTACGTCTGATTTGAACGACCTTTACCGTCGTGTGATCAACCGTAACAACCGTCTAAAGCGTCTATTAGACCTAGCTGCTCCAGACATCATCGTGCGCAACGAAAAGCGTATGTTGCAAGAGTCTGTTGATGCGCTATTAGATAACGGTCGTCGTGGTCGCGCTATTACCGGTTCTAACAAGCGTCCACTTAAATCTTTGGCCGATATGATCAAAGGTAAGCAAGGTCGTTTCCGTCAGAACTTGCTAGGTAAACGTGTTGACTATTCTGGTCGTTCGGTAATTACCGTTGGTCCTACTTTACGTCTACACCAGTGTGGTCTTCCTAAGAAGATGGCACTTGAGCTATTTAAGCCATTCATCTATGGCAAGTTAGAAGGTCGTGGCCTAGCTACTACCATCAAAGCTGCTAAGAAGATGGTTGAACGTGAAGTACCAGAAGTATGGGACGTGCTAGATGACGTGATCCGCGAACATCCAGTGATGCTTAACCGTGCACCAACACTGCACAGATTGGGTATCCAGGCATTCGAGCCAGTCCTTATTGAAGGTAAAGCGATTCAGCTACATCCACTCGTTTGTGCGGCATACAACGCCGACTTCGATGGTGACCAAATGGCTGTTCACGTGCCGCTAACGCTTGAAGCACAGCTAGAAGCACGTTCACTAATGATGTCTACCAACAACATCCTTTCGCCTGCAAACGGTGAGCCGGTGATCACACCGTCACAGGACGTTGTATTGGGTCTTTACTACACCAGCCGCGAACGCGTTAATGGTTTAGGCGAAGGCATGGCGTTCGAATCTGTTGCTGAAGTTGAAAAAGCTTATCGTACAGGTTTTGCAGAACTGCATGCACGTGTAAAGGTTCGTATTACAGAGACTACTATCGGTGATAATGGTGAGCGCACTGAAGCACGTCGTATCGTAGATACTACTGTGGGTCGTGCACTGTTATCTCAGATTCTGCCAAAAGGCTTATCGTATGATTTGGTTAACCAAAACATGGGTAAGAAGCAGATCTCTAAGCTATTGAACACTTGTTACCGTCAACTAGGTCTTAAAGATACCGTTATCTTTGCTGACCAATTGATGTATACCGGTTTCCACTTCGCGACAGTATCGGGTGCCTCTGTTGGTATTAACGATATGGTTATTCCTGATGAGAAGTACACGCTTGTAGCAGATGCTGAAGCTGAAGTACTTGAGATTCAAGAACAGTTCCAGTCGGGTCTGGTTACCGCAGGTGAGCGTTACAACAAAGTAATCGATATCTGGGCAAGTGCGAACGAAAAAGTTTCTAAAGCGATGATGGATAACCTGTCTACTGAGACAGTGATTAACCGTGATGGCGAAGAAGAGACTCAAGCATCGTTCAACAGCATCTACATGATGGCCGACTCAGGCGCTCGTGGTAGTGCTGCACAGATTCGTCAGCTAGCGGGTATGCGTGGTCTGATGGCTAAGCCAGATGGCTCAATCATCGAAACCCCAATTACGGCTAACTTCCGTGAAGGTCTAAACGTACTCCAGTACTTTATCTCTACTCACGGTGCACGTAAGGGTCTAGCGGATACGGCACTTAAGACAGCGAACTCGGGTTACCTGACTCGCCGTCTAGTTGACGTTGCGCAAGACTTAGTTGTTATCGAAGACGATTGTGGTACCCACGAAGGTCTAACAATGAAGCCGCTGATTGAAGGTGGTGATGTTGTTGAGCCGTTACGTGAACGTGTGCTTGGTCGCGTAGTAGCAGAAGATGTTTACTACCCAGGTACAGAGAATGTACTTGTACCTCGTAACACCCTGCTTGATGAAGCATGGTGTGACACGTTAGAAGAGCATTCAATCGATGAGATGATCGTTCGTTCTGTTATTAGCTGTGATACTGACTTCGGTGTTTGTGCTGCTTGTTATGGTCGTGATTTGGCTCGTGGCCATATCATTAACCAAGGTGAAGCTATCGGTGTTGTTGCTGCTCAGTCAATTGGTGAGCCAGGTACACAGCTGACGATGCGTACCTTCCACATTGGTGGTGCGGCATCTCGAGCGTCTGCAGAAAACAACGTCCAAGTTAAGAATGCTGGTACGCTAAAACTGCATAACGCTAAGCACGTTAAGAACAGTGTAGGCAAGCTGGTTATCGTATCGCGTTCATCAGAACTAGCTATCATTGATGAGCTAGGTCGTGAGAAAGAGCGTTACAAAGTACCTTACGGTACCATCTTAGAAAAGTTAGAAGATGCATCAGTTAATCCTGGTGAAATCATCGCTAACTGGGATCCGCATACTCACCCAATCATTTCTGAAGTGGCGGGTAGTATCAAGTTCGTTGATATGATTGACGGTGTCACTATGACACGTCAAACCGATGAACTAACGGGTCTGTCTTCGATTGTTGTGTTAGACGTTGGTCAACGTCCTGCAGCAGGTAAAGAGATGCGTCCTGCGATCCGTCTAGTGGGTGCCGATGGCAACGACTTGATGATCCCAGGTACTGAAGTACCAGCGCAATACTTCTTACCAGGTAAGGCGATTGTAAACCAAGACGATAATGCACCAATTAACGTTGGTGACGCGTTAGCACGTATTCCACAAGAATCGTCTAAGACGCGCGATATTACCGGTGGTCTACCACGCGTTGCTGACTTGTTCGAAGCGCGTAAACCAAAAGAGCCAGCAATTCTTGCTGAGTACTCAGGTACTATCTCGTTTGGTAAAGAGACCAAAGGCAAGCGTCGTCTAGTGATCACTCCTGCAGATGGTGGTAAGCCATATGAAGAGATGATTCCTAAGTGGCGTAACCTAAACGTGTTCGAAGGTGAAAAAGTCGAACGTGGTGAAGTTATTGCTGACGGTCCAGAAGCGGCGCACGATATCTTACGTCTGCGTGGTATTCACAAAGTGGCTAACTATATCGTTAATGAAGTCCAAGACGTATACCGTCTACAGGGCGTAAAAATTAACGATAAGCACATCGAAGTGATTATCCGTCAGATGCTTCGTAAGTGCGAGATCACCGAAGCGGGTGATAGTGATTTCCTACCTGGCGAGCAAGTTGAAGTCTCGCGCGTTAAGATCGCTAACCGCGAACTTGAGGCACAAGGTAAGGCACCTGCTAAGTTCGAACGTGAACTACTAGGTATCACTAAGGCTTCTCTGGCGACAGAGTCGTTTATCTCGGCTGCATCGTTCCAGGAAACGACACGCGTATTGACTGAAGCTGCCGTTGGCGGTAAGAGCGATAAGCTACGTGGCCTGAAGGAGAACGTGATTGTTGGTCGCTTGATTCCTGCGGGTACGGGTTATGCGTATCATCAGAAACGCAACCAAGTGAGTGCGAGTAAAGGTCAAGCTGAAGAGGCTCCCGTTATTAGTGCAAGCGAAGCTGAGCAAAACTTGGCAGATCTGCTTAATCTAGCAGGTAGTGCTGAGTAATTAGCGCTTAAACGTAAACAGGTTGTAAAAAAGGCACCTAGGGTGCCTTTTTTTTACTTAAATTGGGTAAAAAGTTGGCTATTTCTTGACAGGAACTGATTACCTTTCTAAAATTTCGCGTCCCACACCTGTGGGATATAGATTTTTCACACCTTACTGTTGAGTTTATCAACTGATTCGGAGCTATACATGGCAACTGTAAACCAGTTGGTACGTAAGCCTCGCTCGCCAAAAGTCATCAAGACTGCTGTGCCAGCGTTGAATGCGTGTCCACAAAAACGTGGTGTTTGTACTCGCGTATACACAACCACACCAAAAAAACCTAACTCTGCACTACGTAAAGTAGCTCGTGTGCGTCTAACTAACGGGTTCGAAGTGACTTCGTACATCGGCGGTGAAGGCCACAACCTGCAGGAACACAGCGTGATTCTAATCCGTGGCGGTCGTGTAAAAGACTTACCGGGTGTTCGTTATCACACTGTACGTGGCGCATTAGACTGTGCTGGTGTTAGTGAGCGTCGTCAAGGACGTTCTAAGTACGGAGCTAAGCGTCCTAAGTCTTAACGTTTTCCGTTAAGTAAGGCCAAGCTAGAGACATATTGAGATTCCAGTTTTGGGGTCCCTGAAGCATACGGAGAAATTGTTATGCCAAGACGTCGCGTTGTAGGACAACGTAAAATCCTACCAGATCCAAAATTTCATAGTGAGTTGTTGGCTAAGTTCATCAACGTCATTATGCAGGACGGCAAAAAGTCGACTGCAGAAAAAATTATTTACAAGGCATTAGATGTTGTTGCTGAAAAGAAAGGCGAAGAGCATCTAACTATCCTTGAAGCAGCCCTGGATAACGTCCGCCCAACTGTCGAGGTTAAATCTCGTCGTGTTGGTGGTTCTACTTACCAGGTACCATGTGAAGTTCGTCCAGTGCGTCGTAACGCACTAGCGATGCGCTGGTTGGTTGAAGCTGCACGTAAGCGTGGTGAAAAATCTATGGCTCTACGTCTAGCTGGTGAAATGCTAGATGCTTCTGAAAATAAAGGAACTGCTGTTAAGAAGCGCGAAGACGTGCATCGTATGGCAGAAGCGAACAAAGCGTTTGCTCATTACCGCTGGTAATCTTTTGGTGCAGGCTATTGTCTGCACCACGTTTTACATGACTAAGGTTATTACCTTAGTAAAGAGGGTTTAATCGTGGCTCGTACAACTCCTATTGAGCGCTACCGTAATATTGGTATTTGTGCTCACGTTGACGCAGGAAAAACCACAACTACAGAACGAGTACTGTTCTTCACTGGTATGTCTCATAAACTCGGTGAAGTCCATGATGGCGCTGCCACAATGGACTGGATGGAACAGGAGCAAGAGCGTGGTATCACTATCACCTCAGCTGCGACTACGACGTTCTGGCGCGGTATGGAAGCACAGTTCGCTGAGCACCGTATCAACATTATTGACACTCCTGGCCACGTTGACTTCACTATTGAAGTTGAGCGCTCGCTGCGTGTTCTCGATGGCGCTGTTGTCGTATTCTGTGGCGCATCTGGTGTTGAACCTCAGTCAGAAACTGTTTGGCGCCAAGCGGACAAATATCACGTACCTAGAATTGTGTTCGTCAATAAGATGGATCGCTCTGGTGCGGATTTTGAACGTGTTGTTAAACAGATACGTACCCGTCTGGGAGCGACTTGTGTACCAATCCAAATGAGTATTGGTGCAGAAGAAGAGTTTAAAGGGGTCGTCGACCTGATCAAGATGAAAGCCATTAACTGGAATGAAGCTGATCAAGGCATGACCTTCACTTACGAAGATATTCCTGCAGAGCTCGCTGATAAAGCGGCTGAAATGCGTGAATATCTCGTTGAGAGTGCTGCAGAGGCCTCTGACGAACTGATGGACAAGTACCTAGAAGGTGGCGAGTTATCAGAAGCAGAGATCAAAGCTGCGCTACGTAAACGAACTCTCGCTAATGAGATCGTACTTGCTACTTGTGGTTCTGCATTTAAGAACAAAGGTGTGCAAGCCGTACTCGATGCTGTTGTGGATTATTTACCATCGCCTGTCGAAGTTCCGCCAATTAAGGGCATTGACGACAAAGAGCAAGAGGTTGAGCGTCCTGCGGACGACAATGCGCCTTTCTCTGCGCTAGCATTTAAAATCGCAACAGACCCATTTGTGGGAACCCTAACCTTTATACGTGTTTATTCAGGTGTATTGGAAACCGGTTCTGGTGTGTATAACTCAGTTAAGCAAAAACGTGAGCGTATCGGTCGTATGGTGCAGATGCATGCAAACGATCGTAATGAGATCAAAGAAGTGCGCGCTGGCGACATCGCCGCAGCAATTGGTCTTAAAGATGTCACCACTGGTGACACGCTCTGTGATGCTGACCATAAAGTTATACTCGAACGTATGGAGTTTCCTGAGCCCGTAATTACGATTGCAGTGGAACCAAGATCCCAAGCCGACCAAGAAAAGATGGCTATTGCGTTGCAAAAACTTGCCGCAGAAGACCCATCATTTCGCGTTGAGACCAACGAAGAGTCTGGTCAAATACTGATCTCCGGTATGGGTGAGTTGCACTTGGACATTATTGTTGACCGTATGCGTCGCGAATTTAATGTTCAATGCAATGTGGGTAAACCACAAGTTGCCTATCGTGAAACTATTCGCTCGAGTGTAGAAGTTGAAGGTAAGTTCGTGCGCCAATCAGGTGGCCGAGGTCAATTCGGTCATGTTTGGTTAAGGCTAGAACCACAAGAAGAAGGTTTTGGCTACGAATTTGTCAACGAGATTGTTGGTGGTGTTGTTCCAAAAGAATACATCCCTGCAGTAGATAAAGGTATCCAAGAGCAGATGAAGAACGGCGTTGTCGCTGGCTTCCCTGTGTTGGATGTCAAAGTCACTTTGTTTGACGGCTCATACCATGATGTCGATTCAAACGAGATGGCGTTCAAAGTTGCTGGTTCAATGGCTTTCAAGAAGGGGGCTCTAGAAGCTGACCCAGTGTTACTCGAACCTTGTATGAAGGTCGAAGTAACCACTCCTGAAGACTATATGGGCGATGTAGTAGGTGACTTGAATAGACGACGTGGCATGATTGAAGGAATGGACGACGGCATTGGCGGCGTTAAACTTATTCATGCTGTAGTACCTCTATCTGAAATGTTTGGTTACGCAACAGACTTGCGTAGTGCAACCCAGGGGCGCGCTTCATACTCTATGGAGTTTTTGAAGTACTCTGATGCACCGCAAAATGTCGCAAAATCTGTTGTAGACTCGCGCGGATAACCGCAAACTAGTCTATAACTCATATTGAATGCTATTGCTCAGCAACGCTGGGCATTTTCTGAAAAGAAAGGAATATATCGTGGCTAAAGAAAAATTTGAACGTAGTAAACCCCATGTGAACGTTGGTACCATCGGTCACGTTGACCATGGTAAAACCACTCTTACTGCAGCAATCTCTGCTGTATTGACTAAGACATATGGCGGTGAAGCTCGTAACTTCGCACAAATCGATAACGCTCCAGAAGAGCGTGAGCGCGGTATTACAATTAATACTTCTCACATCGAATATGACACTCCATCACGTCACTACGCACACGTAGACTGCCCAGGTCACGCGGATTATGTTAAAAACATGATCACTGGTGCTGCACAGATGGACGGCGCTATCCTAGTAGTTGCTTCTACAGATGGTCCAATGCCACAGACTCGTGAGCACATCCTGCTTTCACGTCAGGTTGGCGTACCTTTCATCATC
Organism: Shewanella sp. QJM3NY_23; assembly: GCF_056173105.1. NCBI lineage: Bacteria > Pseudomonadati > Pseudomonadota > Gammaproteobacteria > Alteromonadales > Shewanellaceae > Shewanella > Shewanella sp. QJM3NY_23. The sequence goes on from NZ_CM149657.1 coordinate 148,968, forward strand.
GTATTCATGAACAAATGTGACATGGTTGATGACGAAGAGCTTCTAGAACTAGTAGAAATGGAAGTTCGTGAACTTCTATCTGAATATGACTTCCCAGGTGATGACCTACCAGTTATCCAAGGTTCTGCGCTTAAAGCCCTTGAAGGCGAGCCAGAGTGGGAAGCTAAGATCCTTGAGCTTGCAGAAGCGCTAGATACTTATATTCCAGAGCCAGAGCGTGCAATTGACGGTGCATTCATTCTTCCAATCGAAGACGTATTCTCAATCGCTGGCCGTGGTACTGTTGTAACTGGTCGTGTAGAGCGCGGTGTGATCAAAGTAGGTGAAGAAGTAGAAATCGTTGGTATTCGCGATACTACTAAGACCACTTGTACTGGTGTTGAAATGTTCCGTAAACTGCTTGACGAAGGTCGTGCAGGTGAGAACTGTGGTGTACTACTACGTGGTACTAAGCGTGATGAAGTTGAGCGTGGTCAAGTATTGGCTAAGCCTGGTTCAATCACTCCACACACTACATTCCAGTCTGAAATCTATGTTCTGTCAAAAGAAGAAGGCGGACGTCACACTCCATTCTTCAAAGGTTACCGTCCACAGTTCTACTTCCGTACAACAGACGTAACCGGTACTATCGAATTGCCAGAAGGCGTAGAGATGGTAATGCCTGGTGACAACGTACAGATGACAGTAACACTGATCTGCCCAATCGCGATGGACGAAGGTTTACGCTTCGCTATCCGTGAAGGTGGCCGTACAGTTGGTGCTGGTGTTGTAGCTAAGATCATTGCTTAATAGCAAAGTGTCTTAACACAATAATAAAAAAGGCAGCTTAGGCTGCCTTTTTTATTGGCTAGAATTTGATGAACACAAAGGCTAGCTTTCTTGATCGGAATAAGTATAATACTCGCCACTTTATAGGGTTAGCAGCTATGTGGTGTTAATTCATGCAGTGGGGTTGATCTCTATGCGTAGATCAGTATAATACCCCCTCTCGCCTTAACCATTAGGTGAGTAAATTGTCGGTTCTAGAAGCCGACGTAAAATAATACAGCGACTCCGATTTGGAGTCGAACGGTTAAATCATCTCGCTCTGCTTTTCCAGTAAGGAAGAAGCTAGAGGGTGATTTTTTATGTGTCCATTTTAGGAGCTCTGGTCAATGCAGAACCAAAGAATCCGTATCCGCTTAAAAGGATTTGATCATCGTCTGATCGATCAATCTACTGCGGAAATCGTTGAAACTGCTAAGCGCACAGGCGCCCAGGTACGTGGCCCAATTCCACTACCTACGCGCAAAGAGCGTTATACCGTTTTGATCTCTCCACACGTTAATAAAGATGCGCGTGATCAGTACGAACTTCGTACTCATAAGCGTCTTGTTGACATCGTAGAGCCGACTGAAAAGACTGTAGATGCATTGATGCGTCTAGATCTTGCGGCAGGTGTTGACGTTCAAATTAGCTTAGGTTAATTGAGATCCTTAGAAGAGGTTTGAGAGATGGCTATCGGTCTTATCGGTCGTAAAGTAGGTATGACTCGCATCTTCACTGAAGATGGTGCGTCAATACCTGTAACAGTAATTGAAATTGCAGCTAACCGCGTTGCTCAAGTGAAAACTTTAGAAACAGACGGCTACCGTGCACTTCAAGTTACTACTGGTACCAAAAAAGCTAATCGCATCACTAAACCAGAAGCAGGTCACTTTGCTAAGGCAGGCGTTGAAGCCGGTCGTGGTTTGTGGGAAGTGCGTTTGGCAGATGGTGAAGGCGAAGGCATTGAAGTTGGTGCCGAGCTTAATGTTGATATCTTCGCTGACGTAGCGAAAGTTGATGTTACTGGTCAATCAAAAGGTAAAGGTTTCCAAGGCGGTATTAAGCGTTGGAATTTCCGTACCCAAGATGCAACACATGGTAACTCATTGGCACATAGAGCTAACGGTTCTATCGGTCAAAACCAAACACCTGGTCGCGTTTTCAAAGGTAAGAAAATGTCAGGCCACATGGGTGCCGAGCGTGTTACTACTCAAAATCTAGACGTTGTACGTGTAGATGTTGAACGTAACTTGCTATTGGTTAAGGGTGCAGTTCCAGGCGCTACTAATGGCGACCTGATCATCAAGCCTGCCGTTAAAGCTTAGGTCTGAGGAGATAGTAATGGAATTGGTATTGAAAGACGCACAGAGTGCTCTTGAAGTTTCCGAAACTACCTTCGGCCGTGACTTTAATGAAGCACTGGTTCATCAGGTAGTTGTAGCATACGCTGCAAACGCGCGTCAGGGCACTCGTGCTCAAAAGACTCGCGCAGAAGTAACTGGCTCTGGCAAAAAGCCATGGCGCCAAAAAGGTACTGGCCGTGCACGTGCCGGTACTGTTAAAGGCCCAATCTGGCGTGGCGGTGGCGTAACATTCGCTGCTAAAGCACAAGATCACAGCCAAAAAGTTAACAAGAAGATGTACCGCGGAGCGCTTAAGAGCATTCTGTCTGAATTAGTACGTCAAGATCGCCTTGTTGTCGTTGAGTCATTTGGTGTTGAAGCTCCTAAAACTAAAGAGCTGAAAGCTAAATTGGCAGAAATGAACCTGGAAGACGTTTTAATTGTTACTCCAGAAATTGACGAGAACTTGTTCTTAGCTGCACGCAACCTATACAAAGTTGACGTTCGTGACGTTGCTGGTATCGACCCAGTTAGCCTAATCGCGTTCAACAAAGTACTAGTTACTGCCGATGCTATTAAGCAAATCGAGGAGATGCTGGGATGATAAGCGAAGAACGTTTGCTAAAAGTTATTCTAGCGCCACACATCTCTGAAAAGAGCACTGTATGCGCTGAGAGTAACAACACGGTCGTTTTCCGTGTGGCTATCGATGCGACTAAAGCTGAAGTTAAAGCTGCAGTAGCTAAGTTGTTCGAAGTTGAAGTAGATTCAGTTCGCACTTTGGTTAACAAAGGTAAAACTAAGCGTCATGGTGCCCGTACTGGCCGCCGTAGCGATTGGAAAAAAGCCTATGTGACTTTAGCTGCTGGTGCTGATATCGATTTCGTCGGCGCTGAGTAAGCAAAGGAGAATTATCATGGCAGTTATTAAGTGTAAGCCAACCTCTGCTGGTCGTCGCCACATGGTTAAAGTGGTAAACAGCGATCTGCACAAGGGTAAACCTTTTGCTGGCTTGTTGGCGAAAAAATCTAAAAGTGGTGGCCGTAATAATACTGGTCGTATCACTGTTCGTCACGTAGGTGGTGGACATAAGCAGCATTACCGTATTGTTGACTTTAAACGCAACAAAGATGGTATCCCTGCAAAAGTTGAACGTTTGGAATATGATCCAAACCGTACAGCTAACATCGCACTTGTTTTGTATGCTGATGGTGAGCGTCGTTATATCCTTGCTGCTAAAGGCATGCAAGCTGGTGATAAGATCCAGTCTGGTATCGATGCAGAAATCAAAGCGGGTAACGCTTTGCCATTACGCAACATCCCAGTAGGTAGTGTTGTACACGCAGTTGAAATGAAGCCTGGTAAAGGTGCTCAAATCGCTCGTTCAGCCGGTACTTATGTACAAGTTGTAGCTCGTGATGGTGCTTACGCTACTCTACGTCTTCGCTCTGGCGAAATGCGTAAAGTACCTGTAGATTGCCGCGCGACATTAGGTGAAGTTGGTAATGCCGAACACATGCTACGCCAGTTAGGTAAAGCAGGTGCTAAGCGCTGGAGAGGCGTACGCCCAACAGTGCGTGGTGTTGCAATGAACCCTGTAGACCATCCACATGGTGGTGGTGAAGGCCGTACTTCTGGTGGCCGTCATCCGGTTTCTCCATGGGGTGTCCCAACTAAGGGTTATAAGACCCGTAGTAATAAACGCACCGACAAGTACATTGTACGTCGTCGTAACAAAAAGTAAGAGGATTCGCCATGCCACGTTCTCTCAAGAAAGGTCCATTCATTGACCTACACTTGCTGAAGAAGGTAGAGAAAGCGATGGAAGCGGGTGACAAAAAGCCTATTAAGACTTGGTCTCGCCGCTCTATGATCATCCCTAACATGATTGGGTTGACCATCGCTGTCCATAATGGTCGTCAGCACGTACCTGTGTTCGTAACTGACGAAATGATCGGCCACAAGCTTGGTGAATTTTCACCAACTCGCACTTATCGCGGCCATGCTGCTGATAAGAAAGCGAAGAAGCGTTAATACGGGAGACTCAAGATGGAAGTTTTAGCTAAACATCGTTTTGCCCGTACGTCGCCTCAAAAGTGTCGTTTGGTTGCAGATCAAATCCGTGGACTGCCTGTTGCTAAGGCTCTCGAAATTTTAACTTTCAGCCCTAAGAAAGCAGCTGTACTTGTCAAAAAAGTACTTGATTCTGCTATCGCTAATGCTGAGCACAATGAAGGTGCTGACATTGACGAGCTGAAAGTTGGAAAAGTCTTTGTAGACGAAGGTCCAACAATGAAGCGTATCATGCCACGTGCCAAAGGCCGTGCTGATCGTATAATCAAGCGTACCAGCCACATCACTGTGGTTGTATCAGATCGCTAGGAGTTAGCAATGGGACAGAAAGTACATCCTAATGGTATCCGTCTGGGTATCACTAAGCCTTGGATCTCGACTTGGTACGCTGATAAATCAGATTATGCCAATAACTTGAGCAGCGACTGGGAAGTGCGTAAGTTTCTAGAAAAGAAACTTAAGCAAGCCTCAGTTTCTAAGATTGTTATCGAGCGTCCAGCTAAGAGTGTTCGTGTTACTATTCACACTGCCCGTCCAGGTGTTGTGATTGGTAAGAAAGGCGAAGACGTTGAAAAATTGCGCAACGAAGTTGCCAAGTTGACTGGTATTCCAGCTCAAATCAACATCGCTGAGATCCGTAAGCCTGAGCTAGATGCGAAGCTTGTTGCCGAAGGCATCGCTTCACAGCTAGAGCGTCGTGTTATGTTCCGTCGTGCTATGAAGCGCGCAGTACAAAATGCAATGCGTCTTGGTGCCAAAGGTATCAAAGTTGAAGTGAGCGGCCGTCTAGGCGGTGCTGAGATTGCGCGTTCGGAGTGGTATCGTGAAGGTCGTGTACCTCTACATACACTGCGTGCTGATATCGACTATTCTACTGCAGAAAGTCACACTCAATACGGTGTGATCGGCGTTAAAGTTTGGGTCTTCAAAGGTGAAGTCCTAGATGGCGTTGTTCCTGCGCACGAAGAGCCGAAACAGCAGCCGAAGCGTAAGCCTCGCGGTAAATAGGAGAGCTGGCAATGCTGCAACCAAAACGAATGAAGTTTCGTAAAATGTTCAAAGGCCGTAACCGCGGTCTAGCGAACGGCACTGAAGTTAGCTTCGGTGAATTCGGTCTGAAAGCTGTTGGACGTGGTCGTCTTACTGCTCGTCAAATCGAAGCTGCGCGTCGTGCGATGACACGTCACATTAAACGTCAAGGTCAAATTTGGATTCGCGTTTTCCCTGACAAACCAATTACCTCTAAGCCTCTTGAAGTGCGTATGGGTAAAGGTAAGGGTAACGTTGAATACTGGGTTTGCCAGATTCAACCTGGTAAGGTTCTTTACGAGATGAATGGTGTATCTGAAGTTCTAGCGCGTGAAGCGTTTGCTTTAGCTGCGGCCAAGCTTCCAATTAAGACTACCTTCGTAACTAAGACGGTGATGTAATGAAAGCGAGCGAACTAACACAGAAGAGCGTTGAAGAATTGAACGCTGAACTGCTTGGTCTGCTGCGTGAGCAGTTTAATCTGCGTATGCAACACGCCACTGGTCAGTTGACTCAAACTCATCAGCTTAAAATCGTGCGTCGTAATATTGCGCGCGTTAAGACCATTATTACTTCTAAGGCGGGTGCATAATGACTGATAAAATCCGTACTATGCAGGGTCGAGTAATTAGCAACAAGATGGACAAGTCTATCACTGTGGCTATTGAACGTATGGTTAAGCATCCTTTATATGGGAAGTTTATCAAGCGTACTACTAAGATTCATGCACATGACGAAACAAATCAGTGTAATGCTGGCGATATCGTGACTATTCGCGAATGCCGTCCGCTGTCTAAGACTAAGTCTTGGACTCTGGTTGAAGTAGTAACGAAAGCCTAATTTTTTAGGCATTAGTGAAACGGCTCCTTCAACTGGGGCCGTTTTTATTTTTAGTACTATCTATTCCAATTTTTGGGTGTTATACTTGCGCGCCTTTTTAGACAATAATATCGTCTAAATCGGCTAAAATATGCCCCAAATGTGGGATTTGTGAAGTAACGATAGCGGAGCACTTAAAATGATCCAAATGCAATCGACTCTAGAAGTCGCCTGTAACAGTGGCGCTCGTAGAGTTCAGTGTATTAAGGTCTTGGGTGGCTCTCATCGTCGTTATGCCGGTATCGGCGACGTCATCAAGGTTTCTGTAAAAGAAGCTATTCCTCGCGGTAAAGCGAAGAAAGGTGATGTGTATAACGCGGTGGTAGTCCGTACTAAGAAAGGCGTTCGTCGTCCAGATGGTTCTGTCATTCGCTTCGATCGGAATGCAGCGGTATTGCTTAACGCAAACCTAGCACCGATTGGTACTCGTATCTTTGGACCAGTGACGCGTGAATTGCGTACCGAACAATTTATGAAAATTGTTTCTCTGGCACCAGAAGTACTGTAAGGAGCTTCAAAATGGCAGCTAAAATCCGTCGTGAAGACGAAGTAATTGTACTAGCAGGTAAAGACAAGGGTAAACGCGGTAAGGTTTCTCGAGTTTTACCAACTGGTAAATTAATTGTAGAAGGCATCAATCTTGTCAAGAAGCACCAGAAGCCTAACCCACAAATGGGTGTGACTGGTGGTATTGTTGAGAAAGAAGCACCGATACAAGCATCAAATGTAGCGATTTTCAACTCTGCCACTGGCAAAGCTGATCGCGTTGGTTTCCGATTTGAAGACGGCCAAAAAGTCCGTTTCTTTAAGTCGAACAGTGAACTCGTTAAGTAATTGGAGTAAACGATGGCGAAACTGCATGATAAATATAAAGAGACTGTTGTCGCTGAACTTGCAAAGAAGTTCGGTTATACCAGTGTCATGCAAGTCCCTCGGATTGAGAAAATCACCCTCAATATGGGTGTTGGCGAAGCTGTAGCAGATAAGAAGGTTATGGAGCATGCGCTTCGTGACATGACTGCTATTGCTGGTCAAAAGCCAGTAGTAACTGTTGCTCGTAAATCAGTTGCTGGTTTTAAAATCCGTGATGGCTACCCGATCGGCTGTAAGGTAACTCTGCGTGGCGAACGCATGTGGGAGTTCCTTGAGCGTTTAGTTGATATCGCAATCCCGCGTATCCGTGACTTCCGTGGTTTGAGCGCTAAGTCGTTCGACGGACGCGGTAACTACGCAATGGGTGTACGTGAGCAAATTATCTTCCCGGAAATCGAGTACGATAAAATCGATAAAATCCGTGGTATGGATATTGTTATCACTACTACTGCGAAGAATGACGAAGAAGGCCGTGCTTTACTAGACGCCTTTAACTTCCCATTCAAGAAATAAGGGTAGCGAAATGGCAAAAAGTTCAATGAAAGCACGTGAAGCAAAACGTGCCAAGCTCGTGGCTAAGTATGCTGAACAGCGTCTAGCTCTTAAGGCTATCATTAGCAGTCCAACTACTTCTGATGAAGATCGTTGGGATGCAGTTCTTAAGCTGCAAGGCCTACCACGTGACTCAAGTTCTGCGCGTCAGCGCAATCGTTGTAGTCAAACTGGTCGCCCACATGGTTTCCTACGCAAATTCGGCTTAAGCCGTATTAAATTGCGTGAAGCTACCATGCGTGGTGAAGTTCCTGGCCTGCGTAAGGCCAGCTGGTAATACTTGTCACGGAGTAAGCTAATATGAGCATGCAAGATCCAATTGCGGATATGTTAACTCGCATTCGTAACGGCCAAGCTGCTAACAAAGTATCAGTATCTATGCCTTCTAATAAGCTAAAAGTTGCTATTGCACAGACGCTTAAAGAAGAAGGTTATATTGCTGACTACGCCGTAGCAGGCGAAGCTAAGCCGGTTTTAGAAATCACTTTAAAGTATTTCCAAGGCCAACCAGTCGTTGAGACTATCCAGCGCGTAAGTCGTCCTGGTCTTCGTATTTACAAAGGTAAAAACGAACTTCCAAAGGTGATGGGCGGACTGGGTGTCGCAATCGTGTCCACTTCTAAAGGTTTGATGACTGATCGTACTGCCCGCCAAAATGGCATGGGTGGGGAAGTTATCTGCTACGTAGCATAAGGAGCTAGCAATGTCTCGTGTCGCAAAAGCACCAGTCGCTATTCCTGCAGGCGTAGAAGTGACTTTAAACGAACAAACTATCACCGTAAAAGGTTCTAAAGGTAGTTTGACTCGAGTAATTAACGCTGACGTTTCTGTTGTTGTAGAAAACAATGAAGTTAAGTGTTCACCAGTTGAAGGCGCTACTAACGCAGCCCAAGCTGGTACTGCTCGAGCTCTAATCAACAACATGGTTGTTGGTGTTAATGAAGGTTTCGAAAAGAAATTAACTCTAGTTGGTGTTGGTTACCGTGCAAAAATTGCTGGTAACGGTATCGACTTGACTCTAGGTTTCTCTCACCCTCTAGTGCACCAGCTTCCTGACGGCGTAACTGCAGAGTGCCCAAGTCAAACTGAAATCGTACTGAAAGGTACTGATAAGCAGTTGATTGGCCAAGTTGCTGCAGAGATTCGTGGCTACCGTCCACCAGAACCTTATAAAGGTAAAGGTGTTCGTTATGCTGATGAACAAGTACGCCGTAAAGAGGCTAAGAAGAAGTAGGTAACGCGATATGGATAAGAAAACATCTCGCTTACGCCGCGCTACTCGCGCCCGTAAGAAGATCCAAGAGCTGGGCGTTAACCGTCTGGTTGTACATCGTACACCACGTCACACGTACGCACAGGTTATTGATGCCAACGCGCAAGTTGTGGCGGCAGCTTCTACTGCTGAGAAAGCGGTATCAGAGCAGCTTAAATACACAGGTAACGTTGATGCAGCAAAAGTAGTGGGTAAAACCGTTGCAGAGCGTGCTATCGAAAAAGGCGTAACTGTAGTTGCATTCGATCGTTCCGGCTTTAAGTATCACGGACGCGTAGCTGCATTAGCAGACGCTGCTCGTGAAGCTGGCCTCCAGTTCTAAGGAATGATTTAAAATGGCTAAATTTGAAGCTCAACAAAAAGACGATCTGCAAGAGAAGTTAGTTGCAGTAAATCGTGTTTCTAAAGTAGTTAAAGGCGGACGTATCTTTAGCTTCACTGCACTAACTGTAGTGGGTGATGGTAACGGTAAAGTCGGCTATGGCTATGGTAAAGCGCGTGAAGTACCTGCAGCAATTCAGAAAGCAATGGAAAAGGCTCGCCGTAACATTGTTTCTGTTGAACTTGTAAATGGTACTTTGCACCACCCTGTAAAGGGCCGTCACACTGGTTCGCGTGTTTACATGCAACCAGCCTCTGAAGGTACTGGTATTATTGCCGGTGGTGCTATGCGCGCCGTATTGGAAGTAGCAGGCGTTCATAACGTTCTGTCAAAAGCATACGGTTCTACTAACCCGATCAACATCGTTCGCGCAACTGTAGATGCGTTGGTGCACATGAAGTCACCAGCTCAAATCGCAGCCAAGCGTGGCCTGAATGTTGATGAAATTCGAGGTTAAGCACCATGGCTACTAAAACTTTAAAAGTGACTCAGACAAAAAGTTCAATTGGACGTTTGCCAAAGCATCGTGCAACTTTAACCGGTCTAGGTCTACGCCGAATTAATCACACTGTTGAAGTAGAAGATACTCCTTCTATTCGCGGTATGATTAACAAGGTTTACTACATGGTTTCGGTGGAGGAAGTATAAGATGCGTCTAAATACTCTATCACCTGCTGCAGGTGCTAAATCAGCAGCTAAGCGTGTAGGTCGCGGTATCGGTTCTGGCTTAGGTAAGACTGCTGGTCGCGGTCACAAAGGTCAGAAGTCTCGTTCAGGCGGCGGCGTTCGCGTCGGTTTCGAAGGTGGTCAAATGCCACTTAAGATTCGTTTGCCGAAGTTTGGTTTCACCTCGCGTAAAGCGTTGGTATCTGCCGAAATTCGTATTAGCGAACTAGCTAAAGTTAACGGTGATGTTGTCGACTTGAATGCACTGAAAGATGCGAATCTCGTTACTCGCAACATACAGTTTGCTAAAGTCGTTCTTTCAGGTACCATTGAACGCCCTGTGACCGTTAAAGGTCTTAAGGTAACTAAAGGTGCTCGTGCAGCTATTGAAGCTGCCGGCGGAAAGATCGAGGAATAATACGTCGATGGCAAAACCAGGACTTGATTTAAAAAGCGCGAAAGGTGGATTTTCTGAATTGAAGACTCGCCTCCTGTTCGTGATTGGTGCGATTATCGTCTTTAGAGCCGGTTCGTTCGTACCAATTCCTGGTATTGACGCAGCTGTATTAGCAGAGCTGTTCAATCAGCAAAAGGGGACCATCCTAGGCATGTTTAACATGTTCTCTGGTGGTGCCCTTGAACGTGCTTCTATCTTTGCATTAGGTATCATGCCGTATATTTCGGCATCGATTATCATGCAACTATTGACTGTCGTACATCCATCACTTGCCGAACTGAAAAAGGAAGGCGAATCTGGGCGTAAGAAGATTAGTCAATATACACGATACGGCACGCTGGTCTTGGGTACATTCCAAGCTATCGGTATCGCAACAGGTTTACCAAACTTAGTCCCAGGTTTAGTTGTAAACCTTGGCTTTAGTTTTTACTTCGTTGCAGTGGTGAGTCTAGTAACAGGAACTATGTTCCTTATGTGGCTAGGTGAACAAATTACCGAAAGAGGCATAGGTAACGGTATCTCGATTCTTATTTTCGCAGGTATTGTTGCTGGTCTACCATCTGCTATCGGCCAAACGGCTGAGCAGGCGCGTCAAGGCGACTTGAACGTACTAGTATTATTGTTGATTGCGGTAATTGTATTTGCTGTAACCTATTTTGTTGTGTTTGTTGAGCGTGGACAACGTCGAATCGTTGTTAACTATGCTAAGCGTCAGCAGGGCCGTAAGGTGTTTGCCGCGCAGAGCACTCACTTACCGCTTAAGGTTAATATGGCTGGTGTGATTCCACCAATTTTTGCGTCAAGCATCATCTTGTTCCCAGGCACACTGGCTCAGTGGTTTGGACAAAATGAAGGTTTATCTTGGTTGAGTGATTTTTCACTCGCAGTATCCCCAGGTCAACCGCTTTACTCATTATTGTACGCAACAGCAATTATCTTCTTCTGTTTCTTTTATACTGCGTTGGTATTTAACCCACGTGAAACAGCAGACAACTTGAAGAAGAGCGGTGCGTTTATTCCCGGGATCCGTCCTGGAGAACAGACTTCGCGTTATATAGATAAAGTAATGACTCGCTTAACATTAGCTGGCGCTTTATACATTACCTTTATCTGTTTAATTCCGGAGTTCATGTTAATCGCGTGGAAGGTACAGTTCTATTTTGGCGGTACCTCACTACTAATTATGGTAGTCGTGATCATGGACTTCATGGCTCAGGTTCAGACCCATATGATGTCTCATCAATATGAGTCTGTGATGAAGAAAGCTAACCTAGTTAACAAAGCGAACTTAGATCGCTTTGGACGCTAAGTAGCTTTACGGAGTGATGAAATGAAAGTTCGAGCTTCCGTGAAGAAGATCTGCCGTAATTGCAAGATCGTCAAGCGTAGCGGCGTTGTACGCGTTATCTGTGTTGAACCAAAACACAAACAGCGTCAAGGCTAAAAACTTTTGACCAGCTCAATAGTTGAGCTGGTCAAAATATTATTTGCAAAATTGTCATCTGTCGAGTATCCTACCGGGCTTTTCACAGATGGCCTTTAACTTATGAGGAGTGCATAGTGGCCCGTATCGCTGGCATTAACATTCCTGATCAAAAGCATACAGTCATTGCATTGACTGCTATCTATGGTATTGGACTTACTCGCGCACAAAAAATCTGCGCGGCTACTTCAATTGCTGAAGATGCTAAGATCAAGGAATTGAGCGAAGCTCAAATAGACACACTACGCGAAGAAGTTGCTAAATACATTGTAGAAGGTGACTTACGTCGTGAAGTATCCATGAGCATCAAGCGTCTAATGGACCTTGGTTGTTATCGTGGTCTTCGCCACCGTCGTAGCCTGCCCCTTCGTGGGCAACGTACTAAGACCAATGCGCGTACGCGTAAAGGTCCACGTAAGCCAATTAGAAAGTAACGGGAAGGTAAACCAATATGGCTAAAGTTCCGTCACGTTCAACGCGCAAGCGCGTACGTAAACAGGTTGCTGATGGCATGGCTCATATCCATGCATCTTTCAACAACACAATTATTACCATTACAGATCGTCAAGGTAATGCACTATCTTGGGCAACTTCTGGTGGTTCAGGTTTCCGTGGTTCACGTAAATCTACCCCATTCGCTGCACAGGTTGCTGCTGAGCGCGCAGGTGTTGCTGCTCAGGACTACGGTGTTAAAAACCTTGAAGTTTTTGTGAAGGGTCCAGGTCCAGGTCGTGAATCAGCTATTCGAGCGCTGAACGCGGTTGGTTATAAAATAACCAACATTACCGATGTGACGCCGATCCCTCATAATGGTTGTCGTCCTCCTAAGAAGCGTCGCGTTTAATCGCCCGTTTTTAATAGGATAGTTGGAGAAAGAACATGGCAAGATACTTGGGTCCAAAGCTCAAGCTCAGCCGCCGAGAAGGTACTGACCTTTTCTTAAAAAGCGGTGTGAGAGCAATTGATTCGAAGTGTAAGCTTGAAGCTGCACCTGGACAACACGGCGCTCGTAAAGCTCGTTTGTCTGAGTATGGCGTTCAGTTACGCGAAAAACAAAAAGTTCGTCGTACTTATGGTGTGCTTGAAAAGCAATTCCGTAACTACTACAAAGATGCTGCACGTATAAAAGGCAACACTGGTGAAAACCTATTGACCCTTTTGGAAACTCGTTTAGATAACGTTGTTTATCGTATGGGTTTCGGTGCTACACGTGCTGAATCACGTCAGCTAGTTAGCCATAAGTCAATTATGGTCAACGGCCGCGTTGTTAACATTCCATCATTTAAAGTGTCTGCGAATGATGTAATTAGCGTTCGTGAGAAGTCTCAGAAGCAAGCTCGTATTAAAGCTGCTTTAGAAGTTGCTGCTCAGCGCGAAAAGCCAACATGGGTTGAAGTAGATACTACTAAGATGGAAGGTGCTTTTAAGCGTCTACCTGAGCGTAGCGATTTATCTGCGGAAATTAACGAACAGCTGATCGTCGAGCTTTACTCTAAGTAAGGCTAATAAACAAGAGAGGACACAATGCAGGGTTCTGTTACAGAATTTCTTAAACCGCGTCTCGTTGATATCGAGCAGGTTAACCCAACACGTGCCAAGGTTACACTAGAACCGCTTGAGCGTGGTTTTGGTCACACTTTAGGTAACGCGTTGCGTCGTATCCTATTGTCGTCTATGCCCGGCTGCGCGGTTACCGAAGTCGAGATTGATGGTGTACTGCACGAATACAGCAGCAAGGAAGGCGTACAAGAGGATATCCTAGAGATCTTGCTTAACCTAAAAGGTTTGGCAGTGGTTATCGAGGGTAAAGACGAGGCTATGCTTACTTTAAGCAAGTCAGGCGCAGGCCCTGTTACCGCAGCAGATATCACGCACGATGGTGATGTTACTATTATGAATCCTGATCATGTTATCTGTCATTTGACTGGTAACAACGATATCAGCATGCGTATCCGCGTTGAGCGTGGTCGTGGTTATGTTCCAGCTTCGGCTAGAGCACAAACTGAAGACGATGATCGCCCAATTGGTCGTTTGTTAGTGGATTCATCTTTCTCACCTGTCGCGCGTATTGCTTACAATGTTGAAGCAGCACGTGTTGAACAGCGTACTGACTTAGACAAACTCGTTATCGATATGACCACAAATGGTACTATTGATCCTGAGGAAGCAATTCGTCGTTCAGCGACTATTCTGGCCGAACAGCTAGATGCGTTTGTTGAATTGCGAGATGTGACTGAGCCGGAACAGAAAGAAGAGAAACCAGAGTTCGACCCAATTCTGTTGCGTCCTGTCGACGATCTAGAGCTAACTGTACGTTCGGCTAACTGTTTGAAAGCCGAAGCGATTCATTACATCGGAGATCTGGTACAGCGTACTGAGGTTGAGCTACTTAAAACACCTAACTTGGGTAAGAAATCTCTTACCGAAATTAAGGATGTGTTGGCTTCTCGCGGACTTTCATTAGGTATGCGTCTAGAAAACTGGCCTCCAGCTAGTTTAGCAGACGACCTATAAGTCTACGTTTGTACAGATTTAGGTAATAAGGATTAGGTCATGCGCCATCGTAAGAGTGGTCGTCAACTAAACCGTAACAGCAGTCATCGCCAAGCTATGTTCCGTAACATGGCAAGCTCTTTAGTCCGTCACGAAGTGATCAAGACTACTGTTGCTAAAGCGAAAGAACTGCGTCGCGTAGTTGAACCTCTAATAACACTTGCTAAGAGTGATAGCGTTGCAAATCGTCGTTTGGCGTTTGCTCGTACTCGCGACGCTGAAGTCGTAGGTAAGTTATTTAATGAGTTGGGTCCACGCTACCAGGAACGTCCTGGTGGTTATACCCGTATCCTAAAGTGCGGTCTACGTACTGGTGATAAAGCGCCAATGGCGTATATTGAACTAGTAGGTCGTCCTGAAGCTGCTGAAGCTGTTGAAGACGCTGCTGAGTAACACTAGGATTAATTGTTAAAAAGCCGGGCTCTGCCCGGCTTTTTTATGTCTTAATTTTATGTGTTAACGATATTTTGTATTTAAATAGATACCTGAAGAGAGCAGTTAAGCTTTATACATTGTGCGTATCTTTTAGTGGGCAGAGTAGGGCTTATTGTGGAGAGCGTAGTATTATTTGAAAGTTTATAGTATTTTTTTACATCGATAATAGTCACTTGAAGGCAAACTTAAGCTCCCAGTTCGACTCAAGAGTTAACCAATATAACCAGCTTTAGAGTGGTAATGAAGCCGATAGAATTGCTTAACGTTTTATTATGCTAAACGGACCGACGATTAGTTTTGAATTTAAAGTGATATTAAAAACGCGTCTCTAGGCAGATATGAGTTGCATCGATTGGGTATAAATCATTCAACCCAATGGGTTTCAGCTTCAATGTTTTTCGGTAAGGTTATATGCCATTTATTCACGCCATAACGACTAAACATAAATTGCCCTTTTCGATCGCTTACATAAGGTAATGTACTAGGAAGTACCCCAAGTAATATCTGGGCTATCAGTTTACTTGCGAGTTTTCCGTGCTCATAGCCATCTAATACATAACCTCCGATATTGGCTTCTTTGCTGACATTAAAATCCCAAAAACCAAAATGTGGAACAGGCGAGTATTTGGCCGTCCACTTGAGTATTGCCTCTGCATCACTATGGTTAGTAAGCTCATCTGTTAAGGTGTGATATAACGCGATAAATAGCCCATCATAGCCATCAGTTTCAGCTTTAATGACAGCCTCTTTCCAATCTTTTTCACTAGTGATTAATTTAAAGTCTAATTGTATCTTACCTATATGAGTCGTTTCATTATTACGAGTTATTGGGTTAAGCGCGGCAACAGATGTTGGACTTGTATCTGAAAGGATGAGCAGTTTTTTGTTTTGCTTATTCGGTAAGATAAAGTCTATTAGTAATAACGAGCGTTTGAACAATGGCCGTTCTAATACCCCGGTAAAGTTTCTATAGTCCTGCAGTTGATGATCCCTAGGGTTTGTATTTAATCCGGTAATCCTCCCATTTTTAACTGCAATTAAAAATAGAAGTTAGGCAGCCATCAGTGGTGGCCTGCCGTTATTAGCTTTATGTGGTCTTTCATGATTGTAAAACCATAACCACTTAGTTGCATAGTCCTGCACCTCTTTAATTGATTCGAACAGGTACTTGCTGAGCCAACTGTACCGAATTGTTTTGTTATGTCGTTCGATATAAGCGTTTTGTTGTGGATTACCTGGTTGAATATATTCAATTCGAATATTCTGGCATTTAGCCCACGTTGTAAACTCAGTACTGATAAACTCAGGGCCGTTGTCACAGCGAATAACTGTTGGCTTAGCTCGATACTCAAATACCTGCTCTAGCGCTCTAATAACCCTTACAGCAGGAAGTGAAAATCCTGGTTCAATCACTAAAGCTTCACGCCGATAATCATCTATGACATTAAATAATCGGTAATTTCGACCATCTGATAACTGGTCATGCATAAAGTCGACAGACCATACTTGGTTAGGTTTTATCGGCTCTTTTAGTGGTTCCGGTGCATTTCGTTTGAGTCGACGTCTTGGACGAATACGCAGGTTCAGCGCTAGCTCACAGTAAATTCGGTACACTCGCTTATGATTCCATGGCTTGCCTTTTACATTACGTAAATAATCGAAGCACAGACCGAAGCCCCAATCACTTTCATCTTCGGTCAGCTTAATTAGCCAATTTGAAATCTGTGTATTTTCCGCCGATAATTTTGCTTGATAACGAAAGCATGTCTCACTGATAAAGAAAGCCGAGCAGGCCTTACTAATACTGATGTTGTGGTTAGCCACCGCAAACTGAGCGAGTTCTCTTCGCTCACAGGGCTTTACCACTTTTTTGCCATAGCTTCCTGAATGATTTCAGCTTTAAGACGCTCTTCTGCGTACATTTTTTTGAGTCGCCTATTTTCATCTTCTAGCTCTTTCATCCGAGCCATGAGTGATGCATCCATTCCCCCATATTTAGCACGCCATTTATAAAACGTTGCACTGCTCATACCGTGCTCTCGGCAAAGCTCAGGTGCGGGCGTACCAGCTTCAGCTTGCTTCAAAATCGTCATAATTTGACTATCCGTGTACCGCGACTTTTTCATATAGAACCTCCTGCGTTTAACTTACGAGAAAACTCTACTTTTAACAGCTGTTATTTTTCGGGGGGATTACCATCCGAGAAATACAACCGGCGTATCGGTCCTACTTAAACGCCTACTGAGTAATGCAATCGCGTTATCGTCAGCAAGTACGACCAAATCAGGTTTATTCGCTGAATATGCTTCCCATGCGGCTTCTGCAAGCCTTGAATAGTGAGAGTAGGGTAGTCGTTTAGAGTTTAGGTAAAAATGAGTGATATGCGCGTTTGGCTTGAGTTGTTCTTTAAGGCCTAGGCTGTAACTTGCTGTCCATGGATTGTCACTGTGATAACTGTGGATGATCATTATGTTTGCAGCGTTGAGTGGGAGACGCATGATGTAGATGAGTAATAAGAGAATGCTGCGCATGTATTATATCCTTATCGAAATGCCCACTATAGTTATAGTCTCTCTTATGTGTAAGGAATAGAGGTAATAAAAAGGCCTCAATAGAGGCCTTTAATAATGATCTTATTTAGTAACTGGCTTTCTGCTCGCTGCCATACTCAAGCTTTTCATGAGTTTGGCCCATTGCTTCGGCGACTTCAGGTGGCATGTAGTTCTCATCATGCTTAGCTAATACCTCGGTTGCCTCAAGTTTACCATTCTCAATTAATACACCTTGAGCAACGATACCTTGGCCTTCACGGAAAAGGTCAGGTAGAAGATCGTCATACGTGACAATAACTTCACCGCCGAGAGAGTCGTGTACCGCAAATTCGACATGTAGGCTATCAGGGTCGCGGATCATTGATCCGACAGTAACCATACCGCCGACACGAATGCGCTGGCCAACTTCGGGTTTTACTCCAGTGTCTTTTTTGCCCTGCACAATTTCAGTAGGGGTATAAAATAGGTTTAGGTTCGAATTCAACGCATACAATAGTAGCGAGGCAATGGCAGCAACTCCACCGATTAAAGCGGTTGCAAGGGCAAGTCTCTTCTTACGTCTGGCGTTCACTATTGATTACTCCGGTTTGCTTTGAGGCGTTCTTCACGTTGCATTTTCTTTGATATTTCAATGAGTATCTTACGTTTTTGACGCACACTGAAAAAAATCAAGGTTGCTAACGAGAAGACCGTTATCCCATAAGATAGCCATACATAAAAAGCATAGCCACCCATATTTAAAAAATCTGTTAATGAATCGAATTGCATTATTTGACTCCTTCAGCTTTAGCGAGTTCCCGAACCCATGGGCGCATACCATTTCTGGCTAAGATTTCTGCCCTAAAACGAACTAAAGTAATCGCACCTATCATTAAGCCGAACCCTAGGATATTTATCAGTAGCGGATAAAGCATCTCAGGTGCCATTGAAGACTTCTCGGTAATCTTAATTGTTGCTGGTTGATGTAATGAGTTCCACCATTCAACAGAGTACTTGATAATTGGGATATTAATTACACCAACGATGGCTAAGATACCTGCTGCTCGTGCTGCCAGTACTTTATCTTCGAATGACGCATACAGTGAAATGACACCCAAATAAAGGAAAAGCAGCACTAACTCAGATGTTAACCTCGCATCCCATACCCACCATGTTCCCCACATAGGCTTACCCCAAGCCGCGCCGGTGATTAATGCGATAAAGGTGACAACTGCGCCGATAGGTGCAATTGCAGCCGCAGCCCAATCGGCCGATTTGATTTGCCATACCAAACCGATAAAGGCCGATGTCGCCATTGCCATATAGGCTGACATCGACATGGATGCAGCGGGTACGTGGATAAAGATAATGCGGTAACTATCACCTTGTTGGTAATCTACTGGGGCAAAAAGTAGTCCCCAAATTGATCCGACACCTATAAAAGCTATTGCTAACGTGGCAAACCAAGGCAGTAGTGTGCCTGAGAGGTTATATGCACGTTGAGGATCTGCATATGAATGTAGCCATTTCCACATATTAGTTAGTACTCACTCTTAGTGAAGCACCTATTGCAAAAGGTGCTAAAATTAACGAACCGACCAACATCGCGCCAATAATCGCGAGATGGCCGCTATAGGGTAGGTTTAATCCGGCAGCATCGATCGCGCTGGTCGCGAAAATCAATACTGGAATGTACAACGGCAAAATCAACAAGCTTAATAATACGCCACCTTTACGCAATCCTACGGTTAATGCTACTCCGATTGCGCCCAGCAAACTGAGTACTGGGGTTCCTAGGGCTAGGGTTGCCATAAGCGCACCATAGCTATTGTCTTCAAGGTGTAATAATACCGCCAGTAATGGCGCGACTAAAATTAAGGGTACGCCTGTTAATATCCAATGAGCTAATACCTTAGCTAATACCATTAGTGACAATGGCTGTGGACTTAACAACATCTGCTCAAGGCTACCGTCGACAAAGTCAGCTTTAAAAAGACGCTCTAATGACAGCATCGATGCGAGTAATGCGGCGACCCAGATGATCCCTGGTGCTACTCGCGATAGTACTTGTGGTTCAGGACCAATACCAAGCGGAAATAGGGTGACTACTAGGATAAAAAATAGCAGTGGATTAAAAATATCACCCTTGTGCCTAATGGCAATCTGTAGATCGCGCTTGAGTAGGGTATAAAACGCTTGGGTAAAACTAATGCCTTTGTTCATCTACTGCACCTTATACAAAGCGGTAATCGAGTCGAATCTTTCGCAAGATATCATCACCTATAATACTCATATCTTGATGAGTCGTCATGATGACACAACCCCCGCTTTCAGCATGACGTAAAAATAGGTGTTCCAACTCTTCAACGCCTTTCTTATCAATGGCAGTAAATGGTTCATCGAGTAGCCATACTTTACAGTTGGTATGCCACAGCCTGGCTAATGCTGTTCTTCTATGTTGGCCAGCAGAAAGGTGCCCTGCAAGCGCTTCTTCAAACCCTGATAAATTGACTTTTGCTAAAATGTCATTGGTATTGAAATCATCATACCCACTGATTCTTAAATTAAAGTTAAGGTTTTCTTCTGCGGTTAATTCACTCTTAACGCCTGCTAAATGCCCTAGATAGAGTAGGTCATCGTTATACTCGTCACGGCAGCGGGTAATATCTTCGCCTTTATAACGGGTTTCTCCGGCGTAGGGGCGGGACAAGCCAGCGAGTATTCGTAATAGGCTCGTTTTGCCGGCACCATTAGGCCCTTCAATCTGAACTATTTCGCCAGCTTGGATGTGAAAACTTAGTTCATCAAATAAGATCCGCTCTTCTCTAATGCACGTTAAGTTATCGGCTGATACCAGTGTTGTTGCTATTTTTTCTTTTACCACTGAACCCTCTATCTCAAGCCATATGTCATCTAAAGCGATATTAACATACTCCCCTAATAGGGTTTAGTAATGGTTACTTTTTAGTGTCAGCAATTTGATATGCTTCCAAAAAGTGAAACCTTTTAACACCTAGCATTGAACTTTTTCAACTTTTTCTAATGTAGCAGTTATGTTTGCTTAATAGGGTGGGGTGACACTTGAATTTCTGACGTTAGTCACAAAAAGATGAGATTTATTGAAGTTTGATGTATCCTAGAGGCGCTAAAAATTAAGTCTACCCAACGTACTGTCAGGGTGGCATTGAGCTTTGTTAATATTTGCATTAGGAACACTGAACATGAAAAAACTGTTAGCATTGTCAGCAGTGGCTGCATTGACCTTGTCAGCAAACGTATTTGCACAAGAAGGTGAAGCTATTTATAACAAGGCATGCCAAGTATGCCACAGCATGGGTGTAGCTGGAGCACCAAAAGCTCACGATGCAGCTGCATGGGAACCTCGCTTAGCTAAAGGTATTGACGCCTTAGTGGGTAGCGTGAAAACCGGTCTAAACGCAATGCCACCAGGTGGTATGTGTACAGATTGTACTGACGAAGATTACAAGAACGCTATTGAGTTCATGTCTAAGTAATTTGTTCGTTAATGAAAAAACCGGCGCAGAGCCGGTTTTTTTGTGCCAAAAATTAATCATCTGTCTAAGTTTGATGAGTTTTAGTCACAAAAAAGCCGACCTAATGGGGTCGGCTTTCTATGTGTTAACTGTGGTCAGTATCTTTGCAGGGCTATTGCACCTGAGTATCCAGGACCAGAGTCGCTGTCGATCCCACGGCAACGGTTTGTAAGTGGCCTTGTATATCACCTGGTTGCGCTTTAACCGAACCATGTTTTGACAGTACTGCAATGATTTCAACATTGCTCACGTCACTTAACTTTAAGTCTCCGCCCATACCAGTACTGTCATCTAAGGTGATTGTCATCGGTAATGACTTTGCTGATATTTTTGTTGCCGCTAGCGGAACTTTAGGGCCTTCAATATTACGAGCGAAGATGAACAACATATCGCTACTGCCGACTTGTGCTTGAAGCTCTGGAGAAATTGATACATTGACGTTAATGGTTTTGCCAATGCCTGCCTGCTGATGCGTTGCATCGTTTGGCATTTCGCCTGTCTCAGCTTGCATTCTCATCTTGGCGCTTTCGATGGCGTTAATAATGGCACCGCGGTCAACATCACTGCGATCACTGTCGAGAATGGTTTGCCATGCTTCAATCGACTTATTGTAATTAGCACTAAAGAAGGCATCCATTGCCACGAGTAATAGGGTGGAAGGATCTTGAGGATCTAATGTTAATGCTTGATCGATAAGTACTTGAACTTCCGGTGTCATGCGTTGATCAGCCTGATAGTACATGGCGGTTGCTTTTGGCCCCAGCAATTCAGCGTGGGTACCGACAAGCTCCATTGCCTTATCAAATGCCTTAACAGCATCATTATAACGGTTGGCACTAATATAAGTATGCCCTAAACTAAAGAGTAACTGGCTATTGTCTGGCTCTGCTTTTAATTGGGCTTCCATCATGTTGATACGTTGAGCCATAATTTGGCTTGCATCCATTCCTGCATGAGGGTTTGCAGGTTCGGCGCGATCTAGATTAGCGTATGCCCCTAAGTTGCTATACATATAACCAGAGATGCCTAATACTGCGACCGACATCAGGACTGGCCATAATAGACCTTTAGGTTTGGCTTGATTGACTAAAGATTCATCTTCACCTTGCTTCATATCTTGCAGCAAGCTGATTTCAAGTTCTTTCTTCAGGGCATTAAATTCATCTTGATCGAGTAGCTCATCTTGGAGTTCTTTTTCTAGAGTAGCGAGTCGATTATTAAAGAGATCGAGGTTCGTTTCGTTACGAACGCCAGTCTCTGCCGCCTGCAGCATTTTTCGCTGACGGAAGTGAGGAAACCAAATCAGCGCGAGGCTGACTAATACAAAAAGCGCAATAAAAATCCAGAGAGTGGTCATTATTTCATTTTCACATTAGTTGCAGGAGAGCGGGTACACCGCAGGATTAAGGGTCAGATTATACGGAAAGATTATTCATTGAACAGTAATATAAGCCATTAAATGACTTTAAAAAGCGATACTTTTGCACTGGTTCACAGTTCGATTCTATTTTAAAAAATTGTTTGAAACTTAAGTTTCAAACAAGGGTCAGAGATTAAAATCTGTCAGTTTTTAACATAGTTAGCTGTGACTATTGATAGAGTAAGAATGAGACAGGTCACCCATTATTGGCCGAAAGAAGCAGACAGATACAATAGCAAATACTAAAATGACTCAAAATTTGTACCTTGAGTAGTGTGAATCGCAAACTCTCGTGAATCAGTAAAGCGCTGGCTTAACTGATGACTATATAGGACTGAGGAAACCCCATGATCCCTGAATTAGGACACTTTTCGTTGATAATAGGTTTGGCTTTTGCCTTTCTATTAGCCAGCGTGCCTTTAATCGGTGTTGCCCGTAAAGATCAATACCTTGTACGATATGCTTGGCCATTAAGCTATGGCATGTTCTTCTTTATTTTTCTCTCTGTTATCGTGTTGGGCTATAGTTTTGCCGTCGATGACTTCTCAGTTGCTTATGTAGCGCATCACTCCAATTCTCAATTACCGATTTTCTTCAAAATTGCCGCCGTATGGGGCGGACATGAAGGCTCGTTGCTGTTCTGGGTATTTGCTTTATCCGTATGGACCGCCGCGGTAGCGCTTTTCAGTAAAGGGCTAGAAGAGGTGTTCACTGCTAGAGTGTTAGCGATCTTAGCTATGATCGTGATTGGCTTTAGTTTGTTCATGTTATTGACATCGAGTCCTTTTGAGCGTTTGTTTCCTATCCCAATGGAAGGACGCGACCTTAACCCTATGTTGCAAGATGTTGGATTAATCTTCCATCCACCTATGCTGTATCTCGGTTATGTCGGTTTTTCTGTAAGCTTTGCATTTGCGATTGCGGCATTAATGGGTGGACGCCTTGATTCGGCATGGGCACGCTGGAGTCGTCCTTGGACATTGGCCGCATGGATTTTTCTTACCGGCGGCATCTCATTAGGTTCATGGTGGGCATATTATGAACTTGGCTGGGGCGGTTGGTGGTTCTGGGACCCGGTCGAGAACGCCTCATTCATGCCTTGGTTGATTGGTACTGCATTGTTGCATTCGGTTATTGTGACCGAGAAGCGTGCCACATTCCGTAACTGGACTGTATTGCTTTCAATCTTCGCATTTTCATTAAGCCTGTTAGGTACCTTTATTGTACGTTCAGGTGTATTGACATCCGTTCACTCATTTGCAGCCGATCCTGGTCGCGGTATGTTTATTCTGCTGCTACTTGGTTTAGCTATCGGTGGTTCGTTAACCCTATTCGCTTTCCGTGCTAGCGATATGAAGAGCCCTGCACGTTTTGAGTTAATGTCAAAAGAAACCATGCTACTGGTGTGTAATATTCTGCTAACAGTGGCTTGTGGTACTGTATTGCTTGGTACCTTATACCCGCTGCTTATTGATGCACTAAACATGGGTAAGATCTCTGTAGGCCCACCATATTTCAACGCGGTGTTTGTACCCATAGTACTTGTGCTGTTTGTGTTTATGGGGATTGGTCCCAGTATTCGTTGGAAACGCGCTAAAGCCGGCGAGCTTAGACGTAAATTAGTTGTACCGGCAATCGTTGCGGCCATTGTTGGTATTGCGGCGCCTTTCTTAGTCGATGGTAAATTTAATATCTGGGTCACTCTAGGTATAGGTATTGCGACTTGGGTGGTACTGGCAACACTACGAGCTGCCTACGACATTGTTAATGGTAAAGATGGCGTTAGCCTTGCGCGTATGGGACGCAGCCAGCTAGGTATGGTGATTGCTCACCTAGGTATTGCCGTTTCTGTTATCGGCGCGACTATGGTCTCGAACTACTCTATTGAAAAGAGCGTGCGTATGGGACCTGGCATCACCCAAGAGTTGGCTGGTTACAGTTTCCACTATATTGAAACCAAAAATGTCGTGGGGCCTAACTATACCGCACAGCAGGGCCAGGTTGAGGTGAGTAAGGATGGCGAGTTTATCACCCTGCTTAAGCCTGATCGTCGCCAATATAATGTCCGTACTATGGATATGACTGAGGCGGGTATTGATTGGGGGCTGTTCCGTGATTTATATATCACTATGGGAGATCCAATTAGCCGTACTGAATTTGCAGTACGTCTGAACTATAAGCCATTTGTACGTTGGTTATGGTTTGGTAGTATTTTCATGATGGTGGGTGGTGTCTTTGCGGCTTCAGATAAGCGTTATCGTAAAGTCAAAGTAAGCGAAACAACCAAAGAAAAAGCTAAAGAAGATTTAGCAACGGCATAACTTGAATTGGGGCAAGTATGAAAAACAGGTTAGTACTATTTATTCCGTTGGTATTATTTTTGGTGATGGGAGTATTCCTTTATAAAGGGCTATTCCTTAATCCACAGCAGCTCGATTCAGCTCTTGAAGGAAAGCCTATCCCGGCTTTCCAGCTAGAACGTCTAGAGAATGCGAACGAAATAATTACCAATGAGAGCTTAAAAGGCCAGGTGTCATTACTCAATGTATGGGCGACATGGTGCCCATCTTGTAAGTATGAGCATCCGCATCTAATGCGGTTAGCAAGACAAAACATCTTGCCTATCTATGGTATTAACTATCGTGACGAGCGCCCTTTAGCGATCCGCGAACTTAGCCGAGAAGGAGACCCCTACACCAAGAACATTTTCGACCATGACGGTCGTCTAGGTTTAGATCTTGGGGTCTATGGTGCACCAGAAAGCTATTTAGTCGATCACAACGGTATCATTCGTTACCGCTATGCAGGTCCGATAGACATGCGAGTGTGGAACGAAACACTCTATCCAATGATTCAAGAGCTACAAGCTCAAGCTAGAGCAGAGGGGGCTTCTTAATGAAAACCTTTATCGCTTTAATTAGTGCGTTATTACTATCAATAAGCGTATTAGGCTCTGCGGTGGCGACACCAGTCGACACCTATGAGTTTAAATCGGTTGATAATCAAAAGCGTGCACTTGAGTTAGCACACTCACTGCGTTGTCCACAGTGTCAAAACCAGAACCTAATCGACTCGAATTCGCCAGTTGCACAAGACTTACGTCTAGAAGTGTATCAAATGGTTGATGCTGGCAAGGCGGATGAAGAGATCATTAACTTCATGACCAGTCGATATGGTGAATTTGTATTATATAAGCCTAAAATGGAAGCCAAGACCTATGTATTATGGCTTGGCCCTATTGGCTTATTACTGATTGGTTTATTAATTGGTTTTATCTTTGTTCGTAAACAACGTATATCAGGTGCTGTAGAGCAAGAGATCAGCGCTGAAGATCAAGCGGAACTAGACAAACTACTTAAGCGAGCATCAAAATGAGTAAGTCCTTTGCTGCAGTTCTTGTAGCCTTGTTATCAATGGCACCATTGTTTGCCGCAAATGTACAAGCTTATCCAGGGATGCAGCAACAGGCACAAGGGCAAGTGCAATCGAGTGTCGATCGTATCAACGTGTTGCCTAAGTCCTATCCGATCGATGTGGTTGCCTTTTCAGATCGAAATGGTAAGGCTATCGATTTTAGCCAATATCGTGGTCAAGTCATCATGGTTAACATGTGGGCAACTTGGTGCCCACCATGTGTTCGTGAATTACCCGCACTCGATCGTTTTAAAACTAAGTTCGATCAAAGTAAATTTACCGTATTACCTATCTCTATCGATATCGATGGCACCGCCAAGGTTGAACCTTTTTTAAAGTCATTGGATATGGAAGGATTTAAAACCTACTATGATCCTCAACAGGCATTAAGTGAAGTGTTCCCTTTAGATACAATACCCGCCACCTTTATCCTTAATGGTAAAGGTGAACTTATTGCGTTCGTCAGAACCTTTGTCGACTGGGATGATGCTAAAGCGGTAGAGTTGATTAATGGCTTTATCGAACAAGAGAGCATTAAATAGCCTTAAAACAGTTGATTTGATGTAAATCCAAACAGAAAAGATCGCATTTGCCTAAAAGATCGGCATGCGATCTTTTTTATTATAAAAAGCCCTTGCGCCCAACCGAGAACTGCCTATAATGCGCATCCACTGACACGGCACAGCAGGCCAACTGCCTAGGTAGTACGGGACTTGCAGCGGTGTTAGCGAGTTAAACTCTTCGGAGATTTAATTCAGGTGACAAGCGCTTTTAAGGGCTTCGATTGATGACTTCTGTTTAAGAAATCATCGCTTGGAAAACTTCTTAAGATAAGCACTTGACGCCAACAACCGGACGTGTAGAATACGCATCCCTAAGCCAACGACCTAGCGTCAACGGCAGCTAACTTAACGCATTAATTGCTCTGATGTTAGCAACGCTCTTTAACAAGATGGAACAAGAAATCTGTGTGGACACTCACAGGTGTTGAGTTAATCGAAATTGCCTAACCTTCGGGTTGGCAATCAAAGAATTAAATCAACCAATTCTTTCACTTTCTCTCACGAGAGGTGATGAGTGTTCATAGCAATATGTACAAAGAATTAATCGCAAGATTAGTTCGAACAGAATTCGTTGAGCCGTTTGACGTAAGTCAAACAACAAAACTTTAATTGAAGAGTTTGATCATGGCTCAGATTGAACGCTGGCGGCAGGCCTAACACATGCAAGTCGAGCGGTAACAGGAAGAAAGCTTGCTTTCTTTGCTGACGAGCGGCGGACGGGTGAGTAATGCCTAGGGAACTGCCCAGTCGAGGGGGATAACAGTTGGAAACGACTGCTAATACCGCATACGCCCTACGGGGGAAAAGAGGGGACCTTCGGGCCTTCTGCGATTGGATGTACCTAGGTGGGATTAGCTAGTTGGTGAGGTAATGGCTCACCAAGGCGACGATCCCTAGCTGTTCTGAGAGGATGATCAGCCACACTGGGACTGAGACACGGCCCAGACTCCTACGGGAGGCAGCAGTGGGGAATATTGCACAATGGGCGCAAGCCTGATGCAGCCATGCCGCGTGTGTGAAGAAGGCCTTCGGGTTGTAAAGCACTTTCAGCGAGGAGGAAAGCTTAAGCGTTAATAGCGTTTAGGTGTGACGTTACTCGCAGAAGAAGGACCGGCTAACTTCGTGCCAGCAGCCGCGGTAATACGAGGGGTCCAAGCGTTAATCGGAATTACTGGGCGTAAAGCGTACGCAGGCGGTTTGTTAAGCGAGATGTGAAAGCCCCGGGCTCAACCTGGGAATTGCATTTCGAACTGGCAAACTAGAGTCTTGTAGAGGGGGGTAGAATTTCAGGTGTAGCGGTGAAATGCGTAGAGATCTGAAGGAATACCGGTGGCGAAGGCGGCCCCCTGGACAAAGACTGACGCTCAGGTACGAAAGCGTGGGGAGCAAACAGGATTAGATACCCTGGTAGTCCACGCCGTAAACGATGTCTACTCGGAATTTGGTGTCTTGAACACTGGGTTCCCAAGCTAACGCATTAAGTAGACCGCCTGGGGAGTACGGCCGCAAGGTTAAAACTCAAATGAATTGACGGGGGCCCGCACAAGCGGTGGAGCATGTGGTTTAATTCGATGCAACGCGAAGAACCTTACCTACTCTTGACATCCAGAGAATTCGCTAGAGATAGCTTAGTGCCTTCGGGAACTCTGAGACAGGTGCTGCATGGCTGTCGTCAGCTCGTGTTGTGAAATGTTGGGTTAAGTCCCGCAACGAGCGCAACCCTTATCCTTATTTGCCAGCACGTAATGGTGGGAACTTTAGGGAGACTGCCGGTGATAAACCGGAGGAAGGTGGGGACGACGTCAAGTCATCATGGCCCTTACGAGTAGGGCTACACACGTGCTACAATGGCAAGTACAGAGGGTTGCAAAGCCGCGAGGTGGAGCTAATCTCACAAAGCTTGTCGTAGTCCGGATTGGAGTCTGCAACTCGACTCCATGAAGTCGGAATCGCTAGTAATCGTGGATCAGAATGCCACGGTGAATACGTTCCCGGGCCTTGTACACACCGCCCGTCACACCATGGGAGTGGGCTGCACCAGAAGTAGATAGCTTAACCTTTCGGGGAGGGCGTTTACCACGGTGTGGTTCATGACTGGGGTGAAGTCGTAACAAGGTAGCCCTAGGGGAACCTGGGGCTGGATCACCTCCTTACCTATACGACTAACTCAATATTTGCTGAGTGTTCACACAGATAACTTGTTCTTGTTAGAGCAGGTGGCACGTCTTAACGGCGATGCTTGTTCTTTAAAAATTTGGAAAGCTGATAGTGTTAATGTGAAAGGGATAGTGACGTACTTGTACGTGATTATTTGTAGCATTGACGCGAAAATTAAAATTGAGTTCTCAAACACTTAAATCAAGTGCCGAATCATTGTAATGATGATTCATGAGTATTCTTTTGGCGAAAGTAAACACCATTAGTTGCGATACACCCATCAAGCTTACCCGCTTGATAAAGTTTGTTTCCTTGTGAAACTCATTTGGGTTGTATGGTTAAGTGACTAAGCGTATACGGTGGATGCCTTGGCAGTCAGAGGCGATGAAGGACGTAGTAACTTGCGAAAAGCGTTGGCGAGCTAGTAACAAGCATTTGAGCTAACGATGTCCGAATGGGGAAACCCACATGCATAAGCATGTATCACAACATGAATACATAGTGTTGTGAGGCGAACCCGGGGAACTGAAACATCTAAGTACCCGGAGGAAAAGAAATCAACCGAGATTCCCCTAGTAGCGGCGAGCGAACGGGGATTAGCCCTTAAGCGTAGAGGGTGTTAGTGGAATGTGTTGGAAAGCACAGCGGCACAGGGTGATAGCCCCGTACATGAAAACTAACTTTACGTGAAAACGAGTAGGACGGGACACGTGACATCTTGTCTGAACATGGGGGGACCATCCTCCAAGGCTAAATACTCCTGACTGACCGATAGTGAACCAGTACCGTGAGGGAAAGGCGAAAAGAACCCCTGTGAGGGGAGTGAAATAGAACCTGAAACCGTATACGTACAAGCAGTGGGAGCGGTTCTTGAGACCGTGACTGCGTACCTTTTGTATAATGGGTCAGCGACTTACATTTTGTAGCGAGGTTAAGCGAATAGCGGAGCCGTAGGGAAACCGAGTGTTAACTGCGCGTTTAGTTGCAAGGTGTAGACCCGAAACCCGGTGATCTAGCCATGGGCAGGTTGAAGGTTGAGTAACATCAACTGGAGGACCGAACACACGTATGTTGAAAAATGCGGTGATGACTTGTGGCTGGGGGTGAAAGGCCAATCAAACCGGGAGATATCTGGTTCTCCTCGAAAGCTATTTAGGTAGCGCCTCGAGCGAATACCATTGGGGGTAGAGCACTGTTAAGGCTAGGGGGTCATCCCGACTTACCAACCCTTTGCAAACTCCGAATACCAATGAGTACTACTCGGGAGACACACGGCGGGTGCTAACGTCCGTCGTGAAAAGGGAAACAACCCAGACCATCAGCTAAGGTCCCAAAGTTATTGCTAAGTGGGAAACGATGTGGGAAGGCTTAGACAGCTAGGATGTTGGCTTAGAAGCAGCCATCATTTAAAGAAAGCGTAATAGCTCACTAGTCGAGTCGGCCTGCGCGGAAGATTTAACGGGGCTAAGCAATACACCGAAGCTATGGGTACTAGCGCTTGCGCTAGTGCGGTAGAGGAGCGTTCTGTAAGCCGTTGAAGGTGAAGGGGTAACCCACGCTGGAGGTATCAGAAGTGCGAATGCTGACATGAGTAACGATAAAGGGGGTGAAAAACCCCCTCGCCGAAAGACCAAGGGTTCCTGTCCAATGTTAATCAGGGCAGGGTGAGTCGACCCCTAAGGCGAGGCCGAAAGGCGTAGTCGATGGGAAACAGGTTAATATTCCTGTACTTCTGCTAACTGCGATGGAGAGACGGAGAAGGCTAGGCTAGCGCGGCGTTGGTTGTCCGCGTTTAAGGCTGTAGGTGGTGCACTTAGGCAAATCCGGGTGCACATACACTGAGAGTTGATGACGAGGTTCTACGGAACTGAAGTAGTTGATGCCATGCTTCCAGGAAAATCTTCTAAGCTTCAGGTTAGCAGGAATCGTACCCCAAACCGACACAGGTGGTTGGGTAGAGAATACCAAGGCGCTTGAGAGAACTCGGCTGAAGGAACTAGGCAAAATGGTACCGTAACTTCGGGAGAAGGTACGCTCCTGTTGGTGATGAGACTTGCTCTCTAAGCTGACGGGAGTCGCAGATACCAGGTGGCTGCAACTGTTTATCAAAAACACAGCACTGTGCAAACTCGCAAGAGGAAGTATACGGTGTGACGCCTGCCCGGTGCCGGAAGGTTAATTGATTGGGTTATCTTCGGAGAAGCTCATGATCGAAGCCCCGGTAAACGGCGGCCGTAACTATAACGGTCCTAAGGTAGCGAAATTCCTTGTCGGGTAAGTTCCGACCTGCACGAATGGCGTAATGATGGCCACGCTGTCTCCAGCCGAGACTCAGTGAAGTTGAAATTGCGGTGAAGATGCCGTATACCCGCGGCTAGACGGAAAGACCCCGTGAACCTTTACTATAGCTTGGCACTGAACATTGACCCTACATGTGTAGGATAGGTGGGAGACTTTGAAGCAGGAACGCCAGTTCTTGTGGAGTCAACCTTGAAATACCACCCTTGTAGTGTTGATGTTCTAACTCTGGCCCCTGAATCGGGGTTGAGGACAGTGCCTGGTGGGTAGTTTGACTGGGGCGGTCTCCTCCCAAAGAGTAACGGAGGAGCACGAAGGTTGGCTAAGTACGGTCGGACATCGTACGGTTAGTGCAATGGCATAAGCCAGCTTAACTGCGAGACATACACGTCGAGCAGGTGCGAAAGCAGGTCATAGTGATCCGGTGGTTCTGAATGGAAGGGCCATCGCTCAACGGATAAAAGGTACTCCGGGGATAACAGGCTGATACCGCCCAAGAGTTCATATCGACGGCGGTGTTTGGCACCTCGATGTCGGCTCATCACATCCTGGGGCTGAAGTCGGTCCCAAGGGTATGGCTGTTCGCCATTTAAAGTGGTACGCGAGCTGGGTTCAGAACGTCGTGAGACAGTTCGGTCCCTATCTGCCGTGGGCGTTGGATGATTGAAGGGAGCTGCTCCTAGTACGAGAGGACCGGAGTGGACGAACCGCTGGTGTTCGGGTTGTCATGCCAATGGCATTGCCCGGTAGCTACGTTCGGAATCGATAACCGCTGAAAGCATCTAAGCGGGAAGCGAGCCCTAAGATGAGTCATCCCTAGGACTTTAAGTCCTCTAAAGGGCCGTAGGAGACTACTACGTTGATAGGCAAGGTGTGTAAGCGTTGTGAGGCGTTGAGCTAACTTGTACTAATGACCCGTGAGGCTTAACCATACAACCCAAAAGGGTTTCAGTTAATGGTTAACTTTAGCGAAAGAATACCGCCACTTGATTTAGTGTGACTCAATTTTAAACTCTCTTGCTTCTTGAAATACAGAGCCGAGAGCAGCTTTCTAGATTTTTTACCTTTAGCTTTTAAAAAGCTGAAAGTAATAGCCCAAATTTGTCTGGAAACCATAGCATTGTGGTACCACCTGATCCCATCCCGAACTCAGAAGTGAAACGCAATCGCGCCGATGGTAGTGTGGGGTCTCCCCATGTGAGAGTAGGTCATTTCCAGACGCCTAATAAGCTCAATAGAGCACGTCTCCTAGCCATGACACGCTAGCGACGATAAAAGAATTTAGACTTCGGTCTAAAGGAGCGGTAGTTCAGTTGGTTAGAATACCGGCCTGTCACGCCGGGGGTCGCGGGTTCGAGTCCCGTCCGCTCCGCCAACATTACGATAAGCCCTTAGCAGCAATGCTAAGGGCTTTTTCGTATTTGTTTCTCAGAGAAATGATAACGATGGTACTAAGTGTAGTGCGTAAGGCGTTGCTAAAGCAGCGGTCACTCTCGAGCGTCCATGGTCTACGTGACATTGGTGCATTCATGCACTTAGTCGTTCAGCTGGAACAACTATGTTGCCGACATTGTTTGGCATTCACCCTATCCCAAGTGTTTATGGCTCTTTAGAATACCAATCACATTAATGTTGTGATCTAATACCGGCTCAAGAAGGAAGCCATTATTAAGCTCGTCTTTCCCAAGTCAATTAAGCCCACATCTAACGCTAGGCTCAGAATGCGTTACCTCAATGTATTCCATTTCATTGAAGGTAAAAAGCAGTATAGAAATCGCTAAATTTCTTAATGTGAGTCGAATATGTATCAATAAGCGGGTTAAAGCATACCTAGATAGGGGTCTAAGCCCTTCAAGAAAACCTCATTCTAGTAGGTCTTAATCGGTTATCTGAGGAACAGAGGTTGCAAGTAATAGACAGATTCTCAGGGTAGTATCGATATTAATGTGATTACCCGTTGGCGTCAAAAAACCATGGACGCAGTTTATAACGACTTCACACACGGTATTGGCTATTGTGCTTTTCGCGTTCCTATATGAATATAACAAGCAGCATTGTTACTAGATACAAACCAAAAATCACCTTACAGCTAATGCTGTTAAATCTGATGACGGCCGTGTAAAAGGGAAATATATCTTTCTATATTGAGAGATATTTAGGTCTCAAGTATCAGATTTTTGCTAAGCCCCTAGATTTATCGACTATTGCATTAAATTAGGTTGTAGTTG
The DNA here is from genome assembly GCF_056173105.1 of Shewanella sp. QJM3NY_23. NCBI lineage: Bacteria > Pseudomonadati > Pseudomonadota > Gammaproteobacteria > Alteromonadales > Shewanellaceae > Shewanella > Shewanella sp. QJM3NY_23. The sequence goes on from NZ_CM149657.1 coordinate 181,938, forward strand.
GATCTCGATCCGCTTTAAGCCCCAAAACAGTCAATAGAAGCCCAAGAAGCTTTTAAACAAATTCCGAATGGGAACGATCCTTAAGATCTCTGAGCATGCTGCGCTAAAAGACGTCCGAATATGCGCAGAGAAAGGAACACGCCTAGAGCGGTGCAATAACAGCAGTTTGAGTACGCGCATTTATTTGGGTCAGTATGTGTCACGACATGACAAGCTGAAGCCATAGTCACTCCTGTAAGCAATAGCGAAGGAATGAAGGAGCGACTCAAACTCATTTCACAAGCTACACCGACAGTGTAGTCATTATGGATCAGGCAAGCTGGCATAAAAGCGCTCTCGCAGATGAATTTGAAAACCTCACCATCATGCATATAGAGCCCTATTGGCCAGAGCTCCATCCTACCAAGTCTCAAAACAGAGTTATTTCACTTTGTTTTTGAGACTTGGTTAATCCGATAAACTAAATTAATGGAATTGGTATAACCTTGTGCTCACTCCTTGACCTCTTCACTATCACTGTCAATGCGTCCAAGCCATAGCGTGGCGAAATAAGTGCTTCAACTCTCGGTTAAGTTTAATCAGGATAGCTAATTGCCGTTGCTATACACAATATGCGATGTTGTAGGAGGCTATTACTATATGCCGAAAACCTTGTTTGGCTGTGATAGCAGTGCATTGAGTTTGATTGGTTTATGCGTATGGTTGTGATTTTGTGGGTAAACCTGTGCGTAACTAGTGCAAGGTATGTGCTTAAGTGAGGTATAAAAACTAATTACTTTTTTAGTGGAAAAAGCCCTTGCGCCTAACCGAGAACTGCCTATAATGCGCATCCACTGACACGGCACAGCAGGCCAACTACCTAGGTAGTACGGGACTTGCAGCTAAGTCAGTATCTCTTTTAACAAAGAGATGCGAGTTAAACTCTTCGGAGATTTAATTCAGGTGATAAGCGCTTTTAAGAGCTTCGATTGATGACTTCTGTTTAAGAAAACATCGCTTGGAAAACTTCTTAAAATAAGCACTTGACGCCAACAACGGGACGTGTAGAATACGCATCCCTAAGCCAACGACCTAGCGTCAACGGCAGCTAACTTAACGCATTAATTGCTCTGATGTTAGCAGCGCTCTTTAACAAGATGGAACAAGAAATCTGTGTGGACACTCACAGGTGTTGAGTTAATCGAAATTGCCTATCCTTCGGGTTGGCAATCAAAGAATTAAATCAACCAATTCTTTCACTTTCTCTCACGAGAGGTGATGAGTGTTCATAGCAATATGTACAAAGAATTAATCGCAAGATTAGTTCGAACAGAATTCGTTGAGCCGTTTGACGTAAGTCAAACAACAAAACTTTAATTGAAGAGTTTGATCATGGCTCAGATTGAACGCTGGCGGCAGGCCTAACACATGCAAGTCGAGCGGTAACAGGAAGAAAGCTTGCTTTCTTTGCTGACGAGCGGCGGACGGGTGAGTAATGCCTAGGGAACTGCCCAGTCGAGGGGGATAACAGTTGGAAACGACTGCTAATACCGCATACGCCCTACGGGGGAAAAGAGGGGACCTTCGGGCCTTCTGCGATTGGATGTACCTAGGTGGGATTAGCTAGTTGGTGAGGTAATGGCTCACCAAGGCGACGATCCCTAGCTGTTCTGAGAGGATGATCAGCCACACTGGGACTGAGACACGGCCCAGACTCCTACGGGAGGCAGCAGTGGGGAATATTGCACAATGGGCGCAAGCCTGATGCAGCCATGCCGCGTGTGTGAAGAAGGCCTTCGGGTTGTAAAGCACTTTCAGCGAGGAGGAAAGCTTAAGCGTTAATAGCGTTTAGGTGTGACGTTACTCGCAGAAGAAGGACCGGCTAACTTCGTGCCAGCAGCCGCGGTAATACGAGGGGTCCAAGCGTTAATCGGAATTACTGGGCGTAAAGCGTACGCAGGCGGTTTGTTAAGCGAGATGTGAAAGCCCCGGGCTCAACCTGGGAATTGCATTTCGAACTGGCAAACTAGAGTCTTGTAGAGGGGGGTAGAATTTCAGGTGTAGCGGTGAAATGCGTAGAGATCTGAAGGAATACCGGTGGCGAAGGCGGCCCCCTGGACAAAGACTGACGCTCAGGTACGAAAGCGTGGGGAGCAAACAGGATTAGATACCCTGGTAGTCCACGCCGTAAACGATGTCTACTCGGAATTTGGTGCCTTGAGCACTGGGTTCCCAAGCTAACGCATTAAGTAGACCGCCTGGGGAGTACGGCCGCAAGGTTAAAACTCAAATGAATTGACGGGGGCCCGCACAAGCGGTGGAGCATGTGGTTTAATTCGATGCAACGCGAAGAACCTTACCTACTCTTGACATCCAGAGAATTCGCTAGAGATAGCTTAGTGCCTTCGGGAACTCTGAGACAGGTGCTGCATGGCTGTCGTCAGCTCGTGTTGTGAAATGTTGGGTTAAGTCCCGCAACGAGCGCAACCCTTATCCTTATTTGCCAGCACGTAATGGTGGGAACTTTAGGGAGACTGCCGGTGATAAACCGGAGGAAGGTGGGGACGACGTCAAGTCATCATGGCCCTTACGAGTAGGGCTACACACGTGCTACAATGGCAAGTACAGAGGGTTGCAAAGCCGCGAGGTGGAGCTAATCTCACAAAGCTTGTCGTAGTCCGGATTGGAGTCTGCAACTCGACTCCATGAAGTCGGAATCGCTAGTAATCGTGGATCAGAATGCCACGGTGAATACGTTCCCGGGCCTTGTACACACCGCCCGTCACACCATGGGAGTGGGCTGCACCAGAAGTAGATAGCTTAACCTTCGGGAGGGCGTTTACCACGGTGTGGTTCATGACTGGGGTGAAGTCGTAACAAGGTAGCCCTAGGGGAACCTGGGGCTGGATCACCTCCTTACCTATACGACTAACTTAATGTTTGTTGAGTGTTCACACAGATAACTTGTTCTTGTTAGAGCAGGTGGCACGTCTTAACGGCGATGCTTGTTCTTTAAAAATTTGGAAAGCTGATAGTGTTAATGTGAAAGGGATAATGACGTACTTGTACGTGGTTATTTGTAGCATTGACGCGAAAATTAAAATTGAGTTCTCAAACACTTAAATCAAGTGCCGAATTATTGTAATGATGATTCATGAGTATTCTTTTGGCGAAAGTAAACACCATTAGTTGCGATACACCCATCAAGCTTACCCGCTTGATAGGATGTGTTTTGTAAACATTAGTTTGTGAAACTCATTTGGGTTGTATGGTTAAGTGACTAAGCGTATACGGTGGATGCCTTGGCAGTCAGAGGCGATGAAGGACGTAGTAACTTGCGAAAAGCGTTGGCGAGCTAGTAACAAGCATTTGAGCTAACGATGTCCGAATGGGGAAACCCACATGCATAAGCATGTATCACAACATGAATACATAGTGTTGTGAGGCGAACCCGGGGAACTGAAACATCTAAGTACCCGGAGGAAAAGAAATCAACCGAGATTCCCCTAGTAGCGGCGAGCGAACGGGGATTAGCCCTTAAGCGTAGAGGGTGTTAGTGGAATGTGTTGGAAAGCACAGCGGCACAGGGTGATAGCCCCGTACATGAAAACTAACTTTACGTGAAAACGAGTAGGACGGGACACGTGACATCTTGTCTGAACATGGGGGGACCATCCTCCAAGGCTAAATACTCCTGACTGACCGATAGTGAACCAGTACCGTGAGGGAAAGGCGAAAAGAACCCCTGTGAGGGGAGTGAAATAGAACCTGAAACCGTATACGTACAAGCAGTGGGAGCGGTTCTTGAGACCGTGACTGCGTACCTTTTGTATAATGGGTCAGCGACTTACATTTTGTAGCGAGGTTAAGCGAATAGCGGAGCCGTAGGGAAACCGAGTGTTAACTGCGCGTTTAGTTGCAAGGTGTAGACCCGAAACCCGGTGATCTAGCCATGGGCAGGTTGAAGGTTGAGTAACATCAACTGGAGGACCGAACACACGTATGTTGAAAAATGCGGTGATGACTTGTGGCTGGGGGTGAAAGGCCAATCAAACCGGGAGATATCTGGTTCTCCTCGAAAGCTATTTAGGTAGCGCCTCGAGCGAATACCATTGGGGGTAGAGCACTGTTAAGGCTAGGGGGTCATCCCGACTTACCAACCCTTTGCAAACTCCGAATACCAATGAGTACTACTCGGGAGACACACGGCGGGTGCTAACGTCCGTCGTGAAAAGGGAAACAACCCAGACCATCAGCTAAGGTCCCAAAGTTATTGCTAAGTGGGAAACGATGTGGGAAGGCTTAGACAGCTAGGATGTTGGCTTAGAAGCAGCCATCATTTAAAGAAAGCGTAATAGCTCACTAGTCGAGTCGGCCTGCGCGGAAGATTTAACGGGGCTAAGCAATACACCGAAGCTATGGGTACTAGCGCTTGCGCTAGTGCGGTAGAGGAGCGTTCTGTAAGCCGTTGAAGGTGAAGGGGTAACCCACGCTGGAGGTATCAGAAGTGCGAATGCTGACATGAGTAACGATAATGGGGGTGAAAAACCCCCACGCCGAAAGACCAAGGGTTCCTGTCCAATGTTAATCAGGGCAGGGTGAGTCGACCCCTAAGGCGAGGCCGAAAGGCGTAGTCGATGGGAAACAGGTTAATATTCCTGTACTTCTGCTAACTGCGATGGAGAGACGGAGAAGGCTAGGCTAGCGCGGCGTTGGTTGTCCGCGTTTAAGGCTGTAGGTGGTGCACTTAGGCAAATCCGGGTGCACATACACTGAGAGTTGACGACGAGGTTCTACGGAACTGAAGTAGTTGATGCCATGCTTCCAGGAAAATCTTCTAAGCTTCAGGTTAGCAGGAATCGTACCCCAAACCGACACAGGTGGTTGGGTAGAGAATACCAAGGCGCTTGAGAGAACTCGGCTGAAGGAACTAGGCAAAATGGTACCGTAACTTCGGGAGAAGGTACGCTCCTGTTGGTGATGAGACTTGCTCTCTAAGCTGACGGGAGTCGCAGATACCAGGTGGCTGCAACTGTTTATCAAAAACACAGCACTGTGCAAACTCGCAAGAGGAAGTATACGGTGTGACGCCTGCCCGGTGCCGGAAGGTTAATTGATTGGGTTATCTTCGGAGAAGCTCATGATCGAAGCCCCGGTAAACGGCGGCCGTAACTATAACGGTCCTAAGGTAGCGAAATTCCTTGTCGGGTAAGTTCCGACCTGCACGAATGGCGTAATGATGGCCACGCTGTCTCCAGCCGAGACTCAGTGAAGTTGAAATTGCGGTGAAGATGCCGTATACCCGCGGCTAGACGGAAAGACCCCGTGAACCTTTACTATAGCTTGGCACTGAACATTGACCCTACATGTGTAGGATAGGTGGGAGACTTTGAAGCAGGAACGCCAGTTCTTGTGGAGTCAACCTTGAAATACCACCCTTGTAGTGTTGATGTTCTAACTCTGGCCCCTGAATCGGGGTTGAGGACAGTGCCTGGTGGGTAGTTTGACTGGGGCGGTCTCCTCCCAAAGAGTAACGGAGGAGCACGAAGGTTGGCTAAGTACGGTCGGACATCGTACGGTTAGTGCAATGGCATAAGCCAGCTTAACTGCGAGACATACACGTCGAGCAGGTGCGAAAGCAGGTCATAGTGATCCGGTGGTTCTGAATGGAAGGGCCATCGCTCAACGGATAAAAGGTACTCCGGGGATAACAGGCTGATACCGCCCAAGAGTTCATATCGACGGCGGTGTTTGGCACCTCGATGTCGGCTCATCACATCCTGGGGCTGAAGTCGGTCCCAAGGGTATGGCTGTTCGCCATTTAAAGTGGTACGCGAGCTGGGTTCAGAACGTCGTGAGACAGTTCGGTCCCTATCTGCCGTGGGCGTTGGATGATTGAAGGGAGCTGCTCCTAGTACGAGAGGACCGGAGTGGACGAACCGCTGGTGTTCGGGTTGTCATGCCAATGGCATTGCCCGGTAGCTACGTTCGGAATCGATAACCGCTGAAAGCATCTAAGCGGGAAGCGAGCCCTAAGATGAGTCATCCCTAGGACTTTAAGTCCTCTAAAGGGCCGTAGGAGACTACTACGTTGATAGGCAAGGTGTGTAAGCGTTGTGAGGCGTTGAGCTAACTTGTACTAATGACCCGTGAGGCTTAACCATACAACCCAAAAGGGTTTCCAGTTAATGGTTAACTTTAGCGAAAGAATACCGCCACTTGATTTAGTGTGACTCAATTTTAAACTCTCTTGCTTCTTGAGATACAGAGCCGAGAGCAGCTTTCTAGATTTTTTACCTTTAGCTTTTAAAAAGCTGAAAGTAATAGCAAAAATTTGTCTGGAAACCATAGCATTGTGGTACCACCTGATCCCATCCCGAACTCAGAAGTGAAACGCAATCGCGCCGATGGTAGTGTGGGGTCTCCCCATGTGAGAGTAGGTCATTTCCAGACGCCTAATACGATAAAGCCCGTTGCTAATGCAACGGGCTTTTTTCGTTTTAGCCTGGAGCTAACCACTCGAACATGGGGAAATAAAAAGTCCGAACGTAGTGAGGCTCAAACCCATGTAGAGTAGGGTGAAGCGTCTGCGCTTATCAAGCGCAGCTTGATGCTGGAGCTGAACGCGGAGAGCTAGATCGAAGCTGACCATGACAGACGCCTAATAAAGCAAAAAGAATCACTCCGATGTCGGTTGATAAATGCCCTATACCATATTGACACTTCCACCATCCTTGGCGATCGACCGCCGCTGAGCGGACTCCTCAGCACTCTGTGTGGGGGATTTTTCGTTTACGAACATGGGGGGATAGTGAGACATCTGCAGTTATCAAACAAAACTTGATACTGGCTTGGTAGTCAATTATTCCTGCAATTTCCTACATCTATATAGTTCTGCGCCAATGGTCATAGTGTGGGCAAGCTCGAAAGGAAAGATAGTCTATAAAGCCCGTTGCTAACGCAGCGGGCTTTTTGTATTTGGGCTTACCTTGTCTGTTTCTAGTAACTATGCTGCTTGCTATATTCATATAGGAGCGTGAAAAGCACAATACAGCCCAAGGCTGCCAACACAGTGTGTGAAGTGGTTATAAACTGCGTCCATGGATTTTTGACGCCGAAGAGTCAACGCATTAATGTCGATACTACCTAGAGGAACTGTCTATTGGTCGAAAATACTATTGCTATTGAATCTTGTGTTGCCTACCTTATGGCAAGATAAGTACGTGGTCTCAAGGGATAGATATGAAAATAGAGATGATTTGCACTGGTGAAGAGGTGCTTTCAGGACAGATTGTAGATACCAATGCCGCGTGGGCAGCCAATGCATTGATGGATCATGGCATAGAGATGCAGCAACGTGTCACCGTTGGCGATAGATTGGATGATTTGGTACAGGTCTTTCAAGAAAGAAGCCAACACGCTGATATTATTTTGGTTAATGGTGGCTTAGGGCCGACCAGTGATGATTTATCTTCGTTAGCTATGGCCAATGCTAAAGGTGAACCATTGGTTGAGTGTGCAGAGTGGCGTGCTCGTCTTGAAGAGTGGTTCACTCGAAATGGTCGTCAAATGCCGCCAAGTAACCTTAAGCAGGCGCTGCTACCTGAGTCGGCAATCATGGTTGATAACCCAGTGGGCACGGCTTGTGGTTTTAGGGTAAAGCTCAATCGAGCTTGGTTATTCTTTACGCCAGGCGTGCCATTTGAATTTAAACGTATGGTTGAAGAGCAATTTATTCCATTTGTTAAGCAACTTAGTGATACCCATGTCGAAGTTGAAGTTTATAAATTATTAACTATTGGCAGTGGTGAATCCGTGTTGGCTAATCAGCTTGAGCAGTTAAGCTTACCGGATGGGCTGACTTTAGGTTATCGCTCGTTTATGCCATATATCGAAATTAAATTATTTGCTCGTGGGGCCGAGGCGATTGCACAATTACCAGAGGTTGTTGCTGTTATAAAGCAGCAGCTCGGTGAGTGTGTGGTGGCGGATAATAGTGATTCATTAGCTAAGGTCGTGCATCAGTTGCTCCTTGAGCAAGCAAGCAGTTTGAGCGTAGCAGAGTCTTGTACGGGAGGCATGATTGCTAACAATCTTGTGGCTTTTGCAGGGAGTTCTGGTTATTTACATCAAGGATTAGTCACTTACAGTAACGAGTCTAAGATAAAGGTGCTCGGGGTCAAATCGACCACACTCGATGAGCATGGGGCCGTCTCAATCGCGACTGTCACTGAGATGGCGCAAGGTGTGCGAGGTCTTTTAAACAGTGATTATGCTTTGGCAACTAGCGGCATTGCTGGCCCAGATGGGGGGACAGAGCAAAAGCCAGTTGGTACTGTCGCTATCGCACTGGCCACGGAAAGTGGCACCTATAGTCAAATGCTCAAGTTTCCGGGACGATCTAGGGAGCTAGTACGCGCCCTAAGCACTGCGGTAGCTTTCGATATGTTACGACGTGCACTGTTACAGCAAGCGGTGATTGTTGATTATGGTTATTACCATAGAGTCGAATAGTGATTAAGGTATATTTTTAATCTTTAAAAATCAGTTTTAATTTACCCGGAGTGACCTCAATTCGTTTGGTCATTTCGGCAATTAATGCCTGATTGCTTTGTTGGGTATCGAGCACATAAACGGGTTGAGTCTCAAGAAAGTGGGTTAAAAACCCCATCAGTTGCGGCGCTATTGGTGCGATAGCTTTTTCGATATCTTTAGGCGTTGAGGCGACTTCAACCAAACGCAGTTGGCGTAGATACACACTGTGGGTGTTGGCGTCATACCAAGGCTTGGCTTCAAATTGTGTAGTTAACTTTGCCGTGAGTGGCATCAAGGGGTTACGTACCTTAACTGTACTACTGGCAGTAATGGCCATGATGTCAGGTTTATGCCCTAATTTCACAGCCACATCATTAACGCGCATTTCAATACCAAACAGGGTATTACCCTGCTTGGTGTCGAAATGTATAGCATCATTAAGATAGTTGCTGAGTTGTTTTTCGCTGATGCTGTATTGACTGGCGCACCCAGTCAATAGCAGCAAAATACTCAGCATTGCTATGCGCAAAAGGTTCATCAACCGGTATTTCTCATGCCTGCTGCAACGCCTGCAATGGTGAGCATTAGGGCTAATTCGACATTGCTTGATGCGGCCTCATCTTTGCGGGTTCGGGCCAGTAGCTCTGCCTGTAAAAAGTTTAGGGGATCGATATAAGGGTTACGAAGCTCAACCGATTCTCGATTCCATGGGGTATGTGACATCAAGGTTTCTGCTTGAGTCAGCGCTAACACCGCCTTAATACCCGTGGCCATTCTGCTGCGTAACTCCTCACCAAGATGGTGCAACTCTTTGGGTACTAAGCAGGTTTCGTAATATTTAGCTAGATTAGGTTCGGCCTTGGCATAGACCATCTCTAACATAGATATACGAGTTTCAAAAAATGGCCATTGCTGCTCCATCTCTTGTAGTAGTGCTAGCTCGCCGCGATCGGCTGCCGCTTGTAAGGCTTCGCCTGCGCCTAACCACGCTGGCAGCATAAGGCGGTTCTGTGACCAAGCAAAGATCCATGGGATCGCCCTAAGACTCTCAATTCCACCATCGACACGGCGTTTGGCCGGACGACTTCCTAATGGTAGCTTACCCAGTTCTACCTCGGGGGTTGCTGCACGGAAGTAGGCGACAAAGTCAGGTTCGTCTCTGACTATCCCACGATAGGCTTTAACCGAATCGGCTGCTAGCCGCTCCATAGCATCACGCCACTCAGGTTTAGGCTCAGGCGGTGGTAAGAGCGTCGCTTCCATAACGGCCGAGGTGTAGAGTGCCAAGCTTTGTACCGCTAATTTTGGGAGGCCAAATTTAAAGCGGATCATCTCACCTTGTTCTGTTACGCGGATGCGTCCATCTACTGAGCCAGGCGGTTGGGATAAGATCGCTTTGTGTGCAGGTTCGCCCCCACGGCCAATGGTGCCGCCACGACCATGGAACAAAGTGAGTTTAATATCGGCTCGTTTACATATTTGTACTAGCTGCTCTTGAGCGCGGTATTGTGCCCAAGCTGCTGCCATAACGCCGGCATCTTTGGCTGAATCTGAATAACCTATCATCACCTCTTGGCTACCTTTACAGTAGCCACGATACCAGTCGATATTAAATAGCGCTGACATGCAGCTTGAGGCATTGTTGAGATCATCTAAGGTTTCAAACAATGGCACCACACGCATGGGATGCGGACAGCCGGCTTCTTTTAGCAATAACAGTACGGCTAGCACATCCGAGGGTTGGCTTGCCATGGAGATCACATAGGAACCAAGCGCTTTAGCTGACTGATTGGCGACCAATCTAACGGTGCTTAAGACCTCTGCCACATCATCACTGGGTTGCCAATTATGCGGGATGAGTGGGCGCTTACCCGTAAGTTCTCTAAGCAAGAAGGCTTGTTTTTCGTGTTCATCCCAGTGGTGGTAATCCCCTAAGCCTAAGTAGCGGGTAAGTTCGGCAATGGCATCGCTATGGCGCTGGGCATCTTGGCGAATATCGAGTCTTAGCATGTGGATGCCAAAACAAGCGATACGGCGCAGCATGTCGAGCAATAAGCCGTTAGCAATCAGGCTCATGCCTGACTCTGTGAGGCTGTTGTACAGCAAAGTAAGCGGCTGCTTTAGATCATCTTCATGCCAAATGAGGGTGCTTAAGTCCACTTCGGGAGAGTGACCCTCGAGTCGCAAGTTTAGGTAATCTATGGTATCGCGTAATTTTTGTCTTAAGTCTCGCAGCACATCACGGTAAGGCTCATGACTATGGTTAGTGAGTGCTGACAGCTCTGCGTTCGCCTCTTCCATTGACAGTTCATTGACCAGAAGCACCACATCTTTAAGGTAGAGTCTTGCCGCCGTATGACGGTTACGATCTAAGACTTCTTGGGTAATTTTGGCGGTAACAAAGGGGTTGCCATCACGGTCACCTCCCATCCAACTAGAGAAGCGCACTGGGGCGATATTGGTGGGCAGCTGTTTGCCGGTGCGCTCTTCAACTTGTTCATTGAGTTGACGTAAAAAGTCTGGAATGGCCTGCCACAATGACGCTTCAATAGTGCTCAATCCCCAGCGCGCCTCATCGACGGGTGTTGGGCGTTCATGGCGGATCTCATTGGTATGCCAGATTTGCGCGATCAGTTGGCGTAATCTAAGGTGGTTCTGCTTTTTTTCGCGGTCGGTGAGCTGTGGGTTTTCTAAGGCTGCGAGAATATCGACGACTGCCGAGTATTTTTGGATCAGCGTGCGTCGAGAAATTTCAGTTGGATGGGCTGTCAGTACCAAATCGATATCGAGTGTTTGTAAGCACTCGAGCATTTTGTCTTGATCAACTCGTCCATTAAGCATCCGCCCCAGCAACTGCTCTACAGGATCGGGCACGCAGACTAATTCGTCGCAATTTCTACTGATGGTGTGAAACTGCTCGGCAATATTGGCAAGGTTTAAAAATTGATTAAAGGCTTTGGCAAATGGCACTAACTCATCATCGGGAAGGGCGGCTAATAGCGTCAGCATCTGCTCTCTTGCCGCATCATCTCCTTGGCGTGAACTTTTAGCCAAGTGCCTAATCTGTTCAATTTTATCTAAAAATGGCTCATCCAAGTGGGTGCGAATGGTATCGCCTAAGATCTGACCTAAAGTCCCTACATTGGATCGTAATGATGCGTACATATCAGCCATAAATGCTCCATACCTCTAAGTTAATCATTCACAATACCCAGCCAATTAGGCTGCGGTCAAGATAGCACATCTGGATATTACAAACTTATGTGCTGCACATCACTGCTTAACGACTCTTAAATTGCATTGTTATTGCATTATCACTTCTGTTTTGGGATTGCTGCGGGCTTTATGGCGGCAGCCTAGTTATCGGCTACTATCCTAGGGCTGGGCTGAGTATCAAGTAGCCAAAAAAGCATCAGTTATGACGTTTTTTTCGCAAAAACCATCACAAATATATATTCACAAGTATTGCATAAATAATTTCTCGTGATAATCTATCCAACAGCTAAGGCAAGAGCCTTTATTTACAGCGTATTATTGAGACGATAAATGAAGATTTCATACTTAAAAACAGATTATAAGGTTAGCTACACAAACTTCCTGCGACGATAAACTTGTCATGTTGGTATCTCTACCAGGGCTTAAGTTGTGCCCCTCTTTTTCCTTTATGGTTAATTAATAAGAAGTCTATAAGTATGAAAAACATCGCTATAATTGGCGCCAGTGGATACACAGGTGCACAGATAACTGCATTAATTCAGGCCGATAAAGAGTTACAGATACAAGGTCTGTATGTGTCTGAAAACAGTCTCGATAAGGGCAAAGCCCTGGCCGATTTGTATCCTGTATATTGCCATATCACCTTACCGCTATTGCCGCTTTCTGAAGCTGCTAAGCAGACAATAATTACTGAGGCCGATGCCGTTGTGTTGGCGACTGATCATGGTGTCAGTTTGCATCTTGCTGCTTACTTTTATGCTCAAGGATTAACGGTGTTTGACTTAAGTGGTGCTTATCGGTTTGCCGATGCGCAGCAATACCCTAAATGGTATGGTTTTGAACATGAATATCCAGAGGTGCTTGCTAACGCGGTTTATGGGTTGGCTGAATGGAATCATGCTGCAATTGCAAACAGTAAAATGATTGCTGTACCAGGCTGTTACCCTACCGCGTCATTGACAGCCCTAAAACCATTAGCTGCATTACTAGGTGAAAGCCTGCCGGTGATCAACGCGGTCAGCGGAGTGACCGGCGCCGGGAGAAAGGCGCAGTTGCACACCAGTTTTTGCGAAGTAAGCCTCACTCCTTATGGCGTGTTAGGGCACAGGCATCAACCAGAAATTGCAACCCAGTTGGGTAAAGAAGTTATCTTCACGCCGCATCTTGGTAACTTTAAACGTGGGATTTTAGCCACGATTACGGTGCAGCTTAAAGCCGGGGTGACTGAAGCCGACATAGCTAACGCGTATAGCGTCTACAATGAATGCCCACTGGTTCATGTATATCAACATCAATTTCCTAAGGTCGATGATGTCGTGCTGACGCCCAACTGTTTATTAGGCTGGAAATTCGATGCCCAAACGGGATACCTCGTAGTGGCGAGTGCAATCGATAATTTGATGAAAGGGGCTGCTAGCCAAGCTCATCAATGCATAAAGATTCACTTTAATTATTCATAATCAAATTCACGAGAGAATAGCCATGATATCTTCACAGCAACCTTTAGTACTTAAAGTCGGTGGCGCGCTATTACAGTGCGAAATGGGAATGGCTCGCTTAATGACCACAGCAGCCAATATTATCAAAACAGGACAAGCTGTCATTATGGTGCACGGTGGTGGTTGTTTAGTGGATGAGCAATTGGCCGCCAATGGCATGCAAACCGTTAAGCTTGACGGTTTACGGGTTACGCCAGCTGAGCAGGTACCGATAGTCGTGGGGGCGTTAGCAGGGACATCCAACAAGATATTACAGGCGGCGGCAGTTAAAGCCGGTGTGACCTGCGTAGGCATGAGCCTAGCCGATGGCGGTATTGTCTCGGCGCAGATAAAGGATGAGCAGCTGGGATTTGTCGGCGAAGTTAGCCCAAAAGATGCGACCTATTTAAATTTTATTTTGGCACAAGGCTGGATGCCCATCGTCAGCTCCATTGCTGTGGATGACTTAGGTCAGCTATTAAATGTCAATGCCGATCAGGCAGCAACCGTTTTAGCTAAATTGGTTAATGGCAAATTAGTTTTACTGTCTGATGTGAGCGGCGTACTTGATGGTAAAGGGCAGCTTATTACATCTTTGAATAAGGCCGAAGCCGCTGAGTTGACTCGCCAAGGTGTTATCGACAAAGGCATGAAAGTTAAAGTGGAAGCGGCTTTAGAAGTGGCGCAGTGGTTGGGGCAACCCGTGCAGGTTGCTTCATGGCGCGATAGCGCTCAGTTAGCGGCATTGGTGCAAGGTGAAGCAATCGGTACTCAAGTACTGCCGCAATAACCTTAATTGAATATTCGCCAAGGATTTTTATTTTCAGGAGTAGAGTTATGAACCACCTATTATCGATTAAAGAGCTGAGCCAACAAGAGTTGGTGGAATTGCTGTCATTGGCTAAAACGATCAAAGCGAATCCTAGTGACTACCGCACCGCATTAGACGGTAAGAGTGTGGTGATGTTATTTGAAAAGCCTTCACTACGCACTCGTGTTAGCTTCGATATCGGTATCAATAAACTCGGTGGTCATAGTGTCTATTTAGATCAACAAAATGGTGCCTTAGGCCAGCGCGAACCCGTGTCAGATTTTGCCGCTAACATCTCTTGCTGGGCCGATGCGATTGTGGCGAGAACCTTTTTACATTCAACCGTTGAGGCGCTTGCCGAGCACGGTACAGTACCTGTAATTAATGCCTTATCGGATATGTATCACCCTTGTCAGGGCTTAGCCGATTTCCTTACCTTGGCAGAACAATTTGACGATTTGAGTCAGCTTAAATTGGCTTATGTTGGCGATGGTAACAATGTGACTCACTCCTTGATGTACGGCGCTGCATTATTGGGTGCCACCATGACGGTTATCTGTCCTCAGGGGCACTTCCCCGATGGCAAGGTTGTACTCGAAGCGCAAAAAATTGCAGCGGCTCACGGTGGCGAGTTAATGTTAACTACCGATGTTGACAAGATTGCCGGTCACGATGCGATTTATACCGATACTTGGATCTCCATGGGCGACAACACCAGCCTCGATGACATTAACGATAAATTTGGCCCTTATCAGGTTAATAGCACCATGATGCAAAAGGCTGGAGCAAAATATTTTATGCATTGCCTGCCAGCATACCGCGGCGTAGAGGTAACTGCCGATGTGGTCGATGGCGAAGGGTCATTGATTTTACAGCAGGCCGAAAATCGTATGCATGCACAAAATGCCGTATTAGTGACACTATTAAGTTAATTAATTTCCCCTACAACACCATTGAATGCCTTGGCGTTCATGAATACATCATTAGGAAAGAGTCATGAGTAACGAAACAACAGCAGTAAAGAAAGTGGTATTGGCCTACTCAGGCGGTTTGGATACTTCGGCGATTATCCCTTGGTTAAAAGAGACCTACGATAACTGCGAAATCATCGCTTTCTGTGCCGATGTCGGGCAGGGCGAAGCGGAGCTTGAGGGGTTACATGAGAAGGCTATCGCTTCGGGTGCATCAGAGTGCCATATTGTCGATTTAAAAGAAGAGCTGGTGGCCGATTATATCTATCCCACTATTGCCACGGGGGCCATTTATGAAGGGACGTATCTGCTGGGTACTTCTATGGCTAGACCGATTATTGCCAAGGCTCAAGTGGAAGTGGCACGTAAAGTAGGCGCCGATGCTTTATGCCATGGCTGTACGGGCAAGGGCAATGATCAGGTACGTTTCGAAGGCTGTTTCGCTGCACTGGCTCCCGATCTGAAAGTGATTGCACCATGGCGTGAGTGGGAGATGGTGAGCCGGGAAGATCTGCTCGACTACCTTGCCGAGCGAAATATTCAAACCACAGCGTCGGCGACTAAGATTTATAGCCGCGACGCTAATGCTTGGCATATTTCTCACGAAGGTGGTGAACTAGAGGACCCATGGAACGAGCCAAGTAAAGGTGTTTGGACCATGACAGTGGCGCCAGAAGATGCCCCAAATGAAGCTGAATATGTGTCAATTGAAGTGGAAGCTGGCCGAGTAACCAAGGTTAACGGTGAAGCATTATCACCGTATGCGGCGCTCATGACACTTAACACCATTGCCGCTGCACACGGTGTAGGCCGTATCGATATTACCGAAAATCGTTTGGTAGGAATGAAGTCACGTGGCTGTTATGAAACTCCTGGTGGCACAGTGATGTTTGCCGCGCTGCGGGCGATTGAAGAGTTAGTGCTAGATAAGAGTAGCCGTGAATGGCGTGAGCAAGTGGGCGCGCAAATGGCTCATTTGGTTTATGACGGTCGTTGGTTTACGCCGCTGTGTGAATCACTGCTGGGGGCATCGCAGCCGCTGGCAAATCTGGTTAACGGAGAAGTGGTGATTAAGCTCTATAAAGGGCAAGCACAGGCAGTGAAGAAGCGTTCTCCCAATAGCCTATATTCAGAAGCCTTTGCCACCTTTGGTGAAGATGACGTTTATAACCAGAAAGATGCTGAAGGTTTCATTCGTTTATATTCATTAGCTAGCCGCATTAGAGCATTAAACGCTAAGTAATTTAATGAGTTTACCGCTTGCAAGGGGCGAGTTATCGCCCCTGTATTTTTACCGAATGAAGAGGATATCGAGATGGCGTTATGGGGTGGAAGATTTAGCCAAGAGAGCAGTGCACTGTTTAAACTTTTTAACGATTCGTTGCCCGTTGACTATCGCTTGATCGAAGAAGACATTGTTGGCTCGATTGCGTGGGCCGATGCTATCGCCTCGGTTGGTATTTTAACTGATGTTGAATGTATCGAATTAAAAAGTGCGCTTAATCAGCTTCTCGATGAAGTTAACGACAAGCCTGAGTTAATTTTGGCTTCAGGAGCCGAAGATATTCACAGTTTCGTCGAGCAATCACTGATTGCCAAGGTGGGCGACTTAGGTAAAAAATTGCATACGGGTCGTTCGCGTAATGATCAGGTGGCCACCGATCTTAAGTTATGGTGCAAAAAAGAGGGACAAAGCCTATTAGGTTTGTTGGGTAAACTTAGAAGCGCCTTACTGGATTTAGCCGAACGTGAGCTCGATGCTGTTATGCCTGGCTACACCCATCTTCAACGTGCTCAGCCCGTGGCATTTGGTCATTGGTGTTTAGCCTACGTTGAGATGTTCGAGCGTGATATTAGTCGCTTAGAGGATGCGTTGAAACGCGCCGATACTTGCCCACTGGGCACAGGTGCGCTAGCGGGTACGGCTTATCCTATGGATCGTTACGCGCTGGCGAAATCATTAGGGTTCGCATCACCAACCTTGAACAGTTTAGACACCGTCTCTGATAGAGATCATGTGATTGAATTATGTAGCGATGCGTCGATCAGCATGATGCACTTAAGCCGTATGGCCGAAGACTTAATCTTCTTCAATAGCGGAGAAGCGGGTTTTATCGAGTTAGATGATCAAGTCACTTCTGGCTCATCATTGATGCCACAAAAGAAAAACCCCGACGCGTTAGAATTAATACGGGGTAAAACTGGTCGAGTTTACGGTAGCTTAATGGGGATTCTAACCACCATGAAAGCTCTTCCTTTGGCTTACAATAAAGATATGCAAGAGGACAAAGAAGGGCTATTTGATGTCATGGATAGCTGGTCTATTTGTTTGGAAATGGCGGCGTTGGTGTTGTCTGGCTTGAAGGTGAATCGTGAAAATACCCTAAAGGCAGCGCAGCAAGGATATGCGAACTCGACTGAACTGGCGGATTATCTTGTTGCTAAAGGGATGCCTTTTAGAGAGGCGCACCATGTAGTCGGTGAAGTGGTTGTGGCCGCCATTGCTGAGCAAAAACCGATTGAAGATTTTGCATTATCTAGCTTACAGACCTTTGCTAGCGTGATTGAGCAAGATGTTTACCAATGCCTGACTATCGATTCATGCTTGGCTAAACGTGAAGCTTTAGGTGGCACAGCATTACCGCAAGTCAAAGCAGCGCTGAGTGCTAAGTTGGTATAATACCAATTGAAGTAAATATATGATCTAATTGGTGCCCCATTATCAATTAGGTATCTATATGTCTGTAGCTGAATTAGAGCACTTAGCAAAAAAAGAAAAACGCAGTCGTATTAAAGTTCGCTATCTTGCCATCTGCCATTTTCTTGAAGGCAAATCACGAACTGAGATTGCAAGGTACCTAAGGGTAGCGAGAGGCAGTGTAAATAAGTGGGTCACCCTCTACTTGACGGACGGAATTGATAGTTTGAAGGATACGCCTAATCCTGGTCGGCCATCTAGATTAACACCGCAACAGCTAGAATCTGTCGCAGGTTTTGTGAAGGAAAGAAGTTCTTCTACTTATGGCGGACGGCTTCAAGCAAAAGACGTTGGTGAGTTTATACACACTCAATTTGGTGTTGAATATGAGGGCAGAAATGTCTATAGGCTGCTTCATCAATTAGGCTTTTCGTGGATAACAAGCCGCTCTAAGCATCCGAAACAAAATGAAGAGGCTCAACGCCTTTTTAAAAACCTTCCTCATGGAAACGATCCTTAACACCCCAGGCCATTTACCGCTTGATAGGATCGATGTGTGGTTCCAGGATGAGGCCAGATTTGGCCAGCAAAACACGACGACTCGAGTTTGGGCGCTAAAAGGCTCAAGACCAAGAGCAATTAAGCAACAACAATTCGAATATGCCTACTTGTTCGGCGCAGTCTGTCCCAGCAACGGTAAAACAGAGGCATTGATCACGCCATGTAGTAACAAAGAAGTCATGATAGAGCACTTGTCATTGATCTCTCAAACAACTCCTTTAGGGCGACATGCTGTCGTTATTATGGATGGAGCAGGCTGGCACCAACTGTCTTTAGCTGACGAGTTTGACAACCTTACCATTATCAAGTTGCCACCGTATTCCCCAGAACTCAATCCTGTCGAGCAAGTATGGCAATGGATGAGACAAAATGAGCTAGCCAACCGTTGTTTTGATGGATATGACGATATAGTGAATCAATGTACTAAAGCATGGAATCGTTTTAGGAGCGAGCGAAGCCGCGTAAAAAGAATATGTGATAGAGATTGGATTAACCTGGTCAGTTAATTAATTCAATTGGTATAACTGTTATCGTTATCGCGTTTATATGAAAAAACCTGCCGCGGCAGGTTTTTTTATGGTCAAGATTCTGACATCAATGAGGGCTTAATTGCCCACACTCGTTGCTTATTGGAACAGCTCTTCTACGGCATCATCGATAAAAATATCATCTTGCTGCTGGGGCTCTGTGGCCACTTCGGTTGGCTCGGTTCCACTGACAAAGTATTCAAACGCACTGGTATGGTCGGTTTTGCGGCTGAGCTTACCTGTAGCTAAATCAATGCGCGCCGAGACAATCCCTTTTGGTGGTTGTGACGGCTCTTCTGGCGTATTAGCGAGAGCATTTTTCATAAACTCGTTCCAGGCCGGTCCTGCGGTTTTTGCGCCGGCCTCGGCACCCGATATCTGATCTTTCGCGCCATTAGCATTCCAAGCTGTACGCCCTAGCTCTTTGCTGTGATCATCAAACCCAACCCATACTGTGGTGACAAGTTTTGGATTGAAACCACTAAACCAGGTATCGCGTGATTCGTTGGTGGTACCGGTTTTACCGGCAATATCACGTCGATTGACCACGCGGGACGCGCGCCACGCGGTGCCGTTCCAGCCGGTGCCTTTGCTCCAATCGCCCCCACCCCAAATAACACTTTTGAGTGCATCGGTAATTAAGAAAGCGGTTTGTTCTGAAATAATGCGCTCAGCATGACGCGCCTCAATAGGGCAACCATTTACGCTTACCGCTTGAGATAATTCATTAGTCGTCTCTGCACTGGTGCTCAGTTCTGTACCTGTGAACAATGCTGGCAAGGTATCATTGGGCGTATCGTTGACTTCGGGAGTACAGGCAAGCGTCGGATTTGACTGTTCAATAGTTTGTTCGTACGCGTTATCAATATGGTCGATATAATAGGGCTCGACGCGATACCCCCCATTAGCGAAAGCCGAAAATGCGGTGACCACTTGCAATGGCGTTACCGAGGGCGACCCCAATGCTAGTGACTCATTTTTGGGCATATCTTCTCTATCGAAACCAAAACGGACTAACGTATCAATGGTCTCCTCTAAGCCGACATAACGCATGGCTCTGACAGACATGACGTTAATGGATTGCGCTAGGCCAACACGTAAGCGAGTCGGGCCTGTGTATCTGTCGGGAGAATTTTTAGGTCGCCATGCCGTGCCTTGACGGATGTCAGCGTTATTAATGGGCGCGTTATTAATCAAGGTCGCGAGGGTGTAGCCTTTTTCTAGCGCGGCAGTATAAATAAACGGCTTAATGTTAGAGCCCAGCTGACGTTTCGCTTGGGTGACGCGATTGTATTGGCTGGTGTGGAAACTGTAGCCGCCAACTAATGTCTTGATGGCACCATTATGTGGATCAAGAGAGACAATAGCGCTAGCCACCTCTGGGATTTGAGATAGCTGCCAAGTATCTGCGTGGCGGATCCAAATTTGCTCACCGACATTTAATATCTCGCTCGCCACTTTAGGGGCGCGGCTTTGACGTGAGTTGCTAATGAACTTACGTGCCCATTTTAATCCCTGCCACTCGAGAGTAATGGTCTGTCCTTCAGCAGTAAGTACTTGGGCATTTTGTTCGCCTAGTTTGATCACTGCTGCGGGTTCTAATCCTTGGAATCCTTGTGTTTGTTTGAGCTGCTCGATAATACTTTCGTTTGCTGGTATGGCAGCGGTTGGTTGCCACAGTACCTTAGTTGGACCGCGGTAGCCGTGGCGTTCATCATAAGCGTAAACATTATTTCTTAAGGCTTGCTGTGCTAGCTGTTGTAGCCTTGAGTCGATCGTGGTGTAAACGTTATATCCGCCTGTGTATGCCTCTTCTTCACCATATTTATCTGCCAGATAATCGCGTGCCATTTCAGAAATATAGGGAGCATATAACTCGACCTCTGCGCCGTGATATTCGGCGGTAATAGGGGCCGCTATCGCTGCTAAGTATTCCTGTTCGGTAATATTATTTTTTTCGAGCATACGGCTAAGTACCCAGTTGCGACGATTGATGGCGCGAACAGGATTTCGAATTGGGTTGGCGGCCGATGGGGCTTGTGGTAAGCCGGCAATCATGGCCATTTCGGGTAAAGTCAGTTGCGCTAACTCTTTGCCGTAATAGACTTGGGCCGCCGCACCTACACCATAGGCTCGATTACCTAAAAATGAACGATTGAGATAGAGGGTGAGGATCTCTTCTTTGTTAAGTGCTTTCTCAATTTTAAGGGCTAAAAAAATCTCTTTAATTTTTCGGATATAGGTTTTTTCTCTGGATAAGAAAAAGCCTCTGGCGACCTGTTGGGTAATGGTACTGGCCCCTTGGCTCTTTTTGCCCGTGGTAGCCAAAATAAAGGCTGCACGAACGATACCTATAGGATCGATCCCTTTGTGCTCGAAGAAACGCGCATCTTCGGTATCCAGTACTGCGTTGATCAGTTGTTGCGGTACCTGTTCATATTCCACAGGGATACGACGTTTTTCACCAAACTGTGAGATGAGTTTGCCATCGGCACTGTAAATTCGTAACGGAGTCTGCAATTTTACCGTTTTCAGGGTGGTAACATCGGGAAGATCGGGAAGCACATAAAAGTATGCAGCGGCAATAGCACCTACTCCTAAAAGAGTGAGGCTAAATAGCGCGATAATAATTCGTTTAAACCACTTCACCAGATTATTCCAATAAATAGAGCAGGCACAACAGTATATAAGGCGAGCGGCTATTGGTGAAGCAAAAAAGGTTGTCAAAAAAATGGCAATTGTAAAAGTGACAAACATTTTGTACAAATAGCTATAACGAGTTGATTTTGTGCTAATCTAATTCCTGAAATTATAACAAAAAAAGTGATGATGGATATGCTTTCAAATTTATGGAAGCGTCAGGCTCCGCAGATGGTGGGTATCGATATCGGTTCTCACGAAATAAAAGCAATCCTGCTGAGTAAGACTGCTGATGGTTATAAAATTTTGAGTCATGCTGCGGTGCCTGTCAAAAAGGGAGCCGTAACCGATCATGAAGTACGTGATACCGACGCCGTTTTAGAGTCGCTTAAATTAATCAAGCGCGCATTACCTAAATCGGTCAAGTATGCCGCCGTTGCCGTGTCGGGTTCGGCTGTTATGACCAAAGTTATTTACATGGACGCTTCACTAAGCGAAGAAGAGATGGAGACTCAAATTGAGATTGAAGCCGATAATTTGATCCCTTATTCAGTCGATGAGGTCAGTATCGATTTTGAAACGCTCAATGTGAATAGTACCGATCCAACAAAAGTGGACGTGCTACTCAGTGCTTGTCGAACCGAAAATATTGATGCCAGAGTCGATAGTTTAGATGATATTAATCTTGAGACTAAAGTCGTCGACATCGAAGGTTATGCCCTAGGGCGCTCGTTTGAGTTAGTCGCTGCGCAACTTCCTGACGAAGCTGAAGGAAAAGTGGTCGCGCTGGTGGATATTGGTGCCAATATGACCACCTTTTCAGTGGTTGAAGGCGGAGAAACTACCTTTATTCGTGAGCAAGCGTTTGGTGGTGAGCAGTTTACTCAATCAATCTTATCATTTTATGGCATGTCTCATGACCAGGCCGAAACCGCTAAGGTTGAAGGTTCTCTTCCGCGCAATTATATGTTCGAAGTGCTATCTCCTTTTCAAAATCAGTTATTACAACAAATAAAACGTACATTACAAATTTACTGCACCTCCAGTGGTAAAGATAAAGTCGATTATATTGTCTTGTGCGGTGGCACCTCAAAACTCGAAGGTATGGCCAACTTGCTAACCAATGAGCTGGGTGTACAAAGCGTTATTGCCGACCCCTTTGCAGGTTGTTTGCATGCAGATGATGAAATTAAAACGCGTCTGCAGCCAACAATTAATAAATATATGGTTGCGTGTGGATTAGCGCTTAGGAGTTACTCTCAATGGCGAACATAAATTTACTTCCATGGCGAGAAGAGGCACGAGAAAAACATAAACGCGATTATTTAGGTATATTAACGGCTGTTTTTATCGGCGCCTCACTACTGGTTTATGCTGCGTTAATGGTGGTCGATATGATGACCGAAGAGCAACGTGGCAGGAATGCCTATTTGCAATCTGAAATTCAATTATTAGAAACGCAGATAGCCGAAATTAAGAAAATTCGTGAGCGTAAAAAAGATATTGAACGTCGTACTGAGATTATTCTTAATTTACAGCAGGCGCGAAATTTACCGACACATGTGTTAGATGAGCTAGTGCGCATTGTCCCTCCTGGAATATACCTATCAAGTATCGAAAAGAAGGGCAGCTTGTTATGGATAGAAGGGCGCAGTGAATCTAATAACAATGTGGCCAATATGATGCGTAAAGTTAAAACATCATTATGGCTTCATGATCCCAATATGCAGTCTATCGTTTCTCAAAATGAAGCGATGCGTCAACTACAGCGATTCAGTTTACGTGTTTCTATTAGTGACGAGAGTGCAGAAAACAATACTGCCCAAGGAGCGAGCAAATGAAACTCGATCTGAGTGAATTTAACGATGTCGACTTTGAAAACATTGGGGGTTGGCCAACTCAGGTTAAAGTGGTCTTTGCAACGTTACTGGCAATTCTAATCTTTATTGCCAGTTACTTCTTATTTGTTTCAGATGCCATCGATACGTTAAATCGCGAACAAGATAAAGAACTCACACTGCGAGACGATTTCAAAGCGAAATATCAATTAGCGGCTAATCTTAAATTATATCGTGATCAACTTGCCGAGATGGAAGTTCAGTTTGCTGAGTTACTTAAGATGTTACCTTCGCAAAATGAAATGCCAGGATTGCTAGATGATCTTACCTTTGTTGCTACCGATTCAGGTTTGGGGATTGAAAGCCTTGAGTGGCAAGAAGAGATCCAACGTGATTTCTATATCGAGTTCCCCATTAGCATGTCGGTGACAGGGGATTACCATGAAATGGGGCAGTTGGTAAGTGATGTAGCCAAATTACCTCGTATCGTGAGCTTACATGATTTTGTGATTAAGCGGAGCGACCAGGGGCAGTTAGCGATGGAGATCTTAGCAAAGACTTATCGCTTTAAAGAAGGCGCTCAGTTACCTAAAGATAAAAATGCCAAGGGGGCTAAGTAATGAAACAGCTACCCTGGTTAGTGTTAATTATTGCTTTAACAGGTTGTATGGGGGATCGCAGCGATTTAGAGGAGTTTGTGACCACCACTAAGGCGCAGCATGTCGCTTATGTTCCGCCATTAAAACAACCGCCGACATTTGAACATTTTGTATACCAAGCCCATTTGATGCGCAGCCCATTTGTGCCACCATCACGTGAATTAACTGAAGAGGTTATCGATACGACAAAAGATTGCCTCCAACCAGATTTAAAACGCCGCAAAGGACGATTAGAAACCTATGCGTTAGATAATTTAAAAATGCGTGGTACGTTAAGTGAAAAGGAAACGATTTGGGCACTAATAGAAACAAACGATGGCAGTGTTTATCGATTAGGTATCGGTGAGTATTTAGGGTTGTATCACGGGCGAATTGCTAAAGTAACACCGCAAACAGTCGAAATAATAGAATTAATTCCAGATGGATCAGGTTGCTGGGCTGAAAGATTAAGCAACATGGAGCTCACTGGTGAATAACAAGCGAAGGATGAGGGGAATAATGGAATCTTCTGCCGCGAGAAATGCATTACTAAAAATGTCACCTTTATTTAATGCGGCCTTAGGCCTAGCGTTAATATTAGGTGTGGCGCCGTATTCTTCAGCTGCAAACCGCTTAGTGGATGTTAAGTATCACTCAGTCGTTGATCACCAGCTAGAATTACAGTTGATATTTGAGGACGATGTTACAGAGCCAGAGATTAATCTCAATGCGTCGCCGGCCCAAATTATTTTGGGATTCGATGACAGCCTATCAGGTTTAGAAAAGTCGCGTTTACCTGTCGATAATGTCGGTGTTAAATCAGTATCTATGTTGCAAGACAGTGACAGACTAAATGTGCTGGTGGACTTGGTTAAGGTAAAAGCGTATCAAGGTAAAGTGTTAGGTAATACCTATAGGCTAACGATTAATGATGAAGTTGCCGACCGCAGTGAAAGTGCGGTTAATCCATTTGTTAATGGTATCAAAAATATCGATTTTCGCCGTACGACAGAAGGGGGGGGTGAGTTATTGGTTAAACTGAATAACGCTTCAGTTGCCGCCAATGTTGAACAGGTGGGGGCCAAATTAGAGCTCAAATTATATAACACGGATATTGGCTCAAACTTACTGTATGTGATGGATGTGCAAGATTTTGCCACTCCTGTTAGAAGCTTTGAAACCTTCAAAGAAGAATTAACCACTCGCATATTACTTAATATTGATGGTCAATATGATTATAACTATAAGCAAGAAGGTGATCTGTTTCGCTTAAGTGTGAATAAGGCGGTACGGAATAACGTTGTAAAAGAAGAGAAAAAGTATGAGGGCCGCTCGCTGTCACTTAACTTCCAAAGTATTTCTGTTCGAACCGTACTGCAAATCATTGCCGACTATAACAACTTTAACCTAGTTACCAGCGATACCGTCGAAGGGGATATTACCCTGAGACTTGATGATGTGCCTTGGGATCAAGCGTTAGACTTAATTCTGCAAACTAAAGGTTTAGATAAGCGCATCGAAGGTAACATTTTGATGGTTGCGCCAGCGGAAGAGATGGCAATACGTGAAAGCCAAGAGCTTAAAAATATGCAGGAAGTGAAAGAGCTTGCTCCACTTTATTCTGAATATTTACAGATTAACTATGCTAAAGCTCTCGACATTGCCGCCTTGCTGAAAGGAGATACTTCTAGTCTATTGTCTGCACGCGGTACGGTTGCAGTCGATGAACGAACCAATACCTTATTGGTTAAAGACACCGAAGAAAGTTTAGAAAATATTCACCGTTTAATTGAGGTATTAGACATTCCCATTCGTCAGGTTTTGATTGAATCGCGTATGGTTACGGTGAAAGATGATGTATCGGAAGACTTAGGAATTCGTTGGGGTATTACCGATCAACAGGGCAGCAAAGGCACTTCAGGTAGTTTAGGTGGCGCCAATGATATCGCTAACGGTATTGTGCCTGATATTGGTGATCGTCTTAATGTTAACCTACCTGCTGCCGCATCCAACCCCGCTAGTATTGCATTTCATGTGGCTAAGTTAGCCGATGGAACCTTACTGGATCTGGAGTTAAGCGCACTTGAGCAGGAAAGCAAAGGTGAGATCATCGCCAGTCCGCGCATTATGACCTCTAATCAAAAGGCGGCTTATATTGAGCAAGGTGTTGAGATCCCTTATGTGGAGTCGGCTTCTAGCGGTGCAGCAACGGTGCAGTTTAAGAAGGCAGTGTTATCGCTACGAGTAACACCGCAAATTACCCCGGACAACCGAGTTATTTTGGATCTTGAAATTACACAGGATTCACAGGGTAAAGTGGTGGATACTCCGCTTGGGCAGGCTGTTTCTATTGATACTCAACGTATTGGTACTCAAGTGCTAGTGGATCATGGCGAGACGATTGTGCTCGGCGGCATTTACCAGCAACAACTGATCAATCGCGTCAGTAAGGTACCAGTATTGGGTGATATTCCTTTCGTGGGCTATCTGTTTAGGAATACTTCTGATAAAAATGAACGTCAAGAGTTGCTCATTTTCGTAACGCCAAAAATCATTTCAGAAGAACTTTAAGCTTTGATGCTTATGGCAAAAAAGCCAGCGTGTAGACGCTGGTTTTTTTATAGGTGGGTATAATTTCATAGAATTTACTCGCATCACTTGCCTTTGAGGTGGGATAACTGAGATAATCCATGGTCAAGTCTCATTAGAGCAAGGTAACATTTAAGGTCGACCTGATTTTCTGGTTGGCGTAGGCAAACTTCATATAAGATTCAGACGTAAAGCAATGGCTGAAAAACGTAATATTTTCCTAGTAGGTCCTATGGGGGCTGGTAAAAGCACTATAGGTCGTCATCTGGCGCAGATGCTCCATTTAGAATTCCACGATTCAGATCAAGAAATTGAAAACCGCACTGGTGCGGATATTGCGTGGGTATTTGACGTTGAGGGCGAAGAGGGTTTTCGTCGTCGCGAAACACAAGTTGTCGCTGACTTAACTGAAAAACAAGGTATTGTTTTAGCAACTGGCGGCGGATCAATCGAGAGTAAAGATATTCGCAACAATCTTTCTGCTCGTGGCATAGTGGTCTATTTAGAGACCACTATCGACAAGCAAGTTGCGCGTA
Source organism: Shewanella sp. QJM3NY_23 (assembly GCF_056173105.1). Taxonomy (NCBI): domain Bacteria; kingdom Pseudomonadati; phylum Pseudomonadota; class Gammaproteobacteria; order Alteromonadales; family Shewanellaceae; genus Shewanella; species Shewanella sp. QJM3NY_23. Next base: position 208,955 of record NZ_CM149657.1, read on the forward strand.
CGCAACGAGATAAGCGTCGTCCGTTACTACAAGTAGATGACCCTCGTGAAGTGTTAGAAAAACTTGCTGAAACGCGCAACCCTCTTTACGAAGAGATTGCTGATATCATCGTCAAAACCGATGAACAAAGTGCAAAAGTGGTTGCCAATCAAATTATTGAACAGTTAGGTTTTTAATCATTAGGCGGTAGCATGGAACGGATTCAGGTTGAACTTGGTGTACGTAGTTACCCGATTTATATTGGCCCGAATCTGCTGGAGAAGCTCGAATTATTTGAGCCGCACCTCCAGAACAAAAAAGTGCTTATCGTCAGCAATGATACAGTAGCGCCCCTGTACCTTGAAAGGGTACAGGCGCTATTGACTCCTTTTCAATGTGCTACGCCGGTCATCTTACCTGACGGTGAACAGTACAAAACATTAACAAGAATGGATGATATCTTGACCTCACTGCTGTCGCAGAACATGGGGCGAGATACTGTGCTTATCGCGCTGGGTGGCGGCGTTATCGGTGATATGACCGGTTTTGCAGCGGCTTGTTATCAACGCGGAGTCGACTTCATTCAAATACCGACGACATTATTATCTCAAGTTGACTCTTCTGTTGGCGGCAAAACGGCAGTTAATCATCCCTTAGGGAAAAATATGATTGGCGCGTTTTATCAACCGCAATTAGTGGTCATAGATACACAATGTTTACACACGCTACCGGCGAGAGAATTTGCTGCAGGTATGGCGGAGGTGATTAAGTACGGTATCATTTGGGATCAGGCTTTTTTCTGTTGGCTTGAAGATAATGTCGCGGCGCTGCAGCGGTTAGATGAATCGGCCTTACAATATGCGATTGCCCGTTGCTGCCAGATAAAAGCAGATGTTGTCGCACAAGATGAAACCGAACAAGGGGTGCGAGCCTTGCTCAATCTCGGCCACACCTTCGGCCATGCCATTGAGGCTGAAATGGGTTACGGTGTTTGGCTGCATGGTGAAGCGGTTGCTGCCGGTACTGTGCTTGCTGCTCAAACGGCTTGTAAAATGGATCTGATCGAACAAAGTGTTGTTGAGAGAATTACAACACTCTTTACTGCTTTCGATCTACCGACTCAGGCGCCTAATTGCATGGGTTTTGAACAGTTTATTAAGCATATGCGTCGTGATAAAAAAGTGCTTCAAGGCAAGCTTAGGTTAGTGTTACCCGAAGGCCTAGGCCAAGCGGGGATTTATGCTAACGTTCCTGAGCCTCTGTTAGAAGAGATCCTTTGCCGCGCTTAACTTGTGTGGTGATCTTGTGACATTTCAAGCTTCGATATTATTACCTAGCCAAGAATCCTTGCTGCATCGTTTGCAGCACGTGATCTTATATGGTCAGCAGTTGACCGTATTAACAGGTGATGATGGTGCAGGTAAAACCACCATAGTCACAGCGCTTGTCGATGCACTCGATGGGGTTAGTTCCGCCTTGGTTACGTGCCCGCAGCACGCCGATTGCGCTGAAATTCGTCGTAAAATCTTGGTGCAGTTATTGTCAGAACCTGTTTTCGATGATGAGTTGCCACTGCCAGAAACCCTGCTAGATTTAGCACAAGCTTTACCGACTCAGAGCCATATAGTGCTCGATGATGCTCACCATCTCCCGCTGGATATTTGGGCCGAATGCATAGTGTTAAGCCAAATGCAGTTGGTGGGTAAAAGCCTTTCGGTAACACTTACCGCCCCCAATGTATTTTTAGGCCAATTATTAGCACAACTGCCAGAGAGTCAACATCAACTGTTACTTCCCATGGTGATCGAGCCGTTAACCTATGCCGAGCGCGAGGCACTCTATTACACCTTGTTGCAGCGCAGTGAGCAAACCACGTTTACCCCCAGAGATATTGTTAAAGACCAACTGCAACAGCAGCGAGGTTTACCGAGTGAGGTGGTGACGTTACTGTCACTTGCGCTTGATGGCGAGCCTGACCCCCAAGTTAAAAGAGGCTGGCTTAAGCCGGCGCTACTGATACTGTTGGCTGGTATCATTGTCGTTGCTGGGTATGTTTACATGCTACCGGATGTTGAGCCACCAGTCTTACCTCAACAAGATACTGTCGCCTCCGTTCGTGCAAGAAGCGCTAATATCGCTTATGGTGAGGCGTTGTTAGCCCGCTATTTTTCAGGCTCGCAAGTGCCTCATGCTGAGGTGATTGTTGAAGGGTCGATAGTGGTCGTGCCCTTGCGGCATGATGCCGTGATAGCTGCTGAGCATAGCGTGGAAAATCCGTTAAGTGATGTCGTAGAGGCCGAATATAGTGAAGTGGGGCAGTTTGAAACCATCAGTAGCGATAGGGCGGAGATGCAGCTGCATAATGATAAGGTGGAGGTTTTTGCTGTCAAAAATGATGCTGCTGCAGTGGCAACACCAGCGCTACAGCCACAGCAAGAGGTTGAGCCGACGCTGAATCATAACGGTGAATTAAACAGCCAAATGCCGCAGACAGGTTACACATTACAACTGGCTAGCGTTAAAAAGCTCAAGTCACTCAATGAAGTGATTGCACAGCTTGATGGCTCAGATAATATCAAAGTAGCACGCTATAAGCAGCGCTGGGTCGTGCTATACGGGCGTTATAACTCTCGTGAACAGGCAATGGCAGCAGCCCTGCGTTTACAAAATGAATTAGGAGTTGCACCACCTTGGTTGCGAGTGTGGAGTGATTTATCTCAATATGAGTTACAACAACGGCTCCCGACTCGTGAAATTCAATAATAAACAGAGTACAATCGGCACCTTGTTTTCATGGCGCATTCAATCGATTTAGATGATTAAAAAGCAAAGGGCCTTTCTTAAGTGGGCTGGTGGAAAATTTAAGCTGGTTGATGCTCTCACGCAACACCTTCCCCAAGGCGACCGATTAGTCGAACCTTTTGTCGGTGCTGGTTCAGTATTTCTCAATACTGATTACCAGCAGTACCTGCTATGCGATATTAATCATGACTTGATTAACCTGTACAAAATCGTGCAAGCCACCCCTGAAAAGTACATTCGGGCGGCTAAGGCAATGTTTGTCGATGCTAAGAATGACAAACAAGTCTATTACCAAGTTCGCAGCGAATTTAATCAGGTAAGCGATCCATTTTTACGTTCGGTCTATTTTCTCTATATGAATCGTCACGGCTTTAATGGTTTGTGCCGCTACAATAAGAAAGGCGGCTTTAATGTGCCTTTTGGCTCATATAAAAGACCCTACTTCCCTCACGATGAGATCATGGCGTTTGCCGAAAAAGCTCAGCAGGCGGAGTTTCGCTGTATCGGATACGAAGAGGCGTTCAGCTTTACCCAAAGTGGTGACGTTGTTTATTGCGATCCGCCGTATGCGCCATTATCGACGACAGCCAGTTTTACCACCTATGTGGGCTCAGGTTTTAGCTTAGATGATCAGGCATTACTGGCCCGAAAGGCGCGGCACACCGCGATTGATCGTGGTATTCCCGTGTTAATTAGTAATCATGACATTCCATTAACCCGCGAGCTCTATCACGGTGCCCGTTTCGATACCATTCAGGTGCAACGTAACATTAGCCAAAATGGCAGTGGGCGTAAAAAAGTGGATGAGTTGATGGCGCTATATGATGATAGATATCATAGCGAAAACGATTAAGTCAGTACCAGATTAACAATAACGATTAAGCCTATCACCAAGCCAATGGCTAAAATTATCCCCATGATAAGATAGGGGATAGCAGAGTGAGATTGAAAGTCTCGCTGGCGGTTATGCTCGGTTTGCACGCCAAAAAAAGCAGCTAAAGTGCTAAATAGTAGTTGGATGAGGGAGCGCCTTTTAGTAGCGATTTTTTGGGCTCGTGGGATTAATGTCATCCATCGGGCTGCTTTTATGGCCATGGAGTAATTCTAGTAGGTCGACAAAATGGAACTGACTCGAGCGGCTGTTACCTGTTAACCAATTTATCCAGCTAACATTATCCGATGGTTGCGGACAGCGATTAGCCGGGTGACTTGCAGGTAATGCCGAGTTATAAGCGGTATTGCTATCATGTTCACAGGTCGATGAGTTAGTGCTCTGGATATTCCCCTTAACGTTTACGGTTACAACCCCGACAGCAAATGCTGTAAACGCCAGCAGTCCTGCTGACTTAAGGTTGCCCGACAGTTTTAGCTTATTATTCATGTCTACATCCTGTATCGCACGTAAATATAACAATTGGCAACATTATAGCAAAGCCGTTTATATTTTGAACATCTATTTCCACAGGCGTTCAAGCGGCCTGAATAAAAGCACTCATTTCTGAGTTTGAGCACATTTAATGCCACTAAAGCCCTAGAGAGGCAGTAAGGCATTGAGGTAGAATAGCGTATTTATTATCCACACTAGTGAGTTAACCATGCGTCCATTTTTAATTGCTCCCTCGATTCTTTCTGCCGATTTTGCCCGCCTTGGGGAAGATGTTGATGCCGTGCTCAGTGCGGGTGCCGATGTCGTTCACTTTGATGTGATGGACAATCATTACGTACCTAACCTAACCATAGGTCCTATGGTGTGTAAGGCGCTGCGTGACTATGGTGTCACGGCCGATATAGATGTGCACCTAATGGTTAAGCCTGTGGATCGTATTATTCCGGACTTTGCTGACGCTGGTGCGTCGATCATCACCTTTCACCCAGAAGCCTCAGAGCATATCGATAGAAGCTTACAGTTAATTAAAGAGGCGGGCTGTAAGGCTGGGCTGGTGTTTAATCCTGGTACGCCACTGCATTATCTTGATCATGTGATGGATAAGCTGGATGTGATTTTATTGATGTCAGTTAACCCTGGATTTGGCGGTCAGTCGTTTATTCCATCAACACTGGACAAATTACGTCAAGTGCGTCAGCGCATCGACGCCAGTGGCTTTGATATTCGTCTCGAAGTCGATGGCGGCGTTAAGGTCGACAACATTGCCGAAATTGCTGCCGCTGGCGCCGATATGTTTGTGGCGGGCTCGGCGATTTTTAGCCAACCAGATTATAAAGCGGTCATTGATGAGATGCGCGTAGAACTGGCGAAAACAGAGGTTAAGTCATGATCCATGCAAAGCAAATTAAGGCAATAGCCTTTGATCTAGACGGTACGCTCATCGACAGTGTGCCTGATCTTGCAGCCGCCACCAATGCCATGCTGGCAGAGCTAAATCTGCCTAGCTGTAGTGAGCCACAGGTACGTTCGTGGGTGGGCAATGGTGCCGAAAAGTTAGCCGAGCGAGCACTCAGCTTTGCCCATGATAGGGTGATAGATGCGGCCGAATTAGCCGATGCTATGCCGCTGTTTATGCGCCATTATCAAGCCAATTTACAGCAACACAGTAAATTGTATGACGGTGTTAAGCCGGTATTACAGCAGCTGCATGCCGCCGGATATCGCTTGGCTGTGGTCACGAATAAGCCTTATCGTTTTACCATGCCCTTACTCGAGGCCTTCGACATTGCCGAGTTCTTTAGCCTAGTGCTGGGCGGTGACTCGTTAGCCAAAATGAAACCCGATCCTATGCCGTTAACTCACCTATTAACCCAGTGGCAGTTAACACCAGAGCAGCTTTTAATGGTGGGCGATTCTAAAAACGACATTTTAGCGGCCAAAGCGGCGGGTATTGCCTCAATCGGCTTGACCTATGGGTATAACTACGGTGAAGATATCGGGCTCAGCGGTCCAAGCGCTGTATGTGAACAATTTAGTGAAATAACAGCATTAATTAACTTAACTGCTGAATCAACGGAGCAATAAACGAATGACTGCAAAACCTATCGTGTTTAGTGGTGCTCAACCATCTGGTGAGCTGAGTATTGGTAACTACATGGGTGCTCTGCGTCAGTGGGTGGGTATGCAAGACAGTCATGACTGTATTTATTGCGTTGTCGATCTCCATGCGATCACCGTTAGACAAGATCCGATTAAATTACGTGAAGCCTGTCTAGACACGCTAGCCATCTATTTGGCCTGCGGTATCGATCCTAAAAAGAGCACCGTCTTTTTACAGTCTCAGGTTCCTCAGCATACGCAATTAAGCTGGGCGTTAAACTGCTACACCCAAATGGGTGAGCTAAATCGAATGACCCAGTTCAAAGATAAGTCACAAAAACATGCCAATAATATCAACGTAGGTTTGTTCGATTATCCCGTATTGATGGCGGCCGACATTTTGCTGTATCAAGCCAACGAAGTGCCTGTTGGCCAAGATCAGAAACAGCACTTAGAGTTAACGCGTGATATTGCGACTCGCTTTAATAATGCCTATGGCGATACTTTTGTGGTACCAGAGCCCTTTATTCCGGCAACGGGGGCTAAGGTGATGTCGCTGCAAGATCCGTTGAAGAAGATGTCTAAGTCTGACGATAATCGTAATAATGTTATCGGCTTACTTGAAGATCCTAAAGCGATCATGAAGAAAGTCAAAAAAGCGATGACCGATAGTGAAGAGCCACCAGTGGTGCGTTTTGATGTCGATGCTAAGCCAGGCGTGTCTAACTTGCTGAGTTTAATGTCGGGCTGTACTGGCCAGTCGATTGCCAGTCTGGAAGCCGAGTTTGAAGGTAAGATGTATGGTCATTTAAAAGTGGCCACAGGTGAAGCTGTAGTGAATATGTTGGAGCCACTACAAGCGCGTTTTCACGAATTTAGAGCCGATCAAACCTTCCTTAATCAAGTGATGCAAGAAGGGGCTGAAAAAGCACGAGCGCGTGCCGAGGTTACGCTGAAGCAGGTATACGAAAAGATTGGCCTTATCGTCTAATCGATAGCCAATATTTTGTGTTAAAAAGCCAGCTAAGCTGGCTTTTTGCATTGCCACCAATGAAAACGTTCTATTGCTGCAGCAGGAGCCAATTAATAAAACTGGCGATGGCAGGTTCTTTGACGCGGCGTTGTTTGCATAAAAAGTTGAACTCAAATCCAGTATCTATGCTGGGAAAGGGCAGCGCGATGAGACGGTGGCGAGCAATATCGTCGGCCACCATAAAATCCGATGCTAAGGCCACGCCTTGGCCTGCAATCGCCGCTTCAATGGCGAGTAACACATGGCTAAAAAGGTGCTGCTTAGTATGGCGAGTCACGGCAAGCTGATGATGGGCTAACCAACGCTGCCAATCGAGCCCCAGCGGTCCCTCATCAACGGTCAGTAAAGGTTGCTGGGCCAACCAAGGTAGATCCAGCGTCTGCCCTTGATTGACAAAGTCGGGGCTGCAAACCGGGATAAGGCGCTCTCGATGAAGCAGTTGTTGCCAGTAGCCTTTTTGCTGTTTTTGCCCGGTAATAAACATATCGGCTGCACTATGGGACAGCACAGGATCGTCGGTGACCATGTCGAGGCGGATCTGAATTTCGGGTTGATGACGCCTAAATTCACTTAGGCGTGGGATCAACCATTTCACCGCAAATGAGCTGTATACCGCTAACCGTAATGCCTGTTGCTGCTCACCAATCATCTGTTGATTAAGCACACTCAATTCATTAAAAATTCGCGCCGCTTCTTGGTAGAGCCGTTGCCCTTTGTCGGTGAGTTTTAATGCGCGCCCTTCGCGCTTAAACAAGGGTTGCGCAAAATGTTCTTCAAGTAGCCGAATTTGATGTGACACCGCGCTTTGGGTAATGCACAGCTCATCGGCCGCACGGGAGAAATGTTGCTGACGCGCGGCGGCTTCAAAAACCTGCAATGCCCTTAGCGGCGGAATTTTCCTCATTGAAGTGCCTCTTGCGATCTCATTGGGTCAATGTATGAATTTAATTCATCTATTAAAAGAAATCATCACTTCTGCTTTAGTTTTTTGCTGCTTATGATGCAGCGATTATTAGATGACGTTGAGATGGCGCCAATGCAGCGAAACATTTTGATTGGGCTTGGACTGCTGGTTTTAGGCAATGTATTTAGTGCGTTATACGATGTTTCGGTTAAGTGGTTGCCCGAAGAGAGTAATGCGGTGATGTTTTTGCTGCTGCGACAAATGACGGCTATTGTGATGATGTTGCCGTTATGGTGCTATGCCGGCCGGCCAAAATCACGGTTTATTAAGTTACATATTTTACGTGCTAACAGTGGTGCACTTGGTGGTTTGTGTCTAATTGTTGGATTATTGTCGTTGCCATTAGCCACAGTAGGCTCGCTGTTTTACTCGGCGCCGTTAATGATCATTGTCATGGGGATGCTGTTTCTTAATGAGCAATTAACGCGCACGCAAGTGATGGTGGCTGTGCTGGGCTTTATTGGCATAGTGATCATATTACGTCCGAGTGAGCTCAACATGGCAGGATTAGCTGTGCTGTTTTCTGCCATGATGTTTGCAGGTAATCAATTAGCGCTGCGTAAACTGCCTAGCACCGAAGCGGCAAGCCTTACCGTGATGCTATATAACTTACTCAGCCTACCGCTGGTGGCCTTAATTGCCGCGTTAACAGGGTTTATTGGTTTTAGCTGGCAAATGTTAGGGGTGGCAATATTAAGTAACGGCTTTTTGCTGGCGTATCAGCTGTTTTGTGTATTGGCGTATCGCCGAGCACAGGCGGGCGATATTGCGGTGGCCGAATACAGTGGCTTGTTATTTGCTATCTTTTTTGGCTGGCTGTGGTTTGATGAATGGCTCGATGGGCTCAGCTGGTTTGGCGCGGCATTAATTGTATTGCCATCGCTGATTTTTCCACAAATTAAGTTGGCACTGGCTAAGCGAAAGCTGGCGTTGTCTTCACTGTAGCCATTATGCCTGGCGCCAATTAGGTACTAGGCGTCTCGAGCACTTTGATCACTTTACGCACGCCAGCAGTATTGCGGGCTATGTCTACCGCGAGATCGGCTTGCTCGCGACTGACGACACCAAGCAAAAACACCTCGCCGTTTTCGGTGATCACCTTAATACGGGTAATATCGAGTGCGTTGTCATTGAGCATACGCGTTTTGACTTTGGTGGTGATCCAAGTGTCATTACTGCGCGTGGTAAAAGAGGTGGGGTTACCTATGCGGATCTGATTATGGATCTTACCCCCTAGGTTGAGCCCTTGGATGATATTAATCGCCTTGTCACGCAACATAGAGTTAGGTGCTTGGCCGATAACCAGCACATTACCATTCATGGCGATACCGGTAATATTAGTTTGGTTTTTAATATCATCGTGGGCGCCTAGGGCGCTCGATATTTGGAAGTCCGCATTGGTGTCATCGATTTGCGTCGAAAAACTCCGCTCATCGTTGACCATCATGGCACCACCAACCGCACCGACCATTACAGCACCGGCGCAGCCTTGAAGCAGTAAAGCAATAGCAATTAATGGGAGCCAAGCTCTCATGCTTGCTCGTCCTGCGGGAATAGCGTGCGATCGATATTGTCGCAGAGGCAATGGATCACCAATAAATGCACCTCTTGGATACGCGCGGTCACATTCGAGGGCACACGTACTTCAACATCGTTAGTGCCCATCAGGCCTGCCATCGCGCCGCCATCTTTACCTGTTAGGGCCACGATAGTCATATCACGGCTCAGCGCCGCTTCCATCGCCTTGATGACGTTACCCGAATTACCACTGGTTGAAATCGCCAGTAGAATATCGCCAGGTTGACCTAGGGCTAAGATTTGCTTAGAAAAGATCTCGTCATAGCTGTAATCGTTACCGATAGCCGTAATGGTTGAGGTGTCAGTGGTTAACGCGATAGCCGGTAACGGTGGACGCTCAATCTCATAACGGTTAAGCAGCTCGGCCGAGAAATGCTGTGCATCACCAGCGCTACCACCATTACCACAAGCTAGAATTTTGTTGCCACCTAATAGGCATTGCACCATCATTTCAGCTGCTTTCTCAATCGACTCAGGCAATGCTTCAGCAGCATCGATTTTGGTTTGGATTGAGTGAGTAAAACTATCTTTAATACGTTCTAACATGGGTAGGTCCTTAAAAAACAATAACTCTGTCAACAAGCCTTTACTTGTGTGCATGAGGCTTAGTGATCACTAAAATGCATTGGTGATCCAATTTATATCATTGGCATCTATGGCGACGACATCAAAGCGGCATTGTGCATCAATATGATTGCGCTGCATATAATGATTTGCTGCTCGACGTAGTCGCTCGATTTGGCCTCGGCTAATCGCGTGTATTGCACCACCAAACTGTTTAGATTGGCGGTATTTTACCTCAATAAAAATCCATTTTTGGCCCTCATTCATGATGAGGTCAATTTCACCAAACGGGTACCGCACATTGCGTTCGACGAATGTCAGCCCTTGAGCCTGCAAATAAGCTAACGCCGCATCTTCTGCTGAGCGGCCTCGGCTTAAATGGGCTGGCAGCGTCATAGTGGTCGCAGATTTCCGCGTTGATAACGTCCCCAACTCAGCTGGCGGTTAATAGTACCATCCGGCGCGGCCGAAAGCAGTCCACTGCCACCAGAATATTGATAACCCGGTAAGGCTCGCATCTGGGCTAATTTACTCACCAACTGCAGTGCATCATAACCCATAATATAGAGGCGTTTTTGACTGTTGCTCCAGTTGGGCCACAGCTTAGCCACCTCTGCCGTTTCGGCATTGGCTTTTAATAGCCAGGGAATATCACTAATGGTGAGATTATTGAGCTCCTGTGCGGCGGCACGTGAGTTGTTTTCAATACGACTACGGCTGGTGGTATAAAGCGGTACCGGCTGAGCAAACACACTGAAATTAACATCGATAAAGGGTTTGAGTAAGGGCAGATCTTGGCTGCTGGAGATCATGTAAATAGCATCAATATCGCGACGAGAGCGAAAGTCTGCCTCAATTTGATTACCCAGCAAGGCTTTAATGCGCGCAATGCGCTCTTTACTGTCAATCACGCCTAGCGACTTTTGTACCGTCACCTTCATTTCATCGCCGCTATTATAAAAGTGTACCTCAGCAGTTTCCTCAGTCAGGGCTTGCCACTTTTCGTTAAAGGCATCGGCCATGCGGCGGCCGATATTATCATTGCTGGCTAATAGGAGCGGCTTTTCTATACCGTCTTTAAACAGCTTTTGCGCGGCATCAATAGCTTCGTCGGTTGGCGACAAGGCAAAGAAAAACTGATCGGCATTAGGGGTAATGTTGTCGGCCTTATTCAGAAACAGTTGCGGCAATCGCGTGTTCTGTGGCGCCGCATTTTGTGCCTCGATAATGGTGGCGACTTCCGATTGCAGTAGTGGGCCAATAATAAATTCGGCGCCAGCATTCACCGCTTGTTGGTAGGCGATATCGGCACCTTGGGCTGAGTCGAAAAAGTTCACCGAGACCGAATCATCAGGATTTGCCAGATAACTCGAGACGATACCTTGCTTAATTGGGTTGGCGATAGCGGCTCTCGAGCCGCTAAGCGGCAATAGCACCGCGATATTTTTGGGCCTGTAAGGCTTAGCGTTAACCGCACGCTCAAGATCCGTTGGCAGCTTCATGGCTGCTGGGTGGCGCGGATTATCATGTTGCCAAGCCGATAATTGCTGCACGAGCACTTGAGGATCTATGGCATAATGCTTAGCAATATACGCCAGCTGTAACCAACCGGTAAAAACCGGGGTGCTGGTATCTTGGCTAAATGACAACAAGGTTTGTTCATGCAGCGGCTGTAAAATCCGCCAAATCTCGTCATTAACCCGATATGAGTCTGGCTTAGGAAGATAAAGGCTCAGCAGGCTCAATTGTCTTGCTTGTTCGATAGGCTGTTTTATCAGTTGGTACAGGCGCGCCTTAAGCTGGTAATAGTTAGCCATTTGCCATTCGGCTAAGCGCCACTGGCTTGGATAATTGAGCTGGGCGAGTGCATCATCATAAGTCGAGGTAAGCTCTAGCACGCGTGCGGTTAAATATTTATGTTGCGCTAACAGTTCTGGCTTTTGCACTAAGTTAGCTTTGATTGACGCCAATGTTTGCGCCGCATTAGTGGTATCGCCCTGATTAATAAAGGCGTGGGCCGCTTGCAACATGAGTCTATCGCGTTGCTCTGCAGATGATACCTTTGCAGCATCGGCTAAATACTGTGAGGCATTGAGTGGCGCGCTGCTCAAAGAGACCTGGCTTTGGGTCTCCTTAACTGGCGGTGTCGAAGTGGCACAACCAAATAACACCGTTGATAAAACCGCGATAAAGATAAATTTAGTTGTATTCAGTCTTTTTAACACAGGACTTCACTCTGGTAAGATGCTGGCTGTAGTTTAACCTGCTCTTCAGCTTGACGAAAGTCTTGTGACAATCATTACAGAGGTAGATATGGACCTGTCGGTCGCGCTTTACATAGTTCCAACCCCCATAGGCAACCTTGGAGACATCAGTACTCGTGCAATCGAGGTGCTGAATCAGGTGTCACTTATCGCCTGCGAAGACACACGTCACAGTGGTAAATTACTTAGCCATTTTGGTATCGAAACCCGTAAAACGGCGCTACATGATCATAATGAAAGGGATCGTGCCCAGTGGATCATTCAAAAACTGTCCAATGGCGAAGCGGTCGCGTTAATCTCTGATGCGGGCACGCCTTTGATTTCAGACCCCGGATATCACTTGGTTTCTCAGGTGCGAGAGGCAGGTTACAACGTTATTCCGCTACCTGGGCCTTGTGCTGCCATTACCGCACTGAGTGCGTCAGGGTTACCATCGGATCGCTTTTCTTTTGAAGGCTTCTTGCCGGCCAAAGAGAAGGGCCGCCTCGATAAGTTAACCGAACTGGCTGAAGATCCACGTACGCTGATTTTTTATGAATCGCCTCACCGCATCGTCCACAGTCTCGAATCTATCGTGGCCGCGCTAGGCGAAGATCGCCATGTGGTGATGGCGCGAGAAGTGACTAAGACCTTTGAAACCTTCCTCTCAGGCCCGGCTGCTGAAATCTTGCAGACGGTAAAGCAAGATCCTAATCAGCAAAAAGGTGAAATTGTGCTGATGTGCCATGGTCATCGAATTAATGATGATGAAGGCATCCCAACGGTGGCTATCAACACCCTTAAACTGTTAATTGAAGAGTTACCGTTAAAAAAGGCTGCTGCCATCGCTGCACAGATCCACGGATTGAAGAAAAATGCCCTATATAAATATGGCTTAGAGATCGGATTGTAATCGATTATCCAGCGTAGCTTGTCTGTGGCGAAGATTAGGTGGAATGCCAAGAGTCATTAAGCTATAATCCGCGCCGAGTTGGCCAGACAGTTGCTGCGTTCGCAAGAACGGGGAGGAAAGTCCGGGCTTCAAAGAGCAGGGTACCAGGTAACGCCTGGGCGGTGTGAACCGACGACAAGTGCAGCAGAGAGGAGACCGCCAGCTTGATTTATCAAGTTGGTAAGGGTGAAAGGGTGCGGTAAGAGCGCACCGTGCGGCTAGCAATAGTCCGTAGCAAGGTAAACTCTACCCGAAGCAAGACCAAATAGGGTTCCGTATGGCGTGGCTCGCGTTGGAACCGGGTAGGTCGCTTGAGCCTGTGAGCGATTGCAGGCCTAGATGAATAACTGTCCACGACAGGACCCGGCTTATCGGCCAACTCACCCTCTTTATACGAAAGGCCTCACAGCAATGTGAGGCCTTTTGTGCTTATACAGTCTCATTAGGATAAAACACCAGTACTCATTGTTTTTTCACCGGCTATTATCTCAACTCCCCCTTATTCAAGTCCAAACATCCGAAGCGAATTTTTCTCATCTATAGGCGGCGATTAATACTGCATTCTTTCAACGCCGCAGAATAAAGCCGAATATGTTTTATATCACGGTTCAAATGACCTTTTTGTGTTAACATCTCACCGCTAAATCTTACTAAATATAAACATTGTAAAAATACAAATAAGGTCACCGCTCATTTTGCCATTAATGCTACGCCCGAAAGGGTTGAAATGGAGTTCACCGATACAAATGGTCTTATGCGGTTTATATGCAAATATTAGATAATCGTACTTTACTCGTCGTCACTGCACTTATTTCAATCGGTTCTGCCGTGGCGTTAATTTCGTTGTGGCGAGCGCAACATCAGCGTAATGGTTCAGGCTTTTGGGCATCGGGCATGTCTTGTATTGCTTTAGGTAGTGTGCTGCTTTTTGGGCGAGGTACCCTGCCTGACTTCCTCTCGCTGGTTATCGCTAATACTCTATATGTAATTGGTTTTTTGCTTATTTATCGTGGTGTGCGTATTTTTACCGGTCGTGCACCCATAGGGTTATTAGATTTTAGTTTTCCGTTGTTGGTATTGCTGCTGTTTAGTTACTTCTATTATGTTGATAATAATCTCAATACTAGAATCGCTGTGCTCAGCGCTGCCTTTTTTATGATATGCGCCATGATAGTAAAGACATTATTGGCTGAGAAGGACGCACCGTGGCGCACCGCAGGTTATGCAGTTGCGTTTATGTTTGGCTTATTTGGGTTATCCCATGGTATTCGTGGTGTCATTGCGCTTTTTTCTACCTCCTATAGTGAATTTTTAGATCCGAGTTTGACTTCCTCCAGTGTGTTATTAAGTGGTGTGTTTATTATTGGTGGTATTGCTATTTCGCTGGTTTTACTGAGTTATTCGGTATTAGAGTCTAAATTACGCATTTTGTCCTTGGCGATTGAGCAGTCGGCATCATCCATTATTATTACTGATAATGCGGGGGCGATTAACTATGTTAATCCGGCCTTTATTGAGAAAACTGGATATTGCCCAGATGAGCTGATAGGCCAAAATCCGCGTGTCTTACAATCGGGTGAAATGAATCCCAATGAATATTCAAGATTGTGGCGGGCGATCTCTTCTGGACATACGTGGCGTGGTGAATTTCATAATCGTAAGAAAAACGGTGAGCTTTTTTGGGAGATAGCGTCTATCGCGCCGGTGAAGCAGCGTGACGGCAATATTAGTCATTTTGTGGCAGTTAAAGAAGATATCACAGATTTAAAAGAGGCTAAAAAACGCATCCACCACTTAGCTAATCACGATGCGCTAACAGGTTTGCCTACCCGAGCGCTTTTTATGCAGAGCCTGAATGATGCCTTGCTCACGGCGCACAGCAAGAATGGAGCGGTGCTTTTTGTTGATTTAGATGGGTTTAAGGCGATCAATGATTCGCTTGGCCATGATGCGGGTGATCAGTTATTAATCGAAGCGACTCAGCGTCTTAGCTGCAGCGTTCGCGATATCGATACCGTTGCGCGTATTGGCGGCGATGAGTTTTTGATTTTATGTACAGAAGTTGAGAGTCAGGTTTCGGTTAAGTTGGTCGCCGAGCGCATTGTCAATGTATTAGCCCAGTCTTTTACTTATGATGATGTCGAGGTCAAGATCTCTGCCAGTATTGGCATCGCCTTATATCCTCAACATAGCGATAATGCCGATGCCTTGGTGAAAATGGCCGATAAGGCGATGTATCAGGTTAAAAGGCAAGGTAAAAATAATTACGCTTTTGCCACATTATCTTCGTCCCCGTCAGAGACATCGCCTGAGTAGGGTCTAGACCGCAGTGTTTAAGGTTGTCAGTTAAACCTAAGCCGCCTAAAGCCACTTATACCAAGACCAAGCAGGTCACTTAATGAGATGATGGCTGACTGCGCCGCTGGTCATACTGGTGCGCGCCTTGCTATTGCCTTGCTGTTTGCTCAGGAGCCTTTATCGGATCGCTTAGGGCTATGCTGAGCATTTTTAGCTAGGCGGCGGGTAAGCTGACAGTCACAGTGAGTCCCGCTTGGGGGCGTGATGTTAGGGTGAGTTTACCCCGATGCAGCTCAACAATATGATGGCAAATCGATAATCCTAAGCCCGCCCCCGTACCTTCATTTTCATTCACTCGATAGAAGCGCTCTACGGCATTAGCAATTTGCTCTGGCGTCATCCCTTGGCCGTTATCTGTAATACCAATATCAATATATTTAGCGTTTCTTGTCGCGCTAATGCGGATAAGTGATTCTTTTGGGCTGTATTTACAGGCGTTTTCTAACAGGTTTTTAAGCACTAATTCGATATAAAAATGGTCGGCGGCCACATACAGGTCACTGGGGATCGCCATCTCCCATTCGAAATCGGTGATCCCTGGCATAAGTTGGTTTAGCGCCTCCTCTACCATAGTTTGTACATGGCTGCGCCCGAGTGTGAGCTCTTCTATCGAATCGACCCGTGCGAGTAATAACAGTTGCTCTACGGTATGACTGAGACGGGTGACGCCGCTGTTAATGGCGGCTAAATGTAATTTAGCTTGTTGTGACGGGGGGATGAGTTCTGCTAGTCCATCTTGATGCAGCTTAATGACCGACAGTGGAGTTTTTAATTCATGCGCCGCATCGGCGCTGAAGCGTCGTTCTCGCGCCAAGGCGTTGGCAAAGCGGTTGATGTATAAATTGAGCGCCGTTTGCACTGGAAGAAGTTCGCTAGGCAGGGGCATAGAGATAGGCGTGACATCATGAGGGCTACGTTGGGTGAGCCGTTGCTCAAATGCCTTGAGCGGTTTAAATAGCCAATAAGACAGCAATAACATAGCCAGCAGCACAACTGGCGCGATCATTAAAGGGGCGCTGACGGCATTATGCATAATTTGTGACACCAACTCTTGGCGCACTTCATCTTGCTGGGCGGTGACAATCCAGACGTGGTTATCTTTAGAATAATAGCTAAAAACATGCCACAGCTCATCGGTTAATATTTTTTGATGATAACCGGCGACAAATTCGGTTATCGGCTGGGCGGTGATGTTGTCAGACAGAATTAAAGGCTCGCCTTTATCTGACCAGATCTGAAACGCTAATTTGTGTTCATAGGAGAGTTGTAGGGCGTCAGCCTGTTCAGCAAAAGTATCAACATCACTATTTTCAACATGAAATACCTGCGCCTGTTCGGTTAATGCTTGGGCATCACTTGCTGTAATGCCATGTTGATAAAACAGTTCCAGCATTTTAGCCGTTTGCATCATTTGCGCATCGAAAAGTTCTTCAATCTGCTCTGAAGCATCACGGGTGCTCATCCAGCTCGACAAGCCAACCGACAGGGCGATGCCTGTCAGCATCAGCGTGGTTAGCATCAAACGTAGTGAATACATTATTCGGTCTCAACCAAGGTATAACCTATACCGCGTACGGTTTTGATCAATTCATTGGTGGTTTTTTTGCGTAAGTGATGAATGTGCACTTCGATAGAGTTACTACCCACTTCATCCCAGCCATAGGTGAGCTGCTCAAGCTGGTGGCGAGTTAGCACTCTGCCAGCGGATTGCGCCAACTCATGTAACAGCTGGTACTCGCGCCGAGAGAGTGAGATTAAGCGCTCACGAAACTGCACTTCGCGGGTATTTAAGTTCATGTGCAAGGCGCCAACGCTTAAGCTGTTGTTATTTTGCCCATGATGACGGCGCACAATGGCGCGGATCCGCGCGGCTAGCTCGCGCACATCGAAGGGTTTGCTTAGGTAATCGTCGGCACCCATATCTAAACAGGCCAATTTGGTGTCGAAATCGGTATTGGCTGTTAGCACTATGGTGGGGGTGGATAATCCTTGCTTACGCCAATGTTTTAATAGGTTTTTGCCACTGCCATCGGGTAAGCCAAGGTCGAGTACTATGGCGCTAAAGGTCTCGTTGTGTACTGAGTTCAGTGCTTGTTGATAGCTACTAAGGTGATCGATCTGCATGCCAACTTTGCCGAGGCTAAGGCAGATCCCTTGGGCGAGTAAATCATTATCTTCGACAAGCAGTATACGCATATTGATCCTATTGCGATGACCCAACAAGGATGCGGTCGGTTGGTTTATTTATATCAAGTTGTGAGTGAATTATCGATACACTTGAAAATAGACGCCTTGCGCCGTCAAAAAGGCCTCGGCGTTAGCGCCTTCTAACATAGCCATGGTCGACAGCATGCCAGCCATCACACAATTTTGTGCTAATACGGTGATCGATAGTGGCGCGTTTTCTACGGGAAAACCACTACTTGGGTCGACAATGTGGCCGTAACGCTTATGGTCCTTTTCAAGGTAGCGTCTTGTTGTGCCGCTGGTGGCGAGAGCGCCTTGGCGGATCTGTAATAACGCGCTCGCGCTATCTAACGCATTGGGGTTTTCGATGCCCACTTGCCAAGCACTTTCGGGGGATGTGCGTGCCACAGGGCAGGCGATATCACCGCCAAAGTTCACCAGTACCGAAAGTGTTGGCCACCGCTCGGCTATTAACCTGGCGGTATTATCGACCGCATACTCTTTGGCGATGCCGCCAAAATCTAAACTCATGGCCTTGGGCATCTGTAGGCTGGTCGTGGTGATGTGCAGCGCCGAAAAGTCGACCAAGGATTTAGCGTGGTTGATCTCTTGGGCTGAGGGGATGCGCCCATGTTGGAGGTCTTCAAAGCGCCATAGCTGCATTAATGGGCCTGCGCTGATGTCGAAACGGCCATCACTGAGGCTATAGCACTGCTGCGCAAAGCTGAGCAAACGATGGGTTTCAGCGTCGATGGGCATGGGGTTGCCATCGCCATGATTAAGTTGCCAAAGGGGATTATGGGTGATAAATCGGCTGTATTTGGTTTCTATTCGCTTAGCTTCATGGGCAGCGAGGTTAAGGATGTGGCTGGCCGTGGTCACATCTGACGTGGCGATAAGTAATTCGCAAGGACTGGCCATGGCGCGAAATTGTCCCAAAAATCCCCACGGGCGGGGATGCAGCTCTGCACCTTGGGCTAAAGGGGGCAGCGTCATTTCGGTGTGCGTCATTGGGGCATGTGAGTTACTGAGCGCCATAGCTGTCCTTAAAGGCCCGCATCTGCGGGCACGAGATTGGCTAAAATGAGTAGCTAAATTGCGCCATGATCGCCTTTACCTGAGGGAATTGATCATAGTTTTGCAATTGGCCTATCAACTCGGTGCCATTATTTTCAGGGTTTTGTTGATAATACTCCAATCGATAGCTCATTTCATGGCCGCCCGCTAAGCGTTGACCAAATTTAATGCCAACGGTATAAGCCGTCATGTCACCAATACGGTAATCGGCGCTGGCATATTCAGGCAGTGGGTCTGAGGTGAGCAGAAACGGTTGATAAAAGTTAGCCGCCTGTTGTTGATAGTAGCGCAAATGAATTTGACCATAGAAATTACCACTGAAATAGTAGCGATAGTGGGTTTCTAAGGTGTGTGATTGAATGTCCCAATCGTCAGTGCTGTAACGATAAGAGAAATCCACCACGCCTGAGTCCAGTGCGCCTTTCGTCATCATGTAAAAGCTATGCTTTAGGCGTGAATCGGGTCTGTTTTCATACAGGTAGTCTTGGGTGGTACCTGTGCTATCGACTTGGCTTAATATTTTGTACGGATCATTCATGTAGCCAGAGACGCTTGATAAGCCGTAGTTGGCTTGGAACAACCAGCGACGGTTAAGCACTTGAGTCACCCCTAGCAATACATCGGCGGTACTCTTGTCTTCGGTGCCCTCGATACGGGTGCGATTGAACGCCGCGCGATAATCATCTTCATTTTGAAAGTCGCCACGATGCACCATTGCCGAAAATGCCACCGGTTTGCCGCCAACGGGATCGATAACATCATAGGTATAGGAGCCTGATAACGCTAAGGTAGTGTTATCTTTATTGAAGCTGCGTTCTACGCCGCCATTGAGACCCATCGACATATAATCGAACTCTTTGGAGCCATAAATACCGCCGTTAACCTTCCATTGGGGGGTTAAGGTTTCGGTCCAGTTGACGCTAGCCTGCACGCGAGTGTCATGAAAGGTGTCATCAAGGGGCGTTTCGCCAGGGGCAACCACATATTCACCATTGCCCGAGGGGCGAGTGAATGTTTGGCTGGTGTCTTGCGCCACTGCCCCCGAGGCCGATGCGCCAGTTAGGCTGTCGACGACCAATTTCATGTCGAGTAGCGAGGTGTCGCCAAAGGCTTTTTGTACGTTACCTATCGCCTCGACCGCTTGCACTCTGTCTTGTTCGCCGTAATACATTACGGCGGCATCGACCTTCCAATCATCAAGACTCGTTTCAGTTGCTTGCGCTTGCTGGCCAACTAAGGAGCAGCTCGCCATCGCCAGTGCACTGGCAATATTGCGATGTTTAGTTAATTGCATCCGCAACCTCCACCCGCAAATGCGCGGCCACCACTGGTACCTTCTTTACTGAAATAGATATGATCATCAAGGGCATAATCGAGCTTTTCAGCATCTAACGCCATGTCCGCGCGGGCCAGTTGATCTTTTTCCCACGGCTCTACACCTAGGTTCGAACAGGCCGATAGACTGGTGATAATGGCTAAGGTCAGAATTGTTTTTTTCATTGCTTACTCCTTTAATAGCGTCACGAGCTCTTGCTCATACTGCGATGCATATTCTTCGAAAAAGCCCATGTGGCTCTGAACGAGCTCACCTTGTTTGTTAAAGATAAAGCTGCTTGGCATACCTTGAAGATTAAATGCTTGCGCTGTGGTGCCTTCGGGGTCGAAACGCACATGAAATTGCGCCGGTAACTTACTGAGAAATTTATCCGCTAACGCTTTTTCGGTATCCAAATTAATGGCGACGATGGCGAGTCCTTGTTGCTGATATTTAGCTTGCATGGCGTTCATCCAAGGAAAAGATTTGCGGCACGGACCGCACCAAGAAGCCCAAAAGTCGACATAAACGACTTGGCCTTTAAATTGGTTAAGTGTGGTTTGCTCGCCTTGTGAGGTTAATACCGGGTGCGACAACGAAGGCGCAGCATAGGTTGGCAGCGAGAATAAACTTGAACAGGCCAAGCTAAGCAGTAGCAGCAATTGCTTCATAAAGTCGATTCCAGATGAGGTGATGCTTATCAATCTAGTGTGCAAATCTTAAGGTTTTCTTAACACTTGCGAGTAAAGGGGCGAGTTGTTTCTAGGGTTGGCAATCCTGCCATTGCGCCAAAGAGACCAGTTTGCCCTCTCAGTTGGTATTCATCAGGCTCAGCCTGCGGCGCAATGAAATAACAATGGTTTAGCGCCTTTCAATGATGCGCCTGTCTCATACCCCATGAGAGACAGGCTTAAAGCCGCTATAACCATGATGCAATACAATGTTTGCTGATGTGTGGGCGCCTTAAGTTACCTTGTTTTTGTGAACACTCAAGCTTGCTAAAAGTAGGAATATCAACTGTTATTGAGCTACCTAAAAATTATGCAGGCCATGCATATGACCCAGCCCCAGATGCTGATTTTTCTTGTTCTTGCCGCAACCGTTATCCTATTTATTTGGGGGCGTTGGCGCCATGATCTGGTAGCAATGGCGGCGTTGCTTGGGTGTGTGTTGCTGGGTTTACTCCCCGCCGATGAGGCATTTTTAGGTTTTGGTCATCCAGCGGTGATCACTGTGGCTTGTGTGCTGGTGTTAAGTAAAGGGTTGCAGCTCTCTGGCGCGGTGGATGCCATGATGCAAAAAATGTTGCCATCCAGCGACAGCCCCACAGTGATGATCACTGTACTTATGAGCATAGGCGCCTTGTTCAGTGCTTTTATGAATAATGTCGGCGCCATGGCGTTGTTGATGCCGGTGGCCATACAAGTGGCCACTAAGTTATCACTGCCACCGGGACGAGTGTTGATGCCACTGGCTTTTGGCACGATTTTAGGTGGCATGACGACCCTCGTCGGTACGCCACCTAATATCATTGTTTCTGGATTTCGTGCTGAAACCGCCGCCGAGGGTTTTGCCATGTTTGACTTTACGCCAGTAGGGTTAACTGTGGCGGTGGTGGGCGTGGTGTTTGTGGCGCTTATCGGTTGGCGTTTGGTGCCATCGCGCAAACAGGCGGCTGGCAGCAGTTTCGACACCGGAACCTACCTTGCTGAGGTACGGGTTGAAGAGGGCAGCCAGTCGCTGGGTAAATCTTTACGCCAAATTGATCATGAGATGGATGAGACCGACGCTCAGGTAGTGGGCTTGGTTCGCAATGCATTTAGGGTTTCATCGCCGAGTCAGTCAAGAGTATTGCGCGCTGGCGATATCCTGATTATCGAGGCTGAGCCAGAGTCGCTGTCACAGGTGTTGTCCAAGTTTGAATTTAAATTAATTGAAGATCGCATACCGCCTAAGGTGGAGGAGACAGAGCAGCCTGAGTCGGCAGCTGGCGATGGCGACAGTAACAGTGACGAGGCGACCAGTGAGACCAAAAAAGAGCCAGAGTTAGATGATATTGTTCTGCAAGAGCTGGTGGTAATGCCGCAATCGGCTATTAATGGGCGCACAGCCAAAGGGCTGCAGATCAGAGGGCGATATGGCGTTAATTTACTGGCGATTTCTCGGCGGGGACGGCGCTCAATAAAGCGGTTACGATTAACGCGCATCGAAGCAGGAGACGTGCTACTGATGCAGGGAGAGCCTGAGGCAATCAGTGCTTTTGCTGCCAACCAAGGTTGTATGCCCTTGGCTCAGCGTGCCATTGGGATCATAGTGACCAAAAGAGTCATGCTAGCATTGTTCATTATGGTGTTGGCAGTCACCGGCGCCGCGACGGGCTTGGTCCCAACGGCCATCTCGTTTGCTTTGGGCGTGCTAGCCTATTTGGCGCTGAACATAGTACCGCTGCAGAGCGCCTACGATGCGGTCGATTGGTCGGTTATCGTCTTGCTTGGGGCGCTAATTCCTGTTGCTAGCGTCACCGCATCGACTGGCGCGGCCGATCTGCTCGCTAAGGCGTTGCTCGATAATATTGCACAGGGTAATCCTGTTGTTGCCTTGGGTTTGATATTGGTTATCACCATGAGCCTGTCAGATTTTATGAATAACGCGGCCACGGCTGCGGTGATGTGCCCTATTGCCATCAGTACTGCCAGCCAGCTAGGGGTGAATCCTGATTCCTTTTTAATGTCGGTCGCTATCGGCGCCTCGTGTGCTTTTTTGACCCCGATTGGGCATCAAAATAACACCTTAATCCTAGGACCTGGGGGATTTCGCTTTGGTGATTATTGGAAAATGGGATTGCCGCTAGAGCTGTTAGTGGTGGCGATAAGCTTACCGTTACTGCTTATTGTGTGGCCACTGTAGGGTGTCGCTATCGTAATCACGTAGCTTTGGTGAGCACGTCGCTATTAATCAAGTCGCTATGGCAATCACCTTGACGGTTTATACGCTGGCGTTGCCCTTAGCCGTTAAAAGTGCTGTTTTACTTGAAAGCGCCATTCCCAACTGTTGACGTCGGCGCCACTGGTAAAGGGCACTGATAAATCGATATGAGCCACACTGCCGTAACTGGAGCGCGACGAATAGATACGTGCACCAATGCCAAAGCTACCTATGGGGCCGGACTCTTCATTATCTTGGTCGGTTCCGCCTGTGGCATGGCCATAATCACTAAATACCGCCCAACCAAGTTCGGCCAGTTGATACAGATTAATATTAGGGTAGTTACGAATTTCGGCAGTGACTAACCACTGGTTATCACCGTGTTGGTAATCATTGGGGTAACCCCGTACGCCTGTGTTGTCACCCAGAGCAAAAGTTTGGTCGAGGTAGTTGTTTTGTGAGGCGCTCAAGCGCATCTTGGCATAAGCGGTCCACTTAGGTGACAGCTTATAAAAGTATTCCGCTGTCGTATTCACCTTAAAGTAGTCGGGTTGGCTGGTGGCAAACACGCCTTCGCCATCGATACTCATCAGTAGCAATTGTGCTTGGCTTTGATATCCCCTCGATGATCGCCAGTTGATGTGATAACCCACAGGGGAGCTGTCATTAGTGTCTTGGGTTTCGATACCCAGGCTGACATAGTGTTGCCAACCAAGGTTAATGTCTTCGTTATAGTTAATCAGGTAGACATTGTTGAGCACTTTAAAATCATCTTGCAGATAGTGATAGCCTATCCAAGGGTAGTGATAATCTCGGTCTTGTGGCAGCGGGCCGTCAACAAAGGTATCGATATGCTTAAAGGTGTGTTGATCTTGAGTGATCCCCACTAATACACGTGAACGCCAGTCATTGACCTTGTTGAGGCGCCAACCGTATTGCGCATTATAGAAATTGATTTGATGCTCAAACTGATCCACATCAACCCCATTTTGGCGCAGAGTATCGGTTCGTAAATCATTGATATAACGCCCTGAGTACATATCGGTATCGTCAAGAGTATAAAACGGCTTGGTGAAGTCAACCATGGCCGCTTCACCGTCACTGTTATCGTAAAAGTTTGCCGAGAGAGTGGCGCGTCTTATCCAGTCATCCATGGGGGCTTGAAAGGCCAGCTGGTAGCCGCTGCGATCGGCGCTGGATTTGTATTTCAAACGAGTGCGGATGCCGTAACCGAGTAAGTTATCTTCTTTAATACCGATAGAAAATTTACTTTCACCACCACTTCTACTGGCGCTAAATGTGGGCAGCAGTGACCAGTTATCCCAGGTTTCCACTAATACGGTTTTTCCTGGGTCACTTGGCGCCGCATCAGGGTCGGGCTGCGCAAACGTTATCTTGGCGTCGCGAATGTAAGGCTCGTACCTTAAAATTCGCTGTGCTTCTTCAATATCTTGTTGTGACACCTCGTCATTCACATTGAAGCTGAGTTTACTCAGTAGGGTCGACTCGCGGGTATTGATGTGCAGATAATTGGCCCAACGGTGAATAAAAAAAGCATCTGGATCGGACTCATCGAATATGGCGTGGCTAACCACGACAATATTGTTGATGGGGGTTTTTACCGTTTGGGGATCGGTTTGTGCTGTGTTGGCTAACCCTGCTTGAGTATTCGATGGCGCAGATGTCGGCTCAGGGGAGATAGCTGCATGCAGCGGGGCTAGCAGCAGGTAACTTAATAGCGCAATACAGCGAGCGACATATGGCATGGAGCGACCCACCTTATTGTTATGTGATGATTAAAGCATCTCGCGACCACAAAAAAGATACATTTCAATAACACACCCAGTGTCAGTATTAGTCAAGCTGGGAATTGAAATAAGGTAATGATTTTATTTACGCAAATGCTGATACATGCGGCGCAATGTATCAGCATAGTGCATAGGCTATAGGGTTCCGCGCGGTGGTACGGCCACGTTGGCAAATATCAGCCCGGCGATTAGCGACATAAAAATTAAGAAAATTTGTGAGCCAATATGGGATTGGTTGAGCATGGTTTCACCCAATATGAGGGTATTGAGACCAATATAGGTTTTACTGCCGGGAACCAAGATAACGATCCCCTGCAGTAGTGCAATGGAAGCGGGAGCTTTCATCCAGCGGGCATATAAGTTGGAATAGATCCCGACCGCCAAGGCGCCAAAAAAGATGCCGATAGACTCGCCCAAGTAGATGCCCGCGAGCATGGCGGAAAAGAAGGCGATAATACCGGCAAACACCCCCCAAGCGGCATCCTTTAAACGCGCCTTAAAGATGATAACCAGCGCCATCGACAAGATGGGGACCGCTGACCAAATGGCCCAACGAGGCAAGGGATCGGGTTCAAAATAGATGGTTTCACCAAAGATTGCCGAGCCAATCACCATGCCAAATATGGCGCCAAAATAGAGCTTAAACAGCAGCATGCACGCGTCCATGATACGCGCGGTGCCGGAGATTAAATCTCGCGCGGCCAATTCGGCCAAGCCTAGGGTTAACGCCAGCCCGGGGACAAAGATAATGATACCCGACAGAATCACCACCGGGATATTAATAAAAGGGTCAAAATAGGCGATGCCACAGGCGACGATGGCACATAAAATGGCTGCCAGAGGTTCTAGGGCTTCGGCAATACGTGTCGAGCGTTCGGCGCGGTAAACGAGGCCATACACCATGAGCCCCAGGGCCGCCGACCAAAATACGTCATGCCAACTGGTGCCCATTAACATAGCAAAGGCGCCCGCCGAACAGCCAAACGCCAATAAGGTTAATAGGGTGCCGTAAGGGCTAGGTTTGTTAGCAATCTCTTCCAGTCGGTCGGTGGCCTCTTGTAAGGTGCGTTTGCCAGATACCAGCTCACCCACCAACTCGTCGGTTCGTGCCAGTGAGCCTAAATCGAGATCGCCGGGCCTGACACGAGCCACATGGTTATATTCTTGGTCGGCATCATGTTGTAATACAAAGGTCATCGAGGTGGGCGAGATGAGAAAATAGCCTTCAATACCCAATAACTTTGAGATGCTCTGAAGGTGAGATTCTAAGCGATAAGCTGGGGTGCCAAATTTATGCAGGTACTTACCTAACTTGATGATAAATTTGCGCTTTTCTATAAATTCTTCGCTATCCACTTGTTTGTTCCATGATGATAAAACCGATGGGTGACCCTAGATCGAGCGCATCTTACCCCATCTTAGGTTAAAAAGGTTAACGGCTTGGTAAGTTTTTACTGCCTATCGCTGTCGATGCCGCCGCGGGAATTAACCTTAAAGTTACAATTAAGCGGCCTGCTGACGTAAGCTAATACTCTGCGCTGTACGATTGGCGTGAAGATTCACCAGGAGGAGAGACAATGTCGGTCACAGTATCCAGTTTATATATCGGGTTAACCGCCATAATGGCGGTTTATTTTGCACTGCGAGTCGTAAAACTAAGGCGTCGTTTAAAGGTTGGCTTAGGCACAGGCGGTCAGCCCACATTGCGCCTTGCCAACCGAGTGCACGGTAACCTGATTGAGCATGCACCTATGGCGCTTATTTTGCTGCTGGTGGCCGAGCTTAACGGTTTACCGCAAGCATATGTGCATCTTTTGGGGCTGATTTGGCTGCTAGCCAGAGTGTTGCACGCGCTGGGATTAACCTTGGGGCAAGGGGGTTATCATTGGGGGCGATTTTGGGGGGTATTATTAACCTGGATCCTTATCCTTACGCTGTCTGTGGTTAATATTGGCTATTTTATTATTGGCGCGTAATATTACCGGATTGCTGCTTTTTTGGTCGCAATAATGAGGGGGTAGCTGTTATACTTCGCGTCTTTTTTAAGGTTGCGCCGCGAGTGTTACCTCGCTGCGGTAATTGGCGCACATGGCTTGGTCTATTGGGGCATCTCCCTGAGTGACTACACTTATTTATTGGTTTGATAGTTAGGCAGTATTATTCATGCAGGTTGAATCCACGTTATTTACTCATCCCAAGTATCTGGGCCGTACTGAACCAGCGGCGCCTTTTTTGCCTATGTCGCGCAAAGAGATGGCTAAACTGGGCTGGGATTCATGTGACATTATTATTGTCACAGGCGATGCCTATGTGGATCACCCCAGTTTTGGTATGGCGGTGATTGGCCGTATGCTTGAGGCGCAAGGGTTTCGCGTTGGCATTATCTCGCAGCCAGATTGGTCGAATAAAAATGACTTCATGAAGTTAGGCAAGCCTAACCTCTATTTTGGTGTGACCGCTGGCAACATGGACTCGATGATCAACCGTTACACTGCCGAGCGTCGCCTGCGTCACGATGATGCCTATACCGCGGGTAATATTGGCGGTAAGCGCCCCGATCGCGCCGTCACTGTTTATACCCAGCGCTGCAAAGAAGCCTTTAAGCAAGTGCCTGTGGTGATTGGTGGCATCGAAGCGAGTTTGCGCCGTATCGCCCATTATGACTATTGGTCAGATAAAGTGCGTCGCTCTGTGATCCTCGATGCCAAGGCCGATATCTTAGTCTACGGTAACGCCGAACGTCCGCTGGTTGAACTGTCGCACCGCCTCGCAGCGGGTGAGTCTATCAGTGAGATCCATGATGTGCGCGGCACCACGGTGATTCGTAAGGAGCCGCTGCCGGGCTGGAAAGGCATGGACTCGCGTAAGCTGGATCAACTGCATAAAATCGACCCGATCCCCAATCCTTACGGCGCCGACGATGTGGGCTGTCAAAACCTCTCTGGCCCGAGCGATGTTAAGGTGTTCGACAACGATGCGCCTAAGCCTATTACGGTACAACCGCCGCGCCCTAAGCCATGGGAAAATACCTATGTGTTGCTGCCTAGCTATGAAAAGGTCGCTGAGGATAAATATTGCTATGCCCATGCATCGCGTATCTTGCATCAAGAGCAAAATCCCGGTTGTGCCCGTGCGCTATTTCAGACTCACGCCGAACGGGCTGTTTGGGTCAATCCGCCAGCATGGCCATTAAACACCGACGAGATGGATGGCGTATTTGATCTGCCCTACCAACGGGTGCCGCATCCTGTCTATGGCGATGCCAAGATCCCCGCCTATGACATGATCAAGACCTCGATTAACATTATGCGTGGTTGCTTTGGTGGCTGCTCGTTCTGCTCGATTACCGAGCATGAAGGGCGGATTATTCAGAGCCGCTCGCAAGATTCTATTATTAAAGAGATCAAAGATATCCAGCAGAAAGTGCCCGGTTTTACTGGAGTGATCTCTGACTTGGGTGGCCCGACGGCGAACATGTATCGCTTAGGCTGTAAGAGCGAAAAAGCTGAAAAGACCTGTCGTCGTTTGTCCTGTGTGTTCCCGGCCATCTGTGGTCATCTGGACACCGACCATCAGGCGACGATTGATCTGTATCGCGCGGCACGTGACGTGCCGGGCATTAAAAAAGTGCTTATTGCTTCGGGTGTGCGTTACGACTTAGCCACCGAAGATCCACGCTACGTTAAAGAGTTGGCCAGTCATCATGTGGGCGGTTATCTCAAAATTGCCCCCGAGCACACCGAAGAGGGGCCGCTCAATAAGATGATGAAACCCGGCATGGGCACTTACGACAAGTTTAAAGAGCTGTTTGATAAGTATTCGGCCGAGGCGGGCAAGAAGCAGTATTTGATCCCCTATTTTATTTCGGCGCATCCAGGCACCACAGATGAAGATATGGTGAACTTGGCGTTGTGGCTTAAAGGGCAAAAATTTAAGCTCGATCAGGTGCAAAACTTCTATCCATCGCCGATGGCGAACGCCACCACCATTTATCATACAGAGCTCAATTCGCTTAAAAATGTGAAACATACCAGCGAAACAGTGCAAGTACCCAAGGGCGGTCGTCAACGTAAGCTGCATAAAGCCTTGCTGCGTTACCACGATCCTGCTGGCTGGCCGATGATCCGTGAAGCCTTAATTGCCATGGGCAAAGAGAAGTTGATCGGTAGCGGCGCCCATTGCTTAGTGCCGGCTGAAACCCGCCAAGAGCGTCAAGGCTTTAGGGCTAAGCCTGCTAAGGGCAAGACGCCAGCAGGTAAAAAAGCCGTGACTCGCTTCTCGGCCGATCAGTTTGATGAGCGTAAGAGTATGGATAAAGCGGGCAAGCCTAACGCAGGTAAACCTAAAGCCAAGGGGAAACCCTCGGCCCATAAAAGCGGTTCAGGCCAATCGGCCCCTGCAGGGCAAGGCGCAGGCAAAGGGGCTAAGCGGCCGGTTAAAAATGGTTGGGGGACTACGCCAAAACATCAACGTTAGTGAGGTCACAGACCTAGTCAAATAGATTAAAATAGGGGGATATCATCGATATTGCCCTATTTTTTTAAGGAGCTTTCCATGAGTCAACACGGGTCAAATGATGGTAGCGACACCTATAGCGATGCAGGCTTTTGGCATAAGGTGAAGCTGTTTGCCAAGCAAGCGGGTCGAGACGTGATAGAAAAAGCCCTATGGCTTTACTACGCCGCGCAGCGCCCCGATACCCCTAAATGGGCCAAGACCATTATTTTTGGTGCGCTAGCCTATTTTATCGCCCCCATAGATGCGATACCCGACCTAACACCTCTGGTCGGTTTTACCGATGATTTAGGTGCGCTTGCCGCCGCGCTGACCATGGTGAGTCTGTATGTCGATGACCATGTCAAAAGCCAAGCGGCAGAAAAAACCGCCGCTTGGTTTGATTAACCTACAAGGATTAATATAGCGAGGCTTCACCCTCTGGACGAGTCTTGAAGCGGCGGTGAAGCCACATATATTGCCCTGGGGCTTCCATGATCGAAGCTTCGACAATTTTATTAATAAAATGAGCGCCGGCCTCGGGATCATTTTTGGGAAACTGATTAATCAGTGGCGCTTTTACCGTTAGGGTGTAATCCCCTTTGTCGTTATTGCGCGCCATTACTAGCGGCACAATGGCGCAGTCGGAGCCATCGACTAATATACTGGTGCCGGTTGTGGTGCAGGCCTTTTCAACGGCAAACAGCGGGGCAAAGGTTGAGCGGCGGCGGCCATAATCATGATCCGGTGCATACCAGAGACGCTCGCCATTTTTTAATGACTCCAGCATAAACTTGATATTTTTTCTATGGATTAACGCATGCCCGCCACGAGAGCGGCCTTTATATTGAAAATAGTCAAAACAGGGATTGTTATTCGGTCGATATACGCCCATGCCCGGTATGTGTAGACCGAATGCGCGGCCACCGAGCTCAAGATTAAGTGAGTGCACCGCGACTAACAGCACACCGCGACCTTCGGCGGCCAGTTTATCTATGTGCTCCATTCCCTTAATAGTCACATGCTTTGCCACTCTGGCATCAGACCAAAACCACGCCATCCCCGTTTCAAACAGGGCTAACCCCGTGTTGTCGATATTCTCTTTAACCAGCTGTTCACGCTTATCCGGACTCATGTCTGGAAAACAAAGGGCTAAGTTGCGCTCCATCGTTTTGCGGCGACTTTTCATAAAACGAATAGCCAGACGTCCGAGCATTTTGCCCATACGGATCTGGATGAAATAGGGCAGCAGACTGCAAAGGTAACTAGTGCCCACGAGTGTCAGTACTCCCCAATATTTTGGGTGCAGCAGTGAAATCGAAAATGTCGGCGCGGTGTATTTACTCATAATAGGATGGGGTTTATTGATTAAGAAATGATGTTGGACCCAAGATTATACGTGATTGCCGAATAAGGATCTCAGATATATCGGGGCAGTTTTTATTCAGTTTTAATTTATCTGCTTGTGATACTGTTTTTTATTACCCTACTTGAAGCATATAAATACAATGAAAAAACAGTTACCCCTATTGGTCGTTACATCGACCATGTTCGCGATACCCACTATGGCAGCGAGCACTGAACAAGTTGCGTTTTTTAACCATATCGCCGCACATTGCGGCAAGGCATATGAGGGCGTAGTCACTGCGGGCAATGGCGCTGATTCTGCGTTTAGCGGCAAAAAGTTAGTTATGCATGTTCGCGAGTGCAGTGATAATGAGCTAAAAGTGCCGTTTCATGTTGGCGACGATCATTCACGCACTTGGGTCATCACCAAAACCGATACCGGGCTCAGATTAAAGCACGATCACCGCCATCAAGACGGCAGCGAAGATAAGGTCACTATGTATGGTGGCGACACCATCGACAGTGGTAGTGCCCACCTGCAATCATTTCCGGTCGATCAATTCTCTATCGATAATTTCAAGCAAAATGGCCTTAGCCAGTCGGTCACCAATGTGTGGCACATGGGGATCTCCGATACCCGTTTTATGTATCGCTTAACTCGAGCAAATCGCGACTTTAAGGTGGAGTTTGATTTGACTAAGCCGGTAGCGTTACCGCCAGCGCCATGGGGGCATGAATAGCCGTGGCCTTGGAATGAAGGTTTGGCATTTTTTATTTAGCTGAGTAGCGTTGGGCTGCATTTTTATTTATTGAAAGTGGTGAAGGTTGAACCTTCAATGTGAGTTAATTGCTTGCAGCAGGCTAATGTGCAGATACTGCTTCGGGGCGCTTTTCGCCGTCCTTGGCCGCTTAACGAAAACGTCCCTGTTTTCGATACCCTCAGCCGTATCTACACCGGGTTATTCTGTCTCTTCGATTTAGCTTCACTTGGTGTGAGCCGCTAGTTCAAAAGCTAACAAACGTTCGCCACGTTCGATGCGCGCTAGAAAACAGAGCAAAAACCTGTTTTTTATGCTCGATAAACTGCCTGCAATTTTATAATTAGTTGAATTGTTGTGATTTAATAATTTGTTGTAGAGACCTCTACATCAACTCGTTCAGTTTTGCGGGGAACTTATTCAACTTTTATGAATGCGATGTTCACTTTATCGCTTTATTTCAATCTGTTAGCGTGTAATAGTTGCTGTAAGTTAAATTTTAGGCAGTTTATTGAGCTGCTAGATAATTAAGCTGTTATGCCTCTACAGGAGAATAGATGTGAAGAAATTTTTTGATATCAGAAATGGTGAAATATTTACGTTCTTGTTTGGTGACAACGAATACAAGTACTCAGAATGTCAAATTCTTGCTGAAAGAATCGACTTCAATCAATACGTTGTAGATGCAGTTGTTAAAACTGTAGATGGGTATTATTTTGACCTACTAATCGTAGGTGATGGACCCCACTCATTCGATAATGGGGTTCTCTTTGGACATTACACTGTTGAAAGAATTACTGAAGAAGCTGCAAGAGATTTAGCTGACCTTACTAATGCCTTTAGCACCAAGGCATAACAAACTGTTTAAGAGTGATTCGCAACGCGTGGCATTTTTACCATGCGTCGGTTTTAGTGTTTAAGGTGGTATGCGGCGGCTTTTGTATTGCGTTGCTCACACCTTAACAGGGAGTTATGGGGCTTAATTTCAACACAACATTATAAAGAAGGTGGCTAGGTGAGATTACATGAGATAAAAATCGACAATTTTCGAAAGCTTAAAGGTTGTACTATTGGGTTTAGGGATTCCACCTTTCTAATTGGTGCAAATAATGCGGGGAAATCCAGTGTTTTCTCGGCAATTCAACTCCTGCATAGTGCAAAAAACGCACTACGAGAAGATTATTCGAAGACATACAATGCTGACGATGATCTTTACGAGTATTCTGAAGAAATAGAAATGGTAGCTGAGTATCACAACTTGCCAGAAGAGGCTAAAGAGTGGGTTGGCTTTAAAGGTAGAATCATACAAGTAGATAACCCTTTACCAGACGAGTCAAATAACAGCATAGTTTACAAAAAGGTTTGGTCTATTACGCAGTCAAAACCAAAAGTGTACATGCTCGAACACCCTAAAGCTCCCAAAGAACAATTTGTAGGGGCAACTCAAGTTTCAGAGTTGGTAAGTGATACCTTCAGTGAAGAGTTTTTGAAAGAGTTTTTCGGTGAGGGAAACTTTACGAAAAAACTTACTATCAAAGCAGTCAAAGAAAAGCTCGAAGACTTGAACGACTATTGGGAAGTTCAGGAAGACCAAGACCCACAATGGGTTGAAAATCCGGGTGGTATCCCCGGTAATGTGTTGTCAAAGTTGCCCCGAATAGTTGTCGTGCCAGCTGAATCATGTGTAGCTGAATTAACCTCTAGCAGTGGTGCTCTACATTCGCTTTTGGGTGATCTATTTGAACAAGTTCGCTCCAATTCGCAAAACTATGAGCAAGCTCAGCGTTTTCTAAATGAGCTAGCTTCAGAGTTAAATCCAAGTGATGTGGAAACAGACTTTGGTAAACTTATTCAAGAGCTTAACGGCATGGTTCACAACTTATTTCCAGACTCGTTAGTTCATGTATCCGCTGCGTTAGACAAACCTGAAAAAACGATTAAGCCGCAATTTTCAGTTGAACTGGAAAGTAATGTGAAAACTGAAGTGTCTTACCCGGTGTTTTTCAAGGTAGTTGGCACTCTTTACTTAAATTTTAAGCTGCATTTCTTGTTTCAGTTTCAGACTCTTTTTTTGGGTTCAACACTACCTCACCGATAACGTCACAGTTCCTTATACCGTTTGGCCAGCGTTTAGGGTTTCTTGATCTTGCCTCTTCTAGTACCTCCTTACGCTTAGATAAAATCGCTTTATCTTGCATCGCATGTCGCTCACTCGGTGATACAAAATTGAGCTTACTGTGCTTATGTTTGGTATTGTACCAAGTCACAAACTCTTCTACCCATTCCCGTGCCTCGG
The DNA here is from genome assembly GCF_056173105.1 of Shewanella sp. QJM3NY_23. Taxonomy (NCBI): domain Bacteria; kingdom Pseudomonadati; phylum Pseudomonadota; class Gammaproteobacteria; order Alteromonadales; family Shewanellaceae; genus Shewanella; species Shewanella sp. QJM3NY_23. The sequence goes on from NZ_CM149657.1 coordinate 242,621, forward strand.
TGATGTTTTTAAAGCCAGAGCTAGGCCATTCCGGCCGATACTTTAAGGTTCTGAATAATGCTTCGGAGTAAGGATTGTCATTGCTTACGCTTGGTCTACTTAACGAAGCGGTAACACCTAACTCTTCAAGCCGGTGTTTTTCAAGGTAGTTGGCACTCTTTACTTAAATTTTAAGCTGCATTTCTTGTTTCAGTTTCAGACTCTTTTTTTGGGTTCAACACTACCTCACCGATAACGTCACAGTTCCTTATACCGTTTGGCCAGCGTTTAGGGTTTCTTGATCTTGCCTCTTCTAGTACCTCCTTACGCTTAGATAAAATCGCTTTATCTTGCATCGCATGTCGCTCACTCGGTGATACAAAATTGAGCTTACTGTGCTTATGTTTGGTATTGTACCAAGTCACAAACTCTTCTACCCATTCCCGTGCCTCGGTGATGTTTTTAAAGCCAGAGCTAGGCCATTCCGGCCGATACTTTAAGGTTCTGAATAATGCTTCGGAGTAAGGATTGTCATTGCTTACGCTTGGTCTACTTAACCTCAGATCGGTTTAACGTAACACTGAAATCACGTTGAATTCTGCTGATGTAATATTGAGTTGTGGCTTATTCTCTTTGAGTTGATAAGCCACTAAACCACCTATCACATTAAGCATGAAACCATGTACGCTGCGGTGCCGTGTATGCTCTATTTGTGAGATGTTTTTTAGCTGGTCATTGATTGTTTCGATAATAAATCGTCTAGAAAGCATGGCTCTATCCCATAATGATAAAGCCTTTGCTTTCATATTTTTACGCACGTTATTAACGATAGTTACCCCACGTTCTAATAGGTCGCCTGCTAACGCTTTGCCGATATACCCCTTATCAGCATAGAGTTTATCCATTGATTCAACGACCATATCTTTTACGGGTTTCGTGTCATGAACATTCGCAGGTGTTATTTTGGCTGCAACGATGCCACCTCGATGGTTCACAATAAGATGAAGTTTAAAACCATAGAACCAGCCCATCGTGCCTTTTCCTCGGCTGGCGAGACCTGCTAGCGTTTTATGCCTTGGAATTCGTAAATTATGACAAACCTTAATGCTCGTTGAGTCAACGAACTCGATGCCTGTCGGTTCGCTTTTTAAAGAGGAAAAATAACTGCACATTGGAATGACTGCACTCGGCATGACTTCAAGAAATCGAGTGTAGCTGAGTAAGTTTGGAAAATCAGATTTGTAGAAACGAGCCAGATATCCTGTGTAAAAATTCTTGAAGTCACGATGATTAGACATATGGAAGGCGATGATAATTGTCATAATTTCACTCATCGTCATTCTGCCTGCGCGCTTACGCTTGCGAGTTCCATCGGTTAGGCACTGTTGTTCCCATTGAGGAATAAAAGCATTACAAAAATCATCGACATCACAAAATACATCCACTAAATTATTCATATGCCCTCTGCGTGATTGATTAATCTTGGTCGAGAGATCTGATCACAAAGAGGGCTATTAGTTCAATTTCTTATCCCGAGTTCAGGTTACTTAACGAAGCGGTAACACCTAACTCTTCAAGCTTGGCTTTCATCGTCAATGACTTCATCGGAGCACCGTTATCAGAGTGCAGTACTAACGGTTTTTTGAAGCATTGCTCACGTAGCATATTGCGCTGCATTAACTCGGCCGCTAGCTCACCACATTCTCGGTCATGGACTTCATAACCCACTATCTTACGGCTATAAATATCCTCAAACATATACAGATAATAAAAGCGCCCTTTGATGACCGAGGCTAAATAAGTAATATCCCAAGACCATACTTTGTTTGGCCCATCTGCAACGTAAGCATCTGGTTTGCTTCTTTTTGTTACGCCTTGGCTTCGCCCACGCCGATTTAATTGTTCATTGGCTTTTAACACTCGATAAAAACTCGACTCTGAAGCGATATAGACCCCCTCATCAAGCAGTGTCGGCACGATTTGTGAGGGAGGTAGGCTTGCAAACCTTACCTCATTAGAGGTTGCCAATATCTGCTCTTGCTCATCATCATTAAGCTTGTTAGCAGGCGCCCGTCTTACTGCCGTAGGCCTTAAATCTGCCTGCACTTTTCCTGCTCGATACCAGCGGCGATACGTCCGTTTACTTAACTCTGCTTCAGCGCAAGCTTTGTAAAGACGCGCACCGTGGGCATAAGCTTCTTGTATTAAATCCACCAGTGTTATGCGCTTAGGCAAAGGCGTTAACTCTCCTCGCTGTCGTCCTCCCAAAGCGCATTGAGCTTTTTTCTAAGCACCAGTAAAGCCGCAGCTTCAGCGAGTGCCTTCTCCTTATAACGTAATTCTCGTTGCAGGGATTTTATTTCTGCCTTGTCTGATTTGGCTTGCTGCTTAATCGTTTTAGCTTGAACTTCACTCGTCTTAAAACCACCTAAACAATCTTGTTTCCACTGCTGAACTTGTTCTCGAAACAAGCCTTTTTCTCGGCAATATTGGCTGATTTCAGTTTCTGACATTGGTGCTGTTTCAATGAGAACTGCAAACTTAGCTTCAGCTGACCAATCATTACTGGTTAATGTTTTACCTGGCACAGGGCGACCCTCTTTTTTGGCTTTATCTCGCCAATGATACAGGGTTTGGTAGGAGATCCCCTCACTGCGAGCCACTTCCGTGACCGTCATATTGTGGGGAGGTAATAATTTCTTTAAGACAGCGTCTTTACGTTCAGGTGAATATCGTGCCATTGAGCTCTCATTGACCGCCCCCTTTATTTAATTATTGGATGATTTTAAGGGGTGACAACAATCCTGACACAGGGGGGCCCCTTGATATTACCGTTTAAAAATAATGCACGTATTCGACAGCTACGCGATAGAGGGTGTCTTCGAAGCCTAACAGATCAAGCTCGTAATCGCGGCTGATATATTGGCTAGTAAAATGTAATAGGTTGTTGGCGTTAGCTAGCGGTGTGACCACCTCTACAGTAAAGCGGTCCATGGTGTAAAATTGGCCAGCGTCATAATGCCAGTTACCATCAAAATGGGTGAGTTTTACGCCCAGTTGCACGCCCGAATGGGCAAAAGTGTATTGATTGCTCCACTCAAGTAAGTAGCCAAATCCTGTACGATTAAGGGTCTCTTCACCGCGCCCCATCTCTTCTCTTGGCCAGTCATCATCTTTTTCTTCTTCGCTGTAACCGACCCCGGCAATCAAGCCTAAATCGTAGTGATTAACGTCGCTAAAACGACGGTTAAGTGACAAGCCCACCACTGCCAGTTGCTCATATTCTTCCAATTGTTGGCTATTGTAATGGCCTTCATAGCGGCCATGTAAGCTAACAAGATAGGTGTCATCTTGGCCAAAGGTGGCGAAAGGGCGCTGGTAACTGGCACGTAAATCCATTGAGTCACGATAGCGGTCATTATCGTATTTCTCGGAGTCGCGCTCAACATAGTAGGTGGCGCGGGCACGTACATAGTTTTGGTTTAGTTGGTAGGTATTGTCATAGCGTAAATCGTCCCAAATCAGTGAAATACCACCACCTCGCGACATAGAGCTAAATTCTGAGTCAGGGTAAGACTCAAGCCCTGCGATAAGAGAGGCTGCCCAAGGGGAGTCCTCTGCCTGTGCTAGGCCGGGAATGCAGAGTACGCCTGTAAGCGCCATTATCATGTATCTGTTCATGATGGATCCATTTGGGTGAGTAAATCCAGTTGTCGGAATTAAACACTAGCATAGCCGTTAACCCATTGGCGATATTTTAAGCGTCATAGGCATCACCTAATTATTACCGCTGATATTACTATTCTAAAGGTAGCCACACCTGGGCATGTAGGCCGCCTTCGGGGCGATTGGTTAATAGGATCTGCCCTTGATGACGGTCGACAATGCGCTTGATGATAGCCAAGCCTAAGCCCGAACCGACACTGCCTCTGGCGCTATCTCCTTGGGTAAAAGGTTGAAAAAGATTGGGGATATGCTCAAGCGGAATTCCCGGTCCGTTATCTTCTACGCAAAAACCGACCCGTTTAGCCTCGGTGCAGGAGCTGATTTTGACCCAGCCATTACCGTAGCGAAAGGCGTTTTCGACTAAGTTGGCAATCACCCGTTTAATGGCCACGGCCTGCATGGGGACATCGGGACAGGGCTGTAGATCTAGGATTATCTCTCCCTCACGATTTGACTCGGCATTGGCCACATCTTCAAGCAGAGCGTTAATTTGCCCTGGATCTCGGTTGCTTTGCTGATCTTGACGGATATAGGCGATAAATTGATTGATGATGGCATCCATATCTTCAATGTCGTGCACTATGCCCTCTTTGAGGTATTCATCTTGCTCGACCATCATCTCGGTGGCGAGACGGATACGGGTGAGTGGCGTGCGCAGATCGTGTGAGATCCCAGCCATTAACAGGGCGCGATCTTGCTCAAGCTGCTGCATGCTTCGCGACATCTGGTTAAAGGCGTTGGTTACCTCGATAATTTCGGTCGAACCGCTGGGCGGCAAGGGGCCGGGATAGTCGCCACGAGACACCGCAATGGCCGCTTTTTGCAGCCGCTTTAACGGCTTGTTTTGCTTGCGGGCAAACCACCAACCGCCGGCGACACTGAGGGCGCCAATCACAATTAAATACAGGGTTAATGGCGATAAGCCAAATTCGTTAAAGCCCGTTAGCGGCACTTTTATCCATACCGACGGGGCTTGCGGGGGACGGATCCACACCTCAAATTCTTGCCCTTGGGCGATGCGCACTTCGGCCTTACCGCCTAAATGCTCCGACATCTGCGACGACAATAAACTGTAATAGACGGCGCGGTCGATCCCTGCCTCTCGTGCTTGTTTGGGATTGTATATCTGCATGCCATCATCGCGAACTTTGGCGTTGAGGGCATCGACAATGGTTAAGTGCTCACGCCCCACATCAATACCATCGACAAACAGCAGCTTTACCTGACGGGCGATGAGTTGGTTGATCTGTTGGTAAGTTGGCTGAATAAAATAGACCGCTACCGACAGGTAAGAAACCAGCTGATTGACCAGCAACAAGGAGCCAATCAGCAGTACGGTTTGGCTAAATGCGCTGCGTGGCAGCAGCCGTTTTAGCCATATCATTGGGTGAGTCGTATCTGTGGTGGTGTGAGCATAGCTTAGCGCCGAGCGGCCCCATCGGGTACAAATACATAGCCAAGTCCCCATACGGTTTGGATATAGCGTGGGTTAGCGGCATCTTTTTCAATCAGGCGGCGCAGGCGTGACACTTGCACATCGATAGAGCGCTCTAACGCCGAGTAATCGCGGCCTCGAGCGAGGTTCATCAGTTTATCTCGCGATAGGGGTTCTCTGGGGTGACTGAGCAAGACTTTAAGCACGGCAAATTCACCACTGGTGAGCGAGATGGCTTCTTCGCCGTGATGCATTTCGCGCGTGGCTAAATTAAGGGTAAATTCACCAAAGTTGATCTCCTCCTCTTGTTGTGTCGGCGCGCCGGGGACTTCTGGGGTCTGACGGCGCATCACCGCTTTAATGCGGGCTAAGAGTTCACGCGGATTAAACGGCTTGGGCAGGTAGTCGTCGGCGCCCAATTCTAGGCCGATAATACGGTCGACTTCGTCGCCTTTGGCGGTCAGCATCACAATGGGGATGGTATTACCTTGCTGGCGCAAGCGACGGCAGATAGATAAACCGTCTTCACCGGGCAGCATTAAATCGAGCACTAAAAGGTGGAAGTTTTCCCGTTCGAGTAATCTGTCCATCTGCTCGGCATTAGCGGCACTTCTAACCTGATAACCTTGCTCCATCAGGTAACGCTCTAGTAAGGCTCTGAGCCTCATATCATCATCGACGACGAGAATTTTAGAGGTTTCTTGTCCCATGCTTGTATCCCTTATTGGCGCAGTATGAGTGACTCATTCAGTTACTCAACTCGCTGATATTAATTATTAATCTTATATGCTTGCTTAATATAGCCGTTTTGCTGTTTAAATGACTAGCGAGATTTTTACTTGCTCACGCTATCTGCTTGAGCATATTCAGATAGAGTTGCTTATAATTAGCTGATATTTAGATAGATTGTTACTAACTAGTCCGCCGCTATGAAATTGTAACCAAATTGAAGGGGGCGGCAGCGCATCCCGCGCAAGCCCCTTGTGTTCTCTGTCGCTCGCTAGGTATCATCTGGCCATTGACGGTAGTATCCCGACTAAAATTGAGTGATTAAGCTAAATGCAGAATAAATCCAGTAATGATATGAAAGCTATGTTGATCACCCGTGAAGGGTGGCAAGCACTCGATAGAGAGCTTAAATACCTGTGGAAAGAGTATCGCCCCGAGATCACCAAAAAGGTGCAGGAGGCGGCCGCGCAAGGTGATCGTAGTGAGAACGCCGATTACACTTACAACAAAAGACTATTAAGACAAATAGATAGTCGAGTTCGCTACCTAGTGAAGCGGGTGGAGGATCTTAAAATCGTCGACTATTCGCCCCAACAAGAGGGTAAGGTCTTTTTTGGTGCCTGGGTTGAGCTCGAAAACGAGGCTGGAGAGGTGGTGCGCTATCGGATTGTCGGTAAAGATGAGCTCGACACTAAGCTGGGCTATATCACCATCGACTCGCCAATGGCGCGGGCGCTAATTGGTAAGCAGGCCGATGACGAAGTGGTGGTCAGCACGCCACAAGGCGATAAAGTGTGGTATATCAATAAAATCCAATACCAACCATTTGAGGCGCAGTAACCTCTGAGCCACAGCGATAACCCCAAAGTGCAGGTTATCGCCAGTTTTGGCCATTAAGCGCTAACGCTTGTGGTAAAGCCAAAGCCTGTTTTCGCAGGCTTAGGTGGTTTTTGCCGAGCCAACACCGTACAACTTAGTCAACGGCTGTGGTATCTTTGGCGACACGAAATCTACCAATTTAGGCTCGATATATTTTATGCAAAATATTGCACAAACCATCGCTCAAGAACTCAATGTTCGTGAGCAGCAAGTGACAGCAACAATCACCCTATTGGATGACGGCGCAACGGTTCCTTTTGTGGCGCGCTACCGTAAGGAGGTCACAGGTGGTTTAGATGATACCCAGTTGCGTACCTTATATACGCGTTTAGGCTATTTACGTGACCTAAATGATCGCCGTAAGGTAATTTTGTCGAGCATCGACGCCCAAGGCAAACTGACGCCAGCTTTGCAGGCGGCCATTAATAACGCCGACAGCAAAACCCGCCTAGAAGACCTCTATCTGCCTTATAAGCCTAAGCGTCGTACCAAAGGGCAAATTGCCATCGAAGCGGGTATCGAGCCTTTGGTTGATCAACTATTGCAAGACCGTCAGGCCAATATCGACGCAGTTGCAAGCCAATATATTAATAGTGACGCCGGCTTTAGCGATGCCAAAGCCGTGCTCGATGGCGCGCGTTTTATCTTGATGGAACGCTTCGCCGAAGATGCCGAATTACTGCATAAAGTGCGTCGCCAATTGACCCAGCAGGCACAACTTGAGAGCCGTATGGTCAAGGGCAAGGAGAAAGATGGCGCCAAGTTTAGAGATTATTTCGAGCACAGTGAAAAGCTGACTCACATTCCGTCGCACCGCGCGTTAGCTATGCTACGTGGGCGTAACGAAGGCGTATTAAGCCTAAGCATGAACGCCGACCCAGACACAGATGGGAAACAAGGCAGTTACTGCGAAGTGATCATTAGCGACCACTTTAACCTTAAACTCGGCGACAGCGACGTTGATCAGTGGCTCAAACAGGTTGTCACTGCGACTTGGCGGATTAAAATTGCCCTGCAGATGGAAACGGAGTTTATTGCTAAGCTGCGTGAGCAGGCCGAAACCGAAGCGATTAATGTGTTTGCTCGTAATTTAGGCGACTTATTGATGGCCGCGCCTGCGGGGGCTAAGTGTACATTAGGGCTAGATCCTGGTCTGCGCACTGGGGTGAAAGTTGCTATCGTCAACAATACCGGTAAGTTGGTCGCTCACTCGACCATCTTCCCACACGCCCCGCAAAATCAGTGGGAAAAGTCGATTCGTACCCTGTCTAACCTAGTTAAAATGCACAAGGTAGAGCTGATCGCTATCGGTAACGGTACCGCGTCGCGCGAAACCGACAAACTTGCCGCCGAGCTGATCGCCACTGTGAAAGCCGATATGCCAACCTTGACCAAAATTATGGTCAGTGAAGCGGGCGCCTCTGTTTATTCGGCTTCTGAATTAGCCGCCGAAGAGTTTCCAGAGCTGGATGTGTCGATCCGTGGTGCGGTGTCTATCGCCCGTCGCCTACAAGATCCTTTGGCTGAGCTGGTTAAAATCGAACCTAAATCGATTGGTGTCGGTCAATATCAGCACGATGTAAGCCAGAGCCAATTGTCACAATCGCTTGAGGCGGTTGTTGAAGACTGTGTTAACGGCGTCGGCGTCGACTTGAATATGGCATCCATGCCGTTATTGGCGCAGGTGGCAGGACTCAACAAAACCTTAGCGCGTAACATTGTCGAGTATCGCGATCAGCATGGTCAATTTACTAGCCGTAAGCAGCTGTTAAAAGTGGCTCGCCTAGGGCCTAAAGCCTTCGAGCAGGCCGCCGGGTTTTTACGCATTGTCGGTGGCGATAATCCACTCGATGCCAGCGCTGTGCATCCAGAAGCCTATAGCGTTGTCGAGACCATCGCTAAGGCTCAGCAACAGGCGGTTGATGCTTTAGTGGGTAACAGCGAGCTGCTTAAACAGATTGATGCTAGCCGTTTTATTACCCCAGAATTTGGTTTACCCACGTTAAACGATATCTTGAGCGAACTGGAAAAACCGGGCCGCGACCCCCGTGGTGAGTTTAAAACTGCGGTGTTTAAAGAGGGGGTTGAGCAGGTAAAAGATCTTAAACCAGATATGATCTTAGAAGGCGTGGTGACCAATGTGACCAATTTCGGCGCCTTTGTTGATGTGGGTGTGCATCAAGATGGCCTAGTGCATATTTCATCGTTAACCGACAAGTTTGTCAGCGACCCCCATACAGTGGTGAAGGCTGGCGATGTGGTTAAAGTGAAAGTGATGGAAGTGGATGTGGAGCGTAAACGGATCAGCTTGAGCATGCGACTCGATGAAAAAGCGCCGAGCCCACGCCCGAGCAATACCAAAGCCCATAAAGGCGGCCAAGGTAAATCGACGCAAAAAAGCCAGCATAAATCGTCCCAAGCTCCAGCAAATGCGGCAATGGGCAATGCGTTTGCCGATGCTTTTGCTAAATTGAAAAAGTAATTTTAATCAAATTTTCATAATAAAAACCGAGGCTTAAACGTCTCGGTTTTTTATGTTTGTTAATCGTCAAAACACTAGCGAAACATTTGCTGAACCTATTTGTTACTTTTATGTCAAAATGTTGCCTTATCGGCTTTGGGCCGATGATAAGTGCTCCGTTAGAAGGGCATCGATATTAATGACATTTTGTTTGGGAACGCTATGAGTAACAGATCGACAACTGCTGGACCGTTTCGCGCCATCCTCTATTTTGGATTGATCGCCTTAATCATTACCACGTTAAGCCGCATTGGTTTGGGGCTGTGGCAGGCCGAACGGGTCGCCGCCGTTGAGGGTTGGTCACACCTACTCATTCAGGGATTGCGAGTCGATATTGCCACCTTATGTTGGTTGTGGGGCGTGGCGGCCTTAGGCACGGCGCTGTTGAGTGGCGATCATTTTGTTGGCCGTTGCTGGAAACCACTGTTAAGAGTCTGGTTGACCTTAGGTTTGTGGTTGCTGATTTTTCTTGAGCTTTCTACCCCCTCTTTTCTTGAAGAGTATGGCGTGCGCCCCAACCGACTCTTCGTTGAATACCTTATCTACCCTAAAGAAGTGTTGTCGATGCTGTGGACGAGCCGCAAAGGCGAAATTTTCTTAGGCCTGTTAGTGAGCAGTGTCAGTTTGTGGGGCGGCTGGAAACTGAGTGGTCGCTTATTACGTAATGTGCAATATCCACGTTGGTTTTGGCGTCCGGTATTGGCAGTACTGGTTATTGCAATCACCCTATTAGGTGCGCGTTCGACCTTAGGGCACCGTCCACTTAACCCCGCTATGGTCGCTTTTGCCGATGACCCATTAGTTAATTCCTTAGTGATTAACTCCTCCTATTCGCTGGTATTTGCTATCGATCAAATGTCTAATGAGGCCAAGGCCTCAGCAAGTTACGGTAAACTCGACGAGCAAACCATTATCGATACGATTCGTCGTGAAAGTGGCCGCCCCCTCAGTGCCTTTAGCTCTGATACCTTGCCTAGCGTGACGTATAACCAAGCCAGTTACCAAGGTAAGCCTAAGAATCTAGTGATCATCTTGCAAGAAAGCCTAGGGGCTCGCTTTGTGGGCTATTTAGGTGGATTACCCTTAACTCCCAATATCGATGCCTTAGCTCAAGAGGGTTGGGCCTTTGATAGGCTCTATGCCACTGGAACGCGTTCGGTGCGCGGTATTGAGGCTGTGACTACCGGCTTTACGCCAACACCAGCTCGCTCTGTGGTTAAGTTGAGTAAGAGTCAAACTGACTTTTTTACCATCGCGGATCTCCTGAAATATCATGGCTATGAGACACAATTTATTTATGGCGGCGAGAGCCACTTCGATAATATGAAAAGCTTTTTCTTAGGCAATGGTTTTAGCCATATTGTCGAGGAGAAAAACTATAGCGATCCTATGTTTGTCGGTTCATGGGGCGTGTCAGATGAAGATTTGATGCATCGTGCCAATCAAGAGTTCGAGCAGTTCCACCAACAGGGCAAGCCGTTCTTTAGTTTGGTATTTAGCTCGAGCAATCACGAGCCATTTGAGTTTCCCGATGGCCGCATCGAACTGTACGAGCAACCCAAGCAGACACGCAACAATACCGCTAAATATGCCGACTTTGCCATTGGTGAGTTCTTTAAGTTGGCCAAGCAGTCCAGTTACTGGCAAGACACCCTGTTTGTAGTGGTTGCCGATCATGAAAGCCGCGTGGGTGGCGGGGCGTTAGTACCTATCTCTCATTTTCGTATTCCGGCGGTGATTGTGGGCGAAGGCATTGCGCCTAAGCGTGATAATCGAGTGGTTAGCCAGATTGATCTGGCTCCGACCTTGTTGTCACTTATGGGAGTTTCGGCCAGTTATCCTATGTTGGGCCAAGATCTCACCTTAGCCGACCCCAATTGGCCGGGACGAGCCTTAATGCAATACGATAAAAATATGGCGTATTTGCGTGGCGATGATGTGGTGATCTTGCAACCCGATCGCGACCCAAGTGGTTATATTTATGATTTTGAAAATAAAAAGCTTGTCCATAATGAGCAAAGTGATGAGATGAAACAGGCTGCGCTCTCTTGGGCGTTATGGGGCAGTTTGGCCTACCAAAAGCAGCTTTATCAAACTCCGCCCCAGAACGAACCCATCACACCCGCCTCGCCTGCGCCAGCAGCGACGGTGCAAGCGCCCTAATAACGGCGGGCATCGCTCGGTGCGCTTGACTCAAGCAAAATTTGCCCGTGTCGATAGATGCGGGTTTTTTATGGATGTTATTTAGCTTAAATGAGAGGGCGGTGACTAGATATAAGTCGACAAGCCGGGTTCACTTTGGGGGAGTGTTTGGGTTTGATAAAAACTGGCAATGTGAGCCGAGACACTTTGATAAAACGCTGGCGCCTCATTCGTCAGGCGATGAGTGCTTTTTGTTACTGCAGTAGGATGTGAAAGTTGCACATTGCGAATATCGCTGCGTGCAAGTGCAGGTTTAAACAGTAATGGTCGTAACAGCGCCGCGGTATTGGGACGTTGTTGCTGTTGTTGCTGTTTACCTTCATGTTGCTGCTGCCCACCGCCACCTTGCTGCTTGGGCTGCACTTTTTCATTTAGCTTAGATTGAATATGGGTCTGATCGGCAGCACGTTCATTTTGGGGGTTAAACGGGCGCTCTTCATTGCTGCGTGCTAGCTGAGGTGCAGGGATGATGGGGGGACGTTGGTGGTTTTCTACCCGCGCGCTATCGGTGGCAACATTGGTTGTTGCGATAGGTACTTGGGGATAGTTGGTCACCACTAACATTAGATAGACTCCGGCTGCAATGCCTAAATAATAAACAGTTTTTACCAATAGTTAAAGTAATTGTTAAATTATGTTGTCAAGCCAGCTCAGTACGCCAGCAGCAAAAGGCGCAGGATGGGATAAAAACGGTGCATGAGCCGCCTTGGGTAATATCAGATCTTCGACGCGGGGCGACCCCTTGGGCATTAAGGGTGGTACTCGACGCGGTACCAATCCATCTAAGCGCCCCCACACTCGCAGCCATGGCAAATCTAATGTCGCCACAGCTTGGCGTAAGTCGACGTTGCTTAACATCTGTAGCCCCTGTTTGAGGGCAAGCGCATCGGGCAAAGGTTTAGCCATGACTAAGTCGCGAAGTTGCTTGATATCTTGCTTGGCCGTGGCGCTGCCCATGGCTTGAATGGCTAAAAATCGGTCGACCATCTTGCCTAAGTCTTGGTCGAGCTGGGTAGCAAATTGGGCCAGCACCTGCGGGGCAATACCGGGCCAAGCTTCACTGTCACGCGCCATAAAACAGGGGGAAGAAGCTATGGTCAATAAGGCGATGACCCGTTCGGGGTAGCGTATGGCGGCTCGTGTGGCAATCAGCCCTCCCAGTGACCAACCCGCCCAGATAGCTTGTGTGGGCACTTGGGCGGCAATTGCATCGACCCAAGTGTCGATATCACCCGCTAAGGGTTGGCTATCGCCAAAGCCTGGCAGATCGACATAATGCACGCAGTAATTCTGAAAAATGGGGTACAAAGGCTGAAATACCGCGTTGTTAACGCCCCAGCCATGCAGCATGACGATAGGCGTACCTTGACCTATAGTTTGAATATGCAAGGATTGCTGACTCACAATATGCCCTCATTATTACCAAAATTACTTCGCCCACTGCTATTGCGCCGCGTTATCGCCACGTGCCAGCAATTATTGGCCGCTAGTTTACCCAATCGCTGTTTGATGTGCCATCAGACTGTGGCTGCCCCTTATCGGGGGATCTGCGCCTGCTGCCTAGAGATAAGCTTGTACCAAACGCCAACGTGCTTAGGTTGTGGCCGAGCGTTATTGCTACAAAGTTGCTATTGCGGTGCATGCCAGCATAGCCAGCCGTTAGTGGTCATTGCACCGGCCAGTTATCATCAGGGGCTTGGGGATCTGGTGGCGGGCATTAAATACCGCGCCGAATTAGCGGCGCTCGACATTTTAGTGATGGCCTTGGTTGAGCGTATTAAGCAATTACAACGCTTGGGATTAATACGCTTGCCTCAGGCGATGATTGCGGTGCCGCTGCATCCAAACCGTTTACGTCAGCGTGGCTTTAATCAGGCATGGTTAATTGCCGATACCCTTAGCAGCCAACTAGGGATCCCCTTGCTCGATAAGGTGTTGGTGCGCCGGGTCGATACCCGCCCGCAAGCAGGCTTAACCGGTAAACAGCGGCGCCGCAATCTAGCAGATGCCTTTATTTTAACTGAGCCGATTAACTATCAGCGTATCGCCCTGATCGATGATGTCGTCACCACCGGCACTACGGTGCAATCGATAGCCGACCTGTTTGCCGCTCACTATATTCACCTGCAAGTGTGGTGCCTCGCAAGAGCCGAAGCCCCAGGGTTACTCGAGTGAGGGAATACGCGATGGGTGAGGGCTTACAGCTTACAGTGCGGTAGGGCGGAATATAATCGCCCCATCTACCGGGTGACTAGCGGTAACGACCGTTTAATCCCTCTATAGTGGGTATAATAGAGATAAAAAAAGGGCGCTAGCAACAGCAAGCGCCCCTATGTGTAGCCTGGTAAGCTTATCGCTTACGCTGTCTTATCTTGAGTGTACTTGTCCATGATTAACGCACAAGCGGCATCGCCAGTAATGTTGAGCGAGGTTCTGATCATGTCGAATACTCTATCTAAGGCAAACAGTAGCGGTAGGCCGTCGATAGGAATGCCTGCGGCCAGTAACACGGCAACCACTAAGAACGAAGGCCCCGGCACACCGGCTTGACCAATCGCCCCAAGCGTCGAGGTGAAGACAATCGCTGCATAGGCGGTCAGCGACAGGTCGATGCCATACATCTGTGCAAAAAACATCGCCACTAGGCCGTAATAGATGGCATTACCACTCATGTTAATCGTCGCGCCTAAAGGCAACACGAAAGAGGCGGTCGCCTTAGAGACCTTAAGCTCTTGCTCACAGGTTTCCATGTTGACCGGCAACGTTGCCATCGATGACGCGGTCGACAGTGCCATCACCTGAGGTTTTTTCATTGCGCTAATAAATTGTTTGGCGCTGACCCGAGAAAACAGCTGCACCAGCAGTGGGAAAAACACAAATCCAAACAACAAGATAGCCACGACAAATACCGCAAATAACTTAAACACCACTTCTAGGGCATCGAAACCAAAGGTGCCGACCGAATCTGCCATCAGGCCAAATACCCCGATAGGTGCGATGATCATCACGCAGTTAATCATCCATACAAATGCATCGACTATGGTGTTAAGCACGTTCAAAATCGGTTTAGCACCATCGCCTTTGACCTTAGTTAGTGCAATGCCGAAGAAGATGCTAAAGACCAATATTTGTAAGATGTTGCCGCCAGTGAGCGACTCAAATACATTGGTTGGGATCATGCCGATAAAGGTGTCCATCACCCCTGGCAGAGCGCCATGTTCTTCGGTGACGGCCATCAGCTTACCACTGCTATGAGCGGTGAAGTCGACGCCTTGGCCGGGCTTAAACAGGTTTCCCATCACTAAGGCTAAGCTAACCGCTGCACCAGAGGTGAGAATAAAGAAGCCAAATGTGCCGACACCGATTTTACCTGCCGACGGGCTGTCGCCGAGACTGGCGGCGCCAGAAATAATGGAGACTAAGACTAGAGGTATCACTAACATTTTGATGAGGTGAATAAAGATGGTGCCTAACGGCGCAAAAATGCTCGCGTCTTCGCCCATTAAAAAGCCGACGATCGCGCCGATAAACATGGCGATCACGACCTGTACGCCGATATTACGCATGAATTGATTAGTTTTATTTGCCACAGTGGCCTCGTTTTTATCGTTATGTTGGTGAATCGATTGGGTGTAAGTAAAGCCAGCCAAGCTTTACCGCGGGAGCAGAGTCTAGCATTAGAGTCGTCATCGGGCTGTGAAATATTTCTCGGCTTGGTGAGTAAATAGCCAAATTTGACTTCAAATTAGATGTTTATTATTAAAAGTGCAATTTTAACGGGGTTAAATTGATGATTGTTCAAAATGGTGGTTATATTTAGCCCCGCGATTGATAAATCCATGATGTTGCAGGTTATGTGCGCGATATGGTGCCAATGGTATGCGCGGAGCGATATTGCTAAGGGTGAATAAATTCCACGACTTACCGCGATAAAAGGTCATAAAAATGGCTCCAAGGGGAGCCATTTTTGAATCAGAGCAATGGGTTTAGGCTTTAGGGCCCGCTTGTTTTATTGCATCCGAGACATGGTATTTTATGAAATTGGCGGCAAACTCTTCGGCTAACTGCTGAGCATAACGGTTATATTCCACCGGATCTGACCAGGTATTAACGGGATTAAGCAGTTGGCTGTCGACCCCTGACACCGCGACGGGCACATCGAGGTTGAGTTTATCGATATGCTGAGTGTCGACCTCTTTTAGTTCACCGCTGACGATGGCGTCAATAATGGCGCGCGTGGTGGGGATGTCGAAACGTTTACCCACACCATGTGGGCCGCCAGTCCAACCTGTATTAACAAGGTAAACTTGGCTGCCAAATGATTCGATACGCTTCATCAACAGCTCGGCATACACGCCCGCTGGACGAGGGAAGAACGGCGCCCCAAAACAGGTGGAGAAGGTGGATTGAATCGCCGACGTCGAGCCCATTTCGGTAGAGCCGACTTTAGCGGTATAGCCCGACAAAAAGTGATAAGCGGCTTGCACTTTGCTCAGCTTAGACACTGGCGGTAATACCCCTGATACGTCACAGGTGAGAAACACCACGGCATCTGGCTCGGCGCCACAGTTGTCTACTTTGCGCTGGGCAATATGCTCCAATGGATAAGCGGCGCGGCTGTTTTCGGTTAGCTCGGTATTGTTGTAATCGGGTACGCGTTGCTCGTCTAACATGACGTTTTCAAGCACGGTACCAAAACGGATAGCATCCCAAATGACTGGCTCATTTTTCTGACTAAGATCGATACATTTGGCGTAGCAACCGCCTTCGATATTAAAGACCCCGCCAGGTGCCCAGCCGTGTTCGTCATCGCCGATGAGGAAACGCTTAGGATCGGCCGATAAGGTGGTTTTGCCGGTACCTGATAGTCCAAAAAACAGCGTGGTGTCGCCATCGACGCCGACATTGGCCGAGCAGTGCATCGGCAGTACGCCTTTGGCGGGTAAGAGGAAGTTTTGCACCGAGAACATCGATTTTTTCATTTCACCGGCATATTTAAGTCCGGCTAATAGCACTTTGCGATCGGCAAAGTTGATAATAACCGTCGCATCAGAATGAGTGCCATCACGCTCGGGGTCGCATTCGAATCCTGGCGCGTTCATGATCTGCCATACTGGTTTGTTCGCGGCGTTGAACTGCTCTGGGACGATAAACAGGTTACGAGCAAACAGTTGATGCCATGCGGTTTCGGTGGTGACATTGATCGGTTGGTAATGCTCAGGATCGGCGCCCACTTCCAGCTCAGACACAAAGGTCTCTTTATCTGACAAATAGTGGCTGACACGTTCCCAAAGGGCGTTAAAGTCGTCCATCGCGAACGGTTTGTTCACCGAGCCCCAGTCGATCTCATTTTCACTACTGGCTTCTTTAACAATAAAACGGTCGTTAGGTGAGCGTCCTGTGCGTTCGCCCGTTTTCGCCACTAAAGCACCATTGGCCGTGAGTACGCCTTCGCCACGTGCCAGTGCAAACTCAACAAGTTGCGCCGTTGAGGGGTTTTTATGAGTTTGCTTAGATCCATCCGCCATCAGTAAGGTCTCCATCTTTCTTTAGTTGGGTTGAGTGTGCCGATCTGTGCCAGCTTGTTATTAATTTGTTGCTAATTATGGTTGTAGGCGGTCGATTGTAGCTTATGTGTAAATAAATGTGTGAGTAACATCGCGAAATAGACAAAAAAAGGGCGCCTTGCGGCGCCCTATTAAAAATCGTGTTAGGTAACAGTCAGTTTACTGCTGAATGTCAGAGTGCTGTGCATTGCTAAACAAGGCTTCAATATCGATAGAATCGAAGCTGTAGTTGCTGTTGCAGAACTCGCAGCCCATCTCTATTTTACCTTGTTCTGCCAAGATAGCGTCTAACTCCTCACGAGGAATCGTGCGTAATGCTTGGCCGCTGCGTTCGCGCGAGCAGGTGCAGCGGAAAGTCACATCGATAGGGTCGAACAGGCGCACCTCTTCTTGGTGATACAAGCGATGTAATACCTCGGTGGCTTCGAGTTCAAACAGCTCTTCGGCTTTAACTGTGTTAGTTAGTTGCTCAAGGTGTTCAAAATCTTGATTGTTTTCACTATCACCTGGCAGCACTTGCAGTAAAATGCCCGCGGCTTGTTTACCATCGGCAAATAAGCGGATAGCGGTTGGCAGCTGTTCTGACTGGTCAAAATAAAGCTCTAAACATTCGGCCAGGGTCGGACGTTCTAAGGCCACAACGCCTTGGTAACGCTCGCCATTAGCAGGGGTGAGCGTGATAACCATATGGCCTGTACCCATCAAGGTGGCGAGAGTGGCATCATCGGCTAAGTCACCTTTCCAGCGTGCGACGCCACGTAGCTGCTGAAGGTTATTGCCGTTAACAACGGCCAGTGATACAGGGCCATCACCTTGTACTTGCACGCTAATATCACCATCGAGTTTGAGTGTGGCAGTGAGCAGTGATGTGGCCGCCATCAACTCGCCCAGTAGCGTTTGAATCGCCATTGGGTAGTCGTGAGCAGATAATACCTCTTGGTAACTCTTTTCTAATTGAACGACTTGACCACGCACATCGGCGTTATCAAATAGGTAGCGGTTTAATATATCTTTACTCATTTCAATCTCACAGTTAGCTTGCTTTAAAGCGTATTAATTGACGACGTTGCTTTTTATCTGGCTTGGTATCCGGAGCCGGATTATTAAGCACATTTAAGCGCCTCGCTTCAGCGTAGGTCTGGCGCTTGGCAATGCTTTCAGGCGTCTCTTCATATAAGGTTTGGGCGATCACCGCCTGTTGGCGTTGTTCGGATAATTTTTTTATCACGACCTCTTTTTCGTCATATCCCTGTCGTATTCTGACGACAGCATCGACATCGGCCATTTTACTCGATTTGGTGCGCTGCCCATTGTAGTGCACCTTGCCGCCATTGATCATCTCTTTGGCGATGGCTCGAGTCTTATAAAATCGCGCCGCCCATAACCATTTATCCAGTCGGACTGAAGTCTGCGGTTCAGATGCCATGGTTATAGTGTCTCCATTTGGGTATATCAATAGATTGTGGCTTATAAAGATGGGCGAGTTCACATGCTGGATAATAACTCTCATCCTAAGCAGAATGATAAGCTAATATAGCGACTCACTTCACACCCTTTATTGGTGCGTAAAGTTAGCATAATTAGCCTTTATAGGCTAATTTAGCGACTGTTATGGGCTTGTTGACAATTGCTGTGTAGGTTAGCATGAGTCACGAGCATAAAATTATCATAATCAGAACAGAGGCCTGCACTGAGGGTCCGCATAATATGGATTTATTAGACAAAGTAATTGCTAGGGTGAATGGTATACCGCATAGGCCGCTGAGCACTGCCGTATTTTGGCTTGGTCTGGTCATCGCTATCTATATTTTGGCACAGATCACATGGAAGTTAGTGCCTGTTTCTCAGCCGCCGCTAGCGTGGCAACCCACACCTAGTAACACAAGCAGTTCATCGAGTTTGATTAACATATCAAGCTTGGAAAAATTATCTCTTTTTGGCCAGTTTGATGCCAAGGGTAATCCGCTTAAAGTGGCTCCTGTCGAAGAAAAAATAACCGATGCACCGAAAACCTCGTTATCTATCCAGTTAACGGGGGTCGTGGCGTCAACATCTGAGCAAAAAGGCTTAGCGGTAATTGAGTCGGCGGGCAGCCAGAACACTTACAGTTTAGGTGACAAGATTAAAGGCACTTCGGCCTCGCTTAAAGAGGTATATGCTGATCGCATTATTATTTCAAACAGTGGTCGTTACGAGACTTTGATGCTTGATGGGCTCAAATACGATACTCAAAGTGAAGCCAATCAACAGCTACAACAAGCCAAGCGTGAGCGCGATGTACGTCAGGTAGATCAACGCGACAACCAAGCGGTAGCGCAAGAGCTGCAAGAGTCACGAGATGAGCTGTTAGCCGATCCGAGTAAACTTACCGATTACTTAGCTATCTCACCAGTCAATCGCGATGGTGAACTGCAAGGCTATCGCCTTAATCCGGGTAAGGATAAGGCACTATTTGAGCAAGCGGGATTGAAAGCTAACGATTTAGTTAAATCAATGAACGGTTACGATGTGACAGACATGAGCCAAGCACTAGAAGTGATGGCACAGCTGCCCGAATTGACCGAGATCTCTTTGATGATAGAAAGAGATGGTCAGTTGGTTGAGATCATGTTTAGTTTGCCGCAATAAAAAGGGTTTAGGGGAAGTCATTAAATGAATAATAAGAATATTCGCCGCAATCTCATCGCGGGTGTTGTCATGGGGGCGTCATTATTGGCGCCTTCGCTCGCATGGTCTGAGCAATATGCGGCTAATTTCAAAGGCACAGATATTCAAGAGTTTATCAATATTGTTGGTAAAAACTTGAATCGTACCATCATAGTTGACCCAACGGTGCGCGGTAAAATAAACGTTCGCAGTTACGATTTACTCGATGATGAGCAATATTATCAATTCTTCCTTAATGTGTTGCAGGTCTATGGTTATGCCGTCGTTGAGATGGACAATAACATCATCAAAGTCATTAAAGATAAAGATGCTAAAACCTCGGCCATTCGCGTTGCCGATGATGATAGACCAGGCCTAGGTGATGAGATGGTCACTCGCATTGTGGCCCTGTATAACACCGAAGCGAAGCAACTAGCGCCCCTGCTGCGCCAGCTCAACGATAATGCCGGCGGCGGTAACGTCGTAAACTATGACCCTTCCAACGTATTGATGATCTCGGGCCGCGCAGCAGTGGTCAATAAACTGGTTGAGATTGTGCGCCGCGTCGATAAACAAGGCGACACCGAAGTGCAAGTGGTGGCGCTCGAATATGCCTCAGCGGGCGAGATGGTACGGATTATCGACACCCTTTACCGCTCGACCGCCAACCAGTCACAACTGCCGGGACAGGCCCCAAAAGTGGTTGCCGATGAGCGTACCAACGCCGTGCTGGTCAGTGGCGATGAAAAGAGTCGCCAGCGTGTAGTGAGCCTCATCAAAAAACTTGATGCCGAGCAAGCCACCACAGGTAATACCAAGGTACGTTATCTGCGTTATGCCAAGGCAGAAGACTTAGTCGAAGTGCTCACCGGTTTTGCCGAACAACTTGCCAGCGCGCAAGATGGTGGAGCGCAGCCACAAGGGGGGCGGAGCAAGCGTCGCAACGACATCAATATCATGGCCCATAGCGACACCAACGCCTTGGTGATCAGCGCCGAGCCTGATCAGATGCGCACCATTGAGAGCGTGATAAATCAGCTGGATATTCGCCGTGCTCAAGTATTGGTGGAAGCCATTATTGTTGAAGTGGCCGAAGGTGATGATGTTGGTTTTGGTATTCAGTGGGCAACCGAAGCCGGTGGTGGTACCCAGTTTAATAACCTGGGTCCTACCATAGGTGAAATTGGCGCCGGGATCTGGCAGGCACGAGAGCAAGACGGTACGAAAGTCTGTACGGAAAATGGCACTTGTACCGAGAATCCCTCGACCCAAGGAGACATCACCTTGTTAGCGCAGGCGCTAGGTAAGGTTAACGGTATGGCGTGGGGTGTTGCCATGGGTGACTTTGGCGCGCTTATCCAAGCGGTATCGAGCGACACCAAATCAAACGTACTGGCGACGCCATCTATTACCACCTTAGATAACCAAGAAGCATCGTTTATCGTCGGTGATGAAGTGCCTATTTTAACGGGCAGCCAAAACTCCAGTAACGGTAACAGTAACCCCTTCCAAACGGTTGAACGTAAAGAGGTGGGGGTCAAGCTTAAAGTGGTGCCACAAATTAACGAAGGCAGCACGGTCAAGTTGACCATTGAGCAGGAAGTCTCTGGCATCAACGGTAAAACTGGCGTCGATGTGACCTTTGCCACGCGCCGTTTAACCACCACTGTGATGGCCGATTCGGGTCAAATAGTGGTGTTAGGGGGCTTAATTAACGAAGAAGTACAAGAGAGCGTACAGAAGGTGCCTTTCCTAGGGGATATTCCCATTATCGGTCACCTGTTTAAGTCATCATCGAGCGGCAAGAAAAAGAAAAACCTGATGGTATTTATTAAGCCGACCATTATCCGTGACGGCATCACCATGGAAGGCATTGCGGGACGTAAATACAACTACTTCCGCGCCTTGCAGCTTGAGCAGCAACAGCGTGGCGTAAACTTAATGCCAAATACCGATGTGCCAGTGCTCGAAGAGTGGAACCAAGAAGATTATCTGCCACCAGAGGTGAATGACGTGCTACAGCGTTATAAAGACCGCAAAGGGTTAGAGACCCAAATGCGTGAAACCGATCCGGCGCTTAAGCAGATTTCTGATAACAAACAGCAAGACGCAGACGATGAGTGATCTGCAAGCCGCTCAACATGATGAACTAGCCCAAGTATCGAGTGAACTTGGGTTGGTCTCTGAGGCCGAATCCGATGAGGTGTTTCACTCAAACAGCCGCGAGCGTCTGCCATTTGCGTTTGCGCATCGTTTTCAACTGCTATTAGCCAAAGACGATGATGAACGTTTAACCCTGTACCATACTGAGAGCACGCCGCTTGAGGCGATGTTAGAGGTACGACGTTATGCAGGCCAAGAGTTAGGGCTAGCGACGTTAGCGGCTAATGTTTTTGAGGCTAAGTTAACTCAGGTCTATCAAGCCAACTCATCAGAGGCACAGCAGCTGATGGAAGATATTGGCAACGAGATGGATCTGTTTACCCTTGCCGAAGAGCTGCCGCAAACCGAAGATCTGCTCGAAGGGGACGATGATGCGCCGATCATTAAACTGATCAACGCTCTGTTATCGGAAGCGATTAAAGAGGAAGCGTCCGATATCCATATCGAAACCTACGAGAAGCAACTAGTGGTGCGTTTTCGCGTCGATGGCGTACTCAAAGAGGTGCTCAAGCCCAATCGCAAGCTCTCGTCACTGCTGGTATCACGTATCAAGGTGATGGCGCGTTTAGACATTGCCGAGAAGCGGGTGCCGCAAGATGGCCGTATCTCGCTGCGTATCGCGGGTCGTGCGGTGGATGTGCGGGTGTCGACCATGCCATCGAGCCATGGTGAGCGTGTGGTGATGCGTCTGCTGGATAAAAACGCCGGCAACCTCGACCTTAAACAACTCGGCATGACAGATGCTATCCGGCATCAATTCGATGAGCTTATCCGTAAGCCTCATGGCATTATCTTGGTCACGGGCCCGACAGGTTCGGGTAAGAGTACCACCCTGTATGCTGGCTTGACCGAAATTAACTCTGTCGACACCAATATCTTAACGGTCGAAGATCCCATCGAATATGAACTCGCGGGCATAGGCCAGACGCAGGTGAATACTAAGGTGGATATGACCTTCGCCCGCGGTCTGCGCGCCATTTTGCGTCAAGATCCTGATGTGGTGATGATAGGTGAGATCCGTGACCTTGAAACCGCTCAAATTGCCGTGCAAGCCTCGTTGACCGGTCACATGGTGATCTCCACCTTGCATACCAATACCGCATCGGGTGCCATTACGCGCTTGCAAGATATGGGCGTCGAGCCTTTCTTAGTCTCTTCGAGTCTGCTTGGGGTGTTAGCGCAGCGATTGATCCGCACCTTGTGTCCTAAGTGTAAGATAGAGCATGTGCCCGATCAGCGTGAACGTGAACTGCTGGGTATTAGCGCCGACGACCCACGCATTATCTACCGTGCCAATGGTTGCGCCGCTTGTGGTCATAATGGTTATCGAGGCCGCACGGGGATCCATGAACTCCTGCTGGTGGATGATAAAATTCGTGAGCTTATCCATACCGGACGCGGCGAATTGGCGATTGAAAAATATATTCGCCAATCGATACCCAGTATCCGTCACGATGGCATGAGTAAAGTGCTTAGTGGCATCACGACCTTAGAAGAAGTGCTGCGCGTCACTCGCGAGGAGTAAGCCATGCCAGCATATGAGTACAAGGCGTTAAATGCCCAAGGCAAACAGCAAAAAGGGGTGGTGGAAGCCGATACCGCTCGCCATGCCCGAGGTCAGTTGCGCGAGCAGCGCTTAATGCCGCTGGAGATCACCCCAGTGGTCGACAAAGAAGCCAAGGCCAAGGGCCAAGGCTTTAGCTTTAAGCGTGGTATTTCGGTCGCTGAGTTAGCCCTGATCACTCGCCAAATTGCGACCTTAGTTGCCGCCGGTTTACCTGTGGAAGAGGCGTTAAAGGCCGTTGGTCAGCAGTGTGAAAAGGATCGCCTCGCCAGCATGGTGATGGCGGTGCGCTCACGGGTTGTCGAAGGCTACAGTCTGGCCGACTCCATGGCCGAATTTCCGCATATTTTTGATGATCTTTATCGCGCTATGGTGGCATCGGGTGAAAAATCAGGTCACCTTGAAGTGGTGCTTAACCGCTTGGCCGATTACACCGAGCGCCGTCAGCAGCTGAAAAGCAAAATGACCCAAGCGATGATCTATCCTATTGTGCTGACCGTGGTGGCCATTAGCGTCATTGCTATTTTGCTTGCGGCCGTAGTGCCTCAGGTGGTGGGGCAATTTGAGCACATGGGGCAAGAGTTACCATGGACCACGCAATTATTGATCGCCTCATCTGACTTTATCCGTGATTACGGCCTGTTAGTGGTTGGGGTCGTTGTGGTGTTAGCCTTTGGCGCCAAGCAACTGTTAAAAAGCACGGCTAACCGTATGACCTTCGATAGCGCCCTGCTGAAAATGCCGGTGATCGGCCGTGTCAGCAAGGGGCTCAATACGGCGCGATTTGCACGTACTTTAAGCATTTTAACGGCCAGTTCAGTACCTCTGCTCGATGCGATGCGCATTGCTAGTGAAGTGTTGATGAACGTTAGGGTTAGAGCTGCAGTGGAAGATGCCACCGCTCGGGTGCGCGAAGGCACCAGTTTAGGCGCAGCGCTGGCTAGCACTAAACTTTTTCCGCCTATGATGCTCTATATGATCACCTCTGGCGAAAAAAGTGGCCAGCTCGAACAGATGCTCGAGCGCGCTGCCGATAACCAAGACCGTGAATTCGAGTCGAACGTGAATATTGCCTTGGGGGTATTTGAACCCTTATTGGTGGTCAGCATGGCAGCCGTGGTGCTGTTTATCGTACTGGCGATTTTGCAGCCGATATTAGAACTTAACAACATGATTAGTGGTTGATGCCCCAAGCATCTCCCTAGCGCGACAGCCTAACCTTTTACTGTTAGGCATTTTTTATAGAGGATCTATTAATGCAAGTAAGAAACAAGCACAAAGGCTTTACCCTACTAGAAGTGATGGTGGTTATCGTAATTTTGGGGATCCTTGCCTCTATGGTGGTACCTAACTTGATGGGTAATAAAGATAAGGCCGATCTGCAAAAAGCGGTTTCGGATATTGTGGCGCTGGAAAATGCACTGGATATGTACCGTTTGGACAACAGCATCTACCCCACAACAGAGCAGGGATTAGAAGCCTTAATCCAAAAGCCAACCATTTCGCCAGAGCCACGCAATTACCGTGAAGGGGGTTATGTTAAGCGTTTGCCACAAGATCCATGGCGCAATGAATACCTGTTATTGAGTCCAGGTGAACAAGGCAAAATCGATATCTTCAGTGCCGGCCCAGATGGGCAAGTGGGGACTGAAGATGATGTCGGTAGCTGGAATCTACAAGATTTCCAATAAGCCGAGCGAAGAGTGATGAGCCTCTTGCGCCAACGCGGGTTTACCCTGATGGAAGTGTTGCTGGTGGTGTTACTGATGGGGCTCGCGGCCTCCGCGGTGACCTTAACCATGCAGGGCACCGACCAGCAGCAGGCGCTCGATCGAGTGGCGCGGCAATTTATGGCGTCAACCGAGTTAGTGCTCGATGAAACTGTGCTCAGTGGTCATTTTATCGGTATCGTTATCGAAAAAGACCGTTATGAGTTTGTGGTTTATGACGAGGGTAAGTGGCATCCGCTACAGCAAGACCGCTTGCTGGCGGCGCGCGCGATGCAACAGGGTGTGCAGCTTGACCTAATACTCGATGGTTTACCCCTGTCTCAAGAAGATGAAGAGCAAGACTCATGGTTCGACGAGCCGCTTATTGAGCCTTCCGCCGAGGATAAAAAAAAGCATCCAGAGCCGCAGGTGATGCTGTTCCCCAGTGGTGAAATGAGCGCCTTCGAGTTGGCTTTTATCAGTAAAGATGCCATGGGAAATGAGCTAGAAACTGTGGTTGTGGGCGATGCGTTAGGGCGATTAAGGTTGGGGAGAGACAATGATCTCGATAATTGATTGCCCCACTTTGCGCTCAATACTCCTATCTTGTCATTTAGCGGGCACTGCTGGGTATAAGCATGAGAATTAATCAGCAAGGGATGACATTGCTAGAGGTGATTGTTGCCTTAGCGGTGTTTGCCATCGCTGCGGTGTCGATCACTAAGAGCCTAAGCGAACAGATCGCCAACATGCCCATTTTAGAAGAGCGCACTTTGGCGCAGTGGGTCGCAAGCAACCAGATGGTCGATGCCAGACTAGTGACCGGTGCCACCGATTTAGGCAAAAAAGAGGGTCGAGTGGAGCTGGCCGACAAGACCTGGTATTGGCGCAAAGAGGTGGTTAAAACCACCGATGATAACTTTCGACTGATCCGCATCAGTGTCAGTGACGATGAGCGCTACACTCGCACCATAGCCCAGGTGAGCAGTTATGTACTTAAAGCATCATAAATTTAATCAGGGTTTTACCCTGTTAGAGATGCTGGTGGCCATAGGAATTTTTGCCATGTTGGGCTTGGCGGCTAACTCTGTGCTTAATACCGTGATGAAAAATGATATTGCCACCAAGGAGTTTGCCACTAAATTGAAATCCTTACAGCAAGGATTTGGCGCTCTCGAGCGTGATTTTGGCCAGATAGTGGCGCGCACCCCAAGGTTGCTCGAAGGCGGGCGGGGTAGCACTGTGATACAAACAGGCAGCGACTTATTTGACTCAGAGTCAGAAGCGATAGTGTTTTATCGCATTGGTTGGCTCAACCCCGATGGCCTGTTACCCAGAGGTAGCCTGCAGTCGGTGGCCTATGTGGTGCAAGATAATAAATTAGAGCGCTGGTATTTCCCCTATCCAGAGCCTGAATTTGGCGCAGAGCCCATTAAAACCTTAGTGATGGACAAGGTGTTATCGGTGGAGTACTCCTTCTTTGTTGAAAACAGTTGGCAGCGAAAAATTGATGCCACCACCCTGCCCAAGGCTATCGCCATGGAAGTTGAAGTGGAAGGGCTGGGTAAAATACAGCGTAAGTTTTTACTGCCGCTAGGCGCACAGCCCAGCAGCAGTAGCAATGATGCTGACGATAACGACAGTAATAAGGGTAATGATAACGGCGCCAACGATAACGACAATAATGCCGATGAAAATGACAATAATAACGCTCCGGACCGAGGGCTGTAAGGGTGAATAAACTGGCGCAAAAGCAGCGCGGAGTTGCCCTGATCGTGGTGTTGTTGATTGTGGCGATGATCGCCATTATCGCCACCAATATTAATGGCCGTAGCCAGATAATGGTGCGGCGTACCATTAATTTAGCCCAATATGATCAGGCTTATTGGTACGCACTTTCGGCCGAAGAGTTAGCCAAAAAGGTGCTACAACAAGATTTAGATGATGCCGACGAAGGCAAGATCCACAGGCAGCAGTATTGGGCGCAAGCCGACGTGGTATTGCCAGTGGAGCAAGGAGAGATCGCCGGGCGCATTAGCGATATGCAGGCCTGCTTTAACGTGAATGCGTTATCGATGCAGACTAAAGAAGTTGAGAATGGTCAGCCCAAATTGCCATTGCCCGCCCAGCAGTTTAAAGGGTTATTAGTGGCCTTAGGCATGGATGATTTTGCCGCCGAGCGTTTGGCGCATACGGTGAAAGATTATATTGATGAGGATAGTGTCGCCAGCCCATTTGGCGCCGAAGATGCCGATTATGAAGCGCGCACCGTGCCTTACCGCGCTGCGAATACCTTAATGAGTCATCGCAGCGAGCTGCGCGCAGTCATCGGGGTGAGCCAAGAGGTGTACCTTAAGCTAGCACCCTATGTGTGTGCTATCCCGGGTTACGATCGACAGGTATTGAATGTTAATACCATTGAGCTGGAGCATGCAGCGTTATTAGCGGGCATGTTCGACAATAAAATTAGCGTTGGTGAAGCCGAAAGTATTATTAATCAGCGCCCAAGTGATGGCTATGACAGTATCGAAGACTTTTGGGCGAACGGTTCAATCGCCAGTTTGCGTGGTGAAGAGAACTTAGCGTCCAGTTTTAGCCTAAAGAGCCAATATTTTTTGCTGCAAGCTGGCGCCAAAGTCGACAGTGCGACTTTTCGTATGGAAAGCGTGTTGCAAGTGGCCGGAAATAATCAGTTAGCTGTGTTGACGCGCCAATATGGTGGTCAACGATAATGGCCTTGCTGGGGCGTTAACCCTCGACGGCCAACTAGCCTAATACCCATAATGAATGCGATTGAGATAATACAAGTTTATTTTGCGCAACTTAATGAGACTTGTGGAGAAAGACATTGAGTGAACGATTATTTATCCGCTTAGGAAGAAGCCAAGATCAGCGCTGTACTTGGCTGGTGTGGTCCGAGCAAGAGCAAGAGATCATCGCCTCGGGTGACCTGCCCGACGCCCATGCCTTGTCGACCCTAACTGAACGAGCGGGTAACCGTCCGGTCGATATCTTAGTGCCCGCTTCGGCGATCACGCTCACCTCGGTGCGCTTACCAGAGAAAGGCCAGCGTCAGGCGATTAAAGCCTTGCCGTTTATGCTAGAAGAAAACTTGGCCGAAAATGTCGATAAACTGCATTTTGTCACCGGCCCGCGTGATGGCGAGTCCCTCAGTGTTGCGGTTGTTGCCCATGAGCAGATGCAAAATTGGTTATCTTGGTTAAGCGAGGCGGGTATTAAAGCGCGCCAAATTGTGCCCGATTGTTTAGCCTTACCACTGCAAGAGTGTCAGTGGGCGGCCATGCAATTTGGTTCCGATTATCTGCTGCGTACCGGCGCTGGCCATGGTGCCTGTCTTGATGCCACTTGGTTTAACGCCACGCTGCCTCAATTTGTCGCCAAAGCTGCTGGCGAAACCACGGCGAGCAGCCCACTTACGGTGGCTGGCTATAGTGAGCTGAGTATCAATGGCGCCCAGGTACAGCCCCAACCGCTGGATCTGCCGATGTTAGTGCTGGCCAAAGGTATTTTACATGCGCCGCTCAATTTACTTTCAGGCATTTACACCCCTAAACGCGAGTACGGCAAACACCTGTTGCTGTGGCGTAATAGTGCCATAGTGATCGCTGTCGCCTTAGTGTTGGCCTTAGTTAACAAAGGGCTCTCTATTCATCAGATGAACGTCGAGCGTGAGCAGTTACAAGCGCAAAGTAGCGCGATATTCAACCAAGTGGTCGGCAGCTCGCGGGTGGTTAATATTCGCTCACAGATGGACAGTAAATTACGTAGTCTGCAAGGTTCGGGAGATGGTACCGCCTTCTTTACTATGCTCGATGGTCTATCGGCTGCATTTGCAAAAGTGCCGCAATTAAAGCCCACTAGCTTGCGTTTCGACAGTGGTCGCAATGAGTTACGCATGCAAATATCCGCCAAGAGTTATGCGCAAATTGAAGAATTTAAAAGCCTCATCGCCAAGCAATTTAAGGTCGACTCTGGTGCGATGAACAGCGGTGAAGATGAAGTCACCAGCACGTTAACCTTAAGGAGTAAGTAAGATGGAGAACCTTAAAACGTGGTGGAACGGGTTAATTTTACGTGAGCAGCAGTTGGTTGCCACCTGTGGTGTGGTCTTGATACTAGGCGTGCTTTATTGGGGAGTTTGGACGCCAATAAGTGAGGCTGAGCAGGATGCCGAGCGGGCATTACAAGCTCAGCAAGCCACGTTAACTTATGTAAAACAGACTGCCAATAAGATAGTGGCACTACAGAGTGCTGGCGGTAAAAAAGCTTATTCGGGCAGTTTAAGTGCCACAGTGACTCAGACCGCCAAACGTTACGGCTTAGAAATCACTCGGATGCAACCACAAGGGCAAAAAATTCAGGTGTGGATGGACGAAGTGCCATTTAACAGCTTGCTAAGTTATTTGAGCGATCTGGTACAACAGCAAGGTTTATCACTGGACAGCATCGATTTGGCACAAGCGGATACGCCAGGTCTGGTTAAAGTGCGCCGCATCCAATTCTCTCAGTAAACAAGGTTTTAAGGTGTTGTAGTGAGTCTAGTGAAAAAGATAATCATAGGTGTGGTCTTATATTGTGGCTTTATGCTGGCCCTGTTTCCGGCCAGTGTGGCCTTGCAGCTGGCGCCGCTGCCCCAAGGGATCAGTGTCAGCGGGGTGTCGGGCACCATTTGGTCGGGCAAGGCCAGTTTAGTGGCGTTGCAACAGCGCCAACTTGAGTCGGTGCAATGGCAATTAAGCCCGTGGGGACTGTTGTCCGGCAAGGCCAATATCGATTTTGCCATTGGCAGCCGAGCAACGGCGGTTAACGGTAAAGGCCAAGTGTCTTTGTCTATGTCTGGGATCAATGCCCAAGGGCTGCGTTTTGAAGCGCCAAGCGCTTTTCTTATCGGCAAGACGCGTCTACCGTTTCGAGCCGAAGTGGATGGTCACTTTAGTTTAATCGTGCAGCAGCTGGAGCAAGGCTTACCTTGGTGTGAGCAGCTTAACGGCAAGTTGTTTGTGCAGCAGTTGCAGGTGAATAACCAGTTTGGCAAATATCCGCTAGGCAATATTGAGCTGGGCCTAAGCTGTGTCGATGGCAATATTCAATTAGCCACCGATGAGACCATGAATGCGCTAGGGCTTACAGGTAATGCGTTACTTAAAGACAATAAGTTGATTGCACTTAGCGCCAAGATAAAAGAGACGCCTGCACAACCTGAAGATCTCAAGCAGGCGCTAAGTTTCTTAGGTAAGCGTGACAGCCAGGGCTATTATCCTATTAGCTTCCAGGGGCGCATCCCAGGGATCTAGCGCTAATGGGTCAATAAAAAAGCACCTTTTAGGTGCTTTTTTTGATCGTCAATGGGTCAGCCATAGGGATTAACCATGTTGGCCAGCACGCGCTGACGATAGTCTAATAAGCTAAACACGCCAAACAGCAACACGGCGCCATAGTCGGCCTTGCCCAGCGGCAACAAGGGGCTAAACAGGCGATGAAAAATCAGTAGCTGCCCGCAATGCATCACCACAGTGAGTAATAATAACAGTGATAGCAGTTGGCTTATCGTATCGCCTATGGGCATCAACAGGTTATACAGCATCAGCAACCAGGCGCACAAAGTGATGGCTTTACCCACTCGGATCAATGCTTTCATTATGAATCGCCTATCTCAGGCTGATACTGGTATAGACGGTAGATCACTTGTCCGGCTTTTTTCTCTTTCAGCGGCACCCAGTCGCTAGGCACAGTGAGTGAGCTTAACTCGCTTTCGGTTTCGACATAAATTTGCGCATTATTATTCAGCCATTGGTGCTCACTGAGCAGCGCAATCGTCTGCTGCGCTAACCCTTTGCGAAATGGCGGATCGATAAAAATAATATCAAACCCCTGGCTTGGCGTTTGCTGTAGTAGCGCCAGCGTATCGCCCTGCACGACTTCGGCGCAATCACATTTAAGGGTCAGCAAATTTTGCTGTAATTGTTTGGCGGCACTCGTTTGCAGTTCAAACACTTTAGCAAAGGCGGCGTAACGCGATAGCGACTCTAAGCACAGCGCGCCGCTACCACCAAAGCAGTCGAGTACCCGAGCGCCAGCAATATCGCCCGATAACCAGTTAAATAAGGTTTCTCGTACCCTGTCTGTCGTGGGGCGCAATCCCTCAAGATCATGAATGGGTAAACGTCGTGAGCGCCATTGGCCTGCAATAATGCGTACTTGCCCACTCAAGGGTTTATTTTTAGCCATCTTATACCTGTCAATTTACGGATACCTTTAGCGATGATTTGGCCTCACCGGAGAAAGTGATAGACTGTGACGCTAAATTGAAGTCGCCATTTTAACGCAAAGCAGTTAAAAATGGTGAAAAGCCGCCGACATTAGCTAAAAATGCCGCACTTTGCTGCGTATTTGGACTCGCTATCTGGTTATAATAACGAGCACAAAACGACTTCATACCGAATTTTAAATCAGTTAGTTGAGTACTGGTATTACCCATGGCAAAAAAAGGTTTTTTTTCTTGGTTCCGTAAAGACAAATCGAAAGAGGATGTCGCGGCACCCGAAGCAGAAGTAACATCTCAAGTTGAAACAGAGGCGACACAGCCCGAAGCCGAGCGCATCGAAGCTGATCGCCTTGCTGCCGAGCAGGCTGAGCTCGCTCGTATTGAAGCTGATCGCCTTGCTGCAGAGCAGGCTGAACTCGCTCGCATCGAAGCCGAGCGCATCGCTGCCGAGCAGGCTGAAGAGGCTCGTATTGAAGCCGAGCGCATTGAAGCAGAACAAATTGCACAGGCATTAGCCGCCGAGCAGGCAGAACTTGCTCGTATCGAAGCTGAGCGTATTTTGGCCGAGCAACAGGCGCGTTTAGCCGCCGAGCAGGCAGAACTTGCCCGTATCGAAGCTGCGCGTATTGCTGCGGAGCAGGCTGAACTTGACCGCATAGAAGCCGAGCGTCTTGCAGCGGAGCAGGCTGAGCTTGACCGCATAGAAGCTGAGCGTCTTGCAGCAGAGCAGGCTGAGCTTGACCGCATCGAAGCTGAGCGTCTTGCAGCAGAGCAGGCTGAGCTTGACCGTATCGAAGCTGAGCGTCTTGCAGCAGAGCAGGCTGAGCTTGACCGTATCGAAGCTGAGCGTCTTGCAGCGGAGCAGGCTGAGCTTGATCGCATCGAAGCTGAGCGTCTTGTGGCCGAACAAGCAGTGCAGGCATCTTTAGCCGCCGAGGATGCGCCCGAGCAGCAACCTGAGCCGCAACAAAAACCGACTAAAGAGGGCTTTTTTGCCCGCCTTAAGCGTGGCTTGAAGCGCACCAGCGAAAATATCGGTAGTGGGTTTGTCGGACTGTTCAAAGGCAAAAAGATCGATGACGAGTTGTTTGAAGAGCTTGAAGAGCAGCTATTGATTGCCGATGTCGGAGTAGAAACCACTACGCGCTTAATCTCTAGCCTCACCGAGCAAGCGAGCCGTAAGCAACTTAAAGATGGCGAAGCCCTGTATGAGTTGATGCGCGAAGAGATGCAGAAAACGCTCGAACCTGTGAGCGTGCCTTTAGTGCCAGAAAACCCCGATGGCCCGTTTGTTATTTTAATGGTTGGCGTTAATGGTGTGGGTAAAACCACCACTATTGGTAAGTTGGCAAAACAATATCAGAAACAGGGCAAATCGGTAATGCTAGCAGCGGGCGATACCTTCCGCGCCGCCGCCGTTGAGCAACTGCAAGTGTGGGGCCAACGTAATAATATTCCGGTTATCGCCCAGCACACGGGGGCCGATAGTGCCTCGGTATTGTTTGATGCCTTACAGGCGGCTCGCGCCCGTAATGTCGACGTGTTGATTGCCGATACCGCTGGTCGACTGCAAAATAAAGCCCACCTGATGGATGAGCTGAAAAAAGTCGTGCGGGTGATGAAAAAATTAGATGAATCAGCACCTCACGAGGTGATGCTGACCCTAGATGCTAGTACGGGCCAAAATGCGATCAGTCAGGCTCAGTTGTTTAAAGAAGCCGTTGGTGTCACGGGTATTACCATTAGTAAGCTAGATGGCACAGCAAAAGGTGGTGTTATTTTCGCTATTGCCGACAAATTTGGTATTCCTATTCGTCACATTGGTGTGGGTGAACAGATCGACGATTTACGTACGTTCGATGCTAAAGATTTTGTCGATGCCCTGTTTAGCCAAGAGGGCGAAGAGACGACATAACCGCTATCGCACCTCGCAGTGAAACGGATTTGAGTATGCAAAATATTGCATTAATCAACTGCGTGGATTGGGCTGATATAAGATAAGGTATCGCCGTCAATGATTGGCGGCATCAATAATTGGGTAGCTATGATTCGATTTGAGCAAGTTAGCAAAATTTATCCAGGTGGACAAAAGGCACTCACCGATGTGAGTTTTCATTTAAAACGTGGAGAAATGGCGTTTTTAACCGGTCACTCGGGTGCTGGTAAAAGCACTTTGCTCAAGTTGATCAGTGTGATCGAGCGCGCCAATGGCGGTCGAGTGGCCATTAATGGCCACGATATCGCCAAAGTTAGGCCTAAAGATGTGCCTTACTTGCGGCGTGATATCGGCATGATCTTTCAAAATCATCACTTATTGATGGATCGCAGTGTGTTTGACAACATCGCCTTGCCGTTGGTGATTGAAGGCTTTGCCCTGCATGAAATTAAAAAGCGGGTATTGGCAGCCTTAGATATGGTGGGCCTTTACGGCAAAGAGCGTCACTATCCTATTATGCTGTCGGGTGGGGAACAGCAACGTGTGGGGATTGCCCGTGCGATTGTTAATAAGCCGCCCTTGTTATTAGCCGATGAGCCCACCGGTAACTTAGACCCTAAACTATCGATGGACATTTTGCGTCTGTTCGAGACCTTTAATGATTCGGGGACCACAGTGTTAATCGCGACCCACGACCTTGGTCTTATTGCCCGCATGAAGTACCGCACCTTAACCCTGAAACAGGGGCGGGTTATTGGTGGTGATGAGCTGGCAAGGCCTCAAGCCTTTAACGGATAAGCGGACAATCGAATATGGATAAGCAACCTCAATTAGTCCGCAGCAAACTTCCCTTTACGGGCCGTATCGTGATGTTTTTTATTCGTCATATTCAACATGCCATGGGCAGCATGGGCGAGTTGTGGCGTAATCCTATCTCGTCGTTAATGACCATGGCGGTACTGGGGGTGAGTTTAAGCTTACCGGCGGCGTTACAAGTGCTGGTTAAAAATGCCGAGACCATTACCCAATCGTGGAACAGCGCCGCCGAGATCTCACTCTTTATCGATGAAGGACGCAGCGAGCGCTCTATTCAAAGCTTGATCACCCGTATAGGTGCGTATTCTGAAGTCAGTGCGGTCAACTATATTAATCGCGATCAAGCACTGGAGGAGTTTCAGCGGTTATCTGGTTTTGGTGAGGCGATAGCTTATCTGGATGATAATCCGCTGCCAGCTGTGGTAACGGTAACCCCAGATATCAAGCACGCCAGCCCCAATGGTGCACGCGCCTTATTAAAAAAGCTGGAGTTAGAGCCTGAGGTGAGCTTTGGGCGGCTCGATATTGAGTGGCTAGAACGTTTACAAGCGGTCGTGAGATTACTTGAGCGAACCGTATTGGCTATTGCGCTATTATTAGTCTTAGCCGTGGTGTTAGTCATTGGCAATACCATACGTTTGGCCATTATGAATCGCCGCACCGAAATCGAAGTGATGAAATTAGTCGGCGCCACAGAGAGTTTTATTCAACGGCCCTTTTTATACACCGGCATCTGGTTTGGTGTCATCGGCGGCATCTTGGCCTGGATCATTATTAATCTGTTGGTGTGGTATCTCGATGGCGCTCTAGCTGAACTACTAGGGCTTTATGGCAGTACATTAACGATGCAATCGCTGACGCTTACCGAATTAGGCCAACTGGTCTTATTGGCGTCCTTCTTAGGCTGGTTAGGCTCCTATCTGTCGGTAAGACAACATCTGCGCGCCATCGAACCTTCTTGAGTGACATCCCGCTGAGCTTGTGGCTTTTATGAACTAAATTTCACTTGAACTGTCTATAGTTCCGGGTGAAATTAGCCCACGTTAAGCGGTGGTATTGACATATACTGTCAGATAGTGAATAGTTCGTCAGCTTGCCTCTGCGTCAAAGCTTACTGTGTATCAGAGCGACCAGAGACGGCAGCCTGCAATAGGTATTCAAGCGTCATAAAGCATTTATAGCGTTAAATTTTTGCAAGATAAGAGGTAGGAGAGCGTTAATGACAAGTCAAACGCAATCAATGTCACTAATGGTTCCGCAAAGCAGCGGTAGCTTAGAGGCTTATATTCAGTCTGCGCATAACATTAGCATGTTAGAGCCACAGGAGGAGTATGAGTTAGCCAAGCGTCTGCAAGAGACGGGTGACCTTCAGGCGGCAAAGCAATTGATTATGTCTCATCTTCGTTTCGTTATTCATGTGGCCAAAGGCTACTCTGGATATGGTTTGCCACAAGCAGACTTAATTCAAGAGGGCAACATTGGCTTGATGAAAGCGGTGAAGCGCTTTGACCCTGATGTGGGTGTGCGTCTTGTCTCGTTTGCAGTGCATTGGATTAAAGCTGAAATCCATGAATATGTGCTTAAAAATTGGCGCATCGTTAAAGTTGCGACCACAAAGGCACAGCGTAAATTGTTCTTCAATCTACGCAAAGCCAAAAAGCGTCTTGGTTGGTTTAGCGATGAAGAGGTGACTATGGTCGCCGAAAATCTGGGGGTATCTAAAGCCGATGTGACCGAAATGGAATCACGTATGGCGGCGCAAGACCCAGCATTCGATCTTGCCAGCGATAACGACGACGAGCAAGATTATTCACCTGTGCATTATCTTGAAGATCACTCTTCAGATTTAGCCTCACAGGTTGAAAATGCTAATTTAGAAGCCGATAACCAAACACGCCTGTTGGCGGCCATCAAAACCCTTGATGAGCGTAGCCAGCATATTCTACAGGCGCGTTGGTTAGACGACCAAAAAACCACGTTGCAAGAGCTTGCGGCGACGTATCAAGTGTCTGCAGAGCGTATCAGACAACTTGAGAAAAACGCCATGAACAAGCTTAAAGCGCGCATGGAAATGTAAGCTGAGACCTGACGTGATAAAAACCTGCCACTTGGCAGGTTTTTTTATGCCTCAATGTTGAGCTCAGGTGTCTTGTCTTCATCCCATGATTTATCTGGTTATGCTCGGTGAAACTATGCCCTTGTAGCGACTTTAAGTCATCTCTGCCTATCACGCTGTGAAGATCTCCCACCGATTTAAAACAGGCTATTAATAGTATTGCTATGAATTATTGCCGCTTTATTTAGAGCTTAATTGTTTAGGCTTGGATTATGCAGGCTGTTTTTTTCGATAAGAGATCATCTTAATAATATTATTTTTGCTGTTTTAATACTCATGCTTATGATATTCGTTCTCATTTATGTTTTTTAATTTAATTAAATGGTGTTGTGTAGGGTTAAAATAGTTCAATTATACGAGGGATTATTGTCAAATTTAGATCTGGTTCAAACACATATATATAGTGCACCTTAACGCTTGTAACTTACAGCTAACCATTCAATATCAACTCAAATATCATGATGTAACGCGATTAAATTTAAGTTGTTGTTTGTTATTTTCTTTTTATCTATCTCAGCGTCTGCTGTTAATAAGATTCATTCTCGATAGCAGAGTGTTGCAGATCACATAACCAACCTTTTTTGGAGTTTATTAGCGTTTTTCAATTGCTAATTTTAACAACTCACATATTCGACTAGGCTTTAATTATATTGGCTATCTTTGCAATAACGATAGCACCATAAAAATTAACTCATGGTTAATTAGGGTAGGGTCATATAAATATGAAAAAAATAATCACCGCATTCACTGTTGGGATTATTTCAATATTGAGTCTGGTCGCAAGTGTCCAGGCCACTCCTTGGGATAATTTATCGAGTGAACAGCTTGAAGCAACATTAGTAGACAAGTTTTCTGCTGGGGAGTATTCCACCAAAGGAGCGGATTCTTGCCTGATGTGCCATAAAAAAAATACTAAGGTGATGGCCATTTTTGATGGTGTTCATGGCGACATGAGCAACAGCACATCGCCTATGGCAGGTTTGCAATGTGAAGCCTGTCACGGCCCCATAGGTAAGCATAATCGTGGCGGCAAAGAGCCCATGATCCATTTTGGTCCCGATAGCAAGTTGTCTGCTGCTAGCCAAAACAGTGTGTGTCAGGGCTGTCATAACGATCCTAAGCAGATGGCGTGGCATAACAGCACCCATAACCTTGAAGAGGTCGCGTGCAGCGATTGTCATAATGTCCATAGCGCGAAAGATCCAGCCTTAGATCGTCTCACGGTCAACGATACCTGTACTTCGTGCCATACCCGCGCCAAAGCCGATATGCATAAGCGTTCATCACACCCAATGCAATGGGATCAGATGACTTGTATTGACTGTCACAGCCCCCATGGCTCCATGACGGAAAGCGCATTAATCAAGCCAAGCCTGAATGAAACTTGTGCCGAGTGTCATGCCGATAAACGCGGCCCATTCCTATGGGAACATGCGCCAGTGATGGAGGACTGCTCAAGCTGTCATTCGGCCCATGGCAGTGTCAACGAAAACTTACTTAAGTCTCGTGCGCCGCAGTTATGCCAGCAATGTCACGCCGACGATGGTCATGCCAGTCGCGTTAGCTCTCAGGCAGGTCTCGATGCATTTAGTGCTGGTAAAAGTTGCCTCAACTGTCACAGCAAGATCCATGGTTCTAACCATCCTGCTGGCAGCAACTTTGCCCGTTAAGCTTTGGAGTGAGTATTATGCGTTCAATTAACCCTTTTTCATTAAACCTGATCACTCTGGCTTTGCTTTGTTCGGGTACTAGCGCCTTGGCGGCCGATTTTGGTATTCAACATGCCAATACCAGCGCCATCAACCAAACCAGTTATCAGTGTAAACGTTGCGTCGAACCTCAAGGTCACAGTGGTAGTGTTGGCGTGAGCGTGGGTGTTATCGATGCCGATGACAACCATGCCATCAACCAGCTTGGCACCGATACCGATGGTGCTGTCGCTGGTGTTAACAGTGATGTGGCCTATCAAGGCAGTGGGTACCGCGCCAATGTACAGGCGCACCAGCTCGGTATGGATAACGGCTTTATCCAGATGCAAGCGGGCAAGCCTGGGCAATATAAGTTTGATTTAGATTATCAAACGATCACCACCAATCATGGTAGCAATGCAGCCACCAATCTTTGGCAAAACAACGGCATGCTGACTCCAAGTGAGAAGACTCGAATACTGGATCTTGAGCTGCAAAGACAGCGCAGCGGCATCGGCTTTGAGTATGACTTTGCCTCAGTATTGGGATTAGGGCTAAGCAGTTATGCCCGCTATAACCATGAAGAGAAAACTGGGCATCGCAGCGCCAGCTTAACCAGCCCAAGTCCCATCAATTTTGCGAACGCCGTCGATGAAACCACAGATAAATTCAGTGCTGGCGTGGTGCTTGATGGCAGTAACTGGTTGTCAGAGCTGAGCTATCACGGTTCACGTTACGACAATAATCTTGGCGACCTTAGTTTGCCTTATGCCCCCGATGTGTATAGCGCCACCCCAGATAACCAAGCCCACCAAGTGGCGTTATCGGGCCAGTACCGCTTGGCATCGAGTGTCTTTAGTGGCCGTGTAGTGACGGGTCGTATGATCCAAGATCAAGATTTAGTGCAGATGAGTGGCAACCCCATCCAAAACTGGGATGGCCAAGTCGACACCCTCAATACTCACTTGGCGGCCACCACCCGAGTGAGTAATCGCTTACGTCTGGGCGCCAGTTACGATTACAGCCAACGTGATAATCGCTCATCGGTATTTGATTTTGCCCAGTATGAATACAACCCAGTATCGGGGGCGTTTAAGCAAAATACCCCAATGGATATCGATCGCCAAACGCTGAAAACCGATGCCAGTTATCGCATTGCTAGCGGCTATCGCCTGCAAGCGGGTTACAACTATAAGCAGGTTGAGCGCAGCTACGGAGAACGCGAAGAGACCCGTGATAACGAGTTGTGGAGCAAGTTAAACATTCGCGCTATCGACAAGCTGATCCTTGACTTTGGTGTGAGCTATAGCGATCGAGGCGGCAGTGATTATCAAGCCAATGAACTGACCAGCGAAGAGAGTGAGTCGCTGATGCGCAAGTATCATCTTGCCGACCGTCAGCGCAGTGAAGTCAACGCCAGAGCCAGTTACACACCGCTCACCTGGCTAACCTTCGATGCAAGTACGTACTATGCCAATGATGATTACAACGCGACCGACATCGGGCTGACTCAAGCACAAGATTATGGTTATGACGTTAATGTGCATGCTCAAGTCACTCAACCGCTCGCCGTGTACGCCTTTGCTGGCCAGCAGTGGATTGATTCAGACCAAAGTGGCAATCAAGCCTCTGTTTGGCAAGCCGAAATTAAGGATGAATTCATCAACTTGGGTCTAGGTGCGACCTACTCAGGCTTGATGCAAGACAGATTAACCTTAGGTGTCGATTACCTATTTGCTAACTCTGACAGCAACACCGGCGTCAATGGCTATAGCAGCGACAACTATGGTGAGTATTACTCCTATAACCACAGTGTGAGCCTATATGGGCAATACCTGTTATCGCCACAAATGGCATTAAAGCTGGCTTACCAGTACGAACGTTATTTTGATACCGACAGCGCTTCGGTCACCCCCGATAGCATTCCGGGTTTAATCACCTTGGGTGACCTGAACCACAACTATAACGCCCATCAACTGATGTTGACCTTCAGCTACAAGTTGAAGTGAGTCGATTCAGTTATTTAATAAGTTTGAGGAAAATAAGATTATGGAACGTAGAAGTTTCTTAAAAATGAGCGCTGCACTGGGCTGCGCAGCAACCGTTACCGGCTGTAATTCCAGCTCTGATGATGCCAATGTAGTTCCGCCAACGCCACCAGTGGGTGATGAGCAAATCACTTGGTCTTCATGCTTGGTTAACTGTGGTTCAAACTGCCCAGTCAAAGTTTTCAGTCGCGATGGCGTGATCACCCGCGTTGAAACCGATCATGACATTACTGATGGTGACGACATCTATCAAGTACGCGCCTGTGCACGTGGTCGCTCACTGCGTCAACGTACCTATGCGGTTGACCGTTTAAAAACCCCAATGAAGCGTGTGGGCAAGCGTGGTGAAGGTAAATTTGTGCCTATCACCTGGGATGAGGCTGCCAAGACGATTGGTACCAAATTAACCTCAGTGATTGCCGAGCATGGTAACAAAGCCATTTTCCGTAGTTACGGTTCGGGTGCTTACTATGGTTTTGCCTCCAATGCCTGTTTTAACCGTTTATTCAACTTAAACGGTGGCTGCCTAAATGCCTATGGTAACTACTCTTGGGCGCAGCAGATGGAAGCTGCGAAGCACACTTTTGGTACCGGCAGTACCAGTGGTTCTTCCACTGTGACCTTGTCAAACAGTGACTTTTTATTAGGTATCGCTTACAACCCAAGCGAAATCCGTCAGTCTGGTTCGGGCGAAGGGTATGATTACTTAAAAGCCCTGCAAAAATCGAACGGCTTAAAAGTGGTGATGATTGACCCACGTTACACCGACTCCATGTTAGGCAAAGAGTCGAAGTGGTTACCCATTCGTCCCGGTACCGATGCCGCACTGGCCGAAGCGATTGCATACCAGATGATAAGCACAGGTTGGGTCGATGCGAATTCACTCGACTTTATCAATCAGTTTACCGTCGGTTATGACGCCGCTTCGATTGCGGCGCAACAAGCGATATTTGCCGCCAGTAGCGATAAAAAAGAGCAAGAGTACGCTCAGGTGATGAACCCTGACGACAACTACCGTGACTACATCTTAAGTGCAGGCATTTATGCTGGCCAACCGTTGAAAACGCCTGAGTGGGCAGAAAAGATCACCGGCATTCCCGAAGCGCAAATCAAGAAAATTGCCGATGACTTAATGGCATCACAGCGCCCCTATATCGTGGTTGGCGCTGGGGTTAACCGTCAAGCTAACGGTGAGCAGAGCATGCGCGCACTTTACATGCTATCGGTATTAACCGGCAAATTGGGTAACTTGGGTGCCTCTAACGGTGAGTTACCATACATGAGCGGCATGTACCGTGCGGGCATTCCGGCGGGCTCAAACCCTGTGAAAGAAAGCATCTCCTTCTTTACGTGGAGTGAGGCGATTCACAACGGCAAAAACATGACGGCGCGGACTCACGGTATTCGTGGTACCGACGACTTAGATACTCCGCTTGGCACTAACATCAAGGTGATTATCTCTGCTTCAGACAGCTCGCTACTGAACCAGCACGCCGAGATCAATAATACCGCCGACATCTTACGTGATGAATCGGGGGTTGAGCTGATTGTTAGCTGCGATTGTTGGATGACGCCGGGCGCTAAGTTTGCCGACATCATTTTGCCTGATACCAGCTGGTTAGAGTCAAACGATCTGGTGAATGACTCTTATGCATCAGGTGCATTGGGTTATATCACCGCCATGAAGTCGGCTATCGATCCTATGTGGGATTGTAAGTCTATGTATGAAGCGGCAGCGTTAATTGCCAAGTACATGGGCTGTGAAGCCGAGTTTACCGAGGGTAAAACGGAAGCCCAGTGGCTTGAAGAGCTGTATCAAAAAACCAAAGACAGCAGCAGTAACTTAGGCGTGGTCCCAGCGTTCCCAGCCACTTACAAAGAAGCCCAGGCGATTGGCTTCTTCCGTAAAAACATGAACGACAACCACGTGGCACTGCAAAGTTACATTAAGGATGGCCAAGCGCTAACTACGCCAAGTGGCAAAATTGAGATCTACTCTGCCGAGCTTGCATGGCGCGCGGCTAACTGGAGTCAAGAGAATAGCGCGCAAAATCCGACTGGCATCAAAGGTGACACCATCACGCCTATCCCGCAGTACACAGTAACCTGGGATGGTTATGAAGATGAAGACACTAAG
The DNA here is from genome assembly GCF_056173105.1 of Shewanella sp. QJM3NY_23. Taxonomy (NCBI): domain Bacteria; kingdom Pseudomonadati; phylum Pseudomonadota; class Gammaproteobacteria; order Alteromonadales; family Shewanellaceae; genus Shewanella; species Shewanella sp. QJM3NY_23. The sequence goes on from NZ_CM149657.1 coordinate 284,768, forward strand.
GTGGATTATCCAATCCAGTTATCCGGTTACCACACTAAGGGGCGGACACACTCAAGCTATCACAACGTGCCTTGGCTGCGCGAAGCGGTAGAGGATGCGGTATGGGTTAACCCCATGGACGCTACTCTGCATGGCTTAAGCTCGGGCGATAAGATTGAGATGTACAACCAGCGTGGTTCGATTGCCGTGAAGGTGCGCGTTACCCCACGTGTGGCACCAGGGGTATTTGCTCTGGGTCAAGGCGCTTGGTATAGCCCAGGTAACACTGTCGGTAGTACAGGCCATACGCTAGACGAAGGCGGCGCAATTAACTCGCTGACTCGCTATCAGCCGAGCCCTGTTGCTAAAGGTAACCCACAGCACACCATCCGTGTTGCCATTAAAAAGATTTAAGAGAGTAGTGAATTATGACTGAATCAACTCAATACGGTTTTTATGTAGACAGCACTAAATGTACTGGCTGTAAAGCCTGTCACGTCTCTTGCAAAGACCGTCAAAGCAATAACATTCGTAATAACAGTAATCCACAAGACAATAGCTTACCTGCGCTAAATGGGGTCACTTGGCGTCGTGTTTATGAATATGGCGGCGGCGATTGGACTGTCGGCAACAACGGCTGTTTCGAGCAAAATGTCTTTGCTTACTACATGTCGATCGGCTGTAACCATTGCTCTGAGCCGGTATGCGTTAAGGCGTGCCCAACCGGTGCCATGCATAAGCGCCGTGAAGACGGTCTGGTACTGGTAGCTGAAGATATCTGTATCGGTTGTGAAAGCTGTGCTCGCGCTTGCCCATATGATGCGCCGCAGATCGACCGTGAGCGTAAAGTGATGACTAAGTGTGATGGCTGCTTTGAGCGCATCGCCGAAGGCCGTAAGCCTGTGTGTGTTGAGTCTTGCCCGCTACGTGCGTTAGACTTTGATACTATGGAGAATTTACGCGCTAAGTATGGCGACGGTGACGGGCATATTGCGCCACTGCCATCACCTTCAATTACATCACCTAACCTGATCATCAAGGCCAATGTTAACGGTCGTCCCGCAGGTAGTGGTGAAGGTAGCATCTTAAATCCATCAGAGGTTTAAGCGTTACATTTTAGTCTTTAAGTGGTATTTAAGCGGCGGGCAACTTAAGCCCGCTTAGCTTGTAAGGTAAATCATGTCTTCAAAAGTAGAGTCTGTCAGTAAAGCGCCTTTAGCCTCAATCGATTTAGAGGCATATCAAGGCTTAGCGCGCATCTTGCATCATTGTTTAATCCGTTATCCAGATGCCGAATTGGTGCAAGGATTAGCAGAGTGTGATGTCGCTGCTAGCTGGCCGGTATTTGCGCAGCGCCCGCAAAATACCCAAGGGCGAGCCTTGCTAGGTGAGTATTTACAGCGCTGGGTGGCTGCGCAGTCAGACCCGAGTGACGAAGCACAACTGGTTGACCTTAAACTGGATTATGGCCAGCTATTTTTTGGTCCGGGTGAGCCTAATGCCGTGCCGCAAGGGTCGGTCTATTTGGGCGAGGAGCAGTTGCTCAACGACAAATCGACCATGGCGCTAATGGCGTTTTATCGTGCTCACGGGGTAGAGGTTAAGGTGGATTTTCCACAGCCTTTAGATCATATCGGTCTGTTTTTTGCGGTGTTGGATCAAACCTTTGGTCGCCTAAGCCAAGAGCCTGAAAATGATGCACTGGTGCGTTTTACCCAAGTGTTACTGCAGCAACACCTGTTGCCGTGGGCACCGCGTTGTTTCGCCTTAGCTTATGAGTACGCCACCACAGATTTTTATCGTGGCTTAGCCTTGCTTGGCAGCGACTTCTTGGGGCAGTTACAACAAGATTTTCAACTACTGCCGAAAGAGACCCGCTTGTATCGTTAAGCATGGGTATCGTTTAAGTATCTGTGGCGATAAAGGTGTTGATAATGCCCGCCTTGGCTCACGAGTGAGTTAACGCGCTCGTCGCCGAGTGCAATACAAGGTCAGACGAAAAAGCCCGCTCTCGATAAGAGAGCGGGCTTTTTATTTAGCTGGGGTTGCGGCCCATATTGCGGCTCACCTGACGCTGTTGGCTGCGCGCCTGCTCTAACTGAGTATGAATAGTTTGCAATAAGTGGCATAGCTGCTTGCCATTATCGCTGAGCTCACTTGCGCCTAACAGGTGATGCTCAACGGGCTCATCGCGTGGCTCGCTAAGCTTGTTGGCCTGTTTGGCAGGACTTTTTTGCAGCTCGACACTCCACTGGTTGGCGATGGTGAGGATCAGGTGTTCGGCTTGGCTCAGTTGGCCCTGCTCTAACTCTTTGACAAACAGCAGACGGCTGGCTTCGAACAAGCAGTGCAGGGTTAACTCAGGCGGCAAGGCATGCTCTGCGGCATCTTCCATCGGCGGCAACCACACTGGTTGGCCTTGGGTAAAAACCAATGCGGATATGGTATGGGCGACCGTCTTTAATGAGGTGGCGCCACCAAACAGTTGCTGCACGTTAACTGATTGCAGCAAACTTAAACTGAGGCGATGGGCCAAGGTGGACTTAGTCCACTGCTGACCGATAGAGCGTATTAGTGTCATAGTGTAGCCAGTTTAGTGTCGGTTTAGTGTCATAGCTAAGTGACATAGCGTTTTAGCGTGAGTCAGTCATTCGCTACTGGGCTTAGCCCTGTCACATAGTGCGTATTATGCGCCTAGCGCTGTGGGGCAACAAGCCTTGGCGGCCAGCGCTTAAGCAGAGTGTGACTTCAGTGTGGCAAAGGTGACAGGCTAAAGGGGAAAAGCCAGGCTGTTAACGTCGGGCCGTTAAAGCCGAGCCTGCTCAGCCAGCGCCGCCTCAATAAGCTGCTTACGTGGCACCTTTAAACTGGTGCTGGCGATATCAGGCCAAGGGTAATAACGGCGCGGGCGTTTAAAGCTGGCAATATACTGGCGCACAAAATCATCCAGCGGGGCGACATCGCTAATGCTGCCGTTGATAATGGCCGCCGGCAGGAAGCCAAATTCACTGTCAGGCAGAGGAAATACAATCGCGTCAATGATGTCAGGGTGGCGCTTAAGGGCGGCTTCAATCTCTTCGGGTTGCACATTTTCGCCGCCACAGACAAACATGTTGTCGGCGCGGCCGCTGATCACCAGATCGCCATCATTATCCCAATAGCCCAAATCTTGGGTATCGAACCAGCCTTGCTCATCGAGCGGGCGCCATAAATTGTTACCGCCATCATGGGTTAGATAGCCTAAAAATAGGGTGTCTCCCTTAACCAAGATCTTGTGATCAACAATGGTTAACTCGCGCCCATTTAATAACTTACCGCTACTGCCTTTGCTGGTGGCGAGCCCGGTGGTAATTTGCGATGCCATCTCGGTCATGCCGTAGCTGGTGTAGGCGTTAATGGCTAGCGGCGCCAGTTGTTGCAGTAACGATGGCGCGATAGCGCCGCCCCCCAGTAGCAGGGCTTTGACGTGGCGTAGCGCCTGTTTATCTTGCTGTAGCAGCCGCACCAGTTGGGTGGCGACCAGTGACAGGTGAGTCAGGGGCTGTTGCTGCAATTGTTCCGTTAAGGTGAGCTCGGCTGTCGGCAGCGTGATGGCGGCACCAGCCAAGGCGCAGCGATTGACGATGGCGAGTCCGCCGATATGAAATAGTGGCAAAGAGAGTAACCAGTTATCACCCTGAGCAATTGGGATCACCTCGCGAGCGCCCTGTGCGCTGGCAATATGATTGGCCAAACAATGCACCGCCGCCTTAGGCTGGCCACTGCTGCCTGAGGTGAGAATAGCGTTGCAGGGCCGCTGGTGGTCGATAGGCTGAGGGGCCGTGGCTGCGCGGGCGCTAAAGTTCACGACTAATCCCGCGCTTGGCAGTAGATGCTGATAGGCAGCTTGAGCCCAACTATGGCGCAGGCCATATTGCATGCTCAAACTGGCGATTTGCTGTGCAGGGAAACGAGGTGATAAGGGGCAAAATATCACGCCAGCGTCAACGCAAGCCCAATATAAGATAACCAGTTCTAGCGAGTTATTATCGATACAGCCGAGGCGATCGCCAAGCCTTACTCCTTGTTGGGTGAGTTGCCGCGCGCAGGCGCAAACCGCCTGACTGAGTGCCAGATAACTGATGCTGTGATACTGGTTTTGCGCCCAATAATAGAGTGCCACCTGCTGTGGATAGTGTTTGGCGGCAAGATGCAGTGGCGAGTGTACTTGGGGCATCTGAGTTCCTATGCGCTGTAAAGCAGTGTTAAGTCGTCGAGATTGAGGCTGCGCGCCTTATCACTGGGCTCGAGTAAATCGCAGCTAAAGGCACGCAAGGTGTCTAGCCCGGGCACTTCATCTGGAGTGCATGCTTGGCTAATGCAGCGCAGTGCATTGATGCCTAAGCTCGCCTCTAAACTCGAACTAATGATCACCCGCACGCCATACTGATGGGCGGTGTCGATGATCGTCTGTAAGCGGCTTAAGGTGCCCAGCAACATAGGCTTAATCACTAAGGCACTAAGGCCCGCCTGCATGGTGAATTGATAACGCGGATCGTTAAGGCTCTCGTCGAGGGCATAGGGGATCCCTAATGCATTGAATAACAGCGGATTGTGGTTCGGATCGCGGCACGGCTCTTCAATATATTCAATGGCTGCTAAGGGCAAACAAGCTAAAAAGTCGATGGCATCTTGCAGTTTAAAGCTGCGATTGGCATCGAGGCGCAGCTTGAGATCAGGCCTGATCGCCAAAATTTGATGAATTAATTGGATCTCCTCCATCATTGAGGTTTGCCCCACCTTCACCTTGACTGCATGCACCTGACGGTCGAGTTGAGCGACTCGCTGGCCAACCTCGGCTATGGGCTCATCTTGATGACGGTAGATAAGCGGCACTGTGCGAGGTAAAGCTCGGTGCGCCAACAGGCTAGGGAGTTGCCCCGACAACTTGGCGTGTAACAGGCTTAAGCCATAGGCGAGTGAGGCCATGGTCGTGTGCTCGGCAAGGTCAAGCAGGGTATCAAGCGGTTGCCCCGGTAGCGATGGCATGGCGGCAACGAGCGTGTCAATCACCTGCTCGAGTCGCTCTTGGCTAAAGCCCATTAATGGTTGACCGTCGACATCGACACCCGACAACGGCGCAATTTCAACTACCTCGCAGCCCAGCGCTGTGCTGGCCTGTAACACTAGGCCTTGGCGGCTATCGATACGTTGATTACCCACAGGTAATAGGGTTTCGAGTGGAATATGGTAGCGATACAGGTTAAGGGTTAACAGTGTCATGTACGATCCTTTTGGGGGGCAAAGGCGCTTTATTGGCAAACAAATGCGTGCTCAGCTTATTGTGCTATTGGCCCGATTTCAAGTGCGGTGCCATCTCACTGGGCTGCCTAGGTGTCTGTCATGGTGAGTTGCTCAATTAAGGTGGTGCAAAAGGCATCACAGCAACTTAGGTGAATATTGTGGCCGCCATGCTCAAAGCGATGCAGAGTGAGGGGCGCGCGTTGTTGCCATGCTGTGGCTAACGCAGAAAATTTATCATCTTGGCCACCGACATAATAATGCCAAGGCACGCCAAGTTGATGGGGTAAGCAGGACAGATCTTGCTGTAAGCCGAGTGAGGTCGGCAGGTAAATCTGTTGCAGCGCCGCCAGCTTATTGCGGCTGCGACGTTGAATGAGCTGCGCGCGCTCGCTATCACTAAGATCGCTAAAGACGGCTTGGCGATACCACAAGTTAAGAAACTCGCTTAGCGACATCTGTAGCATGCGCTCATGCCATTGTTTATCACTGTGCAAGCGCTGCTCGCGTAGCGCCTGGCTGGTCAGCCCGGGGTGGCACGACTCTAAGTTGACACTTAAGATCTGCTGCGGCATGAGCTGCGCCAGATGCAGCGCGATGCGCCCACCAAGGGAGTAACCTAGCAAGTGAAAGGTCTCGATATTGAGTGCTGTGAGTGTACTGCGGATCAGACTGGCGACCGGTATAAAGCCCGGCGAAGGCAGTGCTAGGCCCGGGCTATCGCCATGGCTAGGCAGATCGAGACAGACACAGTAAAAATGCTGGCTCAGACGCGGCATCAAGTCTTGCCAGTCCTGTTTATCGCCCAGCAGACCATGCAGTAACACCAAACAGGGATTAGTGGGCTGGCCATAACAGCGCGAGGCGAGCATTAGCTTTGCTTTATCCATGAGGCGATCTGCGCTATCTGCGAGCTGGCTTGATCTTGAGCCACGTTCACCTCAATCACCGAAGTGCCCTGATGGTTAATCGCCTCTTGATAGACCTCATTAAAGGCATTGATGTCGTCAACTTGGTTATAGGCTAAGCCAAACATGGCCGCGGCGTAACCAAACTCTAAGCCATGGGCAAGGCGGTAATATTCGCTGCGCAGCTTTTCGTCGGGTACAGGCAATAAATTAAAGATATTGCCGCCATCATTATTGAGGATCACGATAACCAGTGGGCCGTTATGTTTGGTGGCAATGGCGAGTGAATTAAGGTCGTGCAGTTGCGATAAGTCGCCAATAATTAAAGTGGTCGGTTGTTTTTTATGGGCCGCAATGCCGCAGGCGGTCGCTAATAAACCGTCGATACCCGACGCGCCGCGGTTAGTATAAATACTTGCCATGGTGGCCGTAGTGGGGGCAAACATATCGTACAAGCGCACTGGTAAACTGTTACCAATAAACAGTTGCTTATCGGTTTGCATCGCAATGGCGCGTACCACCTGAGCTTCGCCAAATTCCCCTTGATCTATCTGCTGCTCAAATAGGCTAGCCAAGCGTTGATTTAATTCGATTAATTGCACCGCCCAGTTGGCCTGTGACGAGCGTGGCCAAGCTAATTGGCTAAAGGCGTTAACCGGGCAGAGCCAAATCTGTTTTGGCATATGACTAGAGTCTAACCGCTGCTGATGGGGCAGTACTTGCCAATAGCTCTTCCATTTCTGTTCGGCTAAGTAGTTAATTAAGCGTTTTGACAGTAGGCGCCCACCAAACACCAGTACTTTTTCAGCCTGTTGTAACAGCGATTTAGCCTTAGGTTGCAGCAGCAGTTGGTCGATATTGCCTATGGCAGCGCCATGTTGTCTCAATTGAGATTGGGCATCGGTGAGGATCGGCCAGCCCAACTTGTGTGCCAGCTCGATAATTAATTCGGGCTGCTCATGGGGCGCTAAGGTGCCCACCACAATGACGCCTTTACCATGGACAAAGCGCGCTAAGGCATCGCTACTGGGCGTGCTGTGCAGCTGCGCCTTAGCATATTGGCTAAAGGGCTGCGAAGTATGCTGCCAATTACCCAGCGTACTCAGGTAGTGAGTAAAATCGGCGCTCATGGTGCCAGGGTACAGTGGCTCGCGGTACATGCAATTGATATGCACTGGCTGAGTCTGGTTGGCAATGGCGCTATCGATAGTGGTCAGCAGCGCCTCTGGGCGGATCTGTAGGTCTGGCGTGGGCAGGTTTATCTGCTGAGCGTAATGACCAAAAATAGCTGGTTGAACAATGGCTTGATTCGCGCCGCAGTCAAGTAATTCTGGTGGTCTATCGCCTGATAATACGATGAGTGGCACATGGGTGAGCCAGGCCTCAACGATGGCGGGATAAAGATTAGCGACTGCCGTGCCCGAAGTGGTAATGATGGCCACGGGAGCACGACTAGCCTTGGCTAACCCCAGCGCCATAAAGGCTAACCCGCGTTCATCGAAATGCAGATGCTGCTTTAGTTTAGTCTGCTTTGCCGCAGCTAAGGTGAGCGGCGTAGAGCGAGACCCCGGCGCCATGCAGACATGCTGTACCCCTAGGCGTGCTAATTCTTCGAGGAGTATCGATCCCCACAATAGGTTGAGCTCGGCTGTTTTATCCATTGATCACGATGAAGTTTTTAGGTTTTGATTAAGGTTAGTGTAACGCGATTTAAGGATTAGGAGTAAGGCTTAGCTCGCGATATCACATTTTTGAGCAAGGTGCGCTTAGACTCATTATGGTCTCGAGGGTGACATTGTTGCTGATACATTTTGTTGGCATTGCAACCAAGTTGTTTGTTTTGTGCGCTTTTTGCAAAAAGCGTGGCGGTTTAATCATCAGTTTGGTGCAGGTTTTATGCGCTGCCACCCATAATCGCGTTTTACTACTATTAATCTTGTAATGTTTGATATGGTCAAAAGTTCGTCCGTTTTAGCTATGCTAATCTAGCTCGATATGGAGATGGGGTAGGATTAAGGTGATGATTAAAAAGGAGCTTTGTAAACTCGACTATTTTACACTGAGGGTATTAATCGGCTTATTTGAATATCAAAATGGTTCTGTGGTGGCAGAGCAACTCAATACCACTCAACCTAAGGTGAGCCGCGCCTTGAGTTGTCTGCGCGAATGGATGAAGGATGAACTATTTGTACGCCAGCAATATGGCTTGCAGCCAAATGCCATGGCCGAAAAAGTCTATCCTTTAGCCAAGGCGATAGTGGCCGCTTATGATGAGATGTGTATTGCCATACATCATAAGCAGCCCCAGCAGCGTGAATTGACTATTGCAGCGCAAGAGCATCAAGCCGGCTTATTAACCGAAGCGGTGCAAGAGGTGTGTCAGTTATTAGAGCGCAATGTGACCATTAATATGCAGCAGTGGAGCGATAATGCGCCTAGTCTTATCGCCCAAGGTAAAATTGATTATGGCGTGGGGATTAATGCGGATCTACATCAATCGATTGAGAGCGTTGATTTAGGCGAGGTCAAATATCGCTATATTATCGCTAAAAAATCTCACCCCATCTTTAGCCAAACTTTGTCGCTCCCCACGTTATTTAAGCACCGCTTTGTGTTTATCAATTATTCATTAGTTGGCGGCAAACGTCATTGGCTCGAGGATCTTGCGCAAAAGTTAGGGGTCAATCTGGCGGTTAGCTTAAAAACATCGAGTCTTAATGTGGCACTGGATCATGTGGCCCATTGCGATGATATTTGTTGGATTGCCTCGGTGCTCGCGCCGCAGTTTGTTCGCCAGCGTCCAGAGCTTGCCATGATTGATGTGTCTGAATTTTTTAATCGTGAATGTCGTGATTCAAATCGGTTTGTGCCTTACCACTATTACCTGCAATTTCATCATGGTAACGATAAGTTATTCACTTCTCATCTGTTGGCCAATTTGCAAGATAAAGTGGCTAAACTCCATCAGAACTGCCACCAACAGATGCTGGAGCCTGACCAAGGCTAAGCTCCGCGACCGAGGGCAGTGCTTGACTACTGGATTGATGGTAGCTGTCGATAATGCTGTTGATCATCCATTGTAGTGGTTGACCATTGTCGCAGTTGTTGTAAACCAGTGTCAGCATGGGCGGCGCTATCCGGCTATAAATTCGGTTGGTTTCAAACTGAGATAATTCGCATGAATGTAAGCCATCAATATTTTCAGTGATCTCTGATTTTTCGTTAAATGGTAACAGTGTTAATGCTTGGCTATTTCTGAGGTAATCAAACAGGAAGTTAATATTCTTGGCTTCGACATCACTGTGCAGTGCCAGCCCGCTCATATTGCAATACTCCTGAAATGGCGAAACCGCATTCTTGATGCCACCGATATTAGGATTAGCAAAGGGGTACTTTGCAATCGTTTCCAAGGTGATCTCTTGATGGTAAATATCATGATGTTCGTTAGCGATAAGCAACAGTCGATTTAATGGCGATAAGGCTATGGTACTGATATTACTTACGGCATGGAGTTCAGCGCTGTTTCTGCTGTAACACAAGCCGATATCTACTTTGCCTTTGCTGATCTCATCCAGTGTTTTTGGGGTCCAAGATTTCGATGAAACCGATATTTGTTTACCAGCATCTCTAATATTGTTTAATACTCCCTTAGATAAATTAAGATATAAAGGAGTTGGAATGGCAATATTAAAATGCAAGTTATTACACTCCACGCTTTCATTTTTAAATGACTGTAATGCCTTTGAACATTCTACAATTTCTTTAGCGACGGGGTAGATTTTACTGGCATAATCATTAGGTATTAAGCCATATCTTTTACGAATGAATAATTCATTGCCAAATATTTCGCGGGCATGCTTTAAACTACGGCTTATTTTTGGCGCCGGTATGTTGAGCTTTTGGGATACAAAGGTCGCAGATTGGTTTTCGTATAGGTGCACAAAAATATTTAGACACAGTAGATCCAGGTCGCTGAATATTATATCTCTCATTTAATATACCCCTTTAACATAAATGTTCCTCGATACATCATAAGGAACTTTATTTGTTATTTGTCTAAATCTATTAATTATTTTTGCTAAATGATTGCTGTGTCACTTATTGGGTTATGCATATTATAAAACTAAGTTATTCGCATATTTTAATTCTTATATTTCTAGTTATTTTTATTTGCATTTCATGGTTAAATCAAGGTGTAACGCTTTTTAATATAAAAGTCTACCTTATCTATTTTCATGGTTATCTGACTTTTATATTTCACTTATACGGGTTTTGATTTTCTATGATATGTATTTTAAAAAATGGTTTTTTGACGGTGCTTGTAATTGTTTGAAATAAGTATTGTTAGTTTTTCTTGTGTGATCTAACTCAAGGTTTAGATTTTCTTGTTTATAAATAATGGCCATGCGTTAAAAATAATAACTGTTAGAAAGTTGGAGATAATTATGAATGCTTCAGTTGTTTTTAGTTATGCCTTTATTTATTTTGTTTTATTCGTGGTCGTTCCTTTTGTATTAATTACATTTTCAATGACCTGTATTAAGTTTTTTAAATCAGAGGGTAAAACTGAGGGGAAGTCGTTTAAGTTTAAAGGAAGTACAGTGAGTGCCAAGGCTCAAGTCTTTTTATCTAAGCTAAGTGGTGCTTTTAAAAATAAATATAATGTGCTCTATGGTACCTGTTTAGACAGTATCTTGGATATTGACAATAATAAAGATGAACAGGCTCATGAATATTTACGAACTTGTCATTTAGATTATGTGTTAGTGGACCCAGAGTCATCAGCGGTTAAGTTGGTTATTACCGACCCTGAGCATAATTCACCTGAGAAAAATGCGTTTATTGAACACTCGCTAGCCGAAGTGGGCATTAAAGTGCTTCATCTGGATACGGATGTTCCTTGTGATGAAGCCCTATTAACCCGCTCATTGTCGATGGCGGCATAGTGTCTAGCGTGCTGGGGCGATAGCTTCAGCACGTATTTTTAAGTTGTTAATTCAATTATCACTCTCATCTCGTGAGGACTCATTATGTCCATATTCAGCAAAACAGCGTTTTGCGCGGTGTCGATATCAGCTCTCTTATTGCTGAATATTGCGCCAGTGAAAGCCGAAGTGAACCGTCTGCAAATCAATCAAGATAAATGTGTTAAGTGCCATAAGCGTAACGGTTTAATGGCAGGTGTGCATGGTAATGATGCGTTGGCACTAACCTGCCAGAGTTGCCATGGCGAAAAGGGGAAACATCCTCGTCAGCCGTCATTGATTGTCGGCTTTAGTGCCGATTCGAGCACAAAAGTGACCGCTCAGGTGGACAGTTGTTCGCAGTGCCATGATCACGATGTTCTTTATCAAGCCGATTGGACCCATGCAGTGCATTCAAACAAGGTTGGCTGCGCCAACTGTCATCAGTTGCACAGTGACTCGGATCCTATGATGACCTTGGCGACCGAGGAGCGCAGCGCCTTATGTGGCAAGTGTCATGGTATTACCCCTAAGGAGAGTGACGATGAAAAACTCTAGACGTTTGTTTTTGAAATCCGCTTGCGCCTTAGTGGTGGGGGCTTCTGGTTACACTGTGGCGCAGGGCCCGTTAGGGGAGGCGCAACAAACTACTAAAAAATATGCCCTGATCCATGACGAAACGAAATGCATTGGCTGCGATGCTTGCAGTGTGGCGTGCCGCGAGGTTAACAATGTGCCCGAAGGGGTAACACGGCTGCGCATTGAGCGTAAAGGCCCGTATGGTGAGTATCCGGAGCAATATTTTAGATTTACCCGCCACTCTTGCCAGCACTGTGAAGATACCCCTTGCGTTAAGGTTTGCCCCACAGGCGCCGCGTACAAAGATGAGGCGACGGGCATTGTCAGTGTCGATGCGTGGAAATGTGTTGGCTGCCAATACTGTATCGCGGCTTGCCCCTATCAAGTGCGTTTTATCAACCCAGTCACTAAGGCGGCCGACAAGTGTGATTTTTGTAAGGAGACGCGCTTAAAAGAGGGCAAGTTACCGGCTTGTGTCAGTGCCTGTCCAACCCAAGCGCTGACTTTTGGCGATCTGCAAGATCCCGATTCACAAGTGGTGCAGGTGTTAAAGCATACGCCCAACTATCGCACTAAGACCGAGCTTGGGACACGTCCTAAGTTATTTCGTATTGGCTCACAAGACGGCGAGGTAAGGTTATGAGTCCATTCCATTTTGACGGCCTTGTGTGGCATTGGCCGATTGCGATCTACCTGTTTTTAGCTGGGGTGTCTGCCGGCGCGGTGTTTTTTGCGATTTTGCTAAAACAGTTCCGCTTAGGCGATGATGCTTATCGGTCTCCTTTCGTGCAAGCGGCGTGTATTATCGCGCCATTGAGTGTGTTTGCCGGATTGGGCATTTTGGTGATCGATCTCACCAAACCGTTTGATTTTTGGAAGATATTGGTGTTTTACAATCCTACCTCAGTGATGTCGCTTGGGGTGGCGGTGTTGATGTTTTACCAAGCCATGCTATTTGCCTGGTTGGCATGTGTGTTTAAAAAGCCGTTGCTCGCGTTTTGTGAGCAGCGCTGGCCACGTGTGCAACGCTTATTAAAGTGGCTGGTGAGTGCCGAAGCTAGCATTACTGGTATTTTGGCGATTTCAGCGGTGGCCTTGGGTGCCTATACCGGCTTCTTACTGTCGGCGTTAACGACCTATCCCATGCTCAATAATCCGGTATTGCCCTTGCTGTTTCTGTTCTCTGGTCTCTCCTCTGGTGCGGCAGGCACACTGCTCGGTGGCGTGCTGATGAAGGGGAGTCCAGATGGCAAAGAGGTGCACTTTATCCACAATATAGAGATCCCGATTATTTTGGTGGAAATGGTATTGATTTTTACCTTCTTTGTCGGATTGATATTGAGTGGCGGAGCCAGCAAGTTAGCCGCCTTTAGGGCGATAGGCGAAGGCTTCTGGGGCTGGGTATTCTGGGGTGGAATTGTGTTTGTAGGCTTGAGTCTGCCGCTGGCCTTTAACCTCTTTATGAAAGCCTCGGCTAAGCGTAAGTTTTCTTATGTGGCGGTTACGGCCATGTGTAGTTTGATGGGCGTATTATTGCTGCGCAACTTCATTCTTTACACCGGTCAAATGACAGTGGCCTAGCCGTTGGAGAGCTGCGATGTACAAATTGGGATTAGGAGCGCTACTGCTGTGTCTCGCCTTAATGGTACAGGCGCAATCGGTGGTCGATACTCATATGCTTAATGGCGATTGTGAAACGTGCCATGAAAATGGCGAGCCATCGATTAACAATGAGGTTGAAAACCGCGCCTGTATTGAATGTCACGGCAGTGTCGATACCCTTGATGGCCCTTATCATCAGTCACATTCCTATTTGATGATGTGCAGCGATTGTCATAAGGTACATGCCTCTACGCCAGTCACTGACAGCTGCATGCGCTGCCATCACTGATAAGGCTTATCGGTCCCATTAGTCGCTCGCCACTCGGTGATTGACTAGTGGGGTTGCCCCAACTATTTATTGCGCGCGGTTGTCTATCCACTCACTCATCACCACGTGGGTTTTAATTTTAATGATGTTGTTTTGGGCATCGATATGTTCGCGAATTTCATGTAAGCGTTTCATCGAACTGGCCTGCACATACACCAGCAGATCCATGTCGCCGGTGATCCCGCGGCATGTGACCACTTCGGGTATCGACTGAAACACATGCACCACATCGGCACTCTGACGGCATTGATGCTGGATCTCAAAATAAGCCGATACCCCCTCTTTTTGCGACTCACTGAGTAAGACTTGATAACCGCGAATAATACCGCTTTGCTCCAGTTTTTTAATCCGTTCAGATACGGCGCTGCGCGACAGGCTGACTTTGTCGGCAATATGTGACACGCTCTGGCGTGCATCTTGGCGTAATGCGCTGATGATTGCTTTATCAAATTTATCCATCGAGTGTCTCTTATGCGGCGGCGACGATTTGTCGGTCAAAAGGCAAAATGACGTCAAAATGGCGGTCGCCATAGGAACATCGACGCAATGCTATGACAGTTTGTTGCGTCACACAAGTCTATACTAATGGCCATTAACCACCTTTACAGATAACAAGATGACTCATATTCAAGGCAGCATAGGGCGTTGGCAGGGTGCAGGTTTAATGGCCACCACTTTGCTGGGTACCGGGGTATTTATTTTACCGCAGATGACGATTGATACCGCGGGCACGGGCGCCATACTTGCGTGGATATTACTGACCTTAGCCATTATTCCGGTGTCGCTGGTCTTTGGCCGATTAGCCGGCATCTTTCCTCATGCGGCGGGGCCGGCTTACTTTATTGAAAAGGCGTTTGGCCGCACAGCAGGGCGCACCATAGGTTTGATTTTTTTGTTGGTGATCCCTTTAGGGGCGCCGGCGGCGGTGTTAATGACATTTCAGTTTGTTAATGAGTTGGTGTCCCTGTCTGGCTGGCAGCAAGTGTTCACTGAGTTGGGATTACTCTTGTTGCTTTTGGTCTTGAATCTTAGGGGGATCCAAGTCTCGGCTAAGTTGCAGTTTGCACTAACGCTGGCCATTGTGACCGTGGTGGTGGTGATGTTTGGCGCCGGTGGCAGCCACCTTGGCGAATTTGAATTGGCAGCCCATCAAGCGGGCGGCGATATGAGCCTAGTGATGGCGGCCGCCGGTATCGCGTTTTGGAGTTTTTTAGGCATCGAAGCCATGACACATCTAGCCAATGATTTTAAAGATCCTAAGAAGGATATGATGGCGGCGATGATTATCGGTACCGTCTTGGTTGGCTTAGTCTATGTGGCGTGTACGGCGTTGTTACTGTTTGCGCCGCCCACTGATGGCCTTGCTATGGTAGCAGCATTTGATCAATTACTGGGAGGCTATGGCGCACAAGTGATTGGCATATTAGGTATTGCCGGTGGATTATCGACCGTTAATGTGTATACCGCCAGTGTGTCTAGGTTGATCTGGAGCTTTAGCTGTGAAGGGGTGTTACCACGTTATTTTATGCAGTTAAATACCCATAGAGTGCCAGTGCGCGCACTGATAGCGGTATTGTTGACCATGGCGCTAGTGATTGTACTGACCTATCTTTCGGGGCAAGAGCTGGAACACCTGATTGCTTGGACTAACGGCGTATTTGTGATTATCTATCTGGTTTCTATGATGGCGGCGGTCAAACTGCTGAGTAAACGTTACCTGCCACTGGCTCTGATGGGGATACTGTTTTGTTTGCTGATGATGCAGGCGCTAGGCAATAACATGTGGTACGCCACAGGCTTAGTATTGCTGGTGGCGCCTTTATTGTGGTGGCAAAAAAGTCATCTGGCACGTAAGTTAGCCCTTAGCTTAAATAAGCCATAGGCTATTCAAGCTAAGGGCTATTAAATCAACGGGGCTATTAAATCAACGGGGTTATTGAGTCACCGCGAGGTTATCTCAAGCACATTTAATCAATGCTTATAGCTGGTTTATCGCCGCATTGCGCATCTGGATAAGCTCACTGTGTTTAAGGTGTAGCAAGTCTGCGGTGCGGCGCACTATCTGATCTTCATAACGGCACAGGTGACCATCGGCATAGGCCAGCTTCCACATGGCTAAGATCAGCTGCTGTTTTTCCGCTAAGTTGAACTGCTGGTTAATCTCTGTGGTGAATTCATACAGTGAGGTGGCATCGTTATGATTTGCCTTCGCCGTTGCTATCAGCTCATCAACCTCGCCTGGCGCTAACGACAGCGTGGTGGTGAGCAGGCTGGGTAACAGATGCAGCTCTTCATCACTCAGGGTTTCATCGGCATAAACCACTTCCAGCAGTAAGCTGACCGCTGCAAGGTTAAGATGTTTGGCTTTTTCTTGCGGTGATACCGCTTGGCGCTCAGAAGCGAGCAACTGTTTTAGCTTTGCTATCATCATGATTCTCTTTTACTGCCTTGATATCGGTTAGAGCCCGATAATAGAGAAGAGTTCACCATAATAACAAAGCTAGGCTTGGGCGTGGAAGCTGCGGCTACAGGATTGCACCGAGCCCTTGCAGCAGCAGATCGCTGGTACCTGCGCCGGCATTGGTGTCTAAATAACCTTTAACAATATCCACCATCGGCATGGCCAGCTGTTTAGAAATACCTAACTTTTCAAAGGCATCATAAACCTGTGCGCCACCTTGCAACGACGCTCCCAGATCGCCAGCCTGTGATAATAAGCCCGACATGCCCGAGCCGCTATCGGTTTGAGGTGCGGCGCCAAGTAACATATCTGCGCCCGGGATCGCCGCGGCAATCGGCGCAAAACTGTCGTTACCTAAAGTGGATTTCGCTAAGGAGAGCAGGCTGCCAAGGCCGCCTTCTGCTTGGTTTTGGTTGAGCCCGAGCTGCAACATGACAGTGCCAACCAGATCGTTATTTTGCGTCTGTGGCGCCGTTACTTGGGGTTCGGTTTTGTTGCTTAAATTATCGAGCCAGCCAGCGTGAACCGGGGCGTTGAAAGCGAGGGTACTGAGCAGTAACGGTATAACCTTGAAGAGCTTCATCACTTACCATCCTTTGGTAAATCAATTTAATGTGGCGCTAATATTAGCCTAAGTCGGCCAAGATTTCGTCGCTATTTTTAGACATCAGTTGTGCATTAGATAGGAAATTTCGGTATCCTGTGCGACCTAATTAGTTGGTTTATCATTATCTATTGGAACGACCTATGTCATTATCAGCGATTTTGACCGAAGCATATAACTTCTTTCGCAATCATATTAGTCAGTTAGCTATTTTAACCGTGCCTATTTTGTTTATTCAGGTGAGTATTCAATTATGGCTGGGAATGGAGATCAACAGTGCCGATTTAGAGAACCCACAGTTTGGTGCGTCTCATATGGTCGCTATGATGGTGTTGCTATTGGTATTTTCGGTGTTGATTGCATCGTTAACCCTGTTTATGGAAGTGAGATCCAATGGCCATGAGCCATCTAATGCCCTGATTTTAAAAACCAGTTTAAACTTTGTGCCGGGATTATTGCTGGCGGGTGTGATGTCAGGATTACTGATTTTAGCCCCGGTGATGTTGTTTGCCGCCTTTGGTCCCTTATGGCTAATCGGCTTGACCTTGAGCATCTATGTATTTGCGCGCCTCGCCTATGTTAACTTCATGGTGGTGGTTGAGCGATTAACGCCGCTTGAGGCGATTAAAGGCAGTTTCAAGTTTAGCTCTGCTATCGCCTTTAAAACGTTACTGGTATTAATGCTGTATATTCCCTTGTCTCTGCTGGGTGGCACCTTGTCGCAACTCGCCTCAGCAGTAGGCTTTCCGCTGATGTTGGTGGTCGAGGTGAGCGTGGCATTTATTGGGTTATTTGTTAACGTTGCGCTGTTTCGCTTATACATGGTGTCGCGTCCTAGCGTCGATGAGCACGTGTAGCGAGTGTTTATATAAGGGCCTGATAGGCCCTTTTTTGTAAGTTTTACGGAGTGTATGCCGTGCTGACCGATATCGAACTCGTGAGCGAATTTTCTCAAGTGCTTGGCGAAGATTATCGTATCGCCAAGAGCTACGTACGTGATGTACCTACCCAAGCCTTGCTGCATATCCGCAGCTTTACTCACAAATTGACCGACCAGTTAGCGCAGTCGCAGCAGATTATTTTTGATAGCCCTAACCTCTATGATCATATTGAGACCCTAAATCGCCATCGAGTGATCAATGTGCGCATCACTCGAAGCCTGCATCGGCTGCGTGGTGATGGTAATCGAGGTGCTCATCCAGAAAAATATCACCTAACCGCCGAGGCGCTGCAAGAGTTGGCGCAGCGCTCAATTGAGCGTTTACTCAAGCTGGTGGTTGAGCTGTTTCCTATAGTGCACCAACGGCCAGCCCCTGAGTATCAATTTGAACCATTTGATTCGATTGCTGGTCGCGACTTATGTTATCGGGCGATCATGGAAAATGACCATCAGGCCCAGTATTTGGTGGGCATGTCGTTAAAAACTCGCGCGCTGATGCAGCGTGAGCAAGAGCAAGCACTAGCCGAGCAAGATGATGAGCCCAAGGTTCAGCATCAACGCAGTACCGACAGCTTTAAGCAAGCCGCCTATTGGTTTGCCCAAGCGGCGCCTCACCACCCCGAGGCCTTGTATGAACATGGGGTTAGCTTGCTGCACGGTTATAACGGCGAGCCAGATGCCAGCGCTGGCGAAACCGCGATCATCGGCGCTGCCAAAGCGGGTGTCGCCAATGCCATGGCTTTGTTAGGTTATTTTTACTTGGTGGGGGGCGAGCATATTGAGGTTAGCCATAGCGATGCCTTGCACTACCTGCAGGCGGCTGCGGCGCTGGAGCAGTCGGAAGCGATGGCCAATCTTGGGGTACTCTATTATCAGCAAGGCGATTATAGCCAAGCCTATCATTACATTTCGACTGCTGCTAACGCAGGTTTCCCCCATGCGCAGTATCATTTAGCCTTGATGTTGGCCCGAGGCGAGGGGTGTGAGCCCGACGCATTAGCCAGTCAGCATTGGATGGCCGAAGCGGCCGAGCAAGGTCAGCTCGACGCCATGTTGAATCGAGCACAGCAGATGCTCAACAACGATAATGCTCTGGGTGACGATTACAGTGTGGCCGAGCGTTATCTGCGCCAAGTGGTTAAATATGGCCACAGTGTCCCGGCCATGATTGAACTGAGTATCGCCTTAGCCGATGGTGTTTTAGGGCGTATTGATGTCGTGGGATCGGCGGCACTGCTTAATATGGCGCGCGCCCGTGCTAATGAACAGGAACTAGCGGTGATCGCGCCGTTATGGCGCTCATTGGTGGCGCAAATCGACAATGTGTTGGCGGTAACGGATAATCAGGCCGAGGTCTCGGCGCTAGAGCGGGCGAAAGAGTTGTTAGCTGAACCGATTTAAGCGGGTTTGCTTGCCCTATATAATCTAGCTGAGGCCAATGGCCTCAGCTAATACAAGCTTACTCGTTGGGGTTGTGGTCGAAGGTGCGGCCTTGGCGCGGCGTGGTAAATGGCGCCTGTTGCTCGAAGTATTCCGCTTGGGTATGGCGGCGCTGAGCCTGATGAGGCATCTCATCTTGTGCTGGCGAATACTGGCGAAACTTAGGCAGTTGGCGCTTTAAAAACAAGCGACCAAATACGCTGAGCAACACCAAGCTCACCGCCGCGATTAAGATGATAAAGGGCAGCGCTAGCAAGACCAATGTCATCACCACTAAACCGATAGCAAATGCTAACCACCCTTTGATTCCAGTGAACCTATGTTGCAAAGGTGTTTGCTGAAATTGATGATAAATCATAGTTTCTCCTGAATTTGCTGTGGCTTGATTCTGCCCACTTAGGCGGCAGAGATCACGTTAAATTAGCTTAATCTTAGTGTCAGCCACACATCGGTATGTTGGCTTGCTCGCTAAAAAACTGATGATAAACTAATCAGGCTTAACCGTTGCTGAATTATCCTCATTGGCTTGATTAAACGCCTGCGCCACACTCTTACAGATGGTTTCTCGTATCCATTTGTGTCCCGGCTCCTCATTATTACGCTCATGCCAAAGTAAGACATAGGCTAAAGGAGAAAATGCCACAGGTAGGGGTAATTCCACCAAGGGATAGAGTTTCTGGGCGTGACTGGCAAAGCTCGATGGTAGGGTAAAAATAAGGTCGCTATGGGCACAAACGCTGGCGGCACCATAAAAGTCCGGCACTGTGGTACTTAGGTGGCGACGATGGCCTTTTTTAGCTAAAAAGTAGTCGAGAGCCCACCACTCATTGCCCTCACAGCGCACCTGCACATGCGACATCTCTAGATAGACGGCCAAGCTCCAGGCGTTACTGTTGACCAGTGCGAGAATCGGATGTCCTTGGCGTACAAGGCAAACCTGATGATCTTTAAACAGGGTTTGATAGGCGATACCCTCGGGGAGGCGGTCGATAATCAGATCCGATTGCGGATTAAGGTCGCGGCCAGTAATGCCAAAATCTATCTGCCCTTGTTGCAATGCCGGCAGCGATTTTTCCAGCCAGAGGTAGGAGTCGAGCCGTAAGTTGGGCGCATTATTGAGCAGCGGGCCGATAAAATAGGGGATCAGGGTTTCGTAGGCGCTTTCGACCATGGCGAAGGAAAATTGTCGATTACTGCTAGCGGGCTCAAAATTGGGTGGCTGAGTCAGTTGATAAAGGCCTTGCAACATAGTGGGCAGTTGCTGACCTAGGTGCATCGCATGGGCGGTGGGTTTTAAACCGTGAGCGGTACGAATAAACAGTGGATCGCCTAAGGCATCTCGTAAGCGATTTAAGCTCTTACTCAAGGCCGACTGACTCACATGTAACCGATTAGCGGCGCGGGTAACACTGCGCTCTTCGAGCAAGACTTGCAGCATCACCAATAAGTTAAGATCGATACGGGCCAAATTGTCGAGATTCATAAGATATTCCTTAAAGGAAATTAGCTTTTGAAATTATACCATTTCTATTCATAACATCACTCGCTTAAAATGCTCGGCTTGCATATTTCCGATTAACTTACAGAGATTAAAGAAACCTCATGCGTCGTAATTTGTTACCTATTTTAATGATGATGGTGGTGCTTAGCCCACTGGCCATCGATATCTACCTGCCTTCTATGCCAACCATGGCGGCAGAATTCGCCGTGTCGGCTAGTCAGGTGCAATCGACCTTAGTGCTGTTTTTATTTGCCATGGGCGTGGGGCAGATCCTCATTGGCCCGTTAGCCGACCGCTACGGTCGTCGCCCTGTGGCGCTGGGCGGTATTTTGCTTTATATCGCCAGCAGCTTAATGGCTGTGGTGGCGATGGAGTTTCATTGGTTGCAACTGGCTCGAGTGCTACAAGGGTTAGCCGCCTGTTCAACCTCTATTGTGGTCTTTAGTGCGATCCGCGATTGCTTCACTCCCAAAGAAGGAGCGCGTTATTACAGCTATATTAATGGTGTTATCTGCGTGATCCCAGCGTTGGCCCCGACCTTAGGCGGCTTGCTGGCCTTACAGTTTGGTTGGCGTTCGACATTTCTATTTATGACCTTGTATGGCTTATTGATGATGGTGCTGGTGAGCTATCGCCTGCCAGAAACTCGTCCTGCTAACACGGTCACCACAGGACCACTGTATCGTTGGGCTCGTTATAAGCCGATTTTACGCGAACCCCATTTTCTGTTTTATGCGGTGGCTTGTATGGCGGGGATGGCCTCAATTTTATGTTATGTCTCCTATGCCCCGGTGTGGCTTATCGAGCGTTTAGGCGTATCAGAGTTGACCTTTAGTGGTCTGTTTGCCCTCAATGCCGTGGTCAACATCATTGCCTGTTTTGCTGCCCCAGCGGTGATCAGCCGTTTGGGTAATCGCCCCACCGTTATCCTGGCGCTATTGGCGTTATTAGCTGCTGCGGTATTGGAGTTGGCGATGCAGTTTGTTGGCCCACAAACCGGCTTGCCTGCGGCGTTTGGTTTTATGTTACCCATGATGATGTTGTGTATTGGTTTTGCGCTATTACTGGGCCCAGCTACCAGCATGGCACTCTCGGCGTTTGGTGAACGTGCAGGGACAGCCGCTGCGATGTTAGGTTTTATTCAGATGAGTGGCGCCTCGGTCATCGCTGGACTGGTGCAGCAAACAGACTTAAGCGCGCCATATGCGGTGATTGTGGTGACCGGCGGGTTGTCGATCTTACTGCTAGGCATGATGGCGATGAGTCGGTTCGATAATTGCCATCAAGAGCAGCACGCCCACTAATGTGTCTATGTCCGTGGCGCCAAAAGTAGCCAAGGGCAGATAACGAATAATGATAACCTAACCCTTTTGCCTGCGCTGAGTGACCTAAAGCGCAGGCTTTTTTAATTAACCTCAGATCGGTTTAACGTAACACTGAAATCACGTTGAATTCTGCTGATGTAATATTGAGTTGTGGCTTATTCTCTTTGAGTTGATAAGCCACTAAACCACCTATCACATTAAGCATGAAACCATGTACGCTGCGGTGCCGTGTATGCTCTATTTGTGAGATGTTTTTTAGCTGGTCATTGATTGTTTCGATAATAAATCGTCTAGAAAGCATGGCTCTATCCCATAATGATAAAGCCTTTGCTTTCATATTTTTACGCACGTTATTAACGATAGTTACCCCACGTTCTAATAGGTCGCCTGCTAACGCTTTGCCGATATACCCCTTATCAGCATAGAGTTTATCCATTGATTCAACGACCATATCTTTTACGGGTTTCGTGTCATGAACATTCGCAGGTGTTATTTTGGCTGCAACGATGCCACCTCGATGGTTCACAATAAGATGAAGTTTAAAACCATAGAACCAGCCCATCGTGCCTTTTCCTCGGCTGGCGAGACCTGCTAGCGTTTTATGCCTTGGAATTCGTAAATTATGACAAACCTTAATGCTCGTTGAGTCAACGAACTCGATGCCTGTCGGTTCGCTTTTTAAAGAGGAAAAATAACTGCACATTGGAATGACTGCACTCGGCATGACTTCAAGAAATCGAGTGTAGCTGAGTAAGTTTGGAAAATCAGATTTGTAGAAACGAGCCAGATATCCTGTGTAAAAATTCTTGAAGTCACGATGATTAGACATATGGAAGGCGATGATAATTGTCATAATTTCACTCATCGTCATTCTGCCTGCGCGCTTACGCTTGCGAGTTCCATCGGTTAGGCACTGTTGTTCCCATTGAGGAATAAAAGCATTACAAAAATCATCGACATCACAAAATACATCCACTAAATTATTCATATGCCCTCTGCGTGATTGATTAATCTTGGTCGAGAGATCTGATCACAAAGAGGGCTATTAGTTCAATTTCTTATCCCGAGTTCAGGTTATTTATCTAACTTTCCGTATTGGATCGTTCTAATTGACATAAAATTAAGATAAATCAAACAACTTGTATCCCTTCATTGCCCCACCAGCGGCAACACCGTAGAATCGTCACCCATATCAATCAATACCAATCAATATAAGTCGATACGAGTTAGCGGCTTTTTATGAGTGATCAAATGACTAATACTAATTTCTCTTCTACCGCAGCCTTCATTTGGTCGGTCGCTGACCTGCTTCGCGGTGACTTCAAGCAATCTCAATACGGGCGCGTGATTTTGCCATTCACCCTGCTTCGCCGCCTTGAGTGTGTGCTGGAAGAGACTAAAGGTGCGGTGGTAGTAACGGCCGAAAAAGTCAAAGCCATGAACCTCCCTGAAGAGGCACAAGAAAAGCTAATCATGCGCGCCACTCAGTCCCCTAGTAACGATAAGGGCTTGTCATTTTTTAATACCTCGCCAATGGATCTTGGCAAGATGGGGCAAAAGGACATTAAGGCGAACTTAGAGACATACATTCAATGTTTCTCTGCCGATGCCCGCGAAATCTTCGAGCACTTCAAGTTTGATGAGTTTGTCGGGTTGCTCAACGATGCCAACCTGCTTTTTAAAGTGGTGAAGAAGTTTGCTACGACTGACCTAAGCCCAAAAGCCGTTTCAAACCATGAAATGGGCTTAGTGTTCGAAGAGTTGATCCGCCGCTTTGCCGAAAGCTCAAACGAAACGGCAGGTGAGCACTTTACCCCTCGTGACATCGTTCGCTTAACGACTTCGCTGGTGTTTATGGAAGATGATGATGCCCTGACCAAGGAAGGTATTATCCGCACCATTTACGACCCGACGGCGGGCACTGGTGGCTTCCTATCCTCAGGTATGGAATATGTGCATGAACTAAACCCTAATGCCGTTATGCGCGCCTTTGGTCAAGAGCTCAACCCAGAGTCATACGCTATCTGTAAAGCCGATATGCTGATTAAAGGGCAAGACGTTAGCCGTATCAAGCTGGGTAACACCCTGTCTAACGATCAGCTTCCCGCCGACAAGTTTGACTACATGCTGTCTAACCCGCCGTTTGGGGTCGATTGGAAGAAAATTGAAGCCGAGATTAAAATTGAGCACCAAGTTAAAGGCTTTGATGGCCGTTTTGGTGCTGGGTTACCTCGGGTATCAGACGGCTCGCTGCTGTTCTTGATGCACCTTATTAGCAAGATGCGTGATACACATAACACCGATGGCAGCGTTAATGCTGGTGGCCGTATTGGTATCATCTTAAACGGCTCTCCCTTATTTACGGGCAGTGCGGGCAGTGGCGAAAGCGAAATTCGCCGTTATATCCTTGAGGCTGACTTACTCGAAGCCATCATCGCACTCCCCACAGATATGTTCTACAACACAGGTATCGCGACTTACGTTTGGGTACTCTCAAACAAGAAAGCCTCAGAACGTAAAGGCAAGGTGCAGTTGATTGATGGCTCAAACCTCTGCGGTAAAATGCGCAAGTCGCTTGGCTCTAAGCGTCACGTCATGAGTGAAGACGACATTAAAACCATTACCCGTGCCTTCGGCCACTTTGAGGTGATTGATGCCACCTCACTGGCTGACATGGGGCTTGATAAGCCTGCCGAGGTTAAAAGTAGCCGTGGTCGTCAGGCTGCTAATCCAAAAGCTGAAACAACAAAAACCTTTGCCAGTAAAATCTTCAATACTTATGAATTTGGCTACCGCCGTTTAACGATTGAGCGCCCGCTGCGCTTGTCGGCGCAAATTACCGATGCCGCTATTGAGTCGCTGCGTTTTGCACCTAAGCCGTTAAATGCCGCAATGGTGGCACTGTATGAGCAATTCGGTGCGCAGTGGATTGAGGATGATGCTGATTTAAACAGCTACGGCCAATTGGCTGAGGTTGAAGTTGAAGCTCGCGCCATGATCAAGGCCGATTTCCCCGAGCTTAAAGAAAAACAGATTAAAGATGTGTTGGAGCCAAAACTTTGGTTGTGGCAACAATCATTGATGAACGATGCCAAGCGGCTTCAGCAAGCCATTGATGCTCATGCAGGCAAAGCGCTAGGCGGAACGCATCAACAGTCAGACGACTTCAACGAGTTTGAACTGACGCTCAAAGGCGCGTTTAAAGCCACTGGCATTAAGCTCGACACTAAACAGAAAAAGCAGTTTATCGATGCCATTACGTGGAAAAATCAACATGCCGCGCCTGTAGTTAAAAAGGTGGTTAAAGACGATGCACAGCCATTATATGGCGCGTTTGAGTATCAAGGCACTGTCAAGGGCTTAGTCGGACAAGTGGTTGAATACCAGCAAGATGGCGACTTGCGTGATAACGAAAACGTACCCCTAAGCGGCGCATATCAACAAGGTTGCCGCACCCCAAGTATAAGCACCGCTGAGTTGATTGAAACTTACTTCACTAAGGAAGTCGCCCCCCATGTGGCCGATGCGTGGATCAACGCCGACAAGCGCGATGAAAAAGACGGTGAGATTGGCATTGTCGGTTACGAAATTCCCTTTAACCGCCATTTCTACGTCTACCTGCCACCGCGTGAACTAGAAGCCATCGATGCGGACTTAGATGCCGTGAGTAGCGACATTATGAAGTTGCTGCAAGAGGTACACTCGTAATGAGCGACAAACACCCAGCATTACTGCAAAGTGCAGAATACAAGCAATGGCTAATAGAGCTTAAACATAAGGTTGCATCAAGCCAGCAAAAAGCCGTTGTTAAAGTCAATACCGAGCTTTTAACCTTGTATTGGCAATTAGGCGAAGAGATTGTAGCCCGCCAGCAGCAAGCCGCGTGGGGCGATAAGTTATTAGCCCAACTCAGCCAAGATTTAATGGCCGAATTTCCACAAATGAAAGGCTTTTCACAGCGCAACCTAAAATACATTCGCCAGTGGTATCAATTTTTCTCCAGTGATGCAATTGGGCAACAGCTTGTTGCCCAATTAGTGCAAATCCCTTGGGGGCACAATATTCAAATTATCAGCAAGTGCAGCACCACAGCCGAGGCCGCCTATTATGTCAGTAACACACTCGCACATGGCTGGAGCCGTAATGTGTTAGTGCATCAAATTGAAAGCGACCTGTGGCAGCGCGACGGCCAAGCCTTGCATAACTTTGAGCAGCGTTTACCTGCCGCGCAATCAGAGTTAGCCATTCAAACCTTAAAAGACCCGTACATTTTTGACTTTTTAAGCCTTGCCAAAAATCATTCAGAGCGAGAATTAGAGCAAGGGCTGGTTAAGCACATCACCCAGTTTTTACTCGAACTGGGCGCAGGCTTTGCCTATATCGGCAAGCAATACCCGCTGCAAGTGGGCGAGCGTGACTTTTATATCGACCTATTGTTTTATCATGTGCATTTACATTGCTACATAGTGATTGAATTAAAGCTGGGCGACTTCGAACCTGAACACGCAGGCAAGCTGAATTTTTATATTAAAGCGGTTGATGAGCAACTTGCCAAAGCAGGCGACGCGCCCACCATTGGCCTGTTGCTGTGCAAAACCAAAGATAAGTTAGTCGCCGAATACGCCCTCAGCGGCATGGACAAACCCATGGGCATTGCCGAGTATCGCTTAACCCAACAGCTTCCTGATTCATTGAAAAATGAACTGCCCAGTGTAGAGGCGTTAGCGCAGTTAGGGGGCAGCCATGAGTGAGTTAAAGGCTAGCAAGTATCAGGTGTATCCTGAGTATAAGGATTCTGGCGTTGAGTGGTTGGGTAATATTCCTTCTTGTTGGAAAACTGTTCCTGTTAAATATATTGCTGATTTGGTTAGCACTGGAGGAACCCCCAAAGATCACACTTCATTTACAGATGAAAAGGAAGTTCCTTGGTTTTCACCGAGTGATTTTCATAATGGTTACAATTTAGGGGTAGCTAATAAATATGTTACTTGGGAGTCAGTAAAAGCTAAAGATTCAAAGCTTTATAAAGCTAATTCAATATTAGTTATTGGGATTGGGGCAACTTTGGGAAAAGTAGCCCATTGTTCGACCCCTTTTTCCTGCAATCAACAAATTAATGTCATCAGCCCAA
The DNA here is from genome assembly GCF_056173105.1 of Shewanella sp. QJM3NY_23. Taxonomy (NCBI): domain Bacteria; kingdom Pseudomonadati; phylum Pseudomonadota; class Gammaproteobacteria; order Alteromonadales; family Shewanellaceae; genus Shewanella; species Shewanella sp. QJM3NY_23. Next base: position 311,810 of record NZ_CM149657.1, read on the forward strand.
GTAATCGTGTGGATGATTTCTTTCTAATGTATTCGCTTTCAATACAAAGCGAGCAAATGATTCAAAACTCAAATTCCTCCACCATAGGAATCATGAATCAGGAGAAAACCAAAGATCTTATCATCGTTTTGCCTGTAAAAGTTGAACAAACTCAAATCGCCAACTTCCTCGATCACGAAACGGCCAAAATCGACACGCTCATCGACAAACAGCAACAACTGATAAAGCTGTTAAAAGAAAAGCGCCAAGCGGTGATTAGCCATGCAGTGACTAAAGGCCTCAATTCACAAGCCCCAATGAAAGATTCAGGTGTCGAGTGGTTAGGTGAAGTGCCAGCGCATTGGAGAGTTTCTAGTCTTGGGTACTACGCTTCATTAAATACAGGAGCAACTCCAGATAGATCTAACTCGAGCTATTGGTCAGGTGAAATACCTTGGATCAAAACTGGGGAAGTCAATTATGAAACTATTTATAACACTGAAGAAACAATTAGTAGCCTAGCGGTAAAACAAACATCTGTTCAATTATCCCCTCCGGGAACATTATTAATGGCGATGTATGGTCAAGGTGTGACTCGTGGTCGTGTGGCTCTCCTCGGTGTTGCTGCTACTTACAATCAAGCTTGTGCTGCAATTACGACGAACAACCTTCTGTGGAATGAATATTTAAAAATGTTTTTTATTGCTGGTTATCACGCGATACGTGATGGAGGCAATGAAACTAGCCAAATGAACCTTAATGCAGATATTGTACGAAAGTTCACAGTGACTATTCCACCCAAAATAGAACAAGAGTCGATTGTTCGCTATTTAAACAATGAAATGCCAAGGTTAGATGTTTTATTAAAGAAGGCTGATAAAGCTATTATTTTGATGCAAGAACGTCGCACTGCCCTCATCTCTGCCGCTGTCACAGGCAAAATCGACGTGCGCCATTGGGAGCAATCTAATGACTAACGAGATTACGCCGCCGCTTGGGCAGTTTATTTTATTTGAAACGGACGCAGGCCAAACTAAGGTCGAGTGCCTTGTTGAAGCCGAGACGTTATGGCTGACTCAGGCTGATTTGTGCCAGCTGTACGGCAAGTCAAAAGCGACGATTAGCGAGCATATTAGCAATATCTTTAATGAGCAGGAATTGGCTGAAAATGCAGCTGTTCGGTTATTCCGAACAACTGCCGAAGACGGCAAAAACTACAATACCAAACACTATAGTTTGCCGTTAATTATTGCCGTCGGTTACCGCGTGCGCTCTAAGCAAGGCACCCAGTTTCGCCAGTGGGCCACACAAACATTGCAAGCCTATTTAACCAAAGGCTTTGTTATGGATGATGAGCGCCTGAAAAAACCCGATAACATGCAGTATTTTGACGAGCTGTTAAACCGCATCCGCGATATACGCTCGTCAGAGAAGATATTTTGGCGCAAGGTATGCGACATCTACGCCACCAGCATAGATTACGATGGCAAAGCACAAACCAGTGTCGATTTTTTTGCCAAAGTGCAAAACAAAATGCACTGGGCGGCCCATGGTAATACCGCCGCAGAGCTGGTGTTTAAGCGTATCGATGCCGACAAACCTCACTTGGGCTTAACCAGCTTTGCGGGCGCAGAGCCGACTCGTAAAGACGTAGTTACAGGCAAAAACTATTTAGACGAAAAAGAACTCGATACCTTAAACCGACTGGTTAACTCCTACTTAGAATTTGCCGAGCTACAAGCCCGTAACGGCAAGCTAATGAAAATGGCCGACTGGGCCAGTAAGCTAGACGACTTTTTACGCCTAAGTGATTATGACGTACTTAGTCATGCAGGCCAGATTTCGCAAGCACAAGCCACTGAAAAAGCTAAACAAGAATACGATAAATACCGCAGAGTCATTGATGCCCAGCCCTCAAAGGTGGATGTCGATTTGGCTAATGCGCTAAAGCAGCTGCAAAATAAACCATCGCAGGATAAGCCCAATAATTAATAACCTTAATCACTTTGGCGTTATCAGCTCAAAGGTTTAATTAGGCCGCAGTGGTAGCTAGGCCATAGGGCCACAGGTTAAATAAGTCACCTATAGGGAATAATAACAGTGATAGATACAACCCAAGAGCGTATTTTTCAAGACGATATCATTACGCAAATGGTGGTTAATGGCTGGCTAGTCGGCTCGCCTGAAGGCTACAACCGTGAGTCTGCGCTCTATGAGCAAGATGTATTGGCGTTTGTACAGGCAACCCAACCTAAAGAGTGGCAAAAGCTGTGCAAGGTGTATCCCAATAAGCCTGAAAGCCATTTTTTAAAGGCACTAGTTACCCAGCTAAGCAAGGCCGATGAAAACGCGACTGACAAAGAGTCTCGCCTATGGGGAACGCTGGGCGTACTGCGTCATGGGTTAAACATTCGTAATGCCCGCTTCTCGCTGTGTCAGTTTAAGCCTGAGCATAACCTTAACCCTGAAACCCTAGCGCGTTATCAGCACAATATTTGCCGTATAGTGCCTGAGTTGGTGTATAGCCCCTATGCCACTCAAGAGCACGTTGCGGCTACGGGTAAAAAGGCCAAAGCATGGCGTATTGACCTAGTGCTATTCGTCAATGGGCTGCCTGTAACGACCCTAGAGCTCAAATCTGAATTTAAGCAGGCCGTCGAGAGCGCCATTAAACAATATAAGCGTACACGCTTGCCGAAAGACCCTGTGACCAAGAAGCGTGAGCCATTACTAAGCTTTAAACGCGGTGCATTAGTGCATTTTGCCGTGAGTCAGTATGAAGTCTATATGGCGACTAAGCTGGCTGGCGATGACACCTTCTTTTTGCCGTTTAACAAAGGCACTAAAGACGGCGGTGCGGGTAACGATGTACCCGAAGATGGCAACCGTTATGCGACCGATTATTTGTGGAATGAGGTGTTAGCGCCACACAACCTGTTAAACATCATTGGCCGCTTTGTGCATTTACAAATTGAAGAGAAAGAGGATTGGGAAGGCCGCAAGTACAAAAAAGAAACGCTAATCTTTCCGCGTTATCATCAATGGGATGTGGTCTCTAAGCTGATCGATGCCGCAATAGCTGAGGGCACGGGTAATAAGTACCTAGTACAGCACAGTGCAGGCTCGGGTAAGTCGAACTCGATTGCATGGACAGCCCACCAGCTATCAACGTTATACAATGAGCAAGGCGACAAGCAATTTCATTCGGTCATTGTGGTCACCGACCGCACAGTGCTAGATGATCAGCTGCAAGACACCATTTACCAGTTTGAACATGCCGATGGTGTGGTGGGTAAAATTAACAACAAAGAGGGCGACGGCTCTAAGTCTGAAAAGCTGGCCTTAGCGCTAGAAACCTCCCAACCCATTATCATTGTTACTATTCAGACCTTCCCGTTTGTGTTGCGCGCTATCGAAAACAGTACCAGCCTAAAAGAGCGCTGCTATGCGGTGATTGCCGATGAAGCGCATTCATCACAAAGCGGCTCAACAGCGCGTAAGCTGAAAGAGGTCTTGATGACTGAAGAGGCTGATGATGACGTTGAGCTGTCGTCAGAGGATATTTTAGACGCCACCATTGCCGCTCGCCAAGGCAGTGCTAACCTCAATTACTATGCCTTCACCGCGACGCCTAAGGCGAAAACAATGGAGTTATTCGGGCGCTTACCGAATCCAGATTTGCCACCATCGAAACAGAATAAGCCTGAGGCCTACCATGTGTATTCCATGCGCCAAGCCATTGAAGAGGGCTTTATCCTCGATGTGCTAAAAAATTACACTAATTACAAGGTGATGTATCAATTAGCGCAAAAGGTAGAGGCAGCCGATAAGGAAGTCGACAGTAAGAAAGCCACCATGAAGCTGAATAAATGGGTGCGTTTGCATGATCATAATATTTCCCAAAAGGTGAAAGTGATCATCGAGCACTTCAAAGGCAACGTGATGGGCTTATTGGGCGGTCAGGCGAAGGCGATGGTGGTGACTAGCTCACGTAAAGAGGCGGTGCGTTACAAGCTTGCTTTTGATAAGTATATTGCTGATGCGCTTGCCGATAAAAAGGCGGGCTATGGCACAATAAGAGCCATGGTAGCCTTTTCTGGTGAAGTTGAGTTTAATGAAAATGATCCTGATTGTTTCGCATTCTTGGACAAGAAGTTCACCGAGAAAAACATGAATCCAGAGCTTAAAGGTCGGGATATGCGCAAAGCCTTCGACAGCGATGATTATCAAGTCATGCTGGTGGCCAATAAGTTTCAAACAGGCTTTGACCAACCTAAGCTATGCGCCATGTATGTGGATAAGAAGCTTGGCGGTGTTGAATGTGTACAGACGCTTTCACGTCTTAATCGAACTCATCCGGGTAAGGCGGAAACAGGCACGTTTGTGCTCGACTTTTATAATGCACCCGATGACATTTTAGCGGCTTTTCAGCCTTATTATCAGACCGCTGAGCTTGCTGATGTTACCGATCCCAACATGGTGTTTGACCTGTTTGAGAAGCTGCGTACAAGCGGTATCTTCTTATGGTCTGAGGTCGAGCAATTCAGTGAGGCGTTCTTTACTAAGAAAAAGTCCAATGCTGCCATTAGCAATATTTGCTACCCAGCAAGAGATCGCTGGCGAAAGCGTTATGCGTCTGCGGTTGATGCCTATATCAAAGCCAAGGAGATGTTTGAGCGAACAAAACAAACCGATGACGCAGTGCTGATAGCTAACGCTGAAAATAGCTTTAAGGACTGTAAGCAAGAGAAGGACCGCCTTGAGATTTTCAAAAAGGACTTAGGCAGCTTTACCCGCTTTTATGAGTTTATGTCGCAGCTGGTGGATTATGATGACAAAGGGCTCGAAAAGCTGAGCCTATACGCTAGGCACCTTCGCCCGATGTTGCGTGAGAAAGTGATAGAGGAAGATGAGCTGGATTTAGACAACGTGGTCATGAGCCACTACCGTTTGTCTAAAATTCGCCAACAAGACATTCGGCTAAAGGAGGATGCCCCTGACTATGGGTTAGAGCCCAGTACCGATATCGGCTCAGCTAAAGCGAAAGATAAAAAAGAGGAGTTGTTATCGTACGTGCTCGAAAAGCTCAATGAAGCATTTGCTAATGAAAACCTATCCGATGGCGATTTGATTAATACCGTCCGTAAGTGGAGTGAGAAGGTTCGCGAGAACGAGACCGTGATGGCGCAAATCAAACATAACTCTAGGGCTCAAGCCATGCTAGGCGACTTCCCTGTTGCGAGTGATGAGGCGGTGATGGCTAGTTCAAGCGCCGAGCAAGAGATGATGATGAAGTATCTCAGCGACCCCGCTACTCGCCAAAGCGTATTAGAGGTTATGTTTGATATGTTGAATGGGCAGAGGGCTTAAGCGTGGGCGTTACAGATTAATGCTACTTGCTTTTACTGTATTAAGGCGTAATGACGGCGATTATAACAATCGTTCTACTGCTGGCGGCTGAAAGTCATCGTTGCTTTATTTCTGTTCGTCAATAAGAGGACGTTACTTTAATTACACTCGCGAGTGATCACTGTCATGATCACTTTTTTTGATCACGCTGATGTTTGATCAGTTACTATCGATGCGACTGCAACTTAATGCCAATAAGTCAAGGTGTTACCTATGGCTGGTAGTTTTAGTGCGGGATAAAATGATGAGTGATCATAAAAACGTCGATACGGTTGACATTTCATTAACATTTTTCGGAGTAAAATAACGGGTTGCGCATAATCGCGCGGGGAGGCTGAAAGTTGATCTCATCTAGCCTTGGATTTTAGTCGGCTAAAATTGTGGCTTTTCGTTTTGACAGGAAGGTCAGTCTTGCCCTTGTTTTTAGCGAGGTAGCTAAGCCTATAAAATGCGGCTTGCTGACTACTTAAATCGTTTCTTAATACCATGTAGCTGCAATTATAAGGGAAATGGATAGTGATATTTATTAGCAGTTTCATTGCCGCTTTGACGACGTTAAACGTCGTGTAGGTGTTTCTCACTTTTTGGCCGTTAAGCATGACAAAACAGTGGTAATGGCATTTTTCACTATGGCTATTTTGCTCCCTAACCCAACCGAAACCAACTTCAGATTGGTAACGAGATTCTAATTTTTTTGTTATGTAGCGACTTAGTTTGCCTATCTCTTTATTATCCTCTGGCGAGTCGTATAGCGCCACATCAAAGCGGATCATGAATAGCTTGGAATGCATAGTGAGGTAGCTCATACAATAGTGATAGAGCTTGTTTAATAATCTATGGTTCAATCCGTCGGGGAACGCCATCACTCTCCACGCCTTGCCATCAAGCGTCGCATCAATAGCACTGCCAGCATAGTCAAAGTGAGTCCCATAATGGCTGCGAGAGTGCTTGTTATACAAACGCTCAATTTGATGATTAGGCGTACTTAAGCTTAAAGACATAATAATATTTAAAACCTAGTGTAATTAACGACCAAGCAAGGCTAAAAGGCTTTTGCAATGGTCTTTGGGGATTGTTGCTTTCAATTTTGGCGCTGCGATAAAGTGCATTAACAGCCCAACTTGTTTCATCTTGATTGGATAAAAAGGGCAACCTAATTGCCCTAGTCGATCAAGTCGCTATGGCTATTTATATTGAGCTTCCCATTTCTTATATTCGGACAGTCGCACTTGCCACCTATTTTGTGACTTATAGGCTCTAGGGGCGTCCTTTGAGCTTCTTAGCCACTCTCGGACTGTCTTAGGGCTTCGGTTTAATCTCACCGCTATTTGAGCGGTTGATAAGCTTGGTTCAGGGGTGAAGTTAGCCGCGATACGTTGGCAGGGTTTGGCTCTGTTTTTATTGCTATCAACGTGAGTGTTGGTGTGCTTCATAGGTTTTCCTCCTTCAGCTCAATCACAGGTCGTGAATGAATCCACGCTAGTACCTCGGTTAATTTCCAGTGATTGGTGTTGACACTTTGCTTAATGCGCTTAGGGAAGCGACCTTGACGCTCTAGTTGGAAGGCATGGGCTCGACTAACAGCGGTAAGAAATTGTCTCTGTTGTTCGTTGATAAGGGGAGTGCCCGACTCAAGGTGACAGGGGGGAGTAAACAAGTTGTTATTCATCTTTACCTCTATAGCAGTTGTTTTAGTAGAGGCTAGGATTTTCACGAGTTAGCAAGTCAAAACAAAATTTACGGGGGTTTTAGCGTTTTTAATGGTTTTGGTGGGGCTTAAATAGGATAAAAGGGCGCTGGTGGTGTTCCACCAGCGCCCTAAAATCAGTGCTTATTTGTCCCTTGTGGGTTTTGCCATTGTGCTAATTGGACGGGATCCCAACCGACAACTCGGTTATTTTTAACGACGGCTTGGAGTAATTTTCCTGATTTATGCCAACGCCAAATAGTCGTTCGGCTTTTTTTTAGCAGCTTACACATATGGGTAATATCTACCAACTCGTCAAAAAGGGGGAGTTGCACCTCTTGTTTAATCATTATTCCACCCCCTATTTAGGCTGAACAGAAGATGCGACAGACCTCGAATGTACCCACGCCACTAGCTCAGATAGCAGCCAACCTACCGAGCGGTTAGAGATCTGTCTACGGCGAGGGAATAGGCCTTTGCGCTCTAATTGGAAGGCTTCGGATTTACTTACGCCTGTGATAAGTCGTCTTTCTTTCTCTTTGACGAGTCTATCTAATGCGATTTTGTTTATCGCCAACGTATCTAGTATGGATAAATCTTGGTGTGTCATAGGAACGCTCCGTATTGAGTGGGTTTTAAAAGCCCATTTTCAACATGAGAAGCGAAACCCTGAAATTTTAGGGCGTTTTAGTGAGCGACATTATTAAGAGGGAACAAAGGAAACTTTTCACACGATTTATTTTAGGGGTGAATTGCTACAGTGATTAAGGTGGGGCAACAAAACAACGGGGGTACATATGGGGGTACATATAAGCAAAAACGGGCTTTTCGTTGCCGAAAAACCCGTTCTGATACAGCTAATTAAGAATCGCTTCTTAGTTCATGCCGTATTTTTTTAATTTCTTGCGTAGCGTACCACGGTTGATACCTAGCATGTTGGCGGCGCGAGTCTGGTTGCCACGAGTGTGCTGCATGATGATATCTAGTAGAGGTGCTTCAACTTCACATAACACCATTTCGTAAACTTCTTCAGCTTCTTGGCCGTCCATTTGAGCGAAAAAGTTAGTTACTGCGCGCTTAACTGCGTCACGTAGTAACTGAGGCTTGATAGTGCCGTTAGCGGTTTCGATTTTGCCTACGGTAAGCTGATGAGCTTCTGGTTGAGTTGTCTGATCAAACATTCGTATTCTGCTCTTTATTAATTCTTTACTAATTCATCAAAATAACGTTCCAACATGGAACATTGTTCTTCAACAGTTTCCAGCCGATTAAACTCGGCTCTCAATGGTCTCTGCGCTTCTTGGTCCAGATACCATCCAACATGCTTTCTGGCGATACGTAACCCTTTGTATTCGCCATACAATGCATATAAGTCTTTGAGGTGTTCCAGCATCACTTGACGCTTTTCGTCCACTTCAATTGGCGCTAGCTTATTACCTGTTTCCAGATAATGTTGGATCTCTCTGAATACCCAAGGCCGTCCTTGAGCGCCTCTTCCTATCATCAGGGCATCGGCACCAGTATGGTCAAGCACAAAGCGTGCTTTCTCTGGGGTGCAGATGTCTCCGTTAGCGACAACCGGAATAGAGACATTCTGTTTAATAGCGGCAATGGTGTCGTACTCGGCTTCGCCTTTGTACATACATTGTCTCGTGCGGCCATGTACGGCTAACGAGGCAATACCACAATCTTCTGCTATTTGGGCTATTTGAATACCGTTACGGTGTTCTGGTGCCCAGCCGGTGCGAATTTTCAGTGTAACCGGGACATCCACTGCGGCAACGACAGCTTGCAAAATCGCTTTTACTTGCTCTGGTTGCTGTAGTAGTGCCGATCCAGCCAGCTTCTTATTCACTTTTTTTGCAGGACATCCCATATTGATATCGATGATCTGCGCCCCTTGTTGTACGTTGACAACGGCGGCGTGAGCCATCATATCCGGATCGGCTCCTGCAATTTGTACTGAGCGGATCCCATTCTCACCAGCATGTGTCATACGCTGACGGCTTTTGTCGGTATCCCAAACTTCAGGATTGGACGAAAGCATCTCTGAAACCGCTAAGGCAGCGCCATAACGTAAGCAGAGATTTCGAAAGGGTTGGTCGGTGACTCCTGCCATAGGAGCCACGATCAGCTGATTTTTCAGTTGATAGGGTCCAATCTGCATTTATCATTACACCTTGCGCTTCAAAGGGGCGCTATAGTACGCCTTTTTCAAGCCGGTGAAAAGGTCAATAAATGACCTGGGAGCAACTTTTTTACTTGACTTTTGTGTGCTGTGAAGTCAGTGGCGGCCTTGCGGCCGCTGGCTTTTACCGTTATTTGCGGGTGCCTGTCAAGCGGCTCCAATCTTCTTTGTGAGCAGGCGCGTCCATGTCAAACCATTGGGCGTAATGTTGGCTAATTTCGTCGGCTTGCTCTTTAAGCAAACCCGATAGTGCCAATAAGCCGCCCGGCTTGACTTTTTCGGCGATAAGCGGCGCTAATTCTCTCAGTGGGCCGGCGAGGATATTGGCCACGAGCACGTCCGCTTTTAGGTCAGCTGGCTGATCTTCGGGTAGGAATAGCGCCAGTTTATCGGCAACACCGTTGCGTTCGGCATTGGCTTTAGAGGCATCGATGGCTTGGTAGTCAATATCGATGCCTGTGACTTTTGCTGCGCCAAGTTTCAGCGCGGCTACGGCTAAAATGCCAGAGCCACAGCCAAAGTCGATCACCTCTTTGCCGTTAAGTTGCAGTCCATCTAACCATTCTAAACACAGCGCCGTGGTTGGATGGGTGCCGGTACCAAAGGCTAGGCCTGGGTCGAGCATCACATTCACGGCTTGTGGGTCGGGCACTTCACGCCAGCTAGGGCAGATCCACAGACGTTTGCCAAACTGGATGGGGTGGAAATTGTCCATCCATTCCCGTTCCCAGTCTTTATCTTCAACTTGCTCTACTTTGTGGCTAAAGTCGACGCCTAAGTAAGGCTGCAGCTTGAGCATGTCAACGATAGGGGCTAGATCATAGTCGGCTTCAAACAGCGCCGTCAGTACGGTGTGGCTCCATAGCGGAGTCTCACCTAAATTTGGCTCGTAAATCGGGTTGTCTTTGCCATCTTCATAGGTGATCGACAGGGCACCAAAGTCCATCAGCATATCGCTTAATTGTTCGGCGTGTTGATTGTCGGTATCAATTTTTAACTGGATCCAAGCCATGGGATCTTCTCTCTTAGGTCAATAATGGCGTTATTGTAAACCATGCGGCGGTTAAAGGCAGAGTGATCTGTTATTGATATTTGCGCTCGGTAGAATAAAAGTGCCGATTCAAGCACTTATAACGCTATTTTCGAATGGATTGTTTTGTTTAAATTGGTTGTTTAACTCTATGATTATATTTGGTTAAGTGGTTTGACCTTTGTTTTGTATTTTAAGGTTTGTTTGTGAACTAAGTCAAAAGTTGCTTGCTTGCTGGGTGAGGTAAATCACGCTTTGCTTATTACAGGCGTTTACCCTGCACGCTTGCTGCTATGGTGTAGATCCCGACACTAGGCGTTGAATGATAATGAATCCCAAAAGTATGCAATCTCATCATATCCATTATGCGTCGCTGGGCAGTCCATGGTCTGCCAAGGCGGACAAAATTCAAAGTGCAACTGGCATCATGCTGGGGTGCTTTTTATTGGCTCACCTGCACTTTGAATCCAGTATTTTATTAGGTAAAGAGGCATTTTATCATGTGGTGCAGTTTCTTGAAGGGGGGCTGTTTACCTCGACAGGTCATGGTATGCCGATTGTCACTAAGGTATTTTCGATTTTTATCATGTTAGTGGTCATTGTTCATGCGGCGGTGGCACTGCGGCGTTTTCCGGCGCAGTTGGGCCAGTGGCGCGCCTTAAGGCGCCATATGCAGGGCATTAACCATAAAGACAGTCACGCCTGGTTTTGGCAGTTAGCCACGGGCTTTATTTTGTTTTTCTTAGCGCCAGTGCATATTTTTACCATGATCACTAACCCTGAGATAGGCCCACATCTTTCTGCTGAACGCGTGTATCACGCCAATGCGTGGTTACTGTATGCCTTGTTGCTGCCGGCTGTGGTGATCCACGCCATGATAGGTTTGTATCGAGTGGCATTGAAGTGGGGCTTGACGCTTAATCGTCGTGGGCTGCGTAAGGTTATCAAGATATTGATTATTTATCTTATTAGCATTGGCGTGTTGAGCTTGGTGTCATACCTCATTATTGGCCGTGAGCTGACATTGCCTATCACACCTTTTGTACCTTGATGATGGGTTAGCTTAGGTAGTTTAGCATTTTGTGAAGTATTAGTTAGTGTTTTGATCTGCCTCACGGTTTAGTGACTGTTTGTGAGCGACATTAGGGCTATTGGTTACCAATTTTAAGGCAACCTGATGCCATCGATAAGGGGAAGATATGTCGCTGACTCGTTATAACAATAAATTAAGTGGCTGGCTCGATCTGAGCCAGAGTCTCACCGGTGTCATATTGACCCTGTTTTTATGGACTCACCTGCTGTTAGTGTCCTCTATTTTACTGGGAGGCGATGCGATGACCATGGTGGCCAAAACCATGGAACTGAGCTTTTTAAGTGCCGATGGTCATGGTTATCCTTGGGTAGTATCTATTATCGCCGTAGTGGTGGCTGTGCTGGCCTTGATACACGTGTTGGTGGCGGTGCATAAAATGCCACTTAACTTGGCACAGCAGCGAGCTTTGCGTAAGCAGATGACGGTGATCACTCATGGCGATACTAAGTTATGGGTCTGGCAGGCCATCACGGGCGTGGGGATCTTTTTGTTATTACCAGTACACCTGTGGTTGATTGGTAGTGCCCCCGAGACTATTGGTCCATCCGGCAGCGCCGAGCGCATTTGGAATGATGGTGTGTGGATGGTGTATTTACCATTGCTATTATGTGTCGAGCTTCATGCCGCCATTGGCCTTTATCGAGTCGCCATAAAGTGGGGCGCCGAGAAAGCACTTAATCATCGCGCGCGAATTAAAAAAATAAAAACCATTATAAGTGTTGTGTTTGTGGTGATTGGCATCGCGTCATTGCTCGCCTTTCTTCCCTATGCGAGCCAATAAGTGGTGGTTCAATACCCTGTTAAGGAGCAAGTGTGAAACTGATATATACCGATTCTCTGGTCGTTGGAGCTGGACTCGCGGGGCTAAGGGTGGCAATCGCTTCAAAAGAGCGAGGTTTAGATACTGTTGTATTGTCATTGATCCCAGCTAAACGATCCCATTCGGCCGCCGCCCAAGGGGGGATGCAGGCAAGCCTTGGCAATACGGTAAAAGGGATGGGCGATGATGAAGATGTCCATTTTCAAGATACGGTAAAAGGATCGGACTGGGGTTGCGATCAAGAGGTCGCGCGTATGTTTGCCCATTGTGCCCCCAAAGCGGTGCGCGAACTGGCAAACTGGGGTGTACCTTGGACGCGGGTAACCAAAGGGCCGCGTGATGTCGTGGTCAATGCCCAAAAGGTCACTATTGAAGAAGCTGAAGAAGCGCATGGGTTAATTAATGCCCGCGACTTTGGCGGCACCAAGAAGTGGCGCACCTGCTATACGGCAGACGGCACGGGTCACTCATTGCTTTATGCTGTCGATAATAAAGCTATTTCATTAGATATCCCCGTTCATGAGCGTATCGAAGCCTTAGCCTTAATTCACGATGGGTCGCGCTGCCACGGTGTGGTCGCTCGCTGCCTGATCACGGGCGAGTTACGTGCCTATATTGCTAAATCGACCACGATTGCCACTGGCGGTTATGGACGAATTTACGAAGTCTCAACGAATGCCATTATCTGCGAAGGCATTGGTCAAGCATTAGCGCTTGAAACCGGTGTGGCCAAGCTGGGTAATATGGAGGCGGTGCAGTTTCATCCCACCGCCATTGTGCCAGTGGGGATTTTAACCACCGAAGGCTGTCGGGGGGACGGTGGCTTACTGCGTGATAAAGATGGCCATCGTTTTATGCCCGATTATGAGCCAGAGAAAAAGGAGCTGGCATCCCGTGATGTGGTATCGCGGCGCATGACTGAGCATATTCGCAAAGGGAAAGGGGTCGATAGCCCGTATGGGCCGCACCTGTGGCTCGATATTACCTTGTTGGGGCGCAAACATGTCGAGACTAACCTGCGCGAAGTCAAAGAGATCTGCGAAAACTTTTTAGGTATCGATCCAGCCAAAGATTGGATCCCAGTGCGCCCGACCCAGCACTATTCGATGGGCGGTATTCGCACCGATGCCACAGGTCAAAGCCCGCAGCTTAAAGGGTTATTTAGCGTGGGCGAGGCGGCGTGTTGGGACATGCACGGCTTTAACCGTTTAGGCGGTAACTCCTTGGCTGAAACCGTGGTAGGAGGCATGATCATAGGTAAATATGTCGCCGATTTTTGTCAGCAAAATACCTTAGAGATTGATACTGCGCTGGTGGAAAAGTTTGTTAATCAGGTACGCGGCGAAATCGATGATTTAGTTGAAGGGCAGGGCAGTGAGTCAGCGTTTGATATTAAGCTTGAGATGCAACGGATTATGATGGACTACGTGGGCATTTTCCGTAATGGTCCCGAGCTGCAAAAAGCGGTGGATGAGTTGCAAGCCTTGTTGCTGCGCTCGCGCAATATCGGCTTAACCTGTAAAAAGCGCCACGCTAACCCTGAATTGGTAGAAGCACTGCGAGTTAAGCGCATGCTTAAAGTGGCGCTCACAGTCGCTTGTGGGGCTGAGGCGCGCACCGAAAGTCGCGGTGCCCACGCCCGTGAAGACTTTCCACAGCGTAATGATAAAGAGTGGCTCAACCGCACGCTATCGAGCTGGCCAAGTGCTGATGCCACGCTACCCGCGCTGGATTATGAACAGTTGGATGTGATGAAAATGGAATTACCACCAGGTTACCGTGGTTACGGAATCAATAATGCGATAGCGCATCCTGATACCGCCAAGCGTGAGCAACAAATTACCGAAATTTTGAGCGGATTAGGTGACAATGCCAATCGCTTTGAGCGGCAGCGGGCTTTGATGCCTTTTGAGGTGCCGCCGTCTTTACAAGAGAAAAATGAGCGCTTGCATGACAAGCCGTTCGACAATCGCCCAGCGGGAGAGCAAAAGTAATGAGTCAGGGTCGTCTATTAACGTTTTCTATCTTTCGCTATGATCCGCAAGAACCTGGCGATAAGCCCAAGATGGTTAAATACCAGCTTGAAGAAGCCCCCGGCATGACGGTATTTATCGCCCTTAATATGCTCAGGGAAAAACAGGATCCCTCGCTGCAGTTTGATTTTGTCTGTCGCGCCGGTATTTGTGGTAGCTGCGCCATGGTGATCAATGGGTATCCCACACTGGCGTGCCGCACCTTAACCAGTAAATACCCTAAAGGTGAGATCACCTTGATGCCGCTGCCCGGCTTTGAATTAATTGGCGATCTGTCGGTCAACACGGGTAAGTTTATGCGCGAACTCGCCGAACGCCTAAAGTTGTGGTTGCATCCAAGGCAAGATGAAATCGATATCCATCGCATCGAGGCGCCAATGGCCCCAGAGGAGGCGGCAAAGCTGTATGAGCTCGATCGCTGCGTTGAGTGCGGTGTGTGTGTGTCTGCCTGTGCCACCAAGCAGATGCGCGACACCTTTGTGGGTGCCGTAGGCATGATGAAAATCGCTCGCTTCGAACTCGACAGTCGTGATGCTCGTAGCGTGGAAGATTTTTACCATGTGATTGGTAATCAAGATGGCGTGTTTGGCTGCATGACCTTACTTGGTTGTCAGGATAACTGCCCGAAAGATCTGCCGCACATGCAACAAATTGCCTATTTACGCCGCAAGATGGCCGGTGCCTTGGTATAGAAACAGCATCTGCTTACCATAAAAAATGCCGCTAATTAGCGGCATTTTTATTCAGTAAAGCTAACTTATCATTAGCTTTTAGAGCGTTTCATGGCGGTAAAGAACTCTTCGTTCGTTTTCGTCATGGCAAGCTTATCGATAAGGAACTCCATACCCGTCACTTCATCCATTGGATTAAGGATTTTGCGTAAGATCCACATTTTTTGTAGCTCTTCAGGTGTGGTCAGTTTCTCTTCACGACGAGTACCAGAGCGGTTGAAATCAATCGCTGGGAATACACGTTTTTCTGCTGCTTTACGCGACAGGTGAAGCTCTTGGTTACCTGTACCTTTAAATTCTTCGTAGATCACTTCGTCCATTTTCGAACCCGTATCAACCAACGCTGTCGCGATAATGGTTAAGCTGCCACCATGTTCGATGTTACGTGCCGCGCCGAAGAAGCGCTTTGGACGATGCAGTGCGTTAGCGTCAACACCACCGGTAAGTACCTTACCTGATGATGGGATCACTGTGTTGTAAGCACGTGCTAGGCGGGTAATCGAATCGAGTAAGATCACCACGTCTTTTTTATGTTCAACTAAACGCTTGGCTTTTTCGATAACCATTTCGGCCACTTGTACGTGACGACTTGCTGGTTCATCGAAGGTAGAAGCGATAACTTCACCTTTTACCATGCGTTGCATTTCGGTCACTTCTTCAGGGCGCTCATCAATCAGTAGTACCATCAACACTACTTCAGGGTTGTTGTAGGCAATGCTTTGGGCCATGTTTTGTAGTAGTAGTGTTTTACCGGCTTTTGGCGGCGCCACGATCAAACCACGCTGACCTTTACCAATTGGTGAGCACAAATCTAAAATTCGCGAGGTAATATCTTCAGTTGAACCATTACCACGCTCCATACGCATACGCTCTTCAGCATGCAGTGGGGTAAGGTTTTCAAACAGGATTTTATTACGAGAGTTTTCAGGCTTGTCGAAGTTAACTTCGGTGACTTTCAATAAGGCAAAATAACGTTCGCCCTCTTTTGGTGGACGAATCTTACCAAAGATGGTGTCACCGGTGCGCATGTTGAAACGGCGAATTTGGCTGGGTGAAACATAGATATCGTCTGGGCCAGCGAGATATGAGCCGTCAGCACTACGAAGGAAGCCAAAACCATCTTGCAGAATCTCTAAAACACCACCACCGAAAATATCTTCGCCGCTTTTTGCGTGGGCTTTAAGGATTGCGAAAATGATGTCCTGCTTGCGAGCGCGGGCCATATTTTCTAGCTTCATGTCTTGGGCGAGTTGTACTAAATCTGAAATCGGTGTGTCTTTTAATTCTGATAAATTCATCTTGGTGGGTCTTGTTCTTACGTGACAATGCTATCTTTGATCAATGAATGTACAACATATTAAGAATATCGATCGAATAGCAAGAAGTGGGTTAGTTAGAATGAGTCTGGTTATTAAAGTAGCACTAACAAGGCTAGGCGTCTAGAAATTTAGCGAATCCCGACACAATTACTTTTGTAAGCTGTGTCGAGAGTCACTTTCTGCGATCAAAATGTCATAGAGATCGAGGTATTACAGCTGTGCGTCGATAAACTCTTTAAGTTGAGTCTTAGACAATGCGCCCACTTTTGTGTCGGCTAGCTCACCGTTTTTGAAGATAAGTAAAGTAGGAATACCACGTACGCCATACTTAGCAGGTGAAGCATTGTTTTGGTCAACGTTTAGCTTCGCGATAGTTACCTTGCCTTCGTACTCTTCTGCTACGTCATCTAGGATTGGGGCGATCATTTTACAAGGACCACACCATTCAGCCCAGAAATCCACCACTACAGGGATGTCAGACTTAAGTACGTCGTTTTCGAAGCTGTCGTCGCTTAAGGTAATAATTTTATCGCTCATGATGTTCTCCAGTTGAGGTGCCATTACTGGTTTGTTAATGGCTTAAGCTGTATATTGGGTCTGAAATCAGCTTTTCAAGATTTTTTTAGCGGCTTTCAGAGCTGTTTTTTCATTAGCCGCTATTTCAAACGATTAAGTTCCTTATTGCAACCCTAACTGGTATGCTTGCGCTATGAGCGAAACACATTTAACAAATACAAAGTTTGCCGACTTTACTCTGCATCCAGAGATACAACAGGCACTAATCGAAAGCGGTTTTGAATATTGCACGCCAATCCAAGCATTATCATTACCAATTTTACTCCAGCATAAAGATCTTGCGGGTCAAGCACAGACTGGTACAGGTAAAACCTTAGCCTTTTTGGTCGCCACCTTTAACCACTTACTGACCACTCCAGCTCCTGAAGGACGTGAGATCAATCAGCCTCGTGCGATTGTGATGGCGCCGACACGCGAATTAGCGATTCAAATTGCCAAAGATGCCAACTTATTGGCCAAGCACACCGGGCTAAAAGTCGGGATTGTTTTTGGTGGTGAAAGCTACGACGTGCAGCGTAAGGTGCTTGATAAAGGCGTCGATATATTAATTGGTACCACAGGGCGTATTATCGATTACGTTCGCCAAGGGGTACTCAATCTCAGTGCGATTCAGGCCGTGGTACTCGATGAAGCCGATCGCATGTTCGACTTAGGCTTTATTAAAGATATTCGTTTCCTATTTAGACGTATGCCAGACGCCAAATCGCGCCTGAATATGTTGTTCTCGGCGACATTGTCGATGAAGGTGCAAGAGCTCGCTTATGATCATATGAATGATCCTGAGAAAGTCGAAATTGCCCCCACCGAAAAGACCTCAAAAAACATTACCGAAGAAATTTTCTATCCTTCACAGGATGAGAAGCTACGTTTGTTGCTGACCTTGATTGAAGAAGACTGGCCAGATAAAGCTATTGTCTTTTGTAACACCAAACACAGCTGCGAAAAGTTGTGGGCTCACTTAGAAGGCGACGGACATCGTGTGGGGCTACTAACCGGTGATGTGCCACAGAAGAAGCGTATTCGCATCTTAGAAGAGTTCACCCAAGGTAAGCTAGACATCTTGGTTGCCACCGATGTTGCTGCACGTGGTCTGCATATTTCTGACGTATCTCATGTGTATAACTACGATCTTCCCGATGATTGCGAAGACTATGTGCACCGTATTGGTCGTACTGGTCGTGCTGGTCAAAAAGGGATTTCGATCAGTTTTGCTTGTGAAGAGTATGCCCTTAACTTACCAGCGATCGAGAGCTACATTCAGCACTCTATTCCAGTCACCAATTATGACAGCGAAGCCTTGCTGAACGATTTGCCGCCGCCTGTGCGCATCCATCGTAAGCATACTACGCGCACCGCTGGCCGCCCTGGCAGTGGTCAACCGCAAGGTGCACGTCCTGGCACACGCCCAAGACGTCATGATAGGACGCGTAGACACAGCTAAATGAAGCGCGCTGGCTTAGGGCCTCGGTATGCGGCCATCACCTTAGGATCAAATAGTTTTAATATGCTGGTGGCGCAAACCGTCGCCGGCAGCCCTAAAGTGGTGGCAAAATATAAGCGTAAAGTGCGCCTTGCCGAAGGTATTGGCCCTGATGGCGTGTTAAGCCCCGAGGTGTTTTCCCGTGGGCTTGACTGCCTAAAGATGTTTTCACAGATGCTCGATAAAGAGGGTATTAGCCGCGAGCATATTGCCGTCATCGCCACCGCGACGCTGCGTAGCATCACTAATGCCAGCGAATTTTGCCAAGCGGCGTTGCCTATTTTAGGTCAACCGATTGAGATTATTTCGGGGCTGCGTGAAGCGGAATTGATCTATCAAGGCATGGTTGCGACCACCACCACAGAGGGTCGCCGATTGGTGATCGATATTGGTGGTGCCAGCACTGAGTTTATTATTGGTGATGGTGACAAAGTGCTCCTCAAAACCAGCCTTGCCATGGGCTGCGTCACGTTTAACCAACAGTTTTTCAATCAATTTCCGTATCAAAAAGCAGACTTTGATGTTGCCCAGGCTCATGTCGTTAGCCTGTTGGGCGGCTATCGTGCTCAACTGCTTAAATTGGGTTGGCATGGTGTGGTTGGTGCATCGGGTACGGTGCAATCTGTGGTTGAACTACTCAATGCACGTGGTATCTCAGCTACTATCACCCCAGCGGTTTTGCGGCAATTACGTGATGAAGTATTAGGTCAAACCGATGCCAGCATGCAACAGATTGAAGGTTTGCATCATGAGCGGGCTGCCACTTTTGTGGCAGGATTATCGATTTTGCTAGGCTTATTTAATGTGCTGCATATTGAGTCGTTAAATTTGTCGGGCGGTGCGCTGCGTGAAGGCGTATTACTGCAATTATCTGAGCGAATTTCAGCCACCTCTGCGGCATAATGACCTCTTACCTCCATGTATGCCTGTTATAACCCCCATAGTTTGAGCGCCAGAGTTTTCATTAAGCAATTTCTCATCAAAATGGCTCCAACTTAATTTGAACGCGGCAAGTTAACATTTGACTCGTAAAATAAGCGCACAAAAAAAGCCGCGAATGCGGCTTTTTAATGCGTTATGGCGAACGTCCTAATTAAGTATGTTGGCCAGATCGACTTCTAATGAGGTCTGTGGGCGCTCAACAATGCGGCCAATCTCTTTACCTTGCTGTTTAACAATAAAGGTCGGAATACGGCTAAATTCGTACTGTGCCGCTAAGCCTTCGCTATCTTGCTTGCTGCGATCCACCCCAATGTAGGTCACCTTAATGTTGGGGTTGTTCAGCTGCTCTATGATACGAATAAAGCGCGGCGTTTCGCGGTGACAATCAGGGCACCAAGTGCCAATAATAACGACAATTTCAGTCGGCTCTGTGATCGCCTTTAATGGTTCGATGGCCGCCGTATCGACTTGATAAGTTTGGTAACCTTCACTAAATTCACTGAGCTCGGTCACTAAGGTTTGTGCTGGAACGATACCGGTTAGAATCACTTCTTGTTTCTCCTCACTGCAAGTGGCAATAAAGCCTTCTTGCTTGCCTTCAAAGGCGCAACCGCCATTAGCCAATACCTGAGTGCTAAAAAATAGCGCCGTAGTGGCAAGTAAGGCTGCAATATTATTGGTCATGATAATTCCTCAGGGACGATAAGCACTAGATTCATTTAACCCCATTCAATCATCTAAATCGGTTAGCGAGTAGCGCTTATTATCCTAGCTGTTAACTAGATCACGGCTAGGATTAAATTAATGACACTTAGGTCTCATCTCATCCTAGACAGATTGTGTTAGTCAGCTCCCGAGGAGGAAACGTTAGGCCTTTACCAAGCTGTTTAGATCGGCGGGGCGATAATAAACTGACTTTAACACCTTGCCTTGGCGCACGACTTTACCTGCCATATCAACATCTTTAGCACATTTAGCTATGATGAAGTCGCCTTTCTTGCTACCGACAATTTCAACACCCTGTTTAGCATAATGAGCGACGGTTTCTGCTAACTCTTGTTCATTACGGCACACCTTGCTCATGTTGCTCGAGTGCACTTCATCCCAGCAGCGCACAAAATCGATATCACGATTATTGGCCACATGCAGCAGCAGATCGATAAGGTAGCTGATAGCGATACAGTCGTTAACCTGTTTGGCGCCCATATGCACCAGACGCCCCATTAACACATAAACAGAGTCGACAATAGCATCGGCCTGTTCTACGCGGCAATCGGCTTCGGCCAGTTCGGTAAGCTCTTCAATCGCTAAAGAGGTATGTAATGTATCGGCTTTATCATCGAGACTACTGGTATCTTCAATGGGCAGATCAAAGGCGGAGCGGAACTGGTGAATATCGCGATAAAGGTGATCATAAAGCGGTTGCTGTAGTGCGGTTAATTTCATCAAACTGGCCTTGGAACATAACGATTAATGGCGCAATTCTAATTTAATGGTGCGGCAATTGAAAGCCATTGCCGCGGGTGAGGCTAGCGATGTCGAGATAAAAAAAGCCGCCCGACGAAAGAGTCGCGGTGCCGGGCGGGAGCAATGAAAGCGGGATAAGTGATGGCACATTAAGATCGGTTGGGCGATGCATACTTAGCGGTCAGTTGCTCAAGGTAGGGTTGCACCTCTTTATCGCCCCAATCTAAATAGCCGCGTAAAAAACCGATAAGGTTGCCGTCGCCATCAAACACATAGGTGGCAGGCACCACATCGGCAGGCAGCATCTTGTCGATCAAATGCTGCGGATCGACAAGGGTGGGGTAGTCACCTAAACTATGGCGGGTTAAAAATGCGGCTACTTGATCGTATTGCTCATCGATAGACAGTGGCAGTACTACTAACTTATTGGTGAGATTATCGCGCCGGATCTTATCCATCATAGGGATCTCTTTAATGCAGGGCGCACACCAAGTAGCCCACAGGTTAACGAGTACCAGATTGCCGCGATAATCGCTCAGGTTAACCTTGGTCCCCTCAAGGGTTTCAAAAGGGACTTCACTGACTTTGCGCGCGTGTTGCATCTCGATAAAGCGCGACATGATCATAGGTTTAGGCAGGTTTTCACCGGTGGCGTACACCTTTTCATTTGGCATAGCGGCCTGTGATTGCCCCATAATGAACAGCATTGATAAGCCGATGATGGCCAGTAGTTGTTTAGTCATGATGTGTATCCATATTGCTGATTTTATGAGTTTTAGTGGACTGGTGTTGTTTAAATCCCCATGCGAAAACCAATAGCAGTAACCCCAGCGGAAACAGATACAGCACTAAAGTTCCCGCGGCGAAGGTTGGCATATAGCGGATCTGTTGGCCGTAACGGGCCACCATAAAATCGATGATCTCGTTTTTGCGTTTGCCTTGCTCTAACTGCAGAAAAATTTCTGCTTTGAGCTCATTGGCTATCTTGGTTTGCGAGTCCAGCAGGTTTTGATTGGCCGACATAGGGCAGCGTAATGATTTAGCAATATCAAATCCCAAGGCTTTTATTTCGGCTTGAGAATAGACTGGAGCCGGCGTCGATACGGGCAAGGATGACGGCGCTGCGGCGTTGGCCGAAAATGCGCTTAACCCTAGCCACAACAGGCAGCTGAATGTGACTCGTCGGCAAAGTGTCAGCTTAGACTTCATCATAGCCCTCCATTACGTACTGGCGATGTACCAAGGTGATGCCCGGAGGAGTAGGGTTGGGCTGCGCTGACAATGACAGGGCGACGCAGCAGGCAGACACCGGCCAGCATCATCATTAAGGCTCCAATCCAAATCCAATTGACCAAGGGTTTATAACTGATACGTACAAGGTATTCGCTGTCGCTGAGCGGTGTCCCCATGGAGATATAGATGTCGCCAAACAAGCTGCGATGGATCCCTGCTGCCGAGAGTTGCATGCCGTTGGTGTTAAAGGTCTGTCGCTGCGGATAAATATAAGCAAACACCTGACCTTTGGTATCGCTGACCTGGATTTTCGCCTGAATCGCACTGTAGCTTGGGTATTCAACCTGCTCGGTTGCTTCATAAACAAAGGTGTATCCCGCCACAACTTTACCTTGTCCCGGCCCCATTCGCAGTAACTCGTCCTGCTCAAAATGAGACACAGTGGTTGCGCCTAAAATACTCACTGCCACGGCCAAATGGGCAAGACACATGGCATTAAAGCGCTGAGAACGGTTCGCGCTTGGCGCTCGCTGACCATATTGCTGCCGCACTGCAGCGATGATACAGATGAAGATCCATAGGGCTGAAAAGCTGCCGCAAATAAAGTAGCCGCTAAGCTGGGGCAGTGCCATTAGGTTCAGTAGCACTGCCAGCCCTAATGCCAGCCCAGCATACAGGGCTAATGGTATAAACACCTTGGGCTGCGCCTGTTGCCAGCGTACCAAGGGGGCAGCGCCCATCAGCAGGCTGATCAATACCAGCAGCGGGATAAACAGACTGTTGAAGTAGGGGGCGCCTACTGAAATACTTTGCTCTGTAAGGACTTCATAGAGCAGCGGATAACAGGTGCCAAGTAAGATGGAGAGCGCGGCGACGAGAAGAATCAGGTTGCCCAGCATCATCAAGCTTTCTTTGCTGTGCACGCTATAGCAGCTCGGTTTGAATAATGACGGCGCGCGGTAGGCGAACAAGGTAAAGCCCCCAGCCGAAAACAGTATCAGTAAGGTTAAAATCGACACGCCTCTGCTCGGATCGGCGGCAAAGGCGTGTACCGATTGCACCACTCCCGAACGTACTAAAAAGGTGCCCAGCAGGCAGATAGCAAAGCCTAAAAGGCAAGTGAATAGGGTTGAGGCATAAAAAGCGTTGCGTTTACTGCTCAATATGAGCGCATGCATCATGGCGGTGGCCACTAACCAAGGAATGAACGAGGCGTTTTCGACTGGGGCCCAAAACCACCATCCTCCCCAACCTAGCTCGTTATAGGCCCACCATGAGCCAAAGGCGTTACCGCCAGTGAGTGCTACCCAAGTTAAAATAGCCCATGGGCGGATGTGCCGGCAGTGGGCTTGGATATTGGCTTGGGTATCGAGTAGCGCGGCCACGGCTGCGGCAAAGCAGACTGTGAGCCCCACATAGCCGATAAACAACAGCGGCGGATGCAATATCAGGCCAATGTCTTGCAATATGGGGTTTAGGTCGCGCCCCTCGAGCGGAATATTGGGCAGCAAGCGCGCAAACGGGTTAGAGGTAAACAGTAAGAAGAGTAAGAAGCCGCACATGATGGCGGCGAGAATGGCACAAAGGCTGCGCATAAAGGCGCTGTGGGCTTTGTGCTGGTTCACTATGTAGCTGCTCCACAGGGCGGTGGCGGTTATCCAAAACAACATCGAGCCTTCATGTCCCCCCCACACCGCCGCGACCTTATATACACTGGCTAATTGGGTGTTGGAATGGTTTGCCACGTAGGCGACTGAAAAATCATTAGCAATAAATAGGTAACCCAAAATCAGCATCGCCCCCAATAAGGCAAAGGTATTGAGATGAATTAATAAGCTTGTGAGTGCATTCTTGTGTGGTTCGCTGCTGTTTTTTAATAGTGGCAACGCTGCGATCAGTAAACAGATTACTGTTGCAATAATAAGTAGTAATAATCCAATTTCTGCCGCCATAGTTCCACCGATGATATTAATTATTTGCGTGTCTGCATTTATTAATCGATAGCGTTAACTTTGCTTATATAGATAAATAGAGACTGTATTAAATGCACAGTAAATTAATGGTGCCAGCGTTTCTGTGAGCTTAAGCAAGTAAAAACAATCCATCCACTTCGCTGAATATTTTTGAAAAATCAATCTGCATTTTGAGTTGTTTTTATATCTAAAAGTGTACGATTTAGATCTAAAAAACAGACTCTGGATTAGTCCTATATTGTTGTTTTTAAATGTGTTGAGTTTGTTTTACAACTGTTGAGAGATAATGGCGTAGGCAGTGTGCGCTAGCTCATGTTTTTAATGGTTTTTATGTGAAGAATACTGAACTTGCTCAGTTGTATAAGTCGTTCGGTTAACGGTTGTTTTTATTAAATCCAACAGATGATTGTGTAATGGATGAGCAATTAAATGTTGGTTATAGCAATACAAAATAAAATAATATTTAGGAGTGAATGATGAGACGATGGAAACACAAGGTAGCCTTAAGCGTGCTATTTTGTTTCGGTGCCATTGCTAATGTTAACGCTGCTGGTGGTAAATATAACAGCGTACCAGAAATGGGCAAAACCGCACAAAATGCGATTGCGAACTACCAAGGTACAGAACAAAAGAATGGTGTGAAAACACTGCAAGATTACGTGGTTCAAGAGGCGGAGCTATTTGACTTCTTATTTGAGAACCACCCCATGTTTAAATACCACGAAGCCGGTAATTTAGTCGGCGAATATCATATCAGTGACCGTGGTGAAGAGTATTTAGATACAGGTCACAGCCCTAAGTATAGCGCCAGAGTCGGTGCGCCGCGTGCGGTGCAGTATCGCTTAGGGGCTAAATCGATTCTTGATTACCCTAATAACTTTGTTGGCCCTGAAAAATGTGCCGAATGTCATGCAACTCAATATGAAAAGTGGCAGCGTTCACGTCATGCCAGAACGATTCGTTTTCCTGGTGAGCACCCAGAAGTGGGTAACGACATTGAACAAACCATGTATCAGACTAAGGATACCTCCATCTTGCCAGATGGTATTACCCCTGATGCTATCTACGCCACAGTGGGTACACCACGTACCAAATATGGCTTTATCGACTCTTGGCTAGTCCGCGGTACTTATCATATCGAAGGCGGCTTACTTAAAGATGGTACCGGTAAGATGATTGCCGGTGGTAACCAGTTCTCACGTGGTTGGGCTGAATGGCTCACCCCTGAAATGGCACAAAAAATCAATGCAGTTATCCCTGAATTCCCCACCACAATGGAAGAGTTCGGTGCCAGTGGTTCGCATCAATGGGGCATGAGCTCTTACGGCGCTAAATACCGTAAAGAGTTGTTGTTCCAACCTGCGAGTTCTTACTGTGAAGTGTGCCACACCTTCAAGTTCGATTTCCAAAGCAAACAAGAGTTCTTTGATGCCCTTGGCGATCCGAAGAAACTGCAAGAGCACACTATTAGCCGCGGTATCGCGTGTGAAGAGTGTCATGGCGCAGGCGGTCACTTAGATGGTGGCACCGGTGGTATGGAGTCAAACTGTGAGCGTTGTCATCAACGTTTCCAATATGACGATACCTTAGCCGATACACCGCAAGCTCAAGAAAAGCGTGAGTATGCTTTTGGCGTGAAAATGAAGTCACTTTGCCCTTCATGTGGTACCGAAGGCTCGCAAATGTATAATTCAGTTCACTATGAAAAAGGCATGCGTTGTACTACCTGTCATGATCCACACGAAGTCACCGATGGTGATTGGAAGTCGGATATCACTAAGCCTAAGCTGAAAACAGATTGTAAGGATTGCCATGCAGCGCAAACCCTAATCGCTAGTAATACCGATACCCATAGCGAACAAACGTGTCAAAGCTGTCACATGCCTAACATGGGCAGTTGTGAAAACTTCAAAGCGATTCAGTTCCCAGACCAAGCCGGTTTCGACGCCGTGCGTAAGTCACACATGTGGAAAATTGACGTCAGCCCAACGCGTAAAACACTTAACCCACCAGAAGGCCAGTCGCGTGTTGCGGGTCCTGAAGGGGCGAAAGGTTGGACTGTGGCGAAAAATGAAGAAGGTCGCTCATACCTAGACTTAATGTGAACCTGTGCTCGTACCTCAGTTTCCGACCACGATGTGGTTGAAAACAAAGGCTGTCACAGCCAGTTCCAGTCAGAGCTCGAAACCGGTCTGCATTATGAAGATCAGATGGAGATCTACGGTGAAGTGATGAAGTGGCAGAAGCCAATCAAAGAGGTGTTCACGCAAGTCGAACAGGCTTTGGTTCGCATCGACCAGTTACTCGAAGTCACTAAGCTGTCAACTGAAGACAAGACACAAGTGCTTATGCTCGCAGAGAAAGCACAAGAGGCAGTTGATCTGATTAAGAACGACGGCTCTTGGGGTGTACATGGCTTCCGTTATAGCCAAAAACGTCTCGATGCAGCACTGACCTATGTAACACAAGCGCAAAACATTTTAGACGGCAGCGGCTACTCGGCTAAAGCTCACTAAAAGCAATTGCTAACGGACCTAGGCATGGATGTCTGATAACCCTCTGTGCCTAGGTCAATAGGAGCAAGCATATGAAACAACACGTTGGAATGATCTTAGCGGCCATGATAGCAAGCGGTATCGCTCCTTGTTATGCCGGCGGCGGTGGGGAGATGGCCCCTGCGACCTACCATGAGATCAAGCTGAACACCATCAGCCTGCTGGAAGCCGAGAGCTTACTCAAGCAAGAGGGAGTGTATTTCTTTGATGTAAATACCTTAGAGCTTTGGGCCGAAGGGTTTATCCCCGGAGCCGTGTACTTCAACGTCGACAACTGGAAGGCGTTGCTGCCCAAAGACAAAGATGCCGTCATGGTGTTCTATTGTGCCAATCGTCTCTGTAATGCCAGCGAAATCGCGGCGCGAGAAGTGATGAAACTAGGCTACACCCATGTGAGGCAGATGCACGATGGCATCTATGGCTGGCGCCTATCGGGTCGAGCCACTGAAAAACCATAACAATAAGATTTTTATCCATTTGACATTCATTCGAGCAATAACGTTTAGAGAGAATCAATATGAAAACGATCACCAAGAAGTCTTTATCGATGACCACTTTATCCCTACTTTGCGGTTTCTCGTTGATGGCCTCGGCCAGTGAAGTGAGCCAAGAAGTGAATGATGCCTCTTATGCTATGGGGGCGTCGGTTGGCCATTATATTTCCGGCAAAATTTACAATCAGACTGAGCTAGGCGCCGAGATCCATATCGACACTGTCATCCAAGGGATGATTGATGCGCTTAAGGGCGAGAGCAAGATGTCGGACGAAGCGATCTTGACCCATTTAAATACGCGAGCAGAGCTGCTTAACACCATTCGAGATAAGCGCATTGAAGATCTGTCGATTAAAAATATCGCCGCCGGCAGCGCGTATCTCGCCACCAATAAAACCAACCCAGGCGTTACTGTGACTGACTCAGGCCTGCAATATGAAGTCATCACCTTAGGCTCAGGGCGTAAACCGCTAGAGTCCGATGTGGTTACCGTGCATTACAAAGGGCAACTGGTCGACGGCACCGTTTTTGATAGCTCTTATGATCGCAATGAACCTAATCGTTTCGCCTTAATGTCGGTTATCGATGGCTGGAAAGAGGGCATCGCCCTAATGCCTGAAGGCTCAACTTTTCGCCTGACTATTCCGTCAGACCTTGCTTATGGCAAAGAGGTGGTCGGCATTATTCCGCCTAGTTCAACCCTGATATTTGATGTGGAGTTGGTCAAGGTTGAAGAGCCAGGCGATAACGCCAAGGGCATGGGGTTAAGCGGTATGGGCATGGGTGGCATGATGGGCTCAGGTCACTAAGTTTACTCACCAGCAGTAGGGATGGTTATGAATAGTCTGGTTATTGCCATAGTGGTTACGTTAATGAGTTTCATCGCTCCTTTATGGATACTTCATCTCCGAGCCATAAACAACGCCGACACTAATGGCGACATCAAGCCTGCCGCCTTGACACGGTATGGCTGGAAAATACCCAGTGCTATGACGGCTACCCTACTGCTGGTTCCCCTATTAATTTACAGCCAACTTGGCCGTTTTAATGATTGGGATAAGGGCTTTATCGATGAAAACATCGACTACCTTATTGCCGCCGACATTAACAAAAATGCCCAAGCCGCCAGTGAAACACCAAGCAATAAAATTGCCTTACTCAACTTAGCCTACGCCTATACAGAGGGCGGGTTATACCGTGAGTCGGTTATCACACTGGACAAATTACTGGCAATAGAGACAGACGCAGAAGTGCTCGGCATGAAAGCCAATGCGCTCTATTACCGTGATGGTCGAGACATGAGCGAAGAGGTGGCCTATGCCATCTCTCAAGCCCTAGCACTCGATCCGAATGAAGTTCAATCTCTGCTGCTAATGGCGACTCACGCTTACTTGAATAGGGACTTTCAGCAAGCGATCGTTTATTGGCAACAGTTATTGAATAGCGACAACCCAAGTATTAACCGAGCATCAATTAACAATGCGATTTTGAAAGCTGAGCAGAAAATAGCTAACCGTATCGTGACTGCATCTGAGTAAAAGAGTCACCTAAAAATCAGGTTAAAACAGGTGGGCATCAATGCCGACCGATGGAGGATGCTGTGAGTGAAAATATAGAGAGACGGAGGTTCCTTAAATGCTTGGGAGCCAGCTCTTTGATACTGGGGCCCTTAGGGTGTTCATCTGTCAAAGAGGAAAACGCCAATAGCAACAAACCGCATTACGTGATGGTGTTCGATCAAAATAAATGTGTGGGTTGTGGCGATTGTAAAGTGGCCTGTAATACGGCCAATAACTTGCCCGAAGGGCAATCTCGTTTACTGCTAGAGCAGCAGTCTGGCCACGTTGAGGGGCAAAAGTGCCCTCACTGCGGTAAGACTGATTGTGGTTGTGAGCGTAAATATGTGCGCGTGTCGTGCCAGCAATGCCAAAACGCGCCTTGTGTTTCGGTGTGCCCTACGGGCGCTGCGCATCGCGATCCCACAACGGGTATCGTCACCATGGATGCCAGTAAGTGTGCGGGCTGTAAATACTGTATTGCGGCTTGTCCTTACAATGCGCGTTACATTAATGAGGCCACAGATGTCGCCGACAACTGTGATTTGTGTTTAAACAGCAAATTGGCTAAGGGCGAGTTACCAGCTTGTGTGCAACAGTGTCGATACGACGCATTGATCTTTGGCGATATCAATGACCCTAACTCTTATGTGAGTCGGTTATTGGCGGTAAAAGACTCTGTTCGTATCAAGTCGCATTTCGGTACTGAACCCAGTTTACGATACATACCTGTAGTGAAATTGGGAGTATAGCTATGGACGGAACACTTGAATTTACCATCGGGCTGTCTGAAGGCGTCGCCTGGCCATGGCCCATTGCCGTATACCTGTTTTTTGCAGGTATTTCGGGTGGGGCGTTAGCGGTAGCCTTGTTTATTCGGTTTTATAAACAACAAACCATCAATACCCCTTTCTTGAAGGCCTCGGCGCTGGTGTCGTTTGTTACTATCGCCTTGGGGATGCTGTGTCTGGTACTGGACTTAACTAATCCGCTGTTTTTCTGGCGCATATTGGTTTACTACAACCTTAACTCTGTGATGTCGGTCGGGGTGATTGCGCTGACAGCTTATATTCCGCTGGTGGCTGTGATCGCCCTGTTTGCCTTGGAAGAAGAGATTAAGCAGATCCCATTGCTACGTCCACTGTTACCCATTATCGACAAGTTACGCGCCTGGCGCCGTCCTTGTGAGGCATTGGTATTGGTGCTGGCATTGGCGGTATGTGCTTACACTGGCTTTTTGATCTCGGCGTTGATCCGCTTTCCGATCATTAATACTTCGGTATTACCGGCGCTGTTTGTGGCATCGGGATTATCGGCCGGTGCGGCGGCGGCTAAGATGTTGGCCGTGAGCCTATTTAAGGAAGATAGACACAGCCAAGATATGCAGATTTTGCACGGTGCAGAGTGGCCCATTATGTTTGCCGAGGCGCTGTTCCTGTTCATGATCATTATGTCTTTGATGACCGGCAACGCTGGCGCACAGAGTGCGTTTGAAGCCTTTCAATCGGGCACGTGGGCGGTGGTCTTCTGGTTAGGTGTTGTCGGCGTGGGCTTCGGTGGTCCGCTGCTGCTTAACTTCGCTACGGGTAAGCAATTTAGCCATTCATCACAGGCATTTTACCTCTCGGGTTTATGCGCGGTGAGCGGCATGATGTGCTTGCGTATGTTTATTCTGTATGCGGGGCAAAACTTCGCAATTTAACTGTTCGTTCAAGCCTCATCTCGCGGCCGCGAGGTGAGGCATTGAATCGCCACTCTGGCATCGCCATTAAGGAGTCCATATGGCCATCAGAACCTCATTGTTAGTGATATTACTGTCGTTGTTGACCTTCGGCTGCGACACCGCACCTGCTAATGCCGGTCATGAGCACGCCAAGGCCATCGGTGAGCATGAACGCTGCCATATGTGTGGCATGATGATTAAGAAATACCCCGGCCCTAAGGGAGAGTTGCTGCTCAGCGGCGGCGAGATTAACCCGAGTTTCTGTTCAACGCGGGACATGTTTATGTTTGCCCTGCAGCCGGAAAATCAGCGCAAAATTAGTCAAGCATATGTTCATGATATGGCGGTAACCGATTGGGACCATCCAGACGACAGCGCCTTTATTGACGCGACTCAGGCGTGGTATGTCTATGGCACCAGTCGTAAAGCGGTAATGGGCAGCGCCGTGGCGCCTTTTTCAACCCAAGCGGCTGCCGAGCAATTTGCCAGCGAATATGGTGGCGCGGTATTCAGTTATGAGCAGATCACCTTGTCCTTGTTAACGGCAGAATAAGTTGAGTCTGCAGCGATGAGAGCCCGGCAGTGGTGCACTGTGACGCTATTGATGCCTTTAATGAGCATGGGCTTAGTGTTGAGCCTAAGCAGCATGGCGCTAAGTGCCGATGAGCAAGAGGCCACTAACACAAGGTGCACGGCAGCGGTCACGCAGCAAAGTGCGGCGCTGGGGGCGATGATTGACGTCAGCAATAGTGCCGAGCTGTCGCATCAGTTAGCACAGGCTGCACAGGGGAGCCATATTGTGTTGCAACCTGGGATCTATTCGGGGCAATTTGTTATCGATAAAAGCCTGTATCTCAAGGGATCACCTGGCGCGATTATTGAGGCGCAGCATCAAGGTTCGGCGCTGACGATTAACGCCAGCCATGTCACCATTAATGGCCTTACCATTAAGCAATGGGGGGGCGACCTGTACCAAAAAGATGCCGCCATTTTACTGCATGCTGGCAGCGATGATGTCCAGCTGCTGAATAACCAATTGAGTGGCCAAGGCTTTGGCATTTATGCCCAGCAACTGCAGCAGTTGACCATTTGCGGCAATCGCATCACGGGTGACAGCCACACCTTTAAGTTAGATCGCGGCGATGGCGTGCACCTACAGCGAGTGGATGGCGTCTTGATCAGCGACAATCAGATCCAGCAAGTCAGAGATGGTATCTATTTAGAGTCGGGTAAGGGCAGCCAAGTGTATGGCAATCACATGAGTGACATGCAATATGGCATTCATTACATGTATACCCAGCAAGACAGCGCCATGGACAATCAGGCCAGCCGTGTCGATGGCGGCTATGCGTTAATGAACTCCAGCGATATTCATCTTGCCCATAATCAAGTCACCCATGCCAAAGAATTTGGCGTATTGCTTAATATGACCAATGGCGCCTTGGTTGAGGCTAATAGAATGGCTAATATCAGCGCGCCTGATGCGGTCAAAGGCGATCTTTTTTCCGAAGGTAAGGGCATTTTTATCTATGGTGCCCGCGATAACCACATTAAGGATAATCACATCGCCAATAATGATGTCGGCATTGCCATGGCGCTGGGCGGCGAGAGTAATCAAGTGTCCCTCAATCGCTTTATTGATAACAGCACCCAAGTGCGTTACGTGGGAGAGCAGAGCGTCGAATGGAGCGAGCAACAGCGGGGTAATTATTGGAGCGACTATCGTGGCTGGGATCTTAATGGTGATGGCGTGGGCGACAGTATGCATCTGCCAAACGATCGTCTCGATCGATTATTTTGGCTCTACCCCGAGGCGAGTTTTTTAATGGCCAGCCCCATAGTGACATTACTTAAGTGGCTCGATAACCAAATACAGGCGGTCGACGCCAGTGGTGTTATCGACCGTTACCCTTTGATGGGAAATAGCGCGGTGGCGCACACGAGGGGCGCATTATGAGTGTCAATCACTTAGCGGTACAACTTGAAGGCGTTGGGCATCAATTTGCCGAATTGCGCGCCCTTAATCAGATTAATCTCAGTCTGCCCAGTGGGATGACGATGGCACTACTGGGTCATAACGGTGCGGGTAAATCGACCTTAATCAAGGTGATATTAGGCTTATTGACTCCTGACTCTGGTCGAGTCGACGTGTTAGGGCTGAGGTTAACGCCAGGGAAGAAACCTACCAACGTGGGGTATTTACCTGAAAATATCCATTTTTATGACAAGTTAACCGGGGCGGAAATCTTACGTTATTTCGCCGCACTTAAGGGGGAGAGTCACCAGCGAGTCGCCCAGTTGATTGAGGAGTTTGGCTTAGGCTATGCCCAGCATAAATTGGTTAAAGGTTACTCTAAGGGGATGAAGCAGCGGCTTGGCTTTGCGCAGGCGATTTTAGCCTCACCGCAGTTATTGCTGCTCGATGAGCCGACGGTGGGCTTAGATCCCCAGGCATCGAGCTTTCTCTACCAAAAAGTGGCCCAATTAAAGCGTCAAGGTTGCGCGGTGATCATCTGTACCCATGAGCTTAATTTAGTGGAGTCGCAGCTGGATGTGGCGATGATGTTAGGGCGCGGTCAATGCTTGGCTTATGGCTCGTTTGCCGAGCTGGCAAAGGCTAGCCCATTGCAGGTTAAGATAGTGCTTGATGGGTTAGCGGCGTTACTGGTGACGCACCCCTATCTACAGGCGTTTTATCGCCAAGGTGCGCTGCACTGCGCCCAGTCTGAGCAGCCAGCGCTAGTGCGTTACTTAACCACAAAATGCCAGCGTTTTGATTTTACCTTGCATTTGCCTGGGCTCGCCGAGATTTATCATCACAACATGGCGCAGATGCAGCACTGCTCAGAGCAAGGTTTAGGTTTCGTTACCGAGCCCGTATTGCAACCCATGGGAGTATAAATGATGTCGACAATCGGTGGGGCGATCTGGCGCCAGCCTATGATGATCATCGCCGCAAAAGAGTGCAAAGACAGCTTGCGTAACCGTTGGGTGGCGGTGATTTTTGGCTTGTTTTTTCTGCTGGCCTTCAGTGTCACATTTGCTGGTAGCGCAGTGTCTGGCACCTTAGCGTTCCCATCGCTGGTGAGTGTTATCGCCAGCTTATCCACCATAGCGGTGGCTATTATCCCTTTGGCGGCCATCTTACTTTGCTACGATGCATTTGTTGGTGAAGATGAGTCGGGAACCATGCTGTTACTGCTCAGCTATCCACTGACTAAAATGGATATTTTCTTAGGTAAATTACTGGCCCATAGCGGTATTATGTTGGCCGCCATCGTGAGCAGTTTTACCATGAGCGCGATCATTTTGTGCTGTTTTGGGCAAGATTATCAATGGCTGCAAACCTTGTGGGTGTTTGGCCAGTTTATTGCCAGCAGCAGTTTATTAGCCCTGACGTTTATTTTGCTAAGCTATGTGGTCAGTCTGCGGGCCACAGAAAAGGCCAAAGCGGTCGGCATACTATTATCGTTGTGGTTCGCTTTAGTGTTAATTTATGATTTACTGTTATTGGCGTTGCTGGTGGCCGATTTAGGGCCAAGAGTACAATGGCTAGTGCAACTGTTAATGGCATTAAATCCGACCGATATCTACCGGGCTATCAATCAGCTTGCCACCCATGCACCTATGGGCAGCTTACCTTTATTGAGTCAATTTCAGGGGGGCGAGTTGTGGTTATATGGACTGATGTTGTTGTGGACGGGGTTGTTAGCTTGGCTGACCCTGCGCACCTTTGAGCGTAAGGCCATTTAGTTTGTCAGCCGAAAGGCTTGATATTCGATTTTAAAGCCATCACACTCTCGCAGCATTAAGCCTTGATGATGGCGGCTTTAGCCGTGAATCGCATTTATTTCACATTATCGGTACATATCGCACTTAATGTTAAAAAAAATGAGTAATTTATCACAGTAAACCAGTCGGGCTTTTACTAAAATTTTTAATGATAATAATAAGATATTCCTAATTTTGCTATTTGGAATGATAGAGGTGCTAGGTGGTGAAAATTACTCCATATCTGGAGTTCGATGGTGAAGCGCAACAATTATATGACCGTGCAACGGCGACCACGATCCATCTGACGTTTTCCGAGTCGGCGATTTTGGCCCATTTGCTGTCGGTTCCTGATGCGATATGCGATAAGGATCTGCTGCTGCAGGTGGGTTGGCCAGACCGTGTGGTTGCCGCAACCTCATTGACACAATGCGTCAGCACGTTGCGTAAGAAGCTCGAACCCTATCCAGAAATTCAATTAAAAACCGTGGCCAGACGCGGTTATCAGCTGCATGTATCGGCTAAATCCCACGTTACCATGTTGGCGGTCAACGATGCCGAATCGATTAAGCATGCGCTGATTGATGTTTCCCTAATGGTCAAAATTGGTGGCATTGTAGTGCTGCTAGCCTTAGTCGCGGCCTTTTGGTACAACAGCGACTACCATCAAGTGGTCAAGCAGGCTGGCCATTGGCGCGCCGACAAAACCCTCGATATTAACCTTGGCGGTAAAACCAGCCCATTAACCCTGATTTATCCCCATGGCGAAACTCAACTGCATCCGTCGATGTGGCAAAAACATATCGCGCCTGAGACCAATCATATCGACGCTATGCAAGATTTTAAGGGATTCGCCCTTACCGACGGTAATCATTATTCCTTAGCGATTTGCCCTCCCGATGAGCAGGGCCATTGCATGGGCGATCATCTGATCAACTTAACCGCCACAGGGCAAGTGCCCGCCGGCCTCAATATGGTTAAGTTTAATGAGCTCAGCGAAATGATGGAGAATCGTATTCGCTACAATCGCATCTTAATCCCTTCGGGCGACTCAGATGGCGATGAGTTGGTGGAGCATCATTATCACGGTGATATCTATTTTCCGGTGGCTAATGAGTTGTTAGTGCGCGCGGATATGAGTATCTCCATGGTGTATGATCAGCCGCTGAGTGGCAAATTTTACTCCAGTGCCTGCATTACCGATCAAGATTGTTTAACCACCCCGATTAAGTATCAAGTGCGCGGCGTGTTTGAGCAGTATCGCCAGCACATTGGCGAGCTCGAGGTGGATGTGTTTCATGTGAAGGTGCTGCAAAAAGATTTGATTAAACCTGAGGTGGTAAGCTCATCTGCGATGCATTTTTACCGTGAGATCCGCAAGCACAATATTCGTGACGAAGAGCTGTTTTATTATCGTATCTATAATGATCAAGGTTCAGCCGTGTGGGTGGTGCCGCTATTAGGCAACTTAGTCACCTGGACCAAATATGAGAAAGTCTCGCTGTAGTGGGATGAAGCGTGGCAGTAAGGCTGCGAATAACTAAGCTACAAAAAGGGCGCTATCTGTGGCAGTGGATGTTACTCCAACACTTACCGCAGATAACGCCCTTTTTACGCTATCAATAAGCCATTATATTGGTCGTGTTAATCACTTAATAAAAGCGAACGCATCGCCGTAAAGGTGCTCTTCTTCGACACCTATGTCACGGAACACTTCGCGCGCCGCACCTACCATATCAAATCGTCCTGCAATGTAGATGTCGTAGCCGCTTAGGCTGATAAAATCTTGTTTGATCTGTTCTAGCAAGTTGGCTTGCTTTCCCTGCCAGTTTGCCGGTGCTTGCTCGACTACGGGCACAAAATGCAACCAAGGGTGAGCCTGATGCCACTGCCGCGCGATGGTTTCAAAGTACATGGCGTCTTGATCGCGGCAGCCCCAATAGAGCATGGTTTCAACCGTTTGCCCCAAGGCAATCTGCTGCTCGACAATGCTCTTAATGTACGAAAAGCCAGTGCCGCCAGCAATCAGTAAGCGTGGACGAGCACTATCGCTACGCAGGTGGGCGTTGCCACCCGGGGCTTCGATATCGATGTAATCGCTGTTTTGTAGTTTCTCGACCACTTGCATTGGGTAGCTTTCGCTGACAGCGGCGCCAATGTGCAGCTCTATGTGTTTAGCTCCGGGGGCAGATGCTATCGAGAAAGGGCGTTTATCTTGCTCACCCATGACGACACAAAGGTATTGTCCGGCATTAAAGTCAAATTCGGTTTCAGGGGTCAATGTGACCTGATAGACGGCATTATTAAAGGCGGTGACGTTTTCTACTTTACAGCGAATGGTGTTCATTTTGTTTCCTTCTAGACCTCTCTCTGGAGGTTTCTATCTCCTTCGAATAGTCGCTATCCAAGTTAACTATGCAATGGGTTAGAGTTTTCAGTTAATGTTGTGCACTGTAAGGCGGCCTAGGCTAGGCCGCTGTCGCAGCTCAATTATAGGGTTGGCGCATCATCGATGCCCAATTCGTCCCAAATCTTATCGACTTTCTGTTTGACCGCTTCATCCATGACAATGGGGGTGCCCCATTCACGATCGGTTTCGCCCGGCCACTTGTTGGTTGCATCCATGCCCATTTTCGAGCCCAGGCCTGCCACCGGAGAGGCAAAGTCGAGATAATCGATAGGGGTATTATCTATCATCACAGTATCGCGTTTAGGATCCATACGGGTGGTAATGGCCCATATGACATCGTTCCAATCGCGACAATTGACATCGTCGTCGACCACCACAATAAATTTGGTATACATAAACTGACGCAAGAAAGACCAAGCGCCCATCATCACCCGTTTAGCATGACCTGGATATTGCTTACGAATGGAGATCACCGCCATGCGATAAGAGCATCCTTCAGGTGGCAAGTAAAAGTCGATGATCTCAGGGTATTGTTTACGCAAAATAGGCACAAAGACTTCATTCAGTGCGACCCCAAGCATGGCGGGCTCATCGGGCGGCCTGCCGGTATAGGTGCTATGGTAGATGGCGTCTTTTCTGTGGCTGATATGGGTGACGGTAAACACCGGAAACTCATCGGTTTCGTTGTAATAGCCGGTGTGATCGCCATAAGGACCTTCTTCGGCCATTTCGTCTGGGTCTATGTACCCCTCTAAGATAATTTCGCTGGTCGCCGGCACTTCAAGATCGCAACTAATGGCTTTACAGACTTCGGTGCGCTCACCACGTAATAACCCAGCAAAGGCGTATTCGCTCATGGAGTCAGGTACGGGCGTTACCGCCCCTAAAATGGTGACCGGATCGCTGCCCAGCGCCACCACAACCGGGTAGCGTTCGCCCGGGTGCTGCTGCTTAAAATCTTTAAAGTCGAGAGCGCCACCGCGATGGTCAAGCCAGCGCATGATAAGCTTATTTTTACCCAGTAACTGTTGGCGATAGATCCCCAAATTTTGCCGTTTTTGGCGCGGCCCTTTGGTGATGGTGAGACCCCAAGTGACCAGCGGCGCAACATCGCCAGGCCAGCAGTGCTGGATGGGCAGTTGAGTTAAATCGACATCATCGCCAGTTAACACCACCTCTTGGCAGGGTGGGTTACGTACGGTTTTAGGCGGCATGTTGAGTGCCTGCTTAAACATGGGGATTTTGGCTATCGCATCTTTAAAGCCGCGCGGCGGTTCAGGCTCTTTTAAAAAGGCGAGCAATTCACCCACATCACGCAGTGCTAATGGGTCTTCTTTACCTAGCGCCATGGCCACCCGTTTAGGTGTGCCAAATAAGTTGGCGAGTACCGGCATGGTTTTACCCACAGGATTTTCAAACAGTAATGCCGGGCCTTTAGCGCGTAAGACGCGGTCGGCAATTTCTGTCATCTCTAGGTGTGGATCGACAGCATAGCTAATACGTTTAAGTTCACCGTTACGCTCGAGGTGATCGATGAAACTGCGTAAATCCTTAAAACTCATGTGGAAATACTCGCGCTAAGAATAATGTGATATGGCGCGCACTATACCATTTTTGCTGGCTATTCCCAAATTCGTTAATGGGTCATTTTTCAGCAAAATGGCCTGAGTTTGAAGCCAGCATCAATCGGCGTAATATGAGGTGATGTTTTTCTCTGGAGCATAGCAGATGAAACAGATTAAACCGGCTTATCGACACCCTATTCAAAGGCGTGTTTTGCTTGCCACCGGCCTAAGTTTATTGTTGTTATTAGGCGTGATGTCATTTGGCGTGATGCCTGTGGCCGCAGGTAATCAAGATGACGATCGTTTCAGTTGGCGTAGCAATGTTTGGCTTGAGCCCAGCTGGAGCTCAAATTGGGGCCACCGTTGGGGGCATGACTACAGGGATCCTTGGCGTTGGGGCATAGGGTTTAGTACAGGCTCTGCCTATTGGCGCCCTTACTCTTATCGTCCTTATTACCGCCCTTACTGGCAACAGGCGTGGCGTTACCCTTACCGTTATGAGCGGCGCGATGTCATTAAGCCTGCTACACAGTCGACACCTGTGCAGCCGCCACTGCAAATCACCACCGGAGTGCAGACCAGCCATAGGATTAAGACTCTGCCAGCTAACGCGCGCGTTAGGCAGCGTAATGGCGCAACTGTGTATGAATGGCAAGGAGTGTTATATCGCTACGATTGGGCCAGCGATAGCTATCAAGTCGTGAAATAAATGGCGTGGCATTGAGGGCAGTATTGGCTGACT
Organism: Shewanella sp. QJM3NY_23; assembly: GCF_056173105.1. Lineage (NCBI taxonomy): Bacteria > Pseudomonadati > Pseudomonadota > Gammaproteobacteria > Alteromonadales > Shewanellaceae > Shewanella > Shewanella sp. QJM3NY_23. The sequence goes on from NZ_CM149657.1 coordinate 350,586, forward strand.
TAAGAGTTGGCATTAAGGTCGCTTGGCATTAAAGTAGCCGCATTAAATGGTGAGTTGACGTAATTGGAGAGTTTGATGAAGTACCAATGGATATTATTTGATGCTGACGAAACCCTGTTTCATTTTGATGCCTTTCGTGGCCTACAGCTGATGTTCTCGCGTTTTGGCGTGGATTTTACGCGCACCGATTTCGAGGTGTATCAAACGGTCAATTTACCGTTATGGGTTGCCTATCAAGACGGTAAGATCAGCGCAGCTCACCTGCAGATCACCCGTTTTCAGTCATGGGCCGACAAGTTAAAAGTGACCGCCGAGCAGCTTAATAGCGCCTTTTTGACCGCCATGGCCGACATCTGCACCTTGTTACCGGGGGCGAAAGAGTTGGTCGACGCTCTGCATGGTAGAGTCAACATGGGCATCATCACCAACGGCTTCACCGCGCTGCAGACCATACGTTTGCAACGCACAGGCTTGCTACATGCGTTCTCGCCAGTGGTAATATCTGAAGAGGTGGGGGTCGCCAAACCCGATGTGGCCATTTTTAATCATGCGCTGTCGCAGATGAATCACCCGCCAAGGGAGCATGTGTTGATGGTGGGTGACAATCCCCACTCAGACATTCAAGGTGGGCTCAATGCGGGATTCGATACTTGCTGGTTAAATCACAGCAATCAAGTGCAACCAGAGGGGATCACGCCCCATTATCAAGTGGGATCACTGTCTGAGTTACAACAGTTACTGACGACTCAATCAACGCGATAAGCGGTGTTAACGCGTGACTGTTATTGATTCAAATTGCCCTTACTCTTCTGAAGGGTCGATTACTCTCGTTGGATTAGGCTCATCATTATCTTGTAACAGTTAACCTTGTAATCAAGGTAATCAAGGTAATCAAAGTTTGGCTCGATAGGCATAATTAATACCTTACATGTCGATGTGAATTACGGCTCATGCAATCGGCAAAAGATAGAAAGAGATTGCACAGTATGAAAAGTGGGCTTAGCGTTCAGCCGTTGCGACGACATAGACGTATTAATAGGCGTTTTATAGATTGCGACTGGGCATCGGCGGCTAAAGAGAGCGCTTAAATTGACAACACTAAGGTGGTTTTTAAGGCAGTTATCATTAAAAATGACCTTGATGGGCTATTTGTTAGTCATTCAGTATAATTTAGGCTTTACATTTTTAGGCGGTATCCTTATTATTCTCGGCGTTCGGAGAGATGGCAGAGTGGTCGAATGCACCGGTCTTGAAAACCGGCATGGGTTTATAGCCCATCTAGGGTTCAAATCCCTATCTCTCCGCCACATTAAGAAAAAAGGCTTCCAGTAATGGAAGCCTTTTTTCGTTTAATTTATTGTCTTTTTTAAAAGGCTTATGAAAGCGATTTGAACCCTTGGGTTCCTATTGTTTAAAGCCAGCTATCTCTGCGCCATATTAAGAAAGCCCGCTAATTTAAGTGTACTTTCTATTATCTGAGTTTTAAGAGAGTTTTTGATATAGATATTGAAGAGAATTGTTTGAGCTGTTTGAACCTTAGGACGCAACAACTTAAAGTCAGCTACCTCTGTACTCGATTAAAGAAGAAGGGCTGCCTAAAAGAGCGGCTTTTTATTTAGGGTTTATTGATTAGCGTGAGCTTTTTAGGCGTTAGTGTTTTGATAGCGCCTTCTACAGCCGATATCCTAGGACTTTTTTGTCTGATTTTAATTAAAAATCAATTGTTTTAAGTTGGGGGGAGTTTGAGGTGCATCATATTGATATGCACTTGATGTGTGATTTAGCTCAATAATTTGAATAATAAAAGGTTGACATAATAATCAGCATTTATTGATTTGTATCAATGATGTTGTTTTTTTAAATTGGGTTTGGCTTCAATCTTGTTGCTCTTGTTTGTATTTGGTTGCGCTTTAGTTAATGACTATGTGCACTATTGGTAATGTCGATAAGCCCGATTCGATTTCATCATTTATCACCTCTTGCTCTGTTTGTTAATTTGTTATCAGTTTATTACCGCAAATCACTTTTGATTATTGAATGATCGTTACATCACCCTACTTAAAATTATTAAAATAGTAATAGGATATCACTATGGATATAAGTAATACTTTGGGCAATGAAGCCGAAGCCCCCAGCATATCGGCCTTCACGGATCACGATAGGCAGCGTCTTGCTGCACGGGGTTACGCTGATGAGGTGCTACCTCTAGGTCTTAACAGGCGGACTTGGGGAACGAGCAACTTTGTCACTGTGTGGATGGGGCCAATTCACAACATCCTCAGTTATTTTACCGTAGTAGGCTTCTTTGCCTTAGGACTCAACGCATTACAGGTTGTTGCAGCCATCCTTCTCGCTGCCATAATCGTGTCTATTGGCTATGTGTTAAATGGCCGTGCAGCGGCTAAGTATGGTATCCCTTTCGCGATGCAAATCCGCGATACTTTTGGGATCAAGGGGGCGGTGTTTCCCGCCATGATCCGTGGTTTTGTTGCCGGATTCGTGTTTTTTGGTCTCTGTACTATCTCCTCTGCTAAGGCTCTTGATATTGTTCTTGAAATTCTGTTCCCCGGGTTTTCCCAAATTGGCGGTGGCACGACCATTGCGGGTCTGGCGATACCAACAGCGATCTCATACCTTATTATGGCTGGCATCACTGTGATTTTATATCTCGCAGGTCAGAAGCTTATTGATAAATTCTCCACCTGGGCTTCGCCTGTTGTGTGGGTGCTTATGGTGATTGGGGTATTTCTCGCGATTCAAAATGTGGGAAGCCTAGGCGAGGTCTTCAGTTATCATCCCGCACCTGATACTGAGGTGACGGTTATTAGCTTCATTACCTGTGTCTCTATGCTGGTATCAAATTGGGCTGCGCCGATCGTTAATACTGGCGATCTGACGCGTAACGCCAAATCGATGTCTGATCCCATTAAAGGCTTTCCTATAGGCATGCTCATCTCATACATTCTGTTTGCCATAGTCACAGTGAGCTTTATGGCTTCGCTCTGGGCAATATCAGGTGGTTCGGTGGACATTAATAATCCAACCATCTTCGTCGATGCGATTAACTCTATCGGTAATCCATTCGTCGTTATATTGCTTATTCTAGCAATGAACGTGGGCGCTACGGCATTCGTGGTATTTGGTAATATGTTGCCATCGGGGCTTCAGCTCACTGCTCAGTTCCCTAAATGGTTCACCGTTAAGACGGGGGGGTTAGTTGCAGCAGTGGTTGGTACGCTTATCCTGCCTTGGAAGTTTGTCGAAAACACCACAATGCTCTTTCTGTTTTATAGTTTCATTGGCTCTATGCTTGGCCCTATTGCCGGGATCATGCTTGCCAGCTATTACTTCGAGCGCCGTCAAAAGCTCGATCTTGATGCGATTTACCCAGAAGCTGGCTCAGACGGTGGACATCGCGGTGGAGTTAATCGACGCGCGGTTGGGGTGCTCATCACTAGTTTTATTATCACTATGGCTGGCAAGGTCTTTCCAGATATCACCGTACTGGCGACGATCAACAGTTGGGCATTTTTCAGCGGCTTAACCATCGGCTTTATCGGCTACCTGCTTGTCGGTGCTCGTAAAAGCGTATAATCGTATCTAAATAATTATATTGAATAAATGGAGACTGAACATGATCAATCAACAAGATATGGACAACTATTTCCCGCCTGCCTGTGATGCCACTATCAAGGGGATGCAGGAGGGAACTGGCGGCCCATTTGGCGCGACACTGGTACGCAATAATGAGGTCGTCTGCGCCGTAGGCAATACAGTGCTCAAAGATACTGATATCTCTGGTCATGCTGAAATGGTCGCTGTGCGCGAGGCGTGCAAAAAACTCGACACATTAGATCTGTCAGATTGCGTCATGTACGCCACATGTGAGCCTTGCCCAATGTGCGTGGCGGTAATGATGTGGGCAGGTATCAAAACCTGTTACTACGCCTCAACCCATGTGGATGCTGCTGATCATGGATTCTCTGATCAGCATTTACGTGACTATCTTGACGGTACGGATACTACAACCCTCGCGATGACGCACATTGAGGAGGGGCGTGAGGACTGCGCTGAGATCTGGGCTGAGTTTCGTAAGTTAAACGGTGGCGAAAACAACGCGTAACCTGCGGTAAATATGTGGCGCCAAGGATAATGTCTTAGGCGCCTAAATTGCACGAATAGATTTACCAACTAAAAATCAGCCTACTTTTGACTAATCTTAAGTTATTAATCAAAGTGTTAGGCATTATTTATCTATTAATAATCTCTTTCATTAACTGACCTAGCTACTTTAACGGTATTAATCCTAGTGCGATTAAACATCGTGTGTCATCAGTATGTTGACGGTAAATTTGTGGTCGACTTCAAGTACCGTATCCCATCTAAAACACTATTTAGAGCAAGATTACACACCATGTTCTATGTCCTGAACCTGTAAAATATCCTTGAATCAAACACCTATTTCGATATTTATCTGTAGCATCTATTTGCGCAATGTGGCTTAAGTGAGCAAGATAGCTAGCATCGGGCTTATCGCACCTTGCAAAGTTATAAGTTAAAGGCGTAAATTGATCTCCTTTTTGGCAGGTGCTGCACCTGCCCTAGGTGTAGAGAAGAGTGTTGGAGCGTGATGATGAGCAAGTTACTGCAAGTTGATTTTGATTTTTCGGGTCCATTTGGCGATGAGATGTCACGAGCATTACAAGGGTTAGCCGAGTCGATCAATAACGAACCCGGGCTAATCTGGAAAATTTGGACTGAGAGCGCAGCCAATAAACTCGGCGGCGGTATTTACCTGTTTGAGGATGAAGCATCGGCTAGCGCCTATTTAACCATGCACACGGCTAGGTTGCAGGCGATGGGGATTACTGAGGTGCGCGGTGTGATTTTTGATATAAATACGCCCCTGTCGCTGATCAACAAGGCACCGATCGCCTAATCACCGTTAAATTTAACCTATTATCGATACCATTATGCAGCTAAAACCGCTGGCTAAAGGCCGTTTCCAGCCGATGTGGCAACAGGAACATGATGCCATTGAACGGGTGATGAGAGAGTGCATTACCGAAACCAAAACTGTCGCACCGCAGCATAAGTTAATGCAGCAAGGCCAGCAGGTCGATGCGCTGATTTTGGTGCCTCATGGGCGTATTTCTATGGGGTATACCGCTAGAAATGGGCGGAGTTTTCAGCTGGGAACCATGAACTGCGATTCGCAGTTATTTGGTGAAATGGAGTTTTTTACCGACTATTTGTGCCAGCTCGACATTATCGCCGAAGAGCCTTTAGAAATCGCGATTATCAACGGTGACAAGCTGCAGCACGCTTTGCTAAAAACGCCTAAATTCGCGCTGTTTTTTGCCAGTGCCATCGCCATCGATTATCAAGATACGGTGGACATTTTTACGCGTAGAATGCTCTATCCCATCGCGTATAACATCGCCTATGATCTTTATCATCAACATTTAAAAGACCAACCAGTAGAAGGGTTTACTAAGTGTTATTTAGAGGCTGAGCGTTTTGCTACCACAGATAGAGTGTATCGCCGCGCGGTGAAAAGCCTTGAAGATTTAGGGCTGATTAAACGGGATAAAGAGGGCTTAATGATCTGTGATCTAGCGGGTCTTAAAGCCTTTATTGAATAGGCCCCAAATAACCTATTCGGGGCCTAAGTTTACCATCAAGTACGGCTTAAGATTAATTCGTTTGGGCAGTTAACCCGACTTGCTGGCGGTTTGAAATCACTAGCATGGTGATGATTAGGGCGTAAATCACCGGAATCGCATACATCACGGTTTGCAGGCCGATAACACTTTCAAATAGCGAGCTAATGGCGGGGCTAAACATGGCACCGGCGCTACCGCTGATTAAAATGTATGACACATTGCGGCTACTGGCGGTTTTAACAAACGAAACGCCATAAGCAATAAAGGCGTTATACAAGGCGGCGCAGGCAAAGCCGTAACCATAAGTTAGGTAGCCAATCGACTCCACGTTGTCTGTGGTCACAATCAAGCTGGTGATGATCAAGGCGAGGCTTATCATCCCCATCACGAAATGTTGGATTTTGACCCGCGACACAATCACAGTTGAGACCAAGGCACCAACCAGTGCGGCAGACCAATATTGAGTGATGATATTGCCAGCGTCTTCGAAGGGGATGTCGAACTTGGTTTTGACAAACATTGGCGCCCAAGTTAGGAAGGTGTACAGCGCCAACATGCCAAGGAACAAGCCTACGCCACCACTGATGATACCAAGGTTCCATTCAGACTCATCTTTAGCCCCACTGGTTTCATTGCTGCTTTCACACAATGAAAAGTTGGTTAATAAGGCTACAAATGCGGTACCAAGGGCGACAATACCTACGGCAAGGTAGCTGTAACTCCATGATAAAGCATTGCTCAATGCGTAAGTGGTGATCATCGGAAACACCACGCCCGCCACGTTAAAGGTGGCGTCTTGCACCACAAGCATGGTGCTTTGGATTTTATCTTTCCAAACCGAGACCACAATGGTGCCGGCAATACATAGTCCTACACCACCGCATAACCCAATCAGGGTCATGGCAAGCATGACGACGCTCAATGAGGTGGTGAAGTGCATGGCTGCGGCACTGGCCGCAATGGTGACATAGCTGATTAAGGTGATGCGTTTGACACCTATTTTTTCAATTAAGAAAAAGGCTGCTATGGTGCCGGCGAGGGCACCGCCATTGAGCAGGGAGAAAATAGAGGCGACTTCGTTAACGTTAGCTGAAAATTTGTTTGCTATCGGTTCTATCAACATACCAAATTGGGTTGCGAAGCCTGCCATGACAAAATTGGCTAAAAAGCTGAGCAAGGTTAAGGATATTTTATTTTTCATTTTTTACGTCCTAATTTGCTGATGCTGCTCATAATGAGCGCGCCTAAATGGCATGAAGCTAACCTTCATGCCTAGTGGTGTTACTGATGAGCGGTTGCTAATGCCAGCTCAATCATTTGATTAAATGTCAGTTGGCGCGCCTCGGCAGTGGTCTCTTCACCGGTTAAGCAGTGATCGGATACCGTTAAAATCGCCAATGATTCGATGCCTTTGTGATGCGCTAAGCCATATAAACCGGCCACTTCCATATCGACGCCCAGTACCCCAAAACGTTCTAGGGCAGGGATCATGTCTTCATCTGGGTCGTAATACATGTCACCACTGAAAATGTTACCTACCTTCACGCTGATCTGTTTCTCTTGGGCGATAGTGTAGGCTTTATGCAGTAAGTCGAATGTGGCTGAGGTCGCCATTTGGTAGCCGCTGCTACGTTTGGCATTGGTGGGTGAGTCAGTGCCTGCTGCTTGCGCTAGGATCACATCGTTAATCTTAACGTGGTGTTGCGTTGCTCCTAGGCTACCGACACGAATAATGCGTTTAACATTAAATTCGGCGATCAGTTCATGGGCGTAAAGCACCATTGAGGGGATGCCCATGCCGTGTCCCATGACTGAAATACGCTGGCCTTTATAAAATCCGGTATAGCCCAACATATTACGAATGTTGGTGATCTCTTTGGCGTCATCGAGGTAGTGTTCGGCGATATATTTAGCGCGCAGTGGGTCGCCAGGCATGATGATGGTTTCGGCAAAGTCGCCCACTTTACCATTGATATGTGCAGTCATGAATAATCCTCTGTAAATGATTATTCTCGATAGTAATGGCCGCTTTAAAATGGCTAGAGGACATAAGTCCGCATTGACGGCAATATGTGCAAAATATCCGCCTGGCTCACAAAATAAGCGGGATTAAGGCTCTAAAGAGTCGCTGGAATAGGCGTTTTTGGGTGGGCGTTAACGATAATCTCGCTGGGAATTAATAGCCGCGATGTTTCCAAAAGGCACTGACTTGGCTCTGTTCATCATGTAAGTGGACGTGAAATGTCTTGTCGGCGACCACCTTATCTTTTAGCGCTAAGGTCATGCGCCACTTGCCCCCTTTGTTGTGTTCAGGCGCCCAGATGGTGTCACCGAGGTAGAATGTCCAGTCATTAGATGCGACGAAAACGTCACCTTCAAAAGGTGGGCGGGCATTACCTTTATCGTCAGGAATATCGGGATGATATATGCAATATCTGAGTTTTTGATTCTTGGCTTTTTTTATTTGCGCCACAAAGCCAAATTCGATATCTAGGATGGCAGGCACATGCACAGTGGCTTTCATAAATTTAGGCAGAGCGTCACTTTCGTCATCCCATTGACTGAAAATGCCTGCTTGGATGATAGACACATCGGCTTTGAGTTTTGACACGCAGCGGGTTTCTCTTGCTTAGATTGAAAATAGGGTCAACAGACCCTAGTTATGGTATTTAACGGCCATATCAATCATAGGTTCGCGACTTGCCTTGGCGGCGCGCAGTCTGGCGAGATAGTTTTCCCACAATGACACCTGATTGGTGGCTAAGTCATACAAGACTTTCCAAGAGAACAAGCCAGTATCGTGACCATCATCGAAGACAATTTTGACCGCATAGTTACCAACGGGCGTGATGGCATCGATATTGACGTTTTTCTTATGGGTGACCAGCACAGGATTACCGTGGCCATGGACTTCTGCCGATGGCGAGTACACTCGCAGTAGTTCACAGCTTAACGCGTAAGTGTTGCCATCATCGAAACTGACTTCTAATAGGCGAGACTTGCGCTTGAGTTTTAGTCCTGTGACCTTGGGGCTTTCTACAGACATCTGATTGGCCTTGTTATGTGAGGTAAAGAGCAATAATACTTAGATTTATACAAAGGGGGCCTAGGTGATACCGCCTAGGCCCCTAAGTATTACAAGATAAAGCGGCTTAAGTCTTCGTCTTGTACTAAGTTATCCAGGTGTGCATTAACGTAGTCAGCGTCGATAATGGTGCTGCTACCCGATTTATCCGACGCTTCAAAAGAGAGCTCTTCCATTAGGCGCTCCATCACAGTGTGTAGACGACGTGCGCCGATGTTTTCGGTGCGCTCGTTAACCTGCCATGCAGCTTGAGCAATGCGCTCTATGCCCGATTCGGTAAACTCAATCTTAACGCCTTCGGTTGCCATAAGCGCTACGTATTGCTCGGTGAGCGAGGCGTGCGGCTCGGTCAAAATGCGTTTAAAATCATCGGCCGATAGCGCTTGCAGTTCGACACGGATCGGCAAACGCCCCTGCAGCTCTGGGATCAGATCTGACGGTTTAGACATCTGGAATGCACCAGAGGCGATAAATAAAATATGGTCGGTTTTTACCATGCCATGTTTTGTAGTGACAGTGCAGCCCTCAACCAGCGGCAGTAGGTCACGTTGTACCCCTTCGCGTGAGACATCAGGGCCTGATGATTCACCGCGCTTACAAATTTTGTCAATTTCATCAAGAAACACAATGCCGTGCTGCTCAACCAATTCAATGGCTTGCTCTTTTAGGTCGTCCTGATTAACCAGCTTAGCGGCTTCCTCTTCGATAAGTAGCTTGTAAGCTTCCTTGATGGGCATCTTGCGGCGCTTACTGGCGCCTGGGCCCATGTTTTGGAACAGGCTTTGCAGCTGATTGGTCATCTCTTCCATGCCGGGAGGCGACATGATTTCGATACCCACTTGCGGCGCCGAGATGTCAATTTCAATCTCTTTATCGTCTAGCTGGCCTTCGCGTAACTTTTTGCGAAATACCTGACGCGTGGCCGAGTCATCTTTACTTTCGCTGTCCCAATCTTCTTTAGGCTTAGGTAATAATGCATCGAGAATGCGCTCTTCAGCCGCTTCTTCGGCTCTGAATTTGCATTTGGTCATCTGCTCTTCGCGGGTCAGCTTAATTGCGGCATCGGTAAGATCGCGAATGATCTGTTCAACTTCTTTACCGACATAGCCCACTTCGGTGAATTTGGTCGCTTCCACCTTAATAAAAGGCGCCTTGGCTAGCTTGGCTAAACGGCGAGCAATTTCGGTTTTACCGACACCGGTTGGGCCGATCATTAGAATATTCTTTGGGGTGACCTCTTGGCGCAAGTCAGGCTCAAGTTGCATGCGGCGCCAGCGATTACGCAGGGCGATGGCGACAGAGCGCTTTGCCGCTTGTTGGCCAATGATATGACTGTCCAGTTCGTGAACAATCTCTCTAGGAGTCATCTCAGACATAGTTTTCCCTTAATGCATGCTGCATTGGTTATTGATTTCGAGCTGGGCTCAAGATCAGTAATTCAGTTCTTCTATCGTTTTGAATTGGTTGGTGAACACGCAGATATCACCGGCAATAGTTAACGATTTCTCAGCGATCTCTTTCGCGCTTAAATCGGTATTTTCAAGCAGCGCAGTGGCCGCGGCTTGGGCAAAATTACCCCCAGATCCTATGGCGATAAGATCGTTCTCTGGTTGCACTACGTCACCGTTACCCGTAATGATCAACGAGCATTCGCTATCGGCTACGGCCAATAGGGCTTCGAGCTTGCGTAGTACTTTGTCTGAACGCCAATCTTTGGCCATTTCGACCGCGGCGCGCATCAGGTGTCCTTGGTGCATCTCTAACTTTGCTTCGAAGCGCTCAAACAGGGTGAATGCATCGGCAGTACCGCCAGCAAATCCGGCGAGTACTTTATTGTGGTAAAGGCGTCGAACCTTTTTTGCGTTTCCTTTCATCACTGTATTTCCCAGTGAGACTTGGCCATCACCGGCAATGACAACTTGATTGTTGCGACGTACTGAAACGATTGTGGTCACGATATTTCCTCTTCTCTAGCCGAGGGGTAGGAAACCCATCGGTGGACAATGTTTAAGATATGGGGGACGGCCGTTAAAAATTCAAGGCAAGTGAGTGGCCGTTGTTAGCGTTTGCCGTTTTTTAAGCTGAAACTGCGTGCGGTTGCGGTATTTTTCATCATTTACAGCAGGCCAAAAAAGGGGGGCAATAAAAAACGGGCACTAGGCCCGTTTCAGTTAATAGAGGCTTAACTGCCTTCCCAAAACCAAATCTGGCAACCGTTGAGGCCACCGCGCTGTAGCACATGGCGCTGCCTTTCGGCCATGCGTTTACGATCATAAGGACCAAGTACCACCTTGTACCATATGCCGCTACTGCCTTCGACTCTTCGCACTTGGGCTTCGAGTCCTTGAAAGGCAATCATCGCCTTCATCTCATTAGCTTGGGCTTCTTTTCTAAAGGAGCCGCACTGCATCTGATAGGGACGAGTCGGTTGGGTCTGCTCTGGAATATCGACTTCAACGCGTTTATTTTCTAATTCGCGCTGATAAGTCCACTCCTCCTTGGGTTTGGGCGGCAAGGCGTTAGGATCGCGCTTTTCAACCTTAGGTTGAATTGCCGGTTTAACCACAGGGGCTGGCGCTTGCTCGTCGGCGCTATCGTTAATGCTCCAGAGAAAATAACCAAAGCCGCCCAGTAGGGCGACTGTCACTAAGGTCAGCAATATCGGTAAGCGTCGTGGTGCTTGGGTAGCCGATTTTCCTCGGCCACCACGGAACCGGCCTTTTTTGGCCGGTTTTCTGTTGGCGTAGTCGCGATTGCTCATGTTACCGCCTTTCGTTACATGCGCTCTAAGGTGTCGATACCTAATAGATCTAGACCTTGTTTCAACGTTTTGGCGGTAAGTTGCGACAAGCGTAAACGGCTCTTCTTCTCGGCTTCTGAATCGGCCGCAAGGACTGGGCAGGCCTCATAAAAGCTTGAGAATGCACCCGCAAGCTCAAACAGGTAACCACATAGGGCATGGGGCTGACCTTTGTCGACCATGCGATTAAGCACTTCGCCAAACTGGGCCAATTTAGTGCCAAGCTCTTTCTCTTTGTCATGCTCAAGTGTGATGCTGGCATCGCTTAAGTCTATATCGGCGGCACGCTTGAAAATACCGGCTACGCGGGTATAGGCGTAAAGCAGGTAAGGTGCGGTGTTGCCTTCAAAACTGAGCATCTGCTCAAAGCTGAAGATGTAATCGCTGGTACGGTTTTTCGACAGATCGGCATATTTGACCGAGCTGATGCCCACGACTTTAGCGATCTGCTCCAGCTCAGCTTGATCCATATCTGGGTTTTTGCTGCGCACTAATTCTAATGCGCGCGTTTCTGCTTCGCTGAGCAGATCCACCAGTTTCACGACGCCACCTGAGCGGGTCTTGAATGGACGGCCATCTTCGCCGTTCATGGTGCCAAAGCCCATATGCTCAAGGCTCATGTTCGGATTAACAAAGTTGGCTTTGCGCGCTAAATTAAACACTTGCTGGAAGTGTAGCCCTTGGCGCAGGTCGACAAAGTAGAGCGCGCGATCGGCTTTAAGCACATTTGAGCGATAGCGCATCGCCGCCAAATCACTGGTGGCGTACAGATAACCGCCATCGGCTTTTTGGATGATCACCGGCAGCGGCTCACCCTCTTTGGTTTTAAATTCGTCTTGGAACACCACTTTAGCGCCATTGCTTTCAGACAATAGGCCTTGCGCGTCAAGGTCGGCCACAACTTGGGCTAAATCGTCATTGTAAGCACTTTCACCGCGCACATCGGCGCGAGTCAGGCTCACGCCTAAACGCTCATATACTTGATGGCAGTGGCTTAAGGATATGTCGTTAAACTCACGCCATAATTTGTTGCAGTACTCATCGCCTGACTGCAGTTCCACCACCAGCTTACGGGCGCGGATGGCGAACTCTTCTGACTCATCGAAGCGCACTTTGGCGGCGCGGTAGAAACTTTCAAGATCTGACAGTTCCATTTTGGCTTGCTCGCCTTTCGCGGCGCGCAGCTCTTCCATGTAAGCCAGTAACATGCCGAACTGGGTGCCCCAATCGCCAACATGGTTTTGACGGATCACCTTGTGACCCTGAAATTCCAGTGCGCGTACCACACTGTCACCAATGATGGTTGAACGTAGGTGGCCTACGTGCATCTCTTTGGCAAGGTTTGGTGACGAGTAGTCAACCACCACAGTTTGTGGGGTGGGAAGTACCACGCCAAGGTGATCGTCTTTGAGCGCTGTCATTAGCTGTGTGGCTAAGGCATTGTCATCAATAAAGAAGTTGATAAAGCCCGGCCCTGCAATTTCCACTTTAGCCACTTGGCTGTCTTGCGGCAAACTGTCGATGATCAGCTGGGCTAACTCACGCGGATTTTTGCGCGCCACTTTAGTCAACATCATGGCTAAGTTAGTGGCAAAATCACCGTGGGTTTTGTCTTTAGTTCGGTCGACTTGAATGCGCGCTTCAAAATCGGCAGGCACGATCTCCTGCTGCTTTAGGGTCTGAATGGCTTGTTCGAGCAAAGATTGAATATGTGATTTCATTGGCGTTTAATCGACAGTTACTTAAAGATAAAAAGATTCAGGGATAACCGTACATTTTAGCCGCTAGTGGTGGCTAATTGCTATCCTCTGGCATGAATTTTATGTGCTATTTGGCATATTTTTTATTACAACAGATCTTGCGGGTCGCGATCTAAGCTCCAGCGGCACTTTTTGGCCAAGGGTAAGGCTTCGATTTGTGGTAGCGCGACCTCGAACGACTTTTGTAGCAGGCTGCGCTCTTTGGTTTGAAACATCAATTGGCGGCGAAATTTGCCCGCTTTTTTGTCCATGGGGGCAGGCATTGGGCCTATCACTTCACACTGCTCATTTTGCGGTAAGATAGCGGCAATCTGCTGTAAAAACTCATCAGCATCTTCGGCGCGATGGGCTTCGGCGCGCAGCAGCAACATGTGCCATGCTGGCGGCAACAAGGCTTGTTTACGCTCCTCTAATTGACCGCGAGCAAACTCACCGTAACCTTTGTGCATCAGCTCGCGCAAGATGGGATTATCGCACTGATGGGTCTGTAATAATACCGTGCCAGCTTTACTGGCTCGCCCTGCGCGTCCCGACACTTGGGTATACAACTGGCCAAAGCGCTCTGGCGCACGAAAATCGGCGCTAAAAAGGGCGCCGTCTACGTCTAGCAGCCCCACTAAGGTGACATCGGGAAAATGATGCCCTTTTGCCAGCATCTGGGTGCCGACCAAGATTTTATATTCACCCTTGTGGATGGCATTGAGGTGACCTTCTAGCGCCCCTTTGCGGCTGGTGGTGTCACGGTCGATACGCACCACAGGATATTGGGGGAACTCTTTCGCTAATGCCTCGGCTAATTGTTCTGTGCCCACCCCTTGGCCCATTAACATGGTGCTACCACATTGGTGGCACTGGCGCGGTATGGCGTACTGATTGCCACAATGATGACAGCGAATTTCGCCCAATGATTGATGTACGGTAAAAAAGGCATCACAACGGTCACACTCATGCAGGTGGCCACATTCGTGGCACAACAGGGCGGGGGCGAATCCACGGCGATTGAGAAACAGCAGCACCTGATTGCCCGCATCTAGGTGAATGCGCATCTCATTGAGTAGTGCATGAGACAGCCCATTTTTGAGCGGCTGATTACGAATATCGATAATGCCTTGACGCACTTTTTCGGCCGCGCCCGCGCGTTCCCCTAAGCTTAGGTGTTGGTAGCGACCGCTGAGGGCATTTTGCAGGGTTTCCAGCGACGGCGTGGCGCTGCCCAGTAATACGGGGATTTTTTCTAAATGGCCACGCATCACGGCTAAATCGCGGGCGTGATAGCCCACCCCCTCTTGCTGTTTAAAGCTGCTATCGTGCTCTTCATCTAAGATGATAATGCCGGGATAACGCATGGGGGTGAACAGCGCCGAGCGCGTGCCAATAATGATGGCCGCTTCACCCGCGCGAGCTTGTCGCCAGGCGCTAAGGCGCTGATTGTCCGTCAGTCCAGAGTGAATCACCGCGACCTGCACCTTAAAACGTTGTTTAAAACGGCTGATGGTTTGCGGTGTTAGGCCAATTTCAGGCACTAAAATGAGTGCTTGCTTCCCCTGTTTGAGCACGGTTTCTAGCAAGGCCAAATACACCTCTGTCTTGCCCGAGCCGGTGATCCCTTCGAGTAAGGTGCAGTGATAGCCTGTTTGCTGATTGAGGGTTGCCACCGCAATTGCCTGCTCTGGATTGAGCTTATGGGGCTCTTCATCTAGGGTTAAGTTGTCGCGCCAGCTAAGGTCGAGTTGATTGGCTCTGTCTTGGTGGGTTATCCAGCCACGCTCCTGCAATGCTTTTAGCGCGGGTTTACTCAGTTCGAGCGCGTTTAATTCTTCTTGAGTCAGCTCACCTTGCAGCAAATGTTGCATCACTTTGCGTTGGGCT
This sequence comes from Shewanella sp. QJM3NY_23, assembly GCF_056173105.1. Lineage (NCBI taxonomy): Bacteria > Pseudomonadati > Pseudomonadota > Gammaproteobacteria > Alteromonadales > Shewanellaceae > Shewanella > Shewanella sp. QJM3NY_23. The sequence goes on from NZ_CM149657.1 coordinate 365,766, forward strand.
GGCGCGCGCTTTAAGGTGTCGAGATCGGCAGCTTGCCCTGCGCTGGTTAGGCACCAAAAACGGGTGCTTTCGGCGCTAACCTGTGCGCCTTTACGTAAGGCGACCGGTAGGGCTTGGGAGAGCATTTGGCCCACACTGCAAAAATAGTAGCGCGCGGCCCATTGAGTCAGTTGATATAAAGAGTCGGGCAGCAGTGGCTCAGTATCTAAAAATTCGCTTACCGATTTTATCTGCTGCGGCGCTAAATCACAGGTGTCAGTTACCCCAGTGACCAAACCGATAAGTTGCTGACGACCGAAAGGGACTTTCACGCGCACGCCTTTGACTGCAAGATGGCTGTCGCTCTCTTTGACGCGATAACTAAAGTTTTGGCGTAGTGGGACGGGCAGGGCAACTTCGACAAACAAAGACATAAAACCAGACAAGCAAACTTAAGGTAGAGCAAGTGTAACCAGCGTACATCGTTAGGGCTACCACTATCTTTTATCGGAGACGGTTTTACCCTATTTTCGGGAGCTTAGTGGCGTTGTGGTCCCTGTTGCAGTGGATAAATAGATTGAATCGTTAGCAGGATTTGTGCTTAATAGTTGTACGGTTATGACGATAAGAATGCGGCTATGAAAACTCTGGTATATCCTTTATTACTCCTGCTGCTATCGCTGAGTCACTTTAGCTGGGCGGCAGTGACTCATGTGAGCATAAATCAAATGCAATTTAACCTCGGATTAAATCCTAAACTCAAGGTCAATATTGTGACCGATCAACCGAGTGTCGACAAATTGCAGTTTGTGGTGGCGCAGCAAAGTGGTCAAGAGCGTTTAATGGTCACACTGGTGAATAATTTTATGTTGCAGCTTACCGGTCTTGAAGATGTGACAGACGCCAATGCCGAGTTAATTGTGCAGGAGTACCATGTTAACCAGTGGCGTGAGGTTAAGCGGATTACACTGTTTGATGCGACTCACGCAGCGCGGGTACCTGCTAAGTCTAAGCCAAGCATCACAGCCAAGCCGCTGGTGGCAAGCAATGCGCTAAGCAGTGAATCCCCTAAGCCATTAAAAGCTCAGTCAAAGGCTCTGAAAAACGCCCAGCAAGGGGATGTGGCAGCGGATTTGGTGCAGGCCGATTGTGAGTTAAACTACGATACACAGCAAACCCTATGGCGTATTGGCAGTGCCTATGCCAAGCCGTGGCAACTGAGTCCTTATGGCGCCATGTTGGCAATTTTCGAGGCTAATCCCAAGGCATTTAATCAAGGTAAAATCCATGGTCTGCGCGCCGACGTGGTGCTGCGTTGCCCATCACTGAATGTGAAGGAGCGCTATCGCGATGCCAAGCAGGCTCAGCAGATGTTTGAGTCCATGTAAGCTAAGTTATACTGACCGCCTGAGCCGATGTGAGTGTCGTTGAAAGCTCAATGGGTGAAACCTGCAAGAGGGTGGGCAACATATTGGCGATGATAATTACTCAGATAGGTGCGGCCCATGCTTGTATCTCTTGCTTGTATCCTGTACTATCTCGCGCCTGAATATTCTATTAACTGCATGTGGTGTCCGACTTCGGGTTGGAAGAGCGACATGGCCTTTAACTTGAGGTAATCCCAATGAAACCAGGCATTCATCCTGATTATGCAGAAATCACTGCAACTTGTACTTGTGGCAACGTTATCAAAGTAAACTCAACTGCAGGTAAGCCACTGCATTTGGACGTATGTGGTGCATGTCACCCATTCTACACTGGTACCCAGAAAGTTATGGATACTGGCGGACGTATCGACAAGTTCAACAAGCGTTTCGGCGCTCTTGGCAAGAAGTAATTATTACTTTTGCAATGAACGTAAAAAAAGGTGCCTTAATGGCGCCTTTTTTGTTGCCTGCGGTGGGTGTTATTCACGGCGCATTATTGATTGTGGTGTAAGCGAAACCCTGACAGTATGTAAGCTAAATTTGATGTAATGCAGCCTGTGTCATTAACTATTTCAATGAATCGTTATGCTAAGTTCAGGCTATCTAAGTAAGCCGCTAATCGAAGGATATGATTATAGATGAGCCGATATAGCAGATACGTACTCACCTTATTGGGTTTATTGCCCTGCTACTGTTTTGCAGCCCAGCCCAGTGTCTGTGTGCCCACTCACTTCGATGAAACCGTGACACTCAGTTATGTGATCGATGGTGACACGTTAGTCCTCAGTGATGATCGCCGGGTGCGGCTTATTGGCGTCGATGCACCAGAGATTGACTTGCAATATCCAGAGTTGTCCGAGCCGTTTGCCAATCAGGCGCGTCAGTTTTTACAGCAACAGCTTCAGGCCGGGCAAACGTTACAGTTAGCGTTCGATCGCAAACGCTTAGATCCCCACGGTAGAACCTTAGCCTATGTTTTCACCCAAGCGGGTGAGCATTTGCAAGAGCTGCTGCTTAATCATGGCTATGCTAAAAGTCGGGTGTATCAAAATGATTACTTTTGGCAATGTTTCGAAACATTAGAGCATAAAGCCAGATCAACAAAGCAGGGGTTATGGAGCCATCCTAGTTATCAGCCGAAGCGAGTCGAACAACTCACCCGAGACGATTTGAACCGTTGGCGAGAGGTAGAAGGTACTGTGACCGGTTTTGAAAGAAAGGGGCAGTATTTATGGCTCATTATCGATGAAAAATTTTATGTAGGCATACTTAGAGAAGAATCTGGTAAATTTAACAACATTTTGACCTTAGACTTGCTGCAAAGCCGCGTAATTGTGCGTGGGGAGTTGTATTATTCCTACAAAAAATGGCAGATGATTAGTTATCATCCATCACAGATAAGTTTGCAAAATGAGCCTTAGCCTGTTTGCTGACATAATAAACTGAAATTTTCTAATATCTTGTTTAAAAAGTGTGTTGATTCGAGTATCTTAGCCTCTAACGACGCTACAGCTTAGCTGGTTTGACTCAGGCTGAGATGGTAGGGCGTTAAGACCTCACTCGAAGATTTAACTTGTCGCATTTTTCAGGATTATTAAGATGGCCGATTTTCGTCAACAAGCCCTTGACTACCATGAGTTCCCCGTTCCAGGTAAAACTGCAGTTAGCCTGACCAAGCCCGCTGAAACCAGTATGGACTTGGCGCTGGCGTACAGCCCAGGTGTCGCGGAGCCTGTCCGTGAAATTGCAGCCAATCCTGATAATGCCTATCGCTATACCGCTAAAGGTAATACCGTTGCAGTGATCTCTAACGGCACGGCAATTTTAGGCCTAGGTAACCTTGGACCGCTGGCATCAAAGCCGGTGATGGAAGGTAAGGCATTATTGTTCAAACATTTTGCTAATATCGATGCGACAGATATCGAAGTGAAACACCGTACAACAGAAGAATTTATCAACACTGTTGAAGCCATTGCCGATACTTTTGGTGGTATTAACCTTGAAGATATCAAGGCTCCTGAGTGTTTTGAAATTGAAAAGACCCTAATCGAACGTTGTAACGTGCCGGTATTTCATGATGATCAGCATGGAACGGCCATAGTTACCGCTGCGGGGATGATCAACGCACTTGAAATCCAAGGTAAAAAACTGGAAGAAGCTGTCTTTGTTTGTATGGGCGCCGGTGCAGCTGCGATTGCGTGTATGACCATGCTCGTTAAGTGTGGCGTGCAGCGTGAAAACGTTTATATGCTGGACCGTAAAGGCGTTATCCATACTCGTCGTGAAGATATTAACGAGTACAAAGCCTTGTTTGCCAACAACACCGACAAACGTACCTTACAAGATGTGATCAAAGGCGCCGATGCGTTTTTAGGCCTGTCTGGCCCTGATGTATTAACGGCTGACGATGTCCTGTTGATGGCTGATAAGCCGGTGATTTTTGCTTGTTCTAATCCAGATCCTGAGATTAGGCCCGATCTTGCCCATGACGTGCGCAAAGATCTGATCATGGGAACGGGTCGCAGTGATTATCCTAACCAAGTTAACAATGTCTTGTGCTTCCCGTTTATTTTCCGTGGTGCTCTTGATGTGCGCGCCTCACAAATTAACGATGAAATGAAGATTGCAGCAGTGCATGCGATTGCGGCATTGGCAAAAGAGCCAGTACCCGCCGCCGTATTGGCCGCTTATCCAGATGTATCAGAGTTAACATTTGGCCCTGAGTATGTCATTCCTAAACCCATGGATACACGTTTATTATCAAACGTGGCCAAGGCGGTAGCACAAGCGGCTATCGACTCGGGCGTGGCGGCGATACAGACCTTGCCTGAACATTATATGGCGTAAGCGATATCCCGCTGACTGATAAAGGGCCTGAGGGCCCTTTTTTATTTGTGCCCAATAAGGTTTGTTTGTATGGTAATTAAGCTGATTTTGATTTTATCAGAGCTACACTTAGCCATTGGCTAACCACTGTAGATGAATCTTCGTCGCATTAATAAATTAACTATTTAATTTTATTGGTATAAAACCAATAGCAGCATAACTATAACAATAATTCTGCAGGAAGCGGCATGAAAGCAACTGTACTATTAACCAAAAAGCTCACCGGTTTCTGGCTGCTATCGCTAGTGGCGATGGCTTTTATTTTTCTGCTGACCGCAGTGTTTAGTGTCATGCAACTGACCTATAAACAGCAGCAACAGCAAGTCTCGCAACTCAGCACTATTTTGTCGCAGCATCAAGCGCCAGCGCAATTACAACGGCTCGATCTTTGGCTACCGCAACTCTTGTCGGCCTATCAGGCGCAGCAATTTGTGTTTACACGTCAAAATGAGGTGCTTTATCGCTACGATAATCCTTTGGCTGAGCGGCGCGTTATTCGTTATGAACGTGCCATCTTACCTGTCGCGCCAATAGCAAGTTTGTCCGCTACAGCCGATCAAGCAGCGCTTATGTTTGAGCTCAGTTTGCCCCGTCCGCTGCAATTCAATCAGATCAGTGGTTATGGCGGGTTGATTTTGCTGCTAGGCTTAACGGCTATCGCGATCTTTGTGCGTTGGGGCTACCTCTGGTTAGCCCAACAACTTGAAGGCGTTGAAGATTTAGCTAAACGCAGCCATCTCATCTTATCTGGCGATTATGACAAGGCCTTGTCGGAACGCGGTCATGGGCGACCAAGGTTGATCAACCGTGCCTTGACGCAGTTGCTGCTGGAGCTCGATGATGCGCAAAAACAGCGAGCGCGTTTCGATCAAGTGATTCGCTCTAACACCTTCCTCGATCCTGCCACAGGCATAGGCAATCGGCTATTTTTGAAAAACCGTCTCGATGCGCTAAGTAACAACCAAGGGATGCTTGCTCCTGGGGTGCTGCTGTTATTAGAGATGGAAGATTTAGACCTATTACAGCAAGAGCACGATGAGTTTGCCGTTCAAGAGATGCTGAGCCACACCATTAATGATATTAACCAGTTGCTCAACAATTACGCCAACAGTATTTTTTCACGCCGCTCCTACAATCAGTTTGCCATTGTGGTTCCTCAAATTTCCTTGGCCGATGTTGAAAAGCTAGTGGCTAAATTGCTGAAAGTTTGTTTGGCGCAGCCACTGGAGGGACTGGTTAATCGTGATGATTTTTTCCACATTGGCGTGGCGTATTTCAAGGTGGGCGACAGTAAAGAGCAGTTGATTGAAGAGGCGGAGATGGCGCTACGTGCGGCGCAATTTCAAGGCGCTAGCGGCTGGTTTATGTATGATAAAGGTGCTGTCGATGAAGAATTTGCCCGAGGTTCAGTGCGTTGGCGCAGCTTTTTAGAGTATGCGCTGGTTAACAAGCGGGTGGTTATCTATTCACAAGCCGTGCTAGACAGTGATGGGGTAGAGCATCACCGAGAGGTGTCGAGCAGGCTACGCGACAGCAAAGGTAACTTGGTTCGTGCCACCCTGTTTTTACCTATGGCGATTAAGTGTGGCCTCACCCCCCAAATTGAGCGTCAGGTGATAGAGGCGGTATTATTTGATCTACTGGGTAATAATCCTCAAAACGCTCAGCGTTACAGTATTAACCTCAGTCTCGATACCCTGACCAGCCGCGCGTTTATTCGTTGGTTTAAAACCACCTTGCTCGAATACCGTAATCTGGCACCAAAACTGATTATTGAGGTCAATGAAGATATTGTGGTCAATAATATCGAGCAGTTAACCCCTACGCTGAATATGATCAGTAAAATGGGCGCCAGCCTGTGTGTTGACCGTGTAGGACAACAGGTGGTGAGCATGCAATACATTACCAGCTGTAAATTTGATATCATTAAATTGCATCGCTCTATTGTGCGACAGATTCATTTACGTCAAGAGAATCAATTGTTTGTAAGAAGTCTTATCGGCGGTTTATATCGCTCTGAAGTGCAGGTGTTTGCCGAAGCGATAGAGTCATTTGAAGAGTGGCAAACGCTCAAAATTCTTGGGGTCAGTGCCGGGCAGGGCAGCCTGTTTAGCGATCCGGTGCAAGAAATATGATGCTAATACACAACAGAGTTGGTTAAGACAGGCATGCTAGAGTAAAGTAAAATGATAACACCAAATGGCTGTGGGCTTTTTTCTATAAAATTAAGAAATTAGTCGCTACAATAACCACAATGTTTACGATGTTTTAAAACTTACCTTAGGTTCAATATTGCGCTGTGATTGGATTGTTTGGTGGTTTAGATCACTCAACTCAGATTGAGTATAAAATAGTGGGCGCACCTTAATGCAACAAAGTTTTTTGAGTAAGCTGGCCTTTTGGCAAAAATCACATTCTAGCGCTAATGTCGGTGTCTTTATTGATGCCGATGAGATCACGGTTTATCAAGGAGGAGAATCACCGACCTTGATAAAAATCCCTTTGATTAAACAAGATTGGCATCTTGCCTTCGCGACGCTTGCTGCGCAGATCCCGCGTGCCAATCTACATATAGTACTCAGCGATTGCTATTACCAATTGTTGTTGGTCGACAAGCCACCGGTTGCGGATGAAGAGATAGGCCAAGCCTTATTGTGGTCAATTAAAGATATGGTGGCCAAGCCTGTTAATGAGCTGCACTTAGATTATTTTGAAGCGCCACAATCGAGCAGCAACAAGTTGACTGTGGTGGTGGTCGAACGTGCCATGCTCAGCGCTTTGGCGTTGGCCGCTAAGCAACATGAGATAACCATTGCCGGCATCAGTATTGAAGAGATGGCTATCAGTAATTATCAAGTCAATGACAGCCAAGCGAGACTAGTTTTGTGCCATACGCCAAACAGTGATTTGATGCTGGCCGTGATTAAGCAGGGGCAACTGTTTATGCAACGCAGCGTCAGAGGCTTTAATCAGATCAATACAGTATCGGCGGCCGATCTGCGCTTAGAGATTGCCGATAACCTCAGTATCGAGCTGCAACGCTCGATGGATTATTTTGAAAGCCAATTCCGTCAAGCGCCAGTCGCCTCGATCGATCTGTTAATGGAGGGCGATCGTAATGAGTTGGCTCACTTGTTATCGGCAAACTTTGACCAAAAAGTCGAGGTGATCCCCTGTGAGCGCGTGGCAGACAAACTGGCTGAGTTTGCTTATGCCGAGTTTAGTCGCGATGCTCAACTGGAGGTGGCGTAGATGACGCAAAAACTCAGGGTTAACTTATTTCATCCTTCGCTGTTACCGCCTCAATTACGGCTCTCTTTCGCACGTTTATGCCAAGTGGCGTTAGTTGTGGCATGCTTATTATTGATAGCCAATGGCATCACCTATTGGAGCGTTAACCGTTTGCAACAGCAGCACGCTCAATTAAGTGGCCAAAAGGTAGACTATGACCGCCAAAAAGCGCAGTTAGAAAAGCAGATAGCCGCGCGCGGCGCGTCATCGATGTTAGTGGCTCGGGTGGATTTGGTGACCCAACAGCTTGAGCTGAAACGCCAATTACTGGGAGAGCTCGGCCATGTGCAAGCGCTGACCAGTCACGGTTATTCCTCCTTATTAACTGACTTGGCTAGCGTAGCAGACAGCAGCACTTGGCTGACCCGAATTCAGGTTATGGAAAAACAATTTATATTTGAAGGCTATAGCAGTGCGCCGCAGGATGTCCCGCGTTGGGTTGAGCGTTTAAAACAGGTCGATACTTTAAAAGGCCAAGCCTTTAGCACCTTGACCATCAATCGGGGTGAAGGGGAGCCGCTGTCATTTGTGCTTCGCAGTGAAGCCTCGAAGGAGTCGAGCCAATGAAGCCATTATGGTCTCAATGGGGGGCGCAGTTTAACCAACTCACCCAGCGCGAGCGGGTGATGATTGCAAGTGCCACGATTGCCATCATAGGTGCGCTACTCTATTTTCCATTAGAGTCATTATTGCTTAAACGTGATGCACTGCAGCGACAAGTGAGCACCATAGCCTCTGAAAATAAGATATCAATACAGCAAATTGATCTCTATCAGCAGCGATTAACCCAAGATCCCGACAAAGAATATCGGCAACGATTAGCCACGTTAGAGCAACAGCTGGCGGATATCGACCAACAGCTGTCGTTTCAGATGGTGGATATGGTGCCTGCCGAACATATGCCGGCGATGTTGAGCCAATTGCTGGGGCAGATCAAAGGAGTGAAATTACACTCGTTCGATACACTCGCACCACAACCTTTACTGGAAGTTGCTGACAAAGATAAGCTGAATTTGTACAGCCATGGCATCAAACTCACCTTTGTTGGCGACTATTTTTCCACACTTAAATTTATTCAAGCGGTAGAAAATATGCCGAATAAGCTTTATTGGAAGCAGCTTGATTACACCGTCGATGAGTACCCGAAGGCAAACGTGGTTTTGGAGTTATACACCTTAAGTATCAATAAGGACTTTATCAGTGTTGCTAAATAAGATGAAATCTGGCTTAGCCTTGTTGATCACTTGTGCCAGTATGCTGGTCATCACGGTACAGGCGCAATCGTTACGGGATCCCACTCAACCTGGGGTCGGTGCGGTGTCGCACTCAGTCAGTCAGCAACAAGGTACTGACACGCTCAAATTAAACAGTGTGTTGATATCGGATAACAGCGCGACAGCGATTTTTAATAACAAGATGTTCACCCTAGGTGACCGGGTGCAAGGGGTCAAAATAGTGCGCATTAATGCCAACGGCGTGTGGTTAGCCGATGGCCGACACTTCACCTTGTACCAAGCCGTAACAGAGACTAAGGGACAATAAATGACCGCAGTAAGAACCATAACGCCATTACTGGTGCTGCTATTAGCGGCATGTCAGACAACGGACCGTCCGCAGCCTGTAGAAGCCAAATCGGCATTATCAAGCTCCATAGCTCAGCAGCAAGTTCAGGCGGAGATACCACCCGCAGCTAAGATGCCCGATTCGGTGCAGCGTGAGCTCGCTTCAGCGTCAATGCTGGGCAGCGTGGCCCCCATGATGCCTCCTGAGCGGCGTTTCGATGTGTCTGCCAATGATGTTGATGCAAAGGTGTTTTTCCCAAGCCTAGTGCAAGGCACGCCGCTGAGTGTGGCGGTGCATCCTAATGTCAGCGGCTCGATTTCACTGTCACTAAAAGGGGTGACCCTGAGTGAAGCCTTGCAAGTCGTGGAAGATATTTATGGTTATGAAGTAAGCCGTGATGGGCGTATTTTACGCGTCTATCCTGCGGGTATGCGCACCGAGACCTTCGCGCTAAATTACCTGCACATGGAGCGCAACGGCCTTTCGCTCACTTCGGTCAACTCGGGACGAATCTCCGATACCAATAACTCAAACAGCAACAGCAACAGCAATAACAACGGTAACAATAATAACGGTAATTTTGGCTCCAATAACGATTCGAACAACAATAACAGTAATAACAACAGTAACGACACCACCAATGGCACCTTTATCCGTTCGACCACCAAAAGTGATTTTTGGGGCGACTTGAAAGAGACCTTAGTGTCGATTGTTGGCGAGACAGGTAATGGTCGCCAAGTCGTTATTACCCCGCAAGCCGGTTTAGTGACGATTCGTGCCTTTCCAAATGAGTTGCGTCAGGTGAAAACCTTTTTACAAACGGCCGAGAGTCACCTACAACGTCAAGTGATCCTAGAGGCTAAAATTTTAGAAGTGACCCTGTCGGACGACTATCAACAGGGGATCCAGTGGCAAAATGTCGTGGGTACTGCTTTAGCCAATGGTAATACCAAGGTTAATTTTGGAACCTCAGCGGGCTCGTTTGGCGATCAGATCACCGCCGCTTTAGGAGGCGTGACTTCATTACAAATCACTGGCAGTGATTTTGCCAGTATGATCACTCTGCTCGATACCCAAGGCGATGTCGATGTGCTCTCTAGCCCAAGGGTGACCGCCTCGAATAACCAAAAGGCGGTGATCAAAGTGGGCAGTGACGAGTATTTTGTTACCGATGTGTCTTCAACTACCGTGGCTGGCACTACGCCTGTGACCACTCCAGAGGTAGAACTGACGCCATTTTTCTCGGGTATCGCCTTGGATGTTACGCCGCAAATAGATGCCGAAGGTAATGTGCTGCTGCATATCCACCCCTCGGTTATCGATATTAAAGAGCAAAACAAATCAATTAAAATTTCTAACAGTACCCTAGAGCTACCGCTGGCAAAAAGTGAGATCCGCGAGTCCGATACCGTCATTAAAGCCCGTACTGGTGATGTGGTGGTGATCGGTGGTTTGATGAAGAGTGAAACCCTTGAACTGGTCTCTAAAGTGCCACTGCTAGGTGACATTCCTTTTCTGGGCGAAGTCTTTACTAATCGGGTTAATTCCTTAAAGAAAACTGAGTTGGTGATTCTACTTAAGCCCACGGTTGTTGGCGCCGATACCTGGAAAGCTGAGCTTGAACGCTCAAAAGCCTTGCTCGACCGCTGGTATCCTGAGCCAATAAAGGAGTAGCGTCACTTGTATCGACAGCACTTTGGCATGGCGCAGATCCCGTTTTCATTAACGCCCAATACGGAGTTTTTCTTTGGGTTAGCGCCTCATGTTGAGGCGTTGCAAGTACTGCAAACGGCGCTGCAAACAGGTGAAGGCTTTATCAAGGTGATTGGTGAGGTCGGCACAGGTAAAACCCTTATCTGCCGCAAGTTGCTTAACGATATTCCTGCTAGGTTCCATTGTGCGTACTTGCCTAACCCTTATCTCACGCCTGCAGAGCTGCGTTGGGCTGTCGCCTTAGAGCTAGGGCTGAAATATTCAGCCAATATCGATCAACAGCAGCTGACCAGCTTAATTCAGCAACAGTTGATTGCGTTATCGGCCCATGGTCATTCGATAGTGCTGGTGTTAGATGAGGCTCAGGCACTGCCTGATGACAGTCTAGAGGCGCTGCGGTTATTTACTAATCTTGAAACCGAAAGCCGCAAGTTATTACAGGTAGTGTTATTCGCTCAACCAGAATTAGATGAGCGTTTGAGCTTGAAGCAATTTCGTCAGTTAAGGCAGCGGATCACTTTTAGTTATCGTTTAAGGCCATTAACCATCGACGAAACAGCCGCTTACCTTACCCATAGGTTGCACATTGCGGGCTATCAAGGCACCGCGTTATTTTCACCCAGTGGCTGTCGGCGTATTGCCAAAGCGGCACGAGGGATCCCTAGATTGATCAATATTTTGTCTCATAAGGCGCTGTTATTGGCCTTTGGTGAAGGGGCGTCACAAGTGCAGCCTCGTCATATTCGCGCCGCCATTAACGATACTGAAGATGCTGGATCTGAGCTGCGCAGCCCACGCTGGTGGTTGGCAGGTGTTGCCACCTTATCAGTACTGTCTATCGCAGTGTGGAGCTGGTTTAGTGGGGTATTAGTATGAGTGTGATTAATACCATGCTCAAAGATCTCGATAAGCGCCAGCAAGCTCATTCGCTAGATACGTTACCTGTACCTGACATGCAGTATGTTGCGGCAGCACCGAATGGCTTTTTACGTCTATTACCTTGGATTTTACTCCTATTGTTGTCTGTGTGCGGCATGATAGGCGCCACTATCGCGTGGCAGAAGCTGGCTGTTTTAGCCCAAGATAAGGCCCAGCTTGAGCAAGATTTGCAGCAATCACAGCGGCCGACAACAGAGTTTGTGGCACAAGAGCGTACGTTAACTCAGTCAGTTGAGCCAGTGATAACACACTATCAAAACGTGGCAGCAGAAAAGCCAGTGCCACAGCAGCTTGAAGTGGTCCCCACGGAGATAAATCCCTCTTTATTGATGGCTAATGCCTCTACCCATGCCAAGACAAACATCAGTTCAGAAGCCGCTAATGGCGACGATGCAGGCATAAATGCTGATATTAAAAACACAGAGCCCAAAAACACAGAGCTCAAAAATACAGTAACCACCAGAGATGTGAGTGATAGCAGTGCGCGCCAGCCTACAGGGGGAGAGCCCAGCTCAATTACAGGAGCGATGGCCGTCACAGAGGTTAAGCTAACGCCCGCGGCGCTGGCACAAAAGCGTTTTGCTTTAGGGCAAACAGCGCAAAATAAGGGGCAACTTGCGCAGGCGCAAGATTATTTTTCTGAGGCTATTCGCCTCGACCCAAGCTTGCATCAGGCTCGGCAACATTTAGCGGCGCTCTACTATGGCCAAGGGCGGCTCGGCGATGCCGACAGCACGTTAGCGCAAGGGCGAGTCTTATATCCTGAGCATGTTGATTATGCTTTGCTGCAAGCCCGAGTGTACGAGGCGTCGGGGGCAATAGATAAGGCATTAGCTGTGTTAACCACTATCCCGGATGAGCATGCACTCGCGGTGCAAAAGTGAACCATACAGAGTCATTTGGCGCAGCAAGTACAGCAGTTTGCGTTGGCCGAACAGAGTTATCGCCAGTTGGCGAGAGTCGAACCTAATCAAGCAAAATGGTGGATGGGGCTGGCTTATGCGCTCGACTCTCAGCAAGCGTTTTTATTGGCTAAACAAGCGTATCGTCAGGCGTTGGCACTCAATGGTCTATCAGCCTCTGCGATTGCATTTATCGACCAGCGTTTAGCGCAGTTAGGAGATGTTGAGTGAAACCCAAGTTAAAAATGCGCTTAGGCGACTTGTTGGTACAAGAACACATTATTAGTGAAGAGCAGCTAATACAGGCCTTGGCGGAGCAAAAAAAGACAGGTAAAAAACTGGGGCGCACCTTAATCGACTTGGCTTATATCAGTGAAGAGCAGCTGCTGAGGTTTTTATCTCAACAGCTTAATATTCCCTTTTTAGATATCAGCCGCCGGGCGATCGCACCGCAAGTGATCAATTTATTGCCTGAGGTTCAGGCACGCCGTTATCGTGCTTTGGTCGTCGAAGATCACGGTGACAGCGTATTGGTGGCCATGAGCGATCCGGCCGATCTGCAGGCGATGGACAACATCGAGGTGTTGCTTGCACCGAAAACGATCAAAATTGCGGTAGTGACCGAAACTCAACTGCTGCACGCATTTGATAACCTGTATCGTCGTACTGGTGAAATTGCCCAGATTGCGGGCAAGTTAGATGAAGAGTATGCCGCCGACGATCAATTTAATCTGGCCAGCTTGACCGATGACGACAGTGATAATGAAACCACTGTGGTTAAACTGTTACAGTCTATTTTTAAGGATGCGGTGCAGATGCGCGCCTCGGATATTCATATCGAGCCGGGCGAAAAAGTACTGCGCATTCGTCAGCGTATCGATGGTCAGTTACAAGAACATACCCTGTCGGAAGTCAATATCGCAGCCGCCCTAGTGTTACGCCTAAAGTTGATGGCCGGGCTGGATATTTCAGAGAAACGCTTGCCCCAAGATGGCCGTTTTCATATGGAGGTCAAGGGCCATAAGATTGATGTGCGTATGTCGACCATGCCGATTTATCATGGCGAGTCTGTGGTAATGCGTTTGCTCGACCAATCCGCAGGACTGTTAACGCTTAACGAAACCGGCATGCCGCCGGCGATGCTAGCCCGGGTAAGGCAACAGATTAAACGTCCCCATGGTATGTTGCTGGTGACGGGGCCAACAGGTAGCGGTAAAACCACTACCTTGTATGGCATATTAAGTGAGCTGAATACCGCCGACCGTAAAATTATTACTGTTGAAGATCCGGTTGAATATCAATTACCTCGCATCAATCAGGTGCAGGTGAATCATAAAATTGGCCTCGATTTTTCTAATGTATTGCGCACCACGTTACGCCAAGATCCCGATATCATCATGGTAGGCGAAATGCGTGACCAAGAAACGGTAGAAATTGGTCTGCGAGGTGCCCTGACGGGTCACTTAGTGTTATCGACCTTGCACACCAATGATGCAGTTACTAGTGCGCTGCGCTTACTCGACATGGGCGCCGCCAGTTACTTGGTGGCCAGTGCACTGCGGGTCATTATTGCTCAGCGTTTGGTGCGCCGCGTGTGCGAGCATTGTGCGCAGCCCTTTGATATGAACGCTCAAGATAAAGCTTGGCTTAGTTCGGTAAGCCGACGTGACTTTTCCCAAGCAAACTTGCGTATTGGTACCGGTTGTCAAAGCTGTGGTGGCAGCGGCTATCGTGGCCGCGTGGGGGTGTTTGAAATTTTAGAGCTCGATGATGCCATGATTGAGGCGATGCGCCGTGGTAACCCGCAAGATTTTGCCGCTGCAGCTTATCGTAGCCCTAACTTTACGCCGCTGGCCGAATCGGCCTTTGATTACCTAACCCAAGGTATTACCACCATAGAGGAAGTGGCTAAATTGGTGGAGGATGCCTCCGAGACCAGAATACCGCTGGCGAGTGAAGTGCATAGCCATCAGGATGGGGTATAACCATGCCGGTTTATCAGTACCGTGGTAGAGACGCCCAAGGCAAGGCGGTGACCGGACTACTCGACGCCGTGTCGGCGAGCGCCGCTGCCGACCAATTAATGTCGCGCGCGGTGATCCCTCTAGAGCTGATTGAAACTAAACCTAAGCGTGACTTTAATTTAGGAACTCTGTTTAAAGGCAAGGTAGGGCTAGATGAGTTACAAATTTTTACTCGGCAGATGTACTCATTAACGCGCTCGGGGATCCCTATTTTGCGCGCGATTGCTGGTTTGTCGGAGAGCACCCATTCACAGCGGATGAAACTGGCGTTAAAAGACATTTCTGAGCAGTTGACCGCCGGTCGGCCCCTGTCGTCGGCGATGAATCATCATCCCGATGTCTTTGATGCGCTGTTTGTGTCGATGATCCATGTGGGAGAAAACACGGGTAAGCTCGAAGATGCTTTTATTCAGCTCTCAGGTTATATCGAGCGCGAACAAGAGACGCGGCGCCGGATTAAAGCCGCGATGCGCTACCCCATTTTTGTGTTAATTGCCGTAGCGTTGGCCATGGTAGTGCTTAATATTATGGTGATCCCTAAGTTTGCCGAGATGTTCTCTCGTTTTGGTGCAGACCTGCCTTGGGCCACAAAATTGTTAATCGCCACCTCGAACTTTTTTGTCAATTATTGGTATTTATTATTGCTGGGTCTACTACTGGGTTTTGTTGGGATCCGCTATTGGCATAACAGCGAGAAGGGTGAGAAACAATGGGATAGATGGAAGCTCAAAATCCCGGCGGTGGGCAGTATTATCGAGCGCTCGACGCTGTCGCGTTATTGCCGTAGCTTTTCGATGATGCTCAGTGCTGGCGTGCCTATGACCCAAGCGTTGAGTTTAGTGGCCGATGCGGTCGATAACGCCTATATGCATGACCGCATCGTGGCGATGCGTCGCGGCATTGAGTCGGGCGATTCTATCCTGCGGGTGTCTAATCAAAGCAAGTTGTTTACCCCGTTAGTGTTGCAAATGGTGGCGGTGGGTGAAGAGACCGGACAAATCGATCAGCTGCTTAACGATGCCGCCGATTTTTATGAAGGTGAAGTCGATTATGATCTCAAAAATCTCACCGCAAAATTAGAACCTATTTTAATTGGGATTGTCGCAGTCATAGTCTTGATTTTGGCCCTAGGAATTTACTTGCCGATGTGGGACATGCTCAACGCAGTCAAGGGGGGTTGAAAAATGATGCAACGGACTTATATTCGGCAGGCATTGGGTCGGTGTTAGATGCAGCGCCAACAGCTCGCCGATAGTGAACTAATACAGCTTTATGGCAAGATGATCGCCATTGTGGTGTTGTTGCTTATCTTAACCGTATTAGCCTTTCGCTTTATGGGCAGTGTCGAGCAAGTCACTGCCCAAGGGCTGAAAGTGGAACATACCCGGTTAGTGAATGTACTCGCCATGGTGCGCTCCCAGTGGTTAAGCCAAGGCCGACCCGACAGCTTGTTGCTGAACTGGTCGACAGGTGAGTCCAGCACCAGCGTTGAGCCAGTGCTGATTAATCAACAAGGGCTGCCAACGCTTGAGCGTGCCGATGAGGCAGGATGCCGGCAGTTGTGGCTACAGCTACTGGGGCCCAAACCTGACAGGGTCGATGTGATGGTTGCGACAACAGATAATGGACCAGCATGTGAGTATGTCAGCGGCAATGGTGACAAGTTAATTTATCAGCTAAATAGCGGACAAGTGAGCTGGAGTAATAATGACTAAATATCGAGATATCAATAGTTTCTAATTTTTGTTTAACTGTTAGAATTAGCGCTATATACCATAGAGGCAATAAATATGAATATGACCACCAAGATGGGACGACTAAAGCAGCAAGGATTCTCGCTTATTGAGTTAGTCATTGTCATCGTGATCCTGGGCATTTTAGCGGCAACCGCGATCCCACGCTTTCTTAATGTGACCGATGATGCCGAAGATGCCAGTGTCGATGGCGTTGCTGGTGGGCTTGCCACCGCGGTCAGCTTTGTGCGTTCGCAGTGGGAAGTCGATGGCCGTAACGTGAATAGTGTGGTACTCGATGGCACCACTATTTCAGTAGATCCACGTTTTGGTTTCCCAACCGGCACAGCCTCTAACGTGACCGATGTGACGCAGATGAGCGATGCCAGTTGCCAAGAGGTATTTAAAGCCATTTTACAAAGCCCACCTCGTAATGTGCTTTATACCCAAGATGCACGTAATCAAAGGTTTACCGTGAGAGTGCTAGACGGTAGTGGTGGCAACGCGGTCGATCTCAATGGTGACGCGGTCAGCAATATAGATGTGTGTGTCTATCACCAAGTCAATTCATTGGCTTTAGATCAAACGAGCGGTATTGCGATCCCCACTCCAGATTTAGACGTGGGTAAAGGGATCACTTATAACCCCGCAACAGGTGCGGTAGTGAGTTTCACTCGTTAATGCCACTAAGCCTAAGTCGTTTATATTAAGTTTATTATTTTTGATTAAAGGAAACACCGCATGAAAAAACAACAAGGCTTTACGCTTATTGAGCTTGTCGTCGTGATTATTATTTTGGGTATTTTGGCGGTTACCGCCGCGCCTAAATTTATTAACTTGCAGTCAGATGCGCGTGCATCAGCGCTTCAAGGTGTTAAAGCTGCAATTCAAGGTGCGAATGGACTAGTGTATGCTAAAGCTGCTTTGGCTGGCGATGAGAAAAAAGCATCGACTGATTGGGCGGCTGATGAAGGTGTTGATATCGGTGCGGAAAACCTGGCAGTGACTAACTTTGGATATCTTCAAGCAGATGTCGATGAGTTTAATAATGCGATCGATGCTGAATTCGGCACTGCTGATACCGAATGGATTGTAGTCGACAATGGTACAACATTGACGATTACTCAAAATGGTGCCCCAGCTGAGACGACTGGAGCTGATGCTAAGGCTTGTAAGCTTGTTTATACAGAAGCTGTTGACGCAACTACCATCCCCACTTATGTAATTACTGATACAGGCTGCTAATAGGATAGGACTATTTTAATGAACAAACAAAAAGGTTTTACGCTAATCGAATTAGTGGTTGTTATTATCATTTTGGGTATTTTAGCGGTTACCGCCGCGCCTAAGTTTATCAATCTGCAGAGTGATGCGCGCGCATCGACCATCGCCGGCTTAGAGGCGGCGCTGAAAGGGGGCGATAGCCTTGTTTATTCCAAGTCGCTGATTGCCGGGAATGAAGCAGTAGCTGCAGCAGATACAGATGGCCCAACAGTTACCGTCGATAGTGCTGGAACAAAGGTTGCGCTCAATTATGGCCACCCTATTGCAGAATGGGAAGGCAGCTTAGAGCATGTTTTGGATATTGATGCCTCTGCGGAGTCACCTACCGATGAGACTACAGAGTGGGTTTATGATACCGATACAGGCATCATCTACTTCTACCCTCAAGGGCAAGATAGCCCTAACGAGGCAGGCGCTTGTTATGTCAAATATGAAAACAGCGTAAAAGATACTGGCGGCACCTTAGCCATCACCAGTGTGACCACGGGTTGTTAATAAAACACCCAATGAAAAGGCCTGCTTAGCAGGCCTTTTTTGTCACTGTTTTTTATGC
Source organism: Shewanella sp. QJM3NY_23 (assembly GCF_056173105.1). NCBI lineage: Bacteria > Pseudomonadati > Pseudomonadota > Gammaproteobacteria > Alteromonadales > Shewanellaceae > Shewanella > Shewanella sp. QJM3NY_23. Next base: position 384,060 of record NZ_CM149657.1, read on the forward strand.
GCATCATTTTTACCAAGCTGTGCTATAAAAATCTGAAATGGGCGGCATTATTTGCCATACTCATTGAGTTATTAGAAAATATAACGCTATCAGCGGCTTGTGGGCGGAGTATCAATGGGAAAACAGCAAGGCATTACCCTTGTGGAGCTAGTGACCACCATCATGTTGATTGCCATCTTGTCTGTGGTGGTGTTGCCACGGTTTTTTTCTGCTAGCAATTTTAGTGCCTTCACCTTAAGAGATGAGTTTATCGCCGAGTTGCGACGGGTGCAGTTGATGGCGATGAATAATCAAGACCGTTGCTATGGCGTCAATGTCGATAACAAGGCCTACCGGATGATGATCTACCAAGAGGATTGCAGCAGCGTTATCGTGACAGGTACAGCGCAAGCACTGCCCAATAACACAGCATTAAGCCTTAACGGCCTGTCGGTATTTGCGCTGCAATTTGCCCGTGATGGCAGTGTCCCCGCATGCAGTAATGGTTGCGATATTAAGGTGAGCGCCGATGAGGTGTTAACGCTTACGATTGAAAGTCAGGGCTATATCCATGGGCGCTAACACTTACCATCGCAGTTACTTTATCCGCCGCCTAGATCATCATGGGGCGCAAGGGTTTACCTTAATCGAGCTGGTGGTCGGCATGTTAGTGCTCAGCATCGCCTTGGTGATGCTATCGACCATGCTGTTTCCCCAAGCCGACCGCGCCGCCGAGACTCTGCATCGTGTACGCTCGGCCGAGTTAGCCCATTCATTACTCAATGAAATTTGGGGCAAACGTTACGATCAAAACACCAACCCTAATGGCGGCGTGCCAGCATGCGGCGCCGCAGCGCGCCCCGAGAGAGGCTTGCCAGCAGGCTTACCCTGCACCGCAGAGAGTGACTTTGGCGCCGCTGGGTTAAACCGTAATGCCTATCGTGATGTGGATGATTACCATAATCTTTCCCAAGATAATCTCATGCTTAACTCCTCGCGCACCTATGCGCAAGAATATCCCAACTATCAACTTGCGGTGCAGGTTACTTACCCTAATGGCGATAGCAAGAGTAAATTAATCACCATTACGGTGATCACGCCCAGTGGCGAAGCCATCGTCTATAACGCGCTGCGGAGTAACTACTGATGCACTATCGTTCTCTAAGTGTTCATACCCGCCGCCAGCACTCTGGGTTTACGCTGGTTGAGATGGTAACAGTGATCATTATTTTAGGGATTTTAGCGGTCGGCGTGAGCAGTTTTATCGTGCTGGGCACCCGTATTTTTGTTGAATCAACTTCGGTCGATCAGGTGTTGAGCCAAAGCCGATTTGCCATCGAGCGTATGACGCGAGAGCTGCGTAACGCGCTGCCTAATAGCATCCGCGTCACCTCTGTATCGACGACTTACCAGTGCATCGAATATGTGCCCATAATGAGCAGTGCCAGTTACCTGCAACTGCCTATTGCACCGGGTGAGGCGGCCGCTAACGGCAGTATCATGCAGCCATCACAAGCGATTGATGAGACTCATAAAATGGTGGTATATCCGCTAACGGCTGAGCATGTTTATGGCGCAACGCCTGCAGGAACAACAGGGCGCATGTTTGATATTAAGCAGGTGAATGGCAGTTTGGTGGAGTTTCACCGCGCGGTGCGTTTTGATGAAGCGTCGCCGCAGCGGCGCTATTTTACGGTAACTGGGCCCGTCAGTTACTGCTTTTTGGCCAGCGGCGAGGTGAGGCGTTATAGCGGCTATAATGTTAGTGCCGCTCAGCCTAGCCCCGCTCAGATGGGGGCTGGGGTATTGATGGCCGAAAATGTGGTGAATAATCTTATCAGTGACGCGCCCATTCGTTACACACCTGGAACCTTAATGAATAATGCGGTGGTGCAGTTAAGCCCACTATTTGAGGTTAACGGTCAAACATTTCAATATCAGCACCAAGTGCAGGTGATCAATGTCCCCTAAGGTTAACCCCATAATATCATCGACCTTGAGTGCCCAGCGTGGTGGCGCCTTGGTGATCGGCCTGTTTGTCATCACAGTGATGTTTTTGCTGGCGTCGGCATTGATCAATGTGGTGCAAGATGCTGACGAACAGGTGAATTTAGAGGTGCTGGGCACTCGCGCTTTTGCCGCAGCCAACAGTGGTGCCGATGTGGCGCTAGCACGCTTATTTCCGCTCGATGCGAGTGCCGGAGAGTGCGATTACAGCGCCCAATCTTGGACGCCACCGAATGTAGTCGGCTTTCAGGGGTGTAGCGTCCAGCTTATGTGCCGCGCGACCGATTACAGTGGCGCAGTGCAGTACCTCATTAGCAGTGAAGCTACCTGCTCCGCAGGGCCATGTGACGGTGATAATTGCCTGAGAGTTAACCGTAAAATAGAGGTCGAAGCGCGTGATTAAATCTAAGTTAGCCAGTTTATGTCTATTGGTCGCGGGGTTTTCATCACCGTTACTGGCTTTTGACGCCATTGACTTTTCAACGGTTTTTCCTGCCGTAGTGCAGGCCCATCATGGCAAATCTGGTGCATTGTGTTCTGATAACAATGCCAATAAACACCAATTACAACAAAGTGGCAATGCACGCATTAATGGCACCCAGGGTCAGGCATTGGCTTTTTGTTCATTTAACGATACCAGCTCTCGCCCTGTTGCGGGTTGCGATACCTTATCGGGTAATGACAGAGCCTGCTCAATCAGCGGTATCGATATTGATGGCCTGTCATTAACCGGTCGTAATGCGTTTAAAAACAGTAACAGTAAACTTAAATATGACCGTTGTAGTGCTGGTGAGCTGTTTATCGACAGCTCAGAGATAGGGGATATTAAACTCGGTGATGCTTGCACCATACGTTTCTCTGCGACGAACAACGAATATCGAATTAAATCATTAGATCTCGATGATGGCACCGTGCTGATAATGCCCGCCGGCGATTACTGGATTGATGACATTGTAAAGGGCAAGGCCAACGAACTGGTTTTTAAGCCACAGGGTGATGTGAGAATTTTCATCAAAAAGAAAGTGAATTTTGATGATGTACACATTGAAGCAAATCCGCAGGGTGATACCACCATTATTGGTTACGACAAAGTTGAGATTAAGGGTGATTCAATCATCAATGCCTTTATTTACAGCGATCGAGAAACCAAATTAAAAGATGGAGCCATCGTGAGGGGGCGCATCACCGCCGCAACGTTGACCATGCAAGATACCAGTAAGGTTTTCGCCACGGCGCGAGTGGGGGAGTTCGATCTCAAATTTGGCAAAGCGACAGTGGGTAATGTGGTTTTTGATACCCCATTTGCTGATGATGTTACGCCATTGGTGTTTGTCATGCCGACCATTAGCGCTAATGCTACCAATAATGATGGTCCTGCGTCGGTGTTTCTGTCGCAAGTCTCATCCCGAGGGTTTAGCTGGCGCCAGGCTCAGCCACCTCAATCAAATCAGGTTGCTCAACCTATGGCGGAGATCCATTGGGTCGCAGTGCTTCCTGGAGAGCATGTGTTATCCAATGGTACACACCTGCAAGCAGGGCTCGTTGATATTAACCTTCCAATTTATGATAGAAGTGAAAACTATCAAGAGGTAGCCACCAATCGGCGTTTTGATGTGGTGCTGAATCAAATTCAATCTTCAGCTAACCGCTGCTGGTTAACCAGTACAGCAAAATGGAATGACAGCAATATCTCCCTTGGTATCGATGTATCTGAGGTCGTAGAGTCTGGTCAGGGGGAAGGGGTTGGTAATAAATTATGCCAGCCAGAAGGTACTCAGTTAAATCGGCTCAATAGTGAACAAGTGGGGTATTTAGCCTTAGAAAGTGGTAACGGTATCATCACGTTAGATGGTCGTGAGGTGAGGTTCCAATTTGGCTCAGACGCCATGACGACCAATGCAAATTATGCAGTGAGTCCACAAAGCCAATGTAATTATTTAACACCCTTAATAGGCTTTAACCATTCGCCCACCTTGGTGGCGGGTAAGCAGTCGCGCAATGGCACTAACGGTGGTTGGCTCAGGCGTTGCCAGCTGAGTCGCGATAGTGTCAGCATGGTGACCGATGAGGACCAATATCAAAATAGCGAGCGTTATCATCTGGGTGAAGCTTACGGTTTTGTGGCGTTAGAGTGGGTCGATGACGCTCCGGTATTAAGCTGTTTTGAGGATAATTTTAACCGAAACGATCTCGGCAGTGACTGGGCGATTAAAACCTTGGGGAATTCAGCGCCGCCGGCGATTAACGGCCAGCGAATGCGCATCACTCCAGCCAGTGGAAACCAATCCACATCGAGTACTTTTCAGCGTTTATTTCCCGCTGAAGATAACCTCGTTCAGGTCGAATTTGATTATTTTGCTTGGTCGCCCTCGGGAGGAAATGGCGGTGATGGGGTCAGCATTATTTTATCCGATGCGTCCATCACGCCTCAGCCAGGCAGCTTTGGTGGTGCCTTAGGTTATGCGCCCAGAGACAATGGCACTGCGGGATTTGCGGGTGGCTGGATAGGTGTTGGTCTAGATGAGTATGGTAATTTTGCCAATCCCAATGAAGGCAAAACGGGTGGCCCAGGATTTAGGCCGCAATCGATTACGCTCCGAGGTTCAACCAGCAGCAGCTATCGTTATCTGGCGGGCACGGCGGCTAATCTAAATCCGGCAATAGATGTGAGAGGCACTAATACTGCTGGGCCCAATCATCGCTATCGGATCACGGTTGATTCACGTAATTCAGGCCAAGCACTAGTCTTGGTTGAGCGTGATATTAAAGACGGTAATGGGTTTAAGGTATTAGTTCCCGAATTTGATGCGCGTAACATTAATGGGCAAGGCGGGGTGCCAGATGACTTTTATCTCTCTATTACTGGCTCGACCGGTGGCGCTAACAACAACCATGAAATTGATAACTTTGAAGTGTGCGCCCTTGATTCTCGACCTGTTGGCCAGCAGGTACACCATTTCGAGTTCGACTATTCGAGCAACCCATTAACCTGTAATCCAGAGCCCATGACGCTGCGGGCGTGTCGTAATGCCCAGTGCGATCTGTTCACCGGCCCGGTAACGGCTTATCTTGCGCCAGCGGCAATGGCTAACGGCGGTTGGGTCGGCGGTGGAGCGGTAAATTTAGTCGATGGCATTGCACAAGTCAGTCTCAGGTCAAATACTCCTGCGCCAGTAACAATTGGCGTGACCAGTTCGACTCCCGCCACGATTGCTGGCAGCGATACCCTGTGTCGCAAGGGGAATGGGCCGCTCGATGTGGCCAGTTGTACCTTAAGCTTTGCCGAAAGTGGTTTTATTATGGCGGTGCCTGATGAGCTGTCGAATAAACCTGCTAAGGACATTTGGGTAAAAGCAGTAAAGCAGGGCGATGCCAATCAGCAATGCGTACCCGCTTTTCAAAATCAACGTAAAACCGTGAGTTTTTGGAGTGATTATATCTCGCCCTCGAGCGGCACCCTACCTGTGGTTGTCACCACCGAGGCGGGTGAAAAATCTGTCGGTGTCTCGCAGGCCAGTGCCGAGGGGGTAGAGTTAGTTTTTGATCAAAATGGCCAAGCGCGCATTGAGGTTAATTACGCCGATGCCGGCCAGATGCAGCTCAATGCTCGCTATAGCGGCAGTGGCGAGGAGCAGGGTTTAATCATGAATGGCAGCAGTAAATTTGTGCGCCGCCCGGTGGGCTTATGTATCGAGTCTGCCGTGTGCAGCGATTGCACTGTCAATGGCGCGCCATTTTCTCGAGCTGGTGAGCCATTTGAGATGACCGTTAAAGCGATGGCGTGGCAATCTGATAACGATAGCGATATTTGCAGTGGTAACAAGGTGACACCTAATTTTGCCTTAAGCGGGATTGAATTGACCCATGAGTTGGTCAGTCCCACACTGAACGAAGGGGGGGAGAAAGGCACCCTAGGGCTAACCGAATATGAGCAACAATCCGGCGAGCAGTTGCTTCAGCAGTCGATTTCTGAAGTTGGGGTCTTTAATTTTTCGGCGCAGCCACGTCCGTTTAGTTATTTTGGCTATAGTATCGCTGGCGCGACAAGCGGCAACATAGGTCGCTTTACGCCTTACTATTTAACCGTTACCCCAGTGGAGCCATCGCTGCAGAGTGCTTGTGGTAGCTTTACCTATATGGATCAACCATTCGGTTTCAAGTCTGGGCTGGAACCGCGTTTATTGGTTATCGGTAAAGATAAGCAAGGTAATGAAACCAAAAACTATCAGATTGGTGATTGGTGGAAATACACTAATAATTGGGATAAGCGGATATTTAGCAATATCACGGGCTCATCGTTACCGCCCTTAGCCGAGGTCAATGCTGGAGAAGTGCGCTACTTGCCTGGCAATAGCAATATTGCGCGTTCGGCTTATTTGCTTAACAGCTCGCTCAGCTATAATCGTACCCCAACGCCGATTGCGCCGTTCGATGCCTTGCTAGAGCTACAACTATCAAGCGATGATGTTAAAGATAGCGATAACATCTGCTACCAAGTTAGCCCTAGCGACAGTTGTAGCGGTATCAATTTTGACGACATTGGGCTTAACGATGATATGCAATTACGTTATGGCCGTATGGTGCTAGATAATGGCTATGGTCCAGAGTCCGAGAGCCTGCGCTTACCACTGAAAGCCGAATATGTTACCAGTGTCAGCGCCACGGGTGAGGCTTTGTGGCAGACCAATAGTTTAGATGATTGTAGCCAGTATGATGTCACTACCTCGAGCGACACAGGTGAAACCGCCATTCTAGGTTTACACATGAGCCGCCCAAACGGTTTTGCTGACATTAACGCCTATAGTGAGCCTGAATTAACCCAGCAACTGGGCACGCTTAATCGAGGTAACGGGCACCTGTATTTCTCTGTCCCAAATACCAGCGGCCAAGTGCCGTTAAAGCAACATGTGGCGCCGTGGTTAAAATGGTTTTGGGATTACGATGGAGTAGCGCCAAGTAACTTGTATGATCCACGCGCGAGTGCTTATTTTGGCACTTATCGGGGGCACGACAAGGTGATATTTTGGCGTGAAGTGCGGTAAGCCACTGGCCACTCGGGAACGGGCTGTCGTTGTGCACTGACAGGCATAAATGGCCACAATAAGGCGCGTAATTCTGCCGCTAACGTCACTTATGATACAAACCTCGCAGATGAACAGATATTTATGGTGAGATCCGCATAATATCCTTGTGGAATCGGGGGGTGATTGATAAAGTTACCTGATTTTTATTTTTCCGACTCGACTGAGACAGGCTGGTTACATGTTCAAGAAGCTGCGTGGCATTTTTTCTAACGATCTTTCGATCGATTTGGGTACGGCAAACACCTTAATTTACGTTCGCGAAGAGGGCATAGTGTTAAATGAGCCTTCGGTAGTGGCTATTCGTGGCGAACGCGGCAGCGGTGGACAGAAGTCTGTTGCCGCTGTGGGCACAGAAGCCAAGCAGATGCTGGGCCGTACACCGGGTAATATTCAGGCCATTCGGCCAATGAAAGATGGCGTGATTGCCGATTTTTATGTTACCGAGAAAATGTTACAGCATTTCATTAAGCAAGTGCATAACAACAGTGTTTTCCGTCCAAGTCCACGTGTGCTTGTGTGTGTGCCCGTTGGCGCGACTCAAGTTGAGCGTCGTGCGATCCGTGAATCGGCGATGGGTGCGGGTGCGCGTGAAGTCTATTTAATTGAAGAGCCAATGGCGGCGGCAATTGGTGCAGGTCTTCCTGTATCGGAAGCAACCGGTTCTATGGTTATCGACATTGGTGGTGGTACCACAGAAGTGGCGATTATCTCGCTTAATGGTGTGGTGTACTCCTCTTCAGTGCGTATTGGTGGTGATAAGTTTGATGATGCCATCATCAATTATGTGCGCCGTAACTACGGCAGCCTGATTGGTGAAGCTACCGCAGAGCGGATTAAGCACACCATAGGTACGGCTTATCCAGGTGATGAAGTGCTGGAAATTGAAGTGCGTGGCCGTAACCTTGCCGAAGGGGTTCCGCGTAGTTTTACGCTTAACAGCAACGAAATTTTAGAAGCACTGCAAGAGCCGCTGTCTGGCATCGTTAGTGCTGTGATGGTGGCACTAGAGCAGTCGCCTCCAGAATTAGCATCAGATATCTCTGAGCGCGGCATGGTGCTTACCGGTGGTGGTTCGCTTCTGCGCGATCTCGATCGTTTATTGATGCAAGAAACCGGTATTCCGGTGATGCTTGCCGATGACCCACTAACGTGCGTCGCTCGTGGTGGCGGTAAAGCCTTAGAGATGATCGATATGCATGGCGGCGATCTCTTTTCAGACGAAAATTAATTCGACTTAATATAGGCAGCTTAATGCTGGCAACCCGGTTTGATGCGCTTTTTATACCCATTTAGCCAAACGACTCAAATAGAGTTGTTATCCCGGTCGCCGCAGGTAGCTGCCTTAAGTGTTTTATGAAACCCATTTTTGCGCGCGGTATTTCAAATCAATTCAGGCTAACATTGGCAATCATGTTGTCAGTGATCCTGCTGGTGGCTAACGATAGGCTAGAGCCTGTACGTCAATCCATCTCCTCCATTTTAAGCCCCTTACAATACGTTGCGAACATTCCCGGTGCGGTACTCGACTGGTCGGCAGAAAGCTTGGCGACCCGCAATATGCTGGCTAAGCAAAACAAAGAGCTACTACGCCAACAACTGCTAATGAGTGAACGCCTGCAAAGGTTTGAACACCTGCGCCAAGAAAATGATCGCCTGCGCTCCCTACTGGGCTCTCCTGTGCATATGGATGCCAAAAAAGTGGTCGCCGAGGTGATGGAAGTGGCCAGCGACCCTTATCGGCATTATGTGGTGTTAAATCACGGTGCGCGCAGTGGCGTGTTTGTCGGACAGCCGGTGGTGGATGCTCACGGGGTAGTGGGCCAAGTAGTAGAGATTAGCGAACTCACCAGCCGGGTGTTATTGATCTCCGATGCCACCCACGCCATTCCGGTGCGAGTGACTCGTAATGATGTACGCCTGATGGTTCAAGGCACGGGTGAAATTGACGAACTGGAGTTACGCCACGTTGCTAAGAGTACCGATCTTAGAGTTGGCGATCTCTTGGTGTCATCTGGCTTGGGTAAGCGTTTTCCCGAAGGATACCCAGTAGCACGGATTATTAGCGTCGATAATGACGATGGCCAGAGTTATGCCACCGTCACCGCTCAGCCTCTGGCGGCATTAGATAGGATCCGTTATCTGTTATTGCTGTGGCCCGATGGTAATGCCGTCCCCAGCACTGATGAGATCGACAAGCCTGACGACGCTGCGGTAGAGGTGACTCCATGAGTATGCATGTTCCCAACGGCCGCTGGGTCGTATGGTTAAGTTTTCTGGTGGCAATGCTGTTTCAAATCATGCCTTTACCTAGCATAGTCGAAGGCTGGCGCCCCGATTGGGTCTTGCTGGTAATGATCTACTGGGCGATGGCGTTGCCCCATAGATACAATATTTTATCGGCGTGGATCTTAGGCGTACTGCTGGATATTTTACTCGGGGCCCATTTGGGCATTCGAGCCTTGTCTATGTCATTAGTTATCTATGTGGTGGTATTGCATTTTCAGCGCCTGCGCACCTTCCCCATGTGGCAGCAAGCCTTAGTGATCGCCTGTTTGGTGTGTTTGCACCATCTGGTGGTATTTTGGGTCGAGTTTGTGGTTGATGTGGCCAGTTTCGATGTCAGCCTGTTTTTACCTGCCGTATCGAGTTTAATCATTTGGCCTTGGGTCTTTTGGATGCTCAGACGGGTGCGGCGTATCTATAAAGTGAGATAAATATGACATTAGTATTAGCCTCTGCTTCTCCGCGTCGCCGTGAATTATTAGCCCAAATTGGCATGGCCGATCCCGAGTTTCGTTTTGAAGTATTGGCCGCCGATATCGACGAGAGCCACCAAACAGGTGAAACTGCCGCCCAGTTTGTACAGCGTCTAGCGGTGGAGAAGGCTCAAGCTGGATTGGCGCTTTACGGCCAGTCGCCCGCGGTGGTATTGGGCTCGGATACCATAGTCGTGCTCGATGGACAGATCTTAGGTAAACCGGTAGATGAAGCCGATGCCAAGCAGATGCTGCAACAGTTGTCGGGACGCGAGCATAGCGTGATGACGGCGGTCGCCGTGACCGATGGGGCTAAGACGCTATCATGCCTCGTTGAAACTAAAGTGCAATTTTGTGGCCTAACACAACAAGATATCCTCGCGTATATTGCCACCCAAGAGCCGATGGATAAGGCCGGAGCCTATGGCATACAAGGTCTCGGTGGGTGTTTTGTCGAAGCGATCAAAGGCAGCTATTCGGCGGTTGTTGGCTTGCCCTTAGTGGAAACCAAAGCTCTGCTGCGCGAGATGCAGGTCTTATAATTTTGAATACATTAGCAGTAGTGTTGGGAATAACGCTAACGCCTTAATCAAGAGTAAGTGAGTAGTCATGAGTCACATTGTCAAAAACAGAGTGCAGCGTAAGATTGGTTCTGAGTTATTGATCAATGTGACGCCGACCGAAGCCCGAGTCGCCCTCGTCGAATATGGTATCTTGCAAGAGGTGCATATCGAGCGGCGAATGAAGCGCGGCTTGGTTGGCAATATCTACAAAGGCAAAGTCAGCCGTGTGTTACCCGGTATGCAAGCCGCCTTTGTCGATATCGGCTTAGATAAAGCCGCCTTCCTGCATGCCTCTGATATTGTGCCCCATACCGAGTGTGTTGCCGACGTAGAAAAAGGCAACTTTGTGGTGCGTGACATTGGTGAGCTGGTCCGTCAGGGGCAAGATATTATGGTGCAAGTGGTGAAAGATCCCTTGGGTACCAAGGGGGCGCGTTTAACCACAGATATCACCCTGCCTTCGCGTTATTTAGTTTTCATGCCGGGTTCAAGCCACATTGGTGTGTCGCAGCGCATCGAGTCTGAAGAGGTGCGCGCTCGCCTCAAAGGGTTAACCGAGCCTTTTGTTGATGAAGATGGCGGCTTTATTATCCGCACCGCCGCCGAAAATGCGGGCGAGCAAGAGCTAGTACAAGATGCAGCCTTCCTGCGCCGAGTTTGGGGTAAGGTCAGCGAGCGCCGTAAACGTCCTGGTGTGGCGCTGTTGTATCAAGATTTAGCGCTACCGGTGCGCATTGTACGTGACTTTGTCGGCACCGAACTGGATCAAATTCAGGTGGATTCGGGCCAGACCTATGAAGAGCTGCTGCAATTTGCTCAAGAGTTTATGCCGGAGATAGCTGATAAGATTGAGCACTACTCGGGTCGAGTGCCCATTTTCGATCTTTATGATGTCGAAAATGAGGTGCAGCGCGCCCTTGGGCGCAAGGTCGAGTTAAAGTCTGGTGGCTACTTGATCATAGATCAAACCGAAGCCATGACCACGGTCGATATCAATACCGGCGCGTTTGTCGGCCATCGTAATCTTGAAGAAACCATTTTTAACACCAACCTCGAAGCGACCCATGCCATCGCCCGCCAACTGCGGCTGCGTAATTTAGGTGGCATTATCATTATCGACTTTATCGATATGCTTAATGAAGACCATAAAAAACGGGTATTAACCACCCTAGAAGCCGCCTTAGCGACCGATAGAGTAAAAACCAATGTCAGTGGTTTTTCAGGCCTTGGCCTAGTCGAGATGACACGTAAACGGACCCGAGAAAGTTTAGAGCATGTGCTGTGCGGTGAATGCCCGGTTTGTTTAGGTAAAGGTACCTTAAAAACGGTGGAAACGGTTTCTTATGAAATTTTCCGTGAGATCATTCGCCTCGACCGTGGCTATGATGTCGATGAGTTTTTAGTCTATTGTTCACCAGCCGTGCACACCAGTTTAACGGGTGAAGAGAGTCATTTATTAGCTGAGCTGGGCGCCTATATTGGTAAGCGGGTACGGCTGCAGAGTGAGCCTATGTATGCGCAGAATAAATTTGATGTGGTGATAATGTAGTGTCACGTTCATTTTGTCCCCGCACCTTTGGTCGTTTATGCTGGCAAACGCTAGCGATTATTTTAGTGGTGTTTGCCCTTGGCGTAAGCTTATTTCGAGGCTTACTGCCAAAGCTGGATCAAGTGCGTCAGCAGCTGGTCAGCTATATCGAACAAGAATACCAAGTCTCTGTTAACGTTACCGAGTTGACCGCCGAATGGCAGGCATTTGGGCCGGCGATGACGGTTAAAAACTTGGTGCTTCCGCCGCAAGGCAATTTACCCTTTACCTTAATTATCAGTGATGTAAATGTAAAACTCGACTTTTGGCAAAGCCTAATGTCGGCCTCACCACAAATTGAGAATGTGATTTTTGAAGGGGTGCAAGTCGCGCTTGATATTGACCGATTAAATTCGGCTGCTGCCGAGCCGAGCGGGCCTCGACCCAATACCGATTGGATATATAAGTTGTTGTTAGAGCAGCTCGATAGGTTCGCCATTACAGATGTTAAAGTGCAGCTGCTCAGCGATGGGCATCAATATCCGCCTATCCATATCAATAATTTACGCTGGCGTAATCGAGGCGACTCTCATCGCGGCCAAGGTCAACTGTTTCTCGACAGCGGTGCATCCGAGGTTGAACGTTTATCGCTCAGTGTCGAGGTTAATGGTGACGGGGGGCGTCCCGATACGCTATTGGGCCAAATCTATTTAGCCGCCAACTCGTTAGATCTTGGCGAGTGGGCTTCAAGGCAAGTTAACCCTTATGATAAAAGCCACGCTTTACCGTTAGAAGGGGTGGTAAATTTGCAGGCGTGGGCCAGTTTTGCGCAGCGGCAAATCACGTCGGCCACAGTGGCATTTAACCCAAGTTGGTTGCAATGGCAGCTCAAAGGGGAGCAGCAAAAATTTGAGATCCAAGCGGGACAATTTCACTGGTTCCCCACAGACCAAGGTTGGTACCTATCGAGTACCAATTTAGCCTTTGTGACTAATCAGCAAGCGTGGCCAGAGCTTAATATCAGCCTGAGTCAGCAACAACATCATCTGCAAGGGGCGATAAATCAGCTCGACACCAGTGTATTGCTGCCGCTGCTTCCTTTACTGCCAGGCATGGAGCTGGCTGCGCTGCATACCTGGCAAGCTATGTCACCCAGTGGAACCATTGTCGATGCGCGTTTTGAGTATGAGCTTAATCAAGATGCGCCCGCGCTGCGTTTCTCTGCCAAGGGGCAGCAGCTGGCTTGGCAATACGCACAAGGGATCCCAGGCAGTGGTCCAATTGATGTCGCACTTGGGCTTAATGGTGATGACTTGTATGTGTCGTTACCTAAGCAAGATTACCGTATCGATTTTGATAGCGGCTTTGCTGAGCCGCTGACATTAAGTGGTGAGCCCGTAGCGCTTAAATATGATATGGATAAGGCGGCGCTCATTGCTCCGCGTTTACAATTTGCTAATGCCGATTTGAGTCTCGACGCCGCCCTAAAAATGCAGTTTGCTGAGCAGGCGCACTTGAGCCTGCTCGCCGATGTAGTAGTGAAAGATGCCGCCAATGCACAGCGCTACTTTCCACAACATGGCATGAGTAACACCTTAATCGACTACCTTACTGGCGCCATCAAAGCCGGTCGCAGCGATGATGCCAAGGTATTATGGCATGGCGCCTTAGCCAACTTCCCCTATGACGATAACAGTGGTGTGTTTCAGGCTGGGTTTTCCCTGCAGCAGGCGCGTTATCAATTTGTACCCGAGTGGCCCGAAGTAGATGCCTTGAGCTTAAGCGCGCTATTTGAAAATGCGGCCATGGATATCTGGGTCGAGAAGGGTAAACTACTCGATGTGGTCGCCGACGGCACCCATGTGGGCATTGCTCGTATGGGTGATAAAACCGTATTAACGGTGAAAAGTGACCTGCATACCCATGGCGATGCGGCCAAAGCCGTGTTGTTACAGTCGCCGTTAAGAGACAGTGTTGGCGCCACGCTTGAGGTGGTGCAAGTGCAAGGGGAGGTCGATGCTAAGCTGGATCTGACCATTCCCTTATATGACGGCGGTCAAGAAGATATTCGTGGCAGCGTAACCTTTAACCAGACGCCTGTGTATATCACTCAGCCCGGCGTACAGCTGAATGATGTTACTGGTAAAATTTATTTCGTTAATGAGGTGGTCACGGGCGAGGCCATCACGGCGCAGCTATTCGAGCAACCCATCTCTTTGACTTTCGATACTGGCGAGCTTAACCATAATTACGGTTTAAATTTGGATATGCAGGGGCGTTGGCAACTCGATGCCTTGTCGCCAATGCTAGATAATCCACTGAGCGATTATTATCAGGGCGACCTTGATTGGCAGGGCGGGTTAACATTGATTTTCGACCCCTTGGGTTATCGCATTCAGGCGCAAGTCAGCAGCGATCTTGAGGGGGTCAGCCTGACGTTGCCGGGGGATTTGGCGAAAAGTGCCCAGAGTAAGAAAGCATTATCGATTGAGCTCATCGGCGATAATAAGCAATCGTCGCTTGGGGCTAAATTGGGGGATAAACTAGAGTTTTGGGGCGGCTTCAATGAACAATCGGCCGGCCAGTTAGCCCACTTTGATCTGCTGCTAGGGCGCACCTTTAAGCCTGGAGATGAGTTACGCCGCGATAAAGGTCACCTGCAATTGGATCTGCCCGAGACCGACTTTGTGCAGTGGCTGCCTATCATCCAAGCATTGATTGCGGATGTGCCCGCCAGTACCAATGACATAGATACGGCCATGGCTAAGGCCTTAACGCCAGCGGCAGCCCCACATGACGCCGATGTGCTCGAGGATGAATCGGTTAATCGCAGGTTTTTCCCCGCGTTAATTTCTCTCGATGGCAACATAGATAAATTACTGTTATTTGGTCAACCGCTGACCGAATTGGCGTTGCAAGGCCGCACCACAGAGCATGGCTGGCGTTTTGAGGCACAAGCCAAAGAGTTTTTAGGCCGCATCGATTTTTATCCCGATTGGGCCACCCAAGGTATTAAGGTGGTTGCTAGCCATTTTGACTTTGCGGTCGCAACTCAAACCGACCCGTCAGCGGCGAATTTTGCTCAAGACACTGTCTTGAGTAATTTACCACCCTTAGCTATTGATATTGATGAGTTTAGTGTGTTCGAAAAGCCCTTAGGTCATCTGGTATTGCAAGCCTCACCTGAAAATGGTGACTATCACATTCAGACCATCTCGCTCACCACTGAAGGCATCACTTTTAAGGGCAAAGGTGCTTGGCTGAATCGCCAACAGCAAAATCGCACCGAATTTGATTTAGATCTTAAGGCTAACACCTTTGATGAGGTGTCAGAACGCTTAGGCATAGATGCAGGACTTAAAGAGTCGCCGGTGGCGCTGCAAGCCCAATTATCTTGGGCTGGGGCGCCCTATGCATTTTCGTTAGAAACCTTAAATGGCCAAGTTAACTATCAGCTAGGTAAAGGGCATCTGTCGCAAGTCAGTGACAAAGGGGCGCGGATTTTCTCGCTGTTTAGCTTAGACTCTTTGCTACGAAAGCTGTCGCTGGATTTTTCCGATGTGTTTGGTAAAGGCCTCTATTTTAATTCTTTTACAGGCACGTTAAAGATCGATAATGGCGTGGTTAAAACCACAGACTCGGAGATGGATGCCGTGGCCGGTAATATGCGTGTACGCGGTTATACCGACCTGACCACCGAAAGCTTAAATTATGATATTCGCTTCGTACCGCAACTGGCCTCGAGTGTACCGACTGTGGTATTACTGAGCACTGGCGGTTCTGAACCTTAGGTTTGGGGGCATTTGCCTTGACTAAGGTGCTTGAGCCTGTGATTGAGGTGATTTCCGAAATTCGCTTTAGGTTAACCGGCACTATGTCAGATCCTAAGCTCGAAGAACTCGAGCGTAAGAGTAAAGAGATAGAGATCCCAGAATCTGTGCTGCCAGAACACCTGCGTAAGCAAGTGGTGCCCGCGTCAACACCACCCGCATCACAAAAGCCCTTAGTGCCAAAAGAGGCATCACCAAGCGCATCGCCAACGCTCAATCAAGGCGAAACAGCGGTTGAAACCAACGCCGCAGGGGTTGAGATCCCACAGCCCGCGGTTGAGGTGCGGCCAGAGTTTAATGAGTCGCCCAAACCGATAACACAGCAGGGCAATCTCCCTAGTGCCCATTCGACCCGTGATAACAAGGAGCCAGTGTATGCAGGTCAGCTTATTACAATGTCAAAGCAGTCGCGATGTCAGCGAGAATCTTCAATTTATCGACGAGCAGCTTAAGCTATTAGCGCCGACCGAGCAGCCACATCTGGTAGTGCTCCCCGAGTGCTGTTTGTTGTTCGGCGGCCATGAAAGCCAGCAGCTCGCCTATGCAAGTGGTGATCTGCACAGCCCGTTGAAGCAGGCGTTATCACAAAAGGCGGCGCAATATGGGGTTTATCTGGTGGCCGGCACGATACCGATTTTAGCCGACGATGGACGGGTCTACAGCCGCAGTTATCTGTTCGATGATAAGGGCGCTACGTTAGGCCACTATGACAAGCTGCACCTGTTTGATGTGGATGTGGCCGATGGCACTAAAACCTATCGCGAGAGTGATACTTTTTGTCCGGGAGAGCGTATCACTGTGGTTGATACACCTTTCGGTAAAGTCGGTATGGCGATATGCTACGACCTTAGATTTGCCGATCTGTTTCGTGCCATGCGAGAGATGGGCGCCGAGATTATTGTGCTTCCAGCGGCGTTCACTAACGTCACGGGCAAGGCACACTGGCAGCCCTTGTTGCAGGCGCGGGCGATAGAAACCCAATGTTTTGTCTTGGCTGCGGCGCAGTGGGGGCAACACAATCAGGGCAGTCGCGAAACCTGGGGCCACAGTTGTGTGATAAACCCATGGGGCGACATAGTGGCACAGAAAAATGAGCAAATCGGGTGGCTGTCAACGACTATCGAGTTAGATGAGCTAGCGCCTATTCGCCGCGCCATACCTGTGGCTAAACATAATCGGTTTAGCGTGCCTAAGCTCAGATCCTAAGCGATCTGGGTATTGAATGAATCATGAAATAACTCGCACAAGGCGAGCTAAAGAGAGAGTATTAATGCCATTTTTAACCCAAGTAGAACAGAGCTTATTGCAAGATGGATTGTCACTTGATCAGTTGCAGGGCTATTTAAATAGCATCCATCAGCATCAGGTCGATTTTTCTGATCTCTATTTTCAAGGCAGTCGTCACGAATCTTGGGTATTAGAAGATGGTATCGTTAAGGATGGCAGTTTCCATATCGAACGCGGCGTGGGAGTGCGGGCGATCTCAGGTGAAAAAACCGGTTTTGCTTACGCCGATGAAATTACCCCTAACGCCTTAAATGCGGCCGTTGAAGCGGCGCGCGGTATTTCGGCAGCGGGCAACAGTGGCCAAGTTAACGCCTGGAAACGACAACAGGTGCACTCCTTGTATCAAAGCGCTGACCCGATCGCATCGATGGAAGAGGTCAAGAAAATTGCCTTACTTAAACAAGCAGATGCCTATGTGCGCAGCCTGGACAGTCGCATTATCCAGGTGGTCATTAGTCTCTCTGGCGTCCATGAAGAGATCTTAGTTGCCGCCAGTGATGGCACGCTTGCAGCCGATATCCGCCCCTTGGTGCGCTTCAACTGTAGTGTGATTTTAGAGCAAGACGGTAAACGCGAACGCGGCGCCAGTGGCGGCGGTGGACGTCATGATTATCAGGTGTTATTTGATGCCGATGAGACAGGCTTGCCATACTGTTTTGCGTTTGCTCGCGAAGCGGTGCGCCAAGCCTCGGTGAACCTAACCGCCGTCGATGCCCCTGCAGGTGAGATGCCGGTGGTGTTGGGCGCGGGCTGGCCTGGCGTATTACTGCATGAAGCAGTAGGCCATGGCCTAGAGGGTGACTTTAACCGCAAGGGCAGCAGTGCCTTTAGTGGTAAAGTGGGGCAACAAGTGGCGTCGAGTCTGGTGACTGTGGTCGATGATGGCACTATGGTTAATCGTCGTGGCTCACTGAGTATTGACGATGAAGGGGTGGCGACCCAAAAGACGGTATTGATCGAAAAAGGTATCTTAAAAGGCTATATGCAAGACAAGCTCAATGCGCGCCTAATGGGCGAGCAATCGACGGGTAACGGTCGCCGCGAGTCTTATGCCCATCTCCCTATGCCGCGTATGACCAACACTTATATGGAAGCGGGCGAGTCCGATCCTAGTGATATCATTAAGTCGGTAAAAAATGGCATCTATGCGCCTAACTTTGGCGGTGGCCAGGTGGATATCACATCGGGTAAATTTGTTTTCTCGGCCTCTGAGGCTTATCTCATTGAAAATGGTGAGATAACTCAAGCGATTAAAGGTGCAACCTTAATCGGTAATGGGCCAGAGGCTATGGGGCAAATCTCTATGGTGGGTAACGATTTAGCCCTTGATAAAGGGGTTGGCGTGTGTGGTAAAGATGGTCAAAGCGTGCCAGTTGGGGTAGGGCAGCCTAGCCTTAAACTAGATCGGTTAACTGTCGGGGGCACAGCGTAAGGTATTACCTAAGCGAGCCATATTGATATGGGTCAGGCCTGATGTGGGTCTGGTCAGTCAGGTCATCAAGTAACAAGAGCTGGTTAATAGGATAGAAACCGTACCTAAATCTGTGCTTTGCTTCATACTGCGTCATGCGTAGTATAGAAGCGATAGCACAGATACGGGTATCGACCGCGCTTTGTGCCCATCTCGCTACTACTTGTGAGGGATGGGTGTTAACATCTGCCAAGGATTAGAGTTGTAACTCTAGAGGGGCCAATGAAATATTTAACGACTATCTTGTTATCGCTGTGCGTGAGCAGTAGCGTTATGGCACAAGCCGAGCGCTCAGTGTCAGACACTGCCGCTCAAGCTATGCCTACTCAAACCACACCAACTGAAACACCTCAGCCAATGGCGACTCAAGTTGACGGCGCTACTGTGCTTAAATTTGCCGACGCGTGGCAGCAGCTATTAAATGTCAGCGACAAGCTGCAAGCCAGTGTCCAAGAAGTGAATCGCGCCACCGCACAACAAAGCGCCACAGAATCACTGAACTTTCCCTCTCTCTCTATTAACGGTAGCTATACCCGGTTAGAGCAACCTATTGAACTGGATTTGCGCGATCTTAATCCGCTGGCCAGTCTCGACCCCGGCGCTTTGCCCCCAGCCTTAGGCGGGGCGATCGGTGCCATTCCCGGATCGTTGTTTGTGACCCCCTTTACCGAACAAGATATTTTTCGCGCTAGCCTACAGGCGATGTGGCCTATCTATACGGGTGGGCGCATCAGTGCGGCGCAAGCGATTCAAGCTGCTCATGTGGTAGAAAAACAGCAGCAGCATCAACTGTCGACTCGCGATCTGTTTGTGCAGCTGGTGGAGCGTTATTACGCCGTGTCGGTTAGCCACGCGTTAGCCAGTACCAAAGGGCAGTTGGTTGAGTCGCTCACCGAGCATGCCGATCATGCGATTAAGCTGGAGCAGCAAGGACAAATTGCCAAGGTTGAGCGCCTTAATGCCCAGGTGGCATTAGAAAATGCCAAGGTCGATCATGCCAGCGCTCGGCGTCAGCTAGAGATGACCCAAATTGCCTTGTCGCGCATGTTACATCAGTCCTCGGTCGATACCGCATCGCCCTTGTTTTTACTGTCAACGCCACCCTCTTTACCGCAATTAAGTCAACTGATGCTCACTCAGCATCCGGCGCTGAAGTTACTCGAAGCCAAAGAAGCACAGGCCCAAGGGCTTATCGATGTGGAAAAAGGCGGCTATCGGCCAACGGTGTTTTTGTACGGTAACTACACCCTGTATGAAGATGACAGCCTGTTTGCCAAGGTGGAACCCGACTGGATGGTGGGTGTCGGGGTGAAGGTGCCGCTATTAAGCCGTGATGGTCGCAGTGGCAAGGTGGAAGCCGCCAAAAGCGCACTATTACAGGCGCGCTACACCAAGGCGCAGACGCAACAAGATTTGAGCTTACTGCTCGACCAGAGCTATCGTCAGCTACAACAGGCTGAAGAGGAGGTGAAGTCTTTAGATCTGTCTTTGTCTTTAGCTCACGAAAATAAACGTTTACGTGATTTAGCCTTTAGCCAAGGATTATCTACCTCCATTGAAAAGGTCGATGCCGAGTTAAAGCTTAGCGCCGTAGCCACCCAGCAATTAGCGGCGCGTTATCGTTATGTGGTTGCCTATGCCAAGCTCATGGCGGTCAGTGGTCAGTTAGATGAATTTATCGGTCGCGCACGCGGCGCACAGGAGAAATAAACATGCGCACCAATCGAATTTTAGCCATTGTGGCGTTAGTGGTCTTGGTGGCTATTTTAGCTTACGGATTGAACTTGGCTTACACGCCAGTGCCCGATCGCTTGCAGGGACAAATTGAAGCGCGTGAATACAATATCTCCTCTAAGGTCCCGGGCCGAGTGTCACAGGTGTTAGTGCGCCGGGGTGATAAGGTGGCTAGCGGCGATCTATTGTTTGCCATCGATAGTCCAGAACTCAACGCCAAGTTGATGCAGGCGCAAGGTGGACGCGATGCCGCTAAGGCTAAGCAGCAAGAAGCCGATAATGGCGCACGTAAGCAGCAAATTACCGCGGCTAAAGAGCAATGGCTTAAAGCCAAGGCCGCCGCAACGCTCGCACAAACCACTTATCAACGTGTAGAAGCCCTGTTTGTCGAAGGCGTATTGGCCCGACAAAAACGTGACGAAGCCTTTACTCAGTGGCAGGCGGCAAAGTATACCGAACAAGCGGCTTACGCCATGTACCAGATGACCGACGAAGGGGCGCGTGAAGAGATAAAAGCGGCCGCCGAAGGCAACGCGCGGATGGCACAAGGGGCGGTTAATGAGGTGAGTGCCATTTTAGCCGATAGCCAGATGCGTTCACCCAAGACGGGTGAAGTCAGCGAGGTCTTACTGCAAAGTGGCGAGCTGGCCCCTAGCGGTTTTCCTGTGGTCAGCATTATCGACATGCAAGATGTGTGGGCGATTTTTCAGGTACGTGAAGATCAACTCAAAGATTATAAAGTCGGCCAACAGCTAGAGGTGCAGATCCCGGCGCTAGGGGCAAGTTATCCCTTTACTGTGGATCACATTAGTGTGCTGGGCCATTTTGCCACGTGGCGCTCGACCGAGAGTGGCCATGATTTTGATATGCGCACCTTCGAAATGGAGTTGCGACCCACTGAGCCGATTGCCGATTTGCGCGTCGGTATGACCACCCTGTTGGCGCGTTAAGTGTGATGTCGTTTAGGCAGCTTTTACAACGAGAGTTAAATGCGCTGTGGCATGATCCTTGGCAACTGGCGCTGATAAGCTATATCCCGCTGATAGGGATTTTTGGTTTGTGGTGGCTATTTAGCGCCGGCTTACCACGCGAACTGCCCGTGGCCATTGTCGACCAAGATCAAAGCCAGCTTAGCCGCATGTTGGTGAGGCAACTCCAAGCCAATGCGGTTATTTCGCCAATTCATTATCAGGATGTGGGTAGCGCCAAAGCATCGATGGAAAAGGCGGAAACGTATGCGGTGGTCGTACTACCCTTTCAATTAAACCGCGACTTGCTAACGGGGCATCAGCCCATTATCGATATACGTTATAACGCGCAATATTTATTGGTTGGTAAGTTGTTGTCGAGTCAGATCCAGTTGAGTTTGGCCGATGGATTAAAGCATAAAGCGTTGATTAAGCAGCTTGCATCTGGCGTGCCTATGGCTCAGGCGAAAGTTAATATTAATCCAGTTCAAACTCAAATCAGCGCCCTTTATAACGCCAATAGTAATTATATTGTTTTTTTACTTCCTCCAGTCTTGTTGGCGCTAGGGCAGCTTTTAGCAATGTTAGTGTTTGCTAACTCCCTTAATCGAGAGCTCAGACTCAATACCTTACAGGAGTGGTTTTCCCTAGGTACTCGGCGTGTACTCTTTGCCAAGATATTGGTTTATACCCCCTTAATCGTGTTACAGGGCCGATTAATTTTAACTTTGCTTTATCAGTACTTAGGGCTTCCACTAGCAGGCCAGTTTGGTCAACTTTTACTGGCTCAGATTGTGATGTTGTTAGCGGTATGGTTGTTGGTACTAGCGATATTTTTCTTACTACAAGATAGTGCAAGGGTTATCAGTTTCTGTACCGCATTGTTTGCCCCCGCCTTTCCTTTTATGGGGATCACGTTTCCGACTCAAGAAATGCCTTTACTTGCTCAGTGGTGGCGGTTGTTGATGCCATCGAGTCATTATATTGATACCCATGTTGGCGTGGTCAGTTATGGGCAGAGCTTTAGCGCGTTTACTCAACAAATTGTCAGTTATTGGGGCTTCTTATTCTTAATACCTATTATCGTATTTTTAGCTCGTAAGGTTAAACGTGATACGCAAGTTGTGTTAAGTAAAACACAGTGCAGCGAGGTTAATTAGCATGAGTTTTTGGTCTTTAATGATGGCAGATCTAAAATCAATACTGACAGATAAGGCCATAGCGATAACGATATTTGGTGGCGTGGTGTTTTACTCTGTGCTCTATCCTTTGCCGTACCTAAATGAAGTGCCGACCAAGCAACAAATTGTCGTTATCGACGGTGATCATTCGAGTCTAAGTCGGCAAGTGATACGTCACATCAATGCCAGCCCTAAGCTCGATGTGGTAAGTGAACTTGCCACCATTGAGCAGGGACAGCATTGGATTGAATCGGGTAAAGCGCATGGATTAATGGTTATTCCTGACGGATTTAGGCGTGACTTAATCCGTCAAGAAGGGGTGACTTTAGCTTATGCCGGTGATGCTAATTATTTTCTTATCTATTCCGCCGTTATCGAAGGCTTGATGTCTGTCGGTGTTGATGCGGGCAAGTATGTGCAATTTAATGGTCTGCTCGCTAGGGGAAACTCTGCCGAGCAGGTTAAACATGATTTAGAGCCGATTAAACTCAATAGTGTGCCTGCCTTTAATCCTAGTTTAGGTTACACCCCTTATGTGGTTCCTGGGGTGCTATTGTTGGTACTGCACCAGACTATGTTGATTGGCATAGGTATTTTAGGTGCAGGGCAATGGGGGCGAGAAGGATATTGGAATCGGGCTTCAGTTATGCAATTAATTTTGGCTAGATCCATGGTGTTTGCCTTGCTTTATAGTCTGTTTACCTGTTTTTATGTGGGATTTTGTAATTATTGGTATGGTGTCAGTGTTCAGGGGGACATGCTTCAAGTTATGTTGTTTTTGATCCCCTTTATTCTGTCTACCGCCATGGCAGGCGTCGCGTTTAGTTGTCTGTTTGTTCGGCGAGATCTACCCACCCAAGTGTTATTACTCATCTCTATGCCGATCCTATTTTTGTCTGGGTTTATTTGGCCGCTGGAGCTGATCCCCGCACCGCTGATTGGGTTATCGCAATTGATCCCGGCGGTGCCGTCAATCCAAGGTTTATTGCAGCTTAATCAAATGGGTGCCAGTTGGACTGGTATAGTGCATCTGTGGTGGCAGCTGTGGGCACTGGCGTTAGGGTATCTACTGCTCGCCTATGTTGGGGTGCGTTATCGACTCAATAGCGCTGTGGCTCACTGAGCTAAATCGTTTAGGCTGTGGTAAAAAATAATAAGCCCGCGAGTAAGCGGGCTTATCAGTTTAGAGATGATATGGCTATGATAACTCAAGATATATGGATAGCTTGAGCGATAAAGGTAAGCAAAACCGTAACCTTATTCGGCGGTTTCAGCCTTGATATATTTCACTAGCTCAAGGGCTGACTTTGAGGCTTGCTCTGGTTGTTTTGCCAGCTCTTTGTTTGCTTGTCTCACTAATTGGCGCAACTTTTGTCGCTCTAGCGTCGGGTGCTGCTCGATTAAGGCTTGAATAGCATCATCGCCACCAGTTAACAGCTGATCTTTTGTCTTTTCCGCCACATTGATTTTTGAGCTCTCATTGCGGTTTTGGTTAAGCACATTTTTAAGATCGCTTTGCAGTACATTAATATCGATATTACGCATTATCTTGCCAATGTATTGCAGATGGCGACGATAGGCTTCGGTATTGATGCGGATGGTTTTAGCCTTGAGCACGTTGTCGTATAGCAACTCATCCAGATCCAGCTTATCAATCTGGCTCTTACTGAGTGCAACTAACTGTTTACCAAGCTCTTGGTAAATCGCGATTTCTCGCTTGGTTTCAGCTCTACTGACATATTCTTCGTCATGGTCAAAGGGCTGTTTAAAATGTTCTGAGTCACCAACAATATTCATAATCAAAAATCTCTAACAAAAACTCCCCTAATAATACCATTTCATTGGAATATCGCCTATTGGGGACGGCAGTTATTTAATGTGAAAGCCTAGCGGGTTTGTTATGCTACAGCCATTATTGACAACGAAAGAGTAGATTTGTGCCTTCTTCTAGCATTGAACTTGAACTGGATTCATTAAAAGACGCCGTTGCTATGGCATTAGAGTATGCCGCTACATTGGGTACCACAGGTGCCGAAGTCGCGATTAGTAAGCAGCAAGGCTTATCGGTATCGACTCGTCTAAAAGAAGTTGAAACCGTTGAGTTTAATAAAGATGGCGCCTTGGGCATCACCCTGTTTAGGGGCGGCTGCAAAGGCAGCTCATCTACGTCAGATTTAAGCCCTGAAGCGATCCGCCGCGCCGTTAAAGCCGCCGATGATATTGCTAAATTTACCTCAGAAGATCCTTTCAATGGCCTTGCCGATGCCGACTTAATGGCTAAACATATTGACGATCTTGAGTTGTACTATCCGCATGACACGACCCCAGCAGAGCTTGAGTTACTCGCCGCTCGCGCAGAAGAAGCCGCATTAAGCGCTGACTCTCGTATAAAAAACTCCGACGGGGCCAGCGCCAATGCCCATACTGGCGCCAAAGTGTATGGCAATAGCCACGGTTTCTTAAATGGCTATGTCAGCTCGCGTTACAGCCTAAGCTGTGTAGTGATCGGCGAGCAAGATGGCCAGATGCAGCGTGATTATGATTACACCATAGCGCGCAAGTTCAGCGACCTGTGGACGCCAGAAACTGTCGGGCTAAAAGCGGCAGAAAAAACCGTTAGCCGACTGGGCGCACGTAAGATAGCGACCACCAAGTTACCGATTCTGTTTGCCCCCGATGTGGCAACTGGCTTGATGGGCCATCTCGTCGGAGCCATCAGTGGCGGCAGCTTGTACCGTAAATCAAGCTTCTTGCAAGACGCCATCGACACACAAATTTTTCCCGATTGGTTTAACATTGCCGAGCAACCGCATCTAAAAGGGGCGCTGGCCAGTGCTTTTTATGACAGTGAAGGCGTGGCGACCATTGAGCGTAATATCATCAGTCAGGGGATTTTATCCACCTACCTGCTCACCAGCTATTCGGCGCGTAAACTCGGCTTAACCAATACCGGCCATGCGGGCGGTATCTATAACTGGACTTTAGGGCACACAGGGCAAACCTTCGATGAACTCATTAAGCAGATGGGCACAGGCTTAATCGTGACCGAAGTGATGGGGCAAGGGGTGAATGGCGTGACGGGCGATTATTCTCGCGGCGCGGCCGGCTTCTATGTCGAAAACGGGGTGGTGCAATACCCAGTAGAAGAGGTCACTATCGCGGGTAACCTCAAAGATATGTACCGCAATATTGTGGCGGTGGCTAAAGATCGCGATATGCGATCGTCTATCCGCACCGGCGGTATCTTACTCGACGAAATGAAGGTAGCCGGTAACTAGTTTATCCGCAGTCCATTTCGCCCCAAGCGATTAATCAGCGAGTGCCAAGGCACTCGCTTTTTTTTGGCCTAAAGGGCCCTAACGCAGAATAAATCGACTGCCAACTTGAATATATGAAAATCCATATATATGCTTAAGCATATGTAATTTGTCTGTGTTGGAGCCGTGTATGGCCACTGGGATTTTTAAAGCGCTGTCCGATGAAACTCGATTACTCAGCCTGCTGCTGATTTACGGTCAGGGTGAGCTGTGTGTGTGCGAGTTAATCTGCGCATTGAATTTGAGCCAACCCAAAATATCGCGTCATCTTGCCCAGTTGCGTAAAGCCGAACTGTTGAGTTCTCGTCGCCAAGGCCAGTGGGTGTTTTACCGTATCAATCCGGCATTGCTGCCATGGGTGCATAATGTTATCGAGCAAACTTGGCAGGGTAACCCTAACTTAGTGGCGGCGGCACTGGCCCGTCTAGATGCGATGGGGCAGCGCCCTGAACGTATTAAGGCATGCTGTTAAATCAGCTGAGTCAGGCAAGTTAAGATTAAATACTACAGCAAGATAGGTGAACAGCATGGGACTCTTTGAGCGTTACTTAAGTGTGTGGGTTGGTTTAGCGATTGGGTGTGGCGTGGTGTTGGGCCATTTTTTTCCGGCGCTGTTTGCCCTTATTGCTTCATTAGAATATGCCAGGGTCAACTTGCTGATCGCGCTGCTAATTTGGTTGATGATTTACCCCATGATGGTGCAAATTGATTTTACGGCGGTCAAAAATGTGGGCAAGAGCCCTAAGGGGTTGGTGCTGACGCTGGTGATTAACTGGCTGATAAAACCCTTTAGCATGGCACTACTTGGCTGGTTATTTTTTAAGGTTTTCTTTGCCAGTTTAGTGGATGCGCAAACCGCTAGCGAGTATATCGCAGGCATGATTTTGCTCGGCGTTGCCCCCTGTACGGCAATGGTGTTTGTGTGGAGCCAGTTGACTAAAGGCGATCCTAACTACACCTTGGTACAGGTATCGGTTAACGATCTTATTATGGTGTTTGCCTTTGCCCCCATCTGCGCTTTTCTGCTTGGGGTGAGCGATATTCAGGTGCCTTGGCAAACCCTGTTAATTTCTGTGGGGTTATATGTGGTGCTGCCCTTAATCGCGGGAGTGATAACACGCCAGTGGTTAAATCGCCGCGGTGGCTCAAAGCGGGTTGATGGCTTTATTGGTCGCATTAAACCTTGGTCGATATTGGGTCTCCTTGCCACCGTCATACTGCTATTTGGTTTGCAGGCCAATACCATATTGGCGCAGCCACAGAACATTGCCCTGATTGCCATTCCGCTGCTTATCCAAACCTATGGCATCTTCTTTATTGCCTACTTTGCCGCGAAAAAACTGAATATCGCGCAAAATGTCGCAGGTCCTGCGTGCATGATCGCCACCTCTAACTTTTTTGAACTCGCCGTTGCGGTAGCTATTTCACTGTTTGGCCTGCATTCGGGCGCGGCGTTAGCCACTGTGGTTGGCGTGCTGGTCGAAGTGCCGGTGATGTTGTCGTTAGTGGCATTTGTCAATCGAGATAAAGCAAAATACCAGCGGGCCATTAGCGCCGCATCTAAACATTAACCGAGCAGAATAGCCCTTTTCAGGAGAGTAACATGACAATTAAAGTCGGCATTAACGGTTTTGGCCGCATGGGGCGTTTGGCGCTTCGGGCCGCGTGGGCGTGGGACGATATTGAGTTTGTGCAGATTAACGATCCCGCCGGTGATGCGCTTACCTTAGCCCACCTATTAACATTTGATTCTATCCATGGTCGCTGGTTCCATGACGCGGCAGCTGAGGGGAGCGATATCGTCATTGGCGATAAACGGATAACGACCAGTATGAATAGCACCATCGCCGCCACCGACTGGTCAGCATGTGATGTGGTGATTGAGGCCTCGGGCGTGATGAAAACCACAGCCTTATTACAAGCCTATTTAGATCAAGGTGTTAAACGTGTGGTGGTGACGGCGCCTGTCAAAGAAGCGGGCGTACTGAATATCGTCATGGGGGTTAACCATCAGCTGTATGATGCCGCCAAACATCCTATCGTCACCGCTGCGTCATGCACGACCAATTGTTTAGCCCCAGTGGTTAAAGTGCTGCATGAGCAGATAGGCATAAAACATGGCTCGATGACCACCATTCATGACATTACCAATACGCAAACCATCTTAGATGCGCCCCATAAAGATCTGCGCCGTGCCCGTGCCTGCGGCGAATCACTTATTCCGACCACCACAGGTTCCGCCACCGCGATCACCCATATTTTTCCTGAGCTTAAGGGGAAACTAAACGGCCATGCGGTAAGGGTGCCATTGGCTAACGCCTCCATCACAGATTGCGTGTTTGAGATGCTGCGCCCCGTCACAGTCACCGAGGTGAACGACCTATTTAAACAGGCGGCAGCAGCTGAGCTTAACGGTATTTTAGGCTATGAAACGCGCCCGCTGGTCTCGGTGGATTACAAGACAGATCCGCGCTCAGCTATCGTCGATGCCTTGTCGACTATGGTGATCAACGATACCCAGCTTAAGCTGTATGTTTGGTACGACAATGAGTGGGGCTATGCCAATCGCACCGCCGAGCTGGTCAGAATGGTCGGGCGCGTAGACAAAGCGTAATAGTAAGGATATTAGATGTTCGCCACAGTTCGCGCATTGCCGTTTGAAATACGCCAATACCTCATTGTCACGGGAAACTATTGGGCATTTACGCTCACCGATGGCGCGCTGCGCATGCTGGTGGTGCTGCACTTTTATCAGTTAGGCTACTCGCCGCTGTCGATTGCCATGCTATTTGTTTTTTATGAGATTTTTGGTGTGGTGACTAACTTAGTGGGTGGCTATCTTGGTGCACGTCTTGGGCTTAATCGCACCATGAATATGGGGTTAGGGCTGCAAGTGGCGGCGCTGGCAATGTTACTGGTGCCCAGTGTTTGGCTCACCGTACCTTGGGTTATGGCAAGCCAGGCTTGCTCTGGAATCGCTAAAGATCTCAACAAGATGAGTGCTAAAAGTAGCGTAAAAATGCTGGTGGCTAAGGGCGATGAGGGCAGGTTATACCGCTATATTGCCCTGCTAACGGGCTCTAAAAATGCCCTCAAGGGCTTAGGGTTTTTCTTAGGGGGCGCGTTACTATCACTGCTTGGGTTTAGTGGTGCCATAGGGTTAATGGCAGCGCTGCTGGGCATTGTGTGGCTGCTCAGTATCGTTAACCTTAAGCAAGACTTAGGCAAGGCTAAAAATAAGCCCAAATTTAGTGAGCTGTTTTCTAAAAGCCGTTCGATCAACATCTTATCTGCCGCGCGCCTGTGTCTGTTTGCCGCCCGAGATGTGTGGTTTGTGGTGGCGCTGCCGGTATATTTAGCCAGCCAGTTTGGTTGGGGACATACGGCGGTCGGCGGCTTTCTGGCGCTGTGGGTGATAGGCTATGGCGCGGTGCAAAGCATCGCCCCCAAGCTCACAGGACAAGGCAGCTCTGGCTTGAGTGTCGCCAAGGTGCCTGATGGCGGGGCCGCACTTAAGTGGGCGAGCTTGCTGACATTGCTCCCAGCGAGTATCGCGCTGCTGATGACGCTGTTTACTGCGCCTTATGCGCAAGCGACGTTACTAATAGGTTTGTTGATTTTTGGCGCCGTTTTCGCGGTAAACTCCGCCTTACACAGCTACCTTATCGTCAGTTACGCCAGTGACGATGGCGTGTCGCTCGATGTCGGTTTTTACTATATGGCCAATGCCCTTGGCCGCTTGCTAGGCACCTTGCTGTCGGGCTGGGTGTATCAGGCATTTGGCTTGATGGTTTGCCTGTGGATCTCGACGCTATTACTGGGATTAACGGCGCTAATAAGTGTATGGTTACCAAGGCGATAACCTTGAAATGAAGGTGTGGCATTTTTTGTTTGAGTCGCGTTGGGCTTAATGGGTGGTGGGGAGAGTGTTTGAAGGGCGAACCTTCGCTGTTTGAAATTGCTTGCAGCAGGCTAATGTGTAAACACTTCTGCGGCACGCTGTGCGCCATCCATGGCCGCTCTACGGTTTCATCCCTGAAACCGAAGGCCGCAGCCGCGTTTACACTTATCTCTAACGCCTCTTCGATTTAGCCGTATTTGATGTGGGTTGCTAGTTCAAAAGCAAACTAGGTTTTGCCCCAAAGTGTGCTGGTCTTGGAATGAAGGTTTGGCATTTTTTGAGTTTACTTGAGCAGCATTATGCTAAATTTTCACTTATTTGATTGGCTCTGAAAACGCACCTTCACGGCAGTTAATTGCCTGCCGCAGGCTTTATGTGCAAGCACTCTTTTGGCTCGGTGAGTGAAGCGTAGCTTCGAGCTCACGAAAGAGAGACATGGACGTTGTTCAGCACGTCCTTGTGGGCTCTACGAAATAATCTGACCTCCAAGGACGGAGGGAATGTCAAAAAATGTAGGGAACATTTTTGGCCATGATTTCGAAGGCCAAAACCGCGCTTACACCTCTATCTATCGCCTCTTCGATTGGACTTCATTTGATACGACTAGTGAGTTAAAAGCTAACGTACTTTTGCCCCAAAGTTTGCTGGCCTTGAAGTGAAGGTATGGCATTTTTTTACTTTGTTTGGGTAGTGATTGGCGGAGTCTTTTTTGGAACGGGTGTTTGAAGGTGAACCTTCATGGCAATCTATCACCTGCGGTGAGCTTATGTGCAAACACTTCTGCGACACGCCGCAAGCACATCCTTGTGGGCTCTACGCCAGCATCCCTGCTGGCAAAGGCCGCAGCCGCGTTTACACTTGGGTTCTGACGTTTCTTCGATTAAGCTGCATTTGGTGTGAGTGGCGAGTATAAAGCTAACTCAGTTTTGCCCCAATATGTGCTAGCTTAATAGAGTACGCTGTCTTAAACTAATTGAGATTGCCATACATTCTCTAATGAGTGACCCTATAACCAACAGCACGATAATTGATAGGTCTGGTGGCATTCGATGCCGCGTTTGTTTTTATGATCTCACATGTATTCAAATCATTTCTTGGAAGTCAAAAAATTTGGAATTATTATCTTGGGCTCATCCAGTTCACCAAGTAACTCCTCGTATGAAATAAAATTTCTATCTTGTTTGGAAAGTAGCTCCTCAGCTTGAGATAACAAACTGAGCCTAGTATCAACTGACTCTTTAGCCATCTTTTGCTCGAACTTAAATCGTTTTTGAATTTCGATAACGTCCAAGACAAAATTCTCACCTTTAGTAAGGAACTTTTCTGAAATATGCTTATTATTAGATGCATCAGTTAGTTTCCAGCTTAATATAGAATCCACCATGTTTTCAATTCTGTCAGCTGATTCCTTTAACTTTTCGAATTGATTGTCCATGCTGTCGCCCTCCTCCAGTAATGCAAGGGTGAATCGCCACTACTTCACTAGACGACTTTTAGCCTCATTAAAATATTGACGTTCATACTCTAACGGTGATAGCCCATTATTGGAACTATGTTGTCGTTTCGGGTTGTAAAACATCTCAATATAATTAAATATATCCATCTTAGCATCATCCCTTGTAGCATAGATTTTTCGCTTAATCCGTTCTCGTTTCAGTAGTTGAAAAAAGCTCTCCGCCACTGCATTATCATGGCAGTTGCCTCGACGACTCATGCTACCTTCCAAACCATGAGCACTCAGAAATTCACTCCAATCATGACTCGTGTACTGGCTTCCTTGATCTGAATGCACTAAGACTCTTTCATCTGGCTTACGACGCCACACCGCCATCAGTAAGGCATCTAACGCAAGCTCTTTGGTGATCCGACTACCCATTGACCAACCAATGATGCGACGTGAAAACAAGTCCATCACCGCGCCAAGATAGAGCCAACCTTCATGTGTTTTGATGTACGTAATATCCGTTACCCAGGCTTTATTGGGCGCTAGTGGGTTAAATTGCCGCTCTAAGCGATTTGGTGTCACCACATGTTGATCACCGCCAGGAGCTCTAGGTTTACGATAACCAACTTGTGCTCGCAGTCCCGCTTGTTTCATCAGACGATGTACACGATTAATACCACACTGTTCACCAAGGTCACGTAGATCCCGATGGAGTTTACGGTACCCATAAACACCACCCGATTCTAGCCAACACTGTTTGAGTTGACCTGTGAGCCGTTCATTATCGCGTTGCCGATTCGATTTGTTGCAGCTTCTCCACGCGTAATACCCACTTGGATGAACATCAAACAGCTGACAAAGTTGCCGCACAGAATGGCTGTGGTGATGCTCTCGGATAAAGGCGTATCTTACTCGGGGTGGCTTGCGAAGTACGCCGCGGCTTTTTTTAACAAGTCACGTTCTTCAGTAACTCGTTTAAGCTCTTTCTGTAATCGTTTGATCTCAGCAGACTCTGCAGACTTCTGCTGGTGCTCCTCAGAGTCAGGGCCGTAGCGTTTAATCCAAGCATAAAGACTATGAGTGGTAGTCCCTAAACGCTGAGCAACGTCAGCAACGGAATGACCGGCAACAGTAACTTGTTTAACCGCTTCGATTTTGAATTTTTCGGGGTAACGTTTATTGTTCATGAACACCTCTTTTTCGCTAGTTTATCTAACTAAAAGGTGTCTAGGAAATCAGTGGCGATTCAGGGTATGCTGCATTATTGTACAGTCACCACCAAGCTTATTAGTCTCAGCAATAACATTTACCATATGTTCCTTGAATTCGACCATTGCAGCGTTTATCTTTTCAGCACCCGATTCAATTGCATAATACATCTCCCTACTTGAGTGGTAGTCGTCTAGAAGTTGGTCCAGCCGGTTCGCTATATCAAACCTTCTAGCAGTTCGTTCAAGTTTCTTCTGTTGCCATTTAGAAACATAAAGCGCCCATACAGCAAGTAAGCCCGTAATCAATGACCAACCGTTTTCTTGTATCCATTCCATCGAAACACCACCTATGTCCTAAGTACCTAACTAGGTTGTTCAGTAATAAAAATAAACAAAGCCATATATGGACGCTCCCGGTGAGTCAAGACAAGACTCTGCTCACCGAAGGCTTTTTGGCCTTAGTTTTTTGTACAACATTCTCACTTTTATCGTTGTTTTTGATGCGACTCATTTACCGCTAGAAGCGGTTGTACTGCCATATATACGGGCTGTGCATGCATCCTTTTGAATGTGCCGCCCCTAATGAAATCCGTACCACTGCGCCTAAAAATGTGAAACACCCATGCGGATTAGGTTTATCCTATCCTTGGCCTGTTCGGGCTTACACTGGTTGGACTGAGCCATTTCTTCATCGTTAACAACAACCTTGGTGAGTGTTTAATGTGCTACCTTGCGGCTCTTATCACCCAGTCGGGTTAACTACCCTTGGCCAGACCGAGCTTTGCAAGATAGCGACAACGGGATTAATTTTCATCATGGCTTATGCCTTGATAAGTGCCGTATTGCGGCGCATAAGGCACTTGCTTGTGCAATAAAATCCATATCAGTCTGGCAAGTCTGTGAGCAGTAGCCACTACGGTTGTACAAATGCTCTTACGGCTTCTTAATTGGGTTATCCACTGATTTAAATCATCACTTTTCTTGCTGGCATGGCTGACTACGGTTCTGGCGCCATGAATAAGTTGTTTGCGTAAGTAGCCGTCGCCGCGCTTGGTGATGCTGCCATTGACGCTCTTATTTCCTGAGGCGAATTGTGTTGGGGTTAACCCTAGCCAGACCGCTAATTCTTTAGGGCTATTAAAGGCTTGGCCTGCGCCAATGGCAGCAGCAAATGCTGAAGCGATAATCGGGCCAACACCTGGAATACTCAATAGGATTTTACCATTAGGGTCTTGCTCGACCAGCTGCTTTAATAATGAGTTAATTCGTTCAAGGCGCTTAGTGAGTGCTTGATATTCTTCCCAAAAATCATTGGCCATTAATTTTATCAGTGGTCGTTGCGCTTCGTCACAGATGATATCCCACATGGCTCGCTCAAACGCACTGTGACCTTGCGAAAAACAAATACCGAAATCGACTAACACGCCACGAATTTGATTGGTACAGGCGGTTCTTTGTTTTACTAAGCGCTCTCTGACGCGGTGCAGCATCAGTACCTCTTGCTGCGCTTCGGTTTTAATCGGCACAAAGCGAATGTTAGGCCTGAGGCTTGCCTCATAAATCGCCATGGCATCGTTCTTGTCATTCTTGCTACCGCGTACAAACGGGGTGACATGCTGCGCTGGGATGAGCTTAACGTTATGCCCCATGGCAAGGAACTTACGCCCCCAGTAATGGGAAGAAAAACACGCCTCAAAGACCACATCGCAGGCAGGTTGCTGTGACATAAACTCGCTCAGCTGTTTTCGATTTAAGCGCTTACTGAACACTTGCTTGGCGTGTTTATTCATCCCCAATAGTTGAAATACATTCTTTGCCAAATCAATCGAAATAGTGCTAACTTTCATGGTGGACGCTCCTTAAGTAACTGTATGGTTCAACATCAGTTTGGCGCATTGACGCCGTATTAGGGAGCGTCCATCTCATCATCCATGATAAAAAGAAGGCTTTAACCATCACATGACACTATCATGAAAATCAATGGACAGTCATACGTAATGTATTGGTTTAGCACCAATTTCAATGCTGTTTAGAACAATTTCATACATTAACGCAAAGTGGAAACCCATAGACAAAATGAACCATCGTCAGGTCGGAGCAAATTGGTGCTTTCACTGGTAAACTAAGATACTTTTTCTAATCCAAATACGGTTGAATAGACCCATAACCCTAACTGATTCTGTCCAAAAATAATTTAGCTTTTAACGGTTCTGTGGATACCAATTACGGCTAAATCGAAGAGATAGATAGGTCGGTGTAGGTATGGCGGTGGGGGTTGGTGGCATGGATGCCACCGTCGAGCGTATAGGGATATACTTGCAGCGCCCCACCGAAATACCTGCACGGAAGGCATGCTGCAGGCAATTGGTTGCCATAAAGGTTAACGCTACCATCAGCGATGTAAAAACCTATTCCGGCAAATGCTACAAGCCAAACAATGCTAATACCTTCATTCGAAGGTCAAGATACTTTTGTCCAAAAATAATTTAGCTTTTGATTGTCCGAGTGACACTAGTAAGGTCAAATCGAAGAGATTAAGAACTTGGTGTAGGTGCGGCTGAGGCCTTCGATTTCAGGGATGAAATCGCAAAGCGCCCAGGGATTGGGGTTACAGCGGTGCCGAAGAAGCACCTGCACGAAAGGCATGCGACAAGCAATTGGTTGCCATGAAGGTTAACGCTACCATCAATAAATAAAAACTAACTCGACTAAATGCTACAAGCCAAAAAAAGCCAACACCTTCATTCGAAGACCAACATATTTTTGTCTCAAAACCTTCTGACAAGATCAAATTGAAGATAGGGATAACTTGCTATAGCCAGTCCTAGCTCGCTATGGTGTAAGCAAAATATATTGATAAATTTAAATCTGGCTTTCACAAATAATGCAAACCTGTTTGTAGCTGATTTTATGCTGTCCACATCTGGGACAGATCTCATTGCTGATAATTTTAGGTCGAGATTTAACAGTGGATTTTGCAACCATGGGCTTAAAAAAGAGTGTTCTCAATAGTGATAAAGGACCCAATGCCAGCACAAGTACAACATAATCAAACGCTGGGTATCCTTTGTATGAACGAAGGATAAAGGTGGCCACGATCGAGAATGACCAAATTGATACTAATATAAGGTGCTGGTTTATAAAGTTAATTAAGTCGAATGTCAGATATAAAACAATGATTAGAAAGTTATCCGAGGCCGTTCAAAATTCTGTGTCAGGCTAAGTTTAAATCTCTAGCACGCTGTCTAAACGTCCTTCAAAATAAATCGCTAATTGAGATAAACAAAGGCTCCAATTGTGAATGGGCATTGTCCATTTATTCGATGCGTTCAATATGCCAGTATAAAGTAGCTTCAACAAGCTATTTTCATTAGGAAAAGCGCCTTTAGTTTTGGTTAATTTCCTAAATTGACGATGAACTGCTTCCACCGCATTGGTGGTGTAAATCACTTTTCTGATGTGCTCTGGATACTTAAAGTAGTGCGATAAATTTTGCCACTTTCGGCGCCATGATTTGATAACTAATGGGTAAGCATCCCCCCATTTAACCTCCAGCTCATCTAACGCTAACTCCGCCGCTTCCTTGCTCACAGCGCGATAAACACACTTTAAATCGGCCATGAACGCTTTCTGATTTTTCGAGGCGACATACTTCATTGAGTTGCGTATTTGATGAATAACGCACAGCTGCGTCTCTGTGTTGGGGAAGATACTGGCGATGGCTTCAGGAAACCCTGTCAGACCATCAACACAGGCGATAAGGATATCTTTTACACCGCGATTATTAAGATCGGTCAGCACAGATAACCAGTAATTAGCCCCTTCATTTTCAGATAAATGCAGGCCGAGTATTTCTTTTTTACCTTGCATATTAAGGGCTAGTAGGGTGTACACCGCCTTGCTGATATAACGCCCGTCCTCTTTGACTTTGTAATGTATCGCATCGAGCCAGACAATCGGATAATGGCTGTCTAGTGGGCGCTGTTGCCAAGCCTTAAGTTCAGGAATGAGTTTGTCTGTGATAGCGTTAATGGTCGCGTTAGAGACATTAATGCCGTACATTTCTTCGACGTGCTGATTGATGTCACGGTAGCTCATCCCCATGCTGAACATCGACAGCACTTTGCGATCGATTTCATCGGTGAGCGTGGTTTGATTCTTTTTAATCAACTGAGGCTCAAAAGAGCCATTTCTATCGCGAGGTGTGTCTAACTCAAAGCTGCCAGAGGGATGCTTAATCGTTTTAGCCATCTTACCATTCTTGCGATTAGGCTGTTCATCCTGGGCCAAATGCTGCTCAAGTTCGGCTTGCAAGGCAGCTTCGGTAAGTTGTTTAATCAATGGGCCAAGAATACTGTCTTTGCCTGTGAGGCTTTTACCGGCTTGAAGATCTTTAAGGGCTTGTTCAAAGTTAAAAGGTTGAGTCATGTGTCATTCCTGTTTTTGTACAGTTTACTGAAATGACACAGAATTATGAACACTACCAGTTATCCATATTAATACCTAATAGCTAAATCCTGTAGGCTGTAACGAATGTTATTCGTTACAGCCTTGCTCTATATGGGCTGTTGAGGTTGATTCTGCAAAATTGATTTAAAATTACCATAATCAGTATCGAACTACTTCAATTTGTTAGTTAAATTTTATTTGACCTTGCCTTGTCATCATATAAAAATGCTGGGCATTTATTTAACGCTTAACCCTGTCATTCGAATCTAATTGGCCTCCTTTTTGTTTCAAGTCGTTAACATTCCTTACTTTCATTTTACGTAGCTTTCGTTGTACTCTGAGGTGCAGTCAATCAACAGTGGCGTAGATCACCAAGAATAACGATAAAAATGACGAGGTTTTAATGGAAGGTATTACAGAATTTGTCAGTATGATCAATGGGGTTGTGTGGGGTGTGCCCATGCTGGTGATGATCTTGGGCGTGGGCTTATTTCTCTCATTTGGCTTGAAGTTAATGCCGATTTTAAAGCTTGGGACTGGCTTTAAACTGCTGTGGTCTGGACGCATTCCTGATAAAGATAAAAACATGAAAGGCGAGATCAGCCCGTTTAATGCCTTGATGACCTCGCTGTCGGCGACCATAGGTACGGGAAATATTGCCGGGGTGGCGACGGCCATTTTTATTGGCGGCCCTGGGGCGTTATTTTGGATGTGGTGCACCGCCCTAGTGGGAATGGCGACCAAGTTTTCTGAGGCGGTACTAGCGGTTAAATACCGTGAAGTCGACGATAACGGCAACCATATTGGTGGCCCTATGTACTACATCAAAAATGGTCTTGGCAGTAAGTGGGCGTGGCTGGGCACGGCGTTTGCCTTATTTGGTTCGTTTGCCGGTTTTGGTATTGGTAATACAGTGCAGGCTAACTCGGTAGCCGATGCGTTAAGCAGTAACTTTGGGGTGCCCAACTGGGTGACTGGGGCTATCTTAATGGTGTTGGTTGGCGCGGTATTGATGGGGGGTATTAAACGTATTGCCGATGTGGCGGGTAAGTTGGTGCCGTTAATGACGCTGTTTTATATTGCTGCCGGGTTGGCTGTGCTGGTGGTGTATGCCGATGAAGTGCCTGCTGCTTTTGCATTAATTATTCACAGCGCCTTTAATCCGGTGGCCGCTCAAGGTGGTTTTGCTGGCGCAGCGGTATGGGCGGCGATACGCTTTGGTGTGGCGCGCGGTGTGTTTTCGAATGAAGCGGGTTTAGGTAGTGCGCCCATTGCCCATGCGGCGGCGCAGACCAATAATCCGGTGGCGCAAGGCTTG
Organism: Shewanella sp. QJM3NY_23; assembly: GCF_056173105.1. Classification (NCBI taxonomy): domain Bacteria; kingdom Pseudomonadati; phylum Pseudomonadota; class Gammaproteobacteria; order Alteromonadales; family Shewanellaceae; genus Shewanella; species Shewanella sp. QJM3NY_23. Next base: position 422,088 of record NZ_CM149657.1, read on the forward strand.
GTAGCTATGCTGGGCACCTTTATCGATACCTTAGTGGTGTGTACTATCACGGGGTTGGCTATTGTGGTGTCAGGTGCGTGAACCTCAGGCGAAAATGGCGCGGCGTTGACCTCATTTGCTTTTTCTCATGCCTTGCCTATGGGCAATTATATTGTAGCGATCGCACTGTCGGTGTTTGCCTTTACCACGATTTTGGGGTGGAGCGTTTACAGTGAAAAGTGCGTGCAGTATTTATTAGGTGTTCGTGCGGTTAAGCCCTTTAGGCTGATTTGGGTGTTAGTGGTGCCGTTAGGCGCGGTGAGTTCACTGGACTTTATCTGGTTACTGGCCGATACGCTTAATGCCATGATGGCGATCCCTAACCTTATCGCGCTGTCGCTGCTGAGCCCTGTAGTGTTTCGTCTCACGCGGGAATACTTTATTAAGAAGCGTCAGCAAGAGTCCGAAGCGAAAGCCTAATTTTTTGCTGAGCAAAAAGCGCCGAAAGGCGCTTTTTTTGTGGGTAAAGTTTGCTGCAGAGCACCAATCTAATTGTGCTTGAGGCGTCACTTCACGCTCAATATTGATTCAGCGCCCAACCAATGTTGCGTCGTATTGTTCTCTGGTTAAGACAATCTTGGTGCCGACCAATAAAGCCAAGCAAGGATCCATTAAGTGGTCAACAGATTCGCTCACTATTAGGTTTTTGTCGTTTATGAAGCATAGTACGGCTAGCAGAACGTCATCATGCTATATCGCTGCATTGTTAACACTTTGCCTCGATCTCTGTCAGCTTACTGTGCTGCACTAGGTATTTATAGGAAACATTTAATGGCTGTAGTCAATAAATGACGGCTGAATGTAAATTAAATGTGTATTACTTCTCTATGTTTAGCTAAGGACAACTTAGTATACAAAAAGATTAAAAATAGTTAACGTCATCTTATCTCTTTGATTTTAATTGCTTAATTTATATTAAAACATAATAAAATTACATCTATTGGCTATTTAAGTGGGTTTAACTTCTCTTTGTCTGCGCGGCAGTTACATCTGTTTATCATTTATTAATTAAACCTCATCAACTTTGTTACCAAGATCACAATCGCTATCTAAATGTTCACATTTTAGAGCCTGAACTTTATCGCAATGTGAGTTAGCTCACATTAAGTGCTAAAAAGAAAAAATAGAGTAAAGACTCTAGGTTAGAGTAATTACTCTATCGATAATTGTTCAGGTCAACGTCAATTTTGTCGCCAACCTGAATCATTTAAACTCAGGAGGCGTTATGGACATACCTGTCTGGCAATATATTGTTTCGATGAGCGGATATATTGTGTTCTTGCTTGTGTTGGTGGAAGGCATGCGCCGTACACCTCGTTTAACGGCTGCGTTTTGGCTGTTGTCACTACTTACGGCGCCGTTATGGGCCGACAACTTAGATGGTTGGTTCCGTTGGGTGAAGACGGTGAGTGTGTTGATCCCAACAGCGATTGTGGTGGGGGGGGCACGCATCGCATATCTCTACTACGACAATCCAAACCGCGTGTTGCAATTCTTTAGGGGCGATTGGGTACTTAAGGTGTTGTACGCCGTGTTGTTTCTCAACATTGCTGAAGCGACAGCAAAAGATTTTGCAACCGCAAACTATTTCAATGCGATATGTGGCGTGATTCTGTGTATCACGATTCCATTCCCTCGTTATAAGAATGGCCAGCGCATGTATTGGGTGATTGGTCGTGATAAGCCTAATGATCTGCTGTTCTATTCAACCGCGGCGTGGAACTTCCTATATACCACTTGGAACCTTGCTTTCGTCTTTGGCGAAAACCCAGGCTTCTTCGCAAGTTCATTCTGTATCTTAATCGCGGCAGAGCTCTATCCGCTTATTAAAGGGCGACCAGAACTCTATATTACCGCGCGAGTTTACACCTTAGCGTTTCATATCTTGGTCCGAGCCAACTCAGATATCTTCACACCGCTGATGGATTCATCTAGCTGGGGTAATGACACTGTGTTGTGGTACTGGGGCGCGATTAACCTTGTACTGCATATCCCATTTGCCATCTGGTACTTCCATAAGAAACGCACTAGCCCAACAGGCGAGCCACCCACAGGTGACAACGAGCCGCCAATGCTGAATGACTACTACAAAGATACACCCGAAAAACAGCAAAAATTAACCACGGCTTAATAACAAAGGGGGCACCGCTAAGGTGGTGCCCATCACTTAAGCGTCACGATTGAGAGAGTAATGAATATGAAACTCAGGGTGAGAAACATAATCAGCACAATGTTTGCCATGTTACTGATGCTATGCAGCGCAGCGACCTATGCAGACGCCCCGGTAGATTCATCGCAGAATCTAGCAAAAATCCAAGGCCAAATTTGGCAAGGCACACGAGATGGCAAGCCTGGTGAAGGTAGTCTTTTTTATCGTCTCGAATTTGGTACCGATGACACCGTTGAAGTGACCAAGCAGTCTGGTGGTTTTAACCATAGTGAAATTCAACATTGGTCGTTAGCGGGTAATGAATTGACGATTACCAGCCAAGCAGACTCGCTAATCAAAGACTTTGACGGCGCGAAAATGAGTTTTGTCGAAGACGAGACTATTCGGTTTAGCCTAGATGGTGATGGTTTTAATATTCACAAGTGGTATCAAAATCGGGCTTTCGGTCATGTACTGCTTGTTTTAATTGGCTTGATGATCCTCAACGAGATCTGCCGCCGCTTTAAATACAGCAACTACCTACTGTGGTTTATCTTGCCTATCGTGTTGATCCCGCTGTGGTCGAGCTATGGTGTGACCTATTGGTTTAAGTGGGTCAAGCTCTACTCTGTGGTCGGTGCCGCAGCGCTATTTACCCTAATCCGCTTTACCAAAGTTGGGGATATGAAGTGGGCCAAATTTGGCGCAGCCGCCTTCTTAGCTATCAATATCACTGAAGCGGTCATGCAAGATTTCAGCATGGGCAACCTCGCCAACGTACTGAATGCCATTGGTGGTGTGCTCTCTATTATTACCTTGGCCGGTTGGGCGCAAATTTGTGCCGACAAATCTAAGCAACAAGATATGATTTGGCCAGCCATGACCACCTTCTGGATCATCGCCTATGACGTGTGGAATATCGTTTTTGTTTACCTCAACTTCCCTGGTTCCGCTACCGCCCAAATGATGGTGCTTATCGCGGCAACATTACCTGCATTGTTTATCAAGAAAGGTACCTGGTTACAGGCTCGCGCATTCACGTTAGCGGGTTCATTCATGTACTACTTCAGCTGTCCATTTATGTACGAAAGCAACGTGGTGCCCATGCCACGTAACGATGAACTCATGCTTGCCGCTGGCGCAGCAAGTTTTGTGATTAACAGTGCTTATGCCTATGTGTTTTTCACGGGTAAATGGAAGCGTCGTCAAGCACTCAGCACGGCAAGTTAACCGCCGTAAATCGACAAGTGATTTTAATTAGTTTTAAAACAAATAGATAAAATTATGATGATGGAGTCAATTATGAAAAAGCATCTTTTAAGTGTAGCGGTTTTGGCGTCAATGACTTGTGGCTTTAGTGCGATGGCGGCAGATGATGCCGAGATCGATATGTCTAATCCAACCGATGTGTATACCTCGCTTGGTGCCTCTTATGGTAGCGAAGGGATGAACATTAAGGGGCAGTTGATGTTGTCGGAAAAGACCGCCACTTCAGGGCAAAAAACCGGGATCATTTTTGAAGCGAAAAACCTGTTTGATGAAGGCGATAAAACCGCGCAGTTTACCGGTATGGTTGCTCACCCAGACTACGGCATGGTGCCCACCTTTAACGACGAGACCAGTAAGCGATCTTTCCGTTTACGCTATGGCACCATTAACACCACTAATGGCACAGGTTGGTCGATTGATGCGATTTTGGCTGACCATCCTTTCTACGGCAACATGGCGGTAATTCAAGCGGGTCCAGTGATGACCATTCCTGTCACCGACAACTTCTATATCTGGCCTATTCTGTATGCTGGTGCGGTAGTGGTTGAAGACAATATGTCGCAAATTTTGCCACCGAATATGGCGGGCAGCACGGCGATATCGAGCAGCGGTATTGATGTGCCATCGCTCATTATGACGGGTATGGTCTACGCGCGTTATGCCTTTAATGACAACTGGTGGACGCTAGTGAGCGCATCTTATACCGACGAATTACAAGGTAAGGGCTGGAGTGATGATGTTATGGATGGTGGCCTACAGATGGCCAGCTTCTCTGGCGAAATATCTGTGGCTTATCAAATGAATAAACGTCAAAACTTTCGTGTTAACTATAAAACAGATAACAGCGACAGCACTGACGACAGTTATTGGATTGAATACAACCACGCTTTTTAGGTTGTGATCCTTGCACTAGCGTTTGCTCCCCAAGTTCGGCGCTAGTGCTTTTATTTGACCGGTTGGCTGCCGTTGCTCCTAAGGTACAGTGGCGGGCCAAATTGGTTAACATATCGATGGAGTGAAAGATGAAAAAGAATATATTGTTATTAGCCAGTGCACTGTTATTGAGCACATCTACCGCCTCGGCTGCAGAAGTGGGTGGTGTCGAGTTGCTCGATACGATGAACTCGCAAGATCAAGTATTACAGCTTAATGGCGCTGGGGTGCGCAGTAAGTTTTTTATGGATCTTTACGTAGGCTCTCTTTACACCGTAGAGCAGACAGAGCAAGCATCACAAGTGGTTGATGGTGACCAAATTGCTGCGATCAGGCTCAATATTACCTCTGGCATGATCACCTCTGAAAAAATGACAGAAGCGATGCATGACGGCTTTAACCGCGCCACAGGTGGTGACACTACGCCGATAGCTGACAGTATTAAGTCGTTTATCTCGACGTTTGCCGAGCCGATTCAAGAGGGGGATCAATTCACCTTGGTGAGCATTCCGGGTCAGGGCATTATCAGCTACAAGAATGGCAAAGAGTTGTCTACCACCAGTGGCGAAACCTTCCGTAAAGCGGTATTAGCCATCTGGCTTGGTAACAATCCAACCGACAAAGACCTCAAAAAAGAGATGCTTAAAGGCTAAGGTTTAAGTCAGCTTGTTGGCCCGAGACCCTAGCGGTTGAGAAGCCGTTAATAATCATACTTATGAATATCCACGCATTCTCATCAATGTTCACTATTCTCGCTCACCCGGTAGTGGGCATTGATATTCGCTGGGGTTAACGGCAAGCAGGCTGACTTATTTATCTGGCGTTATGTGTCACACGATGATTGCCCATTTTCCGAGCTTATTCGGATAGGATCAAAGCTTATGACACCATTATCACTGTGGCGTTATCTATTTTTTCCCAGACACCATGAATGGACCACAGATCAGGTGAGAGCCGTCGATACGGTACTCTTCTTTACTCTGCTGTGTTTATTTACCGGGCTATATAGCCTGTTTAAGTGGACACAACAGCCCCATACGCTGTTGATGATCACCTCTGTTGTTTTAATCTCTGTCGAGATCATTGCCGCCGGCTGTATCCGCTTCTTAAAACAGATCACCTTAGCATTAAATTTGGGCTTTTTCGGCATGGTGCTGCATGCGCTTAATGTGATCTATCAAGGGGGCGGAATTTTACAATCGAGTCAGAGTCTGTGGGTTGCCGTGCTGATTATTGCCTTTTTTCTTACGGCATCATTAACGCTGGCGACAGTTTGGAGTGTGGTGGTCATTTTACTGTCGGCGGTAATGGTACATCAAGGTTTGAACGACCAGATTGTCTCTACGATAGCGCTGTCGGATACGGGCGCTGCGGTCGAAGCGTGGAGTGGCATGGTGTTACCGTTAGTCGTTATCGTGGTGGCTCAAGGCTTTACCAGTGCAGCACGGCAATCGGCGAATAAGGCGCAAGCAAAGGCCCAGCAAGAGATTGAATCGAGCGCGACTAAGGCGTTGGCGGGGGAGCAGCGTTTAGGCCAAGTATTGACTCAAGCCAATCAAGATGCCACTGAACTGAGCGAGGTGGCGGTCGATCTCGATATGCAGGCTATAGCTTTGCATAGTCAAGTGAATCAACTTAATGTCAACTGTGAATCCCAAGCGAGTGCAGCTGAGGAGATGAATCAGCAGGTTTATCGCATGACTGAAGATATGGCGCAATCGGAACGGTTTATGGCGGAGTTAAAGCAGCGCTGCCAATCTATCGATAGCCAAGCACAGACCAGTGCCCAGTCGTTAGTGGCCTCTACCGATGCGATTGCGGCAATATTACATAGCAATCAGAAAATCGTCTCGGTAGCCGATCTTATTACTTCGGTGGCCGATCAGACAAACTTGCTGGCATTGAATGCCGCCATTGAGGCCGCGAGAGCTGGGCAATACGGTCGCGGGTTTGCGGTGGTGGCCGAGCAAGTTAGGGAGTTATCGGCCAAGAGTAATCAATCAGCGGTTGAGATCCGTTTATTGCTGTCAAGCAGTCGCAATGAAGTGTTACAGGGCCAGCAGACCATAGAACACACCGCGGGCGAATTGACTCAAATTATTGAGCAGGTTGCCAGTGTGGTGCACGACGTTAATCAACTCGCCGATTTGATGGCCCTGCAGGGCGAGGCGTTAGCCCAGCTTAATTGTGCCAGCAGTGAGGTTGCCACCAGCGTGGTCAATACCAATCAAGTTTCAGAGTCTGTAGCAATAGAAGGTGAGCAACTGGCAAAACGCGTAGAGAGTTTAAAGGCACTCGCCAGTAGCTTAACCGCTGTGGTGGCGTGTCATCACGCTTAACCACACTAGGTTTGATGCTTATGGCTATTCGCTACCCCACTCCTTATTGATTAAGCGCCTTAGGGCGCTTTTTTATCTTTAATGTCATTAGGTTAATCGAGCCGCTTAGTGAAGCGCAGTGATGCGACTATGATCCCCAGTAGGGTAAAGCCAAGCAGCCAGAGGGTGTCAAATGGCAGATCGCTCAATTGGCCGCCGCGCAGCACTATGGCGCGGATAATGCGCATAAAGTGGGTGGCGGGCAGGAGTTCGGCTATCCATTGTGCGGGTTTAGGCATGGCTTCGAACGGAAACATAAAGCCCGACAGTAAGATGGTCGGCAAGATAATAAAGATGGTCATCTGCATCGCTTGTAGCTGGGTTGTCGCGATAGTGGAGATGATCAAGCCTAAGGTGAGACTGGCAGCAATAAACAGTAAGGTGCCCAGCAATAGCTGTGCAATGGTGCCGTTTAAAGGCACATCAAAAATCAGATGCCCGAGCCCCAAGATGATGCTCATCTGGATAAGCCCCACAACAATGTAGGGTAAAATTTTACCTAGCATCAGCTCCAGTGGTTTGATTGGGGTGGTGATCAGCAGCTCTAGATTGCCTTTTTCTCGCTCACGGACGATGGCCGCCGAAGTAAATAAGATCATCGTCATAGTAAGAATAACGGCAATTAAACCCGGGACGATATTCACCGCCGAGCGTTGCTCTGGGTTATAAAACAGGGCGACTTCGAAGGTGGGGGAGCTGGCTAGGGGCTGGTCGCTGATTTGCGCTAATGGCATGTTACGCAGTTGGCTGATTGCGGCGGCCACCATGGTATCTGATCCATCGATGATCCATTGGCCGATAGGCTCGTTATTGGCCTGTTTATGTTCAAGATTAGGCGGCAAGATCAGCGCGGCGCGCACTTCGCCGCGGGTAATGGCAGCCTCGGCAGCGGTGGCGGTGGCGTAATAGCCTTCGATAGAGACGACTTGCGAGACCCTGATGGCCTCGACAATCCAACGCCCAGTTACCGAATCACTCTGATCGACCACCACAACCGGCACATTGCGAACATCTGTGTTGATGGCGTAGCCAAATAATAGCAATTGGATCAACGGGATCATCACTATCATGGCGAAGGTGATGCGATCGCGTTTAAGTTGACGGATCTCTTTTATGGTGATTGCTTTAATGCGTCTTAGGCTAGCCATGAGTGTCATCTGGCGCTCCTGCATTATGCGGATGTTTGCCTGTAACAGTGACAAACAGATCTTCTAGGCTGGCATTCACATGGCTGATATTGCGCTCATCAAGCGTGCTGCATTGCTGCTTGAGCCATTGGCAGGGATCTTTAATCTCTTTCGTTATCAATACTCTTAGCCGATCGCCTAGTTGGGCGGCACTGCGTACCTGGCTTAATTGGCTGAGCTGGCTTTTCAGTTGGCGTAAATTGTTGGCGGATATTTCTAGTACATTCACCTCCATCTTTGCCAGTAAGGCTTGCGGATTACCATTGGCGCGAATGTGTCCCTGCTCCATTATCGCCAGCTGGTGGCAGCGCTCGGCCTCATCCATATAGTGGGTAGTGACTAAAATACTGGTGCCTTGCTCTGAAAGGTCAAACAGCTGCTCCCAAAAGTCGCGTCGATTTTGAGGATCTACCGCTGACGTGGGTTCGTCGAGAAACAGCAGCTCTGGGTTGTTAATGCAGGCGCAGGCCAATGCCAAGCGCTGTTTTTGGCCACCACTTAAGGTGGCAGCCAGTTGATTTGTTTGAGGAACTAAGTTGTAGGTCGATTGCAGCTGGTCAATTTTACGTTTGCAGGCATTGGGGCTGAGGCCATAAATATCGGCGATAAAGCGCAGGTTCTCTTTTACCGTTAAGTCGTCATAGAGGGAGAATTTTTGCGTCATATAGCCAATGCGGCTGCGCAGTTGCTCCGCCTGCTGCGGGATCGTTAGCCCAAGGCAGGTGATGGTGCCATGAGTGGGGGTCATCAGCCCGGTGAGCATACGTATGGTGGTGGATTTACCGCAACCATTGGGGCCAAGAAAACCGTAAATATGCCCTTGTTGTACCTGCAGATTAAGATTGGATACCGCCTCAAGCTGACCAAACTGCTTGCTGATACCGCGGGCATCGATCGCCAATTGACTGCTTGGGCTCATCAAGGTAACTCCACCTGTACTGGGATGCCACTGGGTAACTTAGCGGCGTCAGACAGGGTAAATTCTGCTAAATAGACTAGGCGGGATCTGTCCTGTTGGTTAAGTGCATAGTAAGGCGTGAAGGCGGGGTCTTTGCTAAGCCAGCGTAAGGTGCCAGTCAGTGGCGTATCAAGACCATCGACATAGACATTAAGCTGCAGCCCTGCGTGTAAGGTCGCCATATTGGGTTCTGGGATATAAACCCGCGCATAGGGGGCGTTGTCGGCTTGTATCACGGCCACCACCGCATTATTTGGCACCCGCTCACCGACATTAAAGGGCAGACTGTCGAGGCGCCCATTACGGGTTGCCACTATGCTGAGCTCTGCCAAGGTTTGTTGCGCCAGTTGCAAGTTAGCGGCCGCAGCGTCCATGGCTGCCATCGCCTGTTGAATATCTTCTTGGCGCACACCGACCAGCAGTTTACTGAGGTTTTCGTCAGCCACATGCAGCTCGGCTTCGGCGCGATCGCGATTAGCGATCGCTTGATCAAGTTCCGATTGGCTCACCAGTTGCTGTTGCTTGAGGCGATAGGTACGTTGATAGGTTTTGTCTGCCTGTACTTTGGCCGCGTTAGCGCGCTGCACACTGGCTTGGGCGCTGGCGATATCTTCGGGGCGTTCACCATTGGTGAGGCGTAGCAGGTAGCTTCGTGCCTGCTGCCATTGGGCATTGGCTATCGCCACCTTAGTTTCTGCTTTGCGGCTATCGAGCTGCAGTAGCAGATCGCCCTGTTCTACCACGCTGCCCTCTTTAATCGGCTGTGCGGTGATCAGCTCTGCGGCGGTGGCCCGCAGCAAAATACGATCGCGCTCAAGGGTGCCTAGCGCCTGCGCTGGTGGGCTGGGCTGACAGCCTGTAAGGCTGAGAAAGATAAACACCAGAGCGATGTTGATGGTGGGGTTCATTTCAACCTCATAAGCACTAGGGTGAATTAATAATCAATATGTTATTTAAGATAGCACCCTTTAACGTTTAGCTATATGGGGATCACTCTCTGGAGGCGTCTGTTGCATTGAAGGCATTGAAATGCTCGTGCGCCTGTAGCGCTTGATGATGAGGGGCGAGGAGTGGCGCCCCTGTATTCTTGGTAGGGTCTATCTTGTATGGACTTGGGACAGTTCAGTAAAAATCGCCTCCCATTGCCCGTTTAAGCTGCGCCTGTTCGAGCAGGGCTTCTAAGCGTTTTTTTACTTCGCGTCTATGTTGTAACTCGCAAGCCGCCTTAGGGTTTTTAGGGGCGGTCATGGCTTCAATCTCTGCATCGTTGGGAATAACATCACGTAATTGAGGCATAGCGGATTCCTTCATCACTGTAATTGAGTACCGCGTAGCACTTAGAGTGTGCCCATCGGTACCACAAGCTTTGGTTCGCACATGAAGCCAAAGCGATAGTTACCGGCGCTACGTAATGCTTTAGCAGATAGCTCAATGAGTTAGTTGCACATTAGTGAGCGCTAATGAGAAAGGTAGCAGGGAGTTTAGGAGTATTTTGAGATCGGCTTAACACAATTGCATTTATACTTTAAAGTGAATAGTCGCGCGAAGTGAAATGGCTCCTTAGGTGCTATGTGCTTGAATTTATTAGTTTTGATTGTTCATAATATTGCGCCGGCCACAATATTAGCGGCGGCGCATCTAGGAGCAGATCACAAATTAGCGCTAAAGCTTATAGATCAAAACTATAGCTATAACCGAGCACTACTTTAGGGTCGTCATTTTCAAGGTCGGTATCACTAACCAAGAAAGAGAAGCTGCCCATATCAGTGTCTTTGCTCAGCGCTATTGAGTAATCACTATAGCTGTCTTCGCCAAACCAAGCGGTAACCACATCACCACTTGAGTAGCCATAATGCACGGTTAACGACAAGCTGTCTGACAGTGGCCATGAAGCCGCCGCATCCACATAGCTCATATCGTCATTATCTAGTGGAGCGCTGGCGACATCGTCATCGGCGTTAACCACATAAGAGTAACTGAGACTAAACCATTTCCAGCTGATCGCGGCTTTGAGTTCGCCAAAGTCAATGCTAGCGTCGCTATCTGGGTAGGCATAATAGAGATAGCTGACATCGTAACCTAGATCGTCAGTGATGCTACCGGCGTAGCCACCATAGAAATCAATTTCGTAGCTGGTGTCGTCACCGAAGTCGACATTTGATGCCCAGGTGCCGAGGTAAAAGCCGCTATCGTGTTCGTAATCAATTCCCCCTTGCACGGCTACACCATCATCGGTTTGCGTCACGCCGCGCCACAAGTAATTGGAGGTCACTCCCACATTGCCTGTGACGGCTGCGCTGGCGGGAACGGCTAACATCATGGTTGCTGCGAGCAGACTTAGGTTTCGAAGTGCTGTGTTCATACTCATTCCTTTTTATTGGTATAGGGATACTACCTAGCCGTATTATTATGAGTATTGTTAGGTAGTGCTTACGTTATTGCTAACCCCATGCCAATAATTTATATGATTATTTTCAGTGTGTTGTATTTTTAAGCTGTAGTGGTGTGAACCAATATGGGGACTTTATAGGCATAAAGGCACCGTTTTGGTGCAGGTAGAACCTTGAGTAAACTCAACAAGTAATCTATTTCACTGATGGGACACCATGGGCTGATACATGGCGTGAATTGAGGTAAACCGTTTTGCTCATCATAAAAGTCATAACAGTGAAGAAACAGTGTTTGACCATGAAGCGTGACCAGATAATTATAGCGATGGGGGAATGGTCAGGCATAAAAAAACCTCCTAATGAGGAGGCTTTTACAAAGATAAAGCCGTTTTTAGTTAACGCTATCTTTTAGAGTTTTACCAGCTTTAAACTTAGGTACTGTCGCTGCAGGGATTTGAATTTCCTTGCCAGTTTGTGGGTTGCGACCTGTACGTGCAGCGCGGCTTGTTGTTTCAAAAGAACCAAAACCAACAATAGAGATTTTCTCACCGTTCTTCATCGCTTCCGCTACGGTTTGTTCGAAAGATTTTAATGCACGTCCAGCTTCAGCTTTAGTCAGTTCAGCACTTTCAGCTATTTTTGCAACCAGTTCAGTTTTATTCATTTGGATAGTCTCTTCTTTCCGTAGATTTAGTAACATCAATTACATTAGGTACTTGCAATTGCTGGAACTAACATGCCATAAGCATCCCTATAATGAAAGCGGTTTTATGTTGAACCGTGGGGCTTTAGCCCAAAATTGAGCAAAATTCTAGCTATCGAGCAAAGAGTAGAGCAATTGTTTGACTAATTGTGGTTCGAAAGGCTTGTCACATAAGGCATTGACCCCCGCTTGCGACACGTTACTGAGGTGAGTATCGTTAGCCTCAGATGACACCATCAGGATGGGGATATGAGATTGCTGGCTGTGATTACGAATAAACTGAGTCAGTGCTAAACCGTCGGCATTGGGCATATTGTAATCGGTGATCACAAGATCATACATATTGTCTTGCATCAAGGCGATGGCCTCGGCGCCATCATTAGCTTCGGTGATCAGTTTTAACCCTAAATTAGTAATGGTACGGCGGATAATATTACGTGCCATCTTGCTGTCATCGACCACCAGTACTCGAATGTTGTGCACATCAAAATGATCCAGATCGAGCTCGTCATGGCTTAGCAGATCTATAGTGGCATTGAGTGCTTTGCCAAGATGCTCAGACGAAAATGGTTTAGGTAAGATGGCCACGACACCAGATTGGCGATAGATCTCCAGCTGCTCACGGCGGCACTCACTCGAAACCAGCATAAATTGAATATCACAAAAGGCTGGATTCTGTTTCAAAGTATTGAGCAGTTCTAAGGCGGTGCCATCTTCAAAGTGCATCGCACTGGCGACCAAATCGGGTTGATGACGCGAGATAATGGTCATGGCCTGCGCAAGTGTGCTGGCGGTTTGGATATTGCTAATACCCTCTTGGCTGAGACGGCTGGTAATGATCTTACGCTGGGTGTCTGAAGGCTCAATCAACAAAATGGAGAGTTCACTCGGGGATAGGGTGGCCATAGTCACGGATCTCGGCTTAATAATTGTAAATATTTAGGTTTTTAAATTACCTGAAGGCTTAAGGTTTAGCAACTGGTGGCCCTGGCTGCTCAGTTCGGCTAAGGTAGGCTTTGGTTGATTTTGACAATGCGACCCACCACTGAAATAGCAAGAGTAGGCTCACCACCACTACGATTAAGGGAATCGAGATCTGTTGCCCCTTAAAGACCACTTTTACCTCTTCGGGGGTGATCTGATAAGCGATAACGGCCGTCATCCCCAAGGCGCTAAAGGCAAGTGTTTGAATGACTAAGTAAATTTTAAGTAGTAAGCCGGCCCATTCGGCGCGCAGCAGTAGTCCGATCACGACGGGGATCACTCCGATAGTAAACAGATCTAAACTTTGGGTCGCTAGGGTGCGCCATACAGCAATGACTGAGATAACCAGGTATAAACAGATAAGCAGTAACATGGCAAAGTGGGGTCGTTTCATGGCGATTCGTCGGCTAAAAATTTGTCAGCGAGTGTAGAAAAAACCTTTGCATTAGTCCAACTATTTACACTAATCCCGATTGCCTAGCTGCCCATTGGCTTAGGTTGGGTTAATATAGTGCCGATTTTTGATTGGTTGAGAGCGACATGACAGACACTGAATTTTGGCAATTAGTAACCCGTAGCCGTCCAGAGCAAGATCAACAGAGCTTGGCCGACAACCTCAAACAGCAACTGATGCCATTAACGGATGAGGAGTTGGCGGCGTTCGATAAGCATTTTTCGCAGCAGATGCGCCGCGCTTATCAATGGTCAATCTGGGGCGCGGCTTATATTGTGACTGGCTGTGATAGTGAATATGGCTTTGCCGAGTTTCGCTGTTTCTTGATCTCACTCGGTAAAGAGTGGTTTGAGAAAGTGCTACAAGATCCAGATGCACTAGGAGATTTGCAGCAATGGCCTGAGAAAGATGGCTACGCTTACCCTTTTATCGAAGAGTATGACCTGATTGCAGGGCAGATATTTGAAGATCGCACCGGTGAGGAGTTACCTTTTGTGCCTTCGGGTCAGGCTACGCCGCAAGGTAAGAAATTTTCCCATAAAAAGAAACAGCTTAAGGCAACTTATCCCCGCCTGAGTGCACGTTTTCCTTTTTGATGTTCTATAGCTTGCGCTAGCAGCTCAGCTATAGAGTGTCGCTTGCCCCAAGTTCTATGGGGCAAGATAACGGCACATTGGTTATGCGTCGGTGTTACTCATAACAGGTTTGGCTTTGACGATCGTAATGACGTTGGTGTTTGGCGCAAGTTTCTTTCATAAAACGTTGTTCTACTTTGGCTATTTGTGCATCAAGTGTCGTTTCTATGCCGCCAATGAGTTGCTCTTCACTCATTTTCTGTTGTTGTGCTAACCGTTCAAAGTGTTGCTCTACTGCGACAGAGCCTTCAGCGGATAAGGGGGCCGCTCTCACTTGAGATGAAATAGCGAGGCCAAAGATAAGGGCTGCGATAAGGGCCAGCTTGCCTGAATAGTTGACTCGTGTTGTCGTCATCAGTTTGTGTATCATAATTTGCTCCAATAATGTGTCGTCAGGCCCGTTATCTGCAGCCGTTTATTACTGTTTGAATCGATAAATGATTTCAAGTTGCAAGCAGTCCCCTCATTGAAGGGGGTTGAATGCATTTAATGATTTAGTGGTTGCACAGAGATTAACCTAAGCGGGTTGAATAAAGGCTGAATAAAAAATAAGCAGGTGTTTAATGGGGGAGGTTATGGCGAGCAGATGTCGTTGTGCCTAGGTGGATAGCAGCGGAGTGCTCTGGGCTCTGCTTAGTACTATTGCTCAGGTGTTCAGGTGCTCAGGTGCTTAGAGCTCTCGCTCTGGTGTTCAGAGCTCCCAAGATTGAAGGCAATGCTAAGTTATGGTGTTCTCTCGGTATTGAATAAACCGTTAATCGCGGCGCATCGTTTCACATTGGAACCCTTGGCGGCTTGAATCAAATCGACAGCGTAAACCACACTCCCACACCACATCTCCCTGAGCCTGTTGCTCGGCAAATATTTTACAGCTGGGATAATCCTCAAAGTCATCTTGTTTCTGATAACATCCAGAATTAAAACCTTGGGTATAAATGAAGGCTGACCAAGTTTCAGGCCCCAAGTTTTGCTGGGTTTGGTTTATCCATACTAAGCTTGCTGCGGCTGCTGAAAATAACAGTATGATCACTAACAATGGTAAGTGTTTTTGCATCATGGTCTCCATGGTGAGGCGTGTAAGCTGATTTTTGGCTGCTTAACTTAATGGGCTTAGCGTTTGGCTGCATACGATGCTTTAGCAATACTGTTTTAGCAACGCTTTTTATCGCCGCGCGATATGCTTACTTAATAGGACAGCTTAGCGAATTTACAGCATATTAAGGCGGCTTTAGCGCCCAAAAAAGACAAAGAGACCCCTTGTTAGCTTTGCATTAAGCTATTATTCAGGTTAGCTTTTGTACAGTTGCTATATTGAACCTAATCGGGTTTAGCCTAAAGGAGGCTGTTATGAGATTGTCCACGCTACCATTACTTGCTGCAATAGTGATCGGCGCATTTGTGTCCCTCAATGCCAGCGCCGAGGAAGTGCAAGCCGACCCAGTTACCGAGGCTGGGATAGTTAACATTACTTGGCAAGGGGTGGATAACTATCGCGATGTCAAAGCGGTGGGAGACATTCAGTCGCGCTATGAGCTGCGCACCTTTGAGACCTTAACCAAAAACCTTAATAAAGCCGCGAGTAAAATCTTAAAGCCAGATCAAAAGTTATTGCTGGTCGTGACCGATCTCGACTTGGCAGGCGACGTTAGGCCGACCTTTGGTGCTAGCGTTAGCGATATTAGAGTGGTGAAAGATCTCTATCCGCCACGCATGACCTTTAGCTATCAAATCTTGGAAGGTGAGCAAGTGATTATGGCGGGCGATGAAAAACTCACCGATCTAGGCTTTATGCAAACGATTGGCGTGGCGAATGATAGGCCCTTACGATACGAGTCGAAGATGTTAGCCGATTGGCTGCAAAAAACGGTCGCACCTAAGCTTTAAAATCTAAGCTTTAAAGCTGGTGCGACGGACATACTGGTTGGAATAAATTATTTTGCCTGAGCCTTAAAGGCTTGCAAGGTTTGCAGTAACACACCTAATTTACGGACAAACTGCTCCAATGCTGGCGCTAAGGCGTCAGCATCTGTGGGCAGTTGTGTCATCTCTTGCGCCAACTCTTGCACATAGGGGCTAAAGCGGTTGCTCTGAGCTTCGAAGCCTTGATCTTGAGTGAAGATCGCGACGAACTTACCGTGACCCGCTTTTTTCAATTCATCGAGTTTAGCATCGGCGTCGATCGCTTGACGATAAGCGACCTGAAGGTTTTCTTGCAGTTGCGTTATCAGTTGAGAGTGTGGCATAACAGCCTCTTAATCATAAAATTTGAGCGAATTATAAGGGGCTAGCCTGATGGCAACAAGTCAACGTTGGTGTTTACTGCTAATGGTTTTGCTAGTGGGGCTATTTAGCAGTGATCATGTTAGGGCGGCAGTTACAGATAAGCCACCGTTTTATCAGATTAATTATCAAGGTAAGACCGCTTATTTATTAGGTTCTATCCATGTTGGCCGAAAAGACTTTTATCCTATGGCGCCGCAAATTGAAGCGATTTTTGCTAAGGCCGGTGCCCTAGTGGTGGAAGTGGATGTAACACAAATAGATGCCGTTAACTTGATCCGTCGTTATGGATTAACGTCGCTGCAACAAGATGAAGCCACGACGCAGCGGATGGCGAGTTTTTGTCAATCAAATGAGGCCACCTGCAGTGCCCTGAAGCCTTACGCTCCTTGGATGCAAGCAATGCAGCTGGGGGTGATGCGTTTCGATGCGCTCGGTTATCAAGCGCAATGGGGTGTGGAGCAAATATTGACGCAAAAAAATGGGCAGCGCCCCGTGATTGAGCTTGAAAGCGGTGAATTTCAGTTTGAGTTAATGGCGTCTTTCGATCCCCAAGTTCAGTGGGAGATGGTGTTTGAGGCCATTGATGCGCCTGATGAAGAGATGCTGGCGTTGATAACAGCGTGGCGCACCGGTGATGAAACCGCGATAGACCAGTTAATGGTAGGCCAGATGCAACAAGGTGATGACACCCGTTTGATCGACAAAATGCTCTGGCAACGTAATCAAGCCATGAGTCGTAAAATTGCCGACTTAATGACCCAAGACACCACGCCAGCGCCACTGTTTATTGTGGTGGGCGCAGGCCATGTGGTGGGAGGTAAGAGCATAGGCGCCATCATGCAGCAGCAATTTAAGGCGCAGTTGCAAAATTGTTGGCAGCAAGCCTGTGATTAATCTGCTCGCCATTTAGCTATAAAGTGTACATACCGACCCAGTGCGATATAGCTTGGGTGCAGAGAATAGGTCAGCTCCATATTGAGCAGCTGCTGAAAGTCGAAGTTGGGTGGCTGATGGGTTTTAAGGTAGTCGTGGATCACCCGTACACCCGATTGTGACACCAGCTGCATCTGCCACTTATCAAGCCAATGTTTTACGTCATCGATATACAGTGGGTGAGTAGGAGTTAAGCCGACTTTTTTCTTTACCTTAAAATCGGCTGCTACATAATCGAAGTTACCCGAGATAAGGCTGTGAAAACGCATCGATTCTTTGTTGTAAAACATCAGCGAAAATAAGCCATTAGGGGATATGAGTCGCGTCAACGCTGCCAAGGTAGTCTCGGCATCGCTGAGCCACTCGGCTACGGCATGACACAGCACCAAGTCGAATTGGCCATACTCACTTGAGGTAAGCGCCTGTATCGGGGCGTGGACTAGTGTGATATCGAGTTGGCATGAATGCTTAGCGTCATATTCGCCTATTTGCGCGCGCGCCAGCGTCAGCATTTCGGCTGATATGTCACATAAGGTGACTTGGTGGCCGAGTTTCGCCAGTTTTTGGCTAAAGAACCCAAAGCCACCACCAGCATCTAAGATGCGTAATTTTTGGCCATTGAAATGACCTAGTGCCTCTGTGATATCACGCCACACAACGGCGGCCCGCACTTCGCCTTTAGGTGTACCGTAGATGTTTTTAGCAAATTTACTGGCGAGTGAATCAAAGTTTTTGTCTTGCATTACCGGCTACCAATGGCTGTTGAGTACTACGGATAAAGAAACGATATTTTGCCATAGCCTTACTGGCTTGGCACCTGCTGGCATAACCTTTTAGGTGCAAACTGTGATTTTAAGGTATAATTGCCGGCTTTCGATTAATCAATGTTGAAAGGTTTAGAGCGCGTGAATAAAGATATTTGTGTTGATTTGAAGGCGATACCATCGCTGCTGTCGCTTTACCGCAAGATTTTTTTTGGTCGTAAACCCGGTTGGGATCAGCAGCCTTTACCCCATATTTACATCACTTGTCGTGATGTCAGAGTGTCGGCCGATAAAGTGCGCCAGTATGCCAAGGTGTGTGGTTTTGAGTTTGATGGCCAACATCTGCCCATGACATATCTTTATGTGATGGCGTTTCGTTTACACGCAAGCATCTTTACCCACCGGGGGATCACTTTTCCACTGCTGGGAATGATCCACCTTAAAAACAGCATCACTCAATATCGTCAAGTGACTGTTAATGAGTCTTTTCATATCGACTGCCGCTTACAAGGCAGCCAGATCACTGATTCAGGATTAGAGTTTGAATTGGCCTCTAAAGCCTTTGTCGGTGATGAATTGGTATGGGAGTCGTTGTCGACTTACCTGTATCGTATCGACAGTGTGGGTCGCCGAGTGCGGCCACCTAAAGCCACGCCAATGACGTGGGATGCTCCGCTTAATTGGCGCTTGAGTGAAGATCTTGGGCGGCGTTACGCTAAGGCATCTGGCGATTATAATCTGATCCATCTGCATCCTGTGCTGTCAAAACGTTTTGGTTTCGATCGCGTTCTCGCTCATGGCATGTGGTCCAAAGCGCGCAGTATTGCGGCCTTGATGCCACAAATCGGTGACAAAGCCTGTACCGTGGATGTGGAGTTTAAGCTGCCATTATTTATGCCGGCAGAGGTGAGTTTTGGCGCCGAGAATGATCCCGAAGCGGGGTTAATCTTCGAGCTCAGAGATGGTAAAGGGCGACGGCCGCATCTGTCTGGTCGAGTTAGCTTTCACGATTAGCACTCAGCCGTTAATACTCAACCTTAGTAACTCTGCCTTCATAACTCAGCCAGCACACTCATGCTGGCTGTTTGGTTTTTTGAGCTCAACACATCAAGAGCAATGTGGGCTTAAGGTACGCTGTGGCCTGTGGATGCTTGCCAGATACTAAACCACTGCTGCTTATCTAATATGATCTGTTTTGATGCGATGGCTGCGCTGATGCGATCGGTATTACCACTCCCGATTATTGGCTTAGGTTGACTCGGTAGGGCAAGAATCCACGCATAAATGATCTGGCTAATATCATCGCTACCATGAGCCTTAGCAATGTCGGTTAATACCTCGCGTAAACGCACCGCTTGGGTGGAAGTGCCGTTAAATATCTCCCCCCCTCCCAAACAAGACCACGCCATAGGTGCAATGCGATATTGCTGGCACTGATCTAAGCTGCCGTCTTGGAGTGTCGACAGCTGCAGCGGAGAGATCTCTAGTTGATTGGTTACCAGAGGGCGATCGAGTCTAGATTGCAATAGATCAAACTGGGCCGGGGTAAAGTTAGACACACCAAAATGTTTCACCTTGCCTGTTTGGTATAAGTGTTCAAAAGCCTGTACTACCTCATCGGCATTCATCAGTGGATCGGGGCGGTGGATCAATAGCAGATCTAAATAGTCAATTTTAAGTGCCGCCAGCGAGTTTTCTGCACTGTGGATAATATGTTGGTAACTGGTGTCATAATGATTTACGTAGCGCTGGGGCGTCGATGAGAAAGCTGGTTTTATGCCACATTTACTCACGATCTGCATTCGATCTCTAAGTGAAGGATTTAACGCTAAGGCGTTGCCAAACAACACTTCACAGCTATATTCACCATAAATATCAGCATGATCCATGCTGGTCACGCCAAGGCTTAAATAATGTTCTATTAATCTCAGGGTCTCACTTGGTGTCTGCTGCCAGCTATCGAGTCGCCAAAATCCAGCGATAAATTGTGAAAGTGGTAACTCATGTGGGGTCATTTTTGCTCCAGTTAAGGCGATATAGGGCGGCTATCAATCATTATATTGATTTAGATTCATAAATCCTTAATTAACTGACTACGAACCCATGAATAGGTTTGTAGTCAGTTGTTTTTATTTTATATTCGACCTATCTCATCGTTTCCAAGTGATTTTTATAATAGGAGTTTGCCTATGCTGTCTGATATCGATATCTCTCGCCGAGCCGAGTTGCAGCCCATCGAAGCTATTGCGCAACAATTTGGTATTTTACCATCTGAATTAATTGCTTATGGCACCTATAAAGCCAAGGTTAATTTAGATATCAAGCAGCGACTGGCGGATAACCACGATGGTAAATTGGTGATAGTGACTGCCGTCACTCCAACCCCCTTTGGCGAAGGAAAAACGGTAACCAGCATAGGGTTAACTCAAGGGTTACAGGCGATAGGTCAGCAGGCCTGTGCCTGTATCCGTCAACCCAGTATGGGGCCGGTATTTGGCATCAAAGGCGGCGCAGCTGGCGGTGGCTTAGCGCAAGTTGTGCCGATGGAGTCGCTTAATTTACATCTTACGGGCGATATTCATGCGGTCACTAGTGCCCATAACTTAGCCGCTGCTGCGATTGATGCGCGTCTGTATCATGAGCATCGTCTGGGAGCAGAGGCCTTTGCCGCGCAGTCGGGATTAACGCCGCTCAATATCGATGCTAACCACATTGTTTGGCGCCGAGTGGTGAACCAAAATGAGCGCAGTCTACGTCATATTCGAGTGGGGTTAGGCGGTAACGTGCCTAATGCGCCAGGCAATGGCCCAGAGCACGATAGTGGGTTCGATATCAGCGCGGCGTCAGAATTAATGGCGATTTTAGCCCTAAGCTGCGATTTACAAGATATGCGCCAGCGGATCGGCCGTATTGTGTTGGCCCAAAATACCTCGGGTGAGGTGATTACCGCCGAGGATTTAGGCGTGGCGGGGGCGATGACGGTGATCATGAGCGAAGCTATCGCCCCGACCCTAATGCAAACCTTAAGCGGCGCTCCCTGTCTTATTCACGCTGGACCTTTTGCCAATATCGCCCACGGTAACTCGTCCATCATTGCCGATGATATTGCCTTAAAGTTGGCCGACATTGTGGTGACCGAAGGTGGTTTCGGCTCAGATATGGGCTTTGAGAAATACTGTAATATTAAAGCGCGTCAGGCGGGGAAAACGCCAGATGCTGCGGTGATAGTGGTGACGGTGAAAGCGCTTAAATCGCACGCAGAAGCATGTCAGAGCGACACGAGCGAATTAGCGAAATTGGCGGCAGGATTCGATAATCTGCGCTGGCATATCAACAATGTGGCGCAATATGGAGTGCCTGTGGTGGTGGCGATAAATCGTTTTCAAAGTGATACCCCTGAGGAGTTAACCTGGTTGCGTGAACAGGTGATGGCGCAAGGGGTGTTTGGCTGCGAGGTGTGTGATGCTTTTAGCCAAGGCAGTCAGGGCGCCCAAGCCTTAGCCGAGGTGGTGGTGCAGGCCACTGAGACACCAAGTCAATTCCGTTTTTTGTATCCGCTCGAGCAGAGTATTGAAGCCAAGCTAATGACCATCGCCGAGGCAGGTTACGGCGCATCAGGCATACAGTTATCTGCTAAGGCGCAGGCGCAGTTAGTTTATCTTAAGCATCATGGCTTTGACCATTTACCCATTTGCGTGGCGAAGACGCCGCTGTCGATTAGCCACGATCCTAAACTCAAAGGGGTGCCTAAAGGATTTGAGTTACCGATAAGTGACCTGAAGGTAAATGCGGGAGCGGGCTTTATTACCGCCTTGGTCGGACAGGTGATGACAATGCCGGGCTTAGGTATTCGACCTGGGTATCTGAACATTGATATTAATCAGCATAATGAGATTGTTGGTTTGGCATAACGCCGATTAATGATCTTCATTAGCGTTCTAGCTGTGGGATAAATTAACAAAAGAGGGGGCGAGATTATCGCCCTCTCTTTTTGCTGTGAGTCGCTTGATTGACATTACTGCGGCCAGTTATTCTGCCGGCCACACAGCATTATTCGCTTGGTAAAGCGCTTTGCTGGGTTTGATAAATGTGCACATCGCGCTGCGGGAATGGGATTGAGATGTTTTCTTGATCGAAGCGCATCTTCACCTCGCGAGTAATATCCCAATACACATCCCAATAGTCTTCAGGTTTGGCCCATGGGCGCACAATAAAGTCTACCGATGACTCGCCTAAGGCATGCAGTTTAATGTTCGGCGCAGGATCGGCGAGTACCTTAGGATGTTTATCAACGATCGATTTTAGTACCTGCTCGGTTTTCTCAATATCATCACCGTAGCCTATGCCAAAGGTCATATCGACTCGACGCTGACTCTCCACCGTAATGTTATTGATAGTGTCGCCCCAGATTTTGTTGTTTGGGATGATTAACCGTTGATTATCAAGAGTTTTAATGATGGTTGAGACTAGGCTCATCTGGCTCACTTTACCGGTTACGCCAGCCGCGTTAATCAGATCGCCCACATCGTAGGGGCGATAGATTAAGATCATCATGCCAGAGGCAAAGTTAGATAGGGTTTCTTGTAAGGCGAAGCCGATAATAACACCCGCGACACCAAAGCCGGCTAGGATGGGGCCGAGTTCAAATCCAAGTTGCGATAAGGCCACCATTAACCCCAGCGCAAATACGACTTTGCCTGAGAGTGATACGAAGAAATCTTGCAGTAACTTACTAAATTTCAGCTTAGAGTTACTCACCGCCCGTCTGCTAATACGTTTAACCGCCTTACCTGCGAGGCCTGCCAGAAATAGGATCAGCATAAAGATAAACAGTTTAAACATCACTCCCGGACCGTTATCAATCAGCTGTGTTTTGGCTTTATCCCACCACTCTTCTAGCAAGGTACTCACCAAATTGATGTTAAGTACATCTTGGGTGATATCGCCAGAGATGCTAAATAGCGTCTGTTTTAAGATTGTAGTGTCTTGCTCAAGTGCATCAAGCAGATCAATCGTTTCTGACAGGCTGTCACTGGTGAGCGCTAAGCGCTCTTTGAGTTGTAAAACGCGAGTGGTTTGCTCACTGGTAACATCTTTGCCGGCTTCGGCAACTTCATCGACAGCAAACTGTAATTTATCTTGAATAAACAGAACTAGACTATTGAGAATATCGCCTCGTGTAATGAGGGTTTGAGTTAATTCATCCTTAGCGGCGGTAACATCTTCGCCCAGCTGACTCAACCAGTTGAGGGTGTCATACTTGGCACTGAGCATCTCATCTTGCTGGCGTTCTCGATTGGCCAAAGCAAGCATAGTCTGGCTGTCGTTATCTTTACCCAGTTGCGACTTAAGGCGTTTGATGTCGTCGGTATAATAGCGGCTGACTTGATCAATAAACACCAGATAAGATTGGATTAAGGGTAATAACTGCGACTTGTCGAGCGTGTCATCTTTCATCAATATGGCGAGGCGTTGATGAAATCGCTTTGCGTGATCTCGAATGCGGTACTCAGTAAATTGTTTCATTTCGCCTTGAGTATGGGCGAGCTGGCTGATGTCGGTATCGATCAATTGTTGCAGTTGGAGTAGCTTGCTAATAGGACTATCGTTATTGTCTGCCTCACTCATCGCCGGTGGCTGAACGGCTTGAATTTTGCTTGGTGGTGCGTTGGTTTCGGGGGAAGCGGCTATTACCGGTGGGGTCAGCCAACTAAGGCTGAGGCCAAGCATTAGGGTTAACGAGGCAGTGCGCAGCATAAATTAAGTCCTTTAATATGGGCATTGAGAGTCTCCTTATTATGACCCTAAAATCACAACTGCGAAATTTAATTATGATCTGTTAAACTGCTGGCGAATATCATCAGAGAGTCTTGTTGTGCTGTGTACACATTGTAGTAAAACGTTTGGAGTGGATAGTGTTAAGGCTCAGCGAGGTAAGGGGTTAAATGCACAAATTCAGTGTCCCCATTGCCTTGCGTGGTTAGGAAAAAATCCGATATTGACACGATTAAAGATGGTGGGATTTTATCTGGCGGCGGCGGCCTTGGTGTATGGCTACTTTGCCCCAGAGATGCGTCATATCACCACACCTGTCGCTATAATTGCCAGCATTACTTTGCTGATAAGCCACATGATGGATCACTTAAAAGTGATACAGGCCCCAGAGGTGACACCTGTGGATGACAGCGAGCATAGACAAAAATATCGCTAACAGCGATGATATGTCGAATTAGGTTGTGATGGCGACAGCATCGCTGTCATGTCGCTGTGGTGAACTGACCCACCACAGCTCAGATTTGCTAGTCGATCACTTGCACTTGGGCTTCAAGCGCCGCTTCAACGTAATAGATACCGCCGAGTACCGCAATAAAGAAAACCGATGTCCAAAAAATCATCTTGAAATTTTCGCGTAGAAATTCCTTCATACTGTTTGTTTCCTTGCTGGGATCGTTGAAATCTAGGTTAGGGTGATTGCATTCAATGGCCCAATTCTAGTCAATATTGCTTAAGTCAGACTTAATTCCCCAGTGAGAGTAAGTGATCTTGCGCATGCTTTATCGCGCCAGTCAGCGTGTTAACTTTTGTTACAACTGGTGGGCAAACCAAGCCATTTGTTGCTTGACTTCATCGGGTCAATCCATACACTTGGTGCAAAATTTTGTCATCTCAGTTTGGAACGGCAGTTAACACCATGGCATTGGCGATGAAAGGCATAGCAAGAGGAGTAGCGATATGGCTTAGTGCTGTATTGTTCTGCTTGTCTGTCGCTGCGCCAGCTCATAGCCTAGAACATGTTGATGATGGTGCCAAAAACCATTGCACGCTCTGTATTCAAAAAATACAGCTCAACAGTCTCCTGCCAGTTAGTGACTTTAGTTTTACCCTGCCGCAACTCACCTTTGAACCCTTTGTCGATAACGTATCTGCGACATTGCGTTCGCACGTTAGCTATTTCCACAGTCGAGCTCCTCCCACACGCTAGATAGTCGTATTGCCATATTTTTTGACTATTTGTCTCTCTGTCGGCTGACAGCAGAGAACTATGCCTGTTTTTTTTGAGATGTTATGACAAGCTTTAATCCCCGTATTACTGCGCTGGCAGCGGCCTGCGCCTGTGTATCAACTGTGGCAAGCGCGCAAGATGCCACCCTTTCTAACCCCGCGATCAGTGCTGTACTTGATGGTTACTATCAAAGTGCCGAACGGCCAATGGCTGAGCGCGAAGAGGGCTTTGGTCTTGGTCATACCGAACTGGCGTTAAGTGCCAATATCGATGATCTTTTTTATGGCAAGTTAACCGCGGTGCTAGAAACTCACGGCAGTGAAACCGAACTGGGTCTGGAAGAGGCGTTTATTCAAACTTTATCCATGCCTGCGGGATTTTCTGTGCGCGCCGGTCGCTTCTTATCGGATGTGGGTTATTTAAATAATCAGCATGTCCATACCGATGCCTTTGCCGATCGGCCTGCAGTATATCGTGCATTTTTAGGCAGCCACTATTTCGATGACGGGCTACGACTCGACTACGTTGCGCCTACCGATCTGTATTGGACCATGGGTGTCGAAGCGTTTAAGGGAGAAAGCTTGCGCGCCGAAGATGAACATGGCGAGCGTGAATTCGAAAATATTGGTGTCTATACCGCTTACACTAAGTTGGGTGGTGATATCGGGATAAGCAGTTCTTGGCTGCTGGGTTTTAGTTATTTGCGTAATGAAAATGGTCGCCTAACAGCCCATGAAGCGCACGATGATGATGCCGTAATCGAAGATAGCCATGACCACAGCCATAGCGCAATGTACACAGGGGAAAACACTTACATTGCTGATTTTGTGTATAAATGGGCACCTAAGGGTAACTACAAATACCAGCACCTCACGCTCAGTGGCGAGTACTTTCAGGTGAGCGATTTTGCGCCGTTAGCGGCACACGATCTTGCCGACGCGCATAGCATGGAGCATCGCCCCGATGATCAAACGGGTTGGTATGTCAGCTCTGTGTATCAATTTAGCCCCAATTGGTCTGCGGGCCTGCGCTATGGCCGAGTAGATACTCAGGAGCTGCATGACGATCATTTCCATGAACAGTCGCTAAAGGAAACCGAGGTCAGTTTGGCGTGGCATCATAGCCATTTCTCTACGGTGCGATTGCAATATACCCATCAAAATGGCACCAATTTCGAGGGTATCGAAGATGATAACCTAGTAACGCTACAATATGTTATGACATTGGGGGCTCACAATGCGCATCAATTC
Source organism: Shewanella sp. QJM3NY_23 (assembly GCF_056173105.1). Taxonomy (NCBI): domain Bacteria; kingdom Pseudomonadati; phylum Pseudomonadota; class Gammaproteobacteria; order Alteromonadales; family Shewanellaceae; genus Shewanella; species Shewanella sp. QJM3NY_23. The sequence continues at coordinate 448,400 of NZ_CM149657.1, forward strand.
TAAAGTCATTCAAGCCAGTTGCCTGACGGTCGCGTTGACGCTAAGCAGTGCTGCACAAGCTGCGCTCAATGTGTTTGCTTGTGAACCCGAATACGCGGCATTAGTTAACGAGCTGGCGCCAGAGGCTAATATCTACTCGGCGACCACAGCCATGCAAGACCCGCATCAAGTGCAGGCCAGACCCAGTCTGATTGCTAAGATGCGTCAGGCCGATCTGGTGGTGTGCGCCGGTGCCGATCTTGAAGTGGGTTGGTTGCCTATGTTGCAGATGAAGTCGGCGAATGCCAAGGTACGCTCAACGGATCAAGGCTTGTTTTTTGCTGCCGAGCATATTGAGACCCTAGATAGGCTTGAAAATGTCGATCGTAGCATGGGAGATGTGCATGCCAAGGGCAATCCACACCTGCATTTTGACCCAGAGCGTCTGCTCAAGGTGGCCGAGGCGTTGCACCTTAAACTGGTGCAGCTAGATGCAGAGTCGAAGACGCAGTACGATGTGGCATTGGCAGACTTTAGCGCCCGTTGGCAGGCGGCCACGGTGAAGTGGCAAGCGTTAGCGGCGCCACTGAGGGGCCAAAAAGTGATTGCCTATCACAGTAGTTTTCGTTACCTATTTTATTGGTTAGGTATCGAGCAGGTGGGCGATCTGGAACCTAAGCCTGGCCTTGCGCCAACGACGGCGCATCTAGCCGAGCTACAACATCGTGCGCAGCAAGGCGATGTGATGGCTATTATAGTGGCGTCTTATCAAGATGAGCGTGGTGCTCACTGGCTTGGGGAGCGCACCTCATTACCGGTGCAGATATTGCCTATGTCGGTTGGTGGCAATGAGGACAGCGACGATCTGTTTTCACTCTATCAAAGTGTCATCACCTTATTGTTGAGCTACAGCCAACCATAAGCCAATCCTAGCGCCTTTGTGTGAATACATTGGCGCTATTTGGGCTGCACCTTTAGGTACACACCATGTTTGATTTAGATCTGTTATCCATCTTATTACCCGCCTTTGCCGCAGGCATACTCGTGCTATCGACTCATGTATTATTGGGCAGCCAAGTGCTAAAGCGCGGCATTATTTTTATTGATTTGGCCATCGCTCAAGTGGCAGCGCTGGGGGCGATTATTGCTCACACTCATCACGAGATTGAACATCTGCCCTATTCTAATGTGTGGATGCCGGCGGTATTTGCCTTGATGGGAGCGGGGTTTATCGCTTGGTTATCTAAGCGAATGGCCGATGAGTTGGAAGCGATTATTGGCTGCTTTTATGTGTTATCGGCAGTCGCCGCTATGTTAATGCTTGCAAGCGATCCTCACGGCAGTGAAATGCTCAATCAGTTGATGTCGGGACAGATATTGTGGGTCAATTGGTCGCAGTTAGTATTACCAGCAATTGTGTCGTTATTGGTGTTGGGCACGATTGCCATTAAGCCTTGTTGGCTCGAGGGGGCAGGGTTTTATTTACTGTTTGCCTTAGTTATCACCTTGTCTGTCGAGCTTGTGGGGGTTTATTTAGTGTTTAGCTCGCTTATTTTGCCCGCCTTGGCAGTGAACAAATATAGCGGTAAGGCTAAGTGGGCTTGGGCCTATGTTGTGGGGTTTGCGGGTTATGGTGCAGGGCTGATATTATCGGCGAGCTTAGATCTGCCCAGCGGCGCAGCCATTGTCGCCACATTGGCGTTGAGTGCGATACTATTTCGCCTGTTGTATGCGCTGTTTTTTGACTCTGGTTCGATTAAAAAGGTGTCTGCTAATTCATAAAATAGATACCTATAAAGTGAGACATCCATCTAATAGGCTGATCATACGCGATTAGCCTATTTTTTTTGTTTTTAAATTCAGTTTGATAGAACCCATTTTTGCTAACAAAAACCATCAAGATGAAGGTGTGATTAAATCTTCAGGCTACAGGTGTAAGTCATTTTTGCTTGCTGGTATAATGCGGCCACTAAAATCACAGGAGTATATTGTGCTGTTAATCTTGAGGTCATTGATCTTGGCAATTATGTTATTGCTGGCGTTTGTGTTTGGTGGCTTGTACTGCTTATTGCGTCCGCGTCATCGAGATAATGTACACCTGTTCGCTACCATTTTTTCTTGGGCAGCGCCCATATTGGGTGTCAAAGTGGTATTGCGCAAATCAAAAGCTGCAATATCAGAGCCTTGTATCTATTTAGCCAACCATCAAAACAATTTTGATATGTTTACTCATACGGCTGCAGTGCCAAAAGGCACAGTGAGTTTGGGTAAAAAGAGCTTAGCGTGGCTCCCCTTTTTTGGGCAGATCTACTGGTTGTCGGGTAATATCTTAATTGATCGTAAAAACCGTAATCGTGCCTTTGAAACCATGGCGCAAACGGCGCAGAAAATTAAAGAGAAGTGCCTATCTGTGTGGATTTTCCCTGAAGGCACGCGCTCACGTGGTAAAGGGTTGTTGCCTTTTAAATCTGGTGCGTTTCATACCGCTATTGAAGCCGGTGTCGCTATGGTGCCAGTGCTGGCTTCCAATCAAGAACACATCAAACTCAACCGCTGGAATAATGGCGTGGTGATTATTGAGATGATGGATCCGATTGAGACTAAAGGGCTTGCTAAGGCGCAAGTAAAAGAGCTTTCAAGTCGTATTCATGCCATGATGGCGGAAAAGTTAACCCAGTTAAACCAAGAAGCTGCGGCTCTTATGGCTAAAAAAGCCGTTTAACTGAGCCTAATTATTGTTTATTTCGGAGTGATCCATGTCTACAGAACGTCAGTTACAGGAACAGAAACAAGAGAATCAAGAGATCGTTGAGGCGATTCTTGCCGATGGTTCTGAGCCCGATGCTGAGTACACTATCGAGCACCATTTCTCAGCGACCAACTTTGATCGCCTAGAAAAGGCCGCAGTTGAAGCCTTTAAAATGGGTTACGAAGTTAACGATGCTGAAGAGATGGAGCTAGATGATGGCTCGGTTATCTTTTGTTTCGATGCCATCGCCTACCATAAGCTTGAAGTGGGATTACTCGATAAAGCCTGTGAAGAGCTGATCTTGTTAGCGGCCAAGCAGAAAGTCGATTATGACGGTTGGGGCACCTACTTTATTGGTGATGAGATCGAAGGTGAAGACGATGAAGATGACTCAGATGAAGCACGTTTTCATTAATTAGTCGCGGCGCGTTTTGTGATAAAAAGCCCCAGTCTTTTAACGGAGACTGGGGCTTTTTAGTGTTTAGTAGGCCTTAGTTAATTTCGGCCTGTGGGTGGTAAATTTCGCTGCGGTTACGCCCAGCTTGCTTTGCTAGGTATAAGGCGCTGTCGACACTGGCTAGCCACTGCGCGCTGTTATCAAACTCGGGCTGTATTTCGCAAATGCCAATACTAACAGTGACACTGATTTTGGCATTTTCGTAACGCATCTGTGAAGCGGCGATTTTTTCACGATAGCGTTCGGCAAATTTAAGGGCATCTTCGGCGCTGGTGTTTGATAAGATCACCGAGAACTCTTCACCGCCATATCGGCCTGCACAGTCGGTTTCTCGCAGTGATTGCCTTAGTATGTGCGACACGTGTTGGATCACCTTGTCTCCGGCAATATGGCCGTAGGTGTCGTTGATGCGCTTAAAGTGATCAATATCGAACATCACTAAGGTGGTGGGCGAACCATAGCGTGAATGGCGGTCAAACTCATGCTGCATGCACTGTTGCCAATGACGGCGATTATGTAGCTGAGTTAAGCCGTCGGTTTGGCTGAGATGCTCTAGGCGTTCATTGGCGGCTTTGAGCTGAAGGCGGTTAATGGCGACATCGGTTACATCATAGATGATCATGCTGATGTGGGTTATCTGCCCTGTGAGTGAAGAGAGTGGCAGTAAGGTGACATTTTGGTACATGAAATCGGCGCGGCCGGTGATCGGCCGATAATTACTAAATTTAAATACATAAGGCCGCTGTTCCCAGCTAATAAAGGCGCGGTTTTTCAATAGAAATACCGACTCCATCTTCTGCTTTAACCAAGTGGCGGGTAGGTATTCAAATTGGTCGAACAGGTTGGCGCCTTTTATCGAATTGGGCGAGATACCGCTGTGGTTCTCCATGAAGCCGTTCCACAGTTGGATATCGTAGTTTCGATCTAATACCACTAACCCCACCTCGATGGTTTGCACCATATCGATGAGCCAATGCAGTTCGTTCATTGCGCTTTTGTCATAGGTCATGGTGTTATCCAACTAATCTAGCAAGTAACCTAGCTTATAATTAAGCGTCGGTAACGATTCTTCAGTGAATAGCAGCAGCAGATCGCATTGAATATTGTGGCCTTCGATACGGTAATTGATCTCCATGGCTAGGGTTCTGGCCCATTTTTCGGCGTTATCATGGATAAGATCGTTCACTGTGCAATGTCTGCCAAGCACTACTGGATGGCTTTGGCTAAATTTCATGTGTAGCTGTTCGGAAATCCCGTTAAGAAACGCACCGATAAGCACGTTACCGGTATCGATCATTACTTCAATCTCAGTATTGGCATCTTCAGGGTTGGCGAGCCCCATCAATTTGGCCATGTCTTGGAACGAAGAGTCGTGAAACAGTAAGAGGGCTTCGCCGGCAATACCAGCACCAATAAATCCTTGGCATAGGGCTGAGATGGTGCCGTTTTCTTCGGTCGCCTTGAGCGTCATGGTCAGCTCACTGACCTCGAGCACGTTAACATTGGGGATCGGCAATAACACAAACACATCGAGTAATTTAGCCAATAGATCGGCCGCGCGCCCCATCGCTACGTTAGCCACCTCTTGGCAGGCGTCCCTAAGATCGACTTCGATCATTGGACTGTCGTTAATGCCATCACCAGTAGCTATGGTTAAGATGCCATACTCTTGTAAAATATGGCTAATGGCCTCGGCGCTCACCGGTTTTTGAATAAAATCCAGTGCCCCTAAGGCTTTGACACGCTCATGTGCCTTAAGCTGAATATCACCAGAAACCACAATGACAAGGGCGGGGAGATCTTCCTTTTGAATGATCTCTAGCACCTCGTAACCGTCCATTACCGGCATGTTGAGGTCAAGAAATACCACTTCACCTTTACCGGCTCTAATGGCTTCTATACCCTCGGCGCCGTTGGCGGCAAAGTGAATCTCCACATCCCATTCTTTTGGAAGTGTTCGTGCCATCTGCTTTCTTGCGAGTGCAGAGTCATCGCATATAAGTACTGGGATCGACATGCTAGTTATAACATCCTAATCTGCCCTTCTATTGAAGATAACACTAAAATTAGTGAGTTGCGTTGCTAAATACACTAACAGCAAGGGGGCAGTTTTCTTTGGTTCATCCTAGAAACCCTGGGAGCGCCAGTGGATGGCGCGATCATAAAGAAGACTCAAGTGGTCATCAATGCGTTTAAGGGTCTACGTCTTGTTTTACCGTTAAATAGCCACCATAGGTAGCCGATACTACTGATTAACCATTATCGATCACTTTGATTTAAAAAAGAAATTAAAACGTCACTTTTTTGACATACGCCAAAAAATAACCTGATGTTATCTGTTTTAGCTAAATGTACCAACTGTGTTAGCATCTTGGTGTGGACAGACCAGTAGGTTTTTAGGAGTAAAGGAATGCAGCACCCATATGTCAATTTGACCCTCGATTCAGGCATCGCGATTGTCGAACTACACCGCCCTGAAAAATACAATGCGCTTAATTACGCCATGTTTACCTCTATTAAACGCGTGCAGCAAAAAATCGCCAAAGATCCCAGTGTGCGCTGCGTTATCTTAACGGGCAGTGGCGGCAACTTTAGCTCGGGTCTCGATGTGGCCAGCGTGATGAAATCACCCAAGCAAGCGCTCAAGTTACTGTTTAAGTGGTTACCTGGAAACGCCAATTTAGCTCAGCAGGTTTCCATTGGTTGGCGTCGGTTACCTGTGCCGGTGATCTGCGTATTAGAGGGGATCTGTTATGGCGGTGGACTGCAAATCGCCCTGGGAGCCGATATGCGCATTGCCAGCCCTGCGTGTCGTTTATCTATCATGGAAGCTAAATGGGGCTTAGTGCCGGATATGGCCGGCTTGGTTGGCCTTAGAGAGTTAGTATCAAAAGATGTCGCCATGCTGCTAACCATGACAGCCGATGTGATTGAGGCAAAGCAAGCCCATGAATATGGCCTACTGACTCAAGTGTGTGAGCAGCCTATGGCTCAGGCTCAAGCTTTGGCGGCCAAGTTATGTGATACCTCGCCAGATGCCAACGCGGCCATTAAGCGCAGTATTAATACTAATTGGCGCGCCAGTGAGCGCAGCTTGCTACGGCGAGAATCTATGAGTCAAATTGCACTCTTGTTGGGCAAAAATAGGCTGATCGCGGCGATTAGGCAGACGAAAGATCCAGAGCGTCCCTATCGTCATCGGCAGTCTTGGTGGTAACTCCCGCTAGCATCACTTGTGCTTTAGCATAGCAATGAGTCAGTGACGCGGATCACACTCCCCAGCGCTTGCAGGAGACGTCTACTCGAGTGCCAGCTACTATCCTGCTAATTTTATTGTGCTTTAGGAATGGTAGATGAGACCGCTATTTGAACGTTTTCTATGGAATAGTCGCCTGACGGTGATCGTTGGGGTGTTTGCCTGTGTGGTCGCTGCGTTTGCGGTGTTTATCATGGGTATTAAAGATATGCTGCACATGCTCGAATTACTGTATGCCTATGTCACTACCGGGAGTTTAGATATCCGTAATGACTTGGTGATGGTAGTGGTTGAGATTTTGGACACCTTCTTGCTTGGTTCTGTATTACTGATTTTTGCCTTTGGATTATATGAGTTGTTTATCAGTAATTTGCAGGCTGCTGAAGACAGTGTCGCGGGTGGGAAAATCTTAGTGATCAGCAGTATCGATTCATTAAAGAGCAAGCTGGGTAAAGTCATTTTGATGATGCTAATCATCAAGGTGTTTTCTTACTTTAGCGAAATGAAACCTACCTCCATGCTGGAGCTGCTCTATATGGGCATCATAGTGGTACTGGTGGCATTGGCGTTGATGCTCAGTAAAGATAAAAAGTAACTCAGCGCTAGCGCATCGTTACGGATACGCTTTTGCGATGCGCCGTGCAAAGCCATCGATCAGCGCTAAGGTATTTTGCCAAGCGCTGGGTTGGTCTAAGTTAAGTGCCAGTGGTTGCTGTTGATAGCGTAGCGGCTGGTTTTGCGGCGACAGCGTCCGTCGCTCAGCTGCGGTGGCGATGGCGTTTGGCGTAGCGTCTGGCGACAAAATATCTAATACCGGAATGGCCAGCTGTGCCAGTTGATCTGCTAACTGGGCATTGTCTTGTGCTGGGGTGAGGTAAGGATTGATCACCACGAGTAGATCTGGCTTAGGCAATGTGCCTGCATATAACAGCTGGATCATTAAGCCTGCGCTCTGATCCGTAGCGATTAACATACGTTTACCTGGATAGGGCTGCCCTAATGCATCGAGCTGATTCATTATTTGAATGAACTGATTATTCTGCTGCTGTCTTAGGTTTTGCCATTCATCAGGACTTAAGTGAGGCAGACGTTGTGTAGCCTTGAGTGTCAGCTGTTGCTCTCCTGCCTTGTTGATCTCCTCTGCATCCGTCTTGTGGTTAATCGCTGGCGCAGCTTGTGGCGCGCTCAAACTGATGGTGGCCCAGCCTTTGTCATTAAGCTGACGGCGCAGATAGGCGATCACGCCGCTAGGATCGGCATGCTGCCCCAAATCGGCTAATAAAATCGCCGCACCATATTGATGATGGCCGCGCCAGCTGCGCACCAATGCCTGGCTGGTTTGCTCGCCCAAATTAAGCTGTGTGACTTCAGCTGGTGGCAGATAGTCATAGCTAGGTTGCGTGCCTTGGCTGGATACGCTGACGAACAAAAAAGAGCCAACCCATAGTAATAAGCCGCATTTAATAACCGATCTCATAGACACCTTAGCCTGAATCATTTGCCGGCGAGCATCATCGCATTTTTACGGTGTAAATTAAAACCGTGTCTTGTGCTGAAATGTGTTCAAACATCGCCATGCTTGTTGGGTAGCAAGCCTAGGGCCTGTTGTTCTTTGCTGAACCCTTCGGGCAGCGTTTGTTGGTCATTTCTACTGCGTTCTCAGCTTTTTATGTAGAATAACACCACCACAAAGCTTCTGCCTTGTATAAATACCCAAGAATTCGCTGTAAAAATAACCTTGAAAGATCAACATGCCCTAGGATACTGCATAAAAAAACGCTGGATGAGCGTGTCAAACCAGCGTTTTTTTATCGTGTCAGCTTACCCTATCTGGGTTAAGCGTGGCTCACCAACACCAAGCGCACGGCATCGAGTTGCAATAAACAACCATCTAAATAGCCATTAAGCTCACTCATCTGTGATTTAAGGTGCTCAAGCTCCTCATCACGGATGTTAGGGTTAACGGCCTTGAGCGATTCGAGGCGCTCAAGTTCGGCAGTTAGCTGACTGGTCATCTTGGCTCTGGCGCTATCGGCCAATAGTTTAAGTTCGGCCTCGGCGTAGGTTTCACCCTTAGCAAACAAGGGATGCAAAATGGTTTGCGAGGCATTAACCAGTTTACTGGCAATGTGACGATTAACCGCACTCAGTTGTTTGTCGAAGCTTTCATAGCTGACATTATCAGACAGATTGTTGCCATTTTTATCCAGTAAAATACGCACTGGCGTTGGCGGCATATAGCGATACAACTGGCTCGATTTTGGCGCCGATGCATCTGCCATATAGATAAGCTCTAAGAAAATAGTCCCCGCAGGTAGCGCCTTGTTTTTCAAGATAGCCACGCTGGTGGTGCCCGTTTCTGAAGAGGTGATCAAATCCAGCCCGGTCTGCACTAACGGATGCTCTTGGGTTATCAGCGCAATATCATCGCGTGACAAGGCCATCTCGCGATCGAAAGTCACCGTGATGCCATCTTCTGGTAGGCCTGGGTAGGTGGGAAACATCATGTGCTCACTGGGGCGCAGCACAATGGCGTTGTCGCCGCTGTCTTCCTGCTCAACACCTATGATGTCCCATAGGCGAATAACTGAGCCGATCAGTTGAGTATCTTGGTCACGCGCCGCTAAACTTTCAACCAATTTCTTGGCTTTTTCACCGCCATGTGAGTTGATCTCCAGCAGTTTGTCACGGCCCTGTTCCATGGCTTTTTTCAGCTCTTTATAACGCGTTTGCGTATGGTTAAGTAGCTGAGTAAATTGGTCTTCATCTTGATAAACCAGCTGGGTAAGCAGCTCTTGTGAAAACTCATTAAACAGAATATGGCCAATAGGGCAGGTTTGTTCGAATGCGTTTAACCCTTTGTGGTACCAATGCATTAGGCTCTCTTGAGCGGTGCGCTCAAGGTAAGGCAGATGGATTTCGACATCGTTAGCCTGCCCAATACGGTCGAGACGGCCAATACGTTGCTCGAGTAGATCGGGGTTAAGCGGCAGATCAAACAACACCAGATGGCTAGCAAACTGGAAGTTACGTCCTTCTGAGCCAATTTCGGAGCAGATCAAGGCCTGAGCTCCGCCAGTTTCTTGAGCAAAGTAGGCGCCGGCTTTATCGCGTTCGATAATCGACATGCCTTCATGGAATACGGTCGCCTGAATACCTTCACGGGTGCGCAGCGCTTCTTCAAGGCTAAGGGCGGTTTCGGCTTGGCTGGCGATGATCAGCACTTTTTTACTGCGATGACTTTTAAGGAAATCGATTAACCAATCGACGCGCGGATCAAATTTCCACCAACTGGCGCTATCACTCTCGAAGGCCTGATACATTTTTTCAGGGCTAAGGGCTTGTTTGACCTTGTTGTTAAGATCGCTTTGGCCGCCCATCATGGCTGACACTCTTGCCGCGGTCACATATTGCTCTGGCATGCTCTGTGGGTGAGCATGGAAAATACGTGTCGGGAAGCCTTTGACCGAGGCGCGGCTGTTGCGGTACAGCACTCGGCCGGTGCCGTGACGGTCGAGCAGCTCTTGCAATAACTCTTCACGTGCCGCTTGGCGTTGGTCGGCATCGAGGCTTTCATCTTCGATAAGGCGCAGGGCTGGGGTGATATCTTTTTCGCTTAACAGCTCGGTTAAGCTCGCCACGGCATCATCGGAGAGTTTCACCCCTTTGCTCAGTTGGTCGGCTGCGGTCGCGACCTCTTTGTAGCTGGCTTCTTCCTTAAGGAAGGCTTGATAATCGTAAAAACGATCGGGATCGAGCAGGCGTAAACGGGCAAAGTGACTCTGATGACCGAGTTGATCTGGGGTCGCGGTCAGCAGTAATACACCTGGCACCACTTCACTGAGGGCTTCGACAACGCGATAAGCGCGGCTTGGCGCCTCTTCGGTCCATTCTAAATGATGGGCTTCATCGACCACCATTAAGTCCCAATCGGCGTCTAAGGCTTGTTCTAAGCGTTTCTTTTTACGCAGCAGCTCTAAAGAGCAGATCACCAGCTGTTCGGTGTAAAAAGGGTTGTCGTTATCGGCGTATGCTTCGACACATCTGTCTTCATCAAACACTGAGAAGCGCAAATTAAAGCGGCGCAGCATCTCGACCAACCATTGATGGCGCAAGGTATCGGGCACGATCACTAAGATGCGCTCGGCGCGACCGGTGAGTAGTTGCTGGTGGATGATAAGGCCAGCTTCGATGGTTTTACCTAAGCCCACTTCATCGGCCAGTAAGACACGCGGCGCAAAACGTTGCCCCACTTCATGGGCTATCCACTGCTGGTGCGGGATCAATCCTACACGCGGGCCTTGTAGGCCAAGCAGATCTGAGGTGGCCAGCTTATGGCGTAACAGTTGGCTTTGGTAGCGCACGCCAAAACGGTCAAGGCGATCGATTTGGCCAGCAAAGAGTCTATCTTGCGGCTTATTAAAGCGAATATTGTGATTGAGCAGGGTTTCTCGCAGGCTCACCTGTTCACCGGTTTCGCTATGGATACCGTGGTAGATGATCAGCTGGTTTTTCTCTTCGAGTTCGCTAACCGTTAAGCTCCACCCTTCGTGACTCTCAATCGTGTCGCCTGGATTATAAATTACACGCGTTAAGGGCGCGTCAGCCCGTGAGAACATCCGGTTTTCATCTGTGGCAGGAAACATGACGGTGACCATACGGTCTTCTAATCCAACAACAGTACCTAAACCAAGTTCTGATTCGGTATCACTAATCCAACGTTGACCTAAGGAAAAGGGCATTACAAATTCTCATCTACAGGGTGAATCACGAAAGGGCGCGTATGTTATCCAATCGGGACTATGATGTCGAACATAAATGCCCCGTCGCGCCTCAGCTAAAAGCCTAATGGCTATCTGGTGAGATTACAAATTGTGCGATCGTTTTTTATGCTGCAGGCTTTGTCATCTTAGTGTCATCAATGGCGATCACGCTTAGGCGTGATGAGATAGGCGCTGCGGGGTAAATTATCGATTGATGCCTCAAGATTTTGGTGTCAGTATGAAGTGACATCGGCGCTTTTTGGGTCGGTAAAGTCCAGCCTACTCATCACAGGAGATACTCATTATCGCAGTATGTGCTTAGCCTAAATTAACCCCAACGCACAAGTGGAGGCGCCCATGGAACAAGACGACAAGAAGTTGTTTGTACTGGATACCAATGTGTTACTGCATGAACCTTTAGCCATTTATTCGTTTAAAGAGCATGATGTAGTGGTCCCCATGACCGTTCTGGAAGAGCTAGACCAGATCAAAGACAGAAAGCGTGATGTGAGCCGAGATGCTCGAGTCGCCATCAGGGCGCTAGAAGATATTCTCGGTGGGCAAACCACCCCTGAGCAGATTGTACAAGGGGTTGCGTTACCTAAACGCGAAGGTCATGGAGACGCCGTTGGTTCACTCTCTATTTTCCCCGACCATCAATTGCAATCTACCCAAGTATCGCTGCCTGGCGATCACAACGATAACCGCATTATTAATACCGCATTACACCTGCAAAAGCTCAACCATCCTCGAAAAGTGGTGCTGGTCACCAAAGATATCAATATGCGCCTTAAGGCCAAAGGCGCGGGTATTATGTTGGTGGAAGATTATCGTACCGATCAGCTGATCGATGATATTCGCTTTCTCACCAAAGGCTTTCATCAATTCGATGGCGATTTTTGGGCTCGTAAAGAGCATGTCGGCACCGAGATCCAAGGGCGCCATACGGTTCATAGTGTACCGCTTTGCGAAGTAGGTGATGAAAATTACTATGTTAATCAATATCTCATCGATGAGGAGTCTAATTTTTGTGGCCGAGTACTGCGTAATGATGGCAAGGAGTTGGAGATCCTCGATCTGGGACGCGAGCGCTTATTGCACCTCGATGCCTGGGGGATCAAACCGAAAAATATCTACCAAGGCATGGCGCTGCAAGCCTTACTCGATCCCGATATCGATCTGGTGATCTTAACCGGTCCCGCCGGTTGTGGTAAGACGCTGCTGGCCATGGCGGCGGCACTGGAGATGGTGGTCGAACGCGGTTTATATGACAAGGTCATTGTCACCCGTAACACCCCCGAAATTGCCGAGTCGATAGGCTTCTTACCGGGCACCGAAGAGGAAAAGATGGCGCCTTGGCTTGCCGCCATTACCGACACTCTTGAGGTGCTACATAAAAATGATGTGAACCCAAGCGGTAGCATGAACTACATCATGGATAAGGCCAATATCCAATTTAAATCGATTAACTTTATGCGCGGACGGTCGATTCAAAATTCGGTGGTATTACTCGATGAATGCCAAAACCTGACCGCATCACAAATTAAAACCATGATCACTCGGATGGGCGAAGGGACTAAGTTGATTTGCAGCGGTAACTTAGCTCAAATCGACTCGAACTACTTAACGGCAGTAACCTCTGGATTAACCTATATTGTGGAGCGGTTTAAAAACTTTGATGGCAGTGCCAACGTCTACCTTAATGGTGTGGTGCGCTCGCGTCTGGCCGAGTTTGCTGAGGAAAATTTATAATCCCAGCAATGTGATATATAGCAAGCGGGTTATGGTGCGCCGAGCCTGTCGACGCGCCTTAACCCTTATTGGATGAACATCACGCTGCGACTTAGCAAGACTGGCCAATAATTAGGTTGGCCGATAACAAGGCCGTCTTATGGCGCCTGTTGGCTCGTCGGCGTGACATCCTTGTTATGATGATTAGCATGGCCGTGTTATGGGCCGTGGTTAGCTGTTTTTGCTCGCAATGGCTGATATTGCTTTTAAAAAAATGTCAGTCGCTAGCATGCTTGAGCAGCGCTCAAATGGGTGAGTCTGGTCGTCACTAAGCGCGAATCTTGCCTTATTGAACAACTAACCTAGCAGCCTTGGTGACTAATATTAGTTAATTAATTGAAATAACTAACGATATAGACTTTGGCATTCCTAGACCAGTTTGATATTACAATGGCTTAGGTTCCTGATATTATAGGGGCAATATTCAGTGTCATCATTGCGTATCATGATGGCATGCGTTTGTTCTTAAAGGTAATCGATGAAACCGACAGAACCCGACTTACAGCTGAAGTCGCCGATCCAGAAAAATTATAATCGCGCTGTGTTTTACACCTACATAGGTGTGATTATTATGGCGTTGCTGACGGCGTGGGTGTTCTTTGAGCGGCAAAAGACCCAGATGATGACCCAGCGCGAAGAGTTAGTCGAGCGCCATGTGCTGCAAATCGACCTGCTGTTAGAGTCGAGTATTCGGGCGGTAAAGAGTCTGAGAAATGTCGCGGTCGATCATCTGAAGCTCGGTGAGCTGGTGCGTACCGAGCGGCTACCTCAATATGAAAAGTTTAACGAAAGTGGCCAATTTTTTACCCTAGAGCCCAGTTATGCTAAAAGCGGTAAGCCATTTACCAATATGGGGCGTATTACTGGCGCGGGCTCGCTCGATGGCCGCAGCGATAAGTTTTATCAAGAGCTCGAAATGTTGTTTGAGCTATCCTTGTCATTCCCGGTGGCGACCGAAGCCGCCCCCAAAGCATCCTCAGTATATTACATCTCTAAGCATCGAATGATGTCCTATTACCCTTGGCCTTCTGATGAGCTGCGCTTTCGAGATGAATTATTAAATAAGCAACAGTTTCAGCTGGTTACGCCTGCAATGAACCCTCAGCGCAGTGTGGCATGGAGCCCAGGCTATGTCGAGACCAACGGCAAGGGATTATTAACCACAGTTGGGGTGCCGGTGTACCTCGAAGATGAGTTTATCGGTTCAATCAACTTAGACATGACTCTGTCATCGCTCGACAAACAGATCCGCCTCTATTTTAAGATGCCGGGCACGGTAATTTTACTCGATCAGCAAAACAATATTTTGTCGCATAGTGGTATTAATACCGACGATATCAACCGGGTATATCACATCAGCCAGAAGATCCCCTCGGCGCTGCATTCGGTGCCAGAATCTGAGCTGTTTGACGCCCATGATGGTATTATGCGTAATGGGTATTATATCCACTCGGTGGCACTGCAAAATGCGCCGTGGCGCTTATTGTACCTGCAAGATCAAAACGAGCTGTTTAAAGATTCGTGGGAAAAGTTAGAGCTGACGTTTTTGTTGGTGGTGATCGCCTTGTCGGTGCTGGTGACCATAGTGCATTGGCAGACTCGCCGCTCGTTTGTTAATCCCGCATCACGTTTATTAAGCCATCTCGAAGGCTGCTCTCAAGAGCCGCGCAAGCCGCCAGAGAAGATCACTCCAGGCTGGGAGCCTTGGTTCCAGTTGGTGAGCCGTATTTTTGAAGAGAACCAACAATATACTCGCCACCTAGCGGAGCAAAATCGCCGTCTCGATAACTTGGTGGCGCGGCGCACAGCGCGATTGAAAGAGACCACAGAGCGGCGCGAGCGCGAGTACGCTTTACTGCGATCCTTGCTAGATTCGATCCCCGAAGCGATTGTCTTTAAAGACAAAGAAGGCAAGTACCTTGGCTGTAACAAGTCTGCCGAGCGGATGCTAGGCTATACCGAAAGTGAGATGATAGGCCAAGACTCGCAGGCAATGACCTCAAGTGAGCAGTCCATTCGTATTCGGGCCGAAGATGAACGGGTGCTGTCGGACCGTACGCCGCTGCGTTATCAAGAAAAAGTCGAGCTGGCGGGTAAGCCGGTACTGCTCGATACCCTTAAGATCCCCTTTTACAACCGCCGTGGTGAGCTGCTGGGGTTGATTGCCGTATGGCGCGATGTGACACGCGAATATGAATCGGCAGAGCAGCTGCGCTTATCTGAAGAGCGTTATCATCTGGCGATGGATGCGGTAGAAGATGGTCTATGGGATTGGTATTTGGACTCGGAGCAGATCATCTGTAATCCGGCTTACTATTCGATGTTAGGTTATGAAACCAATGAGTTTCCCGCTTTAGTGTCGACCATTGACGAGCTGATCCACCCTGACGATCGCATCCGCGTCGAAGAGTATCGTAATGAGTACTTAGCCAATCCGGTTGGCGCCTACGATATTGAGTTTAGAATGCGCGGTAAGAGCGGCATGTATCACTGGGTGCTAAGCCGAGGTCGGGTAGTGGAATTCACTAGCGACAACCAACCCAAGCGGATGGTGGGCACACACAAAGACATTACTCGTCATAAGAGTAACGAGGTGGCGCTGCTTGAAGCTAAGCAAGATGCTGAATCGGCCAACCTGTACAAGAGTGAGTTTTTGGCCAATATGAGCCACGAGATCCGCACGCCCATGAATGCCATTATCGGCATGCTGCAATTGGCGAGCCGCACCTCATTGACACCACAGCAGGCCGATTATCTCGATAAAGCCAGTTTCTCGGCGCAATCCTTACTGCGGATCATCAACGATATTCTCGATTTCTCTAAGATTGAGGCCGGTAAACTTGAGTTAGAAAAGGTCGCCTTCCCGCTGGATAAGGTGCTGGATCATGCACTGGATCTCAATGCGCTCAATGCCCAAGAAAAAGGGGTCGAACTGCTGCTATACGCCCCAGTCACCGCGGGCCTCATCTTAGAAGGCGATCCGCTGCGCCTAGGGCAGGTGCTGGTGAACATGCTCAGCAATGCGGTTAAATTTACCCAAAGCGGTGAAATTGAACTGGGGTGCGAAGATGTGGGCGAGCGCGATCACCGTATCACCCTTAAGTTTTGGGTGCGCGATACCGGTATCGGCATCAGCAAAGAGCAGCAAGAGAGCCTGTTTGATGCCTTTGCACAGGCCGATGGCTCGACCACGCGTAAATATGGTGGCACCGGATTAGGCTTATCCATCAGCAAGCATTTAGTCTCTATGATGGGCGGCACTATGCAGGTGCAAAGTGAGCTTGGTGTAGGCAGTACCTTTAGCTTTACCATCAGCTTCGAGATCGCCGCCGAGGCGGAGGTTAAGCCTTTGGTGGTGCCAGAGGTGCTGGGGAATTTAAAAACCTTGGTGGTCGATGACAACCCAACGGCGTTACAGATCTATTCCAGCGCCCTGCGTGATTTCCACTTTAGCGTTGAGACCGCCTCTAGCGGCGCCGAGGCCTTGTATAAGCTCGAGCGTGATCCTGTCGATCTGCTGCTAGTGGATTGGATGATGCCCGAAATGGACGGCGTGGAAGTGGTCAGAGAACTCGACATCATGGTCGCCGATGGCCGATTGCCTAAACGGCCGGTGATCATCATGATGACCGCTTATGCCTCAGATCCATTAAAAGAGGATTTGGATGAACTTAAGATTTACGCCATGCTGCAAAAGCCGTTTAAGGCATCGGCATTGTTCGATGAGATCATCGGTGCCTTCATCGACCAGCCTAAATTAGCTCCGCTGCCTGAGCCTCCTAAACTGGGCAATAATCAAGCCTCTGGGGTGATCCTTCTGGTTGAAGATAACTTTATAAACCAGCAGGTGGCGACAGAACTGCTGAAGAGTGCGGGTTATGAAGTGGATGTGGCCGAAAATGGTCAGCTGGCGATAGAACGGGTTGAGCAGCGCCGTTATGATGCGGTGCTGATGGACATTCAGATGCCAGTGATGGATGGGTTAACTGCCACTAAGTTGCTACGCGAGCGTTATTCGGCGCAGCAGTTACCTATTATCGCCATGACCGCCCATGCGATGTCGGGCGATCGCGAAAAAAGCTTAGCGGCAGGTATGAACGCGCATATTACTAAGCCCATCGTGCTTAATGAGTTGTTCGACACCTTAGCCCATTGGATCAATCAACCGCAGTAGTGCCGTTAACGGCAGCTTGTTAACCCAGCGGAAACCCATAATGGAGAAGCGTACTTTGCCAGTACGCCAATAACAGGAGATAAAATGAAGCCCTCAACATTAGCGCTGGCCGTGGTATTGGCTCTAGCGCCAGCGGTCAATGTCATGGCTGCAACGGATAACAGCGCCAACCTGATCAAACAGAGTCAGGCGGCTAATGGCTTTATTAATTTCTACTATGAGCAAGATTCTGGCGAACTCTATCTCGAAGCTAACCGACTCGAGCAGCCCTTTTTACTCATCACCAGTTTGCCCCATGGTGTCGGCTCCAATGAAATAGGGCTAGATCGCGGCCAACTGGGTGCTACGCGCATGGTGCAGTTTGAGCGCCATGGCCCTTATTTGATTTTAAAGCAGCTCAACACCGATTACCGCGCTGAGACCGAGGATCAAGCGGAGGTGCGCGCGGTTAACGAAGCCTTTGCCGAGTCGGTGCTGTGGCGCGGCAAAGTAGTACCTGGTAAGCGTCCTTTGGTGGCGGTAAGCGAGCTGCTGTTAAGCGATCTGCACGGCATTAGCAGCACCCTTAAAGAGACGCAGCAGGGGGATTATCGCCTGGACACTGGCAAATCACTGGTGTTACCCCAAGGGGTGAAGTCGTTTGAGCAAAATAGTGATGTCGATGTGTTACTCACCTTTACTGGCGCCAAAGCGGGCAGCCAAGTGGCAAAGGTGACACCCGATGCGCACCACCTGTCTATTCGTTTGCGTTACTCGTTTGTCGCCTTACCAGACAACGACTATCGCCCACGAGCTTATCATCCGATGAGCGGTTATTTGTCAGATGCTTATCTCGACTATGCGGCCGATGTCGATAGAGATATCGTCAAGCGTCATCTGTTACGCCACCGCCTAGAGAAAAAGATCCCCGGTGATGCCCCATCGGAAGTGGTTAAACCCATCACCTATTATCTCGACCCTGGTGTGCCAGAGCCTATTCGCTCGGCGTTACTCGATGGGGCGCGTTGGTGGCAAGATGCCTTTACCGAGGCGGGCTTTATTGATGGCTTTAAGGTTGAGCTGTTACCAGAAGATGCCGATCCGCAAGATATACGCTACAACGTGATCCAATG
Organism: Shewanella sp. QJM3NY_23; assembly: GCF_056173105.1. Classification (NCBI taxonomy): domain Bacteria; kingdom Pseudomonadati; phylum Pseudomonadota; class Gammaproteobacteria; order Alteromonadales; family Shewanellaceae; genus Shewanella; species Shewanella sp. QJM3NY_23. The sequence continues at coordinate 466,681 of NZ_CM149657.1, forward strand.
GGTGCACCGCGCGACGCGTGGTTGGTCGTACGGCAGCGCCATTACTGATCCGCGTACCGGTGAAATCATCAAAGGGCATGTCACACTGGGAAGCCAGCGGGTGCGACAAGATCACCTGATTGCCCGCGGACTCACCGCCGGTTGGCCTGATAGGGCCAGCGCAGAAGAAGCCAGTATGGCGCTGTCATTAGCCCGGATTCGTCAGTTAGCGGCCCATGAAGTGGGCCACACCTTGGGGCTTGACCATAACTTTGCCGCATCGACTAACGACAATGCCTCGGTTATGGATTATCCCCATCCAAAGATCACCCTCAATGGCGATAACATTGAGATTAGTCAGCCCTACGGTGAGGGAATAGGGCCCTGGGACAGGTACACCATAGCCTATGGTTATGGCCAGTATAGTGAGTCCAATCAGGCCAGTAAGTTGGCGGCGCTGATGAGCGATGTCGAGCGCCAAGGGCTGCGTTATATTGGTGAAGCAGATTCACGCGGCCAAAACGCCAGCAATGCCTATGCCAGCTTATGGGACAATGGTAACGATCCCGTGGCCGAGCTTAACCGTCTTGCTGCGGTGCGTAGCAAGGCGATTGAGCAGTTTTGTCATCAGGCCTTGTTAGCTGGGCAGCCCTTTGGTGAGCTACGCGATGCTTTTGTCCCCATCTACCTATTAACCCGTTATCAAATTACCGCCGCAGCGAAGTTTATTGGCGGCACAGATTATCACTATGGGTCTTCTGAGCTGGGTCAAAGCTGGCATTATTTAGCCCCCGCATTGCAACAAGAAGCCTTAGACAGTCTGTTACAGACCCTAAGCATGGACGCACTGCGCGTACCATCAGAGGTGATAGAGCAGCTTGTGCCTAAGTCGGGCAATTACCGCGCCACGCGCGAGAGTTTCCAAGGGGCTAACGGGGTAGTGATTGATCCGATTGGTATGGCCGAGGTGCTGAGCCGCCATGTGGCCCAAGCCTTGTTGTCGCCTTGGCGGCTTAATCGCGTCAGTCAGGCCTATTTGGCCGATAAAGAACAGCTATCAGTGATTAATTTGGTCGACCGATTACTGGGCGTGACCGCCTATAGCGATAGCCCATCGGGTGCTGATCTTGGTGTATGGATGCGCGTCAATGCGGTGGTCTTTGATGAGCTATTAGCCAGTTATCATAACGAACAGACCGCGCCCGAGGTGCAGGCCTTACTCTATGATCGTTTGCAATATGCACTTAAGCAGTTAAGCCGTAAGGTGAAACGCAGCAGCGATTTTGAAGCCGCGCATTTTGAATGGCTCAGACAAGGGGTTGAGCAAGGGTTGTTAGATGCCAAGGTGAGGTTAATTAAGCAGCCGCTGAGCTTGCCGCCAGGCTCACCCATTTAAGGGCCTCTTACTATGAGGGAGTGTTGTAGTGCTAAGCTTTCGGCCCTGATGGCGCAATATATCTTCGCGCCATCAAGCCTGAGAAAAAGCGCAAACAGTCTCGCCATCTCCTGGTATCATCTAGGGTCGATGGCGAGCCGTTAATTGTGGCTTATCCCGCGATTGGGGTATCACCAGTGCGAATGTTTTCCATGCTTTTAATTAGCATATAAATACAGGTGGTAATTAAACAGCCACCCAAGTAAAACACCACACCATGGGTCGCATCAGACAAGTTTGCCGCCAATATTGGGCCTAACACAGAGCCGACACTGTAGCTCAGTAACATCACTTCGGTGGCCGACACGATTTTCGCCATAGGTAACAGATCGCACGCTAAGGTGATCGCAATTGGGTAGAGCGCGAAGCTGCATGCGCCTAACACCAAGTAACTTATCACCAAAGGCACAAAGCTGCTTGCTTGTAATATACCGAGCACAGCTGCCGCGCCGATAAGGCAAAACATCGCCATCAACAGGCTCTTACCGATCCGCGTCGACAAATAGCTCACCAACGGCTGTACTAGCATACCGCCTAAAATGATGCTGGCCATCAAGGTGCCAGTATGTTCAGCCTGCTCAGGTTGGTTGGCTATATACATAGGCATCAAGCCATAAATGGGGCCCAATAATAGGCCTGATGCTAAGCAGCCCAGCATGGCCGGACGACTCAAGGATTTTATCTCTTTTAATGGCAGCTTTTGCTGATGTTGGCTCTCAGGCTGCCCAGAGGTAATTAACAAGGGCGCTAAAATAGCCAAAAACAGCAAGGCGATAACAAACAGGTACGGCGCTGCGCCTGTGGTTCCTAGTGGATCTATGGCTAATTGTCCCACGGCACTACCGCCATATAACGAGGTCATATATATGCCAAGGCGTTTGGCTCGCGCCTTAGGCGTGCTGGCCATTAACAACCATGACTCGACCACCACAAATACGCCTGCGACTGCGATACCGGCAATAAAGCGTGCCGCTAACCAAAACTCGGCGCTAGGGATCAACAGCTGGGTAATAACACTGGCGATCAATAACCCCAGAAACAGGATAAAAGCCAAGCGATGGCCAATTTTGGCCACCACGCGCTCAATACTCGTCGCACCAATTAGCAGGCCGAGATAGAACACACTGGCTAACCAAGGGGCCAGAGCGACATCCAGTTCAAATGCCGTTAGCGACAGTGGAATTAGGCTCATCAAAAAACCCGAGGCTATAGCAAAAAAAGACAGCCCAATGACAGGTGCTGCAGGATTGTTCGATTTGCAGCTAGCAGCGCATTCTACCATTAGAACCTCCGAGTTTAATGTGATAAATAGCCACTTGAATGCCAATATGGTTGTTGGTGGTTATTTGTTACTGTTTAATTTGGCGGCGAATGTAGGGCGCTTCGATGACGAAGTAAAGTTAATTTTTATCAATGATGAAAATTTAACTTAAAATTGCTGTTTGGAGCAGGTTTATTGAGCGTAAAGGTCAAGCACTTTGCTATCTAATGATGTTTTATTGTTAATTTATTAACGCTTATTTTGAGGGGTTTACTTGCTGTATATCGCCGTAGATGGTGATAAAAAGTGTTAATAAACTCGTTTTGATGTGGATGTTGGTAGTAAAAGGCTTAAAGTGAGGGTTTAAGCGGCTTGTTGTGGTAACCAGCCGCTTAGGGAAAGGTTGGTTTATGCTATTTGCAGCGCCACCATTTTTAGCGGGTGGTTGCCATCAAAAGAGGGGAAGTCACTGTGGCAAGCTAACCAAGTGGCGTGGCTGATCTTACGTCCCTGTTTTTCGACGCAGCGGCTTAGGGCATCGAACCAAGTTTGACGGTCGACTTTAGCGACATTATTACAACACACTATGGTGCCACCACTTTTAGTGGCCAGCATGGCCGGTTTAAACAGGCTTTGATAGTCGTTAATCAGATCCACTGTGCCAAAGGGGCTCTTGGCAAATCTTGGTGGGTCGAGAAACACTAAATCAAATTGTGTTTGAGGTAATTTAGGGTAGTTAGGCAACTTTTGATTACGTCGTCCTCCCACTGGCATCCCCGCGAGCTGACGCATGGCCGGAAAGGCATCACTTTGTACAAACTCACATACCGCTTCAACGCCATTGAGCTGGGCATTTTTACGTCCAGCGGCCAAGGCAAACGAGGAGAAATCCACATTCATTACACGGCTGGCGCCGCCAACGGCGGCCGCAGTACCAATACCGCAAGTATAAGAAAACAGGTTTAATACGGTTTTATCTTGGCTATTGGCTTGTACATATTCACGGCCGGCGCGCATATCGAGAAACAGTAGCGGATCTTGTCCTTCGTGACGCAGCTTGCTGGTGAAATGGATACCGTTTTCTTGCATCTGTTGTTCGGTATTGGCAAAGGCTTCTAATGTGTCGTCAAGCGGGTTGAGAATACGCGAGTTTTTGTTGGAGCGATCGTTATAGATCACCACAAGCGGTTCAATTTGGCTTAAGGCGGCGCGGATCTGATTGAGCTCATCATCGCTTAAGGTTTGATGAAACGTTTGGATTAACCAAGCATTGCCGTAGCGGTCGATATTGAGGCCATTAATGCCCTCGACTGTGCCATGAAATACCCGAAAACAATTGGTATTATTGATTTTTGCGTCAGCAATCAACTGCGCTCGTTGGTGTAGCGCCTTGGCTAACAAATCGTTGATTGACATAGCTTGGGGATCCGTATTCGATGGTATGCTTGAGCAAAGCGGCAATGATAGCAAATATCGCGAATAAGCGGGCGATAATCTTATCGTCAAGGCAAGGCTATGACGTAGGAGGTAGTAATGAAGGTGGTGTTAATTCATGGCATTTTTAACACGGGCCATGTGATGGCTTGGATGCGTAATAAGTTAACGGCGCAAGGGCATGAGTGTTTTGCACCCACACTGGCGCCCTTTGATGGCCGTCACGGCATAGAGCACGCCGCGCAGCAACTGAAACAAGCAATTGAGCAGCGTTTTGGCACCGACGATAACATCGTGCTGGTGGGCTTTAGTATGGGCGGTATTGTCGCCCGCTATTATCTGCAGATACTTGGCGGCGCGGCGCGCACCGAGGCGTTATTTTCTATCTCATCACCACATCAAGGCAGCTACTTGGCTTTTCTACCTTATCCCTCTAAAGGGATGCGGCAGTTGCGGCCTAATAGCGAGTTGCTAAAGCTGCTCGACGAAGTGCAGCAACCCATTGCCAATATGCCGCTCTATTCTTATCGTACGCCGCTGGATCTGACCATAGTGCCGAGCCGAAGTTCTCACTGGCCGCTGGCGATAAACAAGGTCTTTAAGGTGCCATTGCACCTATCAATGATCTTTAGCCAGCGGGTGGTCGATGAGATTATAGCCATGCTAGCTCTGCTGTCTAAAGGTGGACAAACGGCGACGTAGTGTCGGCAAAGCCTCTAGCGAACAAAGGATTAATCCGCTCCAGATCAGGGCAAAGCTCACCGCCTTCACCTGATCAAAGTGTTCATTAAAGACCAGTACGGCTAACAGAAAGTGCATGGTTGGCTCGATATATTGCATTAAGCCAATCATCGACAGACTGGTGGCTCGAATGGCGAGCGCAAAGAAGATAAGCGGCAGCAGAGTGACTGGCGCCGAACCAATATAAAGCAGTAGTTGGGTGGTTGAGCCTGACAAGGCACTACTTTGATCGGTAAATATCAGCCAAATTAAGTAGATTGCCGCAATGGGAGCCAATAGCGCCGCTTCGATAGTGACTGAGGTGAGCGAGTCAAAGTGAATAAATTTTTTACACAGGCCGTAAAGGGCAAAGAAACCGCCCATCAATAATGCCAGCCAAGGTAGCTCACCATAGTGAAATACCATGTAACAGATGCCTGCAATCCCCAATATTACCGCCCACTTTTGTGCTTGTGACAGTTTATCGCCGAGAAACAGTACGCCCAAGGCGATGGCGAAAAGCGGATTAATAAAAAAGCCTAAACTGGCCGCGAGCACCTGACCATGGGTGATGGCCCAAGTAAAACTGTACCAAGAGATACACATAATTAACGATGCAAGGCCGCACAAGGCAAGCGAACGCTTATGAGCCATTAACTGGCGCATTGATGGCAGAGGCCGGCGCAGCATGATAAACACTAATGCCATAAAGGGAACCGAGAAGAGTAGCCTAATGGCCAGCATCTCATTGATATCGGCATTAGGCAGGTATTGATAGTAAAGCGGTAATAGTCCCCAAAGTAAAAAAGAGACGAGTGCCAAGGCGTTGCCTTCAAATGTGTTGCGAGTTGAGCTGTGCATAATATTCCGACGTGTTGAGCTTATTTGTGGTGAAAAAGTGGCTAGCATTAACGCGGCGGATTCTCGCATTGGTGCTATACATTAACTGTGATATGAGTCACTATTTTGATGGTGTCATGATAGCAAGTCACGGTTTAAGACTAAGGTGCTAAAACGTGAAAGAGTGAGCCCATCTTGTGTTTAATGAGGCGATGAACACCAAGTCTTGGCTCCTTATGATTAGTTGTCTGGCTATTGTGCAGATGCTTCGCGGCAGGGAGCTGCGGCTTTGATTTGTAACAAGCTGTTAACCTGGCTGTTCTTTTGCCCGAGAGTCGGTAGATTAGTTAAGTTGATAATTAGGCAATGAAAGGAGCGAGTTTTACATGAACACAGCCCAAATCGGTTTGCGATGGTCACTTGCCATGATATTGCTGCTTACTCTGTCTACAGCGCAGGGCGCATCGATCAGTAGCCGACTATCATTGTACTCGCACCATATAGACGTTGGGTTTCGCATTACCCATCCCATCCTAACGGTCAACTTGTTGCCAGACCCAGGTAAAGAGTTAGTCGCTATCGGTGTCGATGATAGGCATCAACGCTGGCTGGGGGTGTATGCGTTCGATACTGAAGTAAAACAATATCGTCAGCGGGTAAAGCAACCTCTACCTAATGCGCTGTTTGCGTTCGATATCTCACCTGATAACCTAGAAAATCCCGATGCCATACAAGCACTGTACTTTCTCTCTAGCGACCGTTTATGGAGATTACAGTGGCGTGACAGCCAAGTTGAATTTGTGCCATTAATGACGGTCGATCCGCTGATCTTGAGCTCGCGAGTCGATTTTATCTCCCGTGGGCGCTTTGTACGCGATCTTAATCGTGATGGGCTGGATGACTTTATTATTAGCAGCTTTGAGCAGAGCGCACTATTGATACAGCAGGCCGATAAGCGCTACATCACTCAAATATTACCTATCCAGCCGCAGATGCTGTTGTATTTTGATGGTGCCAAGTATACCGAGGCTAGCCTCTATTTCGCCGATCTTAATCTTGACGGTCGCGAGGATATTGTCAAGGTAGCTGAGGGCGAATTTGAGGTGTATTACCAGCAAGATGATGGCCTGTTTACACCCTTACCCAATTACTTACCTGTGAGCTTAGCCATCAGCGGGCAAGATTGGTGGAGTAAACGTGATGCTTATGGTGAGGCGCTTGATCAAAGTAATTTAGTCTATCGAAAGGTCGAACATTTGGGCGACATTAACCATGATGGTCTGGCAGATATGGTGGTGCGCTATACCAAGAGTTCAGGAGTGCTGGATCGGGTTAACGATTATGAAATTTACCTAGGCAGTAAAATAAAAGACAAGCTGCAGTATGCCAAGGTGCCTAGCAGTGTGATCCGCGCCGAGGGTACCTTAACTGGGTTTGAGCTGGTGGATATCGATAATGATAAGGTTGATGAAGTGCTGGTGTCGGGCTTCGATATTGGTGTGTCGCAGATCATCGGTGCGCTCGTGTCGGGAAGCATTGATCAAGATGTACACTTATTTAAAAGTGATGCTAATAGCCGCTTTGCCAGTAAACCTAATATTACCAAAGAGGTGGAGTTAAGCTTTAGTTTAACTTCGGGGCAAACGGGGCAACCTGTGGTGACTTTTGCCGATATTGACGGCGATGGCTATCAAGATCTCTTGCTCTCTGGTGGCGAGCAGGCACTCACGGTGTATTTAGGCGAGCCGGGTGACAGCCTGTTTAATCGCAACGATGAAACTCTTAAACTACAGCTGCCCCGCGATGGTGAGATGCTCAGCGTGAGCGATCTTAATCATGACGGGAAAGATGAGCTAATCATTAAATATGGCCGCGAAGACAGTCAGGCACTGCAACAGCAATTGATGGTGATTATGGCGCAATAGCCAGGGTTGAACATTGTGCAAAGAAGCTAATGACACCACGAGCGGTGCCTAACAAGCTAGTGCAGTAAGTAGAGAGTGGCCAAGCCTAAAAAAGCAAATAAGCCTATTACATCGGTGACCGTCGTCAGCACCATGCCACCCGCCAGCGCAGGGTCAACATTGAACTTTTTAAGCAGTAACGGGATAGTCGCGCCAGCAAATCCAGCCACCGTCATATTGATCAGCATTGCGCCGCCAATTAAGGCGCCTAGGGCGACATCGCCTTTCCATAGCCACACGGCAGCAAACACCAAAATTGACCAGAGTAGACCATTAAGAAATCCGATGGCTAACTCCTTGCCAATTAACCAACGTGAGTTACTTTGGCCTATCTGTCCTAACGCGATACCACGGATCACCAGCGCTAAGGTTTGGTTACCTGCCACCCCGCCCATGCTGGGCACTATGGTCATTAATACCGCAATGGTGGCAAATTGTTCTATGGTGCCTTCAAACATATTGCTCACCGACGCCGCTAACAGTGCGGCAAATAGATTAATCGTCAGCCAGAGTGAGCGCCGAAAGGTACTCTTAAGGACCGGGCCGAAGGTGTCGGTCTCATCATCCATTCCGGCCATCCCCATCATCGAATGCTCAGCATCTTCACGGATCACATCGACAACGTCATCTATGGTGATCCGCCCAAGCAGTTTATTGGTTTTTTCATCGACCACAGGTGCCGATACCCAGTCGTGGCGTTCAAATAGCTGCGCGACTTCACTGTCGTGCATACCCACAGGGATCCCTTCGAGTTCTTGGTTCATGATGTCGCGCACCGATGCATTCGGATCGCAGGTGAGCAGATCGGCGATCGCTACGCCACCAAGCAGGCTGTCGTGTTTGTCAACCACATATAAGGTATCGGTGGCTTCTGGTAATTCACCACGAATACGCAGGTAACGCAGGATCACGTCGACATTCACATCTGGCCTTAGGGTGACCGTATCTGTGTTCATTAAGCTGCCGGCGGTGTCTTCTGGGTATGACAGAGCCTGTTCGACTCGCGCCCTATCTTGGCTGCGCATCGATTGCAGTACTTGATTGAATACGCTGTCTGGCAGGCTACGCAATATGTAGGCCAGGTCGTCGGTATCCATATTTTCGGCCGCTTTTGCTACGCGCTCAGGGCTCATCTGGCTAATAAATTGATCTTTGAGCTCTTCACTGAGTTCATCGAGTATCTCACCCGTATGGGCTTGATCGATAAGTTGCCATAATACTTGCCGCGCACGCGGTGGAGAGGACTCTAAAATAAAGGCGATATCCGAGGCCGCCATGTCGTGCAGCATACTGCGTACATGGACAAACATACCGCTGCTCAGGGCTTGCGTCAGCTGCTGTAAACGTTGATCTGTAGTTTCATTATCTAACACTTCGATCGGCATGACTTCCCCTTGGAAAAATGGCGCGGCGACATAGGTTATTGGTTAAGTAACCTGAACTCGGGATAATTATAGAATGATATGAGCCGTTTAGGCTCGAGGCGGGGCGATTATACGGCTTCTTCGAATTTTGCGTCAATCAGTGCGCTAATGGCATCGAGTGCCGCTTGAGCATCTTGGCCTTCACTGGTGATGGTAATGGTTTTACCAAAGCCGGTTTCTAGCATTAATAGCCCCAACACACTGGCGGCAGAGGCTTGCTTATCACCCTGAATTAAGGTGACTTGGGCATCAAACTGAGCGGCTAATACCGCCAATTTGGTAGCAGCTCGTGCATGCAGTCCCAGTTTGTTGCAGATGGTTAGCTGGCGCTCAAGCTTCATGTTTCTTTAACTCTCTGTGGCGCGCTTGAACCTTGTGTTTACCTTTATTAAATAATTTAGCAAGTTGGTCGGTAACATAGACAGATCTATGCTGGCCTCCAGTACAACCAATGGCGATAGTTAAGTAGCTACGGTTATTGCGTTCAAGGTGCGGCAGCCAAGTTTCGAGCAAATTCTCTATCTGCCAAATAAACTTGTTCACTAGCGGCTGTTGGCTTAAAAATTGCTGCACTGGTTGGTCGAGACCTGTCAGCGGACGTAACTCCGTTTCCCAGTGGGGATTGGGCAGAAAACGCACGTCAAACATAAAGTCAGCTTCACTTGGCATGCCATATTTAAAACCAAACGACTCAAAGTTAATCACTAATTCTTTATCTACTGTTCCCAGTAAGATCTCGCGTACCTTATCGCTTAAATCATAGATGTTAAGCGTCGAGGTATCTATGTAGTGATCGACCATCTTGGAGATAGGCTCGAGCATTTTGCCTTCAAGCTGTATCGCCTCTTTAAGGGAAACTTTTGAGCGTGATAGCGGGTGTAATCTACGGGTTTCACTGTAGCGTTTGAGTAACACATCGTCAGAAGAGTTTAGAAAGAAACTCAGTAATTCGGTATCTTTAGGAAGATTCGCTAGCTGTTTTTCAAGCTGGATATCTTCGCTGGGCATGTTGCGCACATCGACGCTTATCGCAACAAGTTCATTTCTACCTTTAAGCTGACTGAGCAGCGAGTCCATCATCTGCAGTGGCAGATTGTCGACACAGTAATAGCCCAGATCTTCCAGTACCCTAAGGACTACCGATTTTCCTGAGCCTGAGCGCCCAGATACCATTACCAATTTCATTGGGTGATCACCTGATACAGTTCTGCTTCGTCGTGGGTTTTTCTTAGCTGTTTGATGATAGCTTTATCACTTAATTTCTCTGCCATCGCGGCGAGAGTGCTAAGGTGTTGCTCGCATTGATCTGCGGGAACCAATAATGCAAAGAGGATATCGACCGGCTGATTATCAATTGCATCGAATGCAATTGGCTCTGCACATTTTATCAATACGGCGACGGGCTTCTCAATATTCGTCAGCCGTCCGTGAGGGATCGCGATACCATTGCCTATACCTGTGCTGCCCATTTTCTCTCTCGCCAAAAGGCTTTCAAAAATCTCTTGAGAGGAAAGGGTGGGGTACTGGACAGCGGCCAAGTCGCTGATAAGTTCCAGTACCTTTTTCTTACTGCCCGGAGTGGCGCAGGTTGTGCACTCCGGCCGCAGGATGGTACTAAGTTCCATCGTTAATGTTTTGTTAGCTTCTCTTTGTGTTTAATGACCTGACGATCTAATTTATCGATCAGGGAATCTATCGCGGCATACATATCCGCGTGCTCTGATGTTGCAAATACTTCTCCACCACTAAGATGTAACTTTGCTTCAACTTTTTGCATCAATTTTTCGACATTTAATATCACGTGGACATTATTGATCTGATCGAAATGCCGTTCAAGCTTTGTAAACTTTTCTTCAACATAGTTGCGCAGAGATTGGGTGATCTCAATGTGGTGCCCAGTCAGATTTATTTGCATAAAGTGATTCCTCCGGTTTCCAGTTGTTGATTATAAGCTTTTACGTTGATTTGACGGCGGTATCAACATCGCTTCACGATATTTTGCTATCGTGCGTCTAGCGACTTGAATACCTTGCTCGGCTAACAGTTGCGCCATCTTACTGTCACTTAAGGGTTTCTTCTGATTTTCTGCGGCGACTAGCTTCTTAATAAAAGCGCGGATCGCAGTAGAAGAGCATTCGCCACCATCGTCGGTCCCGACATGGCTGGAGAAAAAGTATTTTAGCTCAAAAATCCCTCTTGGAGTGTGCATATACTTTTGGGTGGTGACCCGCGAGATGGTCGATTCATGCATTTCGACCGCCTCGGCAATATCATTAAGCACCATAGGTTTCATCGCTTCTTCACCAAACTCGAAAAATCCTTGCTGGAAATCGACAATGCAGTTGGTAACCTTGAGCAAGGTATCGTTGCGGCTCTCTAAACTTTTTAGAAACCATTTAGCTTCTTGCAGGTGACCACGAATAAACTGGCCATCGGCTTGGTTTTTGGTGCTGCGCGCCATCGAGGCATAATGTTGGTTTACATTAATCTTAGGCATACTATCGGGATTAAGCTCGACCACCCAGCGACCTTTTTTCTTGCTAACTGTGACATCGGGGATCACGTATTCGTCGCGACTGGCAGTAATGGCCAGCCCCGGGCGCGGATTGAGGGTTTGAATTAGCGCTATGGCCTCGCGTAATTCATCCTCTTTCAGCTTGGTCTTACGCATCAATAGGCGAAAGTCTCGCCCGGCGATAAGATCTAAGTAATCACGGATCAAGAGTCTGGCGTTGTCGATATGCGGGGTGTCGGGGCTGTATTGGGCCAGTTGGATCATCAGGCATTCGCTGAGGTCTCTGGCACCAATCCCGATAGGATCGAAATGTTGTACCCGCTTTAATACCGCTTCAATTTCGTCGAGTTCGATTTCAGGATCGCCCATGGCTTCAAGAATATCGTCGCAAGTTTGCGTCAAGTAGCCACGCTCGTCTATGGCATCAATGATGGCGGTGGCGATAGCGAGGTCGTTGTCAGAAAAGGGAGTGAGGTTTTTTTGCCATTCGAGGTGTTCATACAAGCCTTCGCTGGTCTCCCCTTGAAATGGCATGTCATCGTCGCGCATCGCACCAGAGCTGGAGTTAGGTGATGCGGTATAGACCTCATCCCATGTAGTGTCGACGGGCAGCTCATCGGGCATAGAGTCTTGGTTGAGTGCATCGGAGGTTTCTAAGCTCGAATTGTCTTCACTCGAGTCGACTTGCAGTTGCTCATTGTAATCGGTGTCGAAGTTGTCATTACGCTCTTGTTCTGAGTCGATATTGGCGCCTTCTTGCTCCTCGTCTAACTCGAGTAGAGGGTTAGACTCTAGTGCTTGCTGGATCTCTTGCTGCAATTCCAACGACGACAGTTGTAACAAGCGAATAGCTTGTTGCAACTGGGGCGTCATGGTTAAATGCTGACCCATTTTGAGCTGAAGTGACGCTTTCATCGTACTGCTATTCCCTTGTTTCTAATTCTAAAGTGAGAAAGCTGCCTCTGGTATTAAACCGCTAAGGCGAATGATCTACTTATAAGGTAAAAGCGGTTTCGCCTTTACCTTGAGCGCTAATAACGTTAACTATAGCTTGAATTGTTCCCCTAAGTACACCGCTCGAACTTGTTGGTTATCTAAGATCTCAGCGGGGGTTCCTTCTGCAATCAAGTTGCCGTGGCTGACAATATAGGCTTTCTCACACACATCCAATGTTTCCCGTACGTTGTGGTCAGTGATCAGTACCCCAAGGCCACGATTTTTCAGTTGCTCAATAATCTTTTTGATGTCGATAACCGAAATGGGGTCGACCCCGGCGAAGGGTTCGTCGAGCAAAATAAACTTAGGGTTGGCGGCTAACGCTCGGGCGATTTCGACGCGTCGACGTTCACCACCGGACAGTGCCATCCCCTGACTATCGCGGATGTGGGTGATATGAAACTCTTCTAGCAGGTGCTCCAACTCCTCTTCGCGCGCATCGTTACTGAGTTCGCGTCGGGTTTGTAATACCGCCATAATATTATTGCGTACCGATAATTTACGGAAAATACTGGCTTCTTGCGGTAGATAGCCAATCCCTTTGCGAGCGCGCAAATGCATAGGATCTAGGGTGAGATCGTCATCATCAATAAAAATACGTCCCTTGTCACTTTGCACCAGACCAACCACCATATAAAAGGTCGTGGTTTTACCGGCGCCATTAGGGCCTAGCAAGCCGACAATTTGCCCTGTGCGCACGGTTAAGCTGACATCTTGTACCACGGCACGGCTCTTATAGCTTTTGGCTAAGTTAACCGCTTTTAGCGTCATCTCTGTCATTACTGTTCCTGCTTGGGCTGTTCTTGGGGCTGACTTTTGCTGTTGTCTTGGTAACTTTCGGGTTGAATGATGGTGATAACGCGATCGCTACCCGTACTTTCGGCTATCAACTGTTGCTGCTCAATGTTGTAGCGAATTTGATTACCTGTGACTTGGCTACCTTCTTGTTCGAGGGTGGCATTACCAATTAGGGTTAGAGTGCGGGTCGACAGTTCATAGCGGATCTCATTGGCGCTGGCTGACGCTGGACGACCATTTTCCATCACCTGTGTATAAGTGGCTGGCTTACCCTTTGCCACTAAGATTTTGCCACTACTATTTTCTTTGGTAAAGGCGCGTAATTCATCGGCTAAAATTTTAATGGAGCCTTGAGTCACCTCTACTGGGCCATTGAAGATAATCTGATTATTTTTAATATCAGCTTCTTGGCTTGCGGCTGAAATCTTAACCTCTTGCAGCAGGTCGGTTTCATTCGCCGCACTCTGCAGGCTAACCATGGTTAACAGGCCTGCAAGAATAAGATTATTTAGTTTCATATGTTCCTTCTACCTGGCTCGTCAGTCGTACTTTTTGTGCATTGAGGTCGGCATATAAGCCTTTTCCGGTAATCAAAAAATCGTTACCGGTGATCCGAATGGTTTGATCGGATGTCATGATCATGGTGTTGAGGTCCAATTCCATGTAGTTGGTTTCTATGGTTTGGATGGGCTCTTCAGGGCTAATGGCATCAATAATGACATTATTTTCCAAGATGACTTTGCCACTGTCTTTGTCTAATGTACCCCGAGCCGAGCGCAACCGCCACTGAGCATCGCCGTTATCGGGATAGACCAGATAAATGGGCTGGGTAAAATAGGTCATATTACGCTCGGCATAGTGTTCCATATGGCTAGCCGAGACGCGGCTATTAAGTTTGCCTTGTTCGTCGTATTGCACGCTATTGATGTTGTTAATCACATAATCTGGACGATCGGACGCGTCGAGCAACAGCGCTTGTGATCCTTGCTTAGTCTGCACCTGCCAATAGAGCACTAAAGCGGTACCAAAAAACGCGATAATCGCCAGGGTGACTCTATTCATATGCTCATACCGTGAGCCGATTCAAACTTATCTTGGCTTAGCAAAATAAGGTCGGTTAATTCACGTAGCGCACCATGGCCGCCATTAATATGGGTGACCATATCGGCATGCTGCTTAACATAAGGGTGACCATCGGCGACGCACACCGACAAGCCGACTTGTTGCATTACGGGTAGGTCGACCATGTCATCGCCAATATAGGCCACCTGTTGTGGGCTGACTTGATAGCGTGCCAGAAGCTCTTGGTAGGGGATGAGCTTGTTGTCGACCCCTTGATAAATATGGCTAATGCCAAGGGCCGTCATACGGTCTTCGACAATTTTCGATTTACGTCCGGTGATAATCGCCACGGCAATATCGCTAGTCAGTAGCGAGCGAACGCCATAGCCATCACGAGTATGGAACGTTTTTAGCTCGTCGCCAGAGTTACTCATATAAACCAGCCCGTCAGAAAACACGCCGTCTACGTCACAAATCAGTAGTTTAATCTGTTTAGCTTTTTGCCAGGCTGAATCAGTGATAGGGCCGTAAAAACCTTGATGCGCCATTTTAAATCACTCCTGCTTTAACCATATCGAGCATGTTGAGTGCGCCAATGGGTTGCTGTTGAAGGTTAGTCACAATTAAGCCATTAATCTGCTTTTCTTCCATTATGTTGAGCGCCTCAGCGGCTAAAATGCCGTCGGTGACGGTAACGCAACCTTGGGTCATGACTTCGCTGATGGAGGTGGTTCTGAGATCGACTTCAGCATCGATCACGCGGCGCAGATCGCCATCGGTAAAGATGCCAACCAATACGCCATTGTCATCGATAACGGCGGTCATGCCGAGACCTTTCTTAGAGATCTCATATAATGCGTCGGTAATACAGATGTGTTGAGGCACTAAGGGCAGTTCATCGCCTTGGTGCATCACATCGCTGACTCTTAGTAGCAATTTACGCCCTAAGCTGCCACCAGGGTGTGACAGGGCAAAGTCATCTTTAGTAAAGCCTCTAGCCTGCAATAGAGCCACAGCAAGTGCATCGCCCATCACTAGGGTTGCAGTGGTACTGGAGGTCGGCGCGAGCCCAAGTGGGCAAGCTTCTTCTGGCACGTCGATACACAGGTGTACCATAGCATGTTTTGCCATGCTGGAGTCGGGTTTACCTGTTACCGCAATCACTGGCAGCCCCATGCGTTTTATCACCGGCATGAGGGTTAAAATTTCACCGGCTTCGCCCGAGTTTGAGATGGCAAGTACAATATCATTTTCACTCAGAACGCCGAGATCACCGTGGCTGGCTTCGCCGGGATGCACAAAGAAGGCTGGGGTGCCAGTACTGGCTAAGGTGGCAGAAATCTTGTTGCCAATATGGCCCGATTTACCCATGCCCATCACGATCACTTTGCCGGTGCAACTCAGAATTAACTGGCATGCCTTGGCAAATTCGCTTGAATCGACATATTGATAAAGATTATCGAGGGCATTACGCTCGATATCGATAACATTACGCCCCCATTGGCGTAGTTGATCTGCATCTACCATCTTGTTCTCTCTATTAAAAAATCAGTTTGGGCCAGACCTGTAATTAGGATTGAAAAACGAGCACCTGATAAGCAATAAAGCTCATTAACAACACTCCGCCGTGCCAAGGTTTGAGCTGACGCGACTTTCCAGTTAATAGGATCAGTATGGCTAAGGCACTGCTGGTCGCCAATACCATGTAAAAGTCTCGTGTGCTGGCGGCGGCATCGACAGCACCAGGGGCGATCAATGCAGGTAGCGCGAGTACTGCTAAAATATTAAATAGATTCGAGCCGACGATGTTGCCTATGGCTAAATCATCTTCTTTTTTCAGTACCCCGGCAACACAGGCGGCTAATTCTGGCAGACTGGTACCGACGGCGATAATGGTGAGACCAATCACCAGATCCGATAAGTGGTACGCTTTAGCGATACCCACGGCGCCATTGACCATCCAGTCGGCCGATAGCGGCAGTAAGATAATACCGACGACTAACCAGAGTATGGCTTTGATTGTCGGGACATCTTTGGGGATTTCGCTATCAGACTCATCGGCTAACAGATCGGCTTCTTTGTTACTGACAGCATGCCAAATCAGGTAGCCCATTAAGGCTAAAAACAGCAGCATTAGGCCCACGCCCTCAATGCGGGTCAGTTGGCCGTCATGCAGGAAATACCCTGCAATCACAGTGGCGGCCAGCATCATAGGAATTTCACGCTTTAAAGTTTGCGAGCTAACGGAGATGGCACCCAGTAGTGCTGTGAGCCCGAGAATTAAACTGATGTTGGCGACGTTTGAGCCTAGTACATTACCAATGGCGGTATCGGTCATGCCTTCCATTGATGCCGTCGCGGCGACAAACATTTCCGGCGCCGAGCTGCCCATGGCAACAATCGTTAAACCAATTAACATGGGTGGTAGGCCCAAATTGCGGGCAAATGCGCCGGCACCATAAACGAATTTGTCGGCACTCCAAACTAGAGTGGCTAATCCAGCAAGCAGTAAAAAAATATTAAAAAGCATTAAAGTTCATTTTTGTTTGAGTGTCTGCCGCGCATTTTCGCTGGATTTGAACAAAATTGAAAGTATTGCGGCAAGATAGTGTCGATTCAGTTGTGCACAATAGGTCAATTACGTACAATTTGCCTCTTTTTGTGCCGATTTATCATGGAACATATAGGTCTTACAATGATCAATGAACGAGCAGATGATGACGCCACGCCGCTAGTCGAGATTGAACATCTGGCTTTTAGTCGCGGTTCTCATGTGATTTATGAAGATGTTAGCCTGTCGATCCCTAAAGGTAAGGTTACCGCCATTATGGGCCCCAGTGGGATAGGTAAAACCACCCTACTTAAATTAATCGGTGGCCAATTACAGCCCGATCGCGGCAATATTAAAGTCGATGGTATCGATGTACATCAGTGCAACCGCAGTGAGCTGTTTGAGCTGCGTAAGCGTATGAGTATGTTATTTCAAAGTGGTGCACTGTTTACCGACATGAATGTGTTCGATAATGTCGCCTTTGCCTTACGTGAGCACTCAGGCTTACCCGAAGCCATCATCAAGCGTATCGTACTGATGAAGTTAGAGGCCGTTGGCCTGCGCGGCGCGGCGAAGATGATGCCCAGTGAGTTATCTGGTGGTATGCAGCGACGTGCAGCATTAGCTAGAGCTATCGCCTTAGAGCCTGAGCTGATTTTGTATGATGAGCCATTTGCGGGCC
The DNA here is from genome assembly GCF_056173105.1 of Shewanella sp. QJM3NY_23. NCBI lineage: Bacteria > Pseudomonadati > Pseudomonadota > Gammaproteobacteria > Alteromonadales > Shewanellaceae > Shewanella > Shewanella sp. QJM3NY_23. The sequence goes on from NZ_CM149657.1 coordinate 484,342, forward strand.
AAGACCCGATATCTATGGGTGTATTGGTTAAGCTTATTAGAGAGTTAAGTGATGCACTTAATTTAACCTCAGTCGTGGTATCTCACGATGTGCAAGAGGTATTGGGCATTGCCGATTATGTCTATGTGTTGGCCGACAAACGTATTATTGCTCATGGTACGCCTGAAGAGTTAAGGCTGGCCGATAATCCAAAGTTGAAGCAGTTTATTGGTGGGGAGCCTGATGGCCCAGTGCCATTTCATTTTCCTGCTCCAGATTACCAAAAGGAGATGTTAGGTGAGCTTAACTGATCACATTGCTGGTATCGGCCGTAGTGCGATAGCCAGCGTGACTGGGCTTGGCAGTGCAGGGCTGATGTTGTGGGGCGCGATAGCGCGAGTGCCTAAGCCGCGTAAAGGTATCCCGCTGCTAATCAAGCAGTTGTACGTTATCGGTGTGCAATCTATGGTGATCATCTTGGTCTCTGGCTTGTTTATCGGTATGGTGCTTGCGCTGCAGGGCTATAATATCTTGGTGGGGTTTGGCACCGAAGATAGCCTGGGGCCTATGGTGGCGCTGAGTTTACTCAGGGAGCTTGGCCCTGTGGTCACCGCATTGCTGTTTGCTGGGCGAGCTGGCTCAGCTTTGACGGCTGAGATTGGCTTAATGAAGAGCACCGAGCAGTTGTCGAGCCTAGAGATGATGGCCATCGATCCGCTGCGGCAGATCATCGCTCCTCGTTTTTGGGCTGGGGTGATCAGCTTGCCGTTACTGGCGTTAATGTTTACCGCCGTGGGGATTTACGGTGGGCATATCGTTGGTGTGGAGTGGAAAGGGATCGATAGCGGCAGCTTCTGGTCTATTTTGCAGGCATCGGTCGAGTGGCGCCAAGATATCGTTAACTGCGTAATTAAAAGCCTGGTGTTTGCTGTCGTCGTGACTTGGATAGCCTTGTATCGAGGCTATAATGTGATCCCAAATCCTGATGGGATCAGCCGAGCGACCACCCAGACTGTGGTGCAATCGAGCCTAGCGGTATTAGCGTTAGATTTTCTGTTAACTGCAATGATGTTTGGCAGTTAATTATTGTTTGTTTATGGATGAACTAATGTACCGCAGATCGCGGTACGTATAGAATTGAGTGGTATGAGAGTATGTTGACTCGGAAAATTGAACTATTAGTGGGCGTGTTTATTCTGTCTGGTTTGATGGCGTTTTTAGTGTTGGTGTTTAATGTGGCTAACATCGAAGTTAAACCAGGGCAAAGCCATTACACCCTGTATGCTAAATTCACCAATATTGGTGGTCTTAAAGTGCGCTCACCAGTCAAAGTCGGTGGCGTCGTAGTTGGACGTGTGACTCAAATCAGCTTAGATCCAACTGAGCTGGTGGCCGTGGTCGAATTGGCGATGGATAAGCAGTATGAGCAGTTTCCAGAAACCAGTAGCCTGTCTATTTTAACGTCAGGCTTATTAGGTGAGCAGTTTTTAGGGCTGACCCCCGGGTTTGTGATGGACGATATCGGCATGCTGCAAGAGGGGGACTATATCGATGATACCCATTCCGCGTTAGTGCTCGAAGACCTGATCGGCCAGTTTTTATATAGTGTTAAATCGAAAGACAATTAATAGGGATCATTATGAAACAGTTATGCAAAGTCATCTTTGCCAGCATGGTGTATTTAGTTAGCTCTGTCAGTTATGCTGCCGACCCAGAGGTGAATATTCAAAATCCCTATGCCATGGTTGAATCGGTAGCCAATAAGACTTTTGCCCGTTTTCATCAGGATATTGACATAATTAAGACCAATCCTGACCATCTTAAGGTGATAGTCTCTGATGAGTTGATGCCTTATATCGACTACAAATATGCCGCATACAAGGTCATGGGCTCCTATTTACGCCAGAGTACGCCAGATCAGCGCGATCGTTTTGCTGAGGCTTTTAAGACCTACTTAATTGCCACCTATGCTCAGGCTTTTACCGAGTACACTAACCAGAAAGTGGAATTTGCGCCGGAAAAAAGTTTTGCCGATGAGAAAATGGTTGATGTAAACGTGCAGATTATCGAACAAGGCCGCCCGCCTATTAAGCTGCAGTTTAGAGTGCGCCGTCTTAAAGATGACAGCTGGAAGGCGTTTGATCTGGTGGCTGAAGGGGTGAGTTTACTCTCTTCAAAGAGTGCTGAAATCTCTAATTTGATCCGCCAAAATGGTATCGATTCGGTGATTGAAGAGTTACTGACACACACCAGTAACCACATTAGTTTGGGCAAATTGGAGACTAAGCTGTAATGCTGACGTTTAACAACGAAGGTAGCACTTGCTTGGTTTGCGGCGAGTTGTCACAGCAAGCGGTGATCGCGCATTGGCCTGAAGTTGAGCAGTTACTCACTTCTGATGTGTCACAGCTCAATCTATCTGGTATCACCTATGCCGACACGGCGGGGATGGCATTATTGCTGCAATTGATGGCACAACAGCGTCAAGGCGGTGGTTCATTAACCTTGAGCCAGGCACCGCTGCAATTACAAAAATTGATTGATTTATATGATTTACAAGACTTCTTCGTCGAAGAAGCCAATTAAAGGTTACCCGTTCATGGAATGTAAAGCGATTGAGCAGCTTCTGACTGAAGCGCTATCTCTAGAAGAAGTACACGTGACTCAAGATGGCACCCATTATAAAATTGTTGCCGTAGGTGAGTGTTTCGATGGCGCTAGCCGAGTGAAACAGCAGCAGATGATTTATGCCCCTTTGATGGAACAAGTGACTAGCGGTGCATTGCATGCCATCACGATAAATGCATTTACTCCAACGCAATGGAAGCGTGAAAAAATCTTCAACATGCCAGCGTAGAGAGTCATTGTGGATAAACTAAAAATTCAGGCCAGTGGTGCATTGGCCGGTGAAGTTGTTATTTCTGGTGCAAAAAACGCCGCGCTGCCTATTTTGATGGCGGGTGTGTTAGCCCAGACAGATTTTGTCGTCAGTAATGTCCCTAACCTCAGAGACGTTAATACCAGCTGCGAATTATTACGTTGCTTAGGGGCTGATGTTAAGCGGGCCGACAGTGGCGAAATCACCATCTCTACCACCCATCTAAATGAGTTCTGCGCGCCCTATGAATTGGTGAAAACCATGCGGGCGTCGATTCTGATTTTAGGCCCATTATTGGCACGTTATGGCACTGCAGATGTGTCATTGCCTGGCGGTTGCGCTATTGGCGCACGTCCAGTTAACTTGCATCTGCATGGTTTAGAACAGATGGGCGCTAAAATTGAGGTGAAAGAGGGTTACATCAAGGCGCGTGTCGATGGCCGTTTAAAAGGCGCACATATCTTTATGGATATGATCAGCGTTGGTGCCACCGAAAACTTAATCATGGCCGCAGCGCTTGCCGATGGCGAAACTGTGATTGAGAATGCGGCGCGTGAGCCAGAAGTCATTGATTTAGCCAACTGTTTAATTGCTATGGGCGCTAAGATCAGCGGTGCGGGTACTGATACTATTCGTATTCAAGGCGTTGAAAAATTAAATGGTTGTCACTATCGGGTTATGCCTGATCGTATTGAAACCGGCAGTTTCTTGGTTGCGGCTGCTGTCACGCGCGGTAAAATCCGCTGCACTGCTGCCGATCCTTCAACATTAGAATCTGTGCTAGCCAAACTTGAAGATGCCGGCGCGCATATCACCACGGGTGATGATTGGATTGAGCTCGATATGCAAGGTAAGCGTCCGAAGGCAGTTAATATCAAGACCATGCCTTACCCTGGCTTTCCTACCGACATGCAAGCGCAGTTTTGCGTGCTTAACGCCTTAGCCGATGGTACCGCGACCATTACAGAAACGATTTTTGAAAATCGCTTCATGCATGTTCCTGAGCTTATCCGTATGGGGGCGACGATGGAGCTAGAAGGTAATACTTGTATTATTCAAGGTATTGAAAAGCTTAATGGTGCTCAAGTGATGGCGACGGATCTACGTGCCTCTGCAAGCTTAGTGATTGCCGGTTTAGTTGCTGATGGCATCACTACAGTTGATCGTATTTATCACCTCGACAGAGGTTATGAGCATATCGAAGACAAGTTTAAAGGTCTCGGTGGCGAAGTGGTGAGAGTGAGTTAACCCACTTGTCTAGCGACTCGTTTATATAAGTTAAAAAACCACCGATAGTTCGGTGGTTTTTTTTGCTATCTAACGTATTACTTTGTCTGTTTTATAATCAAAGCTTGGTACGGTAATCCTCCCATTTTTAACTGCAATTAAAAATAGAAGTTAGGCAGCCATCAGTGGTGGCCTGCCGTTATTAGCTTTATGTGGTCTTTCATGATTGTAAAACCATAACCACTTAGTTGCATAGTCCTGCACCTCTTTAATTGATTCGAACAGGTACTTGCTGAGCCAACTGTACCGAATTGTTTTGTTATGTCGTTCGATATAAGCGTTTTGTTGTGGATTACCTGGTTGAATATATTCAATTCGAATATTCTGGCATTTAGCCCACGTTGTAAACTCAGTACTGATAAACTCAGGGCCGTTGTCACAGCGAATAACTGTTGGCTTAGCTCGATACTCAAATACCTGCTCTAGCGCTCTAATAACCCTTACAGCAGGAAGTGAAAATCCTGGTTCAATCACTAAAGCTTCACGCCGATAATCATCTATGACATTAAATAATCGGTAATTTCGACCATCTGATAACTGGTCATGCATAAAGTCGACAGACCATACTTGGTTAGGTTTTATCGGCTCTTTTAGTGGTTCCGGTGCATTTCGTTTGAGTCGACGTCTTGGACGAATACGCAGGTTCAGCGCTAGCTCACAGTAAATTCGGTACACTCGCTTATGATTCCATGGCTTGCCTTTTACATTACGTAAATAATCGAAGCACAGACCGAAGCCCCAATCACTTTCATCTTCGGTCAGCTTAATTAGCCAATTTGAAATCTGTGTATTTTCCGCCGATAATTTTGCTTGATAACGAAAGCATGTCTCACTGATAAAGAAAGCCGAGCAGGCCTTACTAATACTGATGTTGTGGTTAGCCACCGCAAACTGAGCGAGTTCTCTTCGCTCACAGGGCTTTACCACTTTTTTGCCATAGCTTCCTGAATGATTTCAGCTTTAAGACGCTCTTCTGCGTACATTTTTTTAAGTCGCCTATTTTCATCTTCTAGCTCTTTCATCCGAGCCATGAGTGATGCATCCATTCCCCCATATTTAGCACGCCATTTATAAAACGTTGCACTGCTCATACCGTGCTCTCGGCAAAGCTCAGGTGCGGGCGTACCAGCTTCAGCTTGCTTCAAAATCGTCATAATTTGACTATCCGTGTACCGCGACTTTTTCATATAGAACCTCCTGCGTTTAACTTACGAGAAAACTCTACTTTTAACAGCTGTTATTTTTCGGGGGGATTACCGTACTGTTAGAGGGGGGCGTAGTAAGGTAAGATGCATAACAAATTCCACTTTTATCGTGACGTCATCAATAGCAAAGGCTTAAAAGTGAGGGCTTATAACGTCAAGATAATAGACTAGATTCATTATACTAAGGAGAGTATATGGAACACGGCAAAAGGATAATGATATTAATTGTGTTACTGCTAGCGGCATTGGGCTGTTATGTCATAGGTCTTCATTTAGGTGCATTGCTCTTTATCGTCGCTGGTGTGCTGCTCGAATGTGCTTTTTGGTTGCACCTATTTAATCGCGAACAAAAGAAGTAGTACTAAGATTATTAGAGCGATGGCAACCCATAAAGCTAGGCCTGCAATTTAACCTGAATTTAGATTGTTAGTTGAGCGGATTTTATTTAAGACGTTAGGGTTACTGTGGCTATTAGCATACTTAAGGCCAGCAATTGCTGACCTTATTGAGTGTTATGTACTAATTATTAGTTACTTACTGTTAGCCATCTAATTAGGCTTGATGACACCGCAATTAGGCAAGGCTTTCACCTAAACACATTTATCTAAATGCTTTCACCTATTGTCACGGGTACATCAAAGTATTGGCCGTTACGTATGATGGTCATGGTGACTTTGGTCCCTGGTGGGGTTTCTGCAATTCTGTCCATCAGCATCTCAACGCCAGGCACCACTTCATCGTTAAACTTGGTGATCACATCACTGGGTCTGAGCTTGGCAAAGGCTGCAGGGCCTTGGCGATCAATATCGGTTATCAATACCCCTGTGAGATCGGGCAGATTAAGAATTTGTGCCATCACAGGGTTAATAGGCTCGCCTGTAATACCTAATGCGCCACGGATCACCCGACCATCTTTTATCAGTTTACCCATAATGCTGTGGGCTAATTTAATGGGGATCGCGAAGTTAATCCCATGTCCACCACCTTCACCACCCACCTGAAATGCGGCGGTATTAATGCCAATCAGTTGACCGCTGGTGTCGATAAGTGCCCCGCCAGAGTTCCCTGCATTGATGGCAGCATCTGTTTGTAAAAAATCGAGGTAACGCGAGCTGAGGCCATTGCGCCCAGTAGCACTGATGATCCCTTGTGTAATGGTTTGGCCTAAGTTGTACGGATTACCTATGGCTAACACCACATCACCCACTTGTGCCGGGATCTCAAGGTTAATTGGGACGATTGGCAGGCTGTCACCTTCGATTTTTAAGACTGCCAAATCGGTTACAGGATCAGATCCCACCACTTCAGAGGTAAACTTGCGACCATCTTGCAAAGCGACCACGATTTCATCGGCTTTTTTAATCACATGGTAGTTGGTCAGTATGTAGCCCGCTTTACTCATGATAACCCCAGAGCCCAGCCCTTGCAGTGCTCCAGAGTTTAATGGTTGATTTTGGTCTATGCTCAGGCTGTAGATGTTCACTACCGCGGGGGCAGCCCGACGAACCGCATGTGAAAATGACAACTCAATTCCTTGCTTACCGCGGGACTGAAACAAGTTATTACTCGAGTGTTGCCCTGTCAGTAGTGGGGTAAGGGTCAAAAAGACGCCAGCCATGATCAGCCCAAAAAATACAGCTTTGCCAACATATATCGCAGTGTCTTTAAGAGTCATTATTGAATGAATTAGGAAAAAAGTTGAGTAAGATTAACATGTTTATTTATAGTGCACTATTAGCTATGTCAGGTTATTGCAGCAACATAAGCCGAGTAAAAAAAACAAGGAGGCGATAATGGGATTATCGCCTCCTTGTTGGGAGAGCATTTAACGTAGGACGAGATAGAGACTATTGCCGTCACGCAATATTTTCAGTGCCACCACACCCGTGGAATCTTTGAGCTCAGCTTTAAGGGCTTTAAGATTATCTATTCGGGTACGGTTTATACCTACAATAATATCGCCTTTGAGCAAACCACTGGCTGCAGCTGGAGAGCCTTGAGCTATTTCGGTGATCTCAACACCTCTCTTAACATTTTCAAGTGTTGCACCGGCTAGCATTGGGTGTACGGCTCCCGCTGCGGTTTCGCTGGCTTGATTTGCCTCACCCAAGGTGGCGGTTACGGTTTCTTTATCGCCATCACGGATCAGTCCTAATTTTACCGTTGCACCCGCCCCCATGGTGGCCACTTTGGCGCGTAATTCTTGGAACGACTTAATGGGCTTATCGTTAACGCTAATGATAATATCACCAGCTTTGATACCCGCTTTATCGGCGGCGCTATCAGGCATCACCTCGTTAACAAAACCACCATGTTGGGTTTCTAAGCCAAAACCTTCGGCTAGGGCTTTATCGAGATCGCGTCCACTGACACCAAGTACACCGCGACGCACTTCGCCATGTTCAATGATCTGCTCAACTAGGTTATTGACCATGTTGGCTGGGATCGCAAAGCCAATACCTACGTTACCGCCGCCTGGGGCCACAATCGCAGTATTGATACCGATAAGTTCGCCATTAAGGTTGACTAGGGCTCCTCCCGAATTCCCGCTGTTAATGGCCGCATCGGTTTGAATGAAGTTTTCTAGCATCTCAATCCCCAGCCCTGAGCGGCCCATAGCACTGACAATACCTGAAGTGACAGTTTGCCCCAGACCAAAGGGGTTACCAATGGCTACGGCAAAGTCACCCACCCTTAGTTCATCAGAGTCGGCACGCTTTAATGCCACTAGATTTTTGGCTTTAATTTGTAATAGAGCAATATCGGATTCAGCATCTGCACCGATTAATTTAGCTTCTATTTCACGGCCGTCATGCAAACCGATTAAGATCTCATCTGCGCCATCGATCACGTGATTATTGGTGACGATATAACCTTTGTCTGCATCGATAATCACCCCAGAACCTAAGCCTTTAAATGGGCGTTCTTGTACTTGTTCGCGTGGTGCATTAGGCCCAAAGAAATAACGAAACGCATCGGGTAGTCGTTGCTTAGATACGTGGGTTCCCGATACTGCCACGGCCACCACCGCAGGGGTGGTTTTTTCTAACATAGGGGCTAAGCTTGGGAGTTCTTGACCACCCACCGCTAATGGAATCGCTGCCTGAGAGACGGCAGGCATCACCATGAGGCTAGCACCTAGTAACGCTGCTGATAGTAGTGATAATTTTGTTTTCATTTATGTCATGACTCCAATAGTTGGGATAATGGACTTATGATAATCATAGATATAAGGTTGATTTACCTCATATCAAGTCATTAATCTTAAATCTGTTATTCACTCCGACCGTACTCGTTTACGCAAAGTTCAGCTTGATTAACAAAGGTTAATTTTTTTGTCATTTATTCAGTGCCTTGTTAATGGTTGTATTGCGCTTATGGCGAGCATTTCGTGGCGCTGTTTTGCCGTCTTTTGTCTGAGTGGTATGACTTAGGTACGCTTACTTAAAAGTACTGAATCCATGCCGCTGAGTCATCCCTCAATGTTTTTATGATATGTACAAGTGCCACTTGTTAAGCGTATAGCCGTTCTAGTGTAGTTGTTATTTTCGACTATCGTACAGCGTATGCGACTTAAGTCTAAATGAACGTATTTTAATGGTTTAATTCACCTAATCAGTGAGTTAGGTTGGTGTGATGGTTGATGTTAGTTAGATGGAATTAAGTAGATATTTATGAGATTTAGCATTGCTCGTGCTAACATCGCCTCGTTGATTTAAGGATAGAAGAGAATATTTCACGTGTCACATCTCACTCCCTGGGAACATTACCAGCAAGATTTACAGCGAACGGATTTCTCCCATGATCCCGCACAAGAACAAGCGGTTAAGTCGCTGCAACGTGTCTATGATGAACTTATAGTAAGCCAGCAGCCCCCTAAAGGATTGGCAAAATTATTTGGCTTTATGGGTAAATCGACTTCCCAAGTGAAAGGCTTATACCTTTGGGGCGGCGTGGGACGTGGTAAAACCTATTTGATGGACACCTTTTATGATGCCTTGCCGGGTGATAAAAAGTTGCGTGCCCATTTTCATCGTTTCATGCACCAAATTCATTTGGATTTAGATGGGCTAAAAGGTCAGCGAGATCCCTTATTGGTGATTGCTAAGCGGATGGCCGAACGTTATCAGGTGATCTGTTTTGATGAGTTTTTCGTCTCTGATATCACCGATGCTATGCTGCTCGGCACGCTATTTGAAGCCCTCTTCGCTGAAGGGGTGGTATTAGTTGCTACCTCTAATATTATTCCCGATGAGTTGTACCGAAATGGACTGCAGCGTGCCCGTTTCTTACCGGCGATAGCCTTGATTAATAAACATTGTGAAATTTTAAATGTTGATAGTGGTATCGATTACCGTTTGCGCACTTTAGAGCAAGCCGAGATATACCATTATCCACTTGATCCACAAGCCGATAAAAATTTGCTGAGCTATTTTGCTCAGTTAGCGCCAGAGTCAGAAATATCTTATGCGGCAATTGATATCGATGGCCGCGAAATTGCCATACGTCAGCAAGCGCAAGGCGTACTACTCATCAACTTTCGAAACCTGTGTGATGGCCCCCGAAGTCAGCGCGATTATATGGAGTTGGCGTGCCTTTATCATACGGTATTACTCAGCGGGGTAGAGCAGATGGGTAGCAATACTACAGGTGATGATATTGCTCGGCGCTTCCTCGCCATGGTCGATGAGTTTTATGAGCGCAACGTTAAATTGATTATCTCGGCTGAAGTTGAGCTGGAACAGATCTATACCGAGGGTTTACTCTCATTTGAATTTAGGCGCTGCCGCTCACGCCTTATTGAAATGCAATCCCATGATTATTTAGCATTGGAACACCTCCCTTAAAGATATCGGTTTATAAACGTTGATTATCCCAATGAGTTACGCGCCATGAATGGCGCGATAATTGATAAGGTAATCAAAATAACGATTAATTTATTCGTTACCTAAGTGCGATTAGCGTAACGCAGGGTAAATCATTTAAATTAGCTAAAAAATTAGATGATTTTTAACTCAGCTTTGTCTATAATTCGCGACCTGCCCTCGTTACTCCATCTATACGGTGGAAGTTGTAAAGCCTTATTCTTTGCTCGAAGGGGCGGGGAATGGCACTTTTTGTGTTGTTATTTAATAATGAATGACGGCATGTGAGACAGAATTTTAACATTGGGTTTTTGTAAATGAAGACTACTTTTACTGCTACACCAGAAACCGTTACTCGCGACTGGTATGTTGTTGACGCTGAAGGTAAAACTTTAGGTCGTATCGCTACTGAAATTGCTGCCCGTTTACGTGGTAAGCACAAGCCAGAGTATACACCGCACGTTGACACTGGCGATTACATCATCGTTATCAACGCTGAGAAAGTTACTGTTACTGGTAATAAAGCGAAAGGCAAAGTGTACTACTCGCACTCTGGTTTCATTGGTGGCATCAAGCAGATCACCTTTGAAAAGCTGCAAGATCATAAGCCTGAAATGATCATCGAGAAAGCAGTTAAGGGTATGTTACCTAAAGGTCCTTTAGGACGTGCCATGTTCCGTAAACTTAAAGTTTACGCTGGTACAGAACATAACCACGCTGCACAACAACCTCAAGTTCTTGATATCTAAACAGGATTAAGCAAATGGCTGCAACTCAGTACTACGGCACTGGCCGTCGCAAAACATCTACTGCTCGCGTATTCGCTAAAGCAGGTAGTGGTAACATCGTCGTGAACCAACGTCCACTTGACGAATACTTTGGTCGTGAAACTGCTCGTATGGTTGTTCGTCAACCTCTAGAGCTAGTTGAAATGACTGACAAGCTAGACATCTATGTAACTGTTAAAGGCGGTGGAACCACTGGCCAAGCAGGTGCAATCCGTCACGGTATTACTCGTGCACTGATGGAACTTGATGAAGCTCTACGTCCATCTCTACGCGCTGCTGGTTTCGTTACCCGTGATGCTCGTAAAGTTGAGCGTAAGAAAGTGGGTCTACGTAAAGCACGTCGTAAGCCACAATTCTCTAAGCGTTAATATTTCGCTTCGAAAATTCAAAAACCCAGCATTACGCTGGGTTTTTTTATAACTAAATTCTGCTATTTTTAGGATTGAGATTATTTCATTGTCCTATTTAAGGAACGCTGTTTATGTCACTGCAATTAATCATGCTTGCGCTCGGTTTAGTGCTGGTTATCGAAGGTATTGGACCTTTATTATTCCCTAATCGTTGGCGTGCTTACTTACAAGACATTTCCAATCAAAATCAAAGTCTTCTTCAGAGGCTGGGCGGTAGTTTAGTCACTGCAGGGGTGATCATATTGATTATTTTTTCATAAATTACTTGCCACTTCCCCCCTAAGATCTGCTAAAATCCCGTTTTAACCACTACCTTGCAGCAAATAATGGGCAAAAACGTCGTAGTTCTCGGCACCCAATGGGGTGACGAAGGAAAGGGTAAGATAGTCGATCTACTTACCGAACAGGCCAAATATGTCGTTCGTTACCAAGGTGGCCACAATGCGGGTCACACACTGGTTATCGATGGTGACAAAACCGTTCTTCATCTTATTCCATCAGGAATTTTACGCGATAATGTGAAATGCATTATTGGTAATGGCGTGGTGCTAGCACCAGACGCTCTGATGACTGAGATCAACATGCTTAAAGAGCGTGGCGTACCTGTAGAGGAACGTCTACTTATCTCTGAAGCGTGTCCTTTGATCCTTCCATTCCATTGTGCGTTAGATGTCGCTCGCGAAAAAGCGCGTGGCAACAATGCTATTGGTACTACGGGTCGTGGCATTGGTCCAGCATACGAAGACAAAGTTTCTCGTCGCGGTTTACGTGTAGGTGATCTGTTTGATGCAGAATTGTTTGCCGTTAAACTAAAAGAAGTTATGGCTTACCATAACTTCATGCTGACCGAATACTACAAGTGTGAAGCAGTTGATTACGAAGAGACATTGAAAGATGCTCTAGCCATTGCTGATTACTTGAAGAGCATGTGTACAGACGTATCTGAGCTGCTTGATCAGGCACGCAAAGCTGGCGAACCAATTCTATTTGAAGGTGCTCAGGGCACGTTATTAGATATTGACCATGGTACTTATCCGTTCGTAACCTCTTCTAATACTACCGCCGGTGGTGTTGCAACGGGTTCAGGATTTGGTCCACGTCATCTAGATTACGTTTTGGGTATCATGAAGGCATACACCACTCGTGTTGGTGCAGGTCCTTTCCCAACAGAATTGAAAAACGAAATCGGCGACTACTTAGGTACTAAGGGTCACGAGTTCGGTGCCACGACTGGTCGTAAGCGTCGTCCAGGTTGGTTAGACGTTGTCGCAATGAAGCGCGCCGTTCAAATCAACAGTGTTAGCGGTTTCTGCTTAACTAAACTAGACGTTTTAGACGGCCTAGAAGAAGTTAAGATCTGTGTTGGCTATCAATACCCAGACGGTACTGTAGCAACTACGACTCCGTTAGCGGCTGAAGGTTACGAGCAGGTAACACCTGTACTCGAAACCATGCCGGGTTGGAGTGAAACTACTTTCGGCGCCACTTCTGTTGATCAATTGCCACAAGCGGCATTGAACTACATTAAGCGTCTTGAAGAGTTGCTGGAAACGCCAGTCGATATTATCTCAACGGGTCCCGATAGAAACGAGACCATGATTCTGGTGAATCCGTTTAGTTAATCATAAGGGCCGCGTTAAGCGGCCTTTTTATTGAGTCAGGCAAAAGAAACGGCTATAGATAGACGAGCGTTATTAAGGTATATGCCCAGCTGCCGATAAGATAAGTTATACTGCCCAATGACTGTGTTCCTACAGGTGATACAGGGCGCGAAATCGATATAGAGAATTTTGTTATGCTACGATTGGTATTCTTTATTATTTTGAGTTCCTTATCTTTAACCAGCTACGCAGATACCGAGGCTGTTGAAGTTTACAGCCAAGAACAATTGATTGATATGATACGAGATAAATCGTATCTCACTCGAGTCACCAGTGACGACTGCCAGTTACTGCAAGATATTGAGGCCCGTGCCGAAGTGCTGAAACAACCGCTGTATCAGTACCTTTGGGCTGAAATGCTCAATTATGGGATTTGCGTGACCGCCAATCCGCCAAGGGGTATTTCATTGCTTCGCGATGCCGCCGAACAAGGTAGCGCCGAAGCCATGGTTAGGATTGCCGAATATTACCGAGATGGTAAGTTTGTCATCCAAGATAGAGAGCGTGCAGTGCAATACACACTGCCCGCTGCCGCCAGTGGCGATCTTCCTGCACGTATGATGTTAGTGAGGTTGTTTGGCGAAGGCTATGGTAGCCCACGAGATTACGAAATGGGTTATCATTGGCTATACAATGATGTATTTAGTGATGAGGCGATGAAACAACAAGCCTTACAATTATTGATGGTGCTAGAAGCAAAAATGCCCGCCAGTGCAGTTAAGAGGGCAAAGCAGGAGCATCTGAGATCCCGGTAATTGCCCCAAGCAATTAAGCATGGGCTGACATTTTGGATATTGAATGAGCAACGATCCGCATTTAAAGCGTGAACAACAGAAGTACGACAACCCCATCCCCAGCCGTGAGTATATTTTAGAATACTTGCGCTCACAAAAATCACCCCTCAATCGCGAAAAAATTGCAGATGCACTCAACATTGTTGATGAAGAGCAATTAGAAGCATTGCGTCGTCGTCTACGCGCGATGGAACGTGATGGTGAGCTAGTCTTTACGCGCGGGCAAGCCTATGGCTTACCTGAGCGCATGGACCTACTCAGTGGCACTGTGATTGGCCACCGCGATGGTTTTGGCTTTTTAAAGCTCGACGAAGGGGGTGATGACCTTTATATCAATAACCGTGACATGTTGATGTATTTTCACGGTGATAAGGTTTTAGCTCAAAAAGCTGGCGTCGATAGAAAAGGGCGCGGCGAAGCACGTATTGTGCGCCTAACTCATCAGCGCACCGCCCCATTGGTGGGCCGTTTTCATATCGACTCAGGCATGGCCTTTGTCATCGCCGATGACAAACGTATCACCCAAGAGATTTTAATCCCTAACGAAGATCGCAACGGCGCCCGTCAAGGCGATGTAGTGGTGGTCGAGTTAACACGTCGCCCAGGCCGCCATATCAAGGCTGCCGGTAAAGTGGTTGAAGTGTTAGGCAAAGAGATGGCACCCGGTATGGAGATAGAAATTGCATTACGTAATTACGATCTTCCCCACACTTGGTCGAGCGCTATCGAAAAGAAACTGCGCAAGATCCCCGATGAGGTAACCGAAGAGGAAAAGCAAGGTCGTGTCGACCTGCGTAAGCTGCCTTTGGTGACCATTGACGGTGAAGATGCACGCGATTTCGATGATGCCGTTTATGCCGAAACTAAAAAAAGCGGTGGCTGGCGCTTATGGGTTGCCATTGCCGATGTGAGTCATTATGTGCGCACCGAATCGGCACTGGATCAAGAGGCTCGCGCACGGGGTAACTCGGTTTACTTCCCATCGCAAGTGATCCCTATGTTGCCTGAGAAGCTGTCAAACGGCTTGTGTTCACTCAATCCTGGGGTCGATCGCTTGTGCATGGTCGCAGAAATGACCATATCAGCCACAGGTAAACTGTCGGGTTATAAGTTTTACCCAGCGGTGATGCACTCTCACGCACGTTTAACCTATACCCAAGTTGCCGATATGCTCGAAGGTGGTGAGGTGAGCGATGAGCTCAAACCTATCTTCCCGCATCTACAGACGCTGCAATCTTTGTATCTGGTCTTAGATAAAAACCGCGCTAAGCGCGGCGCCATTGCCTTTGAAACCACCGAGACCCAGTTTGTGTTTAACGCCGATCGTAAGATTGAGCGTATTGAGCCGCGTCATCGTAATCAGGCCCATAAAATCATTGAAGAATGTATGATTTTGGCCAACGTTGCCTCGGCTAAATTTGTGCAAAAGCATAAAGGTGAAGTGCTGTATCGGGTGCATGAAGCGCCATCTGAGCAAAAACTTACTAATTTTAAGGACTTCCTTAAAGAGCGTGGATTGACCATGGGCGGCGGTTTAGAGCCTACCCCTGGTGATTACCAAGCCTTAATGGAACAGATAGCAGACCGACCCGATGCCGAACTGATACAGGTAATGTTGCTGCGCTCGATGCGCCAAGCTACCTATACCCCAGATAATCAAGGGCATTTTGGATTAGCGCTAGAAGAGTATTCCCACTTCACTTCGCCTATTCGCCGCTATCCCGACCTTATCTTGCACCGCGTCATTCGCTATCTATTAGCCAAGGAGCGAGGTGAAGGCAAAGATAAATGGACCCCAGATGGGGGTTACCATTACCAGATTGAAGAGCTAGATCTGCTTGGCGCAGAGTGTTCAACCACTGAGCGCCGCGCCGATGAAGCGACCCGAGATGTCAGCGATTGGCTTAAATGTGAATTCATGCAAGATCATGTCGGCGACACCTTCGAAGCTGTGATCGCCTCGGTGACTCATTTTGGTCTGTTTGTACGACTAAGTAACTTGTTTATTGATGGTTTAGTACATATCTCCAGCTTAGGTGGCGATTATTATCATTACGATAATATGCGTCAGCGTCTTGTGGGTGAAGCCTCTGGTCTGGTGTACCAGATTGGCGATCCGGTGACGGTTAAAGTGGCCAGCGTGAATCTTGATGATCGCCAAATCGATCTTGTGATGGTTGGTGATGAGGGACGCTCGCCAAGGCGAGGTAAGAGTAATAAACCGCTGACGGCCCGTGAGCGGGTTAACCTTGAAGGTGCTAAGCAAGGTAAAGGGACTGGCGATAAAACGGCCCGCAAACCTCGACGCAGTAGCGCTAAGGCCGCAGCCGGTAATCCCAAGGCAGACGCCAAAGCCCCCGCTAAGCGTAAAACCAATGGGGCTAAAGGTGGTGCAGCTAAAGCCAAAGCGGATGCAGCCAAAACTGGCGCCAAAAAACGTAAGCCAGTAAAGCGTAAAGTCACTAAGTAATAAGCGCAGTAATAAGAGAAAATATATTAATGAAAAAACAAGATATCACCTTCGGCATTCATGCACTTGAAGCAGTGCTTAACCATAGTCCCGAACGTGTGATTGAGATGTGGGTATTGCAAGGTCGTGACGATCAACGCTTAACCCCACTACTTGAAATCGCCGCCCAGTATGGCGTGTCAATTCAAAAAACATCGCGTAAGGCCCTCGATGAGAAGGCGGGTAGCACCCAACATCAGGGTGTTTTGGCTCGCGTTAAAGCGGTTAAACAGCTTAACGACAACGATCTGTTAGCCTTAGTGGAAAAGACCGACACCCCATTTTTGCTCATCCTTGATGGCGTTACCGACCCACATAATCTGGGGGCCTGTTTACGTAACGCTGATGCCGCAGGTGTTCACGGCGTCATCGTGCCACGTGATAACTCGGTTGGCTTAACCCCAACGGTTAGTAAGGTAGCATGCGGCGCGGCTGAAGTGGTGCCACTGTTTCAGGTGACTAACCTCGCACGTACCATGAAGAGCCTGCAAGACAAGGGGATTTGGATCATTGGCGCAGCAGGCGAAGCTGAGCATAATCTGTATCAAGCCGACCTTAAAGGACCGCTAGCCATCGCCATGGGCGCCGAAGATAAGGGCCTGCGTCGTTTGACTCGCGAGAGCTGTGATTCACTTGCCTCCATCCCAATGTCGGGCAGCGTTTCGAGTTTAAACGTATCGGTCGCAACGGGGATTTGTTTATTTGAGGCGGTTCGCCAAAGAATTAGCTAATCGCCAATTCGATGGTGAATTGTTGATTTGGCCATTAGCTGGCGATAGTTTTTAGCCAATAGCGTTGATAGATGCCGATGAGGGTTACCTTCATCGGCATTTTTGTTTCTGGTATGAGGCTAATGTTGCTTGCAGTAATATTTGAACGAGGTTCTTGTCGAGCAGTGAGTTCGGTAACATTGCCAAACAAGGTGCTGCTGTTGACCTTGAAATAAGCGTCAGCATCCCTATTTATTATTAGCTAACCTCAGATCGGTTTAACGTAACACTGAAATCACGTTGAATTCTGCTGATGTAATATTGAGTTGTGGCTTATTCTCTTTGAGTTGATAAGCCACTAAACCACCTATCACATTAAGCATGAAACCATGTACGCTGCGGTGCCGTGTATGCTCTATTTGTGAGATGTTTTTTAGCTGGTCATTGATTGTTTCGATAATAAATCGTCTAGAAAGCATGGCTCTATCCCATAATGATAAAGCCTTTGCTTTCATATTTTTACGCACGTTATTAACGATAGTTACCCCACGTTCTAATAGGTCGCCTGCTAACGCTTTGCCGATATACCCCTTATCAGCATAGAGTTTATCCATTGATTCAACGACCATATCTTTTACGGGTTTCGTGTCATGAACATTCGCAGGTGTTATTTTGGCTGCAACGATGCCACCTCGATGGTTCACAATAAGATGAAGTTTAAAACCATAGAACCAGCCCATCGTGCCTTTTCCTCGGCTGGCGAGACCTGCTAGCGTTTTATGCCTTGGAATTCGTAAATTATGACAAACCTTAATGCTCGTTGAGTCAACGAACTCGATGCCTGTCGGTTCGCTTTTTAAAGAGGAAAAATAACTGCACATTGGAATGACTGCACTCGGCATGACTTCAAGAAATCGAGTGTAGCTGAGTAAGTTTGGAAAATCAGATTTGTAGAAACGAGCCAGATATCCTGTGTGAAAATTCTTGAAGTCACGATGATTAGACATATGGAAGGCGATGATAATTGTCATAATTTCACTCATCGTCATTCTGCCTGCGCGCTTACGCTTGCGAGTTCCATCGGTTAGGCACTGTTGTTCCCATTGAGGAATAAAAGCATTACAAAAATCATCGACATCACAAAATACATCCACTAAATTATTCATATGCCCTCTGCGTGATTGATTAATCTTGGTCGAGAGATCTGATCACAAAGAGGGCTATTAGTTCAATTTCTTATCCCGAGTTCAGGTTAGCTAGTGCCACCATAAAGAGGTTATATCGATGAAAAAATTACGTATTAAAAAGATGTTAGCGGTTTCGGCCTTAATGCTGTTGCCATCGCCTATGGTCATGGCATCTAGCGATTGCACACATTTAGTGGGCTGTGAAAGAAAATTTTGTGAAATTGAAACTCAGCTAGCACAGGCTAAAAAACAGCATAACTCACATAAAGTTAATGGGTTAACTAAGGCACTTGAAGCGGCTAAAGCTAACTGCAGCAATGCAGCGTTACGCCAGGAGTTGATTGAGGATATTGACGATGTTAACCAAGATATTGCCGAGTATACCCAAGCATTAAAGGAAGCTAAGGCGGAAGGCAAGCAAGACAAGGTGATGAAGTACCAACATAAACTGCAGGATGAGCGGCAGCAGTTATTGCAGTTGCAAACTGAGTTATCCTATCTTAAGTAATGCGGTGCTCACTGACCGACGGGGTTATCAGCAAATGGTCATGAGCGTAAATCTGAGATGGTGTGCCAGTGACGGCGCCCCATCTCCAATATCATCCCTGTCGCTAAGCCCGCTGCGGTATTGACAAATAAACAGATCGTCGCGGTCGAGAGAATGACAAAAATACAAAAGGGTTTACCGTCGATAAAGCGTTTTGACCATGCCAACTGCACTCCAGCAATGGCAAGCAGGCTGCCGAGCACCGCTAAGGGGATAAGCGAGAGTAGACTCGCGATGTTCTCACCCCAACATAGGGCGATGAGTAAGCAACTGGTGCCAAACAGGGCTGGTGCAATCCAGGTTCTGGCACCAAAATGATATTGCACCGCTAGCCCTCCAGCGCCATGACACATGGCGGCTGCGCCAAAAGGGGCTAATAACAGGTTGGCCCAACCAGAGCTGGTAGCGAGGCGTTGAGGTGAAAATCTGTCTGGGTGATGATTGGCATCGTGGGGAAACTTTTCTTTCGCCATAGCTGAGGTAGCGATCACCGCATTGGTGAGCGTTAGTGCTAGCTGCGGCAGGACTAATAATCCGGCGGCAGAGGCCCACTCTTGCATGCTGGGCCAGCCAAGTTGCCAATCGTTGCTGGCTGCCAGTGTAAAGCTAGGGGCGAAGCCGCTGTTATATTGCCATACAATCCCGACCACTAGCACTAAAGGCATCACAAGGTAGGGCAGGGGTAAGAAACGGCTGGCAAACAGGGTACTAAAGGTCAAGATACCGATGAGCCAAGTGTCGCTCATCATCTGGGCCCCCATCCAAATCAGTTGTAACCCTATGGCCAATTGTATTCCAATGCTGATGGCAGGCGACAGCTGTTTAGCCATCCAAGTAATGGCGCCACTATAAGCCAAGATTAAAAGAATTACCCCCATCATTATACCGCTGGCTTGCAACATGCCGGGGGTTAACCCTTGGGCTATCACGAGCGCGGCAATCACTTTCATCGGTTGTACAGGTATCGGCCTGCGGTAGTAGAAGGCGCTAAATAGGGCGAACAGGCCAAAGCCGATAAAGATCCCTTGAGCCGAGAAGTGATTCAGGGCGATAAGGCCAAGCACTAAAGGTAAAAAAGTGCCTAAATCGGCAAAAGCTCCGCCGAATTCACCTGTAAATTGATTAATATGTTTCAGTCTGTTGCTATTACAACTCATATAGCTTGCCGCAGAAAATGGTCTTTTACTAACGCAATTTTAATGCCACATTTTTTGTGGTTATTCATAGGATTAAGCCACTAAATGGTCATGTTTTGCTAGAGGATGAGACAAAATGGCCAACTCGATAAAAAAGCTGTATCGAATTGGCCATAATGTCTTAACGGGATAACGGCGCTACCTGTTAGCGGTAGCGCTCATGAATCTAGACCTATTTTTCGTGTCTGACTCCTTGCTTGTTTTTCATCGGGTCGCCGTCATAACCTAAGGCTTGCCAATCCATACGAGTGCCTTTGTTGTGGCAGTCGTTACATTTAAGAGCTTGAGCTGATGGTGATACCATATGGTTGATACGCCACCACATTTCGGTTTCAGCAAAGCCATGCTCGCCACTGTATGTGATACCTTGCTCGGTTAATGCTTGGTTAGCTTCCATACCCAGTTTGGCGGCTTTATCCCAGTCGAAATCTTTCCAGTAGCCGCCTTTGCCATAAACCTTGGCCGTGACAAAGATATTTTGTTTCTTATCGTAGATCTGTTTGCCTCTGTGTACTTTGAACGGATAGATCTTAGCGGTAGCGTCGGTAATATCGCCTATGGGGTAAGTCAGTTTAGTTATCTTGGTGGGATCCATTTTATCGCCGACCATGTAGGCATCGGCTTTGCCGTTGTACCAAGCATATTCAGGAGCTACCATCTTAGCCCACACGAAGCTGCCTTTTTTCTTCATAAAGGTGTGCTTGCCATATTCATCGACGGTTTCTTCTTGATCGCTACCAGCAGTAGACCAATCCCAGCTCATCTTGGTGGGCTCATTGCGCGCAAAGAAGGGGATATGGCATGTCTGACAAGCCACACTAGCGGTATGGGTGTTAAGGCGGTTATTGCTGTGAGGCGCTGCTTCATGGCAGCTTTCACAGCCAATGTCATTCGTGCCGCCTGGTGATACACCCATGGCATTACCGCTGATTTGATGTTGCTCGGTAGCATGGCAGGTTTGGCACTGGAAGTCGTTGCCATCGCTGTCCATATGGACATCGGTTGCCTTATCTGGGTAAGCCATGGAGGAGTCGAGATCGCCATGTTTAACCGCATCTCCACCGCCGCCATAGAAGTGGCAAGTACCGCAGTTATCGCGGACTGGCATACCGACATTTTGCGCTACGCGCTCAAGGTTGACCTTGGCTAGCGCTTCACCCGCACCGGCAGGATCTTTAATATAGGTCCCTGTGGTGTCGTGACAGACCAAGCAGTCGACCTTGGTCATGTCGGTGAAGTCGAAGCTGTCGTCTTTCCAGCCATAACCGGCATGGCAACTAGTACACCTGGGTTCGTTACCCGAGATTGAGGTGCAAAAGTTATTGATGGCGTTTTTTTTGCCACGTTTAACTGTGCGTCCGGGAAGTTCTTGTTCCAATTCCCACGTCCAGTGGGATGATTTCATAAAGTCTTTAGCGTGATCTTCATGACATTCAACACATTGTGCCGTGACTTGTGTCCCTTGGTTAAAGGGGCCTTCAATGGCGTCTTTATGGGGATTGTCTGCGGCATTGGCGCTGGCCAGTCCCAATAGCCCCATGGCCATTATCGAGATTAAAAAGCGTGGATGTTTCATCGGGTGATCCCTACCCCCGGCATGAGCCGGGGGATAGTCTAAGTTTAGAAGTTGACTGTTAACGAGGCATTGATGTCAAAGGCTGTGTCGACCACAGGCAGCATCGAATAAGCGCCGCCTTCAATGACATCATCAATTTTTTGCGGCGCGCCAACAGGGGTACCGCTACCTGTGTATTCATAGTCGTAATACAGCCCTGCCAGTTTGATAAACATACGTGGGTTGATATCAAACATGTAGTAGGCTTCGGCAACATGACCACGGGTGGCAAGCTTACTGCCAATAGGATCGTCTTGCGCTTGAGTAAACGGAGTCCAGTATTTAGAGCCATAGTTATATTCCAGACCTAACTTACCGTAAGGCGCCGGAATTTGGATGCCGACATAAACGCCGTACCCATCTTTAGTGTCGGCGCTATCGGCGGCGTCTGGCATCATGATAATTTCGCTGCCGTCGGCGTTGAGCTGTGCTTCAAATACCGCATCACTTAAAATGCCGCCAAACATACCGGCATTGCCGTTGCCTTCGGCTCGTGTCCAGCCAAAAGAGGCGAATAGCTTCATATCCTCATCGCTTTCATAGGCGTAACCGACCCCCCCTAAATACATGTCACCAATCACCCCACTAGGTTGTACCCGGGTTTGAAAGTTGAAGTTTTCAAACTTCTGCATATCTTGGTACATGGTTGGGGCAAAAATGCCTGCCAGTTGAGTAGGAAAAGCCATGGTGCCTTTGAAGCCGTCGTTAATGTCTTTGGCACCAAACAGAGTAAATTGCAGGAAGTGGTTACCGTCGTTGATGGCGTCGATATTAAAACCACCTAGATGCGTGTCTTTGGTGACGATATCACCAAACATTTCGCCATTACCCCATTGTGACTCAAAGCCTTGGCCGTAACAGAAACGGACCACTTGGCCATCAATACCAGTGATCTCGCCTAAGTTGTAACCTAAGGTGGCGCCATCGAAGTTAAAGTTGACTAAGTGACCTGATGGCGTGCCGCCGCGCTTCTCGTTTTCCCTGTAATGTGATGGTGGGCCATAGGTTGAGGGGCGACGACCGATAGAAAGATAGGTGTTGGTGCCACCGATGTTTTTCCAATCGAAGTAGGCGCGCTCGACTCTGAGCCAATCACCGCTGGTATTGCCACTACTACTGCCATCCATGGTGAACGAGCGCCATGAATCAAATACTTGGGTGCCAGTCGAGTCCCCCCAGTTTTTATACATGCTTAATCGAGCTGAAAAGCCAACGTTGTCCCATACTTTGGCTTTTAGATTGAGTCTGAGGCGGGTGGTATAGAAAATATCGTTATCGATATCTTGTACCGATTTGGGCGCCAGCACATAAGGCATTACTCCCTGCAACATGCCATTTTGGAACGCACTGGCTAATTCAGGGTTGGCGCTTAACATCTTGCCTAATGGCGAGTTGGCATCGTTTGGCATTCCAAAGGTGCCAGACATGGCTTTTTGGCCAAAATCATTGAAGTCAACTTTGATGGCTGGGTTCCAAGTGACATTTTGATAATGCAATGAATGAGCCTTGGTACGAAAATCTCCTGTGAGTTGGATTCTATCCAGTGCTGTGTGGCGCTCATTTTTGTCTACGCGGCTATTAATATCGTCAATTTCTTCTGATAGCTCAGCTAGTTGCTGTTTTAAGTCTGCCAGCTTTTGTTGTTCTTGGTCGGCACTGTACGCGCCGCCAGAAAAGGCTAATGCATTGGCAATTAAAATCGATAGTAGTGTACGCATCTTTGTCTCTCCGTCGCGCGAGGTGCGCAGTAGATGGGCTTAGTGAGTTTTAACCGCAAGTCTGTGGTTGATCGGAATCTGCCGCATGGTCATAAAGAAACTGCTGAATATCCAAGCGGTCTTTTTCGGAGAGTTGCTCAAAAACCTCAGGCTTAACCTTGTGTTGATCACGTTTAAAATAGCGATCCCACTGGCTCATGGTTTTACTCATCGGAGTGATTTCACCGCCCGCATCGCCTTTGCTATGGCAGGCTTTACACTCTTTCTTGTAGAGGTGTTTACCTTTTTTCGGGTTACCGCCATCTACGGCATAAACTTGGGCGCCTAACGAGAATGTGAACATGATGCACGTTGCAATTTTTACTATGTTTTTCATCATCTTTCCTTAATCACCACCCGTGGTGATTTTTTATTAAACAAAGCGGGTGTTTGTTGTTAAAAAGTTTACTAAAGGAGTCGAGATGTGAGTTTGAGGTTGATCACCTTTACAATAAAAATCTAATTGATAAAAATATCATTGATATTAATCTAATTGATGTGATTTAAGTTTTTGTATTAAAAGCCTTTTGTTGTTTGTTGTTTTTGCGGGGATGAGGTGTTGGCTATCAATTACTGGTGGAGGTGAATCACACTTTAGTAGTTAAACATCTGCTAAATAATGGCTGTAATGTTAATGAACTTGTTATCGCTAACGCTGTGATTGTCGTCGAAAGGGGGCGTTATTTTTGGGAAATACGTCGCGATGGGCAGTATTTTGATCTTATCAGCCATAGTGGATTATCGAGCATATTTACGCAGCAGAGGCTGGGGGAGTAAAGGTTAAATACGGGCTAAATATCAGTATTTTTACTTGCCATATCATCTAGCACTTAAGAAATGAACTATCTTTAACAATCGAGCGTACTAATCTTTCAACACGCTTAAAATGACCATTATTCGGAGGGGGGAGAAAAGGGAATGAAGTGCCTTAGCATAATAGTGTTAATCACGCTGATGAGTCTCACTAGGTTTTCCTTTGCCGAGCAGCAATATGATGGTGTACATAACTCTGCCTTAAACAGTTCACACGTTGCCGTAAGTCATCAACATGGAGATCTCTTCAATCATCCTGTCTTGTCAGTGTTAGATGCGACTAAAGAGGCGCGGGGGATTGCATCGCCGCAAGCAGAGAGAACCTCTGCGACACAAGGTACATCGATTGTCTTGCCGACGGTGCAGATGCCAATGACACTGTTTCATAAGACTTATATCGAGGCGGTAGGTGTTGCAGATGCGATTCAAAGCAATTTAGACCATTTTGATGTTAACAATCCTGCAAATGTTTCAGAGTTAGGCTCTCTCGGGGCGTTGGTGTCGGGGGGAGTGTCTGATGTTGGCGTTGTATTGAGTTTTCCTCTATCAATTGTCAACATGCCAATATCGGTTGGGCTCTCGCCCAAAATACAGCGTATCGACACTTACAATTATGTAGTTAATGCGAATAACGTGACTTTTGATAGTGGTAATGATTCCCCCTATCGTAATGATGATACGGTATTTAATCTTGATGTTGGTGTGGTAATTAAGCCTTTTAATGGGCTAACCGTTGGCTTGTCTGGACGCAATTTAATCGACCCAAAACAACAGAGTGTAGAGTCATTAGGGCGGCAATTTACTTATCGAGTTGAGCCTTTATATACTGCTGGGGTGGCTTATGATTGGGCTGCACTTACCCTAACAAGTGATATCGATTTGAATGCTCATCAAGGTTTCGATGAAGTGGTTAGTACACAATATTGGCGCTTCGCAGGGGAGCTAAAAACCACGGATTGGTTGGCGTTACGTGTGGGTTATCGCCACAATTTAAACAATACCGCAATCGACCTGTATTCGGTTGGTACAGGCTTTAGTATTGGTCGCACCTTTAATCTGGACTTAACCGGGCTGTTTGGCAGTGATGATGCCATTGGGGGCGTGATCCGAACCTCATATCATTTTTAGTGATTATCTTGTTTGCTGATTTTTATTCCCTTTTACGGACACCTATTTGAGGTCGTTACGTTAGTTCTATAATCGATTTTACCGCTAAGATCAGCGCACTTGTACTGCACAATATCAGGGTAAGGCGTTGGGTTTTTTGTTTGTCGATGCCGCCGACAATACGATTAGCAACTACAAAGCCTAGCAGGACCGATGGTAGCAATAGCATTGAAAGATACAGATGACGCAGTGTGAGTAATCCACTGAAAGCCAAAATGATTAAGGCGATCATTGAGCTAAAGATGAAGAAGGCTGACAAGGCTGCGCGAAACTGTTTGGCGTCTTTTCCCGAGAGTAAAATAGCCATTGGCGGTTCACCAATGGCAGCGATATTACCAAAGATCCCCGACAATATGCCCGCCATAAAAAGATTACTGCGATTTATGGGGAGACGTAGCTTGAATAGGCTCAGAACCACGGCTAGAGCCACAATGATTGCAATGGCTAATCCCAATACTGGTTGTGGTGCTAGCAATAATAAGGTTGCGCCTAATATTCCGCCAGGGATACGCCCCAGTAAAGCATATTGTAAGCCGTTAAATTCCAGTGCGCGCCTCTCTCTTAGCAGGGTGAGTAAGGCGATAGAAAAGCCCATCATAATGACAGGTGCGGGCACTAGGCTTGGGTCGACGAGATAGAGTAACGGCGAGGCGACAACGGCTAAGCCAAAACCGATCAGGCTTTGGGTTAGGGCGCCAATAAAGATGATCAGCGACGCTAGGCCAAGGATCATGGGATCAATCATAAGTTCAGGCACTATACCACCAGGGGTTGCAGTGTGTTTAGACGTGATAAAGAGGAGGGATCGCAGTGCGATCCCTCTTTAGCAAAACAGGATAGGTAAAGTCGATTTACTCGACGTCTTCCCATTCGATGCCCATCTCAGTCATCAGCTTTTTCACTTCGGCTGGAATACTGTCGGGTTTGTCTTTTGACAAGTCATCATCATGGGGTAAAGGTTGGCCAGTATAAGCATGCAAAAAAGCTTCACAAAGCAATTCGCTGTTTGTAGCGTGGCGTAAGTTATTCACCTGACGACGAGTGCGTTCGTCGGTTAAAATCTTAAGCACCTTGAGGGGAATAGAGACAGTGATTTTTTTCACTTGCTCATTCTTCTTACCATGTTCAGCATAGGGGCTGATATAATCGCCATTCCACTCAGTCATTGACTCACCTGTTAATTCTCAAATTCGGGGCAGATTTTATACCCTTACCGGGTACAGTCAAATTATTGCCTCTAATTTTTGTTAATTGCAAATAGATTTCTACATGTTTGGACGTCTAAACGTCTAAATATGTTGACGCTACCGCTTGCCTTAGGTACATTTAGACGTCCAGACATCTATAAAGTATAGATGACTGCCGCCGATTTAACTTTAGGAGTAAAAGATGACTGAGCGTAAATTAGCCACGGCAGCTGTGCGTGGGGGGATAGAATCCGATACCCAATATGGTGCCGTTGTACCGCCCATCTATTTGTCGACCAATTACTCCTTTGATGGCCATCAACAACCGAGAGATTTTGATTATAGCCGCTCGGGTAATCCGACTCGCTGTATTTTGGCTGACGCCATAGCGGAGCTGGAACGTGGGGCGGCAGGCATAGTGACATGCACTGGCATGGCGGCCATCACCTTAGTAACCAATTTACTGGGGCCCGATGATCTACTCGTGGTGCCGCACGATTGCTATGGCGGCAGCTATCGACTATTTACCCACCTCGCCAAGAAAGGGGCATTTAAACTGGCAGTGGTTGACCAAACGAATGCCGCTGCTTTGGCAGACGTTATTGCTCGCCAACCTAAAATGGTCTGGTTAGAAACCCCTTCGAACCCATTACTGCGCGTGGTCGATATCGCAGCGATTGCGAGCCAGAGCCATGAAGTGGGGGCGCTAGTGGTAGTCGATAACACCTTTTTATCGCCTATCTTGCAACAACCTCTGTTGCTCGGCGCTGACATAGTGATCCACTCAACGACTAAATATATCAACGGGCATAGCGATGTGGTCGGCGGCGCGGTTGTCGCTAAAGATGCTGAAGTGGGTGAGCTGTTACATTGGTGGTCTAATACCTTAGGGTTAACCGGCTCAGCCTTCGATAGCTATTTGACCCTACGCGGCTTAAGAACAATTGCGGTGAGAATGCGTCAGCATCAAGCCAACGCACAGCAGGTGTTGGCTTTGCTAACCCGTCATCGCGCCGTTGATAAGGTCTATTATCCTGGTTTGGCGGGCCATCCAGGCCATGAGATCGCGTTAAAACAGCAAAAAGGTTTTGGTGCCATGCTCAGTTTTGAGTTAAAAGGTGGCGAAGCAGAGCTTATTGCCTTTTTAAATGCGTTAGAATACTTCTCTTTAGCCGAAAGCTTGGGTGGAGTAGAGAGCTTAGTGGCGGTTCCTGCTACCATGACCCACAGAGCGATGGAGCCAGCGGCTCGTTTAGAGGCAGGGGTGAAAGATACCCTTATTCGTTTATCTGTTGGGATTGAAGATGGTGACGATCTGGTGGCAGATATTCAAGCGGGTTTAGATGCGGCTATCGCGGTAAGTTGTTAAAGGTATTGAGGAGCAAAAAATGACACGATGTCATTTGCATAAATTTGGCGGTTCTAGTTTAGCGGATGCAGATTGTTACCGCCGTGTCGCTCATATATTACTCACCCATGGCCATAGCGATGATCTCATCGTGGTTTCTGCTGCGGGCAAGAGTACTAATTTTTTATATAAATTACTTGAGCTAACCGAGTCCGGTCTGTTGTGGCAAGAAGAGTTGCAAGTGTTGATCAGTTACCAGCAAAATCTGATCGAGCAACTGTTATCTAACGAACAGGCGCGCAGCTTGCGCGAGCGTCTATCGACCGATAAATCCCAACTCAGCACATTACTTTCTCTTGCCGATTTAACGGATTACCAACGCAATCAAGTGGTTAGTTTTGGCGAGCGCTGGTCATCGCGTTTACTTGCCGCGCTGCTGCGTGAATCAGGCGTCGGGGCAGTCGATGTGGATGCGCGCACTTTATTAGTGGCCGATGAAGGGGCGGTACCGCAAATTCGCATAGGGCAATCAAAGCAAAAAGTGCAGGCGATGCTGAATGCTCACCCTAATGAACGCCTAGTGATCACCGGTTTTATCTGTGCTAATGATAAGGGCGATACCCTGTTGCTGGGCCGTAATGGTTCAGACTTTAGCGCCACCTTGCTGGCCAGCCTCGCCAATATTGAACGGGTGACCATTTGGACCGATGTGGAAGGGGTGTTTAATGCCGATCCCAATCGCATTAACGATGCACGCCTGCTCAAAAGCATGTCATTAACCGAGGCTAATCGCTTAGCCCATCTTGGTTCGCCGGTACTGCATAACCGTACCTTACAGCCACTGTTTGACACTAACGTGAGCCTAGCGGTGCGCTCGAGTTATGCGCCCCATACCGATTTTACGCTTATTGCGCCTAAGAGCTTATCGGCTAGCGCGCCCGTCGTTACTAGTCTACCTAGCGTGTCGTTGTTTAGCTTAAGCTTTAATGCCGAGCTGCCTCAATTATTAGAGTGTTTTGCTAAGGCAGGACTGGCTCCCTTGGCCTACTGGTCATCGGCGTCTGGCCTTGCAGAGCTGGCCTTTACCCACGAGAGTGAAAAACAAGCGCGGGCGATATTTGAAGTCAATACTCAAGCACTGGGGATCGATGCATTAGAGGTGCGACAAGACTTAGGCTTAGTGGCGTTGGTCAGTGCCGATGCTGCACTTTATCGCCGGGGTTTTTCACGTCTATTAAGCCGCGATGCTCACCCATTGTGTAACGATGGCCTAAGTTTGGTCACTTTGGTCCCTAAGGGGCAGGTGAGCCTATTGACGCAAAAGGTACATCGTCGCTGCGCTGGCCCGCGTAAACGTATCGGAGTATTACTGCTGGGTATTGGTAATATTGGTGATGCGTGGATTGAGCTGTTTAAGCGGGCGAGACCGGTATTAAACAAGGAGCTTGAGGTCAGTCTCGAGTTGGTGGGATTACTGAGTTCCAAGCTGGCGCTATTAAGCGAGACCGATATCGATCTTAATCACTGGCAGCAGCAATTTAATGAGCAAGCAACCCCTTGGGATTACAGCCACCTGTTTGAACGATTACGCCATGTTGAATGTGATGAACTTATCGCGTTAGATATCAGTGCTAGCGCCGATTTAGCGTTGCAGTATCCAGCATTTTTTGCCCGTGGTATTCATATGGTTAGCGCCAATAAGCTGGCTGGCAGTGGGCCTTTACCTTTTTATCAAGAATTAAAACAGCAGCTGGATAATCGTCGACTTTTTTGGCGCTACAATGCCAGTTGTGGTGCGGGATTACCCGTGCAACATGCCCTAAATGATTTACATAACAGTGGCGACGCCATCGAAGCGGTGGGGGGGATTTTTTCCGGCACCTTATGCTGGTTGTTTGAACATTTCGATGGTACTAAACCCTTCTCTGAATTGGTGCTGCAGGCTAAGGCGCTTGGGCTGACAGAGCCCGATCCGCGTGACGATCTGTCGGGGCGAGATATGCAGCGTAAATTGCTTATCTTAGCGCGAGAGATAGGCCATGATATTGAGCTTGATGATATTGCGCTGCACTCTTTAGTGCCGCCGCATCTTGCGCAGCTCCCGTTGGCTGAATTTATCGAGCGTATCAGTGAGCTAGATGCTGAGATGCTACGTCAATATCAAGCGGCTGCGGAGCAAAATAAAGTGTTGCGCTATGTGGCTTCCTTGCAACACAGTGACGGTCAACTTGCAGCGCAGGTCGGGATTGAGTGGGTGGATCGCAACGATCCTTATGCTAACTTAACGCCCGGTGATAATGTGTTTGTGATTCGTAGTCACTTTTATCAAGATAATCCTTTGATTATTCGTGGTCCAGGTGCCGGCCGTGAAGTCACCGCTGCTGCGGTGCAATCGGATCTGGCGCAGATCTGCCGCGATCTATTGCAAGAGTAACCTCTTCTCAGACGTCATACCTTAAGCGGCCCAAGTTAGCACTTGGGCCGCTTTTTTTGTCGATAATGCCGCTATATAGTGCATCTAATACTTCATCTCAATGCCACATTATTCGCTTTTTCTTGGAAAATTTCTGTTATCCAGCCGGTAGTTATATCGGCAACACCTTGTCGGTAAGCAGGTAATACATTTTATGTAACAATGGCTTGATGCTCATGTCGCTCATGCTGTAATCGGTTTGTTGTAGAGGCGAATAGACTATTTTAATTTTGGTTAACTTTTACGCTTGACTTAGAACTGAGTTTCTCTAGTATGTAGACATATAGACGTCCAAACGTCTAAGTACTATCGTCGAACGTCTGAGGGAATAAAGATGGCTTTTCACCACGCGCAACATGCAAACTCATTAAACCAAAGCTTGTCTGAGCTTAATGGTGACATTAACGTCTCGTTTGAATTCTTCCCGCCAGCCACCCCTGAGATGGAACAGATCTTGTGGAACTCAATCAGGCGTCTCGAACCGTTAAAGCCTAAGTTTGTCTCGGTAACCTATGGCGCTAATTCCGGCGTACGTGATCGTACCCACGGGGTGATTGAACGCATTCAGAAAGAAACCGATCTGGTGGCTGCGCCGCACCTGACCTTAGTGGATGCCAGTGATGAAGAGCTAGTTGAGCTGGCCAAGCATTATTGGCATTCCGGAGTGCGTGACATAGTGGCACTGCGTGGCGATTTACCCGAGGGCAGTGCCAAGCCCACTCGATTTGCTAATGATTTGGTGCGCCTATTACGTTCGGTGGCCGATTTTGATATCTCGGTAGCGGCTTATCCAGAAGGCCATCCTGATGCGACCAATGCGCAAGCGGATCTGATTAATTTAAAAAAGAAAATTGATGCAGGGGCCAACCGTGCTATCACGCAGTTTTTCTTCGATGTCGAGTCCTACTTACGTTTTCGTGATCGTTGCGTGGCCGCGGGTATTGATGTTGAAATTATTCCAGGCATCTTACCTGTTACCAACTTTAAGCAACTTAAACGCTTTGCTGGCATGACCAATGTGTCGATTCCCCGCTGGTTACATAACCAATTTGAAGGCTTAGATGACGACCCTGCGACACGACAAATGGTAGGTGCTAATGTGGCCATTGATATGGTGAAAGTGTTATCGCGAGAAGGAGTTAAAGATTTTCATTTTTACACCTTGAACCGTGCCGAGCTAACTTATGCGATTTGCCATACTTTAGGGGTTCGCCCAGGGCAATAAGTCTAGGTTGTGTTGCCATCGTTATGTTTGAACGCATCCTGTTATTGAACGGATGCGTTTTTGTTTTTCGGGGAGCTTTTATAATTTTTTTGATGAAATCCATTACCTTATTCGTTCGAATCCCTCTATCATTAAGGGCAGTTATAATCGGGAGGATATTATGAGATCGATAACGTTAGGTTCGGCTTTGTTGTTATTGTCGATGCCTTTATTGGCAGAGCCAATGGCGATGCCGCCATCAGCACAATTGTGTGCGTCATGTCATGGCCCAACAGGGCAAGGTGTTGAGCCATTAGGCCCAAGATTAGCAGGGCTATCTGCTGAATATATCACTCAGCAGATCAAGTTGTTCCAAACAGGCCAACGCCAAAATGCCAGCATGACGCCTATGTCTATGGTGCTCCAAGGTGATGCAATTAAGCCTGTCGCGGACTATTTCTCATCTCAAGAAGTGCCTGAAGTCAGTGTTCACCTTCGCGGTGAAGCCGCAGTGTACAGCGACCCAACCCAAGAATTAGTGTATCAAGGTGACTGGGACAGAATGATCCCAGCATGTGTCACCTGTCATGGTCCGTCTGGCATAGGTGGGGGCCAGTTCCCACGTCTTGCTGGTCAGCAGGCAAGCTATATCAAGACCCAGTTACTTGCTTGGCAAGCGGGCACTCGCAAGGGTGATGTAGATGCAATGATGGGGACCATTGCAAATAAGCTAACCGCAGAAGAGATTGATGCGTTAGCCAAGTATTTTGCCGAGATCAAATAGGGAGTCTGACCATGAATCATGTTAAATCGCTACGCAGTGCTTTGATAGCGTTGATTGGACTCTGTATGCCAAGCCTAGTTATTGCCGCTGAGTTACCTGACAAACAGGCTGAATTACAAGTCAAGCCAAAGTCAGATGATACGGTTTATTTAACGCCAAGAGAGATGAGTGCCATACCTCAAGGGGCATTTGGCGATAAAGTTAAACAGGGTTATCAGCTGTTTGTTAATACTCAGCAGTTACGTGGTAAATATGTCGGTAACGAGCTGAACTGCTCTAACTGCCATATGGATGCAGGGCGTAAACCCAATGCATCACCGCTATGGGCTGCCTATATGGCTTACCCTGCTTATCGTAAGAAAAACGATAAGGTCAACAGCTATCAAGAACGTATTCAAGGTTGCTTTACCTACTCGATGAACGGGAAAGCACCGGCAGATGGCAGTGACGAGTTAGTGGCGTTATCTGCTTATTCCTACTGGTTGGCCATGAGCGGCTTGATGGATCAATATCAAGTGACGGGCGAAGTGCCAGAATTGAGCGATGCTGAGTTGCTCAAAGGCGGCAAGCGTGAAGACTTTGCTCTGCCCGCGGCGGTTAAAGCTGCGATGAATATCGATGAGTTGGCAAAGCTTCCTGGTCGTGGTTTTCCACCGATTGAAAAGCCTGAGTTAGCCTATTCTCCTGAGCGCGGAGCTACGGTTTACCAAGCGCATTGTCAAGCCTGTCATGGTGATGATGGCCAAGGGCTTGCTATTGCGGGTGTTTATAGCTTACCGCCATTGTGGGGGCCACAGAGCTTTAACTGGGGCGCAGGCATGCACAGGGTCAATACTGCAGCGAACTTCATTTACGAGAATATGCCATTTGGTAAGAGTATTCAGCTGACAAACCAACAAGCTTGGGATGTTGCAGCTTACATTAATTCGAAAGATCGCCCACAAGATCCACGCTTTAAGGGGGATGTTGAAGCGCTACAGAAGCAATACCATAAGCACCAAGGGTATTATGGTCAATCGGTTGATGGTGGCGCAGTTTTAGGTAGCCAATCTTACCCCGTGAATCCTGATAAACAGTAATCTTAGGCGTTAATAGGCTCTGCGATTGCCGTATAATAATCTGAATTAAGGGGTGTTAGCTTGGTTGCTGACACTCCTTTTTTATTGGGGATGATGAGGTATGACACACAACAAAGCGGTTGCGACTGCTGAGTCAAACTTGATATTAGGTGCAGCGATAAACTGCCCCCTATGCCAGCAATTAAATCAGTGTGCTATCGCCAACCTGCAGCCCAGCGCCTCTTGTTGGTGTCAGCGGCAGGCGTTTGTGCCAAAGGCATCATTAACCGTTAATGTTCGCCGCGATGCGTGTATTTGCCAAGTCTGCGCCGCCGAATTAATGGCAGAGCAGCAGGCTGGATTGAAACGCATAGATTGAACTAGGTAGGTGCAAGGGCGGATAACCTGCCTTACGTTTTAGCAAACGGGTAAATTACCCATTGTATAGCGGTAATAACTGTGGGTTACCCGCCATTGAATATAAAAAAGGAGCCATTAGGCTCCTTTTTTGTCGCGTTTGCGATGAGGTAACTCTCTTATTTAGCCACGCTAGGTTATGTCAACACATGGTGGCTTTAAGTGAGCCGGACTCGGCCTAATTAGGCGTTGTCTTTACCACCCTTACGGTGTGGTTTACGGTCGCCTGCTGGCTTACGACGACGTGGTGGACGGCTGTCATCACCCGCGCTTGCTGGCAGTTCGGTGCCGGCTTCACGGATGTTAAGTGGCTTACCACATACACGCACCTTCTTCAGATGTTGTAATACATCTTTTGGCATGCCGTCTGGCAAGTCGATGGCGGTCATTGAATCAAATAGTTGGATTTGTCCAATATAACGACTGTCGATGTTGGCTTCGTTAGCCACAGCACCAACAATGTTACCGACACCAACACCATGGTCACGACCCACGTCGATAACATAGCGGCACATCTTAACGTCTGGATGATCCTTCAAGGTATCAGCCGTTCCTAGATTGCTTGGCGTTGGGCGTGAATCACGACGGGTACGTTCGCGAGGTGCACGATCACCGCGTTCACCGCGTTCACGACTGCTACGCTCATCACGACTGTCGCGTTGACGTTCGTTGATATTAGGTAGCTGCAATGGACGATCTTTCTGAACTTGCTGTAGTAACGCCGCTGCAAGTACATCAGTATCGACTTCTAACTCTTGACATAGTTGTGCAACAGCGCCTTTCATGAAGTCTAAAGAATCTTTAGCAATGACTTCAGAAATCTGCTCACCTAAACGAGAAAGACGACGCTCGGTCACAGTCTCTGGGCTAGGCACGTCCATTGGCGAGATACGGCTCTTAGTCGCGCGCTCAATGGTACGCAGCATGCGCATCTCTCTGTGGGTTACAAATAGAATTGCCATACCAGTACGACCAGCACGGCCAGTACGACCAATACGGTGAACATAGGCTTCAGTGTCGTATGGGATATCGTAGTTAATAACGTGACCAATACGTTCAACGTCAAGACCACGTGCCGCAACGTCAGTTGCAATAATAATATCGAGCTGACCACGTTTTAGCTGATCAACAGCGCGTTCACGAGCCTGCTGGTTCATATCGCCATGTAGCGGTGATGACGCATAACCACGAGCTTCTAGCTTTTCTGCCAGTTCAACACAGCTGTTACGTGTACGAACGAAGATGATAATACCTTCAGTATTTTCAACTTCTAGTACGCGAACTAGCGCTTCTAGTTTGTTGTGTTGCGAAACTTGAACGAAACGCTGTTCAATTGATTCAACCGTAGTATGACTTGCAGCGATACTG
This sequence comes from Shewanella sp. QJM3NY_23, assembly GCF_056173105.1. Classification (NCBI taxonomy): domain Bacteria; kingdom Pseudomonadati; phylum Pseudomonadota; class Gammaproteobacteria; order Alteromonadales; family Shewanellaceae; genus Shewanella; species Shewanella sp. QJM3NY_23. Next base: position 519,549 of record NZ_CM149657.1, read on the forward strand.
ATGTGCGCTGGTTCTGTAAGATATTTATTGGCAACACGCTTAATTTGCTCAGGCATAGTAGCTGAGAATAATGCTAGCTGACGCTGCTTAGGCGTGTGCTCTAGGATCCATTCGATATCATCGATGAAGCCCATTTTTAGCATTTCATCGGCTTCATCGAGCACCATAGCTTTAAGCGTATCAAGCTTAAGGGTGCCACGACGCATATGATCCATTACACGGCCAGGCGTACCGACGATGATTTGTGGACCACGACGCAATGCGTTAAGTTGTTGATGCATGCTTTGGCCGCCGTAAATCGGCAGTACGTGCATACCTTTCATGAATTTTGAATAGCTACCAAATGCTTCGGCGACTTGCACTGCAAGTTCACGAGTTGGGGCTAATACTAAAATTTGTGGCGTATTTGACGCTGGGTCGATCGCATTTAATAGCGGTAGCGCAAATGCACCGGTTTTACCGGTACCCGTTTGTGCTTGACCTAAAATGTCTTTACCGGCCATAAGTGGCTCGATACTAGCAGACTGAATTGGCGTTGGTTTTTCGTAACCAAGCTCGTCAAGAGCACGCAACAAAGGCTCGGAAAGACCGAGTTCGCGGAAAGTTTTTTCATTGGATGACATGGGTTGTAGCCTTGTGGTGTAGCAAAGTGCAGAGACTGCACTAAAGATTTTATAGACAGAAAATCAACCCCGTGTCGACTTCCCGCACCGAAAAGTATCAGTAAGCCGATTATTATAGCAGTGAGTTGAGAGATTGGCTACCACTTAAGTCTGATTTTTAGTAGTAAACATGGGTCTTCACAGCTAAAATCTATAATTAACAGTGAGTTGTTTTTTAATAAATCACAAATTAATCTATTGTTTTACTCGGTTATTTAAGAGATAACTGTCGATAATGAGTAGTTTGTAAGCCGTTTCTGTAACAGCTGCTAGAAACTCGATATCTAGCTTTGACGCAATGTCGCTGGTCTGATGATAATCGCTATGGGGCGGTACACCAAAATAGAGCCACGGCAGGTCGGCTTGATAAAAAGAGACGTGATCTGACGATCTTAACCAATCTATCCTTTGTATCGATTTACCCGCTTCGGGTGGGTGATTGGCTCTGATACACAACCCTACCGTTTGCATCAAACTGTTTTGAATAGCTGTAAATTGAGTAAAGTTTTTGCGTCCCTCCAAATAGATGGTGTGGTATGGGTTGGGGCGCCCCACCATATCTAAATTAATCACTAATTCAATTTGTGCCATCGCAGGTTGGCTGTTGTCATCTTGTAGCATTGCGACTAAGGCTTTGCTGCCATAGAGCCCTGGTTCTTCCGCATCGGTGGCGATAAAGAGTAAATGACTTGGCCGCTGCTGGCCCTTGGCATGCTCAGCCAGCGCTAGCATCGCGGCTATCCCCGAGGCATTGTCGTCGGCGCCTGGGTAAATCTCGGTGTCTTGTGTACCTAAATGATCATAGTGGGCGACAATCAGCCGCCATTGGTCGCTAGCTTGAGTTGCAGGTAGCATGCCGATGAGATTGACACCCTGGCGCTCAGTAAACTGATATTGATAGCTAAAGTGCTGGTCAAATTCCCTATCGCGCGGAGGGGCATTAGAGGGAAGTGGGGCGTGCAGCCTAGGCCAAGGCATTAAGCCCGCCTGTTGCATACGTAAGGTAAGATAGTCGCGGGTCATTGCTGCGCCGGGAGTCATGGTTTTGCGCCCAGCAAAAGCGGGTGAGCTTAATCTGGTTACATCCTCTTGTAGCTGAGGCTGATTGGCCCAAGTAAGCTGCAAGGGGCGATGACAAGCGTTGTCTGTACTGCTACATCCGGGTAAGAGCAGCGTAAAGGTTAAATAGAGCGAGATGAGGGTGATGATGCGAGCAGGATTGAGCACTCTCATGGGCACCTAGCTTGGGTGGTGGGCTAGGCTATAACTTAGCTACAATTAATTAATAAAGACAGTCAAAGCCAGAATGATGTCATACTGGCTTTGGTGGTTATCTTTAATAGAGCAACGCGAGTTGGCTTAAGCCTTGAGTAAAGGCTTAAGGAAGCGCGCGGTATGAGACGTTGGATGCTCAGCTACTTGCGTAGGAGTACCGCTGACCAAAATGGTGCCTCCACCTGAGCCGCCTTCAGGGCCAAGATCGATGATCCAATCGGCGGTTTTGATCACATCGAGATTGTGTTCAATCACCACTATGGTATTGCCGTGAGCCTTAAGGCGATGCAATACATCTAGTAATAGCTGAATATCGGCAAAGTGTAAGCCAGTCGTTGGCTCATCTAAGATATACAAGGTCTTGCCTGTGTCACGTTTTGACAGCTCTTTGGCCAGTTTGACCCGTTGTGCTTCACCGCCTGAGAGGGTGGTTGCACTCTGGCCAAGGCCGATATAAGACAGGCCAACCTCCATTAAGGTTTGTAGCTTACGGGCAATGGCTGGTACGGCATCGAAGAACTCTCGGGCTTCCTCAACGGTCATCTCCAACACTTCGTGAATATTCTTGCCTTTGTAACGAACCTCTAAGGTTTCACGGTTATAGCGTTTACTCTTACAGCTATCGCAAGGTACATACACATCGGGTAGGAAATGCATCTCAACTTTGATCAGACCATCGCCCTGACAGGCTTCACAGCGTCCACCTTTCACATTAAAGGAGAAACGCCCCGGCTTATAGCCACGGGTTCTGGCTTCTTGGGTCGCGGCGAACAGCTCACGAATAGGGGTAAAGATGCCTGTATAAGTGGCTGGGTTCGATCGCGGTGTACGGCCAATGGGGCTTTGATCGATATCGACCACTTTATCGCAATGATCCATCCCCTCTATTCGTTTGTAAGGGGCGGGCTCATCGACGGTGGCACCATTTAGCTGACGATGAGCGATCTTATAAAAGGTGTCGTTGATAAGCGTTGATTTACCTGAGCCTGATACCCCGGTCACGCAGGTAAACAGGCCTACAGGTATGGTTAAATCAACGTTCTGCAAGTTGTTGCCAGTTGCGCCAAACAGCTCGATAACTTGCTTTGGATTATATTGCGCTGGTGTTTCGCTGATGTGGATCTGCTTAGTGCCAGAGATATATTGCCCAGTTACCGAGTCTTTACAGTTGATAATATCATCTAAGCTGCCATCACAAATCACCTGACCACCATGAACCCCCGCGCCTGGGCCGATATCGATAATGTGATCCGCCATGCGGATCGCATCTTCATCATGTTCGACCACGATAACGGTATTACCCAGATCCCGAAGATGGATCAGGGTTTGCAGTAAGCGTTCGTTATCACGTTGATGCAAGCCAATGGAGGGTTCGTCGAGAACATACATCACCCCCACAAGACCGGCGCCAATCTGGCTGGCTAAGCGAATACGCTGCGCCTCTCCGCCAGATAAGGTGTCGGCAGAGCGCGACAAGCTCAAATAGTTAAGCCCGACATTGACCAAGAAGCCTAAGCGATCGCGTACCTCTTTTAAGATTTTTTCGGCAATTTGCGCGCGCTGACCTGTGAGTGATAGCTGCTCAAAATAGCTCATCGCCTCGCCAATTGACCATTCGGTCAGCTTTGGCAGATTAAGATCTTCAATAAAGACATTACGCGCCTCTTCGCGCAGACGCGAACCGCCACAACTGTTACAGGCTTGCGTATTAATATACTTGGCTAACTCTTCGCGCACCGAATTAGATTCGGTCTCACGATAGCGCCTGTCCATATTGTTTAAGATCCCCTCGAAAGGGTGGTTACGCACCACGACATCGCCACGATCGTTGATGTATTTAAACGCGATACTCTCTTTACCCGAGCCATGTAGTACGATGCGGCGAATTTTATCGCTGAGCTGCTCATAGGGCACTTCGACATCAAACTTATAATGCTCGGCCAATGAACTGAGCATCTGGAAATAGTAAAAGTTGCGTCTATCCCAGCCGCGGATCGCACCGCCTGCAAGGGATAACTCAGTGTTGGTGATCACGCGTTCGGCATCAAAAAACTGCTGCACCCCTAAACCATCACAGGTGGGGCAGGCGCCAGCCGGATTGTTAAACGAGAAAATACGCGGCTCGAGCTCGGCCATAGAATAGCCACAATGTGGACAGGCAAAGTTGGCAGAAAACAATAGCTCGTCGATATCGCCATCCATAGAGGCGACGGTGGCTATCCCCCCCGAAAGCTCAAGGGCGGTTTCGAATGATTCTGCTAAGCGCTGGGTGATATCGTCACGCACCTTAAAACGGTCGACCACCACTTCAATGGTGTGCTTGACGTGCAGTTCAAGGGTTGGCGGATCGGACAGGTCGCACACTTCACCATCGATACGGGCGCGGATAAACCCTTGTGCCGATAGGCTCTCGAGCAGTTTGACGTGCTCACCCTTGCGATCGTTAATCACAGGTGCGAGCAGCATCAAGCGGCTGCCCTCTGGCATCTCCAGCACCTTGTCGACCATTTGACTAACGGTTTGCGCCGCCAATGGCTGATTGTGGGTGGGGCATCTTGGCTCGCCGACACGGGCAAACAGTAATCTTAGGTAATCGTAGATTTCGGTAATAGTGCCCACGGTTGAACGCGGGTTATGAGAGGTGGATTTTTGCTCGATAGAGATGGCCGGGCTTAGGCCTTCAATATGATCAACATCGGGCTTTTCCATTAAGCTTAAAAACTGACGGGCATAAGCAGAGAGGGATTCGACATAACGACGCTGCCCCTCAGCATAAAGGGTATCGAAGGCTAATGACGATTTACCCGAGCCCGATAGGCCGGTGATAACGATCAGCTTGTCCCTTGGGATTGTCAGGTTGATGTTTTTTAGATTGTGGGTGCGGGCGCCACGAACTTCAATCTTGTCCATCTGTCTCTCTGATTGGCCGAATAAAAAAGAGACTGATTATCGCATAAAAATTGTCTCAGGTCATAGCAAGCTCACACAAAAGCGATAGGGGGAATGTTGACGAACGATTATGGCTTTGTGATTGAATAGCTACATATACATCGCATCTTTAATTTTTCTTTTTGAGCTAAATCCACGCTTCGTGATAACATGCGCGGCTTATTAATGTATTCATATCAGGGCGAAAAATGGCCAATAATGGACTGTCTAAGACTGAGAAAAAAGTCGCGTTTTCGTTAGCCAGTGTATTTGGTTTGCGCATGATGGGCTTGTTTATGATCATGCCAGTGTTTGCGCTTTATGGGCAACACTTAGAGGGCTTCTCGCCATTATGGGTGGGGGTTGCCATCGGGGCGTATGGGTTAACTCAGGCGGTGTTGCAGATCCCAATGGGGATCTTGTCAGACAAATATGGGCGCAAGCCAATTATTTTAATTGGCTTGTTGGTGTTTGCAATTGGCAGCGTGGTTGCAGCCATGGCGGACTCTATTTATGGGGTGGTTGCCGGACGCGCTATGCAGGGGATGGGCGCGATTGCCGCGGCCGTTTTAGCCTTAGCTGCCGATTTAACTCGCGATGAGCAGCGCACTAAAGTGATGGCGATTATCGGTATGTGTATCGGTTTCTCCTTTGCGCTTTCGCTGCTGGTCGGCCCCATTGTCGCGCAGCATCTTGGCCTCTCTGGGCTGTTTGCTATGACAGCAGGTTTAGCCTTGCTGGGCATGGTTATTGTACAGTTGCTGGTGCCAAACCCTATTAGCCAAGCGCCAAAAGGCGATACGGTTGCGGCGCCAGCTAAGCTTAAAGCCATGCTCAAAGATCCGCAGCTGTTCAGGCTTGACGCCGGTATTTTTATTTTGCATCTGGTGTTAACGGCGGTATTCGTGGCATTGCCATTGGATTTGGTCGATGCGGGTTTAGTTAAAGAAAAGCACTGGATGCTCTATTTCCCTGCTTTTATGGGCGCGTTTTTCCTTATGGTGCCGTTGATCATCATCGGCGTGAAAAAGAAAAACACCAAGGCCACCTTTCAAATTGCCCTGTTAATCATGATGGCAGCGCTCGCTTCAATGGCGTTATTTGCTAATAGCTTAGTGGTACTCAGTGCTGCGATTGTGCTGTTTTTTACAGGGTTTAACTATCTTGAAGCCTCACTGCCGAGCTTGATTGCTAAATTTTGTCCGGTAGGGGATAAAGGCTCTGCCATGGGCGTGTATTCGACCAGCCAATTTCTAGGGGCATTTTGTGGCGGCTTGCTTGGCGGCGGAGCTTACCAATTGGTCGGCGCGGCTGGGGTATTTGCTGTTGCATTAGGCTTGATGTTTATTTGGTTACTATTAACCTTAGGCATGGAAAATCCCGTGCTATTAAAGAGCTACACCTTAGAAGCCGAAGTTGAGGGCAAAGAGCAAGCCAGAGCCATGGCCACTAAGTTGTCACAGCTGCCTGGTGTAGCCGAGGCTATCGTGGTACCTGAGGAGAAAGTCGCTTATTTGAAAGTTGATGAGCATTTCGATTTGAGACAAGCGCGAGCTGTGTTAGGCTCTGTCAATTAACTGTTTGGGACTTGAGTTGACCTCACCCGTTAAGCAGTATTTATATTAGATTTGTAAGAATATCGCAGGAGATTTCAATGGCCAGTCGTGGTGTCAATAAGGTAATTTTGGTCGGTAACTTAGGGAAAGACCCTGAAGTACGCTACATGCCAAATGGCAATGCCGTAGCCAACTTTACAGTGGCGACCAGTGAGTCTTGGAAAGACCAGCAAGGTCAAGTGCAAGAGCGTACAGAATGGCACAACATCGTCATGTATCGCCGCTTAGCGGAGATCGCGGGTGAATACCTAAAGAAAGGCTCTAAAGTTTACCTCGAAGGCAAACTGCAAACCAGTAAGTGGCAAGACCAGCAAACTGGCCAAGACCGTTACAAAACTGAAATCAATGCCAGTGAAATGCAGATGCTAGACAGCCGTGGTCAAGGTGGTCAGCAAGGCGGTATGGGACAAAGTGCAGGTGGTTACGCGCCACAGCAAAACCAATACGCACAGCAGCCAGCCGCTCCCGCTTCACGCCCAGCACCACAACAAGCAGCGCCGCAGCAGCAGGGTTATGGAGCGCCGCAACAAGCCGCTCCTCAGCAAGGCTATGGCGCGCCACAGCAGCAAACGGCTCCTGCAGCGCCGGCTTATGCACCTAAGCCTCAAGCGGCTCCGCAGCAACAAGCGGCACCACAGCAGCGTCCAGCGCCGCAACAGCCACAGCAAAACTTTACTCCAGATTTGGATGATGGTTGGGATGACGATATCCCATTTTAGCAGACGGTTTATTTAAAACTGTAAAGTTAAAGTTAAAGTTAAAACCATATATGAACCCAGCATAAAAGCTGGGTTTTTTATTGCCTAAATTTCACCGCAGTAAACCACAACCCTAGTCGTTATCAGTTTCCCTGCATTACCCGAAAGTATTACTCCTTTATGCTAGATTTTTATCAGGTAGCCCATTGGTAAGGTTTTGGGCTGCCAAAAAAAGATAATTGCTGCTAGCGTAAGCTCCTTATAACGTATTTGGCGTAGGTGTTGGGCATGTGCGCTGTAGCCCTTAGCCGATGTTAAGTTGCGATGTTACAGGGACAGTATGATGATGCGAACCAAGTTTTCGGCACTACTACTATTAATATTGTGCTGCGTTACGCCTATTCAGGCACAAGACAATGATATCGAGATTAGTGGTTTAGTGATTGACCGTACGGTAACTCGTTTCGGTAAGGACTTTGTATTTTACTACGCCAGTTATTGGCGTGATCTGCCTTTCACTCAAGGGTTCAATGTCACCTTGTATGAAACGGTATTCCCTCAGGCTGGGACCTTACTTACGCTAGAAGTTAATGGCGTCACCATCTACAAAACCCATTTTGGTCGAAGAGCTAGCCCAATTAAAGAGCGGGCTGAGCAGGCCATTTTGTTGACAATCGATTACCTTGCCCAGGCGAGAGCAAATGCTATCACCGGTGAACTGGCTGATAAAAATCAAGGATACTAGGAATAATCATAATGAATAACAGGATGTTAATAGCTTCTATATTACTTTTATCTAGTTCGGTTTCGGCGACCGAACTGGTCTATACCCCGATTAATCCGAGTTTTGGTGGCTCGGCATTGAATGGTTCTTACTTGCTTAATAAAGCCAATGCACAAAATGATAATACGGCTGGCAGCAACGAAAAGGACTTTATCACCCGTTTTAAAGAATCATTAGAGCGTAATATTCTCAATACCATTACCCGTGGGGTTGCCAATGGTGAGATCACCGATGGTACATACGATACTGGTGATTTTAGGATTGAGGTGGCTTCAATCGGTGGTGGTGTGATGTTGACCATCACCAACTTAGTGACAGGTGAAGTCACCGTGATTGAAATGCCAGTTTACGGGGGATAGATGATGAGACAAGTTAGTATCTTACTCTTGAGTTTAAGTCTATCGGCATGCAGCTTACTGCCTAAACCTGAGCTGAATATTACTGAAGCTGAAATTAATCCCATTAGTAGCACGATGCAGGATTTAATCGCCAAACCAGGCCCTAAATACACCATTCCAGTAGCAGTTTACTCGTTTCGAGATCAGACGGGACAATATAAGCCACAGCAAAATGTCAGCTCATTTTCTACGGCGGTGACTCAGGGGGCCACCTCTATGTTGGTGCAGACCTTGTTAGACTCTAAGTGGTTTATGCCAGTCGAACGTGAGGGGTTACAGAACCTGTTAACCGAACGCAAAATCACTAAGAATCAAGCGCCCAAAGTGAGTAATGATGATGTGCCGCAATTGACCAATGCTCGGTTACTGTTAGAGGGGGGGATCATCAGTTACGAGACTAACATTAGTACCGGTGGCGCAGGGGTCGAATATTACGGTATTGGTGCCTCTGAAATGTATCGCGAAGATCAAGTGACGATTTATCTTCGCGCCGTCGATGTGCATACAGGAAAAGTGATGATGTCGGTGTCGACCACTAAGCGAGTGTTCTCCCAAGAGATGCGTGCAGGCTTAATGCGTTTTACCAGTTTAAATCGTTTGGCAGAGGCAGAGGTGGGTTTTACGACTAATGAACCCGTGCAGTTTTGTGTCTTGCAAGCCATTGAGCTGGCAGTGTCAGAGTTAGTCGATAAAGGGATTAAAATGGGCTACTGGAGTCCGTCTGAAGCATCAATAGCGGATGCTAATCCACTATCCTCTTAATTTTTTATTCCAATGATGCGGCAAATACATATTGTTTGCCGCATCATTGTTTATCGTTTCACTTCTACTTAACTTCTTCTTTTATCTCTTATCTTATCTATTTTGGGCTTAGCTAAGTATCGCTATATCGCGTCAGACAAGGTCCGATGTATTGCTGTTGCATTATTGTTAAGCGTTGGTGTTTTTTGTATCGTTATGTATCATCTTTGGCGGTAGCCAATGTTAACTTGGGCATCAGCGAGCCGATAAGCCTTGTTAGGCTATGTTAATTCAGGGAGAGAATTTAATGAGCAATATCGATGAACTTGTTTTTATTCATCAAGTAGCTGCACCGTGTCATTTAGCCGTTTTAGCCGAGTCTATCGGCATCAATACCCAAGTGATCAAAAAGCCTGCCGAATTGGTTGTGGCTCAAGATCGTCGTCGCTTGTTTCTGGTGTCACAAAAAGGGGCTGCACTTGACAGTAAAGGTATCCCCTTAATGGCTGCTCGGTTAATTTCTCAAGGCCCTGTGGCGTTATATCAAGTTGAGCGGCAAACCTTAGATGCAAGAGCGGCGCTGTTATTAGGCATTAAAGGCTTGCTGTATGATGATCAAGGAATGGATCTATTATTAACGGGTTTAAACAAGATGATCGCCAATGAGCTCTGGTATGACAGGGTGTTAATTAGTGAGGCGTTTAATCACCTAGTTAAGAAGCTAGATACTCGTGATGAAATGTCTTCCGATACGCTATCCATGTTGCAAATGCTAACGGGGCGCGAGCGGATGATCATTCAATTGGTGGCCAGTGGAGCACGGAATAAAGAGATTGCTCATCAACTTTGCATTAGCGAACATACCGTTAAGGCTCATATCTCTTCTATTTTTAGAAAAACCCAGTCGCGCAATCGCGTAGAACTCTTGCGTTGGGCACAGAGTCATCAAGCACATTTTGAGTTTAGAACTTAGTTATTTTAACCCACAATAAATAACCCATTTTGGTTGCTAGGTATCTCTATTCATTGAGGTATAAATAAGTATTAAGCGATAATAAAAAAGGAGCCCAAAGGCTCCTTTTTAGGTTAGCTGATATAACTACCTTAGTTTTGTACGATAGTGGCTACGTTAAAGTCACCAATTTGGGTTGCGTTGATCACGTTATTCATACCCGTTTGTGAGCCTTCTACTAAGTTGTCATTGCCGGTTTGCGCAATGGTGAGACTGTTTGCATCACCCGATACGTTGAAAGAACTCACGCCGTCGTTACCCCCAACCCAGTTACCGCTACCGTTTTGAGTGATTGAGGTAAAGTTTTCGTCACCAGTGATGATCAAATCAACTAAGTTAAGCTCACCATCTTGCGACACAGTGACATCGGTGTTTTCAAAACCCACTACTGAAACAATAGCTTCATTAAACCCAATACCATCTTGAGTCACATCGACTTCGTTATCATCACCAATGGTTTCTACGTAGGCGTAGTTGTCGTCACCTTCTTGAGACACTTCAATGTCGTTATCTTCACCAACAGCAAACGCATAAATTTGGTTGTTATTGCCAGTAGAAGAGAGATCAAAGTCGTTATCATCGCCAGCGTAAGCACCAAAAGCGGCATAGTTGTTATCCCCTTTTTGGTCTAAATCAACGTCGTTGCTGTCTGTCGTGATTTCAAATTCAGCTAAATTGTTATCACCTTCTTGAATGATATCAATGCGGTTGTCACTGCCATCGATAACCGCGACGTAGGAATCACCTACTGAGTTACCAAAGCCTTCTTGGCGGACAGATACATTATTATCATCACCCGTGCTGAACTGCAGTACCACGTTGTTGAAAGCCCCGTTTTGGTCAAACTCGATGTCGTTGTCTGACCCTTCTAAGGCATAGATAAAGCCAGTGTTGAAGACACCTTCTTGAGTCATTTCAATGGTGTTATCATCGCCGTTGATACCACGAACACCGGCTAGGTTTAAATCACCATTTTGGGTCAGGCTTACATCATTGTTATTGCCAATATTAGGGCTTAAGTCGAGTGCGATCATCCCTGCTTGGTTTGAGTCACCATTTTGAATGATGGTGCCATCGTTATCGTTACCTTGAACGCGAAATACGCTGAAGTTTTCGTCACCGTCTTGGCTCACGTCAGTGCTGTTATTATCACCAATGAGCTCAATGTTCGATTCGTTTAATGAGCCAATTTGAGAGACTGTGGTCTGGTTATCATTTCCGGTGATTTCAATGGTACTTTTGTTCCAAAAAACCGACTGAGTCACACTGGCGTCGTTGCCGTCGCCCTCTATAGCGATATCCGATACATGCCATTCATCGGTTTGTTCTGTAGTGACAGTGTTACCCACTCCATTACTCTCAACATAGGATTCGTTCCAAACACCATTTTGAGTTACTTTAGCCGTTTGCTCGGCCCCTTCTTGATTGACATCGGCGATATTAAGATCACCCGTTTGCAGTACAATTGCTTCTTGTTCTACACCGTTTTGCTCAACGGTAGCTTCATTGCTAATGTTTGCAAAAGCCTGAGTACTTAAGCTTGCGGTGATAGCTAATGCGATTAACGATTTTTTGATTTGCGGTGTCATGATTTGACGCTCCCTGTATTTAATATTGCGTTATTGTGATTGCTGCACCATCGGCAATCTGTTCAATTGAAAAATTAGCGCTTCCTAGCTGGTTGAGCTGTACTACATTCTCGTTACCAATTTGGGTTATATTGGCTTGGTTATCGAATCCGGCCTGCATAAGCTCTACCTCATTATCTTGACCGTATTGCATCACCTGAGCCTTATTACCGCTACCCATCTGGAGTAGGTTGGTGATATTGCCTTCACCCGACTGACTTAGGTATGCATGGTTTAATACACCTAATTGAGTTAGGTTGATGGCATTTTCTCGCCCAGAGCTTTCAAGTAGAGTTTGCAGTGTTACTGGAAGGGCGTTTAGCCCACTATCAAGCTCAGTTGCTTGGCTAGCGACTGAGATCAATACGAGTGCAATCGCGGCTCCCATTCGGTTAACTACTGACACGTAACGCTCCTTAAACTTGCGATATAAATAAAGAAAAACAGCTTCTTTATTTACGTTCACTGATGGAATACCTAGCTAGCTAGGCATCCTATTCAGCGTTAGATAGTCAAGGTACAGGGCTGCCAGAGCGCTGCAATCAGAAAAAGGTCTACTTATTTTGGCATGCTATAACGTCGACGCTTTACCATTTAATAGCTTTTAATCATTGATATTTAAGAGTTAAAAGCTTTAAGGCTGTTGGGCTTGCTTGGTAAGGCCTAGCCCATGTTACTAGTACTTAAGGATTAAAGCGTCGCAAGCCTCTTTTCTAATCTTGGCTTATGTGGCAACAATCTTCGCGTTAACTCTCGCCGGCGATTCACTGAGGATTAGGTTGTCAATTGACGATAGCCTAACGGCTTGGTCGATGTATGGAGTACCGGTTCGTAAAATATAAAGGACTAATAGGAAACGTGTTTATGATAAACAAACTGACACCTTTAACAGCGGCGATTGCCGGTATTATCGCTGTTTCTGCCGCCCCAGCGCTCGCCAAGACGCCCATTCAGCATGAGTATGTAAAAGACTCGCTGTTAGTGGTTTATAAAGACAATGCCACGCTAAGTGAGCGTGCCTCGGCGCAGCGTCTCGTTAGCGCGACGATTCGTGATGCGAATGCTGACGGAGTGGATGACCGCTTTGCTAAATTACTCAATGGTAAGCTGGCTCGATTGTCATTACGAAAAGGTACTGATATCGATCAAGCGATTAAGCTTATTAGTCGCCATCCTGCGGTAAAGTACGCTGAGCCAAACTATGTTATTAAGGTGAGCGGTACGCCTGATGATCCTAATTTTTCATCGTTATGGGGGTTAAATAATACTGGGCAAGATGGCGGTACAGCCGATGCCGATATTGACGCTCCTGAGGCGTGGGATATCACCACAGGCGATAGTAATATCGTCATCGGCGTGATTGATAGTGGCGTAGATTATAACCACCCGGATCTGCAAGCGAATATGTGGGTTAACCCAGGGGAGATCGCCGGCAATGGTATCGATGATGATGGCAATGGCGTGATCGATGATATTTATGGTTATAGCGCTATCAATGACAATGGCGACCCTATGGACGGCAATGGTCACGGTACTCACGTTTCTGGCACTATTGGTGCCACAGGTAATAATGGGGTCGGTGTGGTCGGAGTTAACTGGGATGTCAGTATTATCGGTTGTCAGTTTCTCGATGCCGACGGCTATGGCTCTACCGCAGGCGCAATTGCTTGTATCGATTACATGACTGATTTAAAAGTGAACCATGGGGTGAACATCAAAGCCACCAACAATTCATGGGGCGGTGGTGCATTTAGTCAGGCATTGAAAGATGCGATTGATGCGGGTGGTGAAGCCGGTATCTTGTTTGTTGCCGCATCGGGTAATTCGGGGTCAGATAATGACGTCTCGCCTAGTTATCCTGCAAGTTACGAGTCAGATGTAGTCTTTGCCGTTGCCAATACTAACCGTAATGACAATATGTCGGGTACTTCGCAGTATGGGTTAACCAGTGTTGATATGGGCGCACCCGGCAGCTCAATCTTATCGACGGTTCCAGGCGGTGGCTATGCCACTTATTCTGGTACTTCGATGGCATCTCCTCATGTTGCGGGGGCCGCGGCTCTTGTTTGGTCAATTAACCCAGATCTAAGCCCGGTCGAGATGAAAGAGTTACTGATGATCTCTGGCGACGCTAATGCGGCGCTTACTGGTAAAACGGTGGCTGGTACTCGTCTAAATGTGGCTAATGCACTCGATCAAGCTAACCCTGAGCCGGGTTATCGTTTTACGGTAACCCCAATGACACAAAGGGTTGAGGCTGGCAGCGCGGTCAGTTATGACTTTAGTGTGGGTAGCGTAGCAGGCTGGGATGGTGAGGTCGCGCTGACCGTTGAAACGACACCAGCACTCAATGGCGTGTCACTTTCATCATCGACAGTAGGCGCTGGTGATGACTTTACCCTAAATGTCGCCACTGAAGCTGAAGCGGCGTGGGGAGATTATCAGATCACAGTGACCGGTGATGATGGGGCAACGGTGAAGTCAAAAGTGGTTTCATTGTCTGTCTATCCACAAGGATTGAATGATATTCCGTATGACAATGATGAGGTCATTGCGATTCCTGATAGTAATTCTGAGGGGATCACCAGCATTATTAATGTTGCCGATCCTGTTTTTGTATTTGGTTTAACAGCCGATGTGAATATTACTCATACTTGGATTGGCGATCTTGTGGTTAAGCTAACGTCTCCTGCTGGCACCGAAGTGGTGTTACATAATCGAGATGGCGGCAGTGCTGATGATATTGTTAAGTCATGGGTGCTAAGTGACTTCGATGGCGAAATGGCGACAGGCGACTGGACCTTATCGATTACCGATAATGCTGGCGGAGACACGGGAACCCTTAATAATTGGGGATTAGTGATCACTGCATTAGGTGACGCTGCACCAGCTGCTCCTGTAGCAAGCTTTGAGTATGCTATTGAAGGGCTCGATGTTAACTTTAGCAACACCAGTACCGACATTAATGATGATATTGTGAGCTATCAATGGGACTTTGGTGACGGTGCTGGCTTGTCTAGTGAAATGAATCCAATGTACAGCTATGCGGGTGCTGGTGTGTATACCGTTACACTGATGGTCACTGATAGCGAAGGCAGAACCGACACTTATTCAAACGACATCGAGTTATTTGAGCGTGTTGTTAGCGCAAGTGTGGTGCGTACTAATCTTTCGCGTCGAGGCAGTGCCATGGTTGATCTCAACTGGGACGGTGCAATAGGCGAGTCTGTTGTTATCTACCGCAATGGCGAAGCGATCGCCACAACGGCTAACGATGGTAATTACCGTGACCGTTTTAGCACTGTGGAAGGCGCGGCATTTGACTATGTTATCTGTGAAACCGATAGCAACTTGTGTTCTGACATTATTACGGCGCAGTTCTAGTTTATTGATAACGCTAGTTCATTGACGATTGCCACTTGAGCGTTTTAACACTGAGTGTTAAAACGCTCCTTAAAGCAATAATGCTTATGATCTAAAATGAGCTTAATTTAAAGCGGCCCACGGGCCGCTTTTTTATTAGTTCAGTGATGAGTGTTAAATAAGATTAATCAGGTAAGCTATTAAAATGTATTGAAAATGAGACTGTATAAAATTATTTCTCCCTCAGAACAGGCTAAATAAAGCTTGATGGTATCAATAGTGTTATGTTTATTTGAATGTGAGGGTTGAATTATCCTTTGCTGAGACGCACTTTATTATCGCGCAGGTGTGAACGGACTCAATCTTAGGTTAAGGCGAGCACATTTGCCTTATCGTTATGCACCTATCTCTATGCTGACGCTGAGCGATAAACAGCATTAAGTGGCAACCTATGGCGGCCATTAATGACTTGGTGCTTGCCACCCACATTAATCGAAGAGAGTCACCTATGAATAAAAGTAAGCAACCTTGCCTGCAGGCGCATGTTAGTCACCCTGGCGAGGCAGAGGTGATCTCTTTGACCCAGGGGGAGGTGGCGTTACCTGCACCTGATCAGGTATTGATTAAGGTGCACTACGCCGGGGTTAATGGCCCCGATATCGCCCAGCGTAAAGGGCTTTATCCTGCGCCAGAGGGGGCTAGCCCAGTGTTAGGCCTTGAAGTGTCGGGTACCATTGTCGCCATTGGGGAGTCGGTAACGCAGTGGCGTATTGGCGATAAAGTTTGTGCCTTGGTGCCAGGTGGTGGTTATGGCGAGCTGGTGGTGACTTGGGCTGCTCACTGCTTACCTATCCCAAATGGGCTTAATTTGGCGCAAGCGGCGGCGTTGCCCGAGACATTTTTTACCGTGTGGGGGCACCTATTTATGCGCGGTGGTTTGCAAGCTGGAGAGACGGTGCTAATTCACGGTGGCTCGGGCGGTATAGGTTCGGCAGCGATAGCCCTAGCTAAGCAATTTGGTGCTAAGGTTATCACCACCTCTTCAAGCCAGCAAAAGTGTCAGTATTGCCTCGATTTAGGCGCCGATCACGCGCTTAATTACCGAGATGACACATTACTCGAGCAGATTTTAGCTATTGCCCCTGATGGCGTCGATGTTGTGCTCGACATGGCCTCGGGCGATATGATTAATCTTAATTTGAAAGCGCTAAGGCTCGAGGGGCGTTTAGTCACCATAGCACTGTTACGCGGCGTGACGGCGAATGTAGATGTGTTTCGTATAATGGCCAAGCGCATTACTTGGACAGGTGCCACACTTAGACCGCAATCGGTAGCGGCGAAGGCGAAAATAGCTGATGCATTACGTGAGCAAGTGTGGCCCTTATTTGCTAGTTCCTCAGCCCAGCCTCTGGTGCCTCAGCTGTTTGCTGAGTTTGCTTTTAGTGATGTAGTCGCGGCGCACCGCTTGATGGAGTCCGGTCAGCATACCGGGAAAATTGTGCTTAATATGGCAGCTGAACAAGGATAGTGCTAGCAGCGAACAGGCCACATCGATGAGGAGGTTGATGGTGCTTGTGTTTAGAAAAAACTTGAATAACTGATTTGATCGGCTAAATTCGATATGAGTATCTGCAGAATGCACAATTTGATAGCAATTAGATGAAATAGATCGATTTGGCTATTGATTTCTGCCGATTTTTATTAAGAATGTGCGCAAGCATCGCTGCAGGTTATTTCTGAGTGATGACAATGACTAAGCTAACGAAATTGTCAGCTTAATAATTTTATATTGGTATGTGTTGATTTAAGGGTATTAGCATATATGTATGACACTTCTAAAGAATCTGTCTGGTATGGTGAGCTGCGTACTGCTCGAGGTAACACCATTCTCATTCATGATAAAGAGTTCCCTGAAGCCTCTGCGGGACGCGTTTATCTTTATAACACGGCAAGAGATGCCGTGATTGAATATGCAGTTGATATTGTTAAGGTAAACCTGCATGACCTTACGGATGAGGAGATCAAAGCCGCTAAAGCAGAATATGATGCTAAATGGCAGGTTACCCGAGAACAGTTTATGCGTCAGCATTCTGCTTGGGTTGAAGCGATACATGCTAAGCCTGCACCGGCGCCAAAGAAAGTGAAAATTGATGTCGATTTAGATTCAGATGATGACGATGATGACGTTGAATTGGAAGTCGACAGCATAGATGATGGTTTCGATGATTGGTCGGATGACGATGAAAGTTAAGTGTCAGCTTGTATCAACCCGCTTGTCAGTTAGGTATGAGGTTTGATGTTAGTGTTTGTCATTTGGGTATGAGGTTCTAGTGTAAACTAGGGCCTCTATCTAACAATATCGATTAACCCCCCGATTAACCCCTTAGATGTGCCTATTGTTGAGTAATTTCTACCTTCACCTTAAACGACGCTTTATCCTCTGTTTCCCCACACATTTTGGCTTTGCTGTAGTCTCTAAAATCTGTTGTGGCACAGACTTGCGACTAACGGTCCTCGAGCATTACCTTGGCGGTTGTCGTTAAGGAGCTAAAAGGCCGAATGCAAAAACAATATTTCAGCGACAGGATTTACGCTTAATAAAGCTCACCCTCAAGCCAGCTTTCGTCAATGCGGCTAGCGCCACCACTGGCCGAACATAGATAAACGGTCGGTTCAATCCCAGTTCTCACTTGATATTGGGCTTCAATCGCCGCCACCACAGTATCGCTCAGTTCATGGTCAACTAGCGCGACGACGCAGCCACCAAATCCTTTGCCTGTCATACGCACTCCACCTTGTTGGCCGACAACCTGAGCGATGATTTCAACTAAGGTGTCGATTTCCGGCAAGCTTATTTCAAAATCATCACGCATCGAGGCATGAGATTGCGCCATCAACTCACTTAAGCGGGCAATGTTACCGGCCTGCAGAGCATGGGCGGCGTTTTGAGTGCGACGATTTTCGCTGAGCACATGGCGTGCGCGGCGATAAATAAGCTCCGGCAGCTCGCTGCGAGCGGCCTCTAAGGTCGGTAAGTCCAAGTGACGTAGGCTGTCGATCGCAAAGTGATCCGCCACCTGTTGGCACTGCTGACGACGTATCGCTTCTTGTGCCTCGACTTCACCGCGCGGGAGATTGGAGTTAACGATGATCAGGCTTAGGCTTTCGGGGATTGGCACAGGTTCACTGTCGAGATCTTCGCAATCAATTAGTAATGCATGATCTTGTTGACCCATCGCGCTGATGATTTGATCCATAATGCCACAGGCATAACCCACATATTGGTTTTCACCACGCTGTGCCATTTGGGCCACGGCTAATGGAGATAGGCGTAGCTGGCTGCAATCGTTGACGGCTGTTCCGAAAGCGATTTCTAATGCGGCTGAAGATGATAGCCCGGCGCCTAGTGGCACGTTACCTACTACAGCTATGTCCATCCCCTTTGCTGGCAGACCAGAGGCGGCCATAGCGGCGGTAAAGCCTTTGAGGTAGTTTATCCACCCATCCTCAGGATCCATCTTGCCTTCTTGGCCAAAGTGCCAGCTGTTAATTTTGCCTGGATAGGCATCCGACACAGCTCTAAAACGATCGTCTTCGCGCTTTTTTACTGCGATGATGGTGTGAAAATTTATGGCAGCAGGCAATACAAAACCGTCGTTGTAATCGGTATGTTCACCGATCAAATTGACACGCCCAGGTGCACGATACAGATCGTCAGCATTGGTGCCAAAGGTTTGCACAAATAATTTATTGGCGCGTTGCGCGGGATTTGCCATGCTATCAAGCTTCTCAGAAAAGGGTGATCACTCTCTGCACCGAGTATCGGTGACAGTATTTTCACGCCATTGTTGGGTCGTGATTCGTTCCTTGTCATTTTTATATCATGAGTTTACCGATTGTGTAACGCAGTTTTTGCTTATCGGCGAATATGATATCAATCTTAGGGTCTATGCGGGCGCCGCTGACAGCAATACGAGGGGGAAAGGCGTTGGGAGCGATGTCACCAAGCCGAGATTCAGCAGGTGAGATGAGTTTGTCCGCTTGGCTACTTAGTCATAAGCGGCGCGAGCAAGGGGGCATAAACGGCGCGAGCAAAGGGTAAGCCGCTACCTGCTATCAAGGACATAGCAGGTAGCCAATATCAATAGATGCTCAGATGATTAGCTGGCGTTCGCTTGGGGCTCGATAACAATATCGGCTTCGTGTTGTTGACCGGACTTAAGTTCATGCACCACATGCTCAACAAAACCCGCACCAGCAGCTTCGTAGAGGTTAAATACGCTGTGAACGCCCGCTTCTTTGAGGGATATTGCATCTTCACTGTATTGCACAATAGCACTTAGCTTGCCTTGATAATCGAGACGTTTAAGTTGCTCTACGGCAAACTCATTACCCGTATGGTGAGGCATCGCCAGCAGCACTAATTCTAGATTTGGCGCGCGGTCGAGCTTTTCCCAAAAATCGGTATCAGATGCATCCCCCTGCACCACATTTCGACCTTCTGCTCGATGAAAATCGACTAATTCCTGTTTATGTTCAATCCCTAATATTTCGCCTTCAAACTTATTGGCCAGCTCATCGTAGGCTCCAGAACCAATTCGGCCCATACCTAAGATTAGAAAGCGCGGATTACCAACTCTAATGGGCCTGTCTTCAGGGTGCAGTGGATGGCGTTCTAGCTTCTGTAGCCGACTTTGGTACTTTTGGTATAAACGGCTGGAAGCTGCATTTAATGGGGCGGCAAAGAGAAAACTAAGACTTAACGCCACCGCTAAAATGACCATCCAATGGGCTGGTAACCAGCCTTTGCTGGTGGCCACCGCTGCTACAATGAGGCCAAATTCGCTGTAGTTACCTAGGTTAAATGAGGTCATCAATGAGGTGCGCGAGCGCAGCTTAAAGTAGGTCAATAGATAGAGGAAGAGCACTATCTTAATCGGTACCACCAAGACCAGCAGCGCGGCAACGCCAATATCACTAAAGCTAGGTAATCCATTTAGACCGACAGTTAAGAAGAAGGCAACCAGAAATAGTTCTTTAAAATAAAATAGTGATTTAGCCAGTTCCGATGATTTAGCGTGTCCCGCCAATAATATACCAATGACCAAGGCGCCTAAATCCGGTTTTAAGCCGACTAACTCAAATAGGCCTGCGCCGACAACTAACGCCATAACTAAGCCGAACAGGACCAGTAACTCACCGTGGCCAACACGGTCGAATGCCTTATAAATAAGTGGTCTAGCAAAGGGTAATAACAGCAAACCCAGCGCCCAGATAGAGGGGATATCACCTTTGGATATGGTTAAAAATGCGACCGCAAAGATATCTTGCATGATCAAAATACCAATGGCGACTCGGCCATAAAGGGATTGCATGTCACCTTTATCTTCGAGTACTTTGACGGCAAAAATGGTACTTGAAAAGCTCAAGGCAAAGGCGAGTAGGGCCAATTGCTCTAGATCTAAGCCACTCAGTTGTTCTAGTCCTATCAAGCCTAGTAGTTTGAGTAGCGGCACCAAAAACAGCATAGAGCCAATTAAATGCAGGCTGGAGCCTGCCCACACTTCCACTTTAAATAAGCTGCGAAGATCCAGCTTTAACCCGATAGCAAACAGCAGTAGCGTGACCCCTAAATTGGCGAGCTGCTCCAACAGGGGCAAGCTGGTTTCATCTAGGCCAAACAAAAACAACATAAAGCCTGCCACTAAATAGCCTATTAAGGGGGGTAATCCGATACGACTAACTAAGATGCCACAGGCTAAGGTAATGATGAGTATGGCTGGTTCCATGTTGCTCCTTGGGGGATGAGGTGTGTTCCATGACACTAAACAGCGCTTATAATATAAGATTTAGATTAACAATAAATAAAAAATCACCGTACAGAACCATTTTTTATCTGCGGCAGTATCCTATTGATTGCGGTGTTAATAACAAACAAGCCTCCCGAGGGAGGCTTGTTAAAGCTAAATTAAATGAGCGGGTTATTGCTATTTTTTCTCTATGACGAGATCGAGGTGGCTGGCAAATGCCGCTGGCTTCATAAAGCCAGTGACACGCAGTTCATCACGTAACTGCCCTTGAGCGTCAAACATCAATAGGCTAGGAAGCCCCAATACGTCGTAATGCTCTAACAGCTCTACATCGAGTTGATCCATTTTGGTCACATCGGCTTGCAAAAATACCATCTGGGCTAAACGTTGTTGCACTGCCGAGTCTTTAAAGGTGATATTTTCAAACTCTTTACAAGCCACGCACCAGTCGGCGTAGAGATCTAGCATTACAGGTTGACCTTGTGCACTGGCGGCCTCAATTTCAATTTGCAGGTCAGCCAGTGACTTAATGGTTTTGTGGGTCACCATGTGATCACTCGTTTGATTGCCGTTATGGGCTTGGAAACCCAGCCTGCTCATAACAGCTTGGAAGCCGTAAGAGAAGCTAGCTAACAGCATCAATAATAGTAAAACTGAACGTACGGTTTGTTTCCAGGTAAATTCAGTCTGTTTATTTTGGTGCATCAGGTAACCGACTAAACTCACGCCCCACAGTGCCCATAACAGGTCTGAGGTGAGTCCGGTCCAGATACGGCCTAGCATCACGATGGATACGGCAATCAGCAGGAAGCCAAAGATGGTTTTTATCACATCCATCCATGCGCCGGCTCTTGGCAGGAGTTTGCCACCTGAGGAGCCAATGATAAGTAGTGGTAAGCCCATGCCCATGCTCAACACATATAGTGCCAAAAAGCCTTGCAGTAGATCGCCAGTCTGCGCCACATAAACCAAGGCACCAGAGAGTGGCGCAGTGGTACAAGGTGAGGCGACTAAACCAGAAATCACGCCCATCAAGAACACGCCAGCAACATTGCCGCCTTTTTGGTTATTGGAGAAGCGGTTCATTTTTTCTTGCCAGCTTGAGGGCAGTTTTAAGTCGTATAGACCAAACATGGATAAGCTGAGCACGAAAAACAAAATAGCCAATACAATCAATACCGCAGGGTGTTGCAGGGCCGCTTGATATTTCATCCCCGCCGAGGCGACCACGAGCCCAAGTAAGGAATAGGTGATTGCCATACCTTGTACGTAAACCATCGACAAGCTAAACGCCTTAGCGGTAGACAGTTTTTCACCTTGACCGACAATAATGCCCGACAAAATGGGGTACATGGGGAATACGCAAGGAGTTAATGCTAGACCTATGCCTAAGCCAAAAAAGATCACTAAGGTTCACAGTAAATTATCGCCTGATAACATCTGGCTTAGTGAATCTTGCTCGGTAATCGGGGCTCTAGATTCTGGCGGGTTATTGGCCGCTGCGTCTTCAATCGCGGTGTTATCACTTACTGGTAGCACGCCGTCGTTAGCGGTAACTTCTTTGAGCTGTACGCTGCGTTTGGTTGGCGGATAACAGAGTTTGCCTTCGGCGCAGCCCATAAAGGTCACGCTGAGCGTGCTATTGTTAGCGGCCTGTTTGATTGCTAGCGGAATTTCAACGTAAGAGTAATATACTTGTTGCTCGCCGAAATACTCATCAGTATGGGTTTTGCCTTGGGGCAGTAGTATTTCGCCGAGCGTGGCGCCGTCCGCTTCAAACTTAAGTTTGTCGCGATACATATAGTAGCCATCGGCTATCACCCAGCTGAGTTCAAGGCGTTGGTCTTGTTGTTTGAAATCAAATACGAATGCCTCATCCACAGGCATTAGTTTGGGTTCATCCTTTAGGAAATCGAATTTGTTGGCGCCGAAAATGCCTTCGCTATATGCGCTGGGGGCAAGCAGCAGAAATGACGCAAGAACAATAAACAGTATTTTCTTCATATTTGTGTAGTTTCTTTTATCCAATCTAAGTAAGCAGCAGAGCCATAAGCTATCTCGGTAGCGATAAGTTCTGGCACATCATAGGGATGTAAAGTTAATATCAGCTCAGCAACCTCATCATAGGCTTGACTGAGGCATTTTATTTGTAATGAGATCTCTTGCTCCTCGTACAGATTGCCTTGCCATAGGTAAACCGAGGTCACCGGCGCTGACAATTGCACACAAGCCGCGAGCCTCGCATCGACTAAGGCTCGAGCGATGGCGATAGCACTGTCTTGGTTTGGGCAAGTCGTCATGACTAATAAACAGGTATCATGCATGTTAGTATCGTCTTCTTAGGTTGTGATTTTGCGCTGTAGCCAGTGGATGCTTGGTGTTATACCTAAATAGCGACACATAACAGCGAGCATGGCGTCACTCTCAATGGCGGATACTTTACGACTTTTACCGTCTAGTTGCATTAAACGACGGTTAAAATAGTGAGATTATCCAAGGTAATTTGCTTAGGCCTAATGGCTAGGTTTTATTGCCCAGCTTGAAAGTAGACCCCTTCAGCCCCATTTAGTTTTCAATGAATTAAAAATTATTTAGTGAGGTCAGTGTGTTTTTTATTCTATTAGTGATCTTTGTACTGGTGCCAGTCATTGAGTTAAACGTACTGATCCGTGTCGGTGAAGCCTTAGGCAGTTGGACTACGGTGGGATTAGTCTTACTGACTGCCGTAGTTGGGGTGTCTTTGGTGCGTAGTCAGGGGATCCATACCCTAATGCAGGTACAGCAAAAGCTGGCAAGAGGTGAGGCGCCAGGGCAAGAAATCGTCGAGGGCATGATGTTGGCTATTGCCGGGTTGCTGTTGCTGATCCCTGGGTTTGTGACTGACTTTATCGGCTTATTATTACTGACCCCAATAACCCGTATTCCACTGGCGGCGTTATTGTATAAACGTATGCAATTGAAAGTGCTGCGCCAAGGCGATTTTCACGCCAATTTTGGTCAAGGGCCTTTTAATCCTCATGACTCAGCAAGTGGGCGTTCGCCCTTTGGTGAGGATCCGTTTAAAGGCGATCAAGGCAATACCTTCGATGGCGATTATGAACACAAGCATGATGAGTCTGATACTCAACGTCTGGACGACAAGCAAGATAATGCAAAGAGTGACGATAAACAGCCGCCCAAACACTAATCTTTTGTGGATAGCGCCTTAGGATTTTTAGGGTAAAAGTGCTCGGGTTTGCTGTCGATATGGTTAAAACGGCGAGTATTTTTATAAGGCAGTTTCATAAAACCTGAGACCCCTTTGCCCTGAATTTTATCCACATGGCTTAAGATCCTGTCCAAACTGGCGCGAAATGCTGCTTGTTTCCTTGGGTTCAGCAAGCGTAAGTAGCTGTGAATTTTCATGTGGTGGGGAAGCACCTCAAAAATAATACAGCCAGTATGATGAATCTGATTTATCCAGCCCAGCTCAGTCATAATCGCTTTAGGGAGTTCGAGATTTTCATCGGGATCGCGGCCATCTTCAAAATAAGAGTGTAGCCGCGACTTATCTTCTAATGACGGCACATCGCCCACTTCAAAGGGGAGTTGTTGATCTGGGCAGAGCTTAAAGGGTTGGCTGGTATCGCTGCGTTCAAGATGCAATGTATCTCGAGCATTAAAGAAACAGGCCTTAAACACCCCAATGCGACGTATCCCTCGCGCTAAGGTCACCATATTATTCACGGCTAGTACCAACGCTGCTTTTTCATCGCGGTTATAGGTCGCGAGGTTAGAGTCGATATAAACGCCAGACTCTTGCCAATGAATTGCCAGCCCACCGACAATTGAATATTGCCCGACTCGGCCAACTGCGGCGATAAAGCCTTTCTCGGTATCACCCATACCCGCCATAAAGTTGCGATAATATTTCTCAAGCTGTAGATCGTCCATCTTAGCGATGGGGTCGTCACTATTATGCTCTTTAAGAAACGATTTACGCGAGCTGTAACTGACGGTTTCGACCTCCTTGCTGCGGGGGAGTGACCACACAGGTATGTCAGGTTTAAGAGGGGGACGGGGTAACTCGGGTAGATGCAACCGATGGCTATGAGCCATGCTTTTGAGAAAGTAGTCACCCGCTTGATTGCGGGTTTTTGGGTCGTCACTGAGCATGCCATCTAAAGTGCGGGCGAGTTCAATAGGCAAGCCGATACTGGCGGCGGGGATCACCTTGCTGCCAAAGCGGCTGGCTTGCCCAGAAGCCAAGGCGTATAAGGTTGCCGCAACCCCTTGCTCGTCGAACCTTGGGCTCGACAGTGCGCCATTGAGTTGCTCTTCCCCAATAAAGTAGACATCCCCCATGCGAGCATTGGTATGTTGTTGATCGCTTGAGAGCAGATCCATCACATTGCCATTAACTGGGTTGCCTTGGCCATCACGCTGGGCAAAGACTGCTGAGCCCCAATCAATTAATGACAGTTGCTGGCTGTCAACATCGTAAACTAAGTTAGAGGGTTTAATATCACCATGGACGAGGGGACGGCCGTGGTGCAGATACTGCACAATATTAGCGAGCTGCCGAGCAATGCTCATGATCATTGCTACAGGTAGCGCCCCTTTACGCAGGCAAAGCTTATCGAGATCTTCTCCGGGGGCTCTTGCCATCACCAAAATGCCCTGCTTACCGACACGCTCAAATTTAATCATAGGTGGCACATTTGGGTGGATCACCTGCGACAGCATAAAGGCCTCCTCTTCGAGGCGGTCTTGAATGTGTTGCGGCAGGGTCATACGGGAAAATTTAAATACGTGGGCATGGTGCTGAGCATCGACGCCAGCAAAAACAAAGCCGTAAGCGCCTTTTCCGACCAACTCTATCTTTCGATACCCTAGTTTGAGCAATTGCTGCTTACACAGGCGGATCCAGGCCCTATGTTTGCGCGCATCATCCGCCTTAAGCAGATAGATAGATTGCTCTTCAGAGATATAGAAATGCTGTAACTGCGGCGTTGCTGCGCTGAGGTTGGCCATGGTCGGTATCGTTAATAATGAATATGTTTTTATAACAAGAACAAAGGCAACTGCACAATAGCTAGATTTTTCATACTTGGGACTCCTAACTGATTTTTTCGCTGCTGATGTTGACCTACATCAATTATGATCCACAGCCATAAAGGTAACCTAAAGCTAATATAAATATTAACCGCTTAAGTTAAGAGCAGATATCCGAACAATAGGAGGGTGTGATGTCACAACCCGATAAAGCCCTGTTAATAGAGTTATTGGACTACCCCAGAAAGCGTATTGTGCAGTCGATGGAGTTAAAGTTTTGCCCCCATGCCGGTTTTTTTAACAGCACAGATCTGCAATGTATTCATTGTCATCAGGGGATGGAATGCACTTGGATGAACCATAATGATGAGCTGGTGGCCGTTGAGCAAAAATCGGTGCAAGAGTTAAGGCAACAGTTGTTGATTGCGGTTGATTTTATCGATTCGAGTTTAACGCCGCACCATTTGTCGCGGCGTAACTGTGAGTGTGAAAACTGCGTCTGGCTCAGACGGGTACAAAAGGTATTGAATATTGCTTAACTTTCGTATCTTTAGTTAAGCTTAGTTTTGCACCCGCCCACACTTGGCAGTAAAGTACCCTGCAGATTATTTGTCATGAGTCGCAGCGGAGCTGGATATGCAACCAAGTTTTTGGCACGAAAAGTGGGCATCGAAACAGATAGGCTTTCATCTAGGTGAGGTTAACCCATTATTAATTGAACACTGGCCGCAGTTGAATGTGGCATCGGGGGCAAGTGTATTTGTGCCCATGTGTGGTAAGAGTTTAGATCTGTGTTATTTGGCCGAACAAGGGCTGGAAGTGGTGGCTTGCGAGCTCAATCAAGCTGGCGTAGAACAGTTTTTCACCGACAATGAGTTAAGTGTCGAGGTTCAAACCCTAGGGGAACATACGCGTTATTGCACCGAACAGATTACCCTTTATCAAGGTGACTTATTTACCTTACCGACTCATCTGACAGCCCACTGCAATGCCTTTTATGATAGAGCCGCCCTAATTGCGTGGCCCGAAGCGATGCGCCGACAATATGTTAAGCAGCTAGCCAAGCTTATCGCCCCCCAAAGTATTGGTTTACTCATTACCTTAGATTATCCTCAGGCCGCCCTTAATGGCCCACCGTTTGCGGTGTCTGATGATTGGGTGATGGCTAACATGAGCGAATACTTCGAGATTGAACGCTTGCGCTGTGATGATGTGTTGGCTCAAAACCCACGCTTTGTCAGCAAACAGGTGCCTTGGTTAACTGAATCTGTGTATCGCTTAGTGAGAAAGGGGTAGGTTATTATTTCCAATAACCAATAACCAATAATCAATAATCAATAATCAATAATCAATAATCAATAATCAATAATAAAAAGGCGACCCAGAGGTCGCCTTTTTATCGAACTAGAGTCAGAGACTCAGCCGATTAGAAGTCGTAACGTACACCCACAGTGAACACGTTGTCATCAGCTAGGTCTACTTTAGCAGTACCAACTTTGTAATCACCTTCGTACATAGCGTAGTGGCCATATACTAGTGTTGATTTAGCTACGCGGTAGTCAGCACCAACAGTAAGGTTTTTAACACTTACATCGCTTACGGTTGCTCTAGCAATGTCAGTCTCATTTACTAAAGGTGTGTTTTTATCATTAGGATTTAAGTTTGCGAAAGCGTTGTTAAAATACTTACTTAAACCTGCTTCATCAACGCCATATTGTACCTTAAGGTTAACACCATTTAGGTTATAAGCTGCGTTGACGAAATAAGTATCACCTTCTAGGTTTTCAAACTTAGTGCTTTCTGAGTTTTGATATAGGCCACCAATTTTGAAGTCACCCAATTTAACTTGAGCAACACCACGGTAGGCGTCGATACCAGCAATACCTTTGTTATACGCTGCAGCAACATAATAGTTTTGCGCTTTAAACTTCTTGTCACCTACCGTTGCACTAAATGCATACTGCTCTTTATCGCTGGCATGGTTATCTTCCATCAGATAAGTTGCGTTGACAGTCACTAAGTCAGCAATCTTTGGTGAGTAGTACCAGATGCCGTCAGCTACACGTGACTGAGCACCAACTAAACGGTCGATATCGGCGTTACTGTTACCAAATAGGTCGATGCTGCCTTCTGATTGTTTAAATACAGTGTCGTTACGACCTACAAGTACAGTACCTGCGGCGCTCTTAAGGCCTAGGAAAGTGTTACGAGCCTTAAATACATCACTATTAGATGAAGTGTTTTCTACTTGGAATTCCATTTGGTAGATAACTTCAACTCCATCAGCAATCTTTTCGCTACCCTTAACACCAACAAGTGAAAAGTTATTTTCTAGAATGGTGCCTTTTTTACCTTCTTGTGTAGTTACACCCGTGTCTGAGTTTGTCACGGTTAGGTCTAAACGACCATAGAAGTTAGGACCTTCGGCTAGCGCACCGAATGAAGCCAAAGTGAGTACAGAGGCGATTGATGCAGAGATTAAAGATTTTTTCATGTGTAGTGCTCCCAAGAACTGAGTTCTGTTCCATTTTGTAATGGTTATTAACATCGTTTCCATATTTTGTTACGAGCATCCCTACTCGCAACAAGATGGTCTGCAGTGTACCTTTTTGTGGTTTTAAAATTGTGGTTTAGATCAAATTTTTACCGATTGAGAAAGCTTTTTAGTCAAGTTTTGCAAACAATTTGCTCACCTTGTGTAAAAAGTAATCGCTAGGTATAAGCCGCAATTGTTCTCCTGCTAACACACTCAAGCGACTCATTAACAAGGTTAATTAAGTATTGCTCAATAAGCAGGAGCTAACATTGTAGTTTATTTACTGAGTAATGTAGCCCGGTGGTGTGATAATTCTGTTGTTCAGTTGTGCTTTGATCAACAAAGTTTGCTTATATCGTTCGACATTGAATGAATATTTTAAGAAAGTGTTGCTCGACACTCGACACTCGACACTCGACACTCGACACTCGACACTCGACACTCGACACTCGACACTCGACACTCGACACTCGACACTCGACACTCGACACTCGACACTCGACACTCGACACTCGACACTCGACACTCGACACTCGACACTCGACACTCGACACTCGTTGCGGTTTGCGCCAATGGTGAACGCGAACCATCTTAATTGAGTTAAGGGGGCCGTACCCCTCAGTGTGTTGCAGGGTTTTATTTTCGCTTTGTTGGTGTTTAGGATAAAATCGACACGTCTTTTATCACTATTTTTATCTCTATTTTGGAGTACAGCTTGAGCTTGCCAACACATACAGATGCATACTTAAATCGATTCGCCGGCATAGGTCGCCTTTATGGTGCTAAGGCATTAACCCTGTTTGCACAGTCCCATGTGGCAGTGGTGGGAATTGGTGGGGTAGGCACCTGGGCTGCAGAGTCATTAGCACGCAGCGGTATAGGTGAAATTACCTTAATCGATCTCGATGATATCTGCGTGACTAATACCAACAGACAGTTGCATGCACTAAAAGAGACTGTTGGTGAGTCTAAGGTTGCGGTGATGGCAGAGCGTATTCGGCAGATAAACCCTGAGTGTCGAGTTAATGAGGTGGAAGACTTCATTACTCTTAATAATCTTGCTGAGTATTTTAACGGTAAAAAAGCCGGCGGCTCGCTCGATTACGTCATCGATTGTATCGATGCGGTAAAACCTAAGGCGGCACTTATTGCCTGGTGCAAGCGTCAAAAGTTACCCATAGTCACAGTTGGTGGGGCGGGGGGGCAGACGGATCCCACTCAAGTACAGGTAACTGATTTAGCAAAGACCTACCAAGATCCCTTGCTGGCCAAAGTCAGAAATATACTGCGCCGCGAATACCATTTTTCAAAGAACGTGCAGCGCCGCTTTAGTATTGAAGCCGTGTTCTCGACCGAGCAACTGGTTTATCCCCAAGGTGATGGTAGCGTTTGTAATACCAAGGCGACGGCCGAAGGCAGCATGCGTATGGACTGTGCCTCAGGTTTTGGGGCAGTGACTGTCGTGACTGGCACCTTTGGTTTTGTTGCCGTCAGTCGAGTGCTGAGCAAGCTTGCGGCTAAAGCTTATAACAAGTAAAGCGTACCTACGGGGTGATGTTCAGCAAACTGCTTAGCCGGTGATAACATTGTCAGTGAACGGATGTTACTGATGCTGCCAGTATATTGACTGAGTAGGTGTTATCACGCCATGTGAATGCAAATCGTATTTCATGGCGCCGTGCTCGCCTATGGTGGTGAAGTGATTGCCGCTAAGGTTAAGGATACTATTACTAAGTACTAAGGTTGCTGCCCGAGTGACTTAAGGCGAATAATCCATTAGCTATTTCGACCGCCATACTCATAGTACATAAAGCCTATAAAGTAAAAACCACCTATGGGTGGCTGTGTCATCTCATGGCGCAACGAGTCTATTTTAAGTCATGCAACTTTATTTTATTTTGGGCGTTATTCTGCCTATTTTTGGTATCTAATTTGCATTGTTAAGCTACTGCAGATTTTTTGACACTGGATATTAAAATGGAAAAGTTGAATTTGACTCTTTTTAAGCACGCAACGCCACAGCAAGTGATGTTTAACTTAATCCTATGGCTAACATTAGTCAGTGCGGCCTTGATGTTTGCCCCACTGTCGGTGATTAGTTCGCTTAAGTTAGAAGGGTTGGTTAATCAGCACGCACATATTATTGGATTAGGGCTGCTGCTTGGTATGGCTTATCTGTTGATGAAAGTCGCGAACTACTTTATCGACGAGGCGATTACACACCTCAAAGGGAAGCGCACCCTTGAAGTCATTGAAAAGAAGGTGCTGTTACTCGATCCGACGGAGCGGGCATTACTGCGCGAGTTTTTCTTACAAGGTGAAACCATTTTGACCCTGCCTGAAAATGAGGCGGCAGTAAAAAGCTTACTCGAGAGTAATATTTTAGAGTATTTAGGTAATAAGAAACATTATGCAATTCAAGGGCCCACTGCCGATTATAAAATCTCAATGGCAGCAAGGAGTCACCTTAATCGTCAAGTTCTACGCTTGCCGCAAGGTGAGCCTAATCAAGAGCAGATCCAGTTGTTGATGAAAGCTAGACCGCACTTTATTCATAGTATGGTGCCAAGCCGCAAACACGCTGCTTGAGTGATGTTGAGATAAAAAGAGGGGGCGTAAGCCCCCTTTGCATTAGAAATGTGTATTAACACTGAGCCTTAAAAGACCCTATCTATTCTGGTTTTGACTTCGATATAAACAGCCACATGATGTATGACATTATTCCAATGGTGGTGAAGATAACTAACATAGACATTAAACCAATGGGGTTACCGAACATTAAATCTAACCAAAATGCCATTTGAGAAGTCCTCTTTCGCAGATGTTTATAAAGATGTCACAGCTAAATTAGCGCTATTAGATATGCAGTATGCTGATCTTGATCAATTAATGATGCCAAAGCGTTTCTGATCTGCATTAATTTGGTTAAATCTGTGCTGGTGATCGTGTTGTTATTTATTCGCAAGGTTGATGTTGGGTTTATCCACTTCCCAGGCGAGTGAAATTTGCTCATTCGATAATTAATCGTGTTCAAAAGACTTGCCATTGGCTAAAGCGAAGGTATAATTCTGTTCACTTGCTAAGGAGATGTTGTTTAGCAAAGTCTATTTGATAAGCCGGAGTGGTGGAATTGGTAGACACGACGGATTCAAAATCCGTTTCCTTCGGGAGTGACGGTTCAAGTCCGTCCTTCGGTACCATTATCAAATACTCTCATAGAGAGATAATTAACCTGCTCTATAGCAGGTTTTTTTGTCGATGACATTGCAGATGTGGTGGAATTGGTAGACACGCTAGCTTCAGGTGCTAGTGGCCTAACGGCCGTGCGAGTTCAAGTCTCGCCATCTGTACCAAATCGCTTGATGAGAGACACTTGCCTGCTTTTTAGCAGGTTTTTTTATGCCTGTAATTTGCTCTTATCATGGCCATGCATAAGAAAGCAGGGCTAGGCCTACTTTCTTATTGCCGATTTCAGTGGCTTAACTTTGTAGTATTTTCAATGGCAGGCCGAGCATGTCGTCGCCGCTACCCGCGAAATACCAGATGATAGCTACCAAGGCCCCAACCGTTAGCAGATACCAAATCGCCGAGAAGAGTTGTCCGTATCTGTCTAATGGCAATAGATGACTCTGATGACGCGTTTTCCATTCAAACACTATCTCCATGCTGCCGATTAAGAGTAAGAAACCCAGTAGTGCTAACCCTAGTGTATAGCTGATAAACACACCCACTGCGGCGCCAGCGATACAGGCCATAAGCCCCAGCGTACTATTCATCGAAAAACTGATGCTTTTAAGAATATGGCCGCCATCTAAGGGTAAAATTGGCAATAGGTTAAATAGGTTTAGTAGTGCGTTAAAGGTGGCTAATCCGGCAAAAAAGATATTGCCAGTGGCCCAGTAAGCCAATAATGCCGCCAGCGACATCAATAGGCCGAAGGTGGGCCCCATGATAGAGATCACCACATCTTGCCAACGGGTATTGATTTTTTCGTCACTAAGCGCCAAGCCGCCCATGAAAGGGATAAGGTAAATCCCTTTTGTTTTCATACCGAAATATTGCATGGCGCGGATATGACCATATTCATGAAACACTAAGCAGGCGATAAGCGCTAAAGCAAATTGCAGCGAAAAGAGCCAAGAGTATGCGGCCACACTGGCACCAGCAAGTACCACCTTGATCACCTTGGCACTCTTAAATAACTTAAATCCCAATGAGCCTAAACCAACCCAGCTAAATTGTGGCTTGGCTGCTATCGGTTGTACCGGTGTTTGTTGTTCTATGTCTTTGCTGTTACGGCTGCCTTGAGTGATGATGTCATCGTCTTTTAATAGGCTGTATTCTAAATGAAAAGGTTGCCATGCTAGGTCAATAGATAGGGTGATTATGATGCTCGGCTGGCCATCAGCTAATGGATTTTTTAGTTCAAACTGATGCTGTTTTAAGCCCTCATTATTGGCAGATGCCGGTAGCGCCGACACTAATTGTCCGCCCCAATACAGTTGTTGCCAGCCCGCCATTGAGCCCTCTAATCTTAGCTCTTTACCTAAACAGTCTATCTTAAGGAGTTCCACGTCATATCTCTTGTTGATTGGGCATCATATGGGCGAATTATGCCTGTAAATATGCTAAATATGAAACAGGTATAACACTAAGTTATACCTGAGAATATTGAGACAGAGATGACACTGGTCAATGACGGCTATAGTCGAAGCTGATCTCATGATTATGATTGTTCACAATGCAGGGGCCATGTTCGCGCTGGGTTCGCTGGTGAGCTGGGCCTATATGCAGCTCAACATTGGCAAAAATATGTTTACTGGCTTCGATCCGATATTGCTGATAATAATCTTCCACTTCTCGTTGCAGTAAGGTGTATTCCACCTCCTCACGGGCGCATTCGGCGGTAATACGATGTTTCTCTTCGAGCATTCCTTTGACTTGTTCAACCATCAACTCATCATCTTGCCAACTGGCTTTTGGTGGCAACTTGTTTAACCTTGACTCAATATTGAGCCTAGCGACCACCATCTGTTTGATACCTTGATCCAGCTGTTTTAATGCCTCTTTCAGCTCACCTAAGTGCATGGCGCAATAGGTTTCTGTTTTGGTGCCCGCGGTGGCACCGATGATCACCGCCTTGATGCCTTTATTCGCTTTGGCTATGCCACCAACTAAATCGCCTCGACGACCATTGGCATCACTGACGGTGAGCCGAGATTGAGTTTCGGTGTGACTGTGCAGCAGTTGTTTGGTGATCAGGATATCTTTGTCGGCCGTAACATTTGAATACTGTACAAATTGTGCCGAGATCTGCCCCTTCGCCTCTAAAGTGGTCGACAGTCGCTCATCTTTTAGCTGGCGGCCGATCACCCCTTTACTGACGGTGATATCCCCTTGCGCAATAAGGTGGGCCGAATCGACAAAGCCCATGACGGTAATATCGCCACTGCTTTTAACGACCATTCCTTCATGGACGTCACCTGTGATTAAGATGCTGCCTTTAAAATCGACATTACCATAACCGATATCGACATCTTTTATTTGCAGTACATCGTCAACCTGCATGCCGTTAGTGGTTTCGACAGGCTGGCCAGCTTTACTGGCGATAAGCGTGTTGTGGCAATCTCTTAAGAAGTGAGTTCCATTGCCAGCGACCATTTTTATATCTTTGCCTATCACTGGGGTGAGCTTTTCGCCGTTGACTTTATAACCCTCAGAGCCATGAGTTGCAGGTGTTTTAATCATTAAAACGTCATTCGGTTTGACCATGATGACCTCACCGAGATTGCGCATATCGACGGTGCCATCTTCGCGCTTTTGTGGCTGCAGTAAACGTTCTCTCGCCAGGGGCACTTTACGTTCAATGCTGGCGTGGACACCGTTAATTGCTGCTTTGCCGTGGGCTATCACTTCGGTGCACTGCTCACCCGGACGCAGCTGGGTTAATTGCTGCAGTGCTGATTGAATTTTTAACTTGCTTAACCCCATACAGATAGCTTGTTGCTTTAATGCGTTAAGAATATTGGGCAAGCTGATCTCCTTGCCACCCCATGCTGCGGTGAGGGTCATTGCAGCGCTCATCTTGTCTTCGGCAAGCTTAAATTCAAGCTTGCCATCACGGCGCTCTGCAATGTTAAACAGTTGGGGGCTGTGGCCGTCATCTTGATCGATAAGTTGGTTGACTTGTATGACGGCTTTATCGATAACAGGTTTCAGTGGATATAGCTGACAAAATTCGCTCAACGAAAGTAGTTGGTTAATCATCTCGACGGAAATGGGGCCGTGGATAGCCGGGGTCACTTTGAGTTGAGCTAATGTACCATCACTGCTTAGTTCGATTAGTTCAGGGGACAGCATAAGTGTTTCCACAAGTTGACTCTTATTATTAGTCACTCGAGTATAACAGCATAAAGTTTAGCCAATGAAGCCTTAATTTGCTAAGTGTTGAGCTGGGTCTCGCAATACTAATCAAATTAAATCATTAAATTATTTATCAATACGCCATGATAACAGCAGTGGGTGTTAAGGCTTGATGGGGGGCGGTTGAATTCACTTTTCCGCCAGTGGGCTACAGTGAAAAAAGCTAGGCGACAGGGGGGCGGCTAGCTAATCTCTTCATCCTAGCGTTAACAATAGGTCATTTGCGTTGCGAGTAAACCTTGTACTTATTGTTTTCAGCGCTGACATTGACGCCCTTAAAAGTGCCAGCGATAGCCTCACTATAGGGCAGGTGGCGATTGGCGACGATATGCCATTGTCCACCGCGAGTGAGTTTTTGTGCGCTATCTTGTACAAATTGGGTGGCGATATTCGTGGTGCGATGTAAGCCATCATGAAACGGCGGGTTAGAGATAATCGCGTCAAATTGCCCCTGGGTTTGTGCTAAGCCGTCTGATGGATAGACTTTAGCTGTCATATTATTGGCCGCGAGCGTCAGCTCACATGAGGCTAGTGCCATGGCGTTAATATCGACACACTCCATTGTGATAGCGGGGTCTGCTTTGAGTAAGGCGGCGCTAATCACGCCGGCGCCGCAGCCAAAATCGAGCACTCTACCCGAGAGTTTCGGCAAATGTTCAAGCAGTAACTTCGTGCCTTCATCTAAACGTTTTTCGCTAAATACTCCCACCAAATTACAGATGGTTAATGCGCCTTGTGGAGTATC
Source organism: Shewanella sp. QJM3NY_23 (assembly GCF_056173105.1). Classification (NCBI taxonomy): domain Bacteria; kingdom Pseudomonadati; phylum Pseudomonadota; class Gammaproteobacteria; order Alteromonadales; family Shewanellaceae; genus Shewanella; species Shewanella sp. QJM3NY_23. Next base: position 555,202 of record NZ_CM149657.1, read on the forward strand.
GAGTGTATAGCGGCTGACCCAGTCATTGAGATTCATTTGCGGTGCGGCTTCTATTAGCTCGGCGCTAAATAACAAACAGTGGCGAGCGTTATCCAGTTTGCTAACTGCATCAAAGTAGTTTGGTAGCTGTTTAGTTAGTGAGCGCACTCCACCCTTATTTTCACCCACTACCAGCAGTTGCCCACCTGGTTTAAGGTGCAGACCGGCTAAATTCAGTAGGTAGGGCGCTAAGCTTTTAGACTTAGGATAAAACAGCACGACACAATCGAATCGCTCATCATTGGTCATTTGATGGCCAAAATTCAGTTGTAGCCGCTCAGAGCCGTAGGGTAATAGTGGTAAATGGTGGTTGAAATCCAGTGCTAAGGTGCTGACCTTATTCGCGACGCTCAGTAGCTCTTTTGCTAATAAGTCGCCTTCGATGTTGAGCAGTAAAACATCTTTTGATTCAAGTAGATGACTGTTTCTTACGATCAGTTGTGATGGATTAGATAGCACGAATAACCAATATCATAGGGAAAATTTGCAGGGATTATATCCCATGGGCAGAGATTATAAATAATCATTTTATTCTGCTGCTGAGCTGATTTTTGGCTAACCTATTAATTATATGGAGTTAAGTCTCTTTTTAGTCTGGAGTAGCGACTTGTTAATGCTTGGCATCTTACAGCTTCACCTTCATCTATACCTTGTGCTTGGAGTATAAATTGAAGGTGGCGATTAATCATCATTAGCTAATATTAAGCGCATCTTGCATACGCACTTAACCATGCTGCACGCCAGAATTAGGCCGCCAAGGCCTATAGGCCAATGCCAAGTTCAGCACTTAAGCCCCTCATGTATTTTGCCAACTTAAGCCGTAAAGTTAAGCACGTTAGGGGCTAATCACGTTGTGGTAAGTGTCTGTTACTGAGTGAGCGTGACATTAGTGGCGCTAGGCTTTTGTGTTAGTGATTGCGCCTTGGCTTTTGGGCTTGCAGGTGTCTCCACCGCAATTTGGGGAGCGTCTTGATTTTGGGATTGCTTAGCAGGCATCACCTTGGGTAATAGGCTTATTATTTTGTTGGCGATATCGGTATTATCTTGATAGCCAGAAAATATGCTTGCCGCAGGGCCTGTGGCAAAGACTTGCACATCCATGCCGGTATGACCATCGGTTGTCCAGCCAGTGTTAGAGCGGATATCAATAAGGTGTTTAATGGCGTTATCGAGCACCTTGTGCCCTTGCATTCGAGCATTTGCCAGTTGACGCGTTTCGGGCTCACTCAGTGATAAACCCAAGCGGCTTTCAACTACGGTGCGCCAGTCATCGGCGCTAATCGCTTCGGCGGCAATCGTCGTAGGGCTGGCGCTGATGTTACGCAATATTTGGCTGTCCCAGCGATAGTCGCCATTGGCTCCTATCGATAATCCCCCTGTGTTGTGATCGGCCGTCACCACTAACAAGGTGTCGTTGTGGTTACGAATGTATTGCTCAACCACCTCTATAGCTTTGGCAAATTCATGCATCTCGGCCATTGCGCTAGCAATATCCTTGTTATGGCCGGCCCAGTCGATAAGGCTGCCCTCGACTAATAAGACAAAACCTTGCTGATTAGTTGAAAGTAATTCAAGGGCTTTACTTGTCATCTGGCTAAGATGATTGGCCTCAGGTTCATCAATGGCCCAAGGTAATTGCACATCGGCAAAGAGCCCGATGACCTTAGGTTGCGTCACCTGTGATAGCTGGCTGAAATCGGCAAGATAATGATAACCCTTGGCCTCAAACTCTTTAATGAGCGCAGCGGGGAAATACTTTTGCCCACCGCCAAGCAGGACATCGGCATCGGTATTGAGGTAGCTTTTGGCTAATGTCTGGTAGTTGCGGCGACTCTCGTTGTGGCTCAAAAAGGCGGCGGGAGTGGCGTGGTTAATTTGCGAGGTGACCGCCACGCCAGTACTCATATGGCGTTTTTTCGCCAGTTCCATGATGGTATCAATGGGTTGCTTATCGGTATCGACCGACACGGCACCATTATAACTTTTGACCCCAGTCGCCAGTGCGGTGGCCGCTGCTGCTGAATCGGTTACCACGCCGCTAACCGCTGCCGGATAAGTACTGGCACTGCCGATGGCGAGACGATCGAACACCGTCTGCTCAACCTCTTGAGTGCTAGGGTTATCCTGATAATAACGGTAGGCGCTGGTATAAGCAGGCCCCATACCATCACCCACCATGATCACGATATTTTTAGGACGGCTAGGGGCCGCCTCTGGCGATAATGGATTGGCACTTATCACGCTGCTGTGCAGCAGCGCCGTAGCAAGTGAGCAGGTGGCTATAAGCGTTGATAACTTCATCATGGCTCCAGGTTATGACTTAATTCGTGCTTCGATAGCGTCCATCAACATGCCGGTAATATCGACGTCATAAGCTGCCTGGATCTCTTTGATACAGGTTGGGCTGGTGACATTAATTTCAGTCAGTTTGTCGCCAATCACATCTAAACCGACGAAAATCAGTCCACGTTTTTTCAACTCAGGGCCAATCGCATTGGCAATGGCCCAATCGCTTTCAGACAAAGGCTGCGCCACACCCCTACCGCCAGCGGCTAAGTTACCACGGGTCTCACCTTTTTGTGGGATCCGCGCCAAGCTATAAGGCACAGGTTGGCCATCGACCACTAAGATCCGTTTGTCACCTGAGGTGATATCTGGGATAAAGGCTTGCGCCATGGCATATTGCTGACCGTGGTTGGTGAGGGTTTCGATGATCACCCCAAGGTTAGGATCGTTTGGTTTAACGCGGAAAATTGAGCTCCCGCCCATACCATCCAATGGCTTTAAGATGATATCGCCCTTTTGTTGATAAAAAGCACGAATACGCGTAGCATCGCGCGTCACTATGGTTTCGGGAGTAAACTCGCTAAACCAAGCGGTAAACAGTTTTTCGTTGGCATCACGTAAGCTTTGCGGCTTGTTGACGATTAGCACGCCTTGCTCTTCGGCGCGCTCAAGCATATAGGTGGCGTAGATAAACTCAGTATCAAACGGTGGATCTTTGCGCATTAAGATGACATCGAGTTCAGCCATTGGGGTGTCGACGGCGTCACCTAACTGATACCAGTTTTGCTCATCTTGCTGCACAGTTAATGGGCGCATGGTCGCCATAGCGACGCCATTGACCATGGCAAGATCATGCATCTCCATATAGAACAGCTGATAACCCCGAGATTGGGCCGCCATCAGCATGGCGAAACTAGAGTCTTTCTTGATGTTGATGTCGCTGATGGGGTCCATCACGATGCCAAGCTTAATCATCTCTCTTTCCTTATTCAATTGTGGCGCATTCGTTGTAGCGAGTGGGTTAGCCCAAGTCGCCGAAATTAAGTTGTAGTGCACTTATGGCGGTTAAGGCTGCTGTTTCGGTGCGCAGTACCCTTGGGCCTAAGAGCACATCGGTAAAGTTGTCTTGTTCTGTCAGCGCAATCTCTTGCTCCGATAATCCACCTTCTGGGCCAATCAGCAGGCGTACACGCGTGGTATTAAGTGCTAAGCCTTTAATACCGTGCGAGGCTCTTGGATGTAAATTGAGCTTAATGGCGGTGCTGCTCTCATGGCTCCAGTCTGCTAATGCCATGGCGGGTCGCACGACAGGGACCACGCTGCGACCCGATTGTTCGCAAGCGCTAATCACAATTTTTTGCCATTGCTGAATCTTTTTCTCTAAGCGTTCGCCCGATAATTTAACTCCGCAACGCTCTGAAAATAGAGGTGTTATTGTATTCACGCCCAGTTCAACTGACTTTTGGATGGTAAAGTCCATTCTATCGCCGCGGGAGATCACTTGCCCAAGATGCAGGTGCAGTGGTGATTCATTGTCGTTAACCGTTTTAGTTAAGACCTTCACTTCGACATTTTTCTTACTGGCACTGACGATCTCGGCTACATAATTGTGACCATCACCATTGAACAGTTCAAGCTGTTCACCTGGGCCCATTCGCAGTACGCGGCCTACATGTCCAGCCGCTTCAGCATCGAGCATAACGCTAGAGGCTAGGTCTAAGGAGCCTGCTTGGTAAATTCTGGGTATTCTCATCTGCTACTCCGCAGTTTGCTGTATCTTGGCTTGTTGCTGACACTGGCTTTGCACAAATGGGTTATGGTTGCCCTGACGTGTGGCGATGGCGTTATCGCGTCGGCACTCAATAGTATCAACTGGATAGGTTTTATCCCATGCTTTAAATAGCTTTAGCTGACTTTTGGCAATTTGTAAGCCGTAAGTCTGCTGCATATAAAGGTAGGTACGCGCGATCTGTCCACGGGTATGGGGTGGTGGTTCCACTTTACGAGACTTGAAATCGACGACCATGGCACATTGACCATACTGCTCCGGTGTTGCGTTCCACTGGCTAAAGCGGTAGTTGCTGCGATCGCCATTGACTTCGCCGATAGCGGGCACCAAATTATGCAGGTCACTTTCCATTTTTTTAAACAGGTTATCGCTCTTGCCGCAATGTTTACGGCCACCTTGTTGCCAACATTGGCGTTGATGACCAAACTCCCACGCGGGGACTATGTGCTCCCATTCAATTCTGCTGGCGCGCTTTTGTTGTTTACGCACCTGATAACCACAGCGATTAAAATCCGGTTGCCACAGCTTGCCCGTAATGGTGATGTCGCAGCCGCAATAAAAACTGGTGGTGGTAAGGTCTTGACTGTAAATCGTGCGCGCAATTTTTTTGGCTTGGTTAAAACTGCTAGGGTGCGAGGCAAGGGTATTGGCCGATACCAGTGATAATACCAGCAACGCCACAGCCCTCAACGCCACAAGGCGCAGAGCATAAATATTTCTTAACACATCTAATCCCTAAAAAGATAACAAAGCTTGCCAGGCACAGTGGCGAGTGACGCGACAGGGCCATGGCAAGCTTAATGACAGCACTTCGGCTGTTTGGTGCCGATTTTACGGGATGGGGCGCAGCTTAAGCAAGGGGCGAGGAGCACTGGTGTTCGCTTGCCCTGAATTGAGCTGTGGATTATGTATGCTACCTCGTGGGTGGTGATGCCAAGGTGAGGGTCTGTTTACAGCGTCGGCAGCGATAACGAGTTTGCTCTCGCATGACTTTGTTATGGCGGCGAATACTCAAGGCTATCGGACCACAAGCACATTGATAAGCGAAGGTTTTTCCTTGCACTGAGCGGGTATCTAAGCTGTGAGTTGTGCTTGGTGTCAGCTTAAACAGGGTTGTCATTAGGGTTTGCCACTCAATGCCATGGGGTTTGACTCGGCCATAAAGCTGGTGGACGAGCAGGTGGCATATCTCGTGGGGGACGACCTGAGTTAAAAATATCTCTGGGTTTTCTTCGAGTAAGACGGCATTAAACCTCAACTTATTGAGTTGTAAATGCGCTGTACCAGCGCTTTTACCTCTGAGTTTAAAGTTAACTTCTGGGCGAGGAAAACGGCGCTGTAATTGATGCTCAGCGTGTTGATAACAAAGGTCAACTTGGGCCAGTATTTGTGCTTGGTTGTCTGTCTGTGGCAATTGTGTTGTTGCAGCAGGTGATAAGCAAGCCTTAAGCGTCATACCTTTCTTAATCAGGGTGTTAATGCGTTGATACATCTTAAATCTTATGTTTGCGCCCCTGTTGGGGCGGGGCGCTGTTGGTGGTGCGGATTATAACCGAGTTGCAGCGGCTTCGACCATAGTGGTTATCTGATCGACAATCGCCATCTCGGTGGCGGCATCGTGGCGACTGACCCGCGGGGTGTGAATATGGCCTACCTTAATAGCACTATTAAATTGCTGCCCTAAAAGCACAGCACGGTAGGAGATCTCATTGGAGAGATAACCGCCGCCAGAGCCTTCAACCGAGGTCGCATTTTGCAATTCGAGTAATGAATCAGCGCTAAAAGTCCCTCTTGTTAATGTGGTCACAGTACGATTGTCATTGATTGGCCATCGTCCTTCGATGTTTTGCATTGCGCCAACTGGCAATGAAAACTCCACAAATTCAGGGCCGTTTAAGGTGTTGCCCTCTAGTAATGGTGCTTTAGGTGCCGTTGGGGTCGCCCCCGTCATGATGTTGAGGTTGTCAGGAGCCTCTGCACTGCGGTTACGGCCTGGGAAGCGTTCTAAATCGAAGTTATCACGACCCATGCTGACGGTAAAAATGGCATCTACGCTATTATCGCGATAAATAGGTGTGAGAAGTGATTCAATGATCCCTTGGTCAAAGTCGGCAAATCTAACTGGTATCATAACTGTCTCAATTTGAGCTTGCTTACCATTAACCGTGAAGCGGTAACCATCGAGAGCTAAAGCGGCTAAGCCCGAAGGGTTACTTTGGTCAATATTGCGATCGAGAAAGAAGGGGTCGAAGCCCGTTAAGAGTATGCGGATTTGGTTATGACTATCGAAGTTAATGTCGCTAAAGCCACGGGAGGATTTCTCTACAGCGTTAAGCAATATGGTGCGTTGCCAAGGGGCAATGTTAAATGCAGGTTGATGTTGTTTTAACTGAGTTTTCATTGCTAGGCGACTCCAATAGAGCGGCCTATCATCTTGACCGCCAGATTGTACGTCTCTGACTGCTTGCTGCCATAAGCGCTCGCCTTGACGAGCGACCATTTGGGTCATCACCAACTCATCTGATTGACGCCGAAATTTTTGTTGTAAATCCTCTACCATCGCCTGATATCGGTTGACCACATTCGGCATGGCAGCACTCGCTTTGGGTAATCGCGCCTCTTCAATATCCGTTTTAGCAGCTACGGGCAAAGCGATAATGTGGGTTGCAAGCAGAGTACATAACAGTGCCGAGCGCAAGTGAGTCATTGCCATATCCTTTCAATTGTTAACTGTACGGTAAACATACGCAATATCAGGTGACTAAGCACCAACATGGGGCGTATTTTTGGGCTTCAGTATGCACCAGAATAGTGGTGATGGAAAGTTGCCTAAACTTGACGCTGATAATGGATAAAGTAAATAACAATCACTCGTTTTAGTTAGCTTTTTCAAGTAGGTGGCTATTATATAGCAGATGGATGACGAATAATTTAATCGCTCGCTCCGTCTAATCGGTTTTTTATTACTATACTTTCTTACTCTAAATTATGCGTGAAATCGTTTTGTTATGGTTATATCGATAATTAACTTTGATAGAAAAAGTTAATTATCTAAACACTCGTTTAATAAGGAGTGGTCATAGGGTTGTGGCCCTTAAAGGGAGTTTCGATATGAGATGTCTTAGCATTATCGGTCATGATTATGACGATGTGTTATGTCGTGGTTTAAAAAAGTACGATATTTATTCAGAGTTTTATGTGGCTGAAAATTTACAAAGCTTTAGCATTAATACCGATATATTACTACTCGACTTAAGGGGCGGGGATAAAATTGCTTGGGCTGAATTGATTTTGAATCGATTAAATAAAAATACTTTAGTGTTGATGATGGTTGAAAAGGAGCAACTTCAAGTTGATGATATTCAAATGCTTATTGCTCAATATGCTTGGGATTATCATACTGCACCATTTGAGTTAGAGCGATTGGCTCGCATTCTAGGGCACGCATTAGGCTTGATTAGAATGCGCTTAAGGTGTGCAGCCCAAGCTGATAGCTCAAAGCATTTACCCTCAAAAACTATTATGTGCTCTCGGGTGATGAAGGCCTTAGGTAAACAAATTTATCGCGCGGCACCAACCGATATCCCTATTCTTATTCGTGGAGAAAGTGGCACGGGTAAAGAGCTGATAGCTCGCGAAATACATCAAAAATCTCAACGTACATCAGGTGAATTTGTGGCGGTAAATTGCGGGTCATTGATTTCAGGTGTAGTGCAATCTGAATTATTCGGCCATGAAAAAGGGGCTTTTACTGGAGCCATAAACCGGCATAAAGGCAAAATAAGCCAAGCTCATGGCGGTACGTTATTTTTGGATGAAGTAGGTGACTTACCACTGGATCAACAGGTTAATCTGCTGCGTTTTTTACAAGAAGGTACCTTTGATGCAGTCGGTGGAAGTCAGCCGACCTCTGTTGATGTGCGTATTGTTGCCGCGACACATATCGATTTAGATGCAGCGATTAAACGCGGTGAGTTCCGCTTAGATCTGTTTTATCGTTTAAATGGCCTCACGCTTGAGTTGCCACCACTGCGTGACCGTAAGGAGGATATCATCTCCCTTGCTGAGCACTTTTGTCAGAAATATGCCTCAGAGTATGCTGTAGGAGTTTGTCATTTTAGCGAACAAGCTAAAGTCGCTATGTTAGAGCACCAGTGGACAGGTAATGTGCGTGAATTAATTAATCGTATTCGTCGTGCGGTACTACTATGCGAAACTGGTATTATACAAGCCTCTGATCTAGAACTTGAAAATTCAATGAATCAATCCTGTTTTGCTAGAGGGTTAAAGAAAATTAAAGATGAAGTAGAAAAAAATACCCTTATTCAAGTCATGGAAAAACATAGCGGAAAAATGGATGTTGTGGCAAGTGATCTGCAAATATCAAGAGCGACACTATACCGCCTAATTGATAAGCATGACATTTATGCAATCGATTCTTAATTCTCAATAGTGAGACGCTGACGTTAATTTTTAAAGATAATAAGATCAAGGTCTTATTATTTTTTTGTCTTAAATTTGAGACGGTTTTTTTCATTAATAATATAAGGCGTTGATCTTTAACGTTTCATTTTTTGGCCTGTTATTTGCTCTATTCATTACATGATTGCTACCAATCTAAATGAAGAGGGCTAAATGAGACTAAGTTACGGACAACGGTGTTTATGTTTATTATTGAGCGCGATGGCTTGTACTGTTGCTGCCGATAGTAATAGCCCTGATGTGGGAGAGTCCAACGCAGGTAGCTCAAGTGTTGCAAACCCCAGTGTCGGCATCCAGAGTTATAGCCTTAGTTCGCCTAGCAATACCGCTATTGTCGCGCCGCAGGCTTTTTTAAATGTTCAGGGCCGAGTGGCAATTAATCAATCAGCTGGCGATCAAAACCTACAAACCAATAGCCACGCAATTGGTGGGCAAGTCGTCATCCTCTCTAATCAGAAAAACCCTTACATAGCCGACAGCACTTACGGTGACGCTATGAATCAAACGTCAATCGAAGAGTTAGCGTTCGAAAATAGCCAAGGGTTGATCAGTATTAATCAGGTCAGTGGGCAAGGAAACATTCAAGCCAATCTTGGGGCCATAGCGCTTCAATCTGTTGTTGGTTTTGGTCTCGATGACAAGTCACTTGAAAATGTGACCAGTCCCAGTGCGTTACCTATTGGTCATCTTGATAATAATCAGTCTTTTATCGCGCCTGATAGTTTTGAAAATGTGCAAGGGATCGTGCAAATCAACCAAATTTCTGGCGATGGTAACACCGCCATAAATCAGTTCTCGCTGCAGTTACCAAGTGGGAATTAAATCATCCTAATGGAGAAATGGAAAATGGAAATGAAAATGAAGAAATTAACCTTAGTAATGTGTATTAGTGCAGCAATTAGTGCCAATGCGTTTGCCAACGGTGAAACAGATTCAGATAGTTCTGTCGAACTCAAAAAGGAAGTGAGTGTTACCAAGGATCTTGCATATAAAGGTAAAGTTAACATTTCAGGTGATATCGGGGTTAATGGCCTAGGTATGGCTGTGGTTGAGAACAATCAAGAAGTGGGCGCTAATATTGTCAGTAACTCTTATGTTGATAATGCGGCTTCTGTTTCCGATGAGGCTTTTAGTAATGCCAGCGGTAATATTGGGGTAAACCAAGCGGCAGGCGATAATAACGTGCAGGGGAATTCTGCAGCGCTCGCATCGATAGACGCCTCGTTTGCTTTTGGCTCTGGTGATGCTGAAATTTTCAGTAGCCAACGTGGAACATTCAACGGTACGGGTAATTACGCTTCCACCAATAGTGCCAGCATTAGTGGCTCAGCATTCAGTGGGGCCTCGGGCAACATAGGTGTGAACATCGCATCAGGTGCCAATAACGTTCAGGCCAATAATATGGCAGCTTCCGCACATACAGGTAGCTTAGGTGAAGCGACTGTCTCAAACACCCAAGTTTCAGGTCATAATATTACCTTAAATGAAAGCGTTGTGCAGAATACTGCTGAATCTGTTGATATGACGTTTACACTTAATGCAACGGGTACTTATGATGGCGATATCGATCAAAATGGCCCATTTTATCCAACCATTTGGCAAGATGATGGTACCCATGACAACGGTGATGATGCCTTTTTATGGGGTCATATTGATATGGATGGTGAAAACCCTGACGGAGATACCCATGCTTTCACTGAAACCGGTACGCAGACTTTAGCTGGTACCGTGACTGGTTCAATGCCTTTCTTTATTGAAACCGTCACTCAAAAAACCACTAATACTGTTGCTATAGCGGGTGGAGCTTTCCAAAATGCGTCAGGTAATATTGGCGTAAATATGGCATCGGGTAGTGGCAATCTACAGTCGAACAACCTGTCTCTTACAAGCATGACTGGAGGAGCCATCCTTTCTGAACAATAATTACTCAACATTCTTTTAGTATCGCAGCGGCTCAAGATGCTTTGAGCTGCTGCATCACTAAGGACCCCCAGATGAAGTATTTATTGTTATGCCTGTGCTTAGGCATTCATCAACATGCCATTGCAGCAGACATAATGTTGACAGGCATGATCCCCGGCATGGGGAACTACACTAAAAATATCCAAAGTATCAGAGAGCGTAAGTTTGAATTTGTGGTGCCGCAAAGAACAGACTTTTCATGTGGTGCAGCCAGTTTAGCTAGCATTCTTAAGTATGGATATGGTCAAGATGAAATAACCGAAGAGCATGTATTATTGGGTATGCTCGAGATTGCAGATATTGAGTTAGTGCAAGAGCAAGGTTTTTCCTTGTTAGATATGAAACGCTACTTAGCAACGCAGAATATGCGTGGCAGAGGATATAGGGTGGGAGTAAAAGAGCTTCTACAGTTAAAAATTCCGGCGATAGTGCTTTTAAATGATGGTGGGTACAGTCATTTTGTTGTGATGAGGCGGTTTACTGAAAACCAGGTTTTTCTTGGGGATCCCGCACTTGGGAATCGTATTCTAGATTATGAAGAGTTTGCCAACAAATGGAACGGAATTGTCTTTGTCGTTATAGGCAATCAATACATTAAAGACAACCCGCTGATAACGCCTAGAAACAGATTAACGTACAACGTGTTAAGCCCTATGCAGCCATTAACCGATGCTGAACTATTAGAGTTTGGTTTCCAATATGCAGACATGCTTTAAAGGAGGCAAAATGAAATTTTGCTTAGTAACAGGGATTTTGTTGGCCAATTCTGCTTTAGCATCCAACCTACCATTAGATGCTTTTGATGCACAAGCGCCATTATCAGATCAGGAGTTGGCTCAGCAGAGGGGTAAATATACCCAAAATGGTCAAGATTTTTACTTTGGTTTATTGATGCAAACCCAATATCTCAATGCTCAAGGTGTCGCTCAGCAGGTGAGCATGCAAATTGAAATGTCGGCATCAAATGATCGTCCCGAACTTGTCATTACCATTGCAGATAAAGGAGCGCTAACAGATAACTCGCTGGGATTGTCCACTTCTGGACAGGCGAGTGGCTTGCAGCAACAAATTCAAATCACAGGTGATTTTAATAACGTAAACAATCAACTCGATATCACTCAGGGGGCATTAGACCCATTGGCTAACGGTGTCGAAATCATATTAGGACAAACCTTAGTTAACAGTAGTGGTAATGTGCTCTATTCTGCTAAAAGCGGTGAATTGGGTTATCGGGTCGACTTGCAATCAGCATCGTTTGCACAGGGAGTATTATCCCAAGAGGGTAATGGCCAGTTGATGCAATCAATCAATATTATTGGTGGGTTTAATCAAATCACCAACAGCTCATTAATACGCTATCAAGGAATTGATATTGGAATAAAAGAGCGACAATTAATGGGCTTACAGGTACGCGACATCATGGGAATTGGTCTATAGTTTTCAGGCGAGTATTTGCCTAAGACCACAAAAGTTAATCAAGGATAACTATCAATGGACGTCAAATGGACTAAGATTGCCCTGCTAGTATCGATTGCGTGTGTTAATTCCCCCTGTTTCGCGGCTGATAACGATCAAAATCAACCTTCAATGACAGAAGCTGACGAGCTTCAATTGCTAAAAAAACAGCTCATCTTTCTTAATAAACAAGCACAGATGCAGCAGCAAGCCATTAATCAAATGGCGCAAAAAATCTTAGCGAAAGAAGCAACGCTTAATCAATCCCAGCGTAATACCACCGATGCGCAGGAGCAAACAGCTCAAAAGATCGAGCGACAACCGCAACAACCTCGTGCTCAAGAGCCAGAGTCTTCAACCTCGGTAGCACAAGTGAAAAAGGAACCGGAACGCTCTCGCAGCACAGATGATGTGTTGCAAGAGGCGCATAATGTGTTTGATCGTAAGTTAACAATCGAACCCTCTATGACCTACAGTTATTATGGGCGTAAAGACTTGGTCTTACGTGGTTTTCTTGCCTTGGACGCCATATTTTTAGGTAACTTAAACCTCGATAGAATTCGCTCTAATACGGTCCAGCTTGATTTAACTACGCGCTATACACTCAATGACCAATGGCAGTTCGAAATGGGGTTTCCCTATGTGTATCGCCTTAATAAATATGAGTCGGTAGGTGAGGGGAATTCGAGCCAGCTATATGAGTCTGCCAAGGTTGAAGGTGGGCAAATTGGAGATATGAGTTTAGCCGCTTACTATCGGGTGATGACCGAGGGCAATGGTTGGCCCGATTGGGTTTGGAACGTCAGGGTACGTTTGCCTACGGGCACAGATCCTTTTGGTATTGAGCTACAGTCCTCTGAGTCGGGTAATTTAACCTATCCTGTGGATATTGCCACGGGTGCTGGCGTGGTAGGGCTCTCAACTGGTTTTAGTTTGGCTAAAACCTACGATCCAGCAATTGTATTTTTTAATCTCAACTACGGCACCTTTATCCCTGAAGAATATGGCGATCTATCAGGACTACCTGGATTATCGCCCGGTGAGATCGATTTAGGGGATTACATTGATTACAGTTTGGGGCTTGCATTTGCGGTGTCAGAAAGAATGAGTATTGGAATGAGCTTTAACCAGAGGTTTTTCGCTAAAACTCAGCAGCGTCCTAAAGGCAGTGATTGGCAAGATATCACTAGGACAGATACCAATACCGCATCGCTTGGCCTTGGCGCGACATTGGCGCTAACTGAGAACCTGTCTATGGTCACAAGCATAGGTGCTGGCTTAACCGAAGATTCGCCCGATTATCAATTAAGCTTACGTTTCCCGTATCGTTTCTAGTTGTTGACATTTTACAGAAGTAATCTTGCTCAAAATATGACTATAGCGATGATAGCGTTATGGTCATTATTTTATGTGAAATTGAGTTAAACGGCGGGCTAATTTTAAATGGCTAATACTGAAAGTATTAGCCATTTTATTTTAGTTATTACAGGTTTTTATTTATCAAGGCATATAGCAAGTCAATACCATGCCATTTGAGGATTAGCGGCGGTTGAGGGAGGTTGGTTGTTCTGCTTACCCACTATTGTGAATAATGAGCACTGTTACATCATTAACGACTGTAGTGACTCATGGCTACTGAAGCGTTTAGTAAAAAAATCTAAAAACACGCTAATGTTCGTCGCCAACTGACGTCTGCTCGAATAGACCCCGTACACTTTAAAGGGCTCGATGGGCCAGTCTTGCAAAAGTGGTACTAGGCTGCCGCTGGCTAACTCGGTTTTACACACAGAATTAGATAGCATGGCAATGCCAAAATCATCTAATACTAGCTGTTTGACCATAATGGCACTGTTAACTCTGACTTTTCGTTTAAAGTTGACCATGGTCTTACGTTGGCCTTTACCTAGCGGCCAAATAGGGGCTGAGCGCGAAGTACCAAGTAAAATACCGTGATGTTCGCTCAGTTCCTGTGGTGTAGCGGGGGTGCCTTTGGCTTTTAAATATGCTGGACTAGCCACTAATATAGGTTGGCGCTCTAGCAGTAAACGCGCCACCAAGTCAGAGGATTGCAGCGGACCATATTTGATGGCGATGTCGTAGCCTTCGCCGACTAAGCCAACATCATTATCGGTAAATTGAACGTCGAGTGCCACGTTGGGATATAAGCGCATAAAGCTACTGCATAAGTTGGCTATGAGCTCTTGGCTAAATGAAACCGGAATGGCTACGCGTAGCGAACCAGATACATCATTATGAGTATTTTCAATGGTTGCCTTGGCAGCTTCGACTTCATCGTTAATACTACTGCAGTGTTGATAAAATAATGCACCCACTTGAGTCAGGCTTAAATTACGCGTATCTCGCTGCAATAAACGTACGCCTAGCTGCTCTTCGAGTTGGGCGACTTTACGACTTATTGTGGATTTTGGCATGCCGATATCACGGGCCGCCTGAGAGAAGCTCTTAGCTCTCACTACCGCTGCGAATAGCATCATACCGTTCAAATCTGGCATTATTTTATCACTGTCTCAAAAATGGAACATAGCGTCTAAGTCAGTTTAATAGCATTTGACCCTATAACAAAGCTATATTTATGGGCTAAAAATTTTAGAGGCTAAAGCAGAGGATCAATTGATGACCAGCACCAATCAGCCCACAAATACGACTCAGGTTCAAACTGCCGATCCGCTTTTTCTTCAAGCAGAGCATTTGGCACAAGATTTTTCTCTGTTTCCAAAACACAGTAAGCAGAGTCTGTCAGAGCAGATTAACGGTTTATTAAGTGAAGAGACTATTCAGTCTAATCTTAAGGAATTGGAACAGTTAGACGTAGACGGTTACGTTGCTAAAGTGATTCAACCCACCTTAGATAAAAACCGCCTTGGCGCTAAGCGCGTTATTGCCGATCTCAAAGGCAAGTTGATCACCGATAAACACTTAGGCCCATTTTACAGTGCTGAGGTTGAGCTCAATTTTGGTACTCGCACTCGCCGTATCGGTTTTATTGCCCAAGAGCGCACCACCAGTAATGGTGCATGGATGCCAGAGCATCATTTAGCGGCTTGTGCGGCCATTCGCCACTTTGCTGAATTGTCTATGCCTATCGTTTACCTTATTGACACCCCTGGTGCCGATGCAGGTGAAGTGGCTAACAGTCAAAACCAAGCACATACGATTTCTAAAGCCATTGCCGAGAGTGCCAACGTCGATGTTCCGACGGTAGGTATCGTGATTGGTGCTGGCTATTCTGGTGGCGCAATCCCGTTAGCAGCGGCCAACATTTTGTTGTCACTGCGTGATGGTATTTTTAACACCATTCAGCCTCAAGGTTTGCAAAGCATTGCGCGTAAGTACAACTTGTCATGGCAAGAGTGTGCTAAGTCGGTAGGCGTATCGCCAGAAGAGCTTTACACCTCGGGTTGTATTGATGGCATTATCGATTTTTCACCGTCAGATAAAGATGAGCGTCAGCATAATCTTCGCCGTGCGATCATTAGCAGTATAGAAGCGGTTGAGAATGCCGCGGTGCAGTTTGTTCGCGAGTCGAAAGATTTACGTGAGCATTATGACCGCAGCTTAAATCGTTTCCTGAGTCCGTCAAAGAATCTCTCTGCGTTAGAAGAGCAGGCAGGATTATCGGTTGCTGATAACCCAACGATGCACCTCAATTTATTCGGTAGTTCATACCGTTACCTGCGTTACTTAACCTTACGTAGTCGTATTCATTCGATTTCTCAAGAGCAGTATGGCCGCTTATCCAAGGTGAGCGTACCTGAGGGCGATCTGCTGGCGCGTATTCAGCAGGAGCAAGATAAGGTGTTCCAGTCTTGGTTATCTAGCCCAGATAAACTGGTTTACGACGAAGAGCTCAATAAGCTATGGGGTAACTTTACTGCCAAGCGTGATGATGTGTCTACCGAACGTAACATGCTGACGCGGTTTATTTTAGGTGAGCCTAAAGAGAATTATAAAAAGGCGCGTAAAGCACTGTTATTCAATATCGGTTGGTCGCTATACCATCGCTGGAAAGGCAACGCCGAAAACAACTTCAAAGGCTTAATCCAATATCTAGAAAGCTTGCCTGATGAAGTGACGCAAGCTGACTGGCCAGAGCTTAATCAGCTGACGGTTCTGGATGTGATCGTCCATGACGAGCTACGCGAAGATTTTATTTGGCAATGCTATAACATCTTAATTTTCAATGCGCTGTATGACAACGTGGTGGGCAACTTAGCTTCAATCGCAAAAGAAGCCATGATGACGAAGAGTTTATCGCGCGCCTCTGTCGACAGCCTGCTGCATGACTCAATCGATCGCGCTATCTCTAAACAAGATACCGCTAACGATAAGAACAAGTTCTATAAGTGGCTGAAGTACTTTATGTCGCAGTCAAACCGTGCCGATCTACTGACTAAAACTGAGCAGTGGAAGAGCGTAGGTTTTCCGCAACTTAACGACAGTCTATTTGTTATTTTGACCTATTTCTTCGAGCGTCTACTGCCTGAGTATTTTGCCAGCGAAGAGAAGAGCAGCGACTACACTGGTGCCATTAACCCTGTGCGTATTGGTCGTCGTAAAGACTTCTGGAACCGCTTGACCATGGGTTATCAAGATCTGCTTATCCAGAAAGTGCTTCGCGATGAGAAGCGCAAGGGTAAGATGACTTGGGAAAATGTCATTGCTAAATTCTTCAGTGATTTTGATGAGTTAAACGGCGACAAAATGTCGGCTAACCTGCTTAATTTCCCAGGTTTCCGTTTATCGATTGAAGATGCACTCGATAAAGGCATTCGTCCATGCGGTTTGATCACTGGTACCGCAAATGTTGAGTACAAGGGACAAACCATTCGCGCAGGTGTTGCGGTATCCAATACAGCATTCCAAGCGGGTGCGTTCGATATGGCCAGCGCCGAGAAATTCAGTGCCTTGTTGATTGAATGTGCTAAACGCAGACTGCCGGTTATCTGTTTCATCAGTTCAGGTGGTATGCAGACCAAAGAAGGGGCGGCGGCGCTGTTCTCTATGGCTGTGGTAAACGACCGTATTACCCGTTTTATTCGTGATAATGAACTGCCAGTGTTGATGTTTGGTTTCGGTGACTGTACCGGTGGGGCTCAGGCCAGTTTTGTGACCCATCCTTTGGTGCAAACATATTACCTGTCGGGCACCAATATGCCGTTTGCAGGTCAGATGGTGGTACCCGCTTACTTACCATCAACCTCGACACTGTCGAACTACCTGTCTAAGGTTCCGGGCGCAATGAACGCCTTGGTCACTAACCCATTTAGCGACACTATAGATGAGCAGCTAATTGGTATCGATCCATTAATGCCTAAGCCGACGGCTAAGATTGAAGATGTTATCGGTAATGCTATTTCAACGTTAGTGCCTGAAATGCAAGTGGCCGAGGAAGAGATTGTACAAGACGACCCTCGTAAGTTGATGAAGCCTATTGAAAAAGTACTGGTGCATGCGCGTGGTTGTACCGCGGTTAAGCTTATCCGTAAGGCCCATGACAACAACATCAGCGTAGTCTTGGTGGCGTCAGATCCCGATATGACCTCGGTACCGGCCGACATGCTTGATGAAAATGATAAGCTGGTCTGTATCGGTGGTAACACTTCAGATGAAAGTTACCTTAACGCCTATTCAGTGCTGAAAGTGGCTGAATATGAAAAAGTGGATGCGCTGCACCCTGGTATTGGCTTCCTGTCTGAAAGCCCACAGTTTGCTGCATTATGTGTCAACAATGGGATCAACTTTATTGGTCCTAGCGTACACAGCATGACGACCATGGGTAACAAGTCGAACGCGATCAAAACCTCGCAGTCGCAAAATGTCCCCGTGGTACCTGGTAGTCACGGTATCTTGACCAACGCAGAGCAAGCGGTCAATGTGGCCAGCGAAATTGGTTACCCAGTGCTGCTCAAAGCGGTACAAGGTGGTGGCGGTAAGGGTATTCAAGTTGTTGAACGCCCAGAAGATATGATTTCTCTATTCCAAAAGACCTCTACCGAAGCGGCGGCGGCATTTGGTAATGGTGATCTTTACCTAGAGAAATACGTCACCTCTTTGCGTCATATTGAAGTGCAGTTACTGCGTGATCAATTTGGTAACACTAAGGTACTAGGTCTACGTGATTGTTCGGTACAACGTAACAACCAGAAAGTGATTGAAGAGTCTGGCTCAACCATGTTGCCAGATGAGCTTAAGCAAAAGGTGATGGAATACACCCGTGCATTAGGCGATGCCACCGATTACATGGGCGCAGGTACGGTAGAGTTTATCTACAACCTCGATACCAATGAAGTCTACTTCATGGAGATGAATACTCGCCTACAGGTTGAGCATCCTGTCACCGAAGCAACCTCTGGTATTGATATTGTCAGCGCCGGTTTCGACATTGCCGCTGGTCGCTCTATTGAGCACCTTGAGCCACAAGAGATTGGTTATGCCATCGAAGTGCGTGTCACTGCCGAGAAAGCGGCATTAGACAGCAATGGCATATTGCAGTTATTACCGCATCCAGGGGTTATCACTGAATATGCGATGCCAGAGCGCGATGATATCGAGATCATCTCGATTGCCGGCGAAGGCAAAGAGGTATCACCATACTATGACAGCTTGATCGCCCAAATCATCTGCCGTGGTGAGTCGCGCGAAGATGTGATCAACAAGCTGCATGACTATCTTGCCAACGAAGTGGTCATTAAAGGTATTGCGACCAATATTCCGTTGCTCACACGTATCTTAAAAGATGGTACCTTCAACGAAGGCGTGTATGACACTAACTATCTACCACGCTTCATGGCTGAGCTGGATATTCCTGAGCTGATTGCCGAAATGGAAGCGGCGGCGGAAACCGTTGGCGTCGATACCGAATCGCTACGAGTTGGTGAGAGTAATGAGCTGAAAGTGCTGGCGCAAGGCGCTGGTATCTTCTATACCTCGCCAGCACCGGGTGAAGCTGATTTCGTCAAAGAGGGTGACATTGTCACTGTCGATCAGACGCTTGCGTTAACCGAAGCGATGAAGATGTTCTCACAGGTGACCCTAGCAGGCTTTAACCGCCAAGGCGCCGTGTTGTACCCAGAAGATAAGCAATATCGCATTGAGCGTATTCTTAACAGCAACGGGCAGCAGGTCTCACAAGGCGAACTCCTGTTTGTGGTATCACCCGTTAACTGATGCCATCGAGAGCCACCTAAGCTAATAAAAATACCCATCGCTTGATGGGTATTTTTTTATCTGTTTTTTGTTGCGCTTCACTGGGGATCTGTGGGCTTAGTTAATGTTGCCGAAGGGGGCGTTTGCAGTGCCCATTTGAGTAATAAGGGGCCGGCAATGGTGGTAATGGCGATCACCAATACTAATTCGGTAAAAAGCTTTGCGCTGATGATGTTCATCTGAAGCCCCATTTCGGCAAACACCAGTCCCACTTCTCCCCGTGGCACCATGGCGCAGCCAACAATCAATTTAGAACGCGTAGGGCCATTGATGAAGGCTCCGGCTGCAACTTTTGCCACAATGGCCAAAAGTGACAGCGCAATCAGAATTAACATACCGCTGACGCTGCTATCGATTTGGCTTAAGTCGAGACTGATCCCCACATAGACAAAGAAGATAGGCGCAAACACATCGACTAAGGGTTTCGATGCTACCTCCATCTTATGGGTAAACGGGAAGGGGTTTTTAAAATAACGGTGCAGTGGCGACACAAATTGACGGCTTAATGCCAAGCCAACGGCGAACCCGCCGAGCAGCGCAGGCGCGCCAAACGCATGGGCTATCCAGGCAAATAAACAGATAAGGCTTAAGGTAATAATCGCTTCATAGCCGCTGTGTTGGTCGGTGGGTCTTATAGCCCTGAACAGGTACAATAGTCCGCGCGCCAGTGGGGGCGCTAACAGTAAAAAACCGACGACTTTAATAATAAGCAGCAAGGTTGCCGATATGCTGAGTTCGCCAGAGGTGGCGAAGTTAAATAGCACGCTGAGTAAAATCACCCCGGCGATATCATCGATAACCGCCGCCCCCAAAATAATATGTCCCTCGCGGGTTTGAGCCTGTTTGGCCTGCGCAAGTACTCGCACCGAAATACCAATACTGGTCGCTGTGAGGGCGCAGCCTAAGTAAATGGCGGTAAAACTGGGTTGATTAAGCCAGAGTACGGCACAGACTCCAACAACTACCGCTGGTAGTATGATACCGATTAAGGCGACGCCAATGGCGCTGCCGCCGGCTTGATAAAGGTGTTTTATCGAGGTTTCGCAGCCGATAGAAAATAGCAGCAGTATCACCCCCAGCTCAGCCATTATCGCCAAGGTGTCGTGGGGGGAGACCCAGTTAAGCAGGGTTGGACCGATTAAGATGCCGGCCAGCATTTCACCCACCACAGCAGGCAGTTGCAAGCGCTTAAACAGTTCGCCCAGTAGGCGGCCACAGAGCAAGATTAAGCAGAGTGACAGCACAAAGCTATCTATGGCCATATTGGCCTCCTGCCGCAATGGTGTATATGATAGTGAGCTTGGTCAATTTCATGACCAAGATCAAGGCATAAGTCACAAACCGTGACTAAGCTCAACTTAAGGTTTAGCGGTAGGAGAAAACCATGGATAAGGTGTTTATCATTTCGCAAAAAGAGCAGCAACAAGCCGATGCAATTGCCACTGGAGTGGAGCTTGCAAGGGCCTTGGACAAAACGGCTGAAGTGTTTGCTTATAGTTATGAGTCTTTTAGTGGCAAAGAACACTATAACCCCCGTCTTGCTGCTGTAGCTAAGCTACACATTATGCAGCAGCGTAATAGTGAAATTGAAGCGCAGCTGCAATCGCTTAAGGTGGACGATGTCCCCGTTAATACTGTGTGGACTAAAGATCTTTTCGAACATGCTTGTCATCATTCTATTCGCCATGGCTTTGATTTAATGATTAAAGCGGTGCATGATGCCGACCACTACTTACCCGTTGATTGGCACCTGATCCGCCACGTTAAAATTCCGCTGATGTTACTGACCGATAACCCAATTAATCGCGCCAATAGCGTGCTGATGGCCGTCGATTTAGGTAGCGATAAAGCCATAAAACAGCAGCTTAACCATAGTGTGATAGCTCATGCTCGCCAACTTGCCAAGGCCACGGGCTGCGCCTTGCATCTTGCCTATGTGGTACGTGTGCCTAAGATCCTCAGAGATATGGATCTCATCAATACCCGCACCCTGATTAAAGAGGCTCATCAGCGTTATCAATCGCAGATCGATGAGCTTGGCTTGCCGCAGGATAATATTCATATTTTAGCGGGCGAGCCCGATCTCTGTTTATATGAACTTGCCTGTCGTTTGCGGGCTCGTTATGTGGTGCTCGGCGCTCGTCAGCGCCGCGGTCTGCTTGGCTATGTTATCGGTAATACCGCTGAAGCCATGCTAAGTCGTATCCGCAGTAATGTGTTGGTTATCCCAGCTGACGACCAGTTACTGGCGTCGCCTGTTTAACGCTTATTGTATTGGTAATGGTTGATGTTGGCGCCGCCAGTGGCGTTTATGCCATTCATCTATTAGTAATAATGTGAGCGCAGTGGTTAATAGTATTAACCACTGCGCTAAGCTGATGGGACTGACGCCAAGCGCTTGGCTGATACCGGGTAAATAGCCAGCGCTAATATGAATGCTTTGGGCTATCACAATCCCCAGTAACAGCAGTGGGTTACTTAGCCAAGGCATGGCAAATAGCGAACGACGCTCCGAGCGACTGTTAAGGGCGTGCACATTTTCAAATAAGACCATCAACATTAAGGTTAGATTACGTGCAGCTTCTTCGCTGGCGCCCATTTTTAGGTTTAAGGCAAACAAGCCAAAAGCGATCGTCCCCATCCACAAGGCACTTACTAATACGCGCTCTAGCATAAGGCGATCGAATATCGGCTCAGTGGGTTTTCTTGGCGGCTGTTCTATCTCATGCCCTTCGGCGGGCTCAAAGGCCAGCGCCACATCTTGCACGCCGTTGGTGACCAAGTTGAGCCATAAAATTTGCAGTGGAAACAGTGGGATGGGCAGGGCAAACAGAACGCTCAAAATAAAAAGCAGCAGCTCAGCAGCGCCGGTACTGATTAGCAGATAGATCACCTTGCGGATATTGTTGTAGACGATGCGCCCCTCAATAATCCCTTTGACTATTGAGCTAAATTTATCATCGGTTAACACTAAGTCGGCACTCTCACGCGCCACATCTGTGCCTTTACGCCCCATGGCAATGCCCACATGGGCATGTTTAAGCGCAGGGGCATCGTTAACGCCATCGCCTGTCATGGCGACAAATTCTCCTTGGCGAATCAGTGATTCGGTGATCTCCATCTTCTGTTTAGGCTGTACCCGAGCAAACACGCGGTGGCGAGCCACCAAGGCATCAAACTGAGCTATGCCAGCCTGCTGCGCCTGACTAAGCTGCTCCCCAGTGACAACGTTATCATCGCTATCTGACACCAGCTTAAGTTGATGGGATAGGGCAAGGGCGGTCACAGGGTGATCGCCGGTGATCATCGCCACCTTAATATGGGCTCGCTGACAAAGATCAACCGCCGCTATCGCATCATCCCTCAGCGGATCGCTCATGGCGACCAGCCCTAAAAATGACAGTTCAGTAAAGGGGTGGCCAGGATGCTTGAGTTTGCCCGACGCCACAGCCAAAACCCGATAGCCATGTTGCGCCATATAGTGAGTTTGCTGATGGATCAGGGCAAGCTGCGTTTCGGTTAGGCTACACATGGTGAGCAGTTTCTCCACCGCGCCTTTCACCGACACTATCATCTCGCCCTCTATAAGATTAATGCTGGCGCTAAATTGGTTTTCAGACTCATAGGGAAACAGTTGCTCTTGTTGTGGTTGCAGCGAAGACGTCATAGGTAAATTGAGCTTATAGCCTAGGGCTAGAAATGCCAGATCGACCCCATCGCCATCGGCGTGCATGGTGTCATAGTCAAACTCAAGGTGGGCCTCGTTGGCTAAGATGCCGCTTAAACCAAGCTGGTACAGTTCAGGCGCGCCATCATGATCTATGGGGGCTGAGTCATCCTCCTTATGGATCAAGCCGCTGGGCGATAAGCCTGCGCCCGCTACGTGATATTTATCGCCATTGACTAGCCACACTTGGTTGATGGTCATCTCATTAACCGTCAATGTGCCAGTCTTGTCTGAGGCGATATAGGTGCACGAGCCTAAAGATTCGACCGCAACTAATTTACGCACAATGACATTGGCTTTCGACATGCGCTTCATGCCTATGGCCAAAGCCACAGTGATAGCGGCGGGCAGGCCTTCGGGGATCGCCGATACTGCCAGCGCTACCCCAAGCAGAAACACCTGCGACAAATCGGCGCCGCGTAGCAGGGTGAGGCCAAAAATAAGCGCAATAATTACCAAGGTGGCAGCAGCGATAATCAGGGTAAAGCGCTCAATACGCTGCATCAGTGGCGGTTTGGTGTGACCGCCGCTGTGAACCATATCGGCAATTTGGCCGATTTGGGTTTGCTGCCCAGTAGCAATGACTATGCCTTCGGCGCGGCCATGGGTGACTAAGGTGCCAGCAAAGGCTAAATCACTCTTGCTGATCGCCACCGACTCGCCAGTTAACGCCGACTCATCCACCTTAAATTGGTCTTGTTTCTCAATGCGAATATCGGCGCCAATGCGATCGCCATTACCAAGCATCACATAGTCTCCGGGGACTAAGCTGCTGCTGTTGATGGTCACAGGGTGGCCGTCGCGGTAGACACGGCTTTGCTGCGGCACCATATTTCCTAGGGCATCGGCCGCTTGCTGGGCTGAGTATTCTTGCACCGTCCCTATGATGGCGTTGAGCATCAGCACGGCAAAAATAAAGATGGCATTAATGAATTGGCTTAACAGTAAGCACACTAAAAAAGCCGCCAATAACACATAGATAAAGGCGCTCTTAAACTGGGTTACAAACAGTTGTAAAAAGCTTAATTTGGGCGGTTTAGGCAGGCAGTTTTCACCGAATTCTTGTAAGAGTGTCTGTGCTTGCTGACTGGTGAGTCCGCGCAGTGCCACTGCAGATCCTTAAGTTAAGGGTGG
Organism: Shewanella sp. QJM3NY_23; assembly: GCF_056173105.1. Lineage (NCBI taxonomy): Bacteria > Pseudomonadati > Pseudomonadota > Gammaproteobacteria > Alteromonadales > Shewanellaceae > Shewanella > Shewanella sp. QJM3NY_23. The sequence continues at coordinate 579,303 of NZ_CM149657.1, forward strand.
GGGGGATATGCTTGATCTATAGCTGATCTTTATCCGCTTTGCTGGGAATTGCTTTGCTAGTTGATGGAGATCAATGGTCAATATGCCGCCGCCAAGCTTAGCGGCAGTCAGTTGTGGTGTAACGAGCGGTGCGGTATCGAGTGGTGAGGTAAGTGATGGCTCCAGAGAATAGGCATCAGTTTAGTTATCAATATGATGCCTAGGTCATGTTTAGTTAAGCAGCGGATGATCTTCAGGCAGCTGACGACTGATCCATAAGATCAATTTGTGTTTCATATTAGGGCCATCTTCTTTGTCTGTGGCCAAGGGCTGGATCAGTTTATCTTGCACTAACAGTCGGTAGATACATTCGACTTTATCTTTAGGTGAGATGCCTTTGCCGAAATCGGCAAACCCGCGTTTTTTTGCGTAACCTACGCCAATATCCATGGCGAGTTTTAACAGTTGTGCGTCGTGCTTACCTTGTTTCATAAAAGGCTCCATCAAAGCTGATAACCACAAGCTACCCTAAATCACATCAATAACAAAATAGCTAAGCCCCATTTTTGAATAACAAGGGCAATTTGTGTTTAAGTGGACAATCAACTGGTTACTCTTACAGCAATCAGCAATAAAAAACGGCACCAACATCATAGGAGGTTAACGCGCATGATAGAGATTAACGGAGTGGATCATGTGGTTTTTCGTACCACCAAGCTTGAGGCTATGCTGCATTTTTATACCCAGGTACTTGGCTGTCATCTGGAGCGGCAGCTAGTAAAAGAGGGCTTAACTCAACTGCGCGCAGGCACTGCCCTCATTGATATTGTCACCTGCGATAGTGAACTCGGCCGCCTCGGTGGCAAGGCACCGCAGCAAGATGGCCGTAATGTCGACCATGTATGCCTGCTCATCACCTCAATGGATGAGCAGGCATTACTGGATTATCTCGCAGAATTTGGTATCACCACCGAGGGATTCGCCAAGCGTTATGGGGCCCAAGGTTTCGGACGCTCGGTTTATATCAACGACCCAGAGGGGAATGCGATCGAACTAAAGTTTTCGAATTAGTGCTGTCGAAAGGGCAGCTTACAGCATTTTGCCTTTGGCTTAGTGTGTGTTGGGAAGTGCGTTGTGAACCATAGCTTCATGGTTTATCAATTGCCTTCGAATGAAGGTGTTGGCATTTTTGGCTTGTAGCATTTGGCTGAATTTAGTGTTGGTAGAGTGTCTTTGAAATTTGTATCTTCACTGTAACTAATCGCCTATCCGGCGAGGATTGTGCAGATACTGCTGCTACACGGAGAGCTTGGCAACAGCCATATGCTTGCGAACGAGAGACAGGGATTGTCGAACTGGCTTTTAGATAGGGATATCGTTGTGAGCCATCCGTGGAGGCTCGACGATGGCATCCCTGCCATCAACGTCCGCAGCCGCATCTGCACCGAGTTATCACTCTCTTCGATTTGACCTTTCGGGATTAATCGGCCAATCAAAAGTTAAATCGTTTTTGGACCAAAGTATCTTGGCCTTCGAATGAAGGTTGAGGCATTTTTGGCTTGTAGCATTTAGTCGAGTTTGTTTTTATTGATTGATGGTAGCGTTAACCTTCATCATTTTGAATTGCTTGCCGCAGGCCTTTCGTGCAGGTGCTTCTTCGGCATCGCTGTAAACCCATCCCTGGGCGCTCTGCGATTTCTGAATCGCCACTACTTCACTAGACGACTTTTAGCCTCATTAAAATATTGACGTTCATACTCTAACGGTGATAGCCCATTATTGGAACTATGTTGTCGTTTCGGGTTGTAAAACATCTCAATATAATTAAATATATCCATCTTAGCATCATCCCTTGTAGCATAGATTTTTCGCTTAATCCGTTCTCGTTTCAGTAGTTGAAAAAAGCTCTCCGCCACTGCATTATCATGGCAGTTGCCTCGACGACTCATGCTACCTTCCAAACCATGAGCACTCAGAAATTCACTCCAATCATGACTCGTGTACTGGCTTCCTTGATCTGAATGCACTAAGACTCTTTCATCTGGCTTACGACGCCACACCGCCATCAGTAAGGCATCTAACGCAAGCTCTTTGGTGATCCGACTACCCATTGACCAACCAATGATGCGACGTGAAAACAAGTCCATCACCGCGCCAAGATAGAGCCAACCTTCATGTGTTTTGATGTACGTAATATCCGTTACCCAGGCTTTATTGGGCGCTAGTGGGTTAAATTGCCGCTCTAAGCGATTTGGTGTCACCACATGTTGATCACCGCCAGGAGCTCTAGGTTTACGATAACCAACTTGTGCTCGCAGTCCCGCTTGTTTCATCAGACGATGTACACGATTAATACCACACTGTTCACCAAGGTCACGTAGATCCCGATGGAGTTTACGGTACCCATAAACACCACCCGATTCTAGCCAACACTGTTTGAGTTGACCTGTGAGCCGTTCATTATCGCGTTGCCGATTCGATTTGTTGCAGCTTCTCCACGCGTAATACCCACTTGGATGAACATCAAACAGCTGACAAAGTTGCCGCACAGAATGGCTGTGGTGATGCTCTCGGATAAAGGCGTATCTTACTCGGGGTGGCTTGCGAAGTACGCCGCGGCTTTTTTTAACAAGTCACGTTCTTCAGTAACTCGTTTAAGCTCTTTCTGTAATCGTTTGATCTCAGCAGACTCTGCAGACTTCTGCTGGTGCTCCTCAGAGTCAGGGCCGTAGCGTTTAATCCAAGCATAAAGACTATGAGTGGTAGTCCCTAAACGCTGAGCAACGTCAGCAACGGAATGACCGGCAACAGTAACTTGTTTAACCGCTTCGATTTTGAATTTTTCGGGGTAACGTTTATTGTTCATGAACACCTCTTTTTCGCTAGTTTATCTAACTAAAAGGTGTCTAGGAAATCAGTGGCGATTCATAGAGTGTCTTTGAAATTTGTATCTTCACTGTTATCAATCGCCTGTCCGGCAGGGAGTGTGCAGATACTGCTGCTACACGCCGTGAATCCATCCGTGGAGGCTCGACGATGGCATCCCTGCCATCAACGTCCGCAGCCGCATCTACACTGGGTTATTCTGTCTCTTCGATTTTGCTTCATTTCGTGCGAGTAGCTAGTTAAAAAGCTAACTCGGTTTTGGACAAAAACGTTTTAGAAGCTTTGCTTTATTTAGCAAAAAAGATATTAGGAAAAGTATGGTTACAATACCTTCTTAAGGTGTAACTCACGCAATACGCCTTAATCACTAAAACCAACGCATAGTAAAGATGCCACGCGTGCCAAATAACTCTAAACAATTTGTTAAAATTCAAGTTATATCAATCTTTGCATTAACGACATTGTAGATAACCTATAAAAATCCGCGGCTGACTCAATGACTTTCATTTCATCTAAGGGTATTTCTAAATCATCTACTGACTTGGGATGTGTTAGTCGATGTCTGATACTGACAGCTTCCTGAAAAGTGTTCCATTCATTGCCGATAGTATTCAGCGGGTTATCAATATCTCGAGCTTTCGACGGAACTGAAAAAGACAGTTTAATGCTATCGAGAATAGAGGACTTTAGAACGATTTTGTTACCGTCTTCACCAAACTTATAACCGCGAAGTTGGTTTACTTGCTTCTGATTTAAGGCAAAATGGCCCATTTCGTGGCAATCGAGCCACAACTTATTTAGTCTAAATGTATTGCCATCTATGAAAGAAAATACCGCTTTAACATAGGCTCTTCTCGTGTATGGAGTGCATTTATTACCCCAAATTTCAGCTGCTTCACTACAGTCACAGACTAAAACATCAAAAAATTCCGAGTAATATTTAATATCCATGCATTCCTCATCTGGAGAATTGATGCTTAACCCCGCATTAAGCGGAACTAAAACAGTGGATTAGAATGTGTAGCGAGTAAGATTTTAACCCATTGTTTTAAATTTGTTTAAATGCCTTTCTATGTTTTTAGTCGAAGCTCTAAAAAACGCTTCATTAACTTCATATATTCAGAATGTTTTTGCTCAATTTCAACTTTGTCCGCAGATGATAGTTCATGCAAATACCCATTTCGAAGCTGTCTAGCACTCTTACTTCCTCTCTTTCCTGATCCCCCCTTATAAATCAAAAGTAGATCTTCCGTATTAAAGTGCAAATTGAAATGTGCGAGTGATTTAGAAAGGCTTTGAGTATTCAATTTAGTCTGCGATGGTTGTTTATCTGTTTGGTAATATTGCTGTAATTTGGTAGCAAAAACTTCACAGCGAAGGTATAAACCAATAAATTCACCGACCGCTCCTTGGCATGAAAACCCAGGATCATTTTTTGATACGCTATCTAACCCCAAATTTCTTCGGGTAATCAAAGCTAACTCTTGTTTGGTACTTCTTTTGATAATGACTACCTTTTTTGAGATAACATAACACCCAGCTAATAGTGACCGTATGTAGGCGCGTGATTTGCGCAGCAAATGGCATGACAGCTTAGGTGAGTCTGGATTTAGCAGCTAGTTATATGCCGTTTAACAATCATAATCTTCAGTCCAGCCTTCATGCACTTCATTAGCGCTATTAACCATATCTTCACACCCAGAAAAGTTATGAGTCCCTCCGGTATCGTCATGTTCAAAATTTGCACTTTCAGAATAATCATAACCCGAATGATTCCCGACAATATTTTCTGACTCTGAATCAAGGCGATCCGCATGAGAAACCTTTTCATTATCTTCATCAAACATATCTTGAATATCTGAATTTTTCATGAGTTCTCTGGCATATAACGCCCAAAACGTTAACGAGCCCAGCCCGCAGGACGATGTTGCCTTTGCTTATTAAGTTTTTATAATGAGGATTTATTTTTGCTTATTAGACCCCAAAGTTCTTTATTTTCTGGAGCTTCGAAACGCACTGAACCTGCACGAACTAGTATTTTTCTTAGCTCATTATCTTCGAAGCCGCCCAACCTCTTTTTAATTTCATCGAAAGATCGCTTAGTCCACTTATCGTTACTGAGAAGGTCCTTCGCAACTTTCTCGGCCATGAATTCAGTTTTCAATTCTTTCTTGAGCCGCTCTTCCTGAACTCGAAAAGTAATATATCCAGTTAAAGCTGCGACAATTACTGCTGTAAGGAATTCCCACATATCACTCTCCTTGAAACTTAACATTTGCATAGTGCGCATATTGGACAAAATGTGCATGGACATTTATTAAACCTATTATCTAAGCCGCATTTAAGTAAAGCTATTGATTAATAAGCACTCTATCAGAGTGGCGCAGAAAGAACGAGCACACTAGATCGAAAAAGTGTGCTCTGACACAAAGGCCTTGCTGAAGGCAAACAGTTAGTGCAGTTAATAGATTAGTGAATCTAGGGTAACTGACAGATTATTTACCTACACTACTTACCGAATTTAACTTGCTTTGGGGCAAAAGCTTCTTAGCCTTTAACTCACTGGTCGTATCAAATGAAGTCCAATCGAAGAAGCGTTAGAGATAGGTGTAAGCGCGGTTTTGGCCCTTGGCGGCATGGATGCCGCCGTGGAGCGTATAGGGATATATTCACAGCGAGCCAAAAGAGCGCTTGCACATAAAGCCTGCGGCAGGCTATTAATTGCCATTAAGGTTCGACCTTCAAACACTTTCAATAAATGAAAATACAGCCAGCCGCTACTCAAACAAATGTCATCGTTCTTCATTCCAAGACCAGCACACTTTGGGGCAAAAGCTTCTTAGCTTTTGATTCTGAGTTCACACCAAATACGGCTAAATCGAAGAGGCGTTAGGTAGAGGTGTAAGCGCGGTTTTGGCCTTCGAAATCATGGATGATTTCGCAGAGCCCACACGGACGTGCTTGAACAACGTCCATGCCTAAAAGCCAGTTCGGCATCCATGCCTCTCGTTCGTAAGCACGAAGCTATGCTTCACTCACCGAGCCAAAAGAGCGCTTGCACATTCCCCGCCGGACAGGCGATTAATAACAGTGAAGGTTCGACCTTCAAACACTTTGCCATTATTGCAAACACAATAAAAAACCACCTATTGCTAGGTGGTCTTTGCTTGTAACAATAGGCTAGTTTTCAATCCTGCTCGAAGCTCGCACGTTATTGGTTAGAAAAGTTATTCTCAACCAACTTCTGCTTGTTCTCCGCTTGCGGTACGTGGCACGTAGTACAGTTGAAATACTCATTGTTGAGCTGGCTATCGGCCTGCATATGCGAGTCATGAATTGGGGTTGCTTTCATGCGCACGGCTTTATCTGGGCTGTGGCAAGTCATGCAGCCGTTTTTCTTAATGGTAATTTGATAGTCGGCCTTATGGGGGATCAGCGGGGGCTGGTGGGCAAAGCTGCGGGCTATCGGCTCTCCCTTTTTAGGGTAAGTGGGCATCGCATCGGCAGCGCGTACCTCAGTGATCGCCGCGTGGCTGAGCGAGTTCACATTAACGGGCTCTGTTTTGGCTGGTGCGAGTTCAGCTGCGCTGGCATTGAGCGCCATGAGCGCGACTAAAGTGAGTGCTTTTTTCATTGGTTGTTCTCCGCCTTTAGGGCAATTCGATTTTGATACTGAAATACGCGTGGAGCACAGACATCGATGCAGCGACCACATAGAGTGCAGTCACTGTCGGTTATCATGGGATTTTTCCCTTTTAGTGCAGGTTTTAATACTTGGCGCTCGGGGCAAACCTCAAAACAGGCCATGCAGTTATCGCAGCTGCTGGCGTTGACAGCGCTGATTTTGATTGGGCTGGTTTTACCCAGTAGGGCAAACATCGCCCCGGTTGGGCAGAGGTGACCACACCAGGCTCGCTCGCAAATGAAGAGATCGAGCAAGAAGATGGCGGCTAATATCCACAAGCCACTCCCTGCGCCAAACAAGATGGCGCGATAGAGTATGGGCACCGGGTTTACCCATTCCCACACCGCAATACCGGTGAGCAGCGGCAGTATGAGTACCACGGCTAATAGGTAATAGCGTAAATGCCGTGGCATTTCGCTTGTGCGGGGTAAATGTAACTTACGCCTTAGCCAGCTGGCGGCATCAGTCACTAGGTTGACTGGACATACCCAGCTGCAAAATACCCGCCCACCAGCTAGCCAATAGAAGATGGCGATAACTGCGGCGCCAAGTAGCAAACTGAGCTCTGGCCAGTGGCCGCTCATTAGCACTTGCAGTGTCGCTAGTGGGTCGGCCAAGGGGACGGCACCTAACAACTCACTGCTAGACAGATTCCCCTTAAGCAGCCAGAAGCCAAACCAAGGACCAATCGCAAAGGCAAGCAGGACTACTAGCTGGCAAGCGCGGCGCAGCAATAGAAACTTGTGGGCGCGCCACCAGCCGAGTTGGTCAATCGCGGCTTGGTCAAAGCGCGTCTTGGCCGCTTTGTTTGTGGTATGACCCATGTTGTTATGCGTCATGGTGTGAGCCCCTTGTTTAACATCTCAAGCGTGGTCTCTTCGGTGTTGATATAGGTATCGTGTGTGGCGGTTTTCCCCTTGGCAATATGGGGCGGTAGCACTTTGATCGCCGCTTCTTGCAACACGCAAGCATGCTCACACTTACCACAGCCGGTGCAGCTGTCGCTGTTGACCGTGGGGATAAACAGGGCGTGATGGTCGCTACGTTGATTGTGCAGGCGCTCAAGGGTGATTGCTTCATCAATCAATGGGCAGACGCGATAACACACATCGCAGCGAAGCCCTTTAAAGTTGAGGCAATTTTCTTGGTCGATAAGCACCGCAACCCCCATTTTTGCTTGGGTGATATCCGTCAAGTTGTGATCCAGCGAGCCCGAGGGGCAGGCTTTGACACAGGGGATATCTTCACACATTTCGCAGGGGATCTTCCGCGCCGTAAAGTAAGGCGTCCCCGTCGGCGCACCCTCAAACCAGCGGGCCAGTTTAAGGGTGTCATACGGGCAAGCCTCAACACATAGACCGCAGCGCACACAGGCAGATAAGAAATCATCTTCTGCTAACGCGCCAGGGGGCCTTATTGCTAATGGGTCAAGGTGCGACGATTGCTTCGCCACGCCAGTGATCCCTAATCCCAATAATCCCATCGCACAGCCAGCCTTAGCCGAGGTGGCTAAAAACTGGCGGCGATTAACGCCTTTGGCTTGGGTGTGTCGATTGACCTTACTCATAGCGTACTGCTCAAACCTCTTTTAATGGTACAAACTCTTGGTGAAATAAACTGCCTTAGGCTTTCATCACTTTTACTGGACACTTCTTGTAATCGGTCTCTTTCGATAAGGGATCGGTCGCATCGAGCATGAGCTTATTCACCAGCTGACGCGCATCGAAAAACGGCATAAACACTACGCCTCTTGGCGGCTTGTTACGGCCTTTGGTTTCGACGCGAGTTTTGACTTCACCGCGAGGTGAGGCAACGACGACCTCATCGCCGCGCTGCAGGCCTCGAGCTTTGGCGTCTTCGGGATGCATGAAAATTTGTGCATCGGGATAGGCGCGATAAAGCTCAGGCACGCGAGCGGTCATGGAGCCAGTATGCCAGTGCTCTAGCACGCGACCGGTTGACATCCATAGATCATATTCGCTGTTAGGCACCTCGGCTGCGGGCTCATAAGGCAGGGCAAAAATCACCGCTTTACCATCGGGATGGCCGTAGAAATTAAAGCCTTCGCCCGCCTTAACGTAAGGATCGCTACCTTCGACAAAGCGGCGTAGGGTTTCTTTGCCGTTAACGACAGGCCAGCGCAAACCGCGAGAGGCATGGTAGGCATCAAAGTCTGCCAAGTCGTGGCCATGGCCGCGACCAAACTGGGCATACTCTTCGAACAGGCCTTTTTGCAGATAGTAACCCACGGCTGCCGACTCATCATTAAGCTCGCCTTTGCAGTCAGACTGCGGGAACTTGTTGACAACACCGTTGGCAAATAACACCTCATACAGGGTTTTATCGGCGTACTCAGGCTTTTTGGTTATCAGCTCTGCAGGCCATACTTCTGACACTGTAAAGCGCTTCGAAAACTCAATTAATTGCCATAAGTCTGACTTAGCCCCTTCTGGCGCTTTGACTTGCTGATGCCACATATGGGTGCGGCGCTCGGCATTACCATAGGCACCCTCTTTTTCTACCCACATGGCTGTTGGCAGAATCAAGTCAGCTGCCATGGCGGTGACGGTTGGGTATGGGTCAGATACCACAATGAAATTGTCTGGGTTGCGGAAGCCGGGATAGATCTCCTCGTTAATATTGGGGCCCGCCTGCATGTTGTTGGTGCACATGGTCCAATAGCAGTTGAGCTTGCCATCTTTAAGCATACGGCTTTGCAATACGGCGTGATAACCGGGCTTGGGTGGAATGGTGCCTTCGGGCAACTGCCAATGTTTCTCTGCGATGGCCCTATGCTCGGGATTGGTCACCACCATATCGGCGGGCAGACGGTGAGCAAAGGTGCCCACTTCACGGGCGGTACCGCAAGCCGAAGGTTGGCCTGTGAGTGAGAAAGGGTTATTACCGGGGGTGGCGATTTTACCCGTCAACAGGTGGATGTTGTAGAGCATGTTATTGGCCCATACACCACGGACGTGCTGGTTGATCCCCATGGTCCATAGGCTCATGATTTTCACATTGGGATCGGCATAGGCTTTGGCCATGACTTCGAGTTTTTCAGGCTCAACACCACTCATTTTTGCGGCGTATTCTAGGGTGTAAGTACTGACAAATTTGGCGTACTCATCGAAGCTAATGGCGGTCGATTTACCATTGCCTGGGTTTTTGGCTTTTTGCTCTAACGGATGCTCAGGGCGTAAGCCGTAACCTATATCTGTGATGCCTAAGGCAAACTTGGTGTGCTTGTTAACAAAGTCCTTGTTAACCGCATTATTTTGGATGATGTAGTTGGCTATGTAGTTCAGAATGACCAGATCGGATTGCGGCTTAAACACCATGGGATTATCGGCGAGGTCGAAGCTGCGGTTTTCGAAGGTAGATAAGACATGTACCCGACAATCGGCATTACTGAGGCGGCGATCTGACAAACGCGCCCACAAAATGGGATGCATCTCGGCCATGTTGGCGCCCCACAAAACAAAGTGGTCGGCCGCTTCTAGGTCGTCATAACAGCCCATGGGCTCATCGATACCAAAGGTGCGCATAAAGCCCACCACGGCAGACGCCATACAGTGACGCGCGTTAGGGTCGATGTTGTTGCTGAGAAAACCGGCTTTGTGCAGTTTCGAGGCGGCGTAACCTTCCCAAATGGTCCATTGGCCCGAGCCAAACATGCCCACCGCGGTCGGCCCTTTGGTCTTGAGTGTGTGTTTCCACTTTTCAGCCATGGTATCTAAAGCGACATCCCAACTGACGGGCGTAAATTCGCCCTCTTTATGATATTGGCCGTCTTTCATGCGCAGCAATGGTGTGGTGAGTCTGTCTTTGCCATACATGATTTTTGATAGAAAGTAGCCCTTAATGCAGTTAAGGCCTTTGTTAACCGGGCTTTCTGGGTCGCCCTTAGTGGCAACCACTTTACCGTTATTGGTGCCCACTAATACGCTACAGCCCACGCCACAAAAACGGCAGGGGGCTTTATCCCACTTGATGGTATCTGTTTGCTCTGCAGCTTCAACGATCTTCACTGGCAGAGTGACTCCCACTGCCGTGGCAGCGGCAACTGCGGCGTTGGCTTTGAGAAACTCGCGGCGGCTAATGCTCATGGTGTTTCCTCACTCTTTTCTTCTACTGGTTCAACTTGATGATAGACAAGGCTGCTCGATAGCACCCCGTTGAGGGCGTTAATGGCTTCGATGTTTTTGAGTATCGATGCTTGTGATTCACCCTCTAGGGTGACCACAAACTTTGCTTGGTCGCTGATAGCGTGGATATCGGCGCCGGCTAAAGCCTCGATATCTGCGGTAATTTGTGCCACTGCGCTTGGCGCAGCGTGCACCACTAAACTGGTGATATGGTATTCCTGACGCATGGGTTTACCTTGTTATTCGCAGTAACGATAGCCAACGCTGCTGGTTAGTTACAGTGACCGCTTTAGGGTTAAATTGAGTCTAAGCCTTGTTATTTTTGTGGGTATACCTCTTGAGAGGTAACTGATTGGTTTGTCGATCAAGATCAAGTTTTTAAGCGTGACCTAACACTCAGTTTGCTATTTATGGGGACAGCGCTATTGGTGTAATTAATCAGCTTAGTAAGCAGATAGACGATTCGCCAGTGTTGAAGTGAACAAGATAAGTGTGCAGATGAGGGCGCTTAAGTGGGCTGTTTGTCGCGTCTTGCTCGCGGGCATATGAGAGGAGCGGCCAGATAACCGATGCAATCAATCGAGGTTGACATCTATTTGGCGGGGGGACTGTTTTATCTGGCGATTGAGCCAAAAATGGCCGGGGTTGTTGCTGGCCAATGGGTTAACGGGACGTGATAACGCATATTGGGCAAGCCTTTATGCTGTTTATTGAGCTACTCGTTATCGGTTAATAGCCTGTTAGCTCCATATAGCCAGTGCCTTGGTGACTCCCCGATATGCTAATGGGGCCTTCCCAATAGCTCACGCTCAGTGGCATATGGCTGTCACGATTTAATGGTTTAATCGTCAGTTGCAGTTGTTCACTTGCAATGGCGATGCGCCAGGCCACAGGGTATCGCCCCGACGGCGTTTGTTGCCAGTCGGTGGGCGTCATTTCAATGTCTGCGGGGGCGCTGGTGGAGTCGATATTTCGCCCGCTGCCATCGGCATACATGCGTCTGGCGCTGTAGAAATAACTCGCTTGACTATCGCCGCTGCGCAATTGAAACAGCATCAGCGCCGAGCCATCGTCTAAACGCAGCGCAAACCAATCCCAGCCTTGTTGATGTTTATTGAGAAACTGTGAACTCCACTCTCTGTCGAGCCAAGCGTCGCCTGAGACGTTAACCGACTTACCCTCTAGGGTGACTTCGCCAGTGACTTGGATGAAAGGCTGGCTGTAGTAATAAGAGGCTACGCTGCCATCACCGCTTTTAATGCTGTAGCCCTTATCGCCCTGTAATTGATAAGGGGCACTAGTGTTAAGTGACAATCGATAACTGAGCTGCTCATCGCTGACGGTTAAGGTTGCCGGAAACAGGTCTTGGCTTTGACTCTGCCACAGCCAGTTGTCCAGTTTTATCGCCAATGGCGCCGCATCGCTGCCGGCTAATTGAGGTTGAGCCCGTGCCCAGCGCTCTTTAGCCACATGTTGCTGGGCGGTGGTCACCGCGCTGTGGGCCATATACAGCTGGTTAGTGGCCCAGGTTGATGAGGATTCACTCGCCTTGGGCGATAGGGCTATCCTAAATTGTGTCCATTGCAGCCCCAGAGGTTGACCCGATGCCGTGGTGAGGTTGGCGGTCAAATACCACCATTCTTGGCGAAAATCGTTATGGGCTTGGTGATCTTCAGGAAAGCGCAGGGTTTGCCCAGGGGTGACCTGAGTATAGCCCTGTAGATTATCGCCCATCAGTGAGCCCATTGCGCTTTGAGGGTTGGTGTCTGGTGCATCGCAGCCAAGCAGTAAGAGTAATAGGGCGAATAGGCCCGCGCGGGGCGAGAATAATAGCGTCATAACACATCACTCTGTAGGCTACTGATGAGAGGGCGGCGAGTTTGCTGATACAAGGGCAGTGCTACGGCAAAGCCGCTAGCGACTAGGGCGAGCAGAGTCACTTCGAAGTAGGCTTGCCAATCCCATATCATGGCTATGCTCCAACCAAAGGCTTGTAGGGTCACTTTATTGATCAGCAAGTAGCCTAGTAGCGCGCCAGTCGGCAGGGCAACAATACAGGTGAGTATGACCATTAACAGCATTTGGCTGGTGACCATAAGGGAGAGCTGGCGGCGATTAACCCCTAAGGTGTACAGGCGTGCAATCGGCGCCATACGGGCTTGGGTCAACATATAACAGGCGCTAAACAAACCAATGGCGGCCACCAATAAGGTTAAGCTATTAAGCACCTTAGTAATGGAAAAAGTGCGTTTAAACATCTCTACCGCTTGCGCCTTAATACGGGCTTGGCTGTATATCAGTGCATCTGATAGCGAAAACTTTTGCATCAAGCCTTGGCTCAATTGCGTTAAGTCGCCTTGATAGGTCACCGCTAAGCTAATGGGTAAGGTGGACAGCTTAGCTTGGTGCCAGATGACAGTAGAGACGATGACCTCGCCATAGGGGTTACCATAGTCGTAGTAAATCGCCCCCACGGTAAGGGGACTATCGCCAAGCACATCGACCTTAATCGTGTCGTTTAACCCCAGCTGGTGTTTAATGGCAAAAGGTTCACTGACCATCACCACATCACCGGTTAAAAAGCGCTGCCACAAGTTATCGACAGCGGTTTTAAGCACTGTGGTGTGTTCAACAGAGTAGTCATCACGGGCGACTAAGTAGATAGGCTGCTGCTTAGCGCGGCTCTTAATCGACCACTGCTCATAAATGCCAGTGACCTGTTTATCGGCGGCTAAATAGGCTTCAATTTGCTGCATCTGGCTGCTCGGTGGGCGGATATAAAGGTCGGCATGCAAACGCGCGTTGAGCCACTGTTTGAGCGTGATTTCAAAGCTGCCCACTAGGCTATTCATCGAAATATTAGCCGTTAGTGCCAGCAGCATGGCCATCATGGCGAGGGAGAGCGGCGGGATAAGCTCCTTGGTTTCGGCAATTTGATAACCGACTAACCCTTTGGGCGCAACACGCTCAATAACTTGAATTAATTGCTGTAATAACCAAGGCAAGGCCAGCGGGATACTGAGCACCACTAAGCCTAATAACGCCATGGTGATCCGGTAATTGTCGGTTAATGCCATGCCAATTAAGGCCACCGCTGCCAAGCACAACGACACCCATAGCTGCCGCTTATGGGCACGATGGGCACTCGCTTGTTGATTAAATTGCCCGGCGCTCTGGGCCAGCGGTTGGCGCAGCAGCTCAATAAACAACGAGCTACAGGCCAGTAAGGCGGCGATAAAGGTTAACAAGGTCGCCTGAGCTAGCCATTGCCATTGCCATATTCCCGGTAAAATAGTGGCTCCATAGAGCTGTTCTAGGGTCACTGAGACCATAGGCTGTAACCAATAACTGAGCTGCAAGCCACCAATAAATCCGATAAGCGAACCTACTACAACCAACAGCAGCAGCTCGCTCGCTAGTGCCGACATGATTGATAGTTTCATGATACCTTGCTGCTGCAACTGAGTGATCAGTCGTTTACGTTTAAGCAGGCTGTAACGCACGCCGTTATAAGCGATAAACAGGCCGACAATAAAGGCCAGTAAGCTCATGGCAGTGAGGTTAAGGTGAAAGCTGTTAGTGAGCGCTTTCATGCTGTCGCCATTGTCACTTGGGCTGAGATGCGCCTTACCTTCAAGCCATTGCTCTATTTGGGCTTTTTGTGCGCTAACATCGTTAAAAATGGCGATATAACTCAGTTGCTGCGGTTTATTGAGCAGCTGCTGCGCCAGCGAGATATCCATCAGTAGGCGGTTGCCTAGATTAAGTTGGTCATCCACGGCGATAACATTGAGCGTTTGCCCTTCGACAGTCAGCGTAGGTTGATTGAGCTGCTCGGCGTTTGATTGACTCATTAATACGATAGGCTCGCCAGCGATAAGTTTTGCCAGTGGCAGCGCGTTACCGTTAAAGCGATGCCGACTTGAGGCGGTATCGTCATTTGAGCTATGGCTGCGGGCCGCGCTCATGGCGGCGATAATGTCGCTGCCTTGTACTTGCCAGTGCCGCGCCTGTTCGTCCACCAGCATGCCTTGCACCACCGCCAAGCTGTGGGTGATCCCCTGTTGGCGCAAGGTAAAATAGAGCTGTTCATTTAAGGGGGTATTAGGCAGTGGGGTGATAAACCACTTGGCTTGCTGGCTTAACAGTTCGGTGGCGTTACTATAGCTGTTGATCGCATTTTCATTGGTCGCGCGCACGCCTGTAAGCAGGGTGACCGCGAGGATAATACCGATAATAATCGCGCCCGCTTGCAGCGGTGATTGTCGATAATGAGCCAAGAACACCCGCAGGGTGAGTTGCCAACCTTTTAGGGCTTGAGGATTACCGATGTGACGGCTACTGGGTGGGTTATTCATGAACCTTACCCAAATCCAGGTGCCAGCGGCGCTGCATAAACTCGGCGCACTCTTGGCTATGGGTGACCATTAAAATACTGGTGTGGTGCTCAGCCGCGAGAGCGCAAATCAGGCGCATCACCTCAAGGCTGGCCTGTTGATCTAAATTGCCTGTGGGTTCATCGGCGAGTAACAGCGCAGGTTTATGTGCCAGCGCCCTTGCAATGGCCACGCGTTGCTGTTGTCCACCGGACAGGGTTTCCACATGGCGTTTACGCAGGGCGCTAAGCCCCAAGGTGTCGACGAGGTGATCGCACCAAGGGTTCCAGCGCTCGTTATTGAGGTGCAAGGGGAAAGCGATATTGTCTTCAACATTAAGCGGGGTGAGTAGATTAAATTGCTGAAAAACAACCCCTAGTTGCTGGTGGCGAAACTCACTCCAGCACGCATCATTCCACTGGGTGGTTGGCGTTCCCAAAAGGGATAAGGTGCCCGAGGTCGGCCGCTCAAAGCCAGCAATAATATTGAGTAAGGTGCTTTTACCGCAGCCACTGGGGCCGGTTAAGGCAACGGTGTCGCCTCGCTGCAGGTGTAAATCGACATGATCGAGTACCTGATGAAACTTATCGCCGTCGGTAAATCCTTTGCAGATCTTATCTAGCGTAATAACGCTTGTACTCATGACAACTCCTGTAGTGCATCACCTTAGGGACAAGCCTTGGTCAAATAATGCGCGAGTAAGATATTGGTAACACATTGCAATTTAACATTCATCTTCTAATTGCATTGATTGTCGATTGCATCAAATAAGTGGTTGATTTAGACCGTGGGGTTATACGGGGGATAATCCATAAAGGATCGGCTTTATTGCCCGGTATAAAACGATAGCAAAGGTGGACGTACTGAAAGGTCTTAATTTATTGCTTTATTAAGGTGGGTAAAATGTAAAGGTTAATCATTGATCAAGTTTGGTATGCCAACAAGCTCTGAGCACACGTGTAATGACGCATTCTCTATGAATTGATCTTGTGGATGAGCCTGCTTTCTTGTTACCTTTAGCGAAAATTTAAGCGTAATAAGTACTCTCATGAATAATCTTGTGATCAAACCTAATTATGTCACTTTGTTTAGCTGCGTTGGCCCCGAGTGTGAAGACAGTTGCTGTAACGATTGGACCATTACTTTTGATAAGAAAAGCTATAAAAAAACCGTTAGCCATCCTAAGTTTGCCTCGCTTGCCAAAATAGCCTTTACCGAAGTGAAAAAAAATGCGGCTAATTGGGCCGCCATTAAGCTTGATGAGCAGGGAGGCTGTCCATTTCTCGATGAGCAAAAGCTGTGTAATATTCATAAGCATGCTGGTGAAGCGGCCTTAAGCGACACTTGTAAGACTTATCCTAAACTCGACCGTCTTGTTGGTGGTAACAAGTACCGCTCGCTGAGTATGTCTTGCCCAGAAGTCGCGCGTATCGTGTTGTTTCATCCCGATGCATTTCAATTTGATGTGCAAAATAGTGGAAATAAGGCGGTAGTTAAGCCCTCTCCGGTATGGCTCGAAAAAAGCCATGAGTACAGCCTAGAATTATTAGCTGGCTTAGGGCTCGATTGGGAGCCGGCGCTGCTGGCCATTGGTTTATTACTGAAAACCAGTGAAGAGGTGCGAGCGGGCCTGTTACCCGATAGCGCCCTCGATGAGCGTTTTTTACAACTGAAGCAATTTGCCGAGGCGGGATTATTGGTCGAGCAATACGCTAAATTGCCTTATGCTCCTATCCCGCAGTCGCACGCCTTTTTGGGTATTCATTCTACTTTTTGTAAAATTCACTCTCGGGCCACAAGGGCGCGTTTTACTCGCTTAAACGAGGCGGTGTCGACCATCTGCAATGAAGACAATGAGTTTAGTGTCGCGGCCATGAATCAGGCATGGAATGATATTGCGCTCCCCGCATTAGGTGAGCATAGCGATCTGTTTGAGCGTTATATTCTCTACGCGATTTTTCATCATCACTTTCCTCTGCTTGGTGAAGAGGCGCCGCTGAAAGCCTTTAGGTTGTTGGTGCTCGATTGCTTTATCATGCGCAGTTATCTCTCGGCGATGGCGCACCAGCATAAGCAGCTCACTGAGAGTGACATCATCTTGTGTTTTCAGATTTATCAGGTGGTCAGGCAGCATCGTCCAGTTATGGCGCAAACTATTGAAGAGGTAATGCGAGAGTGTGAGATTGAGTCGGTGCCCGCGGTGATAAATCTATTAAAAACTCAGCCGTAGTCTGAGGTAGTAAGATCAATAATGGGGCAATTATGCCCCATTTTTATTGGGTGTAGCCGAGATAATTCAATGAACTAATGAACTTACGCAGTTACCTGCTCAGCCACAAGCTGTTTGCGTTTAGTAAAGTAGTGGCGGGTTTCAGCCAAAATCACATCTCTTAAGCCGATGATCGCAATGAGGTTGGGGATCGCCATTAGGCCATTGACGGTATCGGCCAGCATCCAAATTAAGTCCAGTTGGATAAAGGCGCCGGCGGCGATTAAGCCTAAAAATAACCATTGATAGATTTTAATGCCGTGCTGGCCGAGGCGGTTACCCGTGAGGTAGTGCCAGCAGCGTTCGCCATAATAGTGCCAGCCTAAGATAGTGGTAAAGGCAAAACAGACCAGCGCGATAGTCACCACATATTGACCGACGATGACCGAGCCACCAGAGGCAAATGCGGCGCTGGTCATGGCGGCGCCAGCAGTGTCGCCATTCCAGACGCCGGTGATGATCAACACTAAGCCTGTCATGGTACAAATTAAGATGGTGTCGAAAAACGTGCCCGTCATGCTCACCAGCCCTTGCTCAACCGGCTCGTTGGTTTTCGCCGCCGCGGCGGCAATGGGCGCACTCCCTAGACCAGACTCATTGGAAAATACTCCGCGAGCAATACCAATTTGCAGTGCTTGGGCCACAGTGGCGCCAAGGAATCCCCCGGCGGCCGAGATCGGGGTGAAGGCTGAGTGCAATACCAATTCAAAGGCTGGAATTATTTGCTCTGAAAAGCTAAATAAAATCCAAATGCAAGCTAATACATAGCCTATTGCCATAGTGGGTACTAACTTTTGTGCGACATTGGCGATACGTTTAACCCCGCCCAAGGTGACGGCGGCGACTAACAGGGTTAAGACCACGGCGGTCCCCCAAGTGGGGATGTCGAAGGCAATGGTTAAGGCATCGCTAATCGCATTGACTTGGGCGAAGGTGCCGATCCCAAAGAAAGCCACGCCAATACCAAATAGGGCAAAGAGTTTTGCCAGCCAAGGTAGCCCCAAGCCGCGTTCAATATAGTACATGGGGCCACCGGCAATATTGCCACGTTCATCGACCGTGCGGTATTTCACCGCCAGCATGCATTCGGCGTATTTGGTCGCCATGCCAAAAAAAGCGGCCAGCCACATCCAAAAGAGAGCGCCAGGTTCACCAATTTTTATGGCGGTAGCGACGCCAACAATATTACCTGTACCTATGGTGGCCGATAGGGCGGTGCACAGCGCTGCAAAAGATGACAGATCCCCTTTACCGCTGGCGGGTTTAAATAACAGGCTTAACGCCAAGGGTAATTTAAACACCTGTAATAGCCGCAGTCGCAGGGTGAGGTATAGACCTGTACCAACCAATAAACATAGGGTAATGGGGCCCCATACAATGGCATTGATATCAGTGAGTAAAGCGTGAAAGTTCATGTTGTTCCTCGAGTATTAAACTGCTTGACGATTCGTCTTAATAATCGGAGGAGGAAAAGAAATGGCTGAATTTCGGTATCGTAAAGTGCAGATGTGCTGTTTCGACCAAGCGATGGCAAAAAATGGGCAGCGGCAAATGACGACGCATACAGTCATCCTCTCCTCTGTCCTTTTGCCTGAGCGTTTCGCGGTGATGGATTGATACCATCGCCACTTTCGCCTTCGGCGCTGTGTCATATTTAGGTAAACGCTCACCTATCTGTGCACAGTCTCTCCAGAGGCTCGTCCAGTAACAGTCCTCACCACCTAAGTGGTACCTGAAAGAGTGCTCTGTACGTTAAGCGCTGAGCTTATGCATGCAGAGTTGCCTCGTCGGTGTGGGGTTAATCCCCGCTCTCCTGCTACCTTCATCCGAACGGATCCCTTTTACAGATGAAGTGATACCACTTGAGTCTGTAAAGGGGCTGATATCATGCGCTAATTGCGGATGTGGCTCAAGGGGGTAACTTCAAATTTGTGTATCATCTCGGCCGCTCGCTGATTTTTTGAGCGGGTGTCAGTAGCGGTTAATGACCTTGGTTAATCTTGGCTTTATCTATGTCTAAGGCCACAGTGGTAAATTATTTATCCCCAGCCCCCTTACATCTTTGCTTGCTGTAGGTTTACAATAAAAACCATAATCACGCTGTGGTTATAAAACTCTTATGTTGCTAAGCGCTGTTGCTTTTTCGCACACAGAGACTCTAAGGTGTATCGTCACCTCATTGACTTGCCCAAACTTGCCTTAGCGCAAACAAGCCGTGATCTCGACTCATTACACTCGATAGCCCGTTAGTGTGTTGCAAGCGTTAGCGCTACATTATCGGGATTAAGATGTTATCAGCACTAAAAAAATCATTGAGTAAATCGCTTTCTGGCGCCGAGTTGCAAGCCAATGTGTTGGCAGGCTTAACCGTTGGCGTCATCGCGCTGCCCTTATCTATGGCACTGGCTATTGCTAGCGGTGTGCCGCCGCAACATGGCCTGTATACCGCGATGGTCGCTGGGGCAATTATCGCCATTACCGGGGGCTCTAAAGTCAATATTTCGGGGCCAACAGCAGCCTTTGTGGTGATTTTGCTGCCGATAGTACAGCAGTTTGGCTTAGGCGGTTTGCTGCTGAGCGGCTTTATGGCAGGCATGATTTTAGTGCTGATGGGCATGGCGCGGCTGGGTAAGCTGATTGAGATCGTTCCCTATCCTGTCACGATAGGCTTTACCGCTGGTATCGGGGTGGTGATCGCCACATTACAAATTAAAGACTTTTTTGGTCTGAGTGTGGCGCCTGTAGAAGGTCACTATTTACAACAGGTGTCGGCCATAGGCTCGGCGTTTTCTAGTATCACTTGGCAGGAAACCTTGATTGGTGCAATCACTTTAATGGTGTTATTGCTGTGGCCAAAGTTGCGCTCAAAAATACCGGCACACTTAGTGGCACTGACCGTTGGCGCCGTTGTGGGGTGGTTGTTAACCCAAGGGCTAACCGATTTTAGTGTGGCGACCATAGGTAGCCGTTTTCATTATGAAATTGGTGGGGTGGCAGGGCAAGGGATCCCGCCGTTATTGCCCAGCTTTACTTGGCCATGGGCGCTTCCCGATGCCAATGGCACTCCCATAGGCTTGAGTTTTGAGCTGATTAGGCAGCTGTTGCCTTCGGCGATCACCATTGCCATATTAGGCGCATTAGAGTCTTTGTTATGTGCGGTGGTAGCCGATGGCATGTCGGGCAAACGGCATCACTCTAATGATGAGCTGATTGGTCAGGGGATAGGCAATATGGTGGCGCCCCTGTTTGGGGGGATCCCCGCCACGGCAGCCATTGCCCGCACGGCGGCGAATGTGAAGGCCGGTGGCAGCTTGCCGCTGTCGGCGGTGGTGCATAGCGGGTTTATCTTATTAAGCATCTTAATGTTGTCCCCGTTATTAGCTTACATTCCGATGGCGTCGATGGCGGCATTACTGTTAGTGGTTGCCTGGAATATGAGTGAGGCGCGCCATTTTATGCGCACGCTCAAGATCGCGCCTAGAGACGATGTGGTGATTTTACTCGCCTGTTTTTTACTGACCGTGTTATTTGATATGACCATTGCCGTTGCGGTCGGTATGGGAATGGCGGCAATCTTGTTTATCCGCCGCAGCATAAGGTTGAGTGGTCCTAAAGCGATGAAGCTCGACCATGAACAGTATGCGATTCCTGAGCAAGTGGTTATTTACGATATCGATGGGCCGCTGTTTTTTGGCTCGGCGCAAAAGGCGCTGCAAACCATCACGGCGGTGCGCCCTGACGTACGAGTGGTGATTTTAGATATGTCCCATGTCACCTTGCTCGATATGAGTGCCATTGTCGCGATGGAATCGATAGCTCAGCAACTGCAGAGCAAAAATGTGGCGCTGATCATTAACAATCTGCAGCCGAGAATGATCCTTAAATTACGCCGCGCAGGCATAAGAAAGCGCCAGGGTAAGGTGGCCTATGCGCGCCACCTTGAGGACAGTTTAACGCTCGCCAAAACCTTATTATAAAGGATAGTAGACCGCTTAGGTTACTGTTACCTAAGCGGTTATGTTTATCCCTGTTTAGCTTACTTCTCGATGAAACCCTGCTATAGAGAATTAAAAATTTAACCTTGGTAACTGTTATTGTTAATGTTATTTCTTGCGCCGCTGTAGTAGGATTCAGCAACCTCGTTACAAGCCGTTTGCAGGATGCTTACAAGTGACGACGGTGTAAAACTGAGTGCTATCCTGTTGAAGGGGGCATGAGCTATTCAACCTTTCACCAGTAGACCGCTTAGTATAAGTTACTGAAAATATAAAAATTAAAACCTACTCATAAATACGGATGGTGATAACAATGCTAATATTCTTTATTTGTATTGGGTTACTCCTACTGGCTTATAAATTTTACAGTCCTTTTGTAGAACGTCAGGCGGGTATTGACCCTAACGCAAAAACTCCTCAATCTCGTTTCAATGATGGCGTCGATTATGTCGAAGTGCATCCGGTTAAGGCGTTCTTAATTCAATTTTTGAACGTGGCGGGTGTAGGGCCGATTTTCGGTCCTATCTTGGGGGCGTTATACGGTCCAGTAGCGCTCGTCTGGATTGTACTGGGTAACATTATTGGTGGTGCGGTGCATGACTACTTCTCTGGTGTATTAAGCATCAAAGAGGACGGTAAGAGTCTGCCTGAAATTGCCGGTCATTATTTTAATATCTATTTTAAAGCCATCATGTTGATCTTTACCGCCATGCTGCTGTTTTTTGTGGGCGTGGTCTTTATCATGAGCCCAGCAGGATTGCTGAGTAATTTGGATTTTTTCAAAGACACCATCTTTGCTGAAAATACCTTTTGGGTATTGGTTATCTTGGGCTATTACTTTTTAGCAACCTTGCTACCAATCGATAAAATCATCACTAAACTCTATCCATTTTTTGGATTACTGATGATTGTTATGACAGTATCGATTGCCGTAGCTTTGTTGTTCAGTGCGCCGCAACTGCCAGAGATGGGCGATATCTTTGCTTATTTCGATCACAGCCATTACAACAACGACCTGTTGGCGCCCAACCCTGATGGATTACCAGTTTGGCCCCTGCTGTTTGTGACTATTACTTGTGGTGCGATCAGTGGTTTCCACTCGACACAGGCTCCTATCATGGCGCGTTGCTTAACCAATGAAAAATATGTGCGTCCAGTGTACTACGGCGCAATGATGTCAGAAGGTATTGTGGCGTGTGTGTGGGCTATGGCAGGTATTGCGGCGTTCCCGGGCGGTTATGTTGAGCTAAAAAGTATTCTCGATGCAGGCGGCCCTGGCCTAGTGGTAAATCAGGTAGCGACCACTTACCTAGGCGTTGCTGGCGGTATTATGGCGATTATTGCCGTGGCCGTGTTTCCTATCACCTCGGGTGATACTGCGTTTCGCTCATTGCGATTAACCATTATCGATGCCTTTAAGATCCCACAGAGCATTCGTAATCGTCTCTTTGTTGCTGTCCCTATCTTGGTGATCGCCTACTTTATGACCAAAATTGACTTCTCTTTGGTATGGCGTTATTTCGCCTTCTCTAACATGTTGTTATCGACCAGTGTGTTGTGGTTAGCGACGAAGTACTTGTTCGATCGTGGCACCATCCACTGGATCGTCAGTCTACCGGCGACCGTAGGTACCAGTGTGACCGTCTCTTATATCGCCACGGCAGGGATAGGTTTAGGGCTTGAGCAATCATTGAGTCAGCCCATCGGTATCGCGGCTGGGGTGATCTCCTTAGTTGGTATCATCATCGCAGACAGAAGACGTAAAGTCGCAGTCGCATAAGCGGTCTGAGTGACTCTTGTTAACAACCGCTCCATGTTGCATGGGGCGGTTTTTTTATGGGTAGTCATTGTAGTCAGATTAAAATGCAGTAGGACGAGTTAAGTCGAAACGCTGCGCTTCTGAAATACCGTAATAAGCCGATGGGCCGCCGGCTCGCAGCACAGGCTCGGCCAGCGCCGTTTGATAAACACCTTGAGCGTCAAGCAGATGCGGTGCAATATGCACCGCAACCACTTCGCCAAGTACTAACCAAGTATCAATTTTGTCCCCGTTAGCCGCCTGCAGTTGAATGCATTGCGATAGCTTACATTCAAAATTCACTGGGCTTTGTGCCACCCTATCGGCCGCCACGAGAACGCCCGGGGCAGGAGTGAGCCCGGCAAACTCAAATTCATCTCGCCCATGGGGTAAGGCCGCCGAAGTTTGGTTCATCTGCTCGGCTAAGGGGCGCGTTGCTAAATTCCAGACAAATTGACCCGTATCGACAATATTGGCCACGCTGTCTTTATAGCCGACGCTGGCAAAGCCGATGATGGGCGGATGATAGTTAAAGCAGTTAAAAAAGCTATAAGGTGCCAGATTGCGATCACCTTGCGCATTGCGTGAGGCGATCCAGCCAATAGGGCGCGGGCCAATAATGGCATTTAAGGGGTCATGGGCTAGGCCGTGGCCGTTGCGGGGTTCATAAAAGTAACGCTTATCTGTACTCATATTGCACCTAAAGTGATTGCCTGTAAGAGCCATTTAAGCGCCAATTGCGACTAAATACAAACAGCGCAGGGCTGTTTATTCCAGTGGGCTGCGCGATGTTGCCAGGAGTGTTCTCGTCATCTGAGGGCTGCGCTATACTCGCAGGCATCTTATGTCACAGGACACCTGTTTAATGATTATTTTGACCACCAATTTAGGTGATATAGAGATTGAGCTCGATATGCAACGGGCGCCGATCAGCAGCAAAAACTTTCTCAAATATTGCCAAGAGGGATTTTTTGAGGGGACCATTTTTCATCGAGTGATTAAAGGTTTTATGATCCAAGGTGGCGGTTTTAGCGTCGATATGCAGGAGAAGCCAACGCGGGCGGCTATCGTTAATGAAGCCAATCGTGGCCTTAGCAATGTAAAAGGCACCATTGCCATGGCGCGTACCGATGCGCCTCATTCGGCCACCGCTGAGTTTTTTATTAATCTGGCCGATAACACCTTTTTGGACCATGTCGCCACGACTAATGCCGGCTGGGGATATGCGGTGTTTGGTCGCGTAAATGCGGGCATGAATGTGGTCAATCAAATTGCCTTGCAAAAGACTCAGTCGCAAGGCAAGCATGATGATGTTCCTGTTAAGGCGATAGTGATTGAAAAGGTCACCATTGTTAATTAGTCCAACATGTAATAGGGGCGAGCAATCGCCTCTTTGAGCTCCCTTATCGAAAACACCTTAGAGAAACGACCAAAAGCTTGCCCCTGGAAATAGAGTTCTACTACAGGCAGGCTAAATACATGGTGCGCCGCTGCAATGGCGGGGTGTGCATGGCAGTCGATATAAGCCCACTTCATCTGACTAAACTCATCCCTCAGCATGTCACCTATTCGCGGTTTAATGCTCTGACAAACCCCGCAATGAGTGGCACCAAACAATAACAGCACAGCATTATTTTGTTGCAGCAACTGGCTAAGTTCAGTGGCGCAGTGGATCTCAATTAGCGTGGTCATGATGATTAACCTTGTGGGTTTGCGAGGCGATATAAGTCGGCATCATCGAGGCTACGACCTGACTTTTAACTACCTCTAAAGCGGTATTTTTGCGACATATGATAGCGTAATTTGTCTAGGCAGATCACACTTCTCAATATAGGAAAGTTTATCGGTTGTCGCTGATGGCAGCTGTGGATACACTTAAATTATAAGTTGCATTTATAATGTGTGTTTATTTGGGCGCTGAGCCACAGTATTAATGGACATGCCTGACTGAATACGTCAAGAATGGCCATTCAATGAGGTTAAGTGATTTTTAATCAGCTAATTATGTTGAATGTTATATTGGAATAGTCATGTTGAATATCGATGATCCACGCGCAACAGAACAAACACCAGCCATATGGCGTTTAGGCTTTCGGCCATTTTTCCTCGGGGGAGCCATACTGGCCACTTTGTATATCCCTTTGTGGTTGGTGACTTGGTTTTTGCCGCAATTTAGCCTGTTTTCCAATCAATTCTGGCTTAAGGTGGTGCCATTATGGTGGCATCCCCATGAGATGCTATTTGGTTTTGCCTTGGCGATTGTCTGCGGTTTCTTACTGACATCGGTGCAAACGTGGACCAATCAACCTAGCTTAAAAGGGTATCGATTGGCATTGACGTTCGGTTGTTGGTTGATGGCTAGGTTATTGTTGTTATTGCCTATGGCGCTGCCGCTATGGTTACCGTCGTTATTCGATTCACTGTTTTTAGCCATCACGGCTATAACCTTATGGCGCTGTATTTATAAAGTTAAGCAGTGGAATAACATTGGTTTTCCCATCATGTTACTGCTTGCCTTAGTGATTAATTTACTCAGTTACTACGCGCTCAGTGAGCGTAATTTCACCCTTAGTCAGCAGATTTGGCAGGCGATGTTATGGTGGCTGGGACTGTTGATCACCATAGTGGGTGGGCGCGTTATCCCCTTCTTTACGGCTATGCGCATTAAGCAGTCTAAGCCCAATCCCATCGTCATCTTAGACCGTTGCCTCATCCTGTTAATGCTGACGCTTGTGCTGCAGGCAATGGTGAAGGTCATACCAGCTAATATCGAGCAAGGCTTGCTGGTCGTTGCCGCCCTGCTGCATTTCGTGCGCTGGTCTCGTTGGTATCCTCATAAAACCTTGGGTGAACCTTTGTTGTGGTCGCTGCACAGTGCTTACTTATTTTTGCCCATTACCTTGGCTGCACTGGCGTGGAATATTGATGATGAGAATGCTTACCGTCAACTACTGCACCTATTTGCCATCGGCACGCTCGCCGGGATCTGTTTGTCGATGATCTCGAGGGTATCGCTGGGTCACACCAGTCGCAATATTTATCAGGGGCCCAATATGGCTATCGCCTTTATCGGATTGATCCTCGCGGCCTTACTGCGTGCGGTTTTACCACTGCTGTGGCCGCAATATGCTCAGACCTGGCTATGGTTAGCGGCGGGGTGTTGGACCGTCTCCTTTGGGTTGTTTGTGTGGTTTTATCTGCCGATCCTCACTCAGCCCAGAATAGACGGACGCCCTGGCTAGCAGGTGCTGCTCGATATCGGTATGAATATTGTGTTAAACGTTGTTAAAGAGGGATGATTTATAATGTTGTTTAATAAAGGGTTATTCGGCTCTGCCCTAGGGCGAAACAAAGGCTTGCTATTAACGCTATTGGGTAGCGCTATGTGGATAAATTATGGCTACGCCCTGGCAGAGTCAGCCAGTCCTGAAACGATGCAGGCTAAGTTTCCTAATCAATATACGAGCTGGGCGGCGACATCAGAGCAGGAGGAGCGGACCGATATGCTGGCCAGCTACCCAGCTGCTATTGTTTTATGGGCTGGCTCTGCATACGCCAAAGAATATCACAGCCCTCGCGGTCATCATTTTGCGGTGGCCGATGTCAGTCATACTTTACGTACGGGCGTGGCGCCAGCTGCTGGGGAGCAAGGCCTATCGGCGAGTTGCTGGACCTGCAAATCGCCGGATGTGCCGAGATTAATCGATAAGCTGGGTGTAGAAGGCTTTGCGGCGCAAAACTTTACCGATCTCGGCAGCGAAATGAACAGCGTGGTGTATTGTACTGATTGCCATGTCAGTGGCTCTGCCGAATTAAACTTACCGCGCCCGCACGCTCAAGATGCCATGGCTAAGGTGCACCTGCCGTTTGATAAACAAGACAGTAATATGCAGGGAGCCCAGGTGTGTGGCCAATGTCATGTGACCTATTATTTTCAGCCTGAGCGCAGTAATAAGGTTAACATTCCGTGGATATTTGGCAGCACCGCCGACCTTATCGAGAAATATTATGATGCGCGTCGTTTTTACGAGTGGATCCATCCCATCTCGAAAACCCCTATTTTAAAAGCGCGCCACCCTGAATTTGAACACTGGAGTCGCAGCCAACATGCTGAAGCAGGCGTCACCTGTATTAGTTGTCATATGCCACCTGCAAAAGATGCTGTGGGGCAAGAATTTACTAATCATCAAGTGGGTAACGCGTTGGCAAATTATGAGCAAGTGTGCCAAGACTGTCATGCTAATAAGACCGATTTGGTTGGCCGGTTGCAACGGGCCAAGATGCAAATTGACGCTAAGGCTCGTGAGGTAGAAGATTTGTTGGTAAAGGCACATTATGAAGCGGGCGCCGCCTGGGATGCGGGCGCGAATTGGCCGATGATGAATGATGCCATCATGGCTATTCGGCATGCACAGTGGCGCTGGGATTTTGCCATGTCGTCACATGGTTTATATGCCCATAACCCTCAAGAAGGCAACGAGTTGCTCGATAGGGCGATTGAGCTGGCTAATGAGGCGCGCCGCCATTTGGCAGGTGTGTTGAAAGAGCTGGCCGTCACCCAAGTCATTTATCCCGATATATCGACTAAACAGACGGCTCAGCAGGCGGTTGGCATTGATTTGGATAAATTGACCGCAGAGAAACAGGCATTTATTAAACAAGAAGTTGATGCACATTGGTCTGCAGTGAGCCGCCATGGTTACTCACTCGATTAACCTGAGTGCGTTATTCACTGTAATAGCGGCTCTGGGCAATTACTCTTCGGAGCGATTAACCACGGTGACTTATGGTTCAAGGTGTCTTATGTCCAAGGTGACCTATGTATAGTCATTAAAGTTTATAGCCACTAAAGGCGGGTGGATCTTGCTAAGGGTGAATATCGATAAGGGCGCAATCGTGATAATGATTGCGCCTTTTTATTGCCATATAGGCTGATATGGTGACGGCAAGGTCAATGTGGCCTTGCCGATATATTGCTTAATATGGTGATTATTGAAAGGTATAGAGTAGGTTGAAAGTGGTTACGGTATCGGTTTGTTTCGAGCCTTCGGGCACCACTTCTGTGTACTTAACGTTCATGCCGATTTTAAAGGCCCAATCTTGGAACAGGGTATTTTTGTAACTTAAATCTAGGGTTAAGGTGTTGTTTTCTTCGCCAGCTTCTGCGGTCAGATCGGCGTTAAAGCTAGTATATTCGTGGATGCGTTGCTCAAATTTGGCTGCGGTACGTAAAATGATATCGCGATCGGCGGCGGGATCGGGAATGTCATCGGTTACCGCTGGTAAATTATAACGATAACCAGGACCAATTTCTAAACTGAGGCGGGTGTTATTGTCGCTGATCGCATCGAAACCATAGCCGGTTGAAACGGTAGAACTGCGGGTATAACTACCGAAGCGATCTTTAATAAAGTCGCCGCGAGCGAACACATAGCCGCTGTAAAATTTATAACTGGACTGCAGTTGTAGGTCGTACTTTTCCGAGGTAGTTTTTTCCGCATCGGCGGCGTAATAGGCTTTTATCACCCCTTCTTGACGGTACACCGCCGTATCGTAAACCAATTTTGTTCGGCCGTTAAAGCTACTGGAGTCGGTGTTACCTGTGTTGATCTGTAAACCCGCTTCGATTTCGGCGGAAAAGTCACTGGGTGGCTCTTGGTAGTCGGGCGGAACAAGCGCCCAGGCGCTGTAAGAAAGAGTGAGTGTGACGAATAAAAGAGTAGCTCTTACCATTATTATTGTTCTTAATTTGCTTAAGTGAGCCCAGATTAGGCACTCGTCAAAACGACAGCCCAGTATCATACCGTTTCAATGCCCTGTCGGTAAAGTCCGTCGGCTTAAGATATTGCTTGAATTTTGTCGGGTGTGCAGGTAATATTCCGCGGCTTAATTCAGTCACTTTAATTAGTTCCTTGCCTCTATTTGGTTTGACTGAGCCAACAACGAGGCTAGATAACCGTAAGGAGCAAAAAATGCGTCATTATGAAATCGTATTTTTAGTTCACCCTGATCAGAGTGAACAAGTGCCAGGTATGATCGAACGTTACACGGGTATTCTTACCCAAGCTGGCGGTCAAATCCATCGTTTAGAAGATTGGGGCCGTCGTCAACTGGCTTACCCAATCATCGAATTGCATAAAGCTCACTATGTTCTTATGAACGTAGAAGCGACTGCAGAATCGGTTGAAGAGCTAGAAACAGCTTTCCGTTTCAACGACGCTGTTCTTCGTAGCATGGTTATGCGCACTAAAGGTGCCATCACTGAAGCTTCTCCAATGGCTAAAGCAAAAGACGAGCGTGATTCACGTCGTTCTAGCGAAGATCGTCCAGTTGCTGATGCAGCTGATGAATCTGAAGAAGCCGCTGAAAACACAGCAGAGTAAGTTTTTCTGTGTCCACCAATAACTTGGTGTTATCTGGAACCATAACCCGTTCTAGAAGCTTTAAAAGCCCTGCTGGTATCGCGCATTGCGTTATTATGTTGGAACACAAATCACAGTGTTATGAAGCTGAAATGCTCAGAAACGTATACTGTCAGATACAAGTCATATTGAGCGGCGAACGCTTTGAAAGCGTTACAGACAAACTGAAATCCGGGGTGGATATCGAGGTTCAAGGTTTTATTGCTCTGCAACAAGGGCGAAATGGCCAAAACCGTTTGGTATTACACGCTGAAAATGTCGAATTGAAAACTTAGGAGACTGTCACATGGCACGTTATTTCCGTCGTCGCAAGTTCTGCCGTTTCACTGCAGAAGGCGTTACAGAGATCGATTACAAAGATATCGCTACTCTAAAGAACTACATCACTGAAAGTGGTAAAATTGTTCCTAGCCGTATCACTGGTACAAACGCTAAATATCAACGTCAACTAGCTCGCGCCATTAAGCGTGCTCGTTATCTTTCTCTACTGCCGTACACTGATTTACATCAGTAATACTGCATCAATTTAGAGGAATATAAAATGAACGTTATTTTACTTGATAAAATCGCTAACCTAGGCAACTTGGGTGACCAAGTTTCTGTAAAAGCGGGTTACGCACGTAACTACCTTTTACCACAAGGTAAAGCTGTTGTTGCTAACACTGCTAACACTGAAGTTTTTGAAGCACGTCGTGCTGAACTAGAAGCTAAGTTAGCTGCTG
The DNA here is from genome assembly GCF_056173105.1 of Shewanella sp. QJM3NY_23. Classification (NCBI taxonomy): domain Bacteria; kingdom Pseudomonadati; phylum Pseudomonadota; class Gammaproteobacteria; order Alteromonadales; family Shewanellaceae; genus Shewanella; species Shewanella sp. QJM3NY_23. Next base: position 609,580 of record NZ_CM149657.1, read on the forward strand.
ATCTAGCTGCTGCAAACGAGCGCGCTGAAAAGATTAACGCACTTGAGCCAGTTGTTATCGCTTCTAAAGCGGGTGACGAAGGCAAGCTATTCGGTTCAATTGGTAACCGTGATATCGCTGATGCAGTTACTGCTGCTGGTGTTGAACTTGCTAAGAGCGAAGTTCGTCTTCCACTAGGTGCTATCCGCACTACTGGTGAATACGAAATTGATGTTCAAGTTCACACTGAAGTTAAAGCTGTAGTTAAAGTTTCTGTTGTTGCAGAAGCTTAATAACTTAGCTTAATAGCTTTAAAGAGAGCACCGCACTAACGTGATTAGAGCGGTGTTTTTTTATGCCTAAAATAAGCGACTAGCAAGTTGGTAATTTTAAACCGGCAATAAAAAACCACCCGCAGGTGGTTTTGATATGGCCTAGGCGGTTAATTACTGACGAGTGTTAGCTCATCAAGCAGATTATCGGCATGATCCACCTCATCCATCATCCACAGGATATACCTAAAGTCGACGTGCACAGCACGTGTAATGGTTGGGTTAAAGAACCAATCTTTAGTGATCGCCTCATAGGTCGAGTCAAAATTCAGCCCCACCAGTTCACCTTTGCCGTTAAAGACCGGTGAGCCTGAGTTACCTCCCGTGGTATCGACACTGGATAGAAAGTTAACCGGCACCGAGTCGAAGCGTTCAGGTTTATCTATACAAGAAAACAGACGACACAACCAAGATGCAGGATCTTGATAAACCGACTCCACTTGGTGACTGCCATAGCGTTTAGCTGTAATGGCATCCAATACCTTTTGCGGCGCATTAAATGGCGTGACGCCAGTATGTTTAGCCGCAAGCCCTTCTAAGCGGGTAAAGGGCTGTTTATAGAGCGCATCTTTTGATTGATAACCATCGACCATGCCGTAAGTGATTCGCAAAGTACCGTTAGCATCGGGATACACAGGCCAATCGTTTGCCTTGTAGTAGGCGATAACCGCTTGCATATAATCTGGGCGGGCTTTAGACAGTTTACCGGCTAGGGTCTTTTGTGCTTGCTCTTGTGCCATATTGGTGTCGTATAGGGCAACCGCTAAGCGAATAAAGGGATCGCTACTGGTTTCAAAGGCATTAACATCGGCATCCATCCAGCCTAAACGTTTAGCTTGATCTGTAAGTGAAGTTAATGAGTAGAGGCCGTCTAATTTATCTGACAGCGTGATGTTACTCCCTTCGGTGTTGAGCATCTCGTCGAGCTCAGCCACTCGATGTTCTTGCGCCAGATACGCGTTAAGATCCTGCAGCCATAACGTCTTATCAACGGAAATGGCAAAACGTGAATCGATACGTTTAAGACGCGCTTTAAACATCTTCATGTCACGGGTTTGATAACCCTCTTCACGCTCAGCATCGGGCTTGGTTTGCTCTTTGGCTAAGCGGTAAAGCTGATTGGCCGCAGACAACAAGGCGCTAGACTGAGCGTTGTCGAAGAAGTAGCGCCGTTGCTGCGCTGCACGTTGCTCAATCAATAAGGCTTCGAGTTGGTCAAATTTGGCTTGGTAGTGCTGATACTCACTATCGTTTGCTAGCCAGTGGCTAAAGCTATCTTCGCGTGACTGTTTGATGCTCGCAATATCGGTAGCCTTAAAACCATCGAGTAGACCATTGTACTTTTTCATGCGGTTAGCCATCGACAGTAGCGTGCCTGCATATTTGATGGCTACATCCGTATCATGTTCTCCCATGGCTTCAAGGGTATCGATACGCAGTTGATAGCGCGTTGCGAGGGTAGGGTAGAGCCAGTCGCTGGCAAACTTAAGTTCACTGGTGAGGCGGTAACGGCTGGTCGAACCCGGATAGCCTGCGGCAAATACGCCGTCACCGGCTTTGACGCCATCGCGGTTAATCTTGAGGTAGCTTTTAGGGGTAAAGGGCACGTTGTCAGCTGAATATGCCGCAGGCTTACCATCTTTGCCTACATAAGCGCGCAAGAAGGTAAAGTCGCCCGAATGGCGCGGATATTCGTAGTTATCGATATCACCACCAAAGGCGCCCACGCTCTCTGGTGGGGCATAGACCAGACGCACATCACGAATGATTAACTGCTTGATAAGGTAGTATTCTAAGCCGTTATGAAAACTGCGTACCGAGCAGCGGTAGTTTTCATCGCTCTCACACTGTTTGATTAAGGCTTTGCGATGGGTTTGGATTTGCTCAAACCGTTGCAGTGGATCGTCGCTTAATTGGTGTTTGACTTGGTCACTCACATCGGTGACCGCCTCGGTAATATACAGGCGCTCATTAGGGCCCGCCGAGGGTTCATCGCTCATTTTTTTGGCTAAGAAGCCGGTTTCGATGTAGTTATGTTCTTTTTTACTGTTGTATTGGATAGCCTGATAAGCACAGTGGTGATTAGTCACAACTAACCCTTGGGGGGATACGAAACTGGCGGTACAATACCCGAGGCCAACAACGGCATTCATTGGGTATTGGGTCAGATCGGCGAGTTGCTCTGCTGGAATGTGAATACCGCGTTCGCTAAGTTTATCGGCGATTGACGGCATCTGATAAGGTTGCCACTGCCCTTCATCGGCTATGGCGATGCCCGATGACAGCATTAAGGCTGCAACCAATGCTTTGCGCATGTTTATTCCTTAATTATTATAGGTGTGTTTGTTGGATTAACTGGCGTAGGCTGCCAGTTATGGCTCTGCTTGACCCCAGTTTTATATCATATTTTGCCTAATTGTTGGAAATTTGGAGAGTAAATGGCACAGCAAGGTAGTTTTCAGGCTAAGAAAAAGCCCAGAGATTTACAACTCGATGCATTAAAGATGCCGCCACATTCGATTGAGGCCGAGCAATCTGTGCTGGGTGGCTTGATGTTGGACTCTGACGCGTGGGATAAAGTGGCTGAGGCCGTGGTAAAAGAAGATTTCTATTCCCGTTCTCACCGGATGATCTTTATGGCGATGGAGTCTTTGGTGGCTGCCGGCCAACCGATAGATTTGATCACCGTATCAGAGCAGCTCGAACTTGAAGATAGTCTTGAAGATGCCGGTGGTTTTGCCTACTTAGGTGAAATTGCTAAAAATACCCCAAGTGCAGGTAATATTTTATCCTACGCCTCTATCGTGCGTGAGCGTGCGGTGGTACGCGAAATGATTAAAGTCGCCAACGAGATCGCCGATGCCGGCTTTAATCCTGAAGGGCGAAACTCGGGCGAGCTACTGGATTTAGCCGAGAGTAAAGTCTTTAAAATCGCCGAGCAGCGCACCAATGCCAATGAGGGACCAGAAGGCATTAAGACCATTTTGGAAAAAACGGTCGATAAAATTGAAGCCCTATATAACAACCCGCATAACGGTGTTACCGGGGTATCGAGTGGCTTTGGCGATTTAGATAAGATGACCGCCGGTTTCCAATCGGGTGACTTGATCATCGTGGCGGCGCGTCCCTCTATGGGTAAGACCACGTTTGCGATGAACCTGTGTGAGCAAGCGGCATTGAATGAAGGCAAACCGGTATTGATTTTTAGTCTCGAGATGCCTTCAGAACAGATCATGATGCGTATGCTGGCGTCGCTTGGACGCGTCGACCAAACCAAGATCCGTACCGGTCAGCTCGACGATGACGATTGGGCTCGGGTATCGTCGACCATGGGCATTATGCTCGAGCAGGGCAAGATGTATATCGATGATGGCTCGGGTTTAACGCCAACCGAGGTGCGTAGCCGCGCGCGGCGGATTGCCAGAGAGCATGGCGGCTTGTCGATGATCATGATCGATTACCTGCAATTGATGCAGGTACCTGCTTTGTCAGACAACCGAACGTTGGAGATCGCCGAGATCTCTCGCTCGCTTAAAGCGTTGGCAAAAGAGCTGGAGATCCCGGTGATCGCCCTGTCACAGCTTAACCGCTCGTTGGAGCAACGCGCCGATAAACGCCCTGTAAACTCGGATTTGCGTGAATCGGGTTCTATTGAGCAAGATGCGGATTTGATCATGTTTATTTATCGTGATGAGGTGTATAACGACGACTCACAAGATAAAGGCACCGCAGAGATCATTATTGGTAAGCAACGTAACGGCCCCATCGGCCGGGTGCGTTTGGTGTTCCAAGGCCAATATTCACGCTTTGATAACTACGCGGGTCCTCAATTCGAAGAAGATTAATAGCCAGTGGGGCAGGATGAAAGATGATTTATCTTGCCCCGCGAGCCGTTAATTTGCGCTATGTTGTTATAGGTTACTTGCTTCTAAAATAAGGTTATTGTTTGAAACCCTTTCCCCGTGCAGAGATCAGTGCCGCGGCGCTGAAATCGAATTTACGCCGATTACGCGAGCTCGCCCCCCACAGTAAGGTCATGGCGGTGGTTAAGGCTAATGGCTATGGTCATGGTTTACTGAATGTTGCTAACTGTCTATCGACCGCCGACGGTTTTGGCTTGGCAAGATTAGAAGAAGCGCTCGAGCTCAGGGCGGGTGGTGTTAGCGCTAAACTGCTGCTGTTAGAAGGCTTTTTTCGTCAAAGCGATCTGGATCTGCTCGTTACCCATGACATAGATACCGTGGTGCACCACGAGTTTCAAATCGAGATGCTCGAGCAGCAAACATTAGCCAAGCCGGTTACCGTATGGCTAAAAATTGATTCGGGTATGCACAGGCTTGGCTTTAATCTGGCCCAGTTCAACGCCATTTATGCCCGTTTAATGGCGTGCCCGCAAGTGGCCAAACCTATCCATTTGATGACCCACTTTGCCTGCGCCGATGAGCCTGATAATCCAGCGACGGCGAAGCAAGCCGAGCGTTTTAATGAGATGACTCAAGGCCTTCCTGGGTTTCGCACGCTAGCTAACTCTGCCGCAGCATTGTACTGGCAGCAAACACAGGCCGATTGGATCCGCCCAGGTATTGCGCTTTATGGTGTCTCACCCGTTGCCAATGACTTTGGCAGTAATCATGGTTTAGTGCCAGCCATGGAGTTGGTGTCGCAGCTCATTGCTGTTCGCGACCACAAGGCCGGCGATCCTGTGGGCTATGGCAGTTATTGGCATGCTAAGCAAGATACCCAATTAGGCGTGGTGGCGATTGGTTACGGTGACGGTTATCCGCGTAATGCCCCAGAGGGTACCCCAGTGTGGGTCAATGGCCGCTTAGTACCTATTGTTGGCAGAGTATCAATGGATATGCTTACGGTGGACTTAGGCATAGACGCCACTGATAAGGTTGGGGATGCAGTAATGTTGTGGGGCAAGGCGTTACCCGTTGAGGATGTTGCTGAGCATATTGGTACTATTGCCTACGAGTTAGTGACCAAGTTGACCCCGCGCGTTGCAGTGTGCATGGACTAACGACAAATGCCCATTAGCGGTGATTTCAATAACGATTAAGCACCTTAACGATCTAAGTCGTTAAGGTCTGTACTGTGTTAGCGCTCGAAACAGATTTCGATATAGGCGTTGCCGAATTCGCTACTAAAAGGCATAACGATTTTTTGCCCATCAGATTTATGGGCTATGGTGTGTGCTTTACCCGATACCACAACGGGGGTCGCCATCTCAAAGTCGTAGCCCTTTTCGCCTAACAGTTTTTTTGCTCCACCCGTCACCATGTTGGTTAATTCGCCGACCAGATCGGTGATCTCCTCGTTGATATTTTGCGGCTTTTCCCCCAGCATTTTATGCATGATCTCAAGAATCAATGGCGCTTCAAAGGTGATCGATAGCGATCCCTTTGTCTGCGGCCCAACCATGCCAATAAGCCCCGAAACGTCTCCCTTAGCGATATTATCTTGCTTTAAATTTGGCTTACCCGGCGTTAGCTTCATGCTCGCCATGGTCTCCAGCACATTGAGTAGCGAGGCTAAGAAGGGGTTAATAAAGTTAACATTCATGACGGACGAGGCCTTATTTTAACAAGGATGAATTCAAGGCTATAAGCTTAGGTGAATTTAGCGTTATAACACATTGTGGTTTGACCACCTTAGCATAGGCGTACCGATAACGAGCAAGGGCTTTATTAGGCTTACGCGATCGTTTGACGCTTTTATAGGCGGCATTTTAAGTTTGTCATTAATTTGTGTTTTATCTGTTGGGTAAACGTGTCAAATAGGCGCTGATAGTAGGGGCAAGTAGCAAGGAGAAGCGGGCGTGACATGTCTAGAAGATATCGCAGGCAAATTTGCCTGCTCTTTTTTACGTCTCAATTGACCGCAAACCTGTGCATTCTCTAGTGGTCGAGGTAAAATGCCCGGTCATGCCCTTTACTGTGGCTTGCTAAACTAGGGGATACCGTTTTTTATGTCGTTACATATCATGCCATCAGTCATCAATCGTACTTTCAGCATTGCGCCCATGCTGGATTGGACCGATAGGCATTACCGCTACTTTGCTCGCATCATGTCTGCTCAAGCTTTGCTGTATACCGAGATGGTGACAACGGGAGCGATTATCCATGGTAAGGGTGATTATTTAGCGTATAACGAAGAGGAGCACCCGCTTGCACTACAACTTGGGGGGTCGAATGCGGCTGACTTAGCTACCTGTGCCAAACTGGCTGAGCAGCGTGGTTATGATGAGATTAACCTCAATGTCGGTTGCCCGTCAGATAGAGTGCAAAATGGCCGTTTTGGTGCCTGCCTTATGGCCGAACCTAAGTTGGTGGCCGAATGTGTCGATGCTATGCGCAGTGTAGTGGATATTCCCGTTACGGTTAAAACCCGTATCGGTATCGATGAGTTAGACAGTTATGAATTTTTGACTGAGTTTATCGACACCGTTAGCACAGCAGGCTGTGACACTTTTATTATCCATGCCCGAAAAGCTTGGTTGCAAGGCTTGAGCCCAAAAGAAAATCGTGAGATCCCTGAGCTGGATTATCAGCGCGTTTACCGTTTAAAGCGCGATTATGCGGCGCTGAGTATTTCTATTAACGGTGGCGTAAAAACCTTAGATGAATGTGCTGAGCATCTTAAACATTTAGACGGTGTAATGGTGGGGCGTGAAGCCTATCAAAATCCTTATATATTGGCTGAAGTTGACCAGCGTTTATGTGGTAGCGAAAAGCCAGTGTTGAGCCGAGATGCCGTGCTAGAAAAGATGATCCCCTACATCGAAAAACACTTACAAGCGGGCGGGCGTTTAAATCATATCACTCGCCATATTACTGGGCTGTACCAAGGTGAAGTGGGCTCTCGGGCGTGGCGTCGTTATGTGAGCGAAAATGCCCACAAACCTGGCGCGGGCATCGAAGTGATCCATCAGGCTAGGGCCAGCATGGAGAGTGTGTAAATAAGTACTAGCCATGTTATTGGATAGCATCAGGGTTTAATTCATTTTTACCTTATTATGTCAGCGTAAGCCTTCACCTTTGGTGAAGGCTTTTTTGTTGCGCTCGGCGCTGATCTGGACGTTCGGCGTAAAGGGTAGTAAAAATGACCACTGCCTAGTGAAACTCGCTAACTCCTACCATTTCGCTTAATCCTTGTTTGTTATTAAGAACAATTACCGCGTTAGATTAATCGCTATTTTTCAGTTGCTTGCATTGTTTGTGCGCTGTTGGCATACAGTTTGTATTGTCTTGCTTATCACCATTAAAGAGCAAAGGATAAGACCATGAACAAGTTCACTAGAATGTCATTAGTCGCTGCCACATTTATCGGGATCAGTTTTTCTGCAACGGCAGAGGATTTTATACCTAATGAGATCAGTGCCACTTTGGAGCGCCAATTAGCGGCGCAAATGCAAGAGGCGATAGCTGTTGCTCAACAAGAATTAACATTGTCACTGCAAGCGCAGTTGTCGGAGTCGCTGCTTGATAGTGGCTTTGAGTCATCGAACCCGATAGAAGAGGCGGCAACGTTAGACCAACATGCAGTGATTGCCAGTGTGAGTCAAAAGGACTAAGCAGATGTATTTTTGGGAGCTGGCATTGATTTTATTATTACCTGTATTGGGTTTTGTTATCTGCGCGGCACTGGTGTGCACAGTAAGAAGCCTGACAGGCAGTTAACTGCTCAATACCTAAATAGGAGTCACCGATGAAGATTGATGATTTAACAGACACCCTAAAGCGGCCTAGTAGCTTGATTTGTGGGGTTGCGGCAACAATGGCCGATAAATTTGCTTGGTCGTGCCTGTGGACTCGCGTGGTGTGGGCGGTAGCAGTGGTAATGAATCCGGCCATGTTCTTACTGATTTATTTTGCGCTTGCACTGGTATTACCTAGGCGAAAATCGCCTTATTAGCCACATAGGCCGTGATTGATAGGTCATAGCAAGTGTTAAACCAGATGATAGTGATATTTATTGAGAGGATACGATGATGAAACTTAGATTAACTAGTACACAGAGCCCAGCCGCTCTTGCCGTGGAATTAGGCGTGGTCATTGTGATTAGCCTGCTTGTTTTTACCTTGGCACTTTAGATTAAGCTTTTAATATTAAGTGAGTTAGAACGTATTTTAATGTAAGCGTAATTGATGAGTGTGAGCATTTAACCTGATCGCTAATATCACAGTGACTCCTGATACAGGCCAAAATGGTTGATAGTAAGCCATGCGGTGGCAAACCGCACAGACAGTATCTTACCTTCAACAGGGCACAAAGAATTGCGCATAAAGCTCATCCAAAGCGCATTGTATGGTTTGGGTTATCTAATGACTGCATCGAAGTCGAGTGAGGTATTACCTAGTGATGTTGCCGGCTTAGTGCGACTAAACCGACGTTATGTCATGACTCGCTTATGCTGTTACTTATTCAAAAAAGCGGTAAATTGCGCCTTAGCTTCATCACTTTGCAGTCGCAGTGCGAACGCCTCTAACTCTTGTTGCATTTGCGAGCGCACTGCCTCGATATCGTATCGCATTAAGCGGCGGCTCGCCTGTAAGGCTTGAGGCGGTTTCTGTGCTAACTTAATCGCTTGGTTGAGCGCATGGTCAAATAGCTGCTCACTGGGTAATACCTGATTGACGATATTCATCGACAATGCTGACTCGGCATTAAAGCTTTCACCTAATAGCAGTAATTCGGCAGCTTTTTGCGGCCCCACTAAACGTGGCAATAATAGGCTGGCACCGGCTTCGGGAACCAAGGCTAAATTGACAAAGGGGAGTTGAAATTTAGCGCTATTATCGGCGTAAACTAAGTCGCAATGCAGTAGCAGTGTAGTGCCGATCCCCACCGCCGCTCCCGTCACCGCCGCAACAATGGGCTTATTGAGATCAAGCAGGGTAAAAAGAAACTTAAACGCAGGATGCTCTGGACCTAAGTTACTATTTTTTAAAAAGTCAGCGATATCATTACCTGAGGTGAAACAATCTGTTTGCCCTTTAATCAGAAAGGCATTAATTCCGTTGTCTGATTCCCCTTGGATAAGGTATTCTGTGAGCTGATTGTACATATCGAGATTAAGCGCATTGCGTTTTTCTGGGCGATTTAAGGTGATAATGCGAACGCCCTGCTCATCCTGAATTTGAATGGTACTCATTGGTCAAGATTCCTTATTGTGGCAAATGGGATTAAGAAGGAGTTTAAGACATTGAAACAGATTTTCAAACACGCGTTTAACTTTGTGTTGCTATCATGCACTTCATTCTCCGTTTTGGCAAATGTGATGCTAGTAGATGGCTATGTGAGAGCCATGCCTGCTAGTGTGCCCAATACGGCTGCCTATTTTACCCTGATGAATCATGGCCCTGAGATTAAACTAGTCGCAGTGGAAACCGATGTCGCTGAAGAGGCGCAGTTACACACACTGGTTGAAGAGGAAGGCGTGATTAAAATGCGTCAGCAGCCCTATTTTACCATTGCAGCGCATGGTAATTTGGCGTTGGCCCCATCGGGCGACCATGTGATGCTGCTAGGCTTAAAGCAGCCATTACAAATTGACCAGAAAGTTGATTTAACGCTTAAATTTGATGATGGTACCGAGCAGGACATTATCCTGAAGGTCACCAAGCAAGATGCGGCTAAGCAAGATGGTGAAATGGATCATCATCACCACCATTAATGGAGTAATCGTATGCAGATGACATGGAAAAAAGGTGGCCTAGTGGCCGCAATAGTGTTCCTAATTGGCTATTTTGTCAGTGTGTGGTGGAGCATCGAGCCTGATAGAATTGAACCGCACCAACTTAACAGTGCAACCGGCCAAAAAGTGGTGGGCTATGCGACCACAACGTCACTGATTTTGACGGTCGAGACACTGCTCGATAAGAGTGGTGGCTGGTTATCTAACGACATTATGCCGCCCTCGCTATTTATGGATAACATGCCGGCGTTTGAATTTGGTGCTATCGAGCAGGCACGCGATCTTGCCTTGATCATGCGCAAAGAGTTTAGTCGGTCACAATCTCAATCTACCGCCGATAACGATCTGTTAGCCGCCCATTCTAAGCTGAATATTGAGCACACCAGTTGGTTGGTTCCAAGTGCTGAAGGCGAATACCGTGACGCGGTTAAATTGCTCAAATTGTATCGTGCCCGTATTGCCGACACCAATAATCCCGATGCTCAGTTTTATGCCCGTGCCGATAACTTAAACGAATGGTTAAAAGAGGTGCAAAAGCGCCTAGGCAGTATGTCGCAGCGTTTGTCTGCTAGTGTGGGACAAGAGCGTCTCAATACCGATTTAGCCGGCGATACCGAAGCCAGCCAGTCGACCCCGAATCTAGCGCGTAAGCAGATAAAAACAGGTTGGTGGGAAATCGATGACGTCTTTTATGAAACTCGCGGCGCCACTTGGGCCTTGCTGAATTTTATGAAGGCTATCGAGGTCGATTTTGCCGATGTATTAAAGAAGAAAAACGCTGAAGTCAGCTTACAGCAGATCATTCGTGAGCTGGAAGAAACTCAGCAACCTGTGTGGAGTCCGATGATCCTTAATGGATCAGGGTTTGGCATAGTGGCTAATCACTCATTGGTGATGGCCAATTATATTTCCCGCGCAAATGCTGCGGTTATTGATCTCACTAACTTATTGACTCAAGGTTAAATGATGAAAAAAACACTACTTGCATGTGCTCTGCTTACTTCACTAGCAGCGACTTCTGCACAGGCCGCAACACTGGTTGGTTTTAAAGTGGGTGGCGATATTTGGCAAGCGGATACCAATGGTACTTTTGCACAAGGTGGTCAAACTCAACAAGATTTTGATTACGGCTCATCAACACAAGGTAGCCTTTGGGTCGCCGTTGAGCATCCGATCCCATTAGTACCTAATGTTAAAATTCGTGAAAATCGCTTAGATGCCGATGGTCAAGGCACATTGGTTGCGCCTTGGGCTTTTGGTGAACACACCTTTAACCCAGGTAGTATTTCGACCGCGACCAACTTAAGCAACACCGATTTTGTACTGTATTATGAGCTGCTCGATAACGATCTAGTCGCACTCGATTTAGGTGCTGCTTACAAGCGTATGCACGGTTCATATCGAGTTGCTGATGCTGGCCATCCTGAGCAAAAAGATCTTAGTAGCGGTGTTGTGATGGCGTACGCTAATGCCGAAGTAGGCTTGCCCGGTCTAGGTTTATATGGGTTTGCTGATGTGATGCTGGGCGTAGATGAAACTAGCGTATATGACTATTCTGTTGGTTTAGGCTGGCAGTTTGATGGGGTCGCACTCGATACTAAAATCCGTGTCGGTTATCGTGACTTTACTTTCGACGTTAATGGCTTCGATGGTATTACTGCTAACTCACAGTTCAAGGGCGCTTTTGCCGGTGTAGAACTGGTTTTCTAACGCTGTCATCTATCCTAGGGTTTGTATCCTGATTTGGTCAATGAGAGCCATAAAAAAAACCGCCTAATGGCGGTTTTTTTATGACTAATGGTTAGTCGAATTTACTGGCTGACAACAGGCGCGATTAAACCACTGTTAATCGCAATCACATCATCTTCATTCAGGGTTCCAGCCGCTTGTTTTAGCGCTAAAATGGAGTTGATGTAACCGTAACGGGCATTCGATAACTGACGTTTTGAATCGTATAAGTCACGGGTACGGTTTAGTACGTCAACAATAGTACGAGTCCCCACTTCAAAACCTGCTTGGGTTGCTTTAAGTGCACTCTCTGAAGAGATAACGGATTGCTCATAAGCACGGATCGAGCTGATAGAAGCACCGACGTTATTGAAGTTGTTACGCACATCTTTAACGACTTTACGGTACGTTTGCTCCATCTTTTCACTGGCTTCAACATACTGATATTGCGCTTGATTAACTTGTGAACTTACCCTGAAGCCTTCGAAAATGGGAACGCTTAAGGTCAGGCCAACATTGGCATTATCCACATCAGGCTGATTACCAATTTGGTTCTTTTGCTCAAGATTAGTGGTGTAACCTGCACTTAGGTTTAGCGATGGCATATGACCTGCTTTGTAAAGCGTGATGGTCTGCTGGGCAATATCTTTGCCGATGCGGGTCGCCATAAGATCAACACTGTTACTCTCGGCCATTTTTAACCATTCACCTGGTTTAGCAGGTGTTGGTGAGACTGCAGTGAAGCGATTAGTATCTAAGATATCGATTGATTTATGGTCGATACCGGTAATTTCGCGTAAGGCTTCGTAGCTGTTAATCAGCTGGTTTTCCGCTAAAATTTCTGAGGCACGGGCTAAGTCATACTGTGCTTGGGCTTCATGCACATCGGTAATAGCGGTAAGGCCTACCGCAAAACGTTGTTTTGTTTGCTCTAGTTGACGTTCAATCGCGCGTTTTTCTGCGCCTTTAAACTCGTAGTTATCTTTAGCCGATAAGACTTCAAAATAAGCACTCGTCACACGAATAATCAGGTTCTGCAGTACCGAAGCATAAGCAGCATCGGCCTGTGTGGCGGCAAGCTCCGCTAAATCCAGCCCAACCCATGCACTGTGATCGTAAACCACTTGCTTCAATGACACGCCGGCATTTAAGCCGCTGTTATAGATACTGTCGGACACATCTGACCAACTCTTGCCATAACCCACGCTGGCACTTAATGTCGGCAGCAAGGGGGCTCGATTTTCTTCGATCTGCTCGTAGAGTCTGTCGCGTTGAGATTGAGCCTGAAGCGCAATAGGATCACTGGTGAGAGCTTGTTGATAAATTTGTAATAGATCATCGGCGTGCACGGCTGAAGTTGTTGCCGTTAGCGTCAAAGCTGCACATAAGGTGCGGATCTTAAATTTCATTACCTGTCCTTTTTTAGACATAAATACTCCTTTGGGTGGAGCGATTTACTTAATAAAGTTAAGTGATGCTTTACAGCAAATCATTTGAGTAAAGCGGTTTGCGCTTCCCGACGCTTCCCGATACATCTAAACTTGTAAGATTAAGATACTAAGATATTAAGAAATTAACCAATTTTAAGTCAACTATGAAGTGTAACAGTTTTTGATTTTATGTCTGCAATTTTTGGGGGGTGACATGCTATATTTACCTACCCAGCAGCCCCAACCGCCATCAAGATAATTCAAAGGAAAGTGGATGAAGCAGAAATTTAGCCGCGATGATATCGAGATGCTGAGTCAACACACAGTATATCAAGGATTTTTTCGCGTTGACGAGTACCGTTTTAAGCATAGATTATTTGCTGGTGGTTGGAGCAAAGTAGTGACTCGAGAGGTGTTTGAGCGTGGCCACGCTGTGGTGGTTCTGCCCTATGATCCCGTTAGCGATAAAGTGGTGTTGATTGAGCAAATTCGGATTCCTGTTGTGGCGGATACCTCGACACCATGGTTGTTTGAGTTAGTGGCTGGCATGATTGAGCCTGGTGAGTCGCCAGAGCAAGTGGCACATCGAGAGCTACGAGAGGAAGCGGGTCTAGTGGCAAATAAAATGGTGCGGGTGTGTGACTACTTTGCTAGCCCAGGCGGCAGTAGTGAACGCTTTGACTTTTATTGGGCGAAGGTGGACGCGAGTCTAGCAAATGGTATTCATGGACTCAGTGAAGAGCATGAAGATATTAAGGTGCATGTCATGTCACGTGAAGCGGCGTACCAACTATTATGTGATGGGGTGATAAATAACGCCTCGACTATGATTGGCCTGCAATGGCTGCAATTAAATTACCAAAAATTAAGAGAAGGGCTGTGACAGTTTCGTTAAACAAGCGGCACAATAGCTACCAAGTGGACGTCAGTCGCTTTTTGGCTTTATGTAGCCGAAATTACTTTAATATATTGCGTTGGCTGCCAGCCTCTTGCGAGCAAGGGCTTTGTTGGCAAGTCGATGGTGATTTTGGCAGTTTAGACGTTAAGTTGCTCGAAAATACCCAATATACCCAATTGATTGAAATCTCCCGAGCTATCGACTCTGTGCAATTAATTGATACCCCTAAGGTTGTCGTTCGTGTTTATCATGATGCTAAATTAGCAGAAGTGTTAACTAGTCGACAGATTTATCGCTTAAGACCAGTATATGATTACCCAAATATACGTATGTATCATAGAGACGAAAAGTACCAGGTAAATGCTTTTCTTGAAGAGTTACTACAGATTGACAATCATGTCAGGATTATTTGTCAGTCGACATTTTAGGGTTTTAATGTGCTAAAAGAGGCTATCTCTTATTCTATTGGTGACGGTGAGAGCGTTAGACTGGTTCAAGTGACCGATCCGCACCTGTTTGCCGATCGCGAAGCTCAGCTTTTAGGCGTTAATACCGCAAATAGCTTAGATGCTGTACTTAATACCATAAAAGCGGTTGATTATCCGGCGCATTTGATGTTGGCGACGGGGGATATTAGTCAGGATTACTCGCACGAGTCTTATCATAATTTTGTGCGTGCAATTGCACCGCTTAATTTACCTTGCCATTATTTACCTGGTAATCATGACGATCCTCGGGTGATGCATCTGCATATGCAAGGGCCTCGAGTGTATGGCGAGCAACGCATTTTGGCGGGTAACTGGCAAATTATCATGTTGGACTCCACTGTTAGGGGAAAGCCCGGAGGCCATATGGCCGACACTCAGCTAGCCTTGATAGAGTCCGCGGTCGCAGCGCAGCCAGATAAACACACCTTGCTGGTGATGCACCACAATCCAATTTTGGTGGGCTGTCAGTGGCTAGATCAACACTGCATGGACAACGGCTCAGATTTTATTGCCAAGGTCGCTAAGCTACCTCAGGTTAAGGGATTATTGTGGGGCCATGTGCATCAAAGCCTAGATCAAACCTATCCGACAGAGCATGGCGCCATGCGTTTAATGGCAACACCTTCCACCTGTATCCAATTTAAACCTAAATCGCCTTATTTCGCTTTAGATGCACAGCAACCAGGATATCGATTACTGGAGCTGAAAAGTGATGGTGGTATATTGACCAGTGTTTACCGGGTACCTGGCAATAAGTTTTCTCCCGATCATGAGTCAAGTGGTTACTAACTTCTTCTCATACTAGCGCTGTATCAGGGTGATACTTGATTGGAGCTAAAGCTTTATTTGGTGAATTGCGCTGCCAATGTTAGCATCGTGGCACTTACTCTATCTGTCGGTACCTTTTGATTTGTTCGGTGTCGTTAGCATCGGTATCGCGAGTTAAATAATAGCAATAGTTATCGAGGAAATATGCTGCTCTATCTCCATGGCTTTAATAGCTCCCCTCAGTCAGACAAAGGACTGGCGACCGCTCGATATATTGCTAAGCATTTTCCACAACTCTCTTTTTTTCAACCGCAGTTACCCGCCACTCCCGCCGCCGCGATGACACTATTGATAGAAATTGTCGAACAAGCACTAGCTAAAGGGGAGTCGCTGCATTTTATTGGTTCATCATTGGGGGGCTACTTTGCCAGTTACCTCGCCGAAACCTACGGTGGTAGAGCGGTGCTTATTAATCCGGCCGTCACTCCTTACGCATTATTTGATGATTTTATCGGTCAACAGTACAATCCGTATACTGACGAAACGTATCAAATATTACCCGAGCATAAACAAGAGGTTGCGCTGTATGATACCGAGGTTATTCTAAATCCTGAGCGATTTCTTGTATTATTACAATCCGGTGACGAGGTGCTCGATTACCAACAAGCAGTGAATAAATACCATTGTTGTCAGCTGCTAATAGAGGCGGGTGGTGACCATAGTTTTATCGGCTATGAACAACAGTTGGATAGGATCTGCCAGTTCCTGTTTCTTAATAAATAGACATGTAGGGCCGCAATAAGGCCTGAATAACCATATGTGTGTGCCATGACAAATCAATACACCTCAGATGCAATTGAAGTACTTAATGGACTCGACCCTGTTAAGCGTAGACCCGGCATGTATACCGACACCACACGTCCGAATCATTTAGGACAAGAGGTGATCGATAACAGTGTGGATGAGGCGCTGGCAGGACACGCAACTAAAATTGACGTGATCCTTCATAAAGATAACTCGCTAGAAGTTATTGATGATGGTCGTGGTATGCCCGTTGATATCCATCCAGAAGAGGGGATTTCTGGGGTCGAATTGATCTTAACTAAGCTGCATGCTGGCGGTAAGTTTTCTAACGATAACTACCAGTTTTCCGGTGGCTTGCACGGGGTGGGCATCTCGGTGGTCAACGCCCTGTCAGATCGCGTTGAAATTAGCGTAAGACGTGGCGGCGAAGTCTATGAAATGGCGTTCGAGAATGGCGATAAGGTTGAAGACCTTAAGGTCACCGGCACCTGCGGCAGACGTAATACGGGCACCCGGGTGCATTTTTGGCCTACCGCCAGCTATTTTGATTCGGTTAATTTCTCTATCCCAAAACTGGTTTATTTACTGCGCGCCAAAGCGGTATTGTGCCCAGGGCTACGCATTAAATTCACCAATAAGCAAACTGGTGAAAGCGAAGAATGGTTTTATGAAAGTGGCTTAACCGATTATCTGCAAGCGTCGATTAATGGGGCTGAAACCTTACCCAAAGAGCCGTTTATTGGCACAATGACCGGCAATACCGAAGCGGTTGATTGGGCGATAACTTGGCTGCCAGAGGGCGGCGATTATCTTAATGAAAGCTATGTTAACCTTATTCCCACGCCGCTTGGCGGCACCCATGTCAACGGTTTTAGGCAAGGCTTACTCGACTCGATGCGCGAGTTTTGTGAGTTCCGTAATCTGATCCCGCGCGGTATCAAGCTCTCGCCCGAAGATATTTGGGACCGCAGTAGTTATATCTTGTCGATTAAGATGCAAGATCCTCAATTTGCAGGACAAACCAAAGAAAAACTCTCTAGCCGCCAGAGCGCCGCATTTGTTTCAGGTATTGTGCGTGATGCCTTTAGTTTATGGCTTAATACCCATACTGAGCAGGCCGAAGCCTTAGCCGATATGTGTATCAACAATGCGCAGAAACGGTTAAAAGCGGCTAAGAAAGTGGCGCGCAAAAAAGTCACATCGGGCCCAGCGTTACCCGGAAAGCTCACCGATTGTAGCGGCCAAGACCCTATGCGTGGCGAGCTGTTTTTGGTCGAGGGTGACTCGGCGGGTGGCAGTGCTAAACAGGCAAGAGACCGTGAGTTTCAAGCCATCATGCCTTTGCGCGGTAAGATTTTAAACACGTGGGAGGTGGATGCCTCGCAGGTATTGGCCTCGCAAGAGGTGCATGATATTTCGGTGGCAATAGGCTGCGATCCTGACAGTAGTGATATTTCAGAGCTGCGTTATGGCAAAATTTGTATTCTTGCCGATGCTGACTCCGACGGATTACATATCGCGACCTTGCTGTGCGCACTGTTTATGAAGCATTACAGAGTGTTAGTAGAGAAAGGCCATATCTATGTGGCGATGCCTCCGCTGTTTCGTATCGATGTGGGTAAAGAGGTCTTTTATGCCCTCGATGAGGCCGAAAAGCAGGGTATTTTAGACCGTATCACTGCCGAGAAAAAGAAAGGCAAAGTACAGGTGACTCGCTTCAAAGGTTTGGGTGAGATGAATCCGTTGCAACTGCGTGAAACCACAATGGATCCGAACACTCGTCGCTTGGTACAGTTAACCATTGATGAGGCCGATGATACGATGGCACTGATGGATATGTTGTTAGCGAAAAAACGCTCAGGTGATCGAAAAGCATGGCTAGAGACCAAAGGGGATATGGCTCAGTTATAACCTGAATAATGACTCAAAGATTGTATAGGTAGATGAACTTAAGATAATGAAAAATAAAACGATAACTACTTTATCTTTTAAGTTGTTTATAACTATGGTCGCCATGGTTATGGCAACAGGATCCAAGGCCGAACGGCAGTCAATTATGATCACCGTGGCTAAAGGTTTTGGGCTCTCTTTATATGCTGCAGATCTGGGTGATGCCAAGCAGATGGCAATGGGCGCTAATGGCACCTTATTTGTCGGCTCTTATAAGGCGGGCACTATTTATGCGCTGGTCGATGCTAATGCCGATGGCCGAGTCGATAAGCGCTATATTGTCGCCAAAGATCTGCATTACCCTGAGGCGATAGCTTTTCATGGTGGCGATCTCTACGTGGCTGAAAGTTCGCGTATTATTCGCTACGTGGATGTTGAAAACCGCTTACGTCGTCCTAATCGTGGTAAAGAGGTGTATAACCGCTTACCGGGCAAAACTAATAAGAGCCACCGTGCGATGCGTTTTGGGCCAGATGGTCGCTTATACGTTGCAATTGGTGCGCCCTGTAATGTGTGCGAAGCCCCGGCGCCGTTTGGCAGTATTATTGCTATCGATGTTAACACCGGCAGTAGCCAGCAGGTGGCGACAGGCTTGCGTAATGTGACCGGTTTTGATTGGGCGCCAGATGATAATAAATTGTGGTTTGCCGATATAGGTCGCGATTGGATGGGTGACCGATTGCCCCCCGATGAGATTAATCGCGTCGATACCGTTGGTAGTCATTATGGCTTTCCCTATATTCATGCTACTGACGTAGAGGAACCCGCTTATGAAAAACCTAAAGGGTTAAAAGTGACCCCGCCGGTATTTGAATTACCCGCTCACGTCGCGCCAATGGGATTGCAGTTTTATCGTGGTAAGCAGTTTCCGGCAAAATACCACGAACAGATGTTTGTTGCCGAAAATGGCTCGTGGAACCGGTCGAGTAAAATTGGCTATCAGGTCACTATGCTGACGCTTGCGGGCGATGAGATAGTAGATCGACAAACCGTGGTGAGCTTTCTAGATGGCGAATTCCCGGTCGCTAGACCCTATGCTCTGCTGTCAGCTCCCGATGGGGCTATCTATATTTCTGATGATTTTAAAGGCAATGTTTATCGACTGTTTTATAAAGATAACGGCGTCAATGAGAGTGAACCGAGTGAACAACAGGATCCAAACCAATGAGTGATGCGATAGATTTGAGCCTCGATGGTGTCGAGCAGATGCCCCTGAGGCGTTTTACAGAAGAAGCTTATCTCAATTACTCTATGTACGTCATCATGGACCGTGCATTACCGCATATCGGCGACGGATTAAAGCCAGTGCAGCGGCGTATTATTTACGCCATGAGTGAGCTGGGCTTATCGGCGCAGTCTAAGCATAAAAAATCGGCTCGTACCGTCGGTGACGTATTGGGTAAATACCACCCTCATGGTGATAGCGCCTGTTATGAAGCCATGGTATTGATGGCTCAGCCATTCTCATATCGTTATCCGCTGGTTGACGGTCAAGGTAACTGGGGGGCACCCGATGATCCTAAATCGTTTGCCGCCATGCGTTATACCGAGGCGCGTTTATCGAAATTCTCTGAAGTGTTGCTCACCGAGCTGGGTCATGGCACTGTCGATTGGGGGGTTAACTTCGACGGCACCATGAAAGAGCCGCTGGTATTACCAGCCCGTTTACCACATATTTTACTTAACGGTATTACCGGGATTGCGGTGGGGATGGCGACGGATGTACCGCCCCATAACGTGCGTGAATTAGTCGATGCTTGTATCGAATTATTGGATAACCCTAAGACCGAACTTGAACGCATTATGGAGTTGGTTCCAGGGCCTGATTATCCGACAGAAGCGGAAATTATCACGCCTAGAGCCGATATCGCTAAAATTTACAGTACTGGTCGTGGCTCGATTAAAGCGCGCGCCGTGTACACAATCGAAGCGGGCGAGATAGTGATCACCGCACTGCCGCACCAAGCCAGTAGCGGTAAGATTTTAGAGCAGATAGCCGCGCAGATGCAGGCCAAGAAGCTGCCGATGGTCGCCGACTTACGTGATGAGTCAGATCATGAAAGTCCTGTACGTATGGTGGTAGTGCCTCGCTCTAATCGCGTCGATTGCGATCAACTTATGGCGCACTTATTTGCCACTACCGATCTGGAAAAGAACTTTAGGGTCAACTTAAACGTGTTGGGACTCAACGGCCGTCCGCAGGTTAAAGGGCTTAAGCAGCTTCTTAGCGAGTGGTTAGAGTTTAGGATGAGCACCGTCAGACGCCGCCTAGAACACCGACTCGATAAGGTGCAGGCAAGATTACATATTCTTGATGCCTTGATGATAGCTTTCCTCAATATTGATGAAGTGATTGAGATCATCCGTTATCACGACGATGCGAAAACCGAGTTGATGTCGCGCTTTAGTTTGAGCGAAGATCAAGCCAATGCCATCTTAGATTTAAAACTGCGCCATTTAGCCAAACTAGAAGAAGTGAAGATTAAGGCGGAGCAGAGCGAACTCGAAGCCGAACGTGAAAAGCTCGAGCTACTGCTTGGCTCAGAGCGTCGCATGAAAACCTTAATCAAAAAAGAGCTTAAACAAGATGCTGAAACCTATGGCGACGATCGTCGTTCACCACTGGTCGAACGTCAAGAGTCTAAAGCCTTAAGCGAGCAAGAGTTAGTCCCAGTCGAAGCGGTGACTGTGGTCTTATCGGAAAAGGGCTGGGTACGTTGTGCCAAGGGCCATGATATCGACCCTACAACACTCTCTTATAAGGCGGGGGATGGTTTCCTCTGCGCCGCCTCAGGGCGCAGCAATCATGCCACCGTGTTTATTGGCAGTACCGGCAGGGCATTTGCCACCGATACCCACACCTTACCGTCGGCGCGTAGCCAGGGTGAGCCATTAACCACGCGCTTCCAATTGTCGCCAGGTGAAACCATTGAACATGCTTTGATGGGGGAAGATGGGCAATGCTTCTTGCTGGCTAGCGATGCCGGTTACGGTTTTATTGGTGACTACAAAGATATGGTGTCGCGTAATAAGGCGGGTAAAGCCCTATTAAGTTTGCCTGCGAATGCCAAAGTGCTGCAACCTAAACGGGTCGATAAGTCTCGTCGTGAGTCGATTTTAGCGATCACTAACGAAGGGCGGATGCTACTGTTTTCAGTAGATGCACTGCCACAACTGTCTAAAGGTAAAGGTAATAAAATCATCGGTATTCCGAGCGAGCGCGCTAAAAACCGTGAAGAGCTACTGATGCACTTGCACGTAGTGCCTGAAGACACTGCCGTCACCTTGTGGGCGGGTAAGCGTAAGTTGACCTTAAAACCTAGTGATCTTGAGCATTATCGTGGTGAACGTGGCCGCCGTGGCGCTAAATTACCGCGCGGTTTACAACGTGTCGATAAGGTGGAACTCGGTGCTGATGAGCCAGTACTTTAAGCCGTTTTAGGTTCTTAGTGCTTTAGGTCTTAGTTAGGTCTAAGTGCTTTAAGTCCTGAGTGAGATAGCAAATAGCGAGATAACAAAAAAGCTGCTTTAAGCAGCTTTTTTTGTTGGTCATTTTTATGTCTAATTTTTATATCTAAGGATTTGCACCATCACCTAACTCTGGAGCAAGCCTCTGGTATAAGCTTTGTTTGTGGGTCTGTCACAGTATGGCTGATGAGTCGATTAAGCCACTTCGTAGAAGTTAGGCGTGACATCTAATCTCGCTTGAATGATCTCGCTGGCCATGCGGGTGCATTTACCGCATTGACTGCCGACACCCAAGCGTTTTTTGAGATCGGCCCAAGAGGTATCTCCCTGATCAACAGCTTGTTTAATCTGAGTATCGGTAATGGCATGGCATAAACAAACGTACATACTATGGCTCTCTCTATAGTGATGCTTGAGAGTGTAAATGAAAACGATTCTCAATACTAATAACTTTAAGTTATAGCTAGTATTTATGCTGTAAGGTTCAGCTATTAAAAAACCAGAGGCGATGTTAGCGCGTTTTGATGGTCTGCTGGTTGGGCTTTGGCGCAAATATAATGGCTACAGGCGGATTTTCAATAGCAGATTGTTAATAACTGAGACTGAGTCGCTGTTCAATGTGGGGGCTATGGCTTAGGTGTTACGTGCGCCTTGCCAGCATTGAGCGCTCGTCAATGCAGCTAAGCTTAGCTGCCTAACTGAGCTATCTAATTGAGCTATCTAATTGAGCAGTGAGGTGCACCGCTTAGTATCACTTTTATATCAATAGCCGCGTTCAAAGTTGACTAAATGGCTGAGCGCTTGCCCCTTGATGAAGTGGTGATAGTTAGCGGCAAATATTTCCACCACTTGTTCAGGTCGGCTTGGAGCCGCGATATGTGGGGTGATGGTGGCATTGCTTAATGACCATATGGGATGGTTGGCGGGTAACGGCTCTTGATTGAACACATCTAAAATCGCTTGTTGCTTGGGTCGCTGTAGTAGTTGTTGATATAGCGCATCGAGATCGAGTACATCACCTCGCCCAAGATTAAATAAAATGGCTTCATCTTTAATCATACTGAGCATTTGGCTGTCTAAAATGCCTCGGGTATCTGGCGTACTAGGCAGGATCGCGGCAATGGCATCGGCCTGGGCAATATGGCTGGGCAGATTGGTGAGGGTATCGACCTTATCGAATCCAGTCGTTGGTTTGGCACCGCGGTTAATTCCGGTTACCTGCATGCCGAAATGTTTGGCTGTTTGGGCAATATGTTTGGCAATATTGCCTGTGCCTAAGAGTAATAACTTTTGCCCTTGCAAGGTTTTAAAGCTGCTAGGGCGCCATATTTTATCCGCCTGTTGTGACTGATACTGTTTATGTTGACGTTGATGAGCCAGCAAGTAGCCAAATAGATATTCACTCATTAAAGGGCCAAATATCCCTTTAATGTTAGTGAGTTGGTAATCGCGGCGTAGGCGAGGTTTGACTAAGGGGTCGACACCCGCATAGGTTGATTGCATCCAAATCAATTGCTGCGCATGACCCACCAGTGGCGCCGCTAATGGGGGCTCTGCCAACCAAATATTCGCGCTGAGAATACTGCTAGGATCATCGTCTAGTAGCGTCAGTTGTGGGAGATGACATGAGTCGAGCAGTTGGCGATATTTTTGGTTGTCACTGGTCAGCAGCAGCAGTTTATGTTCCATGGCAAGTCCCCATTATCATTGGCGTTGTCGCGTTAATTAGGCGGTCATAGCGAGCATGCTTGACCTAGTGGGTTAACTTGGCAAGCGTAACTGAGTTATGTTACCTGAATGGATCAATATAGTGTATTAGCTTTTCTGCTAAGCTGCTCGATAACTTGCTGACTAATATCAGGATAGTTACTAAAAATCCCATCAACGCCCAGTTTAGCTAAATAGACGATATCTGCTGCATCATCGACGGTATAGACATAAACTTTAGCACCACGCTGATGGGCATCTTTGACTATATCTGAGGTGATAAAGCTCAAGCTGAGGTGCAGCGAGTAAGCCTGTAAGTGGCTCACTAAGGCGGCATTATCAAAAGGAATGCCCTCAATAAGCGGCGCCACTAAGGCTTGAGGAAACTGCTGTTTGACGCTGGCAACGAAGTGGTGGTTAAAGGAAGAGATCAATAGCTTATCGGCGCTAAAATTTAGCTTAGATAAGATGTTAGGGTACAAGCTTAAAAATGGCGCCAGTGAGTTCATTCCCTTGAGTTCAATATTAACGATACAGTCGACGTGTTGCAGATAAACCAGCAACTCCCAAAGGGTGGGGATAGGCTCTGCGCCGACGCGTACCGTGGCTAAATAGGCTTGGCTGACCTCTTCTATGAGTCCTGTGCCAGTGCTTTTACCGTCGAGGCGCCTATCATGAAATACATACAGTTGGCCTTCGATATTGTGCACGTCAATTTCGATAGCCGTGCACCCAAGTTGCACTGCTTTTTTAATCGCGGCTAGGGTGTTTTCTGGCGCATAACCGCTAGCGCCTCGGTGAGCAAATACCTGCATCAGTTTCTAATCAACCCTTGAGTTTCTTTGCCTTGGCCACTGTTAATATGCACTTCAAGCTGTGGATAAGCGAGCTCTAAATCGTTTTCTTTGAGTTTCTTATTAACCTGTTTATGCAGCTTGTGACGCAGCGGCCAACGGGTATTCATGTCTTTTGCATAGGCGCGAATTTCGTAATCTTGGGTGTGTTTACCAAAGCCTGCAAACCAGACTTCGGGCTCAGGAATCGCCAGTGCTTCATCGCACTCTTTAACTGCTTGATACAGTGCCGCTTCAACCCGGGCCGGATCTGAGTCTCGCGCTACCGAGACGTACACAATCACTCGAGTGATAGGATCGGATAATGACCAGTTGATCAGCTGCTCGGTAATAAATGCTTTATTAGGCACAATGATCTCTTTGCGATCCCAATCGACAATGGTGGTGGCGCGGATCTGAATTTTACTGACAGTGCCAGTTAAGTCGCGAATCGTGACCGTATCTCCAATTCTCACTGGCTTTTCGAATAAGATGATAAGACCCGATATAAAGTTTGCGAAAATTTCTTGTAAGCCAAAACCCAAACCCACCGAGAGGGCAGCCACTAACCACTGCAGCTTGGACCATTCCATCCCTAAGGTAGAAAAGCCACTTAACATACCAAAAAATACCACCAAATAGCGGCTTACCGTGGTAAGCGCAAAGCCTGTACCCGGTGTTAAATCGAGCCGCTGGAGGATCATTAGTTCCAGCAGGCCGGGTAAATTAGTGGCAATCATTAATGAAAAGCCCACAATAATCAGTCCCAGCAGTAACGATTTAAGCGTGATAGGCAACTGCTGAGAGATGCCATCGATCACGGTCGAGCTGGTCCAGAGGGTGATACCATCCAAAAACGAGAAGATGGCACTGTGAGTCTGGGTCCAGAGTCCAATTAAGCTGATTAAGAAGGCGAGGGTCAATAGTGAACGCACCAAGCCTAATGATTGGCTAGAGATGGTTTCTAGATCCACCACTGGCTCTTCGTAGGTGTCGCCTTGTTCATTATTGGCGCTGTCGTCATCTTTTTCTCGTTGGGCCAATATTTCGGCGCGCTTGGCTTTTGCACGGTGGAAGGCGATGCGCCGGCGCTCAATCAGCATCCAGCGTTTGATCAGTTGATAGAGCAACATAAAGCTCAATGATAAGATCAAGGACAGTTGCAGCTGTAGCAACATTTGGAAGGCGGTAAAGTAGTAACCTCTAAAGGCTAATATGGCGCATGCGGGCGGCAGCAATAACATTACGGCCCAGAGTGTTTTTTGCAGTAAGCGTTTATTTTTGTCATCTTGATGGTAAAGGCGTTTCTGTTTCGATAGCTGTAAAATATCTTTATAAAACCAAAACAGCATGATGGCGAACAAGATAAAGGCGCCACGGCCTAAGCTGTTACGGATCATCGAGGTTTCTAATACCTCGGTAAAGCCCAGTACACCAATAATTGGCATGGTCATTAATGTAAAAGTGCGCAGTCGTTGCTGCCCCGCATGAATGGTGTTGGCATCGCCTTTAAAGTGGCCAATTAACACCCCTTTTTCTAACGCGAGCAGGTCGGTAAACCGATATAGCAGATATAAGGCGGCGATAGCTAAGATCCCCATACCAACCGATGATACCAGGTTATGCTGTGAGTAATATAAAATCAGTCCACCTGCCAGTAACGGTAAGGGTTTAATAGCGCTATAACAAAGCGAAATAAAGAGGGCTGTGATCGTGTAGATAAACTTATCTTGGGTCACGTTGCCAACAAACGCAGCGTTGTGGGTCATGGCTTTATTAAAACTGGGCGTGACTAAGTCCTGTAGGACTAGGCATAAGACGAATAAGATTATCCACCAAGACCACAGCGTACTTTGCTCACTAAAGGAGTCGGTAATTTGGTGCCAGGGAGCTTGGGTTAGCAGCCATTGGCTACTTTGCAGCAGATCACTAAACCAGAATCGGTCAATACTATTGGCGTTAGCAACCCAGAACAGATGTTCGTTGAGGGTTGTTTTAAGATTTTTGTATTGTTGATTGAGTTGCTCATAGAGCACCCGCAGTTCGGCTAACTCGCCGATATACAAATCGTAGTTTTCCAGTAGTTGTTGTTGCAATTTATACTGTGATTGCAACAATTTAGTTTGCAATGGTGTGTGATCGCTCGCCCCGTTGTTGAGATTGGCATGCAAGGTGAGATCTTGCTCTATTTGATAGCGTTCAAGACGTGCGTTGGCGATATCATTGCTGATAATGTCTTGGTTTGGTGGTTTAGGCAGTGACGATAAAATGCGCAAAAAACGCTCACCAAACGCCGAATTCAGTTTGACTAAGCCTATCTGCTGCTGAATATTACTCAACTGCTTGGCTTGCATTTGATATTGGGTTTCGGCTTCTTCTTGTTTGGTGGCCACTTCGCTCATTTGGTAAGTGAGTTGTTGTAGCTGTTCGCCGTAGGCTTGGTTTTGTTCATTAAGTGCTAGCGCAAGTGCATCATCGGTTGCCGAGGTTTCAATTTGGCTGGCCGCTATGGTGGCGGCAGTGGTTTTATGACGTTGCACTGAAATCGCCGCATTTAGCTTTTCGATCAGCTGTTCTTGCTGGATCAATTGGCGGCGCACTAAGGTTAACTGTTGTTGAGTGAGGGCGATCTGTTTTTGGCTGCTGGCAAGCTCTGATTCCAGTGTCGACAATGTCTGGCGGTAGAGCCGCCCTTGGGCTTCGGTTATGTCGGTTTCGTTACTGCTACTGGTGCGAGTGTGCTGCGCTAGCGTGCTATTGGCCTGCGTAATAATGGTGGGCAGTTGATGCTGTCGTTTGATCAGTTCGTTAATTTGTTGCCCTAGGCTGGCTTCAATCTCTTTTAGTTCAGATAGGCGAAGGTAAGCCATGGAGGCTTGTTGGCTTAAATCTTGTTGTGGTTGCCAACTTAACGGCTTAGATGCCTGCTCTATTTGTTTGCTGATATCATTTTTTTTGTTTTGATATTGATGCTGCAGCGCCTCGAAATTACTTTGTAGTTCGCGCTGCTCAGTGATCTGTTGTTCAAGTAAGGCCAGTTGTTCTTCGGGGGTTTTTGTTGTGGTATTCGTGTTTTGGCCTATCCCTAAATGTTTGTTAAGAGATAGCGGCGAGTTAGCAGTGGCTGCAAAAGAAAGAACGCAAAGAAAAACGAGTAAAATACGAGACATAATCTGCTTTTAGTTGGCATTAATACATGGATAGACCGCTATATAGTACCAATATAGATTGAAAATGATATTGATGGATCGGTTAATTTGAACTGAATCGCGACAGGGCGACTTGATCTGCTGTGCTCGCCAATCGCCTTGGTTATGTCGAGGCCATATTTGACTGTTGTTTCGATCGCTGATTTTTATGGCTCTGTTGCGTCTCATAAATGGCCGTTACCACAACCAGCGCGCCGCCAATGATAGTATTTAGCGCTAACTCTTCACCCAGTAGCCACAATGCTAATAACGCACCATATAAGGGCTGCAAACAGGAAACTAAACTGACAGTTTTGGCGCTAAGTTGACGTAGTGCTGATGTAAATAACGCATGTGGCGCGGCGGTAAATACCACGCCGAGTAGGATTATCAAGCCCCAAACGGACTGGTTAATGGTGCTGATATTAACTTGGTGCCAAGGCATTAAAAACACAACGGCCACTGCGGTTTGATATAGCATAGCTTGTGCGCCGCTATACTCAGCAAAGTAACGCTTGTGGAGTAAATTACGGGAAGTAAACAGCATGGCAGAGAGTATGCCCAAAATGATCCCCAAGGTGACATCGTTGCCGAGAGTGGCTTCTGGGATCAACAAACTGACGCCGCAGAGCACACTAATACCGCTTAGTAAGTCGGTGCGTTTGAGGCGGCTTGCGTTAAACAGTGGCTCAATTAATACCGTCATCACTGGATAGGTAAAAAAGGCAATCATCCCTATGGCTACAGATGAGAGCTGCATAGAGGCGAAATAGGTCACCCAATGCAGGCTCACGATAATCCCAAGTCCAAGCGCAATAAGGTAATCTTTGTGGGCGTTAAGGCGAAGGCGACAACCACTGCTTTTAACAATAAGTGCCAAGATAAGGGCAGCAACAGCACAGCGCAGCAAGGTAATGTCGAGGGCACTTAGTGGGATCAATTTAGAAAACAGTGCCGTCCCACCAAACAGTAAGACGGCAATATGCAGCTCGATTAATCCGTGATGGCTGCTCGCGTTCGGCTTCAATGTCGCAGTTAGTCTATTTTGGCAAAGGCTTGACCCATGCGCGTTACCGCTTTGGGTTTAACGCCGTCGGCAAACTCTTCAATGGCATCTTTAGCAAACAACATCACCACTGTACTGCCTAGCTTAAAGCGACCCATTTCCTCACCCTTATCCAAGGTTAAGGCTTCTGGCCCTTCGGTTGGGTAGTCCCAGGTGAAGACTTTTTTACCCGTTGGCGGGGTGACAGTGCCAGCCCAGACAGTTTCAATGCTAGCGACAATCGTTGCACCAACAAGCACCATAGCAATAGGGCCGATTTCGGTTTCAAATATCGCCACGACTCGCTCGTTTCGAGCAAATAGCCCTGGTACGTTTTCAGCCGTTAACGGATTGACCGAAAACAGTTCACCAGGTACATAGGTCATCTTAGACAAGGTGCCTTTAATCGGCATATGAATGCGGTGGTAATCTTTAGGCGCCAGATAGATAGTGGCAAAATCGCCCCCTTCAAAGCGCTTAGCATCATCGACTTGATCGCCCAATAAGGCTAAAGCAGAGTAGTCATGGCCTTTAGCCTGAAAGATGCGCCCCGACTTGATAGGGCCACATTGACTGACGGCGCCGTCGACAGGATGGACGATATAATCGTCATCATCACATAAAGGGCGAATCCCCGGTTTTAATGCGCGGGTAAAAAATGCGTTAAAGCTGGCATAAGCCTCTGGTTCACTTTGGGCGGCTTCGCTCATATCAATTTTGTACTGCTTGATGAACCACTTAATTACGCTAGTGGTGACCATACCTAGCTCTGCTGCCGCCAACTTGCCTACTAGGCGTGAGAGAAGGTGTTTTGGCATCATGTATTGCAAGGCAATTTTCAGTTTGTCCACGTTAGTTATCCTTAAAATCCAATATGGCTATGTTGCTGTCTGTTGTTAGTCGCTGTCATTTCTAAAATGACGAGCATGGCGCTGCTCATCGAGGCTGTCTATGATGCGATGATAGTTGTTGTACCTATCTTCGAATATTTTGCCTTCGTTAAACGCAGCGGTAATGGCACAACCTGGATCGTTTTTATGTTTACAATCCCTAAACTTACAGGTGCCAATATAGTCTCTAAATTCGATAAAACACCAGCCGACACGCTCAGGAGGTAGATGCCACAAAGCGAATTCGCGCACGCCAGGGGAGTCCACTAGGTCACCGCCGCTGGGGAAGTGTAGTAATTTAGCCGTGGTGGTGGTGTGTTGACCTAGGCCTGAGTTTTCAGACACATCGCCAGTGAGTAATTCGGCGTCGGGTAATAACGCATTGATTAATGATGATTTACCAACGCCTGATTGGCCGACAAATACACTCACTTTATCTTTAAGCAGCGCTTTTATGGTGTCGACCCCTTCGCCTTCGATGCTGCTGACTTTATACACAGGGTAACCAATTTCTTGGTAGCGACGTAAAGCCGCCTCAACTTGAGGGGCTTCCTCTTCACTGAGTAGGTCAATTTTATTGAGGATAATGACTGGGGCTATACCAGTGTCTTCAGCGGCCACGAGGTAACGGTCGATAATTTGGGTGGTAAAACTCGGTACTACCGATGAGACAATCAATATTTGGTCAATATTGGCGGCAATAATTTTGATGCCATCGTACATGTCAGGTCGAGACAATGACGAATGCCTTGGGTGCACCGCTTCGACAACGCCGGCTATGGTCGCTGTGGTTTCAACGGCAAGGCGGACAATCACTTTATCGCCAGTGACTAAACTTTGAATATTTCTGCGTATGTTACAGCGGACTAATTGGCCATCTTCGGTTTCGATATCAGCATGTTGACCAAAACGAGAGATGACGGTGCCGAGTAACTCGGGCCCAAGTGAACTATCTTGTAGTTCTGGAGCGGCGTCACCCGCCTCTTTGCGTTGCAAACGTTTTTCGTGGTTAGCACGCATGCGGCGGCGCTGGCCTTGACTTAAAGGTTTCTTTTTACTCACAGTGTAATCATCGTCAAAATAAGGTTATTTTGTGTTGTCTAAAGAAAGCAGTATGATACACGGTCTTAAACAAAAAAGCCTGAATTTAGGCAAACGTAATAATAAGGCAGAGACATGGCTGCAGATGAAAGTAATCTGATTTGGGTTGATCTAGAGATGACAGGGTTAGAACCTAGTGTCGATAGAATCATTGAGATAGCGACTATTGTGACAGATAAGGAGCTAAATATTCTGGCAGAGGGCCCTGTGATTGCGATCAATCAGTCAGATGAAGTGTTGGCAGGCATGGATGATTGGAACCAGAAACATCATGGTGAGTCTGGCTTAATTGAACGGGTTAAAGCAAGCCGCATTAATGAAGCGCAAGCAATTGAACAAACGATTGCATTTTTAGCGTTACATGTACCCAAAGGTGTATCACCTATGTGCGGCAATAGTATTGGTCAAGATAGACGCTTTTTGAACCGTTATATGCCAACACTTGAGGATTACTTTCATTATCGTAATATTGATGTGAGTACGGTAAAAGAGTTGGTTCGTCGTTGGAAGCCTGAAGTAATGGACGGCTTTACTAAGCGTGGTACCCATCAAGCATTGGTCGATATTCAAGAATCTATTGCTGAATTGCAGTTTTATCGTGATAAAGTATTTAAAATTTAATCAATCAGTATAAATTTTTAAAGCAAGGGGTTGCAGCGGTGCGAAATTCTCCTATAATGCGGCCTCAACTTTCAGCTAGCAGCTCACGTTAGCAGAATTGAAATGCGACATTAGCTCAGTTGGTAGAGCGATACCTTGCCAAGGTATAGGTCATCGGTTCGAACCCGATATGTCGCTCCAAATTACAATCTACAGCATCACCAAATGCTATAGAAAAAGATTTATGCGACATTAGCTCAGTTGGTAGAGCGATACCTTGCCAAGGTATAGGTCATCGGTTCGAACCCGATATGTCGCTCCAAATTACAATCTACAGCATCATCAAATGCTATAGATAAAAAGATTTATGCGACATTAGCTCAGTTGGTAGAGCGATACCTTGCCAAGGTATAGGTCATCGGTTCGAACCCGATATGTCGCTCCAAATTACAATCTACAGCATCACCAAATGTTATAGACAAAAAGATTTATGCGACATTAGCTCAGTTGGTAGAGCGATACCTTGCCAAGGTATAGGTCATCGGTTCGAACCCGATATGTCGCTCCAAATTTGATTGCGACATTAGCTCTGTTGACTCTTTTATAGAGCAAATAGTGCGATACCTTACCAAGGTATCGTCATTGGTATCGATTTCGAACCCGATATGTCGCTCCAATCTCCCTCTTGTTTTATTATCCCCCTTAAAATCAAGTTCGATAACTTACTGATTTATAGAGTATGGTGTGCTTCTAACACGGCATGTCGTTCCAATTCCCTATTTTTATTATCTCCTCTTAAGCTCAATCACGACATTAGTTCTGCTGATTCTATTATTTAGGGTAAGAGCGATACCAAGCTAAAAGGTCATTGGTATCTATTCCTAACCTCATCTATCGCTTCAATTGTGCATTCTTGTTTGTTGTGGTTGCTTTTTAAATGTCTTATATAAGTTCAACTTTGACTTGGGTGATTTGTGCCCCATTTCTTTAACGAAACCTAATATAAAGATGATTGAACTGTGTAAACTATGACCTTGTTCAAAAAAATATCCGCAAAATACTTCATAATAAAATCGAATCAATATTATCGCCTAGTCAAATGGCTTGGATTGGAGAGGGTAAGATGAGATTTCAGCAGCTTAATGAACAATTGGAATATGTCTCTAAGTGTCGCTTAGAAATGGCTCGATTATATGGGCGTTTGCACAGTGCGGTTGATTCATCGCGCGTCAAGTTGATGCTTGAGTATTTACAGCAGCATGAAAAAGAGATGTCACAGAAGATAGACGATTATATCGAAGAGGCCCCCTCTAAATTATTAGAACTTTGGTACAACGATATTGTGTTTGAAGATTTTATCAAACGTTGCCAAGAGATAGTTCCTAAAGCCAATATGAACGAAGAAGATCTATTGGAACTACACTTAGATCTAGATAATCGTTTGATTGGACTGCTGCAGAAAACGGCCGAATCATCTGTTCCTGGCGATGTTAAAAATGCGATGAGCGAGCTGGTTCGAGTAAAGAAAATTCAACAGCAGCGTTTAGTGCATAGCTGTATTCGTATGGATGATATCTAAATTTCGTCGTAAACTCGGTAGTTTAAAAGGCTTAAGCTACCGAGAGTTATCTGTTGCTAGGGCTAAGCCCATCATTAGGTGATATTGCCACTGGCTTGAACCACTCTCACCGTTCTCATTCTGGCACGCTTTTCCATGCTTTATTGCTCAAGGTCGCTACGTTGTTTAACTCCCACCCCGTATAATGCCAACTTTTACTTAAAGCTCAGACTTAAGCCTTACTATCTGGCTCATTTTTTTGTGCAAGATCAAACTTATCTCAATAATTACAGTGACTCGTGAATCTAATGACCAATATGCTATCTAACATGGAATATGCTAAGCCTTAGCTACCGCATAGGATGTTTTATTAACGTATTTAGGAGTCTCCCCATGTTGTTTTGTGATGCACAGCTTCCGCAAACATTATATTCGACTCAAATGGTGAGAGAGGCTGAGGCCCATTTTATCCATTCAGGCGACATATCTTTATTAGGGTTAATCGATCGCGCAGGGCAGGCGGCCTTTGCATTACTGCAACAGCAAAATAAGTTAACTAGCCATATTTTGGTGTTAGCTGGATACGGCAATAATGGGGCTGATGCTTATATCTGTGCCACGCTTTTGCTTGAGGCTGGCTGCCAAGTTAAGCTGTATGCTTTAGAGCGAGAACCTATTGGTGAAGGCGTGAGCTATGCCAAAGCGGCGTTTGTAGCAGCAGGTGGTCACCTAGAACAGGATTGGCAGCCAGCATTATTAGCGGCAGATGTGGTGATAGATGGTTTACTTGGTACTGGCTTTCACGGTGAACTCAATGAGGCGTTTACGACCATCATTACCGCTGTTAATCAGCAGCCTTCTTGGGTGTTGTCTATAGATGTACCTTCGGGAATTAATGCCGATACGGGGGCAGGGCAACTGGCTATTAAAGCCGATGTGACATTGACCATGGGAGCGGTAAAACAGGGGCTTGTTACGGGTAAGGCCCGAGATTGCGTCGGTTACTTATGGTTTGCCGATATTGGATTAACCCAACACCTTCCCGCGTCTACAGTCATAAATATAGCTCATCGAGTCACCGATTTAGGCATGCCCACTCGGGCACAAAATAGTCATAAAGGCTCTTGTGGTAAGGTCACTGTGATCGGGGGCGATATCGGCATGGCGGGCGCGCCAAGGCTTGCCGGAGAAAGCTGTTTACGCGCCGGTGCTGGTCTTGTTGCCGTGGTTTCCAGGCCGCAGCATCTCCCTATTATCAATGCTGGGCGACCAGAGCTGATGTTTTGGGGGTGTGAGCTGGTTGATATGGAGGTGTATCAACGATTAGGGTGGGCCGATGTATTGCTAATTGGACCTGGACTTGGCAAGCACGATTGGGGATACAATTTACTCAAGGCCACCGGATTGAGTGACAAGCCATGTGTCATGGATGCCGATGCTCTTAATTTACTGGCTCTTGAGCCCAATAAGCAGCGACATTGGGTGTTGACGCCCCATAGTGGCGAAGCGGCAAGATTATTGGGGATCAGCATTGCTGACGTTGAACAAGATCGCTTTGCAGCGGTTTATGCCCTGCAGGCCAAGTATGGTGGCGTTGTGGTATTGAAAGGCGCGGGCACACTTATTTACGATGGCACTCGTTGTCATGTCGCCCCAGTGGGTAATCCTGGTTTAGCTAGCGGTGGTAGTGGTGATGTATTGGGGGGCATAATTGCGGCGTTAATGGCGCAAGGTATGTCCAATATGGATGCAGCCAGTGCTGGTGTTGTAGTGCATGGCGTCGCCGCTGACATGGCTGCTAAAGAGGGTGAGCGTGGCATGTTGGCTTGCGATCTGTTTCCGCATATTCGGGCGTTAGTGGACAAGATTTAAAGCCGTCAGATTAAAAACAGCTAATGTTTGTTTAGATAGAATTCAGTTTGGGTTAAAGTATCTGGTTATAATCAGTTTGCCCAATTTAGGTTACGACGAATACACCATGACGCCAGTGACAGTTTATCTTGAAAATGAGTTTGATACCGTGAGCTTAGGGCAGCAGTTAGCTCAAGCGATCACACCTCCGCTAACCATCTATTTGAGTGGTGAATTAGGCGCTGGAAAAACGACTTTTAGTCGTGGTTTGATCCAAAGCTTAGGCCATCAGGGAGCAGTTAAAAGCCCTACTTATACCTTAGTTGAACCCTATGAACTGAATGGTATTGATGTCTATCACTTTGATCTATATAGGCTCAGTGATCCTGAAGAGTTAGAATTTATGGGAATTAGAGATTATTTTGCCGATAACAGTTTATGCATTGTGGAATGGCCCGATAAAGGGGCAGGTATATTACCCGAAGCCGATCTGCTTATCGATATAAAATACCTTGAGCAAGGGCGAGAAGTCACCTTAAGTGCAAATAAGCCAGCAGGGCAGTTACTGTTAGATAGTTTACATAATAATGATAACAACTGATTCGATAATAAAGCGCGTGTTGCTGCTGTTACTGCTGTGTGTTCCAGCAATAGCTCACAGCGCAAACAGGTTAGATGGTGTGCGAATTTGGGCCGCGCCAGAATCGACGCGGGTGGTATTTGACCTGGGTCAGCCGCCGCAATACAGCCATTTTACCTTGACGAATCCTTATCGACTGGTGGTCGATCTGAGTGGCACTTCCACAGCAATGGATCTGAGTAAAATCGAGAATAATAGTAAGCTGGTCAAAAAGGTGCGCATTAGTCAGCCGCCGAAAAAAGGCACGCTCAGACTCGTTATCGATATAGTTAAGCCTGTGAAAGCTAATTTATTTGCTTTAACTCCCACAGCGCCATACGGCAATCGTTTGGTTGTCGATCTCGATGGCGGTGGGCCTGATAAGCAGGCAGTAAAGGCAAAACCTGTCCCTGAATTAAGGGATGTGATTGTCGCGATTGATGCAGGCCATGGCGGAGATGATCCAGGGTCAATCGGTCCTAAAGGTACCTATGAGAAAAAAGTGGTGTTGCAGATTGCTAAAAAGGTAGAAGCGAAAATTAATGCCACCCCAGGCATGAAAGCTGTCATGACCCGCTCTGGCGACTATTTTGTTAATCTCAATAAGCGCTCAGAAATTGCACGCACCAGTAAAGCCGATCTATTAGTGTCAATCCATGCCGATGCATTTACCTCGCCTCAACCACAAGGTGCCTCGGTTTGGGTGTTGTCAATGCGACGGGCTAACAGTGAGATCGGCCGTTGGCTGGAACAAAAAGAGAAACACTCTGAGTTGCTCGGCGGTGCGGGTGAGATCATTCAAAATGCCGATAATGAACAGTATCTTGCCATGACATTACTCGACATGTCGATGGATCGATCTATGGCTATTAGCCATAATATTGCCGGTGATGTATTACTCAATTTAGGCAAGGTCACTAAATTACATAAGCACCAGCCAGAAGCGGCCAGTTTTGCGGTATTAAAGTCTCCCGATATTCCCTCTATTTTGGTTGAAACTGGCTTTATCTCTAACCATAAAGAGGAGCGTTTACTGACACAGCGCGAGCATCAAAACAATATTGCCAATGCGGTACATAAGGGCGTATTACGCTATTTTGAAACCAATCCGCCAGCCAATACCCTTCTGGCTAATCGCAGCACCTTGAGTCATAAGGTCGAAAAAGGTGAGTCGTTGTCGGTTATTGCTCATCGTTATCAGGTGTCGATTAGCAGTATCAAAAAAGCCAATAATCTTAAATCAAACACAGTTCGTATAGGCCAGAAACTGGTCATTCCCCGCGCTTAATAGGAGTCAAAATGACCATTAAAATTTTGCCTCCTCAGTTGGCTAACCAGATTGCCGCTGGTGAGGTTGTTGAGCGTCCCGCATCGGTTATCAAAGAGTTGGTTGAAAACAGCCTAGATGCTGGCGCGACTAAAGTTGATATCGAAATCGATAAGGGTGGCAGTAAGCTGATTAAGATCCAAGACAATGGCTCTGGGATTGAAAAAGATCAACTTGGCTTGGCGCTATCGCGTCATGCGACCTCTAAATTGGCTTCTTTAGATGATCTCGATGCTATTTTAAGCTTTGGTTTTCGTGGTGAAGCACTTGCCAGTATTAGTTCGGTATCGCGTTTAACCTTCACCTCGCGCACCGCCAGCCAAACTGAGGCGTGGCAAGCATATGCTGAAGGCTCTGAAATGGCGGTAAAAGTGATCCCCGCTGCGCACCCTGTGGGTTCTACGGTCGAAGCGGTCGATCTGTTTTTTAATACCCCCGCTCGTCGTCGTTTTCTGAAAAGCGATAAAACGGAGTTTACTCATATCGATGAGTGGCTTAAGCGGATTGCTTTAGTGCGACGTGATATCCATTTTACCCTAAAGCATAATGGTAAAATGGTGCGTAATTATCGTCCGGCGAATACCCAAAACCAGTATCTACAGCGTTTAGCTCAGGTGAGTGGTAAACAATTTGCAGAGCATGCATTGGCGGTAGATTGCGAGCATAATGGGTTAAAGCTCAGTGGCTATATCCAGTCGCCGCATTTTGACGCGAGCTCAAGTGATACCCAGTATTTTTATGTTAATGGTCGATTAGTGCGCGATAGGCTGGTTAATCATGCAGTGAGACAAGCGTTTGCTGAGCAGTTGCAAGGCGTTCAGGTTGGCTATGTGTTGATGCTTGAGCTTGACCCACATCAAGTTGATGTCAATGTGCATCCAGCAAAGCATGAAGTGCGTTTCCATGAAAGTCGCTATGTACATGATTTTATTTTACAAGCCCTACAATCGGCTCTGTCACAGGCTGAGCAGCTGCCGTTGAACGCTTATCAGCCTGAGGGCGATGACGCTCCAGTGGATCACGCTGAAGCGCCATTAGTGCAATCAACGCCAGCGGCAAACCGTCCATCGTCGCCGTTTGCGGGCCACTATAGCGCGCCTTTGTCTGCAACCCCTACAGCTAGCGAACGCCATGTGCATGAACGAGCTGCTTCGGCGTATGGTCAAAGGGAATCAGGCTATAGCCAGTCTTCAGGCGCTGAGTACCGCGCAAGCCGCTCAGATCGTTATCAAGCACCAGATTTACCTTCGCAGGCGGCCATTGATAATTATGCGCAGTTGCTTGCAACACCTGATGTAAACAGGCCCACAGCTGCACCACCATCGCCTATGCCTTTGGTTTTAGCGGGGCAATACTGGGTAATAACACAAGACAATGCACTCAAGTTATTGGCGTTTACAACCGTCGCTGATGTGGTGCTGCGTCAACAGATAGAGCACAAGCTTGCATCAGGACTCGTGGGGCAACCACTATTGATGCCTGTGTCGATAAAAGCAGACAATGACTGGCTTGATACTCTTGAGCAACGAGAGCTACTTATCAGGAAGTTGGGCATCGAATTAACTATTCGATTGGGGCAGTTGATTATCAAAAAAGTGCCCCCATATCTAAGGCAAAGCCAGTTAGCGAATGTGATCGCTGAGTTTTTACAGTGGATTCGCTTTGAAGAGCCTGAAGATGAGGCCATCGTGAATTGGTTAGTTGGCCATGGACGAGATCATTTTACTTCGGCGTCAGCACTTTGGACTGATTTTTGTCAGTTAGCTGAGTCGCAACAGCAACAAATAATATCGAAAGCCAAGGCGTTACCTTGGCAAGAGTGGTTAAGTGAGCAAACGAGTGACTAGCAATAATAAGCCGACAATTTTAACCCTAATGGGGCCGACGGCATCCGGCAAAACGGCGTTAGCTATTGAGCTCGTAGAGCGTCACCAGTGTGAAATAATCTCGGTTGATTCAGCCCTCATCTATCGTGATATGGATATAGGCACTGCTAAACCCAGTGCTGAAGAGCAGCGCCGTGCACCACATCGATTGATAGATATTCGTGACCCTAGCGAAAGTTACTCTGCTGCCGATTTTCGTCACGATGCGCTTAACGAGATTGAACGTATTTTAGCCGCGGGTAAAACACCGTTATTAGTGGGTGGAACCATGCTCTATTTCAAAGCCTTGCTTGAGGGGTTATCGCCTCTGCCTGCGGCAAACAGTGAAATTAGAGCCGATATCGCCAAAGAAGCTGAAACATTAGGCTGGCAAGCATTGCATCAACAATTGCAGCAGATTGATCCCGTGTCGGCGCAGCGTATTCATCCTAACGACCCACAGCGTTTATCGCGGGCATTAGAGGTGTTTCGCATCAGCGGTAAAAGCTTAACTGAGCTAACTGAGGTTAAGTCGGCCGCATTACCTTACTCTGTTGTGCAATTTGGTATATCGCCAAGCGATCGGAAAGTGTTACATTCTGCTATTGCTGCACGATTTGACACTATGTTAAAGCAAGGATTCATCGAAGAAGTGCAAGCACTGAAAGCGCGTGGTGATTTGCATTTAGAGTTACCTTCTATGCGCTGTGTGGGGTACCGCCAAGTATGGCAATACCTCGATGGTGATTACGACTATGATACTATGGTTGAAAAATCCGTAGTTGCGACTAGGCAATTGGCTAAGCGTCAATTAACATGGTTACGTGGCTGGGCCGATTTAAATTGGCTGGAGAGTGGTGATGATGCAAATATAGGTCGACTAATACAATATTGTCGCTAGCTAATTCATTCACTCTATATAATACTAAAACCAAACCCGAAGTTGATGCAGCATTAGGTTTTATTTAATTTTAATAAAAAGGAAATTATATAATGGCAAAGGGGCAATCTTTACAAGACCCATTTTTGAACGCATTACGTCGTGAACGCGTTCCGGTATCTATCTACCTTGTTAACGGTATCAAGCTTCAAGGACAAGTTGAATCATTTGATCAGTTTGTTATTTTATTGAAGAACACTGTCAGCCAGATGGTATATAAGCACGCAATTTCAACAGTTGTGCCAGCGCGCCCATTTAATGTGAGCAACCATCACAACACCCCAAATCAAACGGGCGGTTACAATGCACCAACAGATGAAAGTGCTGAGTAATTACCTGAGGAGTTTGCTTTTTGTTTGATCGCTATGAAGCGGGAGACGCAGCCGTTCTTGTTCACATCGACTTTGCCGATGAAAGCAGTAGAGAAGATATTACTGAACTTCGTTTGTTAGTTGAGTCGGCAGGAGCTAAAACCGTTGGTGTTATAACGGGAAGTCGTCGCTCTCCAGATCGTAAGTTTTTTGTTGGTTCAGGGAAAGCGGAAGAATTAGCAGCGTTAGTTGCTGCCACTGACGCGAGTGTGGTTATTTTTAATCATCCATTGAGCCCAGCCCAAGAGCGAAATCTTGAGCAGGTGTGTCAGTGTCGTGTATTAGATCGTACAACACTGATCCTCGATATTTTTGCCCAACGTGCGCGTACGTACGAAGGTAAGTTACAGGTGGAGCTAGCGCAATTGCGCCACATGTCGACACGCCTAATACGCGGTTGGACCCACCTTGAAAGACAAAAAGGCGGGATCGGCCTACGTGGTCCGGGTGAAACACAGCTTGAAACGGACAGACGTTTATTGCGTGGGCGTATTAAAACCATCAATAAACGTTTGGAAAAAGTCGACAAGCAACGTGAACAGAGTCGACGAGCTCGTCAGCGCAGTGAATTAGCTACCGTGTCCTTGGTTGGTTACACTAATGCTGGCAAATCAACATTATTTAATGCGCTTACTGTGTCAGATGTTTATGCGGCAGACCAATTGTTTGCCACGCTCGATCCGACCTTAAGAAAATTGGATTTACAAGACGGACCGGTGATTTTAGCCGATACCGTTGGTTTCATTCGGCATCTTCCGCATGATCTGGTAGCCGCCTTTAAAGCGACCCTACAAGAGACGCGTGAAGCCGATCTTTTGTTACACATAGTCGATTGTTCTGATGACAATATGGGTGATAACTTTGAGCAAGTTCAATTGGTGCTCAAGGAGATTGGTGCTGATGATATTCCTCAATTGGTTGTCTGTAATAAGATTGACCTGTTGGAAGATGTAGGCCCTAAGATCGATTACGATAGCGAAGGGGTTCCTACGCGTGTGTGGGTTTCGGCTCAACAACGCAAAGGCTTGGAATTGCTCGAGGAGGCGATCAACAAAATTGTGGGTCGTGCCGTTTTAGAGCTTACCTTGCAAATCCCAGCGACGGCTGGGCATTATCTTGGTCAGTTTTATCGACTGGATGTGATACAGCAGAAAGAGTATGACGATCTGGGGAACTGTATCTTGTCTGTGCGTTTATTAGAAGCCGATTGGCATCGATTAACAAAGCAGAGCCAAGGGGAATTGGAAACCTTTATTGTTGAAACAGCAACAGTAGAGTAGTTTTTAGTAATCTCGTTTATTTCATACCTATGGAGTGCTAAATGGCTTGGAACGAGCCCGGTAACAAGGGTCAAGATCCTTGGGGAAATAAAAATGGCAATGACAAAGGGCCACCAGATCTAGACGAAGTGTTTAAGAATATTTCTAAACGCTTTGGCGGCAAAGGTAATGGTTCTGGCGGTGGATTCAGTACATTAGGATTCGTTATTGTTTTAGGTATCGCCGTGGTGGTGTGGGGACTCTCGGGTTTCTATACCGTTAAAGAAGCTGAAAAAGGGGTTGCGTTACGCTTTGGCAAATATATCGGTCAAGTGGAACCTGGCTTGCAGTGGAAAGC
This sequence comes from Shewanella sp. QJM3NY_23, assembly GCF_056173105.1. Taxonomy (NCBI): domain Bacteria; kingdom Pseudomonadati; phylum Pseudomonadota; class Gammaproteobacteria; order Alteromonadales; family Shewanellaceae; genus Shewanella; species Shewanella sp. QJM3NY_23. The sequence continues at coordinate 650,636 of NZ_CM149657.1, forward strand.
GACCTTCATTGATGAAGTGTTTCCGGTAAACGTGAGTAACGTTCGCTCGATCCCTGCATCAGGAAGCATGCTGACTGCTGATGAAAACGTGGTGTTGGTTGAGCTTGATGTGCAATACATTGTAGTCGATGCTTATCGCTATATGTTCAGTGCTGTCGATGCGAATTCTAGCTTACGTGAAGCTACCGATAGTGCTTTGCGCTATGTGGTGGGTCACAATCGCATGGATGACATCTTGACCACCGGGCGTGATCAAATTCGCCGTGACACTTGGGATGAAGTGAACCGTATTATCGAGCCTTATAATTTGGGTATCGAGATCCGCGATGTCAACTTCTTACCAGCGCGTCCACCTGAAGAGGTGAAAGATGCCTTTGATGATGCTATTGCAGCGCAAGAGGATGAGCAACGTTTTATCCGTGAAGCCGAGGCGTATTCGCGTGAGATTGAGCCTAAAGCTCGTGGTACCGTACAACGTATGGAACAGCAAGCTAACGCTTACAAGGAACGTGAAATTTTAGAAGCGCGTGGTAAAGTGGCACGCTTTGAAAAATTACTTCCAGAGTATCAAGCTTCTCCAGATGTGACTCGTAATCGTCTTTATATCGATGCAATGTCAAAGGTTTACTCAGGTGCTAACAAAGTATTGGTCGATGCGAAAAGCAGCGGCAATATGATGTATCTACCATTGGATAAACTGATGGACCAAAGCAAGACATCTAAGCAACCTCAAGCGGCTGCGCAAGGCTCATCTAATGAGTCTGCTAACAGCGTAGTGAATAGTGTAGGTATGCCACTCGACGGGCGTCCTTCTCGTAGCGACCGTACTCGCCAGGGGAGAAACTAATCATGGGTAGATTATCTGTCATTATTATCGCAATCTTGATTGCGACTGGTTTATCTTCACTGCTGGTCGTTAATGAAGGTGAGCGCGCGATCGTATCGCGATTTGGTAAAATTCTTAAAGATGATGGCGTGACACGGATTTATGCGCCTGGTTTACACGTTAAACTACCATTGATCGATAAGATTAAGTTTTTAGACTCACGCATCCAGACTATGGACGGCGCAGCAGATCGCTTTGTGACTTCTGAGAAAAAAGACTTAATGGTCGATTCATATGTTAAGTGGCGTATTTTTGATCATGAAAAATACTACTTAGCGACTAATGGTGGTAATAAAGTCCAAGCGGAATCTTTATTACAACGCAAGATCAACAACGATCTGCGCACCGAGTTTGGTCGCCGCACTATCAGAGACATCGTCTCTGGTAGCCGAGATGAGTTGCAACAAGATGCGTTGAGAAACGCGTCTGACAGTGCCAAAGATTTGGGTATTGAAGTGGTCGATGTACGTGTTAAGCAGATTAACTTACCCGCTAACGTGAGTTCGAGTATCTACCAGCGTATGCGCGCAGAGCGTACCGCAGTAGCGAAAGAGCATCGCGCACAAGGTAAGGAGCAATCTGAGATCATTCGTGCTAAGACCGATGCGAGCGTAGAAATTCAAATTGCAGAAGCTGAGCGTAAAGCCTTATCGGTACGAGGTGAAGGTGACGCTATTGCAGCAAAAATCTATGCAGATGCTTATAACAAAGATCCTGAGTTTTATTCTTTCTTACGTAGTTTGGAAGCATATAAAGCCAGTTTCTCAAACGGTTCAAACGTGATGGTATTAGAGCCAGACAGTGACTTCTTCAAATACATGAAGCGTTCTGACGGCAAATAAGCCATAAAAATAAAAAAGCCCGACGAGTTCGGGCTTTTTTGTACTTATTAAATTCAAACAACTAATTTAGCTTAAGTTGTTAATCTATCGTTAATCAATTTTCTGCTTCATTTTCGCATAATATGTGCTATTTCCCTTGCTATTGCCCCTATAGATTGATTGTTTTGCAAACAGAGTTAACTTTGTTCGCTGTTTTACTATGATCTGCTTCTAATTTTTGGCTATAATGAGCCCCGCCTCAAATTTGATTTTTGTGCTTTGGGGTAAAACCCCAATATCAAATTTTTTAAAACAAAAATTCCAACACTCTCTGGAGATAAGTGGATGAGCAATGCGCCAGTCGATACCGGACGTCGCAGATTCCTGACCGCAGCAACCGCCGTAGTAGGTGGTGCTGGTGCCGTCGCTGTAGCGGTTCCTTTTATAAAGTCATGGAATCCGAGTGCCAAAGCGAAAGCTGCAGGTGCACCGGTTGAAGTAAACATTAGTAAGTTAGAGCCGGGTCAGTTGATCCGTGTTGAATGGCGTGGAAAACCTGTATGGGTTGTCCGTCGCACCGAAGAGATCTTACAAGGTCTTGCTACTCACGATGAGAAATTACGTGATCCTGGTTCGAGTGAAGAACAGCAACCTGCCTATGCGCAAAATGCGGTTCGTTCAATTAAGCCTGAGTACTTTATCGCTGTAGGTCTTTGTACTCACTTAGGTTGTTCTCCGACGTATCTTCCCGATACCTTTGGTGAGCAAGTCGAAGGTGTGGCCTCTGGTTTCTTCTGTCCATGTCATGGTTCAAAGTTTGATATGGCAGGCCGTGTATTCCAAGGCGTTCCAGCACCCTTAAACCTTGTTGTTCCACCTCATCAATACATTGATGACGGCAACGTAATTATCGGTGTCGATCAGGGAGCTGCGTAATGGTAAAGAATATTATTGATTGGATTGATGCAAGAATCCCCATGACGGCCACCTATAACCGTCATGTTGGACAATATGCAACACCAACAAACTTTAACTTTTGGTACTTCTTTGGCTCGCTAGCCATGCTAGTGTTAGTCAACCAGTTACTGACTGGTATTTGGCTAACGATGAACTACGTACCAACCGCGGAAGGTGCGTTCGCCTCTATTGAATACATCATGCGTGATGTTGAATATGGTTGGTTACTGCGTTATATGCACTCCACTGGTGCCTCTGCATTCTTTGTCGTTATCTATCTGCACATGTTCCGTGGTCTTATCTACGGCTCATATCAAAAGCCTAGAGAGCTTCTCTGGTTGTTTGGTATGCTAATTTTCCTTGTGTTGATGGCCGAAGCCTTTATGGGTTACCTACTACCTTGGGGACAGATGTCTTACTGGGGAGCTCAGGTAATTATCTCGCTATTTGGCGCGATCCCTGTGATTGGTGATGACCTAACGCTTTGGATCCGTGGTGACTTTGTTGTTTCAGGTGCAACACTAAACCGTTTCTTCGCACTGCATGTGATTGCACTCCCATTGGTGCTAGTCGTATTGGTATTCTTGCACTTAATTGCGCTACACGAAGTGGGTTCAAACAACCCTGACGGTATCGAAATTAAGAAGAATAAAGATGAAAATGGTTGGCCAAAAGATGGCATTCCATTCCACCCTTACTACACAGTAAAAGATATTATGGGCGTCGCAGGCTTCCTAATTGTCTTCTGTTATGTATTGTTCTTTATGCCTGAAGGCGGTGGATACTTCCTAGAGAAGCCAAACTTCGAAGCAGCTAACCCGATGAAGACACCTGAGCATATTGCGCCAGTTTGGTACTTCACGCCTTTCTACGCGATTTTGCGTGCGATTCCTGACAAGCTGTTAGGGGTTGTAGGTATGGGCTTAGCGATTGCTGTGTTGTTTGTTTTACCTTGGCTAGATCGTTGTAAAGTTAAGTCGGTGCGCTACCGTAGCATGATCCACAAGCTTAACATTGGTCAGTTCGCTGTATCGTTTGTTGTCTTAGGATACTTGGGTGCGGTTCCAGCCACGCCAGCGCTAACCATTGCGGCTCGTATCTTTACTCTGACTTACTTCGGTTTCTTCTTAGCGCTTTGGATTTACAGCAAGAATGAGAAGACCAAGCCTGTACCAGAGAGGTTGACTCACTAATGAAAAAATTATTGATTGCATTAATTACATTGGTGCCATCACTTGCCTTCGCTGCAGGTGGTTCAAATGTACATTTAGAAAGTGCCAACATCGACCTAAAGGATACTGAGTCACTGCAACGTGGTTTAGATAAATTTCAGCACTATTGTGCTGGTTGTCATAGCACTCAGTATCAGCGTTATAACCGTGTTGCCGAAGATTTAGATATCTCATTAGACGATATGCGTAATAAGTATATGGTCGTTGAAGGAGCTAAAGTTGGCGATTTGATGGAAAACTCGATTCCTGAAGTTGACGCGGCAAAATGGTTTGGTGCAGCGCCGCCTGATTTGACTCTGGTAGCTCGCGTGCGTGGTGAAGATTGGATCTACACTTACCTTAAGAGCTTCTATCATGATGAGAGTCGCCCATTTGGCGTGAACAATACCGTCTTCCCATCAGTGGCCATGCCTCATGTGATGCAAGAACTGCAAGGCCTATCGGTTAAGCAAGAAGATGGTAGCTTTGTGACAACTGGCGGTAAGCTTACTGCAGAAGAGTACGACCAAGTAGTGCGTGACATCACGGGATTCCTTGTTTATTCAGGCGATCCGGTCAAACTTGAGCGTGAAAGCTTAGGTTGGTGGGTGATGGGCTTCCTGTTCATTTTCTTTATCGTGGCTTATCTGTTAAAGAAAGAATACTGGAAAGATGTACACTAACCCCTAATAAAGGTTAGAATGTATTATCCGCATATTCCAAACGGGGGGCTTTGCCCCTCGTTTGTTTTTGCTTTTTTAGCTTTCGACTTAATTTTGGAGGGTATCAATGGCTGTTGCTGCCAATAAACGCTCAATCATGACCCTGTTTTCAGGCGCTGACGATCTCTATAGCCACCAAGTACGTATCGTATTGGCGGAAAAGGGCGTTACCGTTGATGTTCTACAGGTTGACCCTAATGAGATGCCTGAAGATCTTATTGAGCTAAATCCATACAATACAGTTCCGACATTAGTTGATCGTGAGCTAGTACTTTATAACTCGCGTATTATTATGGAATATTTGGACGAGCGTTTTCCTCATCCGCCACTAATGCCTGTTTATCCTGTATCTCGTGGTCAGACTCGTTTGATGATGCACCGTATAGAAAACGATTGGTACACCTTAGTAGATCGTATTCGTAAGGGGGATCGTGCCGACGAGGCGCGTAAACAGTTGCAAGAGAGCTTAACCTCAATTTCGCCAATCTTTAATGAAATGCCTTATTTTATGGCGGAAGAGTTTGGTCTGGCTGATTGTTATTTAGGTCCGCTATTATGGCGCCTGCCTGTACTGGGTATCGAGTTAGATAGCCGCACAGCCAAAGAAGTTAAAGCCTATATGACGCGTCTATTCGATCGTGAGTCATTCAAAGCATCATTAACAGAGTCTGAGCGCGAAATGCGCATGGGTATCTAAAAATGAAACCGATGACACCTAATCGTCCGTACTTGCTGCAAGCATATTATGATTGGTTGATGGACAATGAGCTAACGCCACATGTAGTGGTTGATGCTTATGTTCCAGGCACTCAAGTGCCTCAGCAATATGTTAAAGATGGACAGATTGTGCTGAATATTACCGCCAGTGCGGTGGGTAATTTACAGATCGGTCACGATGCTATCGAATTTAGCGCTCGTTTTGGTGGTGTGCCTCAGCAAGTTGTTTTACCTATGGCATCCATCGTGGCTATTTATGCACGAGAGAATGGTGCGGGGACGGTATTCGACCAAGAAGAAGCCTATCAGATTGAACTTGAGCCAGAAGAGACAGGCCTATCGGTAGTCGAGCAGAAACCTGCGCCAGCGACGTCTTCAACACCTGAGGGTGATGAAGCTAAGCCTAAGCGCCGTGGTCATCTAACGGTCGTTAAGTAGCAATACGTTTAACTGCATATTACAAAAAACCAGCCAAATGGCTGGTTTTTTATTGCCTACTCTTTGTCGAGTTGGGCATTGAGCTCATGGGGTTTGCTAGTGGATGAATAGTTAACTTCTCTGTGTTAGCATCTGCGCCACAAGAACAACCTCACGACCTTAGGCTAGTAGCAGTATATGCTCTTAATGATCGACAATTACGATTCATTTACGTATAACTTAGTGCAGTATTTTCAGCAGCTCGGGCAGGAAATCATAGTTAAACGCAATGATGAGATCACCCTAGCACAAATTGAACAGTTATCGCCTCGCTTACTGGTTATCTCGCCGGGGCCTTGCTCACCTAATGAGGCGGGGATTTCATTGGCTGCTATTAGCCATTTTGCTGGTAAATTGCCGATATTGGGTGTCTGCTTAGGTCACCAAGCCATTGCTCAGGTGTTTGGGGCGAGTGTGGTGCGCGCCAAACGCGTGATGCACGGCAAAACCAGTCGTATTACCCATAGTGATAAAAGGTTGTTTGCAGGGCTAAATCAACCGTTAACTGTGACTCGGTATCACTCACTGTTAGTCGACAGTGTACCGAAAGATTTTGTACTCGATGCTTGGTTTGACGATCCGCTTCACGGACGCGAGATCATGGCGATGAGCCATTGCTCTCTACCTATCTATGGCGTTCAGTTTCATCCAGAGTCGATTTTGACAGAGCAAGGGTTGGAGTTACTAAAGCGCTTTATCGATATGGCGGCTTAACTTAGGTATAGGTGCATATTTTACAGCTTACCTGCATTTTCTTTTTCAAACTGTTACAACATTTTTACTTGTCCTTCCGCGTTTTTAGTCCATTTTGTGATATAAAAGGCAGCAAAATAACTGCCATGCAGCGACAGCTGTTTATGCAAAATAATAAGAAGGAAGGATGATGATGGGTGCTTTTCGTGGTTTTAGCCTCAGCCTATTAACGCTCGCCATGTTGGGTGGCTGTGCTACCTCATTGCAAGAAAATTCAGCAGAGACGACAACCTCTGCGCCAGTCAACTTGGCTGCACCGCCAAGTATTGGCCACCCCCTCACACTTAAGCAAATAATGGCCAATCCTGATTGGATGGGGATTTTTGCCAAGGGCGAATATTGGAGTGATGACAGTCAATCGATTTATTTTGCCAGACAGGCCCATGGCGCACCGATTAAGACCTATTATCAGCAGCGTCTAACTGAGCCCAGTGCTAATGAGTTAGCATTAGAACAATTACATGCCGCGTCACAGCAACACGGGGTTTTGGACAACGCTAAAACACGTAAAGCCTACCTTTACCAAGGCAATTTGTTTGTTAAAAACCTGTTGTCAGGCCAAGTGACTCAGTTGACGCGTCAAAATATCGCTATCGATGGGGTGCGGTTCCTAAACAGTGGCGATATCGCTTATTGGCAAGGCGATGATATCTTTAAGATCCATCAAGACTCTGGTTTGCTGGAGCAGATGGCTAATATCAAGATGGCTATAGAGCCCAAAGGGGTAGAGGAGCCATCAAGCTACATTGCCAAGCAACAACACAGATTGATTGAGTATGTGGCCTTGCAGCAAGAAAATGCTATCGCAAAGCAAACCTATCAAACTCAGCTGGCCAAGAGCGATCCAACCTTATCGGCCAAAACCTGGTATTTAGGTGATAAAGAGGTAGTGACCCAGTTAAGCCTGTCGCCAACGGGACGCTATGTTTTATTGTCGCTGCGTGACAAGGATTATAGCTGGCGTGCCGAGCATGACATCATGCCTAATTACCTAGGTAAGGATGGCTATGTTGATGCTGTTCCTGCGCGAGCACGGGTTGCAGAAGACAAGCATCCAGGCGAGCGTTTAGTGTTATTAGATCTGCAAACCCGAGATAAAAAAGAGATCACTATCGAGGGATTAACTGGTTTTGATGACGATGTCTTAGCCAAGGTTAAAGCTGAAAATGCGCAAGCTAAGGGCGAGCGTTACCAGAGCCAAACCTCCCCGCGTAAGGTGCAATTAATGCAAGATTGGGGTTGGTCTCAAAGCGCCATTCAATGGCAAGCTACGCAGGATAAGGTCGCAGTAATGCTGGAAGCGATTGATAATAAAGATCGCTGGCTTGCCACACTCGATATCAACCAAGGGCGTTTAGTTACCCAGCACAGATTGCACGATGATGCTTGGGTAAACTACAACTTTAATCAGTTTGGTTGGTTACCCAATAGCGATAGCCTTTATTATCTGTCTGAAGAGACTGGTTACTCTCATCTCTATGTAAAAGCAAAGGGGAAGGAGGCTACGCCACTGACTCAGGGGAAATATGTTGTTAGCGATATCATCCTTGGCCCTAAAGCGGAGTTTATCTACTACAAGGCCAATAAACAGCACCCTGGGATCGATAATGTTTATCGGGTTGAGATAGCCTCGGGGAAAGAGCAGCAGTTAACCCAGTGGAATGGTCAGCTCGATTACCAACTTAGTCCTGACGGCACTAAATTGCTGCTTAATGCATCTCGTCGTACTCAGCCAGCAGAGCTGTTTGTACAGGCCATTGATGGTGAGTTAACTCAGCTAACCCATTATACCAGTGATGCCTTTAAGCAATATCCGTGGCAAGCGCCCGAAGTGGTTGCTGTGCCGTCAACCCATGGCGCCGATGATGTTTATGCGCGAGTGTATTTACCTCAAGGGTATGATAGCGCCAAGGCGGATAAGTATCCGGCGGTGATCTTCAATCATGGCGCAGGTTATCTGCAAAATGCCCATTATGGCTTCTCGGGTTATTTTCGAGAGTTTATGTTTCATAACTTACTGACTCAAAATGGTTATGTTGTGATGGACATGGATTATCGTGGGTCCAAAGGTTACGGTCGTGATTGGCGCACCGCGGTTTATCGAAATATGGGGCACCCGGAGGTTGAAGATTTAAAAGATGGCGTTAGCTGGATGACAAGTAACGTCAATGTTGACGCTAATCGTGTTGGCACCTATGGGGGATCTTATGGTGGTTTCCTTACCTTTATGGCGTTATTTACTGAGCCTGAGCTATTTCAGGCCGGTGCAGCTCTGCGCCCTGTGAGTGACTGGGCGCATTACAATGCGCCTTATACCTCTAACATTCTAAATACCCCTGAGGTGGATGCTATCGCCTATGAGCGCAGCTCACCCATAGAGCACGCCCAAGGGCTTAACAAGCCATTATTGATCATGAGCGGTGTACTCGATGATAACGTCTTCTTCCAAGATAGTGTGCGTTTAGTACAACGTCTCATTGAATTGGAAAAGCCGATGTTTGAAACGGCTATTTATCCGGTTGAGCCCCACGGTTTTCGTCAACCATCGAGTTGGCTGGATGAATATCGTCGAATCTTTAAGCTGTTCGAACAAGAGCTTAAATAAATAACAACACAAGGCTTCCTATGGGAAGCCTTTTTTATATCGCAAAATAAATAAGTTAGCCTAATAGCATGATATTCCGTTATCTATCGTTACTAAAATGTCCGTTTTTTACCACGACAGCAAGCTGTCTGAGTAGGGATTTAGTGTAATATAGAGTGATTAAGCGTTAATTTTGGCCTGTCATAAAGGGGTTTAGGTGGGAAAATCTGTTTCAGGTGGTGTGCGTCCGGGCATTATTATCGATATTGAACATAGGTTATTGAAGCAGCTGATTGTGGGTAAGCAAACAACGACGGCTTCGATGTTTGATGAACTCGATAGAGAACTTGAAGGTGATGCTAATAAGCTAGCTATCGAGCGCGATGCCATATTTGAACGTTTATCTAAGCAAATTCAAGCCAGGCAAGTCTTTGAGGCCGTATCGGCACAGCTCATTAGTACGGTTAACTCCACTTTAGATAACCAATTAGCCTCACCAGAGCAACTGCTGGCGCAATCGGGGCTCAACCAGAGTCAAATGTTGATGTTGGAGGTGCTACATCAGCAAAACATTGATATAAATCGTTTAAGGCTGATCATTAACGATCTGCCTTGGCTTTGTCGTGACCTAAGCAATATCGTTAACAGCCCTTCTTTTCGACAAAAAAGGCAGCAGCGCTCCGATGTGAAAGTGACTGACTTGAAATTAGTGCTTAATTTTATTGGTATTGAAAATCTGCGCCAAGTGATCCCCTATTTTTGTCTACGAAATTGGCTGCCAACCGCTAATGCCAATTTGCTATGGACTACCCGTAAGCTATGGCGTTATTCGATGCTTACCGGCATAGCGGCTAAAGCTTTGGCTAAGCTTAATGAGCAAGACGTGGCCTTTGCTTATAGTTGCAGCTTGTTATACCAATTAGGCACTTCAGTGGTGCTTAAAAATGGTGCAAAAGTGTTTGAAACTGTCTGGGGTAATTGGCTTAGAGAAGCCAGTGCTAGCCGTGATAAAGAGCTATATGATGCTGTATTAGCAACTGAATTCCCAGCTGATAATATTTATCAGCAGGCATTGCAGCATGCCCATAAACTTAACTGGCAACTGCCTAGCTTGCTCGATTTTACCGCGAGCCCCTTGACTCAGGTACAAATTGAACTCGATACCCATTTAGCTTACAGCGAGCTATCGACCTATGCGGCCTTAGTCGCCCGAGCGAGCTGCTTTGCTAAGGTGATGATGTTAGAAGAGATGCGCTTAATCACCCCAAAAGAAAAACATTTAATGTTTGATTATTATGAGTTATCAGAGCAAGAGTTGCTCAGACTCAAGGGGCAAAATTACCGTAAGTTAGACCTCTTATAAGCTCACTTAACCCTCTTTGCTCAGCCAAGGCTGTCTTCGATAGTCTTGGTGGTTGTAAATGAATGCAGATGTAATCAATTTCCTCGTTACGCCATCGTTAATAAATGTGTATGTATTCATTATTACTGCATTGTTAATGGTTTTTCAGTCAAGTAAGTTTTTTTGTGACTAAATATGCTGTAAACCCCGCCTTTAAACGCTTGTATAAGTCATAAAGCCAAATCTTTATGCATTAATCGTGCACCTGTTCAAGGTGTATAGTGTTAGAAACTAGTATTTTGTTCACATTTTCGTTATTAATGTCATCTAAGATAACTCAATAACCGTCGTCGTTGCAGGTCATTGTCACGACTAAAGGCGGGTACGAATGGTTTTTAAAGCCATCGACAACAAAGAAAGGATAGAGGAATGAGCGTTAACAACAAGCTAACCCGAGCCCAGTTTGATGAAGTTATGGTGCCTAATTATGCACCTTCTGCCGTGATCCCAGTGCGTGGTGAGGGAAGCAGAGTATGGGATCAGGATGGCAATGAGTTTATCGACTTTGCCGGTGGCATCGCGGTAAATTGTTTAGGTCACTGTCATCCAACATTGGTTGCAGCGTTAAAAGAGCAAGGCGAAAAGCTTTGGCATCTTTCGAATGTGATGACTAACGAACCTGCCTTGGCGTTGGCGACTAAATTGGTCGATGCCACTTTTGCTGAAAAAGTCTATTTTGCTAACTCTGGCGCCGAAGCAAACGAAGCGGCGCTTAAATTGGCTCGCCGTTATGCGCTAGATAAATTTGGCGCAGGTAAAGAGCAAATTATTGCGTTCGATAAAGCCTTCCATGGCCGAACTTTCTTTACTGTGACGGTTGGCGGCCAAGCGGCATATTCTGATGGATTTGGTCCTAAACCTCAGGGCGTGACGCATTTACCGTTTAATGATATTGCCGCGCTTGAAGCTGAAGTATCAGATAAAACCTGTGCGATTATGCTTGAGCCTTTGCAAGGTGAAGGTGGGATTATTGATGCCTCACCTGAGTTTTTGGCTGCGGTACGTGCATTAGCCGATAAGCATAACGCCTTGGTTATTTTCGATGAAGTGCAAACCGGTGTAGGGCGCTTAGGTGCGCTGTATGCTTACATGTTGACCGACGTGGTGCCAGATATCCTCACCACGGCCAAAGCCTTGGGCGGCGGCTTTCCGATTGCAGCAATGCTGACTACCACTGAGATTGCCGAGCACCTTAAAATCGGCACTCACGGTTCAACTTACGGTGGTAATCCGTTGGCGTGTGCCATAGGTAATGCGGTGTTGGATGTGGTCAATACACCTGAAGTGCTTGATGGGGTTAAACGCCGCGAGCAGTTGCTGCGTGATGGCCTAAACAAGATCAATGACAAGTATCAAGTCTTCGCTGAGATTCGTGGTAAAGGCTTGTTGATGGGCGCGGTATTGAATGAGCAATATCAAGGTCGTGCTAAAGACTTCTTAGTTGCAGGTATCTCACAAGGGCTTATGAGCCTGATTGCCGGTGCCAATGTGATCCGCTTTACTCCTTCTCTTGTGATCCCTGAGGCTGATATTGCCGAAGGTCTGGTGCGTTTCGAGCGCGCGGTAGCTCAAGTGGCTGCAGACTAAGAGGCGAAAAAGCGCGAGGCTCCATTATCGCGCTTTTTTGTTAGCATAAATTCTTGGCTCTCAAGTGCATTTTCGGCACATACCTGCCGTGCTGCCTGTACTTGAGCGCCTTGATAAGTGAGGAGACTCAAAGATGTTAATTATCCGCCCCATCCGCTCGAGCGATTTTGCTGCGCTGTACCACATAGCAGAAGAATCAGGCCATGGATTTACGTCTTTACCCGTCAATGAGGAGTTGCTGCGCAATAAGATTGCCCGCTCAGAAGCCTCATTTGTAAAAACTATCGACAAGCCATTTGATGAAGGTTATCTGATGGTGCTCGAAGATACCGACACCCAAGAGGTGGTGGGTACCTGCGGTTTAGAAGCCGCTGTGGGCATGGTCGATGCGTTTTATCATTATCGTTTAGGCACCGAAGTGTACCACTCGGAGCAAATTGACGTGCGCAATGAGGTTGAGACCTTAACCTTATGCCACGATTACACTGGATCAGCCGAGCTTTGTACTCTGTTTTTAGGCGACAAATACCGTAAAAATAATAATGGCCGCATGCTGTCACGCAGCCGTTTTCTATTTTTAGCCCAACATAGCGATCGCTTTGGTGAGACGGTGATCGCCGAGATGCGTGGCGAGAGTGACGCCGAGGGGAATTCCCCTTTTTACACTTGGTTGCAGCAACACTTTTTAGGTATCGACTTTGTGCAGGCCGATTATCTGTCAGGCCTAGGGCAAAAAGCCTTTATGGCAGAGATGATGCCTAAAAACACTGTGTATGTGTGTATGTTGCCAGAAGCCGCACAAAAGGTGATTGGCGAAGTGCATACTAATACGCGTCCGGCGCTTAATCTGCTGCAAGCCGAAGGCTTTCGTTGCCGCGGTTATGTGGATATTTTTGATGGCGGCCCCACGGTCGAATGCAATATTAATGATATTCGTTCGGTCAGAGAAAGCCGTTTATTGACGGTCAAGGTCGGAGATATGCCGCCCTCTGACAGTAGTTTTATCCTCTCAAATACTTTGTTAGCCGATTATCGCGCCACATCAGCCAAGCTGGTTGTCAGCGATGAGACCGATGAAGTGATTCTCTCTCCTGAGCTCGCGGCCGCATTAATGGTTGCCACAGGCGATCCCATCCGTGTCTTAGCAATGTAGGAATAACCAATGACTCAATTTATTAACGGCCAGTGGGTTGCCGGTCTTGGTCACGATGTGACCTCAACTAACCCAGCAAATAATGACATTATCTGGCGCAGCAAAACGGCGACAGCAGAGCAGGTTAATCAAGCCGTTGCAGCGGCGCGCGCGGCACAGTTTGACTGGTTTATGCTTGGCTTTGATGCACGTTTGGCGATTATTGAAGCTTACCGCGCCGAACTTGAGGCGCACAAAGATGACATCGCCGAAACCATTGCCCAAGAAACCGGTAAACCTCAGTGGGAAACCGCTACCGAAGCGGGGGCCATGATAGGCAAAATCGGATTATCCGTTGCCGCTTACCATAAACGCACGGGCAGCAGCGAGAATGAAACTCCAGCTGGACGCGCTGTATTGCGTCACAAGCCCCATGGGGTAGTGGCGGTGTTTGGCCCCTATAATTTCCCTGGACACCTGCCTAATGGGCATATAGTGCCTGCACTATTAGCGGGTAACACTGTGGTATTTAAGCCGTCGGAGTTAACGCCTAAAACCGCTGAGCTGATGCTAAAACTGTGGCAACAAGCGGGTTTACCAGCCGGAGTGATTAACCTAGTGCAAGGCGAGGTCGACACAGGTAAAGCCTTGGCATCACATCCGCAAATTGATGGCTTATTCTTTACTGGTAGTTCGCGCACGGGTCATCTTTTGCATCAGCAATATGCAGGGCATCCGGGTAAGATTTTGGCATTAGAGATGGGCGGCAATAATCCACTTATCATCAAAGATGTCAAAGACACTAAGGCCGCGGTGCACGATATTATCCAGTCGGCTTACATCTCTTCTGGGCAGCGTTGTACCTGTGCTCGTCGACTCTACATAGAGCAAGGCGATGCCGGTGATGAGTTACTCAATCAACTCGTGCAAGCGGTCAAACAGATCAAGGTCGGTGCATGGAATGCTCAGCCTCAACCCTTTATGGGCTCAATGATCTCAGAGACTGCCGCCAAAGGCATGGTGGCGGCGCAGCGTAATCTACTTAACTTAGGTGCTACCGCGCTGGTGGCGTTAACGCATCTAGAGGCAGGTACCGGGCTGGTTTCTCCTGGGCTTATTGATGTCACTCAGGTGATTGAATTACCAGATGAAGAATATTTCGGCCCGCTACTGCAAGTGGTGCGTTATAGCGATTTTGATCAAGCGATTACGTTAGCGAACGCTACCCGTTATGGTTTGTCTGCAGGGCTACTTGCCGACAGCCGTGACGATTATGAGTATTTCTTAGCGCGTATTCGAGCTGGCATCGTTAATTGGAATAAACAGATCACAGGGGCATCGGGCGCGGCGCCATTCGGTGGTGTCGGCGCATCGGGCAACCACAGAGCCAGCGCATTTTATGCGGCCGATTACTGTGCCTATCCAGTTGCCTCGGTAGAAGCCGATGTGGTGAGCTTACCTGCGACACTCAGCCCAGGTTTAACGGTATAGCGCTCAATAGATGGGGGCCTTTATTCCCCCATGTTTATAGACTAGCTGCAAGTTTATTGGCGACATAATTAACGGACAATAGATGCCGTTTAAGGATGAAATTGATGCACACAGATGTAAACCAGCTTTTTGCGTCCCTGTGGGATGATTATGTTGAAATGACCCCTTCTGCCGCAAAAGTACACCAACTCTTGGGTAAGGGTGAGCCGATCATTAACGATCACATTGCCCTGCGTACCTTTAATCTCGACAAGGTTAATTTAAGTGTGTTGGCCAACCATTTTGAGTCTTTGGGGTATGTAGCGTGTGGCGACTACCATTTCGAAGCCAAGAAACTTAAAGCAAAACACTTTGAGCACCCTGATGCGACTCAGCCTAAGGTGTTTATCTCTGAGCTATTGGTGGAAGAGTTTAGCCCGCAGTTGCAAGCCATAGTGAAAGACTTGGTCGACCAAGTCGATGTTGCTGCCACCACGGCGGATAACTTCCTCTATTCTGGGTGTCACTGGACGCTGGATATTGCCACCTATGAAGCCTTACTCGCTGAAAGTGAATATGCCGCGTGGGTTGCCGCCATCGGTTACCGAGCTAATCATTTTACGGTATCGATTAACCATTTAGCGGGGGTCGAAACCCTAGCTGAGGTTAATGAGATCCTAAAAGATAACGGTTTTGTGCTTAACTGTGTGGGCGGTGAGATTAAAGGCTCGCCAGAGGTGTTACTTGAGCAATCATCGACCATGGCCGATAAAATAGCGGTGAGCTTTAGCGACGGGCAGAAGACGATCCCTAGCTGTTTTTATGAGTTTGCCCTGCGTTACCCTAAAGCCGACGGTGAGCTTTACACCGGCTTTGTGGCGGCCTCTGCGGACAAGATTTTTGAAAGCACCAATAGTTAACTGCCCTGTGGCGTAGCGAGCGAGTATCAGCCTGCGTCAAGGCACTAAAAAGCCGATGTTGAAGCATCGGCTTAATTAGATGGTCCGCCTCACCCCTAAGCTAAGCTTAGGGTTAGGCAATCAAAGAGGCGAACCATCATGTCTACTATTAAAGTCATTGGGATCGATTTAGGCAAATCTTCTTTTCACCTTGTTGCTCATGACCATAGCGGTCGAGAGCAATTTCGAAAGCACTTATCTCGTACAAAACTTATTGCGTTTTTAGCTCAAACACCCGCCACCATCATCGCGATGGAGTCATGTGGTGGCTCACACTGGTTAGCCAGAAAGTGCCAGTCTTTTGGGCACGAAGTTAAACTCATTCCCCCGCAGTACGTTAAACCTTACGTTAAAACCAATAAAAATGATTATATTGATGCCGATGCGATAGCGGAAGCATCAACGCGCCCATCGATGCGCTTTGTTGGTGTTAAAACTGAAACTGCTCAGGTTATCTCAGTGCTCCAACGTATTCGTTCTAGTTACGTAAAAGAGCGTACCGCGTGCATGTCCCGTATTGGAGCTATCTTGCTTGAATTTGGTATGAGCTTCCCTAAAGGACATAGCAAGATGAAAGCCTTGTTTCAATGGCTTGCCGATAATAAAGAGCCCATTCCTCCGATGTTAATGCAGGAGCTAATTGAACATCATGAATACTATGAACAACTTAATGAGCGTATTGCAGGACAAGATAGAAAGCTGAAACAGCTTGTCGAGCAAAGTGAAGACGCTCAATTGCTGAAATCTATTCCTGGTGTAGGAGATTTAACAGCAAGCCAGTGCTTAGCCGATATCTCTGATGTGAGTCACTTTAAAAACGGGCGCCAGTTAGCTGCGTGGATAGGATTAGTCCCACACCAATACTCAACTGGCGGTAAAAGCACGTTATTAGGAATAAGTAAGCGCGGCAATAAAGCGCTAAGAACCTTGTTCATTCATGGTGCTCGGTCGATTTTATCTAGGCCTGAAGTCGCGGTGGCGGTATTTGGAGAATGGATACTTGAGCTTAGAGCGAGAAAGCCATTTAATGTAGCAGTTGTTGCTTTGGCGAATAAATTAGTGCGGATAGCGTGGTCAGTGTTATCGACCAAGCAAGCATTTGAAGTAAGAGTTTAACCCGAGTTTGCAGATGATAGAGAAGATGACAGAACGGTCAGACCACTAGATTGAAGACCTGACATAAAAAACAGCAACGCAGTATGCTTTTGGCTTTTTGAGGACAATCTAGCGCGGAACTCATCGTGGAGCGGGTGGTAAGCACCTAATGAAGACTCCGAATACATTAGCGCAAACCAACCTCGTTATCGAAAATATCATTTGCAATAACGAGGCGGACCATACATTTTTATTGGCTTAACGCTACAAATTTGAGCAAATTAAGCTACCGCGGTTGAAATTACCTTGCTTTAATCTACTTTGGTTTTAACTGCCGAGGTTTAAATTCTAATGGCTTAAAGTTCTTTCCCCCTTAACCCATCAGCCCCTTAATCCCCTGGAGTACAGCTGCCACTGCCTCACTGCGGCGTAAAGCGTAACTGAATTTTTAAGCCACCAAGGGCCTCACTGTGCTCAAAACTAAGATCAATCTCATACTGCTCAGCAATGTCTTTTACAATCGAGAGCCCTAAGCCATGACCTATGATGCTCTCATCTAAACGGGTTCCTCTGTGAGTAAGCAATGACAGTTGATCACTATCGACACCGCAGCCATCGTCTTCGATGGTTAACAGTATCGGCTTATCAGCATCTTGCGCTGGCGTGGTTGTGCTAGCGGTCACCGTCATTACGCTAATAGATACTTGAGATTTAGCCCATTTAAAGGCGTTATCGAGCAGGTTGCCAATCAGCTCCATGCCATCTTCCCTGTGTATCGGCAAACGACTGATACTGTCATCAATGGCAAATTGGCACTGTATCTGTTTGCCATGGTGAACCTTATTTAAGGTCTGACACAGATCATGTAGATCTTTGGGCAGCTGCATCTGCGCCGCCGGTAGCATGTCGCCAGTGATCCGCGCCGCCGCCAGTTTGCGCTCAATCATTTTATGAATAAGGTCGAGTTGCTTTTGCAATGCCATGGCCGAGTCTGGGTCTTTTAGCCCCAAAGCTTCAACTTGCTGCTGCATCACCGCCAGCGGAGTTTTTAAACCATGACTAAGATTGCCTAGATTATTACGGCTGCGTTCCATCTGCTTACTTGAATATTGCAACAGCTCGTTATAGGTGGTGGCTAGTGGCGCAAGCTCTGGTGGTATCTTATTAACATCTAAAGAGGTTATTTCCCCACCACGCAGTTTGATTAAAGCCTGCTGCATATCGTTTATCGGTTTAAAGGATTGCCTTAAAACTATAAAAATCCCCGCGATCATGGCTAGCAGCATGGCTAAGTTGACCCCAAGCTTAGTGCCATAAACTTGGGTAAAGACTTGACGGCCAATACTTAAGTCTTGGGCGACCGTAATGGTGGCCTGTACTAAGGCGGTCTCGCTGCTTAGCCCTAAAGAGAGCAGTTGGATGTCGTGATTTTGCGGCCCTTTGGTCTGCCAGACTCGGGTTTCCCCTTTGGTTAAAGGACGAATATCGAGGCGTTGATCCCATAAGGAGCGCGATCTTAGCTCGATATGATCCATATTAAGCTGGTAGTAGCGCCCCGAATAGACAGGTTTGTAGAAGCTCGACAGCTGGCTTTGATCTATGGTGATGTTGCCGTTATCGAATTGAATCGCCAGTAATACCTGCTGTAAATCTTCTTCGAGACGGTCAATAATTGAGTCATGAAACGCTTGCCTGAGCATCGACTCAAAAATCACGATGGCAATAAAGGTTGAGATGATCACCAAGCCTGATAACCACAGGCTCAGCTTGGTGCGAATGGAGATCATTGTTTTAAGCCGTGAAAAATATACCCTTGTCCGCGGCGCGTTTCGATGGCGGTTTTGCCCAGTTTTTTACGCAGATGGGTCACGTAAACCTCAACCACATTACTCTCTTTTTCGTCGTCAAATTGATACAGTTTGTCGGTCAACTGCGCTTTTGATAGCAGCTTTTTGGGCGACATCAAAAAAATCTTCAGTAAGCGAAACTCCATGGCGGTCAGTTCAAAATGTTGCTCGCCAACGCTGACGCTTTGCTGGCCCTCATCTAAAGTCACCCCCTCGAAGCTGAGTTCTTTAGTGGGAGTACTAGCCTTGCCGTGGGCACGGTTGATCAGTGCATTGATGCGGGCCAACAGCTCCTGAGTATGAAACGGTTTACCTAAGTAATCATCGGCGCCAGCATTAAAGCCTTCTACTTTTTCGTGCCATTGACTGCGAGCCGTCAGCATAATGACTGGTGTGTTAACCCCTTGATTACGCCAATTTTGTAGTAACAATAAGCCATTACCATCAGGCAAACCTATATCGAGGATCACGCAATCATAATTGGTCTCTTTGATAAGGTAGTCAGCTTCTGCGGCTTTATCGGTGACATCGGTAACGTAACCCGCTTGTTTTAGCTGTTTTACAAGCTCTGCAACTAAAAGGGTATTGTCTTCAACGAGCAGCAATTTCATATATGGGTTTACCTGTTTGGGTGATCATTTTTGGCTGGAGCAACTTAAAAAAGTGATTGTTCCTAAGTGATTCTTAACCTAGTTTTTAGCACCAATCAAATTAAATAAGTGATCTATTTATGGATTAAAAAATGGTTTGCACAAGGCGTTTATTTAAATAACGAGTTATTCGAATGATAAATTTTATAACACCATAGCTGCGCATGTTAACCATCAAGCATGACCCGGTAATTAATACGATTGGTATAAATCATACACCTTTTCCAAGAGGCCATGTAGCGTCGTGTTATTTTTTGTCGTATTGGCAACTGGAGGGCAGTTCCGTTGTGTCTCTTGGCTCGCCAGTGGTGGCATCAATTTTCAGAGAGATTAATTCGCCTTGGGGACTTCTGAGTTGTAGATGGTAATGCCATTGGCCTTGAGTTTGATATAAATGTGCGTCGAGCAGTTTGACGCGGCAATAGCCTTCAACTTTAGTCAACACGACATCAAATGGCAGTATTTTTCCGTCGCTGACCAGTTTCTTGGCTTGATTGTGCTCAAGTTCGGTAAAAGGCGTGGCTGATAACGAGGCGAGCGAGAAGGCATAGAGGATGAATGCACTAGCAATGTAGATGGGTTTCACTAATGCTGTCCTAAAAAAAGTGGCCTGACATAATGTCAGGCCACTTTAGCGAAGATCTATTAAATCTAACTTAACGCTAGCTTAGCGAGTACCATAAACTACGATAGTTTTACCGTGCGCCTGGATAAGATTTTGCTCTTCAAGCATTTTTAGGATTCGGCCCACAGTTTCACGTGAACATCCTACGATCTGGCCAATCTCTTGACGAGTGATCTTAATCTGCATACCGTCAGGATGGGTCATTGCATCAGGCTGTTTAGCTAGGTGCAGTAAGGTTTGCGCAATGCGACCAGCAACATCAAGGAAAGCTAAATCGCCCACTTTCTGGCTGGTACTGTGCAGGCGGTAAGCCATTTGCGAAGAGAGTTTCATCAAGATCTCAGGATTAACCTGGATCAATTGCTTAAACTTCTTATACGAGATCTCGGCGATCTCACACGCTTGCTTAGCGCGAACCCAAGCGGTACGTTCAGCTTGTTCTTCAAACAAGCCTAATTCACCAATAAAGTCGCCTTGGTTAAGGTAAGAGAGGATCATCTCTTTACCTTCTTCATCTTTGATTAATACTGCAACAGAGCCTTTAACTATGTAGTACAGCGTATCTGAGTCTTCACCAGCATGGATCAGTGTGCTTTTGGCTGGATATTTATGAATGTGACAGTGTGATAAAAACCATTCCAAAGTTGGATCCGGTTTAGGCTTACCAATCAGAGCCATGCCTGTGTTCCTCGACTGAATTAATGTATATACAAGAATATGCTAAATAAGTAGATTACGTCAATTGAGCAGAAAAAACCTCGTGAGAGATCAAACTTTGCGACAAATTTGCAACCCAATAAGCAGATTTTACCGTATTGTAAATATCGGACTTTATAATGATACATTAGTAATATATGTCAACTATTACCGCGTTTAGTCGGCGGTATTTGCCCGACAATGCAGTATGCATCACATCAAGCGCTTTACGCTATTCGTTAACCCTTTATTTACGCTTAATGCTACTTATTGGCTGAGAATGTCAATTTTGTTTAAAGAGCACGGTTTTTTTAACGATTTCTCTCGACTTAGCGCGGCGATTATTGCTAACGTTATTGGTCTGTATTGGCACTCGCTTAACCAGCCTTTGTACCTCTTGGCTGTTGAGTTAACATAGTTTGATGACTCATCAATGATTGGTTTAACTGACAGCGTTAATGTTAAAGATGAATACCAGCGTGGTTGTTTTATCGCACCAGCGATTTTTATTGCTTAAGTCAGCCTTAGTTGACAGATTGAGCTGTTTGATTTGGGAGACGTGAACCATGAAGATTAATACGTGGATGATAGCCGCCAGCTTATTGCTTGGCAGTGCGGTGAGCCATGGTGCGTTCGCATTTTCGATTCCGGCCACGGCGCAAGCGCAAGCCGCTAGCAAGCTGGCCCATATCCAGCTGAAAGCGGCTCAAGGCGAAGCCGAAGCGCAATATTTGTTGGGATTAATGTATGTATCGGGACGCTTTGTCTCGCAAGACACCTCTCTAGGGCAACAATGGATCATTCGCGCCGCAGAGCAAGGTCATCTAAAAGCGGTGCAAACCATTGCCGATCTCTCCTTCGATGGCAAGCTTATCGATAAAGATTTAGCCCAAGCTGAGCGCTGGTATCAACAATTAGCCGCTCAAGGCGATACGCGAGCGAAATTTCGTTTAGGGTTTATTTATGCCTCGGGTGGTCATGGGGTGGTGCGAAATTGCGGTAAGGCGGTCGATTATTTTCTTGCTGTGGGTGATAACGTGGCGCTGGGCAATGCGGCGTGGATATTATCCACTTGCCCTGAATCAGAGTATCGCAATGGCGATAAGGCGATGGCTATCGCTAAGGGATTGGTTGCAGCCAATAACCAAGACCCGACTCATTTAGATAACCTTGCGGCGGCGTACGCCGAAATCGGTGACTTTAACGCTGCGGTCAATATCCAGCAACAAGCTATCCATGCGCTTAAGCAGATGGCTGATCAACATCGTTTTGATGAGTTTCAGTTACGCTTGCAGCATTACCAGCAGCAAAAACCTTATCGCGAAACCTTACCCTTATAGCTTACCTTTAATCGTTAGTGGCGGTGAGTTTTGGCGGTGAGTCTGATTGTCGCCACTTGCTAACATGGGCGTCGTCATATCCCCCTTGAGCGCGCGCCCAAGCGTGATCTTTTTAGCCTAAATCACCAGTGCGACAGCTCTAGCTCATCTTTTATCCATTTTTTTGCTATTGGCGTTTTAGCTTCAGCTTGGCGATGAGCCTGCTAAGGCGCGTATATGGGGGCAAAATAGGAGTCATGTAGTGCCTTAAATAAGGGCAATACGTTGGATAACTGACTAAGACAATCTAATCATCACAAGTCACTAAGCTCAAGCTGGATAAGCCACTAATGTGCGGATCACAGTGTGGATCTTATTGGGAGCAGCACCGGATGCTAATGCGAGGATCAAACTAATGCAGGAGGTTTAAGTCGGAGTTGGGGGAGTAAATGGTGCGCTAGCATACTCAAGGAAGCAAACAGATCAAGATGGGGGAATTCACTCCCAAGAGTATACTAACTATCAGTCTTTCGCCTGAAATCCCGATGAATGAGATTCTACGTGGGCTGACTTAAACGAAGCTTAAGCTACGCAATTATTCATTATCTAAATCGAGTAGCTGTTGTCTTTTTTCTTGTAGATCGCGGATAAGCGGATTCAAAATAAGCTCCATCGCGAGCGACATTTTACCGCCAGGCACCACCAAGGTATTGATGCGAGACATAAATGAGCCATCGATCATCTTAAGGTAATAGGGAAAGTCGACGTTTTTGATACCGCGAAAGCGGATCACCACAAAACTTTCATCTAAGCTGGGGATGGTTTTGGCGCTAAAAGGGTTAGAGGTATCGACGGTGGGCACACGCTGAAAGTTAATATGGGTGCGTGAGAACTGCGGCGTCATATGGTTAATATAATCGTCCATGCTGCGCACAATTGAGCCCATCACTTTCTCGCGGCTATGACCACGTTCAGAGGTGTCGCGAATGATCTTCTGGATCCACTCTAAATTAACAATGGGGACCATGCCGATAAGTAAATCCACATGCTGCGCTACGTTGCACTCATCGGTGACCACCCCACCATGTAAGCCCTCGTAATAGAGCATATCGGTATTGTCGGGCAGTGGTCGCCATTGGGTAAAGGTGCCGGGCATCTGATTAAAAGGCACCGCCTCATCAAAAGTGTGTAGGTAGGAGCGCGTCTCACCTTGGCCCGTTGCGCCATAATCTCGAAAACACTGCTCGAGTTTCTCGAAGTTATTGGCTTCTGGGCCAAAATAGCTGATATTTTTGCTGTCGTTTTGCGATTGGCGGATCTTCAGTTCCATCTCGGGACGGGTATAGTGATGAAAGCTGTCTCCCTCGATCACAGCCGCGTTGATCCCCAGTTGGCGGAATATATGGCTGAACGCAGTCGTGGTAGTGGTGGTGCCGGCTCCAGAGGAGCCCGTCACGGCAATTATCGGGTGTTTGGCTGACATTTATTTACCTAAAAACGCTGAAGTAGTCACGGTCTGCTAAGCAGGAGTGAAGCAATAGTTATACGGTACAGACCCTGTGCAGGTCAATCTTCTGTTGATCTGGCTAAGGTATTGTCTTTGTGACGAATCGCAATCGATTCATCCTCTTCACTGTACTCTACAACCAGCTCATTACGCGATAATGCCTGCTGGCATTGTCGTATCGCCGTAGACATTGCCGCATCATCGAGGGCGGCAAAACTGCCATCTTCCATCTGAGTGAATAAAAACTCTTTGATCAAGTTATTCAATGTATCACTGGGCAGTTGTAGTAACGCTGAGTAAGGCACCAACATGGTTTATTGTCCTATGTCGAACAGAAAATGAGTGATACGTTTTTCTAAATAATATTGCGGTTTTAGTGGCGTACCGCCATCGATAAACCCCACATGGCCGCCATTATGATGCAGCTCATACTGCACAGCGCTCGCCAGCTCACTGGCATTGGGGATCACCTCATCATTCATAAAGGGATCGTCTTTGGCGTGGATCACCAGTGTCGGCTTGGTAATTTTACTCAGATAGGCCAGGCCGCTGGCGCGTTGATAATAATCGGCTACGCCGCTAAAGCCGTGTAAGGGGGCGGTAACCCGATCGTCAAACAGATGGAAGGTCGTTAACTGCGCAATATCGGCATGGGACACTGGCATCTGGCCTTGCAAGGAGGGCATATCGAGTTTTTCACGCACTTTTTGCTGTAACTGTTTGATAAGGTAAGTTTGATACACTTTCGAAAAGCCGCTTTTCAGCCTAGTGGCACAAGCCGCCAGTTGCAGTGGTGCCGAGATCACTATCGCTCGGTCAACCAAACTGTTATCGGCTTGCTCGCCTAAATACTTTGCCAATACGTTGCCACCTAAGCTATAGCCGACAGCCAATAAGGGGCTGGTGGGAGAGCGCTGCTTAAGCATGCTAAGGGTGGCCTGTAAATCTTGGGTGTCGCCGCTGTGATAACTGCGAGCCAAGCGATTACTCACCCCAGAGCAGCTGCGGTGATGATGCACCACGGCGCATACCTGCATACCGGCCAAGCGGTTAAGTAGGCGCCTAACATAATGGGAGTCGGCGCTGCCCTCCAAGCCATGCACCAAGACCACAATGGCTTGATTAGCCTTGGGCTCACCTAAAAAATCAATATCGATAAAGTCGCCATCATCGAGTTCTAGGCGTTGGCGTGTTAGCGCGGGGCCGTTTACTTTTGTCAGCACCGGTAATATCGTCTGAATATGCGGGTTTTTAGCCCACCAAGGGGGTGAAAATTGTGGTTGCGTCATCATTGGCTGTTGCTGAATATTAAAACGTGTGTTTAATTATTGTAAGTGTCGGTTAGTGTATCACACAAAGCGACGCTGAAATTACGCCATGGTGGTGATGATTGAATATAAGGAATGGCATATGAAAAGGCGGACTTTTTTGGCTACCGCGCTCGTCGGCACTGGAGCGTTGGCTTTAGGTGTCACTCTTTATCGTCCGCCTTATGTGCAAGTTAATAAGGCGCTCGACCGTCATCACCGGCTGTTATTCAGTTTATTGCTACCTGTGGTGTTAGATGGTGCACTACCGCAAACCGAGTCGCTGCGAATTGCCGCGCAAAATCGTACCTTAGATGCCATTAGCGACACCATGGCATTACTCCCTACAGATGCGCAAGCCGAGCTAGAGCAGTTACTGAATCTGCTGGAATCGCGGCTTGGCATGTTGCTGCTCACCGGGAGCATGACGCCACTGCTACTGCGTAGCCCAGCGCAACTGATTGCCATGTTAGAAAGTTGGCGAAACAGTTACTTAGATATGATGGTCACCGCATATCAAGGTTTAAGGGAGTTGATAATGGCCAGTTACTACGCCTGCCCAGAGCATTGGTCGCGGCTACATTACCAAAAGCCCGCTCTGTTTGGCTAAACCACCGGGCTCACTCATGTGGCTAACGATAACCGTTCGCTGCGTAATGATAGCCACCATAATCCACCCTTAAACAAGGGTTACAGCATTAGCACGGAGGCCAGACATTGGCGATACCAGACCCCATAGTAGAAGGCCTAGCAAGCGGATGGCATCATATCGATGGCAGTCATCTTGACGCGCCCACCACGTTAGAAGCCGATGTCGTGATTGTAGGCAGCGGTGCTGGTGGCGGTGTAGCGGCGGAGATCCTTACTCAAGCCGGTTTATCGGTGATCATCATCGAGGCGGGGCCGCTCAAGTCCTCAGAGAGTTTTAATATGGAAGAGCGCCGCGCCTATCCCAACTTGTACCAACAAGCGGCCTCGATGAAAACCAAAGATAAGGCGATAGGCATTTTTCAGGGGCGCGCCGTAGGTGGCTCAACCACCATCAACTGGACCACATCGATTCGTACCCCTGACGAGGCCCTGCGCTTTTGGGCTGCTGAAAAATCGGTGAGCGGCCTGACAAGCGATACTCTAGCGCCTTGGTTTGAGCAGATGGAGCAGCGACTCAATATCAGTGAGTGGGCTATTGAGCCTAATAACAATAACCTGGCGCTCAAGCGCGGCTGTGAAGCCCTAGGCTGGCAGCACACAGTGATCAAGCGTAACGTGGCGGGCTGCTGGAACACAGGTTATTGCGGCATGGGCTGCCCAGTAAATGCCAAGCAGTCGATGTTAGTGACCACCATTCCGGCGGCGCTATCCCAAGGGGCGACGTTAGTCAGTCGAGTGAAAGTGACTAAAATTGAGCACCACAAGCAGCAAGTGTTTGCCTTAAAAGCGCAGGCGCTGAATGACGCCCTCACGCCGACGGGTGTCGAAGTACTGTTTAAGGCCAAGCATTATATTTTAAGCGCTGGTGCCATACACACCCCAACCTTGATGCTGCGCTCAAAACTGCCCGATCCTTATCAACTCATCGGCAAACGCACCTTTTTACATCCCACATTACTCAGTGGCGCACTGTTTAACGATGCGATTAATGGCCACAGCGGCGCGCCGCAATCTATCTATTCTGACCAATTTGTGTGGCAAAATGGCGCCTCTGGCGAGCTAGGTTATAAGCTTGAGGTACCACCGATCCACCCGGTGTTAATTGCTTCTAAAACCTTAGGATATGGCCAGAGTCATGCGCAGTTAATGGCCGAGTTTAATCAACTGCAGGTGACCATAGCGCTGGTGCGCGATGGTTATCATAATGACAGTCAGGGAGGCCAAGTGCAGCTAACCGATAATGGCTTTAATCTCGATTATCCGCTTAACGAGGCGTTTTGGGGGGCGGCGCGGCGTGCCTTTGCCAGCATGGCAGAGCTGCAATTTGCGGCGGGCGCAAAGCAAGTGCTGCCCATGAGTGAGGGTATGGGGCTGTTGTCGAGCTGGGCCGAGGCGAAACAAGCGATTGCCGAGATGCCCTTAGCACCACTGAAAACCATCGTCGCGTCGGCGCATGTCATGGGCGGTTGTCCAATGGGTGAGGACCCGGCAATGGCGATGGTCAATAGTCAGGGGCAATCGCACTATTTCGATAACTTGTCGGTGATGGATGGTTCAATCTTTCCCACCAGTTTAGGGGCCAATCCTCAACTGTCGATTTATGCGATTACGGCTAAAAATGCCACCGCGTTAGCGCAGCGGTTAACCTCTGGCATATCAACGCCCAATGGCTGAGCGTCAATGCCGCAGAGGTAAGTTACCTGTTGGATATGCGCGCCAAGTGCTCGCCAATATCCATATCGAACAGGCTCAAATAGCGGGCTAGGTTATCGGCATGGGGTGAGGATTGCAGTAAGCTTGGGGTGTGCAAAATCAATTTTTGCACCTTGCGCTCTAACATCAGTTCCACCGTCAACATCTGCTGATACTCATCGGGGGCGAGATGGCCTTTACTGAGTTTTCGCAGGCGACGATAGGGCTGGAGCAAGTTGAGCTCAAAGCTTGCTATCTGTGTGGTGAGATGTTGCCAGCTTTGAGTAGGCATAAGGTAGTCATGGCTGTCGAGCCAAGTTGCCAACAGCGCTAGGTTAACATTTACCCCGTGTTCATCCTGTAGCTTGAGGTACTCAGCCTGCTGCTGGGCATAGAGTAAATCGCAGTCTTGCCAAAGCGATGGAGGAAGTTGGGTTAAACACGTCATGGTGACAGATCCTTGTGCTACTTGATTTCGATTAACAGGTGTTATAAGCGAGCGTGAACTATCCAAGTTTTGGCTATGTATTTGTGCGCGCGAAAGCCTTTAGCGTTCATATTAGCCTTGAGCGTTAACATTAGCCTTAGATGCAATCTGCCTTGAGGCGAATAAACCGCCTCAAGGGAGTTGGATGACTGTATTTAGATGACTGTATTTAGATGACTATAGTTAAGTGGCTATGGCTAAGTGATTGTAGTTAGGTGATTTGCGCGGTCACGCTTTGTTCCATCGCTTCAATCTGTTCTTGCAGTTCCAGCCACTCCATTTCGCTCTCTTCCAATGCTTGGGTCAGCTCGGTTCGCTCGCTCAATACCGCCGTCAGCTTGGCCTTGTTATCGGCATCATACAGGCTGGTGTCGGCCAGCATGTTTTCTAATTCGCTTAGGCGTTCGCTGCACTCTTGCTGCTGTTTTTCCAGCTTGGTTTGTACTTTCTTCAGCGGCGACAGTTTTTGTCTTAACTCAGCTTCGAGGCGCTTTTGCAGTTTTTTATCTTGTGCAGGCGAAGCTTCGCTCACGCCTTCGTTGTGATTATCGCTCTTGGCCGCATCGAGCAACCATTGGTGATAATCATCGAGATCGCCATCGAAGCTACGCACTTCACCTTGATCCACCAAGTAGTAGTCGCTGCAACTGAGGCGCAATAAGTGCCTATCGTGAGAGACGATAATCATCGCCCCTTCGAAAGATTGCAGTGCCATGGTGAGCGCATGACGCATCTCAAGATCTAAGTGGTTGGTGGGCTCATCGAGTAGCAGCAGGTTAGGGCGTTGCCATACCAAGAGCGCTAACACCAAGCGGGCTTTTTCGCCACCCGAAAAAGGCCGCACTGGCGATAATGCCATGTCACCGTTAAAGCCGTATCCGCCCAGAAAATCACGCAGCTCCTGCTCGCGATGGTTGGGGGCAAGGCGCATTAAATGTTGCAGCGGTGAGTCATCTAAGCGTAAAAACTCCAGTTGATGCTGGGCAAAGTAACCTATGTTAAGTCCTGGGTTGGTTTCATAGATGCCGCTTAGCGGTTGCAGTTGCCCCGACAATAACTTAATCAGAGTGGATTTACCCGCGCCGTTACGTCCGAGCAGGCCGATACGCGCACCTGGCACCAAGTTAAGGTGAACATGGTTTAAAATCACCTTATCGCCGTAACCTACAGAGACTTGCTCCATTTTCACCAAAGGATTGGGCAGGGCGTCGGGGGCTTTAAACTCCATATAAAATGGGCTGTCGGCTTTAGATGGCAGTAGTTCAGCCATGCGTTCGAGCGCCTTTAAGCGGCTCTGGGCCTGCTTAGCCTTACTGGCCTTATAGCGAAAACGGTCAACAAACGACTGCATGTGCGATCGCTCTTTTTGTTGGCGCTCATACGCCACCTGTTGCTGCGCCATCCGCTCGGCGCGAATGCGTTCAAAGGCGCTGTAATTGCCTTTGTAATAGTTGAGTTTGTGGTGTTCGACATGGACAATTTCATCAACAATGGCGTCGATAAAGTCCCTGTCGTGACTGATCAGAATCAAGGTGCCTTGGTAGGACTTAATCCACCCCTCAAGCCAATACATGGTGTCTAAGTCTAAGTGGTTGGTGGGCTCATCGAGCAGCAACAGATCCGAGCGACACAGTAGCGCTTGGGCCAAGTTGAGTCGCATGCGCCAACCACCCGAGAAACTTTTAACCGGATTTTGCTGATCGGCTTCGGCAAAGCCAAGGCCAGCCAATAAACTGGCGGCGCGCGATTGAATGGTATAGCCGCCGATGGCATCGAGTTTGCCGTGCAGCAAGGCAATGGCATTACCGTCGTTATCTTGCTGGGCTTGATGCAGTGCTTGCTCTAATTGTCGATATTCTTTATCGCCGTCAATCACATATTCTAATGCGCTGACATCTAACGCGGGTGTCTCCTGCGCCACCGAGGCAATTTGCCAGCCACTAGGAAGGCTAAACTCGCCTTTATCTAAGCTTAAATGACCGAGGATCAGCGCTAACAAGGATGACTTACCCGTGCCATTAGCGCCCACTAAGCCGACTTTATGGCCGGGATAGATGGTCAGTGACGCTTCGTCCAATAGGGTTTTTGAACCACGAATAAGTTGTGCTTGAGTAATGGTGATCATTAAGGTCGACTTGATACTGCATGGAGATAATTGGCTGAGGATAATAGCGTAAAATCGCCTATTTTAGCCACCGTTTAGCAATAACAATTTCTAACTAATGGAAGTCTTTTTGATTGGCTTATGGCAAAATGCCGCCATTGAATTGCTAATTTACAGACTACAGGTTAATCGCAACGTGAGTAAAGTCAGAGTAAAGAAACGTTTTGTCGCCGGCGCTAAGTGCCCCAAGTGTAAAGCGGTAGACAGTATCGTGCTGTTTAAAGAGCAAGGAGTTGAAACGGTAGAGTGCGTCGAGTGTGATTACCGTGAGCAACAAGCCGAAGCCGAGGTTGCCGCTAAGGCGACAGGTGGTGTTATTGGGGTATTTAAGCCTTAAATAACTTAAGCCCTTAAACAGCTAGGTGCTAGGCGCTGGCACCTAGCACTGACATCTGCCGCTTAATCCTTAAAGCCTTCATATAAAAACAGATGACGCGTCTGGTTAAAGCGTGCTTCATCGCTGTTGATAAAATCGATAGCCAGTTGCGCCTGCTCTTGGCGACACTTATCGAGCTTGGCGATTTCATATTCGTTCATCACTATGTTCATCGCCTCGACCGTCCATTCGCACTCACCTTGGCCTATGGTGACTTCGTCGGGATCATAGTGAGTCACCATCCAGTCTTGCAGCTGCTCAGTTGAGATCTGCTGATTTTTCCATTGTTCAAGTTGTTCGATAAGTTGGCTTTTGCTGATATTGGCTTGTGTCATTGGGTAGTTAATTACTGGCTGATAAATCTTGCCGCCTAGGATACCGATTTATAACCGGCGATGCGATGCTAAATGGAAGTTTGCCGATAACTTAGGCTTAATTGACTTAGGCTTAATTAACTTAGCCTCAATTAACTTAGCCACAATTGACTTAACCTTAATTGACTTGGCCTCAAGCTGCGCGTCTTGGTGATGTGACTGTTATCGCTAGCGCATGCCCTATCTTTTATCCCTTGTTGTTTCGTCATAGTCATATTAGCCATTGCCATTTAGCCAATGTTACTTCGCTCCGCCACTGCTCATTAGCCACAGCTTTTTAGCTATTACTCATTAGCCACTGCTCATTAATCACTGCTCATTAACCATAGTGACTCACTAGCAGTCCACTGAGCCAAGTGGTTTAACCCATAAGCGAAGGGTGAGCCTGTGGTGTGTATCGCAACCTTGATAAAATGGCGGGGTCATTTAGGTTGCAAGTGTTGCCTTGTTGTACGCGGCGGGGTAATTTGTTGTGTTTTTTTATTTTTGGATCACATCAAATGAATAATAACGTTACATCCAAAGCCACCGAGTCGGCTGCGTCGACTCACACTAAGACGGCTTTTCCGCGTATGTTTTGGGTCGCCAATGGCGTCGAACTGCTCGAACGCGCCGCCTATTATGGCGTGTTTATCGTCATCACCTTGTATTTGTCTCGTATCTTGGGCTTTAGTGACGTAGAAGCGGCGTGGTTGGCTGGCTCCTTCTCGGCGGGTCTCTACTTTTTACCCACCTTCAGCGGTGCCTTAGCCGATAAGATAGGCTTTAGGGGCGCCTTGTTGCTGGCGTTTGGTCTATTGACCATAGGCTATGCCTCATTAGCGATTTTCCCCATGCTAATAGAAAACCAAGGGCTGGTGGAATACGGTAAAGACACTGTCTACCATGGCTTGAGAGAAGCCGATATTCGCTGGGCGATTATCCCTATCTTAATCGTCATCATGATTGGTGGCTCCTTTATCAAGGCGGTGATCACCGGCACGGTTGCGCTATCGACCACCACAGAAACCCGCGCTAAGGGCTTTTCTATCTTTTATATGATGGTTAATATCGGCGCCTTTTCCGGTAAAACTGTAGTTAAACCGCTGCGCGAGTCGATGGGCGATCTGGGATTAATTAACCTCAACTATTTTGCCGCTAGCATGACGCTACTGGCGTTTATTAGTATTTTGCTGTTCTTTAAGAGCACAGATAACAATCGCTCGGGTAAGAGCCTGGGGCAAATTTGGCAGGCGCTCACTAAGGTTCTTGGTAATGGCCGCCTAGTGTCACTAACTGTGATCATTTCTGGTTTTTGGATGGTGCAACATCAGCTGTATGCCACCATGCCAAAATATGTGCTGCGCATGGCGGGGGAAGGCTCTTCCCCTTCTTGGTACGCTAACGTTAATCCGCTGGTGGTGTTTCTGTGTGTGAGCCTAGTGACCACGCTAATGGCAAAACGCAGCGCACTTTCTTCGATGACCATAGGCATGTTTATCATGCCTGTTTCGGCACTATTAATGGCCTCGGGCAATATGTTTGCCGGGACTGACACCATTTTAGGCATGCATCCTATTGCGGCGATGATGATCATCGGCATTGTGTTCCAAGGCTTAGCGGAGTGCTTTATTTCGCCGCGTTTCTTGGAGTACTTTTCACTGCAAGCACCTAAGGGCGAAGAGGGCTTGTACTTAGGCTTCTCGCATCTGCATTCGTTTATTAGCTCATTGCTGGGCTTTGGTTTGTCAGGATATTTACTCGAGGCTTACTGCCCTGATCCGCGCACCTTTAGTGACCATGCTGCCTGGGTTGAAGCATCATCCCATGCCCACTATATCTGGTACGTGTTTGCCGGTATCGCCAGTGTGTCAGCAGTCTCATTAATTATCTATGGCGCTGTGATTAAACGCATGGACGCCAAAGTGACAGCTGAGGCCGAGCTGGCCACCGCTTAACTCGCGACTCTTTTAACTGCTATTTTTACCGCTATCTTAACAGCTGTTATCTCAAGCCCCTTCGCCGCGTAGGTAAATGCTCACGCGGCGTCGGGGCTTTTTAGTGATTAACCCTTTTAACCACACTTGCCTAACGCACTTTGATTAAAACATTGCTATAATCGCCGCCAATACAGGGCAGGGCTTAACGCATTCGGTAATATGAGGGTGTTGGGTTTGCCTATCGACATGCTTTAAATTCGATTAGCTGTGCACGCGCGATTAATACTCGGCCAAGCCCAGCTGTCCGACTAGGAAAATACCGTGAGTCAAGCCGACAACAACACCGCAACTGCTTTTAACAGCCTGGCGTTAAAACCTGAACTGCTCGAGACCCTAACCACCATAGGTTTTGAGTCTATGACCCCCATTCAAGCCAAAAGTTTGCCAGCCATCTTAAACGGCGAAGATGTGATTGGCCAAGGCAAAACTGGCTCAGGTAAAACGGCCGCCTTTGGCTTAGGATTACTCAATAAATTGGATGTGAAACGTTTTCGCATTCAAGCTTTAGTGATGTGCCCCACCCGCGAACTGGCCGACCAAGTTGCGGCCGATCTGCGTACGCTGGCCCGTGGCATCCATAATATTAAAATTTTAACCTTGTGTGGCGGCGTGCCTATGGGGCCACAAATTGGCTCGCTTGAACATGGTGCCCATATTATTGTGGGTACGCCGGGTCGTATTATCGATCATCTCGATCGCGGTCGTTTAGATCTTGAAAACGTCAACATGTTAGTGCTTGATGAAGCCGATCGCATGTTAGAAATGGGGTTTCAAAAAGAGCTCGACGCCATCATGCTCGCCGTGCCGCGTGAGCGTCAAACCTTGCTGTTTAGCGCCACTTTCCCAGAGCAAATTCAAACCATTAGCGAGCAGTTTTTGGTCAACCCTGTGATGATCAAGGTTGAAGGCAAGCACGACGGTGACACCATTGACCAGCATTTTTATGAGTGCGGTAACAATAACGATCGCATGAAAGCCCTGCGCCTGCTGCTACTGCATCACAAGCCAGAAAGTGCCGTGGTGTTTTGTAATACCAAACGCGAAACCAAAGATGTGGCCGCGAAATTGGCTAACGATGGCTTTAGCGTTGTGGCGCTGCACGGCGACTTAGAGCAGCGCGATCGCGACCAGATGTTACTGCGATTTGCCAACAAGAGTGCTAGCGTGATGGTGGCTACCGACGTGGCCGCACGTGGGCTCGATATCGATGCGCTCGATATGGTGGTTAACTACCATGTAGCTTACGACACCGAAGTGCACATTCACCGTATTGGCCGTACTGGCCGCGCGGGCAGCAAAGGGGCGGCGCATACCTTCTTTGACCATGAAGACGGTTACAAAATTGCACTACTTGAAGATGAAATTGGCCGTGACATCGTGGGCGAAGCCTTGCCAAGCGAAAGCCTACTCGACACTTACCCACCCCAGCCACGCATGGTCACCATTCAAATTGATGGCGGTAAGAAAAACAAAATTCGTCCAGGCGACATTTTAGGTTGCCTCACAGGTGACAACGGCATCGAAGGCTCAGAAGTGGGCAAGATTAAGATCACCGAGTTTCGCTCATACGTTGCTGTCGATCGCAAAGTGCTCAATAAAGCCCTTAACAAGATCACCAAGGGTAAGCTTAAAGGTAAGAGCTATCGCGCATGGGAACTGCGCTAACTCTTTAGCTGGCGATTTGGCATAATTAGCTATCACGCTATAGCCTGCGGATGTTGCATCGCGGGTGTTGAATATCCACACCTTTTTTTGCATTTTGACAAGAGCACGCGTTTGAAGTTTGCGGCATAACGGTTAGCGTACGCTCGTTTAGCCGTGATTATGGCAACACACGTCTCGTGGGGGTTTTATCTCGGCGGTCAACGACTCTAAGCATGTTGGCTCGGCGTCAGCAGTTAATGTGTAGTCATGTGGTCTGAACTCAGACACTTGCCTCTGTTGTTTTAAATCCATCCCTATTATCTTTGTCATCACGATAAGGTTTATATGACTGTGGTTGTGATAATACCTATTCAGAGCGCAGTGCAGAGTGGCAAAGATAATAGGGCAAACGGCAAGGCTTAGCTAAACCAGCCTTTTATTTTGCTAAGCAATGATCCGCTGTAAAAAGGCGTTATCTGCTCAAGACAATAGTTGCTGATGGCATCTTTAGTATCTGATTTAATATGGTGTGTTTTAATCTCTAAACCATTCAGATCTATTTTTCGTTGCAGCGTGTTGATATCAGAGCGGATACGATTGAAATCATCGCGGTTGTTATCATCAGCAAATTGCACTCCTAAGATGAAGGCATGATCTGAACTACTTTTTGTTAAATCCAACTGACAAGACTCAATAAGGTAGGCGTGTTTAACGTTAGCGTACTGAGATAACACCTTTTTCAATGGCGTATATAACGGCAGATCGTCATGCAATATTTTGGCTACGATAGAGAGACGACCATTATGTCTGATAAGCGTCACCTCAGGCAGAAGCATATATCTTACTTCATCTTCATCTAAGGTTTTAGACAGGCTGGTATTAGGGTTGAGTACCATGTCCACACCTGACTGCAGCAATAGATTAAAAATCGTTGCGGCTTCAAGTTCCATAACCCCATGATACTCAGTACCTTCATTTTTCATTAGCTGTACGGCCTGATCGACCGCGGCTTGAGATGTAAACACAGGAGCGAAAGGATGAGCGCTGCCATCTTCAAGGGGGACATACCACTGCATGATGTTGATTGACATAGTGCCATCTGCTGCAGGTTTGCCGTTTTCGATGGTGTCATCGTCGCTTGAGTCGCTTAATAAAAACAGCTTAGCTTGGACCAGCTGTTGGTAAAATGCTTCGGCATGGGTGTTATCGGTTAATGCTTGTTGGAAGCTCAGCTCTAGTGAATTGCTCGGATTGAGTTGATGTTGCATACATAATTCCTTTTAAACTAACTGCCACAGTCCTTGTCTTTATGCGCATCTAAATTAGGCCTGCCCAGAGGGTCTGATGAGATGCGAAATCATAAATGAAGGCGCCGCTATAAATCTAGCGATATAGCTCATATTTGGTAAAAAATGTCTTTGCATAACACCTAAATGTTAAATGCTAAATGTTTAAAAATTAACGGTTTAAAATATTAGTGTCTAATGGCCCAGTTATACCTAAGTGAGTTGGCCTGCGAATGAAGGTTGATGGCATTTGGGTTTTTAGCATCAGTCTAATTGGTATTGAATAGAGTGCTTGATGGTCGCACCTTTGCTGTGATTAATCGGGAAATGTGCAAGCGCACTTTTGGCTAGGTGAGTGAAGCCTAGCTTCGTGCTCACGAACGAGAGGCTGGGTGAGCTTGGCGACAGCCATATACTCGTGAACGAGAGACTGGGATGTCGAACTGGTTTTTGTATATGGATATATTTTGTCGAGCTGGCTTTTATACATGGACGTTGTTTAAGCACATCCCTGTGGGCTCTGCGCCAGCATCCCTGCTGGCAAAGGCCGCAGCCGCGTTTACACTTGGTATCGAACGTTTCTTCGATTTGGCTGCATTTGGTGTGAGCCGCTAGTTCAAAAGCTAACTTAGTTTTGCCCCAAAGTGTGCTGGTCTTGAAATGAAGGCTTGGCATTTTTTTAAGTTTACTTGAGCAGCGTTATGCTGAATTTTCATTTATTGATGTGCTATGAAAACGCACCTTAATGGCAATTAATAGCCTGCCGCAGGCTTTATGTGCAAGCGCTCTTTTGGCTCGCTGTGAATATATCCCTATACGCTCCACGGCGGCATCTGACCTCCATGGATGGAGGGAATGCCAAAAAATGTAAGGAACATTTTTGGCCATGCCGCCAAGGGCCAAAACCGCGCTTACACCTATCTCTAACGCTTCTTCGATTGTACTTCATTTGATACGACCAGTGAGTTAAAGGCTAAGAAGCTTTTGCTCCAAAGTGTGCTGGTCTTGGAATGAAGGCTTGGCATTTTTGGGATTAGCTATAGTAGCGTTCGGCTACATCTTATTTGTTAAGTGTGTTTGAAGGTCGAACCTTCAATGTGAGTTAATTGCTTGCAGCAAGCTTATGTGCAAGCGCTCTTTTGGCTCGGTGAGTGAAGCATAGCTTCGTGCTTACGAACGAGAGGCATGGATGCCGAACTGGCTTTTAGGCATGGACGTTGTTCAAGCACGTCCGTGTGGGCTCTGCGAAATCATCCATGATTTCGAAGGCCAAAACCGCGCTTACACCTCTACCTAACGCCTCTTCGATTGGACTTCATTTGATACGACTAGTGAGTTAAAGGCTAAGAAGCTTTTGCCCCAAAGTGTGCTGGTCTTGGAATGAAGAACGATGACATTTGTTTGAGTAGCGGCTGGCTGTATTTTCATTTATTGAAAGTGTTGAAGGTCGAACCTTCACTGTTATTAATCGCCTGTCCGCCGGGGAATGTGCAAGCGCTCTTTTGGCTCGGTGAGTGAAGCATAGCTTCGTGCTTACGAACGAGAGGCATGGATGCCGAACTGGCTTTTAGGCATGGACGTTGTTCAAGCACGTCCGTGTGGGCTCTGCGAAATCATCCATGATTTCGAAGGCCAAAACCGCGCTTACACTTGGTATCGAACGTTTCTTCGATTTGGCTGCATTTGGTGTGAGTGGCGAGTAGAAAGCTAACTCAGTTTTGCCCCTTTATCATTTAGAACAATTACTCATTCGAACTTTGTGTTTCTGTGTTTACCTTATATTAACTAATGCGGAAAGCAAAAGATAAGGCCCTAGTAACTTGTCTTGTAGTATGCCTTAAAGACTATCAAGAGGGCTTATGACCCCAGTATGATGGCCACCAATCACATGGGTATATATCTCGGTTGTTTTGACATCACTGTGTCCCAATAACTCTTGGATGGTACGAATATCATGCCCTTTGAGTAATAAAGATGTTGCAAATGAATGGCGGAAAGTATGGGCGGTAACGCGCTTATCTATACCACTGTTAGTGGTAGCTTGCCTTAATACTCGTGAAAAAGCCGTTGGATGAATATGGTGTCTGCACACGTAGTTGTCACTTGGGTGCATACAACGGCGGCTAGCAGGAAAGATATATTGCCAATGAAACTTAGAGGCGTTACTGCGGTATTTTCTGATGAGAGAGATGGGCAATGAAGCAAGTCCAAAGCCATCTGACAAATCCGTCTCGTGGAGCTTTTTTACCTGTTTTATTTGTGACTTTAGAGCATCAATCAATCCGTTAGGTAGCATACAAACTCGATCTTTTTGCCCTTTACCTCGGTACACAAAGATAGATTTAGTGGTTAGATCAATATCTTTTACCCTAAGTTTTAGGGCTTCCTTTAATCTTAGGCCTGAGCCAAATAGGATGGCACCAATTAAATAGTGGTAGCCTGACAAATTGCTGATGATCAGTTTTGCTTCTTCGTTAGACAATACCTGCGGTATTCGTTTAGGGGCTTTTGCATAGGGAAATTGTAACTCATTGGGCTCAACTTTTAACACATGGCGACAAGCAAATAAAATGGCACATAGGGCCTGTTTCTGGGTGCTCGCCGACACTTCGCACTCCACTGCTAAAAAACAGAGAAATTGTTCAATCAAAGCGGGGGTTATATCTGCTCCATGACGAATATTGCAATGTCGAATGAAATAGCGGTTCCAATAGAGGTAGGATTTTTCTGTTTGATAGCTGTAATGGCGTACCCTGATCTCTGTCCGTATAGCCTCCAAAAATGTTAATTGCCCCATAACCGTTACCTCACTAGCGTACTGTATGTATATACAGTTATAGTTCAAGTTAAGATAATTACTATGAAAAAGATGCATAAATCGTTTGATTGGCGCATCGATAATACTAACTTTTAAACATTAACTCATTATTATCAATAGTTTGTAATATATATAAAAGTGCTATGCAGACCTCGTAAACACCTATGCATCTTTTTTATCTGCTAAATTGTCATATTTAACCTGTATTTTTTGTTAAAAAATATATTTACAACAAACACTTACAAGTGATATTTTGACGAAGAGACTTACAAGAAAGCAGGAGGTTATCCTGCTGCTAATCAATAAGCTGTTCTTGACCTGCGGTAGACGATTTTTAGCAAACAAGAAGTGATATTTCAGTCTAGCCGAAGGCATAGATAGAGCCAAACGCGATGGAAGAAACGCCTTATTTATGGTAGCTTGAAGGCCCTTGCTAAGGCTCGTAAAGCGAAGCTTTCAAAGAGACCTGCAAGAGTCTTCAAGTAAAGCAGCGATGCTTCCCTCACGCCGCAGGGGGCTCACATCAGCCCCAAGGGCATGGAATATGAACTCACGGATTGAGTAGCGATAACCTCCTCTCTCCGAAAGTAAAGAACAAGCCGTTACACGAGACCTTCGGCTCGTGAACTAGATCGTTATGTTTCTAAGGTAGGTTCATGGCAAATAGCAAGTTAACAGGAGGGGCTGGAGAGCATTATGTTGCTTATGCTCTATCTGCATTTGATTATATCTGTGCATTGGTCAGAGAAGGCTCCCCCACAATTGATCTTCTTGCATCAAATGTTAACGGAAGTAAAACGGTTAGCGTCCAAGTAAAAACGAGTAAATCTGCCAAGAGAAAACGTGGTAGAGGTGAAAATAGAGATTGGCACCATTTGGAGTTCACGCTTGGAAAGCATGCAGTTCAGCATGCCACTGAAAATTTCATCTTTTGCTTTGTCGATCTTAGAGGTGAAAAGTTATCAAACACCCCTGATGTCTATGTCATTCCATCAGAAGTAATCAGAAGCCATTACGATAAAAGAGATCTCAGTAAGATAAAGTGGCTCAGATTGCATTGGAGCATAGAGAAAATGGAGCCATTTAAAAATAACTGGGAACCATTTCATAATCTTCTTAGATCAACAGAAACCGAAACATAATCGGGTAGCCGGAGGTATCTAGCCTCCAGCCCCCACACCACCCTGCATGCGGCTCCGCACAGGGCGGTTCATTTAGAACGCCTAACCTGTTTTCTGGTTCGGATAGTGAACCGCGATCCATCCATCTCTCAGTGAATACAATCCTGCTTT
This sequence comes from Shewanella sp. QJM3NY_23, assembly GCF_056173105.1. Classification (NCBI taxonomy): domain Bacteria; kingdom Pseudomonadati; phylum Pseudomonadota; class Gammaproteobacteria; order Alteromonadales; family Shewanellaceae; genus Shewanella; species Shewanella sp. QJM3NY_23. Next base: position 690,123 of record NZ_CM149657.1, read on the forward strand.
CTTAAGATACTCATTACTCAGCGCTTGCTGTATTCCTGGTGTTTTCGAGCTCCGCCATGGGCCTTTACTTGTGATCCCACAAGCAACGGCTGCTTGGATCCTGACGCCTCGTTTAAGTAAATTCTGCACCTTAGTCCGTGGTTTTCGCCACTGACGCCAGTAGCACATCCGTACTCGACGACGGATCCAATGGTCTAAATCGATACACCCTTGGTAAGCGTTGGCTATGCCAAAGTAATTGATCCAGCCTTGCATGTATTGACGCATTTTAAACAGCTGATAACTCATACTCACGCCCCAATTTCGGTTCGTTAGTCGCCTCATCTTTTGTTTGAAAATGTGTAATGTTTTAGCATGCCACTGGATCTTTCCGCGGTTAAAGGTAAAACCAAGGAACTTGCTTTGATCGACCTTAACCACTTGGCTTTTCTGCTCATTAACGGCCAGTTTTAGCTTAGTGGCAAGGTATTGAGTAATACTCTTGAGTACCCGTTCACCCGCTCGTTGAGATTTTACCAAGATGATAAAATCGTCTGCGTAGCGAGCGAATTTATGCCCTCGACTTTCCAGCTCTTTATCCAGACTATCCAACATAATGTTAGAGAGTAATGGTGAGAGTGGGCCGCCTTGAGGCACGCCTTCAAAACTTGCTTCAAATTGGTCGTTGATCATCACGCCAGCACGCAAGTATTTACCAATAAGCGCCAGCAGACGCTTATCCTGTACCTTGATCCTCAATTGAGTCATCAACAGGTCGTGATTTACTCGATCAAAGAACTTGGACAGATCAACATCGACGGCAAATTTGCGTTTCAGTTTGATGATATCCCTTACTTGCAGTACCGCTTGTTTGGCATTTCTGTTCGGCCTAAAGCCAAAGCTGTTGATCGAGAAGAATGGGTCAAACAGTGGCGTGAGTATTTGAGCAATGCCTTGCTGTATCACACGGTCAATGACGTTAGGGATCCCCAATTTGCGTTTACCTCCATCGGGTTTGTCGATCTCTACGCGCCTGACCGCTGAGGGTTGGTATTCACCTAGCTCTAATTGAGATTTACACTGTTGCCAGCCGCCTTGTTGCATCCAGAGCGGGAAGGCTTCGATGGTCATGCCATCGACGCCAGCTGCGCCTTTATTGGCTTTAACTTGACGCCACGCCCGGTGTAGATTTTCAGGTTCGAGCAGTTGTTGGAATAGATCGCGGTTGAAGGCCGGTTGCATATCAATACGCTGCTGATAGTAATCGTCTGGCGACGTAGTGGGTATCGACAAGTTTGACAAGACTCCTCCTTCTTCTAAATGTTCAGGCCTTCACCATGTACCCACAACGCTACCGCCGGGTATGCTATCCCATCCATTACGATGGGCATTGGGCTACTATGCCGTCTGCTGACTTCTGCTTAATCACATGCCAAGTTACCCTGTCATGCGCTATCGGTTTCCATCTAGTTCGCTCTTTTCAGTCGATGAAATTGAAAAGCCAAGGCACTTATAAACCAGAGCCTCACTGGTTAATGACCGATCGCGTGTTAAGCAGATCTCCCCAGATAAGAACATGAACTTTCTTTGCACTGCTGCATCATTTACGGTGGCCATTAGATCACGTGGTTTCGTCGTCTTGTGCCAACTCACCTCTAGCCTACGCCTCATATGATGTTCTTGTTCATCAGCTCGCAAATTTGCTAGCGGCTTCCTTCAGACCAATCCTCGCGGATAAGCCCTTGCCATTCGCTAGTAGTTAACGTTTAATAACAGTATGTTATTAAACGGTGATCTTCCTACAGAGGACTTTCACCTCATTAGTTCATGCCCATGCTGGGCGTACACAAATGGCTGTTGACGGACGCACCTACGCTGCGCTCCGGCACGCCGCAAAGCCAAGCGTTAATCTATACAAATATTAATCTGAAACAGACTAATTAGAACATTAGTCCTAATAAGCTTTGGTTCAAAAATAAGTTAGCTTTTGATTGTCCGAGTCATATCAGTAAGGTTAAATCGAAGAGATAGATAAGTCGGTGTAGGTGCGGCTGTGACCTTCCGTGACATGGATGTCACGGCAGAGCCTACAGGGATTGTACTTGAACAACGTCCATGTCTAAAAGCCAGTTCGGTATCCATGCCTCTCGTTCGTAAGCGCGAAGCTGGGCTTCACTCACCGTGTCACAGAAGCACCTGCACGAAAGGCCTGCGGCAAGCAATTCAAAATGATGAAGGTTAATGCTACCATCGTTAACTAAAAACCAATCACGCAAAATGCCTCAACCTTAATTCGAAGGCCAAGATACTTTGGTCCAAAAAAAATTTAGCTTTTAATGGTTCTGTGGATACTAATTACGGCTAAATCGAAGAGATAGATAAGCCGGTGTAGGTATGGCTGTGGGGGTTGGTGGCATGGATGCCACCGTCGAGCGTATAGGGATATACTTGCAGCGCCCCACCGAAATACCTGCACGAAAGGCCTGCTGCTGGCAATGGGTTGCCATAAAGGTTAACGCTACCATCAATAAATAAAAACTAACTCGACTAAATGTTACAAGCCCAAAAAAGCCAACACCTTCATTCGAAGGCCAAGATACTTTTGTCCAAAAACGATTTTGCTTTTAACGGTTCTGTGGATACCAATTACGGGTAAATCGAAGAGAGTGATAAGTCGGTGTAGGTGCGGCTGAGGCCTTCGATTTCAGGGATGAAATCGCAGAGCGCCCAAGGATGGGTTTACAGCGGTGCCGAGGAAGCACCTGCACGAAAGGCCTGCGGCAAGCAATTCAAAATGATGAAGGTTAACGCTACCATCAATCAATAAAAACAAACTCGACTAAATGCTACAAGCCAAAAAATGCCAACACCTTCATTCGAAGGCCAAGATACTTTTGTCCAAAAACAATTTAACTTTTGATTGTCCGAGTGACACTAGTAAGGTCAAATCGAAGAGATTAAGAACTCGGGTGTAGGTGCGGCTGAGGCCTTCGATTTCAGGGATGAAATCGCAGAGCGCCCAAGGATGGGTTTACAGCGGTGCCGAGGAAGCACCTGCACGAAAGGCCTGCGGCAAGCAATTCAAAACAATGTAAGTTAACGCTACCATCAGCGATGTAAAAACCTATTCCGGCAAATGCTACAAGCCAAAAATGCCAACACCTTCATTCGAAGTCCCACAACCTTTTGTCAAACATAATTTTGCTTTTAACGGTTCTGTGGATACCAATGATGGCTAAATCGAAGAGATTAAGAACTCGGGTGTAGGTGCGGCTGTGACCTTCCGTGACATGGATGTCACGGCAGAGCCTACAGGGATTGTACTTGCGGCGTGTCACAGAAGCACCTGCACGAAAGGCCTGCGGCAGGCAATTGATAAACCATGAGGTTATGGTTAACACAACCCCTTTAAATACCTAAGTGGGGTAAACGTAAGGTCGCACTCACCGAGCCGAGGAAGCACCTGCACGAAAGGCCTGCGGCAAGCAATTGATAAACCATGAGGTTATGGTTAAAACAACCCCTTTAAATACCTAGGGTAGGAAATTGCGAGATAAAAAAATGGCCAGTATTGCTACTGACCATAGTGTGGTTACGACTTACCGATAAGCGTTACTTAGCGGTTTGCGCGGCACTTGGGCGACGCGTACGGCGACGACTCGGGGCGTTGCCGTCTCTGTGTTCGCTCTTGCCTTGGTAAGGACTTTTGCTTTGTCCTTGGCCTTCGCGGTTGCCTTGCGGCTTATCGTCATTACGGTTGTGACCGCCGCTATTACGCGCTGGGCGATTGCCGCTAGGCTTAGCATTACGTGGGCCACGGTTTTGCCCATGACGCTTAGGTGTTAAGTCTGTTTCTGGTAGCTTATGAGTCGACTCAAAGCCTGCCACTTCGGTGCGCGGCAGGGTTTTACCGATCAAGCGCTCGATATCGGCAAGCAATTTTATCTCTTCGCTGCTCACCAGTGAAATCGCTTTACCCGCGGCGCCGGCGCGACCAGTACGACCGATACGATGTACGTAATCCTCTGGCACGTTAGGCAAGTCAAAGTTAACCACTTGTGGTAGTTGATCGATATCGAGGCCACGAGCGGCAATATCGGTCGCAACCAATACGCGGACTTCACCACTTTTAAAGTTAGCCAGCGCCTTGGTGCGCGCGCCTTGACTCTTATTACCATGAATGGCCGCAGCTGTGATGCCTTTGGCATCTAAGCTCTTAGCGAGGCGGTTAGCCCCATGCTTGGTGCGGCTAAAGACCAATACTTGTTGCCAATCGTGTTGCTTGATTAATTGCACCAGTGCAGCCGATTTTTGCGTCTTGTCTACTGGGCAAATTAACTGCTCTACCGTATTGGCTGTGGTGTTACGCGGCGTTACCGAGATCTCGACCGGATTGTTAACCAAGCCTTTGGCTAGGGTGCGGATCTCATCGGAGAAGGTGGCCGAAAACATCAGGTTTTGACGCTTGGCGGGTAATACAGCCAAGATTTTTTTGATGTCGTGGATAAAGCCCATATCCAGCATGCGGTCGGCTTCATCGAGCACTAATACTTCTAGCTGACTAAAGCTAACGGCACGTTGATTATAAAGGTCGAGTAAACGCCCTGGGGTGGCCACTAAAATATCGACGCCACGATTAATTTGGCTGATTTGCGGGCCTATGCCGACGCCGCCAAATACTACGGCGCTACGCAGGGGTAAATATTTGCCGTAAGTGGTGACGCTTTCTGCTATCTGTGCAGCCAGCTCCCGAGTTGGGGTTAACACCAGTGCGCGCACTTGTTTGGCGCGAGCACGTTCTCCTTTGCTTAGCAATTCGAGCAGTGGCAGGGTAAAGCCTGCGGTTTTGCCCGTGCCGGTTTGTGCCGCCGCCATTACATCCTTACCTTCTAACACGGCTGGAATCGCCTGTGCTTGAATTGGAGAGGGTGTTTCATAACCTTTGTTGGCTACAGCTTTTAAGATAGGGGCGGATAAACCTAGGGAGGTAAAACTCATAGATGGGTCTCTTGGGGCTGCATGGGCAGCAAAATTCAGGTGCCAGGTACGCTGGCGGGCGTGCATCTTACAGGATTTACTGAAAAATCGCTAATTATTCGCTAAAACATGGCGAGTAAATGTGCAGGCATGGGGGCCATAAGCGGTCAATGGCAAGGCCCAAGTATAGCGTTTAAGTGACGCATAAGACACCTTGTGTGGTTAAGGGGTCGTTAAGGCGCCTGTAATATCGACCGTTGGCTATAGAGGACTAGGCCGTTAGGCGATATATTTAGCTGGGCTTAGCGTCGCTAAAAACGAGGGGTAATATGTCATTAAACTCAACTTTAATAATAGCTTAGACTTCTGATTGCCTTGTGTTAGTACTTTTTTGGTTATTAAAATTGACCCCTTATTTAAATTGATTAGTATTATTCACTCGCTCATGATTGAGTTTTGTGCAAAGGAGACTACAATAGCCGCCTTTCGGGCAAAACCCATCGCGGGCCTCGCCCAACCGGTGGTAGATATTTAGACACTCGAAGATCTATGCCTTTACTTATGTTAGGACTGAATCATGTTAAAAGATAAAAAGTATGCCCTTCGTGTTGTTGAAACCGAAAAAGGCTGGAGTGCACAAGTCACTCGTCGTATGACTGCGCGTAAAACCGTGGTTTCTAAGTCAAAAGCTGGCTTTGCAACCGAAGCGGAAGCGACAGAGTGGGGCAATGCCGCACTGCAACAGATTGTTGAAAACCTAATGGTACGTAATCAGCGCCGCGCTAAGCAGCGTGAAGAGCGTACTGAAGCGTTAGCGGCAAAAGAAGCGGCAGCGCAAGAGTGGCGTGACGCGCACCCAGATGCCGATGCCGATGAAGATGACGACGAGATTTATATCAAGCAAGATTAAACCTTGTTATTGATATATCGCCCTAAAAGCCAGCCATAAGTGCTGGCTTTTTTGATCTAGCTCAATTTTTGTGAAGCGCCTAACATTTACGCTCGTCTTTGTTTATTAAGCCCCCATTGCCTGCGATACTTCATGGATTGGCAATATACGCCGTTACCCTCGCCTCAATGTCGTCGGAGCCCCATGGACAAAAGCTTAGAAAAAGTGCTTTCCCGTTGGTTGAAACAGCAAAAATCAGCCTGTGGCATCTACCTTAACCTCACTGTGTTGTTTGGCGTATTGACGGGCCTAGCCTTAGTGGTACAAGCCTATCTGCTGGCCACCATGTTGCATGGCATGATTATCGAGTCGCAGCCCAAAACTGATTTTATCAACCATTTTTATCTCCTCATCGGCATCATAGCGCTTAGGGCATTATTAGCCTATGGCCGCGAGCGCATTAGCTTTAAAGCGGGCTGTTTGCTGCGCGGGCAGATCCGTAAAGCGGTGCTGGATAAGTTAACCCAACTGGGGCCCGTGTTTATAAAAGGTAAGCCGGCGGGTAGCTGGGCCAGCATTGTATTAGAGCAGGTTGAAGATCTGCATGACTTTTACGCCAAATACCTGCCACAGATGCTGTTGGCGGGCTTTATTCCGCTGACCATTTTGGCGGTGGTGTTTCCGATAAACTGGGCCGCGGGCATCATCTTGCTGGCAACGGCCCCGTTAATTCCGCTATTTATGATCTTAGTGGGCATGGGCGCTGCCGATGCCAACCGTAAAAACTTCACCGCCTTGTCGCGTTTAAGTGGCCACTTTATGGACCGCCTTAAAGGCATGAGCACCATTAAGCTGTTTTATCGCGGCGAGCGTGAGATCAAAGCGATTGAAACCGCCTCTGAAGAGTTTCGCAGTCGCACTATGGCGGTGCTGCGTATGGCCTTTTTAAGCTCAGCCGTGCTGGAGTTTTTCGCTGCAGTGTCGATTGCGGTATTGGCGGTGTATTTTGGTTTTAGCTTTCTTGACCATCTCGATTTTGGTCATTATGGCGCTGGCCTCACCCTGTTTACCGGTTTATTTGTGCTGATCTTGGCCCCCGAGTTTTATCAACCGCTGCGGGACATGGGCACGCATTATCACGCTAAGGCGCAGGCCATCGGCGCGGCAGAAGCGTTAATGGCCTTGCTTAATCATCCCGAGAGTGGCTGTGGCGATAACAATAGTTGCGATAACAATAGTGGCGGCAATCAGGGTGTGCCGTTTGCCTCTAATCAGCCGCTGAGTATTGTGCTGCAAGATGTAACCGTGAGTAGCCTCGATGGCCAAGTGTTGGCCGGGCCGCTGAGTGTGACGTTAGCGGCTGGGCAACGTATGGCGTTGGTGGGGCCTAGCGGGGCAGGCAAAAGCAGTTTACTCAATATGTTGCTCGGCTTTTTACCCTATGAAGGGTCGGTGTTGGTCAATGGCATCGAGCTGAATACACTCGACAGAGTCAGTTATCGCCGCCATTTGGCATGGCTGGGGCAAGAGCCGCAGCTGTTTCATGGCACGGTGCGCGATAACGTGGCGATGAGTAATATCGAGATGAGCGACGCCAGCGTACTGGCGCTTTTGGAAAAGGCGCAGGTGAGAGAGTTTGTCGACGCGCAGCCGCTCGGGTTAGCCCATCCCATAGGCGAGCAAAGTGCTGGGGTGTCGGTGGGGCAAGCTCAACGCTTGTGCCTTGCTCGCGCGCTGGGGCAAGAGGCGCAGCTTTTGTTACTTGATGAGCCTACCGCCAGTTTAGACAGCCACAGCGAACAAGCGGTACTAGCGGCACTGGATGAGGCGATGGCAGGCGCGAGCGCCTTGATGGTGACTCACCGCTTAGACTCTCTGCAGCAGATGGACATGATAGTGGTGTTAGACAAGGGGCGCATTGTGCAGCAGGGCGATTATCAGACCTTGGTGAGCCAGCAGGGGCTATTTCGGGAGCTGTGCCATGAGCAGGCTTTAAGCGAGGCGTTGTCATGAAACGTAAAGGGATAAGCCAACTGTTGCCGTTTTTAAGGCTGTTTAAACGCCAATGGCTGATGATGGGCGTTGGACTGTTGTTAAGTATCACCACCTTGATGGCTGGCATTGGCTTGTTATCGCTGTCGGGCTGGTTTCTCTCGGCCACGGCGGTTGCAGGACTCACGGTGGCGACCGCGCAGGCGTTTAACTATTTTACCCCCGCAGGTGGCGTGCGCTTTTTATCCATCGCCCGCACCGCCAGTCGCTATGGTGAGCGCCTTGCCACCCATGAGGCCACCTTTAAATTACTGACCGAGCTTAGGTGCTGGGCATGGCGCAAGTTGATGCCGCTGAGCGCGAGCGATCTTCAGGCGGTGCGCGGTGGCGATCTGCTGAATCGTTTAGTGTCAGACATTGATACGCTCGATCATCTCTATTTACGCTTAATCACTCCCATGGCCGCCTCGCTGTTGATGATTGGCGCCTTATACCTGTTTTTGGGCTGGTTTGATGCCTCCTTAGCGCTAACCCTGTGCGGCGTGTTATTGGCCTTGTGGTGTTTATTGCCGTTGATCTTTTATGCCTTAGGCCATCGCCCGGGCATCGCCCAGCTTGAGGCAAAACGCGACTTTAGAGTATTAATGCTCGAATATGTGCAAGGTCAGGCCGAGTTAACCCTATTTGGTGCGCTGCCACGGTTTCGCGCCGAGCTTGATAGGGCGCAGACAAAGTTGTTTGCCAGCCAAGCCGCGATGGCCAATGTCACTGCGCTGAGCCAAGCGGCGTTGGTCTTGTGTCATGGGCTTGCCGTGGTACTGCTGCTATATATGGCGGCCGATGGGGTGGGTGAACATCTGCCACCTGGGCCCATGCTGGCGCTAGTGGTCTTTATGACACTGGCTTGTATCGAGATGTTGATGCCGCTAGCGGCAGCGTTTCAGCACCTGTCTGCGTGTGTGATGGCCGCCGAGCGAGTCAATGAGGTGGCGCTGCAATCGCCTAGTATCATCTTCGATGAGCAGGCAGAGCATAGAGTCACCCATGGCGCGTTAAGCTTGCATCAGGTCGATTTTGCCTATAAGGCAGATAGACCCGTACTCAAAGGAGTCGATTTAACCCTGCAGGCTGGCGACAAGGTGGCGCTGCTGGGGCAAACCGGTTGTGGCAAGTCGAGTTTGTTGTCATTAATCACTCGTCAGTGGCAGCCGCAAGCGGGCAGTATCATGCTCGATGGGGTGCCTATTTCAGCCTACAGCGAAAAACAACTGCGCCAAGGCATGACTGTGGTGAGCCAGCGTATCTACCTGTTTGCCGGAACCCTGCGCGATAACTTAACCTTAGCCCAGCTCGATACGCAAACGGAGATCCAGACACAAGGCTTAAGCCGTGCAGCCAGGCAGGAGGCGCAGGAGGCCAATGATAAGCTGCTCGTTGAGGTGCTCAATAAAGTGGGCTTAAGTACCTTAACTCAAGGTGATAAGCCACTGGATACTTGGATTGGTGAAGGCGGGCGGCAGTTGTCTGGAGGGGAGCAGCGCCGTATTGGGGTTGCCAGAGCGCTATTGCGTGACGCGCCGTTATTGCTGCTTGATGAGCCTACCGAAGGGTTAGATCAACGCACCGAACGTGAGATCTTGGCGCTGTTATTTGAATTTGCTCAAGATAAAACCTTGTTGATGATAAGCCACCGCCTAACTGCGATGGCGCAGATGGACTGTATTCATCTGATGGAAAATGGGGCGATCCGTCAAAGTGGTAGCCATCAAATGCTGCTGCAACAGGATGAATACTATGCCAGCTTACAACGGCGCTTAGTGTAAATTAGGCTTGCTTAAGCCGGCGGTGAGCCGTTAAGCAGACAGTAAAAAGCCAGTTGCATTGCAACGGGCTTTTTACTTATCGACTTTTTACTTATCGACTTTTTATTTATCGACTTTTTATTTATCGTCGCTGACACCTTACGGTATCGGCTTACTTGTTCATTTGCCTACTTACGCTATGGGATACGCTAATGGTATTAGTCATCACTATCGCCCAGTGATAAGAGGGTCGCATTGCCACCGATGGCGGTGATGTTATTGGTGCGGGTCTTTTCGGTCACAAAACGGGTTAAGTAGTGTGGACCACCGGCTTTAGGGCCTGTGCCCGACAGGCCTTGTCCGCCGAAAGGCTGTACGCCAACGACAGCGCCAATTTGGTTGCGATTGATATAGACATTACCCACATTAACCTTGTCGGCTAAGGCGAGGGCATGGCTTTCGTTACGGCTATGGATCCCCAGGGTGAGACCAAATCCGGTTGAATTGATCTCATCAATAACCTTAGGTAAATCAGCAGCCTTATAGCGGATAACATGTAGGATAGGCCCAAAGTGCTCTTTTTCTAACACTTTAATCGAGTCAATTTCTACCGCAATCGGCGCCACAAAGTGGCCATTTTCGGTGCCAGATGGTAACTCAAGCTGGTTAATCAAACGGCCTACTTGCTTAATGTGATCGATATGGGCATTAAGGTTGGCCTTGGCGGTCGCATCGATCACCGGCCCGACATCTGTCTTCACCGAGTTGGGATCGCCAATGGTTAACTCATTCATCGCCCCTTTGAGCACATCAATAACACGATCGGCGATATCTTCTTGTAAAAACAGCACTCGCAGCGCCGAGCAGCGTTGTCCTGCACTGGTAAAGGAAGATGACACCACATCATTAACCACTTGCTCTGGCTGCGAGGTTGAGTCCACTACCATGGCATTTTGGCCGCCAGTTTCGGCGATTAGCGGAATGATGGCCCCTTCGCGCTGGGCTAAGGTTAGGTTGATGCGCTTGGCCGTGACGGTTGAGCCAGTGAAGCAGACGCCCCCTATGCGCTCATCGGCGGTGATGGTCGCCCCAACGCTAGCACCCGTGCCAGGCAGGAACTGTAGCACCTCTTTGGGGATCCCCGCTTGATGAGCCAGTTGCACCGCGCGGTAGCCGATAATTGAGGTTTGTTCGGCAGGCTTAGCCACCACAGTGTTACCCGCAGCAAGCGCGGCGGCAACTTGACCTAAGAAGATGGCTAGCGGGAAGTTCCAAGGGCTGATACACACAAAGACGCCGCGACCTTGCAAGAACAGCTCATTGAGCTCACCCGTTGGGCCAGGAAGCAGTTCAGGCTTGGCCATCATCTTCTTGGCTTGCACCGCGTAGTAGCGACAGAAATCGACCGCTTCGCGCACTTCATCGATACCGTCTTGAATACTCTTACCCGCTTCACGGGTACATAAGACAATCAACTCTTCGCGGTGTTCTTCTAATAGATCCGCTAGCTTTTGTAGCGCGTTGGCGCGCACTTCAACGGGCGTTGCACACCATGGGCCAAAGGCGCCGTGGGCACTGGCGAGCGCATGTTCTATGGCGTGGCTGTCGGCAAAGGCGACGGTGCCGACCACCTGAGTGGTGTCATAGGGGCTGAGCACTTCTATGGTGTCACCCGTTAGGGTTTCGCCATTGACCAGCGGGCCCGCGCTCCAGCGCTTGTCTTTAAAGGTGTCTAACGCCGCGAAAAACGGCTCAGATTCAGACATGATATTCATATTGAGTCCCTTAGAGTTTTTACGTTCGGCGCCAAAAATATCGGCTGGCTGAACAATTTTATTATTGGCTAGGGTGTTGTAGTTTTGTAGGGTCGTCAAAGGATGGACAACCAAAGAGTCGATGGGGGTTTTAGGGTCCACCAGTTTATGCACAAACGAGGTGTTGGCGCCATTTTCTAGCAGGCGCCGCACTAAGTAAGGTAGCAGATCTTTGTGGGCACCAACGGGCGCATAGATACGCACTGTGCTCACGCCAGCTTCGGCCAGCAAGGTGTCATACAACTCTTCGCCCATGCCGTGCAGACGTTGAAACTCATACTGGCGATCGCCCGCCATATCGGCAATGGCCGCGACGGTTTGCGCATTGTGGCTGGCAAACTGTGGATAGATGGCGCCGCGGGTGGCATCAGACAACAGGTAGCGGGCGCAGGCAAGGTAAGAAACATCAGTACCCGCCTTACGGGTGTAAAGCGGGTAACCGCCTTCACCTGCCATTTGTGCCCATTTTAACTCGCTGTCCCAGTAAGCGCCTTTCACTAAGCGCAGTGGGATCTCATCGCCTTGCTCTTTCGATAGGCGCGTTAGCCAGCAAAGTACCGGCAGGGCGCGTTTAGAGTAGGCTTGCACGACTATGCCTAACAGGCCCCAGCCTTTGGCGGCGTCTGAGTTATACAGCTTTTGGAATAGTTTGAGCGACAACTCTAAGCGGTCGGCTTCTTCGGCATCGATAGAGACGCCAATATTGAGGGCGCGTGCCTGCTTGATTAATTTGATAACGGTGTCGTACAGCTCGGTGAGCGTGCGGTCTTCGTTAGCGACTTCATAGCGAGGATGCAGCGCTGACAGCTTAATAGAGATGGTTGGACGCGGCGCTTGGCTTTCATCGTATTGTTGCTCGCCCAAGGCGGCGATAGCACTAGAATAATCGTCGAAGTATTTTTGCGCATCTTTCATGGTGAGCGCCGCTTCGCCGAGCATGTCGTAGCTGTGGGTATAACCTAGCTTACGTTTATCGACACTGTTTTTTAGGGCTTCTTTAACGGTGCGACCTAATACAAATTGCTTGCCCATGATCTTCATCGCTGCCAGCATGGCTTGGCGGATCACAGGTTCGCCTAAACGGTTAACTAAGCGGTTGAGTAGGCTACTAGGCTTACCATCAATCTCTTTATCTAGGTTGACGATTTTACCCGTTAGCATCAATCCCCAAGTCGAGGCATTGACTAAGGTGGAGCCACTCTTATTGAGGTGTTCGTCCCATTTCGCCCCTGAGAGCTTGTCTTCAATCAGTGCGTCGGCGGTCTCGGCATCGGGGATGCGCAGCAAGGCTTCAGCTAGGCACATCAAAATAATGCCTTCTTGAGTTTCTAAGCTATATTGCTGCAAGAAGGCATCGATACCGACCATCAGGCCTTTTTTATCGTATTGACGTACCTTGCTGACTAGGTCGTGGGCACGTTGGGTGACGCGCTGGATCTCTGCTTCACTCGAAGGCACCAATTGGATCAGTTCTGAGAGGTATTGCTCTTCATCGACAATATAGTTGTGGGTGATCGCTTCAAAAAGCTCATCTAGGGTAGCTGAGTCATAACGACCAGTCAGAACTTCACTTGCTTTGAACATAGTAGTAACTTCCACCTGGACCTACATTAGGGACAGTTTTGGCTTGAACAAAAGGTCTGTTTAAAAGGCGTTTGGTCTTATTTTTGTATCCAATCTGGCGCCTTCGCGCGCCGATTATACATTCAAAATGTGACGAGGAACACCATTGTGAAAACTAATGTGATCCTTGTTTGAAATGATGTAAATAGATGGTGTGCTATGCCCAGCTTGTATGGGTTTAGTTAGTGAGTGGTAATTGCACTGCGTTTGAAATCAACTGTAAATGGAGTGTTAAATACGGTCTGTTTTGTCGTGTTGACCTTAATCGCTATGGTGTCTGCTGCAATCCATTTGTTGTCATCGCGGGCTGGCGTTATCGCAGCGGCTGACAAGGTGGCTTTGTGCTGCTCAGATGTGGTAACTCCCTGACATTTGGCTATCAAAAAGTGTAATGCACAAAAAAGCCAGCAGCCTAGCTGCTGGCTTTTTTAAAGCGCTAATAGTTATTACCAGCGATTCTTTTGGCGACGACGGGGTCTTGGCAGATAAGCGATGATCACCCCAAGAATTAAGCCGATTCCCGCAATCATACCGCCTTGCTTGAGTTGCTCGAAACGCTCGTTATTTTGAATCTTTGCTAGCTCACGTGTGGCGCTATCGCGCTCGCTGCTGGCTTCGGCGAGCGCCTGCTCACTGGTGGCAAGCTGAGAGCGAAGTTGACGGATAAGCTGAGTGCTATTACTGCTTTCATTGGTCAAGGTATCGAGCTCGGACTGTACCTGTGCCAGCTTGGCTTCGACCTCGGGTAGCTGCACGCGAAAGCTCTTGCTAGTCATGACTAGATTACCATCTACCCAACCCTCACGGCCTTTGTGGTCGATAATCTTAACATAGTCTCCTTCGGTCTCACCTAAGTAAGTGATGGCTTGTCCTGCCTCGACGCTACCTAAAATACGGAACTGAGTACCCGGCCCGCCATGAAGGAAGGTGTAGACATTATCCGAAATATAACGGGTCTGCTCAGCTGCCAAAAGAGTGGGTGACAGCAACATCAATGCAACGATAGATAGGAGTCTTAACACTTTGAGTTCTCTTCAACGAAATATTGCCACATGCTAGGGATTTAACGGCCTTTTTGCAAGGGGTAGCATGGCTGATATTTTACCAAATGATGATAGAGATCAGCGATAAGGTATCGTTATGGGTTGTGTCAATGGGCTATCTTGTTCTGTCGCGCCCATAAAAAAGGAAGCCATTTGGCTTCCTTTTAATGCTTCTACTTATACTATCAAGGTGTTAGTTGAAAATACCCTTGATGGTAAAGAAGAAGATGATCGATAGACCGGCACCTGCTGGTAAAGTGACCACCCAAGATACCACTATGTTACGTACCACGCCGATATTGATAGCAGCAATGCCACGCGCCATACCTACACCTAATACCGCACCAACCAAGGTTTGTGTGGTAGAGATAGGTAAGCCGGTACCCGAGGCGATAACCACGGTAGAAGCGGCTGCTAGCTCGGCGGCAAAGCCACGGCTTGGGGTCAGATGAGTAATATTTTTACCAATGGTTTGCATGACGCGCTTACCAAATATAGCCAGACCCATCACAATACCCACAGCGCCTAAAGGTAGGATCCACCATACCAATGGGGCTTTGCTGCTGATCTCGCCGCCACTGTTAACGACAGAAACAACGGCTGCCAGTGGGCCAATGGCGTTAGCTACGTCATTAGAGCCGTGCGCAAATGCCATACAACATGCGGTAACCACCATCAAGATGGCGAACACTTTCTCAACGTTACCAAACTGGGTTTGACGATCGGCTTTGTCGCTCATCTTCAGACGTTTAATCGCTACCATACCGCCAAGCCCAACAAGGATGGCAATGCCTATGGCTAATGCATAAGACTCAAGATCGGTAAAGTGTAAACCAACGTGTTTTAGCCCTTTCTTGATGGTCACAAGTGACATTACAAAACCAGCTAAACCCATGTAAAACGGCACATAGCGTTTAGCATTTTCAAGCGGATTTTCAGTGTTAAAAATCAGCTTCTGTACGCTTTGGAATATCATGAAGGCGATAAAGCCGGAAATTGCTGGTGTGACTACCCATGAACCAACAATGCCAAACACTTTGCCCCAAGCCACTGAGTCAGCACCCACTCCGACCGAGGCAAAACCAACAATCGCGCCCACAATTGAGTGAGTCGTCGATACTGGCCATCCTAATGCAGAGGCGACGACTAACCAGATACCTGCGGCTAATAGCGCCGCAATCATGCCGTAAACCAATAACTCGGGTGAGTCGACAAAATACGCTGAATCGATGATCCCTTTTCGAATCGTGCTGGTAACTTCACCGCCGGCAAGATAAGCGCCAGCGAATTCGAAGATCATCGCAATAATGATCGCTTGTTTAATGGTGATCGCGTTTGAACCTACAGAGGTTCCCATTGCATTGGCGACATCGTTTGCGCCGATACCCCACGCCATTAAAAATCCAAATGCGGCCGCAATAGCAATAAGCCATGGGCCGTTGGTGACTAATACATCAACCATGTTGATACCTTGATAACTTGTTTTTTAGACGCGAGCTAACATTAGCTCTAAGCGAGAACCGACGCGCTCAGCAAGATCTGCTAAGTCACCAACCCACTCAATTATCTTATAAAGGAACATCACATCGATAGGATTTAGCTCATTTTCAATGCTAAATAACTGGCGACGGATTTTGATTTGTAGATCATCTGTGTCCTCTTCTATTTGGTCGAGTTCACTGATCATCTTAGCGACAAGATCGACTTCACGCCCGCGAAAACCTGTTTCTAGTAGGTCGTCGAGTTCGTTAATGGCTTCCTTAGCCTGCACAACAGCATCAATACAGCGTTGTAAATAGGCGGTGAAGGGTTCTTGTATAGCTGCGGGGACAAGTAGTTGACGGCCAATGACGCGGCCTGAAATGTCTTTCGCCTTATTAGCGATCTTATCTTGCTGGGTAAGTAGCTCCAGTAAGTCAGTTCGTTCAACTGGCATAAACAGGCCACCAGGAAGAGTCAGACGGATCTCTCTTTTAAGATCATCCGCTTCACGCTCCGCTTGGCTAATTTGCTTACGAAGTTGAACTGCTTTGTCCCAGTCACCTGCGACAGTTGCTTCAAAAAATGGTACAAGTATCGACGCACAGTAGTGCACTTTATCGATATGCTCTTGTAACGGTTTGATTGGCGATTTTGCAAACACGCCCAAAATAGAGTTTACTGGCATTGCCGTGTACCTATTTAGGTTATTCCACTGTTGGAAAATGCGGGCGCATGTTAACCCAAGCGTCCACGTATTGAAACTGTGTTTTTATATAAAAACTGACAGTTTTTATTCTAACGAGTTATATAGAAACTGCAAAGCGTAATCCTAAAGTGCTTTTGTGACAGCAATATTACATTATGACGTTTTCATTAAATAATAATGAAAGCTGCATTACAGAATCGAATTTATTAATCAAAAAGTGAGCAATTGGCGAATGGCAGCCGAAATAGAACTTAAACTGTTTTTCCCGAAAAGTGCACGAGAAGCCTTGATATCACTGCTAAACAGTTTACCTCATAGTGAGTCAAAAGGCGTAAAACATCTCAGTAATAGTTATTTTGATACCCCAGACTTACAGCTGCGGCAATGGGACATGGGGCTGCGTATTCGCGGTTGCGATGGCCATTATGAGCAGACCATCAAGACCGCGGGCAGTGTCGAAGGCGGAGTGCATTATCGCCCCGAATACAATATTGATATCGATCAACCTAAGGTCGATTTATCACGCTTCCCGCCTAAAATTTGGCCAGTAGGTGCTGACATAGATAAAGTGCAGCGCCAATTAACCTCGTTATTTGATACTGATTTTAGCCGGATGATTTGGCATATTTATCTACAAGATAGCTTAGTCGAGGTGGCTTTAGATATCGGCACCGTTTGTGCCAATGGCGTCAGCGAACCTATATGTGAAATTGAGTTTGAGCTGCTTGCTGGCCAAACGCAGGCGTTGTTGATACTGGGTGAGCAAGTGACCGAGCAGATCCCCGCGCGTTTGGGGCGAGCCAGTAAGGCGCAGCGAGGCTATCGCTTGGCCGCTATGGCAAGCCCGCAGCAACTGGAGGCACTTGATGTTATCGCTTTAAGTGATAATGCGACGCCAAAACAGGCGTTATTAACTGTGCTTAGTATTGGGCTGGAGCGTTGGCAATTGCTCGAAGCCATGGTGTTAGAGTCCACCGAGAGTGTTGAGCAACCAGAGCTGGTATATCGGCTGCGCGCCTGTATCAGGCTGCTGCGCTCTACTTTGATGCAATTTGGTCTGTTAGATGAGTCCTTATTACAGGCTTTTTCGCGCCTAGAGCAACATCTGGCCCCGGTTGATATTAGTTTGGGTTACAGCACCCTATTAACTCACAGGGCCACTTTATTATCGACCCTGCCGCAAGTGGAGGCGATTGAGCCGTTAATCACTAAGGCTTTAGCTGCACAGGATTTACCTTGCGTGATGCAAACCATGTTGGCTGATACCGCCTATGGTCACTTGCAGCTCAAGTTGGTTAACTTGTTATTTGCCTGTCGAGAGGGCTTGCTACCACTCGAACTCTCGTCTGAGCTGGTGCAATTTGCCAATAACCAGTTAGAAGATTCATGGCGGCAAATGAGTACTATGATGTCAGCCGAGCGCGCATTGAGCTGTGATGACTTGCTATCGTTGGGTAAGGCGTTAGAGGAGGGGCAGTTAGTGAGTATCGCTTATGGTGACTTGTATCGCGTTAAACAAAGAGCGCTATTTTGCGCTCCTTGGAATGACTTAGCTCAAGGGATCCGCACCTTACGCGCCTACCAATGTTTAGCAAAGTTGGCGACAGCGCAGGGGATTGAACTTCAACCTTGGCTCGATTCTCAGCAACAGAGTTTATTGGTTGCGATGGATCATTCGCGCCGCTCGGCGCTGAAGGCCATGCCTTACTGGCGTTAAATTAGCGCTTAAGATAGGGCTTAAGGCTCGGTGTCTTTGTTCACGGCACCGAGCCGAAGTTGGCTTAATTCGGGTGTTAGCCGTGTTAGCTTTATGTTTTAGCCCTGATATGGCTTAGCGCTAACAAGGCTTAGTGCTGCAGCGTAAGCCAATTCCTCGGCGTTAACCGTTAATGTTGGCTGTCATGGCCGATATTAACTTACTCAAGCGACTTGCCTTGTTTGAGTTGTTGTTTTAGTTCTGCCACTTCTTGCAGTAGTGTGGCTTGATTTTGCTCCATTCGTTGTAGGGCATGTTGAAGATCGCTACGAATTTCTTCGCTCTGAGTATCTAATTTTTCTGACTCATCGGGAGCGATAAAAATCGAGGCCATATAGCCCGATATCACCCCGAAAAAGCTCACACCACACACTATGACTATGCCGCCGATAACATGTCCAATGGTGGTTACCGGGTAATGGTCGCCATAACCTACGGTGGAAATGGTTACCAGCGCCCACCAAATCGCCTCTTCAGCGGTATGGATATTCGACCCAGGCTCGCCACTTTCTACAATTAATATTAATACTGAGGCAAAGGTAAGCAAGGTGACCAAAGCCACGAGTAAGCTTGCCAGCGTGGCCTGTCGTCGCTGCTTCATCATAGGCACAATGATTGAGCGGGTCATTCTGAGTAGACGAATAACCCGTAAGATTTGGAATAACCTTGCCATACGCAGAGGCTCAATCGCCGGAATGCTAGCAACCAGATCGATCCAATTGTGTTTGATATAGTGACGTTTATCGTCGGCGCGAAACAGATTGATGAAGAAATAACTGATAAATATGGTGCAGATACTGGCATCGACAAATAATAATAGCCGGCGGGTTTCAGTGTCGAGCTTGGCAAAGGTGAGCATCAATACCACGACAACGGAAATCAATGATAGCGCCATCATGGCTAGCTGAAACGGTGATGGGGCCTGCTCTATTGGCGGTAACCAACGTTTTTTCTCTGCCATAAAATGGATCCCTAAACGGGACGCGGGTTAATCCCACGCCCCTTTATTTTATATTTGAGCCACAATCTTATTCGTTTTCTCCAACAAAATGAACCAAGTCATCTAATACTCGGCGTTTTATTTCCAGCTGTTCGCTGGGGGGCAAGTTATATTTTTGCGCCAGTAATTGGTAATCATCTAGGCTGAGCGACACCGTTAGCCGTGGGCGTTTGGGCCGCTTAGTGACCGATAATCCTAAGATAGTGCGAATTTGATCGGATGGGCTCACCCCTGCATCCAGTGCCGCTTTACGGATGGAGTATTGAAACTTTTCATCAAGATCGAACGCGACTTGAGTGGCCTTAGCAGCCTTTTGATTTTGTAACCATTGCTCAGGGAGTGGCTGTTTAATTTTACTCATTTATCGTTACCTCAGCTTGATGTGGCAAGTCGCTTAGGGGGCAACGGATTTGCCGCTGCAGCGCTTATCACTTGCCTGGCCAGTATTCGCGAATATCACTCAATGGGCGATACAGGGTCAGCATGACGTCGGTCTCGCCGCCTTCATAGACTTCAACTTCAATGCCATAACGTTCTTCGTCGTCGAGCAGTTGATACAGTTCAAACGGTTCACCACTGTTAGTGCCCTCATCTTGAGGGGGCGTCATACCGCGATAATCTTGGCGGTGAAAATAGCCAAATTGGGCAAAGTTAATCTGATGATATTGGCTTCCTAACCAAGCGCTAAGCGATTCAGGTGCCGTGGACTGTATGCTGAGGCTGGCCTGAACATCTTCTTCAAAAATATCGCTAAATTGGTCAAGATCGACAATTTGTTCGACTTGGCTGCGGGTGATTTTTAGGGCGAAACACAGATGGGTTTCATCATCTTCATCGAGCGATAAAAACAGGGTGTCATTACCATGACCTTTTAACACCCACTCGGTCGATTGTCGGCGTTCAAACTCATAGGTATTGACCGCTTCGACACGCAGTTGTTGGCCGCGTAGCTGCTCGGGTAGCGCAAAGCTATCATCGAGGGTGATCATATCGCCAATTTGGAGATGATTGGGGTGGCTTAGTTGACGTGGCGGTGGGGCTTTTTTACCAAAAAGCCCTTTTAAGAATCCCATGTGATACTCCTAGCACTAACGTAAATGGCTAAAAGCACCTTAAGGCGAGGCCTCAAAGTGCTTTTTAGCAAACTTAACATCGATTATTTGCGCGCTTTAAGGCGTTCAAGTACCGCATTGGCATTGGACTTTTGTTCACCAATTCCCGCTTCGGCTAATTTGGCCTGCAGTGACTTGTCACTGTTCTCTTCTGCTAAGGTTTCTGAGGCCTTTAAGCGATCGTCAAACTGTTGTTGACGTGCTTTGATGCGCTCGAGTGAATCTTTTGCATTGAGCAGTTTCGAGTTGCTGCTGGCAAATGAGTCGGTAATCGTTGCCGTGGTTTTTTGTACGCTCTCAGTGGTTTTGACCATGCTAAGCTGGCGCTGATAATCTGCCAGCTGACGTTCGGTTTTACGCACCAAGTCTTTGAGTCTGGTCGCATGGGCGCTAAAGCTATCGTTAGCCGTCTGCTGCTCGGCAAGCTCTTGGTCCAGTTGAGCGATCTTCTCTGCCACTTCTAGCGCCAAGGTTTCATTGCCTTTTTCTAACGCCTGTGTGGCATAGCCTTCATGCTCGGCGATAGCACGTTTTAGACGGTCGATTTCGCGGCTAGCATGCATCTCTTTAGCCATGACGTCGGTTAGTTCACGCTTGGCCTTGGTGAGGTGCTTCTCTGCATCGCGGATCTCTTGTTCAAAAATACGCGTGGAGTTGGCATCAACAATGCTTTGGCCTACTTCAGTCGCGCCGCCGCGAAACGCGGTTAAAATCTTATTTAGAATACCCATAATGAGACTCCTCTACAGTATAACCGTGTGCTAAAAACCGGATGTCTCGCCCACAGTTACCACAATTTAATTTGGTGTGAATCTAGTTTAAGAACTCGCTGAGTTCATCGATCACTTCTAAGCAGTTATCCGACAGTACCGATAACTCCTGTTCAATCTCTTTCATGCTCGAATTGACCGATAGTGCTCCGTACACCACATATTTGTCGTCAATTTTGGCAAAAGAGGACAGTGGCATCGGAATATTGAGCTCTAGCATGGTTTCGAACATCTGACTGCGACGCTCAGGTTTAACTTCATCTTCGCCCCATAGATAGCTGATGCACAGCACCTGGTTTTCTGTGACCGACACAAATAACGGTATCTCTTCACGTCCAACAATATTGACTTGTAACACCTCAACGTCACCGTCAATGGGATAGCAATCGAACTGAAAGCCTGTATGGCTATGGTCGCCAAGATCATTGAGGTGGTTGGCAATTTGGTGAATGTTCATAGTTGTCCTCTTTGACATATTATGTCTGCGGTTAAAGATAGCACTGAGACATAATATGTCAAGCGCTATTTTACGATTCAAAATAGGGGGATATTTTCGTTTTCAGACCATGCCTGTTGATGATACTGATACAGGTGCATTGAGCCAATATCATTCACTTTTACTTCTTCGGCGTGTTGATAATAGTTGCCCGGAAACTCAAATGCCCCTTTGATAAGCCCAGGCGTTAACCAAGCTTCCTCTATCGATAACTGGGTCAGGGTTTGCAAGCGCTCACGTGGCGCTTTGCCTGCTAAGGTGGCGATACTCCAGCCCCACTCGCCAAAACTGGGCACATTATGATGATATTGCTGCATGTTAAATCCGGCACTGGCGAGGGTCTTACCCACAGAGATAAACGCCTGAGGCGCATGATAGGGCGAGGTCGACTGCACCGTAATTGCGCCGTCAGCGCTTAGTAGCTCTTTGAGTTTAAGGTAAAACATATCGGAGTAGAGTTTATTGAGATCTGGGTGGCTAGGGTCGGGCAGGTCGACAATGATGGCATCATATTTATCGCCGCGGCGGATCAGTTTATCGGCGCCATTAAAGGCATCATCGAAGACAAGCTCGACCCGCTTGTCGTTAAGCGCATCATTATTGAGCTTAAGCAAGGCGTGACGCAGTCGCGTCGGCATGGCGTCGTTGGGGGTTTTAAATAACGCCACTAAGTCCGCATCCAGATCCATAAGCGTCACCTGCTGCGGCTGCCACTTGAGGACTTGGCGCAAGCCTAAGCCATCGCCGCCGCCAATGATCAGCACCTTGTCATGACGCGCACTGGCTTCGAGGGTCGGATGGACTAAAAACGCATGGTAGATATGCTCATCCTGGCTAGAAAACTGCAGCCGGCCATTGATGTAGAGCGAATACACCGCAGGCAGATCGTTTCCGCGTAAGCGTTCGGTAAAGGTTAGCTGTTGGAAGCGGGTCGCCTTGGCGTAGATCACTTTATCCTTGTAGAGCAAATTATTAAATTGTTGCTCCCACTGCGGACCATGGCTGGCGAGAAGAACCAACAAGCCGCTAGCGATAATATGGCCTGCGAGCAGTAATTTGGCGTGAGCGATATTATCCCAAAAGCGCCAAATAAAGATGAAGCCTGCGAGCAGGTTAAAGCTAGCGGTTAACGCCGCCGCGAGTTGAATATCGATGGCTAACATCAATGTCACCCAAATCGCCGCGCCTACCCCTGCGCCAATATAGTCGGCACCATAAATGGTGCCAGCATTGTGTAGCAAATGGGCTTCACACAGAGATTGTCTGACTCTGGCGATCAGCGGGATCTCCATGCCGATCATCAAGCCCAGCAACACTCCCCAAAAATAGGGCAGGTACTCGCTTAATTTTTGCAGGCTGCCGATAAAGCCGCCTTGAGGCAGTTGATCGGGCGGCAGGCCGATAGTGTTAGCAATCAGCATTGGCAGCTGCTGACCAAAGCCAATGACGGCGGCGGTGATTAAAATCGCCAAAGCGCCGCACAGGGCGACACTGAGTTCTAAAATCGCAAAGCCAGTATAAGCGCAGCGAATTTTTCGCGCCGCAAAGGCGCCAATGCCCATAGAGACGATCATCAAGCCAATCATGGTGTAGATGGCGGCTTCTAATGCGCCGAGTACTCGCCCGGCATAGTGAGACAATAAGTATTCGTAAATCAGACCGCAGGCAGCCAGTACGGCCATGATGCCCAGTAACAATAGATCGTCAAACCAGGTGAGTTTTTTGGCGCCAACCGAGGTTGGCGCAGTCGTGGGAGAAGAGTGCATTACATCCTTGCTGGTGCGATTAGGTTACACCATCAAACTGGTTAAAATAAGGGCGATAGCCACGCTAATGGCCAATTCAACGGTGGCGATCCCCACATTGTGTTGCAGTTCTACCTCCTCGGCCAAATTGATGTTAGCTAAGACTAATTTTTTCACCAAGGCTTGTAGCAAGGAGAGCGCTAGCAGCATGATCACCGAAAATACCAACCAGCCAATAATATTGTTGATATAGGCATCTGGGATAAAAATAATAAAGTGACTTGCGGCATTAAAGCTCAGCGCCATCGCCAGCATATACCCGCTGTGGCGTATGGCTAATGCGGTATGGCCTTGGGCTAGGGCTTGTTGCATCGAGGCTTCTTGGTGGCGTTTAGCATAGCCTTTTTCACGGATACGGGTGAGTAACACCAACATGAGTTGTGAAATGGCAAATGCACTAAAGATGGCGATAAAGGTATCTAAGGTCAGATCTTCAGCCCAAATCAGTACGGCGCGAATAATAATGGCAGTGGCAATAGCGGCGGTGGCATCGACAATTGCCACCGAAATATTGCCCTTAATAATGAGGGCGTTTTTATCTATTTCGTTAAGGGCAATCTTATCGTGTAAAAAGCGTCCCAGTTTGATAAGCATTAAGCCGAAGATACCGTATGCGCTCATGCCGATAGCTTCGACCCAGTATGACTCGGCCGCCTCTCCTGTGATGGCGCCCGTTAGCACTATGCCTAAGCCAGCCACTGCGCCAGCAGTGCTAATGCCAAAGGCAAAATTATCGCGCTCAGACAGTTCATGGGTGCTGTTAACATTAACGGTCCAGCCCTGTAGGTAGCGCATCGCCGTGAGGAGGATAATGGCGATAGCAAGATCGATCCCTAAAATGATGGCCAGTTCGGTGGTGATGCCGAAGTGTTGCAATATTGTCATCTTAATTTCCTTTATTTGCCCCGACGGACACCGCGTGTCGTGCGACTTCCTGAATTTCTAAAGTTGCTGTTTTTGGAGTAGTTAGAGCGAAATTTACTGCCACTGCTGCGCCCAGCTGTGCTGGCTTTAGGCGCACTGGCGCTTTGGCGTGACAAGCTAGTAGAGCCTGCACGCGGCTTGGCATAGGGGCTGTCGAACTTCTTCCCCTGAGCATTAAACTGCTTCTTAGTTCGCTCGAAGGTTTGATTTTGCGCCTGAGCTTGTTTCGGTGACGTGTAACGGTAGCGGCCTACATCATTGTAATAGCTGTAGTTGCGACGGCTCGACCAGCGGTCGTAATACACTGGGCCGCGCACCAGATTAGAGAACATGGCATACATGCCATACCAGGCCCAAAACGACATACCATCGGAGCCCGTTTGCCAATTACCGTAGGCGGGGTTACCAACTAGCTGACTACCCGCGCCAAAATCTTCGGCGCCATTAGCCAGCACAGCGGCTTCACGGCTGATGGCGTTGACCCGCGCCAAGGCGCCATCTGACATGTCGGCGACCACGTTAACCGGATCTGACAGCATATCGTTAAATAGGCTAGGATCGGCGGCTTGATAGAGGTTTTCTGCTTCGCTGAGCTGTTGATCCAGATCGACAAAGTTATTGCCATCACTGAGCTCGTTAAGACGTCGTTGCAGCGAGGTATACATAGGCCCGGCTGACGTTGCATCTTTAGCTAACTCGCGCAGTAGTGGGGCGAGATCGGTTTTCTGTCCTTCAAGCACCTCAACATACTGCCTGAGCAGGTTAGCATTTCGGATCTCACCTTTATCGAGCATCTGACCGAGGTTATTGATGCGCTCTTGGGCGAGCTGTTGAAATTTTGCGATTTTTTCTGGCCTGTCATCACCACATCCCGTTAAGGTCAGTAGCAAGGCTAGGGTGAGAATGCGCATCAGCATTACTGCCATGTTTTCTCCATAAACATAAGGTTAGATTGCAACGGATGATGGATGAACCGTTGATCACTTCTTTGCATAATATAGCGACTAGTTGAGTTATAGTAACCCTTAAACGCGATCAATTTCGTCTCCAGTGGCCCTTTTATCACGGCGCAGGGCTCGATAAGCTATATCGCGCAAATTAACGCATATCTATATCATTCAAGACATATTATGTCGAATGTTTAAATGTTAGGGATTGTTTAGGCTATGGAAAATATCACGCATCACCCGTTACCCGCAGTGGTTAAGCAAGCCGCAGAATTGCAATGGCAACGCCTGACTGACGTTTGGCCTGATATGTCTGAGCAGTTGAGCGTGGAGCAAGAGGCGCAATTACGCCAGATGCTCGGTTTAAGTGACTTTGTCGCCGAGCAGCTATGCCGTCACCCTAACTGGATAATGTCGTTATTTGAAGGTCAATTAGCAAGCCTAGACCGTGCCGATTTCAGCAACGAGTTAAACTCCTTGTTGGCGGGTGCCAGCGATGAAGAGCAGGTCAAAGCCATATTGCGCCGCTATCGCAATCGGCAAATGGTGCGTTTGGCCTGGCGTGACTTTCAAGGCTATGCCTCACTCAATGAAGCCCTATTGGATTTATCGGCGCTAGCCGAAGCTCTCATTATTGCGGCGCGCGATTGGCTTTATCAGCAAATGTGCACGCAACATGGTACGCCATGCGATAGCGAAGGGGTTGCGCAGCCCTTGATGATTTTGGGCATGGGAAAGCTGGGGGGACGTGAGCTTAATTTCTCCTCCGATATCGATCTGATCTTCACCTTTCCCGAACATGGAGAAACCCGTGGTGGTCGGCGCGCCTTAGACAATCAACAATTCTTTATTCGTATGGGCCAGCACTTAGTGAATTTACTTCACCAAGTGACGGTCGATGGGTTTGTTTATCGGGTCGATATGCGCCTGCGCCCTTATGGTGAGAGCGGTCCCTTGGTGGTCAGTTTTAGCGGCTTAGAAGATTATTACCAAGAGCAGGGCCGAGACTGGGAGCGTTACGCCATGGTTAAAGCGCGTGCGTTGGGGCCGTGGAACGCGTTTTCTGATGAGCTACATGACATGTTACGCCCGTTTGTTTATCGCCGTTATTTAGATTTCTCGGCCATCGAGTCACTGCGTAAGATGAAGCAGTTGATCAGCCAAGAGGTGCGCCGCCGTAAGTTGACCGATAATATCAAGCTGGGCGCAGGTGGGATCCGCGAAGTGGAATTTGTGGTGCAAAGCTTTCAATTGATCCGCGGTGGCCGTGAGCCCGCATTGCGCCAGCAAAGTCTGTTTGCCGCCATCGATACCCTTTACAGCCTAGGCCAACTTGAATATTTGGCGGTCGATGAGCTTAAAAACAGCTATCAACTGCTAAGGCGTGTCGAAAACTTATTACAAGCCATTGGCGATCATCAAACTCAGACCTTACCTAGCAGCGAACTCGATTGGCAGCGTCTCTGTTTTGCCATGGGCATGGCTGATGAGGCCGAGCTTCGCAGCCATATCGATACGGCGATGAGTAAAATTCACCGTTATTTTAACGACACCGTCGGTGGGCGAGATACCGAAGATATCTGCGATCTGTGGACGCAACAGTTATGGAATGTGCAAGACGATGACGATGCACACAGTCTGATGGAAGAGCAAAGCCTTGCTGATCTCGCCTTATGGCCAGCATTAAAAAGTTGGCGCGAGACAGTCGCCAAGCGCACCATAGGCCCACGTGGACGAGATACCTTAGACAAATTAATGCCATTGCTGTTGCAGGAATTCACCCATCTGGCGGCGCCATCGAAGGCCTTTACGCCGGTATCTAAGGTGCTGGATCAAATTTTGACTCGCACCACCTATTTAGAGCTGTTGTTTGAAAACCCCGGCGCGCGCCAGCAATTGGTAAGCCTGTGTTTGGCCAGCCCATGGATCGCCCAGCAGTTAGCTAAATTCCCCATGTTGCTTGATGAGCTTATTGATCCATCGCAGCTGTATGACACCACATCGCTCGACGATTACCCCAGTGAATTACGCCAATATTTACTGCGGGTTCCCGAAGACGATATGGAGCAGCAAATGGAAGCCTTGCGACAGTTTAAATTGTCGCAGCAATTAAAAATTGCCGCCGCCGATGTCACCGGCGTACTGCCAGTGATGCAGGTGAGCGATCATCTCACATTTTTGGCTGAGGCGATCATCGAGCAGGTGATTCAGCAGGCATGGCAACAAGTGGTGGCACGCCATGGAGTGCCGCCCCACTTACAAGGCGAGCAGATGGGCTTTGCCGTGATAGGTTATGGTAAAGCTGGTGGCATAGAACTTGGTTATGGCTCAGATCTCGATTTAGTGTTTTTGCATGACTATAGTCGTGAAAAATACCCACAGAGTAGCCAAACCAATGGTGAACGTCCTGTGGATATCGGCCATTTTTACTTAAAGCTGGCCCAGCGAGTGTTACATCTGTTTTCAACCCGAACCACCTCGGGTGAACTATACGAAGTGGATATGCGCCTGCGTCCCTCGGGAGCATCGGGTTTACTGGTGAGTGAAATTGAGTATTTTGGTCATTATCAACAAGAGGAAGCCTGGACCTGGGAGCATCAAGCCTTAGTACGTGCGCGCTTCTTGTTTGGTGATAATGCCTTGGCGGTGCGTTTTAGTGAGCTGCGCCGCGACGTACTGTCCATTGCGCGCGACCATACTCAGCTGGCGAAAGAGGTGCGTGAGATGCGCCAGAAAATGCGCGCTCATTTACTGAAAGTCGAGCCGGGTTATTTCGATTTAAAACAGAGCCCTGGCGGCATTGCTGATATTGAGTTTATCGCCCAATATCTGGTCTTAGCGCATACCCATACCCACCCAGAGTTAGCGACTTGGTCTGATAATGTCCGCATATTTGAGACGTTATCGGAACTTGAACTGTTGCCACATCTTAGTGCACAGCATTTAACTCAGGCCTATTGCTATCTTCGAGATGAGAATCATCACCTTACGCTGCAACAGCAGAGCGGCAAGCTACCCATTGAATTGGTCGAGTCGCATACACAAGGTGTGGTCGATATTTATCAGCAGATCTTGGGGGTTGATGAGTAATAGGCTGCTTTTATCTCAGTCTGCTACACTGACATTTACCAGTATTTAGCGGTATATCTATGTGACCAGATTGCGCTCTGCGACTCTATTTGTGGTTTGTTTGTATTCTTGTATTGGGACAGTTACTTTAGCTAATAACTTGTCCCATCTCACTTATTTTACCGAATCGTATCCCCCCTATAACTATCGTGATAATTATCAACTGACTGGGATCGCTGTCGATCTGCTCGATGCCGCCGTGTCAAAATTTGAGACTGAATTCGACCCTAGCCAGATCCAGCTTGTACCGTGGGCTCGGGGTTATAAACTGACAAGAATAGGCAAAGATACCGTGCTGTTTTCTACGACTCGTACGGCTTATCGTGAGTCCACATTTGAGTGGGTAGGACCTATTTCGGCTACTAGGGTCGTGTTATTTGCGTCAAAGTCTAGGCAGCTGAAAATAACGCAACAGAGCGATCTTAAGCAGTATAATATCGGTGTTATTCGAGATGATATTGGCGAGCAATCACTGTTATCCCTTGGCGTGAATAAAGACCAGATACACAGAGCACATAACGCGCGTTACTTAGTACAAATGCTTGAGTTAAAACGGATCGATCTATGGGCATATGATGAGATAGTCGGCCGCTGGTTAATCAAACATGCTGGCTTAAATACCGATGATTTTGAGGTGGTTTATACCCTCAAAGATAGTCAACTTTATTATGCTTTTAGCAAGGATAGTGACCCAGTATTGCGCCAAAAGCTGCAGCAAGGCATAGATCTGGTGAAAAGTACTGTGCAAGCCAATGGATTAACCGAATATGAAAACATAGTCAGTAAATACCGTTAGTTTAGTTGATCTTATTTATCAGTAGTTTGCCACTTGGATTAAGCGCTACTCGCACTGAGAGTAGTAAGCTGGTTGTAACACATACACTGAGTACGACAAAGATAGCCAACAAGATTATCAGTTGATATTTAACCGCTAGCATGGGATCGCTACCGCCGAGAATTTGCCCTGTCATCATGCCGGGAAGTGTCACTAGTCCGGTTGTGGCCATAGACGCTAAAATTGGTGCAAGTGATTGTTTCAGTGCAGATTGCACGAAGGGCATTGACGCTTGTTTCGGCCGTGCCCCTAGGGCTAGGCGACCCTCATATTCACTTCGATTTTCCGCTAAGGCACTGAATAGACGCTGCAGGGCAACGATATTACCGCTGAGGCTATTGCCTAACAACATGCCCGCCAGTGGGATTAAATATTGGGCGCTATAGGCGGGCGTAGGTTGCAGTAATCCTAGGAGTAAAATGGCCAGCACAGGCAGTAACGACAGGGTTATACTGGCTAATATGGGCAAAAACAGCACCCGCTTAGGCAATTTGGCCCCGCCTAAAATCGCACTGGCGCCAATCAATATCATGGTGGCTAACCACGTCAAGTTAAGCCAGACGCTATTAAGATCGAATAAAAATTGTAAGTAGATACCTACCAACACGAGCTGCAACGTCATGCGCAGCACCGCAATACCGATATCTCGGCCGATCCCCAGTTGTAGCCAATGACTAATGGCCACAGGAATGCTGAGCAGCAACATAAACAGCGCTAAATCTAGCCAAGTGATATCAATGGTGGCTTGCATATCGCGTCTCTAGTGATCGCTATTATCGGCAGCGGTAAGTGTAGCGGTTAAATATTGCCGCGATTGCATTTCAATCAGCCGACTCTGGGTACGCTGAAACTCAAAGGCCAATGCCCCAGGGGTATAAAGCTGCTCCAGTGGCAGAGCGGCATGTAAATACAGCTGTACTTGTTGATCGTAAAGCTCATCGACCAGAGCGATAAAGCGCCGCGCAGGATCGTCATTGGCAGCGTAGTGTAACTGCCGCTCGCCAGCTTGAGTGGCCAGAGCGCCATCTTCGGTGCCCCGGGCGCGTATCCATGAGCGCGGCGTTCCGCCCAGCGGCGGAATGTCGCTGAGTAAAATAGTGCGATAACAACTGGCTAGCTCAATATAGTCCAGTTGAGATCGCGGCCCATCGCAGAGGGCATCGAAGCTTAGCCAAAGTGTGCTGCGGGTGCGTTTTATCACCGGGATCTGTCGACCTAAAATCTCGATCGGCTGGGTTTGTACCTCAGAGTCATCACATAGTTGTTCAAACAGTGCGTCAAACCGAGCAGCATGGTCGTAAAAGTAGGTTTGTTGATAAGTTAATTGCCGCAAACGATGATCGAGCGGGCCGTCAAGATGGAACGCTTGAGTATGCTCATTGAGCAGGTCGATGGTCGGTAAAAAACGGTCGCGAGCTAAACCGTTTTCATACAGCTTGTCGATGGGCGTATTGGAGGTCGCAACCAGCACGATACCGCGGCGAAATAAGGCCTCAAACAGCTTGCCTAAAATCATCGCATCGCCAATATCGGCAACAAAAAACTCATCGAAACAGATAACCTTGCACTGCTTAGCGAGGCGCTGGGCAATCCGTTCTAACGGGTTTTGCTGGCCATGCTCTACTCGCATCTCTTGATGAATTCGCGCCATAAAACGATGAAAGTGCAGCCTAAGTGGCATATTGGAGGGCAGGCTTTGGCAAAAGAGGTCCATCAACATGGTCTTACCGCGACCGACACTTCCCCATAGATAGAGGCCTTTAGTGTGCGGCGTTTGGCAATGCAGTTGTTGATACACGCGCTCTAACTGCTCGATGGCGGCTCGCTGGTGGGGATCATCGACAAAATGGGCTTCATCTTGTAATTGGGCGAATCGTTGGCGTGGAGAGAGTGACATAAACGCTGTGGGTTATTGACCAATAGCATCAGTATATCAGCATATTATGACAATAATCGAATGGGGCCCGTTTAGCATGGTTGCCCGTAAGTGAGGTAAATTATCTTAGGTGGCTCGCTGTTTTGAGTGATCACAACATGGGTTATTGACCAGAGTAAAAGGGCCGCTGGGGGCGCTGCGTCTGCTGTTCTTTGCGATGGGAAGTTGCGATGGAAAGTGATTATGGGAAGTAACTCGCAGCGGGTAGCAATAAAAACGCCAGCGCAGTGCTGGCGTTATGATCAAGCTTATTGATACAGCGACGGATCGTCTTGATTAGGGCGAGTTTTAAAGCGGCGATGCAACCACATATATTGGGCGCGATTACGATTGATGATCGATTCGATTATCTGATTACCGCGAATGGCATCTTCGACTTCATTGTCGCCGGGGAAATTATCCAGTGGCGCTTGGACTTCAATGGTGTAGCCTTTATCGTCGCTGTTGCGTTCGACCACAAAAGGCAAGACTTTGGCTTTACCCAGCTTAGCCAAGGTGGTTGCGCCTGTGATGGTGGCAGCATCGGGCACATTAAAGAAGGGAATAAAGACCGCGCTTGAGCGGCCAAAGTCTTGATCCGCCGTGTACCAGATGACATCGGGTGCTCTGAGGCTGCGCACCATTTGGCGCAAATCTCGCTTAGGAACCAAGCCTTTGTTGGAGCGTAACCGACCATTGACCTGAAGGTATTCCATTAATGGGTTGTTATGTGGGCGATACACACCAATGCCGGGTTGAAACTGACCGAAGATACGCGCGCCCATCTCAAGGGGAAGGCAGTGCACGGCAAACAAGATCACGCCTTGGCCGCTAGCAAGGGTTTGCTTGACATGCTCTTGGCCTTTAATCGTCATGTGGCGTTGTACTTTGGCATCTGACCACCACCATGCGTTGGCGATATCAAAGATAGCTTTGCCAGTCTCTTCAAAATTTCGATTGAGTAATTGCGCTTGCTCTTGCGCCGGCATATCAGGAAAGCACAGCTCTATATTACGTTTGGCGGTATGTACTCGGCTGCCGGCCACTTTTTTGGCCAAGCGTCCGAGCATTTTACCCAGCCACATCTGCATCGGTAGGGGTAACAACTGAGTGAGTCGCATCAAGCCAACACCCAGCCAGAGTAGCCAATATTTAGGATGACAAAATGTTACGGAGAATTCTGCTTTTTCGACCACGAGTCACTCAAATGTATTAACCAAAATTACTGCACATTCTAACTCAAATATTAGGTAAAATTAGGTATAATCATGGATTAATTTTTAAAAGATAAGCCCAATATGAAGATTTCTCTGCCAGCATTTGAAAAAGCTAAAGTTCTCGTGGTCGGTGATGTGATGTTAGACAGATACTGGGCAGGACCGACTGGGCGCATCTCTCCTGAGGCACCTGTACCTGTGGTGCGAGTCAATCAGGTCGAAGATAGACCGGGCGGCGCAGCTAACGTGGCCCTGAATATTGCAGCCCTAGGCGGCAACGTTCGCCTAGCGGGCATTGTCGGCGAAGATGAAACCGCCGCTGCGCTTACCCAAGGTGTGCAGGCCCTAGGCGTTGAGCCTAAATGGTTCAGAGTAGCTGAGAAGCCGACAATCACTAAGCTCAGAATTTTGTCACGTAATCAGCAGTTGTTGCGTTTAGATTTTGAAGAGCCTTACCTACCTGAACACAGCCAAGCGCTGCTAAATAGTGCCGAGAGCGAATTTGCCGATGTGTCTGTTGTGGTGTTGTCTGATTACGCTAAGGGCGCATTAGATAAGCCGCAAGAGTTTATTGCCAGAGCGAAAGCTAAAGGCATTAAAGTCTTGGTCGATCCTAAAGGCAGTGACTTTTCTCGTTATCGCGGCGCAACGCTATTAACGCCCAACATGCTTGAGTTTGAACAAGTCGTGGGAACCGTGCGCGATGAAGCCGATCTGGTTGAGAAGGCGCAGGCGTTGCTTAAAGAGCATGATTTAGAAGCCATGCTCGTGACGCGTTCAGAAAAAGGCATGACCCTTATCACCGCTAACGCGCCTGAGTTACATATTCCGACCGTGGCCCGTGAAGTTTACGATGTGACAGGGGCTGGCGATACGGTTATTTCGGCGCTTGCTACCGCATTAGCCGCGGGGAGCGATCTGCCACAAGCGTGTGCTATTGCCAATACGGCCGCGGGGATTGTTGTCGGTAAGCGAGGCACCTCGACGGTTAGCCGTATCGAATTGATCGCCGCCTTAAACTTAAGCCATGGCGAGAGCGGTTTTGGCGTGATAAGCGAAGATCAGTTAGTTTATGCGCTAGAAGAGGCTAAGCTGCGCGGTGAGCGCGTGGTGATGACCAATGGCTGTTTTGATATTTTGCATGCGGGCCATGTTAGCTATTTGCAGCAAGCCAAAGCCTTAGGCGATCGCTTAATTGTGGCGGTTAATGATGATGAGTCGGTAAAACGTCTCAAAGGCGATGGTCGTCCGGTCAATCAACTGGATCGCCGCATGGCGGTGCTTGCTGGACTTGCGTCGGTCGACTGGGTGGTGTCATTTAGTGAAGATACACCGCAACGCATTATTGCCCGCCTGCTGCCCAATATGTTGGTGAAAGGTGGCGACTATCAGGTTGAGGATATCGCAGGGGGTAAAGAGGTGATTGCCGCCGGTGGCAGCGTTGAAGTGCTAGGCTTTGAAGATGGGGTATCTACTACGGCGATAATACAAAATATCATGGCGAAACAGTGATCTCTGAGGCGCTATTGCTAGCCAGCGCTTGGCTGTGGGTTCCTATGTCCCATGGGCAAGCATTGGTCTGTCATACGCCTGAGCTCGTTCAATGTTTAGCCCAGTTACCCAGCGATGCGCGTCAGCAATTGCCTCCAAAGCGTGAGCTTCTTAAAGAGCTGGGCCACCGTGGCGCCATGGCAAAACCTATCGACCACCCCGCGATAACCGGGGTGGTGTTGCTTAACCCTGATAATATACCTCGGTTATCGTCGGCACGTTGGAGCGGCGAGCTGTATAGCTTAGCCCTTGATAATGCCGTGCAGATGACGCTCTGGCATGAGTTGGGGCATTTGGCCGTGACCTCTTCTGCGTCAGCGTTGTTAACTCAGTATCCGCTATCGGGTTATCAACATGAGTGGCTGGCCGATACCTACCTCGTATGGTCGCTGGCACAGCAAGGACAAGGCCGTCACTTAGCTTGGCAGCAATACCATAAGCGTAATCTTGCGGTGTTTGATAATGTGATTGCTCTCTCTCACTGGTCTGCACCTATGCTGGCTCAGTTGCTGCGTAGTTATAGCTGGCAGGAGCTGGGGCAGTTTGAGGATTTTGATCACTTAATTGATGAGATTTATCCGACGTTACAACAATATCAGATAGATGAATTAAATGAGTTTGCTAGCTTATTGCATTATCTTTTTGGTCAAGGCGTTAACCATAGGTTACCGCACTATATGTTTTGGCGCCGGGCACAAATGGCCGATGTGATTCGACCGACATTGGAACACCTTATGGGGAAAGCGCAGGCGCTAGCGTGGTTAGATGAGCAGACGATGAGTGGTGATTAAGCCTCATTGACACACCGAGAGGCCCAATAGTTAACCGCGAGTCTTAACGCCTAGGTGTTGATGGTGTTGTCCTGCTTTTTTCTATAGCTGTTGCCGTGGTGGGCGACGTTCGCGTAGTACTACATTTGGATTAAAGTCGATGTCACCCTCATCGTTAATAGTCACCAGCTGTTCTTCTTGCTTGACTACAGCGGTGGAGGTGTGTGGCGTGCGCCTAACAAATAGCAGTTGGTAGCCCAGTTTGGCTAAAGTGTAAAAAGCAAACCGCTGCGCGTTAGTGAGTCTATCCCAATGTTCACCTGATTTAGCTTGAGTGACGCGCCTATCTTCAAAAGATAATAACGGATGATTGTTGAGCGTGCTTCCTTGCATCATAATCTCCTTTTCTAAGCATTAAAATATGCGTTACATGATGAATATATAATCAGAACACAATAACTTAAGCAAGTTATACGCTCAGTTTGTTACATTTAGTCAATGTTAAGGTCGGTATTATTGAGCTTAGTGTTGATATTGTCAGATGCCTAAAATAATAAATAATCGATTAACGCAGCTGTCGGCTTGGCCCTAAAGTGCACTGTAGGTAATGGGAAGCTTTCTTGAGAGCAGAGTGAGCATAAAAAAAGACCGCCCAGCGGTCTTTTTGTTAATGAATGTCCTTGTCGAACGCTATTGGGTTAATCCCTATTGGGGTTAACCCATACCGATATTAATCAGCTTCTTTCAAACTTTGGGTTAAGTCGACAATGGCTTTCTTACCATCACCAAATAACATCAAGGTATTATCTTTTGCAAACAGCGGATTAGGTAAGCCTGCAAACCCTGGGCTGAGAGAGCGTTTCACCACAACCACAGTGCGCGCCTTATCGACGTTCAATATTGGCATGCCGTAAATTGGGCTGCCTTTATCTTCGCGCGCCATAGGGTTGGTTACATCGTTTGCGCCAATCACAATAGCAACATCGGTCTGCTCAAACTGAGGGTTGATCTCATCCATTTCAATCAACTGCTCATAAGGCACTTCGGCTTCAGCTAGGAGTACGTTCATATGCCCTGGCATACGGCCCGCGACCGGATGAATCGCGTAGAGCACTTGAACGCCGCGAGCTTCTAGCACTGAGGCGAGTTCGCGTACTGCGTGTTGCGCCTGCGCCATCGCTAAACCATAACCCGGTACAATCACCACGCGCTCGGCAGTTTCTAGCAGCATCGCCACTTCTTCTGGTGAAGAGGAGGTTACCTTGCCAGCATAAACTTCGTCGGCATCGATGGTTTCGCCGCCCTCGGCCATCACACCAAATAACACGTTAAACAGTGAACGGTTCATCGCCTTACACATGATCTGGGTCAAGATGATGCCAGAGGCTCCAACCAGTGAACCCGACACAATCAATACCGTGTTACCCGTGATAAAGCCGGTTGTCGCCGCCGCAATACCCGAGTAAGAGTTCAGCAAGGCGATTACCACTGGCATATCGGCGCCACCAATAGGCACGACTAAGAACAAGCCCAATAATACGGACACCGCTACGAGCGCATAAATAAGCATAGTGTTGCTTGGGTCAAGCACTATAGCGACCGATAACCCGATTGCAGCGATCAATAAAGCGGCATTAATCACTTTATTGCCTGGCACTTTAATTGGGTTACCTGAGATCAACTCTTGTAACTTAGCAAAAGCAACGAACGAGCCCGACAAGGTAACCGAACCTATGAGTACCGTTAGGGCAATTGAGATCAGCGCCACGATATGGGTGGCCGAGTCAGGGTCAAGGAAGCTGGCTAATGCGATAAATAGCGATGCGCCGCCGCCAAAACCGTTAAGCATTGCGACCATTTGTGGCATGGCGGTGACTTGGATTTTGGTGGCCATCAAGGCCCCAATGGTCCCGCCTAATAGCACACCGGCAATGATCCACTCATAGCTTAAAATGCTTTGATCGAATAAGGTCACGACCACGGCGATAAACATACCTAGGGCCGATAACTGATTACCACGTACCGCAGTACGTGGTTTAGTTAACCCTTTAATACCTAAAATAAACAGACTCGCGGCCACAAGGTAGGCGAGATAAATAATCGTCATACTCATGTTGGCTTATTTCCTTTTAAACATGGCAAGCATGCGATTGGTAACCATATAGCCACCGACCACATTAATCGTGGCAAGTACCACAGCGATAAATCCTAATACGTTAACCCAGACACCTGCGCCAGAACCGGCCGACAGCAATGCGCCTACCAGTGAGATGCCCGAAATGGCATTAGAGCCAGACATTAACGGGGTATGCAGGGTTGGTGGGACTTTAGTGATCAGTTCCACCCCAAGAAAAACGGCCACCACAAATAGGGTGAGTAGTAATAAAATTTCCATTATTGAGCCTCCTCTGGCGCAGCAATGTCGGGCATGCCCAATAGCGAGCGGATCCGGGCGTTAACCACTTCTCCTTGATGCACGACAACTGTATCGCGCACGATTTCATCATCAAAATCTAAATGAAGTTGGCCGTCATTATCGACGAGCAATTTCAGTAGGTTTTCAATGTTGGTGCCATACATTTGACTGGCGTGGGTTGCGGCTGTGCCTGGTACATTCGAAGGACCCAAGATCGTGACGCCATTATGCACAACGGTTTCATCGAGGCGGGTCAGCTCACAGTTGCCGCCAGTTTCGGCAGCCAAATCGACAATGATAGTGCCAGGTTTCATCCCCTCGACCATGGCTTTAGTGATAAGCACTGGCGCCTTGCGACCAGGAATGGCAGCAGTGGTGATAACAATATCTTGTTGTGCTAGCACATTGGTCATGGCTTGCTGTTGGCGCTTAATAAAGTCATCACTTTGCTCGGCAGCATAACCGCCTTTGGTCTCGGTGTTTTCAGTTTCCAGATCCAGCTCGACAGGCTTGGCACCGACAGACAGAATTTGTTCGCGCGCGGCGGGGCGAATATCATAAGCTTCCACCACGGCGCCAAGGCGTTTAGCGGTCGCACATGCCTGTAGGCCTGCTACACCAACGCCCATGATAAAGGCACGGGCCGGTTTTAAGGTGCCTGCAGCCGTCATCATCATAGGGAACATACGCGGTGCTTTATGGGCGGCCAGTAGTACCGCTTTGTAGCCAGCGATCGTCGCCATTGACGATAGAATATCCATGCTTTGGGCGCGCGTGATGCGTGGTACGAGCTCAAGGGCGATAGCTGTGGTGCCCGTTGCGGCAAGCGCCGTGGCGTTGTCTGGGTGAGCTAGGGGATCCATCATGCCGATAAACAGTTGGTTAGCTTTAGCCAGCGTTTTGATTTCATCAAATTGGCTGCCTTTGCAGTTAACCACAGTGATGATGTCAGCCTGCTCAAACACTTGCTCGCGGGGGGTGATAATAGCTCCGGCTTCCTGATATTGTTGATCGCTAAAACCTGCGCTTTCGCCAGCGCCGCTTTCGACAAGGATTTGGAGGTTTTTTTTGATTAACCGAGTCACGTTTGCCGGAATCAACGCAACGCGTTTTTCATCGGCTTGGCTCTCTTTTAGTAGACCTAGTTTCACTGAGAAACCTCTTAGTTAGGGACAGACGTCGTTATTAAAGTTGACTCATTATTGTGGCGAGTCTATTAGCATACACAAGCCCGAATTTTTCATATTTGGCTTTTTACCACTGGTCAGAGCAAAAAATTTGCGCTAGACCACAATTTCTTATTTTAAATTCTGTGCTTAACTACCCATTTTTTACGATTTTGATTCGCCACCCTCACTTTTGTAGCTCAATTAATGCGCTTTGCATATTCCAAAAAGATATTAAAAATCATATTTTATTCTTTTTTGCTTTTCAAGTAAGGCTCTAAGCTAGGTCTATTACACTGATATAGGGCCGTCCTTCATGCTGTTAAAAGAGCTTTCATCACTAGCTTCTCCACTGTCTCAAGGACAGGTCGATAAGCTAAAACAACTCACGAGTGAACTTACTGCGGTGCAACTGGCGTGGGTGGGCGGCTATCTG
Source organism: Shewanella sp. QJM3NY_23 (assembly GCF_056173105.1). Lineage (NCBI taxonomy): Bacteria > Pseudomonadati > Pseudomonadota > Gammaproteobacteria > Alteromonadales > Shewanellaceae > Shewanella > Shewanella sp. QJM3NY_23. The sequence continues at coordinate 728,675 of NZ_CM149657.1, forward strand.
TCGGCGACTGCCGAAGTGGCGAGTCATGCCATCAATACTGCCAGTGCGCCAGAGCAAACCATCACTATTCTCTATGGTAGTCAAACAGGCAATGGCCGAGGTGTTGCGACCGACTTGGCTGAAAAAGCCCAGGCACAAGGCTATGCCGTTAATCTCGTTTCTATGGCCGACTACAAGGTGCGCCAGCTGAAACAAGAGACCTTACTACTTGCCGTGGTCAGTACCCATGGTGAAGGCGAAGCCCCTGATGATGCCATTGAGCTACACCAGTTTTTAGCATCGAAACGTGCGCCGCGTTTAGAGCAGCTTAATTATGCTGTATTAGCGCTCGGTGACTCAAGTTACGAGTTTTTCTGCCAAACCGGTAAAGACTTTGAGCAGCGCCTTGCCGCGTTAGGTGCTAAATCGATTGTGCCGCTAACTGAGTGTGATGTCGATTATGATGTGGCTGCGAGCCAATGGCAGCAGCAGGTGTTGACTGCCGTTAAGCCGTTAATCTCGGCCTCTAGCGCGAACGTGGTCTCAATAGGCGGTGTCAGTAGCGCCACTGCAGCAACTTACACTAAGCAAAAACCCTATAGCGCCGAGGTGCTAGTGAGCCAAAAATTGACCGGGCGTGATTCAGACAGAGATGTGCGCCATGTTGAGATTGATCTCGCTGACTCTGGGCTCAGTTATCAAGTGGGTGATGCACTAGGGGTATGGTTTAGTAATTCAGATGCCTTGGTTAATGAGATTTTGAGTGCCTTGTCCCTCGATGGCACAGCGCAGGTGACGCTTGCAGATCAAAGCTTATCGCTTTTTGAGGCGCTTAAAGATAAGCGCGAATTAACCCAGCTTTACCCTGGACTGGTGCAAAGCTGGGCACAACTAAGCGGTGATGAAGCATTACTGGTAATTAGCGAAGACCGAGAGTTGACGCGTCAGTTTTTGCTTCATCATCAACTTGCCGATCTGGTTGCTCTGTATCCGGTTGATATTACCGCTTTCCAGTTGGTCGAGTTATTGCGCCCAATCACGCCGCGCCTCTATTCGATAGCATCGAGCCAAGCCGAGGTGGACGGCGAAGTACATTTGACTGTGGCATTGGTTGCGGATGAGCGTGAAGGTGTTGCCCGTTTTGGCGGCGCGTCACACTTTTTAGCGACCGCAGCAGAGGGTGCAGCAGTTAAGGTCTATGTTGAGCCGAACAACCACTTTCGTTTGCCTGACAATCCAGAAACGCCTGTGATTATGATAGGTCCTGGCACCGGTGTGGCCCCTTTCAGGGCCTTTATGCAGGAGCGTGCCGTACAAGGGGCGGCTGGAGAAAGTTGGTTATTCTTTGGTAATCCGCACTTTGAGCAAGACTTCCTGTATCAAACCGAGTGGCAGCAATATCTTAAAGAGGGCACGCTAACCCGCTTTGATTCGGCTTTTTCGCGAGATCAGGCGCACAAGGTTTATGTGCAGCATCGCATTGCTGAGCGCGGCGAGGCCTTGTGGCAGTGGTTAGAAAAGGGGGCTCACCTCTACGTGTGTGGCGATGCCGAGCGAATGGCTAAAGATGTGCATCAAGCTCTGCTTGATGTGGTGAAGCAATATGGCGGTAAAGATGAAGAGGCGGCCGCAGCATATTTAGAGCAACTTCGCCGTGATAAACGTTATCAAAAAGATGTTTATTAATCGACGTATTACGCATTTTAGCTAAAAAACCACTTAAAGTAGCGAAACGTGCATCGGCAGCGCCCGGGCACTTATAGGGAAAGACAGTAACCATGAGCGAACAAAAATTATCAGTAAATGAACACCTAAAGACCGACAGTAACTATTTGCGCGGCACTATCGAAGAGGGGCTAGATACCTCATTAACTGGCTCGTTCAGCGAAGGTGACCAGCAACTGATCAAGTTTCATGGTTTTTATCAGCAAGATGACCGCGATCAACGCAATGAGCGTAAAGCGCAAAAGCTAGAACCCCTTTACAGTTTTATGTTGCGTGCTCGAGTGGCGGGTGGGGTGTGTACGCCGAAGCAATGGTTGGGGGTCGATAAAATTGCCTCAAACCTCACCAGCTCAAATAGCATTCGTCTTACGACGCGTCAGACGTTTCAGTATCACGGTATTCCTAAGCGTAATCTTAAAACGCTAATTCAAGATTTGGACAAAGAAGCGCTAGATTCAATCGCAGCTTGTGGTGACGTCAACCGCAACGTGATGTGTAATCCCAACCCGGTAGAGTCTAAGCTGCATCAGCAAGCTTTTTACTGGGCCAAGCAGTTGTCGGATAACTACTTGCCGCGTACTAAAGCTTACGCCGAGATATGGTTAGGTGATGACAAGGTGGCCGTCAGTGAGGGTGATGAAGTAGAGCCTGTGTATGGCAAAACGTATCTGCCGCGTAAATTTAAGATGGCGGTGGCGGTACCGCCCGATAATGATGTCGATGTCTACACCAACGACCTTGGCTTTATCGCCGTAGCTGAAGCGGGTGAGTTAATTGGTTTTAATATGGTGGCAGGCGGCGGTATGGGATCAACCCATGGCGAGGTTGCCACCTTCCCGCGTCTGGGTGATGATTTTGGCTTTATTAAAGCGGAAGATTGCCTTAAGTTTGCCGAAGCGGTACTTAAAGTGCAGCGTGACTGGGGCAATCGCTCCGATCGTAAACAGTCACGCCTTAAATACACCATCGTAAAACATGGATTTGATGCCTTTAAAGCTGAAGTTGAAAAACGTGCTGGCATTAAGTTTGAGCCTAAACGTGATGTAGTGATCGGCGATCGCGGCGATCGTTATGGTTGGATAAAAGGCGTTGATGACCAATGGCATTTGACCCTATTTATCGAAGGCGGTCGGATTAAAGATCTACCGGATCAGCCGTTGCAAACTGGACTGCGTGAAATTGCCTTGGTACACAAAGGGGATTTTCGTATGACCTCTAATCAGAACATCATCATCGCGGGTGTTGCCGAGGCAGATAAAGCACAGATTGAAGCGATTGCGCGCCGTCACGGTTTGATGGGCAAGTTGATCAGCGAAACCCGTGGTCATTCCATTGCCTGCGTAGCATTGCCGACTTGTGCATTAGCGATGGCAGAAGCGGAGCGTTACTTTCCTGATTTCTTGACCAAAGTTGAGGCGCTGCAGGAAAAGCATGGTTTTCTCGACCAAGGTATTGTTATTCGTATGACGGGGTGCCCTAATGGTTGTGCTCGTCCTTTTGCGGCTGAAATTGGCTTGGTTGGTAAGGCCCCCGGGCGTTATAACCTCTATCTTGGTGCCAGTTTTGAAGGTACGCGATTGAATAAGCTTTATCGAGAGAATATTCAAGAGGCGGAGATTTTAGCCGAACTCGATGCCCTGTTTGCTCGCTATGTCAGTGAGCGTGAAACGGGAGAAACCTTTGGTAACTTCACTGTGCGTGTCGGCGTAGTGAAAGCGGTATTAGATGCCGCCAGGGATTTTCATGGATAAATTAATGATATCGCCAAACCAGTTACAGGCGCTGATTGGCGCACCTAAAGTAGAGCAACAAGCTGAATTAGCAAAGATAAATGAATACCTTGTGACTCTTACAGCGGCCGAGCGCGTCCTGTGGGGATTAGCCTATTTACCGGGTGAGCATGGTTTGTCATCTAGTTTTGGCATTCAGGCGGCAGTCATGTTGCATCTGGTCAGTCAGGCTCAGAGTGATATTGCGGTGATCTTAACCGATACAGGTTACCTGTTTCCTGAGACTTATCAGTTTATAGATCAATTGACCGAGCGCTTGCAACTTAACCTTAAGGTGTACCGAGCGCCAATGAGCGCCGCTTGGCAAGAGGCCAAATTTGGCAAATTGTGGGAGCAGGGGCTCGATGGTCTAGAGCAGTATAATCGCATCAATAAAGTGATCCCGATGCAAAATGCACTACAAGAGCTTAATATTGGCACTTGGTTTGCGGGGTTAAGACGCACCCAAGCCAGCACTCGTGAAGCTTTGCCTATTTTAGCCATTCATGGCGAACGTTATAAATTACTGCCCATAGTCGATTGGAGTAATAAAGATGTGCATCAATATTTGACCGCACATCGATTACCCTATCATCCGTTGTGGGATCAAGGTTATGTCTCTGTAGGTGATACTCATTCTACCCAACCCTTAACATTGGGAATGACAGAAGAAGAGACGCGTTTTAATGGCTTGAAGCGTGAATGTGGGCTGCACTATGAGATTTAAGGTTTGTTGGGAAGGCAAAATGGTGGCGTTTTTTTAATCGCAACGTTGTCGCTATAGTTATGATAGATAAGCTAATAAGACGTTAGTCTTAATACTTTTTCATGCTTTGCACACTTTTTTTGCACATGGTTATGCACAGGCTGGTTATTTGATCTATAGTTGTAAGTTCCCGTAGATGGTTTTGATATGTTGTTCGGTTTTTGTGTGCATTTTATCCCGCTGGGATAGCGTAACTCTTACTTCCTTGATGAAGGTTACAGCAGGCATGGCAGCATTATCGACGCCAGCGAAAGCTTGATTGGTTTGCTAGCGCTTACTAATTATCGCTGAGGCCCTGGATAGTCCGGCGTGACTATCCAGGTGTCTGGACTCATTAACTCTTTGTCTCGCTATTTCCTTATCTTATCCCCTGCTGATTTTTACCTGAGTTCAGTTTATTGGTGTGATTATGCCACTCGATTAAGCTAAATCGTTTACATTATCTATTTACCTATAGATAGTTATTTCCCTTTTTATTCATCCATATAGTATTATCTGTGCCATTAATTTTTTATGCGTAGGCTAAAGGCGGCTTCAACGCCTTAGCAGATTATTGATATTTAAAGGGAGTTAGTTAATGAAAAAGGCATTAGTGGCGGCAACCGTGATCGCTATCGGAGCAGGTGCTTACTGGGTTTCGCAGCAAAAAGAGCAGCCAAATAATGCGATGTTGGCCTATATTCCAGCCGATACTCCTCTATTCTCCGCACAGTTTAGTCCGTTTCCTATCAAAGATTACATCGACCGTATTCCTGAGGCGCAAAAGCAATACCCTGAAGAATTACGTGAGTTGATGCTTGAAGAAGATGATCCGCGTGCTAAGTTCTTCCTCGGATTATTTAATCGCTACATGGGGAGTATTAAAGATGGGCAGACCTTCATCGATACCTTTGGTTTACCGCAAAATATCACCAGCTATTTTTATACCTTAGGTGCGATCCCTGTACTTAAGCTTGACGTCGCTAAACCTGAGGCGATTTGGGCATTGTTAGATAGTCTCGAGGCTGAAAGTGGTTTAGTTCATGAAATGCGCTCCTTGGGTAATGTTAATTACCGCGCCTATCCATTGATGGATAAAGATGAAACTGAGCAGGTTGATCTGGTCGTCGCTATCGATAATGGACTGCTGACCATGACGTTATCGACCAGCTTTAGTGAGCCGACTTTACTGGAAACGGCCCTAGGCATTAAGGCGGTGACAAACCCCATCGGCGACACCCATATTATTGAAGATACTATCGCTAAACATGGGTTTTTAAAGGATGGCTTGAGTTATATCAATCATCAGGAGTTGGTGAAGGCTATAACGACTAATGATGGTAATCAATTAGCTAAGCAACTAGGGCATATCTTTCGTGTTTTCAAGGATGACCCTTTTATCGAGTTACGTTCGCAAGTGTGCCGCGATGAGCTTAATGGTATCGCTAACAACTGGCCCAGAACCGTAATGGGATACACAAATTTTGAGTTAACCAAGCAGCAGACCACCATGGGGCTCAGCACGGTTATTGAGAGTAATAATCAGGTGATCATGGGCGCTGTGCAACAGATACGTGGCTTTTTACCTGCTTATACGCAAGATATTTCAAACAGTGTATTTTCTGTCGGTTTAGGTATTGATGTGGATCAGTTTGTACCTGCAATAACAAAAGTGTGGGACGACCTGCTTACGCCATCGTATCAGTGTGAACCGTTGCGCCAAATGCAAGCCGGAATGGAAGGTCAAAGTCCGGCGATGTTAGGTATGTTTACTGGTATGGCTAATGGAGTTAAAGGGGTGTCGGTGTCGCTTATCAATTATGAATTGAATGAAGCGGCGGCGGATTTAGATATCAAAACGCTAGATGCAATCGTGACCCTGTCGGCTGATGATCCTGCTACCTTATTCAACATGATGAAGCCTTTTGCGCCAGAATTGGCTGATATTCAACTGCCAACAGATGGTAGTGCGGTTGATTTAAACAGTGCCCTGCAATTACCGCCTTATTTAGGTTTGACCGCTAATATGGCGCTTAAAGGTAATCATTTAGCTCTCTACAGCGGTGATAAGGCCCAACAAGTTGCTGATGGCTTAGTGAATGAGATGTTATCAAGCAATGGTTTGCTGACGTTATCGGCCGATTACAGCAAGCTGTTTACGCCTATGATGACGCTAATGGAGATGAGTGGTGAGCCTATTCCTGAAGAGTTAGCTAGCCTTAAAGATTACAATATGAAGATAAAGGTGGATTTTGATTTCAATGCTAACGGCATAGTGATTAACACATTTATGCAGACAGCAAGCGACAAGTAAGCCATTAATCGATTTGAGCCCTATCGCTATGGTGAACCACAGTGGTAGGGCTTTTTAGTTTTTACAGCAGGGGGGGGTCTTATGGTGATAACTGGTGTGTTTTTAAAGGGGAATGAAGCCCGTTTAGTGAGTGTTGAGGGAACCCGTGCAAGCCATAGGGTGCTGGCAAGTAAAATCAATAAACTGACTATTCCTAAGGCTCCCACTACAGAGGATATTAAGCTGTTCTGTGCCGCTTTTGAGAGCTATTGTCAGCAACATAATGTGGCGCAATTAGTGCTTAATCGCCGCGCCACAACCGGGCAAGGTGCCGGTGGCGCAGGCACTTTTATCCTTGAGGGGGTTTTATTGACTATCGCTAATGTGCCGTTGAGCCTGGTGCATCCTGCTACGCTTAAAGCTACCGATAAGCGAACTGGTGAGTTGAAGGCTGATAAGCCTAAAACAGTTGATTTAGGCAAGGCCTATGACCTTGCCTTCGAAGAGTTAAGTTAAGGCTTAACTGCGTTTTTCTATGCCTAGCTCGGCTAAGGTGGCGGCGATATCTTCAGCTGCGGTAGCAGGATTAATATCGTCATCAATTTTTAAGATGGTTCCATCTTTTCCAATATAAAAAGTCACTCGGCTGGCGACTCGCACTAAATTAAGCACATCAAAGGCTTTAGCCGTGGCTTTTGTCGGGTCACTTAACATAGGAAAGTCGGCTTTTTGTTCTTCGGCAAACTTTTGGTTATCTTCAAGATCATCGACACTCGCCATCATATAAACGGCATTATACTCCCGAATAAGGTGACCTTTTTGCACCAGTGACTTGCACTCTAATGTACAGCCGTGAGTATTAGCCATGGGGTACCAAGCCAGTACTAAGGTTTGTTTGCCTAAATAATCTTGTAGTTGGTAGAAGTGGCCATCGGTTGCTTGCAATCTAAAGTCTGGCGCTTTATCGCCTACTTTTAAATCGGTTGCATGGGCAAAGTTAATGCAGGTTAGGCCGAGGATCAGAACGCTTGTGAGCATCTTAATGTGCATCCATCTGCTCGATAGGGTGTTGATTAGTGTCTTCATGTTATTAATCCTTTTTGGTGGACATTGGGCGATTGGTAGAGGGCTTTCTGGTCATTCTGGAGAGTCTTTACTGGCGTGTAAATTGATGAGCGAGATGATCGAATTACGCCATAAAATATCGTCTATATTGGTTAAAATATCAGGATAGGTTGCTAGCCCTGATAACCGTTGGCCGAGCATATCATAAATGAGACTACTGCTAATGCTCACCTTAATATTGCTGTTGGGCAATGTGATGAGGTAATACCTATCAAAGCTACCGCGAGTCGGCTCACCGATTAAGAGGGTATTTGGCCATTGCTGGGCAAAGTGGGCGATCCACTGGCATTGCTGGCGACATTCTGGGCCAATGAGTAATACCAGCTGCCTTGGTTGAGCGGTTGCAGTTGTTAATCCTGTCAGCCAAGCGGGCTTATATTGAGGCATTGGCTGTGAATGTGCTTGATAGGGCGACAATTTAGACTCAGTTACACTTTGCTCAGCGAGTGTGGCGGGCGAAAACATCGCTCGGCTGATTGCTAATTTAGTTTCACTGTGGAGCCATTTTCGTGCATGCCATTGACTAAAGCGAGCATCAAACTGGGCATGGATCTGTTGACTGGCTCGGGTTAGTTGCAGCTGTTCATCATGGGGGAGGTTATCATAGGCAATAAATTGCAATGGCGATAGATAGTCGCTGCGCAGATTTGGCGCTCGTCTATAACGGGCAATGGCGTAAAGTGCTGAGGCGGCACTTACATTAGGCGCCAGGCTCTGGTCGCGGTAGTGTTGTGCCAGCCAAGTTAACAGCTGATCGCCATTGCCATAGGCGTTGCGTAAATCAATGATGGTCAGCGGCGTTAATAACGACTGACTCAACGCTTTTTGTAACTGACTATTTTGGGTGAGCTTACTTAAGTCATGTAGGCTAAATTGGCCGCGCACAGCATCAAAATAACTCTCTGGTTTAGGCAAAGGCGCCATCGCAGTTTGCGCGGCATATTGCAATGAGAAATTAAGCTGGCGGATATGCTGTTGCAGATCACTTAAGGTGATACGCACATGGTCGTTATGCACTATGCCTATCTCTTTTCTCAGTAGCGAAATATGCTGTAGCAGTTTGGCTTGCTGATCGGGTTGTGACTGCTGTGATGGTGCTAAAAATAGTTGCCAAGCATCGACCCATCGGGTTATGGGTACGCCATCAATATGAGTAATGAAGGGGTGCTCATTATCGATTGGCATATTGTCGTTATTAAGCGCTCGCCAACCAAGGTCATTGTATTGAAGATGAATGGGCAGCTTAGCATCGCTGTTAACATCCGATATGCTACTGGCGATATCATCTAAAGGTGCTAAGACCTTTTGCAGCTGCATAGCAAAATCACTGCGCTTAACGGGTAATGTACTTAGCTCGGCCAGCCGTTGAGCTCGGTCGCTAATGAGTGCTAATCGCTGCGGCGCGATAGCGGCAAATGAGGAGTGTTCTACCAGTTGTTGCTGTAGAAATTGCAAGTCGTCGCGGATCTCTTGGCTCGTTAATAGTGCCTTAGGCGGCTCGCTGCGCAGCGCGATCGCCGTCAGCTGCAGACAGCTGATAAGCATGATTAATGCAAAGCCATTGATGATGGATTGATGACCGAATTTCATCATGCTGATTGCTTATCCTCTCGTGCTGAGCTAATGCTTTGACGTTTATAAGATGTCGTTTATAGAAAAACCTATCCCAATTCTATTGGTGTGTGAGTTGTAGTCTAACAGGCTCTCGCCATAGCCATTAAAATACTGCGCATATAGCCTTAAGTTGCCTATGATGGGGTAACTCCAGGTGACTTCTACTGCACCATAATTAGGTTGATCTAAGTTGTTTCGTAGCAGCATAGTGAATCGGTGTTTATCTAAACCGTACACCGCATGAAATTCAAAATTACCCATGTAATCAGTAATATCTGGGTTGTCGTCGCCTCTTGCCGATGTCGGCGTCTCTTTGGCATCTTCAGGAATACGCCACCACACCTTGGCGCTCAATGCAAAAGGGCCACTGTCGAACACCATGGTGCCATAAATACGATTCCAGCTACGGGAGAGATCACCTGCTTGACCATTGGATTGATGCACCGCACCGATACCCCACAACGAGTTAGTTAGCGGGCCAATTTGCCAATCGTTATTGAATAGCATGAATATTTCCGGTTCATGATTAGTCTCGCGAAACGGTGATGAGATCTCTTTATTGTAGACCTGCCAATAGGATTGATTGGTGTAGGCAAAATACAAGTGACCATTGTCGCCAAATACGTTATACATCAGCGGAAACTTGAAGCTAATTTGAAATTTAGCTTCCATTTTATCTATGTCGGCCTCAGTGTTTTCTATCTCTTCTCTGAAAGGGTCGATGTTAGGGGTGGTGTTATAGGTAAAAGGTAGGATGTAGTTGACCTTGTGTGGGGTGATCACAAAGGGAAAGTCTGCGGTGGCTAACTCCACTTTTATTCTTTCATCGACTAATGATTCGCTTTTTTTCGTTGAGGATGTTTCTGGCTGGTCAGCGCTAAAGGCTGGCGTAGTAAACGTAAGTAGTCCAAGCAGAGGCATCCAATAACGATACTGAGATATTTTCATCCATGCGTTCCTTTTAACATATGAGTTAATGTGGCTATAACAGTAAAAGCTAGATCTGTTTTAACATTTGAGTCGCCATACTGCATCTTTTATCTGCTCCGCGCCGATTTCAACAGCTTATTCGCCTTGGTTATGCCTCTTCATTGATGTGCCGCTAATAACTAAATGGAATAAAATCTAATTATTATATATTTTTTAAGTAATAAAAATGGCGCTATATTAAGCTGACTATATATTGGCAGAGATGCGGACATGGAACTAATTACTTTACCTAGGCAACAGGATCGCGGCAAAGTGTGGCTGGTTGGTGCTGGCCCTGGCGATGTTGAGTTACTGACGCTCAAGGCTTTTCGCATCTTAAAACAAGCCGATGTGGTGCTTTATGATGCTTTGGTGAGTGAAGATATTATGGCCTTAGTGCCAGTAGCTGCCGAGAAAATTGCCGTGGGTAAACGTGCAGGAAAACATAGCGCCGCCCAAGATGAGATCAATCAACTGCTAGTCACTAAGGCGTACACCCGCAAAAATGTGGTACGCCTTAAAGGAGGAGATCCGTTTATCTTTGGTCGCGGCGGTGAAGAGCTAGAAACCTTGGTTGAAGCTGGCGTCACCTTTGAAGTGATCCCCGGCATAACGGCGGCGAGCGGCACATCTGCCTATGCTGGCATTCCATTGACTCACAGAGATCATGCTCAAGGCGTGACCTTTATTACCGGGCATTGCAAATTGGCGAGTCGCCCGCTCGACTGGCAAAGTTATGCCAACAGTCAAAACACCCTAGTGATCTATATGGGCATTTTAAATGCGCAGACGATAAAGCAAGGGCTTATTGAAGCTGGACGTGCACCAGCGACACCAGTTGCGATCGTATCTAAAGCGACGACCCATGAGCAGCGAAGCTTTATCGGGACCTTAGATGAGCTGGATCAATTAGCGGCATCGCCACAATTACAGACGCCAGCGCTGATGATTATCGGTGAAGTGGTTGGATTAGCTCAAAACCTTAACTGGTTTAATCCTAAATCTGCAAATTGCAACGTGGCGCAAACGGGTCAATAATCAATTTTAAAATCTTTACTAAACAAGGCGTTTAGCGCTTTAACATACTCTTCATCTGGCTTAGGGCGCACCAATTGGGCAAGTTCATCCCCGGTAGGCGTTAAGCGATAGTAGTTAAATTGCAGGTTTCCATGTTTAGGGGTGAGCGTCATGCACTTACCCGACAGTGTCAGGCTGATAGCGGTTTTAGAGTTGAGAACTCCGGTTTCAAATTCGCTTTTATGCAGTAATCCGGCATCCACCAAGGTTAAGATGGCAGAGTAGGGTAAGCCAAATTGTGACAGGGCAATATGGGTATTATCTGACTTGCGAAACAGCTGTCCAATCCCACCAGAATGGCGATACCCCATGAGTAACTTCAGCTTAGATTCGTTATTAATGGTCACGCTCATGCCTAAGGCTTTTTCAAAGATCTGCGCCTCTTTGTGCGTCAGCTGTTTGAGGGTCGATAGGCTGCGTAAGCTAAAGCGGCCGGGATTGGTGAGCTCATTGGCTAAAATACGTCCCCATAAGGTTTGCATGTTACGGTTATGGATCTGCTCTGCTAACTGAAAAAATTGATGTATCCAGTCGGGGTCTAAGTCAGCGCCAATCACATCTGACGGCGTTTGTGCGAGCGCAATGGTATAGATAGTTTCTAGATTACTTTGGTATTGGTTGACCAACAGAGTCTGCCGTTGCTGGGCGCGCGCTGTTATTGATGCCATCGAAGGGCGATAACCTTCCTCACCGCTCAAGCCTAAATAGCGGCCAAGTGATAAGGCCTTTTTGCGGGCAGAGACATCAAGCTGATTGTGTTGTGAAGCGCTAGTACCCTTTTCTGTCATGGTTTAAATATGTAATTGTGTGATGAAGTTATAAGCAGTTTATCGCACTATTATTAGCCTTGCCTTGCTTAATTTCATCTTATTTATTGCTGATGTAAGTCAGTTGTTTTTGGTTTGAACTTTAGGACTTAAGCTGCGGATTTTTCATGGTTAGGTGTGAGCGCGAGCTTGTTATTGAGGTTTGGGATGAGTGTCGTTACCTTTAATGAGTAATGGTTGTATTTGTGATGCAGGTAAACTTAGCCGATGTTTTGCTGCTAACCCTCGTGATCTGTTTCAATTAAATATTGCCACAAATCGCTTATGATGATTTTATTGGTTGATATTAATAAAGTTAGAGGTATCAGTGAGTAAAATATTAATTATCTATTCTAGCGTGCATGGACAGACACGTAAGGTCACTGAGCATCTCAAGCAACATCTTGAATCTTTTGGCGATCAGGTTACCTGTGCCAGTATTGATGCTGTACCAGCACTTGAAGCTTTTGATAAAGTGGTGCTAGGCGCCAGTATTCGTCACGGTAAACATCATCCTGCAGTCTATGACTTCATCAGCCAAAATATGCAGGCCTTAAATGACAAGGTCAGCAGTTTTTTTTCGGTCAGTCTAGTGGCCAGAAAACCGGCTAAAAACACGCCAGAAACCAACCCTTATATGCAGGCTTTTTTAGCTAAAACGTCTTGGAAACCTAAGTTACTGGCCGTATTTGGGGGCAATTTAGATTATCAAGGCTATAACGCCCTCGATAGAAATATTATTCGCTTCATCATGTGGCTCACTAAAGGGCCGACGGCGCCAGACACTCGGGTGGAATATACCGATTGGGATAAGGTGAGCGAATATGCGAGTCAATTGCATCAACTGTAAGTGTGGCTTAAGCCTAGGAGAGGGCAAATATGCTCCGTAAACTGGTTAACAAAACCATAGAGTACCAACATCTGCTGTTGATTTTGTTATCGTTATTTTTGATCCTCACCAGCAGTTGGATTGTTATGGGGCGCAGTATCAGGCCGAACGCTTCAGTCTGGGACTATCTGCATGTTTATTTGGGTATGGTCGTTGCTGGTTTGTCAGTGCCGATGTTGCTGGCTAATGTTGCTAAGGGCAAGTGGCGTCAGTTTTTTCCTTGGCTTATGGGGGATTTTACTCAACTGAGTCGTGATGTTTGCGGCCTAAAGCGCGGCAACATTCCTGCGGCAGGAGGGCGAGGTCTCTTTAGTGTGATTGAGGGGATTGGCTTGATATTGCTATTGTTAGTCTCGTTTACTGGGGTGATGTGGTTTGTGACTCAAGGCAGCAGTGAAGCGTTAAATTGGCGCAGTTATCATCAGAGTAGTGCTCACGGATTTATAGGGTTTATGTTAGTGCACTGTGTATGCGCTGCGGCGCATCTTATTGACTTGGTTCGTAACTAATCCAAGTAACTGTCTGTTTGTGACAGCTGCATCACGTCATGGTGAGTTGATCTGCATGAATAAGAGCCTGCGCTTATTAGCGTTTATTAACCATGAGCTCTGTTAATCAGAGCTAGAAAGTCAGTTTACCGCTAGTTTCAATTAAGCCATGGGCGCTAGGCGTTAACATAGCGCGTTGCTGCGCGATTTCTGTTTAGCGAGTAAGCAGCCTATTGGATTAATGAAAACTCTAGGGCCTGTTGATCTTTGCTGGTTGAATTTTGTTCGAGACAAAAACGTTTTAATCGAGGCGAGTGGATTGCGGCCTAGTCATCTAAGCAAAATTCACTTAACAAAGAGTAAAACGTTTTTAGCCGAACCCTTCGGGCAGCGTTTGTTGGGTATTTTTACTGCGTTCTCAGCTTTTTATGTAGAATAACACTACAAAGCTTCTGCCTTGTATAAATACCCAGCAACTCGCTGCAAAAACAACCTTGAAAGATCTACAGGTCCTAGATAATTAAAATTCTAGATGAAGTGAAGTTTGCAGCTACTTGAAGCTAATTTTTGCTGTCATGTTAAATCTCACTAGAGTTTTTGGCGGCGTAAAGGCCTTATTATGGTTAATGAAATTTTAAAATTACCTTTACCAACTTACTGATAAAAATGTTATTTATCATCTTTAATTGCATTACAGCTCTGTTTAGTTGCAATACTCGATAATACTGGATAGATTTAAATAAGTAGCGCAAAAGAGAGACTTGTTTTTAATCGTTAGCCGGAGTGTAAACATATACCATGTATTATCAAAATGATGATGTTCGTATCAATAAAATCAAAGAGTTATTACCTCCAGTCGCGATTCTTGAGCGATTTCCTGCTACCGAAAATGCATCTGCTACCGTTTTTAATGCGCGTAATAGTATTCATCAGATATTAAAGCAGCAAGATGATCGCCTCTTGGTGGTGGTCGGTCCGTGTTCTATTCACGATCCTGTGGCGGCGCTAGAATACGCACAAGGGTTGGTGAAGGTGCGAGAGCAATATAAAGATCAACTTGAGATTGTCATGCGGGTCTACTTTGAAAAGCCGCGCACCACAGTGGGTTGGAAAGGACTAATCAATGATCCCGATATGGACAATAGCTTTAAATTAAATGATGGCCTGCGCACTGCGCGTAAGTTGTTACTGGATTTAAACGATATGGGGGTGCCGACTGCGGGTGAATTTTTAGATATGATCACACCGCAATATGTTGCCGATCTGATGTGCTGGGGGGCAATAGGTGCCCGCACGACTGAGTCCCAGGTTCACCGTGAATTAGCGTCGGGCTTATCTTGCCCAGTAGGATTCAAAAACGGAACCGATGGCACCATTAAAGTGGCGATCGATGCGATTGGCGCCGCCAGTGCCCCACACCATTTCTTATCGGTGACTAAATACGGTCATTCTGCCATTGTGTCGACTAAAGGTAATCCAGATTGTCATATCATTCTGCGTGGTGGCAAAGAGCCAAATTACAGTGCAGAGCACATTAAAACGATTAAAGAGCAACTACTTAAGGCGAAGCTGCCTGCCAATATTATGGTGGACTTTAGCCATGCTAATAGCTGCAAGCAGTTTAAACGTCAGTTGCTGGTGGCTGAAGATATTGCAGGACAGATAAGTGCGGGTGAGCGAGCCATTTTTGGCGTGATGGTCGAGAGTCACCTCGTCGAAGGGCGCCAAGATCACGTAGAGGGGCAAGCTTTACGTTACGGGCAAAGCATTACCGATGCGTGTTTGGGCTGGCAAGACACGGAAACATTACTGGGCTTGCTTAACCAAAGTATTATACGTCGTCGCGAAACAGTTTAAGTAATGCGAAGAGGGAGCCAATGGCTTCCTCTTGCATTAATGTTAATGCGATTAACGACTTTGCTGAGTAATGAGGTATTCGTTAGCCTTGGCTAAGCTGCCAAAAGAGGAGATCAAATTGCTCTGGCCTTTTTGTTGAATTTCGGGGTTATTCGACTCTGTCATCATCCATACCCAAGTTTGTATTAACGGTAATGGTGGGTATTGCGCGTCAGATGATTGTGGCATATCGGCTTCCTTAACATTTTGCGGGTTATTCCCGATGCTCTATACAATATGATTGAGCGACTTTACGTGATGCCGAGATTATCAAAAATTGCAAGATCTGATAACCCCTTGAGGTTATGTGTCTATTGGCTATTTATGACCCATCACTCAGCAAAAAGTTAACCTAATTCTAATACTTTTTAATTGTTATTTACCACAATTTAATTGTTATTTACCACAAAAGTAACACTAAAGTCCATCGAGCGATTGAGGTTGGCGATTGTTTGATATGCATGCAGGAGTATTCCTTGTAGGTCATTTCTCGTTGGGTATATTAAGTGATCTTATCTATAGGTGGTGAGTACGTTCTAACCGTGGGCAATAGCAAACGCTCAATGAGAATTACAACCTTAAGCCAATGTGTTTTACCCATTGGGCATTGATGTTTTTTATTATAATACGGAGCCGCTATGCGCCCCACGCTCTATTTTGATGGACCTATAGATAAATTAAATTGGCATGTGTTGAAGCTGCTTTGGCCCTATTTGTTGGAGTTTAAAGGGCGGGTGATACTGGCTTTGCTATGCTTGGTTATCGCTAAATTGGCCAGTGTTGGTTTACCCTTTGTGCTCAAAGAGATTGTCGATACTTTAGATAAAGCATCTACAGAGCAAATTATTAGCGTGCCCATAGCCTTAGTCGTCGCCTATGGCGGAATGCGGCTGTTAAATACAGTCATTTCTGAGGTGCGTGATACCTTATTTGGTCGAGTGACAGAGCGAGCGATTCGGCGTCTTGGCTTATCGGTATTCCAACATCTACATCGACTGGATTTAGCCTTTCATTTAGAGCGCCGCACCGGCGGTCTGTCTCGTGATATTGAACGTGGTACCAGCGGCGTCAGCTTCTTGATGCGTTTTATGGTGTTTAATATTGTCCCCACCATGTTAGAAATCGCCTTGGTGGTGGGAATTTTGTTTTATAACTACGGTTGGCTGTTTGCGCTGATCACCTTAGGCGCTGTGGTGGCTTATATTCTATTTTCAGTGATAGCGACCGAATGGCGTACCGGCTTCGTTCGTGAAGCTGCCTTGGCCGATTCACAATCTAATACCCGCGCAATCGACAGTTTATTGAATTATGAAACCGTTAAGTATTTCAATAATGAAGAATATGAAGCGCAAAAGTACGATCAAGCATTGCAACGCTGGGAGCGAGCAAAGCGCAGTAATCGCTTATCATTGTTTGCCCTTAATGCAGGGCAAGCATTGATTATTTCGCTCGCGATGACCTTGATGCTAGCGTTAGCTGCGCAGCAGGTTAGCGCAGCGGTAATGACCATAGGTGATTTTGTGTTGATTAACGCCTTTATGATGCAGCTGTTTATGCCGTTGAACTTTTTAGGTTTTGTCTATCGGGAGATCCGCGGCGCCTTAGCCAATATTGAGCGCATGTTCTCTTTATTAGACCGAGTCCCCATGATTGAAGATAAGCCAGATGCTGCCAGTCCTACACTGACACAAGGCTACCTACGTTTTGAACATGTCAGCTTTAGTTATGATGGCCGCAAGATCCTTGATGATGTGAGTTTCGAATTACCCGCAGGTAAAAAAGTGGCTATTGTAGGCGACAGTGGTGCGGGCAAATCCACCATAGTTAAACTGCTATTTCGTTTTTACGAAGCACAGTCTGGGCAAATTTTTATTGATGGTGAAGATATTACACAACTGAGTCAACATGCTCTGCGACAAGCCATAGCCATAGTGCCGCAAGATACTGTGCTATTTAATGATTCACTACTGGAGAATATCCGCTATGGCTCACCAAATGCGACTGATGAACAGGTGCAGGGGGCGATTAAGATGGCTCATTTAGCCGGATTTATTGAGCAGCTTAATGATGGCTGGCATACCAAAGTGGGTGAGCGCGGCCTAAAACTCTCAGGCGGTGAAAAGCAGCGAGTCGCTATTGCTCGAGCTATTTTAAAAGGATCGCCATTATTAGTATTTGATGAAGCCACATCATCGCTTGATAGTCATTCAGAGCAAGCTATTTTGACAGCATTAAAAGAGATGGAAAAAGGCCACAGCAGTTTGGTTATCGCCCATCGTTTATCGACAGTGGTTGATGCTGACCAAATAATAGTGCTTAGCCAAGGCAAGATAGTAGAGCGAGGTGATCATCACAGCTTGTTAGAAGCCAAGGGCTTGTACCATAAATTATGGACGGTGCAGCACCAGTATTAATTAGCATTCGGTTGAGATTATTGGTGAGTTAATTAATCAGTCAACTTATCTAATTTGCTTGGATGGGCTTACTTTTTAGGCTGATGTCTCTGTAAGTAGGGGCTTAATTGCCCCGCTGTCAGATTTTTACAAGAAAACCAATGTGACGGGGTCAACCACAGAGATTAAGGTGAACAAGAATGTATGGTGATGCTTTAGCAAGCGTATTTTACAGCTCAATTGATTATTTCAGTTAATCAATGTGGCGTGGTTAACCACAGAGGTTAGGCAAAGTAAAGACTGATGGTGACTTGTAGGGGACCATAATCAAGGGAACTTTGCGATAATGGCGGTATACCATAGTGGTTATTGTTACAGTTAATGATTGTCGCTAAAGAGACAGCGATTAGGCTGTTTTTGAGGTATTAATAGGTCTCCAACCATCACAAAGTAGACTTAGTTTTGTATTGCCCGCATTGTAAGGCGTAAGTCGTATGATCTCTCCACCCTTAAAACAGATAGTCTCACCTTCGATGACGGTTAACCGATCACAGTTTTGACAGCTGACCGAGAGGGGTTTACTTTTCCCACCCGCTCCAAAAAACGAATCACTCACCAGATGTTCTCCTTGTATTGACTTTATGCTAGCTGTACCGCTATTCCATATGTCGCTAATGTAGTCAAGTGTAGCGTATAAAGCTAGTGCTATCGAGACTCATGCAAGCGACTGTAGATTAATAACTCTATTAAGCGCCTTTTTGGGCTCGCTGTTTTCCAATTTTGCTTAAACCAGGATCATATACAGTCGTCGTTTTTTCGACGATTCTGATGATAACGGTTTTAATATTTGACTGTTGCTGCGCCACTGCTACGGGCTGAAACACCAAGTTATGATGAATATACTGCACAAGAGTCGTTTTGCTATGTTAGCGCTATGTCACATTATAATCGCGACATAGTAATCTAATTGAGGGTAAAACTCGATCTAATTAGCACTTTTTACTTAAAGCGTATCATCTTGATACATTTTAAGGCGTCATATAGCAAAGCTGGATAAAGGTAGGGATAAAAGCTAAAGCTGTTCGAAAAATGGTCGATAATAGAAGTTAGGCCAAAGAGTCATTATCGCTTAGAGAGGCAGTTATGCAGATCAATAATCATGGCACCGCCGTGTCAGAAACGGCACGTAATAAATCAGAAACCAATACGAATCACGGCCAGCAGGTGGCGGATGTGGCTAACACTAACACCGCCCAGGCAACCAGCAAACAGCTAATGAATACTGCCATTTTGTCAGCACAACAAGCAGTGAATCTCAGTTCAGCTAATGAACCTATGCGGTTACTCTATAAGGCGGCAATAGCCTCAATAAATGAGCATCTTGCCCCCAGTATGGGGCAACGGGCGATTGAAACGGCGGTTGAGCAAGGTGTTGATACCTCAGCAGAAGCGACAGCTGAGCGCATAGTTAGCTTTGCTACGCAGTTTTTTAGCGTACATCAAGAGCAAAACAGTAATATGACCTTTGACGAACAGCTGAACTCATTTATGGAGATTATTGGCGGCGCGATTGATCAGGGGTTTGATGAAGCTAAAGATATTCTGTCTGGTTTAAAAGTCCTTGAAGGGGATATTGCCGATGGTGTGGAGCAAACCTATTCTTTGGTGCAGCAAGGATTACAAGCATTTCGTGACAGTTTTAATCCAGAAGTTGAGCCTGTATAAGGGGTTGCAGTTTAATCGCTGTCGTGACTTATTTAAGGGGGGCACGATTTACGCGGCTTAAGATGTTACCTTGACTCTATTCTCAATAACCTCAATGATGGTGTTTATCGACCTTGATTAAACTCTCAAAGGGGGCGCGAATGTGGCAACAGGCATACGTGGTAGAGCGTATAGATTGGAACGAACGATTATTTACGTTGAAGCTGTCTGCTGATATTGGTGATTTTATTGCTGGGCAGTTTATTAAGCTCTCACAAGTAATCGATGATAAAAGAGTGGCCCGAGCTTATTCATTGGTTAATGCCCCTTCGAGTCAGTATCTTGAGGTTCTGGCGGTAAGGGTAGAAGAGGGCAAGTTATCTCCGCAATTACAGACGCTAAATGTTGGCGACAGTATCGATATCTCCACTAAAGCGACGGGCTTTATGACCCTAGATGAATTGCCCGCTCAAGGCCAACATTTATGGCTGTTTGCTACTGGTACGGCTGTAGGGCCTTTTATCTCTATGATGCGAACCGAGCAACCTTGGTTACGTTTTAATAAGGTGATTTTGGTTTATGGGGTTAGGCAGGCGAACGACTTAGCTTATTACCAAGAGTTACAGCAGCTTGAGTTAACCTATCCGCAGCAGTTTGAACTCGTCACCTCTGTGACTCGTGAAAAAGGCGTTGGCACCATAGATAGCCGTATACCTGATGCCATGGCTGCAGGCGTTATTGAGGCGCAAGTAGGACTTCAATTAACCCCAAAAGATGCTCAAGTGATGATTTGTGGTCACCCTGAGATGATTAAAAGCCTGACTCAACAGCTTAAAGAGCGTGGTTTAGCCACTAATTTACGCCGAGCGCCTGGTCAAATCACGGTTGAAAAATACTGGTAACAAGGCTTTGATGGCAACTGCCTTGAGGGCCATCATTTAGTCGAATAAAGTGGAACCAGTAGATAACGTATCCTCGCTTTAAGGCGACTTGCATTAAGATTGATTGACCTAAAGAGCAATGACGGTTGCTGTAATGGTATCGTCCTTTCTTAACTGCGCAAGCTCTCCATTATTATATTAAGTATCTGTTTTAAATTGACTATATTTGGGTTTGTCGTGTTTTTCTCAGTATTAATACTTTGGTTTATCGCGCCACTCAGTATGCGGCTTTACTCGTTGCAAGTAGGTCAACTGTACGCCAGTGTTACAGTTGGTCGGATTGGCGGCGGCCGTTACGCTTGAAGCTTCTTCGGTTTTGTTCACCAAAGGTTCCGTAAAGTTCATGACTGACACCAAATTGTAACCGCCGCTCCCCATCGAATTTTCGTCTATCGGCATGGTGAACATAGCGACAACGGCACGGTGTTGTACTGCATCCTTTCAGGGGAAGCATAGGCGCTTGCGCAGAAAGGTAACGTTTACCTTGCAGTGAGTGGGCGCTGGTACAATCCATTGCATCATTGACAATTTCTACACTATGAAAATTCGTATTCGTTGACGAATATTGCTGCTCAGCAAGAGGCGGGAGCTCACTAATAGGCTTAGCTTTGGTTTTTCTTCGTACTGTTTTTGTTACTTTTTTTCGCCTTATACCTAGTCTGTGCTTAAACAGATACAGCAGTAGCATGAGCGCCAAGAGCAGCGCGATGATTTTGATTGGCATATTTATTCTCTGTGATGTTATCGCTTGTCTGGTTTTACGCTTACTTGTTTAGTGTAGTCACTGCTATTAGCTAAGCGCAAAATTGCCGATATAGGATGTTTTTTTAATAATTCAACTTGCCGTTATGTGAGGTTTTGATTACCCTAGTCGCAATTGATAACCATTATCATTATCGGTTTGTGACTGGAGAGTTGAAATGAACTTTACTAAAGGCATTATTGCGCTAGGTTTGGCTTGCATGACATCAATGGCAAGTGCTGCTGATACGTTAACGATTTACTCATATCGACAGGCGTTTTTGATTGACCCCATTTTAACTGACTTTACCAAGGAGACTGGTATTGAGGTGAATGTGGTCTTTTCTAAAAATGGTATTGCCGAACGTATTGCCAGAGAAGGGCGCTTATCTCCAGTTGACTTAGTACTGACGTCTGATTTTTCTCGCTTAATGGAGTTGGCCGATAAAGGTTTGGTTGCCCCAGTGCAAAGTGATGTACTTGAGGGTAATATCCCGCAGGCAATGCGTTCGCCCACCGGTGAGTGGTTTGCGTTAACCCAGCGGGTAAGAAATATTTATTCATCTAAAGAGCGCTTAGGGCCGTTAGATATTACTTATGAAGATCTTGCCGATCCTAAATATAAAGGCAAAATTTGTACTCGCAGCGGTAAGCATCCCTATAATATTGCCTTGGTAGCCTCAATGATCGCGCATCATGGTGAAGCTGAAACCAAAGAGTGGTTAAGCGGTTTTAAGGCCAATTTGGCCCGTAAGCCACAAGGTAATGATCGTGGTCAGGTGCAAGCCGTTAAAGAGGGCTTGTGTGATATTGCCATTGGTAATAGTTACTATTTAGGCAAAATGTTGCAAGACCCCAACCAAGTCGCTTGGGCTGAAGCGGTCAATATCAACTTCCCTAATCAAAGCAATCGTGGTGCGCACATTAATATCTCGGGAATGGCGTTGGCCAAGCATGCTCCTCATAAAGACAACGCGGTTAAATTAATGGAATACTTGTCAGGTGATGCCGCGCAACAATCTTATGCGCAAATCAATATGGAATACCCGGTTAAAGTGGATGTTGCACCATCAGAGTTAGTCGCCTCTTGGGGCGAGTTTAAAGCCGATGCGTTACCCATTTTTAAATTGGCTGAGTATCATCAGGCAGCCGTAAAATTATTAGATGAAGTGAAGTTTGATCTATAAAAAAATAGCAGCTTAAACGCTATTGGTACTTTGATAGCCTTCTTATTAGAAGGCTATTTTGCTTTTTAGCCACAGAGCGCACATTTTTGTAAGTTATAATCGTTTTTATTTAAGTTTCGATTTAGGTTAATCCTTGATAATTATCTGATTAAGGCAAATGAGATAACGAATGATTTTAGGTTTTGCTCGACGTTGGTCACTGATCAGTTATTTGGTAGCAGTCATTTTAACACTGCCACTGTTAGCCATAATTGTGCAGGCTGCTGTGCCAGGTGAGTCTATTTTTGCCCATCTACTCGATACCGTATTACCCACATACATTTTCAATACGCTGGCGTTAATGCTTTGCGTCTGTATTGGCGCTGTGGTGTTGGCACTGCCTGCGGCTTGGTGCATTGCCCGCTGTGACTTTCCGGGCCGCCAACTTTTTCAGTGGGCATTGTTGTTGCCTTTAGCTATGCCAGCCTATGTTGTGGCTTATGTATATACCGACTTGCTCGACTATGCAGGCCCTATTCAGCGGGTTTTGCGTGCCGTGTTTGGTTGGCAATCGCCCCAAGACTATTATTTCCCTGATGTGCGTACCTTGATGGGCGCAGCAGTCATGTTAGCCTTAGTATTGTTTCCCTATATTTATTTGTTAGCTCGCACTGCATTTATGGAGCAATCCTCAAGCTTACAACATGCAGCTCGTGTAATGGGGTGCTCGCCATGGCAAAGCTTTTGGCGCTTAAGTTTACCCATGGCAAGGCCCGCATTAGCCGTTGGCGCTTCACTGGTCGCGATGGAAACGGCAGCTGACTTTGCTACCGTCAGTTATTTTTCGGTGCCGACACTGACTACCGCGGTATATGACACTTGGCTAGGCTATGGCAGTTTATCTGCTGCCGCTAAGTTATCGGCGATTATGCTGTTGGTGATTTTTTGCATGATTGGCAGTGAGCGTTTTGCGCGTCGTAAGCAGAAGTTGTTTCAGAAACAGGCCGAGCTTAATGAGCGTGACCGTTATCCGTTATCCGCACCAAAAGCCTGGCTAGCCACCTTATACTGCGCTGGTTTATTAGTGCTGGCTTTTCTATTGCCTTTTGCTGTGCTTGTTAGTTACGCCTGGCAATACTTTGAGGTCAGTTGGCACGACGAATTTTTACAATACAGTTTTAACAGTCTTTACATTGCGTTACTAGTGGCCATGATCACAGCAGTTATTGCTGTGGTTCTGATGTTTGTTAGGCGTTGTAGCCCACGGCGCAGCGACCTATTACCGTCGCGCTTAGCGTCTACAGGATATGCGCTACCCGGTACCGTGCTGGCGATAGGGATTTTGGTGCCGCTCACTTATATGGACTTTGCCATTAATGATATTTACACCTACTTCGATGCCTCTGGGCCTGGTTTGCTGTTAAGCGGCAGTGTATTTGCGTTAATTTTTGCCTTTTCAATTCGATTTGTCGCCATTGCTATTGGCAGTGTAGAAAGCAGTTACAAGCGGATAAGCCCAACGCTGGATATGGCTTCAATCACTATGGGGTTAAAGCCCAACGCATTACTGCGTAAGGTGCACCTTCCTCTGTTGCGAAAAGGCATTTTTGCCGGTGTGTTGTTGGTGTTTATCGAGTGCATGAAAGAACTGCCTGCGGCGTTATTACTCAGACCCGTCGGGTTTGAAAATCTCGCCACTTACGTATATCAGTTTGTATCAGATGAACAGCTAGAACATGGGGCTTTGGCGGCTATTGTGATTGTATTTGTTGGTCTTATTCCGCTGATCTATTTAAACCGTTCTTTGGAGCATAATACTTAAATGTCGACACTCAATATCGAAGATGTTCATAGTGATTACCAAGGCCTGGTGATTTTAAATGGGCTCAGCCTTAATATTCAGCGGGGAGAGATTGCTGCGCTGTTAGGGCCAAGTGGCTGCGGTAAGACCACACTGCTCAGGGCGATTGCTGGGTTGCAACCTATCTCTGCTGGCCGAATTAGCATTAATAAGCGGTTGTTGTCGGGAGATGAGCACTTTGTGCCGAGTGAGCAAAGAGAAGTGGGGATGATTTTCCAAGATTATGCATTGTTTCCCCATTTAACGGTGGCCGAAAATATTTTATTTGGGGTCAAAGGATTAGCTAGCGCTGAGCGGCAATCCAGATTAACTGAAATGTTAGCTCTGGTGAAACTTGATGGCTTAGAGAAACGTTATCCACATGAGTTATCGGGCGGCCAGCAACAGAGGGTATCGATTGCCCGTGCTCTGGCGTATGAGCCTGAGTTATTGCTGCTCGATGAGCCCTTTTCTAATATCGATGCCAAAGTGCGCAATGAAATGATGCTGGAGATCCGCAGCATTTTAAAACAGCGCAACGTCAGTGCAGTTTTTGTGACTCACAGTAAAGATGAAGCCTTTGTATTTGCAGATAAATTAGCGCTTTTTAATCAAGGTGCCATAGTGCAATATGGTTGTGCAGAATCCCTTTACAGTGCCCCTGCCGATAAATATGTCGCTGAATTTTTAGGCGAAGGTAATTATCTTGCCGCTCAAGTGGTTGACGGTTTTACACTCTCTACGCCACTCGGAGAGATTGTCAGCACTGCGCCTATGTTGTTTGATGTGGGGCATAGTGGCGAACTTTTGTTGCGACCAGAGCAAATCGATATTCATGCCAATGAGCAGGGGGATGGCATGATAATCGAACGACGTTTTTTAGGCTGTAATTGTCATTATCGAGTCTTGGTCGGTGCACAACGTTATGATGTTCGCAGTGCAAAAAACGATTTAGCGCTTGGTCAACGGGTTCAATTAGAGGTATTGCCGCATTCGTTGGTCTTATTGTCACATCCTGAGTAACATATTTATAACTCGCAGTGGTTGTTCTGGTTAATAAACGTTAATCTAGCTATTAATATGGTTTCTTTTTAACGGTTTGTGGGTTGTGTAGTACTATTTATCGCTAAAGTTTTGGACAATATGGCCGAAATTGAAACTGACAAAGGTAGGGTCTATATGGATAGTCAGGTTATGCCACGTGAACAGTTAGGTGTGTGTGCCGAAGGAAATTTGCATAGCGTATATTTGATGTTTAATGCCGAGGACGGTGTGGAATCACAATTACGTCCTTGTGTAGCCAATGTTGCGCAGTACATTTATGAGTTATCGGATCAATATGCCGATAGCGCCTTTAATGGTTTTGTCGCGATTGGTGCTAATTACTGGGACAGCTTATACCCCCAGTCTCGTCCAGCTCAATTGAAACCGTTTCCGGCGATGAATGCCGATAATCGAGATGCCCCTGCACATGAGTATGATCTCTTTATTCATCTGCGGTGTGACCGTTATGATATCTTGCACTTGGTGGCTAATGAAGTGTGCCAGATGTTTGAAGGTTTAGTTGAGCTGGTCGATGAGGAACGTGGTTTTCAGTTTATGGATGCGCGGGATCTTACCGGCTTTGTCGATGGTACTGAAAACCCCAAAGGGCGTCACCGCCAAGAGGTCGCCTTAGTTGGGGATGAAGATGCAACCTTCCGTTCTGGTAGTTATGTGCATGTGCAAAAATACGCGCACAACCTGAGTAAATGGAATCGACTTCCTCAGAAAAAGCAAGAAGATATCATAGGTAGAACTAAAATCGATAATATCGAATATGCCTCGCAGGATAAGCCTCTAACCAGCCATACTAAGCGGGTTAATCTGAAAGATAGCCAAGGGCGTTCGATGGAGATCTTAAGGCAGAGTATGCCTTATGGCTCAATGAAAGAGCAGGGGTTGATGTTTATCGCCCTGTGTCGTAATTCTGAGCATTTTGAAAAAATGCTCCACAGCATGATCCACGGTGATGGTGCTGGTAACCATGATCACTTAATGCACTTTACTCAAGCACTGACGGGATCGGCTTTTTTTGCTCCTTCGCTAGATTTTATGCAAAATGCAGCCACCGAAAGTGACGAGTGAATAGCGGCAACCTATTGTTCGTTGCGCCATTGATTAACTACAGTCCCCCAAGTCTGTTGACTCTTTTTTATCGCGCAGTGGTTCAAACTGGTGCGCAAAATGAGTAGCCATCAAAAGCATGCTGCAATAAAATTCGCCTTAATCGGCTTTACCAAGTCTTTTTAGCAGACTGGTTAAGCATCAAAAGCGATAAAATCTTGCATGCTGATTAAATGCCGACAAGAGAAACTTGTCGGCATTTTTATATGATTTTAAGTGACACTGGCTTTGATTGATCATTAACGGCTAAATTGGAGCCAGTGTTTTGGCATAAAAAAGACGCCATTGGCGCCTATTTTTCAGTAAATCGTAATTAGTCTTGATCCAGAATCTGTCATTTAACTGCCAAAATAGAGGCTATTGATTCCTTGAGCTAGCGTGCTATAAAACGCATATAACGAATTAATCGGTATAGTTAAATAATGACTTTATTGTGTTGAACGTTTTACCAACTTCTTGAATATTAGACGGGCAGATAAAAATCGTGTCATCACCAGCAATGGTGCCCAATATTCCCTCTGGTTTACCTATAGAATCCAGCAGTCTAGCGATTAACTGCGCAGCTCCAGGGCTGGTTCTCACCACAATCATAGATTGATTATGGTCGACATCAAGTACGAGGTTTTTCAATGGGCTGCCAGCCGTAGGCACACCTAGTTCTGCAGGGAGGCAGTAAACCATCTCTTGTTTAGCATTACGTGTACGCACCGCGCCAAACTTACTTAGCATGCGCGAGACTTTCGATTGGTTAATATTGTTATAACCTTCGGCTTGAAGCGCATTGACGATTTCGCTCTGA
The DNA here is from genome assembly GCF_056173105.1 of Shewanella sp. QJM3NY_23. Classification (NCBI taxonomy): domain Bacteria; kingdom Pseudomonadati; phylum Pseudomonadota; class Gammaproteobacteria; order Alteromonadales; family Shewanellaceae; genus Shewanella; species Shewanella sp. QJM3NY_23. The sequence continues at coordinate 755,800 of NZ_CM149657.1, forward strand.
GAGCCAAAGCGTTCCTCTTTTAAAATAGCCTTAAAGGTCTTAACGAGTTCTTCTTGGTTTTTATTGGCTTGCATAAATTTGGCATTCTTTTATTCGTAAAATTGGCTCATTGTGAATAGCTATGCAAAGCAAGTCAAGCCTTACTCGTTGTAGATGAATAAACATTCACTCATTATTGCTGGTGATCATGTAAGTATCGAGGCCGCAGCGATAGGTATCCTTTTCATTTAGCATTATTAATGATGATAAAGGTGGCGGCTGCATCTATGTGTGTTAAGTCAAACGGTTATCAATTAACCGCTAATACATGCACTTTTCGAGGTTATTTATAAAATATCTTGCTACACGACTAAGGGATAATTGAATTATTGATGTGATTGCAGTAATGTTGCGCCATCTGTGAATTTAGATCTATGTCACATAATAACCAAGAATTAACGGAGATAACTATGAAAGTTGCTGTACTTGGTGCCGCTGGTGGTATTGGCCAGGCTCTTGCTCTACTGCTTAAAACTCAATTGCCTGCCGGCTCTAAATTATCCCTTTACGATATCGCGCCAGTGACCCCTGGTGTTGCGGTTGACTTGAGCCACATCCCTACAGCGGTTGAAGTCAAAGGATTTGCGGGTGAAGACCCAACACCAGCACTAGAAGGCGCTGATGTGGTACTTATTTCTGCAGGTGTTGCGCGTAAGCCTGGTATGGATCGCTCAGATCTATTTAATATCAATGCGGGGATCGTTAGAAACCTAGTCGAAAAGTGTGCGGCAACTTGTCCTAAGGCGCTTATCGGTATTATTACCAACCCAGTTAATACGACAGTGGCAATTGCAGCTGAAGTTCTAAAGGCTGCAGGCGTATATGATAAGAATCGTTTATTTGGTGTAACCACCCTTGATGTTATTCGCTCTGAAACCTTCGTGGCCGAAGCTAAAGGCTTAGATGTTGCTGATGTAAAAGTCAATGTCATCGGTGGTCACAGCGGTGTGACCATTCTTCCTCTGCTGTCTCAAGTTGAAGGTGTGACCTTTAGCGATGAAGAAGTCGCAGCTTTGACTACACGCATTCAAAACGCGGGTACCGAAGTCGTTGAAGCTAAAGCCGGTGGCGGTAGTGCAACACTTTCTATGGGGCAGGCGGCGTGTCGTTTTGGTCTTTCATTGGTTCGCGGTCTGCAAGGTGAAGCCAATGTTGTGGAATGTGCCTATGTTGATGGCGGCAGCGAGCATGCAGCGTTTTTCGCACAGCCAATCCTACTTGGTAAGAACGGCGTTGAGCAAGTGCTGGCTTACGGTGAAGTAAGTGAGTTTGAAGCCAATGCGCGTGATGCCATGCTAGATACCTTAAAAGCTGACATCAAGCTAGGTGTTGAGTTTGTTAAGTAAGCACTACTTGTTAGGTAAGTGTTAAGTAAGTATTAAGTAAGTATTTAAGTAGATAAAAAAATGGAGCCTTCAGGCTCCATTTTTTTTATTATCACTAAAGGTCGTATTAGTGATTACGCGCAACGGCGATTCTAGCGAGCGATATTAGCGCTTGCTTGTAGTCACTCTCGGGGAGTACTTCTAAGGCGCTAATGGCCTTATCAGCCTCTTCTAGCGCTCTTTGTTCAGTATATTTGAGAGCGCCACATTGCTTGAGCGCATTGAGAATCGTCTCAATATGACCTGAGCCATCTCCTTGCTCAATCGCTTGACGAATTAAAGCTTGCTCTTCATCAGTACCATTAGCTATGGCATAGATAAGCGGTAACGTTGGCTTGCCTTCGGCCAAATCATCCCCAATATTCTTACCTAGCTCTTCGGTTTCGGCGGTATAGTCTAATAAATCATCGGTGAGCTGGAATGCCGTGCCCAAAAATTTACCATAGTCAGCTAATGCGGTTTGCACCTCAATACTGCTATCAGCTAATACCCCTGCTAAACGGGTCGCAGCTTCAAACAGTTTTGCTGTTTTGCAGTAGATGACACGCATATAGCTTTCTTCCGTGGTGTCAGGGTCGTTACAGTTCATTAGCTGTAACACTTCGCCTTCGGCTAACACGTTGGTGGCATCGGCCAGTACTTCTAATACTTGCATGCTACCCAGCTCGGTCATCATTTGAAACGAGCGAGTATATAAGAAATCGCCCACTAACACGCTCGCACTGTTGCCAAAAAGCGCATTAGCTGTCTCTCGACCACGTCTTAGCATTGACTCATCTACCACGTCATCATGCAGTAATGAAGCGGTATGAATAAATTCAACGATTGCGGCAAGCTTGATATGAGCTTTGCCTTCATAGGCAATCGCACGGGCGGCCAGAATGGACAGCAGTGGGCGCATTCTCTTGCCCCCGCCGTTGATAATATAGAATCCAAGTTGGTTTATTAGGGCTACATCTGACTCCAACTGTTTATAGATCAGTTGGTCGACGGCTTTCATATCAGCATCAGCCAGCTGACGAATGGCGTTCAAATCCATATTAGGCTCTACTTCTAGTGGTATTACGTAATTCAGGCAGCCCAAATTAAGGCAAAAATGTTATAGTATTGAGATTCTACCTAAAAATGTCGAGTAAGACATTATTAGAAGACTAATGTGAGAGTAATTCCGATCTTTTTTTGATCAAAGTGAATTAGGGCTTGTCAGCCTAATCAACTTAGCGTAAACTCCGCGACCATTGTCATTAAAGCTTTTATAGCGCCCAGCCTAACATTAAAAGGTCTGCGTGCTTGAAATATCGGAGTAAAATAGCTATGTACGCTGTTTTTCAAAGTGGTGGTAAGCAGCACCGTGTTGCTGAAGGCCATACAGTTCGTCTAGAAAAATTAGAAGTCGCTACAGGCGAAACTATCGAATTTGACCAAGTTCTTTTGGTTGCTGATGGTGAGACTGTACATGTTGGTGCACCTTTAGTTGAAGGTGGTAAGGTTGTTGCTGAAGTTGTCAGCCATGGCCGTGGCGAAAAGGTAACTATCGTTAAGTTCCGTCGTCGTAAGCACCACGATAAGAAGATGGGCCACCGTCAGTGGTTCACCGAAGTTAAAATTACTGCTATCAACGCTTAATAGGAGTCTAACTCATGGCACATAAAAAAGCTGGCGGTTCTACTCGTAACGGCCGCGATTCAGAAAGTAAACGTCTTGGTGTTAAGCGTTTCGGTGGTGAATCAGTTCTTGCTGGTAACATCATTGTTCGTCAACGTGGTACTAAATTCCACGCAGGTGTTAACGTAGGTATTGGTCGTGACCATACTCTATTTGCACTAACTGATGGTAAAGTTAAGTTTGAAGTTAAAGGTCCTAATAACCGTAAGTTCATTAGCATCGAAGCTTAACTCTTAGTCCACCTAAGATAGTTTATAAAGCCCTGCCTCTGGTAGGGCTTTATTGTTTATAAATCTGGTGAAATGAGCCGGTTACGCTGCTCCAGCACCAGTAACACATTGCAGCTTCAAACCTGTGAATCTCGTTTGAAGTTCAATATAGAAATTGTTTTTTGGCGGTACGATTAGATTGGCAGTATAATCGGTCTATTGTGTGGTGCCTGGAGTTGGTATGAAGTTTGTCGATGAAGCTGTGATCAGAGTTGAAGCTGGTGATGGTGGTAGTGGTTGCGTCAGTTTTAGACGTGAAAAATATGTGCCTGATGGTGGCCCAGACGGTGGTGATGGTGGTGATGGTGGTAGTGTTTATCTGCAAGCAGATGAAAACCTTAACACCCTGATCGACTACCGCTTCGAGCGCTTTCATTTTGCCGAGCGTGGTAAAAATGGTCGCGGTCGTGATTGTACTGGCCACAGTGGTCAAGATCTTATCCTTAAGGTGCCTGTCGGGACGCGCGCCATTGATGAAGAGACCCAAGAGGCATTAGGCGATCTCAAGACCCATGGGCAAAAACTGCTGGTGGCAAAAGGCGGCTTCCACGGCCTAGGTAATACGCGCTTTAAGAGCAGTACCAACCGTGCGCCAAGGCAGAAGACTCTTGGTACACCAGGTGAAGTACGTAGCTTGCGCTTAGAGCTAATGCTACTCGCCGATGTAGGCTTACTGGGTATGCCAAATGCGGGTAAATCAACCTTTATTCGTGCCGTGTCTCGTGCTAAGCCTAAAGTCGCTGATTATCCATTTACCACGTTAGTGCCTAACCTTGGTGTGGTGACGCCACGTCATGGGCAAAGTTTTGTGATTGCGGATATTCCCGGCTTAATTGAGGGCGCTGCAGAAGGTGCAGGTTTGGGTATTCGCTTCTTGAAGCACCTCGAGCGTTGCCGAGTGCTGCTGCACATTTTGGATATTGATCCTATCGATGGCAGCGACCCTGTTGATTCAGCCCGTGCTATTGTGGCCGAGCTTGAAAAGCATTCTCCATTGCTGGCAAGTAAGCCACGTTGGTTAGTGTTTAACAAGACTGATCTGCTCCTTGAAGAAGAGATTCAAGAGCGAGTAGAGCGAATTGTTAAAGAGTTAGATTGGAAAGGCGAAGTCTTTACTATCTCTGCGTATAACCGCGAAGGTACCCAAGAACTTAGCTTGAAGTTGATGGACTTTATTGCTGCGCTACCAGAAGAGGTAGAAGCGGATCCTGATGCTGAAGTTGAATTCAAGTGGGATAATTATCATCAACAGACTCAAGATGTTGTCAACGAAGATTATGATGGCGATGACTTGGATGATGATGACTTTGACGATGATGATTATGATGTTGAGATCATCTATCAAAGGTAAGCTTAGCTTATTATCGCTTTCATTCTGAGAACCACGTGTACGCAGATACTCAAAATGATATTACTCGGCAAGTTGTCCGGGTTGCCCAACTTTTGCTAGCCTATGGCGCTGAATCTGAACTCATTGAAGAGATCAGCCAGCGCCTTGGTTTGGCATTAGGTTTGGCCAGTGTTGAAATCTCTATCTCCTCTAATTCCCTCGTGCTAACCAGCTTAGTTCATGGACGGTGTATTACCACTACGCGTCGAATTCGCGAACATGGCATTAATATGACCATTATCTGCGAACTACAGCGCATCTGTTTATTAACTGAGAAGGGCATATACGGCTTAAATGAAGTGCGTAAGCGTGTGTCACGTATACGACCTAAAAGCTATCCTAAGCGCTATTTAATCCCCATGATTGGCTTATCCTGTGGCAGTTTTTGTCACCTATTTGGTGGCGATATGGTAGCGATAATAATCACCATCTTTGCCGCTTCGTTGGGGATGTTTGTGCGCTTAGCCATTGCCAAGCGTCATTTCAATTTATTGGTGAACTTTGCCGTCACCGCCTTTGTGACAACCTTAGTGGCGCAAATGGGCTATCACTTTGATCTCACCAGTACACCTAAGTTACCTATGGCAGCGAGTGTGTTGATGTTGGTGCCAGGCTTTCCGATGATTAATGCGATTTCAGATATGGTTAAGGGACACCTTAACGTGGGGATCTCGCGTTGGGGCCATGCCACTTTATTGACTGTCTCCTCGGTGATTGGCATTACTATCGCGATGCAATTAGGTGGGTTATTCCTTTGATCGAACTCTTACTCAAATTAGCAAACGATGCGTTATTTTCATCGATACCCGCGGTAGGTTTTGCCATGGTATTTAACGTGCCTAAACGCTTTTTACCTTATTGTGCGTTAGCCGGCGCAACGGGCCACAGCGTCAGAACCTTGTTATTACATATTAACTTGCCTATTGAATGGGCCACGTTCGTGGCGGCTGCATTGGTCGGCGTATTGACGATTAGCTTTGCCAAACGTCATCTTGCGCCGCCTTTAATGTATGCTGTAGCGGCTATCATACCTATGATACCTGGGACTTATGCCTACAATACCGTCATTGCGTTAGTGCAACTGTCTGCCCAGTCGCAGGTGAGCCCCGAGTTGACTGCTGAAGTGATCAGCAATGGGTTAAAAACGGTATTTATACTCGGTGCGCTGTCGGTTGGCTTGGCGATGCCCAGTCTACTCTATTTTCGCACCCGTCCTGTCATTTAACCCTGTTGATTTAATCCGTTCTAATTGAAGCGGCCTAGACCGTTGGAGCTACTATGAAAATTGCTATGATTGCCGCGATGGCCAATAACCGCGTCATTGGAAAAGACAATCAGATGCCATGGCATCTGCCTGAAGATCTGCGCCACTTTAAGGCTATGACCATAGGTAAACCTGTGGTGATGGGGCGTAAGACCTACGAATCTATCGGTCGTCCGTTACCGGGGCGTCACAACATTGTCATTAGCCGTCAGGCCGGTCTCACCATTGAGGGGGTCACTTGTGTAACTTCATTTGAGGCTGCGCTGCAAGCGGCTGGTGAGTGCGATGAGCTCGTTGTCATTGGTGGTGGCCAGTTGTATCAGGCGCTACTGCCTAGAGCCGACAAACTTTATTTGACTGAGATTAATCTTGATGTTGAAGGCGATACGTTTTTTCCTGATTGGGACGATGGGTCGTGGGAACGAGTGACCACTGAAGCGCATACGAATGAGAAAGGTTTAGAGTATCGCTTTATCAACTTGGTAAAAAAATGTTAAGTTGTGGGTGCTATCCTGAGTAGTCTTTAGCGTAAATGTTACCGTTTATGCTATTGAAAAAAATAATAAATATTATAGGAGTACCCAATGCGTCTGTTACCTACGACGATTGCTGTGATGTTAGTGGCCTCATCTTATGCTGTGCCAGTAAAAGCCAACGATCAACTTGCTGCAAATATTTGTAATTACGTGCAAGCGGATGATAAAAATCGCTTACGTAAAAAGCTGAAAGAGACTCGTGTAAAACTGCGTAACGTCTACCAAGATATCTCCTGCGATGGTGATAGTTTGTTACGCTTTGCGATGAAAAGTAGCGCTAATGACGTAGGAGCATTCGTCGCTAAGCGTCTTTCTGCGGATGATTTAGCGGCTAAAGAGGCGGATGGACAAAATATCCTCGAATGGGCCGAAGCTAATGGTTATAGCGCGTTGGTGATGACCTCTGCAATTAAAGAGCGTCTTGCTGGAAGCTAACCTTATACCTAATCTAGAGTTATAAGTATCAAGCCATAAAAAACCGGACTAATTGTCCGGTTTTTTTATGGGGTAATGTGTACTAACAGTCAAACTCATTACGTCATTGCTTGATTCGATGTGCTGGATAAGGCTTTCCTTTTATTTGTCTCTCTGTGAATCGCTAATCATACTTCAGCACATGTTGGTACCTACTAGACTTTAAATTCGCCTACAGAGGCTTGTAGCTCCTCGGCTAATCGTGCCACCTGATGGCTCGACTGCGCAGTTTGATCTGCACCTATAGCGGTTTCTTCTGAGATTGCTGCGATATGCTCAAGCTTCTCAGACACCTGTTGGCTGACGATGTTTTGTTCTTGCGCTGCATTAGCAATATGGGTGCCTGAATCATGGGCACGGTGCACTGCATGATTAATGCTTTCGAGCGCTAGATTAGCTTGTTCTGTTTTCTCAACACAATGGCTGGCTTGCTCTCGTCCAAGCTCCATCACAGATACTGCTTGCTGCGCACCTTGCTGTAATACTTCAATCATCTGCTGGATTTCTTGAGTCGAGTCTTGTGTGCGCGAGGCTAGGCTGCGAACCTCATCGGCGACCACTGCAAAGCCTCGGCCCTGTTCGCCAGCTCGTGCGGCCTCGATAGCGGCGTTTAATGCCAGTAAGTTAGTTTGTTCTGCAATACCGCGGATCACATCTAATATCGAGCCAATTGCGGCGCTGTCAGAATGCAGTTTATTGATCACCTGCCCGGCTTTGGTTACTTCATCAGCTAAGGCTAAAATTGTACGCTTATTGTCATCGGCAATGGTACGCATATGCTGAGCTTCTTCATCGGCATTTTTAATTTGGCTAAGGGCCTCATCGGCACTGCTGGTGACTTGCATAGCACTAGAGCTTAACTGCGTCGTCGCCGCAGCGACCTGATCGACCTGATTTTTCTGCTCCTGAATTCCTGCAGTGGTTTGCGCTGTGATGGCCGATGTCTGCTCTGCCGCAGCGGCCAGCTGATTAGATCTATCCAAAATGCCTTGAATAAGAGTACGTAAACTATCGACCAAGCGATTACAGTTGCGCGATAACTCGGAAAATTCATCATGGCCCGAATCATCCAATTTATGGGTGAGGTTGCCTGATGCTAGAATATCGAGTGCATTATTGACTTCGCCTAATGAGCGTGTCAGTGGACGGATCACCGCAATACTCACCATGATAGCGACAATAATCGCAATCACAACCAGTGCCATGGTGCTATAGCTGGCGCTATCGATATCATTTATTGCATTGTTGCTGATGGTTTGTGAGATGTTCTCAATCGACTTATTCAGACTACTCATGCTTTTATTTACTGCATCGACGTCGGTTTCTACTTTACTTAATAGATCGGTCGCAGCCATGTCAAAGTCGAGTTGTTTTCCTTTTTGTACTTGGATGGCATTGGGGCCATCAAGCATAACAAGGACTTTTGCTGCCTCTTGGTTAATATTGTCGAGCATCTGCTGATCGATAACGCCTTCCCAGTGTCGACTGACATAGGCTAATTTGTTGCTGGCATCGCTTAAAATATAACCTAACTCTTTGGTAATGGTGTCATATTTAGATTTGCCTTTGGTATTAACCAGATCATAACTGCTGGTGATGAGGTTACTAAAGCTGTTATCGATATTGCTGGCGGTGGCGGCTATTTCACGCTCGGTAGGATCTTCGCTGATCTCCAGATCGATAAGATCTAGCAGCAATGAGGCGGTATCATCGGCGGCTATTTCCAGATCGTCGAGCTTAGCAAGTAAAGCTTCTTGAGTTTGTAGCGACTGTAAACGCGCCGAAATCATTTTTTGACTGTCATCTTCAAAAGCTTGATAGCTATTTTTAAGCGCTGAAATTTGCGTATCGAGTCCTTGTCCCTGTTGGTGCCCTTGAATAATGGTTTGTAAGTTACTTAGCTCGCTGATAAATGCTTTTGAGTCATCGGCAAACTTTGCTTGGATCTGGGGTAATTGTGCCGAGTGAGTACTGTGGTAAGCCACTAATAGTTGTTTTTCTTGCAGGGCAAGGCTTTGTGTAAGGTGGTTACTACTTTCAAGTGCGGGAAGGCTTAGCTCTTGCAGTATTAATGTGCTGCTCTTGATATTGTTATTGGTGATTAACGATGCAACGCCTAATGTGATTAGCAATAAAGTTACAACGCTGAATCCACCAATCACTCTTGTAGCGACGTTTAATTTCATAGGGGACTCCATTTTTTGTTGTTATATCCCTAATTGCCAATATATGCATAGGATGGGCAGGGGCTTGTTCTAGCTCTATCGGCCAGTAGTACTTTAGCTTAACCTTTTTTTAACCTTTTTTGTGTAATTTTTTGATTTGATTCTAAGTGCCATAGGGTTAAATGTTGACCCCAGCAACAACCAGTGTCTAATGCTTTTAGTGCTGGATGAGCCACTTTCCCCATTAATGAGGCCCAGTGTCCAAACACTAAGGTGTGGGTTTGCGCCGCTAAATTGGGAAGTGCAAACCATGGCACTAAGCCTGGGTGACTGTCACTGTCGGGGGGCTGTTTACAGTCGAAGTCTAAACGACCGTCATGGTGTAAATAACGCATACGGGTGAGAGCGTTAATACAATAGATTTTTCGCTCAAGCGCCGGCATAGATAATGACCAAGTATCGACATCATTGGTGTACATCTTGGCGATAAGCTCGGTTAAATAATCGGGGCGTTGTAGGGCTTCATGTACGCTACGGGCTTCTTGTATGGCGGTTTGTGCGTTCCATTGCGGTGGCACACCCGCATGGGTCATCAGTAATTTGTGTTCACTATGTTGTCGCACCAGTGGCTGTATTCTCAGCCAGTCGATCAGATGGTTAATGTCGCTGGCCGCGAGCAAAGCGTCAAGTTTGTCACTGGGTTTAGGGCGCTTAAGTTTGCCATGTAAGGCTAGCAAATGCAGGTCATGGTTACCCAGCACAGGTTGAGCAGCGCCATCTAATGATTTGATATACCTTAATGTTTCTAGTGACTTATCACCTCTGGCAACCATATCGCCAACCACCCAAAGCTCATCTTTTGATGGGTTAAAATCGACCTGACTCAATATGGCTTGTAGTTCATCAAAACAGCCTTGTATATCGCCGATAAAATAGGTGGCCATCAATTACTCATTTAGTTGGAGGATATAAGAAGTTAAGTACGCTAGTGTATGAGCCCGGGCGCAGCTAAGCGAAAGGGCGCGATGGGGGCTTTAAATTCACGGCCATCTTTTGTGACCATCACATAATGACCTTCCATCACGGCGAAAGGGGTCTCACACACGGTACCACTGGTATATTGGTAGGCGGTGTTCGGTGCAATGGTTGGCGTTTCGCCGACCACGCCTGCACCTTGCACTTCGCTATAATGACCATTGGCATCGGTAATACACCACATACGGCTGATTAGGGTGACGTCTTGCTCACCTAAATTGATAATAGTGATTGTATAGCTAAAGAGGTAACGGTCTTCTGCGGGGGATGACTGCTCTTCGATATATTCAGTTTTAACCTCAATTTTAATTGAGGATTCAAGTGGTTTCATTGAATGTCCTAAATGTAACAGAGAGTGCGGGGAGCTATTCCCCGCGAAGAGACTTAGCCGTTTTTCTTGTCGATGACTAAGTTAGCCATGGCAACGTACTGCTCAACCGTTATCTGCTCTGGGCGTTTGGTCGCATCAATATTGAGCGAAGCAAAGTCTTCATCAGATAGCATCTGTTTGAGATTATTACGCAGCGTCTTGCGGCGCATATTAAATGCGGTCGTACACAGGTGTCTTAATAAGTCGACATCTTTACATGGCCAAGGCTTATTCTTATAAGGCACTAAGCGTACTACGGCCGAGTCAACTTTTGGCGGTGGGGTAAAACATCCCGGTGGCACCTCTAACACAGGCATCACTTGGCAAAAATATTGCGCCATCACCGTTAGGCGACCATAGGCCTTAGTGCCGGGCGAGGCCGATAGACGCAGCACCACTTCTTTTTGCAGCATGAAGTGCATGTTTTCAATATGCTCTGCAAACTCAAATAGGTGGAACATTAATGGTGTCGAGATGTTGTAAGGCAAGTTGCCAAACACCTTCATCTGCTTGCCTTCTTCCACGAGCTGGTTAAAGTCAAACTTAAGCGCATCACCTTGGTGGATCTCGAGCTTATCTTTAAGAAATGGATGGGTTTTAAGGCGTTCCACCAAGTCTTTGTCTAGTTCAACTACGGTCAGCTTATCAATGCTTTCGGCAACAGGTTCTGTCAATGCCGCTAGGCCTGGACCAATTTCAACCATGACATGGTCATTGTCGGGGGCGATAGCGCCAACAATTCGATTGATCACATTGCTGTCGGTCAAAAAGTTTTGTCCGAAGCGCTTTCTTGCTGTGTGGCCTAAATGTACTTTATTACTCATTACTTCTCTTTTTGTGACTCGTTCGTAGTGGCTAATTCAATAGCCTTGTTTAACGCGCAGACAAAGCTACCTATTTCGGCTTCACCTGTGCCAGCAAGGTCTAATGCCGTGCCGTGATCGACTGAGGTGCGAATATAGGGCAAGCCTAAGGTGATATTAACCGCACTACCAAATCCTCGTGACTTGAGTACTGGCAGGCCTTGGTCGTGATACATGGCCAAGACAACGTCGGCATCTTCTAAATATTTTGGTTGAAATAGGGTGTCAGCAGGCAAGGGGCCCACAAGACTCATGCCTTGCTCACGCAGCTCTTCTAATGCAGGGCTGATAACATCTATCTCTTCTCGGCCTAAGTGGCCATCTTCTCCTGCATGCGGATTGAGTCCGCAGACATAAATTTTGGGGTTTTGTAAGCCAAATTTGTTCACCAAATCATGGTGTAAAATCTTGATGATTTGATGCAGGCGATCGCGAGTGATCGCTTTCGACACATAAGCTAGTGGAATGTGAGTGGTTACTAACGCCACTTGTAATCCGGGCGCAGCCAACAACATTACCACATCTTGGCAGTTTGCCTGGTGGGCAAAAAATTCGGTGTGGCCACTAAATGGAATACCCGCTTGGTTAATAATGCCTTTGTGCACAGGTCCGGTGACAACGGCATCAAAATCGCCGCTCATGTTCTTTTCGCCAGCGTAGCTTAAGGTTTCAATGACATAGCTGCTGTTTTTTTCGTCAAGCTTGCCGCAAACGGACTCGGTGACCAAGGGAAAAGGTACTATGGTCAGTGTGCCTGCTTCTTGAGGTTTAGGTGCTTGATTTGGCTGAAAAGGACGCAGCTGGATCGGCAAGCCAATTTTTTTGGCTCTGGCTTTTAATAACGCCGGATCGGCACAAACAACAAGCTCAGCGGGCCAAGCGCGCTGAGCAAGTTGGATGACTAAGTCTGGTTCCACGCCAGCGGGTTCGCCCGGCGTGATTGCGATACGTTTAGTCGTCAATATGATTAACCTCGGTTAAAATCGGCATCAAATACTTCAATGTAAGCTTCAGCTCGCATCTCATCCAGCCAGTTTTGCAGTTCTTCATTAAACTTGCGGCGGAAAATCAGTTGATGGGCCCGATTAGTATTAAACTTGTCTGTCGCATCTGTTTTACGTTTTTCTTCAAGCTGCACTATATGCCAGCCATGACTGGAGCGGAATGGTTCGCTGATCTCGTTAACGTCTAGTGAGTTGAGGGTTTGTGCAAATGCAGGCACATAAACCGCAGGATTGGCCCAACCTAACTCACCACCTTTGGCGGCAGAACCTGGGTCTTCACTGTATTGACGCGCTAAATCGGCAAAATCGACATCACCGGCACGCAGTTGCTGCACAAAGTTGTCGAGCATGGCTTTAGCGCGCTCTTCCGATAGGATTGGCGATGGTTTTATCAGTATATGGCGAGAGCGGACTTCATCGATCTCTTGGGTTTGTAGGCCGCGCGCGTCCATTACCTTGATAATATGGAAACCAGCACCGCTACGAACAGGGCCAATAATGTCATTGGTTTTAGCACCCGTGAGTAGTTCTGCAAATAGAGTCGGCATTTCATTGACGTTCATATACTCCCAAATGCCCCCTTCAAGGGCTTTAGGGCCAGCAGATGAAGCAATGGCTGTTTGCTTAAAGTCGGCGCCATCTTGCAGACGTTTCAATACGATATTAGCCCGCTTACTGGCACTGTCTAACTGTTCGCTGTTGGGGTTACTTGGCACTTCAATTAAGATGTGCCCAATTTGAAACTCCACCTCCTGCATGCCTTGTTCTTCAATCAATTTAACTAGGCTGCTGATCTCTTGTGGCGACACTTGAATACGGCGCTGAACCTGAATACGTTGAATTTCACCTAAGGTGATCTCTTCACGTAGTTGTTCGCGATATTGCGCCCAGCTCAACCCGTCTGCAGCAATTTTAGCTTGCATGTCGGCTACGGTGATATTTTGTTCTTTAGCAATATTCTCAATGGTTTGATCTAACTGTAAGTCACCAATGTGTAGGCCAATACGGTCTGCCATCTGTAACTGCAAGCGGGTCATGATCAGCCGCTCAATCACCTGAGTACGCAAGGCTTCGTCAGACGGTAACGCTTGGCCTGCGGCTTTAGCGTTGGCTTTAACTGTGTTAAGCATGTTGGTGATTTCGCTTTCCAGCACAATCCCTTCGTTAATTTGTACCGTCACACGGTCTAATGGCTGTGCGGCCATAACGCTGTGGCTCATCGCCAATGTGAGTAACGCAATAATCAGTTGTTTACAGGGTCTCATCCACAAAAATCCTTGGCATATTGAGGTCGTTTGTCATTGTTGACCGACCACTTAATTCGATTATTCTGATTGGACTACAAGTCCGTATCTAGGTTCAGCAAAAGAGTAACTAATTTATCTTATCCTAGTTTTTCAGGTAGAGCGGCTTACGATAATTAAACAGACCATCATCGAGCATATCAGCCACACCTAATGGACCTGAGCCACCTAAGCCTTTGATAACAAAATTCAGATAGAAGCCATGCTCAAACAGTTCTCGGTCATCAAAGGTGGGTTCTAAATCATCATCGTAGTTGGTCTTAATGCGATAATGATAACTTAAGCGCAGCGCCCAGCAACAAGATTCGTATTGAAATCCGGTATAGGTTTCGACACTTCGGCTTTCATTGAGGTCATAATACCAGTTGCCAACAATATACAAGTTGTCACTGATTGGCCATGCGCCGCGCACACCTGTTTGTGACACATTAACCGACTCATTAGTATTACTGTTAATTAAATCAGGTACATATCGGTAACTTAGTTGGAGTAGTTTATTGGTTTCTGGTCGAAAATCTAATGTGACTTCGCTCTTTTTATTATCGCTATTTTTGGTGTCGTATTGAATCGCGCCGCTCATAAACCAATCATTGTATATTTGAGTATTTAACTCAGCCGCCAATACCGAGTTGGAGGTATTTTCTTGTTGAAAATATTGGTTAGGTTGCGATGCTTCGGTTAGGCCGACTTTACTGTCTTCAAAGTAATAAATTTGGCCAATACTGAACTGGAAGGTTTCACGGTTATGCTCATCAAACAGGCGCGTGGTCAATCCCAGTGTCATTTGATTAGCATCGGCAATACGGTCGAGGCCTGAAAAACGACGATCGCGAAACAGACCATAGTAGTCATCTTGCAGCAATGCGGTATCGTAGATGCCGATTTGCGATTGATCTTCATAGCCGACATATAGATATTGAAATTGGGGCTCTAATGTTTGACGGTAATTGACATTAAAGTAGTCGGTATAACGCTCAAAATTAATCTGTCCGTGAATACGCACTTGCGGTAAGGTACGGCTTACGGTACTGGCTAGCTCAGAGTTGGGGTTATTATCGGTATCTTGCCAGTAGTTGGTCTGCAGCAGTTTAAGCTCGCTGGTTAATGAGCCCGCTGGGCCATGGATTGGCAAGGATATACTGGGTTCTAAGTGCAGGCGGTTGGCGCTATTGTACTGATTGTCTTTATGACGAAAGTTGGTCGCCTCGGCCAATAGATTAACATCTAAGCCACTCCACAGCTCTGGACTGCGGTAATTGAGCCCCACTTGTGGCATCACTTGATACGGCGATTCATCTTCGCCTAATACCTTAATATCTTGCACTCTGGCAGTGATATCCCAGTTATTTTCAAAGTAGGCTATCTCACCAATGCGCGACAATTGGTTATCGGTGGCACGCAATACGTCCGATTTCAGATCGTTAAAGTAATTGTTGTCAGAGACATCGGTAAAATTGGCTAACACACGCCAATTATCATCAATCGCGCCTTTATGTTGCCAGTGATATAAGTAACGGTCAGAGCGATTTGTCAGCAAGTTGTCGTTGGCTAAATATTCAATATTTAAACCGCCTTGCTGGGCTTCACCGGTCAGATAACGGAACTCCGTTTTTAAGAACAGGCCGCGTGCCGACATATAATGCGGCGTAAAGGTTAAATCGTATTCGGGAGCGATATTCCAATAATAAGGGGTTGCAAGTTCAACCCCATTAGTGGTGCTGGTACTAAATAACGGAAACAAGAAACCTGATTTGCGTTTATCTGAGACAGGTATCGTCATGTAAGGCAGATAAAAAACCGGTACGCCAGCAATTCTTAACTTGGCATCCCACAGCTCACCCCACTCTTCGGTGCTGTCGATTTTGATGGTTTCAGCTTCGAGCAACCACGAGGTATCGCCCGGTGGACAAGTGGTGAAGTTGGTATTGGTCAGATGTAGGTTATTATCTTGAGTAATTTCCAGTTTTTCTGCATCGCCATGTATCTGTTGGCCATGTAGCCAATATTGGGCGCCGCTTAACTCGGCGCTATTGGTGCGCATTTGCGCGCTCAATGAGTCGGCGGTGACGGTAAACATACTGTCTTGGAACACCAAGTTGCCATCTGCATCTAAGCGTTGATTGGCTTGATCTAACGTCGCGTTATCGGCAGCAATGTGTCGTCCACCTTGACTGAAAGTGACATCGCCCGTGAAAGTGGCCTTATCGCCTAATTTAGCCTCTGTGGTGTTTGAAACGATTTTTATCTGTTGTAAATCAAGTGGCACATCAGCGCTATGGGCCGCTGGAATAGGCACAGGAGGTTCCACAAGACATTGTGTGTCGGTATCGACGGTGCGATCTAATTCGTCTGCTAAGACTAGGTGTGGAAGCAGTGTTAAAGCCAATAAGTAACGGATATGCATCTTTTATCGTTTTTGTGATTTCTTAGTCTAGACAAATTATCGGAGAGAATAGTTGCATCTATCTGCGCAAGCAACCTAGCAAAAGAGATAGAATCATCTTAATTGCTGTTTCCATTTTGCTTTATAATAAAGCAATTTTCGCTTAAGAGCCATGAGGTGCCCTTGTCAGATCTAAGATTTATTGCCTTAAAAGCGTGGATTGAACGCGTGCTTAGCGTCGATGCGACTATCGAACTCATCTCGGGAGATGCCAGTTTTCGTCGATACTTTAGGGTAACTCTGGGAACAAAAAGCTACATCGCCATGGACTCCCCTCCAGATTTAATTGTCGTGAGTCCGTTCATCGCTTTGGCTAACGAATACCATAAACAGGGGGTTAATGTTCCCCAAGTTATTGAAAAAAATATTGAACAAGGTTTTTTGCTGCTCAGTGATTTGGGTGATACTCAGCTACTGAGCGTATTAACACCCGCCAATGTCAGCGATTATTATCAACAGGCATTATGTTTGCTCACCCCTATTCGTGCGGTCACCACAGTCGATGGCGCATCATTGCCTAGCTATGACGCCGCTTTCGTTTATCGAGAATTAGATATTTTTTCTGATTGGTTAATCGGTCGCCATTTACAACTTAAGTGCAGTGCTGATACTCAGCAGATGCTAGCCGATACCTATCGGATACTGGCTGATAGTGCGCTAGTGCAACCCCGCGCGGGGATGCACCGCGACTTTCATAGCCGTAATTTGATGTTGTGTGATAAGCAGTTAGCTGTGATTGATTTTCAAGATGCGGTGATAGGGCCTGTCACCTATGATGCGGTGTCGCTGCTCAGAGACTGTTATGTGCGCTGGCCTGACGAGGTGGTTGATACCTTGATGCAGCAGCATTACCAGCAATTACTCTCTGACAATGTGCTGGGTCAGGATGTCACTTTGGCGCAATATCAGCGTTGGTTCGATTTAATGGGCATACAGCGTCATCTTAAGGCCGCAGGTATCTTTTGTCGGTTAAATTACCGTGACGGTAAGCCCGGTTACATGCAAGATATAGCGCTCACATTGCAATATGTTAGCGATATCGGTAAGCGCTACTTGGCATTACACCCCTTTATCAGCTGGTTAGATAATCAAGTGATCCCTAAGATGGAGCAGACCCTGTGAAGGCGATGATTTTAGCTGCAGGCCGTGGCGAGCGTTTAAGGCCGCTAACCGATAACATACCCAAGCCGTTGGTTGAAGTGGCAGGTAAGCCACTGATTATTTACCACATTGAGCGTTTAGCCGCCCTTGGTTTCACCGATATAGTGATTAATCATGCTTGGCTGGGTGATAAGCTTATCCAGGCCTTGGGTGATGGCGAGCGTTGGCAAGTTAACTTGCATTACAGCGGCGAAACAGAGGCATTAGAAACCGGTGGTGGGATTAAAAACGCCTTAGGGTTACTCGGATCTGATCCGTTTTTAGTGATCAACGGCGATGTGTTTATTGATGCGATGCCAACCATCGCAGGCCAACCTCTCTCGTTAGCGGCTATCAAGGCTGCAATGGGCGAGGCTCAGGCTTATTTGTGGTTAGTCGATAATCCGTTGCAGCATCCAGAGGGGGATTTTGCCTTACTTGAGGGGCGGCTGAGCGCTGCTGGCCCAGCCAAGCTGACCTTTTCAGGTATGGGAATTTACCAGCCAGCGCTGTTTAATGGCACCACCAGTAAGCGGTTTGCACTGGCGCCCCTTCTAAAAGATAAAATGGCGCATGGATTAGTTGCCGGTGAACATTTTAACGGCTTTTGGTGCGATGTCGGTACGGTCGAGCGATTAGCGGCACTAAATACGCGCATGACAACACTAGATAAAAAACAAGATTAGGTTAATAGATGAAAATTTGGGGTAAGGTATTTGGTTTTGCGATCGGCTTTATGTTTGGTCGTATCTTTGGCGCAATTTTAGGATTATGGCTAGGCCATTTATACGACAAAAAGCGCGCCGAACTCAGTGGCATTATTGGCAAGGGCAGTAATCGCCAAACGCTGTTTTTTAATACCACCTTCGCGGTGATGGGGCATGTTGCAAAGGCTTCTGGCCATGTCACCGAAACGGATATTCGCATCGCTAGCGCGCTCATGGATCAACTGCAGCTAAGTGGTCAGGCTCGGCGCGACGCACAGTCGGCTTTTAACCAAGGTAAAGCCAGCGACTTTGATCTCAATGCTTGCCTCAAAAGCTTTCGCTTATTGTCTATGGGGCGTAAAGATCTGGTGCAGATGTTTTTGGAAATCCAGATCCAGACGGCCTTATCCGACGGAGAACTCGATGCTAAAGAGCATGCAATCTTACTGTTGGTCGCCAAGGAGCTAGGTTACAGTCGATTGCAGCTCGATGAGTTACTTAAACGCTGGCAGGCGGAATTTAATTTTCACCGCAGTGGTGGCCAGCAACAGACATCGATTGCCGACGCCTACAGTGTGCTGGGGTTAACCGAAGCCGACTCAGATCAACAGGTGAAACGGGCCTATCGTAAGCTGATGAATGAACATCACCCAGACAAATTAGTCGCTAAAGGGTTACCTCCCGAGATGATGGAGCTGGCTAAGAAAAAAGCCCAAGATATTCAAGCGGCTTATGATAGAGTCAAACAAGATCGCGCCATGAGATAGCGATTTGAGATAGCGGTTTGAAACCCGATGTTAGGCCAGCGCCAATGGGTGGCTGAGCTCACCAATGGATTAGCGCCATCATGGTGCGCAGGGAGATAAACATGAAAGCGATAACTACAACAAGTCGATATCAAGCTAGCTGTCTATTACCTTTGTTGCTATGCCTATCTGTACCGTCAACTCAGGTGCTCGGTGCGCCCGTACAGGCAGAACCCGGGATGTTTGTGGCACCATTTGGTGGCTATAGTTTTGCCGCCAGTGAATTCGATGCCATCGAGCTTAATACCCAAACCCAAAGTGGGATTAATATCAGCGAGTCCGGCCACTACGGCATCATGGTCGGCATTCACACTCGTGACCCCGGCAATGTCTATTTGCTTTATAGCCATCAGGCCACAGAGCTTAATCGCCGCGGCAATGTTACCCCTAAGCAACTAACCACATTGGATGTCGATTACCTGCACGTGGGCGGCTCGCTCTATTTTCCTCATGGTGCCTTACGCCCCTACATCACCACTAGTTTAGGGCTGACCCAAATGCGCCCCGATAACGATTATGGCAACGAAACGCGTTTTTCGATGGGGTTTGGTGCCGGGATTGAGTATCAAGTGAATCCGCGCTTCTCGCTATTTACCGATGCGCGGGCATTCGCCACCTTTGTGAGCAGTGACAATACGCTATTTTGTGATGCTAGCCAGTGTATCTGGCAGATAAGTGCCGACATTATGTGGCAAGGGCAGGTCAATGCTGGGCTAAAATTACGTTTTTAACTGGCGTTGAGACGATAACTCACTTAACGGATGATGAGAATAATAACGATGAAAATTGTAGTACTCGATGGCTATACCTTAAACCCGGGCGATCTGAGCTGGCATGGGTTTGAGTGGCTCGGTGATTTTCACTGTTTTGAGCGCACCGCAGCGCCATTAGTGTTAGAACGTGCTGAAGATGCCGATATTATATTAACCAACAAAACCGAGCTTAATGCCGATACCCTTGCCATGCTGCCTTGCGTGCGCTACATAGGTGTATTGGCGACGGGTACGAATGTGGTTGACGTTAACGCCGCCGCTGCGCGGGGGATCGTGGTCACGAATGTGCCAGGGTATGGCCCCGATGCCGTAGCGCAGATGGTTTTTGCCCATATATTGCATCACACCCAAAAGCTCGCAGAGCATCATCAGGCGGTTATCGCAGGTCGATGGAGTCAAAGTGCTGATTTTTGTTTTACCTTATCGCCGCTGCAATCGCTTAAAGGTAAAACCTTAGGTTTAATCGGTTATGGCGATATCGGCCGTCAGGTGGCCAGTATAGCGCGTGCATTTCAGATGCAGGTATTGGTCAGTACGCCGCAGCCAAAAACTGACTTACCCACAGGTGTCAGCTGGTGTGAGTTGAACGCGTTATACCAGCAGGCTGATATTATCTCTTTGCATTGTCCACTCACGCCTGAGACAGATAAGATGATCAATGCCGCTAGTCTTGCAAAGATGAAACCCAATGCGTTGCTGATCAATACCGCTCGTGGCGCCTTAGTCGACGAAGTCGCGTTAGCTAATGCGCTGAATGGAGGAGCTATTCGCGCCGGTGTCGATGTGTTGTCCAGTGAGCCGCCAGCGGTCGATAACCCCTTACTCTCGGCGCGTAATATCAGCATTAGTCCACATAATTCGTGGGCGACCCGTGAGGCGCGGCAAAATTTGATGGATATTGCACTGAATAATCTAACCAGCTATCTGTCGGGACAAGCCATTAACCGCGTCGCTTAGTGCGATATTTACATTTAAAAAGGCGCCTTGGCGCCTTTTTAAATGCTTGCACGTTACTAGTCGAAGATCACCTCGACCTTGGATGCTACCGTTAAGGCTTTTTCTATCGCATCTTCAATGGACTCACCACGGGCAAGGCCAACGCCGAGTCGTCGGCGTCCGTCAATTTCAGGTTTGGCAAACAGGCGCAGTTGCGTATTCGGCTCGGTTAAGGCCGCGGCCATATTGCGATAACGTAAGTCTTTCGATTGTCCCTGAGCCAAGATCACCGCCGATGCTGACGGACCATGCTGCGCAATATTAGCAATAGGTAAGCCTAAAATGGCGCGTACATGCAGGGCAAACTCAGACAGATCTTGGCTGATCAAGGTGACAAGTCCGGTATCGTGAGGGCGAGGGGAGACTTCTGAAAAATAAACCTCATCGCCTTTAATAAACAGCTCGACACCAAACAGACCGTAGCCGCCTAAGGCCTCAACTACTTTACGGCCAATCTGTTGCGATTTAGCCAATACGCTAGCCGACATGGCTTGTGGCTGCCATGACTCGCGGTAATCGCCCTCTTCTTGTCTGTGACCAATAGGATCGCAGAAATGGATACCATTTACGGCGCTAATGGTCAGTAAGGTGATCTCATAATCAAATGGCACGAAGCCCTCAACGATGACGCGCCCGCCGCCCGCGCGGCCACCCTCTTGGGCGTATTGCCATGCTGGCAAGATTTGGGCATCTTCACGGATCACGCTCTGGCCTTTACCTGATGAACTCATCACAGGTTTTACCACGCAGGGCAGGCCAATGGCTTGTACAGCTTGTTCAAATTCAGTTTGAGTGTCGCAAAAAAAGTAAGGCGAGGTGGGAATGGCAAGCGTTTCTGCGGCAAGGCGACGTATGCCTTCCCGATCCATGGTCAGTTGGGTGGCTTTGGCGGTCGGGATGACATTGAGCCCTTCGGCTTCCATATCGACCAAAGTTTGGGTGGCAATGGCTTCAATTTCTGGAATCACCAAGTGTGGTTGCTCTAGTGTGATCACTTGGCGCAGGGCATCGCCATCAAGCATGTTTATCACATGTGAGCGATGGGCGATGTGCATTGCCGGGGCATTGGGGTATCTGTCGACGCCAATCACTTCAACGCCTAAGCGTTGCAGTTCGATTGCGACCTCTTTGCCAAGCTCGCCGCAGCCGAGCAGCATGGCGCGCAGTGCGCCTTTACAGTGGGGTGTGCCTATCATGGTGTGGGTACCTTTTTATTCATTATTGGTCGGAGTTAGCGCCAATTTTTTAGTGTTTTTATAGCTTACCTTTTTACAGCAAAGTGAAACCGTTTTCGAGTCATCGAGTGTGCAAGCGATAACTACATCAAACTCTGTCGAGGTAATCAATGGGTTACCACGTTTAGTGATGCGCGCTTTTTGTTGTGATAGTGTTAATTACGTTAATGTTTTTGCTTCTGCATGTGCTATTGTCAGCGTATAAAATCATGAAGGAGAGCACTATGTTTTTGGATTATTTTGCGTTGGGGGTGATTATTTTTGTGGCAGTATTTTTGTTTTATGGGGTGATTGTCATTCATGATATTCCTTATGAAATCGCTAAAAAAAGGAATCATCCCCAGCAAGATGCCTTGCATGTTGCGGGTTGGGTGAGTTTATTTACCTTACATGCCATTTGGCCTTTTTTGTGGATATGGGCCACGTTATATCGAGAAGACCGGGGTTGGGGCTTTGGTCAAGTGGTTAAGCGAGAATTGCAGTTAGAAGATGAAGTTAAGCAGCTTAATCAGGCGGTAGCGCAGTTAGAGCATCGAATACAGCTAATGGAAGGGGCGAAGGTGGCTTTGTCAACGTCAGCCAGTGTGACGACTCCCCAGTCGACAGATAAGGAGTCATAAAATGGATCTGTTAATCGTACTGACCTACGCAGCTTGCTGCATCGCCATATTTAAGATTTTTCATATTCCGTTAAATAAGTGGACTGTGCCTACCGCAGTGTTGGGCGGGATTTTGATTGTGGGTGGACTGGTATTAGTCATGAATTACAACCATCCCTATACACCTTATGCTAAAGAGATGTTTGTGTCTGTGCCTATTAACCCTGCTGTTAGAGGGGTGGTTACCGAGGTGAATGTTGCGCCTAATGTTCCTCTGAAAAAGGGCGATGTGCTGTTTAAACTAGGTCCGACTCCCTTTGAGGCAGTGGTGATGCAGAAACGAGCGGCATTAGTTGCCGCCGAGTTAGAAGTACCCCAGTTAGAAGCGGCATGGCAGACAGCTCAAGCCAGTGTCGAGTTAGCATTAGCCGAGAGGGATCGTACTAAGTCGGCTTTTGACCGTTACGATAAAGGTCAAAGACAAGGTGGTGCCAACTCCCCTTTTAGTGAGCTGGAACTTGATAATCGCCGTCAACGATACTTTGCAGCCGAAGCACAATATACCGCAGCAAAATCGGAAGCATTGCGGGTTCGTTTGGCTTATGAGTCTAATGTTGATGGCGTTAACACTAAAGTGGCGGGGATCCGCGCCGAATTGGATAAGGCGTTGTTTGAACTGGAGCAAACGGTGGTTTATGCGCCATCTGACGGAATGGTTACTCAAATGGCCTTGCGTCCAGGTATTGTCGCTGTCCCTATGCCGTTGCGTTCAGTGATCAGCTTTATTCCCAATGAAGAGCGTTATATGGCGGGTGCATTTTGGCAAAACTCTCTGTTACGCCTCAAAGAGGGGGATGAAGCTGAAGTGATATTAGATGCCGCGCCCGGACAAGTATTCAGCGGCACTGTGGCTAAAATATTACCTGCGATGGCCGAAGGTGAAATGCAATCGACCGGTAGCTTAATGCCCGCGCGTATGTTGACTTTACCTGGGCGAGTGGTGGTGTTGATTAAAGTTGATGATAACCAGATTAGTCAATCCTTCCCTGCTGGTGTATCGGGGGACATTGCGGTTTATACCGAACATTTTTCTCATGTTGCGGTTATGCGTAAGGTGTTGGTGAGAATGCAAGGTTGGTTAAATTATCTGTTCCATTAATCTTATTACACTGCGTATTGAAGATTAATGCTTAATGTTTTATTTCCTGCGCCGATAACAATAGATGATTATCGGCGCAGGAAACTCCTCTGCTCAGTATAAAAACCTATCTGTCTATAATCGTATTTAATATCAGCTCACCAACAAGCTCCGGCATAACGCCTTCGTGTATGGGGATTTTAGGCTCATCTAGTTGGTTTAAATTGTTAATTATGTAGCGCTTGGGGGTAGGTGATGTTTCAGGCCTGCTCATTGGACCTGTGAGGCCACTTTTATATGTGACGCAGTGCGCGAAACGGGTAAAATAGTGACATGTCTGCTGATCCGCTCCGCCAGCTATGCCGTATCGGCTACGCCAATTTAATAAGGTGCTGGTGTATATATGAACTGTGTTGAAAGTGATTTTGCTTATTTAAAGTAGAGTGCATGTGATCGGTTAGATTAAGTCTATGCTGAAGCATGCATTTTTTGTTCTGTTTAGGGGCCCAGTCTCCAGAAGTTAAGGTGTAACTGTATGTTTGGTTTTGGTGGTGGTAAGTCAGCGTTGCAACAGCAACAAGCGCTAATGAATGAAGCCTTGCGTACTGATAACCACATTTTAAGTGCTATCCGTAATAGCGTGCCTTACATTGAGTTTTCTGTCGATGGTCACATATTGACAGCCAATGAACAGTTTTTGGCCGTTATCGGTTACTCGCTTAAAGAGATCCAAGGACGGCATCATAGTGTCTTGTGTCAATGCGAATATGTCTCTGATCGCAGTTATAAACAGTTTTGGTACGATCTAGGGCAAGGAAAACTCAATCAAGGTACCTTTCAGCGCATTTGCAAAGATGGGGCTACCATCTGGATTGAAGCCACCTATGTGCCAGTTAAAGATGCACAAGGCCGGGTGAGTAAAGTTATCAAAATTACCAGCGATGTGACCGAAGACCGGCAACAGCTCGATCGTCAAGAAGCGATTTTTAATGCGTTAAATAAGTCGCTGGCATTTATCGAATTTACCCCAGATGGTGAAGTCATCGACGCCAATAGTAATTTTTGTAACACCATAGGCTACTCGCATCACGAGATTAAGGGCCTGCATCATCGACTTTTTTGTACCGAAAGCTTTTTACGTGAGCAGCCTGACTTTTGGGCGTTGTTGGCTAAAGGCCGATTTCAATCTGGCTTATTTGAACGTATCACCAAGCAGGGTAATACTGTGTGGCTAGAAGCCACCTATAACCCTATCGTTGACGAGAAGGGCAACGTGGTGAGAGTGGTTAAGTTTGCCAGCGATGTGACGCCGCGTATTGAGCACCAGCAAGCAGTGCAAAACGCCTCCCAACTGGCTCGTCAAAGCGCGGTGGAGACGGTCGATATTGCTCAAAATGGCGCAAATATGCTCGATTCAGCCTCCGAAGTAGCTAATGATATCGATGCATCGGTGACGGAAGCGGCGGCCTTAATGGAGCAATTAGCACTGCAATCACAACAAATTACCAATATCGTGAGTACCATAGCTAAGGTTGCCGATCAGACCAATCTACTGGCCCTTAACGCTGCAATTGAAGCGGCTAGAGCTGGCGAGTATGGCCGGGGTTTTGCAGTTGTGGCCGATGAGGTGAGAACCTTAGCGGCAAATACCTCCAGAGCGACTCATGATATCGAAGAGATTGTTAAGCGTAATAGTGAGTTAACCAAGGTCTCTGAAGCGGGGATGTTAGCCATTCAAGCCAAGGTATCTCAGTGTAATCAACAACTGCAATTAACCCAGTCTTTAATTAGCGACATTCGCAAAGGAGCGCAAAACGTCGCCGATACGGTTAATGGACTGGTGAGCGACTAGCGGTTACTCATGTGCTTAAGCCGCAGGGTTACTTTAATGACTCTTGCGGCGGGAATTGGGCTAATATTTTAGCCACAGTTTGCTGTGTTAGCTGGGCTTTATCTTCCCCGCCGGTATCAAAACTAAAATTGTCGCTACCACGCCAAATCAGTTGTTGTGTCTTAGTATCAATCATATCAATTTGAATTGTTTGTAATTTAACTGAGTCATTGCCAATAGGCACCCCCACGCTTGTACCTATGCCTACTCCACCAGAACTGCCCCAGCTGCCAGTACCCAGCCCAATGGATAGCCCCGACTTTTTAGGCTTGTCGGTAATATTAAAGGTGTAATTGACCTTAAATTGTGCCGCGTCATCGGCTTGGTTAAACCCTTGGGCGAGCAGAGATGATTGTATGGCATCGGTTATCCGTTGTGCGCTTAGAGGATCGCTATTGCTGGCTGTGGTGATGCTAGAGAAAGTGTGCAGCTGACTAAAGTCATAAGCGGTATCGTAATCTTGATTTGGGCTGCTGCTGCAGGCCAACAGCAGTAGGCTACAAAAGAGTATGCTTGCCAATCGTGTCGATATCATCATTAATCCTCTACGGTTATTGCCGTTACTGACTCTAAGCACTACAGCGAAAAAATGCAGTGATTCACATGGTTAGTCGTGGTGGCTGATCGTTTATCTGCATTTTTTGAGTATGTATCTCATGGCTTAATATTAGCCAGTTTGCACCAGATAGGTTATGTTTTATTAACATTTAACGTTGTCGATACGCTGTGAAATAGACTTTGGGATGACTGGCTGTACTCAATCATTAAGGAGGGCAAGTGGAACAATTAGAGTTTTTTGCAATACCTAGCCCTTGTATTGGGGTGTGTCAGACGGATGCGAGAGGCTACTGTAAAGGGTGTTTACGTAACCGAGATGAGCGCTTCAATTGGCTCAACTTTTCAGATGCACAAAAATATAATGTGATCCGTTTGTGTAAACAGCGTAAGCGCCGGCGATCACTGGCGTTACAAAAAGCCAAGAAGAGTGAAATATTACAAGCAAGATTAGCGCAAACTGCTCGTTTAGATTTCGATGAGCAATCCTAATCGCTCACCAACTGAGGGTAAACCTCGTCTCACTAGGTTTGCTGGTAAGTGTCACGTCACCATGATGCCACTGCATGATGCGTTTGATGATGGCCAGTCCCAAACCGTGCCCTTGGCTATCTTGTGTTGTGGCTTGGCTACGATAAAAGGGCTCAAATATTTTACTCTGCTCCTCTGGTGCTATCCCTTCGCCATCGTCTGTAACACTGATACTGACCCCTTTGTTAACAAAGCTGAGTTCGACCTGGATCTGCTGCTTGGCGAACCGCTGCGCGTTAACCAGTAGGTTTTGCAGGGCGCGATCGATAAGCGCAGGATCGGCACTTACTGGGCGCTGATCTCCTGCGATAGTAAAATCGATGGAGATAGGGCTGAGGTGTTGTAAACGTTCAATCGCTTGCCGCACAACAGATGTTAGATCGCACTGGATCTGAGGTTGCGTATGCCGCCGAGTTTCCAAACTGGCGTAGGTTAGCAACTCTTGTAGTAGGTTTTCCATCTCTTCGACATCTTGCTGCATCTCGGCTAAAAAAGCCTGTCGCCGCTCGATATCGGTATCGGGGTGACAATACTGTGGCATTAAGGCTAGCGCGAATTTAAATCGGGCCAGCGGTGTTCTAATTTCATGGGATACCGCATTGGACAAGTGGCGCTGATTTTCTATTAGCGCACTAATATGTTGAGCCATTTCATTAAAAGTTTGGGCTAATGGCAGGACTTTTGAGTGAGGGGGCAGTTGGATTTGGGTGTCCCACTTGGCCTGACCAAAGGCTTTGGTCGCCAGCCTTAATGTTTGTAGATCTCGCGATAGCGGCCACACCCACAGCAACACCACTAAGGCTAATGACAGATAAAACAATAGTGTAAACAGCCTTCTAAGCTGTCCATTTGGAGCCAGCTCTATTGGGCCAGCCATTAATATCTGTTGCTCATCTAACTTGATAAAATGCAGCTCATGCTGATCATTATGAGCCGTCACTAACACCTTATCTGTGCTGAGTTGGTCGCTATCGATTAAGGCAATTTGTTTGGCATCTAATAGTTGCAGCGGATAGAGCCTGTTGCTGCCTATCTGGGCGAGCAGTTTCGCTCGCTCAGCTCGTGGGTGGGCGGCCAGCAGTTTGGCCATCGCTATCAGCGGTGCGTTAGCAGCATCGCTGTCTTCGATGTTATTTTGCCAAATACTGTCCAGCGTCCAGCCGATCCCCAGTACGCCGATGCTGAGTATAAGATAGAGGCTAACAAACAGTCGTTTCAAAAGTCATTTCGCTTAATTGTTCCATGCCTCGGGGGCAAATAGGTAGCCTTGACCCCACACGGTTTTGATTCTAAAAGGCGTATCAATATTGTCCCCCAGCTTTTTGCGTAAACGTGAGATGCGAACATCTATCTTTCTATCTTTACCATCGAAGTCGATATTGAGAAGGTATTGATAGATATATTGGCGGCTGAGTACCTGCCCACCTTGTGAGGCCAGCAACCATAATAGTTCAAACTCATGGCTGGTGAGGTCGACTTGTTTATCTCCTAGACGGATAGTTTGCGTGTGTGGATCGATACTGAGACGTCCGTAAGTCAAACAATGTGATTCGGCCTGCATAGGTTTCGCTTTGCGGCGTAGCAGATTATTGATTCTAGCAATCAATAAGGCCGGATCGACGGGCTTGACGACATAATCATCAGCGCCGAGTTCTAGGCCTTTAATTTGGTCTTCATTTGAGCCCATGGCGCTCATCAGCAAAATAGGTCCGGCAAAATAGTCGGGTAGCTTTTCACACAAGGTGAGCCCATCCATGCCAGGTAGCATGATGTCGAGCAAGATAATATCGGGTTTATAATTGAGCAGTCGAGTGAGTACGGTATCGCCACGACGCTCAACTTCAACATGCATTCCGTGGGATTTTAAATAATCCACGATGAGGTTGGCTAGACGGATATCGTCTTCGACAAGCAGGACTCTATGGGTCGCTTGAGCTTCTGACATTAAAATAGACTCCAGGGGTTACGATAGCGGCGCCGAGTTTTGGGCTCCGAGGTTGGGGTAATGTTTAATTGCGCACTGGCTAAGGTTTGGTGCGTCAGCTTGTTGATCAATATAAATTGAATATCTTCTTTACTTGAAATCTTCAGCGACAGAGCGTGAATGTCTGCGGTATCGGCGCACCATTTAGGTATGGTTTGATAATTAGATAAAACACATACCACTTGCGGAATAGCGGTATGCCAGTTTAAGTGCAATTCTATCTCACAGCTTTGTTCTTCAGTGGCGGTAATACAAAATTGTGGCGATACCGACAGTGAGGCCGTATGTTCGCTTTCTGTCGCCATAGTACTATTGGCTAAGAAGAACCACAGCAATGTGGCATGTAAAAATGGGATAATCAACGAGTACACTAGTCTTAAAACCTATACGCAGCGCCAACAAAGAAGGTGTTGCTGCTGTGCTTATTGACTAAGGGACTGGCAACTATCTCATCGGCCAGGTCGGTGTAGCGGGCTAGAAATAACAATGCCCAATGTGAGTTAATTATATATTGAGTCGTCAATGTTAGGCTTACGTTGGTCGCAGAACCAGGATTGTAAGCTTGGTGCCAGTAATAATTTTCGCTGCTTCTGACGCCATAGTAATAATTGACCACTTCTTGGCTTTTCCAATTGGCACTGCTTGCTAGTTCAAATTTCCATTGATCGATGGCAAAGCGGTACATCCATTTTAGTTGAGCTTCCATACCTGAATGAACATCGAGTAGATCGTGAGCCCATGCCATATTGAAGATGCCAACAGGTGTATATAAAAAGGCTTCAACGCCACCTAGAACGGTAAAATCTCGCTCCTCCAATTCATTAAATTGTAATGCATAAAGATCGTCTAAATCCCAAAATGATGTTGAATTAGCGCTGCCTGTTGAGACTCGGCTGCCACCAGCAACAAAGATATTAGAGGGATCCCAGCGAGAAAAATAGGCACTATCATCACTAAAACTGGTGACAAGATTAACGGTCATGTTTTCGCTTTCAAGCAGGCTATAGCCAAGGTTACCGTTATCTAAAAACCACTTTTCACCGTAGTAAGCAAAGGTTGGCGTGATATAGATGGGAATGTCATCGAACTGGGTGATGGGATTGGATTTTACGCCATAGCCAACAGCAATACCGATATCCCAAATGCCAATGGTGATGCACTCGCTATTATTGTTGCAGTCGACAGTCTCATTGGCATAGGTTGCAAATGATAATAAAGCTGTCGTTAGTAGTGCAGTGATAAATTTTTTCATTATGGCTATGGGATCATGGGTGATTAAGTAATTAAATTCCTACACTACAGATTAACACTGAAGCCGTTTTTAAGCTGTTGTTTCAATAAGGTTGATACAAAGTGATACAGTTGTCGATTCACTAGCATGCTTGGGCTGTAGGGGATAGGAACACCTGCTCACAATGCTCCCACTAAATGACGTAATACCGCCTTTTAAGGTAACCCAGCGTGTCTATTTTTCTACATCATAACCTCTTAGGTAAAGTCATTGACTTAACCACCGACGAGTGTTCACTCCAAGGTTGAGACGGTGATGACAAGGATGGGGTAATAAGCTTATCGTCGTTGTTAATGGAGCCACGGGTAAGGCATTTGATATCACCTAAGGATAAACAGCCTCACAGAGCAACCCCCCTGCAGTGTCGGGCTGGTCGTAGGCTGGGCGCATGGTGCGATGTTTCGCGCGACTTTAACCTGATCTAGATCAGCCATGCTGGTTTTTTAGGATACGCTGCTTAATTTTGTGACCTATATCTCACTATGATTGATTGTGCCTGCTTGATCACAATAAGCGGCGCTATTGCCTCGCCTTGAGAAGGCGATAAGCTCAGTGGCACCCACTCGTTGTGATGCGCGTCATGCTAACTGTCTATTTGTGATGTTGGTCTCGTTTTTGTGGCGGATTTATCTATCTTTATGATTATATTGGATTATATACCCCCTCAAATATGGTGTCCCGCCACGATCTAAGCGCAACCATCTGTATTTAAATACTATTTCATTTAATTTTGCTCGAATGTGGCTGTGGATTGCTGTCGTACTGCAGCTGCTCTAGAATCCGCCGCTTGCTGCGCGACCTATAGGAGATCGCGTATTTCTGCATTGCAATTGATTAGGGGAATTTAATGTCTACCACTTTCGCAAATCCTGCGCCTTTAGGCTTAATGGGATTTGGCATGACCACTATTTTACTCAATATTCACAACGCTGGATATTTTCCCATTGACGCTATGATCCTCGCAATGGGGATGTTTTATGGCGGACTAGGGCAAGTGATTGTAGGGATTATGTGTTTTGTCAGAGGCGACACCTTTGGTACCACAGCCTTTACCTCATACGGTTTATTCTGGCTGACCTTGGTAGGGCTTATCATCTTGCCTAATGGCGGGATTGCTGCGAGCCCAGCACACTTTATGGGCTGGTATTTGGCATTGTGGGGCACCTTTACTGCCTTTATGTTTGTGGCCTCGCTGCGCTACCCAAGGGCAAAACAGTTTGTGTTTGGGTCTTTGACGCTACTGTTCTTTTTACTGGCGGCGCGTGATTTTACTGGCAGTGAGTTAATTGGCACGATTGCGGGGTTTGAAGGCATTATCTGTGGCGCCAGTGCCATCTATTTTGCCATGGCTCAGGTGATCAACGCCGAATATGGGCGCACCATTTTGCCTGTAGGTGAAATCAAAAAAGCCTAACCTAATAGTGATGTTCAGGCTGCCGAGGTTTGCAATCGAGAGAGGTGCAAAATGGCAGCCTGAGCCGTCACGCTGGTATTAAGGCGGCAATTGGCCTTAATTAATGGGGCTTAACACTATTTCAACGCGGCGATTTTGTGCTCGACCTTGTTCAGTACTGTTACTCGTAATAGGACGTGACTCGCCCATGCCTTGTGAGGCGATACGTACAGGTGCAACATTTTGTGACATCAAGTAGTTGGCCACTTCACTGGCACGAACTTGTGATAGTCGTAAATTATATGACTCACTTCCCGTGCTATCGGTATAGCCAATAATATTCAGTCTGGTTTCATCATATTCTTTAGCCACTAACGCGACGCTGTTGAGCACTTGCTGTGCACGTGCACTCAGTTGACTCTGGTCAACACCAAAGGTCACTTCGTTGGGCATATTCAAAATAATATTATCGCCACTACGGGTTACACTTACCCCCGTCGATTGTAGTTGTTTACGCAGCTCGGCTTCTTGTACATCCATATAATAACCAACCCCGCCACCAACAGCCGCCCCAGATGCGGCGCCGATCAAGGCACCTTTACCGCGATCGCTCTTGCTTGAAGAGGCCACGCCAATAGCGGCGCCAGCAATCGCGCCAATAATCGCCCCATTGGTGGCTTTGGCATTTTGCGATTCATTAGTGTATGGATTGGTGGTTTGGCAGGCTGACAATAGTAGCGCCGAGCCAGCAACAAGCGCGGTTAACGCATGTTTTTTATGGTTCATGGTGACTCCAAAATTGATCGACAACGCTCTGTTTGCCGAGATTGATGAATATTTTTTATTAACAATGATCTTAGTTTACCTAAGCGAGAGTCAGTTAATTCAAGCTGACACTTTGCTCCTTTTGCGTTTAACTATACTCACATACCGTGGGCCAGTTAATATTGATTTTTGTCGGTGAGTTTTATCGGCTCAGTAGGCCCAAACTGCTTATATCTTAGCCCTAATAAAATCGCAGGCCTGAGGATTCAGATGACTTTTTGATACGTAACTGGTGCCTTTGGCTAAGGTGATGAGGAAACCTTTATCGGTTTCTTTAATGCGATACATCTCATCCCAAGCAATGAGGGTGTTGACGCAATAAGACTGAGTACTAATGCCGCGCTCATCTATGGTCAAGGTGGTTTCATTGCCTGCGGCTTTGCTCCACATCTGCCTCATTAACCACCATGAACGTTTAAATTTTACGCTCAGTGCTTCCAGTACCCCAAGGCCGATAATAAACCATGAAGCATAACTATTACTGCCAGTGAGCAGTAGCGCGGTGCCAACAACAATAAAGCCGATGGCTTTGTAATAGACCTTTATCGATGTGTCCAATGTTACCGATTGGTCGAAGCATTCAGCATAATAGGCTTTATCGAGGGTAAATTGGGTGGTGTAGTGAAATGAGTCACTCATAGGTAATTTAAGGTCACTTAAACGATTTTGCCTTAGTGTAATGACAATAGAAATTTGTGCAACGATGTACTAGCTTTAGATCCGATTCATCAACAAACTTTAATATAAGACTGTCGGTTATCCTTAGTGTGTCAAAGGGCTACGATAAAGGACTGTGTTACTCGCAAGCGTTATGTTTACTCAGCCGATCTGGTTAAGGTAAGCAGCTAAATCGCCTGTTTTAACTGCTTAACTAAGATGCGATGCTTATTGGGTTAAATCATCGGCGCGACAGTGATGGCTAACTGGCGTTCTCGTAATGATTGCGCTCACTTGGGTTATCACTTACATATTGAACAAACTCCACTTCAAATCCGTCAGGGTCAATAAAATAGACATTGCGGCGGTGTGGATTGCTCACGCCTTCTTTATCGACCGCAAACCCTGCGCGGCTTAAGCGGTCGATGATGCCATCAAGATCATGAGTTACAAAAGCAAAATGGGCTAGCCCCACTTGATGACCCATCAAATCGCGATTTTCCGCTTCACCATCATCATTAAAGGCCAAGTATTGGTAGTCATCGCCAAAGTGGATCCAGTGGCGCGGCTTGCCATACCAAGTCGCTTCGCCACCACCGCTAATAACCCAGTGAGGCAATGCCGCCTGATAGAAGGTTAGGCTGGTGTTGATATCTTTAACGACTAAATTCACATGCTCTAAATGGATCATTGTCAACTCCTTATGTACATGACTTAAGGCTACATGCCGTAGCTGTATTCCTGCTGTTTTGGATAAGCTTGATGCTGGTGGTTATGGCGTATTGTGGCTAATGCGAGGGCGTATTGATGCAGCATGTGCAGGCTGTAATCGACTCGGCCCCTGAGTTGTTGTTCGCGCGCATCTTGCGGACCTTGTTGCAGCACATTTTCACTGTTTCTAATGATCAGGTGATCGGGAATGGGCACCAGTTTGTTGTTCTTTAGTGCATTCATTTTGAGTTCGGCAATAGGGTAGGCGCCACTAATACCGCTCGATACCGCCACTAATAGCGCCGGTTTGTGTGCGGTGTCTTGACCATCACACAGCAGCAGAAAATTCTTTAATAAGGGCGATGCCATGCCGCCCCATTCTGGCGTGATAAGCACTAAGGCATCGGCCTGTATGACCTGCTGGTCAATACTGTGCCAATTGCTATCGAGTAATGCTGGGCTCGCTCTGTCACCATCCCAAAAAGGGAGCTGATACTGACACAGTTCAACATGGTTAATGGACTGAAATTGAGGACTATGCTCTGCGATGTATCGCGCGACATTGGCGCTCTGAGATGGGGTTCTTTGGCTGGCACTGACGATGAGGAGATTCATATTGTAAACCTTTTTGTTTATTTAATTTTTTGTAAGGTAATCGCTTTACTTAATTTTGTAAAGTATAAGTAAATAAAAAAGTTTACTTATTGGTTGGCTAGACATGATTGATCGCAGATAATAGTCAGATAGCAGTCTGAGCCGGGAGCCGAGAGTGACCAAGAAAACCAGTGAAAAAATAGTCGATTATATTAAAGTGATTGGGCCGTGTACCGCCAAGACCTTAGCTGAACAGTTTTCATTAACCACCATGGGGGTGCGCCAGCATCTGCAAGGGTTAGAAGAGGCCGGGATGCTGGCCTTTGACGATCGCAAGGCGAGTCGTGGTCGGCCGACACGCTATTGGTCTCTCACCAAGAAAAGTGACGCCTTGTTCCCTGATAAACATGATGATTTAACTCACCAACTGATTGAGTCGGTTAAGGTTGTGTTTGGCGATAGTGGATTAGTACAATTGATCAGCCACAGAGAAGAAGCCAGTAAAGTGCTTTATCAAAGTGCATTGGCGCATCATGCCAGTGTGCTCGATAAACTGCATGCCCTTGCCAGACTAAGAACCGACGAAGGCTATGTCGCCACCGTTGAGCAAGAGGATAATCACTTTTGGCTGCTGGAAAATCATTGTCCTATTTGCGCCGCAGCCAGCAGTTGTGTCAATTTTTGCCGCTCAGAGTTACAGCTTTTTCAATGGTTATTTGAGGGGGTCGCAACTGTCAGCAGAGAGGAGCACATTATTGAGGGCGCTCGCCGCTGTGCCTATAAAGTGACGCCTACAACTGGCCTTGTAGGTGAGTCATAATGCAGTCTAAACGGGCGAGGTTAGACAGGTTTATTAGCAGCCATACGCAGATCCCCAAAAAGCAGATACGGCTAATTCTGGCCCAAGGGCGGGTGACGGTTGACGGCCAACTAGCCCGTGATATTGATTTAGCGGTCGACCAATTTAGTCATATCGTTTTTGACGGCCAGGTGCTGCAGCAGCGCCGCGCACGTTACATCATGTTGCACAAACCTGTGGGAGTGGTGTGCGCCACCAAAGATGAGCAGCACAAAACGGTCATCGACTTGCTCGATGGCACTGATAATCGCGATCTGCATATTGTAGGCAGGCTCGATCTCAATACCTCTGGTCTAGTGCTCCTGACCAATGATGGCCAGTGGTCTAAACGCATTATGGCGCCAGACCATAAAGTGGCTAAAACCTATTTAGTGACCCTTAAAAATCCCTTGAGTCAGGAGTATATTGAGGCCTTTGCTCAAGGGTTTTATTTTGCATTTGAAGATATCACCACCTTGCCAGCTCAGTTAACCATAGTGAACGCTGCACTGGGGCATCAAGCATTAGTGACCTTGTATGAGGGGCGATATCACCAAATTAAGCGTATGTTTGGCCGTTTTCGCAATCCTGTCGTGGCGCTGCACCGTTTATCGGTTGGCACCTTAGCGTTGGATGAGCACCTGCAACCAGGTCAAAGCCGCGAGTTGACACCTCATGAGGTGGCGACAATATAGTTCGCCGTGATCAATCGCGCCGCTTGGTGTATTTGCTAGCCCCAGCTAAACGCAAGACCATGATGATTACAATTGTTAACGGTTTGTTTTCAAATGTGTGATCAAGCCGCTAGTGTGGCGATTATTGGCTATGCTATAAACAGATGATAACCCTCATAGACAATAGTGCCGATGATGAGTCAAACCTTAAAAAAGATCAGTGAGCTCGACGTGTTTTGCTTAATGGTATTTAAGGTGATTTTTCAAACTGGGCACGCCAACGTCGCCGCCAAACAACTTAATGTCTCTGCGCCAAAAATTAGCCGTTGTTTAAATATGTTACGCGCCACCTTTGATGATGAGTTGTTTTATCGCCGTCAACTGGGGTTAAAACCCACCCCCATGGCGGAGTTTTTGTATGAGCCTGTCTGTCAGTTTTGTGATGCGGTGTTAAAAATAGAGCAATCGCTGGCGGATCAAACCTGTGAGCCCAGCCGAGGCTGTCTCAAAGTAGCGGTGATCCCCAGCATTTTGGCCAGCTTATCATTAGCCTTTGCCCAAAGTGAGCATCGTCAGTTAATGGGCCAACTGCAGTTTGTGACTTGGGACAATGAATCCGCCGACAGTATTCACAATGGTGAACTGGATATGGGCATCGCTTTCGCCGCCGACAGTGAGCATACGCTGAGTATTGAACCTGTCGGTGATTTGTCACAGCTTTGTGTTGCGGCCCATCAAAGCCATGCGATTTGGACGGATGCTTCAGAACTGACCTTAGAGGCCATCTGCCAATTTCCATTTCTGTGCCTAAATGGCAAGGGCTTTAATGACAAAATCGATCCATTAGAAGTGTTTGCCCGCCAAGCGGGGATCTCTCTCGATGGCATCGACAGAGTCAGCTGTCGAGATGAATGGTATAGCCACCTGCTGACCATGGGGTCTTTGTCATTCTTACCCTACTCTGAGGCGCAGATCTGCAGCGCCTTACCCGGTATCAAAGTGATGCCGCTACCCAGTGAACAGGTGCAACGTTTGCATGGTGATAGCATGTCACCGCAATACCTGCTTATCGAAAATGCGCTGGAATATCGGCGCTACTCAATCGAGCAACGTGAGCTAATTATTCAATTACTCAAGCAATTACTTGCTAGTCATCCTGAGTGAAGTATCAGTTCTGCATATTGAAATTTACCGTTGCAGATTTCGAAATTTCCATTCATGAATCTATAAATTACAGTCACAACTCGAACACAATTCACTAACAATTTGTATTGCCTGCCTTATATTTGGGTTACTGCAATAGCAGCAAATACCTAGAAAGGGATATGGCGATGAAAAAAAATAAAACAACGTTATTAGCCATGGCACTCATGTGTGCCATTGGCGTGAGCGCATGTAGTGATGGTGATGATGGTCAAGACGGTGCACCTGGCGCCCCAGGTACGCCGGGTACGCCTGGAACCCCCGGAACTCCAACGGGTTCTGTTGTGAAGACTGTCAATTCAGCAGCAGACTTCATGCTAACCTTACAACCTGCCGATATCGTCGTTGTGGGCACTGATGCTTTTAGCCTCAAGTTCGATGTGACCGGCAAGAATGCTAAAGGAGAAGAGGTTCCGTTTACGGGTTTAGATAAGATAGCCTTATATGTCACCAATGAAGTGGTCAACACTACTGATGTTGGCGCGCCCATGTTGTGGTCTAACAATGCATTGGTCAATGAGTTTGGCTCGAGCATGTACTGTACGCCAACGGGTGATACAACGGATCGCAGGGGTAATGTAGTCGATGCCTGTACTCTGGTGGAAGATCCTGAAAATCCAGGTACCTATATGGGCACATGGGAACATGATGGTAATGCGCCTGTTGTCTCTGCCGCGGGTGATCCTAATAGTTTATTTAGGGTGATGATCCGTAGTTATGATGTAACCGATGCAAGTGGTGAAGGGATCTCGGATAAGTTACTTTCTACTCCGCTAGATTTCATTCCTGCCACGGGTGAATTAGCCGTATCGGCTAAAGATGCGGTATCCAATGCTGCGTGTATTCAGTGTCACAGTGAGCTGAAAGGCTATGGTGATGGTGATATGCGCATCGCCAATATTGGCGCCCACCACAACTATCAAAAAGTGGAAAATTGTGTGGCGTGTCATAACCCCGCTAATGCCACCGATCAAAACGATCCTGAAAGAGGTTATAACCTTAACTTCAACGCAATGATCCACACCATTCACGCCGGTGGTCATCTTGCAGAGTGGGGCGTGTTAAAAGGAGAGGCATTAGACGAGTTTGGTGAGATCCACTTCCCTGCTGAGCTTAACGAATGTACCACTTGTCACGATAACGGTGAGCAGTGGAACGTTAATGTCTACCGCGAAGCGTGTGTGGGGTGTCACGTCACCGTTAACTTTGAAACCGGTGAAGGCCACTCTGAGTATACATTGCCACAAGCAGATGATTCAGCCTGTATGACCTGTCATATTGGTGGACTCAGTCCAATGCAAACGCATAGTGTTGATCGCCGTGTGGCATTTGAAAACGGCCTAGTGTTCGATGTGACATCTGCAGAAGTCGCTGCAGATGTGTTGACTATTAGCGTTGGTGTTCAATTAAATGGCATGGTTCCAGTTGATGGTACCGATTTAACTAAGTACCTGAATAAGTTTGAATCGGGCGATGATATGTTAATTGGCACGCTTGATGCTAATGGTGATTACATTAGGGGCTTAAGTATCAACACTAAGGGTAATCCTGAGCAGTTTGTTGTTCAAGGTGGCAAGTTAACCTTAACTAAAGCACTAGCAGCTAACCAGCTTGATGGCCAAACACTTTCTATCACCTCTGAAATGAATATGTGTGGCGATACAAGTACAAGTAAGATCATCGAAAATACGAAACTTCCTGACGGTGCTGGTACTGACAGTGGAGCTTGTGATGTTGCTATTCCAGCAAACATAGTCACTAAATTCTTTAAGTTTGATGCCGTTGCGGCTAAAGGCGTTCCGACTGAAGCGAATCTTCGTTGGGTAAGCCCTGATCTTACAGAGTATATGACACCAACACAGGCTAGCAATGATCGCACAACGGCTGATGAAGCTAAGTGTAATGCGTGTCATGGCAACTTGTCTCATATCAAATCACCTAATCACGGTGTAACTAACTTTACCCAATGTGCAGACTGTCATAACAACAATTACGCAGGTTCGTATCATGCGGATGTATACAAGCAATCTGGTGTAGATAGCAATGGTAAGCCCACATTTGAGCTAGTACCAGGCTTAGAATACTACAACCGTGATCTTGTAACAGTAGCCCATCGTTTCCATAGCGGAATGTTTGCCGGTGATACGGGTGCAGGCATCTATTTAGATACCGATGGTGAAGATTGGGTGAACTATCCTGCACCGCAAACCGATTGCCAAGCTTGCCATAAAGATGAAAATGCATCGGGTAATGCCATGAAGTTCTTTAACGGTAATGGCGTATTGACATCTGGCCGCACTGCAATAGCTGTCAATGATGATCAATTTAACCCAATGTCTGTAACTCAGTATATTTCACCTGTAGCCGAAGCATGTCGCAGTTGTCACGCTCACTCTGGTGCATCAGCGCTAGCTCACTTTAAGAGTAATGGTGCAACAGTCTTTGGTGACAAAATCTTAAATGCAGATGATGTCCCAGTTGAGTCTTGTGCAACCTGTCACGCTGAAGGTAAGACTTATGGTATTGATAAGGTTCATATGGGAGGCGCTCACTAACACGTATGTGTACCCAAGATAGCCATAATAATAAATCTCGTTAGGTGAGCTCATCCCTGCTAGTAGTTCACTGAGATAAAGCAAGATTTTGGGGACCGATTCGGTCCCCTTTTTTATGGCCGAGTATTAAGACCGCATACTTAGATTGAGTAACTTAGATTGAATATTTTGAATGAGTGTTCTGATTGCATATGAATGCCACCCCCATGAATCGCGCGTATTCACAGCTCAGGTTGTCATCCATGGGGATAAGGTCAAATCGCGCTCAGATGTCATTAGGGCTAAGTCGATATGTGAGTGAGATAAAAGAGGGCAAATAATTTGCCCTCTTTGTGTGTCAATCATCAGCCCTTAAACAAGCCACTTACTGACTTTGTTGTAATTTAAGCAACCATTTACCGTAAAGGAAAATCCCCACAGCCGAAATAGTGCCGATTGCCGCGATGATATACCACGCCATACCGATATTATGGGTGTTATACAGCAAGGTGGTGAGCGATTGCGCCGACTCGCCGGTATAGCTTACCAAGGTGGTGAAGGCTTCACCCTGTGGGATCGCCGCCACATCGTTCACACTCATGCCGCGCTCAGCTAATAGCTCACGGGAGAAGATCTCTTTTGAGGCATAAATCTCATATAGCTTAGGGCCAAAATAGCCTTCCAATCCCCAGCCTATCCCTTGGGGGAGCATCACAAAGCCCAAGTACATGGCTTTTTTACCTTCGGGGGCAATGTTGCCCATAAACTCGTTCTTTTTCGGGCTAATCATCATCTCACCGAAAGAGAACATGGCGATGGCCAGTACAATCATCCAAGCTGCATTGGTCGCGCCAATGAACACAAAGGCTATGATACTCAATAAGCAGCCACCTAACATGGCGGTGGTGATACGGTATTTAGCAGTGAGCGCCGCGACTAAGAAGCAACTGGTCATGATCATGCCAGCGTTAAGGTTAAGCATGCCTTCTGGCATCACCTTAGTGCCGCTGTTATCGAGCCCGAGCCAGAACTGCAATATGCCGTTTGAGGTGCCCTCAGGGCCAAACAAACTGGTGACAATTACGCTGGTATCGACCCATTCGGCAATGTGGATAGGCAGCACATCAAATAACGAGTTAAACAGAAACCAGAAACCGGCGAACACCAACATGTAATAGATCACAACCGGTTTTTTCAGTTCATGCCAAGCATCTTTCCATAGGGCTTGTTGGGTCACTTCGCCATTTTTTATCTGTAGGTTACGCGCTAAACGCTCATCTTTCCCCGGCTCTTTATAGGCCAGTAAAAAGAGAAAGTTGAGCGAAATAATCGCCGCGCAGGCATAAAACACATTGTCCCAAGAGAGCTGGCGCATATGCACGGCAACGAGCGGCCCTAAGAAGCCCCCAATGTTGACGACCTGATAAAAAATTCCCCACGCCATCGAGGTGTTTTGTCTCCCCGTCGATAGCACTAAGGTGCCTTGAATGCCGGGTTTAAAGATGCCGGTACCGCCTGCTAATAACATGGCACCAAACAGGAACCCCCAGAAACTGGGGAATAAGGCCATCACTAAATAGCCGCCAATTTTGATTAAAGTGGAGGCGAAAATTGTTTCCTTGTAACCGACGCGATCGGAAATGCCCCCAGTAAACACAGGAATAAAGGTTTGCATCAAGGCCCAAATAGAGATGATAACGCCATAGTCGTGCAAACTAATGCCCAAACCGCCTTCAGACACCGGCGCTTTGGCATACAGGCCAGCACTG
Organism: Shewanella sp. QJM3NY_23; assembly: GCF_056173105.1. NCBI lineage: Bacteria > Pseudomonadati > Pseudomonadota > Gammaproteobacteria > Alteromonadales > Shewanellaceae > Shewanella > Shewanella sp. QJM3NY_23. The sequence goes on from NZ_CM149657.1 coordinate 796,850, forward strand.
GCTTTGACGCCGTAGTAAGCGATACGCTCTACTAGCTCCATGCCGCCGACAATCCAAAAAATATAACTTAAGCTGGCAATGGAGGCCCACATACCCAGCTGTTTCACTTCACGCAGGTCGTTATCTGCGTAAGTATTGTTGGAATCGCTCATACCCTTCCTTCTTATTATTATCCCAATCCCATTAATGATGTGCTGCTGACTGATGGTTAAAATGGATGGCGATATTGTTATTTTCGCAATTAAAATAAAGCGTTATCTTAATTTGTATCGGCTCATTTTTATCATTAATCAAGCGCGTGTTTATTTAATGTGATGGGTACTCTTTATTGTTGTTTTATAGGCAATAATGTTGATATTGCGCTAATAGCGTGTGATCTAGTGGCACACTTTACCTAAATTTCGCCCTAAAAACCAAAGTGATTATCTTCAAGGGGGCTTAGCTTAGGATTAGGAGCTCTGGTGAGCGGGTATGGCAAGCGTGGCAAGGAGGGTAAAAAAGCGAGCACCTTGGGTGCTCGCGAGATAATGAAACTGGGGCAAATGGCTAAGTGCTATGCCTAAGTGCCTAAGTGCTTAAGTGCTTAAGTGCTTAAGTGCTTAAGTGCTTAAGGGCTTAAGGCCGATTAGAGTGGCCAAGCTTGAGTGCCATCAACAGGTACCTCGAGTAAGTCTAAGCCAAAGCAATAGTCACCCGGTTGATACACATAGACAGATTTGTTCACTAAGGGATAAGCAAAACTGGCCACCTGAGCCTTAGCGCCATCAGTGGTCTCCAGTCCCCACATTTGGTAGAAATCACGATAATCTAAGCCAGTTGAGTAGCTCATGGCGATCATCAAGAAATCGTTTTGGCTCATGTTTTTAGCATCATCCAAACTGAATTGGTCAAACCCTATCCCTGCGCGATCCGCTAGCCAACTTGCTTCATTGGCCTGTGCCCGCTCAAATGAACGCAACACAATGTGCAGTCGTGCAAGCAGGTGCCAACCGTTTTGCAGGGGCCCTTGTTGCTGCGCCACGACCATAGATTGCAGCATAATCGCCATGCCATTAGACCAGCCAGTGAGTTTAGCCGCCTGCATATAAGCAAAGGGATCGGCTTCATTTTGGCTCGCTTGCAAGGTGGCAAATTCATCGCTTATCTCTAGCCCTTGGCATTGTGGTAACTTGCCGCTTTCGAGGAAGGCGCGAGATTTAGTGTAATAGGAGTAAGGGTTGGTTGAGGCGTGCCCCTCATGGCCGTTGAAACGTAGGCGCCAGCTTTCTAAGCCATGGCCTAGCTCATGAATGTCGCCATGTCCGGTAGGGCTAAATGACCAGCCCGCATCGTAGGGGTTACCCGAGCAGCCTGCGCCACAAGTGGGTTGATCCGCATTCATGTGTTTAACCATGTCGAGCTGATTGATGGTCAGCCCTTTGCTGGCGGCAAAGTCATGAATTTCATCGACCCTTTCAATAAATGGGCCTTGAAAACCCGCCAGTAGGTGAGGGTAGTTATGCACATAGGTCATGATAGCCTGCCCCATTTTCTCTGGGGTGTCCCATAGCGGCTCATGGCTCATGGTGCTGCGCATCTTGTCGAGGCGAGAATGCACCTCAAAGTGCGGTGTGGCCAGCTCAGCCCAATCGTAGTCACTTTTGTCGAGTGCTTGTAAAAAGGCGGTGCCGTCCATCCCTTCACGCCAATAGGGGTGTTGCCCTACAGTCGTAAACGACAGTGTCACCGGGAGATCGTTGGCATTAAAACTGACCTGCAATGGACCGCCGTAGGGGGAGGTCAGCTTAATGGTTTCACCCGGCTTAATTTCAATATGGGGTGATTGTAAAAATTTAGCGCGGTTATAGCCATTATTGGCAAACTCATGGGTTGAGCCTGAGCGCTGGGTATTAATAAATACCCAAGTGCGCAGTGGGCTGTCATCGGTGCGGGTGACCTTAACGGTTTGTCCGGGCAGTGCATAGACTCCCGCCGATCTAAACCCTTGCTTGCTGACCAACTTGACCTGCTGACTCATCGGGGTGATATGGCTAAAGTCGGTGCGGCTGAAGTTACCTAAATCGAGCGGCACCGCATTGATATCACGCGTGTAATAAACCGTATGATCGGCAAAAAAGGCCTTTAAATAGTCCATGGATGCAGTGGTCGCCACATTCATAGGGTAGCTAATGTCATGGCGATACACATCGCCCAGCATGATCAGGTATTTGTACAGCTGGTGATCATCTAGGCTGAAAATATCGAGTTTTTGGCTATCAAACCCAACTATCTGGCTGCGGATATGATTGAGTGCGGGGCGATAATCGTCATTAAAGCTAGCATCGCAGCCAGTGGCGCAGGCCGCTAAATTAAACGGCGCTGTTTCATCCCTTAGTAGGGTTAACCATAGACTCTCTTGGGTTAACGAGGGTTTAGCGTTAAACATGGCGCTATAGTTAGGCCAGTCGGCTTTATCGGCACCATAATAGTTACCTGGTCCCCCCGGACCTTGCATGGCAAATCCCATGGTGTTGAGCACAGTTTGAGTGAGCGGCACGCTGTTCCAACTGTGCATATGCTGATAAAGCAGTGGTGTACCAGCCTGTTGCAGGCGCGTTAGGTTGTCGCTGACCAGTGCGTCGCTAAAATCACCGCTGGAGCCGGTGATCACCAGCTGAGCATCGGCTAAGCAGTCGCTGAGCTCGGCGGCCACATTGCAACGAGCCACTTGCCAATCGGGGAAATGCTTACCTAACCATGCTGTAATACGGTTATTGCTCCAATCGCCCATCATTAGCAATTTGACCTGCTTTGATTGAGGCAAGGCGGTGGCATCTTGGGCTAACAACCAACCTAAGAGCCGCAGCATACTGGGTTCAAAATCGAGATTATTGCCCTCTTGTATCCCAGAGATGATATCTGAGCCGAATGCGGCGTTACGCTGGCCTGCCGTTTCACTGGTCGCTGCGAAAATACGGCCGTTATTACCGCGTATCAGTTCGAAACGTTTGCTGTTGGGGTAGGTATTGGCGGCGGAGATGATCTGGATCATTTGCGATTGTTGACCCGAGTCATAACGCACCACATCGTTTTGATAAATCTCGCGCAGCATCGCCTGATGCTCTTGGCGATACTTATCGATAAGGTTGACGGCGCGCTTGATCACCTGAGTCTCAAAGCCACTAATTTGGCTAGCATCTCCAGTGCGAACCGCGGCGCTGATCTGATCTTTAAGGGTCAATGTCAGCTGATCTTGGCTGCTTTGGCCTGCGCCATCGGTAACCTCAAGCGATAAACCGATGTCGGCATCTTGCTCTAATGCCGTGGCGTCAATGCTTAATACTGCGGTATCTACGCCCGATAAGCTAACGCTTGGGCCGCTCAGTTGTTGCCAGCGGTAGCTCACGGTGCCCTCGTTATAGACGGCCACCTCGGCAATGAGGGTCTGCAGCTGATGGTTCCAGCCTTGCAAGTCTGGGCCCAGTTCAACATCGGGTGCCTGCACGGGCTCCGGTTCTGGCTCTGGCTCAGGGTTAGGCTCTGGCTCGGGATTAGGATTGGGCTCCGGATCGGGATTAGGATTAGGCTCCGGATCGGGTGTGGTTGGTGGGGTCGTCGGCGGCGTGGTTGGCGGGGTAATATTGCCACCGGTACCACTGTCTGGGTTGCTAGGGGCGGTATCTTCTACGCCACCACCACTACAAGCCATTAATCCCAATAAGAGGAGGGGCAGGAGTAACCATTGCTTCATTGTTAACATTCCATAAACATTTTGGCGCTATTTTGATTGTATTGAAATGATAAAGCAATTTTTTGTATAAATTAATCAATAAAAACAATAGTTAATGATGTTTTTTGACGCTAGTTAAAATATTGGCGCAGGTGAAGCTTAGGATTTTTATCAGTCATAGGTATGACGTTTTTAGGTGTAAAACATTGTTTTGTATCATGATAATTGTTAATAGGATTGGGTGTGTTGCCTGTTTACATTGATCTCCCTCTAAGGGGTTATATACTGCGTGTGTTATGCAGATAGGCCTGTACATACTTCATCAGCCATCTGTTATTGTTGAATATTGGTGAGTTGAGGAAAGTAGGTATGTCCAGGTTAAAAAATGAAACGTTGCAAGCCGCCACACAGGCTACGCCATCTCAAGCTCACGGCTTTTTCGAGCGTTTTAAATCGGTGCGCTTTCAGTTAAAGCTTAATGTGTTTTTAGTCATCCTCTCTTTTTCCCTATTGGGTTATAAGGGGATCACTGGTATGCAAGATGCGGGAGACTCTATTAGTGACCTATACAGCCAAGGCATGCAGCACAGTATTCGCGCCGGTAAAATTTTAAATGCCTTAGAAGGAGCGCGCAGTGCCTTATTACTGGGGTTTCAGCATGATCCTTCGAGTGAATTTGCCACCATGCATAACCACCCCGTAAATAAGCATGTTGAAGATAGCCAAGCGATGCTGACACGCTTGCATGATGTGGTCGATAATGAAATTTTAGCCTCAGATTTAGCCCCAAATGAGCGTGAGTTAGTACAGCAGCTTGCTACCTCGCTGGATAAAGTGACCAGAGTAGGCTTTGAGCCCGCCATCGCGGCACTCAGCCAAGGCGACTATAAGCAATCGAATCACATACTACTCACCCAAATTAATCCCATGTTTAGTGAGATCACCCGCCAAGCGCAGGCTTTTTTAAACCTGCAAATTAATGAAGGCAAGCTCAGCTATGAAGCATTTCAAGACAACATGGCACTGTATATTCTGTTAGTGGTGCTTTTTTCCAGTATCAGTATGTTAGTGATCATCTTCAGTGCCACGCTGATTATTCGCCGAGTAAATCAGTCGGTTGTGCAGCTTGAACAGACCGCCGATGATATTGCCAGTGGTGATTTAACCCAGCGAATCCAGTTAGATGGTGATGATGAGTTTGCCCATATTGCCAATTACGTCAATCGGATAGCCGCTAGGTTCCAGCAGATGGTGCAAAATACCCATGGGTCTACGGCGCAACTGGCCAGTACAGCGGAAGAAAACTCAGTGGTGGCTATTCAAGCCCAGCGTAGTGTGGTTGAGCAGCAGCAACAAACCCAGCAGGTTGCCACCGCGATACATGAATTTACCGCGACAGTACGTGAAGTGGCTAGCAGTGCGGCCTCGGCTGCCCATGCATCCGAAGCCGCCAATGAGGCGGCTCACCATGGTCAAACCGTGGTTAATGAGAGCATGGCGGTGATCCAAACCTTAGCCACCGAGCTTGAAGATGCCAGCAAGGCGATGGGCTTGCTATCACAGCATTCAAACGAGATAGGCAGCGTTATCGAAGTGATCCAAGCCATTTCTGAGCAAACTAATTTACTGGCACTCAATGCGGCGATTGAGGCGGCGCGAGCGGGTGAGCAGGGGCGTGGCTTTGCCGTGGTGGCCGATGAGGTGCGCTCGCTAGCTAAACGGACACAGGATTCAACCGAGGAGATCCAAAAGATGATCCAGCGTCTGCAGCAGGGGGCTAAAGACTCAGTGGTGATGATGGAACGCGGCACCGAGCAGGTTAAATTAAGTGTCGATAAATCGCAGCTGGTGGGTAATGCGCTGCAGCAGATCATGCAAAGTATTGAGCAGATCAATGGCTTAAATGCGCAAATTGCTACCGCATCAGAAGAGCAGAGTGCGGTAACTGAAGAGATTAATATTAATATCACCAGCATCAGTGATATTGCAGAGCAGACCGCCGCTGGCGCCGAACAAAGCAATGCCGCCACTCAAGAGTTGGCAAAGCTGGCCGAGTCGATGGCGCAAGAGATTGCTTATTACAAGGTGTGAGCCCTTTTAGCCAAACCGATAACGCCATAGCTTTAGACTTAAGCCATAAAGGCGTTAGCAATAAAAGCGTTAGGCAATAAAAATGTCGACAATAAAAAAGGCAGTCTTATGACTGCCTTTCTTGTTAAGCGGTTATTGCTATCTATGTCTTCAAGTTTTCAAGTCTTCAGACCTTTCAGCCCTAAAACCTTGCAGCTTGCAAACGCGGTTAAGCTTCCAGCTTGGCAAGTTCTGCTTTTTGCTCGGTGAGCTTGTCCATATCACGTTGGTATTCCGCTTGCTTAGCACGCTCTTTTTCAATCACGGCAGCAGGGGCTTTCGCCACGAAACCTGGGTTAGACAGCTTACCTTCGATACGCTTAAACTCACCCGCTAGCTTCTCAAGCTGCTTGTCGATACGCGCCATCTCGGCCGCCACATCGATAAGACCTGCCATCGGGATTAACAGCTCCATGTCACCAATCAACTGCGTGGTCGACATAGGTGCGGTGTCGTTGTCGCCAAGAATGGTCATGTTTTCAAGTTTAGCCAAGGTCTTAAAGAAGGCTTGGTTGGTCTCGATACGGGCCTTGTCGCGCTCGCTTACGCCACGCAGCAGTGCATTAAGCGGCTTGCTTGGGGCGATGTTTAGTTCGGCGCGGATGTTACGCACAGCGGTGATCACTTGCTTAACCCACTCAAGATCTTCCATCGCGGTGGCATCGACTTTATCTGCCTGATACTCAGGGAACGGCGCGAGCATCAAGGTGTCGCCTTCAACGCCAGCTAGCGGTTTAACGCGCTGCCAAATCGTCTCAGTCAGGTAAGGCATCATTGGGTGCATCAGGCGCTGCATCGCTTCAAGGATAGTCACCAAGGTGTGGCGAGTACCACGCAGCTGGGCGTCAGTGCCGCTTTGCATCACAGGCTTAGTGAGCTCTAGGTACCAGTCACAGAACTGGTTCCAAGTGAACTCATAAATGGTGTTGGCCGCCAAGTCGAAGCGGTAGTTTTCCATGTGCTCATCAAAGGTTTTCACGGTTTGATTGAACAGACCGATAATCCAGCGATCGGCTAATGACAGCTCCATTTCACCGCCATGTTGACCACAATCTAACGGCTCGCCTACTGCATCATCTGCAGCATCATCCGCTTGCACTTCGGTGTTCATTAACACGTAGCGTGATGCGTTCCAGATCTTGTTACAGAAGCTGCGGTAACCGTCGAGACGTTTCATGTCCCAGTTGATATCGCGGCCAGTTGAAGCCATTGATGCCAAGGTGAAACGCAGTGCATCTGTGCCGTGGGCTTCGATGCCTTCGCTAAACTCTTTGCGGGTGCTCTTTTCGATTTTCGCCGCCAGCTGAGGCTGCATCATGTTGCCAGTGCGTTTTTCAACTAAGGTTTCAAGATCGATGCCGTCAATCATATCCAGAGGATCGAGCACGTTACCCTTAGACTTAGACATCTTGTTACCCGCTTCATCGCGGATAAGGCCTGTCACATAGACCGTCTTAAACGGCACTTGTGGTTTGCCATTTTCATCTTTAATGAAGTGCATGGTCATCATGATCATGCGCGCCACCCAGAAGAAGATGATGTCAAAACCTGTCACCAACACGTCCGTTGGGTGGAAGGTTTTAAGCGCCTTAGTATCTTCTGGCCAGCCTAAGGTTGAGAAGGTCCATAACGCTGAACTAAACCAAGTGTCCAGTACATCAGGGTCTTGGCGTAGCACTACGGTGTCGGCTAAGCCGTGCTTAGCACGTACTTCGCTTTCATCGCGGCCAACGTACACTTTACCCGCTTCGTCATACCAAGCAGGAATACGGTGTCCCCACCATAGCTGGCGCGAGATACACCAATCTTGAATGTCACGCATCCAAGAGTTGTACATGTTCTCATACTGCTGTGGTACAAACTTGATATCACCGTTTTCAACCGCTTCCATGGCGGTTTTCGCCATTGGCGCTACGGCAACATACCATTGGTCGGTAAGAAGTGGCTCAATCACCACACCAGAGCGATCGCCATAAGGCACTTTTAATCCGTGGGGATCAATTTTGCCCAGCAAGCCTAAGGTTTCAAACTCTTCAACGATGGCGCTACGGGCTTTAAAACGGTCAAGGCCGGCATAACGTTCTGGCAGAGCGTTGTCTAACTCGTTGTTGGCGGTGCCGTCGCTGTTAACCACTTCGGCCGTTGAGCGGATCGCCGCGTCCATGGTTAAGATGTTAAACATGGGTAGGTTGTGACGTTTACCGACTTCGTAGTCGTTAAAGTCATGGGCTGGGGTGATTTTTACACAACCGGTACCAAATTCCATGTCGACGTAATCGTCGGCAATGATCGGAATGCGGCGGTTAACGATAGGCAGCAGGATAAATTTGCCAATCAGTGATTGATAACGCTCATCATCAGGGTGCACAGCAACGGCACTGTCACCTAACATGGTTTCAGGGCGCGTAGTGGCCACTTCAAGGTAGTCTTTTCCGTCAGCGGTCAGTGCGCCATCGGCCAGCGGGTAGCGAAAATGCCACATGCTACCTTGCTTCTCTTTGTTCTCAACTTCGAGATCAGAGATCGCGGTGTGCAGCTTAGGATCCCAGTTAACGAGGCGCTTACCACGGTAGATGAGCTCATCTTCATACAGACGAACAAACACCTCTTGTACCGCTTCAGACATGCCTTCGTCCATGGTGAAACGCTCACGATCCCAATCAACCGATGCGCCAAGACGACGTAGCTGTTTAGTGATGGTGCCGCCCGATTGGTTTTTCCAATCCCAAATACGTTCGATAAAGGCATCGCGACCTAAATCGTGACGGCTCTTACCCTCTTCGGCTTCTACTTTGCGCTCAACCAGCATCTGGGTGGCAATACCCGCATGGTCGGTACCCACCTGCCAAAGGGTGTTTTTGCCCTTCATGCGCTGGTAACGGGTCAGAGTATCCATGATGGTATCTTGGAAGGCATGGCCCATATGCAGACTGCCCGTCACGTTTGGTGGCGGGATCATGATGCAATAGTTGCCTTTTGACTCATCGCCGTGCGGCTTAAAGTAACCTTTCTCTTCCCAGTTTTGGTAGAGGCTTTGTTCGATTGACTGCGGGTTGTATGTCTTTTCCATAGGAGCGTGTGCTTCTCAAACTAATTAATTGGTTGTTGGGTCGTCAGGGGGATCCCTAACTGGCGATACTGACGATAACGATCGCGGGCGGTCGCTTTCATGGCAGCATCGTTAGCAACGAAGTCGATAATCTGGCCAAAGTTTACCGCAAATTGCGGCGCTTGGTCTGCAAGATTTATCAGAAGATGACGATTTTTATTGGGGCCGAGCTTATCAAAGCCAATTTCCACTGGCGCGCCGCCTGTTGGCCCTTCACCTTTTAGGTTGTGGGGCACGAATGCTGTTGGCTCAAATTGCCATAATATTTCGTCAATGGCATAGGCTTGCTGCTGATCGTTGCAATGAATATACACCAATTGCTGGCGAGCAAACGCTTGCTGTGCAAGTTGACACGCCAAACGGTAAACATCATCGAGTGCCGATGTCACCGTATTTGCTGCGGCAGCAGGTTGCCCAGCTTTAGGAAGTGTTTGCGGCATCAGGTAAAACAGGGCGTTTGGCATTATCTGGCTCTATGTTGGCTGAGTCTGACTTGATGATTGACGAAAGGGGAGATTTTACACTAAAAGTGGGGTGTTAAACCATAGGGGGAGGGGATTTGTCGAATAACAAATTGGGTAATATTGGGGTTTTGTTGGCCAAGGCCTTTTAGGGGTTAGCGAGCCAACTGTTGCGTTAGCTTTCATTGTTATCAATCGCCTGTCCGGCGGGGAATGTGCAGATACTTCTGCTCCACGCCGTAAATCCGTCCGTGGAGGCTCGACGATGGCATCCCTGCCATCAACGTCCGCAGCCGCATCTACACTGGATTATTGCTCTCTTCGATTTGACCTTGTGGGAGGTTTTGGCGGCCTTGTTATTGGTTGGGTTTGAAGGTTTAACCTTTATTGCGCTGAATTGCTTGCCGCAGGCCTTTCGTGCAGGTACTTCTTCGGCACGGTGGGTGAAGCGTAGCTCCGTGCTTACGAACGAGAGACAGGGATTGTCGAACTGGCTTTTAGATAGGGATATCGTTGTGAGCCATCCATGGACGCTCTACGACAGCATCTGATGTGAATGGATTCACAAATGCCGCGATGACATGGATGTCAAAGAGCGGCCATGCTGTCAAAGGCCTCCGCCGCATCTACACTGGGTTATTAGTCTCTTCGATTTAACCTTGTGGGAGGATTTTGGTGGCCTTGAGGGTCTAACCTTCATTGCGCTGAATTGCTTGCCGCTGGAGCCGTGATGGATCATATAGATTGAACTTTGTTAGTTAAGCATCTACCTGACTTAGGTATTGGAATGCTACGCTTTAAACCATAGCTTCATGGTTTGTCAATTGCTTGCCGCAGGCCATTCGTGCAGGTACTTCTGTGACACGCCGCAAGTACAATCCCTGTAGGCTCTGCCGTGACATCCTTGTCACGGAAGGTCACTGCCGCACCTACACCGAGTTATCTATCTCTTCGATTTAGCCTTGTGAGATATGTCTAAATTTCAAAATTAGCTTTTGATGCCATAGATTCTAGTCAACTGGCTACTCCAAGCGATTGTTCTACACTTTGTATTATTTTTTTAGTCTTAGCATAGTTCTCCATTAATTCTCCAAAAGTTAAATTTAGGGTTCCTTTCTTGTGCACTACAGCATGTCTAGCTTTCAGTAATGAATCCCAAGCAGCATGTTCTGGTGAATTTTCAATCTCACCTAGAAAAGAGGCGCGATATGAGGGATCAAATAACTTTAACGTCAAATTTATCTTACTTAAATCAGGACTTCGGAACTTTTGGGATAAAGTACTTCTAATATAATTAGAAGCATGTGCATCACCACACATGTCAGCTCTTTTTATAAATACACTTTCTAGATATTCTTCATATTCAGAAACAATCAATACAACTAGTCCACCCACTAAATAAGTTTCTAACTCCTTATCCTTTAGATCCGTAGGATCTAATCGTCTAACGTGAGCCTCACAAGTATTTAGCGCATTCTCTATTTTTGTATATAGCATTACGCCACCAAGTATTGCTTAGCCAATTGCATACGTAATTCAACAATAGCCTCATCCGCAGTTGCACCTCTAACACCCTTTATGAAGCTTTCATCAGATTTCAGTTCTTCATAGCGTTCAGAAATGTATGGTGAAGTATGATTTTTTGCTATAGTGGTGAACACCGAATCAAATACAGCCACATTTAAACCTGACCAAATATGGAAGGGCCTTTCACCTAGCGATTCAATAACAGCATCACAAGTATTTTTAAAGATATTCTCAAAATATATGGCCTTTTCTGCATCAATATTTTGCTGTGTCCTCATGAAGTCAGACATAAAATCTTTAATTGGTCTGGCATAATTATCCCCATTTTCAAAAAAAGCAAAAAACCTGAGAATTAATTCAACATCTTTTTGCCTTTTGTGCGAGATATCATTACCAAAAATTTTACGCCAGTTTTCGTAGCTATTTAATTTGCATAGCAGGTCGTTAAACGACCCGTGGTATACGCAGTTCCTAATTTCTTGCCCAACTAATTGTGTGCCACCAGTATTTAGGCGCTCAAAAATATGGTACACGCTTGTGTTACCATTAGGTGTGATTTGTTTTATAACAAAGGCTCGTAAAACGCTGTCATTTAATTTATTGAATGCACCTTGGTCTGTTTCCTCCAAATCTTGATAGGTTTTATTATGATATGGACTCTTTTCATTTAGTCCTGTCAATTTAAATATTTTTCTTCGACCATTTACATCTGGTTCGCCGAAATAACCTTCTAAGAAGTATACAACCGTCATTAAACGTTGCTGACCATCTATAACTAACTGTTCATTTTTTTCATCATCTGTGAATAGAAATATAGCGGGAACAGGTAAACCTAATAGGAATGATTCAATCAAACGACTAGCTTGCTTTATATTCCAAACATAATTCCTCTGAAAGCCAGGTACTATCATTGAACCCCGTTTGTATTTAGTGACTAGCCCTTCTAATGTAAAATCTGCTGGGTAGGTGATAACCTCATAAGACGCTGGAGTAGAGTTTAGGTCGATTTCTTCACTAGTTAATTCTTCTAGGCCTTCATTATATTCGTTCATTTACTTTACCTACTGATTATTATTTATTAAAAACTTTGTTGTAGAGTCAATCGTTAGTTAATTATTTGGCTGCGTAATATGCAATTACTCTTTGTTTTTAATCGGTTTTTAAATAGGGCAGAGTTAACTTTTTAAGGGAGTTGATTGGCGCATGATGGTTGGCTTCTTCATTCCCTGAATGGCGTGGTCGATGTTTGAGTCGAGTTGGCCTAGCTCTGTCCTTAAGTGGTGATACTTTAATCTATTTTATAGCGAGTATTCAACAAGCTGTGTCACATTTTATTGCGATTTTTTCCGTAAAAATAATAGCTTGTATCGAATGTTAACAGGTGAGGCTAAATCGAAGAGAGTTAATAACCCAGTGCAGATGCGGCTGCGGACGTTGATGGCAGGGATGCCATCGTCGAGCCTCCACGGACGGCTCACAACGATATCCCTATCTAAAAGCCAGTTCGGCATCCCTGCCTCTCGTTCGTGGACTCGAAGCTACGCTTCACTCACCGTGTAGCAGAAGTATCTGCACATAAGCCCACGGCAGGTGATTGGTTACCATGAAGGTACGACCTTCAAATCTCCTGTAAATACAAATTAGGGCAAAGATTCCTTCCCAATCGCCCACAATAGAGTTAAATCGAAGAGACGTTAGATACTCAGTGTAAACACGATTTTGGCCTTCGAAATCATGGATGATTTCGCAGAGCCCACATGGATGTGCTTGCGGCGAGCCAAAATAGTGTTTGCACATCCCCCGCCGGGCAGGCGATAGATTGCCATGAAGGTACGACCTTCAAACACATCCAATAAATACGAACTCAGCTAAATGTCAGCTAGCACATTACTTACCGTGTAGCAGAAGTCTCTGCACATGCCCCCCGTCGAACTGGCGTTGAATTAACTCTCGGTCGATGAGATAAGAATATCGAACCTTGGGTTGTCTCTTAGGTTCGCAAAGTCGGCTTCATTGGCGGCAACCTCTCTAAAGGACACGCTGTTTTCAATGGCTTGCTGTAGATCCGACAAGGCGCGATCTTCCTGCCCTAGGCAGGCGAAGGCGCAGGCACGTTGATAGAGCGCATGGGCGTTATTTGAGTCGACTTCGAGCACGCGATTACACAGGCTGAGCGCCCAGTTAAACTCGCGCATCTCCATGGCTGCATCGGCTTTCGAGGTCATGGCTTCAAGATCGCCCGGGCGAATGTTTAAGATCTCATTGTACACCGCGATTTTTTGCTCTGGGGTTTGTGCGCCTTGAGCGTGTAACCATAGGGTATGGATTTCATTAATAATTTCAATATCACGGTTGTTTTTGGTGATGATGCGGCTTTTCCGTTTAAGGTCATTTTCCAACTCCTTAAACTTAGATTCATATTGTTCGGTAATGTTATCGAGCTGATCGGCGGCGAGTTTGGCGGTATTCATTTTTATCTCACGCAGTGATTGCCAGCCGATAAAAGCGATAAGCGAGGCGACGCCAGCGATAATATAAAAGAAGTAGGTCACGGTCACGTTGGCATAGTTAAGTGACTTGTCGGCGACCGACAGCTCGCGGTCGGTAATGCTGACGATCATGCGGCGCTCAAGATCTTGTTGCTCGCTTCTTAACAGTTTCAGTTCATCGAGAATATAGCGCTCAATCAGAGGTCTATCGAGAATATCCGTTTGTGAATGTGCCAATGGGGTTACTGGGGGAGTTTCTGCATCTTCATTATTAGTCGCGGCGTTAACCTGTATCGAAAACTGCATGAAAATAAGGGTTAATAGAGGTAACAACAGGCGTGACATAGCGGATTCCTTTGAGCAAATATAAAGATGTCGTATCAAACAGGTTTGAGCGGATCACACCCTAACAATTTCCACTCCTAGATGCCAACTCCTTGACCACAAAGATAACGATTAAGGCCGAAGTGGTCGTTTTAATTGATAAAAAAAGGGCAGCCCTTACAGGCTGCCTAAATGCAGAGATGATAAACAGATGATAATTAACTATGTATTGCAGCGTATTGGGGTCATCACCTCCTTTTTTCGGGCGAACTCATGATGTTCGCGCTGTTAAATTGCTTAGTAAGCAGGCCGTTGGCCATCTTCATTTGCGCCGACACTATTTTGCCAGTTTGGGGCTAACTTGTTTTGTCAGGCTGGCAAAGCCGCCTTTGAGCACTTTGACATTGTCATAACCCAGATGACGCAGCGCCGTGCCAGCGGCCATGGCGCGAAGGCCAGATTTACACACTATCACCACAGGTTTATCGGTTGGGATCTTGGCGAGGTTTTCTGGGGTAAATAGCTCATTAAGACTAATATCGATTTGCTGGTTTATCCCTAAACCAAAGATGCCACGCTCTTCGGGGGTGCGAATATCGATGGCAAGCATGGGTTGGTTTGATTGAGCCAGCGTTATAAAGGCATCGGGACTCATTAGGCCAATGGCCTTACCCACGGTCGCGCCTTTGGCGTTGTTAAACTGCTGCTGATAGCTTTGGGCTAACTTGGCATCAAAGGCTTGTGCTTGGGCACTGAGGCCGAATGCAACGCAGATTAAGGCAATATTTAAGTACGATTTCATTGGATAGTGTTTCCTTTTATGTCGTGCCGGTGATGGCTAACCGGGCTAAGCTTGCGCATTATTACGACTGCAATTGGCGCTAACAGAGCGACGTTGGCAGTATTCCTTACAGATTTCACACTGTGTTTCATCTCGCAGACCCAGCGCGTTTTCGGCGATGAAAGGTGAGTTGGGCTGTAGATGAGTTGGGCTATTATGAACTTAGGCATTTGGGGATATATTGAGCTTAATCACACTGCATTCGCCGATGATAAATCAAAAATTCTCAATTAATCAGTGGTTAATCCAGTGCTGGTTTTATAGTGTGTATCGGCAAAAATATGGTGTTTATCACTGCTTTTTGCTGTGCAGGGTAGAGACATATTTTGCCGATTTAGATGTTATAAAACCTAAAGCAGATATGCTGATGCTGAATATCAAGATTATTCAATTGTAAAAATGGCCCGCGATGACAAAACTGCGGCGTGAATGGCCATGAGGATATATGAGTGTGTCTATTGCTGAGGTGAGTTAATGCCGTCGGTGGAAGAATAGATTTGAAAGACGGGCTTGAAAGACTGGTTTTAAGGGCTGGCTTGAAGAATTAGCTTGCTGTATTAGTGGCTGGCGGTTGTCAGGGTTAAAAGGCGCAGCGTTAGGCCGCGCTCTTGGTCAATAACTCATGTCCCTAAATGGTGTGGTGAGCGCGTTTGATTGGCGCCTTAACTCTTTGGTGGCGATTGAGGCGTTAAAACTGAGAAAAATCGACTTGTGGCAGGTGCTCAAATCCAGGTTTGGCAAACAGGTAGCCCTGCATTAGCTCAATACCAATATCACGCAGCCAAACCATCTCTTCGACAGTTTCTATGCCTTCGGCTAGGCAGGTGATGTTGAGCTCATTAAACATATTGAGGGTGTGTTTTACAATGGCTTGGCGCGCAATGTCTTGGTCGATATTACGGATAAGATCCATGTCGAGCTTAATGATATTGGTCTGGAAATTGGCTAATAAGCCCAGTCCGGCATACCCTGCACCAAAATCATCGATTGCGGTGATAAACCCCAGTGAGCGATAGTATTCGACTACACGTTGAACATGGTTGCTGTCTTCAATTTTTTCCACCTCGGTAAATTCAAACATGATTTTATTGGTGGGAAAGCCATACTCTTTGGCAGCAGCGAGGGTGGTGCGAATGCAGCGCTCGGGTTGATAAATGGCATTAGGTAAAAAATTGATGCTCAGCATAGAGTCGAGCTCAAGCTTAGAGGCCAAGGCAATGGCCTTTACCCGACACGCCTGATCGAAGGCGTAACGATTTTTTTCGGTGACTTGGGAGATAATAGAAAAGGCCGATTCATTATTTAAGCCGCGCACTAAGGCTTCATAGCCAAATATCTGCTGTTGCTTAATATTAATGATGGGCTGAAAGGCCATGGTAAAATCAAAGCATAACTGGGTGTTGTTGGCGCAGTTGCTACAAGAAAATTTGTCGAGATTAAAGTCTGAATTCAAAATGGTTTCTTCCACCAGACATCCCTTGTCAGGTCTAATTTATGGTTAGGTTAGTCGGTTTACTGTGCATCAACAAGTGGTTGAAAGTGATTACAGCACTTGGCGATCCGCTCGGTTGTTAGCCAGATAAAAAAAGTGAAGCTGAGCGCTTCACTTTTATCGGCCAAAAACCTTTTTACTGTATCAATTACTCGCCTTGTTCAACACCGGCGCGATTGATCAGAAATTGGGTTAACAAAGGCACTGGACGGCCAGTTGACCCCTTGTTTGCGCCACTGTTCCATGCTGTGCCTGCAACGTCGATGTGGGCCCAATTGTACTTTTTGGTAAAGCGTGACAGGAAACACGCCGCGGTGATAGCGCCAGCTGGGCGGCCACCTAAGTTGGTCATGTCGGCAAAGGGGCTTTCAAGGTGCTCTTGATACTCATCCCACAGTGGCATGCGCCATGCGCGGTCACCACTTTGCTCACCCGCATTAAGTAGCTCGTGTGCTAATGGGTTATGTGACGAAAACAGCCCTGAAGCATGCTTACCCAGTGCGATCACGCAGGCGCCCGTTAGGGTCGCGGTATCGATCACCAACTCTGGGTCGAAACGCTCAACGTAAGTCAGTACATCGCATAACACTAAGCGGCCTTCCGCATCGGTATTGAGTACCTCAACGGTTTGCCCCGACATGGTGGTTAAGATATCGCCCGGGCGGTAAGCATTGCTCGACGGCATGTTTTCACAGCCGGCTAAGATGCCCACTACATTGATAGGTAGCTTAAGCTCACATAAGGCTTTCATTGCGCCAATCACACCGGCTGCGCCGCCCATGTCGTACTTCATCTCATCCATGGCTTCGCCAGGTTTGAGAGAAATACCGCCTGAGTCGAAGGTAAGACCTTTACCTATCAATACGATAGGTTTTTCTGTGCTGTCGACCGACCCCTTATATTCCATGACCGTCATGACAGATTCGTTGTCGCTGCCACGACCGACGGCAAGGTAGGAGTTCATGCCCAGTTTGGCCATTTGCTCTTCACCTAGGGTGCTCACTTTTAAGGTGTCGTGGTGCTCGGCAATTTGACGCGCTTGTGAGGCAAGGTAAGCAGGGTTACAGATGTTAGGTGGCATATTGGCCACGTCGCGGCACAGGTGCATCCCTGAAGAGACGGCCATGCCGTGTTCGATAGCCCGTTCGCCTAAGGTCAGTTCGCGGCGGGTAGGCACATTAAACACTAATTTGCGCAGCGGACGACGGGTTTCGCCTTTGCGAGTCTTGAGTGCATCGAAGCAGTACAAGCTGTTTTGGGTGGTTTCGACCGCTTCGCGGACTTTCCAGTAGGTATCGCGCCCTTTAACATGCAGCTCGGTTAAAAAGCACACCGCTTCCATCGAACCCGTTTCATTGAGGGTGTTAATGGTTTTGGTGATGATCTGCTTGTATTGGCGCTCATCGAGCTCGCGCTCTTTGCCACAGCCAACCAATAGTACGCGCTCACTTAGCACGTTAGGTACATGATGCAACAGTAGCATCTGTCCAGGTTTACCTTCTAAATCGCCACGGCGTAAAAGGTTACTAATATAGCCTTCACTGATTTTGTCGAGTTGCTCTGCAATACCAGATAGGCGTCTAGGTTCATAGACACCAACGACAATACAGGCTGACCGTTGTTTTTCTGGGCTGCCGCTCTTAACGCTAAACTCCATGAGCTCTCCTAGATTCTTAAAGACAAATTTTATTATTTATTAGATAATGTCTGCTTATGTCCAAATCGTCCCTAAAAAATGGTACACCGCTGTTAATTTTATGGGTGTTCTTCTGCCAAGTTTAGTTAAGGTTTGGTCACAAAACTACCAAAAGTAGACAGTCTACATGAAAAGTAGGCTGACACCAGCATAAATATAAGTTTAGGGACTGGATCCTGCCTGTGATTGTATTTAGATACTTGATTCGAGAAGTTTTAAAAGCGCAAATGGCGGTACTTTTAGTGCTGTTAGCTATTTTTATTAGCCAACATTTTGTCCGCGTACTTGCTGATGCATCCGAAGGAGAGTTTCCGGCCTCCTTAGTCATGACCCTGCTTGGCCTTAACCTGCCTTACCTTGCCGTACTTGTAGTGCCCTTAAGCCTGTTTTTGGGCATTTTGGTGGCCCATGGGCGCATGTATGCCGAAAGTGAAATGGTGGTGTTGCACGGGGTAGGCGTAAGCGAATGGTATATCACCCGCGTCACTCTACTGCTGGCGCTAGCCAATATGCTGTTTACCGGCATATTATCGATTTATGTGACGCCTTGGGCCGAAGAGGCGCAAAATCGCGTGTTAGAACATGCCCAGTCTGAAGCGGGACTCGCGGCAATCACTCAAGGGCGTTTTCAAACCAGCCCCAATGGTCGAGCGGTATTGTTTGTTGAACGTATTGGCCGTGACAATCAACTAGATAAAGTATTTGTGGCCCAGTTACCTGATCCTGAGGATGATTCGGGGCAATCCAACATCGTTGTCGCTCATGGGGGCAGTGTGGTGGAAGATGAATCGGGCGCGCAAAGGCTCAAGCTAAACGAGGGCACTCAGTACCAAAATACTCCTAATCAACTCGACTATCAGTTGGTTGAATTTAGCGGGTATGAGATGCAGATTAAAGAGCAAGAGGTGGATCAGCGAAGGCGTAAGTTGTCGGCTTTGCCTATCGACCAATTGATGGCCACCGAAGGGGCGGGCGCCGTCGCCGAGTTCCATTGGCGTTTGGCCATTCCGTTGGCGATCCCCTTTATGACCTTAATTGCCGTGCCCATGGCGCGGGTTAATGTGCGTCAAGGTAAGTTTGCCAAGATGTTTCCGGCGATTTTACTTTACCTAGGTTATTTTGGTTTGATGATTGCCGGACGTAAGGCATTAGAAGATGAGGTTATTCCAGCTTATTTAGGCATGTGGTGGATCCATGCCTCGGCGCTGTTGTTAGGCATATTGCTGCTGGGTAAGGAGCGACCATTTGGGGCCAAACTTGCCGGTCTTCTTAAACGTAAGAAGGTGGGCGCATGAGAATTTTAGATTTCTATATCGCTCGCACGCTGATCACAACGTCGGCATTGTGCTTGCTGGTGCTTACCGGTTTATCGGGCATTATTAAGTGGGTCGATCAACTGCGTGTTGTGGGGCGCGGCAGTTATTCAATGGTGGATGCCGGCATTTACGTGCTGTTTTTGATCCCTCGTGATATTGAGATGTTTTTCCCGATGGCGGTGCTACTCGGCGCGTTGATCGGCATGGGCATGCTGGCCTCTAACTCTGAGTTAGTGGTGATGCAGTCATCTGGTTTGTCACGCTTTCAAATTACCTTATCGGCGATGAAAACCGCGGTGCCACTGATGCTAATTGTGATGGCCTTGGGGGAATGGGGCGCACCCGTTGCCGAGCGTCACGCGAAAGAGTTGCAAGCGGTGAAAGTGTCTGGCGGTAGTCTGTTTAAATCCAGCCGTGGGATCTGGGCTAAAGATGGCGATCTATTTGTTAATATAGGTGAAATCCAAAGTATTGATAACCTACGTAATATTGTACTGTATGAGTTTGACGCCGAACTCAACCTGGTGCGCACGATTGCGGCAAAGCGCGGAGTCTATTCGGGCGATCATTGGCGCCTCTTGGATGTGCGTCAAACCTTGCTGGAACAAGATAGGGTGAGCTCGAGCAATTTAACCCTTTACCGCTGGGAATCGACGCTTACGCCAGATAAGCTTAGCGTGGTGTCGGTGAAACCCGAGGGCTTGTCTATCGAAGGCTTGGTGGATTATCTGGACTATTTAAAGATTAACAATCAAGATTCCGGTCGTTATGAACTGGCACTATGGCGTAAGGTGATGCAGCCAGTGACCGTGGCGGTAATGATGCTGGTGGCGCTGTCGTTTGTATTTGGGCCGCTGCGCACCGTGACCATGGGCGCCAGAGTGTTATTGGGGGTGATGGCCGGTTTCAGTTTTTATATCTGTAATGAGATATTTGGCCCCATGACCTTAGTGTATGGCTTACCGCCTATTCTTGGGGCGATAATGCCGCCTTTGATCTTCAGTAGCTTGGCGATTTACTACATTCGTAAATAGCTTGAGGCTAGTTTGAAGGCTAGGAAACTAGAGGGCTGGAAACTATTAGTGCTTCAAGGCTGAAAGGCTTTAAAGCCTGTTGTTAGAAACCTAAAACCTAGAGCTCAGCCGTTAGCACAAAAAAAGGACCATTGAATGGTCCTTTTTTGACGCTGGCGTTTAGGGTTATACCCCGTGCCAATTACGCAGTTGGTTGGCTTCTTTAGACAGTACCACGACCTCTGAGCGGGTCATCATATCTTGCAGGGCGAGCTTGTCGCCATTGATTAAAATCCACAAATTACCTATGCCAAGTAGTGACCAGACTAAACGCGCCGCCGCGGTGATCATACTCAAGCTTTGGCCGTTAGGGTGCTGGATCTTAAGACGCCAGGCGCGCATGCCAAGGGTTTGGCCGCCATAACTCCAAAATAGGATATAAAACAGACCGACACATAAGGCGATCCACAGCTGATATAGTCCCTTGTAAAGCGGTGTGCCGTTGAGCAGATCTGAGACATGTTCAAAGCCATTCATCGCCAAGAGTCCCGACGAGCTTAATGCGGTAAAGACGCCAAAGCCGATGGCGCCAGCGATCATATATACGGCAACGGCCAGTAATAAGTCATAAACGATGGCCCCGAGGCGGCGAAAAAATCCCGCTCGAGGAAAGTTAGCGTGTTCACTATTGGACATTAGAATTCCTACATCTACAGGTTAGCTAGGGCTGTTATGGCTGCCATTAAAATCTGATTATTCGACTTCATCGCGAATAAAGTGAATTTTGGTAAAGCCAAAGCGCTCAAACTCTTTTAAGCGATAATCTTTTACCGCTTGTGAGCCTTTAGAGGTCATCGCCACTTGGGCTTCCATCGCATGATAACGGGTCAAATCGACCCCTTCGGCGGCTGCAACCGCTTCATACATGTCGTTATACTTGTCGTAAACGAAGTTGATCTCTTTGTACTGCTTGTTAAAGGTGTAACCGACTCTACGGGCCATATTGCTCTCTTAAATATGTAATTAACTAATTTTTCATCGACTTACAGACCCAGCTCAAGCTAACGGATACACCATATAGCAGGCGTCAGCGGGGTAGTCGTCGAGAGATTTGCTGATTATACGCGATTTAAAGCCTAATCGTTGCCAATATGTGTGAGCACCGCCCACGGCCACTAAAGAGATACTGGCCACATTGTGCTGTTTGGCGTTATCGATTAAGCGCTTAAAGATCTGTTCACCCGCGCCTAAACCTCTGGCCTTGGATGATAAGGCGATGTCGTGCAGATACAGGGTATTGCAGCGGCTAGGCTGAGTTACTACCTGCTCTAATGTTGGCGGCTGATCCAATTGCCATGGATGGGCGAGGCAATAGCCAATCAGTTGCTCGTTACGTTCGATGGCGTAGCAAGAGTCTGGTGACAGTTGTACCTTACTTTGCAGTGCCTGTAGCGATTCGGGTTCGATATTGGGGTAGCACTCATCTTGGATCTGCAGTATCGCGGGCCAGTCAGCGGCGTGAATAGGGCGGATAATCATGGCGGTTGTACTCTATGAGTCGCTTTCTTGTCAGTGGTGATTAATGTTGATGGTCTCACAGCTGGCTAGGCTAATCAATTTGGGCGTTATAAGCCGCCCCGTGATGGCAAGTACAGGGTGATCACGGTGCGACTATCTAGATGCCATTACTCTAGGCAAATAACCCTGAGCAAATAACCTTAGCAAATTACGCTGTGCAAATTAGAGATAGCGAGTCATTAAATGCTGCTTAAAGTGCGCCGGGTTTAGTGTCTCTCCAGTGGCGGCGATGACTAACTCATCAGTTGTCAGTAATGCGCCTTTCGACCAAATATGGTCCTGTAACCATTGGGTCACTAATGTCAGTTCGCCCGCGGCAATTAAGGCATCGATACTGCCAATTTGGTTTTGCATGCTGGCGCTAAATTGGGCTGCATACATGGCGCCTAAGCTATAGCTTGGGAAGTAACCCAGTTCACCCACTGGCCAGTGAATATCTTGCATACAGCCGTTGCGATAATCCCCCTGGGTGGATAGACCTAAGAGTGATTGCATCGAGGCATCCCAAAATTCGGGCAGATCGGCTACCGTTAAACGACCCTCAATCAGGCCTTTTTCCACCTCATAGCGCAACATGATATGGCAGGGATAAGTGACCTCATCGGCATCGACGCGAATGCGCCCCGGTGAGACTCGCGTGAGCCAATGTTGTAGCTCTAGTTCACTGAGCTGGCAGCCTAAATGGTGATTAATGCGTTGCAGTAATAGCGGCAATATGCCCGTGCCGCGCGCCATCTGCATCTCAAAAAATAGACTTTGGCTTTCATGTATCGCCATGGATCGTGCATTACCTGCGGGCTGGCCGCGCCACTCAAGGGGTAAGCCTTGCTCGTATCTGGCGTGGCCAGTTTCATGGATAGTGCTAAAGAGTGCTGTTAAAAAGTCATGCTCATCATAGCGGGTTGTGATGCGCACATCGCCCGGAACTCCGCCTGAAAAGGGGTGGCTGCTGGTATCGAGTCGGCCCTGCTTAAAGTCAAACCCCAGCAAGGTCATCACATCTAGATTGAGCGCTTTTTGCTGGGCGATTGTCGCGTGAGGCAGCGTCTTGGTCGGCCACTCTTGCTGCTTGGCTTGTACCTGCTGGATGAGCGAGGGTAACCAGGTTTTGAGGTCGCCAAACACGCGATCAATTTGCGCCATAGTGGTACCGGGCTCAAATTTATTCAGCAGCGCATCGTAGGGCGCAAGCTGCTGTGCCTCACCTAAGATCTGCGCCTCTTCTCGCACCAAGGCGATAACGGCTTCTAAATTTGGTTTAAATCCTTGCCAGTCGTTTTGTTGTCGCTGGGCGCGCCAGGCATGTTCACAAGTATAGGTTAATTGCGTTTTCGCCTGCACCAACTTGCCTGGCAGCGCGGTCGCTTGTAGCTGCTGATAGCGCATTTCACGCAGGTTAGCCTGTTGCGCGGCAGATAAGGGCTCGTCGGCCGCGCGGGCCAAGTGTTCCGCTAGGCTGGGGGCGGTTTTTAATGCATGAATGTGCAAGGCTAATTGCGCCATCGCTTCACCCCGCGCCTGACTGCCGCCCGCTGGCATCATGGTGGCTTGATCCCAGTCACCAAGGGCTTGTAAGTGCTCAAAATGATAGATGGTTTTAAACTGCTGGCACAGGGCATGGTAGTGTGATCTTGATGTCATGGGCTGTCTCGTTGGCTGGCTATCGGGGTTATTTTAGTTATTTGACGAGCAGGGCAAGCGCCGGCTGTCGATTATTAGGATAGAGCTTATAGGCCTTATGATGCTTAATTAAGCTGGCTTTTTTATTCCCCGCGCTGAGCAACAATTGATGCTCGGCGGCTAACTTAGCGAGCGCTTGTTCATCGCTGCGCACATAAAGGGTAATAGGTTTTAGTAATTTACCCTCGGCAATATCTTGCTCATATTGCTCCACTGAGATGATTAAGCTGTTGCGGCCATCGCTGTCGAGCTTGAGTTTGCCACTGACTTCGCAATCCACAATCACCAACCAGTCATCCTCGTTGAGAGAGTCGAGCATAGTTTGCAGCGATGCCCCAATGGTGTGGTTGTCCATCGCTGCGCGGTATTGCTGGTCGATACGAGCCAGTAACCCCGGCAGATTAGCTGCGGCGCCCATGCTACGTCCGTCGCGGATCCAGTGATTCAGATCGTCAGCCACCAGTTTTGAAAAACGGCGCTCCTTTAACGATTGCGCCATCCAACTGCAGATAAAGTGACTCTCGGCCGCGGCGGTTTTAAGGGCGTTGGGGCTGTCGGCGCGTGCAGCTAAAGCGGCCAGTCCTGCTTGCGCTAATTCAACGAGGGCTTGATTATAGGTTTGCTCTGTCATGGTTTCTCCGAGCACAAAAAAAGGGGGCAATTTGCCCGCCGAGTATACCTTATGTTGTCGCTAACGCCCTAGAGTGCGGTGATCACCCTGTGCTTGTTCGCGATAGCGAACGATGCTGAGGCTATTAGTGGCACGCGGCTTACGATGCATAATTAAGCGCGGTGCACAAAAAAGGCACCGTTAAGTGCCTTAATTGTTTAGTAAATAATTTTGTGACCGTACGTCGATTATTTTTGCTTCTTAATTTTAGCGTTTGCCGAGTTCTTCACTTTGACGCGGCGAGCGCCCATGTTCTTCTCAGCGATCACCTGCGCGCCCACATTGTCGCTACGCTGTTGCTTTTTAGCAAAGCTGCGACGTTTTTGCAGCTGTTTAATCAGCAGCTCACGACTGCCCACTTCGTAGCCCGGAATAGTGATGCGGCGGATCTTAGTGCCGATCAATTTTTCGATATCGGCTAAGGTGCGCTCCTCTTCACGGCTCACCAAAGAGATGGCGACGCCGCTGCGACCGGCACGGCCTGTACGGCCAATACGATGCACATAGTCTTCGGCGAGGAAGGGCAGATCATAGTTAACCACATATTCCAGCGCTGGGATGTCTAAGCCACGAGCGGCCACTTCGGTCGCAACCAATGCGCGTACCTTGCCCTCTTTAAATTCGCGCAGCGCACGGCGGCGATTGCCTTGGGCTTTTTCACTGTGGACCACGGCCGCAGGAATGCCGTCAAGGTTAAGTTCTTTCACTAAGGTGTCGGCCGCTTCACGGGTGGCGGTAAACACCAACACCTGTTGCCAGTTTTTCTTACCGATAAGCTCAGACAGTAACTCACGCTTGCGGCGTTGCTCTACCGGATAAACCACTTGGCTGACGGTTACCGCTGTGGTGTTTTGTTTGTCCACGCTGATAAGCTTTGGTTTAACCAACATTTCGTTAGCCAGTTGCTTAACGGCATTAGAGAAGGTCGCCGAGAACAACAGGTTTTGACGCTTGCTGTTTACTGCTTGTAAGATTTTTTGAATGTCGCTGATAAAGCCCATATCCAACATACGGTCGGCTTCATCGAGTACCAAAAATTCCACATTCGACAGGCTCAAGTTACAGGCTTGGATATGCTCGAGTAAGCGCCCGGGCGTGGCGACAATAATGTCGGCCCCTTTTTTCAGCTTTTGCGCTTGGGTATCCATCTTGACGCCGCCATAAATGGTCAGCACAGAGATAGGCAGATAGCGGCTGTACTCTTTGATATTGTCAGCCACTTGAGCCGCGAGCTCTCGGGTGGGCGCTAAAATTAAGGCGCGGGTGTTTGAGCGTTGGGTTTCGCTTGGCTTATCAACCATCTTTTGCAGTATCGGCAACGCGAAGGCTGCTGTTTTACCAGTACCGGTTTGTGCACTAGCCAGTACATCTTGACCACGGCGAATCGCTGGAATCGCTTGCTGCTGAATAGGCGTCATTTTTTGATAGCCACAATCGGAGATAGCACGCACAATCTCTGGAGCAAAACTAAAAGATTCAAATCTCATTGGGGTATCCTGTTTTTACCTATTCAACATATCGACAATATAACAATTTAGTTTGGTCTATTTAATCAGTAGAGAACGCATCGCTAGATTAATGACCGACGCCAAATGGCGGCCGCGGAGTATAGCAAAATTTTTGGTTAAAACCTGCACTTTTATTGTATTGGGGTAAGTGCGCTTAATAAAGTTCGAGCTTTGGATGTAATGCTAGGTAAGCCCTGAGTGAGTTTTTATCAGTAGAAATAAAAACAGCACCTAGATTCGGTGCTGTTTATCGATATTTTTTACAGAAAAGTTGTCATCACTTGAACGTAACTTAAATCGCTGCGGTTGCTTGTAATAGCCAAGCTAGCGCGTCACCTTGCATTAATGGTGATAAGGTGTCACGCACTCGTTGATGATAATCATTAAGCCAAGTGAGCTCCTGCGTTGTCAGCAACTGGCGCTCAACTAGGCGCGTATCAATGGGGATTAAGGTGAGCGCATCAAACTCATACATCTCTCGTTCAGCCCCAGCCAATGCTTGGCATGGACGAATGGCGACTAAGTTTTCGATGCGAATACCAAACGCATCGGCGCGGTAATATCCTGGCTCATTGGATAGTACCATGCCGGGCAATAAAGCCACATTGTTGCTGTTTTTACCGATCCGCTGTGGTTCCTCGTGCACACTTAAGAAGTGGCCGACGCCATGGCCGGTGCCATGATCATAATCGAAGCCGTGCTGCCACAGGTATTGGCGCGCAAAGCCATCGAGCTGTTGCCCTGTGGTGCCTTTAGGGAAGCGTGCTTGGTCAAGTGCGATATGGCCTTTAAGCACTAAGGTGAACATCTTACGCTGCTCATCGGTGACATCACCAATGGCGATAGTGCGAGTCACATCTGTGGTGCCATCGAGGTATTGCGCGCCAGAGTCGACCAGATAGAGACTGTTCATGCTCATCATAGCGGGCGTGCCATTGTTATGATTGTAATGGCACATCGCCGCATTCGCGCCAGCGGCCGAAATGGTATCGAAACTCGGCTCGCGATAGCGCGGGTCGGTTAGGCGAAAGCTTTCCAATTTATCGGCCAGTTGGCCTTCATCATAGAGACGTTTGGCGGCCACTTCGTTGTCTAACCACGCTAAAAATTGGCTGACGGCCACACCATCACGGATATGACTGGCGGTCATGCCGGCTAATTCTGCTGGGTTTTTCTGCGCCTTGGGTAAGGCGACCGGATCGTCACCTGTGATGAGCTTAGCGCCATGTTGCTCGGCAACCAGTTGCATCCAAGCGTTGGCGTTGTTGGGGTCAGCCAATAGCTTAACGCCATTGAGTTGGCTTAGCGCAGTTTCGAGTTCGCTTTCAGCGTTAAAGCTGACGCCTGCGCCTACGTGTTCGCTGATGCCTGCGGGCAGTTTATTGATGTCGGTAAATAACACCATATCGCCATTGGCATGCAGCAAAGCGGTGCCCAGTACCACAGGTAAGCGAGGCACATCGCGGCCACGAATATTCAGCAACCAGCAAAATGAGTCCAGTGCGGCGATAAGCGCCGCATCGGCGCCGGCTTGTTTAATCAATTGGCCAATGTGGATGCGCTTGTCGTGGCTGCTGGCCCCGGCGCTTTGTTGATCAAATAAAATGATCTCATGGGTCGATGCTGCAGGGCGATTATGCCAATGCCTGTCGATAGGGTTGTCGCTGACACAGACCAGCTCAATGCCTGCGCGTTCGAGCTGGGTCTTGGCATCTTGATACCAACTCAGTGAATGTAAGCGTGCATCGACGCCGACCTTAGCCCCGCTCGGCAGCTGTGTTATTAACCAGGGGATCTGCGGCGTGTCGGTGAGGCTTTGATATTGAAACAGCGTCTCATCGACTTGTTGTTTCACTTGCACTGTGTAACGGCCATCGACAAAGATGGCGGCGTGCTCTTTTAACACGATAGCCATACCGGCAGAGCCGGTGAAATGGGTTAACCAGTGTAAACGCTCGTTGCGTTCTGGCACATATTCGCCGAGGTATTCATCGGCTCGAGGGACGATAAAAGCATCGATATTAGCGGTCGTCATCTCGGCGCGCACGGCGCTAAGGCGTTCTGCAATCGGTTGGGTCATTATGGCTCCTGTTATTACCACAATCTTGTGGCGTCGGGCTTTAAGTGCAAGGATTATCGCAGTTGCTGGCGTGGGTTGGAAGTGCCGTTAAGGATTTGTACTAGATTGCAACGGCCATACTGGTTTATCTTGTATCGATAATAATGACAATAAGATAACTGACCAGGAAGTAAGCTAATGCCAAGAAATGTATGGGTATTAACCCTAGCGCAGGCGTTCGCCATGAGCGCCACGCCGATGATGATGTTGCTAGGGGGCTTAATTGGTGTCGAGCTGGCCCCAAGCGCCGCATTAGCGACGCTACCCATCGCCATGATGGTGATAGGCGTAGCGTTATCGGTAATTCCAGTGAGCCGCTTAATGCGCCGTTTTGGGCGTAAAACAGTGTTTATTTCGGGGGCATTGTTAGGCGCCTGCGCCGGTGTGGTTGCGGCGATTGCCACGCAGTTGCATTGGTTTGGCTTATTCTGTGTGAGCGGTTTTATGCTGGGCGCAGCCGGGGCGGTGGTGCAGCAGTATCGATTTGCGGCGATGGAGTCGGTGGCAGCCATTGATGGGGCTAAAGCCGCATCACGGGTGTTAGTCGGCGGGCTGGTGGCGGCGTTCTTTGGCCCCGAATTGGCAGTCTTAGGATCTGAGCTGATAAGCCAGCCTTATGTGGGCGCTTTTATCTTTTTAACCTTAGTGTGCCTAACCGCTGCGGTGATATTAAGCTTTTATGAAAACGTCGATGCGCCGATGGGGCGTCAGGTGGTTAAGCGCCGCGACGGTCGAGACTTAAAGCAGATCTTGTTGCAACCTCAGATTTGGACCGCCATCGGCGCGGCCACCATAGGTTATGGCATGATGAGTTTTATTATGACCGCGACACCACTGCATATGCACCATGTTGAGCACCATTCATTAGCCGATACTAAATGGGTTATCCAAAGTCACATTATTGCGATGTATTTCCCCTCATTATTCAGTGGTTATTTGATGTCAAAATTTGGCCCCAAACCTATGATGCTGGTGGGGCTTGCCGCCTATGGGATCACCATTGTGGTGGCTTTGCTGGGGCATGATCTGCTTAATTACTGGGTGGCACTGGTGTTACTCGGGATAGGTTGGAATTTTCTCTTTGTTGGCGGTACGGTATTGCTACCGCAGTTTTATCATAGTGATGAGCGTTTTAAGGTGCAGTCCTTTAACGATGCCTTCGTCTTTAGCGCCCAAGCGGTGGCGTCACTCAGCGCTGGCTGGGTGTTACATAATATGGGCTGGGAAGTGATGCTCGTGACCTGCATTCCGCTGATCGCCATGCATTTGTTGTTGATGGCGTGGGGGCGAATCACGGTAAGCAAAGAGCAAAAGCTTGAGTCATAGCGTGAGGCTTAACGCGCTTATCGTGTTAATCGCAAGTGTTAAGCCACAGTCGTTATTATAGGGACTGCGGCTTTTTATCTAACCTAGGTTAACAATGGGCCACTCTTTTATTGCTTATTGCGGTAAGTGGGTCAACGGCGGGGCGCGGTTTGCCATTTAATCGCGGCTAAACTTTTGTATACTTTATGCCAAATAATTATCCTTCATTTAATCAGATGAGTGGCGCTAACAGGTCTCAGGATAGCGCCGACGCATCAAAGGTAGTGTAATGACAATAACGACGACAAACGGTATAGGTGGTTCAACGCCAGCACAGGAGTTAGCCAAGCTTGTTGATATGACTCAAGGGGTTGAAGCAATAGGCCACGCTGAATATCAGGCGAGAATTGCCAAGGCGCAAGCATTAATGCAAGCGCAGGGGATAGATGCCATCTACCTTAATGCGGGGACTAATCTGTATTATTTTACCGGCACGCGCTGGTATGCCAGCGAGCGTATGGTGGGGGCCATCTTACCGGCTAACGGTGCGCTGCAATATATCGCGCCGGCATTTGAATTATCGACCTTACTCGGTTTTATGGTGATTGAAGGTGAGGTCAATACTTGGCATGAAGATGAGAGCCCTTATGCCTTGTGTGCTAAGGTGTTAGCGCAGATGGGCGTGGCGCAAGGTAAGGTAGGTATCGATGAGTCGGCGGCCTTTTTTATCTTTGACGGTATACGTCAAGTGGCGCCGCATCTTGAGTATGTCAATGCCAAAACCATTACCGCGGATTGTCGCATGATAAAATCGGCTCAGGAGTTAGCCCTGCTGCAACGTGCTAAAGAGATGACCTTAGCGGTGCACCAAGCGGCGGCGCGTATCTTATATGGAGGGATCACGGTAGCCGAGGTAGAAGCCTTTATCAACGACGCACATAAGGCGGTCGGCATTGCTGCTGGCTCTTATTTTTGTATTGTACTCTTTGGTGAAGACACCGCTTACCCCCATGGGGTGAAATCGCCTAAGGCGTTAGCATTAAATGACACTGTGCTTATCGATACTGGTTGCCAGTTACATGGGTATAATTCAGATATAACTCGCACCTATGTGTTTGGCACGCCTAGTGCGCGCCAGCGACAGTTATGGCAGTTAGAGCAAGAGGCTCAGCTTGCGGCATTTGATGCGGCTCAAATTGGCGCAACCTGTGCAAGTGTCGATCGCGCTGCGCGTGATGTGCTGGAGGCCGCAGGTTTTGGCCCAGGATATGACGTGCCAGGGTTGCCTCATCGTACCGGTCACGGTGTTGGACTCGATATCCATGAGTGGCCCTATTTGGTATTAAACGATCACACACCACTGACGGCAGGAATGTGCTTTAGTAATGAGCCTATGCTGTGTGTGCCGGGTGAGTTTGGTGTGCGTCATGAAGATCACTTTTACATGACAGAGCAGGGCCCTGTATGGTTTACCGAGCCTGCTCACTCAATCGATAACCCATTTGGGTACTAGGGCCTGTTGATCTTTGCTGGTTGAATTTTGTTCGAGACAAAAACGCGCCTTGGGGCGCGTTTTTTGTTGAGCGAGCGACATTCTTGCTGCTAGTTGTCGATACTGATGAGTTCAACATCAAAAATCAGTACCGAGCCACCCTCAATTTTACCCGTTGAGCGGTTGCCATAGGCGAGTGTGCTTGGGATAAAGAAACGATACTTGTCGCCAACACTCATCAATTGTACTCCTTCGGTTCACCCTTTAATCACCCGATTAAGCGGGAAAGCGATGGGCTCACCGCGCTCAACTGAGCTGTCAAAGACAGTGCCGTCGATTAAGGTGCCGTGATAATGCACCGTCACGGTATCGCTGGCTTTGGGATGGGCGTTACCTTCTCCTTTAGCCAGTACCTGATATTGCAGGCCTGATAAGGTCTCAACCACGCCAGGTTGGTTTTTATTGTCGGCTAAAAATTGCCGGCCAATTTCGATATTTTCTTTGGCCGCTTTTTGGTTGTTCATACTGGTGTAGAAATAAAACAGCACACCTGCGATAACGACAACCGCTAATAATACTCTCATAGTCAATTCTTCTAGTGAACCCTGGCGCCATGATAACCAATCTCTTGGGCTAAATATAGTTATCTCATTGGGGTAAGCTATTGAAAAAGGGTTACCTTAGCCATTGCTTGAGCATAGCTTGGCCGTTATCTGTTACCAGCCAGATGAGCAAGGTGCTGTTTAATAGCACCATTAACCATAAGCCAAGGCGAAAGGTGACTTTTTTAGATTTGTGCCTCAATGAATGTTGTCCGAGCAGTGCTCCAGGCCAGCCGCCAATGAGTGATAAGAGCTGTAAACTATTTTCTTTTATGCGCCACTGACCGGTTTGCGCCGCCTGTTTATCTTGGGCGTAAGCAAGGTAGGTGATTAAGCTGGCAAGGAGATAATAGAGTATTAAGCCTATGGGTAAGCGTTGCATTAGGCTGGCAAGGAAGAGGCCGATAAACAAGGCGCTGATCAGCAGTAACCTAACCCCAAGTTGGCCGCTAACGCCTGAGTTTGCCTTGCGCTTATGGTGTTTGGCTTTGGTGTTAACCTTGCCTCTGCGCTGATACACGGGCGCGCCCTTATCATCAACGATGAGAGCGCAGGTGCGCCCCTGCTTGTCTTTTGATGTCTGGTAATGCAGCTTTACACCGAGTTTGGGCGCTGTTGTCTGCGGCCCTAAGCTACTGATATGTAAAAACAGTCGTTCGCTGCCATTGTCGGGTTGAATAAAGCCATAACCCTTGTCGTTATTCCAATTAACGAGTGTGCCTGTTAGTGGTCTCAATGGGGTACCTACATCCTGTATGGGGTAATGAGGAAGCTAGCGCCTAAGCCGCCGCTTTTGGGGTGGGTTTGGCCGAGATCCACAGTTTGATATGCCCTTGAACAACGACCACATCATGTTGATCATAAGCGGTCACGGGCACTAACAGATCGCCCTCAACCCATTGCTCGGGTTGTACCACAGCTTCGCAGCGGATATCACTGCCCGCCTTTGCGGTATAGTCGACGCTCATCCCTTTGGGGATCCACCTTAGGTGCGCCGGAATAGAGGCCTCAGCCATCACACCCATGGCCATTTCTAAGCCATTACAGATAGCGATAACATGCACGGTCTGAATATGATTGTGCACCGCCTTGCGTTTTTTGATCAGGCATTGGCAGTAATTGGGGCGTAACTCGGTGATCAACGGGCGTATCGTGCCAAAATAGGGGGCCATGCGTGCCACCATGATGGAGAAAATCTTGTTGCCAAGGGGAAGTTTGGTCAGCCTGTGGTAGAGGCGCATAACTTTGGTGGGTTTCTGTTTCATTATGAGTGTCTGTGATTATATTTATCTGGTCTGATGAGTGCCTAGGTTAGCCTAATCACAATTAGTTAACAATAGGGGCGCGGTAGCGCGCGACAGTGACGATTAAAGTGAATGAAGCAAAGTTCATTTCCACTTGCATCGTGAGCATGGGTATAATCCCCTCATAGAGGCCCAGAGCCTAAGCGTTAATCATTAACATAAGGATTTTGAGTGAAATACCTGCTGACTTATTTAAAGGGCATGGCGATGGGCGCCGCCGACGTGGTACCGGGCGTTTCTGGCGGTACCATAGCGTTTATTACCGGGATTTTAGACACCTTACTAGAGAGTATCCGTCGCATTAATCCTAATTTGATTAAGCTCGTTCGTCAGCAAGGTATCAAGGCCGCGTTTGAACATATCAATGGCCCATTTTTGTTAGCGGTGTTTGGTGGTATTTTAACCAGCATCTTTACCTTGGCTAAATTGATCACCTATCTGCTGGTGGCTCATCCAATTCCTGTTTGGTCGTTTTTCTTCGGCCTGATCATTATCTCTGTGGTGCATATGTTAAAGCAGGTACAGGGTTTTAGTCTGGTGCGTTTGGCCTTGTTTGTCATTGGCGCTGTATTTGCGTGGGGCATCACCATGCTTAACCCTATCGCAATGGAGATGACCTACTTAAATGTCTTTATTGGCGGCTGTATTGCGATTTGCGCCATGCTTTTACCGGGGATCTCCGGCAGCTTTATTTTGCTCTTACTGGGCCTGTATACCTCGGTGCTGAGCGCGGCAAAAAATATCGATGTGGCAGTGTTGGCGACTTTTGCGGCGGGCTGTATTGTTGGTTTGCTGTCATTTAGTCATCTCTTATCGGCATTATTGCGCAAGTATCATGACGCCACATTGATTTTTTTGACCGGTTTGATGCTGGGCACCTTAGGTAAAATTTGGCCATGGAAACAAGTACTGACGTGGCGCACTAACTCCCATGGTGAGCAAGTTCCACTGTTAGAACAAAACCTATCCCCTATGCAGTTTGAGGTCATTACCGGCCAACCGTCACAGTTAATTTGGGCGCTTGTCGCCATGTGTACCGGTATCGCTTTGGTGTGGGCGCTGGAATACTTTGCGGGAAGGAAACGTTGAGTTAAAACATAAGCCGTTAGCCATTGTTGGCTCAATGGTAACAGTTTATCAGTGGAGCAAGGATGAGGCGTGTCATTACGCAACACTTTAACAATAGCGCTCAAGGTTAGCTTGAGCGCTAGGCCGACTTCGTTTAATAGGATTGAGTTAACCCGCTTGGCGTGAGTTGTCGGTGGTTTTTTTATCATAGTATTCGAACGGAAATACATTACGAATACGCTGGGTAATGCTATCCCCCACATTGGCCGAAACATGTAAGCGAACATCGCCCGCTTTTTCAGCGCGCACCACACAGGTAAGTTTTTCAGCCTTGGCGATCGCCCTGCATTCACGCAGGAACTTTTCGGGGATCTTGCCTTTGTGTTCAGTCAGGCGGCCCTGTTTAAAATGCATCTCAAATAGGGTGAGTCCCTTCTTACCGCTAAAAATAAGTTTATATACCAACATTAAACCGACAAGAATAAAGATAACTTTGAGTACTGTCGCTGTCATGCTAACTCCTTATTGCACTTTTTAATCAAGATACTCCCGCTGGCGGTTTTTTCATAGCGCTGCAGATCAACTTTTTAAAAGATGGCTATACTTATCTTTTCCTGCTTAGGTTGCCGCTTTTGCGGCGTACTTTGCCAATAGGTAGGGTTATGAGTAACACCAGTGGCGAGTGTGGATTGGTGGTTTACAGGGAGCGATTTACATCACTTAAGGATGACATGATGCAACTTTCTAATGCACGCCGCTGGGCGCAGTTATGTGAACAACAAGCTGAATTGGTAGAGCGTCTATCTACGACTTTTCCAGAGCGAAAACAGCATCATGAACAACTTGGGGGCGAGTGGCGTTTACTGGCCGATAAGATCCGTAATGGTGAAAGCCCTAAATTAACCGACTAGCGTTACTGGTGAATGTACTGAGTGAAAGATAAAAAACCGCCAAATGGCGGTTTTTTGATGGGCAATGAGTGCAGTGCTGCACTTCATATCAGGTTAAGCGCTTAAAAAGCGTAACTTGCCGAGACTAAGAAAGTACTGTCATTACGGAAGCTGCCTTCATCAAATTGGTACTCGCTATCGATATCGTTATCTAACCAAGCGGCAGACAAGCCGATGCCAGCAAGCTCTGTTGAAACACCAATTGAGTAGTCAACATATTTACCCATATCATCATCTGGCGCATCACCAAAGTTGTAGCCTACATGCAAGTCTAGGCTCCAGTTGTCGGCGAATTCCCAGCCGTAGTTGAGTTCAGTGTAGTGGTAGTCTAAGTCACTTCCGCCGTAGTCATTGGTGTACCAATAGGCTGCATGAAAGTCGGCAAAATAGAAACCGACTGAGCCTTCAAGGTAATCTTGTGAGACATCATCACCTGGGTAGGTGTAGTAGAGTAAAGTCACGTCATACTCGACTTCTTCACCAATGGCTCCAGCGTAGCCCGCATAGAGATCGACCTCTATGTCGGCGCCATTACCATCTTCTGGATCATCAAAATCAACATTACTGCCCCAAGCGCCTACAAAGAAGCCGCTGTCCATGCTGTAATCGATACCAGCTTGTATGGCAAAATCGCCAGCCGATTGTGACACGCCACGAAAGCGGTAGTCGTTTGTAACACTCACTTCGCCAGACACTTCAGCGTGCGCTATTGGTGAGAGTAGCGCTGCTGTTAAGGTCAAAGCCGCCGCTTGGGCAATCCGTTTCTTATTAAATTTTTTATGCACGGTAATTTCTCCATTTCACTTTGTTGACATGGGTATTTTTAAACGAGTAAAAATACCAAATTTAGCCAAACAACAGCTGCTATTGCTGAGACATCATGGCGATTACTCACAATCGAACTCAGTTACTTCGGTTCAAAAATGACGTAAATTTTTCTACATTGTTCAATCACTTTCCACACGCCAGAGAAGCCTGCTGGGATCACAAAGCGATCGCCTTTGGTCACGGTTATGCTATTGCCTAGGCTGTCGGTGATCTCGCTGCTACCCGCTAAAATTTCGCAATATTCGTGCTCAGTGTAATTGACCTTCCAACTGCCTTTTTCACCTTGCCATACACCCGTGTGAAACTGATCGCATGGGCTGGAATAATGATTTTCAAGCTGTTGTTTTGGGTCGCCAGAGAGCACTTTTTCTTTGGCTACATCATAGTGCTCAACCTGAGTGCTATGTAGAGCAAGATTTATGATGGCATCGACTTGTTTTGTCATTACATCTCCAATGGTTAAACATATACAGGTGCAGCGAGAACTGCACCCTTTTTTTAATTGTTTTATAGGTTTATTTCATTGTTGGCATAACAAATTCAGCCTGCGCTTCTTTCGGTTTAGGCCAGCGAGCCGTGATCGCTTTACGCTTGGTATAAAAACGTACGCCATCGGGGCCATGCATGTGCAGTGGTCCAAATAAAGAGCGTTTCCAGCCGCCAAAACTATGGAATGCCATTGGCACAGGGATCGGCACATTGACACCGACCATGCCCACCTGAACGTGGTGACAGAAATGGCGCGCCGCTTCGCCGCTTTGGGTAAAGATGGCGGTGCCGTTACCAAACTCATGATCGTTGATCAGCTGTAGGGCTTGGGCATAATCTTTAACGCGCACAATGGCCAGTACTGGGCCAAAGATCTCCTCTTTATAAATGGTCATCTCCGGTGTGACGTGGTCAAACAGGCAGCCCCCGAGGAAATAACCCTGCTGGTGATCGGCAACGCTCAATTGACGGCCATCGGCAAGCAGTGTCGCGCCTTCGGCCACACCGATATCGACATAGCTGCGAACCTTATCAAGATGCTGCGCCGACACGAGCGGCCCCATATCCATATCGGCTTCTAGACCATTACCCACTCGTAACGCCTTAATTTGCGGCAGCAGTTTGTCGACTAATGCATCCCCTGCATCACCCACAGCGAGTACCACCGAAATGGCCATGCAGCGCTCTCCTGCTGAGCCGTAGGCCGCGCCCATCAATGCGCTTACCGCTTGGTCAAGATCGGCATCTGGCATCAATAACATGTGATTTTTAGCGCCGCCCAAGGCTTGGACGCGCTTGCCATGTTTCGAGGCAGTTTCATAGATATATTGCGCAATAGGGGTTGAACCCACAAAGCTGACCGCCTGAACATCTTGATGGGTTAACAGGGTATCGACCGCCTCTTTATCGCCATTGACGACATTAAATACGCCATCAGGTAAACCCGCTTCGCTAAGCAGTTCGGCCATGCGCATCACTGAGCTGGGATCTTTTTCTGACGGCTTCATGATAAAGGTGTTGCCTGCGGCGATGGCGATTGGGAACATCCACATGGGCACCATGACAGGGAAGTTAAAGGGGGCAATGCCGGCCACCACACCTAAGGATTGATTCAATGTCCATGCATCGACGCCACCACCCACTTGCTCGGTATGCTCGCCTTTTAACAGGTGGGGGATACCACAGGCAAATTCGACCACTTCCAAACCACGGATGATTTCGCCCTTGGCGTCATCGAGTACTTTGCCGTGTTCGCGGGTGATCATCGCCGCGAGTTCATCCATATTGGCTTCGACTAAGGCTTTAAACTTAAATAAGATGCGTGAGCGATTCAGCGGCGTCATCTGTGACCAAGGGCCATGGGCTTTCTTCGCCAGCTCAATGGCGCCGGCCACTTCTGCAGCGCTGGCTAACGAGACACTGGCTTTTTGTTCGCCAGTGGCGGGTTCAAATACGGCGCTTGAGCGCTCACTCTGGTTACTGTGCTGTCCGTTGATGTAATGGTTTATCTGTTGCATAACACTGGTATTCCTAAAAAATGGGATAAAATGGATTCGATGGACGCTGGCCTATTAGCCCACCGCAGTAATGGCATCACTGAGCGTATTGACCATGTGGTCTATCTGCTGTTTATCGACAATCAGTGGCGGTGACAGGGCGATAATATCGCCAGTCGCTCTGACTAAGGTGCCGTTATTGAAGCAGGTTTCAAAAATGCCAAAGCCACGTTTGCCTATGCCTTTTTCGCTTGGACTAAATTGCAGACCAGCGACAAGGCCGGTATTGCGAATGTCGATAAGATTGGGCAGCCCTTTTAAGCTATGCACCGCCTGTTCAAAATAATCTTCAAGTGAGCGCGAGCGAGCAAAGAGTTGCTCCTCTTGATAAATATCGAGCGTGGCTAATGCCGCAGCCGCGGCCACTGGGTGGCCTGAGTAGGTGTAGCCATGGAACAGTTCAATGGCACCTTCAGGTGCATCCATGCTGGCATCATAAATCGCATCATCAATCAGCACCGCGCCCATGGGAATGGTGCCATTATTGAGTGCTTTTGCCGTGGTGATCATGTCGGGTTTGACATCCCAGCGCTGGCTGGCAAAGGCATCGCCTACGCGGCCAAAACCTGTGATCACTTCATCAAAAATTAATAAGATGCCATGCTTTTTAGTGATTTCACGTAGCCGTTTAAGGTAACCCTGTGGCGGTAAAATCACCCCTGCAGAGCCTGACATTGGCTCGACAATCACAGCCGCGATATTTTCAGCACCATGCAAGGTAACCAATTGCTCTAAGACATCGGCTTTTTCTGCTCCGGTTTCGGGCAGCCCTTTACAAAAGGCATTGGTGTTGATGTCTAGGGTGTGGGGCAGGTGATCGACCCCTTGCAGTAATTGCTGGCTAAAGGTACGGCGGTTACCGCCGATGCCGCCGACGGAAATCCCACCAAAGCCGACGCCATGGTAGCCCAACTCTCGTCCGATAAAGCGGGTGCGAGTGGCTTCACCTCGGGCACGGTGATAATTGAGGGCAATCTTCAATGCCGTATCTACTGACTCAGAGCCTGAGTTGGTAAAGAACACTTTATTGATGCCAGCGGGCGCGATATCGGCAAGGCGCTCGGCTAGCTGGAATGCCAGAGGATGGCCCATCTGAAACGAGGGGGCGTAATCCATTTCGTGGATCTGTTTGCTCACCGCCTCAGAAATCGCCTTGCGGCCATGTCCTGCGTTGCAACACCACAGGCCAGCAGTTCCGTCGAGCACGGCACGGCCGTGCACATCGGTGTAATACATACCTTCTGCTTGAGCGAGTAGTCGCGGGCTCTGTTTAAACTGTCTATTAGCGGTAAATGGCATCCAATAGTGGTCGAGTGTTTGCCCTGTCTTATTATCGTGTTCCATATCATCTACCTTGATTCGGTTTATTTGTTGTTTTTTTGAGTGGTCGATATTTGCTATGCTATGTCAGAAATAATGAACATGAAAGTGATTTGTGCGTTATTTGTAGCAAAAAATATCTTTTTGTAAAAAATATTGAAATTTTATTAACGAAAGGCGTAATCTAGGCAGCCAGACGCGTAGCTATTTTTAATAGCGCGCTGCAAGTTGATTGCAAACGTTATGATGATTTATCACCCGCTAAGAGGTCAGAATGAGTACTCCCCAAAGTCGAGAACAGTGGCAGCAGATGGCAGATTCGCTATCAATTAATGGTCAGGCATTTATCAATGGCGAATATTGCGCTGCGGTGTCTGGTGAGACATTTGATTGTATTAGCCCTATTGATGGCAAGGTGTTGGCGCAAGTGGCCAGTTGCGATCTTGCCGATGCCGATATTGCCGTGGCAAGTAGTAGAGCCGTGTTTGAACGCGGTGATTGGTCGCAGATGGCGCCCGTTAAACGTAAGCAGGTAATGATTCGTTTTGCCTCACTGCTTGAGCAACATCAAGATGAATTAGCCTTATTAGAAACCTTAGATATGGGTAAGCCTATTCGCTATTCCACCTGCGTGGATGTTGCTGGTGCTGCTAGAGCGCTGCGATGGTCGGGAGAGGCGGTTGATAAAATTTACGATGAAATTGCGCCAACGGCTCATAACGAAATAGGCATGATCACCCGCGAAGCCGTGGGCGTTGTCGCGGCCATTGTGCCGTGGAATTTTCCGTTGTTAATGGCCTGCTGGAAACTCGGCCCTGCGCTGGCAACCGGTAACAGTGTGGTATTAAAACCATCAGAAAAATCGCCGTTAACCGCTATTCGTGTGGCACAGCTAGCCATCGAGGCCGGGATCCCTAAGGGGGTGCTCAATGTGTTACCAGGGTTCGGGCACACTGTGGGTAAGGCGTTAGCCTTGCATATGGATGTTGATACCTTAGTGTTTACTGGCTCAACTAAAATAGCCAAGCAATTAATGATTTATGCTGGCGAGTCTAATATGAAGCGAGTCTGGTTAGAGGCGGGGGGCAAGAGTCCCAATATTGTCTTTAACGATGCGCCTAATTTGCAAGAAGCGGCCATTGCCGCAGCATCGGCCATTGCATTTAATCAGGGTGAGGTGTGCACCGCTGGCTCTCGTTTGCTGGTGGAAGCAGGGGTTAAGGATGAGTTGATAGCCTTGATCGCCGCCGAGATGCAAGCATGGCAACCGGGTCATCCTCTCGATCCTGACACCACTTGTGGCGCGGTTGTTGACCAGCAGCAGCTCGATAACGTATTGGCCTATATCCGCTCAGGTGTTGCCGAAGGGGCAAGCTTAGTGCAAGGCGGCGAGCAGGTGATGGCTGAGTCAGGTGGTGTGTATGTGGCTCCAACCATCTTTGCCAATGTGAACAATCAGATGACCATCGCTAAAGAGGAGATCTTTGGTCCTGTGTTGTCTGTGATAAGTTTTGAGGGCATGGATGAAGCCATTCGTATTGCCAATGACACTATCTATGGGCTGGCTGCAGGCGTATGGACTAGCGATATCAGCAAGGCACATAAAACCGCC
This sequence comes from Shewanella sp. QJM3NY_23, assembly GCF_056173105.1. Classification (NCBI taxonomy): domain Bacteria; kingdom Pseudomonadati; phylum Pseudomonadota; class Gammaproteobacteria; order Alteromonadales; family Shewanellaceae; genus Shewanella; species Shewanella sp. QJM3NY_23. Next base: position 837,038 of record NZ_CM149657.1, read on the forward strand.
AAGGCACTGCGCAGTGGCATGGTTTGGATTAACCATTACGATGGCGGTGATATGACGGCGCCATTTGGTGGCTATAAACAGTCGGGCAATGGTCGTGACAAGTCGCTGCATGCCTTTGATAAATACACTGAAATCAAGGCCACTTGGATTGCGCTTTAAGTAAAAAGCCTTAATTAACACCGCCTGTCGTCCAGCCACTCGCTAAGCGTTGCTGGCGATAACCCCGTAACCGCACGCTATCATTATGCATAGTGTGCGGTTTTTTATGGGGAGCATTTACATCCCACTAGGCACGGTGGCAGATTGTATACCTACAGTTGATACCGAGATTGTTATCGGTATTTTTTTGCTTGTACCGAGCTAGGTTATTCGTATATGTTGCCAAACAATCATGATTTTTCAATTGGCAAAGCCAGTTTGGAGTCACAATGCAATACCCTTTAGTTAGCACTGCCTGGCTTGAAGCGAATCTATTTGAAGCAGATGTCATTATTCTCGACGCCAGTATGGATAACATCGTAGGTAAGACGCCTATTGTTTATGATAAATTTATCGCCATACCTAGGGCGCAGAAAATCGATTTAGAAACGGTGTTTTGCGATACCAGCGCTGCACAAGTGCATGCCATGCCTAGTGTCGAACAGTTTAATCAAGGTGTTGCCAATCTTGGTATCGACAGTGATAGCACTGTGGTTATCTATGATAATCAAGGTATTTATTCATCACCACGTGCCTGGTGGATGTTTAAAGTGATGGGGTTTGAGCGTGTGTTTGTGCTCGATGGTGGCTTACCGCAGTGGCTGCTTGAGGGGCGCACCACGGCCGAACAGTATCTCCAACACCAGCGTCAAGGTCACTTCAAGGGCCAATATCAAGCGGGCTTAGTATGCGATATGGCATATGTGTTAGCGCGATTTGATGCCGACAATGCACAAGTGTTTGATGCCCGTGCCGCCGAGCGTTTTAATGGTGAAGTGGCAGAACCTCGCCCCAATGTGCGCAGTGGTCATATTCCTGGTTCGATTAATCTGCCGTTTAGCGAGGTGCTTGATGGGCATAAATTACAAGCAACGCCAGTGTTACAGGCGTTATTTGCTCAACAGGGCGGTGGTGATAATATCGAGCGGATATTTACTTGTGGCTCAGGCATTACAGCTTGTATATTGATTTTGGCCGCTGTGGCATCGGGCTGCAGTAAAACGCTGCTTTATGATGGCTCTTGGAGCGAATGGGGCCGTCATCATCACTTGCCCATTAGCCCCTGTGAACCGGTTATTTCCCCGGATGCTTAACCGCTTCTCTTATGAATTGAAGCCGTCGTTAAGCTGTCGCAATAATAGTCGTAAACCTCAATTTAACAATCATAAAAAAGGAGCTCATAGCTCCTTTTTTATGACTGCATTAAACTGCATTTCAGCTAGCGAAAATCGTTATCGCTTAAAACAGATCTTTAAATCTATGGTATAGCATACCGGCTGCCAGCATGGGCGATCTGAAGGTCGGCCCACCAGGAAAAGTCATATGCTGCACTTTATCAAAAATATCAAAGCGCTCAGCCTGAGCCGTCAGTGCTTCACTGATGAGCTTGGCTGCCATATGAGTGGCGTTAACCCCATGGCCCGCATAGGCTTGCGCATAGAGAATATTGGGGCAGTCGGGTAGGCGTCCTATTTGCGGTAAACGATTAGCGCCAATGCCTATCATCCCCCCCCATTCGTAGTCAATTTTGACCCCTTTTAACTGTGGAAAGACCTTTTCTAAGTTGGGGCGCAGTGCGGCATTAATGTCTTTAGGATCTTTACCCGAATAGGTGCACAGGCCGCCAAATAGTAAGCGATTATCTTGTGATAAATGAAAGTAATCTAAGTCGATACGCAGATCGGCAAAGGCCATATTTTTGGGGATGATCTCGTCACACTGTGCCTGAGTTAGAGGTTCGGTCGCCAGTAAATAACTGCCAGCGGGCAACACTTTACCGCCGACATAACTTTCCAGTTTATGGCCAATATAGGCATTGCCTGCCAGCACCACATATTGACAATCCACTTGCCCCTGTTCGGTGATGACTGTCGGGCGTTCGCCCTTGATAATGTTTGTGGCGGCGCTGTATTCAAACATCTGTACGCCCAAAGCCCGGGCAACTCGAGCCTCGCCTAACGCTAGATTAAGTGGATGTAGATGACCACTGTTCATGTCAACCAATGCGCCGCTGTAACAGTCGGAGCCAATCACCTCTTTGATTTGGTGCTTGTGTAGCAGCGTAAATCCTTCACCGCGCCCTTGAGCAACCATCTCTTGGTAATCCGCTTCAAGCTCTGTCATATGACGAGGTTTGATGGCGAGATCGCAATAGCCCATCTGTAGGTTACAGTCGATATTATGCTGTTTAACACGGTTTTTGACTATGTCGACGGCTTCAAACCCCATCTCATGGATCGCCTGTACCCCCTCGGCCCCTATCTCATTACGAAACTGCTCCACATTATGGCCTATGCCGCGAATAAGCTCACCGCCATTTCGCCCCGATGCCCCCCACCCAATGCGCTTGGCTTCAAGCAATGCCACGCTAAAGCCCTTTTGAGCCAGTTCAATGGCAGTGTTGATACCGCTAAAGCCGCCGCCGACGACGCAGACATCTACCTTGATGTGTTCGGTCAGTTTAGGTTGTGGCTCTAGTGCGTTAGCCGTGGCGAAATAGTAGGACTGGGGGTAATTATCACTGTGGATAGGTGGCTTACTGGGCATTTTAGCTCCTAAATCGGGTTTTATTGTTGTTATTCGACTTAATCTACCCGACGAGTAGTGTACTTTTAGCCTTCGGGTTAGTTATAATTCACACTTGTTGATTATATTTAACATGCTTTTTTGTTTGATACAAACTAGTATGACAAATTGTTTTACCGCCAATCGGCTGGATAGGAGATGTTTTTTGGATATCGGTGCAAATCTCAAAGCTGTTCGGAAAATGAAGGGGTTATCCCAACGAGAGTTGGCCAAACGCGCAGGCGTGACCAATAGCACTATCTCGATGATAGAAAAGAACAGTGTGAGTCCTTCGGTCAGTTCATTAAAGAAAGTATTATCTGGATTGCCTATGTCATTGGTGGACTTTTTTTCTATCGAAGAGAGCCAGCCGAGTGAGCAAAAGGTGGTTTATCGCGCAGGCGAACTGTTGGATATTGGTGATGGTAACCTCGATTACAAATTGATTGGTCGGGATTATCCTAACCGTGCCATGTCAGTGATGAATGAAGTGTACCCTCCTGGTGCCGATACCGGTGAAGAGATGTTGCAGCACGAAGGCGAAGAGGCTGCAATGGTGATTGAGGGGCAAATTGAGATCACCGTTGGCGATGAAGTGTTTGTTCTCTCTGCAGGCGACAGTTACTACTTTAACAGTGAATTACCCCATAGATTTCGTAACCCATTTGATGTGTCATGTCGTATCGTGAGCGCAACTACCCCCGCTAATTTTTAAGTCAATATACCCTATGAGCGTTACTTTAGATTGCCTGTAACGCCATTTTCCTTTTCTGCATCAGGCCATTTTTTGTTTTATGTGTAAATAATTTTACCCACTTACTGTGGGGTTTTTTGACGCCATTATTGAAGCGTAAATGATACTTGATGCTATGGTCTGCTTCGAACCATTAGCCGCTGCAGCAGGGTTAACCAATCTGTTTGGCGATCTTTTTTTTGTTTTAATTTGGTTTTAACGATTTTGTTGCGCGAGTGTTTATTTTTTGTGTAAAACACCTATTGCCTCGTGTTATTTTTCAGTGTAGTGTGTGAAAAAATGAACATAAAGTTAGTCTTTGCTCATTATTAACAACTATAAGAAAAATAACTACATCAACAGGTGATCTATGTCTGAGGAAGGACTTGCTGTTATTGGCGTGACAGCTTGTAATCAACAACTAGGCCTACATCCGTTTAATATTGTTGGCGAAAAATACCTACTAAGTATTGCCGACGCAACCAGTGCTTGGCCACTGGTTATCCCATCTTTAGGTCACTGCCCTGCGGCGGCGATCCTGCCACGACTCGATGGCATTCTATTCACTGGGTCTCCCTCTAATATCGAGCCTCATCATTATGATGGTGAGGTGAGTGACGCAGAAACGTTACACGATCCTAAGCGTGATTCAACCACACTCCCCCTATTAAAGGCTGCTATTGCCGCGGGAATCCCTGTGCTGGCTATCTGCCGCGGGTTTCAAGAGATGAATGTGGTGTATGGCGGTTCTTTACATCAAAAATTACATCAAGTGGGTGGTTTTATTGAACACCGCGAAGATAAAACCGCACCAGTAGAGGTTCAATATGGGATATCGCATCCAATCCAAATTGAACCTGGAGGCCTGCTCCACGAGGCATGGGGCCGCAATTTGGCAGAGGTTAACTCTGTACATACCCAAGGTGTCGACCGCTTGGGCATTGGATTGCGGCCAGAAGCTTACGCTCCCGATGGATTAGTCGAGGCGTTTTCGGTCAAAGATGCGAAAAACTTTGCGTTAGGGGTGCAGTTTCATCCGGAATGGAAGGTCTTAGACCATCCTTTTTATCGCGCAATTTTCACCGCCTTTAACAAAGCCTGCCAACAAAGAGCAGCGCAACGAACGAGATAATAAAAATGAAAAAGTTAATCAGCTATTTAAAAGAAAATAAAATTACAGAAGTTGAATGTGTTATCAGTGATATGACAGGTATCGCCCGCGGTAAGATTGCCCCTGTTGCTAAGTTTATTGATGAAAAAGGCATGCGTATGCCTGAGAGCGTTTTATTGCAAACGGTGACGGGTGATTATGTTGATGATGAGGTGTATGACTCATTGCTCGATAAAGCCGATATTGATTTTGTCTGTGTCCCCGATGATAAAGCCATCTTTATGTTGCCTTGGTGTATTGAAGCCACCGCGCAAGTGATCCACGATACCTATGACAAAATGGGTAACCCGATTGAGTTGTCACCGCGTAACTTGCTAAAAAAAGTCTTAAAACTTTATGAAGATAAAGGCTGGAAGCCCGTCGTCGCGCCAGAGATGGAGTTTTATCTTACTAAGCCAAATGAAGATCCTGATATTCCACTGAGTCCACCTATTGGTCGAAGTGGTCGCCGTGAGTCTGGTCGTCAGTCATTTTCAATCGATGCCGCGAATGAATACGATCCACTGTTTGAAGATATGTATGACTGGTGTGAAGCACAGGGGCTAGATATCGATACCCTGATCCATGAAGAGGGCACTGCCCAAATGGAAATTAACTTCAGTCATGGTGATGCGTTATCACTGGCAGACCAAGTGTTTGTGTTTAAACGTACGTTGCGTGAGGCAGCACTGAAGCATAACGTGTGCGCCACCTTTATGGCGAAGCCCGTTACCGATGAGCCCGGCAGTGCGATGCATATTCATCAAAGCGTGGTTGATGCTAAGACGGGTAAAAACATTTTCACTAATGAAGATGGCACTAAGAGCGCAAAATTTTTAAGTTATATCGGCGGCTTACAAAAATACATTCCTGAACTGCTCCCTTTGATGGCGCCTAATGTGAACTCATTTAGACGTTTCTTACCTGGTACTTCGGCGCCCGTTAACTTGGAATGGGGTGATGAAAACCGCACTTGTGGTCTACGTATTCCAGAGTCTTCGCCGCAAAACCGCCGTATCGAAAACCGCATAGCCGGCGCCGATGCTAATAGCTATTTGGCCATTGCAGCGACACTACTGTGTGGTTTTATGGGCATGGTTGAAGATGTGAAACCATCGACACCAGTACAAGGGCGCGCAAACGAGAATCGACTCGGTAACAGCTTACCGTTAACACTAGAAGAAGCCTTAGCTGTGATGTCTGAAAGCTTAGCTGTGCGTGAATATTTGGGTGAGACATTCACCAATGGCTATATTGCGGTCAAGCAAGCAGATTTGGAAAACTACCGCCGCGTGATCAGTTCTTGGGAGCGTGAGTTCTTATTACTAACCGTATAACCATTACTGTTATGAATGTCTTAGCCCAGTTGCCTGCTAACTGAGACGTAGAAATGGTCAGTATATTGGGCGCAGTGTTGTGCTGCACCATAGCGCCCATAACCTTATCTACATAGAGAAAATGAAGGAGGCTTAACCAGTTCGATGCGGATGTAAGCTGTAGCATTGTAGGTAATAACCAGATCAGGGTTGCCTAAGTCGGCAATTGTTGGTCCAAAAGGGATACAAGCCAATTGGCTATCACTATGACACAGTCTTACCCGTGAAAGCGGCGTGGCAAGGGAGAAAACATGACATTATTAAAGCGAATAACCGCATCTTGTTTGGTGGCGCTATCGGCATTAGCCAGCAGTGCGGCCTACAGCGAAGAAGTATTGAAAGTGTATAACTGGAACGATTATATCGCCAAAGATACCCTAGATAACTTCTACAAAGAGACTGGGGTACGGGTGATTTACGATGTGTTTGATAGCAACGAAATGGTGGAAGCCAAGTTGTTGTCGGGCCATTCTGGCTACGATATTGTCGTGCCATCCAATGACTTTCTTGCCAAACAGATAAAAGTAGGGGCATTTACCCCACTGGATAAAAGTAAGCTGACTAATTTAGGTAATCTCAACGCCGACCTGATGAAGCAGCTTGAAAAAGCCGATCCGCAGAACCTTTATTCGGTGCCATATCTTTGGGGAACCACAGGCATTGGCTATAACGTCGACAAAGTGAAAGCGCTATTAGGCGACGATGCACCTGTGGATTCTTTAGCGCTGATCTTCGACCCCAAATATGCACAAAAGCTCACGAGTTGTGGTTTGTCTATGATGGACTCTGCTGACGAAATGATGTCGCAAGCCTTGTCCTATCTAGGGCGCGATCCTAACAGTACCGATCCTGATGATTATCAGGCTGCCGGTGAAGTCATTGAGCAGGTACGTCCTTACGTGACCTACTTTCATTCATCGCGCTATATCACCGATTTAGCCAATGGTGATACCTGTGTGGCATTTGGTTTCTCTGGTGATGTTTTTCAAGCGGCAGCGCGCGCCGAAGAGGCTGGCAATGGTCAAAAGATCGAATATGCCATAGCCAAAGAGGGCGCCTATTTGTGGTTTGATATGTTGGCGATCCCTGAAGATGCAGAGAACAAACATAATGCACACCTGTTTATCAACTATCTGCTGCGCCCTGATGTGATAGCCGAGATCTCTAATTATGTGGCTTACGCTAACCCTAATGATCCGGCGCAAGCCTTGGTCGATGAGGCGATCCGTAATAACCCGGGGATCTATCCGAGCGAAGCGGTGCTGAAAAACTTGTACATTCGAGAGGTTCGTCCTCTGCGTGTTCAGCGGGCAATGACTAGAGCCTGGACGAAAGCGAAATCTGGTCTTTAATCCATCTAATGAGTTGATAAGTATATCTATTAATCCATTAGATCTTGTAAAGTATTAAGCAATCTACCGATGCGTTTAACTGGCTGTAGCATTGGATAACTATAACAACGAAAGCCGTCATTATCGGCCATGCAACGGCAGTAAGTCTTAACGATATTACTGGCAAGCTAAATAAGGAGATAGCATGAATCTTTTAAAGAAAATGTCCACGGTCGCCGTCGTCACGGCTGGTGTATTTGCCAGTTCGATGGCCAATGCTGAAGAAGTGGTACATGTGTATAACTGGTCTGATTATATCGCCGAAGACACCCTAGCAAACTTTGAAAAAGAGACGGGTATCCGAGTCGTTTACGATGTGTTTGACAGCAACGAAGTGGTTGAAGCTAAACTGCTATCGGGTCGTTCAGGGTATGATTTAGTCGTGCCATCAAACAACTTTCTTGCTAAGCAAATTAATGCGGGGGCGTTTCAAAAGCTCGATAAGAGCCAGCTGAGTAACTATAACAACCTCAAGCCTGAGTTGATGAAGCAACTTGAAGCCGCCGATCCGCGCAATGAGTATTCAGTGCCCTATTTATGGGGCACCACAGGCATTGGTTATAATGTGGCAAAGGTGAAGGAAGTCCTAGGTGAAGATGCACCTGTTGATTCACTCGAACTGTTATTTAACCCTAAGTACGCAGAGAAAGTGTCTAAATGTGGTATGTCTTTCCTCGACTCTGCCGATGAGATGCTGCCGATGGCGTTGGTGTATCTCGGTCTAGATCCAAACAGCACCAGTAGCGATGATTATGCCAAAGCGGGTGAGGTATTGTCTAAGGTGCGCCCTTATGTGACCTATTTCCATTCTTCACGCTACATAACCGATTTGGCTAACGGCGATATCTGTGTTGCCTTTGGTTATTCTGGCGATGTGTTTCAAGCTGCCGCGCGTGCCGAGGAAGCTGAAAATGGCCAAGAGATTGGTTATTCCATCCCTAAAGAAGGTGCTAACTTATGGTTTGATATGTTAGCCATTCCAGCAGATGCGAAGAACGCCAAAAATGCGCATACCTTTATTAACTACCTGCTTCGTCCTGAAGTTATCGCGCCAATCACTAACTACGTCGCTTACGCTAATCCTAATGTGCCAGCGCAAGAGTTTGTCGACGAAGAGATTTTAAACGATCCGGCCATCTATCCAACGGCTGAAGTACTTGAGCGTTTATACGTTGCCGATGTGCGCCCAATGAAAGCACAGCGCGCGATGACTCGCGTGTGGACTAAGGTCAAATCGGGTATGTGATCCCTTAGTAAGGGCGAACCCATGGGTTTGCCCTTTTTATTCACTTTTTAATTTTTAGTGTTGCAGTAAGTGCCAATGAGGCACTGTCGTGGAGAAGTACTATGACCAACAATTCGGGCGTCACCAATAAACCGACAACAAAGACGCAAGGAGAGGTATTGCTGAAGATCGATAGAGTCAGCAAATTATTTGACGATGTTCGCGCGGTAGACGACGTGTCATTGAATATTAATCGTGGGGAAATTTTTGCCTTATTAGGGGGATCGGGCTCCGGCAAGTCAACCTTGCTGCGCATATTAGCCGGTTTTGAAAAACCCTCTGAAGGTCGCATCTACCTCGACGGCGAAGATATTACCGATATGCCGCCCTACGAGCGTCCTATCAATATGATGTTTCAGTCTTATGCGTTATTCCCGCATATGACAGTGGCGCAGAATATCGCCTTTGGTTTAAAACAAGACAAAATGTCCAAAGCCGAAATCGACACTCGTGTGCAAGAGATGTTGAAACTGGTGCACATGGAAGCTTATGCCAAACGTAAGCCAAATCAGCTCTCAGGTGGTCAGCGTCAACGTGTCGCACTCGCTCGTTCGCTTGCTAAGCGGCCTAAATTATTACTGCTCGATGAGCCCATGGGCGCACTGGATAAAAAGTTGCGTACTCAGATGCAGCTTGAAGTGGTCGATATTCTCGAAGCGGTCGGGGTCACCTGTGTCATGGTGACCCATGATCAAGAAGAAGCCATGACCATGGCCGAACGTATCGCCATTATGAGCGATGGCTGGATAGTACAGACAGGCTCACCTATCGATATCTATGAGAGCCCAGCTAGCCGTATGGTGGCTGAGTTTATTGGCTCGGTTAACTTATTTGAAGGCGATATTGTCGAGGATGAGGTCGACCATGTGATTATTCAATCGCCCAATATTGACCAGCGATTCTACGTTGGCTACGGGGTATCGACTAGCGTGGATACCACGCAGGTATGGTTAGCGGTTAGACCGGAAAAAACCCAGATCAGCCGAGAGCAACCCCAAGGCGAATACAACTGGTGTGCAGGGGTCGTGGAGGATATCGCTTACCTTGGTGGTATTTCGGTCTACTACATTCGCTTAAGCAGTGGCCAACTGGTCCAGTCGGTGATGACCAACAGCGATCGCCGCTCAGATTCCCCCACCTGGGAGGAGAAGGTGTTTATCGGATGGGAGGCCACCAGTGGAGTGGTATTAAGATCATGAGTGGGGTCGTGCAAAAGCGAAAAAAATCGCTAAGACAACGATTATTCAAAGGGCAGCATTTAACCATAGGTGTGCCATACCTGTGGTTGTTGATGTTCTTTGCCTTGCCATTTGCGATTGTATTGAAGATCAGCCTATCGTCGCCAGCGATCGCCATTCCGCCTTACGACGCACTGTTTCAATATGCCGATGAGTCGCTGCAGATCTTACTTAATCTGGGTAACTACATCTTGGTGTTTGAAGACTCCCTGTATGTGAATGCCTATTTGGGGTCATTGAAAATGGCCTGTATCACCACGATTGGGTGTCTGCTGGTGGGGTATCCAATGGCATACGCCATTGCTAGAGCGCCGAAGCAGCATCAAACCGTGCTGATTTTGCTAGTGATGTTGCCTTCATGGACCTCATTTTTGATCCGCGTTTATGCCTGGATGGGCATATTAAGTAATAACGGTGTGATCAATAATGTGTTGATGTGGCTGGGGGTTATTTCCGATCCTATTCAAATGCTTAACACCAACTTTGCGGTTTATATCGGTATTATTTATACCTATCTGCCGTTTATGATTTTACCTTTGTATGCCAATTTATCTCAGCTAGATGGCAGTTTACTCGAAGCGGCAGCCGATTTAGGCTCGCGCAGCTTAAATACCTTCTGGAAGGTCACTTTGCCGCTCTCTAAGGGGGGGGTGATTGCTGGCTCTATGTTGGTCTTTATTCCTGTGGTGGGTGAGTTTGTTATTCCTGAACTATTGGGTGGCCCAGATTCTCTGATGATAGGTAAGGTGTTGTGGCAGGAGTTCTTTAATAACCGTGATTGGCCTGTAGCCTCATCGCTTGCGATTGTGATGTTGGCGCTATTGATTATTCCTATCACGCTGTTTCACCGTTATCAGTCAAAAAGCATGGAGAAAAAGATATGAGTAACAGACTAAAAAAACTCAGCTTTTCTACCGTTATGCTATGGGCTGGGATGATATTTCTCTACGCGCCTATGTTCATCTTGGTGTTCTACTCATTTAATGAATCCAAGTTGGTGACGGTGTGGGGCGGATTTTCGGCCAAGTGGTATGGCGAGTTGTTTCGCGATGATCAAATTTTAGATGCGGTTGCGACCAGTTTAAAAGTGGCTTTCTTCGCCTCTACCATGGCGGTGATCTTAGGCACCATGGCGGCATTTGTTATGACACGCTTTGCTCGCTCATGGGGCAGGTTAACCTTGTCGAACATGATCACGGCGCCTCTGGTGATGCCAGAGGTGATCACGGGTTTGTCACTATTGCTATTGTTTGTCCATATGGCAGATCTGTTTGGTTGGCCTGCTGAGCGCGGTATGTTGACGGTATGGATTGCCCATTCCACCTTCTGTGCCGCCTATGTTGCTGTGGTGGTCTCGTCGCGCTTACGTGAGTTAGATATGTCGATAGAGGAGGCGGCGCAAGATTTAGGCGCGACCCCGCTCAAGACCTTTTTCTATATCACGGTGCCGATGATCTCACCTGCCTTAATTGCCGGTTGGTTGTTGTCATTTAGCTTATCGCTCGATGATCTCGTGATCGCCAGTTTTGCCTCTGGTTCAGGTGCGACCACGCTGCCTATGGTAGTGTTCTCGTCGGTAAGGATGGGGGTATCACCTAAAATCAATGCGCTGGCAACCTTGATTATTTTACTGGTGTCACTGATCGCCTTTATCTCATGGTATATGGCGCGCCGCGCCGATAAGCGCAGCCGGATGGCCAGCGAATAACACCGATAGCATCGCAAAATAATGGCAAGCTACAGCAGTAAGGCTGCTGTAGCTTGTTAATACAACAGCATAATTATTATAACGATAACAATTCAGGGTGGTTGATATGAACTGTACACCTCATGCAAATTCCTATTATGCAGCGTCTGCAAATAACAAGCAGTTACGCGAAAAACTGGCCGATAATATTGAGACTGATGTCTGTATTATTGGCGCAGGATATACTGGTTTATCTTCGGCGATCCATCTATTAGAAGCGGGTTTTAAAGTCACTGTGCTAGAGGCCGCCCGTGTGGGCTTTGGTGCTTCTGGTCGTAATGGTGGGCAAATCGTCAATAGTTTTAGCCGTGATATCGATATGATTGAAAAAACGGTTGGCGTGGACAGAGCTAAATTATTTGGTGAGATGGCGTTCGAAGGTGGACGCATTATTAAAAATTTAGTCGCGAAATATAATATTCAATGTGATTTAAAAGATGGTGGGGTATTTGCTGCACTCAATAAAAAGCAGATGGGGCATTTAGAATCACAAAAAGCCTTATGGGAGCGCCATGGTCACCTTGGGCACCTTGAATTACTCGATGAATCGGGAATTCGTGGGGTAGTCGATTCTGAGCGTTACATCGGCGGCTTGCTCGACAAGAGTGGCGGCCATATTCATCCGCTTAACTTAGCGTTAGGCGAAGCCGATGCGGTGGAATCCCTTGGTGGGCAAATTTTTGAAGATTCGGCTGTCATTAAAGTCGATGAGGGGGATAGCCCTGTTGTGCACACTAAGGAGGGCTCGGTTAAATGTAAGTTTGTGATTGTGGCGGGTAACGCCTACCTCAATGGCTTAATACCTGAGCTACAAGCTAAATCTATGCCTTGTGGCACTCAGGTGATCACCACTGAACCCTTAGGGGCTGAGTTGGCCCAGTCGTTATTACCACAAGATTACTGCGTCGAAGATTGTAACTACTTGCTCGATTACTACCGTTTATCGGGTGATAAACGTCTTATTTACGGCGGTGGAGTGGTGTATGGTGCGCGGGATCCCGCCGATATTGAAGCAATTATTCGCCCCAAGATGCTTGAGACCTTTCCCCAGCTTAAAGACGTTAAGATAGAATTTGCCTGGACGGGGAATTTCCTATTGACCCTGTCTCGTCTGCCGCAAGTGGGGCGCATCGGCAGTAATATTTATTATTCTCAAGGCTGTAGCGGCCATGGTGTGACTTACACTCATTTGGCTGGGCAAATTTTGGCTGAGACGATTAATGGGCAAGCTAAACGTTTTGATGCCTTTGCCAGCTTGCCTCATTATCCATTCCCTGGCGGCCATCTGTTGCAGGTGCCATTTTCAGCCATCGGCGCTTGGTATTACACCATGCGTGATAAGCTTGGCGTATAAATAAAGGTGTAGCCGCAATACGCTAACGACTTATTATGAAGTATTAAAAAGCCCGAGTCTCTCGGGCTTTTTTGTTTAAATGGGTGCCCATTACAGACTTGAACTGCTTGGTACTTGAACTGATGACTATGGTGAGGTGGCCACTTTTAGTGTAGTTAACCTGAACTCGGGATAAGAAATTGAACTAATAGCCCTCTTTGTGATCAGATCTCTCGACCAAGATTAATCAATCACGCAGAGGGCATATGAATAATTTAGTGGATGTATTTTGTGATGTCGATGATTTTTGTAATGCTTTTATTCCTCAATGGGAACAACAGTGCCTAACCGATGGAACTCGCAAGCGTAAGCGCGCAGGCAGAATGACGATGAGTGAAATTATGACAATTATCATCGCCTTCCATATGTCTAATCATCGTGACTTCAAGAATTTTTACACAGGATATCTGGCTCGTTTCTACAAATCTGATTTTCCAAACTTACTCAGCTACACTCGATTTCTTGAAGTCATGCCGAGTGCAGTCATTCCAATGTGCAGTTATTTTTCCTCTTTAAAAAGCGAACCGACAGGCATCGAGTTCGTTGACTCAACGAGCATTAAGGTTTGTCATAATTTACGAATTCCAAGGCATAAAACGCTAGCAGGTCTCGCCAGCCGAGGAAAAGGCACGATGGGCTGGTTCTATGGTTTTAAACTTCATCTTATTGTGAACCATCGAGGTGGCATCGTTGCAGCCAAAATAACACCTGCGAATGTTCATGACACGAAACCCGTAAAAGATATGGTCGTTGAATCAATGGATAAACTCTATGCTGATAAGGGGTATATCGGCAAAGCGTTAGCAGGCGACCTATTAGAACGTGGGGTAACTATCGTTAATAACGTGCGTAAAAATATGAAAGCAAAGGCTTTATCATTATGGGATAGAGCCATGCTTTCTAGACGATTTATTATCGAAACAATCAATGACCAGCTAAAAAACATCTCACAAATAGAGCATACACGGCACCGCAGCGTACATGGTTTCATGCTTAATGTGATAGGTGGTTTAGTGGCTTATCAACTCAAAGAGAATAAGCCACAACTCAATATTACATCAGCAGAATTCAACGTGATTTCAGTGTTACGTTAAACCGATCTGAGGTTAGTTAGTAAGCTTATTGGCATGAAAAATTACAGGCACAAAAAAGCCCGCACTAGGTGCAGGCTTTTCTGTTTAAATTGGTGGCCCCTCACAGACTTGAACTGTGGACCTGACGATTATGAGTCGTATGCTCTAACCAACTGAGCTAAGGGGCCGACTTAAGATGGTCGTCACCATCGAAAGCGCTGAGAAGTATACGAGGTTTAATTGCCGTTGTCACCCCAGAATATGGTCCAAATCCCAAGTTTGAATTCAATTGGTTATCTGTTAATCAATCTGATGCTAATCTCCATTGAAAACAAAAAGCCCAGCAAGATGCTGGGCTTTTTGGGGCCGTTAAAACGAGTATGACTACTCGTCGAGGAACGACTTTAAGATCTCTGAGCGAGAAGGGTGACGTAGCTTACGCAACGCTTTTGCTTCAATCTGACGAATACGCTCACGTGTTACGTCAAATTGCTTGCCCACTTCCTCAAGCGTGTGGTCGGTATTCATATCGATACCGAAACGCATACGCAGTACTTTTGCTTCGCGGGCGGTAAGGCCGGCTAACACTTCGTGAGTAGCGTTTCTTAAGCTTTCGCCAGTCGCCGAATCCAATGGCAGCTCGAGGGTAGTATCCTCGATAAAATCACCTAAGTGCGAATCTTCATCGTCACCAATAGGGGTTTCCATTGAGATTGGCTCTTTAGCAATCTTAAGTACCTTACGGATCTTATCTTCAGGCATTAACATACGCTCGGCTAACTCTTCTGGTGAAGGTTCGCGCCCCATCTCTTGTAGCATTTGACGAGAGATACGGTTGAGCTTGTTAATTGTTTCAATCATATGCACTGGGATACGGATCGTTCTTGCTTGGTCAGCAATAGAGCGAGTGATTGCCTGACGGATCCACCATGTTGCATAAGTTGAGAACTTATAGCCACGACGATATTCAAACTTATCAACGGCTTTCATCAAACCTATGTTACCTTCTTGGATTAGATCCAAGAATTGTAAACCACGGTTAGTGTACTTTTTCGCGATAGAGATAACCAAACGTAAGTTGGCTTCAACCATCTCTT
The DNA here is from genome assembly GCF_056173105.1 of Shewanella sp. QJM3NY_23. NCBI lineage: Bacteria > Pseudomonadati > Pseudomonadota > Gammaproteobacteria > Alteromonadales > Shewanellaceae > Shewanella > Shewanella sp. QJM3NY_23. The sequence goes on from NZ_CM149657.1 coordinate 852,284, forward strand.
TTTTCGCCCGGCGAGCCTTAGCTTCACCGATTGACATACGACGGTTAATATCTTTAATCGCAGCAATCGCCAGGCCGGTTTCGTTTTCAATCGCATCAAGCTTAGCGCGGCAACGACGTACGTCGTCGGCAACCATAGCTAAACCTTCTGAATAAGGTTTCTTAGCGGCGATCTCATCGTTAAACCAGTCGATGCTACTTTCGTTAGAAGTATATACTTTAACGAAGTTTTTCTTTGGCATCTTGGCTTGTTCAACACACAGTTTCATGATGAGGCGTTCTTGAACACGCACTTTGTCCATCATTTCACGCATGCTTTTAACAAGGCGATCGAACTGTTTTGGAACTAGGCGGAACTCTTTAAAGATTTCGCCAATTTCAAATAACGCCTTGGTCGATTCCGGATGCTCACGGCCTTTTTCGGCAATGATTTTTAATGCGCGTTCATGGGCTTCGCGAAGTTGAGTGAAACGCTCGCGCGCTTCTTCAGGATCTGGCCCTTTCGGGGTATCATCCTCTTCTTCTTCACTATCCTCATCATCGTCGTCATCTTCGTCATCGAGTTCGTCATCTGAGAGTTCCGAGCCAATGTGTGTTGCTGTTGGGGCAACATCTTCAGCATTGGGGTCCACAAATCCAGAGATTATGTCTGATAGTCTGACTTCTTCAGCTTCGTAGCGGTCGTATTGCTCAAGGATCATGGCGATCGCTTTAGGATACTCAGCTACAGAGGCCTGAACGGTATTGATGCCTTCTTCAATACGCTTAGCGATAACAATCTCGCCTTCGCGGGTCAGAAGTTCTACCGTGCCCATTTCACGCATGTACATGCGCACAGGGTCTGTCGTACGTCCGAGTTCAGCCTCTACCGTAGCCAGTGCTGCGGCAGCTTCTTCGGCAGCATCCTCATCGGTGCTGTCTTCAGACATCATGATCTCATCGGCATCCGGCGCCTGCTCGTAGACGCGAATACCCATGTCATTAATCATCTGGATAATATCTTCGATCTGGTCAGAATCGACCATATCTGCAGGTAAGTGATCGTTCACTTCTGCATAGGTTAAATAACCTTGCTCTTTACCTTTGGCAAGCAACAATTTAAGTTGCGACTGCGGAGTATGCTCCATAGATATCATCCAAGTTGGGTAACTGTTACAACGACGGACAAACGAGTGCCGCGCAAATCGTCAATTATAGCCTTGTGTGTAGCGCTGTGCTAGCCCAAGTCATTACTTTAAGACAAATTTTGCTCTTAAGTTTGACCCTGTATCACAGCAATGAGCTTTTTCAATTGCATCCGCTCTTCTTTAGTATGGTGCTGTTTTAAGCTCAATTCCTGATATCGTTGCTCAATGTATTGATTGTTTAACCATATCAGGGCTTTTTTGAACTCTTGCTGCAAATTTTCATCCGCCACTTGATGTTCCCATTGGGTCAATTTTTTCAGGGTGCCTAATTGGTCATCACCTCTGAACTGTTCAAGTAGTTGTGCGCTGTTTATCTTGTTGGCTCGAGTTCGGTCTAATAAGAGGGTCAGCAAATCGATGCCGGCCATCTTGATATGTTTTAGCGCTGGTTGCTCTGGTAATCCGTTACCTAAGCTGGGATCTTGTACTAACAGTGCGATGGCTAGTCGCAACGGTGTTCCACGTCCCTTGAGCGCTTTATTGTGCAGCGTTTGACTCTGTTTGGTTGCTTTAAAACCGAGTTTACGTTGCAACTCTTCCGCACTGTTCATGCCGAGTTTATAGGCTAGGTTTTCTAGTAATAAACTTTGCAGAACAGTATCTTGTACTTTTTCTATCAGCACCATGGCTTGTTTAGCCAAGGTGCCTTTATCTGTGCCATAGCGGCTGGCTAAGGTATCGAATAAAAATTCGGGTAACAGCTTAGCCTCAGTGATTAACTGTTCAAATGCCGGCTTGCCAATTTGTCTGACCATAGAATCAGGGTCTTCGCCTTGAGGCAAAAACATAAATTTGACCTGATCGCCAGGTTTTAACAGCGGCAGCGCCGTCTCTAATGCGCGCCAGGCAGCTTCGATACCCGCTTTATCGCCGTCATAACAACAAACGACCTCTTTAGCGCTACGTAACAGTAACTGAAATTGCTCTGCCGTTGTTGATGTACCGAGCGATGCTACGGCGTAATCAACATCAAACTGAGCCAATGCCACCACGTCCATGTAACCTTCAACAATTAATATTTGATTGGGGTCTCTGTGACGCTGCTTTAGCTCATATAAGCCGTATAGCTCATACCCTTTATGAAATATGGGCGTTTCAGGCGAATTCAAGTATTTTGGCGTGCCGTCACCGAGGACGCGCCCACCAAAGCCGATCACTCTGCCACGTCTATCGCGGATCGGAAACATCAGCCTGTCACGGAACCTGTCGTAACGTTTGCCATTATCGTTTTCGATCACCATTCCGGCGGTGAGCAGTTTATCTTGTGAATCTTGGTTGTGCCGATAACGACTGAGTAATCCATCCCAGCCATCGGGTGCAAAGCCAATATTGAAGTGTTTAATTACTTCATCGGACAATCCACGATGGCTTAAATAATCGAGCACTTTTTGTTTATCTGGATGCTGTCTCAGCTGGCTTTGAAAAAATAGGCTGGCCTCATCCATTAATTGGTAGAGGTCGCGACTTAGCCCTTCATCACGGCGTTTTCCGGTGCCTTGCTCTCTGGGGACTTCTAAGCCTAATTGGCCTGCAAGTTCTTCTATCGCATCGACAAAGTCTAATCTGTCATATTCCATGACAAAGTCGATAGCATTGCCATGAGCGCCGCAGCCAAAACAGTGGTAAAACTGCTTGTCTCTGCTGACAGTAAAGGACGGTGATTTTTCGCTATGAAACGGGCAACAGGCAGAATGATTTTTCCCCGCCTTTTTCAGGGGGACTTTAGCATCGATAAGATCGACTATATCGGTGCGAGCTACAAGCTCATTGATAAAATCACGAGGTATCGCCATTGGTATATAAATGCCGCCTTTTCGCGAAAAAATTGAAATAGTACAAACAAACAAGCCGTGCTTTAGCACGGCTCATTCATACATTGAACACTAAGTTACTGAAGCTTAGCCTTAATCATGGCGCCAATCGCCGCCATGTCAGCTCGTCCTTGTACCTTAGGTTTCAACGCTCCCATTACTTTGCCCATATCCGCCATGGATGATGCACCGACCTCTTGGACCGTTGCATCTACTAGCTGAGCTACCTCTTCTTTTGAAAGAGGTTTCGGCAGGAAAGTTTCAAGTACTTGAATCTCACTTGCTTCAGCATCGGCTAGTTCGTCACGACCCGCTGCACTGTATTGCGCAATAGAATCACGACGCTGTTTAACCATTTTGGTTAAGACAGCTATGGCTTGATCATCATTCAGATATTCGCGGGTATCCACTTCAATCTGTTTGATGGCAGCCAGTGCCATACGAATAGTTCCCAAGCGCACCTTATCTTTGGCGCGCATGGCATCTTTCATTTGGTCTTTTAGCTGATCAATTAGGCTCATAAGAGATTAGTATAAACGTACGCGACGCGCATTTTCACGAGAAAGCTTCTTAGCAAGACGCTTAACTGCAGCGGCTTTAGCACGCTTACGTGCAGTAGTTGGCTTCTCGTAAAATTCACGAGCACGAACGTCGGCTAAGATACCAGCTTTTTCACAAGAGCGCTTGAAACGACGTAAAGCTACGTCAAATGGTTCATTTTCACGTACTTTAATAATTGGCATACGCCATCACCCCTTAGGTGTAGGTTGTATTGAGTTAATTAATTAACTCAAGTTAATTTAAAAATGGTGCGGAATTCTATACCGACTACCAATAGTTTGTAAACCCCTTTGTAGCGATCCTATTTGCGATCTTTACTCGGTGTTTAGATAAAGTTTAGCATTTGGCGTTGGACTTGGTGAGTCCTCAGCCCTGATATAGCGTGATAATCAACCATTATAACGCCGTCGCGGCAAGGGGGGAAGAGGGAGGTCATTTATCGATTGGTATAATTGCCACAGAGCAGGTAAAATTGGTCGCCACTTCATTTAGGTAGACAGGAAACGATGCGAGTTATAGGTATAGAGACATCTTGTGATGAAACCGGTATTGCCGTTTATGACGACGAGAAAGGGCTTTTATCTCATACACTTTACAGTCAGGTTAAGTTACACGCCGATTATGGTGGGGTGGTCCCTGAGCTGGCCTCGCGCGATCATGTCCGTAAAATAGTGCCACTGATAAAACAAGCGTTAGCCGATGCTAACTGCACCCAAGATGATATCGATGGCATTGCTTATACTAAAGGTCCTGGTTTAGTGGGGGCATTGCTTGTTGGTGCCTGTGTTGGCCGCGCTTTGGCCTTTGCTTGGGGAAAACCCGCCGTGGGCGTACACCATATGGAAGGGCATTTACTCGCGCCTATGCTCGAAGATAATGTACCTGAATTCCCTTTCTTGGCCTTGTTGGTGTCAGGGGGGCATTCGATGATGGTCGCGGTTGAAGGCATAGGTCGTTATCAGGTGCTTGGCGAGTCGGTTGATGATGCTGCCGGTGAGGCGTTTGATAAAACCGCCAAGCTGATGGGCTTAGATTACCCCGGAGGCCCAAGACTGGCAAAATTGGCCGCTCAAGGGCAACCTAATTGTTATCGTTTTCCACGCCCTATGACAGATCGCCCAGGGCTTGATTTTAGTTTTTCTGGCCTTAAAACCTTTGCCGCCAATACGATTGCCGCCGAGCCCGATGATGAGCAGACTCGCGCGAATATTGCCCGCGCATTTGAAGAGGCGGTGGTTGATACCTTAGCCATCAAGTGTAAGCGCGCGCTTAAGCAAACTGGGTATAACCGCTTAGTGATAGCCGGAGGCGTGAGTGCCAATAGCCGTTTAAGAGCGTCATTAGCGCAAATGATGCAAGATCTCGGCGGGCAGGTTTATTATCCACGTGGTGAGTTCTGTACCGATAATGGCGCGATGATCGCCTATGCGGGCATGCAGCGTTTAAAAGCCGGCCAGATAGAAGATTTAGCCGTTAAAGGTATGCCACGCTGGCCGTTAGATTCATTACCGCCAGTATAGTCGTGCCGTTAGCCTGTGAATAGCCCAGTACAAAGTAGCCCTTTTTACTGGGCTTTTTCTTTCTTTTTACGCGACACTTTCGACTCTTCTCCCTTTAACAGGCGAGCGATATTTTCTCGATGGCGGATCACGATTAACATGGACAACATGGCTACGGGGATGGTGAAGCGATCGTCGAAATACCACGTATAAACTGGTGCGAGTAAAGCGGTCATGATGGCCGCTAAAGATGAATAACGGCAGATAATGACTAAGATTATCCATGTCAGCATCAACGAGAGTGATAGGTCTGCACCTATGGGAGCCATAGCGCCAAAGGCGGTCGCAACGCCTTTACCACCTTTAAATTTAAAAAAGATAGGAAAGATATGCCCTAGGCAGGCGCTAATAGCGATAATACCTAAGGGAACGGCATCGACACCGAGGCGAAAAGCGATGTAGGTAGGGATGGCGCCTTTAAGCATGTCGAAGAGCAACACCGTGGCTGCGGCGCTCGCGCCACCGATACGCAAGACATTGGTCGCGCCAGGGTTACCAGAACCTTCGTTACGGGGGTCGGGTAAGCCTCGAAGACGACACACTAGCACTGCACTGGAGATTGAACCGGCCAAGTAGGCGATCAAAATCATCGCTAGAGTGAACAGCGTTAAGCTCAAATTGGTTTCCTTATCCTTCTTAAGGTATTATCGCGACCTAGCATTGAGGCCTCTCATTAACCTTATATTTTACGCACTGGTTGATAGAGCGGTTGTAATGAGCAGCGGGGCGATGTCATCCGTTCTCATGAACCCTGTTTCGATGCCATTACAGCAGCTTATCCTACTTGGGTTTTTAGCTGTAAGAAAGGGGTAAACACAGTTATCTGTGCAATTTTGTCATTATATCAAGATTGGACTCATTAGCTTATTAGACCTCTTTTTACCAACACTTAACTTGCCTAGCGGGAGGCATTATGGACAAGGTGCTTATTTCACAATTGAAAGTGGAAACAGTGATTGGAATTTACGAGTGGGAAAAGCAGATCCATCAGCAACTGTTAATCGATCTGGAAATGGCCTGGGATAATGGCCCGGCCGCCGACAGCGACGATTACCAATATGCGTTGTGCTATGAAACGGTTTCTAATCGTTTAGTTGAGCTTATTACCGAAAAGCCAATTGAACTCATTGAAACGGTTGCCGAAATGTGCGCTAAGTGCGTGATGACGGAGTTTGATGTGCCTTGGGTAAAAGTGAAAGTGATGAAGCCCGGTGCGGTCCCTTCAGCATCCGCTGTCGGCGTAGAAATACAACGAGGTCATCTATAATACTATGGCGCGTATTTTTATTAGTATTGGCAGTAATATCGACGCCGAGCATTACTTTAACGCGGCCCTTAAGGCGTTAACAGAACACTTTTCAAACCTGTGCCTATCGTCGGTATTTGAAAGCGAAGCGGTGGGATTTAAGGGCAGTAATTTTCTCAATATGGTGGTGGCTGCCGACACGCCATTAACCATAGCGCAAGTGGTTGCGCTGTTTAAACGCATAGAACAAGACAATGGCCGCAGTTTAGGGGCCAAAAAATACAGCCCACGGACCTTAGATCTTGACCTGTTACTGTATGACGACTGGGTGGGTCAAACCCCGGTAGAACTGCCTCGCGCAGAGATCACCACCAATGCTTTTGTACTGTGGCCATTAGCCGAGATCGCGCCGACATTACTGCATCCCGTCGAGCAACAAACCTACCAAACCTTGTGGGATAACTTTGATAAGTCGCAGCAAAAGCTGTGGCCGATTGAATTTCATTGGTGTTACTAACAATCCATCGATAAAGGATAAATATGGATACGTTTCAGGTAATTGTATTGGCGCTGATCCAGGGCCTTACGGAGTTTTTACCTATTTCTAGCTCGGCGCATTTAATTCTGCCCGCCCAGCTTTTAGGCTGGCAAGATCAAGGATTAACCTTCGATGTTGCTGTGAATACTGGCTCATTGCTGGCAGTGGTTATCTATTTTCGCCGTGAGTTATGGTCGATGTTTACCGCTTGGACTGGCAGCATTGTTAGCGGTCAGCAAGATGAGCAAAGTAAACTCGCATGGTGGATCATTTTAGCCACCATTCCAGCGGTTATTGTGGGCTTTACTGCCAAAGGGTTTATCGCCACGCATCTGCGCAATATTGAAGTAATTGCCTTTACCACCATAGTATTTGGCCTGCTACTTTGGTGGGCGGACCGCATGACGCGAGAAGGGTTTAGTGAGTTTCAGGTCGGGTGGAAGAAAGCCCTAGTGATAGGTATCGCCCAAGCGATGGCGTTGATCCCGGGGACGTCGCGTTCTGGTGCCACCATAACTGCCGCCTTGATGTTAGGCTTGAGCCGCGAAGCGGCAGCACGCTTTTCGTTTTTAATGTCGGTGCCAGTCAGTTTAGGGGCCGCTATTTTAGTGGTTAAAGATCTCATTGAAAGTGGTGAGGCGCTAGACTATCAAGCCTTGGGCTTAGGTACTGTGCTCTCTTTTGTGGCGGCATACCTTTGTATTCATTATTTTCTTAAAATTATTAGCCGCATGGGTATGACACCCTTTGTTATTTATCGCCTAGCGTTAGGTGCAGTGTTGTGTGTGGTGATTTTCGCTTAACGTTTTTATTTACCATGAATTATTAAAGAGATCCCATGATCAGCCATTATTTATGTCCCGTTTGCCAAGCTCAGATGTCGATTCATGAGGCTTCACAAGGGCTACATTGCCCTAACAAGCATCATTTAGATAAAAATGAGCAAGGGTATTGGGTTTTCAGCCAAGCTAAAAAGCCGCACATGGACTCTCGTCAGGTGATGCGCGCTAAGCGTTTCTTGCTTGAGTCTGGCGTGTTTACCCCGCTGCTAGATGCGTTAAAACAGCAACTGACTCTCGCTTTGGCAAAATACGTGACAGACCAAGATGCTGCGGTTAACCATTTAGATTTTGATTGTGGTGACGGCTTTTACTTGCGAGCCCTGACCGATACCCTGCAAGGCGTGGCAGTAAACTGCAATCAAACAGGGATAGGTGAGGCGGAAAACGCCTTATTTGCGGCGGTTAAAAGTCACCCTGAGGCAACCTACATCGTCAGTCAGTTAAAGCAGCTTCCCTTTGTGGATGAATGCTTTGATCTCGTCACGCTTATCGATAAGCCACTTAAAGGCAAAGAGTTGTTACGTGTGCTTAAGCCTAACGGTTTGTTTGTACAGGTTTCACCCGGCCCGCGTCATCTGTGGCAAATTAAGCAGTATCTCTATAAAGACTTAACCGAAAAACCTGCCGATCTTACCTTAGCGAAAGGGCTTGAGCTTATCCATCAGCAACGGGTGAGTTTTACGCTTAATGTCACCCCTGATGATGCGGTGACCCTATTAGAGATGACGCCTTATGCTTGGCGAGCGGCCGATAAGGTAAAGCGGCAGATGTTAACTGGGGACTTTAGCCAACTTGAAGTTGATTTTTACCTTACCCTGAGTCGTAAACAAATGATTGAAAAGGTTAATTAGCCTTAGCTAACATTGAGCACTAGAAAATAGGCTTGGCTCAAGGTACCCTTTAACTTATTAAGGCTAGGCCATTAACACCCAGATTAGGAAGTAAAATCGATGATGCGTAAAATGCTGTTGGTCATCTTGTGGTTATTGCCGTGCTATACACTTGCCAATGTGTATTCTTTACCAACCAATGGTGGACGCCTGATTGGTGAGTTACAGACGCATGTGGTTCAGCAGGGAGAATATTTTAAGACTATCGCCGATCATTATAATGTCGGTATTTTAGAGTTGATGGAAACCAACCCTGGCGTCGATCCTTTTTTGCCCACGCCTGGCACGGCATTGACCATACCGACACAGATGTTGTTACCAGATGTGCCGCGTCAAGGTATTGTGATTAACTTGCCTGAGCTGCGTCTCTATTATTTTCCTGATAATGGCCGTGAAGTCCATGTATTTCCTGTCGGTATTGGCCGTGTTGGGCGTGAAACACCAGAGATGGTGACTAAAATTAAGTCGCGTATTCCTAATCCAAGTTGGACACCGCCGGCCAGTATTCGCGCCGACCACTTACGCGAGCGTGGCGAAGTGTTACCGCGCGTGGTGCCAGCGGGGCCCGATAACCCCTTAGGCCAATATGCGATGCAACTCTCTTATGGCGATGGTAGTTATCTGATCCACGGTACCAATAAAGATTTTGGTATCGGTATGCGCGTCAGTGCCGGCTGTATAAGGCTTAACCCTGACGATATTGAGTGGTTATTTAATCAGTCAAAATATGGCGATAACGTACGAGTGATAAATCAAGCGGTGAAAATATCGGCTGAGCCAGATGGCAGGCATATTATTGAGGTGCATTCGCCGTTGTCTGAGTCGGAAGATGAGCCCAGCAATAAGGTGATCACCTTAAACAGTCAAGTGGTTAAGTTCATCAGTCAAGATAAGGTCGATAGGGCTAAAGCCAACGATGCCATACTGACTCAAAACGGCATTCCTGTGAGTATCTCTCGTGATGAGTTAAGCTCGCCTGAGTTTAGCTGGTCATTGAATTAATCCTTTCACGACACTGACACTGTCGATAGCGTGATTAAGCGCCCCTTTGGGCGCTTTTTTATGGCTGATTTTTATAAGTTTAAATCGCGCTGGTAATCATTCAGTGCTTCAGCGCTTGTCTCTAAGGTAATCGCTCCATCTTGGGAAGCATTTCATTAGGATAAACAGCGGGATAGATCAAGCAAATTTATCGGCCACTAACTTATGGGCTAACTCAATAAATGCTGCCGCTGCCGCGCTTTGATAGGCGCCTTTGCGTTGCATTAATACTGCCGTTCGTTGTAACAAAGAGGGCGCAAGGGCGATAGCGACAAGTTCGTCGCGATTACTCGCAATGTTGGACGGCAGCAAGGTGGTTAGCCCAGTGTGGCGCACAATCTCAATCACCGCACTAAGAGAGTTAACTTCCATGAGCACTCGCGGCTGCACTTGATGCTGGCGACAATAGCGATCAATCTGTTCTCGGGTGGCAAACTCACTGCTTAGCAATACCAGTGACTGTTCACTTAGTGTGGGCAGGTCAATCGCGCCCATCTTGGCAAGTGGATGCTCGCGTCCCACCACCAATGCCAGTGTTTCTTCTAGCAGTGTTTGCGCGGCAATATCGGCAGACTGGACATCATCAAAGGCAATACCCAGATCAAACTTATCATCGAGCAGGCGCTCTTCCATCCGTTCTTGTGACATCTCCTGCACGCTCAGTGTGACGTTGGGGTATTGAGCATGAAATGCCTGTATTAACGGACCGATGAGATAGGTGGTGAAGGTGGGAGTAATGGCAATGCGCAGCGCGCCGCGGCTCATGTTTTGTACATCGTGAATCGCTCGTCGGCCCTCTTCTAAATCTTGCTGGGCGCGACGGGCGTAGCGGGCATAGACCTCTCCAGCATCCGTAAGCTTTATGGTGCGGCCTGTGCGATCGAATAAGGTTGCTCCAAGGCTTTCCTCTAATTGCTTTATCTGTTGTGACAACGCCGGCTGTGACACATACAGGGAAGTTGCGGCTCGCGTAAAGCTGCGATGCTCTGCAACCGCGAGAAAATAATTGATATGTCGTAATAGCATGGCTTACCTATAAGTATTGCTTATGGCGGTAATAATATATCGGTCTTTTACCTTATCACAAGGCGGGCGTAATATTCTCGGCATCAATTAGAGAGAGACACCGCCATGAAAGATATCATTGAAGGTTTTTTAAAGTTCCAGAGCGACGTATTTCCCGAGCGCGCCGAGCTGTTCAAAAATCTGGCCACTAAGCAAAATCCGCGCACGCTGTTTATCTCCTGTTCGGACAGCCGCTTAGTGCCTGAGCTGATCACCCAACATGAGCCCGGCGGTCTATTTGTTATTCGTAACGCTGGCAACATAGTGCCATCTTACGGCCCTGAGCCTGGCGGGGTCTCCGCATCAGTGGAATATGCCGTGACCGCATTACGGGTCACCGACGTGGTGATTTGTGGTCACTCAGACTGTGGCGCGATGACCGCGATAGCCACATGCAAGTGCATGGACCATATGCCTGCGGTTGGCAGCTGGCTACGCTATGCCGATTCGGCTCGTATCGTTAACGAAGCACGCCCCCATGTCAGTGAACGAGCCCGTATTGAAGCTATGGTACGAGAAAATGTCATAGCTCAACTCGAAAATATTAAAACGCATCCATCAGTGCGCCTGGCTTTAGGCGAGGGGCGCTTGGCTTTACACGGCTGGGTTTACGATATCGAATCGGGTGGTATTGACGCGCTAAATGGTGCCACTAACAGCTTTGTTTCCCTTGCGGACCATACCGATGTCCGCGCCTATCCAATACAGCTACCTGTCGCTGTATAACCCTTACTTAACTCAAAAGAGGTATTATTATGATCCAATCTCAAATCAGCAATACAGCTCGCCAAGCGTTAACTGACGTGATTATTGCAGCCAAAGCAGAAAAAAACTTATCGTTCGAGCAAATTGCCGAAGGTACAGGCCTAAGTGATGTGTTTGTTACTGCCGCCTTGTTAGGTCAGCAGCCATTACCTGCCGAAGCCGCCCAAAAGGTGGGTGAAACTCTTGGCCTTGATGATAGCGCCATTGCACTATTGCAAACCATTCCATTGCGTGGCAGCGTTGAAAACAACATGCCGACCGATCCAACCATCTATCGTTTTTATGAGATGATGCAGGTTTATGGCACCACACTAAAAGCCCTAGTACATGAACAGTTTGGTGATGGCATCATCAGCGCCATCAACTTCAAGATGGACATCAAAAAAGTGGAAGATGCTGAAGGTGGCTCACGCGCGGTGATCACCCTTGATGGTAAATTCCTGCCTTACAAGCCTTTCTAACCATCCCTCGATATGACGACAGTCGGCGCAGCGCGCCGACTTTTTCCTTCAGACAGGCCAGCATTTACCTATAAACACTGACAATCACAAGGCGCCTATATATCTTTTATGGGCCAACTTAGCCAGGCTGCTTTTGGCCTATGCTCGTCATTGCTGCATAGGCATTCAACCTACGCTCGGCGCCCACTGCTATTGGCCCGTTACTGCAAGAGATCTGCAGCAGTACTCTTGCCGCGCCGCAATAGCATGACAAACGACTTCACTGTTAAGCGTATCGCCCATGTTTTGTATGGGTCTGTTTCCTTTACAGTCAGCCTAGGTGGGGGCGGCGGCTGAGTGAAAGTGTGTATAAGGCTTGGGTTACTCGCGATCATTTTAGCGTGTCTATGGCGTTATGCTTTTATTTTTACGAATTAAAACCTATCTATTAGAACATCTACCGATTAAACGATTTAAACGTTATCGGTAAAAAGCTATAAATTAAAATCTGTAAATTAACCGCTGTAAATTAAAAATATCGATTAATAACATACTTATTAAAGTTGATGTGGCAAGTTTAATGTATTCATTTAATTAATGTTCTTTATTTTTAATATTAATACTCTGCGATGTTATTGATGAATGTCACACTTAATGTACAGCGTTGTTATTAATTTCTTGTGCAAGTCTGTTTGTTGGTGATACTAATGTTTTTAAGTAATAAGTCTCTTTTTGCTTGATCTTGTTGTTTGTTTTTCTATTTCTAAAAGTGCTGTTTTATTTTTAATAGTTAACCTTATTAAATTAATGGGCTTTGCTTTGATTTATTTTTGTGATTGAAGTGTGAGATGGATTTGAACTTGAATAAACTGAACTCTACATAAAATATAAAACAGGAAAATACCCATATGAGTGGCAATATTATAAAGGTTTCAAGAAATACCGCTAACGCACCAGAAAGTTCGGTATACACACAAACAGTCGCGTTTTCTCATTACAATAATATTTCGGCTCAACTACCAGTAGACCCTAAAACGGGGCAGATAGTGACTGGTGGTGTAAAAGAGCAAGTAAAGCAGTGCTTAATCAATATTAAAGCCATAGTAGAGAGTGTCGACCATGTAATGGACGATGTGGTTAAAATTAATATTTTTCTTAAAAACATCGCCGATCTTGATGCTGTAAATGACGTTTATAGCGCATTTTTCCTAAGCTATTTTCCTACACGGACGACAGTCGCTGTTGCTGCTTTGCCTCTAGAGGGGGCTTTAGTTCAAATTGATGCGGTTATCTCGAATGGGGAAGGTACGGCTCCACAAGCGCCTTGTGCACTGGTAAAGCTCGCCAACAATACGCAGCATGCGCCTATCAGTTCGGTATCGACGCAAACGGTGGCTTTTTCGCATTACAACAATATTTCAGCTCAATTACCTATCGATCCTAAGACCGGGGCAATGGTTGCTGGTGGTGTAAAAGAGCAGGCTGCGCAGTGTTTAACAAACCTTAAGGCCATTTTAACCAGTATTGATGTACCTTTTGACGATATTGTCAAAACAACGATATTCCTTAAAAATGCCGCCGATATTGAAGCTGTCAACGAAGTGTATAGCACTTTTTTCCCAGACTCTGCGATTGCTAGAACCGCAGCCTATGTACCTGCACGAACTACCCTGATAGCTGCTGCTTTACCTATGGATGCCTTAGTACAAATTGATGCGGTTGTGTCACACGGAGATGGCACTCCGACACAAGCGGTAGAAGATAGACATGGTATTGTCATAAGAGCAAGTAATACGCCAAATGCCCCCCTAAATGCGCTATATTCACAAACTGTGGCTTTCTCGCATTACAATCATATTGCCGCTCAATTACCTTTGGAACCAAAAACAAATCAACTGGTTGCTGGTGATGTCACTGAGCAGGCTGAACAATGCTTACGCAATATCAAAGCCATTGTCGAAAGTGTCAACCATGTGATGGACGATGTGGTTAAAATCAATATCCAATTAAAAAACATTACCGATATCGAAGCTGTAAACCAAGTTTATACTCGCTTCTTTAACGGCGCTTTGCCAGCAAGAACAACCGTTGGCGTTACCGCTATCCCTATGGATGCCTTGGTACAAATTGACGCCGTTGTTGCTAATGGGGAAGGTACGCCGCCACAAGCATAGCGTGGATGTTATTGACGTTGAGCCACTCTTCAATAGCGGTAAGTGAAGTTTGGCTTACATAACATATGACATTGATGGTCGAGGTGAGGATTTGAAAAGGACGCTAGATGCTAACTTTGTATTAGTATCTGCAGGGAATTTAGTTGTGTTAACCGTCAGATATAGAGGAGGTGGGCGAGTAATGATTTTTATGACTAAAGGCTTTGATTCGCTCTGACAATGCGAGTCAGGATAACGCCAAAAATTAAGGCTTGGTTTGGTGTGTGTCACCATAAGTGGCACATTTATTCACCTTTAACCAAGCCTTGAAAGTTCACTTATAAAAATAAGCTTAACTTTGAGACAAATTACTTCTTGTAAGAAGAAGCGATGTTGTCGATACGGCTGTTAGCACGCTTAGCTTCAGCTTGTGCGTCCATAGCTGCTGCTTTTGCATCTTTAACGTCTGCAGAAAGAGCGCCTTGCTCAGACTTAAGAGAGCTAACTTCAGCTGATAGTTGATCAACCTTGTTGCCTAGGTTAGCAACGCTTTCTTCTAGAGCAGTAGTGTTTGCACAACCACCAAGAAGGGCCGTCATTGCTACGCCAGCAAGCATAAGTACTTTTTTGTTCATGGGAAATCCCTTTAGAGTGTGTTGGATTCAAGTGGAGCAGTTGAAACACAACTGCAACTAGTTAATTATGTCATAGCTATATTATTTTGCTATGAATTTTCGTGTTTACCTTGTAATACAATATCTCATGAGTACCCAAAAGCAAGACCCTGTGGATAATTTGTGTCAATTTTGATCCTTGATCACCATCAATTAATCTTATGCTAGTGCTCGGTATCCGTTTTCAGATGTTTGACTTTATACTTTGTAATAATTTCAATGCGCTGGCGCTGTAGTTCGGCTTTGATATCGGCTCCGGTAAAACCTGCATCGATAATGGGTTTTATGGCAACGTTTTGCGCCGCCTCAAAACAGCCTTGTAAGTATTGAGCCTGCGGGTAGTCGTGCTCTTCAAATCCGCTGCGGCCTTTCATGTCGGCTTCACAGGCAATCAACAGTTGAGATAGCCGCTGAGGCTTGCGCCAGAGATCGGCTTTGTCGAATATTTTGATGATGGTTTGCGGCTTTAACTCAAAAGCCTGATGCACATTTTGATGTTGATCGCTCACCAGTAAAGCCAGATCGCGATATTCATTAGGTACCCTAATGCGTGTGCACAGTGCCCTGATTGGTGCCAGTCCTTTTTGCCCATGGCCGTGATGCTTAGGCAGCAGTTCTGGCGGCGTAAGGGCTTTGCCTAAGTCGTGTGCTAGGGCCGCGAAGCGGATCGCGGGTTCTGGTGATAACTTTGCGGCTTGTTCGAGTACCATCATGGTGTGCACGCCAGTATCAATCTCAGGGTGCCACTTCTCTGGTTGGGGGACACCAAATAGGGCATCAATTTCAGGGAACAAAATGGGCAACGCAGCGCACTGGCGCAATACCTCAAAAAACACTTGCGGGGCATCGGTTGCCAGTGCCTTATCCAATTCTAAAAATACCCGTTCTGGGGTTAACGCTTCGAGTTCGCCGCTGCGACTGATCTGCTGCATCAGCGCCGTGGTTTCTGGCGCAACACTAAAACCTAAGTGGTGAAAACGTGCGGCAAAACGGGCGACTCGCAATACTCTGAGTGGATCTTCGACAAAAGCCGCCGATACATGGCGCAGTAAACGCAGCTCAATATCGCGTTGGCCGCCATAAGGGTCGACAAGTGTGCCATGCTCATCTTGAGCGATCGCATTAATGGTTAAGTCGCGGCGCAGCAGATCCTCTTCAAGGGTGACATCGGGGGCGGCGTAACAACTAAAGCCACCGTAACCTGCAGCCGTTTTGCGTTCGGTGCGCGCTAAGGCATATTCTTGCTGAGTTTTAGGGTGCAGAAACACTGGGAAATCTTTACCCACTTGATTGTAACCTTGAGCCAGCATCTGCTCTGGCGTTGCACCGACCACCATGTAGTCACGATCTTTGATGGGCAGTTGCAGTAATTGGTCACGGACGGCGCCGCCGACGAGATAGATTTTCACCAGTTTAAGTCTCTTTGCTTACTTTGCCTCTAGCTTATCATGCTAACGAGGTGTGATTGTACTGTTTGCAACGCGGCGTCGCGCAAATATTTTAGGCTAATTTTTGACAATGGATCGGCTAAAGATTAGTTTGGAACGTCAATTATTTTTTGGGACTACAGCCTGCATGTACAAAGCGTTTTATGGACTTAACGATAACCCATTTTCTATTGCACCCAACCCGCATTATCTGTTTCTAAGTGACCGTCATCGTGAGGCGTTGGCACATTTGACCTACGGCTTAGGTGAGACGGGGGGCTTTGTACTGCTAACGGGCGAAGTTGGCACAGGAAAAACCACGGTATCGCGTACCTTGCTTAATCAGTTACCGGACAATACCGACACCGCCTTTATTCTTAATCCTTCGCTAACCGAGTTAGAGTTGTTAGCCACCTTGTGCGATGCATTGAATATCGAATATGGCCCCGAGCCGAGTCTTAAGCAGCTTACCGATAAAATAAGCCAGTTTTTATTGGCGAACCATGAACGCGGACGTAATACCGTGATGATCATTGATGAAGCGCAGCATCTGCGCGCCGAAGTCCTTGAGCAGCTGCGCCTTTTAACCAATCTCGAAACCGACACTAAAAAACTGTTACAAGTGATTTTGATTGGTCAGCCAGAGCTACAACAATTGCTTAAACGCCAAGAGTTACGTCAATTGGCCCAGCGCATCACCGCCCGTTATCACTTATTGCCTTTGACTCAGCAAGAAATTGCTCTGTACGTGCAGCACAGATTGCAGGTAGCGGGGCGGCATGAGCCTTTGTTTCATCGCAGTGCGATCAAAGCCTTGCATCAATACAGTGGCGGTATTCCGCGGTTGATTAATCTGTTGTGTGAGCGCGCCTTGATGGCAGGTTACGCGCAATCTAAGGTGCCGATTGATGCCAACATGGTGCGCACTGCGGCAACGGAAGTGCTCGGCGAAGAGGTTAAGTCGCGATCGCTTTTTTGGCCTACGGCAGCGGCGGCCGCCGTGGTATTCACCTTTGCGGGGGCATTTTATCTGTTTAACCACACTGATGAGCGTGGCGTGCTTAATCTGGTCGCAGAGCCGAGTACTAATTCCAGTGCAGTACTCAGTTCAGGTGCGGGCGCTTCATCGAGCCAGATGCCTAATCAAGTGGCGCAGCGCGAGCGCTCAGGCGATTGGGGTGCGATTCCTCAACCCTCAGATGACCTTGATAGCATGAGCGCGCCTAAGTCGGCGCAACTGAGCGCCAGTCAACAGATTTTGCGTCAAGCCATAGAGCAGAGCCGCAGCATAGATAGCGCCTACGCCAGTATTTTAGGCTTGTGGGGCAAGTCGCCCTACATCGGCTTAACGGCTTGTCAGTCGGCGCAGCAACAAGGGCTCGATTGTTTTCAGCAACAAGGTAACTGGTTTTCTCTGCTACGGTTAAACTACCCTGCGGTGGTGTATCTGCAAGATGAAAATCAGCAACCATTTTATGGCACTGTGGTGTCGCGCCAAGGTGAGCAACTGTTGTTGCAACTGGGCGAGCAGCAATTGTGGGTCGACAGAGCTTGGTTTACTCGCCATTTCAGTGGCACCTTCGAAATTTTATGGCAGGCGCCCAGTTACCAGCCTAAAGAGATAGGTCGCGGCGCGCCAATTGCGCAGGTGCAATGGCTTGAAAATGCGCTGGCACATATCCAACAAAAATCTCCGCGTTTGGTGAACCAATTTGACGATGAGTTAGAGCAGGCGCTGCGGGCGTTTCAACGGCAGCACGGTTTGCGGGCCGATGCCATTGCCGGCAGCCAAACCTTAGTGCAGCTTAATCTTTACTTGAGTGACCAAGGGCCGCGGCTGCAAGAAAGTGGGGGGCGCTACTGATGTCTATTTTACTCGATGCCGTGATGCGGGCGAAACAGCAAGAGCAGCCTCTGGATGCAATTATTACCCCGCGTGCTCAATATCAGGCGATGAACCGTACTCGTCACCTTGGATTGAAGTTGGCGCTGTTTGTCACTCTGCTGGGGCTAGCAGTATTGGCGGCATGGTTGCTTAGTAGTGCCAGCCCGTTACGCCAAAGTGCCTTTAAAACGCCGTTACCGGAGCGCTCAGTGACACGACAGCCTGATGCGCTAGCGTTAATGTCGTCCCCTAAGGTCAGTCGCAGTCCACAAGCTAATCCTAGCCCACAAGCGGATGTGGCCGTCGGCACTCAGCCGGCGAGCCCAAATGTGCAGCTGGCGGGAAAAGTCGCATTGCCTGTACCCATAGCATGGCCTATGGGTTATCAAGCGCAGCCAGTACCTATCAGTGAGCGACCTAATTTGGCGCAGGGGTCGCGCACCATCGCCATGGCAACCGAAGTGACAGATAACGCCGCCCAAGAGCCCATCATTTTAGGCGCGAATAGCAATCAACGTGGTCAAGACTTGCTTAATTCGCTGCAGGCACAAGTCGATGAAGCTGCTAAAGATGTGGGCTTTAGCAACGCAACCAACGCACAGGCGCGCAATGCACCTGTGAGTCGAAGTGAGCCGCCAAGTGATAACTTACTCGCGGCCTTTGAGGCGGCATTAAAAGCGGTAGAGATAGACAAGGCGGTGGCGACGCCAGTGACCGAGCCTAAGCTTGATCCTATTCCTGAGCCTGGCGCCGATACACTTCCTAACTATGGGCAGTTACCCGCAGGTGTGCAGCTACAGGTGCCTGAGTTTACAATTTTGGCCCATGTCTATGCCAGTAACCCCGATAACCGCTGGCTTAATGTCGATGGCGCTGAGTTACAACAAGGTGACATGATTGGCGGCGCATTACGCATTGTCGAGATAAGACCTCGCGATGTGGTGCTTGAAGTGGCTGGCACTGAGTTTAAAGTCCCCGCCATTTGATTGATCTGTTCTTAATTGATCTGTTCTTAATTGATCTGTTCTTATTCATAAAAAAGTGCATAAAAAAGGCCATGTCTTCTGATACAGAAGGCATGGCCTTTTTATTACTGACTCATGGTTTTTTACCGTTGACTTAACCCGGCTCACTCAATGGCTATCGCTTAAGTATCACAGGTGCCGCTTAGGTCTGTGGTCAGAGCCTCATAGGTTGCCGAGCTTGAGCGCTTGCCCTTTGCTTTTGGCATGAGTCGTTAACCGTTATTGGTCAGTGCGTTACTCTTGGATTGACCGATACGCGTTAATAGGAAGTAACCTACTGAAGCTATCATCAAAGAGTCAATCGATGGGATCCCCGATAGGGTGAACCAACCATTTACCGTGCAAAAGCCCACTAATGAACCCACACCCCAAGCCACAAAAGTCATTGGCTTAATGGCAGGATCTTGTTGTAAGCAGGCTTCATCATAGCCGTTACGGCGATTGATAAAGAAGTCGGCAATATAGATCCCTGCAATGGGAGGGGTTGCGATACCCAAGAACAATAAGAATGGAATAAACCACGCCATAATATCCATGCTACCGACGATTGCCGCCAGAATACCGAGTACCACAGTTAGCTGCCATTTAGGGAACTTAGTAAACAGCGTCGATACCACTAAGGTGCCTTGGAACATGTTACCCGCGTTACCTGTGATACAGGCAAACACCAGCAAAATAGCCGCAGGCAGCGTGCTACCAATAATCGCCATGGCAGACAATAGCGAGCCTTCAGAGGTGATAGACCCAGGTATTGCGCCCACCAAAAAGAGCACTGGATAGGCTAAACCAAAGGTCAATACACCCGCTAATACCGCATGCTTACGATTGTGAACAAAGCTGCCAAAATCGGGTGAGGTAGCCACTAAGACGATGATGGTACCTACTACCGATGACACGGCTGCACCGAAACTTAAGCTACTGACTTTTTCGACCAATGGCACCGAGGCGGTTAATGCCATATAAAGGATCACAAACATCAACAACACAATGATGGGCACGGCAAATTTTGACACCTTGCCTAGCGCTTCAAAGCCAAAGGCGGTAGAAGCAACAAAAATAACACAACCCAGCGCCACAATAAGCGCCACAGGTAGCTCAAGCCCAAATTGTGTGGCCAGCAGATCATGCACGCTGTGGCCAAACATGTTCGCCGTCACCGCTATCCAACCAAACAAGCTGATGGCCATGATGACATTGATGGCGATAGCGCCTTTGCTGCCAAAGGAGTATTTCACAATGCCGTATGTGGGCAAGCGAGCCTGCTCACCAATGGCAATGTTGATCACCGCAAGCACGGTTAAGATTAAGCTGCCCACAGCAATCACCGCTGCTGCAGAGCCTAATGTTAACTGGCTACCGAGACTCGATGAGGCTAATAGCACTGGGGTTACAAGGATCCCTAGCAGGATCATTGCGATTTGAGCACCGGAGGCCGTGTTGGATTGTTCGGTATTATTTCTGCTACTCATAATTAGTACGCCTTAAATTCACAACTGAATGTGATTGAAGAGATCCCAAAGACAATCTGTGGTGACTTGTCGATGTTATTGTTATTTATGTATCTCGATTTATGCGTTAACGGTTTATGCCTTGGTTGTCTTGATATAATTGCGCCATCCACCAGTCTCGGTGATTTCACGCTGTCCTTCGACCAGCCATGGCTCACCTAACACCCCAAGTACTTCGCTACCATCGGCAAGCTTAACTTTACCGATAGCAAGGCCGGCAGGCTCATTGCTCAATACCGCAGCGAAGGCTTCCATAGGCAGTTCCCACACTTCAAGGTCAACACTGTTGCTTGGGGCTGTGGTGCGGATCATTGCTGGGTGAACATCATTGATTGACCATAGGCGGTAATGCTGGTCGGTTTTATCTTCACGAATGAATTTACCGCCCACATTGATTAGGTTTGGGTTGAGTTCAAGGCCACGCATTAGGGTGCCGTTTACTGCTAAAAGAGTTGTTTTAGACATAAGATTTACTCCGTAAAAAAAGGGTCCGGCCATGCCGGACCTCAAAAAATGATTAGTGGTTGCGGATCCAGGTGCCCGTTGCACCATCAATGGCTTCGATAACTGTGCTGGCTTTAGTGATAAGCCCTGCGCCATCTGGATTACCGGCTAAGAATTGCAATAAGGCGTCGACTTTAGGCTTCATTGACCCTTCGCCAAATTGGCCTTGCTCGCCCAGTTTTTTCGCCTGTGCTGGATCCAGTTCACTTAGCCACTCTTGCTCTGGGGTGCCAAAGTTGATGGCCACCTTTTCAACGCCAGTTGGAATAATTAGCATGTCGGCGTGCAACTCTTTGGCGAGCATGGCTGAAGCTACATCTTTATCGATGACCGCCTCAACGCCCACCAAGTCTCCTTGTGCGTTGCGTTCAACCGGAATGCCACCACCGCCTGCAGCGATGACGAGCGCGCCACTGCCAAGCAGGGTTTTGATGCTGTCGATTTCGATGATCTCTTGTGGGCTAGGGCTGGCCACGCAGCGGCGCCAACCGCGTCCTGAGTCTTCCATAATGTGCCAACCTAATTCGGCGGCATATTGCTCGGCTGTGGCTTTATCCATAAATGAACCAATGGGCTTATTCGGCGCTTGGAACGCTGGATCATTGGTATCCACCCGGGTTTGAGTTACGAGTGTGACCACAGGGCGGGCAATACCGCGGCGGCTTAACTCATTACTCAATGCCTTTTGGAACATATAGCCAATGGCACCTTGGGTATCGCCAACCGCGTAATCAACCGGAACAGGGTCGACTTCGTGGGCGGCCAACTCAGAGCGGCGCAGAATAAAGCCAACTTGAGGGCCATTGCCGTGGGTTAATACCAGATCCCATCCACGTTCAATTAAATCCACCAAGTAACCTACGTTATTCACCACCGTTTGGTACTGATCATTGATGGAGCAGTGGTCATCATTGTCTATCAACGCATTGCCGCCAAAGGCGACGACTGCTAAAGGTTTTTTAGTCATGGTTATTCCTAGTGTTCACGTTGAGTGGCAAAGGTTTGTAAAGCATCAACAAAGCACTGCATTGGTGCTGTGGTGATCCCGGCGCCAATTTGGCCTACACCCGCTTGTTTATGGGCGATACCTGTGTTGATGATGGGTAATACAGAGTGATCGGCAACCTTGCGCGCATCGATACCCGCCGCTGTTGGGGCAAAGTTAAGTGCTGGCAAGGTAAAGGCAGGGTTACCGCCTAAGGTGATGGCCTGCATTGCGCGGCTATTATTAGTCGCATCAATCGGGGTGCCGCCGACAAACTTCACAATCGCTGGCGATGAAGCCATGGCAAAACCACCGACCCCCGCGGTTTCAGTAATGGCGCTGTCGCCTAAATCTGCCGCAGCATCTTCGACGCCATAACCTGGGAAAAACAGCCCATCGACCGGGTTTGCAGGTGCTTGGAACCAAGTGTTACCCGTGCCAGACAGGCGGATACCAAAGTTAACCCCGTTACGCGCCATCACAGTTACCATGGTGCTGTTAGGGATATTCTCGGCCGCTTTAAGCATGCTCTTACACGCTGCCATCGACAGGTTTAAGAAGAAATGATCGTTGGCGGTGATAAAACTAATCACTCGTTGGATCTGCTCTTTAGGCTCAGCGGTATTAAGCAGTGCTGGTACCAGTTGTTTTAACAGTAAGCCGGTTGCTGCCGCATTACGGTTGTGTACTTCATCACCCATGTGCAGAGCTTGGGCCATAATGGGCTTTAGCTCGATAGGGCCAGATTGAACCAACATGGCTTTCATCGCTTGAGCCAGCTCAGTACCCATCCACTCTAAGCGTTCAATCACGGCTGGGCTATTGGCACCAAAACGCAGCACTTTACCTAAGCCTTCGTTAAAGTTGCTGTAGACGCGCTCATTACCATTATTTGGGTTTTCGACCACCCACAACGGCATTGAACGGCTAATGATCCCGGCCATTGGGCCTACGGCATCAAAGTGATGACAAGGCTCGAAGGTCACTTCACCTGCGTGGATCAACGCCTCTGCTTGCTCAAGGTCATCAGCCCATTTTTCAAATAAGATGGCACCTAAAATCGCCCCTTGTACTGGGCCGCACATCTCCTGCCACGCAATCGGTGGGCCTGCATGTAGGATCAGTTTTTTCTCTGCTAGGGTGGGTATCGCCTCGCCAGCAAGCATCACATCGACCAGCATAGGTTGGGCGGCTAAGTAGCGCTCCATGGCCGTTTGGTTGGCAAGTTCAATCTCTGGTTGGTTGAGTAATTCTGCTAGGGCTAGGCCGCCTTGACGATCGCCACCAGCTGGAGGTTGCCAGTTCATGGCTATCGCTTCACCGCCGGCACGTTCAATGTTAGAGGCGAAACTGGCTAAGCCTGCATTGAGGACTTTGAGTTTCTGAGTGAAAAGTGCTTTCATTTGAATTACCTATTTAGCAAAGTTGAGAAATGAATTTCGCAGCAAGGTGCGCAGCATCGGCATTGCTATCTGCAATTAACACCCCGGCCTCGCTCAAGGCATCACGGGTTAAATCACGAGACTGGGGATCTAACTCTGTGCCGCACACATGGGCAATAAACAGTGGTGCTGTGGCGGTTTTGCTACGAACCGTGTCAATCACATCAAGTAGCTCAGTCAGTGGGGCTTCTGACGCGCCATAACCTAACACCACATCAAACAGGATCACGGCGGTGGCTGGGTCTTGAGCATCTTGTAAAATGCGCTGGTTACGTAATGTGGGGTCGATCATCGGGTGCGGGCGGCCTTGGGTGAAGGCGTCATCACCGAGATCCACTATGGTGTGCTGCTGGCTTGTCCATACATCATCAAGCTGGCTGTTACCTTGGGTTGGCGTGTTTGAATACGCATTTATGCCATATTGGCTGGCAATAATTTGCGCTTCGAAGCAGAAGGTTCCGCCGGCAAAGACACCTCTAATATAACGCTGACTAGGCAATAACTTGTTGCTTAGTGTAGTTAACACTGAATCATCTTTTGGCTGAGTTTGTACGTCTGGAATCGCTTGCTGGTTTAACACTGCCACTGCTACTTCGGCAGAGTGCGCCAATGAGTGAGCAGCATAAACCCCATCGAGTGCCATTGAGGAATCTGCCGCGCCAAGAAAATGCACCACAACCGGTTTATTCACTTGGGCTGCGGTCGCTAAGATCTGCTCTGCAATCGCCTTTGCGGGTGGCTTAGAGATCAGCACTATCACCTTAGTGGCCTCATCATCGGCAAGTGCCTGTAGGCCATGCAGCATAGAGATACCGCCAACATCTTGGTGCAGATCATGACCGCCCGTGCCTAACGCTTGCGATACGCCTTCACCCAGTTGATGAATGCGGCAGGTGGCTTCTTGTAGCCCAGTACCAGATGCCGCAATGACGCCAATCGCGCCGCGGCGCACGACGTTTGCAAAACCTAGGGGAATACCGTTAATAATGGCGGTGCCACAATCGGGTCCCATTACCATCAGTTCTTTTTGCTGGGCCAGTAGTTTGATGGCGCGCTCGTCGGCTACCGATACATTGTCGCTAAACATCATCACGTTCAGCCCAAGATTTAAGGCTTTTATCGCCTCTGCAGCGGCGTATTCACCAGGGACAGAGATCATCGCCAGGTTAGCATCTGGGTGCTGGGTTAACCCAAGTGCAAAACTGGTTAGCGGCTGGGAGAACTGCTGGCTATCATCGCCCGCATCGGGTTTTGCCGTGAGCGCCTCAAATGCGATTTCAATCGCTTCTTGGCATGCTGTCTCGTCGCCTTTTACCGCGACAACCAGATCATTGGGCTTGGCAATAATATCGCTGCCAAAACCGGCGTCAGTCATGCGCGCTAAGTTCGCTTCTGTGCCCATGGCGACAGAGGCCTCTTCTATGCCACTCATTTTATTGAGGCGGGCTGAAATCTGCATCAAGGAAACGGAATCCTGATAGAGATTTTCAAATGTTTTATATTTAATGGTCATATAAGTACCTGTTAAAATAAGTTTTAATTCAGTAATACGTTATTGAGGCAATACAGCATTCCCGCAAGGGTGTCGGCACCTGAGCTGGCGCCAATGTTGAGGTTAGCCATCACTCTGTGGTTAAGTATCGAGGCGTCCGTTGCGGTAAATAAATCATGTATTAGCCATTGCACTGGGTGCGAAAAATGGTGATAAAGAGCCAATGTTAAATAATGTGCGCTAATCTCATTGGTCTTATTAATATCTAACAGTATTGCTGTTTTAATTTGATTAAAAAGCGTTTCGGCCTGCGGATGCACTGTGGTTAAACTGGATAGTACCGCCAGCACGCCTATTAAAAAGTCATCACCTGATGGTGTGAGTCCCTTACCATGACCTATATTTTTAGCTAATTTTTCTGAGTGAATATAAATACAGTTTGGGAGTGTTAATCCTAAGTGTTGAATATATTCAGCAGCAGAGTTAATGGTTAACTTTTCCTTACTGGAAATATACTTTCCAAGTAAGGCTTCCGTCATACCGACATTATTTTTAATACGGTAATGATTAATCGTTAATAACGCTGGAGCTTGTTGCCACTTTCTGGCTGTAAGGGTATTAATTGCTAAGTTTACAGTGGACTTTAGCCGTATCATGCCACCTCGCATAAATAGCGTCTCGCCCACCTTTATCTTGTTGGTTAATGGCCCTATCGACTCGAAGTCACACTGATATGCAGTGGGAGTCGCTGGTAAACGTGTATCAAGAAGGGATACCCAAGGCGTGTCAATCAGATCGGTTTTGATATTCATCGACCGCCGAAAAACGCTGTGTACCTTGCCGTTAAATGATGTTGCTGGGCAAAGGTATCCCTTAGTGAGCGAGAGTATCATCTCATCGACTTACTTAAGTCCTTCGATGATATTTTCGCTATTTGATACCCAACCGAATATCGCGCCCTGCGCCTTGATCATATCAAGGGTCGATTGATGGAATTCTGGGAAGTAAGACCCAACACAATCTTCAGGCACAATGCACTCATAGCCGCGGTCATTGGCTTCTCGTACTGTAGTACCAACGCACACTTCGGTGGTGACGCCACACACAATCAAGGTTTTGATATTGTTGTTTTGCAGGATTAGGTGCAGATCGGTTTGGTAAAACGCCCCTTTACCTGGCTTGTCGATAATCGGCTCGCCAGCAATAGGGTAGAGTTCAGGAATGATATCGTGACCTGCTTCGCCGCGGATAAGTATACGGCCTTTTGGCCCTTTCTCGCCGATAAAGGTTTTGCCACCACGGGTTAGTTTTGCTGGTGGGCAGTCGGTTAAATCGGCGCGGTGACCTTCGCGGGTATGGATAACCATGATCCCCGTTTCGCGGGCGGTGTTTAATAATTTGCCACAAGGTTCAATTGCGCTGCGCACTAAAGAGACATCGTTACCTAGCGCTTCGCCAAACCCACCAGGCTCAACAAAGTCTCGCTGCATATCAATGACGACTAGCGCAGTCGTTGCTGGATCGAAGTTTAATGCAAATGGTTCGGCTTGAAATAATCTAGTCATAATTTAATAACCTTTATAATAATTGGGCCGGGTTAACTCAAAGTGGTTAACACGGTTTGATAGTATCGGGCTAATATTGATTAAAAAAGTGATAAAATCAGGCTTGTGAAATCAAATAATTTGATGCTTTAGTGTGTAAAAGCGACCTCTATCCCAATATGATGATGAGTATGGGGCTACGCCCTCGGATTAATTTGTGTTGGGAATAGATGCGTCAAAAATTTTGACGTATCACTTCGTTTTAATTGTTCAATGGGGTGGGTGAAAGTGTGAATTGGCTCACGTGGTAATCACCCCGAAAATGACTCGGGGCTCTTTTTGAACGGTTATATCGTTTTAGTCGCACCACTGATTGGCGTTTTCGGGTTGCATTAAGTATTCAATACACCAATTTAATACCGGACTTTCTCGATTAGCGTGCCAAGCGTAAAATAGCTGAGTGGGTTGCTTGTGCTCGACAATGGCCTTTTTAATCACTTGGCCTAAATCGAGCGAGGTTTTAATGCGGTGATGCGGGATATAGCCTATGCCTACGTCGCGCTCTATTAAGGCTATTGCGGTCGATAGATCTGGTGCATAAATGATTTTTTGCCCGGTGAGGGACCAAGCATCTTGTGGCAAGATATGTTTAGCAGTGTCTTTAACCACAATTACGGGATATTGTCTTAGCTGCTCCGCTGTTAATACGTTGATTTGGCTGGCTAAGGGGGAGGATTGCGCCACGATGAAATCCCACTCAATTTTACCAATCGATTGCGAAACTACCCCTTCCATTTTGGGGGCAGAGTGGGGCGCGCCAATCACCAGATCGGCTCGTCTATCATAAAGTGCATCCCAGCAACCGTTGTACACCTCGGTGGTAATTGAAATTTTAGTGGATGGAAACTGCTGATTAAGTTGCGCGATTAAATCGATTAATCCATCACGATTGATAATGTTGTTAATCGCAATATTAAAGGTGGCATCAACACCGGTGCAGATCATGGCGCTGTTACGCACCAGCTCGTCGTAGGTATCGAGCATCCATTGGCTATGCTCAATAAAATATTGCCCTGCAGGGGTGAGCTTAATCTGTCGTCCCTTGCGGTCAAATAGAGCAAATCCAAGCTCCTCTTCCATCTTTTTCACCGTGTAACTCACGGCAGAAGGTACGCGATTGAGTCGTTCGGCTGCAACCGCAAAACTCCCTGACTTAGCGATCAGATGGATGGTTTTAAAGGCTTCCTTAGACAAAGGCATAGTGAGATTCGCTTATGGTAAATTTTTGGCAGTATATGCTTTTGGTCGCACTAAGCAAATCCCTTCAGTTGACTCTATGCTGGGGACTATTCATCGAGAGGCAGTTTGGGTCTCATGCCGTGATAACCATCAACTAAGTTGGTGCTGTTCATCTTAAAATTGCGCTGGCTTACAATGAAGTGGCTTTTAATAAAGCGGGCTGGTCATCGCTGATGACTTTTAATCTAGGTGGTTTTTAATCAAGATGACTGGTAATAAAGCGGGTTTGTAATAGAAGGCAACGGATAACGATAGGCTGAGTTAAATAAAAATGCGATGAGCAGGCTCATCGCATTTTTAAGTGGTAAGGGTTGCTTGGCCGCTTTAGCCAAAAAACTCGTAGGCTAGAAATAAGGTTAAGCCGTAACCGCAGGTGTAGCACAACAGAAGTGCTGGGACATATTTTAAATAGGCCACAAAGGTCAGCTCTTTGACCTTACTCATGGCGATGATGCCCGCCGCGCTACCAATGACCAGCAATGAGCCGCCAACCCCAACAGAATAGGTGAGGCCTAACCATTCTGGGGTGGTCAGCACCGGTTCGGCTTTCAGTAATGCGGCTGTTAATGGCACGTTATCGAGCAATGCCGAGCCTATACCTGTGACAAAGTTAGAGATATTGGGATCAAACTTGGCATACACCTCGGTGAGCAGATGCAAGGTACCAATCTCTTTAAGCATGCCCACCAATAATAATATGCCGAGGAAGAACAGTAGGGTGTCGAATTCAACCTGACGAATATATTCGAGGATCTGTAACTCCTCTTTATTACTGCGAGAGGTGGTGCCCACTAAAAACATCACCGACAACCCAGAGAGGAAAGTCAGCACGGGTGGAATACCAAACAAGATATTGAGCACCATGGTTAATATGATGGTGATCAGAAAAATAATGGCGATGAGCACATCTATACGGCTGTACTGAGGCTTTATCGGCGTGGTGCTCACTCGTCCTTCGGCTTTGAGCGAGAACAACACTGCCAGTAACATGACGCTTATCGCGGCGGGGATAAACAGTATCAGTAACTGCGAGATATGCACATGGCCGCCAAGGAAGATCATCAAGGTGGTCACATCACCCGTGATCAGCGCGACACCGCCAGAGTTGACCGCAAAGATGATTAATACCGACATACGGCGTTTCATCTGGCTTTCAAGTTGAAAGGTGGTTAATAACCCGAGTGAAACCAAGGTGGCGGTGACGTTATCACAAATGGCCGACAGCACCAGCGAGAACAAGGCCACTTGGATCATCAGCATGCGTACCGATACTTGCTGTGGAAATAACTTTTGCACTAAGACTTGGATCATCCCTTTGGCATTGAGATAAGCCACAAAGGTCATGGTCGACATAAGGAACAGCCACAAGGTGGCGATTTCTAATAGGTTGTGATCAAGTTCCTGGGCCATTAGCCGCTGGTGATCGGCATCGTTTGCGGCAACAAACAGGGTTATCCAGGCTATACAGCCAAAAAACAAGGTAGTTTTAGCTTTGTTAAGGTGAGTCACCTCTTCAAAAATGATGCTTAATAGCGCTAGCACAGCAAGGGTGATCAGGAAAATGTCGAGCATACATTGGTTCCTACGGCCGACTTAAGTCCGCACCTCATGGCGATGAGAATGAAGATTTAAAATCAAGGTTATATTAAGGTTGTTGTGATAGCTGGCGATCAGACCATAGGAAAGTGCAATAGGCAAGCGTTACCTTAGTCTAACTTTGCAGTAAAACTGTGATGCGGATAGGCTTTTAAGGGGGCTGTTCATGTTTAATGTGCTGCAATTGCAGGCTTTGGTAGATGATTTAACTGTTTGCTGGCTGTGAATCGTCCGTTAACATTAGCTTCTACTTTATTATATGATTGCTCATTTTATGTGATTTTATCGGTTTAGCGTGGCGGGCTCCTTATGGGCATGGGGCAGATAAACAAAAAGAGGACACTAGGTCCTCTTTGTTTTGTTAGGCATACGCGTTATCGGTACTGCTTAACGCTGGTGTTATTTAGCCATTTTTGCAAACACGCGATCGGCAGCGGCAAGCGTTGCTTCAATCTCTTTGTCGCCATGAGCCATAGACAAGAAGCCTGCTTCATAGGCGCTTGGCGCTAGATAAACACCTTCATCTAACATGCCATGGTAAAACTCTGGGAAGGCCTCGGCATTACATTGAGTGACTTGGTCGAAACGTGTGACTTTCTCTTCGTCAGTGAAGAACAAGCCAAACATACCGCCAACATAGTTGATGCTCAGTGGAATACCATGTTTGTTGGCCGCCGCCTTAAAGCCTTCGGCAACACGTTTTGTTTTATCAGCAAGCGCTTCGTAAAGACCTGGCTCGCTGAGTGCTTCCATCTGCGCAAGACCGGCTGACATCGCAATCGGATTACCAGACAGGGTACCCGCTTGATAAACTGGGCCCGTTGGCGCGATAAACTGCATCACATCTTTACGGCCACCGAAAGCGCCTACTGGCATGCCGCCGCCGATCACTTTTCCTAATGTGGTGAGATCGGGCGTGATCCCGTAGTGGCCCTGAGCCCCGCTTTTCGATACGCGGAAACCAGTCATCACTTCGTCGATAATAAGCAGTGCGCCGTATTGATCACACAGGGCACGCAGGCCTTCAAGGAAACCAGGGATTGGCGGAATGCAGTTCATGTTGCCAGCTACAGGCTCAAGAATGATGCACGAGATCTCTTCTGGATACTGTTCAAACAGCGTTTTAACCGATTCAAGTTCATTATAAACGGCGGTTAGGGTGTGCTTAGCAAAATCTTCAGGAATACCAGGAGAGCTTGGCTGACCCAGAGTCAGCGCGCCAGAACCTGCTTTTACGAGTAAGCAGTCCGCGTGGCCGTGGTAGCAGCCTTCAAACTTAAGGATTTTATCGCGACCAGTGAAACCACGAGCCAGACGAATGGCGCTCATGGTCGCTTCAGTACCTGAGCTCACCATACGGACTTGTTCCATCGATGGCACCATCTCGATCACTTTTTCAGCCATGCGCACTTCAAGTTCAGTGGGGGCACCAAATGACAGGCCATTTTCCACGGCGGCCAATACCGCTGCACGAATCTTTGGATGGTTGTGACCTAGAATCATCGGTCCCCAAGAGCCAACATAATCGATATAGGCTTTGCCATCGGCATCATAAATATAAGCACCATCCGCTTTTTCGATAAACAGTGGCGAACCACCAACACCGTTAAAGGCACGTACTGGCGAGTTAACGCCACCAGGAATAGTTTTTTTAGCCTGTTCAAATAGGGTTTCAGAGCGGGTCATGCTAGATCCTTTAAAGTCAGTTGCCAGATTAAAAATCGGCTTTTGTGAATATCAATTAACGGCTCATTAGGGTTGCTCAACTTGTGCCGCAACCCTTTATATCACTGCAAATCTTGCCATGGACATGCATAGCCCACCGTTACCTGCCTGTTTTTCTTGCGTTCGTGGCAGCGGGGCATAAGCACCATCTTTGCAATGCTGTGTATCAATTTTGTGGGTTAAGTGCAACTTAACAGCGCCTTGTTAGCGTTTTACCGTGAGACAAAACCTTGCGCCTGAATATAAGCCGCTAGAGTATATCAGCCCATACTAAATTGTCTTCAAGTTGATCTATTATTGTGACCGTATACGCAGCATTTTCAATGTCATCGATCACAGAGTGGCGGATTGCTAGTACTGACGCGAAGCGGTCTGTTTTATGGGGAGAGGGCTAAAAATAATGGGCGGACCTGATGGCACCGCCCATGATGTTAGGTATCGAAGTTATCTTATGGCACCGCATTAGCATAGCTGCCGCGCCGAGTCATTCGAACCTTGAGTGAGCTTACATGCACTTAGTGCAGCGTAAGTGTTGCCTGCTGCGAATAGTACAGCGAGACATCTTTCATCTGTTGCTCAGATAGCTGCGCGGCTTGCCCTTGCATAATGGGGTTGCTGCGCTCGCCGTGCTTAAACGCCATTAGCTGCTTAAACAGGTAAGCGGCTTTTTGCCCTTCGAGCATGGGGTAGCTTGGCATCACCTTAAGCATAGTTGCGCCATGGCAAGCGATACAGCGAGTCGAAGCCAGCTGCTTTCCCTGCTCAACATCGGCCGAATATGCCAAGGTACTAGGGCTTATCTTTAGCCCCATATTTTCGATCGTTTGGTTGAACTCTCGGCGCTCATTGCCGCTGACAATAGCGGCAAATAGCAGTGCAGCGATGAGGCCAAGGCTCACAAATAAACGTTTCATCAGTGGTCTCCTTTAGCCGTTGGCATGGGGGGCATCAGCTCAGGATCTAACGGTTTACGCCTAAAGATCTGCATGTCGATACCAGTCTCGTTATAGTAAGTCGACAGGTAATCGAGCACAGGATCCCAAGTGTCAGATAAATCCCATAAACCTTGGGTGTCAATCATCCACTCAATGGTCTCGCGCCATACGGCTCTATTTCCGGGGTTTTGCGGGATAATATGACTGGTGTGACAGGCGTTACACTGATCTTTTACCATCTCCCAGCCCGGCGCCATAATCAAACCCGTTTCAGCATCCACCGGATAGGTGGCCACCTCAGACGAGCCTGCGGCTACCCCTGGCATACTTGCTAGCATTAACGCTGCCGCAAATAGGTGTTTTTTCATTACACCACCCTTAATGCAATGCGGTGGCAACCGTTAAATAGGTACCCTTTGGGGTTCCACTGAGGTTGTACCATTGGTTGGGTGTCACCTTGGCTGTCGGTGGCACGGGCCCAAATTTCGTAGTAGCCAGTTTGTGGTAGCTTGAGGCTAATGGCCCATTGTTGCCATGCCGTTGGATTGGCGGGTTTGGTGAGTGACGCGCTTTGCCACGTGGTGCCATAGTCATAGCTGACTTCCACTTTAGTCACTTCACGCACACCAGCCCAAGCATGGCCGCGCACTTCAATGTTCTCGCCTAGGGCTAGCTCACCGCCGGTTTGTGGTGAGGTAATTAACGACTTAACAATCATCTCTTCGATGATCTTAAAGTCTTTGTTGTCGACCTTTTCACCTGGGGCGACAGGATGCTTTGGTACTTGATAAGCGGGAGCCGCCATCTTTTTACCATCGTGCACGCGATCGCGTACGCCAATGCCGGTGGCACATTTTTGTGATACTGAGCCAGGACGACCGCCAAAGACGATACGCAGTGGGTAACCGTGCATGTAAGGAATATCTTCGCCGTTCATTGCCCACGCGATAAGGGCGTTTTCATTCATGGCCGCTTCAATCGGCACGCCACGAGAAATGGCCGCGCCTTTACCACTAATGTGCTTGTCGGCGCCATAGTGCGCGGTATACACCGCATCGCTCTTTACGCCACAGTCGGCTAATACGTCTTTGACTAAAACACCAGTCCACTCTGCGCAAAAGACAGCCGAGTTACTCCACTGGTTACCTTTGGCGTTAGGGTAGAAGTTGACTCGGCTATTGCCGCCACATTCGAGTACCAGTTTTTGGGTATGGGTCTTAAACTTCTTTTTTAGCTCGGCGATGGTGTAGGTTTTAGGCGTTTCGATTGACTCGCCATCGACGGTAAACTCCCAAGTGTCAGGATTGATGTTCTCGAAGTCGGGCATCTGGCCATTCCAGCGAATAAAGGCCACATCCGATGGCGTGGTCGCAGGATCAAGCAGATGTTCTGGTGGGAAGGCATTCAGTGGGCTGCTGTTGAGTACCTTAAAGTGTTCAGGCAGGTGATCGACTTTACTCCACTTTACCGCTGACACATCCATGGCTGCCATGCCTTCTGGTCGGTTTTGCGCAAATACCCAATTGACTGGCAACATGGCCGCTACTGAAGTGGCTACCGCCCCTTTAAGAAAATTACGTCTATCGATTGCCATGGTGTGTTAGTCCTTACCTTTAGAAAAATAGTACGCCATCTGCTGCATCTGCTCAGTTGTTAACAATTTGGCGACTTTACTCATGGTTTTATCTTGGCGTTGGCCGTTTTTAAATGCGGTTAATTGCGCAACCATATATTGACTGTTTTGCTGAGCAAGATTGGGAATGCTGGGAAATGGATTATTGCCCGACTGTCCATGACATGCTTTACACATGTTGAGCAGTTTCTCATCCGATGCTGCAAAGCTGTTGGTGCACAGGCTTATACTTGCCAATGTGACGGAAGCAATAAGCCAGCGGCTGTTACGTTGTCGCTGCATGTTATTTAATACTCGTAGTTATGTTTAGCCGTAACGGTCAGTGAGTTATTTGCATCAATTGAGTGCCTATCGAATTGCGCATAAAAAAACATCACTAAATTCACGCTAATGCGCGTAAGTGTTACCAGGGTCACAAAACTAAGACTAAATGAGAGCGATAGCATGTAAAAAGTTATGAAAAGTTATAAAAGATAATGATAATCAATTATTTACTGATTTGTGGTCAGGGTGAGCTAAGGGGCGGGGGGGATCACATTAACCAAGATGTGCTGAAAAACTGAGCGCTAGGCGGGTGGCAGCGTTGACGTAAGCCGAATGCTGCCGAACTCGTTAGCGTTAAATTTGGCCTGAATTAATCTGTTTTTGTAACGCCGACCAGCCGATCACGCCAACGACATTATCGCGCTCGCCTTGATAGACAAACACCTCGCCGCGGCGTTCGATGGCCAAAATTTCGTAGACCTCTTTTAATGTGCTGCTATCGGCAACGCCTTGGATCGGGTGGCGGCTTAAGGTGCTTTTGCTGTCGTCATGTTGCAGCTCTAATTGCAACATCTCCATTTGACCTTGGCGGTTACGCATTAACACCGAGCGTCCTTCAGCGCGTTTTAGTACTTCAAGCAGCAACTCATCATTGTCTTTAACGATAACAAAGCGCTTATCCATGATGGCGCGCACGCCGGTTTTTTGCAGCCCCAGTTTGACCGGCGCAATTTTGTAGTCCAGCCCCATCAGCTCCATCTGTTTATAAAACAGCGACTGAGTATTAAAGGCTTGGTGGGCGATTAAGAAGGCGGGTATGGTGACAAACATCGAGGGCAGGATGATGGCGGCGTTATTGGTGAGTTCTAGCAATGCCACCAAGGCGGCCAGCGGTGCGCTGAGGCACACGCCCATCATGGCGGTCATGCCTATGATGGTGTACAGGCCTATATAGGGGCTAATGCCGGGGAAGAACTGCGCGCTGATAATGGCTAAAATAGCGCCAATTAAGGCACCGATCCCAAATAATGGGCCGATAATCCCGCCAGGGATCCCAAGACCTATGGCGGCAATGGTGGCGATAATCTTGCCTATCAGCAAGCCCACTAATAACCCCAGGCTTGGATGCTCACTAATAGCGTAACTTATCGCCTGCTCACCACTGCCCAAAGCTTGGGGTAACAGCAGCCCGACTGCGCAGGTGACCAAGCCTGCCAACATGAGCCTAGCAAATAGCGGCCATTGTTGGCCTTTAGCGGTGACCGTTAGCAGGCTGTGATTAAACAGGGCGGCGATGCAGCCGAGTGTTAGGCCACACAGGGCTAAGATCGGATATTGCGACAAGGGGATATGGTCGATACCTATCTGTTCATATTCATGGATATTGCCAAACACTAGTTGACTGGTCACCGCGCCACATATGGCTGATAGCATGATAGGGAAGAAGTAATGCACCTTATATTCTCTGAGTACTACCTCAAAGACAAAGATCACCGCGGCCAATGGCGCGTTAAAGGTCGCGGCAATACCTGCGGCGATGCCACTGGCGCACATAATGCGTACGCTATTGTCCGGTAGCTGGAACTTTTCTGCCATAACACTGGCACTGACAGCGCCTAAATGGATGGCAGGGCCTTCGCGGCCCACTGAAAAGTTGCTAGCAAGGGCAAATAAAGCTTGGAAGAATTGCCCCGGCGCCGATTGTAAGGGGATTTTGCCGTAGTGCAGTTTCATGCGGTGCATTACATAGGCGATACCCATGCGTTTGTAACGTTTAGAGCCCAATTGCGCCACGAGCCAGATCAACAATCCACCAAAAAGCGGTAATAGCACTCGCCAGTCGCTAAAGTTGTCAGTAAAATCCCATACTTGAGATTGGGTTAAGGTATGTAACCACTGCAGTAATAGCCTAAATAATATAATGACCCCAGAAGCCACCAAGGCAAATGCGAGCGCCAAGCCGCACAATTGCACACTGATTTTGGCTTGTGACAATTTATCTTTGAGTGCTGTATTAAGGTAATGCTGGCATTGAGAAATAAGGCGATTAACGAGTTGCTGCACAGAAACCATGGTGGTAAACCTTTACCGTACTAAAAGCGTGAGTGTCGATTTTTTATAAGGGGCTAGTATTTAATGTCAAATTATCATCGTTGGATCGATCGCTTGCAAGTGATAGAGCGAAAAATTCGACCTTCGAGCGTTTATCTTTTCTTTTTGATCTTAGTGGCATTTTTTGCTGGCGTATTGACCTGGGATCTCTGGTCATCGCAACATCCAATTCAGCCCGCTCAATCGAAAAATAGCACCGAGCTAAGCCAAGCCTTAACAAAGCAGGCCGAGATGTTAGCTTCGCGCAATTTGGAATTGGCGTTAGCCCAAGAAGCCAATGACAATATGCAAAAGATGTTTTTAACTCAACATCAAAAACAGAAAGAGCTTGAACGAGAACTGGCGTTTTATCGCAGCATTATGGCGCCAGAAAACCAAGCCGACGGTGTGGCAATTCATGATTTAGGCTTAAACCCTGGCCTATTGCCCAACCAGTTCAGGGTGAAATTGGTATTAACCCAACTGCAAAAGCGCAAGCAAGCCTTGAAAGGTAAGGCCGAGCTCACGTTTATCGGTTTGCAGGATGACAAAGTGGTGAGCCTGCCGTTATCGTCACTCACTGATGATAAGCTTAACTTTAGCTTTCGCTATTTTCAGATTTTAGAAACCGTGGTGCAATTCCCTGAAGGCTTTGTGCTTTCTCAGGTCGACGCAAAAGTCACAGTGCCAGCCAGTCGTTGGAGTAAAGGCGACAGTGCCGAGTTGGTGTTTGCCGCCGCAGATCTGTTGCAAGTGGAGCCGACGGTTGATGGTGTCGATGAGGAGGTCACTATAGAAGATGACGTACCTGAAGAGACTGAGCAGCATGAGGACGACACCCAAAATCGCAATGAGGCCATTGATCCACTAGCCCAATAAGCTGTGGGTGATAATACAAAAATAAATTGATTTTATCTGAGCCAAGACTATTACTTGAACAAATTGGTCAGGTATTGGATAATTCGCTCAGCAAACCGATGTATAGAGGTAGTAATGACTGAACAAGTTGAAGATACAATGCCAATCCGTTTCACCGACGCGGCAGCTTCAAAGGTAAAAACCTTGTTGGACGAAGAGCAAAATGATGCACTTAAGTTGCGTGTGTACGTGACCGGTGGCGGTTGCTCAGGTTTTCAGTACGGTTTTACGTTCGATGAAAAGGTCAACGAAGGTGACTTTACCGTTGAGAAACAAGGGGTTCAGTTAGTAGTTGACCCAATGAGCCTACAATATCTTGTGGGTGGCGAAGTGGACTATACTTCGGGACTTGAAGGCTCGCGCTTTTTTGTGAAAAACCCTAATGCCACCACCACCTGTGGCTGTGGTGCTAGCTTCTCGGTATAACCTAGCCGCTTGACCACCTATGGTGAGTCTGACGCATAAAAAAGCCAGCATTGCTGGCTTTTTTGTGTCTGGAACACTTATGCCAATTTACCAGGGACGGTAAAAAATTGGCGTTGCGTCTAAAGCACTTATGCCAATTTACCTGGGACGGTAAAAAATTGGTGTTGTGTCTAAAGCACTTATGCCAATTTACCAAGGACGGTAAAAAATTGGTGTTGTGTCTAAAGCACTTATGCCAATTTACCAGGGACGGTAAAAATTGGCCTTGTGTCTGTGGTAACCCAGCCTGAATGTCTTAACGTCACAAAGACCAAAGACCAAAGACCAAAGACCAAAGACCAAAGCCCAAAGCCCAAAGCCCAAAGCCCAAATCACTGCGTGATAGCGCCTGACTCTATGTAGCGATAAAGGTTAACGCATGATGTTCATGTTATTTTTAACATGACAGTAGGCCGACACTTGGGCGGTAAACGCTATCCACACTTGTAATATCGCTAATAAAATCAGCACGCTAAACACCAAGTAGTCGGGGATTTTGCCTTGCCATTCGCCTAATTGAAAGGTCGATGGGCCTGTGAGCAAATTATCTGGGTCGTATAGCAACACAGGTAAAATGCTGACCAGTCCAAGTTGCACCACAGTGTAACCGCGCAGTAGATACAATCCCGCCCGTTGGCGGCCTAGCACAGCAATCACCATCAGTAGCGTCAACAGACAAAATAACACCCCTTGTTTGGCTACAAGGCCACTAATCGATGCGATGCTTAAGAAGAGTAACAAGCCAATTAAACGTTTTGGTAGCCGCGCTTTGACTGGCGTAGAGCTGGTTTCCTGCGGCTGAGTGGCATCATGTAACGGTGAGGATGG
The DNA here is from genome assembly GCF_056173105.1 of Shewanella sp. QJM3NY_23. Classification (NCBI taxonomy): domain Bacteria; kingdom Pseudomonadati; phylum Pseudomonadota; class Gammaproteobacteria; order Alteromonadales; family Shewanellaceae; genus Shewanella; species Shewanella sp. QJM3NY_23. The sequence continues at coordinate 890,621 of NZ_CM149657.1, forward strand.
TTGCACGAGTGAGGCTCCGTCATCGAATAACAAGATAAGCGCTTTAGTCTGGCTAAAGCGCTGTTTAGCGACTGGCTGATCGCGCTGTGGCGAGCCAGTGATTGTCGAGCTTAGTGGCTCTGCTTAGGCGTTAAGCGCTGCTCTAGCTCATAAGGCGGGATCACCACGCCAAGATCTTCTTGCACTGGGAATACGGCAACAAACAGATCATCATCTTGCATGCCTGGAACCCAACGTTCTAGCCATTCATCAAGGGCAATGGCTAAAGGGGTACAATCAGCCCAATCATCTACGGCCCACATGGCAGCAGACTCTTCGCAAGGCCACATTGGGATGCAATCTTCATCATCTGTGGTGAGCATGACGCAGCCATCAGCGTCTTGCAATGTCCATAGGGTTTTGTGGGCCTTGGCTTGTTCGACAAGGTAGTCGTAACGCGCTTCTGGCGTCATCTTGCTGGCATCTTTTGCACTTTTGCTCATGGTGTTCTCTTTCATCTTAATGGGGCTAAACCGATTGGCGGCAATGATAACATTTGTTACGCCGCAGTATAGAGGATTTTGTTGCGCGGTGAGGCGGGAGTTAGCCGGCCGCAATACATTGGCGGCCGGCATGTTTACCCAAGGAGCAGGTTTAGTGGATTAAGTCGATCAATTTTTTGGCGATTTGGGTATTGTCTTGATGACCATTAAATTGCGCCGCACCTTGACCATAAGCAAAGACTTGTACGTCGACGGCGTCGTGCCCGCCGGTTGTCCAGCCAGTAGAGGTCAGGGTGTCAATTTGTTGCTTTAATCGCGTAGTGGCTTCTTTTACCCCATTATCTTGTGCTAATGCCGTTTGCAGCTGCTGGCGATACTCATTGCGCTGCTCGGCATCGATAGGTAAGCCTAAGTGTGTTTGCCAAAAATCACTAAAGGCTTGTTCACTTGCCAAGTGTGTCGGTGATTCAGACAGCCACTTGGCTAAGGTACTGGGCATCTGCTTGACGCTATGCAGCAGCTGACCACGCCATTGATATACACCATCTGCGCCGAGGCTCAGGCCGCCGGTCGAGTGATCGGCTGTCATCACCAATAAAGTGTTGGGATGCTGGTCGATATAGTCGACGACCACTTGGGTGGTGGCGGCTAAATCGGTCATTTCAGCCATGGCGCAGGCAATATCATTGCTGTGACCACACCAATCGATTTGGCTGGCTTCTATCATCATCACAAAGCCTTTAGGGTTAGGTGGCAGCAGTGTGAGCGCATGCTCGGTCATTTGGCTTAAACGCAGTGGGGCTGGGCTGCCCAAGGCTGGCGCTAATCCTTTGGGGGCAAATAGCCCCAAGGCGGGTAGGCGCTCGAGTTGGTTCAGCGCGCTGAGATCGTCTTGATATTGATAACCTAAGGCGCGCAGTTCGGCGACTAAATCTCTATCTTCACGCACGAAATACTGTTGGCCGCCACCTAGCATAAGATCGGCCACCGGCTTGTTGTTGATGAGATTGCTGAGAAAATCATCGGCTATCTCATTGTAGTTTCTGCGATGTTCATTGTGGGCCAAAAAGCTGGCTGGGGTGGCGTGGTTAATCTGTGAGGTTACCACCACGGCGGTAGTGCGCTGCTTGGCTTTGGCGTATTCGAGCAAGGTCGGCAAGACTTGTTTGTCGCTGTTAACGGCAATGGCGCCGTTATAACTCTTATGGCTGGTGGCTAAAGCGGTTGCCGCCGCCGCTGAGTCGGTGACATAGGTGTCATCATCGGGATAGGTACTTGCCATACCCACTAACAACTTATCAAAAATGGTCGGTTCAACGGCCTTGGTGGTGAGATCATCATTAAAATAACGATAGGCGCTGGTATAGGCGGGCCCCATGCCGTCGCCTATGATGTAGATGATATTGGTCGGCGCTGCCGCCACTGCGCAAGGCAGGGTTGTGATTAAGGTGGCGAGCATCGCGTTAAGCTTACATGAGCGAGCCGAGCGGCTGATGGCCGCAGCCAGACGCACTATAGTGGCAAAGCATGACTCTAATGTAAGTTTTGATGTCAGTTGTGATGTAGATTGCAATGTGGACTGGGTCATTATATTACTCCAACGACTCGATAGATTCAGGGGCTTCAGCGCTGTGAGCCTTACCGATGTCAGCGTTAATGGGCTTAACGTATTGCTCTAACCATTGCTGCTGCTCCCAAAGCATGTGTTGTAACGACTCTTTGGCTGCATAGCTGTGGCTTTCATAGGGCAGCATCACCAACTTTGCCGTACCACCTAGGCCACGGATGGCGTTAAACAGTCGTGACGATTGCATCGGGTAGGTGCCTGAGTTGGCGTCCATCTCGCCATGGATCAGCAGTAGCGGCTCATCAATTTTATCGGCATGGGTAAAGGGCGACATCTGCTGGTAGAGAGCGGGCGCTTCCCAGTAATTACGTTTTTCATATTGGAAACCAAAAGGGGTCAGGGAGCGATTATAAGCGCCGCTTCTCGCGATACCGGCTTTAAACAGATCCGAGTGAGCCAAGAGATTGGCGACCATAAATGCGCCATAAGAGTGGCCGCCGATAGCGACTCTGTCTGGATCGGCGATACCCATGTCACTTAAGGTGTCGATGGCCGCTTTAGCATTCGCCACCAGTTGGGTGCGAAAACTGTCATTGGGCTGAATATCGCCTTGACCGACAATCGGCATAGCCACTTTATCGAATACGGCAAAGCCTTGGGCGACAAAGGGCAGTGGCCCTTTGGCGCTGATCCCTTGGTATTGATGCACTGAATAGTTTACTTGGGCGGCAACTTTCGCGTCTTTGTATTCGCGTGGATAGGCCCACATGAGCAGGGGCAGCGGCCCTTGTGATTTATCATAACCGGCAGGTAAGTAGAGCATGCCTGAGAGGGGCAAGCCATCGGCGCGCTGATAGTTAACCAGTTGGCGAGTCATGCCTTGATAGGCGGCCAGCTCATTATCGGCTTGATAAAGCAGTTGCTCGCTGCCTGTGTGTGGCTCAATTAATACTAAATGTGGCGGGGTTATAGAGTCTTCACGCTTAATGATTAATTTAAGTGGCGACAAACTGATGACATATTTAACCTGCTCAAGTTTATCGCTCGCGCTGTGCCAGATAGTCTCGCTATAGTTGTTATCGAGCTGGGTTTGCTTAAGAAAAGGGCGATAGCCCTTGGCTGTTGCACCAATGCCATAATGGCTGAATTTACCTTGGGTTATATCTACAAGAGCAACCCCTTGTTGTCTATCGCGATAGAGCTTACCGGGGGCTTTATAGGTGTCGCGTTGGGCCTTTTGATACCAGAGTTTGGCGGGCTTGGCTTCGTCTGTACCCAGTAAGCTTACATCCAAAATGCTGACGCGCTCCTGCTTCTTGTTAGCATTTTTTTCACTGACAAACAGCCGGCCTTGTTCTGCCCAATCAAGATCGTTAATACGCCATGGCATTTGCAGCAAAGCGTGTGGGATTTGGGTAAATGGTGCCGGCCAGTTGAGCACTTCATCGCGCAGCGCGGCAGGCTGCTCGCCATCGCCGTTATCCAGAGGTTGAACAAACACTAAGGTGTCGGGTTGATCGGGTCGCCAGTGGATAAGGCGCGGGCCAGTACTGACCGAGTCGGCACCAGCTGCGCGAAACTCGCCGCTGTCGATATGACCTAAGGTTTTGATATGTTGGCCATCGCGGTTAAATAGCTCAACCTGCTGGGAAAAGTCATAGTATTTAACGATATAGGAATAGGGCGCGTGTATCTGTTTTGCGATCAGGAACTGATCGTTGGGTGATAAGGCAAAGTGACTGTTGATCTGCGGTTGGCCCACATTGGTGCGTTGACCATCGAGGGAGATTATCGCCAGCTGGCTGGTGGTTAACTGCTTAAATGCCTGCTCATCTTGCTGATTTTGAATTAAATCTTGATAAGTACGCCGCGGTGCTTTTTCACCCAAGGCGTGGCTAATGTTAGGGCCTATGTTGGCAAGGGGAGCTTGCTTATCTTGCGGCACCGCGAAGGTGGTGACAATGGCCTTACTGTCATGTTGCCATTGGTATTTGGCGCCAAATACTGCATTAAGTGGGCTGGCATTGAGACGCTGGGTTTGGCCGCTGGCCAGTTGATACAGGTACAGATCAACGGCCCGAGGCGTAATGGCTATGTAGCTTAGGTATTGACTGTCGGGCGAAAACTGTACGTTAGCAATGTTAGCGCCTTGCTGTTGTATGGTGAGGCGTTGATTGTTATCAAGATTGATTAACGTAATAAATTGGTAGCGTTTTTTCGGTCTGCTTTGGGCTAAATTATCTGGCGAAATTCGCAGGCCGGCCAACTTTTTTTCGCTTTGAGCCAACTCATGAATAGTGGGGTGCGCCTGAGGATGCAATAGCGCTATATGGCGTGCATCGCCTGCCAGTCGTGTATCGACCATTTTGGTTTGCTCGAGCACCTGTTGCAGTGGCGCCGAGGGCTGCTGATAGTCGCCAGCGGTTGTGTGTAGGCTGGACAACAAGATCAGGGCAGCCATTAGATATTTTAAAATGTGCATTAGTTATCCTGACTTAAATGCATGAGTGATGAAAAAGCGCCCATTTGGGCGCTTTTTATGACTTATTCAAAAGCTTAAAACTTTTGTGAATAACCTAAGAATAAGGTGCGACCCACGATAGAGTAGCTGCTGTTGCCTTCTTCGAAGAAGGGCCAATCGTTATGATTGTCACTGCGGACGTCATATAGAGGTGGCATCTCATCGGTGAGGTTTTTCACCCCAGCAGTAAACTTACCATTCCATGGCGCGTTGTAGCCCAGAGTTAAGTTGATCACCTGATAAGCATCGAGCGTATCGGGATAATCATCTTGCTCATAGCTATCGCCATTGGCGTCAATAAGGTCAAAGGTATCGGTACCCGTGGCTTCCCCTGTGTAGTAGTAGGCCAAGGTTGCGCTGACATCTTGATAGTTCCAAGTTAGGCTGGCATTACCTTTCCATTTAGGCACAAAGTTAGTGTCGGTTTCTTCTTCAATCTCACTGTCGAGGTTCTCTTGATACTCTTTGCTTAGCAGATAAGAGGCGGCCAATTTCAGCTTAAAGTCACCGACTGCGGTTTCAGCAAAACGATAGTTAAAGCTGGCATCGATACCTTGTGAAGCTTCATAGGCACTGTTAATCGGCCCCTTACGCATACACGCTAAGTTGCTGATCCCCTCATCATCGAGCTCTGTAAGATAGCCGACCACATCCATCTGATCGCAGCTGGTGTAGTTGCCGGTTTGGTCATAGCTTGGGTCATCGAGCATCTCACGAGTAGAGATGGTTTTTACCGCGCCCTCGAGCTCAATGTTCCACCAGTCTAATGACACATCGGCGTTCTCACTAAGGTTGGCAACAAGGCCTATGTTCCAGAAATCACCCTTTTCTTCAGTTAAGTTGAGGTTGCCAGAACTAAAACCGTCGTAGCTATCTTCATAAATCTCATTAGGGATGGTGGGGTGTGGGTAATCTGTGCTGCCAAAACTACGTGTTAGGCCGGCATACAAGCGATGCATATCGGGGGCACGGAAGCTTTTACCTATGTTGGCACGCACCATCACTTCATCGATAGGGCGATACATAATGCCCATCTGTGGTGTGGTAGCGCCGCCCACGTTTGAATCGTCTAAGTAGCGGTCATAACGCAGCGCCGCAGACAAATCTAATGATTTAACCCCAGCCATGTTAGCCAATAGTGGGATCTGTACTTCACCTGCGATGGCAACGCGATCGCGATCACCTTCACCACCCGTGCCGCCCATGCCGATAAAGCCGCCGCTCTTGGTGACTTCATCTAAGGTATCTTCATAGCTTTCACGCGCCCATTCGGCTGTGGTGGCAAAGCCAACTGTGCCTGCGGGTAGTTCCATAAGGTCGCCAGTAAACACCGCTTGGAACTGATGCATGCTTGAGGTGGAGTCTTTGGTTGAGGCGCCGATTAAGGCTTCAATTTGGGTATCGGTAAGCTTATTGTTTGGATACCATTTGGTCGGATCGGTGTTGTTAGGATCGAAGGTAATGATATCGAGCAGTCCATCGGCGCGAACCATATGGTTGTTTTGTTTCTCGTAACGGTTAAAGCCACTCGACCAAGAGAGGTCCAGTTCATAGTCGCCTATTACGCCGCTGGCACCCAAAGAAAACGCTAGCTTGGTATTTTGGGTGTCATAAATACGATCGCCTGGGAACTCTTCCATACGACGACGCAGCTGGAACTTGTTGTCGTTAGCAAATTCACCAGAGTCATAACTCAGCGCGCCAGTGGCTTGATCTTCGTAGATGTAAGTGCCGAAGCCTTTCTCATCTTTGTATTTTTGCCCTTCTTTATATGAGGCGTTGATCATGCCGTACAGCTGCCACGCATCATTAAGATCGTAGGTGCTGTTGACTACTAGGTTGATTCTGTCATAAGCCGATTGCAGACCCCGGTCGGCATATTTGTCATAGTAGCAATCGTATTTACCAGCAGGGGTATAAATGCCTTTATCACCAAATAGGTCGGTACATTGCGCCTGATCCAGTGGGCTGTATTTGTCACTAGTATAAGCCTTGTCATAGTCTTGGATCCATGAAGCCCAGCTAGAAGCGCCAGCATCACCAAAGGGACCCGCGCCCCAACGTACATTGCCATCTTCATCTTCATAATAAGCAGGGTTGAATAAGCTGTCGCGCTGGGAAGTTTTAATCGCTTCAACTTTCTTATATTCGAACATGATCAAGGTTTGGCTGTTTTCGGTATTAATACCCTGCAGGTATGACAGATCAAGTTGCTCGCCACCGCCTTGGGTCGGTGAGTTGTACTTAACCGCCGCCTTAGCGCCGTCATATTCTTTCTTTAAGATAATATTAACCACACCGCCGACGGCATCTGAGCCGTAAATGGCCGATGCACCCCCGGTGAGAATTTCGATACGTTCTACCGCTGCGGTAGGGATATCTGAGGTATCGACGAAGTTACTTGAACCGCCAGCAGCACTGGGGAATGACGCCTGACGACGACCATTGATCAATACTAGCGTTCTATTGGCGCCCATGCCACGTAGGTTGACAGAGCTTGCGCTGTCGGTAAAACCGTCGCTTTCGCCATTAAGTGAACCGCCGGTATTGGCGACCGATGATTGCAGTACTTCTGCAATAGACGTTAAGCCACTGTTAGCGATATCGTCGGCAGAGATCACGGTCACTGGCGCTACACCTTCAAAGTCTGCACGTTTAATACGTGAACCTGTGACTTCGATTTTTTCTATTTTTGCTTCATTGTTATCGGTGTCGGCCTGCGCTGCTATTAGAGTGGTTGGCGTAAAGGCCAGCGCCAGCGCTATGGTAATGGCCGAGTGCTTAAGTTGGGGTTTCATCTAATATGATCCTTATTATTATCGTTAACTACCTTTTTTATCTGCAAACCTAAAGAGCTTTACTGGCTGCTCCGTGTGATGTGCGGAGAGCGCAAATGACGGTGTCGTTTAACCATCAAGATAGCTTGCTGTTTACTGCGCCTAGTTGTAATTAACTTGTTACCTCCCCACAATGCCTAGCGTGTCGTTTATAGGTTGTTTATATCTCTATTTAAAATCTATTATGTTTTTAAACAAAGGTTTAAGTATCTATTATTATCTATCCTTAATTGTGTTATTTTATCGTTAATCTTGGGTTTGGTGTTACACTCGCTTTGCCTAGGGATAGCTTTAACGTTTCATATTTTGATTAAGCGCTAGCAAAAAACGGGGATTAAGGTGGCTGTGTTAAAAGAATTGGGATTTAAATTAGGTCGGTGTGAGGTCACTCCGCTGGGGCATCGTTTAGTGTTTTCCCCTCAAGCGCCGGGGCAAGATGCTGTGCAGGTGTCTTTGCAACCTAAGTTTATCGATGTGCTGTGTTACCTTGCCCAGCATTATCCTAACGTGGTGACTCGTGAAGCGTTAATCGATGCCATTTGGGATGGTAATCGTTATGTGGGGGCAAAAGCGCTGACTAATGCGATATGGCACCTGCGTAAGCAACTTAGCCCGGTCGCAGGCGATCAAGAGGTGATTGAAACGGTGAGAAAGTCAGGTTATCGACTGCTTATTGCCCCAGAATTTAATCCCGAAGAGATAGCCGAACAACCCGATATTTTGCAACAGGCACAGGAGCAAGTGACGAGGCTCAAGCGAGGGTATCGACAAGGCTTGATGGCCGCAGCGGTATTGGTACTTCTGCTGGCAGGTTTTACGACTTGGCACCTGTATCATGATGAGGCGCATTTTATCCCCACCACCAAAACACAATTAACCACGACCACAGATGCGGAACTGTTTCCTAACGTGTCGGCCGATGGACGTTGGTTGGTGTATGGCAGCCGGGGTAATGGACAAAGCTATAGCCTGTATCTGAAGGATCTTAATGCCTTAAGTGATACCCCTAAACGACTGACCTCGGTTAATTCGGCTGAGATCCGCGCAGTATGGAGCCCAGATGGTAATAGGCTCTATTATCCGTCACAGCGCATTGCTACTCGCCAGTGCCATATTATGCAGTTAACCATAGAGAGCGGCGAGGTGATGCCACTGGCGCCTTGTAACTCGTTTAATACCGCGTTAGATCTTGCCCCCGATGGCAATCAATTAGCCTTTATTTGGCTGGCTGAGGGCGATGAGTCCTCAGGTATTTATAGCTTGGCACTGGGCTCCTCAGCCTCACAGCCTCAACGGGTGTCGTGCCAGCAAGATTGTGGTCATCGCGATAGAGATCTTGCGTATAGCCCTGATGGACGCTGGCTGGCAATAGCGCGTCGCTTTGGCAATATTTCCGAAGATATTTTTTTACGCGATTTAGGCTCACAGCGGGAGTTGCGCTTAACCACTGGGCTGGAAGATATCCGCGGCTTAAGCTGGCACCATGATAGTGAGCGCTTAGTCTTTAGCACCGAAAACTCTGGCGTGCGCAACGGTTATATTATCGATATTGACGATAAACAGATCCAGCCCTTAGACGTCGAGGGGATGAGCTACCCACGCTTTATCTCTGGCCGCAGTGAGTTAGTGTACGCCAACTATATTCGCGATAATCAGATCTCGCTGCTGGCGTTAGAGCAGTCGATCCCCACCACGCCGTTTTCATTATTGAATGTGGAATACAGCTACCGTAATCCAAGTTATTCCGCCAGCCGTCAACGTATTGCTTATGTGTCCAATCAAACCGGTTTTAACGAGGTGTGGAGCGTCAATACACAAGGCGGCGATGTTCGTCAACATACGCACTTGAAACGGCGCGTGGCTTACCCCAGTTGGTCTCACGATGGCAATAAACTGGCATTTTTAGCACCCGATGATAAAAATGAGGGCAATAAAATCCATGTGCTCAATCTCGACTCGGGCACTATGGCTATCTTGGCGACGCCCTATTTAGATCATAACCGCCCAAGCTGGGGCTGGGACAATGAAAGCGTATTTGCTAGTACGCTCGATGGCATTACCGAGTTTTACCTCGATAACCGTCCGCCTAAGGTGTTAAGCCCGCTGAATATGCGCCTTGGACAGTCGATTGCCGCTGATAAGTTAGTCTTTACTCGCCTGGATAAACCAGGGTTGTGGGCCTTAGCCCTTGATGGCGATGGTTCTCATGCTCTGCAGCACAATACGGCGGCGAGTAAGGTTGAGCTGCTGCTTGGTGGCGACAAGTTTACTGAAGGCTACAACTGGGTCGCGACAGATAAAGGGGTCTATTACCGTGCTAACCATAGCGACCATCAGTTAGTTAACTTTTGGCGATTTAATACCAATTTAGTCACGCCCATTATCAAGCTTCCCCCCAGCGTTATTCCACGTGCAGGCTCGATGGCTTATATCCCCGACTCCCATAGCTTACTGCTGACCCAGTCGCAAAATTCGAAACGTGATGTGATCAAGTTGCAGCATAGATTATTGCTATAACGTTAGGGAGTGACTGTAATGGCCATCCGATGATTGATGACCGTGTAAATTGAGTTACAAGGGCTGAGTCGCACGCGGAGGGACGCTTATCGGCTAGCTCGCTATGCGGCAGGGAATAAGCCGCCCAATACCGCAGGGCGTGACGCGCCAGTGACGGCGGGGAGGTTACCCGCTAAGCCATCATGATAACGCTTAGCCAGCCAAGCAAAGGCGATCCCCTCAACCCATTGTGGGTCTATGCCCAGCGCTGCAGTGGTATCGATGTGATAATGGGGCAGCAACTTGGCCAAGCGGCGCAGCAACTCTTGGTTAAACGCACCGCCACCGCAGACAAACAGCTCGGCCTTGTCAGCCAGTTTAAGGCAGTCGTTGGCAATGCTGTGGCAGGTTAAGTCCAGTAAGGTTGATTGAATATCGGCTTCATCTAAATAGCCAAAGTCCGCGGTTTGCTGCTCTAACCAAGCTTGGTTGAAAAGCTCGCGTCCTGTGCTCTTAGGCGCGCTTAATGAAAAATACGCATGGGACAACATCTGTTTGAGTAATTTAGCATCTGTCTTACCGCTAGCAGCCCATTGGCCGTTGTCATCATAAGGCTCGTTTTTGACCTGTTTTATCCAAGTGTCTATTAGGGTATTACCTGGGCCGTTATCAAAGCCAATCACCGCGCTGGCATCACCGGGTAGATAAGTGATGTTAGAGATGCCACCGATATTTAATATGATGCGTTTGCTGCCCGCTTGAGCAAAGCTTTGCTGGTGGAAGGCGGGTACCAGTGGCGCCCCTTGGCCGCCTAAGGCGATATCTTTGCGTCTAAAGTCGGCGATAACGTCGATGTTGGTGAGGGCGGCGATGGTGTTAGGGTCGCCTATCTGCAAGGTAAAACCCATCTCAAGGTTCGGCATATGACGCACGGTTTGGCCGTGGCTGCCAATGGCCTTGATATGTGCCTTATCGATACCCACTTTGTTTACCAGCCCATTAACCGCCTTGGCAAACAGTTGTCCCACGCTTCTATCGAGTGTGCCTAAATAATTGATTTCATCATGGCTGCCAGACTGGCAAAGACGTTGTAACCCGCTCAACAGATGGCTGGGCAGTGGCTCAGTATGGGTGTCGACAAGCGTGAGCTTATCGCCCTCAAATTTGACTAATACGGCATCGACACCGTCCATGCTGGTGCCTGACATTAGGCCGATATAGTACTGACTGCTCATCTGTTTACCTTACTGTGCGGCAAGCTGAATATCGTTATTTTGCTTCAGTTTTGCCATCATCTGTTGACTGACTGCTAAGAATTGTTGCTTCTCTTTTTTGTCGATAGGCATCGACTGCGGTAGCTTAACCGTACGCGGATTACGGTGTACGCCATTGACAATAAATTCATAATGCAAATGGGCGCCTGTGACCCGACCGGTAGAGCCGAGCGTGCCGATGATTTGCCCTTGTTTTACCGTTTGGCCTTGCTTGACTTTACGCTTATTGAGATGCAGATATTTCGTGGTGTAGGTTTCATTGTGCTTAATAAACACATAGTTGCCATTGTACTGGTTGTAACCTGACTTTATCACGCGCCCCTTGCCCGCGGCTTTAATCGGTGTGCCAACGGCGGCGACATAATCCACACCACGATGAGCTCTTACTTGGCCTGTGACCGGGTGTAATCGGCGTGGATTGAAGCTGGAACTGACATATTTAAAGTCTACTGGTGAGCGCAAGAAGGCTTTACGCATGCTGCGCCCTTCTGCTGAATAGTAGTTGCCATCTTTATAGCGCACCGCGGTGTAGGTATCGCCTTGGTTGACAAACTCGGCAGCTAAAATATTGCCATTTTGCAGGAACTGACCATCGGCAAACTCCTCTTCAAATAAGATGGCAAACTTGTCGCCTTGACGCAGGTCGAGCGCAAAGTCGACGTCCCAACCAAAAATGGTAGCTAGCTGCATAATTTGGTTCGGGGTTAATCCTGCGGTCACGCCAGCATTCCAAAAGTTACTGCTAATGGTAGCGCTGGTATATTTCGTTCGTTGTTCTACCTGCTTAGTGATCACCTCTTCGCTATAACCGTCTGTCTGCCTGCTAATGACTAAGGTGGAGATGGGATCGAGGTGATAGCGTAACTGGCTGAGTTCGCCGCTGCTATTTTTGACAATGGCTATCTCTTCACCGGGTAATATTTTAAGCAGATTCTTTTTAGCTTTAGGCAGTTGGGTTATCTCATACACATCACGTGGAGTGAGGTCGGCACGTTTAAAAAGTTTGGCTAAGGTATCACCACTGCGCACGGTAAATTGCTCTGTGTATTGCTCACTCGCTGGGGAGATGGTTGCACTTGTTGCCGCTGTCTCGTTTTCAGGAGCTTGTTGTAACTGGCTTATTTCGTTAGCAATATCGTCTGCGCTGGGGGCTTCTGGAGTTCTAAAGGCGAGTGGTACGGGATAAGCTTTGGCGTTACCAGTATGGTTAATATCGCGCTTTGGATTAGCGTCATCGCCTAAGTTGATGGTGCCAGAGAGCGCGCTATTGGTGGCGCGCGAAGCTTGTGCATCGTCGGTAGGTAACAGCAACACTGTTAGGGTGACGACCATGAGTATGCCCAACAATATTTGATGTGGCTTGGGTAATAATTTTAAGAGTGTAATGACCTTTCCCATTGACTCCGATACCAATTTTCAAGACTTAAGCGATTCCTGTTAGTGTACACTCTTTCATTTGTGCTGGCTAACAAGTAACATGAGACCCCCGTAATTTATCTATAGGCTCTTAGGAGTAGCTGCCAAAATGGCTGATTTAGACCAAGCATTAGCAGAAATACAACGTGGTACCGATGAGATCCTTCTCGAAGCGGATTTACTGGAAAAACTGAAGGAGGGGCGTCCGCTGCGCATTAAGTTGGGAGCCGATCCTACCGCGCCTGATATCCATCTTGGCCATACCGTTATATTAAATAAGATGAGAACTTTCCAAGACTTAGGTCATGAAGTTATCTTTTTGATCGGTGATTTCACCGGCATGGTTGGCGACCCAAGTGGTAAAAATAGCACCCGTCCTCCGTTGACGCGCGAGCAGGTATTGGCTAATGCCGAGACCTATAAGCAGCAAGTATTTAAGATCCTCGATCCCGCTAAGACCCGCATCGAATTTAACTCAAGCTGGCTTGAAGAGCTGGGCGCTGCAGGCATGATCCGTCTGGCATCACAGCAGACCGTTGCCCGCATGATGGAACGTGATGATTTTAAAAAGCGCTATGCATCGGGTCAGTCTATTGCCATCCACGAATTTATGTATCCTCTGCTACAAGGTTATGACTCAGTTGAACTTAAAGCTGACGTAGAGCTAGGTGGTACCGACCAGAAGTTTAATCTGCTTATGGGGCGTGAGTTACAAAAGGCGGCAGGGCAGAAGCCGCAAACCGTGATCATGATGCCACTGCTTGAAGGCCTCGATGGCGTGAAGAAGATGTCTAAATCGGCGCATAACTATATTGGTGTTAGCGAGCCAGCTGGTGAGATGTTCGGTAAAATCATGTCGATTTCAGATGATTTGATGTGGCGCTACTTCGAACTGCTCTCTTTCCGTCCGCTAGGCGAGATTGAGCAGCTTAAAGCCGATGTTGCCCAGGGCACTAACCCAAGAGATGTGAAAATTGCTTTGGCTAAAGAGATCATCGCCCGTTTCCATGATGAAGCCGCAGCAGAAGCGGCTCATCAAGAGTTTATCAACCGTTTCCAAAAAGGGGCGCTGCCTGAGGATATCGAAGAGGTTGAACTTGTTGCGGGCGAGGGCATTGCCATTGCGAATGTGCTCAAAGAAGCAGGCTTGGTTGGCTCGACGTCTGATGCCATGCGAATGATCAAGCAAGGCGCGGCAAAGATTGATGGCGTTAAGATTGAAGATACCCGTCTGCAGCTGAGTGCCGGCACCTCGGGTGTGTTCCAAGTGGGTAAGCGTAAGTTTGCCAAGATTACGCTAGTCTAAGGTAAGCTATAACGCTGATTAGGGTTATTGACTCACTTGCTATGCTAAAAAAGCCTGCAACTGCAGGCTTTTTTGTGTCTGGAACATTGATGCCAAAAGCCAAGGAGGGATACTTTTGGTATTAGTGTCTGGAACACTTATGCCAATGGTCGAATGGTATTAACAGACGGCCCTAAATTGCGGGCTGATATTGATGACCTCATGTGCAGATACCACTTCGGGCCGCCACGAGGGCATCCTCGCCAGCTTAACGAAAACGTCCATGTTTTCGATACCCTAGGTTATATCTGCACCTAAGGCGTAGTCTCTTAACTGTATATAAACGGGGGACAATCTGATTACTGACTCAATCTAATGGGGATTACGCCAAACTCCCCCAACGTCACTGGGTGGCGAGTTGATCTTGCATCGTCTGATAGTCCATCAAATCTTCGTGGGCGGTCACCCTATGATTGGTTACATCCAGCTTTACTGTGGTCACTCCGGGGATGGCCAGCTCAATCACTTTCCCCGGTTTACCAAATAAACTGCCCGGGCCGCGGTAATGGTAGTTGCCAATCATCACCACCAAGGAGCCTGCGTTATACATGTGCTCAATATTAAAGTCATACTCTAATACACCACGGTGAGCGCGTTCGAAAAACTCTAAGATATCGCGTCTGCCTTGGTATTTTTTACTGGCAGTGCGATCGAAAAATACGCTGTCACGATTATAAAAGGTGCTCAGCGTACGGTAATCATGGTCAGTCAGCGCTTGAATATATTTAACCGCCATCTGTTGCTCGACCGGCATATCGCCAGGCTTGGCCTGAGTGATGAGTGGCATTAACACCAAGATGCTAGTTAAAAAATATTTGATCATTGTTTGGTATTCTTTAAATCAAAAGCGGGAAGTTTTAAGTGCCATTTAATCGCGGCTAAGCGAATCAATAGCGCGCTTATCATGGCAAAACCAAAGGCGGCTTTATTGGCTGCCCCTAACTGTAGTGCTACCGTGTAGCCAATTCCGCCACATATGGAGGCGGTGGCATAAATTTCGGTGCGTAAAATCATCGGCACTTGGCGGCAGAGCACGTCTCGAATAATGCCGCCTCCCACGCCAGTTATCAAGCCCATGACGACGGCAATCATGCCGCTTAAGCCCAAATTAAGGGCTTTCTCGGCGCCAATCACGGTAAATAGCGCTAAGCCAAAGGCATCGGCGACGGGTAAGGTGTATTGAGGGACTTTTTTCGGTTTACGGATAAAAACTAAGGTTAATAATATGGTGGCGAGGATCACTATGATGTAATTAGGGTCGCGTATCCAAAATACCGGGGTGGTGCCAAGCAAAGCATCGCGGATACTGCCTCCGCCAATGGCGGTCACCGATGCCAGTACAATCACCCCAAAGGGATCCATGCGATGACGGCCAGCGGCTAGCGCGCCAGAGAGGGCGAATACCGCTGTGCCGCAAAGGTCAAAAAAATAGACCCACTCTTTCATTGATCTAACTCTTTAAGGTGAAAGTTGAGTGCGTCGACGGAAATACGGATCTCAATAACTGACAATACCAGCGAATACAATAGCAATAACAAGCTAGTACCAAAGATAACCGAGCCGGTTTTATTGAATCCAATATAGATAAAAATCATACACAATACGCACAGGGCGAAGCTCAATACCCCTGCCTCTTGCATGCGACGAATGATCACTATGCGCTGGCGTAAGTTTTTTAGTTGGCCACTGTGCACAGGCTTACCTTGGCTGCTGAGATTACGGATCAGGGCTGCCAGTGAAAAAAAGCGATTAGTGTAGGCCAGCAGCAACAAGGAGATGGCCGGAAACAGTAATGCAGGCGTGGTCAAAGAAACGTGCAGATGATTAAACAAGGTGATGATGCCCAACGATTGGTAAGCGTGCCACAATGGCGTGATTCTAATCTATTGCCGTATGTCGAGTCCAACATTAGTGACGACTTAAACTAATGGTTTATAACGACAGTTCGGCTTGTTAAGCCTCCAATAAGTGGGCAATTAAAGTACGGCGGCCAAGCCAGTTACAGATAGCGTAGCGCGGTCCAGATCAGCGGAACTAACATTAATGACACTATCCAAAGGGTATTGGTGCTACTCACTAAGCGCAGCGCGCGTGGCAACACGCTAGCATCGGGTTTATGTGGTGGGCCGACTTTGTCCAGCGGCACTTTGACGCCGCCAAATTTAACCGGCCCGCCAAGCTCTACATCGAGTACCTGTGCGGCGATATTATATGTCGACAGGTGATGATTAATCGCATAAAGGCTTCTGCGCGGAGTGAGCATCGCTTTGAGAGCTTTGGGGCCACCTTGGATTGCCAAGGTAAAGTTCCATAGCATACTGGGCACGTAATAGAGCACATAACAGAGGTAATAAGCGGGCTTACCAAAGTGGCGATAATGCGGATTGATGGCGGGCCAGCACAGTTGCAACTGTTTCAGCATGCGCGCGCCAAGCACCAAGGGAGCGCCGCCAACAATAAAAAATACCATAGTGGCGACTGTGCCATATATCGGTGTGGTCAGCAGTTTTTCGGTAATGGCTTTGCTTAAGCCCACCTCAGATAAGCCCTGTGTGTCGCGACTGAGCCAACCTTTAATTAAGGCGCGGGTTCGTGGTTTATCGGCGTGTTGTAAGGTTTGCGACGCCTCTTCTGCTACCTTATAAAACTGCTCATCAGATAAACATAAGTACAAGACTAGAAACTCAAAAAACCAAGGATAAGCAGCCAGTTGCAGTAAGAAACTGATAATAAGCCAAAAGGGAACTAACAATAACACTATCGACAGTAAGCCTGCCGTCACTTGCTGGGCAGAGGAACGCTCGGGATGATTTACCTTATCAGACAGCCGCAGCGCCAGTTGGCTATAGAGATAAAATGGCTGCATGGCTCTGGGCAAGGGAGCTAGCTTTGCCAGTAATATTGACACCAATAAAATAGCCGCCCCTTGGTAGAAGGGACTGTCTTGCATAAACTGTTGTGAAAAGTGTGGCAGCATGGCGAAATCCAGTTGGATGCTAAGCGCTACTTTATCTCGGCTACAGCGCCCGTCAATATAAACCCTGCGCCCTCATCAAGTCAGGCGCAGGCGTTCATGCTTACAGCTGTTGCAGCAAGGCAATAACCATTAATGCTGAGTGGTGGCCCGCTTTGACGATATAGCTGTCAAAATCCACTGGCGAGTCATTATTGGCATTATCTGACAATGAGCGGATCACCACAAACGGCACGCCAAATTGATGACATACCTGAGCAATTGCCGCCCCTTCCATTTCACAGGCCGCCATCGTTGGGAAGTTGGCGAGCATCGTTTTGGTGCGAACCGGATCGCAGATAAAGCTATCGCCCGTACAAATTAATCCTTCAATCGCTTTCACTTCGCCTAAGCTAGCAACGGCTTTTTTAGCGGCGTTGACCAAGGTCGCGTCGGGAATAAAGGCGGCTGGTTGCTGCGCCATTTGGCCAATCTCATACCCAAATGCGGTGACATCCACGTCATGGTGGCGCACCTCTGATGAGATAACGATATCGCCAATGGCAAGGCTATCGACAAAGCCACCAGCCGAGCCTGTGTTAATCACATAATCGGGCGCATACTTTTCAATCAGCAAGGTGGTCGCCACGCTGGCGGTCACTTTACCTATGCCAGAGCGAGTCACCACCACCTCTTTGCCTGCCAGTTGCCCGGCAACGAATTCGATACCTGCGATGGTGTGTGACTCAGGGTTCGTCATAGAGGAAATAAGGTGAGCAACTTCTGGCTCCATGGCGCCGATAATACCAATTTTCATTGAATGACCTTTAGTGATGTATTGATGTTCATGAGGCGCTGTCATGTTTTATCTGCGCCGCGCTAAATGGGCGCTAATATAGCAAACAAGTGGTTCTGTGGCGAGATCGCTTGCCGTAATGACGGCTAAGCTCATCTATTGCAAGAATGATTGCTTGCAGCATGCCTTTCGTGCAAGTACTTCCTCGGCACCGCTGTAAACCCATCCTTGGGCGCTCTGCGATTTCATCCTTGAAATCGAAGGCCTCAGCCGCACCTACACCGATTTCTTAATCTCTTCGATTTAGCCGTCATTGTGTAACCACATAGCCGTCAAAAGCTAACTCGGTTTTGGACAAAAGTATCTTGGCCTTCGAATGAAGGTGTTGGCTTTTTTGGGCTTGTAACATTTAGTCGAGTTAGTTTTTATTGATTGATGGTAGCGTTAACCTTCATGGCAACCAATTGCCTGCAGCATGCCTTTCGTGCAGGTATTTCGGTGGGGCGCTGCAAGTATATCCCTATACGCTCGACGGTGGCATCCATGCCACCAACCCCCACCGCCATACCTACACCGACTTGTCTATCTCTTCGATTTAGCCGTAATTGGTATCCACAGAATCGTAAAAAGCAAAATCGTTTTTAGACAAAAGTATCTTGGCTTTCGAATGAAGGTGTTGGCATTTTTGGCTTGTAGCATTTAGTCGAGTTAGTTTTTATTTATTGATGGTAGCGTTAACCTTCATGGCAACCAATTGCCTGCAGCATGCCTTTCGTGCAGGTATTTCGGTGGGGCGCTGCAAGTATATCCCTATACGCTCGACGGTGGCTCCATGCCACCAACCCCGACCGCCATACCTACACTGACTTATCACTCTCTTCAATTTAGCCGTAATTGGTATCCACAGAACCGTTAAAAGCTAAATTGTTTTTGGACAAAAGTGTGTTGGCCTTCGAATGAAGGTGTTGGCATTTTTGGATTTTGCATTTGGCTGAGTTGGTTTTTACATCGCTGATGGCAGCGTTGACCTTCATGGTTTTGAATTGCTTGCCGCAGGCCTTTCGTGCAGGTGCTTCTTCGGCACCGCTGTAAACCCATCCTACAGCGCTCGACGGTGGCATCTGATGTGAATGGATTCACAAATGCCGTAGTGACATGGATGTCAAAGAGCGGCCATGCTACCAACCCCCCACCGCTATACCTACACTGACTTATCTATCTCTTCGATTTAGCCGTAATTAGTATCCACATAGCCGTTAAAAGCAAAATTATTTTTGGACAAAAGTATCTTGGCCTTCGAATGAAGGTGTTGGCATTTTTTGGCTTGTAGCATTTAGTCGAGTTAGTTTTTATTTATTGATGGTAGCGTTAACTTACATTGTTTTGAATTGCTTGCAGCAGGTGCTTCTGTGACACGCCGCAAGTACAATCCCTGTAGGCTCTGCCGTGACATCCATGTCACGGAAGGTCACAGCCGCACCTACACCGAGTTCTTAATCTCTTCGATTTGACCTTACTAGTGTCACTCGGGCAATCAAAAGCTAAATTGTTTTTGGACAAAAATGTGTTAGAGCAACAGACCTAATTAACCTGATATTGATTAGAAAAAGTATCTTAATTTAACCAAAGCCCTACTTTGTACCGAACAATTGGTTTCCTATGCTGCTTTAAGTGTTCTTTTTACACCTGAATATTTTTGTTTTAGTTTAGGTACAGTCAGTTTCAGCCCAATGCATTTGCCTATCTCTTTAATTTTTTTAAAGATAAATTCCTCCCCCCAAGGATGCATTGATAAATACTGCCCAATGTCCTGCTTATAAATAAACAAACTTTCATCTGACAAGCCTTCAAAGGTCTTACCATAAGCACAGGTAACATCACCACCATCTAAGTTTTTACCAAAAAACAAAGGGGCATGAAAATGTTCTGGATAGTTAGGCATAGAAATAGCTAGATCAGTAATTAATCCGTCAGACTCTACCCATGAGTGATCTGTAACAACACCTGATTCAAGCTGTGCTTCACCAATACATAACTCACTACTTATACCCAGCTCATTAAATATTACAAATAATACAATTGTTGAATCATGGCAGGCGCCATTGTACTTAGCTTTAATCATCCAATCCCATAATGCTGTGAATGCTTTTTGACTTTTAAATTCCATAGGATTAGAAATCGCGATTTTTGACAGATTATTTTTCCAAACTGAAATCATTGTAATTTATCCCTTATGGGTAATCCCCCCGAAAAACCACGGTGTTCATAAGTAGAATTTTCTCGTAATCTGTAACTAGGAGATTCTCAATGAAAAAATCAAGATTTAGCGACAGCCAAATACTATCAATTCTTAAGCAAGCTGATGCAGGCTCACCTGTTCCAGAGCTTTGCCGTGAGCACGGTATGAGCAGCGCCTCTTTTTACAAATGGCGCTCCAAATATGGCGGTATGGACGCCTCGTTAATGGGACGACTTAAAGAGCTAGAAGATGAAAACCGTCGCCTTAAAAAGATGTATGCAGAAGAGCGACTCAAAGCCGAGCTGATCCAGGAAGCCATGGCAAAAAAGTGGTAAAGCCGTCTCTGCGGTGCGAGATGGCAAGGAACGCCGTAAGCTCTAGGGAAGTGAGTATCCGTTTGGCCTGTAGCACCTTCCACGTCAGCGAAAGTTGCTATCGCTACCAGCCTAAAAACTCAGACGAAAACGCTGTCATAGCTGACTGGCTAATTCGATTGACGAACAACCAACGTAACTGGGGCTTTGGCCTGTGCTTTCTTCATCTACGTAACGTCAAAGGCTTTGGTTGGAACCATAAACGTGTTTATCGAATTTATCGTGAGCTTGAGTTAAACCTTCGTATCAAACCTAAGAAGCGATTGGTTCGTGAAAAACCACAGCCACTAGCGGTACCTGAAAAAGCCAACGAATGTTGGTCAATGTGTAACCCTCCCCTAAAATAGTCCCATGCATAATTAGAGCTCTCCCGGTACACTGAAACCTCAAGGAGAACGACAATGAAGAAATCACGCTATACCGAAACTCAGATAATTAAGATCCTGAAAGAAGTCGAAGGTGGTCGCCTGATCAAGGAAGTCTGCCGCGAATATGGTGTTTCAGATGCAACCTATTACAACTGGAAGAGTAAGTACGGTGGTATGGATGCCTCAGACATTAAGCGCTTACGCGAGCTGGAAGATGAAAATCGACGCCTAAAGCAGATGTTTGCAGACATCAGTTTGGAACATAAAATCCTCAAAGATCTCGTCGAAAAAAAGCTCTGAAGCCAGCGGTCAGGCGCGAGCTGGTTGAGTATGTGCGCAGTGTGCACCAAACCAGTATACGTCTAGCCTGCCGCGTAGTTGGCATCAGTCCATCTGTATACCGTTATCAGCCTGATAAGAGTCGGGATAACCATGTTATTGCCGCACTTCAGGAGTATGCAGAGAAACACCCCGCATATGGGTTTGGCAAGCTGTTTAAAGTGCTTAAACGCAAGGGAAAGTCATGGAACCATAAACGTGTTTACCGTGTGTATTGCGAGCTTAAATTGAACCTCCGTCGTAAGGGCAAGAAGCGCCTGCCGAATCGCAATCCGGCACCGTTAGCGGTTCCAGAGGCAATGAATCAATGTTGGTCGATGGACTTTATGTGTGACAGTTTACACTGCGGCCATCGCTTCCGAACGTTTAATGTCATCGATGATTTTAACCGGGAAATACTGGCTATCGAAGTTGATTTAAGCCTCCCAGCTCAACGCGTTATCAGAGTGCTAGAACGAATAATAGCCTGGCGTGGTATGCCACAAAAGCTGCGTATGGATAATGGTCCTGAGTTTATCTCTCTGGCTTTGGCTGATTGGGCTGAGCGGAATCGAGTACAACTGGAACATATAAAACCTGGCAAGCCGACTCAGAATTCGTATATCGAACGCTTTAATCGCACATATCGAACAGAAGTTCTGGATATGTACCTGTTTAAGAGCCTGAGGGAGGTACGTGAAATTACTGATAACTGGATGAATGAGTATAACGAAGAGCGACCACATGACTCACTAGGAGATCTCACACCGTGGGAATATTTGGCGAACAAGAAACAGGGAGAAAGCTCTAGTTTTAAGTGGAACTAAAAGAGGGAGGTTTACAAATGGACTTTATGCATGATCAACTTGCAGACGGCCGTTCAGTCAGATTATTTAATGTGATCGATGACTTTAATCGAGAAGGGTTAGCTATCGAAGTGGATTTTTCTTTGCCAGCAATCCGTGTGCAAAGAACACTTGAGCAGATCATTGAGTGGCGTGGAAAACCGAAGTCTATACGGTGTGATAATGGGCCTGAGTATATCAGCAGTTTACTTGTAGCTTGGGCTGAGAAGCATCAAATAGCGCTTTGCTATATCCAACCAGGCAACCCTCAGCAAAACGCCTATATCGAACGCTACAATAGAACTGTACGTTATGATTGGCTATGTCATTACCTGTTTGACTCTGTGACCGAGCTACAAAACTTTGCAACTGAATGGCTTTGGGTTTATAACAATGAACGACCAAACATGGCATTGGGAGGAATAACCCCCATGCAGCGTTTAGCCCAAATTAACAAGTCTACTTCTGAACTCCATTAAAAATGGGGGGATTACCCAGCAAGAGGCCAATATCCAATATCAGCTTTCGAGCTCTTCTCGGTGTAAAATAGAAAAGTCTTTATGCTCTCCGCATACGGGGCAAGATTCTGGGATTCGTTCGTCCTCATAGTAATAATTACCTTTGTCGCACTTTGTGCAATGAGTGCTATAAACAGGCTCTTTCTTGGTATCCATAACAAACGTCCCCTATAGTTTTCTTCTAACGATTTCTGAGTGTTCTTTTCGCTTGGCTGTGGTTCTTTTTGTCCAAGTCGAAGTTTGCACCGATACAGAAATTTCGACATTATAACTGCGCTTATCTACCAGGGTTTTAAGGTGCTCGGCAAATGCATTAGCAAGTTCAACGCTATCAAGGAAAAGCTCCTTGTAGGTCAAGCGCCCCGTAGGGGAAAAGGATAAAGAGACCATGGATTCATCTGTGCAATGCTTATCCTGCAAGTTACTCGGCAAATCCCTGTGCAACAACTTTGCGGCTACAGTGGCGTACTCAACCACAGTCTTGTTGGGAAAATCTCCAGCACTTCTAAGCATCCTTTCCTTCAACATACGAATCCTCCTCTGTTGCTCCACAATCAGCACAAATCCAGCTTTGTAGCGTGGTTGTAACAAAAGAACTTTTACAGACTGGGCATTCATTAGGACTCTCGATTTCTGATGCATTAGTCAATATATTTTTACTCATCAATTCAATGCCTTTCTCACGGTTGCTACAAGCTTAAACAAGAGTTTAAATTCACTTTGGGGCAAAAATGTCTTAGAGCGATCGATCTAAGACGTACCTGAACAAAACTGAGTTAAACCTAAGCTTTAACTCATAAGATGTTTGATTAGTGCGAGCTGGTCAACCAGAATACTTTATCCCCTCTGGGTGGCCTTATGAACGGTTACTACTTAAACATATTTTTTAGTGATTTTTGGAAGTCGTCCATAGCCTTTTGAGCTTTGCGGCCATCATCACCGGTAAAACTAATTTCCGCTTTGCAACTTGAGCAAATTTTTTTCCTTCCAGGGCGCATATCTTCAACTTTAACTTTCATCGTTCTTTTGCATCCGGGGCACTCTACATCAACTTCCAATTTCATATTATTCAATCCTTATTTTTACACATTACGCGATCACCAAATTATCCGGTGCGGCGCTTTACTATGGATGTGTTTGGTTGCAACAAGTCAGAACTTCATTAACTTGCTAGTTTTTTCTGGGTTTGTATTTTTTCTTTTTCAATAATATTGGACAAACATCGATTTTGGCTAACGATACCCCATAATCAAGTGCTCTAAGCGTTTTAAGTGAATTTTTTAACGTTACTTTTGAGAAAAATGGGAGGTCATTAGGTATTTTTTTCTCAGTAGCTATGGCGTATACAATATTGTAATTACTAGGATTAGGGCGAGCTTTAGGATCAGAAAGTTTAATAGAAGTAGGTAACTTGGGATTTAGTTGCTCCCTGTACCAAGAGTCTTTAACAAATGCTTCAGCTGCTACAAAACCTTGAGAAAATAAATGGCTTAACGTACTAGAGCTCCGGTAGAATTTAACATGTATAAATTCGTTACCATTCCTAATAAGATCGCAATGTTCTAGTTTGTCGTATGGGCCGCCGATCTTTATATTATTTTTATCCATCAGGCAGAAGTTACTTTCAGTATTAAATACATGCTCATTGTAATCTTCTTCACGATCTTGCGTGTAAAGAGGAAATTTGAATGGATGTATATCCAAATCTTTCAGGTACTCATCAACCGCAGTTACAAAGTCACAGTTTATCTTATACCAAACCCCATTCCTCAATATGTAATGGTCTGAACCGAACTTAATTTCAGCATATAAACAACGGTAAACCGGCCAACTCTTAACGGACTGATACTCGCTATTATTGACATGAATAACGTTGCTTTTCATCATTTCCACTGTTGGTACAGTGCCGTTGAGGTAGTAGAGATAGTCATCAAAAGACAATATTACATATCGTGGCGTACGTTGATACATGTCAAATGAATAACCTATTTGGCTTTCCCAATCGATAATTTCTGGCTCGCCTAGCCAGAAATTATCGTGCTTCTCATCAACTAAGTATTGATCAAGCTCCATATCAAGAATATCAATCTCATCAAGATCACGAACTCGGTTGATATTCTCTACCCAGCTAAACTTTGCAGGTAACTTAGACCTATATCGTCTAATCGATTCTGATAGAATTTTCGGAAGATCTGTTAACTTTGCCTCTACCGCGATTGTGAGAGCGTCTCTTCCTGTTACATGGCTTCCAAATTCCTCGACCAATGATGCTCCGGTCACTGCGTAAAGCATTTCCATTTCAGAATCCAGATGTAGATTAAATACGTCAACATCCACAGAGCTTTGGGTTCTTGAGTTTAAGGGATTATGATCATAACTAGCTTTGTCTAAGCTCCTCAGCTTGTCAGGATCTACGGAGTTTAACGTGACTTTAAGACCAAAATCTCTTTCGATAGCCTCAGACTTTAGCAGGTGAAACCCAGTACCAAACGAGAGAATAAAAGTTGCGCCAGAGATTCTTACAACAAAAACGGCGCCCACATTTGAAGACATTCCAAATTGCGAAGCATCTACTTGGCCATCGGAAGTAAATAACTTAGTCCAAGGTGTTACACTTTTTGGTGGTTGTTTTTTTATATATAAAAGAGAAGATTCAGTCTCTGGCAAGTCTAATTCAATAGGTGGTTTGGCATTTTCCAATTTAATGATTTCAGAGTCTGATTTCCCTCCATCCCTAGCTAGGTAAATGGAAAGTTTTTCTTTTCTTATTTTCTTAGATTTTGCCATAAGTGAGTACTCTGTCCGTGAGTTGATTGATTCCATGCTCTTGGGGGCTTCTTTCAGGCCGCTTGCGGTGTGAGTCAAGCGTCCCTATGAAAAAGCATGCAGATCACTTTAAAAGCCGCGATATACGGGCCTTAGCTAACGTCTTCAAGCTATCATAAAAAAGGCAATTCTTATCTGAAGCACTATACCTTGTAACATCAATTAAACTGCTTGCATAACATATAAAACTACTTGAATTTACTCTTCTTTTTCTTTTATCTCAATAGCTAAATCTACACATTTATGAATTATTTGGCTAAATAACCAACTAGAACAAATACTCGGAGATAATGTAATACATAATCAAATCGAAGAGAGCACTTTCATGTAAGTCAGGAAATGCAGATGCGGCAGTGGACGTAGATGGCATGGAGAGGTATCACTAAGTAATACTCTCCGAGCGAGAGATAGGGGTATCGAACTGGCATTTAAACATGGAGGTTGTTTGCCATCGTCGAGCCTCCATGGACCGATTCACGGCGTTTCACTGAAGTATCTGCACATTCCCTCGCCGGGCAGGCGGTAGACAGCAATGAAGGTACGACCTTCAAGCGCACACCCCAATAACAATGAACCAAAATAGAAAATGTAACTAGCCTTCATTCAAAGGCTAACAAGTTTTGGGGCAAAAGCTTCTTAGCCTTTAACTCACTAGTCGTATCAAATGAAGTCCAATCGAAGAGGCGTTAGGTAGAGGTGTAAGCGCGGTTTTGGCCTTCGAAATCATGGATGATTTCGCAGAGCCCACACGGACGTGCTTGAACAACGTCCATGCCTAAAAGCCAGTTCGGCATCCATGCCTCTCGTTCGTAAGCACGAAGCTATGCTTCACTCACCGAGCCAAAAAAGCGCTTGCACATAAGCCTGCTGCAAGCAATTAACCCCCATTGAAGGTTCGACCTTCAAACACTTTCAATAAATGAAAATACAGCCAGCCGCTACTCAAACAAATGTCATCGTTCTTCATTTCAAGGCCACCAAACTTTGGGGCAAAAGCTTCTTAGCCTTTAACTCACTAGTCGTATCAAATGAAGTCCAATCGAAGAAGCGTTAGAGATAGGTGTAAGCGCGGTTTTGGCCCTTGGCGGCATGGATGCCGCCGTGGAGCGTATAGGGATATATTCACAGCGAGCCAAAAGAGCGCTTGCACATAAAGCCTGCGGCAGGCTATTAATTGCCATTAAGGTGCGTTTTCATAGCACATCAATAAATGAAAATTCAGCATAACGCTGCTCAAGTAAACTTAAAAAAATGCCAAGCCTTCATTTCAAGGCCACCAAACTTTGGGGCATAACCAAGTTAGCTTTCTACTCGCCACTCACACCAAATGCTGCTTAATCGAAGAAACGTTCGATACCAAGTGTAAACGCGGCTGCGGCCTTTGCCAGCAGGGATGCCATCGTAGAGCCCACAAGCATGGCTCACAACAATATCCCTATCTAAAAGCCAGTTCGACAAAATATATCCATATACAAAAGCCAGTTCGACATCCTTGTCTCTCGTTCACGAGTATATGGCTGTCGCCAAGCTCACCCTGTCTCTCGTTCGTGAGTTCGAAGCTACGCTTCACTCACCGTGTCGCAGAAGTGTTTGCACATGAGGTCGTTCCTTCACATCCCTGTGATCACGACATTGGTGCTGCCATGCACTGCACCTGCGGCAGGCAATTAGCTAAAGCGAAGGTTAACGCTTAATTAACTCTCACCGCAGGTGATAGGTAGCCATGAAGGTGCGACCTTCAAAATCAGCCTCGTTTTACGAGGCAAAAAAAAGCACTTTAACTTCACTCAAAGTTAAAGTGCCAATCACATGCAAAATTTTGCAGTCAGCCTAACGGCTAGGCTTCGAAGCTGTTTAATATCCCCATGGCAGCATCGCGACCTTCGGCAATCGCGGTGACGACCAGATCAGAGCCGCGCACCATATCGCCACCGGCAAACACTTTCGGGTTGCTGGTTTGAAAGGGGTTGTCGGCCACCTTGGGCGCGACCACCAATCCCCACTGATCCAGTTCTACACCGTGATCAGCCAGCCAGCTTGCTGGGCTAGGCTGAAAACCAAAGGCGATGATAATGGCATCGGCCTCAATCAGTTTTTCGCTGCCTTCGATAGGCTGTGGACGGCGACGGCCTGAATCGTCGGGCTCACCAAGTTGCGTCTCGACGCACTCGATAGCGCACACCACCCCGTTTTCGGTCTTAATGGCGGTAGGTTGACGGTTGAACAGAAAGTTAATGCCCTCTTCGCGGGCGTTTTGCACCTCGCGGCGTGAACCTGGCATGTTTTCTTCATCACGGCGATAGACACAAGTGACCTCACTGGCGCCTTGGCGTATGGCGGTGCGTACGCAATCCATGGCGGTATCACCGCCACCGAGCACTACCACTTTTTGTCCTGCAAGGCTCAAATATGGCGATTCGCTCGATTCTGTCCCCATGATGTGGTGAGTGTTACCGATAAGATAGGGCAGGGCTTGATAGACGCCTTTGGCATCTTCATTCTCCAGCCCTGCTTGCATCGCCGTATACGTTCCCATGCCAAGGAATACGGCGTCGTACTGTTCGAGCAGGCTATCGAAGCTGATATCTTCTCCGACCGTAATGCCAAGTTTAAACTCGATCCCCATCCCCTCAAGCACCGAGCGACGGGTCGCCATGACCGACTTATCCAGTTTAAACGAGGGAATACCATAGGTGAGCAGGCCACCAATTTGCGGGTTCTTGTCATACACCACAGCTTGTACGCCGTTACGGGCAAGAATATCTGCACACCCAAGCCCAGCTGGGCCTGCGCCAATAATCGCCACGCGCTCAGGGCGGGCGGTCACCTTACTCATGTCTGGGCGCCAGCCTTGGGCGATGGCGGTATCGGTGATGTATTTTTCAACGTTACCTATGGTGACAGCGCCAAACTCATCGTTGAGGGTGCAAGCG
Source organism: Shewanella sp. QJM3NY_23 (assembly GCF_056173105.1). Taxonomy (NCBI): domain Bacteria; kingdom Pseudomonadati; phylum Pseudomonadota; class Gammaproteobacteria; order Alteromonadales; family Shewanellaceae; genus Shewanella; species Shewanella sp. QJM3NY_23. The sequence goes on from NZ_CM149657.1 coordinate 918,729, forward strand.
CCTTCACATAGCCTGTCTTGTGGGCAGACTCGACCACAGATCTCGGGCAAGGTGTTAGTTTCATGGACTAATTCTGCCGCTTCTAAAATGCGTCCCTGCTGCGCCAGTTTTAACCAGTTAGGAATATAGTTGTGCAGTGGGCACTTCCACTCGCAGTAGGGATTACCACAGTCGAGACAGCGGTCGGCTTGCTCGACGACTTGTGGCTGTGCGAACGGCTGATAGATCTCGATAAACTGGGTCGCGCGCTTTGCCGCTTGGTGTTTTGTCGGATCTTTACGGCCTACTTCAATAAATTGAAAGTCATTGCTCATTTGAAGTTACCCCGCTACTACTGAAAGTGCTGTATCCGATTGCTCGAGTCGTAACAGATCATTAAGCGCAATATTTTTCGGCTTAACCAATACGAAGCAATCGATCCAGTTTTCAAAATCATTTAATAACATCTTAGCGTGTTCACTGCCGGTTTCGGCCAAATGTTCTTCTATCAGGCCTTTAAGATGTTGCTGTTGAATGGCCGAGTCGACCTTATGGGTGTCGACCATATCGGTATTCACGCGGCGGTTGAAGTGGCCGAAGCGATCAAACACGTAGGCAAATCCGCCGGTCATCCCCGCGCCAAAGTTAACCCCTGTCTTACCCAGCACCAAGACTATGCCGCCGGTCATGTATTCACAGCCGTTATCGCCAACGCCCTCGACGACGGCAATCGCGCCAGAGTTACGTACGCCAAAACGTTCACCCGCTTGGCCAGCTGCAAACAGCTTACCGCCGCTAGCACCGTAGAGGCAGGTGTTACCGATAATGACGCTCTTTTCGCTTTGGAACATGCTGCCAATAGCCGGATAGATGGTGATCTTGCCACCAGACATACCTTTACCAACATAGTCGTTAGCATCGCCACACAGATTGAGCGACAGCCCGGGGGCGTTCCATACCCCAAAGCTTTGGCCTGCACTGCCGCTAAAGTTGAGCTTGATGGGGGCCTTAGCCCCTTTAAGGCCAACGGTCGTGGCAATATGGCCTGAAAGTGCGGCGCCTACAGAGCGGTCGGTGTTGTTGATCTCAAAGCGGCCTTCAAAAGATTCGCCTTGCTCAACCGCAGTTTTAGCGGCTGCCACAATCGCTTGGTTGAGTTCGCCTTTATCCGCAGTGGGGTTGGTCTCCTGCCACGTGAGTGCACAACCTGTGGGCACGACAGGTTTATGTAAAATGGCCGACAGATCTAACTGTTGCTGCTTAGGCGTTGTGCCTTCAAGGGCACTGAGCCACTCGCTACGTCCGACAAGTTGTTCAAATTCGGTGACGCCTAAGGCGGCCATCCATTCACGAATTTCTTGGGCCATAAACTCAAAGTAGGTCATCACCCGCTCTGGCAAGCCGTGATAGTGGTTATCTCGCAGTTGTTTATTTTGCGTGGCAACACCGGTCGCGCAGTTGTTTAGGTGGCAGATACGCAGGTATTTACACCCTAGCGCTATCATGGGCACGGTACCAAAACCAAAGGTTTCAGCTCCGAGCAGTGCCGCTTTAATCACATCTGTGCCAGTTTTGAGCCCGCCATCGACCTGGAGACGAATTTTATGGCGTAAGCCATTAGCTACCAGCGACTGATGCACTTCGGCAAGCCCTAGCTCCCATGGGCTACCAGCATATTTCACCGAAGTGATAGGGCTGGCGCCGGTACCGCCATCGTAGCCTGAGATGGTGATCATATCGGCGTAGGCTTTAGCAACGCCGGTGGCAATGGTGCCCACGCCGGGTTCTGATACCAGTTTGACCGAGATCATCGCCTTAGGGTTGATCTGTTTTAGGTCAAATATCAGCTGCGCCAAATCTTCAATCGAGTAGATATCATGATGTGGCGGCGGCGAAATCAGCGTGACACCTGGGCGGGCATTACGCAGCGCAGCAATTTCGACACTGACCTTATCACCCGGTAGCTGTCCACCTTCACCGGGCTTAGCGCCTTGGGCCACCTTAATCTGTAGCACTTCGGCGTTTACTAAGTAGTGCGCGGTCACGCCAAAACGCCCCGAGGCAATTTGCTTAATGGCTGAGTTGCGCTCCGAGTTAAAGCGGCGTGGATCTTCGCCGCCTTCGCCAGAATTTGAGCGCCCACCAAGACGATTCATGGCGACGGCTAGCGCCTCATGGGCTTCTGGGCTAAGCGCCCCGATACTCATGGCGGCGCTGTCAAAGCGTGGGTAGAGGGTTTGTGCGGCTTCGACGGTATCGATATTGACCGGGCTTTGGCTGGCGTTCACTTTCAACAGGTCACGCAGGGTCGCCACGGGTCTGTCATCCACCAGTTGGGTAAAGCGTTTATAACCTTGGTAATCCTTATCGCGTAAGCAGGCTTGCAGGGTATTGACCACATCAGGGTTGAAGCAGTGGTATTCGCCGCCTTCAACATACTTAAGCAGGCCGCCTTGAGGCAGCGGTTGATGTGGTTGAAACGCCAGTTTTTGCAGCTTCTGTTGATCTTGCTCTAGCAGGTCAAAGCTGGCCCCTTCAATACGGCTAATCACGCCATTGAAGCACAAGTCGACCACGCTTGATGATAAGCCTATGGCTTCAAACTGCTGACTACAGCGGTAAGAGCCTACTGTGCTAATGCCCATCTTAGACATGATCTTGCGCAGGCCTTTGTCTATGCCTTGGCGGAAGTTGAGCATTAAGCGCTGGGTTTCGCTGATCCCACGGGTCGCGGCGAGTGCAGAGATGCTCTCGTAGGCCAAATAGGGATAGATGGCGGTGGCACCAAAGCCAAGCAATACCGCAAAATGATGTGGATCGCGCGCCGATGCGGTTTCAACAATGATGTTTGTGTCGCAGCGTAAGCTTTTGTCGACTAATACCTTTTGTACTGCCCCTACCGCCATGGCGGCCGGGATCACTTGCTTGCGCTTGTCGGTGGCTCGGTCAGATAAAATGAGCAGCGTGGTGCCGGTGCGGGCTAAACGCTCGGCTTCATCGCAGATGCGAATGATGGCGGCTTCTAGCCCCTCTGACAGGTCATAATTAAGGTCAACGGTCTTGGCGCGATAGTTACTTGAGTCTAAGGCTAATAGCTGATTAAAATCACTAAAGAGCAAAATAGGTGAGTTAAACATCACTCGATAGGCATGGCCTGTGGTTTCGTTAAACAGGTTTTGTTCGCGGCCAATACAGGTGGCAAGCGACATCACATGCTTTTCGCGCAGTGGATCGATGGGTGGATTGGTTACCTGAGCAAACTTTTGCCTAAAATAGTCATACAGGGTGCGTGATTTCTTCGATAACACCGCCATTGGGGTGTCATCACCCATGGAGCCTGTGGCCTCTTCGCCTTTATCGGCGAGCACCCAAATTACCTGTTCGAGCTCTTCGCGTGAATAACCAAATTGCTTTTGGTATTGCACTAAGGTGTCGGCTGAAAACTCGCAAACTCCTTGAGCTTCAGCGGGCATCTGCTCGGCGGGGATCAAGGTTTGGCTGTTTTTGGCCATCCACTCTTTATAGGGATGACGACGCTTGAGATCGTTATCGATTTCAAATGAGGAGTAGAGCTGACCGTTAAGAGTGTCGAGCACCAATAGCTCACCTGGGCCTACGCGGCCTTTTTCGACCACTTCGTCGGGGGCGTAATCCCAAATACCTATCTCAGAGGCGAGGGTTAAAATACGATCTTTGGTGATCACATAGCGCGAGGGGCGCAGACCATTACGGTCGACGGCGCAAGCCGCGTGACGCCCATTGGTCATGACGATGCCAGCCGGGCCATCCCAAGGCTCCATATGCATGGAGTTAAAGTCGTAAAACGCCTTGAGCTCATCATCCATCTCTGGATTACTCTGCCAAGCGGGTGGGATAAGTAAGCGCATGGCGCGGTACAGATCCATGCCGCCAGCTAATAGCATTTCGAGCATATTATCCAGTGAGGAGGAGTCTGAGCCAGTCTCGTTGACAAAGGGCGCCGCTTGCTGCAGATCGGGCAGCAAAGGCGCATTAAATTTATAAGCGCGCGCTCGTGCCCATTGCCTGTTACCAGTAATGGTATTGATTTCGCCGTTGTGGGCTAAATAACGAAACGGTTGTGCCAATGGCCACTTGGGTGAGGTGTTGGTTGAAAAGCGTTGATGAAATAGGCAAATAGAGCTTTGCAGGCGGATGTCGGCCAGATCTGGGTAGAAGGCTGGCAGATCTGCAGGCATCATTAACCCTTTGTAGACGATGACTTGGCCTGAAAGGCTGGCAACATAAAAATCTTTGCAGTCGCTCATCTGCTGTTCAAGCCGGCGACGCGCCATATAGAGGCGTCGTTCTAAATCTTTTTCACGCCAGCCGATAGGGGCGTTAATTAACACTTGCCAGATCTGTGGTTGGCTCGCTTGGCCAATCGGCCCCAGTACGTCGGCATCAACCGGGACTTCACGCCAACCGGCAACACTTAAGGTTTCTTTTTCTAATTCACGTTCGAGTAAGTGTTTGGTTTGTGCTGCCAGTTGTTCATCTTGGCTTAAAAACAGCATACCTACTGCGAATTTACGGCTAAGGTGCCAGTCATTTTCAGCGGCAATGGCTTCGAAAAATTTAATGGGAAGTTGCATAAGCAAACCACAGCCATCACCTGTACGGCCGTCTGCAGCAATACCACCGCGATGTTTCATACGGTCGAGACCGTGGATCGCAGTTCGTACTATTCTATGGCTGGCTTCGCCATCCATCTGGGCGATTAAGCCAAAGCCACAGTTATCCCGTTCAAAACTGGGGTGATACAAGCTCATATAAAAACTCCCTAATACTACTAACTAAAACACGTCGGGGAAGTTACGATTGCTATACACCCGAACCAACCAAATTAACTTTAGCCTGATAAAAGGTCAATCCAAATTTATGCATAAAAGCTGGCGAGTCAAATGTGATTTATAGACATGGAGTTGCTACCTTACGTTAACGTTAACTGTAAATTTAATCCTATAACATTATGAATAAAAAGAATTTTGATATTGATGTTTATTTTGGTTTACTTAAATTTAACAATTTGTCGGGTTGATATTATTTTTGGAAAAGTGATTTTTATTGCAGGTACAGTGAATTTTTTAACATGGTGACAAGGGTAACGCTATCACTGGGTTAACCTGTGATATGGCGCTCGTTTGTGATTGAGATGAAGGGGGCAATGAAGCTTGTTTGAGATAGACCAAGGTTTATTGAATTGAGATTAGCTAAAATACCGCGCCATTTATTGATTGAGACAACCCTGTGGGACTAGATAGCTACGTAAATACCTTTGGAGTGCAGTGCCGACAACAGTTCGGTCAGCGGTTAAAAAAGTTAACCATAGATGCCAAATTTACCTGCCCCAACCGCGATGGTTCACTTGGACGTGGTGGCTGCACCTTCTGTAATGTTGCTTCATTTAGCCACGAGCATGGGACGATAGAGACTATCGGCGAACAATTGGCTCAGGGGCGTGCCCGTGCTCAGGGAAAATCGTCAAAGTTTATCGCTTATTTTCAAGCCTATACCAGTACTTATGATGAATATAAGGTACTTAAGCAAAAGTATGATGAAGCGATAAAAGAAAGTGATATTGTCGGTCTGTGCGTTGGAACTCGACCAGATTGTGTGCCCGATGAGGTGATTGAACTGTTGGCTCAATATCAGCGCCAAGGGCTTGAGGTGTGGTTAGAGTTGGGGTTACAGAGCGCCAATCCGGCAACCTTAAAACGGATTAATCGTGGCCATGGTTTTGATGAATATCAAGATACGGTGCACCGCGCAAGGCTTGCGGGGCTTAAGGTATGCACTCATCTGATTTTAGGGTTACCGGGTGAAACCCATGAAGATTATATTGCTACCCATAAGGCAGTGCTTAGCGCTGGCGTTGATGGTTTAAAGTTGCATCCACTGCATATTGTCGAGGGTAGCACTATGGCCAAGGCTTGGAGAGCGGGGCGATTACCGCTGCTGTCTCAGGCTGAATATGCTTACAGCGCTGCAGAGCTGATCCGTTTTACTCCAAAAGATATCGTGTTTCATCGAGTGACTGCTTACGCTAAGAAACCTATGTTACTGGCGCCAGACTGGTGCGCTTTTCGCTGGGATGGGTTGGTTGCAATTGTTGATGACTTAGCCAAGAATGGCGGCCAAGGTCATTATTTGTCCCAAACAGCATGTTTATCTTAAATAGGATCTCTATTTCAATTCGTTGAGCGACGACACATCCGCCTTGGCAATAATTTTTTAATCTCGATTCAGCGGTGATGGTTTTCCGTGGCATTAAGCGTTGAAGTGTATTTTTTCAGCGCTATTCGCTACCGCTTATTTGCATAATTTACGCGTTAACGGTAATTATTATGCAATAGCTTTAATGGGGTGTTACTTGGTTGTTAATTGTGATGCTTTTTTCACGTCTCGCGCTCAAGTTAGTTGCGCAGGTCATAATTGGCGGTATTATGAAGTGAATGAACAGTATTAGAAAATAAGCATTAAATTTGAGAGGTGTCTTAATATGGCGACAGCTGAGTTAGAATCAATTTTGGATCTTAACACACTAGAGCAATACTGCAGCGCAATTGGTGCCAGTACCTTGCTAAAAAGTGTCGTCTTATTTGAGCAGCTGATGCCTGAGTATGTCGGCAACCTAGTCAATGCCAACGCAGCGCAAGATAAAGACACCTTGTGTTCAGAGGCTCATAAATTTAAAGGTGCTGCCGGCTCTGTCGGTTTAAAGCGTATTCAAGAGTTTGCTCAGTTGCTGCAACATGGTGAGTCTCCTGAGTGGGCCGCTAGTCATGATGCTTGGCTACAAGTGATTGTAGATAATGCCAGTGATGATTTAGCCCAGCTAAAACAGTATTTACAAGCTAAAGGCTAACGTTAGCCGATGAAAAAGCCCTCGATGAGTCATCATCGGGGGCTTTTTTATGCTAAAAAATTGTCGATAGCGGCGATGCTCACAATTTGGGGGAAATACTGCAGCCATCTTGTGAGCGGTTATGTTAGATTAGACTTAAATTGAGTATTTGAATATAAAAACAGGTTGGTAATCGATTTTATGAAACATTTACCGAGTCTTAAAAATCTCTATTATCTGGTGAATTTGCACCAAGAGCAGAACTTTAATCGTGCGGCTAAATTGTGTCATGTTAGCCAGTCGACGCTCTCTAGCGGGATCCAAAATTTAGAAGAGCAGTTGGGACATCAGTTGATTGAGCGCGATCATAAGTCGTTTATCTTCACCGCAATAGGTGAAGAGGTGGTATTACGCTCGCGTAAATTACTCACCGACGTAGACGATTTGGTCGAGCTGGTTAAGCATCAAGGTGAGCCCATGACTGGAGAAATCCGTCTGGGTTGTATTCCAACCATTGCTCCGTTTCTACTCAGTCGAGTCGTTAAGCACTGTCAGGCCAGTTACCCCAATTTAACCCTATTTTTAAAAGAAGATACCACCGAGCGTTTACTCGATGCATTGGGTAAGGGGGAGTTAGACTTATTGCTTTTGGCATTGCCTGCAGATACCAGTGGTTACCACAGTATGAAGGTTGGGATCGATCCCTTTAAGCTGGTGATGCACCGCGAGTTATCATCAGATATTACCCAACCGATAGATTATAAGGCGTTACCCGATGAGAGTATTTTCTTACTGCAATCGGAGCATTGTATTACCGGTCATGCGATTAGTGCATGCCGCTTGGGGGATAGCGACAAGATAAACCCGTTTGCTGCAACCAGTTTACATACACTAGTGCAGATGGTGGACAGTAAATTAGGCACGACATTTTTGCCTCAAATGGCAATCGATGCGGGTATTTTAAAAGATACCGATTTACTCGCCATGACGCCACCTGGTGAAGCGCCTTATCGTGATATTGGTTTGGTGTGGCGACAAACCTCGAGCCGTATTATGACCTTTAGAACCTTAGGCAAGGCAATTGAAAACTTACTGGCACCACAACACCCGTAAACTAGCTATTTGAGCCTCGAGGGGAGACGCCAAACACTTCAATAGAGTGTTGTTTCCCCTTCAGCTTTATCGGGCCTAAATGATTAAATTCATAGCCGCTTTCGCTGATATCCAATTGAGAATGCAGTGCACCAGAGATCAACATACGTTGCCCCAGAGGATTACATTGGTCTTGCAGTCTGGCGAGGGTATTGAGTACATCACTGAAGAAGCTGATCTCCTGTTTTTGCACTCCTACCACAGCCGCAACGACCTGGCCGCAATGGGCGGCGGCTTTAAATTTAGGCACAAAGCCATATTGCTCTTCGAAATATTGACGTTGCCAATTGAGCTGTTGACTGAATTCGTAGTAGATATTAAAACTGCGATCGTGAACGATACCTTCCTCCAGTGGCCAATAGATCAGTACCGCATCCCCCATATAGCGATAAATTTCGGCATCATTGTTGACAACAGTGTCCGATAACAGGCTAAAGCAATCTTGGATCAGGCGGCTAAAACGATAATCGCCTAGCGACTCGGCATGGGTGGTGGAGGCGACCATATCTAGATATAAAAACAGCCGTTGTTCATATCGTGGTCTATGGTATTTTCCTAAGCCGATATTGAGCAGTACTTTGGGGCCGACCAATAGGGCCATCTGTTCGATAAAGGCTAAGCCAACGCGTACGGCGACCAAGTAGATGATTAATGCTTGAAAGGATGGACTATACAAAATGTGGGCGGTGAGCATTTGACGCAGAGTGGTCATATGATTCTCGATGGCCCACATATTCAAATATTGGGTAATGTAGGCCAGAGTTGTTGCACCTAGTAGTAAAAACAGCCCTTTAAAAATAACTGAAAATAGATAAGGTAAGCGGTTAATGGCGCTAAATTCAGCAATGATGTTTGACATCCAGTGCAAGCTGCCAAAAATAATCCCCATGTAAATAGCAAGCGTCGCTAGATCGGCACTCCCAACAGCCCATTGCGGTAACTCTGGGGTTTGGGCATAGCGAAAAAAGACAAAGGCCGCCATAGCGATTGTCCAAGCGAATATGGCAAAAATCAGCTTCTTTGCTTGTCTGCGCGCTCTCACGGTGAAGAATAAACCTTAATACTACTAATATCTCAGAATGCGCTAGTGTATAGAAAACCGACCTACAATTTCCAGTGATATTTGTGATCTAAGTCAAATGAAGTTGAGTTGTGCTCAAAAAGCTGCTTTCTAGGCTCAGCATTGTGGATATTGCATTAACAATTGGCGAATATATGTACTTGGGTGCGCGCTTTATCGTAGTTAGCTAAATTAGCATAAGTTACTGTAATGTCGGCTGTTAGTAGGTTTAGGGCTGTAATGGTTTGCTGTAATGAGTCACCGTTATGGGGTCATAGTGATGAGACAAATATCATTAAGGCTGGCAAGCCGATAGCTGTTATTAGTGCGTTGCGGTGGAAGATTTAGGCTGACTTTTATCGGATACAGTATGCAGTAATCAGCATGAGCCAAGTACCATGACTTGAGTGATACTTCATCGCTGTTTCATCGTCACTGAATTTAATGGTCACTGAACTTGACGGTCACGGCATTTAATCGTCAATGAGTTGATCACGGGATTAAATCGTCACAGTCTTTATAACGCTAGATTCATAACGCTAGATTCATAACGCTAGATTCATAACGCGAGTGCTGGCTGCGTTTGCCATTGAGTGAATGGGGTTAACTGTATGTATTGTATAGCTGTCATTATCGGAGCTGGCACTAGGCATTATTAGTAGTAGGTAGTAGTAGGGGCGCAGCGTCGTTTTATGGACACGGATCTTGAAACAACATCAATTTCCGCTCAAATCAATTGCCAGCTAAATAGTTATTGAGTATCTGCTGGGTGAAGGGGATTTTTAAATAAAATCCTCTTGGATTGGTTAGCTTAATATTACCGTCGGCAGCAATGCTTTGGGTTAAGGAGCGACTATTGGCTCCTTTGGGACGCAGTTGTAACACTTCGCCGTGACGAGCCGTGATCTGTTCGACTTTACCTAGCGCAATTAATTCCATTATCTCTTCCCAATCCTGGCGGATCTGAGCAAATTCTTGCTCTGACGGTGTCCACAGGATAGGCATACCGATTTGTCTGTCGCCAACAGGCTTGGTTCGTATTCCCTCTACCGGGATCCACAATACTCGTTGTAACTTGTGAAACACTAAGCTTTGTTGCCAACTAAGCCCCTGGATATTAACCAGTGGTGCCACGGTAACGTAAGTGGTTTCCATGGGCTTACCCGTTTCATCCACCGGAATCGTTTTTAGTTCGACGCCTAGGTGCAGGAAGTCTTGCTCAGGCTTAGAGCCTGCAATTGCGCCTAGTTCATGTTCGATAAGTTGGCCAATCCAACCTTTATCTCGCTTGAGATTCGTCGGCACACGAATATGATGTAACTCTGCCAGTTGGCCTAGGCTTAAACCTGCCATGTCTTGGGCACGTTGCATCAGTTCGTTAAGTGATAATGGGGGGCGTGGTGTGTTTGTCATGGCTCGATTTTACTGTAGTTACGTCATTTAGCCAACGCGGTTAAAAACTGCTCGCACTCACTACTGTGACATAAAAAGAGATCGGGTTTAGTGTAAGTGTATGATTATAAATGTTTTATTCTTACAGTTTTTACGGCTGATGTGATTCGTAATTAGCTTGCTAAGTTCTTTCCCAACGTTTCCAACATGGTTATCCACAGAAATATTGGATAACTCTGGGTTTATATTTTTAATCGCTAACAATTTTCCCTTGTCAAGCCGAGTAGGCCGCTTACTTTAGCCATATCTGATAGCTTAATACTTTTGCCTGTGCATAACCTTGAGCAAGCCGGAAGTGGTTTATCTTAAATTTACCATTTGATTAAAAATCGTACCGCCATGTGGTTTTATTTTGGATTAAATATGATTAATGTTTTTAATTTCATTATTATCAATGCATTATGTGTTTTTGTTTCTACTGGGTGAGGCCTCCTATTTTTGGCTTATTGCGTTGTAATAACATTTTTAACTGAGTTTCAAACAGAGATATCCACAGATTTTGTGGATATCCTCACGAGCTTTATTTGACTTCTGTTGATAAAAATAAATATTTGGGTTTTTTATCCAGATAATATCTGTTATTAGGCAATTGCCTAGGATCCCACTTTGTGAAACAATCGATCCATTAAAATTTGATATTTGGAGTCCATGTGATTGATAGTGACGGCTTTCGTGCAAATGTAGGCATCATTATCTGTAATCGCTTTGGGCAGGTTATGTGGGCTAGAAGATTTGGTCAGCATTCCTGGCAATTTCCGCAAGGTGGCGTTGATGAAGGCGAAAGTGCCGAGCAAGCCATGTATCGGGAGTTGTATGAAGAGGTTGGGTTAAAAGCTGAGCATGTGCAAATTTTAACTTCGACTCGTTCCTGGTTGCGTTATAGATTACCGAAAAGGTTAATTCGGCAAGACAGTAAACCCTTGTGTATCGGCCAGAAGCAAAAGTGGTTTTTGCTACAATTAAAGAGCCAAGAGTCAGCCATTGACTTGGGTGCTAGCGGTCATCCAGAATTTGATGATTGGCGTTGGGTAAGTTACTGGTATCCCGTGAGGCAGGTTGTGTCGTTTAAGCGAGATGTATATCGAAAAGTAATGAAAGAATTTGCCCCAACGGCCCTACCGTTTCAGGCGCAAGAGCCTTCCCATAGTGGCAGAAGAAGAGGTCGCCGCAGATAGAAATTAGCCAAGGAGAGATAGCCCGTGTTAAAAACGCTTAGAGACATAACTCAGGCTGTCGCTGCTGCCGACGATCTCCCCTCTGCTTTATCCTTATTGGTGCGCCAAACTAAGGCCGCTATGGCGACGCAGTGTTGCTCTATTTACATTCTCGAAGATAATCAATTAGTGCTCTCTGCTACCGACGGCCTAGATCCTCGCGCTGTCGGGCAAGTTAAAATGCGCCTGACAGAGGGGCTCGTCGGGCTCGTTGCCGAGCGCGAAGAGCCCGTCAATCTTGCTGATGCCCAGTTACACCCTCGTTTTAAGCTGTTTTGTGAAGTGGATGAAGAAAACTTCCGAGCCTTTCTTGCTGTGCCTATTATTTATCAAAAATTGATCCTAGGTGTGCTGGTGGTACAGCAGGCCGATGCGCGACAATTTAGCGAGGCGGAGGAAGCCTTTTTAATGACTCTTGCTGCGCAATTAGCAATGGCCGTAAGGGAGCAGCGCAAGAAGGCTGAAGTGAAGTCAGCGCCAGATAAGTGTGTTTATACTGGGTTATCGGCGGCCGACGGTGTGGTCATTGCTAATGCTATGGTGATTGGTGGCGATATTGCTTTAGAGCAGAGAGATACGCTAGCTAATGATATCACCGCAGAGCTCGCCTTACTCGATAACGCTCTCATCACCTGCCGTAACGCTTTGAGCGTGCAATCTCAGCGTTTTGATGGCGAGAATGAGAAAGAGGTGCAGTCAATCTTCAGTGCCTTGTTACTGTTATTGGATGATAGCAGTTTAGGTGGGGAGTATAGCCGAGAAATCCAAGCTGGCTGGAGTGCGGTGTCTGCGGTGAGTCGAGTCTCTTTGCGTTATATCGAACAATTTTTGCAGATGCAAGATCCCTACCTGCAAGAGCGTGCCAGTGATATTCGTGACTTAGGTCAGCGGGTATTAAGGGAGTTGATTGAACCGCAAAAAATGCACATCGAACTCGATGTACCGGTGATTTTGGTGACCAAAGAGGCCACTGTCACTATGTTGGCTGAGTTTCCTGAACACAAGCTCGTCGGTATTGTTACCGAGCTAGGTGGAGTGAATTCCCATGCGGCCATTTTAGCGCGCGCATTTGGCGTACCTGCCGTGATCGGTGTGGAAGGTATTTTAAGTGCCGGAATAGACGGTAAACTGACGATCCTTAATGGCAGTCGGGGGCAAGTGTTAGTGTCGCCCACGCCCACCTTAATCAAAGAATATCGCAGCCATATTGCCGCTGAAAAAGCCTTGCAAGACCGTTACGCACAAGAGTTAGCCTTACCCGCTATTACGTTAGATGATACGCGAGTCCATCTGTACCTCAATGCAGGATTACTCAGTAGTTTGGCGTCGGAGATCGCCGAGGGCGCCGATGGCATCGGCCTGTATCGTACCGAAATTCCGTTTATGTTACAGAGTCGCTTTCCCAGTGAAATGGAACAAACTGAGGTCTATCGACAGGTCCTTGAAGCCGCAGTCGATAAGCCAGTGGTGATGCGCACTTTAGATGTGGGCGGCGATAAGCCCTTGTCTTATTTTCCCATTATTGAAGATAATCCGTTTTTAGGTTGGCGCGGCATACGTTTGACCTTAGATCATCCAGAGCTGTTTTTAGTGCAGCTACGGGCGATGCTTAATGCAGCAGGCTCCAGTGAGCAGCTGCATATTTTGCTGCCCATGGTCTGTTGTCTCGATGAGATAGAGCAGGCTATTGGCTATCTGGAGCAAGCTTATCTGGAGGTGAAACAAGACATTCATCCCGCATTAGTTAGGCCCAAAATTGGCATAATGCTTGAAGTGCCGGCGCTATTGTTTCAGCTTGAAGAGGTGGCTAAGCGAGTCGATTTTATTTCGGTCGGCTCCAACGACTTAACTCAATATTTGTTAGCCGTTGATCGTAATAATCCGAGGGTGAGTTCGCTCTATGATTGTTACCATCCTGGTATTCTTAGAGCGTTAAAGCGAGCGCGATTAGAGTGTGACCAATACCAGCTACCTGTTAGTGTCTGCGGTGAATTAGCCGGTGAACCCATTGGTGTTATTTTGTTGGTGGCGATGGGGTTTAATCAGCTAAGTATGAACCAAGGCAGTTTAGCCAAGATAAATTATCTTATAAGACGGGTTTCTTATACGGATTTAAGTGAATTGCTAGTGCAGGCCTTATCGCAGTCGAACGGCGCCGAAGTAAGGCAGCTCGTCACTGAGTTTCTTACTCGTAGGCAATTAGCTGAATTTGTTTAAACCGTCAAATTGCACTGTCTAGGCGCCAACGAGCAGATTTCAATCTAGGCGTTTTTGATTTAAGCTATTGCACTTCGATGGGCTAAGCAATAGAGATAAGATGTTAACCATATTTTTTAGTTGTGTGGCCCTCGGTGCATTTATCGGTTTCATGGCAGGATTATTGGGCATTGGCGGTGGGATCATTGCCGTGCCAGTCTTGCTCTATTTACTGCCTCAAGCTGGTATCGTACCTGAGCACTTGACTCATGTGGCGATAGCAACCTCACTTGCCGCAATTATCTTAACCTCTTTTTCTTCCGCTCGCGCTCATCATAGCCATGGTAATGTGCCTTGGTCATTATTAAAAACCATGCTGCCAGGCTTTATACTTGGGGCGTTATTGGCAGGCTTTATTGCCACCTTGTTTGCCGCCGATACGTTAAAGCAAGCATTTGCTATCTTTGTCATCTTTATGGCAATTCAGATGATGTTTCCGTATAAAGCCCAGGCGGCGACTCGGCCATTGCCCCATCGCGCCGTGCTGTTTAGTGTATCGTTATTGGTTGCCATTATTGCTGCCTTAATGGGCATTGGCGGCGGCGTACTGTTAGTACCATTTTTATGTTGGTGTGGGCTACATATCCGTCAGGCGATTGGGTTTTCGTCGGTAACCGGATTAACCATAGCGCTGTTTGGTAGTGTCAGTTATGTCATTGCAGGTTGGGGAGAACCTGGTTTAGCCGATTATACTTTGGGCTACATTTACCTTCCGGCTTTAATTGGTATCGTCTCTACCTCTATGCTGGCAGCTCCCTTTGGTGCTAAAGCGGCGAGCATCTGGCCAACGCCAAGGTTAAAAAAGATATTTGCCTTGCTACTTATGATTATTGGATTGAAGTTAGCCCTGTAGTCACGGTCGAGAAATTAATTATTATTTGAATTTGTTGGTTAGTGATAATCAACTGTTGTCTTTAGAGTAGGGAACCATGAAACAGTATTTACAGCTATGTAATCGCATTATCGATGAAGGTGTTTGGGTTGAAAATGAACGTACCGGAAAACGTTGTTTAACCGTGATAAATGCCGATTTAACGTATCGGGTCGATGCAAATGAGTTTCCGTTAATTACTACGCGTAAAAGTTTTTGGAAAGGGGCAATTGCTGAACTCATTGGTTATCTGCGTGGTTACGATAACGCTGCAGACTTTAGAAGACTTGGAGCTAAAACCTGGGATGCTAATGCTAATGAGAATAGCGCCTGGCTTAATAACCCCCATCGTAAAGGTGTCGATGATATGGGCCGTGTTTACGGTGTACAGGGGCGAGCTTGGCGCAAACCCGATGGTGGCAGTGTCGATCAGTTGAAAAAAATTATTGATAATTTAAGTCGTGGTATAGATGATCGCGGTGAAATTTTAAGTTTTTATAATCCGGGCGAGTTTCACATGGGATGCTTGCGTCCTTGTATGCATACGCATAATTTCTCGTTATTAGGCGATACCCTTTATTTAAATAGTTTTCAGCGCTCTTGCGATGTCCCACTAGGACTTAACTTTAATCAGGTGCAGGTGTTTGCCTTATTAGCTTTAGTGGCGCAGATCACGGGTAATAAAGCGGGCACGGCTTATCATAAAATTGTTAATGCGCACATTTATGAAGATCAGCTTGAGTTAATGCAAACGGTACAGCTGAAGCGTGACCCCTTGCCATCACCACAACTTATAATTAACCCCGATATCAAGTCGCTTCACGATTTAGAAACTTGGGTCACCATGGATGACTTCGAAGTGCAGGGTTACCAACATCATGATGCGATAAAATATCCATTTTCAGTATAAGACTCCCCACTTAACAGCGGAAATACTGAGGTAAAGCGCAAGGCATTGTTAACAATGCCTTGCGCTTTTTTTATGCCATATGCTTAAAAACAAGACAAAAGACCATTTTCGAGTAGGTTTTGTTAATGATTGGCCTTTTTTGATAGGCTGTTCAGCGTTAAATGAAAAAAGGGTCATTTGGTGTTTAATCATTAGTGCGCCTTAATAGTCGGAATTTCCGATGTTTGATGCAGATGCAAACGATTATTCAGAATTTGGTTATTCAGCTAGACTCAAAGCATTGAGTGTTAATGGAGTTTATATATGGAAAAGGCTATTAGAAATTTTCTAAGCCAAGAGTCAGCCGGCGGCATCTTGCTGATGGCAGCTGTTTTGCTGGCAATGTTAATGGCAAATTCGCCGTTATCAGAAATGTACCAAGGTTTTGTACATACAGAAATGCAAGTTCGTGTGGGTAGCCTAGATATCGATAAAACACTTATCCACTGGGTTAATGACGGCTTGATGGCATTATTTTTTATGCTTATTGGCCTTGAGGTGAAGCGAGAGTTACTCGAAGGCGCACTATCAAGTAAAGAGCAGGCAGCATTGCCAACATTTGCGGCTATTGGTGGCATGTTATTTCCAGCAGCTGTCTATTTAGTGTTTAACTTTGGCGACCCTGTTACGTTATCTGGCTGGGCAATTCCGGCAGCGACCGATATTGCGTTTGCACTTGGGATCATGGCGTTGCTTGGTAGTCGAGTACCAGTGGCGTTAAAGGTGTTCTTGTTGGCATTAGCCATTATTGATGATTTGGGCGTGGTGGTGATTATTGCCATGTTCTACAGTTCCGACTTATCAGCCATCAGTTTGTTGATTGCAGCGATAGCCATAGTCGGTTTGGTGGGTCTTAATCGTAAAGGGGTCACTAAGATACTGCCCTACGGCATTGTGGGACTCGTTTTGTGGATTGCGGTGCTTAAGTCGGGTGTGCACGCCACGCTTGCCGGGGTGATTATCGCTTTCTGTATTCCACTAAGAGCCAAAGATGGTAGTTCTCCGTCGGAAAAGTTAGAACATAATCTTCATCCTTGGAGCACCTTTATTATTTTGCCTATCTTTGCCTTTGCTAATGCGGGTGTTGATTTGTCAGGTATGAGCATAACGGATCTGTTATCGCCTGTTCCTGTGGGCATTGCATTAGGTTTGTTGTTAGGTAAGCCTTTAGGAGTGCTGTTTTTTAGCTATGTGGCAGTAAAACTTAAGTTGGCGGTATTACCTGAAGGAATGGGCTGGCGCCATATTGCTCCAGTGGCTGTGATGTGTGGTATTGGTTTTACCATGTCGATGTTTATCTCCTCTCTAGCCTTTGTTGGCGGAGGGGAAGTGTATGGTGATGTGGCACGTCTTGGCATATTAACGGGATCGATTTTGTCAGCATTAATTGGTTACTTTTGGTTATCAAAAGTACTACCTGAGAAAGGAGAGAACACATGAAAAAGCAACTGACTATATTAGGGCTATCATTGGCTATGGTAGCAGGTGCTTCGGCATCACAGATCCCAGCTTGTAATCAGGAGATCGATAGTCCCGCTTGCCAGCACTATCTTGAGGGAGTCGTCGATGGCGCGTTAATGTATAAACCCAATACTATGGGCCAACGCCTCGAATCGAATGATTATGAGTCACGAGCACTTAAATATCGCAGCGGTAAACGTTTTCAGCAGGCAAATAGAACTTACTGTGAGAGTCGTATTCCCGATCGTGAAGTCTTGGTGAGTGGCCTGGAAGAAGCCTTCGCTGCCGGGAATATTAATAATGCACAGGAGCTGAGCAGTGTGATGTTTAGCTTAATGGATTGCCAACGTCTTCAGTAAGTTAAACCAGTATTTAACCTGCCAACATTTTTATAAGTGATATTGTCATGCTCTCGTTTGGCTGCCGTTTTTATTCGGCATCCAACGAGGTGTGCGGTATGATATAAATCCATTATCTACCATTTTGAATATTGTCTCGCATGAATCATACGTCACTTGGTTAGCGTTTGAGAGCCGCGATAGGGGTTAATCACGTGCTGATGTCACACCTTAATTACAATCATCTCTATTATTTTTGGATGGTACATAAAAAAGGCTCGGTCGCGAAAGCGGCACAGGCCCTTTGTTTGACGCCGCAAACGGTCACTGGGCAGATACGGGTATTGGAAGAGCGTTTAAAGGGCAGTTTATTTAAACGTGTCGGGCGCTCGCTTGAGCCAACTGAGTTAGGTGAATTAGTGTTTCGTTATGCCGATAAGATGTTCAGCCTAAGTTACGAAATGCTCGATCGACTCAACTATCAAAAAGAAGACAATATTTTATTTGAAGTTGGCATAGCCGATGCTTTATCAAAAGCGTTAGCTAGCCGAGTGTTGCTGTCTGTGGTGCCCTCCGATGGCTCGATGCGCTTGGCCTGTTTTGAATCCACACACGAAAGTTTAATGGAGCGATTACGCGAGCATAAGTTAGACATGATCTTGTCTGATTGTGCTGGAGAGTCGTTAAAATACCCTGAGATCTTGTCGAAAAAATTGGGTGAATGTGGCGTCGGTTTCTTTTCATCTGAGCGTTATAGTAAGCCGTTCCCCGCTTGTTTAGAACAAGCTAAATTATTGATCCCAGGTAAACGCACCTCACTTGGGCAACAGTTGCATCATTGGTTTGATGAAAACAATCTCAATGTCACCATTTTGGGCGAATTTGATGATGCCGCCATGATGAAAGCGTTTGGCTATTTTAAACAAGGGATTTTTGTCGCCCCCTCGATCTATAAACAAGATATCTTAGCTCACGGGATCAGTTTTTTGGGGGAAACCACTGATATTAAAGAGGTTTATCATGTGATGTTTGCTGAGCGAATGATTCAGCATCCGGCGGTTAAACGCTTATTGGCGACCGATTTTAGCGATCTTTTCGCAGGCAAAGACAGCCAAGTTGAACTGCTTTAAAGGGTGCCAGTATTACGGTGAGCTGATACACTAACGGCAATAATAATTAAGGGAGTAGTTGCGTGTCAGAACCAATGAACATAGCCAGAGTAAGATGGGCATGCCGACGCGGCATGTTAGAGCTAGATGTATTGTTCCAACCCTTTGTGGAAAATCAATATGCAATCCTATCAAACCAAGATAAAGCCAGCTTTGTGCGTTTGTTAGAGTGTGAAGATCCTGAGCTATTTGCGTGGTTTATGGGTCACAAAGTGTGCCCTGATCCCGAGCTTGCTCAAATGGTCATTCAAGTTCGTGGCCGGCCAGCGCCATAATTTTCATTTATACCCTTCCTTCGACCAGCGACTCGCGTTGGTCGTTTTTGCGGCCTTATGCTTCACTTCATTTCTGGCGTGGCCACCTGTCGATGTTATCTGGTTTATTGCCATTAAGTGGAGTGCTATCGCTTTGGTGGTTGCTGTGTTTATCGGGTTATGGATTCGCCTTCAGCGTTGGTCTTTTTCCTTTTGGCTCGATGAGTCAGGTAACGCTGGTATTGGCAACAACGCTGCTATCTATACGTTAAAACGGCGCTGGATAACTCCGCTGATGGTACTGTTTGAGATGCACAAGGATGGCGATAAACACCTAGTGATGGTGTGGCGAGATATGTTGGACGACACAAGTTATCGTTACTTGTGTCGTCTGTTATTACGCTTTGGCTAATATGATAAGGGACTAAGCGATTTTGTTGGGCAATAAAATCGTGGGCTGTGGATTATCCGATTTTTCAGGGTGGTCGATATTATAATGTAAGCCGCGACTCTCTTTACGTTCCATCGCGCAGCGAATAATGAGTTCAGCTACTTGCACTAAATTCCGCAGCTCAAGAAGATTATTGCTTACTCTAAAGTTACTGTAATACTCCTGTATCTCTTGCTGGAGCATAGTGCAGCGTCTTAGCGCGCGTTCGAGTCGTTTATCTGAGCGAACAATCCCCACATAATCCCACATAAATAGTCTTAGTTCATGCCAGTTATGAGCAATAACTACCTCTTCATCAGAGTTAGATACTTGGCTTTCATCCC
The DNA here is from genome assembly GCF_056173105.1 of Shewanella sp. QJM3NY_23. Lineage (NCBI taxonomy): Bacteria > Pseudomonadati > Pseudomonadota > Gammaproteobacteria > Alteromonadales > Shewanellaceae > Shewanella > Shewanella sp. QJM3NY_23. Next base: position 938,523 of record NZ_CM149657.1, read on the forward strand.
AGTGTGGAAGGTTCATCGGCATCGGGATTTTGTTAAGCTGACTGCTAATATCTTCAGCCGCCGCTCGGGCAAAAACCAAACATTCTAATAGCGAGTTACTGGCGAGACGATTGGCTCCGTGCAATCCAGTGTAGGCCACTTCGCCTACGGCATATAAGCCGTTAAGGTCGGTCTGGCCGTGTAAATCTGTCATCACGCCACCACAGGTGTAATGCGCTGCAGGGACCACAGGAATGGGGTCTTTGGTTATGTCGATGCCCCATTCTAAACAGCGCTTATAGATGGTGGGGAAGTGTTTTATGACAAAATCGGTTGGCTTATGAGTGATATCCAGATAAACGCAATCTGCGCCCAAGCGTTTCATCTCGTAATCGATGGCGCGCGCCACGATATCCCTTGGAGCCAACTCTGCACGTTCATCGAAATCGGGCATAAAGCGTGAACCATCGGGGCGACGAAGATAAGCGCCTTCGCCTCGTAATGCTTCGGTCAGTAAAAAGTTACGTGCATCGGCATGGTACAAACACGTGGGATGGAATTGGTTAAATTCCATATTGGCCACACGGCAGCCCGAACGCCAGGCCATAGCAATACCGTCACCCGAGGCGATATCGGGGTTCGATGTGTATTGGTAGACTTTAGATGAGCCACCAGTTGCTAATGCGACAAAGCGGGCCTTGACCGTTTCGACATGTTCTTCATCTCGGTTCCATACATAGGCACCGAGTACCCGATTACCAGGGCGTTTAAGCTTGCGAGTGGTGATTAAGTCGATGGCGTTATAGCGTTCTAATACTTGGATATTAGGGTGGTTCATTACGCTTTCTTGTAGCGTAACTTGTACCTCTTTACCTGTGGCATCGGCGGCATGTAGGATACGACGATGGCTATGGCCGCCTTCGCGGGTCAAGTGATATGGTGCATTACTATTATCACTACCATCGGTGCGCTCCTCTTTATCAAAGGCGACCCCGCATTGAATCAGCCATTCCATCGCGCTTTTCGCATTTTTAGCGGTGAAGGTGACAACTTGCTCATCGCATAATCCCGCTCCGGCCACGAGTGTATCGGCAACGTGGGATTCAATGGTATCCTCTTCATCGAACACAGAGGCGATACCACCTTGGGCATAATAGGTAGAGCCTTCGTTAAGCGGCCCCTTGGAGAGTAAGATAACTTTCGTTTTTTCAGCCAGATGCAATGCTAAAGTTAACCCTGCAGCACCGCTACCGATAACCAAAACGTCAGATTGGTGTTCAACTACTTGTTTCATCGGGTATCATGGTAAGTCATGTGAGTATTGCTATGTTAAACCAAGATAGAAATTATGGATATGGGTTAGTCGTAGAAAATAAATTCATATTTGGCAATCTTTTTTAGAACTTTTTCAGTAAGCGCTAGTCTACATAGGTGAATATGATTCGAGCGACTGAGAAATCAGCATTTTAGATTTAGGAGTAGTCGGCTCGGATGAGTGGACAAATAAGTGATCAACAATTAGTTGAACGGGTACAGCAGGGAGATAAAAACGCTTTTAACCTCCTGGTACAGAAATACCAGAGTAAGGTCATCAACCTGATAGCTCGATATGTTCGAAATCAGGCCGATGTGGCAGATGTGGCTCAAGAGGCGTTTATTAAAGCCTACCGAGCACTGCCAAACTTTCGGGGCGAGAGTGCATTTTATACTTGGTTGTACCGTATTGCAGTCAATACTGCGAAAAATCATTTAGTGGCCCAAGGGCGACGCGCACCGGCTAATGATGTCGATGCCGAAGATGCTGAATATTACGATGGCAGTGATGCGCTTAAAGAGTTCGCCTCTCCAGAGCGGTTGATGTTATCTGAAGAGATTCAGAAAGTCGTGTTTGATACCTTGGATACCTTGCCACAAGAGTTGAAGATAGCTATCTCTCTGCGTGAGCTCGATGGAATGAGTTATGAAGAGATAGCCAATGTGATGGAGTGTCCCGTTGGCACGGTAAGATCGCGGATCTTTCGAGCGCGAGAGGCCATCGACAAACAGTTGCAGCCATTGCTGGAACGTTAAATTGTTATCTCAGTAAACTAAATTTAAATGGGTGTTAAATGGATAAATTAGGTCAGGAATGGGTATCCGCTGCCGTCGACGGTGAAGTCGAAGAGCAGGTATTGGCTGAATTAGCGGCCGATACGGATTCACATGGTCAGTGGCGTGATTATCACATGATTGGTGATGCGATGCGTGGCGAGTTGCCAAAGATGGTCGATCTCGATCTGAGTGCCAATATTGCCGCCGCTATTGAAGCGGAGCCAACGCTCATCGCACCAAAACGTGTGGAACCAGCACAAACACAAACTGCTCCAGCAAGGAAGTCGGCAGGCGTTATCCCCATGTTTAAACAGTTTGGTCAGTATGCCATTGCTGCCAGCGTCGCACTAGTCGCTGTGGTGGGAGTACAAAATTATAACCAAACATCAGAGTTAGATGCATCGCCATTGCCGGTGCTGAATACTCGCCCCTTGGTTGGTAGCGCATCACCTGTGAGCCTTCAAACTGGGCCTGTGCAAAAAAACCAAAGTTTCACTAATGAGCAAGTAATGGAGCAGCGTCACCGTATTAATACCTATATTCAAGATCATATGTTGCAACAGAGATTGAATAATAGTGTGAATATAGACGACAATAGTGATATCTCACCGATCCCGGTTAATCACTAAAAAGCTATTCTACTTATCGCTGCCGCTATAATGGGCATGATGATAAGTATGATGTTAAGGAGTTAGCTTGCGTCTTATTTGGTTGGCCCTGTTAGTCCTCGCTCTTCCCGTCACCGCACAGGAAGATATGTCCGCTAAAGCTTGGTTAGAAAATATGAGCCAAGCGTTGCGGACTCAAGAATTTAAAATGTCGCTGATCCATTTACAGTCGGATCATATTCGTCCTTTGGTTTATATCCATGGTCAGGTTGAAGATCAAGAAGTGGCTTTTCTTGAGCATTTAAATGGTCCGCCTAAAAATGCAGTAAGAGTGGGCAACACTGTGACGTTTATCGAACATGACCAGCCTGCTTACAGTGTAGAAGCCGATCGTATTCAAGGCGTATTACCCCCCGCTTTTGCCAGTAACATTAGTTTGCTCGAGCAAGGGTATCAGTTTGTGCTGGGCGGAAGAAGCCGTTTAGCGGGACGTCCTAGTCAATTGGTGCGCATCATAGCTAACGATGATAATCGTTACAGCTATCAAGTTTGGCTGGATATGGATACCTTTTTGCCGCTGCGCTATGACATGCTCAATCTTGAGAAGCAATTACTCGAACAGATATTGGTGGTTGAGCTCATCGTATTAGAGGAAGCCCCTGCGATTTTACATGAGGCCTATAAGCAACAGTGGCCGCCAGTCATGCCGCAACCGAAAAGAGAGCAGGGCAATAACTGGCAATTCAGTTGGTTACCTGCAGGATTTGCAATTATCGTTAAAGACAGCCATCGACTGATTGGCAGCCACGAAGCGGTAGAGTACATCGCGCTCAGTGATGGCTTAACCCATATTTCTGTTTATGTTGCCAGAGCGCCTGAAACCGTGCTTCCAGAAGAGCTAATGACTCGAAATGGTCTGTCTTTGGCTAGTGAGCGGGTGGGCAATGCTGAAGTGGTGGCGGTCGGTAAAGCACCGGTTGAGACCCTTTCGCGTATTGCTAAGAGTATTACAATCGAGTGATGGCATTATGATGGAAGAAGTCGCTACCGTCATTCGTGATAATCATGACGGTTGGATAACGGTAGAAGTTAAGGTAAAAAACGCCTGTAATCACTGCGAGAGCAGTGAATCTTGTGGTACATCCGCTGTATCTAAAGCCTTTTCGCCTAAGGTGCAGCGCTTTTCTGTACCAGCCAAAGAGTCTTACCAACCTGGCGAGTTAATAAAACTTGGCTTGCCCGAAAGCGTGTTGCTAAAAGCCGCGGCTATTGTCTATTTGCTGCCTTTATTAGGCTTATTTGTTGGTGCAAGCTTTGGCCGTTTTTTTATGCCCATGCTTGATATTGCTGCTACCGAAGTAGTTGTGATAGGTTTTGGGATATTAGGTGGCGTGATAGCTTGGATGGTGGGGCGTCGTTGGGCCAAGCAGTTAGAGCAGGTTAGCCAACCTGTTATTATTGCACGGTTAGGACAACGCATCGTGTGAGTAAATTAGCTCGCTGCCAACGTTGATATTTGCTTTCACTGTATGATTACAATTGGTATTAAGGCAGCGATCGGGTACAATTCGGCACTTTTAGATAATTTTCAACTTTAGAGTTTAGTCATTTCGCATAATGAAGCATATTAGAAACTTTTCGATTATTGCCCATATTGACCACGGCAAATCAACCCTTTCTGACCGTCTTATTCAAGAATGCGGTGGCCTGTCTGACCGCGAGATGGCGGCGCAAGTTTTAGATTCGATGGATCTTGAGCGTGAGCGCGGTATTACCATTAAAGCCCAGAGCGTGACGCTCGACTATAAGGCGAAAGATGGCGAGACCTACCAGCTTAACTTTATTGATACGCCCGGCCATGTGGATTTTTCCTATGAAGTCTCGCGTTCCCTGGCTGCTTGTGAGGGTGCTCTGCTGGTTGTCGATGCGGGTCAAGGGGTTGAGGCGCAGACCTTGGCTAACTGTTATACCGCACTGGAGATGGACTTAGATGTGGTCCCAGTGCTAAACAAGATTGACCTTCCACAAGCCGATCCTGAGCGCGTTGCCGAAGAGATTGAAGATATTGTCGGTATCGAAGCCACTGACGCCGTTCGCTGCTCTGCAAAAACGGGCGTGGGTATTAGTGATGTACTGGAAACCATTGTCGCCAAAATTCCACCACCAGTAGGCGACCCCGATGCGCCCTTGCAAGCGCTGATCATCGACTCATGGTTTGATAGCTACTTAGGTGTGGTGTCGCTAGTACGTATCAAGCACGGCAGTCTTAAAAAAGGCGATAAGTTTAAGGTGATGTCAACCGGACAGACCCATACCGCCGACAGAGTAGGTATTTTTACGCCTAAGCAAACTGACACGGGTGAACTAAACACTGGTGAAGTGGGCTATGTGATTGCCGGTATTAAAGAGATCCATGGCGCGCCAGTAGGTGATACCTTAACGCTGGCTAAAAATGGTGCGTTAGCGCCATTGCCTGGTTTTAAGAAGGTAAAACCTCAGGTTTATGCGGGTGTGTTCCCTATTTCTACCGACGATTATGAGAGTTTCCGTGATGCGCTTAATAAGTTAAGCCTTAACGATGCCTCGTTATTTTTCGAACCTGAAACGTCATCGGCGTTAGGCTTTGGTTTCCGTATCGGTTACCTAGGTCTGCTGCATATGGAGATTGTTCAGGAGCGTCTTGAGCGCGAATACAATCTGGATTTGATCACCACGGCACCCACCGTAGTGTATGAGGTAGTCACCACCAAAGGCGAAACTGTTTACGTCGATAATCCATCGGATCTACCGCCGATGAACAACATCGAAGAGATACGTGAGCCGATTGTTGAAACCAATATTTTAGTACCTAAAGAGTACTTAGGTAACGTGATCACCTTGTGTGTTGAAAAACGCGGCATGCAAACCAATATGGTTTATCACGGCAACCAAGTGGCGATCACCTATGATATGCCGATGGCTGAAGTCGTTATGGATTTCTTTGACCGCCTTAAGTCGACCAGTCGTGGTTATGCCTCGCTTGAGTATAATTTTAAGCGTTTCGAAGCTGCCGATATGGTGCGCCTTGATGTCTTAATTAATGGCGACCGCGTCGATGCCTTAGCGATGATTTTGCATAAGTCGAACGTACGTTATCAAGGGTTGGCATTAGTGAATAAGATGAAAGAGCTTATTCCAAGACAGATGTTTGATATTGCGATTCAAGCGGCTATTGGTAGTCAAATTATTGCCCGTTCTTCGGTTAAGGCGTTGCGTAAAGACGTTACCGCTAAGTGTTATGGCGGCGACGTATCACGTAAGAAGAAGCTGCTTAATAAGCAGAAAGAGGGTAAGAAACGCATGAAGCAAGTGGGTAACGTTGAAGTGCCACAAGAAGCCTTCCTCGCGGTACTCAAGCTAAATGAGTAATCACTGCTTACGTTAATAAATGTTAATAGTGATAGATATTGGGCGCCGCGGTTTGCGGCGCTTTCGTTGTTACAGTATAAATGAGCTATGTAAAGCGTATGGCAAACTTGCCAGATGCGCAGATACTCATTTGGCAGGAGTTTAGTTAGCTATGGCGGCTTATTTTTCCCTTATTTTAGTTTTGGTGACGCTCAGCAGTGGTTTAATCTGGCTGTTTGATGCCTTAGTGTTAGCGCCTAAGCGTCAGCAGAAGTTGGCGATGGCGCAAGCGACCCAAGCCGATATCAGTGAAGAAAGCGCTGAAAAAATTGTCCGTGAGTCGGCGATAGTCGAAACCTCGCGATCCATTTTTCCAGTTATCGCTTTTGTATTGATTTTGCGCTCATTTATTTATGAACCATTCCAAATCCCATCTGGATCTATGATGCCAACCTTGTTGGTGGGTGACTTTATTCTGGTTGAAAAATTCAGCTATGGATTAAAAGATCCGGTATGGCGCAGCCAACTGGTTGAAACCGGTAAACCAGAGCGCGGCGATGTGACCGTGTTCAAGTATCCTGAAAACCCTAAAATCGATTACATTAAGCGTGTTATCGGTTTACCAGGCGATCGCGTGGTGTATCGCAATAAAGAGCTTTATATTCAAAAAAGCTGCCCTGAGGGGGAAACCGACTGCCCTAAGCTGGAAAAAGTGGCGCGTGTTGGGGTAAATCAAGGGGAGTTTAATCAAGATAATATCCCGTTATTACGCTACAAAGAACAGCTTGGTGATGTCACCCATGACATTTTGATCAACCCAGATCGTGGCGAACCGATTTCTTTTTACTACCGCGAAAATAACCTGGCAGTGGGTGAATTTGTGGTGCCTGAAGGCCAATATTTTGTGATGGGCGATAACCGTGACAATAGTACCGATTCGCGCTTCTGGGGCTTTGTTCCTGAGGCGAATTTAGTCGGCAAAGCGGTCGCTATTTGGATAAGTTTTGAATTTGAGCGTACCCCAGCGGACTTCTTACCCACATGGATCCCAACCGGGGTGCGTTTTAACCGTGTAGGTGGAATCGTTTAACATGGAGCCGATTAAAAATTTGCCTCGTTTGTGCAGAACATTAGGTTATGAATTCAACAATATTGCCTTGTTAGAGCAGGCATTGACTCACCGAAGTGCGGCGAGCAAGCATAATGAACGTCTGGAATTTTTGGGCGACTCCATATTGTCTATCGTTATCTCAGACGCCTTATATCATCAGTTTCCTAAGGCGACTGAAGGCGATTTAAGCCGGATGCGCGCGACATTGGTGTGCGGTAAGATGCTGGCCGAAGTGGCTAAAGAATTTAAGTTAGGTGACTACCTAAAATTAGGCCCTGGTGAGCTAAAAAGTGGTGGCTTTCGTCGTGAATCGATTTTAGCCGATGTGGTCGAAGCCATTATCGGTGCAATCTATCTCGATGCCGATCTCGAGACCTGCCGCGCACTCGTACTAAACTGGTATAAGAGTCGCCTAGCGGTGATTGAACCCATTAATCAAAAAGATCCCAAAACCCTGCTGCAGGAACACCTGCAGGGCTTTAAAAAACCTCTACCGTTATACAAGGTTGTCAATATTAGCGGAGAGGCCCATGCGCAAACCTTTACAGTTGAATGTAAGGTGGAGCAATTAGATGAAGCGGTCGTTGGCGTGGCCAACTCCCGTAGAAAAGCGGAACAAATTGCCGCAGCAGAAGTTTTGGAGCGTATCAAGCGATGAGTAATACCGAAAAGCCACAAGGCAATAATGAACCCAGTTTAGACGAGTTACTGTCTCGTATGAACAGTGGCGCCAGTGGCAGTCAATATGATGTGACATACTGCGGCATGGTAGCCATTGTCGGTCGGCCAAATGTGGGTAAATCGACCTTACTGAATAAGCTATTAGGGCAGAAGATTTCGATCACCTCTAAGAAGCCGCAAACCACCCGCCATCGTATTATGGGTATTCATACTGAAGGCCCGCGTCAAGTGGTGTTTATTGACACCCCAGGTTTGCATATCGAAGAGAAGCGTGCCATTAACCGTTTAATGAATCGTGCGGCATCGAGCTCATTGGCTGACGTTTGTTTAGTGGTATTTGTGGTCGACGGTTTAAACTGGACCGCCGACGATGAGATGGTGCTCAAGAAGCTACAAAGCCGTGATGATGGCCGTAAAACCGTGTTGGCTATCAATAAAGTCGATAACATCAAAGATAAAGAAGCGCTATTTCCGCATTTACAAATGCTGGCTGCTAAATTTGAGTTTGATGAGATTTTACCTATCTCAGCCACTCAAGGCACTAATGTGCAACGTATCATGGATATGGCAATTGAGTCTGTACCTGAGTCGCCACATTTTTTCCCTGAAGATTACGTCACTGACAGATCGCAAAAGTTCATGGCTTCAGAAATTGTCCGCGAAAAACTGATGCGTTTCTTAGGTGACGAGTTGCCATACGATGCCACGGTGGAGATTGAGCAGTTTAAGATGATGGAGAATGGCGTCTACCAAATTAACGCCCTAATCTTAGTCGAACGTGAAACCCAAAAGCGCATGGTGATTGGTAATAAGGGTGAGCGTATCCGTACTATCGCCACTCAAGCCCGCCTAGACATGGAAGTGTTATTTGATAACAAGGTCTTCCTTGAGGTGTGGGTGAAAGTGAAGTCGGGTTGGGCCGATGATGAGCGGGCGCTGCGTTCATTAGGTTATGGCGACGATTAAGGCGCTAACTTAAGCTGAATCAAAGGCCGAGATAGTCTATTGCAACTTAAGCTTGCGGTTGAGTATCTCGGCCTTTATTGTCATTAAATATCAATAATAGAGCAGGGGCAGATGCAGCGGGGATATGTACTTCATACTCGTGCTTATAAAGAGTCGAGTGTACTGGTCAACTTATTAGTCGATGGTCAAGGCCGTATCGACTGCGTCGCTCGTCTTGGTAGTGGCCGCTCCTCGATAAAAAGCATTTTACAACCGTTTCAACCTTTGCTATTTGAGTTAGCGGGTCGCAGTAGCCTAAAGAATCTTTATCAAGTCGAAGCTGCCAGCCCTGCTGTGCCATTAAGTGGCGATGTGATGTTTGCAGGGTTCTATCTCAATGAGCTCTTGGTGCGTTGTTTAGGGATAGAGCATGGTGCGGAGCAACTCTTCTTTGTTTACCATAAAACCCTCATGGCCATGGCGGCGGGATTTAGTCAGGCACAGTTACGCTATTTTGAGGTGGAGTTACTCAAAGAGTTAGGGGTGATGCCTTCGTTAAATTTGGATGTGGATCATGCGCCTATCGAAGCCGATTTTTATTATCGCCTGATGTCAGAAGAGGGCTTTAGTAGCGCCTTGGGGCCTAAATCGAATCATTATCGTGGTGAGATGTTATTGGCCTTAGAGACAGGGCAATTGCATCAGGATGACTTTAAACAGGCCAAGTTGTTAATGCGCCAATTATTATCGGCTGTGTTAGGTGATAAGCCGCTTAAGTCACGCGCTTTATTTAATAAAGGCGTTAAAAAATCCTCTTATAGCAAGTAATTTACTGCGCATCATATGAGTTTCAACTGGTTTTTCCCTTGTGGCTTAGTACAATAAGCGCCAATCAATCATGCAACACTCTCTATCTGTAAAGGTTAAGGACACTTCATGGGCCGTATTCATTTGGGCGTTAATATCGATCACATTGCTACACTACGTCAGGCTCGTGGCACCAGCTACCCAGATCCTGTGCACGCCGCCGCCGTCGCCGAGCATGCTGGCGCTGAGGGGATCACAGTGCACCTGCGTGAAGATCGTCGGCATATCTGCGATCGTGACATTTATCTGTTGGCTAAAACCATTAAAACCCGCATGAATTTCGAAATGGCGGTGACCGATGAAATGCTCGACATCGCCTGTGAAGTTAAACCCACCTATGTTTGTTTGGTGCCTGAAAAACGTGAAGAATTGACCACAGAAGGTGGCCTTGATGTGGCGGGTCAGATGGATAAAATCCGCACGGCAGTTGAGCGTCTAACTGCAGAAGGGATCAAGGTGTCGCTGTTTATTGATGCGGATAAAGCGCAAATTGATGCCACCGTAGCCGTTGGCGCGCCGGTAATCGAACTGCATACTGGCTGTTATGCCGATGCCGAAACGGATATTGAGCAAGCAAAAGAGCTGACTCGCATCAGTGATATGGCGGCTTATGCTCATGGTCAAGGTTTAGTGGTCAATGCGGGTCATGGTCTGCATTATCATAATGTTAAGCCGATAGCGGCGATCCCTGAGTTGTATGAACTCAATATTGGCCATGCCATTATCGCCCGTGCGGCCATTGATGGCTTAGACAAGGCGGTGCGTGATATGAAACAGTTAATGGTTGAAGGACGTAACGGTCAGTAACTGAGGGCTTTTAGGTTAATCATATGATGGTGAACCGGTGACAGATAGGTTCCCCGTTGTCAGTGGTTAACTGGATGGTAAGACAGATTTGTTGGAGTGGTTATGATAGTGGGTCTTGGCACAGATATCGTTGAAATTGAACGTATCGAACAAAGTGTACCTGCTGGTGGCGACACTGAGGCACTAGCAAAGTGTCGCCTAGCGAAGCGAGTGTTAACCCATGCAGAGTTAGCGATATTCATTAGCGCGACTCAGCCTGGTCGCTATTTGGCTAAGCGTTTTGCCGCCAAAGAAGCCGCGGCGAAAGCATTGGGCACAGGGATTGGCCGCGGTGTTTCATTTCAACATATCGAAATAGGTAATAATGACAACGGCGCTCCTCTAATCAGTTTTAGTGGTGGCGCTGCCGATAGATTAGCGGTGCTTGGGGGCGCGCATGCTCATCTATCTATCGCTGACGAAAAGCACTACGCTACGGCGACAGTGATTATTGAGTCTTAAACGCCAGCTGCTGATTCATTACCATCAAGTTGTGTTTATGTGTAAGAGAAAAAGTTTAGCGAGTCGTTAACGCCTTGAACTGCTGTCACTTAGCTGGCCTGTTAATTAAGTCGATAATACTTTATCGCTGCAATGAAACTTTGTTTCGTCCCTCTGCTTTAGATTGATAAAGCGCTCGGTCGGCACGCGCAATGAGTGAAGCGACATCTTCTTTGGCGTGTAACTGTGCCACTCCCGCAGATATAGTCACGCCCTCAATTTTAGGATAGCCGATATTAGCTACGGCAATGCGGCACCGCTCAACCAAGCCATTAGCGGCATTGAGATCGCAATTATCAAACAGTAGCAGAAACTCTTCACCTCCCCATCGAATGACATGGTCGGTTAACCGCAGGCAGGACTTAATGGTTTCTGCGACTATTTGTAGTATTTTGTCGCCGGTAGGATGGCCCCATTGATCGTTAATGTTTTTAAAATGGTCGATATCAATCATCGATAATGAAAAAGGGGTGCCGTGAAGCGATTTCATAAAATATTTTTCAATTTCGAGCTCGCCAGCACTGCGGATCAATACCCCTGTTAGTGCATCTAGTTTGGATATTTCTCTAAATGCTTGTTCATCTCTAACGCGCTCAGAAAGATCTTTGCTAACGCTAACATAATGTGTGGTGTTACCTATATTGTCTTTGATTGGTGTGATGCTTTGGTCTGAATAATATTGGCTGGCATTTTTACGCTTATTTAAAAACGTAGCCCTAAAGGTATGGCCCTTTAACAAGGTGTTCCAGAGTTCTTGATAGAACTCCTGTTGATGTTCTCCGGATTTTAACATTGATGGTCGTTGGCCAAGAATGTCACTGTATGAGTAACCCGTTTGCGAGACAAATCCCTGATTAACATAGTTTATGATGCCATTGGTGTCGGTGATCATCACAGAGTCTGGTGTGTTATTAAGCGCTTCCATTAGGAGCTGCTCGGTATTATCTGAGGCGATTTTATGGCTAATATCTTGTTGAATAGAGATAAAATGACTGACTTTCCCCGAGTCATCGAACACTGGAGAGATGTTCCACTCAACATAGTAAGTTGACCCATCTTTTTTATAATTTATGGCAGAGCCGTGAAAATTTTGATTGTTTGCCAAACAGTAACGTAGTTGGTTAATGACATTTGGACAGGTTAGCGGTCCTTGTAATATACGTGGAGACAGCCCCTTCAATTCATTAGCCTGGTAGCCAGTCATTTTACAGAAAGCGGGGTTTGCATAAAGAATTTTGGTGCCAGATTTACCTAAATCGGCATCAGTGATGATTACAGCATTAAAAGATTGCTCAACCCCCATCTTCAGCATGGTTAGTAGATCTGAGTTAGCTATTTCAGCTTTATCATTTAGCGCGTTTAGCATAAATCTTCTCTATTCTCCTCAAAGGTGGTATTTGCAGAGATAACGTCGACATTATTAAGCTTACTCGTTGTAGCAATCTTAACGGTTAAGCCGTTAATTTTCGAGAATATCACCCACCCACATTCTGAATAACGTATGCCGTGTAAATAGGGCTGTTTTGTCTCTATGATTGTAAAACAAATAAAGTGTTATGCTCACCTTTTACGCTGCAACACTCGCAACCTTGCTCTATAAATAGTGGTTGATTATGGATCGTGCTGTATGCAAAACGCGCTAATCATGACGGGTTTTTAATAAAAATTATTTTGCAAATACTTTAAATAAGTTAAGTATATCAAACTATTAATAGGAAATTTTACGAGAGTAAATAAACAGGTTGTTTTGGTATGTATGACTGACTTTAAGCTGTTTTACAGTCAGTTACTGGTGAATATGCTTTTATTTATCAGTGGTAAAATCTTAATTGTCTTGCTTTACAGGATGCCAATAGGTGTGGGTAAATACTTAGCACTAAATTGGATGTATGGTTTTGGTGGTTCTGCTCACAAGGAAACTATGGGGGCTTCCCTATTGTTAATTTTTAAGGGGGCTTAATGTTAATCTAGTAACTTTACTTAAAATACGTTAGGTTACTTTGAATATGCATATAGCATAATGAGTTAGCTAAATTAGCTCATCGTACTCAATTAATTGTACAGCTTATAGTTGATGATAATGCTTATTTTAAAGATTATGCGATCCCATTACATGGAGTGTGTTGATGAAATCTGCGGTAGAACAGTTATCCACTTATAAAAGTGTTCATCTAAATCCAGCCAATATTAAGACCCATTTTATTGGTGTGCCACTGATTATTTGGTCAGCATTTGTGATGCTAAATACGATTCCTATTACGTTTTTAAAATTAACGGATCCTACTTTGGTACTTAATGTGGCGGGGCTCTGTGCTGTTGGCGTGCTTATTTATTACTTTAAATTACATGTGAGATTGGCGCTTGGATTAACCTTATTCATCATACCTGTATTATTTAGCTCATATTATGTGGCTCAGATGGAGGCTGCTTGGGTCATTGCTTTGAGTGTGTTTGTCATTGGTTGGGTGTTTCAGCTGATTGGCCACAAGTATGAGAAGGCAAAACCTGCTTTTATTGACGACTTAAATCAGTTGTTGATTGGGCCGTTTTTTTTGATGGCAGAGCTCTATTTTATGATGGGGTTTGAGCAGGATTTGAATCAGGAGATAACTCCTCTGGCGGTGGCTAAACGCCGTGAACTCGAAAAAGGTGTGCCAACAACATAAAGGGTCAGCGTCACCTCCTTCATAAACAAGTTTTTAGTATTTACCGACTTTAGGCAACTTATAATGCTGTGGCATCACGCGCACTGTCTTAATCATGTTTTCGCCAACTTCAACAATTTCAATAGGATAACCAAATATACGCATCGAGGTATTTGGCTCCGGAATATCTTCAAGATATTCGATAATCAAGCCGTTAAGGGTTTTGGGACCATCGATGGGAAAGTGCCATCCCATCTCTTTATTCAAGTCACGTATATTTATGGTGGCATCGATAAGATAGCTGCCATCGGGTTGCTTATTGATATCTTCGCTGGGGGTGGTGACCATGGAAGTGGTGAAGTCACCCACAATCTCTTCGAGAATATCTTCTAACGTCACTAGGCCCTGGATATCGCCGTATTCGTCAACCACCAGCCCTATGCGTTCTTTATTGCGCTGAAAGTTAGCTAATTGTACGTTGAGCGGGGTTCCCTCAGGAACAAAATAGAGCTCTTTAACCGCACGTAACAATGATGATTTACTAAATTGCCCCTTTGATTGCAATCGCAAGGCATCCCGTAAATGGACAAAACCAACGGCATCATCGATAGTATCGCGATACAGTAACACGCGAGTATGTGGGCTCTGGATCACTTGGCGGTTAATGCTCTTAAAGTCATCATTGATGTTGATGGCATATAACTCAGAGCGTGGGATCATAATGTCTTCGACGGTGACTTTTTCAAGATCCATAATCGAAAGCAGCATCTCTTGATGTCGTCTAGGGATCAAGGCTCCCGCCTCGTGTACCACGGTTCTCAATTCTTCTTGGCTTAAGGCATCATCTTCTTTAACTGAACGTATGCCCATAATATGCAAGATGGTGGAGGTAATTAAATTAACCACCTTAACCAGTGGCCATAGCACCACCAATAGCATTTTTAGTAAGACGCTCGAGGGGAAAGCGATGCGCTCCGGGTGGAGTGCTGCAACCGTCTTGGGGGTGACTTCGGCAAATACCAACACCACTAAGGTTAATACTCCAGTCGCAATTGCAACCCCAATATCACCAAACAGACGAATGCCAACAATGGTGGCAATTGCTGAAGCGAGAATGTTAACTAAGTTGTTACCTATCAGAATAAGACCGATAAGTCGGTCGGGTCTATCGAGTAGTTTAATTGCCCGCAGTGCACCTTTATGACCATTGTTGGCTAAATGACGGAGTCGGTAGCGATTAAGTGACATCATGGCGGTCTCAGACCCTGAAAAATAGGCTGAGATAATGATGAGTACGAATAGAATAATAAAAAGTACGCTGGTGGATATTGCGTCCAATCAGTGGCCCCACTATGGCGATAATTAAGAAAAAAGCGTTGAGGAGTAGTAAATACAGCGATTTGCCTGAAGAGTCAAGCTAACCCAAGGTACGCTTTGTCATGCGTAGCCTCAGGTAAACGCGATTACTGCGGTTATTGTAAAATCAGTTCTTTGACGATTCTGGCGCCAAAGTAAGCCAGTGAAAGCAGTATTGCTCCACTTAATGTGTAGGCCACGGCGGTACGGATTTTACAGCCAACCCAATATTGTTGAGCAAGCATGGCGATATAGGTAAACCAAGCCATGATCGATAAAATCGCCTTATGACCTTTACCTTCGGCAAACATATCATCAAGGAAAATAAAGCCAGTGGCTAATGACAAACTCAGCAGCATCACGCCAATAATCACCAGGTGATAAAGTTGTTTTTCCACTGTCATCAAAGGAGGGATCGCAGGGCTTAACATTAACTGCTTCTTTTTGAGCTTGTTTTGGATCATGGCGAGCTGTATTGCATATAGCGCAGCAATCATCAATGCGCTGTACGCCATGAGCGACAGTACTACGTGGGCTAATACTTCAGGATAAAGCTCAAAATGAATAATAAATTGTGGCGGTAGTAACCAGAGTAAAGCGACCGAAATGACCGAGCAGGCATAGACAACCGGTACAACCACAATCACCTTGAGCCTAAACATTAAAATGGTAAAGGTGAATGCAATAATCCAATTCACCATAGAGATAACATTGGTTAGGCTAAAGTTTTGACCATCGCCAGTAAAGATGGCTTGATAAAGTGCGGCGGCATGCAATACCACAGCAATGCCTGCAAACCCTGCCACCGCTCGACGGTTAGGCCCTTGGGCATGAAACAGACGACTAACCACCAAGATAAGGGCGATACTATAGAAAAATATGGCTGAAGCCGAAAAAATGACCATCGAAAATTAACCTATCGTTATGTTAGCTTTCTGTGCAATATCAACCCATTTAGGCTGGGCTGTATGTTACCAAGTAATATCATTAGAATAACACGATCGATGCATAAATGGGCAGGGGCTTTACACACAAAAATTAGTCCTTTCTGAGCGTTACTCCTAAGTTTTGCGATTTTATTGTGTGGTAAGGCAAAAGATCGACACCGATTACTTGATCAGTGCGGTAGCATAATCTCTATGCATGGTTATAATACTGGCCAATCATGTACATTCTAAACGGTAAAGAACGCGATAATGTTTGAGAACTTAACGGACAGATTATCACGTACCCTGAAGAACATCAGTGGTCGTGGTCGCTTAACTGAAGACAATATAAAAGAAACGTTACGCGAAGTGCGCATGGCGCTACTTGAAGCCGATGTTGCTTTGCCTGTAGTGCGTGCCTTTGTTGATAGCGTTAAAGAGCGAGCGGTAGGCCAAGAGGTCTCCAAAAGCTTAAGCCCGGGCCAAGCCTTTATTAAGATAGTACAAAGCGAGTTGGAAAACGCCATGGGCGAAGCCAACGAAGCGCTAAACCTATCGGCTCAGCCGCCAGCAGTGATCATGATGGCAGGTCTTCAAGGGGCGGGTAAAACCACCAGTGTCGCCAAACTGTCTAAGTTTTTGCGTGAGCGCGAAAAGAAATCGGTACTTGTGGTCAGCGCTGACGTATATCGTCCTGCGGCAATCAAACAGCTTGAAACCTTAGCGGCAGAAGTTGAGGTTGAGTTTTTCCCGTCGGATGTCAGTCAAAAACCGATTGATATCGTAAACGCAGCACTGGCACACGCTAAGCTCAAGTTTATCGATGTCGTGATTGTCGATACTGCGGGTCGTCTGCATGTTGATGAAAGCATGATGGACGAGATAAAAGCGTTACATGCGGCCGTTAACCCGATTGAAACTCTGTTTGTGGTCGATGCCATGACAGGTCAAGATGCGGCCAATACGGCTAAAGCATTTAACGAGGCGTTACCATTAAGTGGTGTGATCCTCACCAAAGTCGATGGTGATGCACGTGGTGGTGCGGCCTTATCGATTCGCCATATTACCGGCAAACCAATTAAATTCTTGGGTGTGGGAGAGAAGACCGACGCCCTAGAGCCATTCCACCCTGATCGCGTAGCGTCGCGTATTTTAGGAATGGGTGATGTTCTGTCGCTGATTGAAGAGGTTGAGCGCGGCGTCGATAAAGAAAAAGCGATGAAGCTGGCTGCCAAAGTGAAGCAGGGCGGAAGTTTCGATTTAGAAGATTTCCGTGAACAGCTTCAGCAGATGAAAAACATGGGCGGCATGATGAACATGATTGAGAAGCTGCCCGGTGTGGGTCAGCTTCCGCCTGAAGCGCTTGCGCAAGTACAAGATGGCAAGATGACAGGGCAAATGGAAGCGATTATCAATTCGATGACACCAGGTGAGCGTAAGCGCCCCGACATTATCAAAGGCTCGCGTAAACGCCGTATCGCCCTTGGCTCAGGGACGCAAATTCAAGATGTTAACCGCTTATTGAAGCAGTTTACCCAGATGCAAAAAATGATGAAAAAAATGTCGGGTAAAGGTGGCATGAAAAAAATGATGCGTGGCATGAGTGGGATGCTACCACCGGGCATGAAAATGCCAGGCCGTTAACTAGGTCATTAATAGATAAAGATTTAGCATAATTTATTGCGAAATAAGCGCCTTTCGTAGGCGTGTTATTAAGCGTTAAAAACGTTGCATTCGTCGCCGATTCAGGTAGAATCGGGCGGCTTTCTATCTGGGACTCTTCGCGAACACGGGGTTCCAGTTTTTATTTTTGCTTTATAAACAAGCAAACCATTAGAGGATAAAAGACGCATGGTTACCATTCGTTTAGCTCGTGGCGGCGCAAAAAAGCGTCCATTTTATAACATCGTAGTTGCCGATAGCCGCAACGCTCGTGACGGTCGTTTCATCGAACGTGTTGGTTTCTTCAACCCATTGGCTCGTGGCCAAGAAGAAACTCTACGTTTAGACCTAGAGCGTGTTAAGCACTGGGTTTCTAACGGTGCTGCTACTACTGATCGTGTAGCAAAATTGATTAAAGACGCTAGCAAAGCTGCTGCTTAATAGCGTTAAGGTATAGATTAATGAGTAGTCACCAAGAACCTGTTGTACTGGGCAAATTAGGCTCATGTCACGGCATTAAAGGTTGGTTGAAGATCACTAGCTATACCGATTCTGTCGAAGACATTTTTAACTATTCACCTTGGCTAATTAAAGAACAGGGTAAATGGCGCGAGGTTAAGGTCGAACAGTGGCGTTTTCAAGGTAAGGCGTTAATCGCTGAGCTTGAAGGGGTTAATTCGAGAGACCGAGCGCAAATGCTCACTAACTGTGAGATTGCCATTCCTGCAGAGTTGATGAAAGCGTTGCCAGAAGACGAGTTCTATTGGCGTGACCTAATCGGCTGTAATGTAGTGAATACCAAAGGCTATAACATGGGTAAGGTCGACCAAATCGTGGAAACAGGATCGAACGACGTACTCCTTGTAAAAGCTAACGCTAAAGATGGCTTCGGCAAAACGGAACGTATGATTCCTTTTGTGACCGAGCAATTCATCCTTGAGGTGAATTTAGCAGAGAAACAAATTTTAGTGGATTGGGATCCGGACTTCTAAGTCGAGGGACAACAGATGTGGTTAGGGGTAGTAACCCTGTTTCCAGAGATGTTTCGTGCCGTAACAGACTTTGGTGTAACGGGTCGGGCCGTTAGCAACGGCTTGCTGGAGTTGCAAACGTGGAATCCTCGCGATTTCACCCATGATAAACATCGCACAGTGGACGACCGGCCTTATGGCGGCGGACCCGGTATGTTGATGATGGTGCAACCCTTACGCGATGCCATTCACGCAGCGAAAGCCGCTGCGGGGGATAAGGCAAAGGTGATTTATCTTTCTCCTCAAGGACGCAAGCTTACTCAGCAAGGCGTCGAAGAGTTAGCTAAATCAGAGCGTTTGATTTTAGTGTGTGGTCGCTACGAAGGTATTGATGAACGCATTATTCAAACGGAAGTGGATGAAGAGTGGTCGATTGGTGATTACGTGCTTTCGGGCGGCGAACTACCAGCGATGACTCTGATTGATTCAGTATCGCGCTTGGTTCCAGGGGTTCTTGGAAAACAAGCTTCGGCAGAGCAGGACTCCTTCTCTGATGGGTTACTGGATTGCCCCCACTACACTCGGCCTGAAAGCTTAGACGGTATCGATGTACCAGCCGTATTGCTAAGTGGTAACCACGAACATATTAGACGCTGGCGTTTGCAACAAAGTCTCGGAAGAACTTTGTTACGACGACCAGAATTATTTGAAAATCTAGCTCTGACTGACGAACAAACTAAGCTATTAGCCCAATTTGTCGATGCTACCCAAAAGGGTGAGTAACAAATGGTCAGTTATTACTAGGATGGAGTTTATTCATGAATAACATCATTAAAATGCTCAACGAAGAGCAAATGAAGCAAGACGTACCACAATTTGGTGCAGGTGATACTGTTGTTGTTAAAGTACGTGTTGTAGAAGGCGGTAAAGAGCGTCTACAGGCGTTTGAAGGCATCGTTATCGCTAAGCGTAACCGTGGTCTGCATTCTGCATTCACAGTTCGCAAGATCTCTAATGGTGAAGGTGTTGAGCGTGCGTTCCAGACTCACAGCCCAATCATCTCTAGCATCGAAGTTAAGCGTCGCGGCCGTGTTCGTCGTGCTAAGCTTTACTACCTACGTGATCGTTCAGGTAAATCTGCACGTATCCGTGAGAAGCTTGCTAAGTAAGCAAACGCTTCAAGTAAACAAGATGCAGTGTTCGCACAAATACCCGCCTTATGGCGGGTTTTTGTGTTTTAGGGGCTGAAAAAGTCAGTGAAAAAAGAGAGGTTTATTTATATCCTGCAAGGTAGTAAAAACACCTCTCATGCGGGTTGTCAGCCCCTTAACCTTGAAGACGAGTTAACCTCACACGATAACCTTTAATCGATAACCTTTAATCGATAATCTCTAATTTAATTTCTATGCTGAAAACGGTAAACATGGCAAAAAAGTATTGAATTGTTATCTATAAGCATTTTTTACTTGATTCAGGGTAAAAGCACAGGCATAGTTGAATTTACAATGTAATGGTGAACTGTTACGCTATTGCGGTGTGGTTTGTAACAGGTGAGTAAGTCGTAGTTCAACATGCGTTATCTGAATCAAGATAATTTTAGTGGCAATATCAATACACAGAGGTTGGTGACAAGTATGCAACAAGACACAATTAATAACGTCCACATTAGTTCTGAACAGGTGTTAGTTACACCTCATGAGTTAAAGCAGCAACTACCTCTGTCAAAGCAAGCTTATCACTATGTACTTAATGCTCGTAAAACCGTGTCTGATATTGTGCACAAACGTGATAACCGGGTATTGGTTGTCAGTGAACCGTGTTCTATCCATGATATCAAGTCTGCCAAAGAGTACGCACTTAAACTTAAAACCCTACATGATGAACTGCAAGATGAGTTTTATATTTTGATGCGAGTGTACTTTGAAAAGCCGCGCACGACCGTGGGCTGGAAAGGTATGATAAATGACCCAGATATGGATGAGTCTTTTGATGTTGAAAAAGGGCTGCGTATGGCCCGTGAATTAATGATCTGGTTAGCCGAATTAGGCTTGCCAGTTGCCACTGAAGCTCTTGACCCTATCAGCCCACAATATATCTCTGAACTCGTTACCTGGTCGGCGATCGGGGCGCGCACGACTGAGTCGCAAACTCATCGCGAGATGGCATCTGGGTTATCTATGCCTGTTGGGTTTAAAAATGGTACCGATGGTAAGTTAGGCGTCGCCATTAATGCGCTTGAATCTGCAGCCAGTAGTCATCGATTTATGGGAATAAATCAGGCTGGACAAGTGGCATTATTGCAAACGGCGGGTAACCCTGATGGGCATGTGATTCTAAGGGGCGGCAAAACACCAAATTACGATGCTCAAAGCGTTGCAGAGTGTGAGCGCCAACTGCATGCCGCCAAGCTAAATGCACGATTAGTGGTAGATTGTAGCCATGGTAATTCATCAAAAGATCACAATAAACAACCTGAGGTTTGCCAAGATGTCTTTGATCAAATTGAGCAAGGTAATCGTTCAATTATTGGGGTTATGTTAGAGAGCCATCTCAATGAAGGTAATCAAGCTTGCGATAAACCCTTAAATGAACTGGCTTATGGTGTCTCGGTGACTGATGCGTGTATAAACTGGCAAGATACTGAACACCTATTACGTCATGGTGCGGCGCAATTAGCGTCGGTTTTACCGACAAGATTTGATATGCTCAAGGCTGCAAATGCTTGATGGATAATTCAAAAATGAATGAAAAGACCACCGAAGAGCTCGAAAAGTTACGCGGCCATATCGATAATGTCGATCAACAACTACTGCATCTGTTGCGCAAACGTCTGGACCTTGTTGGGCAGGTGGGGGCGGTTAAACACGCTGCAGGTGTGCCGATTTATGCACCTGAACGTGAAGCGTCGATGCTCGCTAAACGCCGCGAAGAAGCTAGTAAAATGAATGTTTCTCCGCAGCTTATCGAAGATATTTTGCGTCGCTTGATGCGCGAGTCTTATCTTAACGAGAAGGATGTGGGCTTTAAGCAAGTCAAAACCGATTTAGGCCACGTGGTTATTGTTGGTGGTAACGGTAAGCTTGGTGGGCTGTTTAGCCAAATGCTGCGTTTGTCTGGTTATCATGTGAAATCACTTGATAAAGATGACTGGCCAAATGCGGATGCAATTTTTGCTGGAGCAGGGTTAGTTATTGTTACTGTCCCCATCAGCATCACTTGTGAGTTGATCACTAGTAAATTGGGCCGGTTACCCGAGTCCTGTATTTTGGCCGATTTAACGTCAGTTAAGGCAAAACCTTTAGATGCAATGCTAACGGCTCATAAAGGCCCTGTGGTTGGTCTGCATCCCATGTTTGGCCCAGATGTCGGTAGCTTGGCCAAGCAAGTTGTGGTGGTGTGTCATGGACGAGATCAAGATAAGTATCAATGGTTAATGGAGCAGATACAGATCTGGGGAGCCAGACTTGTTGAAGCCGATGCGCAAAAACACGATAAGGCGATGCAACTTGTGCAAGCGATGCGTCATTTCTCCTCGTTTGTCTACGGGCTTAATCTTTATCGGGAGGAAGCTGATATCGATACTCTGTTGCAGTTTAGCTCGCCCATTTATCGATTAGAACTGGCGATGGTTGGGCGTCTTTTTGCCCAAAGTCCCGAACTTTATGCCGATATTATTTATGCCCAGCGTGAAAGTTTGACTGCAATTGGTGATTATTTGGAGAACTACGCTCAAGCTCTTGAACTGTTAAAGTCAGGCAATAGGCAGGGCTTTATCGATCAGTTTGAAGAGGTCGCCAATTGGTTTGGTGATTTTGCACCACAATTTCAGCGCGAGAGTCGCGCCATGTTGCAATCGGTTAACGACATGAAAGTGGGCTAACTATCGTCTTTATCATTGTTAACCGCTAATTTGAACTTAAACCTGAGCCTAGATTAACGCTATCTGGCTCAGGTTTTTTTGTGGATTGAAAACAGGTTATCGTCCATCAATCTCATATGTTCGTTGTTCTTAAGCTCAAAAAATCCCATATTAGTTGCACTTATTCTAATTTGATCTGCCTCATAGTTTATCGCATTGATCCAATAAATCGCTTTAGCTGATGACCAAGTCGCAGTAGACTTTATTAAAACATGCAAAATAAAGGCATGATTAAAAATAGGAGTAGTTGTAATGTTTTGTATTCAGTGTGAGCAAACGATTAGAACCCCAGCGGGTAATGGCTGTAGTTATTCTCAAGGTATGTGCGGTAAGTTGTCTGATACCTCAGATCTGCAAGATCTGTTGATCTACTTGCTTCAGGGCGTTTCAGCCTATGCGGTTAAGGCAAGAGAGTTTGATATTATTGATAGTGAAATTGATACCTTTGTTCCTAAAGCCTTTTTCGCCACACTAACAAACGTCAACTTTGATGATGAGCGATTAATCGATTACGTCAATCAGGCGGAACTTTATCGTAACCGCCTAAAGGCGGCCTATGAAACGGCATGCGCTGAAGCTGGCAAAGCTGTCGATACGCTTATTCCTGCAGCATCATTAATATTGGCAACATCTAAGCCTGAAATGCTTGCTCAAGCCGCTCAAGCAGTGCCTAATCGCGGTAAAGAGAGTGTTCATGAAGATATTATGGGCCTGCGTTTACTTTGTCTTTATGGCCTAAAAGGTGCTGCGGCCTACATGGAGCATGCTCGCGTTCTTGATCAAACAGATAGCGACGTAGCGGCTAACTTCCATGAAATTATGGCGTTTCTTGGCTCAGATTCAGAAGATGCCGACAAACTGTTTGCCACGGCAATGGAGATTGGTCAGCTAAACTATCGCGTGATGGCGATGCTAGATACGGGCGAAACTGAGTCGTTTGGTCACCCTGAGCCGACGCAAGTCAACACGGTTGCTGTGAAAGGCAAAGCTATTTTGGTCTCTGGCCATGATATGAAAGACTTAGAGCTAATTTTAGAGCAGACACAAGGCAAGGGCATTAATGTCTTTACCCATGGTGAGATGTTGCCAGCGCTGGCTTACCCCGCCTTTAAAAAGTACCCACATCTTGTCGGTAACTACGGCAGTGCGTGGCAGAATCAGCAGAAAGAGTTTGCTAACTTCCCTGGTGCAGTAGTGATGACCTCTAACTGCATTATCGATCCAAATGTAGGCGATTACTCTGACCGTATTTTCACCCGCAGCATTGTAGGTTGGCCTGGTGTAACCCATATTATGGGTGATGATTTTTCTACAGTGATCGATAAAGCACTATCGCTAGAAGGCTTTATCTATGATGAGATCCCCCATCTTATCACCATAGGTTTTGCTCGAAATGCGTTAATGGCTGCTGCGCCTGCCGTGATTGAAAATGTGAAGAATGGCTCGATTAAACACTTCTTCCTTGTGGGAGGGTGTGACGGTGATAAGTCTGAGCGTAGCTACTTTACCGATATCGCAACAGCGGCACCAAAAGACTCAATTATCATGACCTTAGGCTGTGGTAAGTATAAGTTTAATAAGCTTGCATTTGGCGATATTAACGGTATTCCGCGTTTATTGGATATTGGTCAATGTAACGATGCTTATTCAGCGATCCAGCTAGCGATTGCACTGTCAGAAGTGTTTGAGTGTGAGATAAGCGAGCTGCCACTGAGCTTAGTATTGTCATGGTTTGAGCAAAAGGCGATCGTGATCCTGTTGACCTTGTTATCACTGGGCGTGAAGAACATCCGCACAGGCCCAACGGCTCCGGCATTCTTGACTGAAAATCTCGTTAAGATTCTAGAAGATAAGTTTGGTTTGCGTACGACTACAACTGTCGAAGCCGATCTCAAGGATATCTTAAGCGTCGCTTAATTCGTCTAACACCTATGGCTAAGGTCATAGGTGTTCTATTTTCCAGGGTAACTCACTCTATGAACAGCCAACAATATCACTCTGCGACTTGGCAGCATGGCGAGGTACGTCTAAGGTGCGTCGAGCGCTGGCAAGAAACTCACGATGTCACTAGTTTCCGTTTTCAGGGCGAACAGAGTGTCAAGTTTCATTTTAAGCCAGGGCAATTTATCACCTTGTTGCTTAATATTAATGGTAACGCCGTTGCACGTAGCTATACCATATCTTCATCGCCTTCTCGTCCTTACTCTATCGTGGTAACGGTTAAGCGGATCGAGGGCGGAGTAGCATCAAATTACTTAGTGGATCATCTGCTGCCTGGGCATAGCGTTACGGCTCGCGGACCAGATGGGGTGTTTAACTTGGTTGATATCGATGCTGATAAGTACCTGTTTTTAAGTGCAGGTAGCGGCATTACCCCTATGTATTCTATGTCTCGCTGGTTGACCGATACTCAAATCGGCAGCAACATTGCTTTTTTCCATAGTGCCAAATCACCACAAGATCTGATTTTCCATCAGGCTTTACAACAGCTAGAGCAACGCCATGAACACTTCTCGTTAGATTATAGCTTAGAAGAGGGGGAGAATGCTGAGATTGATTGTTATCAGGGACGTCTCTCGTTAGTCTCCTTAGCGTCAGCAGTACCTGATTACAAAGAGCGAACCATATTTGTCTGCGGCCCCGCACCTTATATGCAGGCGGTTCGAACTATGCTTGAGCAAGCTGGTTTTGACATGAGCCGTTATCATCAAGAGAGCTTTGGTGATGCGCTCGCAGCGCCTTTACTGTCAAAGTCTACCACAGCGTCAGCCCCGTTTATGTTGCATATTGGCGATGTTAAGACGCCGCTGTCAGCGGAGCAAACGGTGCTTGAAGGCATTGAAGCGGAAGGCTTACCCATTATTGCGGCATGTCGCTCTGGCGTATGCGGAGCGTGTAAATGTAAGGTGATCGAGGGGGAAACCATCTCAAGTAGTTCTTTAACCTTATCTTCAGCTGAAATTGAACAGGGCTATATTTTGGCATGTTCGACTCGGCTTCAATCTAATGTAAAGTTGAGTTTGAACGAGTAATACTTGATGGATTTATTGGTATAGAGGTGGTTTTAACGTAAGCAAAGTAGAGTTAAAAGCGGCATCATTACATTCGACAGATTTGCGTAAATGCAGGTGACACAGTATGGTTAATTAATAGAGACTCTCGTATTGAGTCTGCTCATACCATTTTTTGGCAGCCTTGGAGTGACCAGCTTATGATAACCACGACATCTCAACATGCTGGTATTGATGATCATAGCCTCGGTCATCTGTTATATGGACTAATGTTGGCATTTCCGCTGTTTTTGCTGCCGCCATTGCTTGGCTTAGCCATTAATTGTGCGCAGAAAAGTAGTAAGATGAGTCAGCTACTTTATTCACATATCCGTTGGCAA
Organism: Shewanella sp. QJM3NY_23; assembly: GCF_056173105.1. Lineage (NCBI taxonomy): Bacteria > Pseudomonadati > Pseudomonadota > Gammaproteobacteria > Alteromonadales > Shewanellaceae > Shewanella > Shewanella sp. QJM3NY_23. The sequence goes on from NZ_CM149657.1 coordinate 964,409, forward strand.
CGTTGGTCCATGTTGACGCTGTTGTCGATGTTAATATTGGCTTATATCATGCCGCAGGCTTGGCTAGCGGTGACATTAAGTATTGTCTCTTTATGTTGGTTTTGTCATCGCACCATAAAGGGCTGGATGGCGCTAGTTGATGGCCAAGCGATTTAATAATTTATCTTCATAATTTGTTGTTATTAATATAAAAAGAGGGTGTTTAGCCCTCTTTTTATATGCCGTTCAATGCTCCATGTATGCTTTAACTACGGTATAACTCACTTAAGCTGCGACAGTGGCGGTGTATTTGCTCATCGAAACTGCCTATATCTGGCATCACCAGCAGGATTAATCCGTCAGCATGTAACTGTTTTGCTGCTATGGCTATATCGGTCTGGTTAAGCACTTCACAGGCATAACTGGTATTTATGATTATTGGCAGGTGACTCATGGCTTTTATTTGCACCAGAGCGGCTAAATCCAAAGCGGGTTTAACGGCGTCATTAAAGGTTCTTATGCCCGATTCACACAAGATAACCTGTTGATTACCGCAAGATAGGATGGTTTCAGCGCCATCGAGAAATTCCTCGATACTGGCCATGGTATTACGCTCTAGAATAACTGGTATGTGCAGTGCACCAATTTGTTGCAGTAATGCTTTGTTGTGCATCTGTTTACCGCCGATAAGTAAGATATCCGCATGTTCAACAGCGTGCTTTAATTCGGTTTCGTATTCGATTTCGAGCATGCAGCTTAAATCGAATTGGTGTAAGGCACGTTTTACTTGATCCAATAGCGGACTGACTTGTTGAATATGATGTATTCCGGTGAGCAGTACGGCTTGGAAACCCGCTTCTTTTAGTTGTTTTGCTTGTTGACCAAAGTCTTGATTATCCGTGGTTAATCTAAGCTGTGCGATAGCGGCAAATTGTCCAGCACCTATGGCCAATTGTCCATGAGCGATCTGGGTAAGTTGAGGCTTTTGAGTCAAGCTCCAGCGTCGATGAGACGTTTGTATACGGCTATCATTATTGTTGTTGCTATCGTCAAATTCAGCCGTTCTGCTGGTAGTAGGCTCTATCATAAGCTGGCTATTGCTCAGCTGTGTTGGGTTAACTGTTTCACAGGGGTAGCAACCTAATACCTTGATAAAGCGAGTGATACGCTCCAGCTCGTTAAGGGCTTTTTGCATCGACTCACTCGATAAATTGGCATCTAGGTCTAGGTAGAACATCTCCTCCCAGGGCGTTCCCGGGATTGGGCGAGATTCCAGTTTGCTCATGTTGAGGTTGTGTGCTTTAAGCACTAATAAGGCTTCTACTAAGGCTCCGGGTTTTTGTCCTGTGGCCATGATCAGGGTGCATTTGGCCGGGAGTTGTTCTGGTACTGCCACAGCTTTACGTGCAACTACGATGAAACGGCTTTGATTAATTTTTTGATTGGCGAGTTCTTTCTCTATCGCTTCTAGCTGATACAGTGCGCCACCTTCGGCGCTGCCAATGGCGGCAACAGTCATATCTTTACTTGCTAAGACTTGTTCCATCGCTTCGGCGCTACTTGAGCAATATTCTAACTTGAGTTCAGGATGATGGCTTAAAAAACGACTACATTGGCTTATGGGTTGTGGGTGGGCGTAGACGGTCTTAATTTGAGCCAACTGAGTACCTGGGTGAGCGAGTAAACAGTGACCGACCTCGATAGTGGTTTCACCAACAATGGACAAGCTTGTATGTTGCAGTACGTCATAGACTTCATTTATCGATCCCGATGAAGTGTTTTCTATCGGTAAAAAACCATAATCGGCGTGACCAGACTCTACCGCTTGTACTATTTCATCGAAGCTTTTACAGCCCAAGTCTTGCATATTGACTTGGCGGCGGTCGCAATAGCGAGTGGCGGCTAAGTATGAATAGGAGCCGCGGGCCCCTAAATAAGCAATAGTGTATTGCTGTTTTTGCAATGTAGGATTCGCTCGTCCTTGCAAGTAAGCTTGCTGATTGAGTACTGAGTCTTCGATAATACTTTGGTATAGCGACAACACATAGTGTGCATCTAATCCCTGTTCACGCCCCTGTTTAACCAACCGGGTTAATAATTCCTTTTCTCTTTGCGTGTCACGAATGGGGCGAATATCAACCTCTTTACTGCGGGCAACATCTAAACTTAAGTCGCGGCGCCTGGCGAGCAGTGCCAGTAGTTCATTGTCGAGTGCACTGATCTGTTCCCGCGTGTGATTTAAGGAATGTGGTTTGGTCATGCTGTCCTCTGTATATGAACGAGTATCTGGTTACGTTTTAAAACAAAAAAGCCTCCCTGAGGGAGGCTTTGGAATTTTCACTTTCGTTTTTACACCGAAACTCCGCCTCCCTAAAAGGATGGAATAAAAAAGAAAGTAAAAAAAGTGACGCTAGTTATTTTCATAGCCATCAAATTAGATCGCTACGTTGTGAGTGTCAATGAAAAGTTATGCAGTATGTCAATTTATCATTTTAGGCGTAGTATGAAAAAGCGCACCATCAGGTGCGCTTAGTTGGAGCTTAGATTGCATTCTCAAAATCGGTAGGCCCTCCTCTAACTTACTAAGGATCTGTTGCTTACCCTAATTCAACTTGGTAGTGAATTGGTCTAGATCCTGCTGACAACTCGGCGACGATGCTATTACATTAGCGATGTTCCAGGCGTTGATTAAATCAATGTTGCGTGGCTTTTTCTGTCGCCGTTAAAAACTCATTTGCCTTTCACTCAAACTGTGATCTCTCCTTAATGCTGTTACTGCGCCATTAACATTCACTTTCGTTGTGAAACTGGCGACCTTACCAAAGAGAGACGACCATTACTGTTTAGCTCGTTAGCTGATCCTTGTTGGTACATTTGGGTACCATAAGGCTAGGATAGTCGTCGTTTTTTATTGTGTTGCAAAATCGAATTCAAGTGTCGGCGTTCTCCTATATCTATTTCAGGTTTACCTTGTATTACTGTTTCTCAATACCGCTCTACCTTCAAGTATAACAAGGGGTGGCAACATCGCTAGTTTGTTAGCTAGATTCCTCCAGTAAGTTGATAACTCGTTGAGGCGGTTATTAGCTGCCAAGACCCAATCGATATAACACGAAAGGCATGTTCATTTTAATTATTAAGCATTTATCGAAAATACAATATAGCAACTGTAGACAATGTAGCTAGTTTGCTAGCGATATTCCTCGGTGTTTATTGAGGCTAAAATTATTGTCTACAGTCTCAACAATAACTCCTCTACGCGATATACTCCTTATCAAATGTCTCTTCATATTCATCTTCTAAGTCATCACCAACAACATCATTATCGATGACAGGTACTGCGCGACGTGCTCCTTCGGGTTTGTGGTTTAAACGGTTGAGTTGCTTTTCAAGCTTTTGTCCCATGGCATTGATTGCGGCATAAAGATCTTTATCTGTTGCTTGGGCAAATAATTGATTACTGGGAATACCGACCGATGCTTCTATCTTAAATCCTTGCTTCTCTTGTTCTATGATGACATGCGGATTAATTAATTGGATATCGTGTCTGCTGAGTTTCTCCAATCGACTTTCGATACGTTCACGGATAGGGGCAGTTACGTCGAAATCTTTGCTAGTAATCTTTATCATATATCCAACCTTGTCTTTGCTTCCTTGAGTTCAGATTACCAATTTGGCGCACTAATAATGTGATCTAGATCGTGTTTGGTGGCGGTATTTTTATGTTCAACGCTTTATTTGATGTCATCGACAAATTGGCTAAATAAACATTAGGAATAGCTTGTATTTCTTATTTTAAGACGTCATATTTGATTAGATAACTTCAGAAATTCATTTCTATTGCCTCTATGAGTCGCTTCAAATATCATCTCACGCATCTTCTGTTGTAAAGGAAATGAGATGTCTTCCAAATTGTCGAGTGTCGATAATAAAATCAAATTAAAGGTGTGGGATCTACCCACGCGAGTCTTTCATTGGGGCATGATTGGGCTACTCGGTGCATTGTGGTGGAGCGCCGATGCGGGAGAAATGCAATGGCATCAGATATTTGCTTACTCATTAATGGTATTAATTATATTTCGCCTACTATGGGGCTTCATCGGTAGTGATACCGCGCGCTTTAGCCATTTCGTGAAGCCACCTCATCAAGTTATCCGTTATTTAAAGCAACCGACTAAAGCTACGCTTGGGCATAATCCATTAGGTGGCTATATGGTAGTAACTATGATGGTGATACTGCTAGTGCAGTTAAGCAGTGGTCTGTTTGCTACCGATGAAGTGTTTACCGAAGGGCCGCTTTATCGTTACGTTACTAGTGAACTTGGCAGCACGTTAACCTGGTTACATAAGATGAACTTTAATCTGCTATTAGCACTGGCGGCTATGCATGTGTTAGCGGTTATTGTGCATAGTTTTAAAGGTGATAAGTTGGTGGGCGCAATGATCACAGGTTATAAATATGTCACTCAAGATATGGTTGCTGAGTTGAGATTTCGCTCTAATATTATTGCATTAATCTTGGTAGGTCTATTGATGGGCTTGGCGGTCAATTACTTGATTTTGCCGTTAACTGTAATGTTGTAGTTGTTAGATAAAATAGCCATATAAAAAAGGTTAGCGGCAGATACCGCTAACCTTTTTAGTATTCGTTTTAATAACAGTATCCATGTAAGTGAATAAGTGATTATTTAATTTTTATTATTAAATATCAGTGCATTAACTTACATCTTGGCTAGTTGGCATAGTAGTTAGGCAAGCTCTGTTACTGGCGATTAGTCTTTTTTGTAGACGTCGTGGCAACCTTTACAGCTCTTACCAGTAGCCATAAATGCTGCTTTAAATGCGTTTTTATCATCACCTTGTGCAGCAACGGCAAGCTTAGCTGCATTATCCTGAAACTCACTCATTTTGCTGTCAAAATCAGCCTTGTCGCTCCATATTTTAGCCAATGCTTCTGTATTGCCTTTATCTGAACCTGCCACAAAACCTTCTGCTGGTAGTTGACTTAAGGCGGCAACATTTTGCGCGCGCATAGCGAATACTTCAGCGTCAAACGGTTTTTCACCCTTCAACATAGCGCCCATATCACCAAAGTTGTATGCGATTAGACCAAATGCTGATTGGCGATATTCGATTGCATCCTCGACTTCTTTAAAGTTGTTAGCGTGTGCTACTGAAGCTAGCATGGCGCTGCCAGCAAGTGCGAATAGGCCTAACTTAATCTGTTTTTTCATTGGATGGCTCTCACGATTTTTGATGTTTATGTGACTTGGTGCAATTATTCTAAGCGCAATTAACTGTCAGATACCAATCATTTTTTATTAAAGTTACTTCAAAGTTTGTTGCCAAATGTGTTTCATAGATGAAAGCCTAAATATCACGGTGATTATCATGTTTTAGACTGACTTTTATAGCCTTTAGTACCGCTTTGTTGCTACACTTTCGTAATGGTCAACGATTACAACAGAGGTTGCTGTGCGCGCCAATTGGGATCTAGTGTTAGATAAAGTAATGACTCATCAAAAGCCTGGTGAATTGAACGCATTATTTGAATTATTACTCACTGAAGAGGAACGAAGTGCCGTTGCCGGCCGTTTAAAAGTGTTTCAAGCCCTGTTACTGGGGGAAATGAGTCAACGGCAGATGGCAGCTGAGTTTGAGATAAGTATTGCGACCATTACTCGTTGCTCTAATTATCTTAAACATATGAGCGAGGCGCAACGCGATACGGTTCGAGCCTTAATATTGTCATAAAAACTTCTATGATGTTCTGCCACTATGCTCATTATTTATAAATTGCTAATAAGTAAGTGCAGCCTTATTGTAAAGATAAGGTTGCTATTATTAGGCAGTATATAAGTGGTGCTTGAGAAGCCTTGAGTCAGGATTATCTGGACTGAGACGCTTTCGATAATGCGACTGCTGGATATAAAATATAAGCGATGTAATAGCCTAAAGTAATGGCGATTAGCTTAACTATTGGTGACTATCGATGTGAAGAGGTTGATTAAGCAGTTAAAGTAAGTGAAAGTCTAAAATAAAAAAGCTGGCAAAATCCTAAAAAAGGCTGCCAGCTTTCAATATTACAACTCGAGTCTTATATCGTCGGATCAATTACAACTTGAGTATTAAATCATCATCTGATGATAAGTGTTTAGTGGCGACAACCACATCCACCATTGCCATCACAGCCTTCTTTGGCTTCTTTATCGCTGTCATCATTGCAGCATCCACCCTCATGGCTGTGGCTTTCACCACCACAACAACCGCCTTCGTGGCTATGTTCATGACCACCACCACAACTGCCGCCAGCATGAATGTGGCCATGGGCAATCTCTTCCTCGGTCGCGTCGCGAACAGCAAGCACCTCAACGGTAAAGTTAAGTGATTGACCGGCTAATGGGTGGTTGCCATCAACAACGACAACATCATCTTTTACTTCTGTCACTTGTACTGGGCGTTGACCCATTTCAGTTTCGGCAATGAAGCGCATACCCGGTACGATATCTTCAATGTCACCAAAGGCTGACAGCGGTACGTCTTGGCGTAGGCCATCATGATAAGGGCCGTAAGCTTGTTCAGCTTCAACGGTAACATCGAGCTTATCACCAACCGTTTTGCCTTCTAATGCCGCTTCTAAACCTGGGATCATATTCTCGGCGCCATGAAGGTAAAGCATTGGTTCACCTTCAAATGAACTTTCAATTAACTCACCTTGTTGGTTTGTTAAGCGGTAATGGATGCTAACAGCTTTGTGTTGGGTGATTATCATATCGCCTCCAATTCAGAATGTGGCGGCATTTTAACTTGCTTTTTAATACTTGGCGATGATCTAGTGCCGCTTCTTGAATGAAAAATTTATAAATTGTGAGTCGGGTTGTTGGCTTGGATGACGAGTGCCATAGGAAGTTGTGATGATGCGGTAGGTTCTACTTGAATTTTTTTTCACTATTTCCAACAAATTATGCATTCATCTTAATTGCAGTAAATGGGGAGAGTTATGATGTTATGTCGACTTTAGTCTTAAACGCTACACAAAGGTCTATTTTGCATTGTTAACTTTTTCTGGAATACTATTTTTACTGTTATCGCCTGTTAATAAAGGAATTAATCTAGGCTATCTGTTTGTGCAGCTTAGATTTATACCGTCCTAAATGGCGAATGTTCGCAATTGTTGATGTTTGAATTGATCTACTTTATATGTTCATCATCAAAGTGATGTGAATTAGCTATTTTTGAGAAAGTTGCCTGTAGGGGGTTGACAGCTGCATACAAAAAAAGCAATTCTAGTTACCACTTAATACACAATTAATTGTGAACAGATAATTATAATGTTTAGCCTAAATTTCGTAGTAACCACCATTATTACAACCACCACGACAACCATCGTGGGGGCCGGCTGAACATACGTAAGATATAAGTATTGAATAAGCCCGCTCCCTCCAAGGAGCGGGCTTTTTTGTTTCTGGGGTAGCGCGGTACAAGGAGATGATATGAAAGTGATGAAGTTTGGTGGTACCTCGCTGGCTAATTGGCAGCGTTTTAATGGCGTGGCAGACATTGTCGCTAGCAGTGCAGAGCAAGAAGGTATTGCCGTTGTGCTTTCAGCCCCAGCAACCGTAACCAATGGGCTGCTTGAAATGGTCGATTTGGCGGTTAGCGGTGGTGATTTTCTACTTGTACTGAATAAGGTTAAGCTGGTTTTTGACCAGCTATATCAGCAGGCGGGTCAAGAGAAACTCTCCTCGCAGCAGTCTAGTGATCTTCAGCGAGTATTGGACAAGCAATTGTCGCTTTGGCATGACAAACTGCAAGGGATCATGCTACTTGGCGAATGTCCCGATTATGTTCGCGCTGAAATCATCGTGGGTGGCGAAAAATTATCTGCGGCCTTAATGGAACAGTTAATGTTGGCTCGAGAAATATCGGCTAGTCAACTTGTGCCACAACACTTATTTTTAGCGACAGGTGAAGTGCTTGAATCTTTAGTCGATATTAATGCCAGTAAACAACGATTTGCCGCGATTTCGCTTGATGCTCATCGAGTGTGGGTCATGCCTGGCTTTACCGCTGGTGATAAGCATGGACGCATAGTTACCCTTGGGCGCAATGGTTCAGACTATTCGGCGGCGGTATTATCTGCCTGTATCGATGCTAGTTGCTGTGAAATATGGACCGACGTAGACGGGGTGTACAACACTGATCCTCGCGTGGTGGCCGACGCTAAACTATTAACTCAATTGAGCTATCAAGAAGCAATGGAGCTGTCTTACTTTGGTGCCAAAGTACTGCATCCTAAAACCATCTCTCCTATTGCCCAATATCATATCCCTTGTTATATCCGTAATAGCTTTAATCCAGATGCACCAGGGACATTGGTGTCTAACCAAGTCGATAAGACAGGCCTTAATGTTAAGGCTATCTCTAACCTCGATGAACAGACCATGTTTGACATCGCAGGCCCAGGCATGAAGGGCATGGTTGGCATGGCTAGTCGCACCTTAGGGGCTATCTCTCGTTCGGGCGTTTCGGTCTCATTGATCACCCAGAGCTCATCTGAATACAGCATTAGCTTCTGTGTTGCGACACAAGATGCGGACAAAGTGCGTATGGCGTTAGAGCAAGAATTTGAGCTTGAACTGAAAAGTGACATTCTTGAAGAGATAGAGATGCGTCATCACTTGGCGATAGTGTCGTTAATTGGTGATGGTATGCGCACTCATAAAGGCGTTGCTGGTAAGTTTTTTCAGGCGTTAGCACAGGCGAACGTTAATATTGTGGCAATTGCTCAAGGTTCATCTGAGCGCTCTATTTCGGCGGTGATTGAGCTGCGTAAGACTAAACATGCTATCGCCGCCTGTCATCAGCGCTTCTTTGATGTGCAGCATTATCTGGATGTATTTTTAGTCGGTTGTGGCAATGTTGGGGCTGGGTTACTTGAGCAGATAAAACAACAATCAGAGATGCTTAAAGCGCAGCATATTACCGTCAGAGTCTGTGGTATTGCTAATTCTCGCCAGATGTTGCTCGATGCTCAAGGTGTTGATCTTAATCATTGGCAAGGGCGCTTAAGTGACAGCCAACAAGATTATGATTTAAATCAGATGCTAGCATGGGCGACTGAGCAGCAATTACTTAATCCTGTATTGGTTGATTGTACCTCTAGTGAGTTGGTTGCCGATCGTTACCTAGATGTCATGAATGCCGGCTTACATGTGGTTACGCCTAATAAGAAAGCCAACACACGAGACTTAGATTACTACCGCGCGTTAAGGCAAACAGCTTTAAAACAGCGTCGTCAATTTTTGTATGAAACAACAGTAGGTGCCGGCTTACCTGTGATTGATAACCTTAAAAAACTGTTATTTGCTGGCGATAAATTGCAAAAATTCAATGGCATATTATCGGGCTCGTTATCCTTTATTTTTGGCATGCTTGATGAAGGTATGACCCTATCTGAGGCCACCAAAATTGCTCGTGACAAGTGCTTTACTGAGCCCGATCCGAGAGATGATTTGAGCGGCATGGACGTAGCTCGCAAGGTGTTGATCTTAGCTCGCGAAGTGGGAATGGAAATTGAGTTAAGTGATATTGTGGTTGAATCAGTATTGCCCGCGCATTTTGATGCTTCAGGCGATGTTTCGGCCTTTATGCACCATTTAGCGTCTCTCGACAGTGAAATAGCAGAGCGAGTAAAAGAGGCTAAGGCGCAAGGTAAAGTCCTGCGCTATGTTGGGCAAATTGATGAGCAAGGTTGCCGAGTTAAGATAGCGGAAGTCGATGCAAACGATCCACTCTATAGTGTGAAAGGGGGCGAAAATGCGCTGGCCTTTTACAGCCGTTACTATCAGCCAATCCCGTTTGTGCTGCGCGGCTATGGTGCTGGCACCGATGTGACTGCTGCAGGGGCCTTTGCGGATCTTCTCAGAACACTTAACTGGACTAGGGAGATGGGCGCATGAGTTTAACGGTTTATGCACCTGCGTCGATGGGCAATGTGGGGGTGGGCTTTGATTTACTCGGTGCGGCGTTAGCGCCCATCGATGGCACATTGCTTGGCGATTGCGTCAGTATTGAACCAGCTTTAACGGGAATATCGCTATCGCTGGCGGGCCATTGGGCCGACAAATTGCCTGCCGATGCGGCCGACAATATTGTCTATCAATGTGCTGAGTTTTTTTTAGCGCAATTAGATAGTCAGGCGGGCATCGCTATGACGCTGGAGAAGAATCTTCCCGTGGGCAGTGGTCTAGGCTCCAGTGCATCATCAGTGGTAGCGGCTCTATATGCCTTAAATGAATATTTCGATCGCCCTTTTGATGAGCAAGCCTTGCTGCGTTTGATGGGGGAGTTTGAGGGCAAAATTAGCGGCTCGGTGCATTATGATAATGTCGCGCCATGTTATCTAGGTGGCATGCAATTGATGCTGGATGTGCCGCATTCGGTATGTGAAGGGTTACCCGTATTTAAACAGTGGTATTGGGTGGTAGCATACCCAGGGATCTCCTTATCGACCGCTAAAATGCGGGCGTTATTGCCAGAAGTGTATGACAAATCTGTGGCTATCGATTTTGGCCGTTATCTTAGTGCGTTTGTCCACGCCAGTTATAAGCAAGATGCAACCCTTGCCATTGCGGTATTAAAAGATGTGTTAGCCGAGCCTTATCGTGCCAGCGAAATTCCAGGTTATGAACAAGCCCGAGCGGCACTTGCTGAGCTAGGCATGTTAACCACAGGCATTTCTGGCAGCGGTCCAACCCTATTTTCGGTTACTGACGACCTTGCTACCGCGCAGGCGGCGCAAGCATGGCTTGATAGCCACTATGTAAAACAAGGTGTGGGATTTTCTCATATCTGTCAGATTGATACCCAAGGTACTCGTCGGGTCGATTGAATATTATTATCAGATTAAGGCGCACTACAGATGGAACTATATAACTTAAAACACCCGTCGCAGAAAGTTACTTTTACTCAGGCGGTTAAGCTGGGTCTCGGCCGTGATCGAGGGCTGTTCTTTCCGACATTAATCCCTGTCTTAGACAATATGGATGAGCTGTTAGCCATGCCGTTTGTCGAGCGTTCTAAACAGATCTTAGGGGCTTGGCTAGCACAAGAACTCGGTCAGGAGATGGTCGATAAACTGGTCGAAAATGCGTTTAATTTTGAGCTTCCTTTAGTGAAAGCCGATGACAATCGCTACTGTTTAGAGCTATTTCATGGTCCAACATTAGCCTTTAAAGACTTCGGTGCACGCTTTATGGCTCAGTGCCTCAATAGTTTAGCCACCGAAGACAAAATCACCATATTAACGGCCACGTCCGGTGATACAGGCGCAGCCGTTGCTGATGCCTTCTACGGCTTGGATAACATTGAAGTGGTGGTGCTGTACCCCAAAGGTAAGATAAGTCTGCTGCAAGAGAAAATGTTTACCACCCTAGGGGATAACATTCACACCGTTGCTGTAGCGTCAGATTTTGATGCTTGTCAGGATTTAGTCAAAGCTGCATTTGAAGACAGTGATATTCGCGACGGATTACATCTTAATTCGGCCAACTCGATTAATATTAGCCGCTTACTGGCGCAAATTTGTTATTACTTCGAAGCCGTTGCCCAGTTTAAACGCGCCCATAACAGCGATCCTGTGATTGCCGTACCGAGCGGTAATTTTGGCAATCTCACCGCAGGGCTATTTGCCAAAGCGATGGGATTACCTGTGAAACGCTTTGTGGCCGCCACCAACAGCAATGATACCGTCCCGCGTTATTTGACCTTAGGAGATTGGGCGCCTAAGGCCACAGTCGCCACCATGTCTAATGCTATGGATGTGTCTGAGCCAAGTAATTGGCCTAGGGTCGAGGCGATTGTTGAGGCGATGGGCTGGAGTTTAAGTGATATTAGCGGCGTGGCATTATCAGAGGCCGATACTGAGGCAGCATTGTCGCAATTGTATCAAGGTGGTTATCTTTCTGAGCCCCATGCCGCGATTGCGGCGCAGGCCCTATCGATGACCATGAAGCCTAGTGAGCAGGGGGTTTTCCTTGGCACTGCGCATCCGGCCAAATTTAAAGAGGTAGTCGAGGCGTGCTTGTCTATTGAGGTCGGTTTGCCGCCAGCATTAGAGACAGTAAAAGATAAGCCGATATTGTCGGTCAATCTGCCTGCGGATTTCACCGCCCTCAAAGCCCACCTTTTTGCAACGCTGTCACGTTGAGCACGTTAAGGCTTTAGCTCATTTGTTATGAGCTGGTGGGTAAATACGGGGAAGCTTTACCCAATAAAAAGGACGATTGCTACTGCATTCGTCCTTTTGTTATTTTATGCTGGGAAAGTTGTCATCTTTACGGCTTAATTTAAGCGCTAAGCTTGGCTTGACGGCGCAGCCAGTTAATCTCATCAGGCCAATTGGCTGGCTCTATGGTTTCTAAAATTAACGGAATACGCTTTGTGGCCGGCAGTTGCATAATAAAGCTAAATGCCTCATGGCCTATGTGCCCCGCGCCAAGAGAATGATGGCGATCAACGCGGCTATTTAGAGGGGTTTTACTGTCATTAAGATGCATGGCCTTGAGGTATTGATAACCGACAATCTTGTCGAACGTGGTGAAGCTTGTCTCGCAGGCTTCTCTGCTGGTCAAGTCGTATCCTGCGGCAAACATGTGGCAAGTGTCGATACAGATACCAACCCGTGATTTATCTTCAACTTTGTCAATAATTTGCGCTAATTGTTCGAAGCTGTGACCTAAATTTGAACCTTGGCCTGCGGTATTTTCTATTACAGCAGTGACACCTTGGGTGCAGTCTAAAGCTAAGTTTATTGACTCGCTAATGCGGGTGAGACATTGATCAATACTGATCTGCTTTAGATGACTACCAGGGTGAAAATTTAACAAGGTGAGTCCCATCTGCTGGCAACGTTGTAATTCATCGACAAAGGCGTCGCGTGAACGTTCGAGCTGAACCTGATCTGGATGACCGAGATTTATCAAGTAGCTGTCGTGAGGTAAGATAGCATCGACATTGATTTGGGCATCGTAACAGTGTTGCTTAAAGGCTGCTATTTGCTTAGGGCATAAAGGTGCTGATTGCCAACGCCGCTGATTTTTAGTGAATAACGCAAATGCATTGGCGCCAATCTTCTTGGCATTGAGTGGCGCATTGGCGATGCCGCCCGCTGCACTAACGTGGGCACCAACCCAATGTTCATCTTGCATTTATTTCCTACCCTGTTGAAAATTTTTGATAAACCACTCTTTATATGTAAGCCGTATTACTCGGCTGTACATAACGTAATCGTCATCTCGTAGCCATCTAGTTTGTGAGAATCTGTTAGCACTATTAGCACCGACTCTATCGTGTTTATAGCCGTGTCTCAATCACAATGTTCTACTTAATGGCCGCTTTATTGATTCGTTGGTCGATTGGGTGACTTAGCCTTAAATATGACGAACTAGAGCTAGTGGCTGGGGGCTGTTGTGGCGTTGAGCTCGGTATTGAATTGAGCGTATATCTGCTACGGTGGTGGCGTCACTTTAATCAATATTGACGTGCTTGGTGAAGCTCGTGGGGGATTCAATGTGCTGTTTGCATTAGGCCTAATATCAACCAAATTATTAGCAATATACCGTAAGTGATTATTTTAAATTGGTTTTAGTTGATCTGAGTCACATCATAGCGTTGAGTTACATATTAGTGTGAGTTAAAAGCAAACTATTTAACCTCAGATCGGTTTAACGTAACACTGAAATCACGTTGAATTCTGCTGATGTAATATTGAGTTGTGGCTTATTCTCTTTGAGTTGATAAGCCACTAAACCACCTATCACATTAAGCATGAAACCATGTACGCTGCGGTGCCGTGTATGCTCTATTTGTGAGATGTTTTTTAGCTGGTCATTGATTGTTTCGATAATAAATCGTCTAGAAAGCATGGCTCTATCCCATAATGATAAAGCCTTTGCTTTCATATTTTTACGCACGTTATTAACGATAGTTACCCCACGTTCTAATAGGTCGCCTGCTAACGCTTTGCCGATATACCCCTTATCAGCATAGAGTTTATCCATTGATTCAACGACCATATCTTTTACGGGTTTCGTGTCATGAACATTCGCAGGTGTTATTTTGGCTGCAACGATGCCACCTCGATGGTTCACAATAAGATGAAGTTTAAAACCATAGAACCAGCCCATCGTGCCTTTTCCTCGGCTGGCGAGACCTGCTAGCGTTTTATGCCTTGGAATTCGTAAATTATGACAAACCTTAATGCTCGTTGAGTCAACGAACTCGATGCCTGTCGGTTCGCTTTTTAAAGAGGAAAAATAACTGCACATTGGAATGACTGCACTCGGCATGACTTCAAGAAATCGAGTGTAGCTGAGTAAGTTTGGAAAATCAGATTTGTAGAAACGAGCCAGATATCCTGTGTAAAAATTCTTGAAGTCACGATGATTAGACATATGGAAGGCGATGATAATTGTCATAATTTCACTCATCGTCATTCTGCCTGCGCGCTTACGCTTGCGAGTTCCATCGGTTAGGCACTGTTGTTCCCATTGAGGAATAAAAGCATTACAAAAATCATCGACATCACAAAATACATCCACTAAATTATTCATATGCCCTCTGCGTGATTGATTAATCTTGGTCGAGAGATCTGATCACAAAGAGGGCTATTAGTTCAATTTCTTATCCCGAGTTCAGGTTATTTACTATAGTGAATAGAGGCGTTTCATAAGTATGGAGGTGACGATGTTAGCAAGGCTTCATAACGACCATAAGCATATTGCGATACTGTTAACATTATTGCAGAAAAAGCAGCATAGGCTAGAAAATGCCAAGACGGTTAACTTTAATTTGATCCGGGATATCGTTGAATATATGCAAAGTTATACCGAGCATAGTCACCACCCTTTGGAGGATCTCATTGATGACTTTTATACGAAAAAATATGCTACTGAAGTAAATGAAAAACGTTTAGCTGATGAACATGAGAGACTGGTAGAGAGTTCGTCGACATTGATGGCAACATTAAACCTTATTTTAAGTGATATTCCGGTTCAATTAGAGCTGATGAGTGAAGCATTGAAAGAGTATGTCGAACTTCAGACTGAACATATGATTTATGAAGAGCAGCATTTATTTCCGCAATGGCAAGCAAGAATGACCGATGAAGACTGGGTTAGTGTTGCGGCTCAGTGCCAAGAGCGATTGATTTCTGATCCACTGTTTAATGATGACGATAATGTTTTGTTTGAAGAGTTACGTGACTATCTTGCTAAGGTTGATGATTGACTTTCCATGCCGCAATACAGTAAATAAAAATAGCGCTCTGGGCGCTATTTTTATTTACTGTATTGAACAGGCTTTACATCAGAAGGTTATCAAAATCGTAATCGAAACTACTGTCAATATCTTGGAGTTCTTTAAGCAAACGATGTTTCTCTTTGATAGCCTCAATTTCACGCCATTTTCGCTTTTTATTGGAGCTCCGCGAACGACTGCTGGGTCTTTCAATGACGGTATCATCTAGCGCACTACCATAATCTAAACGATTCATGGCAACCTCCTGTTGTTGTATTTTTTCTCATCAATTAAATATCACATTTCCATTTTATGGTGCAAGCTAAATGTTTCATTTTTGTTAATATCAAATGGATATTTTATGATTTTTAGGCGGTACAGGAGGGGGCATTAGACAAGTTGCGTTAAGCTAGAAAATACAAAAGCCAGTCGAAACTGGCTTTAACATTGTTGTTCTTAGCTTTTATATCTTGTTCATTGGTGTTTTGAACGAAATAGATTGATTAATGCATTACTTGAACTGTCGAGCTCATTCGTATCATGCTCTGCTTGTAGTCGACTCAAAATATCATTACCAAGGGTTTTACCCAGTTCAACACCCCATTGGTCGAAGGAGTTAATGTCCCATAGCGCGCCTTGCACAAAGGTTCTGTGCTCATATAGTGCGATTAAGGCACCTAGAGTGGTTGGCGTGAGTTTATTCATTAAAATGGTGTTACTTGGCTTATTGCCTTGCATCACTTTATGTTTAGCGATCAATATTTTTTCATCATGGCTTAATCCGCTAGCACTTAATTCGGCTAAGGCTTCATCATAGGTTCTACCTTGCATCATGGCTTGAGTTTGACCAAAACAGTTTGATGCAAGCTGTACATGATGCTCACCCAATGGATTATGACTTTGTAGCGGCAAAATAAAATCTGCCGGGATCAGTGCCGTTCCTTGGTGAATGAGTTGGTGATAGGCGTGTTGGCCATTGGTTCCTTCTCCTCCCCAGATAACCGGGCCTGTATTGTAGTCAACTTCAGTGCCACCTAATGTCACAGTTTTACCGTTACTTTCCATGTCTAGTTGTTGAAAATAGGCTGGTAGTCCGCGTAAGTAATGGTCATAAGTGAGCACCACATGAGACTGAGCATTATGGAAGTTATTATACAGCAGTGACAACAACCCCATGATAACTGGCATGTTTTGCTCTAATGGTGCGGTTAAGAAATGTTCATCCATCTCTTTAGCACCCTCAAGTAGGGCGTAAAAGTTATCCATGCCGATCAATAGCGCAATAGGCAAACCAATCGCTGACCATAGAGAGTAACGTCCGCCAACCCAATCCCACATAGGGAAAATATTATCAGCGTCCATGCCAAATTCTGTGGCTTTAGTTACGTTAGAGGTAACTGCAACAAAATGTTTTGCAACATCGGCCTGAGTGGCGCCATGGTCGAGAAACCACTGTTTAGCACTTAAGGTATTGGTGAGCGTCTCTTGCGTGCCAAATGACTTTGATGACATCACAAATAGTGTTGTTTCTGGATCAACCAAGCGTAATTTTTCACATAAAGAGGTGGCATCTACGTTGGCGACAAAGTGGCAATTAAGTGACTTATTCCAATAAGGACGAAGTGCCTGAGTCACTATTTTTGGGCCTAAAAATGAGCCTCCAATACCGATGGCAACGATATCGGTAATTGTTTTACCGGTATAACCGCGCCATTTTCCCGAGGTTACAGCATCGACAAATTGGGCCATTTTAGCCTGTGTTTGTTTTACCTCATCAATAATATTACGGCCATCGACCAATACTTGTTGATCTGCATGGGCGCGCAGCGCTGTATGCAATACAGCGCGTTGCTCGGTATTATTGATGATCTCTCCGCTGAACATGGCTTTGATTTTGGCCGTTAAATTGCTCTCATTAGCCAGTGAGAATAATAGTGAAAGCGTTTTCTCATTGGCTCTATTTTTAGAGTAATCAAGCCGTAAGCCACAGCAAGATAATGACATTTTATCAAATCGCAGAGGATCGCTATCAAACAGCGTACGCATATGAGGCAGCAGTGCCGTATGGGCTGCGATGGCAGCCCAAGTGTCGCGTTGAGTTAACTCTGTCATGAGATGCTCCGCCTTTTATGCTTGCAGTTGCGTTTTTAACATCTGTTCAAGTTTGCCTTGATCTACGGCAAAGTTACGTATGCCTTCGGCCAGCTTTTCTACAGCCATAGGATCTTGGTTAAACTCCCAGCGAAATTCGGCTTCTGACATCGGAGTGCCCGGTGCAACGATATCCGTTGTTGGGGTTAACTTTTGTACTACAGGGGTATGACTATTAGCCATCTCTTCAAGGAGGGCTGGACCAATGGTTAAGCGATCGCAACCAGCTAACTCCATTATTTCGCCGGTGTTACGGAAGCTGGCGCCCATCACCACGGTTTTAAACCCATGACGCTTATAGTAGTTGTAGATCTTGGTTACTGATACGACGCCAGGATCCTCGCTCGCCGCGTAGTCTTTACCTGTGTCTTTTTTGTACCAATCGAGAATACGCCCTACAAATGGCGAAATAAGATAAACACCAGCTTCGGCACAGGCCCGTGCTTGTGCAAAGCAAAACAGTAACGTTAGGTTACAGTTGATCCCTTGTTGTTCAAGCTCTTTTGCTGCGCAAATGCCTTCCCAAGTCGAGGCGAGCTTTATCAAAATACGTGATTTATCAATTCCAGCAGCTTCATAAAGCTTGATCAGCTTGTGTGCTTTATCGATAGAACCCGCTTTATCAAACGATAATCTAGCGTCAACTTCGGTCGAGATGCGACCAGGAACAATTTTTAGGACTTCTACACCAATATTGACAGCCAGTTTGTCGCCCGCGTCGGCTATTTGTTGTTCAAGATCGTCGCTCTGAGCCTTAGCCCAGACAATCGCATCATCTATTAGGTGTTGATATTCAGGGATTTGTGCTGCTTTGAGGATAAGTGACGGGTTAGTCGTGGCATCTTGTGGTTGATAACGCTTGATCGCCTCGATATCGCCAGTGTCGGCAACGATAGTGGTGATCGATTTGAATTGCTCTAGTGTATTAGCCATGAAAATTACATCCTTCTTAAGAAGCAGCTTAAGTTTTGTTGTTTACTAACCGCTATTAGACGCGATTTTGCCGATATTTCCAACCATGATTGAAAAAAAATTACAGAAAAGTTGCTAAATATCGTGCAGGTGCCCTAGCGGCGGCATATTGTCTAGCTATTTAGTTTATCTTATTGCTAATTAGTATACGTTGTTAAGTGTGGCAATAAATAAAATCGCTGCCTAAGCAGCGATTTTTATCCTTAATGGATGTGACTAGCAACTAATTACCGCATTACAGGTTCGGTACGCACACCAGTCACATGTGCCTCGATACGGCGGTTTGCTTTGTTTGCTTCAGCAGAGCGACCTTCAATGATTGGTTGGGTAATACCATAACCTTTTGCAGATACGCGATCTCGACTGACACCATATGTGTTTACCAGAATATCAGCAACCGCCATTGCACGGCGCTTTGAAAGATCCATGTTGTAATCGGGATCACCTACATTCGAGGCGTGACCAGAGATAAGTACGGTTGAAGAGGGGTTCTCCTTCATGTATGTCGCAAGTTTCTCTATACGCTCATATGATTCTTGCTTAACTGCTGCAGAGTTGTTGGCGAATAGAATAGAGCCAAGATCACGTTGCTCCGTTACTTCTTTGTAGATAGTACAACCATTGGCGTCGACTTTATGGGTTGTAGGAGTATTGGGGCATTGATCCATATCGTCGGTGACACCATCATTATCAGAGTCAACTGGAGCTGCAACTACAACTGGATCGGGCACGGTATGGCCGAAGCGATAACTTAGTTCAAGACCCCAGTAGTTGCTTTCCATCTCTAGGGTGTTCCATTTATCTTCATCGAGATTTTCATAGCGACGGTATTTAGCTTGCAGTTTGAAGTTTTCAGTAAAGTTATAGCCGATACCTGCACCAACATAGGGGGCAATACCGTTGTCGCTGTAGTATTCGCTACCCCACTGTTTGTTGTTTGAGAGCACGTAGTTCATAGCACCTGCTTCAGCAGAAAGGCTCCAACGATCCGCGAATGGCCAAAAACCAACTAAACCTAAGGTCATGCCTTTAGCGCCAGCATCATTGAGCTTGTTTGCATAATCAACCCACTCGGCGCGGCCAAGATCGCGGTAACCTAGTTCAACGCCGAAATAGTCGTTGAATAGATAACCACCAAAAACGTCCCAAGCATAAGGGTCATCTTCGCCACAGGTTTTCATGGTTTTTTGATCGCAGTTAGGTTCGTAGTTATTTACACCTAATCCACCACCGACATACCATGGGGTAAGTTCTTGTGCTGCATGGGCTGCAAATGGAAGCATTGAGGTCAGCAGAATTGCTTTTAATGTATTATTCATCATTTCAATATCCTTTGATTATTTATCTAGCCCCGAGAGTGTCTATATTGCACGAAAGACACGCTAGCACTTAATGGGGGATCCTTTGCTTTTATCGCTAGCCCTAATATTATCTGTCGATAATTCAGATTTTGCTATTTTTGTTGCAGGTTTTTTGGTTTTTAGTTGTTTTAGTGTAATAAAAAAAGGTGCTCATATGAGCACCTTTGGTCTTTTAGACGGTGAATATTGGCTTAACGAGTCCAGACCCAGTTTTCGATATTGCTTGGGTCAACGCCATTCGCCTTGATGTAATTCCGGTGGTCGACTAAGCGTTGTAGCATATCGGTTGTGATACCTACGTGCTGAGTTTCGTCGATAACGCCTTGTTGGAATAGCTTGTATGCCATATCGATAACAAGGTGGTAGCGAGAAGTACCGTTACGTACTCCCATATCGAATGGAGTCGTAGTCGAACCTTCCTCTTCGTAGCCTTTGATGCGGAATCTGCGGCTGCCTTTGTAATCAAAGACCAACTTTTTAATGGTATTTGGATAGCCGTGATAATTAAATACCACACCTTTATCGGCAGTGAACACTTCATCCATCAACCATGGCTTGCTTTGGAACTCTAGGCTACCTAGACCACTGCTAGTCAACTCAGTTACGCTGACAAAACGGATACGCACTTTTGGTAGTAGCTCTCTAATGAGCACGAGTGAAGCCATTGCTTCTTGTGTGACATAGTCACCACAACCAACAAGGACAACATCTGGATTTTCATCAGAGGCAAAGTCCCAAACCATTACACCATCTTTAGCTTGTTGGCGAGCTTCAGCAAGCGTTAGCCATTGTGGTAATTCTTTCTTACCTGCCACTAAGATGTTGAGCTTGTCACGATCTTGATATGCGCGCTCGGTATAGACTAGCGTGCTGTTACCATCAGCAGGAAGATACGCTGAGATGATCTTAGGATGTTTCTCTAACATCGCCCCTAAGAATGAGGGGTTTTGATGTGAGTAACCGTTATGATCTTGACGTTCAAGCAGAGAAGACAATACCACGTTACATGCAGGCACAGGCTTACGGAAATGTACACCTTGGCTAGCGTATACGTATTTACAGTATTGGTCTGCCATAGACGATACCACTTGCGAGAATGCCTCATATGTGGGGAACATGGCGTGACGACCCGTTACAGTGTAGCCGTGAAGCATACCAAACAGGAGGTTTTCAGACAGCAGCTCAATGACGCGACCATCGCGAGACATATCTTGATCCCAGCTCTCAATCGGCCACTGCCAAGCACGATCGGTTTCTTCAAATACGGCCTGAAGTTGATTTGAATAAGTTTCGTCTGGGCAGAAAATACGTAAGTTACGTTGATCTCGGTTGAGTTTCATCGCATCACGCATCCATTCCCCCATTTTATACATGGATAGACCACGTTGACCACGAGGGGTTTCTGCGCCATAGGCGAGTTTTTCTAGATCAGGTTGGGCTAATGCGCGAACCACTTCACCACCATAACTTAACTTTTGACGTCCGCAAGTGAGTTCTTTTGGAGGAAGTAAAGATTGGATCTCTTCATCAAAAATTAGTTCACCCTTTTCATTGATGCTGTATAGCTCGTCAAATTTATAGCTGGCTAACCAAGCTTCTAATGCATCAAGGTGACCTTTGTCTGTGGCGCACTTGTTAACGATAACTTGGTGTGACTCACAGTTACCTTCCAATTTCTTACCGCCAAATTCAGCAGTACCTGTCCAGCCTTTTGCGGTACGCATAAGGATAACTGGCCAGCGTGGCTTAACCACATCTTCGCCTGAGCGGGCACGCGTTTGAATATCGTTGATCATTGCATAAGACGTATCCATTGCCGCAATCATTTGAGCGTATACGTCTTCTTCAAGCTGATCATCAACGATAATGGGGTGGTAGCCTAACCCTCTAAATTCAAGATCTAGCTCTTCATGACTCATACGTCCCATACGTGTAGGACCTGAGATTTTGTAGCCATTAATATGCACAATCGGTAAAACAGCACCGTTATTTTTTGGTGAAACTAAGCGGTTAGCATACCAAGAAGCAGCTAATGGACCCGTTTCAGACTCACCATCACCAATGAGGCAAGCTGCAATTAGATCTGGATTATCAAGTACCGCGCCCCATGCAACAGAAAGAGAGTAACCTAGTTCACCGCCTTCTAGAATTTGTCCTGGTGCTTCAGGGTTAGCGTGTGATGGGTAACCATACGCTGCTGAAAATTTCTTACAGATATCTTCAATACCCGTCTCATTGTATGGAATGGTTTCTGGGTAGTAATGGCTAAGCGAACCTTCCATGAAAAGGTTCGCTTGTACTGCCGGGAATCCATGACCTGGGCCGACTAAATAGACGAAAGAGCGGTTATGCTTAGCAATGAGGCGATTAACGTTAGCATAAACGAAGTTAATACCAGGACATGTGCCCCAGTGCCCAAGCAGTCTAGGTTTAATATCGCTATGCTCTAAAGGACGTTTGTGAAGTACGTTTTGCTTTAAGTAAATTTGCGATGTGGCAAGAAAGTTGGTTGCTCTAACAAATTTCTTAAGTGCACTGATCTCTTGTTGTGACATAAAGAACCCCATTGATGGTAAGCATTAAAAGTTAATCAAATCTTATGTGGGTCACTATATTTGTAATTTTATTACAAAAACGTGTCCGATATCTTATTTTTAAAAAGTTATAATTTAGTGAGTATGTTAATTGTTTTGGTGTAGCCCTATTGTTGCCTAGGTTATCAGTGTGATTTATTTTTGTGATATTGCGTGATCGGCGTGTCGCATAGATGGGTAATTGTGATCTGGATCACATGGTGGTTTTTTGAGGTTATGCTATTTTGGCGCGTTGAATCCGGTAGGCATGATGTTTAGGCATCATGAAAGGACAATTCGAAAAGAAAATCCTACCGAGATTGTTCGATCAAATTGGGAAGGAAATTAAATACACTGACGCTGAAAGCGAGCCTGTTGGCCGTCTGAATTCGTTCTGGGGATTATCAAGTACTATGTTTGAATCTTTATTAAATTTAGTTGAAACGACGATAAATGCG
Source organism: Shewanella sp. QJM3NY_23 (assembly GCF_056173105.1). Lineage (NCBI taxonomy): Bacteria > Pseudomonadati > Pseudomonadota > Gammaproteobacteria > Alteromonadales > Shewanellaceae > Shewanella > Shewanella sp. QJM3NY_23. Next base: position 987,203 of record NZ_CM149657.1, read on the forward strand.
ATAAACGGTGTGCTATGGGGCAGTGTATTGATATACGTGCTGGTGGCTGCTGGGGTATTGTTTACTTTGCGTTTAGGTTTCATTCAATTTCGCATGTTTGGCCATGGCGCTAAACTGGTTATACAAGGTCGCGAGAAAATTAACGGCATTTCGTCATTTCAGGTGTTTTGCACCTCGATGGCGGCGCGAGTTGGCACCGGTAATATGGCAGGTGTTGCCGTCGCCATTACGGTTGGCGGTGCGGGTGCTATTTTTTGGATGTGGCTTATTGCATTGTTAGGGATGGCCACCGCATTTATTGAATCTACCTTAGCGCAAGTCTACAAGGTCAAAGACAGCGATGGTCAATACCGTGGTGGGCCTGCTTATTATATGGAGCGAGGTTTAGGTAAGCGATGGATGGGAACTGTGTTCTCAGTGTTACTGATCATCGCCTTTGGCTTTGCATTTAATGCAGCGCAAGCCAACACCATGACAGATGCGTTAAACAATGCCTTTGGATATGACAAAACCCTTGTTGGTCTGATCATTGTGCTTGCCGCAGCCTACATCATTACGGGTGGACTTAAGAAGGTTGCTAAAGCCTCTGAGCTTATCGTGCCTGTGATGGCGGTGGCTTATTTGGCCATTGCATTAGTGGTATTAGTGATGAATATCGAGCAAGTGCCAGCGGCACTAGAGTTCATCGTTAAAAGCGCCTTTGGATGGGAAGAAGCCGCTGGTGGTGCAATGGGCGCCATGATGGCAGGTATTGCTCGTGGCCTGTTTTCGAATGAAGCCGGTATGGGGAGTGCGGCTAACATTGCAGCCTCTGCAAGTCCTAACCCTAATCATCCTGCCTCTCAAGGTTTTGTACAGATGATTGGCGTATTTGTTGACACCATAGTTATCTGTAGCGCTTCTGCGGCGATTATCTTGTTATCTGGTGTGCTAGATAACCCTGGCGATCAAAAAGGCATTGGCTTGCTGCAGCTGGCGTTAACGAATGAAGTTGGCAACTGGGCGGCGTATTTTGTTGCATTTGCCATCATCTTATTTTGCTTCTCATCGATTATTGCCAACTACAGTTACGCTGAAAGCAATGTGATGTTCTTAACTAAAAGTAAAAAAGTGCTCTATGCGTTTCGTGCATTAGTACTTGCTATGGTGATGGCGGGCTCAGTGGCGTCATTACAGTTGGTGTGGAACTTTGCCGATCTTTCTATGGGAATGATGGCGTTAGTCAACATTGCGGCGATTGTAATGCTATCTAAGGTGGCATTTGCGGTGATTAAAGACTATGAACGTCAGATCAAAGCTGGAGAAACCCCCACATTTCATGCATCAGACTTTCCTGAGATCAATGGCTTAGACGAAGGTATTTGGAAAGGTAAGCCGAGTGCCACAATGCTCAGCAGTGATGAAAAGAAATCGAGTGCTGTACCTGAAGTGTAACTGCATTCAATGGGTTCGATTTAATAATTGAATCAACACTATCTAAAAAACCACGCCGTTTAAGCGTGGTTTTTTTATGGCGGCATCAGTATCATAGGAGCTATTGAATCCTCACCTTTCAAAGGACATCTAATGCTGATTTTAGTGTCGCCAGCCAAAACATTGGATTATGACAATCCCGCTAAAACCCAGGAATATACCCTGCCTGCCTTGCTGCAACACAGTGAGATGTTGATTGAGACTTGTCGACAATTAACCCCTGCTGATATTGCTTCCCTGATGAAGGTCAGCGACAAAATTGCTGGACTCAATGCGGCGCGCTTTGCCTCTTGGACTCCTGATTTTAATCTTGATAATGCCAAACAAGCGCTGTTCGCGTTTCGCGGTGATGTCTATACCGGCTTAGATGCTGATAGTTTATCTGAGACGAGTTTGCAGCGAGCCCAGGCACGTTTAAGAATACTGTCTGGTTTGTATGGCTTGCTGCGTCCATTAGATTTAATGCAGCCTTATCGTCTCGAAATGGGCACCCGCTTAGCTAATTCTCGTGGCAGTAATTTGTATCAATTTTGGGGCGATATTATTACCGAGCAGGTCAATAAGGCGATCGCAGAGCAGGGTGATGAACTGATTGTCAATTTAGCGTCTAATGAATACTTTAAATCGGTAAAACCTAAACAGTTAAATGGGCAACTGATCACCCCTATTTTTAAAGACCATAAAAATGGTCAGTATAAAGTCATTAGTTTTTATGCCAAAAAAGCCCGCGGTATGATGGCGCGTTATCTGTTAGATAATGATGTTAAAGATTATCAAGGGTTGATTAAATTCGATAGTGCAGGTTACTACTATAGTGAAGCCGAATCGACATTGCATGAGCCGGTCTTTTTGCGTGAAGCGCAGTAATGGAGTGCATAAAAGGCAGGCAACAGGCTAATGTTGAGCGATTAAAAGTTAAGTGATCGGTTAAGCTGTCTTTAACGGTAAAGAAATCCAATATCAGCGATGATATTGGATTTTTTGTCTGTGGTGCTGCCCTTGCCTTATTGTGACTTAGTCAGAGGTCTTAAGGGGATGTCTGATTGCGCCATCAAATAGGCAAATTGAGCATAGGCTGCCACATTTTGCGCTAACGCCTTAGGATCGATTTTATCTAGGGTATCATTAGGCGTGTGATGATAATCGAAATAGTCGCTGCCATCTTGGCGTAATGAAGCAACTGGGACGCCATAGCTAGGCAGCATAGAAACATCTGGTCCCCCTGAGGCGCTATTATTGCCAGGAGCGACATCATTGGCTTGCATAGATTGGGTCAGTTGTTGTAATGGGTTAAACGCATCGGCAGCCACGTTAAAATCAATTTGATAGATGCGTCCAGCACCAAAGTCAGACTCAGCAGCGATATAGTGTTTAGCTAACTCTTGTTGATGTTCTTTTGCATAGGTTTTGCCACCGATTAAGCCAATCTCTTCTGCTGCATACAGTACGACTCTAACCGTACGCGCAGGCTTGGTCGGTAGCTGTGAAATTAAATGGCCAGCAGTGGTGACAATCGCCACACCTGCGCCATCATCGATAGCACCTGTTCCTTCATCCCATGAATCTAAATGGGCACCAATCAGTACAATCTCATCGCGCTTGCTGCCGCCAGTGACTTCAGCAATCACATTGTAGGAGGTGGCATAACCTAAATTTGTCGGTGACATGTGCAATTGCAGCACGACATTGGGATCGCGTTTTAACATCAATCCTAATAAATCTGCATCTGGCGCCGACATGGCGGCCGCTGGGATTTTCGTTACCCCTTCTTGATAACGCATCATTCCAGTGTGCGCCATGCGGTCATGATCGGTGCCAATAGAGCGAATCACTATGGCTACGGCGCCTTTTTGGGCGGCAGCGACAGCGCCTTTAGAGCGGCCGCCAACGGTTTGACCGTAGCCTTTGCCAGTTTTAAAACGAGGGGTGCGATGATCGATAAATACAATTTTGCCTTCGACTTGCTGCCTGTCGGCTTGTTGGAGTGCGGCAAGATCTGCAAATTGAACAATCGGAGCGCTTATCCCAGCCGCTGGAGTCGCCACACTGCCACCAAGGGCGGTTATCACGATAGGTTGGGGATAGGGAGATACCACGCGAGCGCTAGCCTCACCACGTTGCCATACGGGGACTTTTACCGGTTCTTTATAGACCTTATCAAACCCTAATGAATTGAGTTTGTCTTCGGCCCATTTGACCGCAAGTAAATCTTGTTTACTGCCGGGTAAGCGAGGGCCCACTTCAACGGTTAATGATTCGACAATATCAAAGGCTAATGTTGAGTTTAATGCTTGTTGTTGCAGTTGCTGGCTCACCTCTTGATGATCATCTTGTGCGGGTGTTTGTTGGCAACCAATTATTCCAGCAAAAAGAGCACCGGAGAGTAGAGTAAGGGCAGAGCGTTTCATGAGTTTCCTTTGTTTTTATTACGTATGTCCCATTTTTGAAAACAATCTACTAAAAAGTGTGCTTTATGTCCCGACTATATCTTTAAGTCAACGCTATATTAGTGCCGGGGTTTGTTTTAGGAGAGATTGCTCGTAATGAATATAGAATTGATGCAACAACGAGCTGACAATGCTGTTGTATTGCTCAAGGCATTGGCCAACGAACGTAGGTTATTTATCTTATGTTACCTTCTGAGTGAAGGTGAGATGTGTGTAGGTGAGATGAATAAAAAGTTAGGCCTAAGTCAATCGGCGTTGTCACAGCACTTAGCGTGGCTTCGTAAGGATAATTTAGTTGAAACGCGTAAAGAAGCTCAAACCGTATTTTACTCGCTAAAGAGTGAAGAAGTGTCTGAGATCATTAAGCTGCTCAATACTATCTACTGTCATTAACCTTAAATGGTTAGCATTGCAGGCAAAACTGGCATAGCGAAAGCGTTGTCAGTTTTTTTATTGCCTTTAATGAGGCAATAAAAAGTGTTTGACTTATTTTAGATACAAAAAAACCGGCTTAAGCCGGTTTTTTTATGTCGCCAACAGAATTAAGCAGCTAGTGCTTTGATTCTGGTGTTCAAGCGAGACTTTTGACGAGCAGCTTTATTCTTGTGAATAAGGCCTTTAGTCGCCATACGGTCAACAATTGGTTGTGCAACATTAAATGCTTCAGTCGCCGCTTTGTGATCGCCAGCGTTGATAGCTGCGATAACTTTCTTAACGTATGAACGTAACATTGAACGACGGCTAGCATTATGCTGACGACGTTTTTCAGATTGAAGCGCGCGCTTCTTTGCAGACTTGCTATTAGCCAAGGTGCAACTCCTAAAAGGGTTAGATATTTTTAAAGGTCGAGGAATATGCCTTTTTTTAGTCACTTTGTCAATGACCATGATCGGATCTTTATCTTAAAGATAAATTAATCAGAGCATACTTGGCGTTCTTCAACCTAACTCGTGTAATATGGTGCGCAATTCTAGCAGCAAAAGCTGCGTTGGGACAGAGGATAAATAGACTTTTCGGTTTATTTTGTCGCTGTCTGTGCTCAGTTCAGGGGGCGTTTTGAGCAAGAAACTATTTAAGTCTGGCATGATTGTTAGTGCCATGACATTGATTTCTCGTGTTTTAGGGCTTGTGCGCGATGTGGTTATCGCTAACTTAATGGGGGCAGGTAGCAGTGCCGATGTGTTCTTTTTTGCCAATAAAATCCCTAATTTTTTAAGGCGTCTTTTTGCCGAGGGGGCCTTTGCACAAGCTTTCGTGCCAGTATTAACGGAATATCAAGAAAAACATAACGCGCAGGAGGTACGTGAGCTGCTGTCGAAAGTGGCTGGTACACTCGGTATTTTAGTGACGATAGTGACTTTGGTCGGGGTATTGGCCTCGCCAGTATTAACAGCCTTGTTTGGTGGTGGTTGGTTTTTAGCTTGGTTAAATGATGAGCCTAATGGTGAAAAGTTTGAACTGGCTTCATTAATGCTTAAAATTACCTTTCCTTATTTGTGGTTTATCACCTTTACTGCACTGGCTGGCTCAATTCTTAACACTCGAGGTCGCTTTGCAGTGTCGGCTTTCACGCCTGTATTTTTAAATGTGGCCATTATCGCGGCCGCTATCTATCTCGCACCAACATTACAAAAACCTGAAATTGGTCTCGCTTGGGGCGTCTTTTTCGGTGGCGTGATCCAGTTTTTGTTTCAAATCCCCTTTTTGTTACGTGAGAAAGCATTAGTTAAGCCATCATGGGGTTGGCACCATCCTGGGGTGGTGAAAATTAGAACCTTGATGATCCCGGCGTTATTTGGGGTGTCTGTGTCGCAAATAAACCTGCTGCTCGATACCTTTATTGCCAGCTTCTTGGTAACAGGCTCTATCAGTTGGCTCTATTATTCTGACCGCTTATTAGAGTTTCCCCTTGGGTTATTCGGCATTGCCATTGCAACTGTGATTTTACCTGCATTATCTAAACGGCATGTGAATGCGCAAGACGAAGGGTTTTCCCAGACCATGGATTGGGGGGTAAAAGCCATTTTATTGCTTGGACTCCCCGCCATGTGTGGCTTAATTGTGCTGGCTAAACCTATGTTGATGGTGTTGTTTATGCGCGGAGCCTTTAGCCTTGAGGATGTTAATATGGCGTCATACAGCTTGATGGCTTACGGCGCGGGATTACTCAGCTTTATGTTGATCAAAGTGCTAGCGCCAGGCTATTACTCTCGTCAGGATACCAAAACTCCAGTGCGCTATGGCATTATCGCTATGGTTAGTAATATGGGATTTAACCTGATTTTCGCCATTCCCTTTGGCTATGTTGGTTTAGCGATTGCCACTTCTATGTCGGCGTTGTTGAATGCCGGCTTGTTATATAGTGGTTTGCATCGTGCTGGTGTGTATCAAGTTAGTAAGCAGACTTTCATCTTTTTTATTAAAACCTTGGTTGCAGCCAGCTTGATGGTAGCTGTGTTATTACTACAATTACCTATTATAGAACAGTGGCTTGGCATGTCGTTCACTGCGCGAGCTATGACCTTGTCAAGCCTTATAGGACTCGGAGCTGTGGTCTACTCATTGACTATGATATTGTTAGGAATTCGTCCTTGGAGAGTGAAAGCTGGCTTTTGAGTGCTGATTATCGCGCTTAGCTGGTATATAATCCGCCAACTTATGCTTGCTAGTTATTGAATGTAATGGAACTGATCCGCGGTATACATAATATTTTACCTAGACACCATGGCTGTGTGCTGACGATTGGCAATTTCGATGGTGTCCATCGTGGCCATGCCGAAGTCATTACTGCGCTAGTCAAAAAAGCGCAGCAACATGGTGTCCCGGCAACGTTAATGACGTTTGAACCTCAGCCTCAAGAGCTGTTTCAAGGTGATAGCGCGCCTGCGCGCTTGAGTCTGCTGCGTGATAAAATTGTGTTGCTAGAAGAGTTAGGGATTGACCGTTTACTGTGTGTTAACTTTAACCGCAAGTTTGCCGCGATGCCTGCCGAAGCATTTATCGAACAATTATTAGTTAAACAGCTTGGGGTAAGATACTTAGTTGTTGGCGACGATTTTTGTTTTGGCCAACATCGAAGCGGTAATTTCGACATGCTTAAGCGTGCGGGCGAAAAGTTTGGTTTCGCGGTGGTCAGCACGGCAAGTTTTGTCCTTGGAGACAAGCGTGTCAGCTCCACCGAAATTAGAAAGCAGTTAGCACTGGGCAATTTAGAGCAAGCTAGGCGTCTACTAGGGCACCCTTTTACCCTGTGTGGCCGAGTTGCTCATGGCGAAAAAATTGGTCGTACTATCGGTTTTCCGACGGCCAACATAGCCTTAAAACGTAAAGTGTCTCCGGTGCGGGGCGTATTTGCTGTTAAGTTGTTTTGGGCTGGAAGTGATATCTATGAAGGTGTCGCCAACGTTGGTTTTAGGCCGACAGTCAATGGACAGCATTGTCAGTTAGAAGTCCATTTGTTTGATTTTGACGGTGATCTGTACGGAAAAACCGTTGAAGTTGAATTGGTGGCAAAAATTCGCGATGAACAGCCATTTAAATCGTTAGATGCGCTGAAGCGACAAATTAAAAATGATGCTGACAGAGCACTGGCTCTGCTTGGCTTTGATGCAGGCTGAGCTCTTTTAGCTAAATAAACGGTATAGGATCAAATGAGCGACTATAAATCTACTCTGAATTTACCGGAAACAGAATTTCCGATGCGTGGTAACTTGGCTAATCGTGAGCCAGAGATGTTGAAATCTTGGACCGAAAAAGGTCTATACCAAAAGATTCGTGAAAGTCGCACTGGGGCTAAGCCTTTTATTTTGCATGATGGTCCTCCATATGCAAACGGTGACATTCATATTGGTCACTCTGTTAACAAAATCCTTAAAGACATTATTATCAAGTCTAAAACCATGTCGGGTTTCGATGCCCCTTATATTCCTGGTTGGGATTGTCATGGTCTACCGATTGAACTTAAGGTTGAGCAGAAAGTCGGCAAGCCAGGTCATAAGGTTTCAGCAGCAGAGTTTCGTCAGCAATGTCGTGAATATGCCGCCAAACAAGTCGATGGTCAGCGTGAAGATTTTATCCGCTTAGGTGTGTTTGCTGATTGGCAAAATCCCTACCTAACCATGGATTTTAGCACCGAAGCCAACATCGTTCGTTCGCTATCTAAAGTGATTGAAAGTGGCCATTTACACAAAGGCGTTAAGCCAGTGCATTGGTGTACCGATTGTGGTTCTGCTTTGGCTGAAGCAGAAGTGGAATATGAAGACAAGATGTCGCCAGCTATCGATGTGGCATTCTCAGTGGTTGATAAACCTGCGCTATTAGCTAAATTTGGTTTAAGCGATTATCAGCATAGTATTTCAATGGTTATCTGGACTACCACACCGTGGACATTACCAGCTAACCGCGCCTTATCGGTCGCGGCTAACATTGAATATACCTTGGTTGAAATCACTATAGATGGTCATACTCAAGCCTTAGTGTTAGCCGATGAACTGGTCGAGTCGTGTGTTGAGCGCTATGGCGCACAAAGCCATACTGTGCTGGCGAAAGTAGCTGGCGCTGAACTAGAGCTATTACGTTTTAACCATCCCTTCTACGACTTTGATGTGCCGGTTATTTTAGGCGAACACGTAACTGTTGATTCTGGTACTGGTGTGGTGCATACCGCGCCTGGTCATGGTCAGGACGATTTCGTCGTTGGTCAAAAGTACGGTTTAGAAGTAGCGAATCCTGTTGGTGATAACGGGGTTTATAAAGCCGATACAGAGATCTTTGCCGGTCAACATGTATTTAAAGCCAACAAGAGTGTTATTGCGCTGCTCGAAGAGAAGGGCGCCTTAATGAATCATGTGGCGATTAATCACAGCTATCCGCATTGCTGGCGTCATAAAACGCCAATTATCTTCCGCGCTACGCCGCAGTGGTTCATCTCAATGGATCAAAAAGGGCTACGTACGCAAGCATTGAGCGAAATTAAACAGACTCAGTGGATCCCTGATTGGGGCCAAAGCCGCATCGAAAAAATGGTCGAGAACCGTCCTGACTGGTGTATTTCACGCCAGCGTACTTGGGGCGTGCCGATTACCTTGTTTGTACACCGTGAAACTGAAGAGTTACACCCAGACAGCGTGGCATTGATGGAGCGCGTGGCGCACCGCATTGAGCAACAAGGTATTCAAGCTTGGTGGGATCTCGATGCCGCAGAACTGCTTGGTGATGAAGCGGAGCAATACCGTAAAGTCACTGACACCTTAGATGTGTGGTATGACTCAGGTTCGACCTTCTCATCGGTTGTTGCAGCACGCCCAGAATTTCATGGTCATCCCATTGATCTGTATTTAGAGGGAAGCGATCAGCATCGTGGTTGGTTTATGTCATCGCTGATGATCTCAACCGCCATGAACGGTAAAGCCCCATACAAGCAAGTATTGACCCACGGTTTTACCGTTGATGGTCAAGGCCGCAAGATGTCTAAGTCTGTTGGTAACGTGATTGCCCCGCAGCATGTCACCAATAAATTAGGGGCTGACATTCTTCGCCTGTGGGTCGCAGCCACCGATTACAGCGGTGAAATGACGGTTTCTGATGAGATCTTAAAGCGTAGCGCCGATGCCTATCGTCGTATTCGTAATACCGCTCGTTTCTTGCTAGCTAACCTTACTGGTTTCGAGCCGGCAACCGATATGGTCGCCGTCGAAGACATGGTGGCGTTAGATCGCTGGGTTGTGCGCCGCGCCGCAGCACTGCAACAAGAACTGCTTGAAGCGTACGATCAATATAACTTCCACTTAGTGACGCAAAAACTGATGCAGTTCTGCTCTGTAGAGCTGGGCAGTTTCTACCTTGATATCATCAAAGACAGACAATACACCGCTAAAGACAGCAGCCATGCTCGTCGTAGCTGTCAGTCAGCCTTGTATCTGATTTCAGAAGCCATGGTTCGTTGGATTGCACCAATCTTAAGCTTTACCGCAGATGAGATTTGGCACTTACTACCGGGTGAACGTGGTGAATTTGTATTTACCGAAACCTGGTTTGAAGGTTTGCAATCGGTGACGCTTGAGTCTGACTTGAGTGATGCCTATTGGCAGCAACTGCTGAGCGTGCGTGATGAAGTCAACAAAGTGATTGAAAATGCGCGCCGTGAAAAACAAGTGGGTGGCTCGCTAGAGGCTGAAATTACTCTTTATGCCGACGAGACTCTTGCAAGCGCATTAAACACATTGGGTGACGAGCTGCGCTTTGTGTTACTCACCTCTAAGACCACAGTGGTTGATTTAACACAGGCACCTGCCGATGCCATAGTGACTGAATTGACAGGCCTGAAGTTGGGCTTGCACAAGTCGACTGCTCAGAAGTGTGAGCGTTGCTGGCATCACAGAGAAGATGTTGGCCAAGTGGCTGAGCATCCAACCTTGTGTACGCGCTGCGTGACTAACATCGAAGGTGACGGCGAAGTTCGTCAATTCGCGTAAAGGAATCGTTATGCCATCAAGCTGGAAAGAGAGTGGCTTACGTTGGTATTGGATAGTTGTGTTGGTGTTTATCGCCGACCAACTTTCCAAACAATGGGTGTTAGCCAAATTTGACCTGTATGAGTCAATCAAGTTGCTGCCATTTTTTAATTTCACCTATGTGCGAAATTATGGCGCAGCCTTTAGCTTTTTGAGTGATGCAGGTGGTTGGCAGCGTTGGTTATTTACCCTAGTGGCCGTTGGTTTTAGTACACTGCTGACTGTGTGGCTGCGCAAGCAGCACCGCGGTCTGTGGCGATTAAACTTGGCCTACACCTTGGTTATTGGTGGTGCATTAGGTAATTTAATCGACCGATTACAACATGGATTTGTTGTCGATTTCCTTGATTTTTATTGGAATACGAGTCATTTTCCTGCCTTTAATATTGCCGACTCAGCTATCTGTGTCGGTGCAGGGCTTATCATTATTGATTCGTTTATTACCGAGCGTAAACCAAACGGCGAAAGCGCCGCAAAGGGGTAATTAAGTGTCTGTATCTCGTTCGTTATTGTGCCACATGAATATAGTACTTGAAGATGGCTCGACTGCCGATAGTACCAAAGCATCGGGCAAGCCGGCTAAGTTAAACATTGGTGATGAGACGTTAAGCCCAGCTTTTGAAGCTGAACTTATCAATTTGGCTCAAGGCGATAAGCACAGCTTTACATTGCAAGCGGCCGATGCGTTTGGTGAGTCAAACCCAGATGCTATTCACCATATGGACAGAACAAAATTCCCTGCCGATATGAATTTAGAAGCTGGCGTGATAGTCAGTTTTGCCGGCCCTGGTGGCAGCGAAATTCCAGGAATAGTGCGTGACGTGTTAGGTGACTCGATAACGGTTGATCTTAATCATCCGTTGGCAGGCCGTGCCGTTACCTTTGAATTAGAAGTGGTTCAGGTACTTTAATTATGGCGATGACCAACCCTCCGCAAAGCTTGCAAATCAAACTGGCCAACCCTCGTGGTTTTTGTGCTGGCGTCGATCGCGCCATCAGCATTGTTGAGCGTGCGCTTGAACTGTTTTCACCGCCAATTTATGTGCGTCATGAAGTCGTGCATAACCGTTACGTGGTGCAAAACTTAAAAGATAGAGGCGCCGTGTTTGTCGATGAGCTAAATCAGGTTCCCGATGACAGCATAGTGATCTTTAGTGCTCATGGTGTTTCGCAGGCCGTTCGCGCCGAAGCTAAACAACGTGGTCTACGGGTTTTTGATGCCACCTGCCCATTGGTGACTAAGGTGCACTTGCAAGTGACTCGAGCAAGCCGTAAAGGCATCGAATGTATCCTTATTGGTCATGCTGGACACCCTGAAGTTGAAGGCACCATGGGTCAATATGATAACCCAGAAGGTGGGGTTTTACTGGTTGAGTCTCCAGCCGATGTCGAAGCTTTAGTGGTAAAAGATCCTGATAACTTATGCTTTGTCACCCAAACTACGCTCTCTATGGATGACACCGCCGACGTGATTGATGCTTTACAAAAGCGTTTTCCGTCGATTCAGGGGCCACGCAAAGATGATATCTGCTATGCCACCCAAAACCGTCAAGATGCGGTGCGCAATGTGGCCGATGATGTCGACTTGTTTATCGTGGTGGGCTCTAAAAACAGCTCAAACTCAAATCGATTAAAAGAGCTGGCGATAAAGAAAGGTACTCAATCATATTTGGTCGATAATGCTGACGATATCGTTGCCGCTTGGTTTAATGGAGTAGAGAAGGTGGCTGTGACTGCTGGAGCCTCGGCGCCAGAAGTCTTAGTTAAGCAAGTGATCGATGCTATAGCGCAGCTAGCGCCAAGCGTGATTACCGAAGTGGAAGGGCGCAAAGAAGACACCGTTTTTGCCGTACCTGCAGAGCTTAGGTAATTAACTCACTGTTTTGACAAAATAAGGAGGCCTAGCCTCCTTTTTTGTACTTAGAATTTGCTCAAATAATCGTTTTTATTCAATTCAGATTGACATATTACTAGCGAGTAACATTCGACTAATCTATCATTAACTAGTATAGTTTGTGATCAAGCTAACTTTCAGATTTTGTAGACTAAATCACTGAAATGGCTGTCAAAATAATGGCGTATATCGGAGAGTTGACACCATGAAAAACAATGGGGAAGGGTTTTCCCTGATAGAAGTGATGGTATCGCTAGTCATTTTAGTTATTGGCTTGGTGGGTATTTTTAATCTTCATGTTGTTGCCAAACGAGGCAGCTTTGAATCATTCCAGCAGACCCAAGCTTCTTATTACGCTAACGATATCATTAACCGCATGAAGTTAAATAGAGGCGAGATAGCTAGTTATGCTGGGGCCTATTCGGGAGCACCTTCTGCTGCGGGGAAAGAGTGTAAGGGGACTGCTTTATGTGATCCTGCTGAACTCGTTGCATGGGATTTATATGAGTGGCGTGCTTCTTTTGTAGGGACTGCAGAAACCCTGGGTGGGAAAAATGTTGGCGGATTAGATACGCCAACGGGGTGCATTAGCGTTGCTGATAATACGGTGACCGTTGTGATGGCATGGCGAGGCATAAGGGAAACACAAATTGATGCCGACTCACCCATTATCGACACATCACCAAAGTGCGCTGCTAGCACTGAAAACCGTCGTATCTATTCTATTCAAACAGTGATTATATAGATGAAAAATAAGTCAGGTCGTTATTATTTACAGTCAGGGCTATCACTTGTGGAGTTGATGGTTGCCTTGGTGATTAGCTTATTTTTAACTGCTGGCATATTCACCATGTTTAGCATGTCCTCCTCTAATGTCACCACCACCAGTCAATTTAACCAACTGCAAGAAAATGGCCGTATTGCCTTGGCGATTATGGAACGCGATCTTTCACAACTTGGGTTTATGGGAGATATGACGGGTACTGACTTTATCGTCGGTACAAATACCATCGTAGATAATGAGATTACAGGCGCTGATTGTGTCGGTACAGGGGCAAGGTCTGGTTTAAATAATGCCAGTTTACCCAATGATAAGCCGGCTCATTTTCGCCGTTTGTGGGGGTATGAGGCTGGTGTAAGTGGCGGTTCATTAACGTGTTTAGCGTCGTCAGGGGTAAATAATGCAACGGATGTACTGCAAATAAAACGTTTTATTGGACCAAGTGCAGGACCTGGTGATGGGAGTGTGCCTTCGGTTGGAGATGGCGATCATTACTTTGTATCTGCAACGTCTAGCCAAGCAGTATTTTTTAATGGCATCAACCCCTCTACTAATTTAACAAACTCTCGTGTATGGGAGTTTCAACATCATGTTTATTTTATTGGTGACGATGCTAATGGAATCCCCGTGTTACGCCGTAAAACCTTGACTGATACTGGAATGGATAACAACGAACAGCTAGTCGAAGGCATCGAGAATATGCGTTTTCTCTATGGATTTGATAATAATGGCGATGGTACGCCAGATCGTTACATTGCAGAGTCAGAGGTGACATCATTAATGTGGGATAATGAGTCTTTTCAGCGATTGGTGGCTATAAAAGTTCATTTATTAGTACGCTCTGTTGAACAGGATAGAAGTTACACGAACGAGACAGTATACACACTTGGTGATAAGACGATTGCTGCTCCAAAAGATAATTTTAGGCGCAAAGTGTTATCTACGACAATCATTCTCGAAAATCCCGTACTCATTAATAGTTAAGTAGGTATCAGATGAATAATCAAAAGGGTATTGTGCTTTTCTTCTCACTTATTGTACTCGTTATTATGACCGTTATTGGTATTGCACTGGCCGTTAATTCGACCCAATCACTGCGTATGTCGGGAGCTGGTGCAGAAAGAATAGAAGCAAAGGCAATTGCAGACGGTGGATTAGAACAGGTTATTGCAAATAATGCAGGCTCCTTACTTGCCAACATGTCTGCGCCAACATCGGCGAGTGAGTTTAATGCAACTCAGGTGATAACACCGCTACCAGAAACGGGAGTTCGAGATGTTGGGTGTCAAAGAACAACGAACGCAACTGGTGCAAATTTAGTTAGCTGTAGACGGTCTGAAGTGACGAGCAGTGTGGCATTCGGTCGTAATAATCTAGGGTCATTGACAGTCGCTGCCGGAGTTGAGCAGCAAGTGCTTACAGGGATTTAATATTATGTTTAAACAATTATTATGCAGCGCAGTCGTGGCTACCGTTATGGTTTCTGGAGTCAGCTTTGCTGACGATACCGAGCTCTATTTAGTCGATTCAACTGTGAGGACGGGCAAACGGCCGCAAGTATTATTCATCTTTGATAATTCGGGCAGTATGTCTACCGAAGATCAAAACGCGGTGAGTAACTACTGTTCGGCGGAGGCTGAGCGAAATAATGAGTGTGAATATGCCGACGGATTTGATGACTATCTCGAAGGTTATTCTGGTTATATTAATGATAAAGGTACCTATTGGAATGCGGGCGGAATAGATAACTCGAGTACTATGCCTACCCCTGATGAGCCTAAAGATGCTCGCCGTTTCTATGCAGAGAATAATAACTGTAACACCGCAGTAAATGCGCTAGCTGAGCGGGGGCGTTATACTGGCTATTTAAGAGAATACAAAAAATCTGGAAATACAGGCAAATGGGAGCCTTTAGCTAATAATAACGGCTTTAATCAAAATCAAATAGTTGATTGTTTTGAAGATATAAATAATCGCGATCCCAAAAACCCAGGGTTTGATAAGAGTAAACCGTTTGAAAATGGTTACCCTATTGATAGCACAGCGCAATATATTTATGGCTCATCAGAACAAGACAGACAATACAGTCTCGATAATAGTGAATTTGGTTTAGGTTCTCCGGTTACGCTTTATACCGCCCATTATTTGGTGTGGAATAAATGGGTAACAAGTACATCGGATGGTCAAAGTAGTGGTGGAACAGGCACTCGCTTAGAAGTAGCTAAAGAAGCGATAAAAAGTGCATTAAATGGCTTGAAAATCCCGATAGATGCAGGGTTAGCCGTTTTTAATTTGAATTACCCTAGTGATGGCTATGCCGATGGCGGGCGGATAATCTCTAGCATTAAACCAATGAACGATACGAATAAAAATGACCTTATTGCCTTGGTCGATAGCATGCCTGCAGAGACGAACACACCGTTGTGTGAGACATTATTTGAAGCTTATCAATATTTTAGTGGTGGCCCAGTTACATTTGGTAACGATGATAGCCAAGGTAGTCCGAATAATAAAATTAAGGATTATGTCCCCAATTCACCACCTAATATTTTGAGCTCGGGTAACTATAGTTCGCCTTTCAAAAAGTGCCCCGATACCGCCTACGTCATCTATATTACCGATGGCGCACCGACAATGGATAGTTCTGCAAATGGTGCCATTAAGGCGTTAACCGGTTCGGCTAAAGTCGCTGCCAATTATGACGGTTTTAATTTTGTTAATTCCAAAGGTAAAACAGAAACCAGTTATTTACCCGCACTAGCGGCTTATATGTCCAATAACGATTTAGTAACAGGAATAAAAGATGTATCGGGTGTTGATAATCGTCAAAATGTAAGGCTATTTACCATAGGGTTTTCGGATGGCGCTGATGTTGCTGCCTCTTTATTAGAAGAAGCGGCATTTCGAGGGGGAAATCCAAGAGACGATAATGGGGTGTCTAAAGGATATTATGTCGCTAAAACCGGGCTTGATTTAGTTGAGGCCATGGATGATGCATTAAAATCAATTTTATCTATTGATTCGTCATTTACCTCTCCGAGTATTGCCAGTAATAATTTCGATAAAACACAAACGTATAATTCAGCTTATTTTGCGATGTTTTTACCTAGCAGTGGCCCAAGATGGAGTGGTAATCTGAAGAAGCTTAAAGTTAACTCATCAGGGGAAATTGTTGGGCCTGGTGGTAGCTCAAAGGCGATCGACTCTAACGGTAATATTGCAGCCTCGACTTGCACCTTCTGGAACACTTGTGCCGCCAATAATATCGACGGTAATAAAGTTAATGCGGGAGGGGTTTTGCCAGCACTCAGAACAGCACTAAAAGGGCGTAATATTAAGACCAATAGTGCCGGAGCACTAATTGATATAGATGGTTCTCGATTTACGACCACCCATTCGCAAGTTGATCTTGATTGGCTCTATGGTGTCGATGTAGATGATAATGATAATGATGGTAGTGTGGTTGATGCCAGAGAAGATATCATGGGAGATCCGCTGCATTCGAAACCGCTGGCCATCAATTTTGGTGAGAAACCCAATCCAGACGGCACTGAAAATCTCGATGTTCGTATTTTAGTAGGTACCAATCAGGGGTTAGTGCATATGTTTAAAGATTCTGATTCAGGTAGCGATGATTATTCGGTTGGTGACGTGACGGAGTCTTGGGCATTTATACCTGATGAGCTGTGGCATAATGTTCCGACTTTAAGAGAGAATACCCCCACAGGAAGCCATAGTGTCTATGGAATGGATTTGTCACCCGTGGCCTATACAGAAACAGGGACTGATGGGAAAGTGAATAAAGCATGGGTTTTCCTCGGGATGAGGCGAGGCGGTGCATCTTATTACGCACTAGATATCACCAATCCAGACGCACCTAGTTTTAAATGGATGATTAATTCAGATACTGTGGGATTAGAAGATCTTGGACAAACTTGGTCTGAACCGACGGTTAGCTTTGTACCTGGCATAGAAAGTCCAGTGTTGATTTTTGGTGGCGGGATGTCATCCGCAGCAGGAAATGGGCAAGGGATATTTATTGTGAATGCAGAAACGGGGAATTTTATCAAAAAATTCACTGCAGACGATATGGGGAGCGTGCCTAATAAGGTTGCGATACTTGATAGTAATAATGATGGCATTACCGATAGAGTATACGCCTCTGATATTTCAGGTAATATCTGGCGAATGGATCTACCGTCTGCGGTTCAGAGTAGTTGGTCAGTGTTTAAGTTTGCATCGATTAGTGAAGGTCTGTCACCTAACAATAGGATGTTCTTTTCTGAACCCACTGTCGCACAAACACAGTTTAATAACATAAATAGTGAAGATGATGTTATTAGCTATCAAAATATTCCTTATGATGCCGTTACCATTGGTACCGGTAATAGAACGCATCCTAAGGACAAATCAACAAATGATATGTTTTATGTGTTTCAAGACCGTAATGTTGTCACTAAATCATACTTAGGTGATAACGCGCCTGCGCCATTGACGTTATCTAATTTGTATGACGTGACTTCTGCCGCCCCGAATACCCAGGCTGAAAATATTGCATTTGGTACTAAAAGAGGTTGGTACTTCAATTTTGAAGCAGCAGGCGAAAAGAGTCTATCTGCGTCATTGATTTTTAATGGCAAAGTGTATTTTACCTCATTTGTTCCTCCTGCAGAGTTAGAAGTCGATTTGGATGCTGGAATATGTGGTTTCTCTGGTCAGGGGCGTTTACGCGATTTCGATCTGCATCGTGGTACCCGTAGTTACAGTGAACCTTATTACGATATTGGTGAAAGGGTACCAGATACTCCACAAATTGTGATTCCTAAACCTGAAGATGGCGAAGAGTCAACGGCCTATATTATTGGTGTGGGTAAAGGGGAGTGCGAAAATGGCGAATGCAAAGGCACTATAGGACTGGGTGCAGGTTTAACCACCAATAGAATTTATTATCATTTAAATGAGTAAGCGAGTTAATGAAAAAAACTAATTTAGACGGCTTCACTTTGATAGAACTGATGATAACGGTAGCTATTATCGGTATCTTGGCGTCAATCGCTTACCCTTCATATATTGACTATATTACTAAAAGTGGTCGTGCTGAGGGGGTTGCCGCGATACTGAGGGTCGCTAACTTGCAAGAACAGTACTATTTGGATAACCGTACCTATGCGACAGACATGACTAAGCTTGGCCTTGCTGCAAGCCCGTTTGTGACCGAAGCGGGTCATTACTCTGTCACCTCGGCAGATACCAGTTCTTTTACCATCACAGCAACGGCGCAGGGGAGTCAAGCTCGCAGGGATACGAGTTGTGCGACAATCACCATGACATCTGCTGGTGTTAAAGGCCCGTCAACGGAGTGTTGGAAATGATTAAATTTATTATCGTAATATTATGTGCCGTGCCCCTTTTCGTTCTAGCTGAGGGGGGGAATAACAAACAAGATTATAAATGCCATATTAATACCGCCAAGGGAGATAAGGTGGTTTTTTATCGTTGGAAATCACAAGGTGTGGCGCTCAAAATCGCATCGCTTCCCGGTAAGCAATTAGTGGATACCAAGGGGAAAAAATATTTTATTCAAGATGTTGTTGAGTGTGTACCGTTAACAGAAGTGTTTAGCAGCGATAATTCTAAAGCGTTAGATGAGCGAACATTAAGATAGGCTTCGATAGCTATTAATATAAAGCCCTGTCATAACGACTTTTAGTCGTAATATGTTCAGGGCTTTTTATTATTTTGGTCGTGTTTATGAGCAAGTAATACCTGTCGAACCATAAGATATCAGCCCGCTGCTACTAATATTGATACTCTGTGATGAGTCGGCTTTACCGTTAGGGCAGTAGATAATGGTTCCTCCAGTTGATAAGCCTTCTGATGAAAAGGTGATGTTACCGCTAGGCCCTTTTATAGCATCCTGACTGTTAAAACCGTCGATCGCCCTCAATTCAGTTTCGGCGCCATTTGCGTTAATAAACACCCTAATGCCACCGCTCCAATCTGTTGTCGAACCACAAGAGGTTGCACTTGCAAATGGGCAGACATTGACCGTTGTGCCGTAACTAATTGCCTGGTTACGTGCAAATGCCATGATATTATGAATTTTTTCAATATTATTATTGGCACGAACACCTTCATAAATAGATATTAAAGAGGGAACGCCAATGGTGAGTAATATGCCAGCTATCACGATAGTGACCATGAGTTCGACTAGGGTGAACCCTTGTTGCGGATGTCGCATTGATATTGTCCTCGTTGTTATCGGGTTAAGTATAAGCGAGAACTTTTTCAATTTCAGTATATATAACTTATTCTTTTTAATGCCAATAAATTGGCATTAAAAAGGTTATCACACAATATGTGGCGTCGTGGGAAGAGGTTGGCATTACTTAATGCAGTTGATATCTTTTTTATTTGAAAACCGAACCCGACCAGCTTGATTAACTATAACGGCTCGTGCATTTGGGTTATCGGTAGAACTCGGGCAATAAATGAGTGTTCCATTCGTTCCTGAAGCGAGCCCGTCGGGTAAAAAACGAATCGCATCCCGATTATAAGTTACGCTATCGTTAGAATTAAATGGGCCTGTGGTTAATAGTAATTGGTCACTATTATCAAGTTGATTGAGCACGCCTGAATCGGTAAACACGGTTAATCCGTTCTGCCAATTGTCATCGCATTGGTTATCTTTTAGTGGGCAAATGGTGACGCGCAATCCGTAACTTATCGCCGCATTTCGGCCAAATTGTAATGTTTGTTGAATCTCTCTGATTGCGCTGTTTGCCCGCTGTGCATCATAAAGGTTACTTAAGCTTGGTGCGGCGATTCCGATTAAGATGGTGGCGACAACTAAAGTCACCATTAATTCGATGAGATTAAATCCATGATATTTTTTCATACTTCATCCCTGTGCGTACATAGTGATCGTATCCTGTGATCACATTCATGGGGTGTAACTTAGTGGGTCGGTTATATCGGCTGACTTAAAAATTGGCAGCAGAACTAAAGTATAGTTGTTGGAGGTTGTCGCCGCCCATTTGTTGTAGGATGTTGGTTGGTATTGTTCTTCGCCGCGGATTTTACTTCTGCTTGGTGTTGTAGATATTCAACTTCTGCGTAACCATATAGCGTGGTAAGCTAATAACAATATGTTGTTATTGCCAAATTAAGTTAAAGGGAGCGTTTGATGAAGAAAGTTGAAGCCATAATTAAGCCATTTAAGTTAGATGACGTACGGGAATCTCTGGCTGAAATTGGCATTACAGGCATGACAGTTTCTGAAGTCAAAGGTTTTGGGCGCCAGAAAGGTCACACCGAATTATATCGCGGCGCCGAATATATGGTCGATTTTTTACCTAAGGTAAAAATTGAACTTGTTATCCAGGACGAGCAATTAGAGCAGGCTATCGAAGTGATAGTCGATACCGCTAGAACGGGTAAAATTGGCGATGGTAAGATATTTGTTACCGAAATTGAGCGTGTTATCCGTATTCGAACTGGTGAAGAAAACGAAGAGGCGGTGTAATTATCGTGACTGCTACTAGTGACAGACCTTAGTCACTGGGACATCTTGTTATTGGTTGCCGTTAATCATCAAGCTATTAAAAAGCCGTTGCTACTAAACAACGGCTTTTTATTGCCTGCGTCGCGCGTCCATAACTAAGTTAACTCTTAGGATAACAGTGGGCTTGCAGAGGAATCTCTGATCACGGGCTCTGGCATAAACATATGCTCGGTTGGGGTGTCTTCTTGTTTGTTTTGCTGCGCAATGAGTAACTCGGTAGCGGTTTGGGCTATCTTATCGTTTGGCTGATGAACAGTGGTGAGTTTAGGCCAAGTTTGCCGCGAAAAAGGACTGTCTTCAAAGCCTACAATGGACAGTTCGGCGGGAATTGACACACCTTCTAAACGTGCTGCAAATAAGGCTCCTGCGGCAATTTCATCATTACAGGCGACAATAGCAGTCGGTCTTTCAGAGTTGCTTAACAGTGCTTTAGCACCTTCAACCCCAAATTCAAAAGAGTATTGACCATTAATGATATAAGTTTCATTAACGGGTAACTGGTTGTTTTGCATTGCTTGCTTAAAGCCAGCTAAGCGCTCTTTTGTCGATTCGTGCTGCTGATCACCGCTAAGAAAGGCGATCTGTTTATGGCCAAGATCGATTAAATGTTGGGTAATCGATACAGCGCCCTGTCTGTCGTTAACCAGTACGGTTAAGCCGCCATATTGATCTGCTGCTTCACCGGCAATAATACGCACATAATTAGCGTTAATGTTATCCAGTGCCGCGAGCACTTTGGGATCTTCTGACAGAGGCGGAGTGAGTACTAAGCCCGATAGGCGTGCGTGGCGCACCATATCTGTTAGTTCTTGGCAGATATTTTCGGACGTTGCGTCACAAGGATGGATCAGTAGCTCGTACCCCCTTTGTTTGCATGCTGATAAAATACCATTTTGCATATCAATGACATAGTAGGCATTTGGGTTGTCATACACAAAAGCGATGACATACGATTTGGTCCCTGCTAGGTTACGCGCGGCCACATTGGGTTGGTAGTTAAGCGCCGTAATGGCTTGATTAACCTTATCAATGGTGGCCTGCCTGACCGACGGCTCCTTGTTGGTGACTCTGGATACCGTCTTTATTGAGACTCCAGCGTACTTGGCGACATCATTTATGGTTACTTTCATCTAGTGGACACTCATTGTGATAGCTGCTAATTGCAGTCTACAGAATTTAATTTTTTCAAACGATGTACTGTATGACGACACAGCAGATCTCACTTCCCCTACCGACAATATTGCTAATTTTTATCTGATTAAGCAATCATCAAATCGATTTTAGCATTTTATTCGAACGATTCTCCTTAATCGATACTAAATCTAAACATTATTTTAAATGAATATTATCAGCAGCTTATATTCTATTTTCTAAATTAATTCTTTTTGGGTTTGTGATGGGGTAGACGATATTTTATCTCATTTGGTTATTTTGTTGTGGCGCAAGTGTTAATTGTTGTGTAATCTTTGTACTCACATGACAGCGTTGTCATTCCTGTTGAAGGAATGGGCATGAAACTAAAACGATAATAAAGTTATGGAAGGGATACGAGATGCGACCATCTACTTTTAAGAAAAGTATACTAGCTACAAATATTGCACTACTGATGAGCGGTGCAATGTCGGTTTCAGCCATCGCAGCGGAAGCTGAGGTAGAAACCGTTAATACCGATAATATTGAAAAAATCGAAGTGCGTGGTTTACGTGCATCGATGAAAGCGTCTATTAACGCTAAGCGCTTTTCTGATGCAGTTGTCGACGCTGTTACCGCTGAAGATATTGGTAAATTTCCCGATGGCGATGTGGGTGAGTCTTTAGCCCGTATCCCTGGTGTGACAGTTAATCGTCAATTTGGTCAGGGGCAGCAGGTGTCTATTCGTGGTGCTTCATCACAACTTACCCGAACGCTGCTCAATGGTCACTCAGTTGCCTCAACTGGCTGGTTTGATCAACAGGCTATTGACCGTAGTTTTAACTATTCACTACTGCCACCTGAGATGGTGAGCGGTATTGAAGTGTATAAGTCTTCACAGGCTGACATCACCGAAGGTGGTATCGGCGGCACTGTCATCGTTAAGACCCGTAAGCCGTTAGATTTAGATGCCAACACTGTGTTCCTAAGTGCTAAAGGTGATTATGGAACTATCTCAGAAGAGACAGATCCGGCGCTTTCAGGACTATACAGTTGGAAAAATGACAACGAAAACTTCGGTATTCTAGTGTCGGCAGCAGGCTCTCAAACTGAATATCAACGCAATGGTATCGAGACTTTATTGGGCTGGGGTGAAATTGTCCCCACGACATTCCAACAAGACAGAGAGCGTACGGCATATAACGTTGCAGCGCAGTATCGTCCTACAGATAAATTAGAGTTTGGCCTCACGGTAACCAGTATGGATTTAAAGGCGGATAACGCTAATACTTCTATTTTCTTGTTTCCAACTCAACAAGGTGTAAGTACCTGTAATCAAACCAATGCAGCCGGTGTTTGTACTGATATTACTCATACAGGTGAAGGCGGGTTTGCATGGGCACAAACTTGGGCTCGTCAAGCTGAGATGTCGTCTGACACCTATGACTTTGACTTTAAGTATGAAGCGGATAATTTCACTCTAGAAGGTCGTGTTGGTAATACCAGCTCAGATGGTGGCACGAGTCTAACGTCTAATTATGGTAATTCAATTGGTCAACCAGGTGACTTTGCTGGCCACTATGATGCTACCGGCGAAAAGATTCTTATCGATATTGCAAATAAAGATTTTGATGCCAGTGACTTTAATGAAAAACTGGCAACGGCTGGTTGGGCATTGAAAAAACAACCTAATACAGATGAAGAGACTTATGCGCAAGTCGATTTAACCTTCCCTGTTGACTTTGGGGCTATTACTTCAATTAAAACCGGTGTGCGCTACGCCGACCATGATGTGACTCAAGAAACTGATGCCGCTATTGTGGGTGATATCGCCGAAAAAGACGCCTCGGCTTATTATTCAGGTACCATGTCTTCAGGTGCTGGTTTTACGCTACCTAAGCCCAATTTTGATGCGATGATCAATGATGCATATGCCGCTGTTGATGGCTTTACTCGCGATAAGTCGGGTTACGGAACCTTGAACGAGAAAAACTTCGCGGCGTACGCGATGGCGAATTTTGAGGCCGATGGTATTCGCGGTAACTTTGGTTTGCGCTTTATCTCTACCGATGTCGAATCAGATTACTATGCATTGAGTGATTCAGGCCAATTTGCCGATGAGATGAGTACTGATAAGTCTAGCTATAACGATGTGTTGCCAAGTGTGAATATCGCATTTGATTTAGCTCCAGATCTGATTTTACGTACCTCTGCGGCGCAAGTTATATCGCGTCCTAACTATTCTGAGCTTTTTGCTACATCAACCTTACCAGGCTGGAATGACAACACGCCAAGCAATGAAAAACTAAACCGTGGCTCAGTTTCATTAGACCCGTTTAAAGCCACGCAAGCAGATCTTAGCTTAGAGTGGTATTTTGGCGGTGAAGGCTTAGCGTCGGTCACTTACTTTATTAAAGATGTCAGCTCATTTATTACCACTCGTCAAGAGTTGAAGCAGCAGATTGGTATTGAAGACAATAACCTTATCGCTCAAGGTGGAAGCGAATGCGGCGTTGGAATTTACGATTGCTGGACCGTCAGTGAAAAGTACAATGCCGATGGTGGTCGTATCGAAGGGATTGAATTACAACTTCAAGACTCATATGACAACGGTTTTGGCTACTCGGTTAACTACACCTTTGCCGATGCGGGTTCACCAGCGGAGAACTATCCTGATCAAGTAGGTGTCTTCTCTGACTCGTCTAAGCATACTGTTAACTTAGTCGGTTACTATGAGATGGAGAGCTTCAATGCTCGCTTGGCTTACAACTGGCGTAGTGAGTACATGATGCGTGAACTGCCAGGATTTTATGGCAACCGTCAACATGAAGACTATGGTTCACTCGACTTAAGCATGAACTACAGTATTACTGATTGGATGGACATTACCTTCGAAGCAGTTAATTTAACCGAAGAAGATAGCATACAAACAGGTGTTGCTCCGCTAGATGCCGAGGTTATCCCTGAATTTAAGGCCGATTATCCAGTGTGGAGCTTCGAAGGTGAAGCTCGATACAAGGTGGGTGTAGCACTTAGGTTCTAATCTCTGTTCTGATGATCTATCGTCATAAGCCCAGCATCTGCTGGGCTTTTTATTGGCAGCATGGCAAGGCTAAAACTCTTGCTATTAGGCTTGATAGGTCAGCTTGAAAAGCTAATACATGGGGATTTAGAGTGTCGTTATCATCACGGTGAGCGCAAAAGTGGCTTGGTAGGAGGCTGGGCGACTTACCGCTAATGATGGCTAGGTTAGTCGATATCTTGCACGGGCATAGGGCCTGCTCACATACAATTACTCGCTGTGTCATCACGACAAGGTCAGATGATAACAACTGATTCCGTGGTGTAGCTTGCTATTCTTGCTGAGTGAAGTATCAATAGAGACAGCATTATACGCTCGATATAACGCTGTCATATGACTTATTTTAAGGCGCTGCTAATAGGTTTAAACGAAGCGCTTGGCGATATGACTTTGTGTTATATCACCAAGTGTTAATGACGATTTCTCCCCACTAGATCATCGCGTGATGAGTTATTGTGGGCTGTCGTATTTATTCTGCTCAGCAATTAGTCTTGCTAATTGGTTTAACGAAGCTCTGTGAGCGTAGATAAGGGGCAGCAATCCTTTGTTTTTAAGAGCTAAAAAGTCGTCATCACTGATAGCATTAAGGTTTTCATCATCGATAACATATACGCCACTAATGTTGATGTGTTGTACGTCTTCGCCTCCCTTAATGGTGAGTTGTTGAGGGCTAAGCAGATTTTTATCAGCCAGATATTGGCATATAGCCTGTGTTTGTTGATGTAGTGCTGCAATATCCATTAAGGCGTTGGTTCGAGCAATAAGATAGTCGGTCTGTTCACCATTATCGGTAAAGAGTCTGATCCCTTCATGTTGTGAGAGTAAGGGGCTCTGCTCATCGATACAGATGATGAGTTCATCGCTTTGTGCAGATGTTTTTGCGATGGACAGAGGAGCATTACTAAACCCTAATGGGGTTACCGGCGAATGCCATTTTGCAGACTGACAATAGAGGTTTATTTTAGGTTTAATGCCCATCATTGCCACAGGGGTAAATTGACCAGTCTCGCTATTTTTCACAAACACAATCGGGAATTCAGCGGCTAAATTGGGGATCTCTCGCGCAACAACAGGGATTAAGTGCTGAGTTGAAAATCGACTGTAGTCTGTTGATTGAGCTAACTTGAAGTGCAAGTGTTTTTGTGAGGAAAGCGGTACGATTTGTGTCATTGCAGGTTACCTTTATTCAATGCATAGGCGTTAGTTTGAGTTGGCTAAAGTCAAATAGCCGCCTTTAACATTATCTCTAACGCTAATTAGTTTTATTAATTTAATGTTTTTTATTTGGCATTTTACTTTGATTGTTATTCGCGAATTCAACTCCGAAGTGCACCACTCGCTAAATTAGGCTGCCTTGCGTAATTCATTGAATACCGCAACAGGTTGCCTGAAGCCGAGGCACTTTCTCGGTCTGGCATTTAATGCCCGTTCAATCTCACTAATTTGCCTATCTGTTACCGTCCGCAAATCGGTGCCTTTCCGTATGTATTGCCGCAGCAAACCGTTGAAGTTTTCATTCAGTCCGCGTTCCCAGGACGAATAAGGGTTAGCGAAGTAGACATCCGTTTTAAGCTTTTCTGCGACCTGTTCGTGGTCACAGAATTCGCTGCCGTTGTCTGCAGTGATAGTTCGAACATAACCTCGATATTTCCACAACATGCCAACCATTGCCCGGGCCACATCGGCTGCGCTTTTCGCTGGCACTTTGCGTATCAGGTACAGCTTACTTTTCCGCTCAACCAGGCTGACAATCGCGCCCGTACCTTGCTTGCCCAGAACCGTGTCAGCTTCCCAGTCTCCGAACCGCTTTTTCTTGTTCACGATAGCGGGACGATGCTCTATGCCAACGCGATTCGGGATAATCACACGATTCGCGCGGTTACCTTTACGGTATCTTCGGTGACTCTGGCGTAGCTGTTTGTACAACTTGCCGCCGCATAATTTATCTCGCTGGACATAGCCATAAATCCACTCGTGACTGACGTTATATCCGATGATTTTACCGACACCGGCTATTTGTTCTGGACTCCACTTCTCATTGAGACCGAACTCAACAAAGGTGATGGTCAGTCCAGATACTCTAGACTTCGCGGACTGACAACGGCGTTTTAATGCCTTCGCCTGAGCGACTTCCGGCAAGTAATGGTTATCCCGAATTCGATTGCGATTTACTTCCCGGCTTATTGTACTGTGACTTACTTTCAGACGTTTTCCTATCTCCCGATAACTGAAACCCTCGCGTAAATAGGCCTCAATCTGGTATCGTTGTCCCTCGATCAACTGCTTGTAATTCATGGTAACTACTCATGTTTGTTTGGCGACTACAGAGTATCACCAACAGGCAGTTGATCTCTCCTCACCGTTTAACCATGAGTGGTGCACTTATTATCTGAATTCGGGTTTTGCTAATCGAGCTAATGTTGCTCGTTTTACCCCAAATAGTAAGAGCCGGTTTTATTGGCACCATAATGTCTAGTCATTAAGCAATTATTTTCTTTGCGCTAAAATAAGTGATTGCGGCGTTCACGTGTATGTTTATTAACGCATTTATTATTCGCGTAAGCATTGCATCCCTAGGCGTGATGGTCGAATAAACTGAGCTCAATTGTTACCGCACCATTAACCTCGCTTGGGTTACATTTAAGAGTAACACGACGATGTTATCAATTGTTGATTGTATTGTTGTGGAATTGTTGCTTTATTTTGTAACTCTAGATTGTGCCAATCTGGATGGATATATCAATGATTAAGTTAAAAAAAGCATGTTTTGTCAAAAAAATGTAGATATTCTGTTTTTTGTTGTGTAAGTTTACAGATGACAGCGTTGTCATTTGCTTGTGTGGCATCTCTGTTTGTAAGGTTTGCATGATGTAGGAAGAGGTCTCTTACATGCATGTGTTTGGCAGTTACCGCTTGGGTCAATCAAGCGTAATTGTGTTTGATGTTTCCTATAGTCTCTCCCCAGATGCTAGAGATAGCTAGGTGCTTTATTCTGTGAATAACAGTTACTGCACCTAGCATTTTTTTATGGCGATTTTTAGTGATTAATAGCGAAGCATCATAGTGGCTAACGGCCTTTAAAGTCGCTGTCGTGAAACCATTATTCGGCGTCATTGGCATGCAAAATACTGTGTTAATCATAAGTTGAATATATGCCATTGCGTATCGCTAAAGCCCGCAAATTCGGTATCACGCTTTGTGGATAAGATAATAGAGGAAGCCCATGAATAATAAACTTGTCGCAATCGCGGTGATGCTCACCTTATTCGGTGCAGCGTGTAGCGAAAACCCACTCGAGGTGATATCTCAGCCAAATCTTCAATCTGAATCTCAGCCCGCAGCAACGACCAATGCTGCCGCTGCCATTACGCCTGCATCTCAAAGCGGCACGATATCGCAACAGCAGTTACATGATTTTGCCAACACCTTGGCCGTCACCTATGCAACGCTGACTAACTATCCGCAGCAATGCACCAGTAGCGGTGTCGATGGGCGCTGTTTTGCCGCGCAAATCACTTTTACATCGACAATTGATTTTAAAGCGCGCGACTGGGCGATTTATTACAGCCAACTGCGGCCAGTTAAGGCGGTGTTATCACCGCAGCAATCGCCCGAGTTATCACCAGAGTTTGCTATTACCCATGTCAAAGGTGATCTACATAAAATTACCCCCACCGAGCAGTTTGCCGGTTTTGAGGCCGGGCAAACATACACTGTGGATTTTATCGGGGAGTTATGGCAATTATCTGAAACGGATGCGATGCCTAATTACTATATTGTGGCGCCTGGACTTGAGCCTGAGGTGATTGCCAGCACTCGCTTGGGTATCGATCCTGATACTGGCATGGAGACGCGCCCCTACGCCGTGGCATTTGTCAGTGAGCAAACTCAATATAAGCGCAGTGATACCGATACGCTTAAATGGGCCAAGGCTGAGGTGTTATTTGAGGCCAATGCCCAGGTGCAGCCGGAGCCGACACTTGCTATTAACACCATAATTCCTACACCTAAATCGCAAATTATCGACAGTGCTGCACCAGCGGTGTCACTCAGTTCTGGCTATAAGTTATCAGCTACAGAGGTCAAGCGTAGCGCAATTGATGCAGCATTGGCACGCCTTGAGCGCCTTGGTGTTACCGAGCAAAAGCAGGGGATATCGTTGACGTTACGCCCCTTAACGAAACCACTGATGGCAGGCGGTTATCAACTCTCCATCACACCTGATAACATTACGATCCGCGCTGGCGATGATGCCGGATACGCCTATGGTATCGCTTCGCTCACTAGCCTTATCGATGTGAATACGCTTAGCGTAAATACCATGCAGATTGAAGATGAGCCAAGATATGCCTTTAGAGGCATGCATGTCGATGTGGCGCGTAACTTTCACAGCAAGCAGTTTATCTTAGATCTGCTCGATCAGATGGCAGCCTATAAGCTTAACAAGCTGCACCTGCATATGGCCGATGACGAAGGCTGGCGATTAGAGATTGATGGCCTGCCCGAATTAACCGACATTGGCAGCAAACGTTGCCACGATTTGCAGGAAAATCGCTGTCTGTTACCGCAGCTGGGCAGTGGCCCCGACGCCGCGAGCGCTGTTAATGGTTATTACACTAAAGCCGATTATATCGACATCCTTAAATATGCTAACGCGCGCCAAATCC
The DNA here is from genome assembly GCF_056173105.1 of Shewanella sp. QJM3NY_23. NCBI lineage: Bacteria > Pseudomonadati > Pseudomonadota > Gammaproteobacteria > Alteromonadales > Shewanellaceae > Shewanella > Shewanella sp. QJM3NY_23. Next base: position 1,016,754 of record NZ_CM149657.1, read on the forward strand.
AAGTGATCCCCTCGATGGATATGCCTGGACATTCGCGCGCTGCCATTAAGTCGATGGAGGCGCGCTATCGTAAGTTGTTGGCAAAAGGTGATATTGCGGCGGCGAATCAATATCGTTTAATCGATCCCCAGGACACCACACAATACGCCTCAATCCAATATTATGACGATAATACGCTTAACGTGTGTCTGGAGTCTTCATTCGATTTTGTCGGCAAAGTGGTCGATGAGATAGCCCTGCTACACCAGCAGGCAGGCCAGCCATTGACCGTCTACCATATTGGCGCCGATGAAACGGCAGGCGCTTGGATTGAGTCGCCAGTATGCCAAGCGTTTTTACGCAATAACGATAAAGGCGTGGCCAGTAAGCAAGATTATGGCGCCTATTTTATCGAGCGCGTCGCCAATATTCTGGCTGAAAAAGGCATAGAGGCAGCGGGGTGGAGCGATGGCATGAGTCACACTCGCCCAGAGCGGATGCCGGCTAATATCCAGAGCAATATTTGGGATGTGATCTCCCATGACGGTTTTAAGCGTGCACACAAACAAGCTAATTTACAATGGGATACTGTGCTGAGTAATCCTGAGGTGCTCTATTTTGATTTTCCTTATGAGGCCGATCCGAAAGAGCATGGCTATTACTGGGCAAGTCGTAATACCAACGAGCGCAAGATTTTTAGCTTTATGCCCGATAACCTCCCCGCTAACGCTGAGCAGTGGACCAATATCGAAGGCCAACCTTTTACCGCTGACGACACCATTAAACTCAATGAGCAAGGGCAACGTCTCAGTGGTCCCTTAGCCCAAGGGATGACATTTCGTGGCCTTCAAGGGCAAATATGGAGCGAGACTATTCGTAGTGACGATGTTGCCGAATATATGATTTTTCCGCGTTTATTAGTACTGGCTGAGCGTGCTTGGCATCAAGCCGACTGGGAAGTGCCATATCAGTACCAAGGGGCTATCTATCATCAAGATAGCGGCTTCTTTACTGATGATATGCGCGCCAAGCAGCTGGCTCAATGGCAGGTATTTGCCAACACGCTTGGTCATAAAGAGTTGCTAAAACTTGATATGGCCAATATTGCCTATCGAGTGCCGACCCTAGGGGCGCGTATTAAAAATAGCATGTTGCAGATTAACCACTTCTATCCTGGTTTGCAGGCCCAATACCGACTGAATGGGGGGCAGTGGCAACCTTATACTCAACAAGTCGAGGTTGAGGGCAAAGTCGAGGTCAGAGGCGTGGCGGCGGATGGGCAGCGCAAAGGGCGCATACTCAGCGTCAATTAATCAGCTGGAATTTGAGAGTGACAACCTACTATCAGGGGCACTCTTTTCCTGCTCCACCATCAACTGGCCGCGGCATGACTGAGCCTTTTTGATGTGGTTTTACTTAGGTTTTCGATGCGAAGTTTGCAATATCAAGAGCAATAATCAATTCGATGCTAGATGGCATGTTAGTTGTCTATCGATAGCAATAAAATAAATGACAACGCTGTCATTGTTGTTGTAACATTGTATTAACTTGCAGTAGCGACCCAAAGTTATGGTTTCGATTAACGGTAATTTTGGATATTAACACGGTAAAAGAGGTCCGTAATGGGATTGAATCAGACGAAGGATACGCCCTTATACATAGGTATAGATGGTGGGGGAAGTAAATGCCGTGCGACCATCTATACTGCAGATAATCGTATTTTAGGCAGCGGCGTTGCAGGGCGCGCTAATCCACTTCATGGTTTATCGCAAACCTTTGAGTCGATTCAACAGTCGACCGCGCTGGCGTTAACCGATGCAGGATTAGCCTTAAGCGATAGCCGCCAGCTCATTGCCGGATTAGGGCTAGCAGGGGTTAATGTGCCGCACCTATACCAGCAAGTAGCAAACTGGCAGCATCCCTTTGCGCAAATGTATGTCACAACCGATCTACACGCCGCCTGCATTGGCGCCCATAATGGAGGCGATGGTGCGGTTATCATCACCGGTACGGGGTCGTGTGGTTATGCCCATGTCGGTGAGCAATCTTGTTGCCTGGGTGGCCATGGCTTTATGTTAGGCGATAAGGGCAGCGGCGCTTGGTTAGGGCTAAAAGCGGCCGAACAAGTGCTGTTACACCTCGATGGCTTTGCGCCGCCAACGGCGCTAACTGAGCGTTTACTAGCATATTTTAAGGTGCACGATGCCATGGGGATCGTGGCGCATTTAGCCGGACAATCCTCCAGCAGCTATGCCACGCTGGCACGGACGGTGTTAACCTGTGCCAATGATAATGATGAGGTCGCCAAAGCGATTGTGACCGAAGGCGCCGCTTATTTAAGTCAGCTGGCCCATAAACTGTTTGAGCTTAATCCACCACGTTTTTCAATGATTGGGGGCTTAGCCGAACCGTTAGTACCTTGGTTAGATAGCGATGTTGTGGCCAACATAGCGCCGGTGATCGCGCCGCCAGAATTTGGTGCCGCTTACTATGCCCGCCAGCAGGTGGCCGCACAATCCACCACACGTTAACTATTGCACGCCGCCAGCGTTAACGGCTTCAGGGGACATTAGTTATGCTACAAACTTTCATTGCTGAACGGCTGTTTGATGGTGAGCAGTTTCATCATCAGCTGCCCATCACGCTAGAAGATGGTCATATTCGCGTATTTGATACGGTATCGGGCGTTGAGCCCATTAAACTGACTGGCACCTTAGTGCCTGGGTTTATCGATATACAGGTGAACGGCGGCGGTGGAGCACTGTTTAATGCCGACCCCAGTGTTGAGTGTATTAACACCATAGGCCGGGCTCACGCGCAGTTTGGCACGACAGGATTTTTACCCACCCTGATCACCGATAAGGTAGAGGTGATGCAGCGTGCTGCCGATGCTGTAGCCCAAGCGATAGCTCAAGGTTGTCATGGTGTGCTTGGGGTGCATTTTGAGGGCCCGCACTTATCGGTGCCCAAAAAAGGGGTGCATCCGCAATCGCATATTAGGCGTATTTCTGATGCGGAATTAGCCATCTTTAGCCGCAACGACTTAGGCACCAAAGTCGTTACCTTAGCACCAGAAAATGTCTCCACTGAAGTGATTGAGGCATTAGTCGCGCAAGGGGTTAGGGTCTGCTTAGGCCATTCTAACGCCGATTATGACACGGTAGTAGCAGCCTTGGCTGCGGGGGCCACCGGCTTTACGCACCTATTTAATGCCATGTCACCAATGGGGTCGCGGGAGCCAGGCATGGTCGGCGCCGCCATCGAGAGTCGTGACGCCTGGTGCGGGTTGATTGTCGATGGTCACCATGTACATACCGCTGCCGCTAAAGTCGCGATTTACGCTAAACCTAAAGGTAAGGTGATGCTAGTGACCGACGCCATGCCGCCTGTCGGTATGGCGCAAGATGCCAGTTTCGAACTATTTGGCACGCAGGTGGTTCGCCAAGGCTCGCGTTTAAACGCGGTGACAGGTGAACTGGCGGGCTGTGTACTTGATATGATGGGAGCGGTGAATAATAGCGTCAACTTACTCGGATTATCACTCGATGAAGCACTGCGCATGGCAGCTCTCTATCCGGCGCAGTTTATCGGACATCAGGCGCAGCGGGGACAGCTGAGTGTTGGCGCCAAGGCCGATCTGGTACTGTTAGACCAGCACAAGGTACAGCAAACCTATATTGCTGGGCACTTGGTGTATCAAGGCTAACGCATTTGAATCAATAACAGGCCCTAAAAGTCATGCTTTTAGGGCCTCGCGCTATCTAGTGATAGATAAACTACATCTTTATAAACATCATAGGAAGTATGCCGATGCAAGCCGAACAGGCCAAGATGGCTAAGCCGAGATTAATGTCACTCGATGCTTTACGGGGCTTCGATATGTTTTGGATCTTAGGCGGTGAAGCCCTATTTGCCGGCCTCTTCGCTTTGACCAGCTGGCAAGGTTGGCGCATTGCCGATGCTCAGATGCAGCACAGCCAATGGCACGGGTTTACCTTTTATGATTTGATTTTTCCGCTATTTATTTTCCTTTCGGGCGTTGCGCTTGGCTTATCGCCTAAGCGGCTTGATATTTTGCCTTGGTCTGCTCGCTGGCCTGTGTATCGTCACGCAGTAAAACGTTTGTTATTACTGCTATTTTTGGGTGTGCTTTATAACCATGGTTGGGGTGTCGGGGTGCCGGCATCCTTGGATGATGTTCGTTATGCCAGTGTACTTGGGCGCATTGCCTTTGCCTGGTTTTTTGCCGCCATCTTAGTGTGGCATACCAGTTTGCGTACTCAAATTATCGTGGCGCTGGGGTTGCTGATTGGCTACGGTGCGATGCAATTGCTGCTGCCAGTACCGGGTGGGGGGGCAGGTGATTTATCGATGGCGGGTTCGATTAATGCGTATGTCGATAGTCATTTTCTCCCCGGGATCACCTACCAAGGACGAGCGACGGATCCCGAAGGGATACTATCCACTTTACCCGCGGTGATTAACGCCCTTGCTGGGGTGTTTACCGGGCGCTTTATTGTTAAAACGCACCCCAAAGGGGAGTGGACTAAAGTGGCGCTGTTGCTGCTGATTGGCGTTAGCGTATTAACCTTAGGCTGGTGGTGTGATGGCTTTTTGCCAGTAAATAAAGATCTGTGAACCAGCTCGTTTGTGTTGGTCACTACCGGCTGGAGCTTGTTGTTACTTGGCGTATTTTATGCGCTGGTGGATGTGCTGAAATGGCACAAATTGGTTTATGTTTTCGTGGTCATCGGCTGTAACGCCATCATCATCTATTTAGCCTCTAGTTTGGTGAAATGGGACTATATGGCACGCAGTCTCTTTGGTGGACTCATCGATGCATTACCCGCCAATGCGCAGATGTTGCCCGCCACGCTCGCCTTATTGCTGGTGCAGTGGTTGTTACTTTTTTGGATGTATAAGCGTGACATCTTTATTAAGGTGTAATTGTTGCGGCTGAGTGGGTTGCTAGGCTTTAGCCTGTTAAATCCAGCTGTTAGTGGTAAATTTAATAAAAACCCAAAATGACAGCGTTGTCTTTTTGGGTTTTATGTTTTAACATCGGTGAAACAAGGTGGCAAAAAGTCTGGTTGGATAAGCGTCGCCATTGTCATAAGTACCATTATCAATACTGAGCCGGTATAGGTTAATCCCATACCAATATATTAATTACTATAAGAAACTTGGCTTATGGAAATGACATTAAATAGCGAAAATAAGCGCAGCAGCGTGATCCCGATGGCGATTGTCGCAGGACTGTTCTTTATCTTAGGTTTTGCGACGTGGTTAAATGGGTCGTTAATGCCTTACCTCAAACAGATCCTACAACTCTCTCCCCTACAAGCGTCGTTAATCCTCTTCTCTTTTTATATTGCGGTGACATTTACTGCCTTACCCTCGGCATGGGTGATCCGCAAAGTAGGCTACAAGAGTGGTATGGCTTTAGGTATGGGGATCATGATGTTGGCGGGCTTACTCTTTATTCCCGCGGCTAAAACACAAATATTTGCGCTGTTTTTATTGGCTCAGTTAGTGATGGGGACTGGGCAAACTTTACTGCAAACAGCGGTAAACCCTTACGTGGTAAGAATTGGTCCAGAAGAATCGGCAGCAGCGCGCGTTAGCGTAATGGGGATTTTAAATAAAGGTGCGGGTGTGATTGCCCCTATGGTGTTTACCGCACTCATTTTAGACAGCTTTAGTGATCGCGTCGGCATAGAGCTTACCCAAGTTCAAATTGATGAAATGGCTAATAGCCTAGTGTATCCCTATATGGGAATGGCGTTATTTATCGGCTTTTTAGCCATTTTAGTGAAGAAGTCGCCATTACCTGAGCTGGCGAAGGAAGATGATGAAACCTTAAGCGGTAAAGGGCACACTCGCGAAGCGTTATCGCACCCTAATCTTGCCTTAGGTGTGGTTGCGCTATTTTTCTATGTCGCGGTTGAGGTCATTGCTGGCGATACCATAGGTATTTTTGCCTTAAGTTTAGGGATCGAAAAATACGGTGTCATGACCTCATATACCATGATCTGCATGGTGTTAGGTTATATCTTAGGTATATTAACTATTCCGCGCTTTATCTCCCAACCCACGGCATTAACCATCTCGGCAGTATTAGGTATCTTGCTGACGATGGGGATTTTATTGGGGAGTAATGAGTCCTATGTGATAGCCAACGCCCTATTGGTACCCTTAGGTGGAGTCATGCTGCCCGACACCTTGTTGATGATCGCCTTTTTAGGTTTAGCTAACGCCATTGTGTGGCCTGCTGTGTGGCCTTTGGCGTTGTCGGGTATGGGTAAGTTGACCAGTACAGGCTCTGCGTTACTGGTGATGGGGATTGCCGGTGGTGCGTTTGGTCCTTTATTCTGGGGGATAACCAGCTCTGCCACCTCTTTGGGATTACAAGGCGGCTATATGGTGATGCTACCTTGTTATCTGTTTATTCTGTTTTATGCCCTGAAAGGCCATAAGATAAAAAGCTGGAAGTGAGCCAGTGATTGAATAACATGATTATCAAAAGGAGCGCAGGCTCCTTTTTTTATGCGCTATTTTTATTGATAACAAGGCGCTATCTTTTGCTTATTTAAAGCCATTCAAGGGCAGGTTGGTATTGCGTGGCAGAGGATTACTTGGGCGTGGAACCATGACGTTTGCCTTTCGCCACACAAGCAAGGGCGCTTAGATAAATACATGATAAGCTTGGCTTAATCAATACCGCTTGACCGCTTGTTGATAAGCTTATGATAAATTTTAGGCATAAAAAAACCACTCAAAGAGTGGTTTTTTTATTTTTATGGTGCCGGCACCAAGAGTCGAACTCGGGACCTACTGATTACAAGTCAGTTGCTCTACCAACTGAGCTATGCCGGCTTAACTGTTACATCTAAATAGTGGTGCCCGAACCCGGAATCGAACCAGGGACACGAGGATTTTCAATCCTCTGCTCTACCGACTGAGCTATTCGGGCAACTAAACTAAGCGTTAGTTAACTACTTCAAACCAGGTGTTTGTAACCCGTCTCGTTTGGAGTGCGCGTATAATATAGCGATGATATTTTTCCTGCAAGTGCTTTTTTAGATAAATTTAACTGCATGGTCAGTTAGTGTGCTAAGTGGTTTTTTTTTATCAAAAACGCTGTTTTTTGATACTGATTTTGTGCGTTACCAGTATCGAAAGTGGCCTCAATCGCAACTGTTTTCGGCAAAAGCTTGCCTCGTTTGAGTCGAGTTATCTGGTGATTGTCAGCTAATTCTAAAAAATAGAACGTTATTGGCTAAATTACGCGCTATTCCCCTATTAAAATCGAAAGTAATATTAGCAACAGAATGAAGTGATAGGTTAAAACCATGATTAAGAATACGCAGAACCGTTATGGTGCGGTCAGTATGGTATTACATTGGGCATCGGCACTGGTGGTGATCGGCTTATTTGGGCTGGGTTTCTGGATGGTGGAATTAACGTATTACAGTAGTTGGTACCAAACGGCGCCAGCATTACACAAGAGTATGGGGATTCTACTGCTGCTTGCCACCGTTGTTCGCTTGATGTGGCGCTGGGGCAATCCTAAACCTTTGCCGTTACCACAGCATAAGCGTTGGGAAAAGCGGCTCAGCTCTTGGGTGCATGCTCTGCTGTACCTATTGTTAATGGCCATTTTTGCCAGCGGCTACCTGATCTCTACCGCCGATGGGCGCAGCATACCAGTATTTGAGTTGTTAGAGCTGCCCAGTATGGGCGAGTTATTTGCAGGCCAAGCCGATATAGCAGGCTTGGTGCATCAATATTTGGCCTATAGCCTTATTGGTTTAGTTATTGTTCACGCCCTAGGGGCGATTAAGCATCATATAATAGATAAAGATTCTACATTAATCAGAATGACTACATTTAAGGAGATAAAATGAAACAGGGTATGTTAAGCAGCGTTATTGCAGGTGCACTTATGATGTCGGCCCAAGTAAATGCCGCCGATTATATTATCGACACGCAAGGCGCCCATGCCTCGGTGCAGTTTAGTGTGAGTCACCTAGGTTACAGCTTTGTGGTGGGGCGTTTTAATGACTTTTCAGGTGATTTTAGTTTTGATAACAGCGATATTGGCGCCTCTAAGGTCAATGTCACTATCAATACTGCCAGCATCGACTCTAATCATGCTGAGCGTGATAAGCATCTGCGTAGTAGTGATTTTTTAAATGTGGCTAAGTTCCCTAAAGCTACCTTTACGTCGACATCTGTAGATCCACAAGGTGATGGCGAGTTTGTACTTAAGGGGCAGCTGAATCTTAACGGTGTGACCAAAGATGTCGCTATCGATGCCCATTTGGTGGGTGAAGGTCAAGACCCTTGGGGCGGTTATCGTGTTGGCTTCGTTGGCCAAACTGAACTCGCACTAAAAGATTACAATATTAAGATGGACTTAGGGCCAGCCTCCAGTCATGTTACTTTAGACTTAGTGGTTGAAGGTATTCGCCAGTAAGCTTAAAGCTTAGGTAGGTTCATCATGGCTTACCTGCTTGCTAATATAAGTAAGCAGGTAAGCTAAATAGCAATAAGTGAAAGCCTCGAGACCCAGTATCGTACTGCGGGTGCCGAGGCTTTTTTATACTTAACTTACTTCATTATCTTGATGATATTGGTAGTTAAACTTTGGCATGCTCCAGTGATAACGAATGGCTAGCATTCTAAAGCCAAAACCAAAAGTCAGTGACAGGGCTAAATTAAGCCAACTGGCTACCGCATAATGATCAAGGACGATATACAGACTCGCCGTGAGCAAGGCCACTAAGGCATAGAGCTCTTTTTGGAACACCAATGGCACTTGGTTGCATAAAATATCTCTGATCACGCTGCCAAATACCCCAGTGACTACCCCCATCACAATTGCCATAACGGGGCTAAAACCCAGCATTAAGGTCTTCTGCGCGCCAATGATTGAAAACACGGCTAAGCCGAGTGCATCTATGGTTAAAAATAATTTGGATAAATAGCGCATCACCGGCGCAATGATCACTGTTAGTAGTGAGGCAAAGGCAATAGCGACCAAGTAGTGCACATTTTCAACCCAGATTAATGGGTAGTTACCCAGCAACATATCTCTGAGTGTCCCGCCGCCAATGGCGGTAGCACAGCCGATGATCACCACGCCAAACAGATCCATTTGTTTGCGCCCAGCACAGAGTGCGCCGGTCATGGCTTCGGCGATGATGCCAATAAACCAAAGTAAGGTGATAAATTCAGCTTGTTGCATCTTTTGCTCTCGTTGATCAAATGGAGCCGGATTTTGCCTGATGACAAGGCAAATTGACAACGATATTTTTTATGGTTTTTGATTAGTTTTGTTAATGCTGCTTGGGTGCACCGTTGGACGTTTTTACTGATGTTGCGCGGCATCTTGCTCGATTTTCTTTTGTTTTTTACTTAGGGATTTTTATGTGTGGCCATGGCTTCTCATCGCGATTAGGTGTTGATCTAGATCTTGGTACCATTTTAGGGCTGACAGATTAAAGCACTTTGTGTAACCACTCACTTTACTGGATCTTTAAAGGCTTTGGTTTTAAAGGCTCTGGTTTTTAATCAAAGAAAAGGTTTTATAACGCTTTTTTCAATAAGGCGCTGTTTCAATAAAAAATCCTCTCCTATGCTGGCGAGGATTTCAGCCGAGGAGTAAGATGCCTGCACTGTGTATTGTGTAGCGATAGGATAGGGGAATAATGATAGATTTTCGCAGTGATACGGTAACCCAACCAACAGTGGCGATGCGTAAAGCGATGGCCAGCGCCGAGGTTGGCGATGATGTCTATGGAGACGATCCCACGGTTAACCGATTAGAGGCGATGGCGGCAGAACGCTTTGGTTTCGATGGCGCCCTGTTTACCTCGTCGGGCACTCAAGCCAATTTGCTGGCGCTGATGTCGCATTGTGAACGGGGCGATGAATACATTTGTGGGCAACAGGCGCACAACTATAAATTTGAAGGGGGCGGCGCCGCAGTACTTGGCAGTGTGCAACCGCAGCCATTAGCCAATCAGGCCGATGGCTCTATATTGCTGAGCGATATTGAAGCGGCCATTAAACCCGATGATATTCATTTTGCTAAAACCCGACTGCTTAGCTTAGAAAACACCATTGGTGGCAAGGTGTTGTCGGCACAATACCTAGCAGATGCCCAAGCGCTAGCATTCAACCATCGTCTTAAAATCCATCTCGATGGTGCCCGGATTGCCAATGCGGCAGTGGCCCAAGGCGTAGCGATAAGTGAACTTACCCAGTATTTTGATTCTGTGTCTATCTGCTTGTCAAAAGGTTTATGTGCGCCAGTGGGCTCGCTGTTGTTGGGTGATGAGCGTTTAATTAACAAGGCGCGGCGTTGGCGTAAAATGCTCGGTGGTGGCATGCGTCAAGCTGGCATACTGGCCGCCGCCGCAGAGCTGGCACTTAACGAGCAAGTCGAGCGTTTAGCCGTAGATCATGACAATGCCCATTATCTTGCCGAGCAGCTTCAGGGCGTGGCAGAGTTTGAGGTGAATGTCGCCGAGGTGCAGACGAATATGGTGTTTGCTAAAGTCAGCGATAAACTCGACATTACCGCTATTGCTAACTCATTAAAAAAACAAGGGATATTACTAAGCCCTGGTTCGGTGATGCGCTTAGTGACCCATGCCGATATTAGCCGCAATGATATCGATACCTTTATTACGGCACTTAAAGCCCTGCTTTAAACTAGGGTCGTTAGCCACTAGCCACCCATGGGCTGGCTTGTAGCTAACGATATAAAGGCTATTTGCCCACGCTAATGATGGTGGCCGCCGCTTGTCGGCTGAAGTTTTTCGCCATCTGACGAATAAAACCCAGAGCTGCCGTGCTGAATAAATCCTTGAGTGATCATTTTTGCGATAAAGGGATCGGATTCACTGTCACCCACATCGGCAAAATCAAGATCTTGATAGCCAGCGATAAGCCGATTAAAGCTATCGCTATCAATCGCTTTTAGTGTCGTCAATTGATAGCTTATGCGTTGATCTCCCGTATCGATTGTCAACGACTTAGGCAGTGATAGCTGTGGTAACCAGTCAATGCTGACTAATGGCTCTGCATCATCCTTGTTATGAGTATTGCGATATTGCTGCTGTGCGTAGCATTGGCTTTGGCTGCTGTCCACGAGAGAGAGCTGCGCTAGGGTATGGGGGGCGATAAGGTGAAATTGTCTGTCGATATCAGTGGCGATGTTCAGTGCGAGCAGATCGCCACGGCGATAGCTAATCGAGCGTTTTTCGGCGGGGAAATAACGCACATACTGCCCATTTTTATGCCACGCTTCAAAGCTGACTTGGTTATGTTGGTGGAGGATGTTGTCGTTAAAACGAGTCAGAATTAACCCTGTATGCTGCTGCGTATTGGTATGACGATCTGTGGTGGTGATCTGATAGCTTGCTTGAAATTGACTGCCGCTGATCGCGGTATCACATGGCTCATCCATGTCGGTTGCGATATTAGCCCCTATCCTTGGTGACGTTATTGATTGAGTGGCGTAAGCGCTATTGCATATAAGCATTAACGCGCACAATAGAGACATAGTTATTGCACTGCTTATCGGCTTCATGAGCGGTTGAGGGTGGCAATACATCGAAAGCTCCTTAGTCTTATTATATGCAATCAGTAAGTTGTAATTAATAAACCGCAGCCTAGGGCATAACACAAGATCACTCTTGTTGTTCTTCACTCATAGGCTGCAGTGCTTGCAATAGCTACTGCACGGCGGCATTAGCCTTATTGACTAAGTCGCCAGCGTAATTCATCACGTGAAAGAGATGATTTTGCTCCACGGTTCCCTCAATCAGGCTTGCACCAGGACCGCGAGCAAATATTGCCACATCTTCACCAGCGTGGGTTTCACTACTTAGCGGTACTAACGCCTCTTGATGAAAGCCCGCGCTTTGGGTATCGGTGTAATTAAGATCGACTCGCCCGGCCAGCGCCGCGGTGTTGTAACGCTCATCGCCTCCAGTTGCTAGCGATGCGAAGCCTAAACCGTTGGCGTAACCGACAGTGGTGTAAGGCATTCCGTTGGCATCGGTGGCGTTGGTTGCCGAGGGCAAGCCGTTGGCATCGTTACTTTTTACTAACCCTAAAATAGGGTTGCCGCGGGTGGGATAACCGGCAATCGTAAGCACGTGGCTATGATCAGCCGTTACCATCAACAAGGTATCGTTTGCCGACGTTTTTTCCATGGCAACACGAACGGCCTCTGACAGGGCAATGGTGTCGTGTAGCGCCCGTGCAGCATTACCTGCATGGTGTGCATGGTCGATACGGCCAGCTTCAACTATTAATACAAAGCCTTGATTATTTTTGCTGAGAATATCGATACTTTTTGCGGTCATCTCCGCCAATGAAGGCTCGCCTTTTACGCCGGTTTCGACTCGATCATAGTCATATTCCATGTGAGATGAGTTAAACAGCCCAAGCAGATGGTCGGTACTGGCTGGATCTAAGTTAATGAAACCGTCTCGATCGCTGACATATTTAGCGTTAGGGTAGAGAGCTAACCACTCGGCCGTTAAGTCTCGGCCATCGCTGCGCTTACCTGCTTTACCTGTGGCATCAACCATAGTACTAGGGATAAACGCACGGCGTCCGCCGCCCATGACCACATTGACCCCTTTGCCTTGGTTAAAATCTAATAGCTGCGCGGCAATATCTTTACAACCATTGGCCACCGCTTCGGCGGGCAGGTTGCTGTCTGCTTCCCAATCACGCTCGGGCACGTGGGCATAGGTTGCGGCGGGGGTCGCATGAGTGATACGCGCCGTTGACACTACGCCCGTAGATAGTCCCGCTATTGAGGCTAATTCCAGTGACGTCATGAGATTTTGTCCCGATGTTGATGCGCAGTCACCGCGCGTGACACCTTCGGCTTGTGAAATAACCCCGACATCGGTTTTCACGCCAGTGATCATCGCCGTCATTGTGCCTGCCGAATCGGGAGTTTGACCATCGACATTATAGGTTTTAGCTAAGCCAAGGTGGGGTAGGGTTTCAAAAGAGAGTGAGTTCTCCTCCCCTGTGGCGCCATTTAGTTGGCCTTCTAAGATGCGCGCGGCGGTGACTGTCGATACCCCCATACCATCGCCCACGAACAAGATGATGTTCTTGGCGGCGCCAGCATCAGTATTAGGCGTATAGTCAGCGGCTTGGGTGACTCTATTTTGCCCCTCGATATACCATTGGTTCACCGCGCTCCAATCTTTACCGTTTTGACCATTTGTACTATTTGTACTATTTGTACCATTTGTACCATTTGTACCATTTGTACCAGCCGAACCATCGGTGCCGTTTATGCCATTGTCACCATCGTTACCACAGGCCGTTAGTCCCAAAATGGCGGCGATAGACAGTACCAGTAATGTGTTGTTCATGGTTATAGCTCCTAAATTAATACTTAGTACCGCCAAGCGATTGGGCTTGGTTGATAATGTGGAAAATGACATTTTGCTCCATTACGCCTTTAACCAAGTTAGCTCCCGGCCCAGTGGCGTGTAGGCTAATATCTTCACCGGCGTGAGTTTCGCTACCCATAGGAATGAGTGCTTGCTGCATAAAGTCGTTTTGCTGGGTATCAACGGAAGTTAAATCATCACGTTGACCAATAACGGCGCCAGGGCCGTTGGTGTAGCCCAGTGTGGTGTAGGGCTTGCCGTCTAGGGCGGTTGATAAATTGCCATCAACATCATGCACTAGCCCCAAAATAGGGTTGCCGCGTTTAGGGTAGCCTGCGATGGTAAATACATGGCTGTGGTCGGCAGTGACCAAAATGAGGGTCTCTTCTGGGTTGGTGTTGTCATAGGCGGCTTGGACCGCATTGGACAGTTCCACAGCATCCATCAAGGCGCGCTTAGCATTACCAGCATGGTGAGCATGATCGATACGACCCGACTCGACAATCAACAAGTAACCGTTATCATTTTTATTAAGTAATTCAATGGATTTGGTTGTCATCTCTGTGAGAGAGGGCTCACCAGCCACATCGTTAGCTCGATCGAGTTCATATTCCATATGTGATGAATTGAATAGCCCTAGCAGGTGGTCGGTGTTGGCAACATCGATGGCATCGAAATCATCTTTATTCCACACGTAGGCGGCGTTATCGAAATTATCGAGCCACGCTTGGGTCAGATCTAGGCCATCTTTGCGGCTACCGTTTTTGTTTTCACCGTCGGTAACGGTATTGGGGATAAAGGCGCGGCGGCCTCCGCCCAGAGCGACAGACAAGGCATGGTCTTTGTCACGCATGACCATCTGATAAGCAATATCTTTACAATCATTAGCGAGGGCTTCGTCTGAAAGGTTACTGTCGGCTTCCCAATCTCGTTCTGGGCTATGGGCGTAGGTGGCGGCTGGCGTGGCATGAGTGATGCGCGCAGTACTGACGACACCGGTCGATAAGCCTTTGGCATTGGCAAGATCGACCAAAGTCACTAATTCATTCCCCTTAGATGATAGGCAATTGCCGCGTAAGCTAGTATCGGAAACCGATAGCACGCCAGCTTTAGATTTTACGCCTGTCGCGATAGCGGTCATGGTGCCAGCACTATCGGGAGTTTGTTGGTTAGTGTTATAGGTTTTGACTAATGCCGTGTGGTTGAACTGCTCAAAGCTTAAGGCGTTTTCTTCGCCGCCTTGGTTACCTGTGATCTGTTGACCTTGGTAGATACGCGCCGCGGTCAGGGTTGAAATTCCCATACCATCGCCGACAAATAAAATCACATTTTTAGCGTGGGTCTTGGTGGTTAAGTTGGCCTTATCCATAACCAATTGGGCACTATCGGTAAACCAGGGGCTGTTTGACTGAACGCTCGGTAGCACGGCGCTGTTGGCGGCCATGGTTACTAGGCTACACGAGATCAACGCCGCTACTCTTTTTATCATCATCGCTTCATCATCCGTATGTTGATTAAAATTAGTTATCAGTTGAGATAACGCGCGGTGATTGTCTGTTATCAAGATGACAGAAATGGGTCAGCAGGATTGCAGTTATATGAATAGCAAGCGCTTTTTTTGGGGGAGGTTATGGTTGAGTTTGGTGCAACTAGCACCAAAACGGTGCCGTCATTAGCGCTAAGCGATTTTTAACCAACTGATTATAAATAAATTATTATGTTGGCCTGATTGTTGATTAGGGATAAGAGAAGGATATTGGATGAGAGCAACGATTTACCTGGAGAGGGTGGATCATTTGTAAAATGGGAGAGCATAAATGAAATACTACAGCCGACGTTTTGTTAAACCAGAGCACCTCAATCCAGCAAATACGCTATTTGGTGGCCAATTACTCAGTTGGATAGATGAAGAAGCGGCCATTTTTGCTGCCTGCCAGATGCGCAGTCAAAGTATAGTGACCAAGATTATTTCAGAAATTAACTTCATGACGCCCGCTAGGCAGGGTGATGTCATTGAATTTGGTTTGGAGTTGATTAGTGCGGGGATGACATCGATCACGGTGCGCTGTGAGGTGCGCAATAAGGTCTCCTTATTACCTGTAGTGAGCATCGACAAGCTTATTTTTGTCAATGTCGATGAGCATGGTCAGCCTAAGGCTCATGGTGTGCGCGCCAATGCGGCCTAATGTGTCACCAGCTGGCGCTTATACCGTAAGCGCCTTATTTTATGATGTTACTGACGGGCATGTGACTAAGGTTTGTTAGTCTTCTTTGCTCAGGTCTTCTTTAACTGAAATGACGGCATCACGAGAGGCGTGACCAATTGCTCGGGTGACATCACGAGTGGTATGGCCGATTTCAGTGGTGACATCGCGGGTTGTATCGCCGATGGTGCGGCCAGTATCTTTTAATTCGGCGCAGCCACTAATGCTAATCAACGCCGCAAGGATAATAATGGTTTTCATGTGAGCTTATCTCGATAGGTAGTACGGCCATTCTAGCCCTTTATCTAACTCAGTAAAGTTATGTTTGCTGAATCGTAACCTTGAAAGCTTATTACCTATGGAGTGGATTAACGTATAGGTTGATTATCCAATTGACAGGCTGTGAGGGGTAAACGCTATAGGTCAAAATAAACTACCTCCGATGGTGGAGGTAGTATAGGGATGCTGGGAACTATTCTTGATGTTAGTCCAGTTTAGATAATCTCTGCTGATAGTCTTTGATCAGGTGCGCCATGATTTCTTGTACTGAAGTATCTTTAGTGAAGTCATCCATATAGATCTTAAAGGTGACTAAAATATGGCCGTTGCCTTTAAGACGACCACTGCTCATCGAAAAATAAGAGCTTTCACCGTCAGCTTCTCTGACAACAAACCCTTCTTGTTCAAAGATACGATGACCGGAGCGATCGTGCCATTTAGTGATGCGGTTGAGACCTATTTCGCATGATTCGTTAAATTCGACATGGTTTTGCCATGTGGTGGGATGAGCAGGATCTTTAATGTGTGGGCATCGAACTGTGTAGTTGTAAACATGAGAGATTGCTGTCATAAATTACCTACCTGAATTATGGATATCAATGCCATCATAGGCATCGCGTTTCTTTTCGGTCAATGTTTATTAGACTCAAAACATAGAGAAAACTGATTGAGCACTTGGAGTTATAACTCACTGTCGATCTTTTGTAACACGACTACAGCATGCATAACCTGTGCAATGTCTCATTTCTTATAGTCTTAAGTGTTTTACATTATCACTGCTTAATAAAGCAACAGCTAATCGAGTCGTGTCAAATATAGGGGCTGCAGAAAACGGCGGAGTGGCGTTTGATAACTCAAAGACAGTGACGGGAGTGGTAAAACATCATGCAAACAGGTCAACATAAACGCGAGGCGAACACAAAGCGAGTAAGTGAGAGATTAAAGCATTACAACAAGCAGGCCTGTTGTTTTTAGTTTTTTGTTTTGAACTTAACCACTACAGTATACATAATGCATGTCTTGAGGCATGTCGCATATCTTGAGGTATTTCATAGGTATGTATAGTTATCGCATACATTGTCGGTCGTTATTTATTATCTTTAGGGATAAAAGAGCAGCATGAAAAGCAGATACAAAAAAGGCGACCTAAGGTCGCCTTTTGTTCGCAGTTAAGCGGGGTAATGTAGCTGCTTATGCAGGAACTACGTTAGCCGCTTGAAGGCCTTTTTGACCTTGCTCAACTTCGAAAGAAACTTTTTGGCCTTCTTCTAGGGTCTTGAAACCGTCAGAAGTGATAGCACGGAAATGAACGAACACGTCAGCGCCGCCATTTTCTTGAGAGATAAAGCCAAAACCTTTATCTTCGTTAAACCATTTTACAGTACCAGTAGTTGTATTAGACATTATGTGTCCCTTATTTAAATTCATTAAAAAGTATCGCGATAGTGCGATGTGCTGAGTAGCTGAATTATTAAATTATTACGAGAAGCTAAGGGAAACGCTGAGTACAAAAAGGGTAAGGATTTGGCTTAGGGTTTTACTTTTACTTTTACTTTTTTAATAACTCTTGAACAACAGAGCGAGTGCATAATAACAGTCTTTGCAGAATTTGCACGCTTTATTTTTGCCACTCCCCTAGTGATTTAGGGTGAATTTTAGCTAATGCGATAGCAATCATCATCTTAAGCCTCAGTATTTTGCTATTTTATTTTTGCGCTGTTATCTCGTAATCGGCATTTAGCCGTTACCCATCTCTTAAAGTGGCATGGTGATATGGATTTTTAGGTCATAATACGCGTCAAAAAATGCGTAATACGGCTGAGGGTAAGTAGGGTTAAAAACGACGATAGGTTTATCCCTCTGCCTAACACCAACAATAGCCAAGCTTAAGCACCAGTATTAAGCAAAAATACTAAGCAATTGGTAGCGCTTGTGTGTCGCTCCCAAACTTGGTGCTTATGTGCGGGAATATGCGAGTCGGATCAAGGGGCAAATGGCTGCAGCGATAGCCGCTGTAATGCATATTTGATGAGCTAAGGACTGCCGCAAGCGACAGGGTTAAAGAGGAGCGCGTGCGTATTAAAGACAGTCTATCGATAAGGAATTATCGATAATGAGCGTTGATGATATTACAGATACAAAAAAGGCGACCTAAGGTCGCCTTTTGTTCGCAGTTAAGCGGGGTAATGTAGCTGCTTATGCAGGAACTACGTTAGCCGCTTGAAGGCCTTTTTGACCTTGCTCAACTTCGAAAGAAACTTTTTGGCCTTCTTCTAGGGTCTTGAAACCGTCAGAAGTGATAGCACGGAAATGAACGAACACGTCAGCGCCGCCATTTTCTTGAGAGATAAAGCCAAAACCTTTATCTTCGTTAAACCATTTTACAGTACCAGTAGTTGTATTAGACATTGTGTGTCCCTTATTTAAATTCATTAAAAAGTATCGCGATAGTGCGATGTGCTGAGTAGCTGAATTATTAAATTATTACGAGAAGCTAAGGGAAACGCTGAGTACAAAAAGGGTAAGGATTTGGCTTAGGGTTTTACTTTTACTTTTACTTTTTTAATAACTCTTGAACAACAGAGCGAGTGCATAATAACAGTCTTTGCAGAATTTGCACGCTTTATTTTTGCCACCCCCTGATGATTTAGGCCATATCTTGGCTAATTTCATAAAAATCATTGCGTTAAGTTGACATATTGAGTCGTTTTATTTTTGACTTAAATAGCGATAACCGCTTATTACCTAAAAAAGGGCGGGGGCGTGACTATATGTATGCTCTTTATCCATGTACTTTTGTTGGGCTTATTTTGTGCTCCGCACCAATAGAAAAGCGCGCCAAGTCGTCGACTGAGGCGCGCTTATAGCAAGCAAAATCGTTGCAGGGAAAAAGCAAGCTAAGGCTATTTTAGCGTAAATACAACTAAAGGACTGGTTGTGTGTTGTCCGCCAGCGTGCTTTATTCCGTGCTAGCTAAGATCTACAGTATTATTAAAGAGCCCGCTCAAAAATCTGACAAATCTCGGCGTGGGTTGCTTGTTTTGGATTAGTAAAGCCACAAGCATCCTTAAGTGCATTATCGGCAAGTGTTGGAATGTCTTCTGCTTTAACACCGAGTTTACTCAGATTCTCAGGGATCTTCACCGCAACCGAGAGTGTCTTAATTGCATCAATTGCCGCCTGAGCACCTTGTTCATCACTCATTGTACTCACATTAACTCCCATAGCTTTGGCCACATCTTTTAGACGAGTCGCTGCAACTTGTGCGTTATAAGCTTGCACATGAGGCAGTAGCAGCGCATTACATACACCATGGGGCAGATCGTAAAAGCCACCGAGCTGATGCGCCATTGCGTGCACATAACCTAGGCTTGCATTGTTAAATGCCATGCCAGCTAAAAATTGAGCGTAAGCCATCTGTTCACGGGCATTAATGCTTTTACCATTTTCAACGGCTTCTATAAGATTTTCCTGAATGAGCTCGATAGCTTTTATTGCGCAGGCGTCGGTAATGGGGTTAGCTGCCGTTGAGACGTAAGCTTCTACAGCGTGAGTCAAAGCATCCATTCCTGTAGCAGCCGTTAGGCCAGCAGGCTTAAGTAGCATTAACTCAGGATCGTTTACCGATAAGATTGGGGTGGTGTGTTTATCAACAATGGCCATCTTAATGTGGCGCGCTTCATCGGTAATAATACAGAAACGGGTCATTTCACTGGCAGTACCGGCAGTGGTGTTAATGGCAACTAAGGGTAATTGTGGCTTAGTTGACATGTCTAAGCCTTCGTAATCTTTAATACTGCCGCCATTAGTCGCGACTAAGGCGATCCCTTTAGCGCAATCATGGGATGACCCTCCACCTAACGAGATGACAAAGTCACATTTATTGGCGGTGAGCAGTGTCAGGCCCGCTTCGACATTAGTTAATGTTGGATTAGGTTGCACGCCGTCAAATACGGTTGAAGTAATACCGGCGTTTCCCAGTTTTTCTGCCATTTGTCCAACAAGGCCAATATCCACAAGAGGCTTGTCGGTTACGATCAATGCTCGTTGAAAGCCTAATGTTTTGATATCACCGATAGCATCGTCAACTGCACCTTGTCCTAACACGTTAACCGATGGGATAAAAAATTTAGCAGCCATTAAAATCTCCTTATCATTGGTTGGTACCTAAACGTTACCTAGTTATCTGAGCTAGGTATCTCATTTAGGCATGTAAACGTTCTGCTTTGGCTGTCCCTAACCTAACAACCTCACCTAAGTAAAAGCGTGATCTAGATCGGGTATTTGCCGGGGGTAGACGAATCGGGGGGAGGAGATGACGATAAATACGACAAACAATGTAAATTAACTAATGATAACTTACCCACTTGTCTTTTAAGGATTTTTTTGTTATCAAAATATGGTGGCGCAAGCCAGTTTATGGGATGTTTGTGTCGAAACGATGCAATCGTAAGCCTAAAACGAGCACGCTTTTGTCCCCTACGGCTAATGGCGTGTAGAGGGTGTCGTCCATGCCCCCTATTTAGCTTTAATATGTTCGAGCTGAGTAGGTCAATAATCAAAGCAGCAGCGCAGCATCTATCTCATGAAACTGATCCGTCGCATCGATTAGTGCTTTGGCCGTCAATTTGGGTACGCCATATACTTGGGTTTTTAATGCATATTTTTGGTTGATGTGTTGCAGTAATAATGCAAAATCACCATCACCAGAGAGCAAAATAATGCTGTCGACTTCATTAGCTGATTCCATGATATCAATGGTGATGCCCACGTCCCAGTCGCCTTTAGCACTGCCATCACTGCGCTGAATAAACGGCTTAAGTTTCACATCGAAGCCTATGTGTTTGAGCGCATCTTGAAACTTCAGCTGGCCATCGTCCCCCCTATGAATGGCATAGGCATTAGCGATGACAATATCGCCTTCATAGCTTAGGTGTTGCCACAACTTACGGTAGTTAAATTGGCGGCCATAAGCTTCTTTACAGGTGTAATAGATATTTTGCACATCGACAAATACGGCGAGTTTTTTCAAGGAGTGTTCCGAAGTTGAGCATGATTGCGCCACTATAGCACAAGGGCTGCGTAGCCACAGTCTTCACCTCGCACTAGCCATAAGCATCGCGCCTAATCACTCGTACTTTTGTTGTACCATGCAGCTGCAGCACTGTGGTGAATTATGACTCCTTTGTGTCATTTTCTGGTAATTAGGTGGCAAGTTAACATCGGGACTTAGTGTTAAAGTACATGGGCGTGAGTGATTTTCCTTGATTAAGGTAACGTTGATGTAATTGCGCTATTTCAACGGGGAACACACCTTCGCTGCTAAATTGATGTTGCCGATAAAACGGCACTAGCTCGGGGAGTGCAAATAAAAAGCTGGCGCAAGTATTGAGCTCTGGCGACAGTGCGCGCTACGCCTTGGTTGCGATGGTTTGGATGCACCAACATGCCGGTTAATAACTGATATGGCCCTATGGGCCTTAACCTTACCGCGGCAATCAATGGCTCTTGAGGATTATCATTGAGGTATTTCACCGCAAGGTGCTCTTTTTTTCGCAGTCGAGCATGAGGCATATGACGCTTGTAAAAAATAAACGCCTGTTGGCGCATCGAAGGGGCGAGCCAATAAAGCGTCACGGCTTATCCTATGAAAGTCTTATTCTTGTATAAAGTTCACTAAGCCTAGCAGAATGCGTTGGCGCTCGAAATAGCCAAGTCTTTATCTGTTATTTGTCATTTACGGTTGCCATCGCCAGAGATATTAACCATGACGATAGCGATAGCGTGAGCGGGATTAAGTGATTTTTGTGTGATATTTGTTCGCTTGTTTTGATTGAGTACCGTTTAAGTTGTCAGTTGTGCTTTTATGTTGTTTTCGTGTTGCTTTTCGGCGCTAATTTGCTTGTATTTACACTGATTTACCCTATAAGCGATGATTTGCCTTTAAAATGACGGCCACTCTCCAATGGCCTTTTTAATCGACGAATAATCAATAATGAAAAAACCGCGTTTAACTACCAGTACGATTATTATTTTAAGTTTATCTGCCGCTCTAATTTTTCAATTTATATCTCATTCAAACCAAGCTGCTCAAGCTGGTGGAAGCCGCGATAAAGGGGTTAAAAAATCGCGAGTCATTCCTGTGGTGACATCAGTCGTTACCGAGCAGAAGTTGAGCCAGCATCTGTCACTGGTTGGCAAACTTGAAGCTAATCGCTCGGTGCAGATAGCCGCCGAAGTAGCGGGAAAAATCACTCGTATTAATGTGGATGCTAACCAAGCAATAGTCGCGGGTCAGACCTTAGTGGTGCTCGAACACACCCGAGCTAAAGCCAATGTGGCTCAGGCGCAAGCCTATTTTCAAGATGAACAACGCAAGCTAACAGAGTTCCAAAAGCTTATTGGTAATAACGCTATCACTCAAACCGAAATCGATGCCCAAAAAGCCAGTGTCGATATCGCCTTGGCACGCTTGCAAGTGGCGCAAGCCGAGCTGGATTTTCACCTGATCAGCGCACCTTTTTCGGGGACGGCCGGGCTGGTGGATTTTAGTGTTGGTAAGATGGTCAGTGTGGGCAGCGAGCTGCTCAGCTTAGATGATCTGGCTTCAATGCGACTGGATATTCAAGTCCCCGAACTCTATTTGTCACGTTTACAACTCGGCATGTCGGTCACCGCAACGAGTCGAGCTTGGCCAGATGAGCGCTTTGTGGGCAACGTAGTGGCAATCGATCCGCGCATCAACCCAGAGACCCTAAACCTTAAGGTGCGGGTCAATTTCGACAACCCACAGCAGAAGTTAAAACCGGGTATGTTGATGTCAGCCAATATTGGTTTCTCACCCGTTAAACAACCAGTCGTGCCAGTGCAAGCATTGGAATATTCAGGCACTAAGCGTTTTGTTTATGTTATCGACAGTGACAATGTTGCGCGGCGAACACAAGTTACCTTAGGTGCACGTATTGACGATAAAGTGTTGATAAGTGACGGCGTTAATAGCGGCGATAAGATAGTGGTGCAGGGGCTAGTCAATATGCGTGATGGCCTGAAAATTGAAGAGGTTGCCCCAGCCAATTTAAGCCCTCAGGAGGCCTTGGCCAGCAGTGATGATATGAGTGCCACGCCTGCAGCTCAAGGAGGGCGTGGCTAATGTTATTGTCTGATGTCTCAGTTAAACGCCCGGTGGTTGCTATCGTTCTGAGCTTGCTATTATGCGTGTTCGGTATGGTCTCTTTTTCTAAGTTGGCAGTGCGGGAGATGCCCGACGTTGAAAGCCCTGTGGTAACTGTGATGACCACCTATGAAGGTGCCTCAGCGACCATTATGGAAAGCCAGATAACCACAGTGCTCGAAGATGAGCTTACTGGGATCAGTGGTATTGATGAGATCACCTCCACCACGCGTAATGGCATGTCACGTATTACCGTGACGTTCGATCTTGATTGGGATCTAACCGAAGGGGTCAGTGATGTACGTGATGCGGTGGCCCGTGCTCAGCGCCGCCTGCCTGAAGAAGCAAACGACCCTATTGTATCTAAAGACAATGGCTCGGGTGAGCCTTCGGTTTACATTAATTTAAGCTCATCGACCATGGACCGTACTCAGCTGACCGATTACGCGCAGCGGGTGCTCGAAGACAGGTTTAGCCTGATCAGTGGTGTCAGTTCCATCACCCTTTCTGGTGGATTATACAAAGTAATGTATGTGCAGCTTAATCCTGAGCAGATGGCTGGGCGTAACGTCACCACCAGCGATATTATTACCGCGCTGCGTAATGAAAATATTGAAAGCCCAGGGGGCGAGGTGCGCAATGATGTCACCGTCATGACGGTTCGTACCGCTCGCCTGTATCATCAGCCAGAAGATTTTGACTACCTGTTAGTGCGTACGGCAAGCGATGGCACTCCAATTTACCTTAAAGATGTGGCCTCGGTGTTTATTGGCGCCGAAAATGAAAACTCCACCTTTAAGAGTGACGGTGTACCTAACCTTAGTTTAGGCATAGTGGCGCAGTCAGATGCCAACCCACTCGATGTTGCTAAAAAAGTGCACCTTGAGGTCGATAAGCTGCAAAAGTTTTTACCTCAAGGGACGCAATTGGTGGTCGATTATGACTCCACCATCTTTATCGATCGCTCCATCAGCGAGGTATATAACACCTTGTACATTACTGGCGCGCTGGTGGTACTGGTGCTGTATATCTTTATTGGCCAGGCACGCGCCACGCTTATTCCCGCTGTGACAGTGCCAGTATCGCTGATCTCTTCTTTCATCGCAGCGCACTACTTTGGCTTTTCGATTAACTTACTGACCTTGATGGCGCTGATCCTCTCAATCGGCTTAGTGGTTGATGATGCCATCGTGGTGGTGGAAAACATTTTCCATCACATCGAAAAAGGCGAGCCGCCACTGCTTGCGGCTTATAAAGGTGCTCAAGAGGTGGGGTTTGCTGTGGTGGCAACGACGGCGGTATTAGTCATGGTGTTTTTGCCTATCTCTTTTATGGATGGCATGGTCGGGCGCTTATTTACCGAATTTTCTGTCATGTTGGCGATGTCGGTGATCTTCTCGTCCATAGTTGCGCTCACATTGACCCCAGTGCTTGGCAGCAAAATGCTCAAGGCCAACGTTAAACCTAACGGTTTTAACCGTTTCATGGACAGGCTCTTTAGCCGCTTAGAGCAGCACTATCGCTACTGGGTTGCTAAAGCTGTTAAGTGGCGTGCTGGCGCTCCGCTGGTTATCTTAGCTTGCATTATTGGCTGTGCTCTATTGCTGCAACAGGTACCAGCACAATTTGCGCCACAAGAAGATCGCGGCGTCATTTTTGCTTTTATTAAAGGCGCTGAGGGCACCAGTTATAATCGCATGACTGCCAATGTTGATATTGTTGAGCAACGTTTAATGCCGCTGTTAGGTGAGGGTATTATTAAGTCATTTAGCATCCAAGCCCCCGCCTTTGGCGGCCGAGCGGGTGATAAAACTGGCTTTGTGATCATACAGTTGGAAGATTGGCAAGATCGCAGCGTCAATGCGCAGCAAGCATTGGCCGTGGTCGCTAAAGCATTAAAAGGGATCCCCGATGTGATGGTGTATCCGCTCTTGCCCGGGTTTCGTGGTAAATCCAGTGAGCCTGTGCAATTTGTGCTTGGCGGCGCCGATTATGATGAGTTGTTTAAGTGGGCCAGTATTATGCAGCAGGAGGCTCAATTGTCTCCAATGCTCGAGGGCGTTGACTTAGACTATGCGCAAACTACGCCTGAGTTGTTGGTCACCGTTGACAGAGTTCGCGCCGCGCAATTGGGCGTTAGCGTCGCTCAAGTGTCGCAAACACTAGAGGTGATGCTGGGTGGGCGCAGCGAAACCACCTTTATCGATCGCGGTGAGGAATATGATGTCTATCTGCGGGGAGATGAAGACAGCTTCAACAGCATGGCGGATTTAAGCCAAATCTATATGCGCACTGCCACAGGGGAATTGATCTCACTGGATGCTATCACTCATATTGACGAGGTGGCTTCGGCTCACAAACTGAGCCATAACAATAAGCAGAAGTCGATCACCCTTAAAGCCAGTTTAGGTGAAGGTTACACCTTAGGCGAAGCGCTTGATTTTCTTGATGCCAAGGCGATTGAACATTTACCCAGTGACATTTCGGTGAGTTATACTGGCGAGTCGAAAGATTTTAAAGAGAATCAAAGCAGTGTGATGATAGTGTTCGCGTTAGCCTTGCTGGTGGCCTATTTGGTATTGGCGGCGCAATTTGAGAGCTTTATCAATCCACTGGTGGTGATGTTTACTGTGCCTATGGGGGTATTTGGTGGCTTCCTCGGGTTATACCTTACGGGCCAAGGGCTGAATATTTATAGCCAAATTGGCATGATCATGTTGATCGGTATGGTGACCAAAAACGGTATCTTGATCGTGGAGTTCGCCAACCAACTTCGGGATCGTGGTAGCGATATTGAGCAAGCGATTATCGATGCATCAGCCCGGCGCTTACGGCCAATCTTAATGACCGCATTTACCACCTTAATTGGTGCTGTTCCTTTAATTATGTCTACTGGTGCTGGGGCCGAGAGCCGCATTGCGGTGGGGACTGTGGTGTTTTTCGGTATGGCTTTCGCCACCTTTATCACCCTGCTGGTGATCCCTGCGATGTACCGCTTAATCTCGGGTCACACGACTTCACCAGGTTTTGTCGAGGCGCAGTTACAGCAGGCTATCGAGGCTCAGCAACAAGGGACTAAAGCTTTAGGCTAGGGGAAGGTTTTTCAGTCTAGCTTGACCAGCCATACCGCTGTCATTGACAGCGGTATGGCGTATTCATCTGTAATGCCTAACGGCAGATAAACCACTCTTTTATCATACCCATTAACCGTTTTACTCACAGTGGCTTGCTAGAGGTAAGGTACAGTTACAATATTGAACGCGCGCCATCATAGTGGCCACGGATTAATTGATTATCCTCGATAATCAGCAGTTCACCCGACTCACCTAGCTTGATGCTACTATCGACCGCGATCACTTGGTTATCAAACAGGCCTAACACTTGTGATTGCGAGGTATGGCCCACCACAATCCGCTTTACTTGAAAGTAAGCCAAGATGTTGTCTAGCTCCTGCTGATTAAAGTTAGCTTTAAAGTAGCCACGGTACCAAGTGGACCATTGCCGAAAAATAAAAAGTTAAGCAAATCATCTTGCTTCAGTTCGGGCTTAGACGTATCGATATGTTGTCGATATAAGGCATTGGCACGGCTTAAGGTTAATTTACGATCGATCCACTCTTGGCTTATGCCACCGTGTAAAAATAGCGTGTCATTAATTTTGACTATGGTGTGCTTACTTCTAAGCCATTGGCCTAGTACTGTGTCATTAGCATAGAGTGCATCATAACTGCGCCCCAGTTGTTCGCTGGCGGTGTGATAGCGCGGATGCACATAGCGGAGGTCACCGCGCATCACCATCTGTTCGTGATTGCCCATTAACAGATGCAGTTGGCCACCGGCCGCTTGGGCTTGCTGGTCAAGTTGATACATAAACCACAATACTTCATTAACCTGATGGCCACGGTCAAACATATCGCCTGTCATCACCAAGTGCGCATCTCCTGCGGCCCAGCGCTGCTGATTATCGATAACCTTATGACGACGCAGCAAGTTAATCAGTACATCGTATTGACCGTGAACATCGCTCAGGGCAATAACTTTGTTTACTCCTTCATAAGTATCGGGTAACAGCGCTGTCGCATGGGGATTCAGTGTGAGTTCGGGTAATTGGGCGCAATCACTGGGGCGGCGCAGCTTGGCTTGCTTAATCGGGGTTTGGGCCAATTGATTGTGGCAGATCCAGTGCGCCGTTTGTGGCTGGGCAGTCCCAGGTTCGATAAACACATAGGGGCCATCATGGATAGGCGTATTATCTTGCGCCTGTGGAGTAGCAAGCGAACTGTTACTGAGTAATAACAGCCAAAACAAATGGATAAATTGCAGGGGTTTCAAAGGTCTCTCTCTTTTATTCTGTCGACGCTAACGGGGTATTTGAGCGCACGAATGATCGGTTTTTCGCTGTGAGTTGCTGCCTGAGATGTTAGCACTATTTTGCATTGTTGTGTGTTTTTGTAGGCGGCGCTGGGGGATGAGGAGCAGAGGAGTTGCCTGAGACCTGATGAAACTCAACTCGTTTAAGCCTGTTCACTTCTGCCTTAAACTTCAGCCTCAAACACACGTCATTTAAAATAAGCTCCTTAAATATGCCTAAGTTGATGTTAATAGAAAACGGAGACCCTAGGGTCTCCGTTTGGTCGCTTTAAGCCGTTATCTATTAACCTTCGCTCGCCAGCATGAAGCCTGGTGATTTCGAACGTAAATGAGATTAGCTGATGCGCTTGTATTTTAGGCGATGAGGCTCGATGGCATCGGTGCCTAAGGTCTCTTTTAACCACGTGGTGTACTCGGTGTAGTTACCTTCGTAGAAGTTCACTTGGCCTTCGTCGCGATAATCTAAAATATGGGTAGCGATTCTGTCGAGGAACCAACGGTCATGGGAGATAACCATGGCGCAACCTGGGAATTCAAGCAGAGCTTCTTCCAAGGCGCGTAAGGTTTCGACGTCTAAATCGTTGGTGGGTTCATCGAGTAACAGTACGTTACCGCCCGCTTGCAACAGTTTGGCTAAATGAACTCGGTTACGCTCACCACCCGAGAGGCTGCCGATAATTTTTTGCTGATCGCCACCACGGAAGTTAAAGCGACCCACATAGGCGCGACTTGGGATCTCGGTGTTGTTGATCCGCATGATATCTTGGCCGCCAGAGATCTCTTGCCAAACGGTATTTTTATCATTCATCGAATCACGGAACTGATCGACCGAGGCAATCTTCACCGACTCACCAATTTCTATGCTGCCACTATCAGGCTGCTCGGCGCCGGTAAGCATCTTAAACAGGGTCGATTTACCCGCGCCGTTGGCACCGATAATACCCACGATAGCGCCTTTAGGCACTGAGAAGCTTAAATTGTCGATAAGGACGCGATCGCCATAAGACTTGGTCAGGTTGTTAACTTCAATGACCTTGTCACCCAAACGGGGTCCAGGTGGAATAAAGAGTTCGTTCGTCTCATTACGCTTTTGGTAATCGTTAGTATTAAGCTCTTCAAAACGCGCCATACGGGCCTTGCCCTTAGATTGACGGCCTTTAGCCCCCTGGCGAACCCATTCAAGTTCTTTGGCAATGGTTTTTTGGCGGG
The DNA here is from genome assembly GCF_056173105.1 of Shewanella sp. QJM3NY_23. NCBI lineage: Bacteria > Pseudomonadati > Pseudomonadota > Gammaproteobacteria > Alteromonadales > Shewanellaceae > Shewanella > Shewanella sp. QJM3NY_23. Next base: position 1,045,405 of record NZ_CM149657.1, read on the forward strand.
CGTTTTCGGTGGCCGACTCTTGTTTAAGGCGGGCATCTTTTTGCTCAAGCCAAGAAGAGTAGTTGCCTTCCCAAGGGATCCCTTCGCCACGGTCAAGTTCTAAGATCCAACCAGCGGCGTTGTCGAGGAAGTACCTATCGTGGGTAATAGCCACAACGGTGCCAGTGTAATCTTGTAAGAAGCGCTCTAGCCAAGCAACCGACTCGGCATCCAAATGGTTGGTCGGCTCATCGAGCAGCAACATATCGGGTTTTTCGAGCAGTAAACGACACAAGGCCACACGGCGACGTTCACCCCCAGATAAGACTTCAATTTTAGTGTCCCAATCTGGTAGGCGCAGCGCATCTGCGGCGCGCTCTAAGATGTTATCGAGGTTGTGAGCGTCTTGCGCTTGAATAATGGCTTCGAGGCGGCCTTGTTCTTTGGCCAACGCATCAAAGTCGGCATCGGGCTCGGCGTACAGCGCATAGACTTCATCTAAGCGAGCAAGGGCATTTTTCGCCTCGCTGACCGCTTCTTCAATCGCTTCACGTACGGTTTGCTGTTCATCCAGCTTAGGCTCTTGGGGCAGGTAACCGATTTTAAGGTCCTGCATGGGGCGGGCTTCACCCTCAATTTCGGTATCGAGGCCGGCCATAATGCGCAGTAGGGTCGATTTACCTGAGCCGTTGAGACCCAATACACCAATCTTGGCGCCAGGAAAAAAGCTTAAGGAAATATCTTTTAGGATCTGCTTTTTAGGTGGGACAATTTTGCCCACTCGTAGCATGCTATAAACAAATTGTGCCATAACAAATTTACTCTCCGACAAAACAATGGCGCCAATTCTACTGCAATCGTGTATGAACTTAAATCGTATTTTAGAAGATGGGCGCCGGCGGCGTGTGCATCAATTGCTTTTGGGCTGACTTTTCGGTTTATGCCACCCAAGGTTTATCCTAAAACGAAAACAGTGTTTTTTATCAAAGTGCTGTAAACAGTCACTTTTATGGCTTGTAACAGAATCCGCTTGCCAAACAATGACTCGCTTATGGCGTTGGCTGCAGTGGGGCGCTTAGATGAATATTTCTAAGCCTGAATTACGGCTAATTTCATGTTGCTAATGCTGGGATTGTGATCAATTGCACTGTAGAATACCGCGCAACCCTACTTAATAAGACTTTAACAGCTGGAGTGACCAATGCTGAAAAAAGAGATGAATATTGCGGACTTCGATCCACAACTGTTTCAAGCGATCCAAGATGAAACTCGTCGCCAAGAAGAGCACATCGAGCTTATCGCCTCTGAAAACTACACCAGTCCTCGTGTATTAGAAGCGCAAGGTTCTCAGCTGACTAACAAGTATGCCGAAGGTTACCCTGGTAAGCGTTACTATGGTGGTTGTGAGTATGTGGATATCGCTGAAGAGCTCGCTATCTCTCGCGCCAAAGAGCTATTTGGTGCCACTTACGCCAACGTTCAGCCTCACTCTGGTTCACAAGCTAACTCAGCGGTATTTATGGCGCTACTTCAAGGCGGCGATACCGTTTTGGGTATGAGCCTTGCCCACGGTGGTCACTTGACCCACGGCTCTCACGTGAGCTTCTCGGGTAAATTGTACAATGCCGTGCAGTACGGTATCGACGAAACCACTGGTAAGATTGATTACGCCGAAGTTGAGCGCCTTGCCGTTGAGCATCAACCTAAGATGATTATCGCCGGTTTCAGTGCCTACTCTGGTATTATCGATTGGGGCAAGTTCCGCGAAATCGCAGACAAAGTCGGTGCTTACCTGTTTGTCGATATGGCGCACGTTGCAGGTCTAGTGGCTGCGGGTATCTACCCTAATCCACTGCCACATGCACACGTGGTGACCACCACAACCCATAAGACTCTGGCTGGCCCACGTGGCGGCTTGATCTTGTCGGCCTGTGATGATGAAGATATTTACAAGAAGCTAAACTCAGCGGTATTCCCAGGTGGCCAAGGTGGCCCATTGATGCACGTTATCGCGGCTAAAGCGGTGGCGTTCAAAGAAGCATTAGAGCCTGAGTTTAAAACGTACCAAGAGCAAGTGGTAGTTAACGCGAAAGCGATGGCAAACACCTTTATCCAGCGCGGTTATGATGTAGTGTCTGGCGGTACCGACAACCACTTATTCCTGCTTGATTTGATTGCCAAAGATATCACAGGTAAAGACGCTGATGCTGCACTTGGCCGTGCCAACATCACAGTGAACAAAAACTCAGTGCCTAACGATCCTCGCTCACCTTTTGTGACCTCGGGTCTGCGTATCGGCTCGCCAGCGATCACTCGTCGTGGTTTCAAAGAAGCGCAAGCGATTGAGTTAACTAACTGGATGTGTGATGTGCTTGATGACATCAACAACGAAGCCACTATCGAGCGGGTGAAAAACCAGGTCCTTGATTTGTGCGCTAAGTTCCCTGTTTACGGTTAACCTTAAGGGTTAAATCAGGTAAACTTCGATGGCCGCTATTATAGCGGCCATTTTTGTATCTCTCAGTTGGCTTTTTTATGTATGCCAACCGATCTATTTAAGTGCTTTTATGCTGGAGGCTCAATGTATTGTCCGTTTTGCAGCGCAACCGATACTAAGGTGATCGATTCTCGCTTGGTTGCCGATGGCCATCAGGTTCGCCGTCGCCGTGAATGCCTAGAGTGCCATGAAAGATTCACCACTTTTGAAGGCGCCGAGTTAGTAATGCCGCGAGTGGTTAAGCAAGACGGTAGTCGCCAGCCGTTCGATGAAGAAAAGCTGCGGGGCGGCATGTTACGCGCAGTCGAGAAACGTCCGGTATCTATGGATGAAATTGAGCAGGCACTAAGTAAGATAAAGTCGACGCTGCGCGCCACCGGTGAGCGCGAAGTCACCTCTGAGATGATAGGTAATTTGATGATGGACCACTGGTCCACCTCGATAAAGTCGCCTATATCCGCTTCGCTTCTGTGTATCGCGCCTTTGAAGATGTGTCCGAGTTTGGTGACGCCATTGCGAAACTGCAGAGTCCTAAGTCGACCAAATAAACCGATTTTTAATCATTAGATTGCATGGATATGGCACATGGCGTGGTCAAAATTTGACATTGAAATGATGGCAAAAGCCATCAAGTTAGCGCGTAAAGGGCGCTATACCACTCGACCTAACCCGAGCGTGGGCTGTGTTATCACCCTGGCGGGCAAGGTGGTCGGCGAAGGTTATCATATTGCCGCGGGCGGCCCCCATGCCGAAGTGCATGCACTGCGCATGGCTGGCGAGCAAGCCCAAGGGGCAACCGCTTATGTCACTCTAGAGCCGTGTAGCCACTATGGCCGCACCCCGCCGTGTGCACAGGCGTTGATCGATGCGCAAGTGGCGCGGGTGGTGGTAGCGGTAACCGACCCTAATCCGCAGGTGTCTGGACGTGGTATCAAGATGCTGCAGCAAGCCGGCATTGAGGTCGATATCGAACTACTGCGTGATGAGGCGGCCGCGCTGAATCAAGGCTTTATGAAGCGTATGGCGACAGGATTGCCTTGGGTGAGCATTAAGTTGGCCGCCAGTTTAGACGGTAAAACGGCGCTGTCCAATGGCACATCGAAGTGGATAACGGGCGCTAATGCCCGTCGCGATGTGCAGCGAATGCGCGCGCGTCATTGTGCGGTGATAACCGGCATCGATAGCGTATTGCAAGATGATCCCAGCATGAATGTGCGCCATCAAGAGCTTGGCAGCCTAGCCGATTCTCTGCCTGCTGAGCTGTTAAAGCAGCCATTGCGGGTTGTGCTCGATAGTCAGGCGCGCTTAGGTAGCCAAGCAAAATTATTGGCCATCCCATCACCTATCCTATTGGTGTCTTGCACGCCTTATAGCCCGTCTGTACAGGCCTTCTGGCCACAACATGTGAGCCATTTACAGCTTGACGCCCAAGAGGGGCGCGTGCCGCTCGCAGCATTGCTGGGGCATTTAGGGCAAACGTGCAATAGCGTGATGGTCGAAGCTGGCGCTACCTTGGCGGGGGCTTTTATGGCACAGCAACTGGCCGATGAATTGGTCTTATACCAAGCGCCTAAATTGCTTGGCAGCCACGGGCGTAATTTACTCCAGTTACCCGACTATACTCAGATGACGCAACTGCCTAAGTTAGTGTTAACTGATGAGCGCAAAGTCGGTGACGATAGGCGTTTTACATTTAATTTAAGTGCACACTCCTGTTAAAGTGCAGAGCAACTAAGTAGGTAAAGATGTTTACTGGGATCATTGAGTCAGTAGGAAATCTAAGGAAAATTGAGCGCCGTGGCGACGATATTCGTCTCACCGTGGCCAGTGGAAAGCTGGACTTAAGTGATGTCAAACTTGGTGATAGCATTGCCACCAATGGCGTGTGTCTCACCGTGGTCGAATGCTTAAGCGACGGTTATGTTGCCGATATCTCAGCCGAGACAGTATCACTGACAGGCTTTGCCCATTATCAAGTGGGGCAAGCGGTTAATTTAGAAAAAGCTGTCACACCGACCACACGCTTAGGGGGTCATATGGTGAGCGGTCATGTGGATGGGGTCGCTTACGTCGACGACAGACAGTATCGTGGTAAGGCTATCGAATTTTGGTTAACACCGCCTCAAGGCTTAGCGCGCTACATCGCCCATAAAGGCTCCATTACTATCGACGGGGTTAGCCTGACGGTGAATGAGGTACAAGGCGAACGCTTTCGATTAACCATAGTGCCGCATACCGCGGGTGAAACCACCCTTATCAACTTAAAAACCGGCGATAGCGTCAATATCGAGGTGGATCTGATTGCTCGTCATTTAGAGCGTTTAATGACGTATTCGGGGCACAATGCAGATGAAAATGTTAGCAAAGCCCCAGAAGTGACGATGGATCTGTTAGCTCGCTCAGGCTTTTTAAGATAGAGGCTGGTAATGCCCGCTAATAGCAGATTAAATATTTATTACTAGAAGAACATTTCAAGGTCTAACAATGGCACTACATAGCATAGAAGCGATTATCGAAGATATTCGTTTAGGCAAAATGGTTATCCTGATGGATGACGAAGATAGAGAAAACGAAGGCGATCTTATCATGGCGGCAGATCTTGTCACCCCTGAGGCGATCAACTTTATGGCCACTTTCGGACGCGGCTTAATTTGCCAAACCATGACGAAAGCCCGCTGTCAGCAGCTGAATTTACCCTTGATGGTCACCAACAATAACGCGCAATTTTCGACTAACTTTACCGTGTCGATTGAAGCTGCTGAAGGGGTGACAACCGGTATTTCTGCTCAAGATAGAGCCGTGACCGTTAAAGCGGCTGTGGCGAAAGATGCTAAGCCAACCGATATTGTGCAGCCAGGGCATATTTTCCCGCTGATGGCCCAAGAAGGTGGCGTTTTAGTGCGTGCAGGTCACACCGAAGCGGGCTGTGATATTGCCCGTCTTGCAGGTTTAGAGCCTTCAGCTGTTATCGTTGAAATTCTTAATGATGATGGCACCATGGCGCGTCGTCCCGATCTTGAGATTTTTGCCGAAAAGCATGGCCTAAAAATAGGAACCATTGCTGATTTAATCGAATACCGCAATACCAAAGAGACCACTGTGGTGCGCGAGGCTAAGTGCAAATTGCCAACCCGTTTTGGTGAGTTTGAGATGATCACCTACCGTGACACCATAGACAACCAACTTAACTATGCCCTTATTAAAGGTGACGTTAAGCCAAACAGCTTAGTGCGGGTACACCTGCAAAATACCTTTAATGATTTACTGCACTCTGAGCGCGACGAAAAGCGCAGCTGGCCACTCGAAAAAGCCATGGCGCGTATTGCCGATGAAGGTGGCGTATTAGTCTTACTGGGTCATCAAGAGCACAGCAGTGAAATTTTGGCCAAGGTCAAAGCATTTGAGGCCCAAGACAAAGGCGAAGCCGCAGCCCCTGCACAATGGCAAGGCACCTCACGCCAAGTGGGCATTGGCTCGCAAATATTGGCCGATGTGGGCGTCACCACAATGCGCCTGCTGAGTTCGCCAAAGCGTTACCATTCGCTGTCGGGCTTTGGGTTAGAAGTCACTGAATATATTGCTGATTAATACTCATGTGAGTAAATTCACTCATTTGGTTTAAATTGCATGGGGATCAACGTCGTGTGCTGTGGTATTATACGGCCTCTTTTTTCCCGTGCCGGGTTTGTTAAAGCTAATTTAGGTAAGATAAATGAACGTAGTTCAAGGTAATATCGAATCGAAAAATGCCAAAGTTGCCATCGTGATCTCACGCTTCAACAGCTTTGTTGTTGAGAGTTTGCTTAATGGCGCGTTAGATACGCTAAAGCGCTTTGGTCAAGTTGCAGATGACAATATCACGATTGTACGTGTGCCTGGCGCTGTAGAGTTGCCTCTTGCGGCTCGTCGTGTGGCGGCAAGCGGTAAATTTGACGGTATCATTGCGCTAGGCGCTGTGATCCGTGGTGGTACTCCCCATTTTGATTTTGTTGCAGGCGAATGTAACAAAGGTTTGGCTCAGGTAGCGCTTGAGTTTAATCTTCCTGTTTCATTTGGTGTGTTGACCACAGATACCATTGAGCAAGCCATTGAGCGCTCAGGTACTAAAGCAGGTAATAAGGGCGGCGAAGCGGCTCTTAGTTTGCTTGAAATGGTCAATGTTCTGCAAGAACTAGAACAGCAGTTGTAAGATTAGGAACAAGAATGAAACCTTCAGAGCGCCGTAAAGCCCGCCGTCTAGCGTTACAAGCTATCTACTCATGGCAGCTAAGCGGAAATAATGTTGCCGATGTGGAGCATGAATTCCTCACTGAGCAAAAAATCGATGGTGTCGATGTTAGCTATTTTCGTGAATTGCTATCGGGAACCACCATCAAGTGCGCCCAGTTAGATGAGTTAATTACCCCTCATATTGAGCGTCCGTTCAATGAGGTTTCACCTATCGAAAAAGCGGTATTACGTCTTGCGACGTATGAGCTGACTTTCCGCAAGGACGTGCCTTTCAAGGTTGCGATTAACGAAGCGATTGAGCTAGCTAAGGCCTTTGGTGCCGAAGATGGCCATAAGTTTGTTAATGGCATTCTCGATAAGATAGTCGGTAGAAAGTGATAGTCGAAACGGTGTCCTAGGATGCCGTTTTTTTTGTTATCATCGCTAGGAACTGTTGATTTTTCACGCTTGTTTCTGCGCCTTGATGAGTGATGTTGGCAAGGTGTGGCTATGACTTGAGTGATACTTCGCCAATGGCTTAAACAGCACAATACTCGCTAAGCCTTGCGGTTATAGTGATTCGTCTCAATGCAGTACGCCATGATGAGCTTTTGGCTTAGCTTTTAAGCCTTATGTCTCAAGCTTTATGATTTAGGTTTTATGATTTAAGTCTTGCTCTTAACGCATCGAGTTCGAACCATCACTAAGCTCGAAAAACAATATTCCCTAGGTGTCGCCCGCATGGATGTGGGGTAAGACATTAACTTTATAATGGTTGTCAAACTGTGAAAGAGTTTAACGTAATTGAGCGTTTTTTTTCAGAGCGCGGTCAAGCTCGCCGCGACGTAGCATTAAGTGTCGGCGATGACTGTGCCTTGGTTAATCCAGCTGAACATAAATCTATCGCTATCTCATGCGATACTCTCGTTGAAAATGTCCATTTCTTGGCCGATATGCCCGCTAAGGCATTAGGTTATAAATCGGTGGCCGTTAATCTATCTGATTTAGCCGCCATGGGGGCTGAGCCTGCATGGATGACCTTGGCCATTACTCTGCCCAACATAGATGAAGCTTGGCTCGATGATTTTAGCCAAGGCTTAAGCGATGCTGCCCAGTATTATGGCGTGGCGTTAGTGGGGGGCGACACCACGCGTGGCCCGAAATCCATCACCATCACCATTAATGGCCAAGTCCCTAAAGGCAAAGCGTTAACCCGCAGTGGTGCTAAAAATGGCGATTGGATCTACGTGACCGGCACCTTAGGTGATTCAGCGTTAGGCTTAGCCATTTTACGGGGCGAGCAAGCGCTGAGTGGCGATGCCGCGCAGTATTTAATTCAACGTCATTATTATCCAACGCCAAGAGTTTTGGCGGGGCAATCGCTGCGGAATCTCGCCTCGAGCGCCATCGATCTATCCGATGGTTTGGTGTCCGATATTGGTCACATCCTCAAACACTCTAACGTGGGTGCGATTGTCGATGTCGATCAGCTACCGCTGTCGGCAGCCATGAGCGAGTCGGTTGAGTATGAGCAAGCGCTTAGCTATGCCCTGACGGGCGGGGAAGATTATGAATTACTCTTTACCGTGCCAGAATCACAGCGCGGCGCCCTAGAAACGTCACTGGCTCATGCCGGGGTCTCTTTTGCTAAAATTGGCCAGATCTCCACAGGCAACAAACTGCGTTTGATGAAAGAGGGCGCCACATTTAAGCCAACCAATTTTAGTTTTGAGCATTTTATATCATGAAGTTACGCTCGACCGATCCACTGCTGCGCAGACTCTCTCTTACTAATCCTATCCACTTTTTGGCGTTGGGCTTTGGCTCGGGTCTACTGGCTAAAGCGCCGGGAACCTATGGTAGTTTGGCGGCCATTCCGCTCTACCTACTGATGAGCTACCTCTCGTTACCTTGGTATCTTGGTGTGACGCTGCTATTGATGCTGGTGGGGTTTTATATTTGTGATAAAGCCTCTAAAGATATGCGTGTGCATGATCACGGCGCCATCGTGTGGGATGAAATTGTCGGTATGTTAATCACCCTGGCTGCTGCGCCCGCAGGCTGGGAATGGTTGCTGCTGGGATTTGTGCTGTTTCGCTTTTTCGACATCCTTAAGCCATGGCCGATCAAATGGCTCGATGCCAAGGTGCATGGCGGTTTTGGTATCATGATTGATGATGTCTTAGCTGGGGCCTTTGCGTTTTTGTGCCTGCAAGGGGTGGTATACTTCGCAGGTTAGGGGCGCCTTTGAATGAGAGTACTGGCTTGCTTAGCGTTTGCTTGAGTCGCATGACTGAGCTGAGTGTTTAAACTCGCCCCTTTATCTGGTGTGATGTTGAACGTTAGCCACGAGCTTACTTTGCTGTTTAGCCTATCTAGCCTATTTTGTTGCGCAAAGGCAAAATAGGCTAAATACAATTTTGACTTTTGACTTTTGACAATCTAGTTAGTCACACAGTCGATAACACAGGACCGCAATCAATTTTCATTGCAGTGAAAAAGTGAATAAAACCTCTTATCTGCATCAAATTTCACGTCACTATTTACCTGAATCATCTAAAGCATCTAAAGCATCTAAAGCATCTAAAGCATCTAAAGCATCTAAAGCATCTAAAACATCTAAAACATCTAAAACATCCTGATTATAACTTTGAATTACAATAGGTTAAATCTCATTACTGGCAAACCCTAGTAATTTATTTGCTTGGTTTTTCTCCTCTCAAAGTTTCCTTTCTACGTCTACTTCGGTGGTTGGTTATATCAAGATTGCTGGGCATCAACGTGCGAAGGTGATGTGGCGCGGTATAAAGGCAAGGTTGCGCAATAATCAAAAAAGACCAATGTGACATAGGTCATGCTTTGTTTGATTGTCTGTGAGGGGAGGGCGCCAGTCTAAGGGTGAGGCGGGTCACATAATTTAACCCTAACTTTATTACGTGTTATCAGCTTGTTGTGTTTTTGTTGTTATTTTGATCTTAAATTGTTTGTTTTGTTGTGGGTATCGGTAAAGCTAATCTTGGCCATTTAGTTTCCTAATTTATTGTGTCGCCTTAATTTTGTTAACTTTGGGGGGTTCGTTATTAACTCAAGTTAAATAATTAAATCACAATAGGACAGCGATATGGACATAAGTGATGTATGGCGCAAAGGTGATTGGGCCGCCTTCTTTGGCTTATTTACCAATAATTTAACCAATTTACTGACTATGATGGGCTTGTTGCTTTTTGTCGTCGGTTTACCTAAAGAATTTGTTATGGGGCAGGTCGCCCCGGCGTTTGGTTTGGCTGTAATGTGTGCCAGTATATTTTATGCTTGGTTCGCGTATAAATTAAAAAAAGAAACCGGTCGTGATGATGTGACTGCACTGCCATCTGGCCCGAGTGCCCCGTCTATTTTCACCGTGACCTTCTTGGTGATTATGCCAGTTTATCACACGACACAAGATGCCGCGTTTGCCATTCAAATCGCACTGGTCTGGTGTTTTGTTGAGGCGATGATCTTATTGGTCGGCTCATTCTTCGGTGACACTATCCGTCGCATCGTGCCTCGCACCGTACTGCTGTCTTGTTTGGCAGGCTTAGGCCTTACACTGTTGGCGCTTAACCCTATGCTGCAAGCGTTTTCAACGCCTGTAGTGTCGTTCGTCGTGCTGGGGCTTATTTTTATTAACTGGTTTGGTAAAAAGCCGCTGTTTCCTAAGATCCCAACCGGACTATTACTGATCATTGTCGGTACTGCGCTGGCTTGGATGTTTGGTTTGCAGTCTCCTGATGCGATTGTTGCCTCACTGTCGGATGCGGGCTTTAATCCTCCACAGCTGCATATCGACAGCTTTATGGAAGGGGTGCCACACGCCTTACCTTACTTGGCATCTGCTGTGCCACTGGGTCTAGCTAACTATGTGTTTGACCTTGAAAATATCGAAAGTGCCGATGCCGCTGGTGACTCTTACCCTACACGTAAAATCATGATGGTTAACGGCTGCGCATCAATGCTAGGTGCCTTTATGGGTAACCCTTTCCCTGTGACTGTGTATGTGGGTCACGCGGCGTATAAAGAGATGGGGGCAAGCATTGGTTACACCCTATTTAATGGCGTGATCATGTTCTTAGTGTGCTTGTTTGGTTTAGGTGCGCTGCTACTGAGCCTGATTCCAGGTGCCGCTATTGCGCCAATCTTAGTCTACATAGGTATTGTCACAGCTAACCAAGTGGTTCGCGAAACACCTAAATTGGAAGTGCCTGCCATCTTCGTTTGCTTGTTCCCTTGGATTGGCTACTGGGCATTAACCTTGTTCAAAAACACCTTGGCGACAGCCGGTACTAATGCCCATGAGGTCGGTATTGAAGCATTAGCGGCAAAAGGTATCTATTACCAAGGCATGGTGGGCTTAGGCAATGGTGCTCCGCTCGCGAGTCTGTTGTGGGGCTGTATGGTGGTCTTTGCTATCAATAATACACCGCAACGCGCCGTGGTTGCCGCCTTAGTCGCTGCTGGTCTATCAATGGTCGGATTCATCCATGCCAATGGGGTTGGCTTTGCTCAGCCTGAGTCGATGATGTATGTCTACTCCTACTTAATGATGGCCGGTCTGTTTGGGGTTAAACATTTTTACAACCTTAAAGAGAGTGCTAGAGAACCTTTAAGCAAGCCTGTGCCTGCGACCCCTGCAACTGAAGCTACTGAAGCCGCTTAAGGAGTTAACATATGAATGCAAATGCCCCTATGTCGTTGCATCAGCTGGTAAGTCACAATCGACTCGATGATGTGTTGGCCTATTTAACCCAGCAAGTTGATGTAGATACCCGAGATGAAAACGGCTGCACAGCCTTGATGATAGCCGTACAGCAAAACAACTTGGCGCTAGCTAAAGTGCTAATTGAACATGGCGCCGATGTGAATGCGCGTGATGTAAACCAGTTGACGCCTTATTTGTGCGCTGGTGCTAATGGCTTTCATGCACTCTTATCATTGACCTTAGCCCATGGCGCCGATGTTACTAGCGTTAACCGTTTTGGCGGCACGCCACTGTTGCCCTCGAGCGAAAAAGGCTTTTTACGTACGGTTCAGGTCAGCTTGGATGCGGGGATCCCGGTTAATCACGCCAATAAACTGGGCTGGTCTGCCTTATTAGAGGCAGTGATTTTAGGTGATGGCGGTTATTTATATGCCGACGTGATTGAGGTGTTACTCGACGCTGGTGCCGACATTCACCTTCAAGACCGCGATGGTCTGAGCGCGCTCGAGCATGCTAAAGCCCTGGGCCAGCACAATGTGGTCGCCTTGATGACCCAAAACGAGCAGGTTAAGCAAGGCTACAGTGCGTCACTGCGTTTGGTTAAACAGCATATTCGTCAGTTTGAATACCAAACTGCGCTGGCTATATTAACTGCAAATCGTCATGACTTTGCCAACCCAGCAGATTACTTCTACTACTGTGGTTATGTGCTGACAGAGTTAGCGCGCTTTGAAGAGGCGATAATCGCCTACCGCCAAGGCTTGGCTCTGAGTGATAATAAAGCGCAGTTTTATCTGTATATCGCTAATAGCTATCGACTTGCCAAACAACCTCAGCTTGCTCTGGCTGAATTTGATAACGGCGTTGCCGCACAACCAGAGTCGCCGTTTGTGCTGTACCACAAGTCTAACTATTTACGTGAGCTAGGCATGCATGAGGAAGCGGTCGCTGCGATGACCCAGTTATTGTCACAAAAACCTCATCGTTATGATTACTCCTTCCATCAAGCAAATAGTCTGCGTTCGCTAGGGCGACACTATGAGGCGATTGTTGCCATAGAAAATGCCATTAAACATGATAATCGCAACGGGCTTTATTATCAGCATAAAGCCAAGTCATTAGAAATAATGGGCCAGCTTGAACAAGCCATTACGGTAATAAAGCAAGCTATCGAAATTTGTGATGACGTTAATGAATTGATTGAGATCCCGAATTCAGATAATAAGTGCACCACTCATGGTTAAACGGTGAGGAGAGATCAACTGCCTGTTGGTGATACTCTGTAGTCGCCAAACAAACATGAGTAGTTACCATGAATTACAAGCAGTTGATCGAGGGACAACGATACCAGATTGAGGCCTATTTACGCGAGGGTTTCAGTTATCGGGAGATAGGAAAACGTCTGAAAGTAAGTCACAGTACAATAAGCCGGGAAGTAAATCGCAATCGAATTCGGGATAACCATTACTTGCCGGAAGTCGCTCAGGCGAAGGCATTAAAACGCCGTTGTCAGTCCGCGAAGTCTAGAGTATCTGGACTGACCATCACCTTTGTTGAGTTCGGTCTCAATGAGAAGTGGAGTCCAGAACAAATAGCCGGTGTCGGTAAAATCATCGGATATAACGTCAGTCACGAGTGGATTTATGGCTATGTCCAGCGAGATAAATTATGCGGCGGCAAGTTGTACAAACAGCTACGCCAGAGTCACCGAAGATACCGTAAAGGTAACCGCGCGAATCGTGTGATTATCCCGAATCGCGTTGGCATAGAGCATCGTCCCGCTATCGTGAACAAGAAAAAGCGGTTCGGAGACTGGGAAGCTGACACGGTTCTGGGCAAGCAAGGTACGGGCGCGATTGTCAGCCTGGTTGAGCGGAAAAGTAAGCTGTACCTGATACGCAAAGTGCCAGCGAAAAGCGCAGCCGATGTGGCCCGGGCAATGGTTGGCATGTTGTGGAAATATCGAGGTTATGTTCGAACTATCACTGCAGACAACGGCAGCGAATTCTGTGACCACGAACAGGTCGCAGAAAAGCTTAAAACGGATGTCTACTTCGCTAACCCTTATTCGTCCTGGGAACGCGGACTGAATGAAAACTTCAACGGTTTGCTGCGGCAATACATACGGAAAGGCACCGATTTGCGGACGGTAACAGATAGGCAAATTAGTGAGATTGAACGGGCATTAAATGCCAGACCGAGAAAGTGCCTCGGCTTCAGGCAACCTGTTGCGGTATTCAATGAATTACGCAAGGCAGCCTAATTTAGCGAGTGGTGCACTTCGGAGTTGAATTCGCGATTAAAAATAGCCTGCTGAATAACACTTAGTAAAGAGTCTTGTTAAGGATATTTAATTCTGTGATTAACTTTGATTTAGTAGTCGGTTTTAATTCGATCTTAATTAAAAGGTCAAAGCGTTTAGTTATTATTTACTCTTTTAAATAAAAGTCATACTCACCATGGGTGTAATAGTTGTTATGTACTGTATTAACTATTGCGTGGGCTATTACACCTTTTTTGTTGAAATATAGTAGAGGCTAATATGGTCGTAAAATTAATTGTAAAAAAGAATACCTATTTCGATTCGGTTTCATTAATGGCATTAACGACCAAAGTTAATGAAATTAATGATGTTGAACAGGCGTTTGTTGCCATGGCAACCGACATGAATAAAGGGGTGTTAGCCAACGTCGGTTTACTGTTACCCGAAGTGCAAACCGCCAACAGTGGCGATCTGTTTATCGTGGTGAAAGCGGCCACCGAGGAAGTGTGCGAAGCGGCGCTGGCCGAAGTGGAAGTGCTCCTTAAAGGGGATGATAAAGCGGCCACAGGTTTAGGTGCCAGTGAGAAAAAACATGTCACCTTAAAAAGCGCATTAAAGCACGCCCCCGATGCTAATCTTGCCGTTATCTCTGTACCGGGTGAGTTTGCCAAACGTGAAGCACTCGCGGCGCTGAATAACGACTTACACGTATTGATGTTTAGCGACAACGTGTCGGTGGCCGATGAGGTAGAGCTTAAAACCCTTGCCCACGAAAAAGGCTTGTTAATGATGGGCCCAGATTGCGGCACCGCCATTATTAATCATGTTGGTCTGTGTTTTGCCAACAAAGTCCGCCCTGGCAGCATAGGTATTGTCGGCGCATCAGGCACGGGCAGCCAAGAAGTGGCGGCGCGCATTCATGACTTTGGCGGCGGTATTTCGCAGCTGTTAGGTACTGGCGGACGCGACTTAAGCGCCGACGTGGGCGGCATCATGATGCTTGATGGCCTGCGCGCATTAGAAGCCGACCCTGCTACCGAGGTGATCTTAATTGTCTCTAAACCAGCGGCGAAAAGCGTTGAAGCTAAGGTGCTTGAACTGATTCAAAGTTTCAGCAAGCCAGTGGTGGTTTGCCTGTTAGGCGGTGAAGAAGCGCCAGTGGTTGCGGCGGGAGCTCATTTTGCTAAAACTACTAAAGAAGCCGCGTTACAAGCGGTTGTGTTAGCGGGCATCGATGAGGGCAGTATTAATAAGCGCGCCTTGAACTTACCGCTGATTGAAGAGATTAAAGCCAAGTTAGCACCTGAGCAAAAGTACATTCGCGGTTTATTCTGCGGAGGCACCTTATGTGAAGAAACCATGATGCTGGTGCGTGAGACTCACAGTCAGGCGTATAGCAATATCGCCAAAAAACCAGAGCAGCGCTTGGCGGACATTAATGTTAGCCAGCAGCATACCTTTATCGATTTTGGTGACGATGATTTTACCAATGGGCGTCCACATCCGATGATCGATCCATCATCGCGTATCGAACGTCTGCTCAAAGAAGCAGACGACCCAGAAGTAGGGGTGATCATTCTCGATTTCGTTATCGGTTATGGCTCACATCAAGATCCCGTCGGCGTCACCTTACCAGCCATTATCGAAGCTAAACAAAAAGCGGCGGCCCGTGGTCAGCACTTAGAGATCTTAGGTTACGTGCTAGGTACCGATCTGGATACGCCAAAACTGAGCGAGCAAGTCGATAAACTCGCCTCGGCAGGGGTCACCATTTCAAGCAGCAGTCAAAACACCGGGCTATTGGCAAGCGGGTTTGTGAGCAAGGGAGAATAACCATGAGCAAGATGACAGCACTATTTTCAAACTTAAACGTGATTAATGTAGGCCTTGAGTTCTTTAAAGACGATATCAGCAAGCAGCAAGCGCCGGTGACTCATGTGAGCTGGCAACCCATTGCCGGTGGTAATACCAAGGTGATTGCGGCGCTCGATAAATTGGCGCAGCCAGAGATCGCGCAAAAAATCGAGGCGGCCAACGAAGAGGCAGTCAATCGTATTATTAAATCACACCCTGTGTTGGTGGGTTATGAAAGAGCGATTGATGTGGTTCCAGGCATGACCAAGACCACCATTTTACATGCAGGCCCACCAGTATGTTGGGAAGATATGAACGGCCCAATGCGCGGCGCTGTGACTGGCGCACTGGTATTCGAAGGCTTGGCATCGAATCTTGATGAAGCGTTTAAATTAGCGGCATCGGGTGAGATCACTTTCTCGCCATGTCATGAGCACGATTGCGTCGGCTCTATGGCGGGTGTGACGTCGGCGTCTATGTATATGCACGTGGTCAAAAACATGACCTACGGTAATATCGCCTATACCAACCTCAGCGAGCAGATGGCGAAAATTTTACGCATGGGTGCCAACGATGAAAGCGTCGTCGAGCGCTTAATCTGGATGCGCGACGTATTAGGTCCAATGTTAAAAGCGGCCATGGATAAATCTGAACCTATCGACTTGCGCTTAATGCTCGCCCAAGCGTTGCATATGGGGGATGAATGTCATAACCGTAATAACGCAGGTACTGCCTTGTTATCACAGGCATTGACCCCTTTGATTTTAGAAACCGATTTCACCACCAAAGAAAAGCGTGAAGTGTTTGATTTTATTGCATCAAGCGATTACTTCTCTGGCCCAACGTGGATGGCGATGTGTAAGTGTGCCCTCGATGCTGGTCATGGGGTCGAGCACAGCACGCTGGTGACCACTATGGCGCGTAACGGCGTTGAATTTGGTATTCGTGTCAGCGGTATGGGTGGCTTTACTTGGTTTACCGGGCCTGCTCAAAAGGTTATCGGTCCACTGTTTGCCGGCTTTAAGCCTGAAGACTCGGGCTTAGACATAGGTGACAGTGCGATCACCGAAACCTATGGTATTGGTGGGTTTGCCATGGCGACCGCCCCTGCGATTGTGGCACTGGTTGGCGGCACGGTAAATGAGGCGATCGATTATTCTATCCAGATGGATGAGATCACTACCGCCAAGAATCCGAATGTCACTATTCCGTTATTAAACTTTAAAGGTATCTCATCGGGTATCGATATTAGAAAAGTGATGGAAACGGGGATTTTACCTATTATTAATACTGCTATTGCACATAAAGAACCCGGTGTAGGTATGATAGGTTGTGGTATTACCAATCCGCCAGTGGAATGTTTTGAAAAAGCTATTATTGCCTTTGCTAATAATATTTCATAACAGCTATTAATTGTGGTGTAGATATAAAAGCCGGCTCTGTTTTAATTTGTGTTTAAGGCAGGGGTGGGCCGGCTTTTATTATTTTTCTAAATTTTCTTTATTACCATTTATTGCAATGGCGTGTTTATTGTCTAGCACCATCATTGTGTATGGAATAAATATTGAGGTTCCCCATGAGAATTGTACTAGCCCTTGGTGGTAATGCGCTATTAGAGCGCGGTCAACCGCTCACCGCGACCAATCTTCGTAATAATATCAAAAAGGCTGCGGCATCAATTGCGGCCATTGCTAGAGAGCATGATGTGGTGATTGTGCATGGTAATGGCCCGCAAGTGGGGCTGCTGATTGAGCAAAATTGCGAATACCAAAAAGTGAATAGTGCGGTCACCGCCTATCCAATGGACGTATTGGGCGCCGAAACCTGCGGCATGGTCGGCTATATGTTGCAACAAGAGTTATTTAACAGTGACAATAAGTTAGATATCACCACTATTTTGACCCAAACCTGTGTCGATATAGACGATTCAGCGTTTAATGATCCGACTAAATTTGTTGGCCCCGTCTATAACGAAGACGAGATCGAGCGAGTTAATATTGCTAACCCGTCGACGATTTTTAAGAAAGATGGCGATTATTACCGCCGCGTTGTGTCTTCCCCTATGCCACAAGATATTGTCGAATCTAAGCAGATCAGTAGCCTGCTTGAAAATGGTAACACTGTGATTGCCTGTGGCGGTGGCGGCATTCCGGTATTTAAGGCTGACAATGGCAACCTAGTTGGCGTTGAGTGTGTTATCGATAAAGACTTAACGGCGGAGTTACTTGCCGAGCAAATTCAGGCAGATCTGTTTATTATTCTGACCGATGGGGCGGTTTACCTTAATTACGGTAAAGCCAATCAGCAGGCGATTAAAAATATTACCCCTGAAGAGCTCGATAAATACCATTTCCCGGCGGGTTCTATGGGCCCTAAAATTGATGCTGTGTGTAAATTTGTTTCTAAGGGATTGGGCGACGCAGCCATTGGCGCCTTAGATGAGTTACCCGCAGTGATTGCTGGGCGATCAGGTACGCGCATCACACTGGGCGAAACTGTTGAGTATTATTAAACATTACCGCTCATTTAGCCTGCGCTAGGAGCGAGCCAGTTTGCTCATTCGTCCATCGATATAAGCGCTCGCTTATGCTTTAAAAGCCTCAATATTGAGGCTTTTTTATTGCCAGCTTAAAAATTTTTAGCCTAAAACCTGCGATTTCACTCCGTCGGCTCTGTACCAAGAATGTGGTCATCAAGCAGATTTGTCCTGCGCTTTATTCGCTGGCCACTCAGCACACCGTCTTGTGTGATCAATCTATTGCAGCAGCGCCGAAGAGGGTTAAGCCCAAGTAGATACCACACAGGGTGTCGTGGCCCGAAGAGTGGCCATAGGCGATAACCTCATCGAGAACCTCGTTGAGCGCGGTATTGAGCCTATCATCTGATTTATGGGGCTGATTTAAACAGGCATACAGCTCGACGATCTCTTGGTTATATTGCTTGAGCGTGGCGTGCATTAACATGGCCTGACTCACATCTGTGGTTTGCGCCGCATTAGCTTGTACCGCTTGGGCCAGCGGATGAAAGTAAGGGTGCTGGCTAAAGTCGAGCCAGGAGAGTATACCCACCAGTAGATCGTCCATCGAGGGGGTTAGCCCGGCACCAAAGCCGATAATGGATTTAAGCGCAATCGTTGGGTTTTTCTGGGTTAACTCGGTGATAAATGCTTGTAGATGCGGGGTAATATATTTAGTCATCATCTCAGGTTGATACACCAGATGAGTGGCGATGTTGAGCTGAGACTGCTGACACAACAAGGGATAGATCCCCAGTGGCTTTTGATTGCGCTGCAAAAAATCAGCAATATGGGATTGAAGCTTCAATTGAAGGTTAAGCGCTCTTGGCAAAGCCACGGGTAAGCTGGGGCTAAAGCGTTCAATCTGCTCACTGACAATGGTTGTGCCTGTGCCTAAGTTAATATGCAATCTCAGATTATCGATATTGGCCCCTAACGCTAATAAAGCTGGGTCTATGCTGGTGTTATGGGTACAACGTAGCTCTACCTTAGTACCGACAATAAGCGATTTAAAATGGACCCCTTGCGGCAATAAGATGGCACTGGGGTTCATCTTTTTGGGTTGCGTCAGCAGGGATATCAAACCATAAGGGCTGTGCAGATTGCAGGCGGCGTTAAACACCGAATGCACGCTTGTGGTTATTGAGCCATGGTGGATGAGTTGAGCATAAATCGGCTGAGCAAGGGTTATCTTGGTCATCATCAGCTTAATAGGTCTTATGGTGCTTTAAGTTAAAGGTATTGATTATCTCATCGGCTATCTTAGTAACAATCATGTCATGAGTGTTATTAACATATAAGGCTAAATAAAAGTCATTGGGTGGGGCATAGGTTTGCAGCTCATCGATGACGCTATGTTCGGCCGTTTTACAGGTTTCCGGTAACAGGGTGATGCCAAAACCGATAGACGAAGCGGTAATAATGGCCGATAAGTTACTGCTGCAGTAGTTAATTTTGCTGCAATAACCCAATTGATCCATGGAGTTGAGTATATGTTCACGATACAAGGCTCCCGTGGGAAATAGCACTAACGGGATCATCTTGCTATTAAAGGTGGGGTGCGCCGCGCTGTCGAGCCATAAGAGCGGCTCTGTGCGATAGGCGTAGGCATTACCGAGTATGGGCTGCTTGACCAAAATAAGATCGTATTGGCCCGCTTGATAGGCCTGATACAGGCTGTTGCTCAGCCCCGAGGTAAATTCAAATAAGATATTGTAGTTATGTTGAAACTTCACAATGGCCTTGGTGACATCGACCGACAGATCGTCAGGCACACCTATCTTGATGATATTTTGCTCTGACTTTTCATGAAAGTTATCGACCATAGAGGTGTTCAAGTCGATAATTTTATGGGCATAACGTAGAACAAATTCCCCTTGCTCCGTTAGCGTTACCTTTTGCGGCGTGCGCATTAATAGCGTGCTGCCGAGCATAGATTCGAGACGGTTTATCTGTTGGCTAATGGTCGACTGAGAGTTATGAATTCTTTCTGCTGCGCGGGTAAAACTGCCAGTTTCACACACGGCGATATAGGTTAAAAATAACTGCGGTGGAATAAACTTCATGATGGGTCACCTACGTTTAGCTTGTTATTATATTTTTCGTAAAATGTGCTGTACCATTTTGAATGGGTTACTGACCGTGTTGTTTCACGCCCGACAACGCCTTACCGTGTGGGCGCTTAGTCGCCGAGTGTCGAGCTTTAGTTTTTTGCCCCCTTATCGCAGTCCAGTGTCTTACTGGTAAGGTGTTGCTTTTGTTGCCCCACTTGCTGCTCAAAGACAGCTTCTCGGTTGACCAGTATGCGGCCTATGCTGTCGGCGAGTTCGCTAATAATGGCATTGCCGTCATTAGTGTATAGCGACAGCGTCATGGGCTGCTCGTTACCTAAATGCGGGCAAGGAGTGACTCGCCGCCCGGCGGTAGCTCTTACGGGGAGCAGGCTATAACCTAAGCCTGCTTCGACGGCGCTAAGCAGATTATTTAAGCTGCCGCTGGAAAACGCCACATACCAGAGTTTACCCTCATGGGTGATGCGCTCAAACATGGTGTCGCGGTAGAGCCCGCCAGGAGGAAACGCGATTAAGGGTAGCGGCTCACTCCACTGGGGTTGGGTATCGAGAGATTGATACCAGGCCATGGGTTCGCTGATGGTCAATCTATGATCATCGGCGGCGTGGGTTTCTTTGACCACTAAAATATCAAAGTCGCCATTGCGGTATCTGTGGGTTAATTCGATGCTGAGACCTGTGGTGACATCGAGCCTAATTTCCTGATGCTGTTTAGCAAAATCGGCAAACACACCTATCATCTGCTCGGTGGCGATATCATCAGGGATGCCAATTTTTATTAGCGCGCTGCCAGCTGAGTTAGCCACCAATGCTTGGGCTTCGCATTGCAGCGCTAAAATTTTGCGCGCATAGCCGAGGAGTTTCTCACCTGAGTTAGTTAACTGAATAGGGCGTTGAGTCCGATCAAATAATGCCTTGCCGACGGCGGCTTCGAGGCGGTTTATCTGCTGACTTATTGTCGATTGTGTTAGGTGTAAATGTGCTGCTGCTAAGGTAAAGCTGCCAGTATCAGCAAGCACTACAAAAGCGCGCAGTAGACGAGGTTCAAACATCATGACACACCATCATCCATAGCATTAATCCTGTCTTTCGAGGGGGCTGACATTCAGCCGATAAATAGTAAGACCTTTAACTTAGTAAGGGAAATAGTATTTACGTTATGAATGGTTTCTATTTAAAAAAATCATTTTTTACCCGTCATGCTCACCTTTATAGTGTCAGCCTAGAGCAAGTCATGCTGCAATTGCAGTAGCAAAGGTGGAAAAATGCACAAATCAGATCCCTTTATTAAGCAAGCGTTAGCCCTTGCTGAGCAAAATGTGGCCGCCGGTGGCCGTCCTTTTGCTGCCATCGTAGTGAAACAAGGTGAGGTGGTAGCCACTGGGGTCAATCGTATTCTTCAAGAGTGCGACCCAACCGCTCACGCCGAGTTGCTGGCCCTAAGGGCCGCAGGTAAAGCTTTAAATGCCACCAGCCTTGAAGGCTGCAGCGTGTATGCCAGTGGCCAGCCTTGCCCTATGTGTTTGGCTGCCATGCGCATGGCGGGAATTAACCATTTGGTGTTTGCTTATTCGAACCAACAAGCACAGCCATATGGCTTGTCTACGGCGCATATTGCCATGGAGCTTACGCCGCCCCTTGAGCAGCAAAGCTGGCTGTCGGTCGAGCAGTGCTCGCCAAGTGATGCCAATGACAGCGAGTTGTATGCTAAGTGGGCAGAGCATAACGCGTCTAAACAGAAGGTAGACTAATGGGCCGTCAATTAAGTGTACGCACTCAGTCGTTATCTTTGCTGTTATTAATTGTCTTAATCGGTCTCAATCTGCGGCCATTTTTAGTGGCACCTGGGCCGCTGCTAGGCAGTATCGTTAATGACACCGGCCTCAGTTATTCCCAAGCGTCGATGCTAACCTTGCTGCCTATGATGTTAATGGGTATTGGGGCCTTTGTGGTGGCGGCTCGGCCTGCACTTATTGGCAGCCATGTAGGCTTGTTACTGGCGTTGGCGTTGATGACGCTAGGCTCAGCGCTACGCTATTTCGTCAGCGATGGCAGCATGCTTATTATCACCGCGCTGCTGTGTGGTGTGGGCGTGGCATTTATACAATCTATTTTACCGGGCATGATTAAACAGTTTTTTGCCCAGCACTCGGCGGTGGTCACCGGGCTTTATTCGGCGTCATTGATGATTGGCGGTGCGCTGGGCGCACAGCTAATGCCGATGTTATTACAATGGGGTTATCATTGGCAGCATGCTCTGGCTTTGCTGGCGCTGCCCTGTTTTGCGGCCTTGGTGGCGGCTTGGCTGGTACTTCACCTGCGTAAACAGATGCCGCCTACCCAGTGCGACGTTTTACCTGAAGTATCGCAAGCGCCTCAGTCAGCATTACAGGCAAGCTTATCACCACGACCGCTAAAGCGTTTACTGGCGCGTCCGCGAACGTGGACCCTAATGGCCGCCTTTGGCATAGTCAACGGCGGGTATGCTTCATTAGTCACTTGGCTGGCGGCCTTTTATCAGCAGCGTGGCTGGGATAATGTCAGCAGCAGCCATTTAATTGTGGTGATGGCGGTGACTCAAGCCTTGTTCGCCATTGGCTTACCAGCCTTGGCCAGAGGTTACACCGATAGACGCCCTTGGTTGTTGTTGGTGTTAGTGATGCAGGCCATCGGCTTTTGGGGATTTGCTTTTTATCCCGATAGCGCGCCGCAGTTATGGTCAATCTTGTGCGGCGCTGGGCTGGGCGGGGCATTTTCATTAACCATAGTCACAGCCCTTGATCATCTGCCTGCGGCGAAAAGTGCTGGGGCGCTCACCGCATTAATGCAAGGTGGCGGTTTTTTGATTGCCGCCGCCTTTCCGCTGATGTTTGCGCAGCTATTGCAATGGAGTGGTGATTTTGGCTATGGCTGGATGATGCATCTGGTGATGGTGTTAATGACCATGGTTATTTGCATCAGCTTTAATCCGAAACGTTATGCCCAGGTGATGTGCGCTACTGATTGAGAAGAGTTTTATTAGCGGGCATATGACTGATACAAGTAAAAGGGGAAAGCCTGCTCAATGTTGAGCAGGCTTGTTAGATGTGAGTGGCTGAGAAAATAGCGGCTTAGTGACGCTCAGTCACTATTTCACGTGAGAACACTTTCTCACAGTATTTACATTTTAGTTGTACATCTTGTTTTTTGGCGCTGACACTAAAGCTGCTGTCTACCGGCTCATTATGGGTGATGCAGTTGGTATTTGGGCACTTAAAAATGGCGTTGATCCGCTCAGGTAACGACAGGGTCAGCTTTTTAACGACCTCATAATTTTCAATCTGATTAACCGTAGCGTTAGGGGCGTACAGGGCCAATTGATTCGCCTGATCTGGGCTGATAAAAACATTTTCAATTTTAATCAGATCTTTAGCGCCCAAAGCAGAGGAGGGCAGATTAAGACCAATCGTGACTCGCTGATTGGTTTTATGCATCTGAAACAGCTTTAGCACTTTAATCCCCACATTGGCAGGAATATGGTCGATAACAGAACCATTCTTTATGGCTTCAACTTGTTGCGTTTCCTTGGTCATGGTGATTATCTCCTGCTTAAAGTTGTTCGTTCAGTACTAATGCCAGCAGTGCTTCACGGGCGTAAACGCCGTTTTGCGCTTGCTGGAAGTAATAAGCGTGCTTGGTCTTATCGACATCGACAGTGATTTCGTCAACCCTTGGCAATGGATGCAATACCTTTAGGTTGTCGCGCGCGTCAGCTAGCATGGCTGCATTTAGAATATAAGCGGCTTTCATGTGCGCATACTCTGATTCATCAAAACGCTCTTTTTGAACTCGGGTCATGTACAGTACATCAAGCTCAGGGATCACCTCTTCCATAGTGGCATGCAGGCTGTAACTGATCCCTGCTTGGTCTAACTCTTCACAAATGTAATCTGGCATGGCTAAAATTTCGGGAGCCACAAAGAAGAAGTTAATGTTATTAAACTTAGACAGTGCTTGGGTCAGGGAGTGGACGGTGCGACCATATTTTAGATCGCCAACGAAGGCGATATTTAAGTTATCTAATCGCCCTTGAGTTTCAAAAATAGAGAAGAGATCCAATAAAGTTTGTGTTGGGTGTTGGTTGGCACCGTCACCACCGTTCACAATCGGTACGCCGTTAGAGAACTCTGAGGCCAGACGGGCTGCGCCCTCTTGTGGGTGACGCATTACAAATGCATCTACATAAGATGAGATCACCTGCACTGAGTCTGCTAGTGTCTCGCCTTTTTTGGCCAGCGAGGTGTTGCCACCGTTATCAAAGCCAATCACAGTGCCGCCTAGGCGTTGTACTGCGGTTTCAAAAGAGAGGCGAGTACGTGTTGAGGGTTCAAAAAAACAGCATGCCACGACTTTATTTTTTAATAGTTCTGGATTTGGCTCTGCTTTTAATCTTCCAGCAGTTTCAACGATGAGTTCAAGTTCATTTCGGTTTAATTCCGGAATGGAGATGATATGTTTTTGAAACAACGAGTTCGCCATGGCTTCTCTTCCCTATAAATAGATAACGGATACAAATGGTTTTAAACTTTTTCTGCCACTGACATTCGAGATGAGCATCGAATAGCCTCGGGCAGATAGTCGTTTAAACTTGCCGGCTCTACGCAAAAAGCAGACAAAAAAAAGCCCCCTTAAGCAAGGAGGCTTTTTTTTGAAATCGAAAAACAGAAACATAAAACCAACGCCGCTTCTCGACGATAATGAGTCAAGTTGTGCTTAACTGTCTGGTTCATTGTTGCTCTCTGTTTTGAAAAATTCCGAGGGATTATACGCCCATTTTTTGCGATCGCAAGAGTTTGTATGAACTCGTTATTTTGAAAGCTTGGTGTCGCAGTGAATCAATTAAATGCTGCTTAAGACTTCGGCCGAGTCGTGACTTATATGGTTTTGTTTTTTCTTGCTAGGAGTTATGGAGAGCGCAATTCGCTCATTAAGTACAATGGGATGAGTGAGTTTAAATAGTGAAACACCGATATCAAAAAGCGAAGGTATTTCCTTCGCTTTAGGTGTTGCCAGTCTTTAACCTCTGAGTAGTTCTTTGGCGTTGGCTAGGGTGTTACTGGTAATGGTATCGCCGCCAAGTAAGCGGGCGAGCTCCTCGATGCGTTGGGTTTTATCCAGCGCTACCATAGAGGTCTCGGTTTGTCCGGCTTTACTTTGCTTATTCACAAACATGTGTTGATGACCATTTCCGGCGACTTGGGGCAGGTGGGTTACACATAGCACTTGAGTCGATTCACCCAGTGAGCGTAGCATTTTTCCCACCACAGCAGCAGTTGGCCCCGAGATGCCCACATCCACCTCATCGAAAATAAGCGTTGGTGTGGCGACCTTTTTCGCCGTGATCACCTGAATGCCAAGGCCGATACGTGACAGTTCCCCGCCTGATGCGACTTTCGAGATAGGTTGCAGTGGCTGCCCTGGGTTAGTGGTGACTTGAAACTCGATGGTGTCACAACCGTTGGGCGACATGATCGCTTCGTTAAAGCGGATATCGATAACAAATTTACCCTTAGGCATGCTGAGTTCATGAATCGATTGGGTCACCTGCTTGTCAAGTTCTTTGGCATAACGGCTCCGGCTTTGGCTGAGCTTTTTAGCATGAGCAATGAAGCCTAGCTTGCAGCTTTGCAGCTGCTCAGCGATTTCGTCAAGCTTCTCTTCGTCTGAGTCTAAGCTGCTTAGCTCTTGATTTAAGGCTTGATGGTGCTGATAAAGATCTTTGGCACTTACGTGATGCTTGCGCGCCAACTGCATGATTTTAGAGAGGCGCTGTTCAAGGTAAGCAAAGTGATCTGGGTCGAGCTCTAATCCATCGAGGTAGCGTTGCAGCTCGCTGCTGCTCTCTTGCACTTGGATTAAGGCGTCATTGAGCATATTGCCAATGCTGTTAAGGGCGGTGTCATAGCCCTCAAGCTCTTGAGCTTGATCTATGGCTAAGTTGAGCACCGATTCTACCGCACCTTGCTCGTTGTCTTGCAATAGGAAGAGGGTGTGTTGGCAGGCTTGCACTAAGGCGGTGCCGTTAGCGAGTTTTTTATGCTCGGCTTCTATCTCGTCAAATTCGTGCTCGCCTAAATCAAAGTCATTAAGCTCCTCAACTTGGTATTGCAGCAGTTGCTTACGGGCGATGCGCTCATGTTGCGACTGTTGTAGCTGTTTAAGCTCTTTTTCAATCAGTTTGTAGCGTTGATAGCTCGCACTGACGCTGTCGAGCAGCATGCGGTGGTTAGCATAGCTGTCGAGCAGTGTCAGTTGATGCTCGCTCTTTAACATGGCGTGATGGGCGTGTTGTCCGTGGATGCCGATCAGTAATTGTCCAAGTGCGCGAAGTTGACTAAGCGGTACTGGATTGCCATTAATGTAGGCGCGTGAGCGGCCGTCACTGTTGATGGTGCGCCTGAGTATGCATTCATCATCAAGATCAAGGTCGTTATCTTCGAGCCAGCGCTTTGCCAAGGGAATATCGAGCAGAGAAAAGCGGGCGCTGACCTCGGCTTTATCTGCGCCGGGTCTAACGGTACTGGCTTCGGCGCGATTACCCAGACACAGGCCTAGGGCGTCGATAGCGATAGATTTTCCGGCACCGGTTTCACCTGTGATACTGGTCATACCGGCTTTGAAGTCGAGCTCTAAAAAACGAACAATGGCAAAGTTATTGATGCTGAGCTGGCAAAGCATAATGACATCCTTTTACAAAGTACTGTATTAATGCACAGTATATACTGATTTTTTATACAGTAAATACCTGTGTGCTTTTTGTTCGCGAATTTTGTTGAATTTAAGGGTATGGCAGCGCTACAGCAAATGGTCAAGTAGTGGCAGTACCGCAAAGCTCAGTACTATCCCTAGGCTGATATTTTGCGCGCTGACGGTGGCATTAGTTTGAAAGCGGTGCGCCAATAGGTAGACGCTAGCAGCGGTGGGCAGCGCCGCTAGCAGCACTGCCATCTTAAGCAGTGGGCCGTTAACGCCAAAGGCTTTACACAGTAGGTAGGCAAGCAGAGGTTGTAATAGTAATTTTAATAGGTTGAGCAGGGTGAGTTCGGCGCCTGTAGAAAGCTTGCGCGGGGCGTTGCGGCCCTGCTGTTGGTTGGCTTTGCACAACACCATGCCAATGGCAAACAGGGCGCAGGGGCTAGAGGTCATGCCAAATTGGCGGATGATGCCGCTAATAGGGGCATAAAGGGTAATATTGGCCGCTGAAATGGCGACACCAATTAAGCTGCCGATGATGATAGGATTTTGCAGCAATGCCAAGCTTACAGTCTTAAGGGCGTTATCGGTTTGCCCTTGATACAGCGCGAGTTGGGCCAATACGATAGCAAATACGGTCACCGAGAGTAGGCTAGCAATGGCGGCTGCGGCCAGCGCCAACTGGTTGTTGGGGTACAACATCATCATTAACGGGATCCCGATAAACGAGGTGTTGCCAAAGGTGGTGTTAAGCGCTCGAATCGCCGCGAGATCGCGCTTCTTGTCGCGCCACAGCGAAATCCCCATAGTCAACAGGTAGATAATGGTCATCGCTAAGCTGTAACCGGCAATAAAGCCCCAGTCGGTGATCTGTTCAATTGGGGTTTCGGCTAATACAATCAGCATGATAGCCGGAAAGGCGATGTAATAGACGTACTGGTTGAGTACGTTATCTGTCTCTTGTGGCAAAATACGTGCTTTTTGTACTATGAAGCCTGATAGCATGATGCCAAAGACGATAAACAGAGGTGACAAAATAGGTAGCATACGACAAATTTATCCATAAATTGTGCTGGTGGTTAAACTAAGGGGCTTTCCCTCTCAGGCTGTTTTTATCCGTTAGCTTGTGACGTGGGTGGCTCAGTGTTGATGACATAGCCATCTGATATTATCCATCCACTGTGGCTCAGTATCAGTGCCTCAGTATCAGTGGCTCAGTATCTGTGCCCCAGTATTCGTTGCTCTGCATCATAATGATTAAGCCCAGCATAAACGCCAAAGACTAGCCGACCCTAACATAATTACCTGGAGACTCGCTATTGAGCTAAGGTCTAATCTGGCTTAACGTAAAGCCGCTTGACTCTATGTTATGGCGTTAATGGGGCGGTATTAGGCTAAGCCACTGAAGTAACTAAAACCACTAAACCACTAAACCTCTTAGCGTCATTCAGCTAACTGCGCTTATTGGAGCGGCGAGTGTCAGTTTGGTGAATATTAGCCTTAGGCGAGCTAGGTTGCGCGCTTCGCTCGGTATTCGCGGTGGGGGCGTTGACTGGTGGCAGCACGCCCAGTTCTTGATAGAAGTGTATCTGACGCCGTAATTCAAATAGGGAGCCACTGCGACGTTGCTCCCCTATGGTAAGTATCCAAGAATCGGTTAAGCCATCGTTGTTGGTTAACAGATAACCTTGGTAGATGAGCTTCTTCATGTGCAGTTACGCGACTGAAATGCCAATATTAGATACACCGGTTTCAATAATTTCTTTACGAAGGCCTTTAACAAAGTCGGCGCTGATCTTTGGATTTTGTTCAATGATATCCAGTAATGATGCCTGCAGCTCTTTTTCTTCGACCATTACGGGATGGTTAAAAATAAACTCATCTAAAGTGGCTTCATCCATTTCATCTTCGATTGTGGCTTCAATATAATTGGCGACTGTGCTCGAAGAGAGTTTGCTGATGTTGATAATATCGTCTTCCACTTTACTTTGCAGCGCGCTCAATAGTGAGGTT
This sequence comes from Shewanella sp. QJM3NY_23, assembly GCF_056173105.1. NCBI lineage: Bacteria > Pseudomonadati > Pseudomonadota > Gammaproteobacteria > Alteromonadales > Shewanellaceae > Shewanella > Shewanella sp. QJM3NY_23. Next base: position 1,074,277 of record NZ_CM149657.1, read on the forward strand.
AATGCGACTGCGGCATCCATGGCAGGATAGACTCCATAAACGTCAAAGTCACTTGGCTCAGGAGTATTGAGATCGAGTCGTTCGAGATAGATGTCGATGTTGAGTTTCAATTTTTTGTCATACATTGACTGCCATAACAGGTTTAGTACTGTGTCTAATACCTGTGGATCGCCAAACTCACACACTTCACTAAACAGTTGGTAGTTGGGGTACATGCGCTGACACAGCGCGATAGCAAACAATTTTTTTTGCTCAAGCTCTAACGCTTTTAATCGTTTGAAGAACCCTGGTTTATTACTCATCGATCACATCCATAGATAACTGGGATATTACTTGGTTAGTGGCAGATTCTACCTTAGAAAGCTCATCAAGTAACTCTAGTATTTCAGGTTCTACCTCTTCAACACTGGCGCCATTTTTAAGTGATGACTCAATTTCTTTACATAAGCGTTGGGTAGTGGGTACGCCGCAGTAGCAGCTGGCGCCATGGAGTTTATGCACATGGGCTAGCATCGCTTTGGCATCGAGGGTATCAAGCGCCAAGGTAAGTTGATTACGGGTTTCTGGCAGCGAGTCTAACAACATCTGTAGCATCTCTAGTGCCAAGTCGGCTTTTTGATTCGCCTGAGTTAAACACAGTTCCCAATTGAGTGTCTGCTGTTCAAAGTGGGTAAACTTGGGGCGCACCTTCCAACTGTTAATGACCCCTTTAAGCGCCGCCTCGTCGATGGGCTTGGGCAGGTAGCCGTTCATGCCACTTTGGTTAATGCGTTCACGCTCTTCGGCGATGGCATGGGCGGTGACGGCAATAATAGGGGTGTTGCGATTTAACGAATGCTCACGGATCTGTTTAGTGGCGCTAAAACCATCGATTCCGGGCATCTGAATATCCATAAAGATTAAATCGAAGTGGCGTGATTTTGCGAGCTCCACAGCCGCCTTACCGTTATTGGCGACCGCCACGTGGGTGACTAGCTCGCGCAGCAAAGTGTCGATTAATTTAAGATTGGCCGGATTATCATCCACCGCCAGTACGCTAAGTGGCTCGCGGTTTAATGCTGGCACAACTTGTAATGGCTTAGGTTGTGACTCCGGCGGCGCACGGTAAGGATGGATAAGAGTGTTAGCTAATTCGCGCTCGCCAATAGGAGCATGCACAATTTTGTCGACAGCCGACTGGATCACATCAATATTGGTGGCGCTGTTGTTACTGCTACAGACATAGAGTGAGTAATCGCTAATGTGTCTAATCCGTGTCAGGGTATCGAGCAGTAAGGGGCTCTTGGCCAACTCGTTACAGCTAATGATGGCGTAATCGAAATGCAGGTCAGTGTTCTCCATCAACTCGTTGAATTGTTGCAAGGTGGTAACGGGCGTCACCTGCATTAGCCAGTGCTGCAGTAGGCGTTCATGCACCTGGCGTGACAGTTTTCTGGGCTCAAATAGTAAAATGGATTTATCTTTGAGCTTATGGGTATCTAAAGGCTGACTAATCGGATATTGGCTCAGTTTGAGCGGCAAGGTAAACCAAAATGTCGAGCCTTTATCTGGTGTGGAGTTGCACCCAATTTGGCCACCCATCTGATTGATCACCCGTTTGGTGATGATGAGCCCTAAGCCTGTGCCGCCAAAGCGACGTGATATGGATGAGTCAGCCTGACCAAATGCTTGAAATAGCTGATTTTGATGATGCTTGTCGATACCTATGCCGGTGTCGGTGACTTCGCAGCGAATAATGACCTTATCGGGCTCGGTGCCGGTAAGGCGCATCTTGAGGTGTACGCTACCTTCATCGGTAAACTTAATCGCATTACCCACTAGGTTAGTGAGCACTTGCCCCACCCTTAAGGCATCGCCAGAGACATTGTCGTTGATGGCGGGCTCGATATCGACCACCAGCTCTAACTCTTTCTCTTTGGCGCTGTTAGCTAACATAGAGACTGTGTCATCAACCACTTCACGCAAGGCAAATGGCATGTTTTCTAACACCATTTTGCCGGCTTCGAGTTTAGAGAAGTCGAGAATATCGTTAATGATACTAAGCAGGTTACTGGCGCTTTTTTCGATGGTTTTAATATAATCTTGCTGGCTGGTGTGCAGCGGGGTTTTTAGCAGTTGCTTAGCAAAGCCGATAACGCCATTGAGCGGGGTGCGCAGCTCATGTGACATGTTGGCTAAGAATTCTGATTTAATTCGGCTAGCTTCTAAAGCGCGTTTTTTGGCTAAGTCGAGTTCGACGTTTTGAATTTCAATTTGCTCTAAGGTTTCGCGCAGATCTGAGGTGGCTTGGTCGATGTTTTGCTGCATCTCCTCATGGTAATCCGACAGCGAGCTGGCCATGGCATTAATGCCGCGTTTGAGTAGGTCGAGCTCACCAATGAGATTGCCATCAACACGCGTATCGAGTTTTCCTTCACGTATTTTGGCGACTACGCGCACCATATCTGTGATCGGCTGAGTCACGTTTTTAACTAATCTAAAGGTAAATAGCAGGTTTAGTTGTACCCCAATTAGCACCATGATAAAGGCCGCCACCGCAGCGCGGTGCTGCTCTAGTAGGGCATTTTCTTTATTGAGTAAGACTGCGATATAACCCAATTTGGCTGAGTTAACTTGATCGGTGTTAGAGTAGTTCTCAAACGAACTGACGATCAGCTCGCGTTGGCTAGAAAGAATAGGGCTGCGCAAAATTAGGCTATCGCCAAACTGCTCAATATCGATGCCGTTTAATGAGTCTATGGGTTGGTTGTAACGCATAAACTCGTGACTTTTGTAGTGATGCGAGGTCACGATCACCCGGTTGTTAGTGTCGAAAATGGCGATAAATTGCACCAAGTTTGACTTATTGAGCTGTACCGAAGTAATGAGTCGTTTGGTGGTTTCAAAGTTTTTGGTTTCTAGACCTATTTCGGCGGCGATCGCCAAGGGTTCAATGATATTGCTACCACGTTCAATTAAGCTTTGTTCCAGCTCATAGAAGCGATTTATGGTAAAGTAACTGCCAAGTAAAATACCAACCAAAATAGTGGGGGCTAACGCCAGCACAAGAACCCAGGCTCTTAAGCTGTATTTAGTCATATTGTCGGCACTATTCATGGTGTTGGCTAATTTATAATGTTGTAGCGTATAGGTTACATTAAACTGCCTAACTTTGGGCAGTGTTTACTCCTATTTTTATCGTTTTAGAGGCCTAAATGGCGCAATTTTTTAAAGCTAAACCCAATAAAGCTAAGCAAATGTCAGCGAAGCAGCAATTTAATATCACTGAGCTTGATCATCTTGGCGCAGGGGTCTCTGAGGCGCAAGGCAAAGTGGTATTTGTGCCCGGCGCCTTGCCAGGAGAGACGGTCACGGCGCAATTAATTGAGCAAAAGAAACGTTTTGCTAAAGCAAAGCTGCTACGCATCGATGTGGCATCTAACCATAGAGTCGCCAGTGGCTGTGCATTCTATGGTCAGTGTGGTGGCTGCGATCTGCAGCACTTAGCAGTGCCAATGCAGCGCGAGTATAAGCAGCAAGCCTTAGTTAATTTGCTCGACAAAATGGGCCAAGCACAGGCGCTGCAGTTGGCTGAGCCACTGGTGGGTGAAGCGTGGGGATATCGGCGCAAGGCAAGACTTGCCACTCAGTATCAACGCGACAGTAAAACGTTGAGTTTAGGTTTTCGCGCTTTAGCGAGTAATCAGGTGGTCTCGATCGATCAATGCCCTGTGTTGGCGCCAGCACTATCGCAACTCATCGCCCCGTTAACCTTGTGCTTAAATACGCTAGAGGCCAAGCGCAGTTTGGGCCATGTCGAGTTAGTGGCGGTAGAGTCGGCCAATATGGTGGTGCTACGCATTACCCAAGCGCTAAGCGATGCCGATATCGCTCGCCTGCGTGCCTTTGGTGTTGAGCACGGCGTGCGCCTAGTGCTGCTCGATGAACATGGCCACATCGACAACCTAGATGGTGATACTAGCCTGCCGTATTACCGTTTGGATGACGGCAGTCAATTGGGCTTTTCACCGGGTAACTTTATTCAGGTTAATGCCGATGTGAATCGCAATATGGTAAAGCAGGCCATTGAGTGGCTAGATATTAAGCCTAGCGAGCGAGTGCTGGATCTTTTTTGTGGTGTAGGCAATTTCACCATTGCGCTGGCCAAAGCGGGCGCGCAAGTGGTGGGGGTTGAAGGTGTGCCTGCTATGGTGGCAACGGCCAAAGACAATGCGGTTGCCAGCGGCGTTAGTGGCGTTGAGTTTTACCATGCCGATTTGAGCGCCGATCTGTCTGAACAACCTTGGCTGGGGCAGATTGATAAACTGCTGCTCGATCCTGCCCGCGCAGGCGCGTTCGAGAGCTTACAATGGCTTAAGCAGATGAAACCTAAGGCCGTGCTGTATGTCTCTTGTAATCCGGTCAGCTTGGCCAGAGACAGTCAACAACTGCTGAAACAGGGTTATCGACTGCAAAAGCTGGGGCTAATCGATATGTTTCCGCAAACACATCATATTGAGGCGATGGCACTATTTGAGCGAGATTAAGGGGTTAAATACGCCTTTAGTGTAAATAACGACGCGAGTCGATTGACAATGTGGGCGTAATCCTCAAGATAGTGGCTTTGGTTTTTAGGTAATAGAATGATATTTCACCGCTGGCGATCCTGTGGTGAGCGCGCGCCGCCAATATCAGCAATAAAGGACAATCATTAGATGGTATCTATTAGAGAAGCACATTTTAATGACAAAGATTTTCAATTAACTGAGTGGGTTAATCGCTACATCGATAACGAGCAAGAAGCTGGTATTCTGCTCGATTTGATGAAAAAAATTGAAGGACTGGTCGTTAAAGAAGGGGCTCAACGCCATTTACTCAATCAGCGCGGCCGCGAGATGATTGAGATCCTAGCTCCGCTCAATATGGATATCGAAACCCTGCAAGCTGCGGTTATTTTTGTGGTGTATGACGCCGGACTGATAAGCGCCGAGCAGTTGCCTGAACTGTTTGGTGAAAAATTAGCGGTATTGGTAAAAAGTGTGGTGACCATGAATGCCATTGGCGCGCTCAAGGTGAACGAGCAAAGCCGCAATGCCGAGCCGCAAATCGATAATATTCGCCGTATGTTACTGGCCATGGTGGAAGATGTGCGCGCTGTGGTGATCAAGCTGGCCGAGCGGATCTGCCTACTGCGAGAAGTGAAAAGTGCTGACGAGGAGACGCGGGTCTTATTGGCTCGAGAGATTGCCGATATCTATGCGCCGCTGGCTAACCGCTTAGGAATAGGCCAATTAAAGTGGGAGCTCGAAGATATCTCATTTCGTTACCTGCACCCCGAAACCTATAAGGAAATTGCTAAACAGCTCGATGGTAAGCGGCTCGATCGCGAAAGCTACATCGACAATTTTGTGAAGCAGTTACAGCAGCGCCTCGATGAAGACCAAATTCGAGCCAAGGTGTATGGCAGACCCAAACATATTTACAGCATCTGGAAGAAGATGCGCGGTAAAGATCTGACTTTCGATGAGTTATTTGACGTGCGCGCGGTACGTATCGTTACCGACCGCCTGCAAGATTGCTACGGTGCCCTAGGGGTGGTGCATACCCTTTGGCATCATATTCCTAAAGAGTTTGACGATTATGTCGCCAACCCTAAATCGAATGGATATCAGTCAATCCATACCATAGTGGTTGGCCCCGAGGGAAAAACGGTCGAAATCCAAATACGTACCGAGCAGATGCACGAAGATGCCGAGCTTGGGGTGGCGGCTCATTGGAAATACAAAGAGGGCACCACAGGTAAGCAAAGCGGTTACGAAGAGAAAATCAACTGGCTGCGCAAGATTTTGCAATGGCAAGAAGATGTGGCCGAAAGTGGCAACTTGGTCGACGAGGTACGCAGTCAGGTCTTCGAAGACAGGGTGTATGTGTTTACCCCTAATGGCGAAGTGATTGATTTACCCATGGGCTCTACCGTACTGGATTTTGCCTATTATATTCATTCCCACGTCGGCCATAAGTGTATTGGGGCCAAGGTCGATGGCCGTATAGTGCCGTTTACTTATCAAGTTGAAACCGGTGAGCGTATTGAGATCATCACCTCGAAAACCCCCAACCCTAAGCGTGACTGGCTTAACCCTAATTTAGGCTATATTCGCACCTCGCGAGCGCGGTCGAAAATTCAGCATTGGTTTAAGCAGCAAGATAGAGATAAAAACATTGTCGCTGGGCGGGAGATGCTCGAAGCCGAATTAGCGCGCAGCAATCTTACCCTTAAAGATGCCAAAACGGCGGTCGAGCGTTTTAACATGGTCAGCATGGACGATCTGCTGGCGGGCATTGGTGGCGGCGATGTGCGTCTTAATCAGGTGGTCAACCATGTGCAGAGCCGGATGCGCATCAATGAGCTGTCAGAAGAGGAAGCCGTTGAGGACTTACTCAAGAAAAATCAATCTCGTACAGACCATAAAAGTAGAGGTCAGGTCGAGGTTAATGGCGTAGGGAACTTGATGAGCCATATCGCTAAATGCTGTCAGCCTGTCCCCGGTGATGATATTTTTGGTTTTATTACTAAAGGCCGCGGGATCTCGGTACACCGCGCCGATTGCGAGCAAGTGAAAGAGCTGATGAGGGTACATCCCGAGCGCAGCGTGGATGTGGTGTGGGGTAAAAATTACTCCGGTGGCTATAAGCTGCGTTTAAAAGTGTTTGCTAACGACAGAAATGGCTTGCTGCGAGATCTGACCTCAGTGCTGGCCGCCGAAAAATCGACGGTACTGGCGATGAGCTCATCTTTAGATGTTAAAAATCAAACTGTCATCATTGAGCTCGAGCTCGAGTTATATAATTTAGAGGGACTCTCTCGGGTGATGGCTAAGCTATCGCAAGTCGATGGGGTGATGGAAGCGCGGCGTACCTAATCGTGTCGCCCACAAACAGATAAGAGATAAAGGCGGCGAGAGTCGCCTTTTATTATGAGGTTGTTCGATGAAGGTCAATAACGATATTAACCGTTTACTCGAGATCATGAGTCAATTGCGCGACCCACAAACTGGTTGCCCATGGGATAAAGCACAAACCTATCACACCATAGTGCCATTTACTCTCGAGGAGGCCTATGAAGTGGCCGATACCATTGAACGTGCAGCGTTCGATGAATTGCCAGGGGAGCTTGGCGACCTGCTGTTTCAAGTGATCTTTTATTGTCAGTTAGCAAAAGAGCAGGGGTTATTTGACTTTGGTGTGGTGGTAGACAAAATCTGCCGCAAATTAACTGAGCGCCACCCCCATGTGTTTGGTGAATTGCCCTTAACATCAACAGCAGAAGTCAAACAAAGCTGGGAAAGCATAAAAGCCAGCGAGCGTGCTGGGCGGTCATTGCATTCGGTGCTTGATGATATTCCATTAAATCTACCTGCATTAAGCCGCGCGGCAAAAGTACAAAAACGGGTGGCCAGTGTGGGGTTCGACTGGGATGAATTGGCCCCTGTGGTGGCGAAAATTCACGAAGAGATAGCAGAGGTGCTAGAGGAAGTTAACGCACCAGAGCAGCAACCGCAAAGGATTAGTGAAGAGATGGGCGATCTGCTATTTGCGGTGGTTAATTTGTCTCGCCATTTAGGTGTGGAGCCCGAGCAAGCACTGCGCCTTGCCAATGGCAAATTCGAGCGGCGCTTTCGTGGTGTTGAAGCATTAGCTAACGCCGCCGAAAAGCCGATGAAGGCGCACTCCTTAGCAGAATTAGACGCTTATTGGGATCAAGTAAAGCGGGCCGAAACGGCAAAAGAGTAAAATATATCGCTTTGTTGTTTGTCGAATCAGCTGGGCTTTGGTATAATATTGCCCCGTCCTAGTGCTTTCATACAAGCACATATTTCCAACTCATTTTCTCAGGTTCAGCATGACTACAAGGTATATCTTCGTTACTGGTGGCGTGGTTTCATCACTAGGTAAAGGCATTGCAGCAGCATCATTGGCAGCAATTTTAGAGGCTCGGGGCCTTAATGTAACCATTATGAAGCTGGATCCTTATATCAACTTGGATCCCGGTACCATGAGCCCGACTCAGCACGGTGAGGTTTTCGTGACTGAAGATGGCGCTGAAACTGACCTCGACTTAGGTCACTACGAGCGTTTCATCCGCACTAAAATGAACCGTCGTAACAACTTTACCACTGGCCGAATTTACGAAGAAGTATTGCGTAAAGAGCGCCGTGGTGACTACCTTGGTGCAACCATTCAGGTTATTCCGCATATTACTAATGCGATTAAAGAGAAGGTGCTTGAAGGTGGTGAAGGTCATGATGTGGCAATCGTTGAGATTGGCGGCACGGTAGGTGATATCGAATCATTACCTTTCCTTGAGTCTATTCGCCAGTTAGGTGTTGAGCTAGGACGCGATCGTACCCTATTTATGCATTTGACCTTAGTGCCTTTCTTAGGCGCGGCGGGTGAAGTGAAAACCAAACCGACGCAGCATTCGGTAAAAGAATTACGTTCTATCGGTATCGCACCTGATGTATTGGTGTGCCGTGGCGACCGTGCGATACCTGCTAACGAAAAAGCCAAAATTTCGCTATTTTGTAATGTAGAAGAGCGCGCGGTTATCTCACTGAAAGATGTGGATAGCATCTATAAGATCCCAGCGTTATTGAAGGCACAAGGCCTTGACGACTTGGTCACCAAGCGCTTTGGTATCGACTGCAAAGAAGCGGACTTAAGCGAGTGGGAAAAGGTGATTTACCAAGAAGCCAATCCAACCGGTGAAGTCACCATTGGTATGGTAGGTAAATATATCGAACTACCCGATGCCTATAAATCTGTTAACGAAGCACTTAAGCATGCAGGCTTATTCAAGCGTGTGTCGGTTAACATCAAGTATATTGACTCTCAAACGGTAGAAGCTAAAGGTGTTGAAGTTCTCGAAGGCCTTGATGGTATTTTGGTTCCAGGTGGTTTTGGTGAGCGTGGTGTTGAAGGTAAGATTTTAGCGGCGCAATATGCCCGTGAAAACAACCTGCCTTATTTCGGTATCTGTCTAGGTATGCAAGTGGCATTAATCGAATTTGCTCGCCATGTTGCGGGACTTGAAGGCGCACATTCTACCGAGTTTAACAAAGAGACCCCTCACCCAGTAGTTGGACTTATTACTGAGTGGATTGACGAAGAAGGCAACGTTGAGCAACGCCATGAAGAGTCTGATTTAGGCGGCACCATGCGCCTTGGCGCTCAGCTATGTCACTTAATTGAAGGCACGAAAGCGGCCGAAGCTTACAAAGGCTTGACCTGTGTAGAGCGTCATCGTCATCGCTATGAAGTGAACAACACTTACAGAGAGCGTTTAGAAAAAGCCGGTTTAGTATTCAGTGGACTATCATCTGATCGTCAGTTGGTTGAGATGATTGAACTGCCAAATCACCCTTGGTTTGTGGCGGGTCAGTTCCACCCTGAATTTACATCAACGCCTCGCGATGGTCAGCCATTGTTTGAAGGCTTCATTGGTGCAGCCATCGCCTACCAAAAACGCGATTTAGGCTAAGCTATAGTGAACAGCCGCTTCCGGTTATCGGAAGCGGCTTTTTTGTTCCAGATGATGTAAATTTAACGACAAGTATTTTTTAGTTTTGTATTAACTTTTCATTTTAATCTTAAACTTAAGTCGAGGAAATTATGGCTAAAATTATCAATGTCATTGGTCGTGAGATCATGGATTCACGCGGCAACCCAACGGTTGAAGCTGAAGTGCATTTAGATGGCGGGTTTGTTGGTATGGCGGCTGCGCCGTCTGGAGCCTCTACCGGTAGCCGTGAAGCACTAGAGCTACGTGATGGCGACAAGAGTCGTTACATGGGTAAAGGTGTGTTAACGGCAGTCGCGAACATCAATGGTCCAATTCGCGATGCATTGCTGGGTAAAGATGCAGCAGCTCAAGCCGAGCTTGATCAGGTGATGATCGATCTTGATGGTACAGAGAACAAAGACAAGCTAGGCGCTAACGCGATTCTGGCTGTTTCTCTTGCTGCTGCTAAAGCCGCCGCTGCTTTTAAAGGCATCCCACTTTACGCGCATATTGCCGAGCTAAACGGTACTCCAGGCCAGTACTCTATGCCTGTGCCTATGATGAACATTCTTAATGGTGGCGAGCACGCCGATAACAACGTTGATATCCAAGAGTTTATGGTTCAACCTGTTGGTGCTAAAAGCTTCCGTGAAGCACTGCGCATGGGCGCGGAGATCTTCCATAATTTGAAGAAAGTGCTGCAAGATAAAGGGCTAAGCACCGCTGTTGGTGATGAAGGTGGGTTTGCACCTAACCTAGCATCTAACGCGGAAGCGCTAGCCATTATCAAAGTTGCAGTTGAAAAAGCCGGTTATACTTTAGGTGAAGACGTTACCCTAGCACTTGACTGCGCGGCTTCTGAGTTTTACAAAGATGGTCAATATGATCTGGCGGGTGAAGGTAAAAAGTTTGACTCGAACGGTTTCTCTGATTTCTTAAAATCATTGACCGAGCAATATCCGATTGTGTCTATCGAAGATGGCCTTGATGAGTCAGATTGGGATGGTTGGGCGTACCAAACACAAATCCTTGGCGACAAGATCCAACTTGTGGGTGACGATCTGTTTGTTACTAATACCAAGATTTTACAACGCGGCATCGACAACAATATCGCTAACTCAATCTTGATTAAGTTTAACCAGATTGGCTCTCTAACTGAGACCCTTGCGGCTATCCGCATGGCGAAAGCGGCTGGCTACACTGTTGTTATCTCTCATCGTAGTGGTGAAACGGAAGATGCAACCATTGCCGATCTGGCTGTGGCGACTGCAGCGGGCCAAATCAAGACGGGTTCACTGTGTCGTAGTGACCGTGTTGCCAAGTACAACCAATTGCTACGCATCGAAGAGCAGCTGGGTGAAAAAGCACCTTATAAAGGTCGCCTAGAGATTAAAGGGCAAGCATAAACGCCACTTTAACCAATAAATTATTAAAAGGTCACCACTTGGTGGCCTTTTTTGTTGTAATATCAGTGCAGAATTTCTAATAGTGATATAGCCATTAAGGATGAAGCGTCTTCTCATTGCCATGACCGTTTTATTTGGTCTACTTCAGTATCGACTCTGGTTTGGGCAAAATAGCCTGCCAGAATCATTTCAGCTGCAAGAGCAGATCGCGTTGCAGCGACAAAGTAATGCCAAATTGATCGAGCGTAATCAAGTTCTCAAAGAGGAGATTATCGATCTTCGTCGTGGAACCGAAGCACTCGAAGAGCGTGCGCGTAACGAACTTGGCATGGTCAAAAAAGGCGAAACTTTCTTTCGTGTTGTGGCCGAGCCCCAACGCAATGCAGATATTCATCGCTAACCGTATTTTATTACGTACCTTGGTACTAGGTGAAATCGGATCACCCGTGACATGAGTTTTGATTAATGACACCAATTATTGAACACCTAGTTGCAATTGTTCCCGCTGCTGGCATTGGCAGCCGCATGGGTGCCGATATCCCCAAGCAATACTTGATGTTAGAACATCAACCTATTATTGCTCATACCTTAGATGTACTGTTGCAACATCCTAGGATCGCCCAAGTAATAGTGGCGCTGAACCCAGATGATGTTTTTTTTGAATCCTTGCCTCAGGCTCAACACCCTAAACTAAAAGTGGTACAAGGGGGCAAGGAGCGAGCAGATTCGGTACTGGCGGGCTTATCGCATGTAGGGCAACACAGCTGGGCGTTAGTGCATGATGCGGCGCGGCCTTGTTTACACCCAAGTGATATTGATAAGTTAATCAGTGCTGTCGAGCAGCAAGCAGATAGTGCGCCTCAAGGGGCAATTTTAGCTATGCCAGTGCGTGACACCATGAAACGCAGCAATAAAGATGGCAATATTGATACCACTATCTGTCGCAACAACTTGTGGCATGCGCTCACCCCGCAACTGTTTCCTGCCACCTCGCTTAAGGCCAACCTCAGTAACGCGCTAGCGCAAGGGGTGAATATCACAGATGAGGCATCAGCGATGGAGTGGGCTGGTGCGGCGCCGCAATTGGTGGTTGGCCGCGCTGACAATATCAAGGTGACTCACCCTGATGATTTACGCTTAGCGGCACTGTTTCTCAACAGTCGTGATTCATTGACGGCTTTCAATCACAAACAATAAGCGTTAACAGCAGTAAGATGAGCTGCAACGCGGGGATGACAGGTAAGTATGATGAATATTCGCATTGGTCATGGTTTCGATGTCCATAAATTTGGTGGTGATCTGCCGCTGATTTTAGGTGGTGTTGAAGTCCCCTACGATACGGGCCTAGTGGCGCATTCCGATGGGGATGTGGTGTTACACGCGATTAGCGATGCCATTTTGGGCGCGATGGCGTTAGGCGATATTGGCAAGCACTTTCCTGATACCGATGCCGAGTTCAAAGGCGCCGACAGCCGAGTATTACTGCGCCATTGTTACCAACTTGCCATCGATAAAGGCTATCGCCTTGGTAACCTCGATGTCACAGTGATCGCACAGGCCCCTAAGATGCTGCCTCATATTGAAGCGATCCGCGCCTGTTTAGCCGCCGATTTAGACAGTAATATTGACGCAATAAATGTTAAAGCCACTACCACAGAGAAGCTGGGGTTTACTGGTCGAAAAGAAGGTATCGCGGTGGAAGCCGTAGTGCTGATGACGAGCAATAGTTAACAAGAGAATTTTATGAGTTCATTGCATTATTTACATGGCCAACCGCAAGCGAGCGCCGATCTTCGCACCCACAATCGTGATTTCATTGTTGAGGAGATTTTACCCTTTCTGCCTACCGGAGAAGGCGAACATCACATGCTGCATGTGCGTAAAGAGGGGTTAAATACCGCCGATGTGGCCAAAATGTTATCTAGTTTTGCGAAGGTCCATCCGAAAGAAGTCACCTTCGCCGGACAAAAAGATAAACATGCGATCACCGAGCAATGGTTTGGGGTCCGTATTCCGGGTAAAGAAACGCCAAAGTGGGATGAACTCAATAGTGAGCAATTGACCATATTAAGTAGCAGTCGCCACAGTAAAAAGCTGCGCACTGGTGCGCTGGTGGGGAATCGTTTCACCTTAACCTTACGTGCAGTATCAGATATTGCTGATGTCATTAAACGGATTGAATTAGTTAAGCAAACTGGCGTCCCTAACTATTTTGGCGAACAACGGTTTGGTCATGATGGTAAGAATCTCATTTTTGGCCGACAGATGTTGGCTGGCCGTAATGTGAAAGATCGAAACAAACGCAGCATGTATTTATCGGCTGTGCGCTCTAATCTCTATAACGAAGTGGTTTCTGCTCGTTTGGCAAAGTATGGTACCCAAGTGCTTGAGGGCGACTGTGTGATGTTGGCTGGCAGTAAAAGTTATTTTGTAGCCAACCCATGGGACGAGGCGTTGCTTGAACGTTTAGCCCAAAAAGACATTCAATTATCGGCACCATTATGGGGTCGTGGTCAACCGTTGTCACAAGCTGAAGCATTAGCATTTGAAACCTCCATTTCAGAGCAGTTTGCTGAAGATTGTAATGGACTCGAACAAGCGGGACTTAATCAAGAGCGCCGCACCTTGCTGCTTGAGCCGCAACATTTGAGTTATGAAACCGACGAAGATGCGCTAGTCATTAAGTTTATTTTGCCCGCAGGCTGCTTTGCCACATCACTGCTCAGAGAGTTGGTCGATTACCAAGACGTTAATGAGCGAGAGTTTAATGCCAGACTAACTGCTCGTGCAGAAGGTGTAGCCCAAGATGATTAAGATATTGGTGAGTAATGATGATGGTGTTACCGCGCCAGGCATCGCCGCCTTATCTCAGGCGTTATCAGCACAATATGATGTGATGACTGTTGGGCCCGATCGTAATTGTTCTGGTGCGAGTAACTCCCTAACCTTGACTAATCCATTGCGAATTAATAAGTTAGACAATGGGTATATCTCAGTTAGCGGTACGCCCACCGATTGTGTGCATCTGGCGATTCGCGAGTTGTACGAGCAAGAGCCTGATATTGTGGTCTCAGGGATCAACGCTGGTGCAAACATGGGCGACGACACTCTCTATTCAGGCACCGTAGCCGCTGCGATGGAAGGGCGTTTTTTGGGATTACCAGCTATTGCCATCTCTTTGGTGGGGCGCGAGCTCAATCACTATGACACAGCTGCAGCGGTGGCGTGTAAAATCGTGGCTGGCTTGATTAAGGCGCCGATCGCGCAAGATCAAATTTTAAATGTGAATGTGCCTGACTTACCGCTTGAACACATCAAGGGGATTAAAGTGACCCGCCTTGGCGCCAGACACAGAGCTGAGGGAATGGTGAGAACCTTAGATCCTGCAGGACGAGAGATATTCTGGCTAGGCCCTCCAGGTCAAGAGCAAGATGCCAGTGAAGGTACCGACTTTGATGCCGTCGCTAAAGGTTACGTATCTGTCACACCTTTGACAGTGGATCTGACCGCACATGAACAAATTCCAAAACTGAAACAATGGATTGAGCAACTATGAATGGTGTAGCCACCGCATCGGCATTGAATTTGGCAAGCGCTCTACGAGGTGCTGGGATCGGCAATCAAGCCGTATTGTCTGTCGTGGCAAAAACGCCCAGAGAGCTGTTTCTTGATGCAGCCTTGGGCCATAAAGCGTATGAAAATACAGCCTTGCCTATTGGGCAAGGTCAAACCATTTCGCAACCCTATATTGTTGCCAAGATGACCGAGCTGTTGCTTGAATCCAAGCCCAAAAAGGTGTTAGAAATCGGTACGGGCTCGGGTTATCAGGCGGCGATACTTGCTCAATTGGTAGATGAATTATGTACCGTTGAGCGGATTAAAAGTCTGCAAATTCAGGCGCGGCAACGCTTAAAACGTCTCGATTTACACAATGTGTCGTTTAAGTACGGTGATGGTTGGAAAGGTTGGGCTAATAAAGGTCCATTCGATGCCATCATGGTCACTGCGGCGGCGGCCAGTATCCCGCAAGACTTGTTGGCCCAGCTAAGTCCACAAGGCGTGTTGATTATTCCTGTTGGTCAAGAAACACAACAGCTGCTGCGCGTTACCCGTTATGGCGATGACTATCGGTCTGAAATGATCGAAATGGTCAAGTTTGTGCCGCTGGTTAATGGTGAACTGGCCTAATGCCAGTACAGATATCATATGCTTAGCCTTAGGCATATCGTGTCTGGCACAGTCGGCTGCACCTGCATGTGTGGCGGCAGACTTTCTGTGAGCGCTGGAGCGATACGATACCTGTTATTGCTTATGCTATTGCTGCAGCTCACGGCTTGTAGCTTTCAAGCGGATAGACCTGCACCTGTGGTGAGTATTAATTCCCCTGTTAAAAAACAGTATCAAAAAGGTGGTCTGACCTCTGAGCGTTACCGAGTCAAAAAGGGTGACACCTTGTACTCAATTTCGTGGGCTGCTAATAAAGATTTTGTTGATATCGCTAGGCACAATGGGCTTAAAAAGCCATATACCATCTATCCAGGACAGGTGCTAAATCTGAAGCTGACAAAGCCTGTTACAACTAGAGTTAAAGCTCCAAATCGGAGCGGAAATACGCCTAAAGTTGCAGTTAATCCAGTTAAAGCTGTTAATAAACAGGTGGTTATCGGTTCTGGTGTGGTCGGTGCCACGAAAGTAAGCGTCGCAAAAAAATCACTTGATCAGACCTCAAATTCTGCGTACCCTGTACCAACTAGTCAACAATCTGTTAACAATGTTATCCACAAGCCAAAGTCGACCTTGCCACAGAAAGTGCACCGTTGGCATTGGCCTGTAAAAGGAGCGTTGATTGGTAAATTCTCAGCCAAAGAGCAAGGGAATAAAGGAATTAAGATAGCCGGAACGCGAGGTGATCGCATTCAAGCAGCGGCAGATGGACGAGTCGTCTATGCAGGAAATGCACTTCGAGGTTACGGTAACCTAGTGATTATTAAGCATAGTGATGATTATTTAAGTGCTTATGCTCATGCAGATAAAATCTTAGTTAAGGAAAAGCAATTCGTAACAGCAGGACAAGCGGTTGCGAGTATGGGGAAAACGGGTACCAATCGGGTCATGTTACATTTTGAAATCCGATACCATGGTAAATCAGTCGACCCACTTAAATATTTGCCTAAAACATAATTTTTTTAGGAGCCATTTTGGCAATTGGAGGATAAAAACGTGCAGTAATTCAGTGAGTAAAATTTGGGAGAACTATTATGGGTCGTAAAAAATCTACCGCGGTGGCGGAGACCTTAGTTGACTTATCTAAGAATGAGTCTGATGTTTCACTGTTAAATAACAAAGAGAGCGTAAAAGAAGCCGAACTGGAACAGCAAGTACAAGATGACTTGCAAAAGAATTTAGATGCCACACAGCTGTATCTAAGTGAAATTGGATTTTCCCCCCTATTGAGTGCGGAGGAAGAGGTTTATTTTTCACGCAAGTCCCTTAAGGGCTGTGCTAAATCTCGTAACCGTATGATTGAGAGTAATCTCAGACTCGTCGTAAAAATCGCTCGTCGTTACAACAACCGTGGTTTAGCGTTACTCGACCTTATTGAAGAGGGGAATTTAGGCTTGATCCGCGCGGTAGAGAAATTTGACCCAGAGCGTGGTTTTCGCTTCTCAACCTATGCCACTTGGTGGATAAGACAAACGATAGAACGTGCCATTATGAATCAAACTCGCACGATTCGTTTGCCCATACATGTGGTCAAAGAGCTCAATGTTTATTTACGTACTGCCCGAGAGTTAGCGCATAAGTTGGACCATGAGCCAACCGCCGAAGAGATTGCTGAGAAGCTAGATCTTCCCAGTGCTGATGTGAGTCGTATGTTGAAGTTAAATGAGCGCATTACCTCGGTAGATACTCCGTTAGGCGGTGACAGTGATAAAGCTCTGCTCGATGTATTGGCCGATGACGACAGTGTCGGGCCTGACTATAAAGTACAAGATGAGGATATGTCTAAATCTGTGGTTCGCTGGTTAGATGAGCTTAACAGTAAGCAGCGTGAAGTATTAGCGCGCCGTTTTGGTTTATTAGGATATGAACCTTCAACCCTAGAAAATGTGGGCAAAGAGATTGGCTTGACTCGAGAACGAGTTCGCCAGATCCAAGTAGAAGCATTGAAGCGCCTTAAAGACTTACTTGGTGCACAGGGATTGTCGGTAGAAGCTATTTTTCGCCCATAAGGTCGCAATACTATCGAGTATTAAGTATCTGAGTCCGATCTTGCATCTCAGGGGTAGCATATAAGTTAAAATAGTTAACCTGAACTCGGGATAAGAAATTGAACTAATAGCCCTCTTTGTGATCAGATCTCTCGACCAAGATTAATCAATCACGCAGAGGGCATATGAATAATTTAGTGGATGTATTTTGTGATGTCGATGATTTTTGTAATGCTTTTATTCCTCAATGGGAACAACAGTGCCTAACCGATGGAACTCGCAAGCGTAAGCGCGCAGGCAGAATGACGATGAGTGAAATTATGACAATTATCATCGCCTTCCATATGTCTAATCATCGTGACTTCAAGAATTTTTACACAGGATATCTGGCTCGTTTCTACAAATCTGATTTTCCAAACTTACTCAGCTACACTCGATTTCTTGAAGTCATGCCGAGTGCAGTCATTCCAATGTGCAGTTATTTTTCCTCTTTAAAAAGCGAACCGACAGGCATCGAGTTCGTTGACTCAACGAGCATTAAGGTTTGTCATAATTTACGAATTCCAAGGCATAAAACGCTAGCAGGTCTCGCCAGCCGAGGAAAAGGCACGATGGGCTGGTTCTATGGTTTTAAACTTCATCTTATTGTGAACCATCGAGGTGGCATCGTTGCAGCCAAAATAACACCTGCGAATGTTCATGACACGAAACCCGTAAAAGATATGGTCGTTGAATCAATGGATAAACTCTATGCTGATAAGGGGTATATCGGCAAAGCGTTAGCAGGCGACCTATTAGAACGTGGGGTAACTATCGTTAATAACGTGCGTAAAAATATGAAAGCAAAGGCTTTATCATTATGGGATAGAGCCATGCTTTCTAGACGATTTATTATCGAAACAATCAATGACCAGCTAAAAAACATCTCACAAATAGAGCATACACGGCACCGCAGCGTACATGGTTTCATGCTTAATGTGATAGGTGGTTTAGTGGCTTATCAACTCAAAGAGAATAAGCCACAACTCAATATTACATCAGCAGAATTCAACGTGATTTCAGTGTTACGTTAAACCGATCTGAGGTTAGTTAAGCCTGATTGCCGTTATTATGGATATTGTAGAATATAAAAAAGCGCACCAAAACTGGTACGCTTTTTTGCTTTTAGCATTGAGTGTCAGGCTCAATAGCCTTACAGAGCCTTAGTTTTCACATTCGGTTAACGTAATTGCTTCAGTTGATATAGCAAATCCAGTGCTTGTTTAGGCGAGAGTTGATCGGGGTCGATACTGTCTAAGTGTTTAAGTGCTGCCGATTCTTCTGGCGCACTAAAGCTCATGACCTGTTGTGTATCACTTGGCAATCCATTATCTCTATCGCGGCTCTCTAAATGATGTAATTTGTGTTTAGCCGCTTGAACCACTTTACTTGGTACCCCCGCTAATGCTGCGACCTGTAGCCCATAACTCTTGCTCGCCGCCCCTTCTTGCACTGCATGCATAAAGGCAATGGTGTCTCCATGTTCAATGGCATCAAGGTGGACATTAACCACATTTTCCAGTAATTCTGGCAACTGAGTTAATTCAAAGTAATGGGTCGCAAATAGCGTCATCGCTTTGAGGTTATTGGCCAGGTGTTCAGCGGCAGACCATGCCAAAGATAAACCATCATAGGTCGAGGTCCCGCGGCCAATTTCATCCATTAAGACTAAACTTTCTGGCGTTGCATTATGTAAAATATTGGCAGTTTCTGTCATCTCGACCATAAAGGTTGAGCGACCCGAAGCCAGATCGTCGGCGGCGCCAATGCGAGTGAAAATACGATCTACCGGCCCAATGGCTGCGCGCTGTGCAGGCACAAAGCTCCCGATATGAGCCATTAGGGTGATCAACGCGACTTGACGCATGTAGGTAGACTTACCGCCCATATTGGGACCTGTTACGATTAACATGCGCCGCTGCGGGCTTAAGTTAACCGGATTGGCAATAAAGGGCGTTTGGCTAACCTGTTCGACAACCGGATGGCGCCCAGCATCAATATCAATACCGTTATGTGCGGTCAGTTCGGGGCGATGGTAATTGAGCAGATCGGCGCGCTCAGCAAAATTGCTGATCACATCTAACTCGGCAGCAGCCCTAGCAAATTGTTGTAGCTCATGCAGTTTAGGCATGAGCAAATCGAACAACTCGTCCCAGAGTTGCTTTTCAAGCGCCAACGCCTTGCCTTGGCTCGAGAGCACTTTCTCCTCATGCTCTTTGAGTTCGGCGATAATGTAGCGCTCGGTATTTTTTAATGTTTGGCGGCGTTGATAGCTTAGCGGCACTAAGTCAGATTCTCTGCGGCTAATCTCAATGTAATAACCATGTACGCGGTTATAGCCCACCTTGAGGGTCGATGCCCCGGTTGCTTGTTTCTCTCTGGCTTCCAGATCTGCTAGATAATCGGTGGCACCTTGGCTAAGTGCACGCCACTCATCGAGTTCTTGATGGTAGCCAGGTTTTAATACACCACCGTCACGGATCAGCATGGGGGGATTATCGACAATGGCACGGCTCAGCAATGCGTGCTCTTCGGGAAATTCTCCCAGCATTATCGCAAGGTTAGTCAAATGTTGACTATGGCAATTAGCTAATAGTTGTTTGATTGCAGGCAACAAGGATAACGATTGACGTAAGCGAGCAAAGTCGCGAGGACGAGCACTGCGTAGGGCTAAACGGGCGGTGATACGCTCAATGTCTCCCAAGGCTTTTAATTGCTCGTGTAAAGTTTCAACGTCGCCAGAGCTGAGTAGTTCTTCGACCGCATCATGACGGGCGCGAATAGTGTGATGGTTGCGCAGTGGCTCGTGTATCCAGCGCTGCAACATACGGCTTCCCATTGGGGTTGCCGTGTTGTCGAGGATAGCGGCTAAGGTGTTATCGAAGCCACCTTGCAGGTTTTTAGTCAACTCGAGATTACGGCGTGTCGCCGCATCGAGAATAATACTGTCACACTGATTAAAGCGAACAATCGAATTGATATGGGGTAAGGCGGTGCGCTGGGTGTCTTTAACATACTGCATCAGACAGCCCGCGGCTTGAAGCGAGAGCCTAACGTCACCTAACCCAAAGCCATAAAGATCTTTGGTGCCAAATTGTGCCAGTAATAATTGATAGCTAGTGTCGTAGTCAAATTCCCACTCTGGGCGCCGACGTTTGCCATTAAAACTGGCAATAAGGCCCATCTCACTAAAATCTTCACTGTGCAACAGTTCGGCAGGATTAGTGCGCTGTAATTCAGCTTCTAACGCTTCTCTGCTGGGAAGTTCAGTGACAACAAAACGTCCTGAGGAGACATCTAGCGTGGCATAACCGAAGCCGACTTTGCCATGATATACGGCTGCCAATAAATTATCTTGCCGCTCTTGTAATAAGGCTTCATCGGTTAAGGTGCCAGGCGTGACGATACGCACCACTTTGCGTTCAACTGGGCCTTTGGACGTAGCCGGGTCGCCCACTTGTTCACAAATGGCCACCGACACACGTAATTGCACCAATTTTGCTAGGTAGCCTTCGACCGCATGATAAGGAATACCCGCCATAGGGATAGGGTCTCCGCCACTCTTACCGCGAGCGGTTAATGAGATCCCCAGCAGCTCAGAGGCTAACTTGGCATCATCATAGAACAACTCATAAAAGTCACCCATACGATAAAACAGTAACATATCAGGTGCTTCGGCTTTTAGCGTCAGATATTGACGCATCATTGGGGTGTGTTTCTCGAGGTTTTGAATATCAACTGCGTTCATGAAGTAACCAAGGTATCCTGCAAAAAAAGCTCAGCATAACAACCCTTGGGTTGCTAGCGTATGATTGGCGCCAATATTAGCAATAATTTCACTTTAACGGGCGTATTTATCCAGCAAAAATTGTATTATTTAAACTCAACTGAGCTCACCCTTAGGCTAAGTGGCTGTTTTAAATTTAGTAAAAAATAATCATCAACAGCACTTGATACTGTATGATTGTACAGTATACTAGTCAGCATATTGAGACACATAAAGCACAGCTCGTTGTAAGCGCTATGCTTTATCCTAACGGATTTACCACAGCGCAACGCCTGTGATAGAGAGGAAAGCACCATGAAGATAGATGCAAATAAAGAGAAAGCCCTTAACGCGGTTCTAGGTCAAATTGAAAAACAATTTGGTAAAGGATCCATCATGAAGTTAGGTGAAAACCGCTCTATGGATGTTGAGACTATCTCTACAGGCTCTCTATCATTAGATATTGCACTCGGTGCAGGTGGTTTACCCCTAGGCCGTATCGTTGAAATTTATGGCCCTGAGTCATCAGGTAAAACCACATTGACCCTTGAAGTGATTGCGGCAGCGCAGCGTGATGGCAAAGTGTGTGCCTTTATCGATGCCGAGCACGCACTTGACCCGATTTATGCGCAAAAGCTAGGTGTCGATATTGATAACCTATTATGTTCTCAGCCTGATACGGGTGAGCAAGCGTTAGAGATTTGTGACGCCTTGACTCGCAGCGGCGCGGTTGATGTGATCATTGTCGACTCGGTGGCAGCGTTAACCCCTAAGGCTGAAATTGAAGGTGAGATCGGTGACTCACACATGGGCTTAGCGGCGCGTATGATGAGCCAAGCAATGCGTAAGCTTGCCGGTAACCTTAAGCAATCTAACACGCTACTTATCTTCATTAACCAAATCCGTATGAAAATTGGTGTGATGTTTGGTAACCCAGAAACCACAACAGGTGGTAACGCACTGAAGTTTTATGCCTCGGTTCGTCTTGATATTCGCCGTACTGGTGCGATTAAAGATCGTGATGAAGTTATAGGTAACGAAACTCGCGTTAAAGTGGTTAAAAACAAAATTGCTGCGCCGTTTAAGCAAGCTGAATTCCAAATCCTTTATGGCGAAGGCATTAACCGTACAGGTGAGTTAGTAGACCTAGGTGTGGCGCATAAACTGATTGAGAAAGCCGGTGCTTGGTACAGCTATAAAGGTGACAAGATTGGTCAAGGCCGTGCAAACGCAGGTAAATACCTAACAGAAAACCCAGAAATAGCCAAAGAGATTGATACCGCACTGCGTGCCATGCTGCTTGGTGGCTCAAAAGTGGCTGCTGAGCCTGCCGTTAGCGATGAAAATATCGACTTAGAAACAGGTGAAGTGTTTTAAGTATTAACTTGTTATGACAGCTTCTGCTATGCATATCGCGGTTGGGCTCCTTGCCCGCCGCGACTATTCACGCCATCAAATCAAAACTAAACTGCTACAAAAAGGCTTTGAGTTAGGCGAAATTGAGCCTGTGCTCGATCGTTGCATCGACAATGGTTTTTTAGATGATGACCGCTTTGCTGCCTTATTACTGCGTTCTCATATTAGCAAGGGCCATGGCCAAAATCGCATTCGTCAATCGATGGCACAAAAAGGGTTATCGAAAGAGGTGATTGAAAGGGCACTAAACAATAGTGATTGTGACTGGTTTGAGCTAGCAAAATCAAAAGCCAATAAAAAGTTTTCTAATAGCGGACCCATTAGCGATCAAAAAGATCGTGCTAAACGTGTACGTTATTTAATGGGGCAGGGTTATAGCTTCGACCAAATAGCCTATGCGCTAGAGGTTGACCCCGATACCTGATCACCTATTGAGATAACGAATGCTTTTAAGGTATTCATTCTCTAAGGTATCTATTGCCATAACGTATCTGAATCTTGTAAGTCGCTTAAACCCGTCGCCTCCTTTAGCCCGAAGACGCAGCATCGTTATAATTAAATTACGCCATGACATTCGGCGTCCCGACAGCAGGTTAAATGGCTTACATTCTCCTAATGTTAAGCGACTCACCCCTGCTTGCTTTAATAATCATGCTTGCTTGTTATTACCGTTTTGTGCCTTTCTTTTTGTTCGTTTATATCACTTCCTCCGTTAAACCACTGGTTGTTCACTAATAGACTGCTTATAATGCAGGGCTAACTCGAGTGTCGGTGAAGTTTCGATTTTCACCGCGAATGTAACCTAATTCAGGATGATTTCATGTATCAAACCACTGCAGCGCTGAGAAGTGCTTTCTTGGAGTTCTTCCGCAGAAATAGTCACCAGGTAGTGGACAGCAGTTCACTGGTACCTGGCAATGATCCGACCTTGTTGTTCACCAACGCAGGTATGAACCAGTTTAAAGATGTCTTTCTTGGTGAAGACAAGCGCGATTACACCAGGGCGACAACCTCACAACGCTGTGTACGTGCCGGTGGCAAGCACAACGATTTGGATAACGTAGGTTATACCGCGCGTCACCATACCTTCTTTGAAATGCTTGGTAACTTCAGCTTCGGCGATTACTTTAAGCAAGAAGCAATCACTTTCGCTTGGACCTTTCTAACGGAAGAGTTAAAGCTGCCCAAAGAACGTCTGTGCGTCACGATTTATGAAACCGATGATGAAGCCTTCGAGATCTGGAACAAAAAGATTGGTGTTGCGGCTGAAAACATTATTCGTATCGGTGATAACAAAGGCGCTGCTTACGCTTCAGATAACTTCTGGCAAATGGGCGATACCGGTCCTTGTGGTCCTTGTTCTGAAATTTTCTATGATCATGGCGAGCATATCTGGGGTGGCCGTCCTGGCACGCCAGAAGAAGACGGTGACCGCTTCATTGAAATTTGGAACATCGTATTTATGCAGTACAACCGTCAAGCTGACGGTACCATGGAGCCACTGCCTAAGCCTTCGGTAGATACTGGTATGGGCATTGAGCGTATTGCTGCCATTATGCAAGGCGTACATTCCAACTATGAAATCGATATTTTCCAAACCCTGATTAAAAAGGCCGCTGAAATTCTGAATGTTAGCGACCTTAACAATAACTCGCTAAAGGTTATTGCCGATCATATTCGCTCTTGTGCTTTCCTGATTGCCGATGGTGTGATGCCATCGAACGAAGGTCGTGGTTATGTATTGCGCCGCATTATTCGCCGTGCCGTGCGCCACGGCAATAAGCTAGGTGCTACCGAATCATTTTTCTACAAGCTAGTACCGACGCTGATTGATGTGATGG
Organism: Shewanella sp. QJM3NY_23; assembly: GCF_056173105.1. Classification (NCBI taxonomy): domain Bacteria; kingdom Pseudomonadati; phylum Pseudomonadota; class Gammaproteobacteria; order Alteromonadales; family Shewanellaceae; genus Shewanella; species Shewanella sp. QJM3NY_23. The sequence continues at coordinate 1,098,495 of NZ_CM149657.1, forward strand.
GCGATGCAGCGAAAGGCCTTAAAGAGACACAAGCCATTGTAGAAAAGTCGCTTCAAGCGGAAGAAGAGCAGTTTGCGCGTACCCTTGAGCGTGGTTTAGGCATTTTAGATAATGCCCTTAATGGGCTCGACGGCAAGGTGCTTGACGGCGAAACGGCTTTTAAACTCTATGATACTTATGGCTTCCCTGTCGATTTGACGGCTGATGTGTGCCGCGAACGTGATATTACCGTAGATGAAGCCGGTTTCGAGGCCGCGATGGCTGAGCAGCGTCGCCGCGCCCAAGCGGCAGGGCAGTTCGATGCCAATTACAACGAAGGGCTTAAAATTGATCAACATACCCACTTCTGTGGTTATAGTGATCTTAATGGCGAAGCCAAAGTGGTTGCCCTGTATCGTGATGGTCAAGCCGTGACTGAACTGTCAGTAGGTGAGGATGCGGTGATTGTGCTGGAAAGTACTCCGTTTTATGGGGAATCTGGTGGACAATGCGGTGACAAAGGCTTACTGAGTGGCGATGGCGCTGAGTTTGTTGTGAGCGACACGCAAAAGTATGGCCAAGCGGTTGGGCATGTCGGTAAACTGCAAGCCGGTACTATCCGTGTTGGCCAAGTGTTGTTGGCAGAGGTCGATAAAACATTAAGACATCGCACCGAGCTAAACCACTCTGTCACGCATCTGTTACATGCTGCGCTGCGCCAAGTGCTAGGCAGTCATGTGAGCCAAAAGGGATCGTTGGTTGATCCTGAGCGCCTGCGTTTTGACTTTTCTCATTTCGAAGCGGTAAAGCCGGCAGAACTGCAAGCGGTAGAAGATTTAGTGAATACCCAAATCCGTCGTAACCACGAGCTTAAGGCTGAGGTGATGGATATTGAACAAGCTAAAGCACAAGGTGCGATGGCCTTGTTTGGTGAAAAATATGACTCTCAGGTACGTGTTGTGACCATGGGCGATTTTTCTATCGAACTTTGTGGTGGTACTCACGTTGGACGTACGGGCGATATTGGCCTGTTTAAGATCACCTCTGAAAGTGGTATTGCAGCTGGTATTCGCCGTATTGAGGCGGTAACGGGTGCAGCTGCAATGGCATATGTGCGTGAGCAACAGTCTCAGCTTGAACTGGCTGCTAGCTTGCTTAAAAGCGACAGTGCTTCCGTGGTGGCCAAGCTTAAGGCGCAACTTGATAAAACCAAGCAGCTTGAAAAAGAGTTGTCACAACTTAAAGACAAGTTAGCGGCAGCAACCAGTGCCGATCTCGCTGGAGAAGCCATCGACCTTGGCGGTATCAAGGTATTGGTTAAAAAGCTTGAAGGTGTTGATGCTGGCGCACTACGTGGCTTGCAAGATGAACTTAAGCAGAAATTACAATCGGGCATCGTAGTGCTTGGTATTGCTGGTGACGAGAAAGTTAATCTGATCGTGGGCGTGACTAAAGACTTAACCGCCAAAGTGAAGGCTGGCGAACTGGTCGGTATGATAGCTCCTCAGGTTGGCGGTAAGGGCGGTGGTCGCCCTGATATGGCTCAAGCCGGTGGCAGCGAACCTGCTAAGCTCGACAGCGCCTTGGCGTCTGTACTGCCTTGGTTAACTGAACGTCTAGGGTAAGTTTCATTATTGAATAACCCCTATTGAATAAAAAAGCGCTCATTGAGCGCTTTTTTTATCTCTTCGGCGCCTACATGGAGGTGGCTTACCTCCAATGCGTGGCTAATGAGGTGTGCTTAAGTTGGTTTTGTCATTGTTGATTATGTTTAGGGTTGAAAAATTGAACACTTGACCTGATATTAATGATTGTTGGACTCTGACAAGTGCTTGGGCAAGTGTTTGGCGTTGATGAGCATCGGCCAGCAATTGCAGGAGAAAAACGACAGAGGGCTGCCTATTGCACCATGACAAGATAGCAAGGGTATGAGGCCGTGATGACGGGGTAAGTTGCAAGAGGGTTGCACTGCGAGTTGATCTTGTCTTTGAGCTTTTAGATATGCGGCGTTGTCTATGCCGATATTTTTCTACAAAACGGTAGTAAAAAAAGCAATCCTACGCTAGGGAAAGCATACAAATAACCTAGTCAGGAAAATTTAAATCAATAAAGGTGCAATTAGCAGGGGTTTTTTGACAGAACACTATTAATTTGTACTAAGCTGACCGTATAATAAAGGTTATAACGGATTAGTGCCGTATAAGCAGAATTAGAACCAAAGGAGCAAAAACATGCTGATATTGACTCGTCGTGTTGGTGAAACACTGATGATTGGTGATGAAGTTACTGTCACCGTTTTGGGCGTAAAGGGTAATCAAGTTCGTATCGGTGTTAATGCACCGAAAGAAGTATCTGTTCACCGTGAAGAGATCTATCAGCGTATTCAGTCTGAAAAATCAGGTAACTCTTCAGACGGCGGTAACTTTTAAGCAAAACGCTTAATAAAGTCGACAACGATAAGAGTCAGCATATTGCTGACTTTTTTGTTTTAAGTCGCTAGCTTTTTAAGCGTAATGGCGATATTGCAGACACCTATTACCCATTAAAGCAATGAACTGCTTAAAAACAGTCCAAACAAATTTAGTTTCATAGAAATGGTTTGACTTATTTTCGGCAAACAGTAATATGTGCGCCAAGAAAACGGAGAGGTGGCCGAGTGGCCGAAGGCGCTCCCCTGCTAAGGGAGTATGGGCTTTAAATCCCATCGAGGGTTCGAATCCCTCCTTCTCCGCCATTTCTTAACTGTAAAAAAACGATGCGCGTGTAGCTCAGCTGGATAGAGTACCTGGCTACGAACCAGGCGGTCGGAGGTTCGAATCCTCCCACGCGCACCATTTACAGTAAAATAAGTTATAGAGATAAGATGCGCGTGTAGCTCAGCTGGATAGAGTACCTGGCTACGAACCAGGCGGTCGGAGGTTCGAATCCTCCCACGCGCACCATCTATAATTTATCGGGATATAAAATTTTATTTTTGCGCGTGTAGCTCAGCTGGATAGAGTACCTGGCTACGAACCAGGCGGTCGGAGGTTCGAATCCTCCCACGCGCACCATATTCAAAATAAATTTGACGGTCAATTCCGTCTTTTTTATGTTTTACGTAAAGTTTTGCGCGTGTAGCTCAGCTGGATAGAGTACCTGGCTACGAACCAGGCGGTCGGAGGTTCGAATCCTCCCACGCGCACCATTTTATGCGGAGAGGTGGCCGAGTGGCCGAAGGCGCTCCCCTGCTAAGGGAGTATGGGCTTTAAATCCCATCGAGGGTTCGAATCCCTCCTTCTCCGCCATTATTAAAACCCGTACTCGTTGCGGGTTTTTTTATGCCTGTTTTTCACCGTATACTTTTCTTACCCAAGTTACTTACCTAATGTTATTTGCTCAAGTGACTTACCTAAGTTATTTACTCAAGTTGTCCTCAGGCCTGATAGCTCCGCCTTTATAGCATTACACCTCCTTACACTGCATGATGACTGCACAATCGTCACCACTCAATCGTTTTATCTCAGTGAGTCTGCATAGTCGGTTTAACTCGATAGCCTACTCGATAATTTAGCCGAATCCATAGCTTAGTCGTAGCGATAGTTAAACGGCGTTAGTTAATGCCATCTGCCGATGTTGCTTGTCACCTTGAACTAACGCTCTTTAACATGCCGTGCAGACATGAGCCTCTATGCCTTGCCACTATTGATTGAATACTTTTGCATAATCGGTTAATTGACTTGTGTTAATGACGTCTATTTTTATCGAAATGACCCGGCTTTTTTAATTTATAGCTGTTTCAGCTAACTTTTTTGTCATATCTGCATATTTATCGATTTTAAATTATCGAATTATCAGCTTGAGTCAGATAGTTTTAATAACTTTGGTATGACCAATTTACATGTCGCTCGCATTTTTGTTATAGATTGGTTATGGTTCTTCTGTATTTGAAACATTTTTGGTGATGCTAAATAACCACCTCGCGCTTTGAGGTGATTTTTTTTGCTTAAAAAATGAATAAGTAATATGTCGCTAGTGTTTTTCTGCATCTACAGAGATTAAGGTTATTCGAAGAGGACAATATGGATTCTATTGCTCAACAAATGAATGATGCATTGATGATTATGGTGTTGGGAATGGGGCTGGTGTTTGTGTTCCTGTCGATGCTTATCTTAGCGATAAGCCTAGTGGCATGGAAATTTGGACCAGAGCAATCAACTACCGCCTGTACTGATTGGGATAGCGATATTCCTGAATCTTCGCAGTCTATCGAGCCTAAATTGGTTGCAGCAATCACTGCGGCGATTCATCAATATCGCGCCAACGCATAATAAAAGTAGGGAGTTTTTATGAGCAAGCCACTTGCATTAACCGATGTTGCCTTACGTGATGCACATCAATCTATTCTTGCCACTCGTCTTCGACTCGAAGATATGCTTCCTATTGCGCCACTGCTAGATAAAATTGGCTTTTGGTCGCTGGAATCTTGGGGCGGTGCCACATTTGATGCCTGTATTCGTTACTTAGGGGAAGATCCTTGGGAGCGCATTAGAGCATTAAAAAAAGCGATGCCAAATACGCCGCAGCAGATGTTACTGCGCGGACAAAACTTGTTGGGCTATCGTCATTATGCCGACGATCTGGTTCAGCGCTTTGTCGAACGTGCCCATGACAATGGTGTCGATGTGTTTCGGGTGTTTGATGCCATGAACGATGTGCGTAATCTTGAAACGGCAATCAAGTCTGTGGTCGAGGTGGGCGGCCATGCCCAAGGCACTATCTCTTACACCACAAGCCCAGTACATACCTTGTCGACCTGGGTCGATATGGCTAAACGCCTTGAGGATATGGGTTGTCACTCGCTGTGCATTAAAGATATGGCTGGTTTACTTAAGCCATATGAAGCTTATGATCTCATCAGTCAGCTTAAAGCCCAAACCAACTTAATTGTGTCACTGCATTGTCACGCCACCACAGGCCTCAGCACCGCCACCTACCAAAAGGCGATTGAAGCAGGTATCGATGTGCTCGATACCGCTATCTCATCGATGAGCCAAACCTATGGTCACAGTGCGACAGAAACCTTAGTCGCTATGGTTGAAGGCACCGATAGGGCAACGGGATATGATATGGCGTTGCTCGAAGAGATTGCCGCCTATTTCCGCGAGGTAAGAAAAAAATACGCCGCATTTGAAGGTGAACTCAAGGGGATTGACTCACGCATTCTACGTGCCCAGGTACCAGGTGGCATGTTAACCAATATGGAAAACCAATTGCGCGAACAAGGCGCCGCCGACAAATTAGACTTAGTGCTTGAGGAAATCCCGAAAGTTCGCCAAGATCTCGGCTATTTACCCTTGGTCACGCCCACATCACAAATTGTGGGTAGCCAAGCGGTGATCAATGTATTGACTGGGCAGCGCTATAAGTCGTTGACCAAAGAAACTGAAGGGGTGCTTAAGGGCGAATACGGTGCAACTCCTGCGCCTGTTAACCAAGCGCTTCAACAACGTGTACTTGCTGGCGCAGAGGCTATCACATGTCGCCCTGCCGACTTACTGGCGCCAGAGCTAGACAAGCTGCGCAGCGAGTTATCGACTAAGGCTGAGGCTGAAGGGACATTATTAGCTGCAGAGCTCGACGATGATGTACTCACTTACGCCTTGTTTCCACAAATTGGCCTTAAGTTCCTTAATAATCGCAATAACCCTGACGCATTTGAGCCAACGCCTCAAGCACCTAAGGTGCAAGTGGCAAGTGAAGCGGCTATGACATCGCCAGAGGTGAGTGATAAGCGTGGACCAGAGACCTATACGGTAAATGTTCAAGGTCAAAGTTTTGTAGTTGAAGTGGCCCCAGGTGGTGATATTAGCCAAATAGTGCCTAATGAGAATGTGGTGCCCTTTACGGCACCAACAACCAGCCCAAGCGTTGATGCCGATGCAGCGAAAGCAGCGATGAGTGCACCGCTGTCGGGGAATATCTTTAAGGTTAATGTGGCCTTGGGGGATGCCGTCAAAGCGGGCGATGTGGTGATAATTCTTGAAGCCATGAAGATGGAAACGGAGATCCGCGCAGAATCCGACGGCGTGATCTGTCAGGTTTGGGTAAAAGAAGGTGACTCTGTTGCCGTTGGCAATCAATTGCTTGCCATAGCTTAGGAGTTAGCATGGAAGGATTACTGGCCTTTTGGGCCGAATCAGGTATCGCCAATGTTACTGCCGGGCAATTACTGATGATGGCCGTGGGTGGGTTATTGCTGTATTTAGCCATTGCTCGCGGCTTTGAGCCGTTGTTGTTATTACCTATTGGTTTTGGTGCCGTATTGGCTAATATTCCTAATGGTGGGTTTACCGACGAGGGCGGCTTACTTTATTTTGCCTACCATGTGGGTATTGAAACTGGGGTATTTCCCTTACTTATCTTTATGGGGGTAGGGGCGCTGACCGATTTTGGTGCCTTGATTGCTAACCCTAAGATGCTACTGCTTGGTGCTGCGGCGCAGTTTGGTATTTTTGCCACCTTAATTGGTGCCATCGGCCTTAACTTAGTGCCCGGTTTTGAGTTTAGCATGCAAGATGCGGCCGCGATTGCCATTATTGGCGGGGCCGATGGCCCTACGGCAATCTTCTTAGCGTCTAAGTTAGCGCCAGATTTGCTTGGGGCTATTGCGGTTGCGGCCTACTCTTATATGGCATTGGTACCCATTATTCAGCCGCCGATCATGAAGTTACTCACAACCGAGTCTGAACGTCAAATCAAGATGGAGCAACTGCGTGAGGTCAGCAAGAAAGAGAAGATCTTTTTTCCGCTGATGGTGCTGGGGTTAACTATCTTGTTTTTACCTGCGGCAACGCCACTCGTGGGCATGTTTTGCTTAGGTAACTTGATGCGCGAATCTGGTGTGGTCGATAGGCTATCTAATACAGCTCAAAATGAGCTCATCAATATTGTCACCATCTTTTTAGGGCTAGCCGTTGGCTCTAAGCTCTCTGCCGATAAATTTTTGCAGCTAGAAACTTTGGGCATATTGGTACTCGGCGCCGTCGCATTTGCCATTGGTACCGCGACAGGGGTATTGATGGCAAAGTTAATGAGTAAGTTATCGGGCGGGAAGATTAACCCTCTGATTGGTGCGGCTGGTGTCTCGGCGGTACCTATGGCAGCGCGAGTGGTCAATAAAGTTGGCCTCGAAGCGAACCAACAAAACTTCTTATTGATGCATGCGATGGGGCCAAATGTGGCGGGGGTGCTTGGCTCGGCGGTCGCGGCAGGTGTGTTACTGGCCGTGCTTGGCTGATAGTGTAAGCGCAGGCAGTGATAAAGATAATGCGGTCTACTGAGTTCAGTAGGCCGTTTTTTTATATCTGCCAAATGATTGTTTTGTCATTGATATAGCCAATGTTAGCGATTGCTTAGTCAAGCTAATGCTTAATCAGTTGATGCAGATCAACAAGTCTCTATCTGAACTGTAGTCTGATAACGTTGATATGCATCACAAGTATTGTGATTGTTTGAACTGAGTGAGGATGACTATGATGGAATTACAAGCTAACTGCAATACGGATCTGTGTGTGAATGGCAAATGGTTTCACTATGATCATGGCGAGCGTTCAGTTTTCATGTTAAACGGTGGCTGCCCCTTAACGTTCGAACTTGATTCGTTACCGACAACCGAAGAAGAACTTGAGGCTCACCTTAACATTATCTCTGATCAATTTTGATGATATAGCAGTGATAGCAAAAGGTTATCACTGCTAAACCACTTACTGCTTACCACAACATTTTTTGTATTTTTGACCGCTGCCGCAAAGACAGGGATCGTTGCGCTGTGGTTTTTTCTCCACAGTGGCGGTTTGGGGTTTATTTAAAATCCCCATCAAGGCGCTAATATCTTCAGCCACTTCAGGCTTGATTTCGATGTTGGCGACCAGTTGATGTTCATCGGCTAACGCCTTCACTTCTGCATACCTTGCTTCGCTATTGACGATAAGTGCTAGCGGAAACGCTTCACTGCCAGGTTTCGCGACTCGCTTAGTGTTATAGCCATAACTTTCATGTTTTGGCTTAGGCGTTTTACGGCCTTTAAAGAAAAACTTATCAGACATAGAATTTCCAGAGTATTGCCTTCACGGCGTCAAAAGGGCCGCTATCTTACCAGAACTTGCGATGAGCACTAGCGCCTTTGGCAAATTAATATCTCAGATTTTGATCGGCGGTTAACCAGAGTATAAAGCCCAAAGATAAGATCACCGTCATACTGATCGCGATGATATAGATAAAGCCTTTTTTGCCCTGTTTTAACGGCACGCCAGTTAAATGCAGAAACAGGGTCCAAAATAGGCATAACACAATAGGAAGTAAAAACAGACGAGCCATAAATATCCTAAAAGTAAGCGCAAATATTGCCCAAGTATAATACGCTTTGCGTGCTATCCACATCATTATGTGAATATTTTCCATCGGTGCATGCAAGGGACTTAGGTTTTATAAATATCAGCAGCGCGGCAAGATAGCCATCATTAAGCGTTAACATAGCTAGGGGGAGAGGATTTTCTCGCGTGTAATTATTGCGCATTATAGCCTTAGTCACATAGCTGCGAGCCCCTTGAGATATTGGTTTAAGTTAGCCATCGGAAGAGTATTTACCTCGTTAAGGCTAGGCTCATTAAGGCTAAAATCAGTTTAGGTATAGCTAATGCCAAGGCATAAAAAAACCGCATCAGCGGTTTTTTATGGGGTAGCTTGAGGTTAACGGGCGATTGCCCTTAACTCGCCGTGCTAACAGTGGGCTCTTCGTTGCTATAAAACTGCGCTTCGTCGAGCTGACCTTCCGATTTACCCACCACGACAGCCGTCATCATGTCACCTGTGACATTGGTTGCGGTGCGGATCATATCGATAACGCGGTCAATGGCGGCAATAAAGGCGATACCTTCAAGTGGCAGCCCCACAACCCCAAGAGTGACCGACAGCATCACCATGGCGCTACCCGGTACGCCAGCGGTGCCAACAGAGGCAACAGTGGCCGTAACGGCAATCAACATGTAATCGGTCATATCCAGCGGAATACCGTAGATCTGCGCGATAAATATGGCAGCAATAGCAGGATAGATACCACCACAGCCATCCATATTCATGGTCGCGCCAAGCGGTAGCACAAAGGCGCCATATTTTTTTGATACGCCCATGGACTCTGTCGCGCGGGTACTGGCGGGTAATGTGCCAAAGCTTGATGCAGTAGTAAAGGCTACTAGCTGGGCAGGCATCGCTTTACGGAAAAATTGCACAGGGCTTAACTTAGCGGCAAATTTAACTAATCCGCCGTAAATAAATAGAATGTGAATGGCGGCAGCAATGTAGATAGCAGCAATAAACTTACCTAACGGCAGTAGCATCGATAGCCCATACTCGCCCACAACCCAAGCCATTAGGCCAAATACACCAATAGGAGTTAGCTGCAGTACCATACGGGTGAGTTGAAACATCACCTCGGCGCCAGCTTCAATAGTGCGCTTTAATGGCTCTGCCTTTTCACCCACCTTATTGATAGCGATACCAATCAAGGCTGCAAAAACAATAATTTGTAGCACCTTACCTTCGGCAAGAGAGGCGAACGGATTGACGGGCACCATATCGAGCAGTACTTGAGCAAAACCAGGTACATTACGCTCACGCACCTCTGTTGTCGCTAGCTCGAGCGTGCCACCCATATCAATTAAACTGCCTATGGTTAAACCAATAAGCGAGGCGATCGTGCCGGTAAACATAAACATCAAAAGGGTTTTAAAGCTCAGACGTTTAAGGCTGACACCGCTCCCTAACGACGTGATACTGACCACAATGGCGCAGAACACCAGTGGCGCGACCAACATTTTAATGGCAGCAATGAACAAGTCACCTAAAGGCTTTAATTGCGTCGCTTGCTCGCCTAATACTAAGCCAAAGGTGATCCCTAAAATAAAACCAGCCAGCACCTTTTGCCAAAAGGGGATCTGTTTAATCGTTTGCCACATGGGATAATTTCCAATTTAATGTTGTGTTGAGGATGGAGCCGTAGAGTCGGGAAGAGCGCTTGTTTTAGCGCAAGTCATCGAGGCTGCTCAACATATTATTTTATTAGGCGTCATTCTATAGACCCTTGGCCTTGCTTACAAAATTGATTTTGTTATAACTTATTGTCATTAAAAAGAATGTTTTAATATTTTTAAGTTTTAACCTTGACGTAACATGGCCAGACACAGGATGTTGTACATAAAAAATTACTTTTTTTCATTAGGTAAGCCAATATGACCGAGTTATGGTTGATGTTTAGTGCGGCATTTATTGCTGCAACCTTGTTACCAGGCGGATCGGAAGTTTTATTGGTGGCGCTAATCGATAACACGCCTGAGAAGTGGTTACCTTTGGTCGGCGTGGCGACATTAGGTAATGGATTAGGCTCCATCACGAGTTATTACTTGGGCACATTGGGTCGCTTTGCCACGACGCCCGAAGCGATGGCGCAAGGACGATACCGACACAGTATCGGCTTACTTAAGCGTTATGGCTATTGGAGTCTATTACTGGCTTGGATGCCACTCATTGGCGATCTACTATGCCTATTGGCAGGCTGGTTGAAGCTGCCAGTAGTGAAGTCGAGTATCATGATTTTTATTGGAAAAGGGATACGTTATCTGCTGGTTGCAGCGTTAACGCTACATTGGTTGTAAGGCGCAGGCCTACGAGCTAACACAGGAGTAAAAATTAATGAAGAAATGGATATTAGCTGCCGCGATTTCGGCAGCGTTGACCGCTTGCTCTGCGTCGAATGTATCGACCAGTTTGCCGCAAGGGGTTTCGTTAGTGGAAACGGTCACCACCACAGAGTCAGGTGTGGGTATTCCCTACAAAAAATATCAGCTGGCCAATGGCTTGACCGTCATATTACATCAAGATAAATCAGATCCTTTGGTGCATGTCGATGTGACGTACCATGTAGGCTCATCTCGCGAGCTTCCTGGACGCTCAGGTTTTGCCCATCTATTTGAACATATGATGTTTCAAGGATCAGAGAACGTTGCCGACGAGCAACATTTTAAAGCGGTTACCGAAGCGGGCGGTACGTTAAATGGCACTACCAATACCGATCGTACTAACTATTTTGAGACTGTGCCCAGCAATCAATTAGAAAAAATGTTGTGGCTTGAGTCCGATCGCATGGGATACTTTTTGCCCGCCTTAACCGAAGAGAAATTTGAAGTACAACGCGAGACGGTCAAAAATGAGCGTGCGCAGCGTATTGATAACCAACCTTATGGCCGTATGGGCGAGCGTTTTAACCAAGCGCTGTATCCTGCAGGGCACCCTTATTCATGGCCCGTTATCGGTTGGCCTGAAGATTTAAACCGCGCCGATGTGACCGATGTTAAACATTTCTTCCAGCGCTGGTACGGCCCCAATAATGCCACCTTGACCATAGGTGGTGATTTCGACGAAGCGCAAACATTGGCGTGGGTGAATAAATATTTTGGCGAGATCCCGCGTGGCCCAGAAGTGACCGCTGCACCTAAGCCGTTGGTGACACTCGATAAGACGCGTTATATCTCGATGGAAGATAGGGTGCATTTACCCCTATTAAGAATTGCGTTTCCAACGGTTTACGCCAGCCATCAAGACGAGGCAGCGCTCGATCTGCTGTCCAATATTATTGGTGGTGGCCCAACCTCGTTAGTCTATAAAAACCTCGTTAAAGACGGCTATGCAGTGCAAGCTGGTGTCAGTCATCCTTGTCAGGAACTGGCATGTCAGTTTTCTATTTACGCCTTAGCCAACCCTGCTCGTGGTGGTGAACTGAGCGATATTGAAGCGCGGGTACTTGAGTCGATTGCCGAATTTGAGCAACGTGGCGTGACCGATGACGATCTACAAAAAGCTAAAGTGCAATTTGAAGCCAACACCATCTTTGGTTTACAGAGTGTTAAAGGCAAAGTATCGACTCTGGCGTTAAATCAAACCTTTTTCGGTAATCCCGATATGATAGCGTACGATTTAACCCGCTACGCCAACGTCACTAAAGAGGATGTGATGCGGGTGTTTAACACCTACATTAAAAACAAGCCTATGGTAGTGATGAGTGTCGTGCCTGAAGGGCAAACCCAGCTAATTGCCCATGAAGATAACTATGTTGCGCCAGCGCCACAGGTTGCCGAGGAAGCGGTAACCGGTCTTGAGATTGTTGAAGCCGTTGCGCCATCGTTTGATCGCAGCATCATGCCAACGCCTCAGGCCGCGCCGATGATCACTGTGCCCGTGTTATGGACCGATACACTCAGTAACGGCATTGACGTGATGGCCACCACCAGTACCGAAACCCCCACCGTTGAATTGATGATCTACTTAAATGGCGGGCACCGTTTGGTGGATGTTAAGCAAGCCGGATTAGCCAGCTTAACCGCATCAGTGCTTAATGAGTCGAGCCAATTGCGCAGCACAGAAGAGCTGGCGCAGGCGTTAGAAATGCTAGGCAGCACGGTTAGTTTTGGTGCTAGCACCTATCAAAGCTACGTTAAGGTATCGGCGCTGACGTCACATATCGACGAAACCTTGGCCATAGTTCAAGAAAAGCTCTTTAAACCGGGCTTTAACAGTGCCGATTTCGAGCGTGTTAAGCAGCAACATTTGCAAAGTCTGCAACATATGCAGTCGGATCCTAACTATATCGCTAACAGTGGTTTTGATGCTTTGCTCTTTGGCGATAACACCCCCCTTGGGATCAGCACCGAAGGCACCATTGCCAGTGTCTCAGCGCTCACCCTTGATGATGTAAAAGGATTTTACCAGCAGCAGTACCGTGCCGGTAACGCGCAAATCGTGGCCGTGAGCAATTTAAAGCAGCCACAACTGCTCAGCAAATTACAAGGGTTATCGAGCTGGCAAGGTGAGTCGAGTAGATTACCTGCCTTAGCGGCAATGCCGACACTTGAGGCGGGGACTGTCTATATTGTCGACAAACCGGGAGCGGCGCAGTCGGTGATTAAGATAGGGCAGCGGGCGATGCCGTTTGACGCCACAGGCGAGTATTTCAAATCTTACTTGATGAACTACCCCTTAGGCGGCGCCTTTAACAGTCGTATAAACCTTAACTTACGCGAAGATAAAGGCTACACCTATGGTGCAAGAAGTTACTTTTCTGGTGGCAGTGAGCAAGGGCTATTCCAAGCTACGGCCAGCGTTCGTAGCGATGTAACCGCTCAGGCTCTAGTTGAGTTTGCCAAGGAGATTAACCGCTATCAAGCCAGTGGCATGACAGATCAAGAGTTAGCCTTTATGCGTAACTCAGTCTCGCAAAGTCAGGCGCTCGATTATGAGACGCCTTACCAGAAAGCGGGCTTTATGCGCCGGATCCAGCGCTTTAACCTCGACCCTAATTTTACTCAGACTCAGGCTGATATTATTAGAAATATTCCTAAAGAGGAGCTAAATAACTTGGCGAGCGCTAAACTTCAGCTGGCTGAAATGATAGTATTGATTGTGGGTGATAAAGCCAATATTGAAGCCGACATTAAAGCCTTGGGTTATCCAGTGCGTGCTTTAGCGTTGTAATTTGATATTTTTACCCCAATATTAACGATGCGGTGATGCTTGATTTAGCTCACCGCTTTATTTTTTTTACTTGCCACTAAGCTCGTTCGAGTACTGTTTTTTTTTGGCGAGTGAAATTTATCACGCGTTTTGTAGGTCTAGCCTGCAAATGATCATGTTGAAGCAATAAGAGACACAGATATTGAACTCTTTCACTGAAGTTATTGGCCTGCTTAACGATGAGCAGGGACGAGATGCGCTAACAGGTATGGTACGTGGCATTGAGCGAGAAGCACTGCGCATCGAGCCTTCGGGACATCTAGCAACGGACAAGCATCCAGATAGTTTAGGTGCCGCGCTAACAAACTCTCGTATCACCACTGATTACAGTGAGTCATTGTTAGAATTTATTACTCCAGTGCATCAAAATATCGACGACCTACTGACCGACTTAACGCAGACGCATGCCTTTACTGTACGCAATATTGGTCAGCAACAGCTGTGGCCTGTGAGCATGCCTTGTTATGTGGGTGATGTTGCCGATATTCCCATTGCCGATTACGGCAGTTCAAATGTGGGTCAACTCAAGCGTTTGTATCGTAAAGGGTTAACCTATCGATATGGCGCCCTAATGCAAATTATTTCTGGGGTGCACTTTAACTTTTCGGTGTCGCAAGCCTTGTGGGACCGCCTTTATGAGGCGTCAGATAAACAGCTTAGCCGCGATGAGTTTATCTCAGAGTCCTATTTTGGCCTGATCCGTAATTACCGCCGTCAAGTGTGGGTGTTACCTTATCTGTTTGGCGCATCCCCCGCCTTATGTAGCTCTTTTATTAAAGATCAGCCAACGGCTCACCCGTTTGAAAAGCTGGGTAAGGGCACCTTGTATTTACCTTATGCGACATCATTGCGCATGAGTGATTTGGGCTACACCAATAAAGAACAAGAGCGTTTAAATATTAGCTATAACTCACTGGCTGAATATTTAACCGGCATACAAGCGGCGATTAAGATGCCCTCGGCGAAGTTTGAGGCAATAGGCGTTAAGGTTGATGGTGAATATCGCCAGCTTAATGCCAATGTGCTGCAAATTGAAAATGAGTTTTACTCACCCATACGGGCTAAACGAGTGACTCAAGAGGGTGAGAAACCGTCAGAAGCCTTAGCGCGCGCTGGCGTCGAGTATATTGAAGTCAGAGCTCTTGATGTTAACCCGTTCTCATCTGTGGGGATTGATGCACAGCAGATCCGTTTCTTAGATCTATTTTTATTGCATTGTTTACTCAGTCCCTCGCCGAAATCGACGCCAGCAGAAGAGGCGGAGATCAGTCAAAATCTGAATGCAGTGATCCTTGAAGGGCGTAAACCCGGCTTAATGTTAAGCCGTCATGGTCAGCCGATTGCGATGCAAGGCTGGTTACACCAACTGTTTGATGAGTTAAGCAGTGTAGCCAAATTGCTTGATGGGGGAGAGCAAGGCGATTATCAAACCACATTAGCCCATTGGCTTGCGGCTGTTGATGATCCATCAAAAACCTTGTCTGGCCAAATTTTAACTGAGTTGGTATCGACGCAGCGAGATCACAGTTATTGGGTGAAAGATTTGGCGCAAACCTATTATCAAGAGTTAATGGACTACCCATTGGCTGCCGATGTTGAGCAAGCTTATCGACAAGCGGCGAGCGATTCACTGCAGGCTCAAGCGCAATTAGAGGCGCAATCTACTGTGAGTTTCGAGCAGTATTTAAGTGACTATTTTGCTGAGCCCAAGGTAGAGACTGTCTAATGAGAATAGGCGCACTATTATTTCCCCTAGTACTGCTATTATCAGCCTGTGCCTCTGGGCCAGATAATAGCGCGCAGTGCGGCACGGTTTCCGGTTACCTAGTGCCCGATAGAGAAGATGAACTCTATCGGGTTGTGGTGACTCACCTTAACGGCAAGGCTGTCATTTCAAAACCCAATTATCAGCTAGCACCGGGCGTTAATGAGTTCACTGTGGCGGAGCTTATCGATTCGCCGCAGTTAAAAGTGAAGTTGGCTGCGAGAGGAACTAAGACATTGACCATAGATGTTAAACCGAATCGTCGTTATCATTTAGCTGCGCGCTTTAATCAAGACAAAGTCTATCGCGGCTTAGACAGCGACTATTGGCAGCCGATAGTATGGTCAGAAGATGCCCATCAATGTGCATTTTTATCAACCAAGTAAGTTGGGTTAATTCACTCTACCTTATTCCAAGTTCAGCTTATTTACATTGATTCAATTTAACAACAATGTGAAACTATAACGCTGATTAAATGATAGTTTTGGTACTCCCAATGATGAAGTTTCTTGCCCCTGTACTCAGCGGCCTACTGGTATTATTGCTCAGTGGATGTGCGACCTCTCCGCCAAGAGATCCCGAAAATTTGTGTGCGATTTATCAAGAGCATCGAGATTGGTATAAAGCGGCAGTTAACACCCGTGAAAAGTGGGGCGTCCCCGTGCATGTGCCGCTGGCAATGATGTACCAAGAGAGTTCGTTTAGACACAATGCCGCGCCGCCAATGGAGTACTTTTTAGGCTTTATTCCTATCGGCCGAGCCAGTGATGCTTACGGTTATGCACAAGCTAAAACCATGACTTGGGACGACTATGTCAGAGAAACAGGCAATAGTTGGTCTAGTCGTAGTGATTTTGATGATGCGATGGATTTTATGGGGTGGTTTATCTACAAAACCCATAAAATTAATGGCGTGTCTAAATGGGATGCGCGTAATCAATACCTCAATTACCATGAGGGGTGGGGCGGTTATAAACGTAAAACCTATCGGCATAAAGCTTGGTTAGTCAAGGTGGCCGATAAGGTTGATGCCAGGGCTAAACGTTATGCAGCCCAATACCGTAGTTGCCAAGAAGATCTTGACTCCTCTTGGCTGTGGCGCCTGTTCTTTGGTTAGCCTTGATACAGTTAAATCCGCTACCAGCCTCGAGAATATCGGGGCTTTTTCTTATCTATCAAAAAGCGAGTACAGCGGCGATGTTTCAATATAGAAGCCGCTTATCATTGGCTTGCAATCAAAGTCATGTTGAAGATGGTGCAATTAATCCCTTTGTTAACCTTGCATCTAGTTAAACAATATTTGGCTAACTTATCGTTATGCAGCCCCTGTTATCAGAGGGTAAAAATGACTATAATGCGCCCAAAATAATAGCTCTACCCTACAAAAAGGATAAAACATGACTAAGCCATTTGTTGCTGTATTAATGGGGTCTGATTCAGATTTGCCCACCATGCAAGCCACCTTGGATGTCCTCAAGACTTTCGGTATTCGCTTTGAAGCTAAAGTAACCTCTGCGCATCGCACGCCAGCAGCGACTCACGCCTATGTGACCGACGCCGAAGCCCGTGGTTGTAAAGTCTTTATCTGCGCCGCAGGCCTTGCTGCCCATCTTGCCGGCGCAGTGGCTGGAATCACCACTCGCCCAGTGATTGGCGTACCCGTTGACTGTGGCCCGCTTCAAGGCCATGACGCCCTATTATCAACCGTGATGATGCCAGGCGGCGTGCCTGTTGCAACTGTCGCGATTGGCAGCGCAGGCGCGAAAAACGCCGGTTATTTAGCGGCGCAAATGTTGGCAGTGGGTGATGACGAATTGGCGTTGGCGGTAAAACAAGAACGTGCTAAGTCGGCAGAAGCTGTGCAAGCTAAAGACGCCAAACTACAGGAAAAATTGGCGAATCTATAATTACGCTTGTCGCTATCAAGGTGCCGTTTACCTATTACCTTGATGGCGAATAAGAGTGACTAACTTATCGATTAATTAATGCCGCCAAGGTTAACCTTGGCGGCATTTTTTATACTGTTTTTTTACAATGAGTTTTTACACTGCTTTTTACATTAGTTATAGATGATTTATTGCAAAGCTTTTATGACTCACTAACCCTTTTGGTGTCCGGCTACGTGAATATCAATAGGCGCTTGTAATCTGAGTCTCTTAATCTAGACAAAAAGGTGCACTCAGTGCAGACTTTAAAACAATATTTAGCCAGATAAACGATTAGGGAGCAGATATTGGACAAGGTGTCTGAAGCTGCCAAGGCCGCTGAAACGGATCACAGATTAATGCAAGAGTTTGCTAATGGGGATCCGCGCGCATTTGAACTCCTCTATCAAAAATATAAAGGCGGGTTATATCGCTATTTTATAAGACAAATTGGTGACAAGCAGCTGGCTGAAGATCTGTATCAAGAAACATGGGCGCGGGTGATTAAAGCCGCTGCGGGTTATGAGCTCCGCGCCAAATTTACCACTTGGCTGTACCGTATTGCCCATAATTTGTTAATTGATCATGTGCGGGCGCTTAAACCAGTTGAGCTTTTTAGTGATGCGGCTGTTGAGGGGGAACCGATAGACGATGCGCTGCCTTGTATGCAGTACGCTCCCGAGCAACTGACGGTGCAGGGGCAAAAAGCCACTATCTTAAAAGAGTGTATTGCATTGCTGCCTCACGTTCAAAAAGAGGCGTTTTTGCTCAGTATGGAGATGGGGTTCACCGCCGCTGTGATTGCCGAGGTTGCGGGCGCAGGGCTAGAGGCGATAAAAAGCCGGCTGCGCTATGCGACTCAGTCGTTAAAACAGTGCGTCGAAGGTAAATGGCAGGAACAACACCATGACACAAAATAGCCAAGATGACAGCGTCGATCAGGCATTGCAACAGCTGTATCGCTCACAGGCAACCGAGCAACCTAGCGAGGCGTTAGACAGCCACATTTTAGCCATGGCGCAAGCATCCCAAATCCATGCGCCTAAGCAGGTGAGTTTCTGGCGCCAATATCGCTGGTCCCTCTCCTCGGCGGCGTCTGTGTTATTAGTCGCGAGTATATTGCTGCTCAATCCGACCAGCCAAGATCCATTGATAATGGAGCCATTTACTATTGCGCCACAAGCGCTAGACAGCCAAGCAGTGCACGCACCTCGGATGATGAACGCGCCAATGGCTGCCCCTGAAAATGGTGAGCCTGATATTGCAGATCCTACTGCTGGTGATTCAAATGTTGGCGAGTCTACAGTTAGCGACGCTAGCGTGAAGCCAGCTTCTACTGTGAATGACTCAAGCGAAACGCCCGCCCGACCCCATAAAGCCGAGGTGAGCATTGAAAGTACACCGATATTGCAAGGCAAGAGTGTTGCTTCTTCCCCTGCGAGTCTCGATAGCAAGGCTGACGCTAGCAACGTAAAGGATAGCGAGCCTAGCGCTGTAGCAGCCAGTGCTGCGGAGACCCTCGAGGCACAACCGCCTGTCACATTAAAGGGGCAAGCCAAAGCCGTGATATCCGATAAACAAGCGCTTAATCACTTACAACAGCTTGTGAGTACTGAGCAATGGTCTGAAGCGGTGATCTTGTTGCAGCGCATTAACCAGCAACGCCCACAATTAGCCGATAAGACGCACCCGTTACATCAAAGGTGGCGTGACTTAACCCAACAGATCGATACTCATAGCCAACCTTAGGCTGAATGCTGGTGGGTTATCGGCAGGAATAATGCTCACAGTCCGCAGGGGCTGTAGTTAACTCCATTGGACACATTTGCTAATAATTCTTTGATGATAAATTACTGCCTGGATCGATAAAGTTTGTTACCTTGTTAGCCTCATAAAAACGAGATAAAACAAATAAATGAGCCGAATATGAAATTGAGTCATCTCTTTGCCTCTTGCGTGCTTGCATTAGGCACCTTACACACGACCCCGCTTATCGCTGCCTCCGATGCAGCCTCGAACTTGGTTAATCAGGGCTACTATCGCGCCCCAGCCTTAAAAGATAATACCTTGGTATTTACCGCCGAAGGCGATTTGTGGACTCAGCACTTAAACGATCCTCAAGCTCGCCGTCTCACCAGCTTGCCAGCAGAAGAACTGGGCGCCGCTATCTCTAAAGATGGTCAATGGGTTGCTTATGTTGCCAATTATGATGGTGCCAGTGAGGTGTACATTATTCCTATTCAGGGCGGTGTAGCCAAGCGGGTCAGTTTTGAGAATAGCCGAGTGCGAGTGCAAGGCTGGACCGCCGATGGCCAGGTGCTTTACGCCACCGACAATGCGTTTGGTCCGGCTAATTACTGGGTCCTTAAAAGTGTCGATCCTGTCAGCTTAACCACTAAAGATCTGCCGTTAGCCGATGCGATTGAAGGGGTTATCGATGATGCGGGAACGACCTTGTATTTCACCCGTTTTGGTCTGCAAACTACAGGCGATAATGCCAAGGTGTATCGTGGCGGCGCCAAAGGTGAGCTGTGGCGCTATACCTTAGGCAGTCAAGATGAAGCAGTCAAGCTAACAGGGACTCATAAAGGCTCGGTGCGTCAACCTATGTTGTGGCAAGAGCGGCTGTATTTTGTCAGTGATGCCAGTGGTAACGATAATATCTGGTCGATGGCCCTAAACGGCAATGACGAACGTCAGCACACACAGTTTAGTGACTGGCAAGTGCGCGGTGCCCGTATGGATAATGGCCGTATTGTGTTCCAACAAGGGGCGGACATTCAGTTGTATGATATTGCCGCTAACCAGGTGCAATCCCTCGATATACGGCTGACATCTGATTTTCCACAGCGACGTGAACATTGGGTTACGCAGCCGATGAAGTTTGCCACCGATACCCAGTTATCGCCTGCAGGCGACAAAGTGGTGGTCACTGCGCGAAGCCATGTGGCAATAGCTGGCACGGATGGTTCGCGCTTAGTCGAGTTGGCGTTACCGGGTGATCATCGCGTGCGTCACGGGATCATGAGCCCTGATGGCCAATGGGTGTACGGTATTAGCGATGCCTCTGGAGAGCAGGAAATTTGGCGCTTTGCCGCCGATGGCAGTCGTCAAGCGAAGCAATTGACTACCAACGGCCATACTTTACGCATGGGGTTGCATTTATCACCCGATGGGCGCTATATCGCCCATGACGACTACGATGGCAATCTGTGGCTGCTCGACATAGAAACGGGCAGCAACAATAAGATCATTACTCAAGGCCAGGGATTGGGGCCATATCGTGATGTTGTGTGGTCAAATGACAGTCGCTTTATGGCCATCACCAAAGAGGAACAAGGTCAATTACGACCGCAAATCGTGCTGTATTCATTGAAAAAAAAGAAAGCACAGGCTCTGACTAGCGATAAATATGAATCCTTCTCCCCAGCCTTTAGTGACGACGGACAGTGGTTATATTTCATCTCTAATCGTGCATTTAAAGCGACTCCTACCTCGCCGTGGGGCGATCGTAACATGGGCCCTATGTTCGATAACCGCAGCCAGTTGTTTGCCGTGGCGTTAAGCGAAGATGCACAGTTCCCCTTTAGTAAACCCACAGAGCTAACATCTCAGCCTGATGACGAACAAGACGATGACATAAAAACGCGTGTCGACTGGCAGGGATTGGCGCAACGTTTATGGCAAGTCCCGGTTGAATCTGGCAACTACAGTCAGTTGCAGGTCACTGAAAAGGGCTTATATGTGCTGTCTCACTCGGCGATACCCGACTCAGCCCCTTCGCTTAAGTGGATTAAATTTGACCCCATTAAGCCTAAAATCGACACCTTTGACGATGATGTCGCCAGCTATAGCTTATCAGCCGATGACAGTAAGCTGTTTATCCGTCGGCACAGTAACGCTGGGCAAGAGATGCTGATCCTCGATACCGCCGAGAAGCTACCAACAGATATTAGCCGCGCTAAAGTACGTACCGATCAGTGGCAACTGGCGATTTCACCGCCGCAAGAATGGCAGCAGATGTTTGAAGATGCATGGTTAATGCACCGCGATTCCTTTTTTGACAAAAACATGCGCGGTCTCGATTGGCAAGCAACGAAAACCAAATATCAACCATTGTTGTCAAGACTCACCGACCGCCATGAACTTAACGATCTCTTTAAGCAGATGATGGGCGAACTAGACTCGTTACATTCGCAAGTTTATGGTGGCGATCTGCCCGTTGACGCTAAGCAGCCCAAGGCGGCCAATTTGGGGGCACGTTTGGAGCAAACTGAGCATGGAGTTCGTATTAGTCATATTTATCAAAATGATGCCGAGTTACCTAGCCATGCTTCGCCTTTAGGCCGTATAGAGGTTGACGCCGCAGTTGGTGATATCATCAGCGCCATTAATGGTAGACCCGTCAACACGGTGGCCGATGTCGCCAAGGCTTTACGCAATCAAGTCAATAAGCAGGTTTTACTCACGCTAAAGCGTAATAAAAACAGCATTAAAACCGTGGTTGAGCCCATTGATAATCGTACTAATGCCAAATTACGCTATTTAGATTGGGTGAATCATAATAGCCAGAAGGTGAAAGATAACAGCCAAGGTGATATCGGCTACCTGCACCTTTATGCCATGGGCTCTGGAGATATCGCCAGTTTTGCACGCGAATTTTATGCCAACATCGACAAACAGGGATTAATTATCGATGTGCGTCGTAATCGTGGCGGTAACATTGACAGCTGGATCATCGAAAAACTGCTGCGCCGCGCTTGGATGTTCTGGCAGCCTACCCAAGGCACTCCCAATAGCAATATGCAACAAGCCTTCCGAGGTCACATTGTGGTATTGACTGATCAACTGACCTATTCAGACGGTGAAACCTTCTCTGCGGGTATCAAGGCGTTGGGCATTGCGCCATTGATCGGCAAGCAAACTGCTGGTGCTGGGGTGTGGTTATCGGGGCGTAATTCGTTGACCGATAAGGGCATGGCACGTGTTGCTGAGTATCCGCAATATGCCATGGATGGTCGCTGGATTGTGGAAGGCCGGGGTATTAGTCCAGATATAGAGGTCGATAACTTACCGCTTGCGACATTTAATGGCCATGATGCCCAGCTTGAAAAAGCCATTAGCTATTTAAAGGCGCAATTAGTGGATCAAGCCGTTTCTCCTTTAAAAGCACAACCTATGCCGGCTAGCGGTTTTGCTGATGATGTGAGTTTGCTGCAATAGATGAGCTCGCGTTAGCGCGTTGATAAATCACATCAGTGTGATGATATTTTAGGGGGGGATTCGCCAAGTTGTTCCCAGGTGGATTGCCCCCGTTTTTATGGCCTTGATAAATGTAGCTATAGTGATAGCTCAGTGCTGAGACTTTAACCTAACAGGCTAAAGATTTATTTATGGCCACTAGGTTTGGAACCTGATATTTGCAACGTGAATATGGTTGAGCATAAAGGGTTAGATTAATTTTTGTTTAGTTTTATCCGTTTATGAGTGATATAGCTGCTTTATCATCAATATCTAAACAAACAGGCTTGCTTTTAAATGGTAACGGCGTTACATATGAAGTAGGGCAATGAATGGATATCTACTGGTTTTTGACCCATGATTAATTGAGGTCAAATTGAAAAAAAACGCATCAGCGACTTGTTTTTCAGCTAGCTGCCCCAAGTTCATTATTGAAGTCATTTTTAAAAGGAAAACCTATGAAAATAAATCTTTCAGGTCACCACGTTGATATTACCGATTCGATCAAAGAACATGTGAATCAAAAGTTTTCCAAAATCGCGACACATTTTCCGACGCTAATTTCACTCGATGTCATTATTTCCAAAGAACATGGCGAGTATCAAGCCGAACTTAGAACAAATTACGAAGGTAGCCGAATCTCAGCTTCAGGTAGTGGTGAAGTGATGTATCCGGCTATAGCGACTGCGGCCAAGAAACTTGATGCAGCGCTCAAGCATAGAAAAGGGCTACTCAAGGCCGATCTGCATGAAAAACCAGTCAGCACCACGCCAGAAATCGCCCATGAAATCATCCAAGAGATGAAACTGGTATAAGCTTTATTGATAACGAAAACCACCTTAACGGGTGGTTTTTTGTTGCTAGCCCACACTAAATATCCCCAGTTACATTCATTAACCGATTAGATTTTCCATGCTCGAAAGCAAAGTGAAACCACTATGCTTTTCTGCATAGTATGGACTCCGAGCACGTCATAACTTATCTATGATATCGTCAACGCGCTAAGATAGTGGCCTATTTTAGTGGTTCACGGCAAACTCTATTGCACAAGTTTGGTAATGGCTTAGGCAGAGATGCTTAGCTAATAAAATATTCTCAGACTTAATGACATCGTTGAGTAAGTACCCTCTCGCGTGAAGCACTTTTATTTTAAATTGAAATAGGGTCAAAAGCGTATGTTGGAGAGACTGAATAAAGTGGGTTCTTAGCTAATACAACGGGGTTAAAACGTCTTTCAAAGCACTAGAGAGTGGGTATATCAAATTGTAGCAACGAGATGAGCTAAATGATTAATAAATGGAGGTGGGTGTGCTCAGTGCTGGGGCTTACACTGAGCACGTGAGTGTTATTTGGCTAGCCACTCAGTAATGGCTTGGTTAAACTTTTCTGGGGCTTCAGTCATGATCCAATGGCGCGTATCGAAGGCGATAACTTCGTTACCTTCAGTGGCAGCCATTTTTTTCGCCCAAGGTTCAGAGTGGAACATACCTGGTTTGTTTTTACCGTATAAAAACAGCAGCGGGCATTTAATCTCTAAGGGTAAATGGCCTAAAGGTTTACCCGTTAAGGTGCGGCTCCACTTCCAGTAATATGAGTAGGTCATCGAAGCGCTGATCAGTTGTTGATCGCCCGGTGCATGGAGCCATGTGGCCATTTTACGCGTCATGGAATCACCCAAGCCGCCACCGATTTTCCAAGCGGTCGCTAACCACATCTGGTAAGCAAACATAAAGGCTTTCACCTTAGCGCTCAGTTGGTGATCTGCAGAACCTGCATCGCCAATGTCTACGCCAATGATCTTTTCTACTTTTTCTTGATGGCGCATATAAAACTGGTAGCCAAAAAAGCATCCCCAATCATGGAGCATGAGCACCACTTTTTGATTGGGACTGACGGCTGTGATAACCGCATCAATAAGGTCAACAATCTGCTCTAAAGTATATAAGGTGCGTGATTGGCTGTTTTCATAGCCAGGTAGACTGAATCTAACACAGCGATAGTTCGATTGCAGCACTTCTACTTGGGGATCCCAGAGCCGATAGGTGTCAGGCCAACCGTGAAGCATGACGATGGTCTGTTCTCCTTGGCCTTGTACATGAACTTGGGTCCCGTTTACATCAATTATTTCAACCATTGCGACTCCAGGTATATCGTGAAATGATTAGAGTATATACTCTATTTTTACAATAAGACCTATTCAATAAACTGTCTAGCAAATGTTAATGCGTGAGATCAAAGTTTTTGATTTTTTGTTGTTCAATCGTAAGGGAGCGTATTGGTAAGCAGTTGGATATGTAGTGGTATAAAAGTGCAGCTAAAACGCTTGATAACGTCTAGATTAGCGGTAAACGACCATAGCGGTGATAGGCAGTATTGTCAGCCCTAAACTCTTTGCTGTAACCATTAAACAGCAAAAGATCCTAGTGATTAGCATACCTACTGAACTAAATGTCGCACCTATGCGTATTCTCACCATGAATAAAGTTAATCCAAAAAAATTACTGCATAGTAAATGGACTAAAGTGGCCCCCATTAACCGTGAAAAGCACTTTACCATTGCGGAAGTCGAGTTTGATGAACAGCGCAATATCACCCTGTGCATTATCGAGGCGGTGATAAGTCATAAGCAATACCCCATAAATTGGCGTGAATTAAAAGACAAAGCGGTGTGGCGACTCGGTTGGTGTTGACTAGGCGTGCCAGTTAACCGCTTTTTTCGATAAGGATAATCTCTATTTTGGCACAAGAATTGTGCGCAATTAATTTGTGTGCTTTTTATTTTGCTGTTATAAATAGCTTAATCAATTGCGCACAACTTAGTTGTCGTAGATGTTGAAGCGGCAGTTATTTGGCCGTAAGCCAATGGGTTGTGCATTGATAATAATTTTATTCAAGGAGAACACGATGAAAACCTTATATCAAACCAGTGCCACAGCGAGTGCAGGACGAAATGGCCATGTCGCCACCGATGATGGAAAACTAGCACTCATGCTTAGCTATCCAAAAGAGATGGGCGGCAGTGGCGAAGCCACAAACCCAGAGCAACTGTTTGCCGCAGGTTATAGTGCCTGTTTCTCAAATGCCATATTACACGTTGCCCGCGAAGCTAAAATCGATTTAACGCAAGCGCCGGTGACGGCTAATGTTGGGATTGGTGCGCGTGCAGAGGGCGGATTTGCCTTAAGCGTAGCGTTGAGCGTAATGCTAGATTTACCACAAGAACAAGCGGTTAAATTAGTCGCCACGGCTCATCAGGTTTGCCCATACTCGAATGCGATACGTAACAATATCGATGTGAGTTTGCAAGTTAATGGTCAGCAGTTGTAATGCCTTGGCTATTTCTATTATTGATGGAGAATCATGTTGAATAATATGGCCCCTATATTTGTCACCATCGGCAGGGTACTACTTGCACTCTATTTCTTGTTACCTGGGGTGATGAAATTCATCAGCTGGGATATGCATGTAGCGCTGATGCAAAAGCACAATATGGTGATGATACCTGTGTTATTAGCCGCGGCGGGGGTGTTCCAAATTACTGCGGCATTAGCGTTAATCTTAAATCGTTACACCGGATTGGTTTCACTGTTATTGGCTGGTTTGGTTATCGTGATTAACTTTAGTTTGCATGACTTTTGGAATTTCAGCGGGGTAGAAGGTGCGCACGAGATGCAAAACTTCGTTAAAAACCTTGGGATCTTGGCTGGCTTGTTGGTGTTAGCAGGGGGTTCAAATCAAACTGCCGACTCACAAAGAGTAAACGCTTAAGCTTGCGAATATGGTGCGCGATAATATCGCCAAAGCGTAGCGTATCAGCCATTGCGTTTGGGTTGACATGATGAAGCCTGAATAAGGTTAATCGTGTCGCCCCTTGTTTTATATATTGCTTATTTTGTTGGCTTTATTGTAAAAGTAACACCTTAATTAGGCTTATTGGCTAAGCTGCCATTATCGGTCACTTTTTATCTCATCGCCCTTTCATCATCTGCACAGCATTAGTGAATGTAAAACCTAGATTGTATTTAGCTTAAAGTGAAGTAGTTTTTATTAATATTCAAAGATTTATTTACTTTTCTATTGATTGTTTTGTGTGTCACCTCTCATTTGTAGATTTCCTTTTTATCAATAAATACTTTTAAAACAAAAGGTTAGTCATACTGCGGCAATGTGTCGCATTATCTGGCGAAAAGTTGCTGTTTACACTAACGTCATCGATAACCTACTGAGATATCAACGTGACGAATTCGGCTTTATTTGGGGCGCCATTCGCTCTTTTCCTTTGTTCTACTTCTGTTGTCATGGCGGCTAACGTCGATGAAACTATTGTCATTGTAGGCAGTCGTAGCGCTGCGGCGATTTCAGAGATAGGTGGTAGCGTGACACGTATCGATGAACAGACGATGAAAAAGCATATGGCGAACAATCTACAAGATGCGATACAGGCCGAACCCGGCGTTTATATGGCTGGGATAGGTAAATTTGGCCTGGGTAGCTTTAATATCCGAGGCATGCAAGATGATCGCGTTAAAATCATGATAGACGGAGTCGAGCAGCCGCTTTTTTTTAAAGCGGGTAGTGGTTCGCCGCACACCAGTGTGATTAATCAGTATGCCAATAATATTGAACTCGATACCTTAACTGCCATCGAGATCAATAAAAATGCCGCATCCAGTTTATACGGCAGTGACGCTATTGGTGGGGCGGTGATGCTACGCACTAAAAACCCTGATGATCTGCTACAGGGAAATGAGCGGCGGATACAGTGGCGGATACAGTGGCGAAAACCACGGCATAAAAACCACATGGGAGTCTGCTTACGATGCAAGCGGCTGGCAAGGGATGGCAATTTATACGCTACGTGATAGCCAAGAAACCCTCACCCATAAGGATGGGATCGATGTCGTGGGTGTAACAAGAGGGCGGGCCGATCCTGCCGATTACTTAAGCCACAATCTATTGTTAAAAGGCATTGCACAGCTAGATGAGCAGCAACTAAGTTTAACCGTTGAAATGTTCAAGCTTGATGGCGAGAGCGAACTACTGTCGATGGAAGGTTATCGAGTCGAAGGTCGCCGCGGTGCGCCAGATACCGTATACAGTCAAAATAGCCTAGACAGCCAGCAACAACGATTACGGTTAACCGCCAGTCATGAGTGGCAAGCCGATATGGCTTGGTTTGATAGCAGTCAGTTGCAGCTTAGCTGGCAGCAAGCGCACACGGATAACGATAACTACCGCACTAAAAATACCGATTGCTTGCAAGGGTGCGTACTGGTGCGTAACCGAAAAGACAATAATCTGCAATTGCACAGTCAGTTTGATAAGTTCTTGAGCTATTCGACAATGACTCAGCAATTGAGCTATGGATTATCGGTTGTGCGCAGTGAGTTTAATACCTTCTATGAAGATATTGAGCTGCAAAGTGGGTTACACAGTGACAGCACCACGCTAATGCCCAATGCGACATCTTTACGTACAGGCCTCTTTTTTAAACAGCGCCTGAATATCGACAGCCTGCCTTTGCACTGGGATTTCGGCGTACGGTTTGATGATCACCAAGCTGAGCCCGATGGCGATTTAGCGTCCCATCATAGTAATGCCGTGACCTTCAATACTGGTGTGGTATATCGGGTTAATTATGCTTTGTCGACCTATGCCACAGTAAATAGTGGTTATCGAGCCCCATCTTTATACGATCTCTATTATCAGCTCGAACTTCCTCACGTTATTTTAGACGCCAATCCCAATTTAGATGCGGAATACAGTGTGAATTATGAACTCGGATTGCGTTACTTCTCGTCAAGGCTCAGTGCCGAGTTAGCCTTATTTAACAATGATTTTCGTGACTTTATCGATACAGTTGTCGATGACAGTGCGTACCCTTCCCATCAGCAATATCAAAATGTTGGCCGCGCTAAAATACAAGGCATTGAACTGAAAGCCGAGTTAGCCTTAGAGCCACTTTTACCGGGCAGCTATCTGAGTATGGGGCTGGCCTGGGCCGATGGCGAAAACCTCAGTACCCAACGGCCGCTCGACAGTGTGGCTCCCTTTAATGCCAGCATGACCTTAGGGTTCGACAGTGATTCGAGCGAGTGGGGCGCATTGCTCTTTGCTAAATATGCCGACCATAAAGCTGCTGACGATTGGAGTTTGCCAGACAATTTAACAGCACCAGCGTATTTGACCCTCGATTTACAGGGATATTGGCAAGTCTCAACACAATGTCGGCTGCAGTTGGGGCTCAATAATCTGACGGATGAACAATATTGGTTATTTGGAAACGTTGCAGGGCTTAAAGCCGATGCGCAACTCAATATTGATCGTTACAGCCAACCGGGTCGCCACATTAACGCCACCGTTAACTATCGTTTTTAAGGCGTTAAGATGAAAAGATGTGCAAACCGTTTCGGCTTAACCCTAGTGCAGTGGTTGGTTGTGGTGTTGTTTTTAGTCACGTTAATGTCGGGTTGGTTGCTGCCCGAACGCAGTGAACTGTGGATTAAGAGTCTATTTTGGGGATTTTTCTGGCCACTCCTTACGGTGTCGAGCCTGCTGTTGTTCGGCTCAATGTTTTGCAGTATTTGTCCGCTAGGTACGCTCGGGCGCACTCTGAGTAAGCGCTATGGCCAGCGGCGACTACCGCGTTGGTTGCAACATGGTGCCATTAGCTTAACCGTGTTGGTCGGTGGTTACTGGCTGGTGGATGCGGCAACTGTGGGGTTTACTCGCTTGCCGCTTATCGCCACCTTACTCGCGTTTAGTAGCCTGCTCCTTATGTGTATTGGTCAGTCTCTCTATTATCGTCATGCGCCCTTTTGCCGCAGCATCTGCCCTTTTACCATAATAAATCAGTGTTTTAGCCATTTAAGTCGCTTAGGCTTAACGGCGAATGCACAGGCATGCCAAGGATGTAGTACGGCGCAATGTAGCCGAGTATGCCCTAAACAGTTAACGGTGCATAAGGCCTATATTGAGCCCATTAGCGACTGCCACCTATGTTTGCAGTGTTATAGTCAGTGCCAGCAGCTCACATTGGCATGGTTACCTAGGCACAAAGCAAAGCCACAACCGAGTTTACAACCACAGAATAAGAGCAGCAGAGGGGGATTTTATGTGCTGGCTTACCTCATATTAGCGGCGTTAGTTGTGGTGCAAAGTCAGCTGAAACATCGCTGGGATAACAGTGTCTTGCATGCTGATTTGCCCTGGAATCGCTTTGCTGAGTGGCTTAACCAGTTATTGACGTTACCCGCTTGGTTTCAAAGCGCCTCTTTAGTCATTATGTTGTTCGCTATCGCGCTCACCCTGTGCTGGATGGCGGCAATGGCCGCCTTTGCCAGTAGGGTTAATCGTCAGGCTCCGATTCAATTTATGCCGGCTATGGTGGCGGTGAATACCCCGATGATTTTATGTTTACTGCTTTCCCATGGATTGCTGTCATTTATGGTGCGTGGAGCGCCGCAATTATGGCGTGGTTTTGGTCAGTTGACGGGCTTGATGTTACCCGAGTGGAGTTGGAATATTGCTCGAGGTGCACCAGCATTAAGTTTGCTTGGGCTCATTTTGTGGGCAGGCATCGCTTGGACAAGCCTATTGGCTTGGCGCTGGGCACGGCAATGGTCACTGCCTTTTTGGCAACGCACAGTGCTGTTTCTTTGTGCTAATGGCTTAGTCTGGTTGTTTCTGGGGTTGCGACTAGGTGGCATGCTAGTGGCGGTTCAAGCTGAGAGTTGCCACTGATGGGAGTGCAATTAAAAAATAACGAATATGGGGAGTGCTAGATGACGATTAATATTAAGGTGCAAAAGGTTAGGGAAGGGCTAGTTAAGCATCTAAGCTATCGCTGCGATCATAGACATAGTTTCTTGGTATTCGACCACACAATTACGACCCTGCAGCTTAGCTTGATACATGGCGATATCAGCTCGTTTCATCATGGGGTCAAGACTTAAATCAGTGTCGATATTCGTTGTCACACCAAAGCTGGCGGTTATCACTAAATCACTATAATGAGGTTTAGTATTAATGGCTTCTATCGCTGCACGGCATTGCTCTGCCATATTTAACGCAACATCAGCATCATCATCAGGAAGAAATAGCGCAAACTCTTCTCCACCCATACGCACAAACAGATCGCGGCTCTTCAGCAATGGGCGGACAACTTGGGCCACATGCTTTAAGGCCCAGTCTCCGGTTCCATGACCAAGAGTGTCATTGATGGCTTTAAAGTTATCGAGATCAAACATCACCACGCTAAACTTTCCCTGACGGGCTACCACATCGATAAATAAGTTTTCAGCGAGATCTTGTCCAGTTCCTCGATTAAATATACCGGTTAGCTGGTCGAGTTCTGAGACACGTTTGTATTTTCGTTTTTGTAAAAACATGGTAGCGCCGAAAATAATAAAAAACACCGAACACCCCAGTGCAACTAAGAGTGCCATGCTTTCTTTATAGCGTTGTAGTTCGATCACTTTTTGCTGTGCTGTGTACAAGGCTCTATCTTGATTTAGCATTTTGATTTCACGTGTTTTTTCTACATTATCAAATTTGGCTAATTGATAGGCGTAAGCCTTAGCTTTGGTTTCATTATGTAAATTTTCACTGATCTCTTGGTAGCGATTCAAATAATCATACGCTAACTCAAACTCACCACTTTGTTGCGATAATGCAGCCAACACTTTGTAAGCATCTTTTTGATATTGCAGATTTATGCCATTGTTAGGCGTTGCAATCACAAGATCAGCATAATATTGAGCCTGCTGTGATTGGCCTAAATGGTGATGGGCGACGGCCAGCAATGAATGAATGTGATTAATTTCTACCTGATATTGAAAAGGTTTATAAGCTTGCAGTGCCTGCTCTAAAAAGCGAATACTTGGCTCAATATTACCCCGCTTAAGCTCTACATCACCTAAGCCCTTGATTGACATAGCTTCAATCATAATAAAGTTATTATCACGACAGTAATTCATGCTGTCATTGAACTGCACATAAGCACTATCAAGCTGATCTTTTTTCAACTTAGCCACCGCTATATATAACAAGCCGTAACAGTGGTTTTTGGGATCTTGACGGTTATTAAGACGTAACGCCTGATTCGCATAGGTTTCTATCTCTTCCCACGCCTCCATTTCAAGGAACAATGCTGCAAGCCGTAAATAAGAACTGACTTTTAACTGTACATCATTTAATGACTCAATACGGCTAAGGTTGGTCTCCATAACTTCAAGGGCTTGTGAAAAAGCGTTTAAACCAATAAATGCGGTCGCCTTGTACAGATAAATCGACGTCAGCATAGTGTCGGAGGGAAATAACGCCTCCGCTTGATTTAGCATCGACAGCGCGCGGTGATAATCGGATTGATAAATATGGTATACACTATTCAATACCCAGAAACGGGCTTGTTGCTGCGGTGAAAGCTCAGTTAATTGGGGCTCAATCTGCAGCTGTATTTTTTCAAAATCGGCGGGCCTTGACGCAACGGCAGTTTCAAGTGCATCAAGTGAGGTATCAATATTTTGTATATCGTTGGCGACCACGGCCTGTGATAAGACCATGGTTAGCACAACAAGAAATACACTATGGCATTTCAATTTATTTTTTATCTTTAGGTACATACACTATTTGATATACAACGCTCTGTTTACTCGGTCCAATCAGCTTGTCAATTCTTGCTTTATCGCCAGACAGAATGGCCTCTATCGCTTCATCATCTAAGCCATTGGCTTTCATCACCCCTTCAGGGTCGCGCTGATAAGCCTCTAGCAACGCAGCGTCAGATCCTAATTTTTCAAAAAACTCATTGATTTTTGCCATCTATTTACTCTCCATTTTTATTATTTAATTCAACATATTCCGTTAGGTTTTTTCATATCACCCTAAGTCTGCGGCAGTAATACCCAATTTAGCCAATACCGCATGATTCACGCTTAACGCTTTCGCGGGGGGGATCAACAAGGTCGTTATAGGGCTTAATGCTGCACTGGGTAAGTCTTGCAATCTCAAATAGTCTTTACGGGCTGTTTGTATGGGTAAGTTAGGGGCTTCGTATAACACCACTTCATGCTCAAGTGGGTACCACTGACTCAACTGCTCAACCAACACTTGTAGCCTATCGGCGCTGGTATGAAATTGGGTCATGGTATGTTCACCAGCAATACCTATTTGCCAAAGCAGCAGATACGCCGTTGGATCGGGAGTATGGCAATAAAACATAAATTGACTCGCCTCAAAGCTCTGATGACCTGAATCACCTGGGTCAATGCCCATATCAGCCCATAAACACGCCTCTGCCGAAATTCCCGGCTCCATCTTGGCATAAAACCCTTGTTGCCGCGCACTGGCAATAGCCATATGTGATACGCAAGCAAACACTCCTGGGTGGCCATAGAGCGCACACACCACCTTTTTATTGGCGCGCACTTCATCAATAATTGCATTAACCATTTGCTGATAACTGTCACGACGATTTTTGACTTCATCGCCTTGGGCGTAAAAACGTTGCAACGAACGTACATCATCATTAAGGGACTCAAGCCAAGATTGTGCAAAATGATCTGGCACTAACGAAAACACCACATCTGCCTGTTCAATACGACTTTGACTCATCACGCTAATCTGTCCGGCTAGATTAAGCCCTGTTCCAACACACACTAAACTGCCCACACTTGTATTAGACTTCATTACCCTATCAATCCCATTATGACGCTAATCACTTACTTTCAGATTCAGTGACGATACCGAATATGTCTCTTTGTCGTTGGCCCAAGGCTTAACTAACGCTAACAAATTACCAGATCAACATTTACGACTTAACTTACCACAATTATTAACATTGCAAATACTTGTTAATGACCTAGTTGAGTAAAAGCGTAAACATACAATCCGCTTTATCCAAACTCAGGGCATCGCCATCACCAACAAACTTTATGCTTCTCTAATCCGTTTGTATTCACCGGTATCGGTTATCGGTTATCTGTAATAGTTAGACTATCAAGGTGTTAATCCTCTGGTTAGTCACATCCATGCTAAGTTTGAGATGAAATAATAACGTAATGGCTCATTGCTCTAGGATCACCTATCTCTATAACCCGAGTTAAGGTTGCTGAAGTGGATTATTCAACAGAGATAAGAAACTTATTGGTTTAATCCATGTCAGACTGAGCATTCGACTCAAGCTATATACGATAGTCTATTTTAGCTCAACAGCCTGTTTTAACTGCATGCGTCTCATCTGATTAAATAACGATAGCGCTTGTCAGCATGGTAATAGCTTGGGTATTATGGCTAGCAGATTTTTAGGGAAGTAGCGCATTTCAATGACAATAAAAAAACACAGCATTACTCTATTCGGCGTTGCCGCATTATCACTTTCACTCAGTGCATGCAGTGTTTTTGACTGGCTGATTTACAAACCTGATGTGCCTCAAGGCAACTATATGGAAACTCAGCAAGTTGAAAAACTCCGTATCGAGATGACCAAAGAACAAGTGGAGTACATTTTAGGACGTCCAGTACTGCGCGATAGTTTCGCAGACGATACTTGGTACTATGTTTACCATTATAAAAGTGGTCGTGACGCCAGCATCATACACAAAGAGTTAGTGCTGCATTTTGAGCAAGATAAACTGACTCAAGTGGTTGGTGATTATGAATTATCACCGGAGTTTGCTACGCCACTGGATCAAAGTTCTTTACCTGAAATAAAATCTTTGGTCAGTGAACAAGGTGACTTGGTACCGCTAAACCCGGAACAACGTCCAGACACTAAGCCATTGGTTGAAGAGAAAAAAACACAAGAGCTGAATAAACAGCAAGAATTTGAATAGCGCAGTTAAGCTCATTTAACTAAGTTCATTTAGCAATGAGTGGCGCTTACTTCAATATAAAAGGTTCTTAACGCACAAGCATAAGAACCTTTTTTATTGCCATCAACTTAACGAATTTGGCTAGCTTACCCGACCACCAGTAATTTTATTGGCGCGCCCCTCATCTTTGGCTTTCTCAGCGCGCTTACGGCGCACATCTTTAGGGTCGGCAATTAACGGACGATAAATTTCTACCCGCTGCCCAGGCTCTAGTACCTCATCATGCTTAACCGCACGGCTAAAAATACCTAGCTTTATGTTTTCAAGATCGATCTCAGGAAAAAAGCGGCATATATCACTCTGTTTAACCGCTTCAATACAGGTAGTGCCAGGCGCCACCGTTACCGTAATACGCTTCTGTTGTGTCGGCAGTGCATAGATCACTTCAACCGCAAAATTCTCTTGTTCTATCATCGCGACTCAACTCCCTTCAGTAAACTAAGATTGATAAACGACTTTGGCTCGGCTCGTAAAAGCCGTGACCATAGATGACATAAGCTCTTTAAACACCTTGCCAAATGCCATATCAACCATGGGATTAGAAAACTCAAAATTGAGCTCAAAATCGACCTTACAGGCATCTTCGGTTAATGGCGTAAATACCCAGCAGCCGTTTAAATGTTTAAATGGACCATTTTCTAACGCTAATTCAATACGCTCACCGGGGATAACCTGATTTCGAGTGGTAAAGGTTTTACTGATCCCCGCCTTGGAAACATCGACCGAGGCGACCATGGTCTGACCGTCAAATTCAAGGACTTTGCCACCAACGCAGCCAGGTAGAAACTCTTTGTAAGACTCAACATCATTTACTAGCTCATACATCTGCATCGCACTAAAACGCACTAATACACTGCGGGAAATCTTGGCCATATGCTTGCTTTACCTAACACCATCGGGCTGACAAATAAAAATCTGACCGCAATTTTAACACGACCAGCCTTAAGGATCACCTATGCTACACCGCCCAAAGGAGAACAAAAATCCATCACCAAATTCACTAAACCCAACAAAAAACAGAAATAATGTGTTCAGCCAATTCCAAATTAAATTGCCGCGCGTATAATAGCGGTCTATGGCTAAGAAAA
Organism: Shewanella sp. QJM3NY_23; assembly: GCF_056173105.1. Taxonomy (NCBI): domain Bacteria; kingdom Pseudomonadati; phylum Pseudomonadota; class Gammaproteobacteria; order Alteromonadales; family Shewanellaceae; genus Shewanella; species Shewanella sp. QJM3NY_23. Next base: position 1,133,968 of record NZ_CM149657.1, read on the forward strand.
ACGCAAAAAACTCAAAAAACCCATCAGCGACGATTGCACGCAATAAGCGCGCGACTTTCGATTATAAATTTGAAGAAAAATTTGAAGCTGGTTTGTCCTTAATGGGCTGGGAAGTAAAGTCGATTCGAGTCGGTAAAGTAAACCTGTCCGAGAGCTATGTGTTCTTGCGTAATGGTGAGGCTTATCTGTTCGGTTGTACCATTACCCCACTTAATACAGCATCAACCCATGTCGTATGCGATCCGATGCGCGACAGAAAGCTGTTGCTTAATCGTAAAGAGCTGGACAAACTTCAGGGGTTGGTCGACCGTCAAGGTTATTCCATTGTGCCTATCTCTATGTATTGGCGCAAAGGCGCCTGGGTAAAAATTGAGATTGGCCTAGGTAAAGGCAAGAAAGAACACGATAAGCGCGATGATACTAAAGAGCGCGAGTGGAAGATTGAAAAATCTCGTACGATGAAAAAAGCCGTTCAACAGTAATCCTAGATAATCTACTGTTTAATAGATAATCTACTGTTTAAATAGGTAAAACGTACAGATAAACAACAATCGATTGTAAGCGCTGGATTAATCCTTGGTAATAGAGGCATTCACGGTTACAATCAAATTGTACTGGGGGCGATTCTGGATTCGACAAGATTCACGAAACCCTAGGAGCATGCCGAGGGGCGGTTGGCCTCGTAAAAAGCCGCACAGTTATAGTTGCAAACGACGATAACTACGCTCTAGCAGCTTAGGCTAGCTAGCCATCTTGCTCACGTTTCTCAAATGGGCAGAGTAATAAGATGGTCACCTTTACATTTGATAGCGAGGGAACCACGTTCAGGGGTGAACCGCGAAACAGTACTGAACTCGCCAATTGCAATCCTGTCTTTCGGAGTGTACTTGGTTAACCAAAAGAGAGACTAAGCATGTAGCGCCGAGGATGTAGGCTTTTTGGACGCGGGTTCGAGCCCCGCCGCCTCCACCAACAAAACCAAGGTTAGCAATAACCTTCAAAAGGCCGCTAAACCCCTACCAGACGGGTTTAGCGGCTTTTTTGTATCTGGTTAAAACCGATTATTCTCTGATGATGAATTTAGCCTGTTAAGTTGAAGTGGCGACAGCGAGAAAAAGTGGCGACACGTTTACAGCTGGTTTAGCGTCTATTTTTCATTTCATTTTTATTTCTGCCTAACTAACTGTTTTAAATCATTTCGATCATTCCCCATAATTACTACGTCGCGCATGAAAACATCACGTAAACGAGACAAAACCCAGCAACTATGCGGCTTTGATGATTTCGCACGCTTTCACAGCGCCTGTATGGAACTGTAAAACACTGAAAAATTTTCAGATCTTCGATCGCATAAAAGCCCTAGGTGTGGCGCTGGCTACGCCTATGAACTGCAATAATCTAAAACTGAAAAAAATTAAGGTATAAAGCCCGCAGGAGGGTGAGGAAGAGTGCGGATTTCGTGGCGCAGGTTCGAGCCCCAGATCATTACAAATACAAGGTTAGCAATAACCTTCAAAGGTTGCTAAACACTGAGAAGAGCGGCTTAGCGGCTTTTTATGCCTGGACTCGGCACTTTGAACAGAAAAACTGAATACTAGATTTGGCTATTGAACTGTATATAGCTTTTTCAGGTAGTGTTCATAATTCTGTGTCATTTCAGTAAACTGTACAAAAACAGGAATGACACATGACTCAACCTTTTAACTTTGAACAAGCCCTTAAAGATCTTCAAGCCGGTAAAAGCCTCACAGGCAAAGACAGTATTCTTGGCCCATTGATTAAACAACTTACCGAAGCTGCCTTGCAAGCCGAACTTGAGCAGCATTTGGCCCAGGATGAACAGCCTAATCGCAAGAATGGTAAGATGGCTAAAACGATTAAGCATCCCTCTGGCAGCTTTGAGTTAGACACACCTCGCGATAGAAATGGCTCTTTTGAGCCTCAGTTGATTAAAAAGAATCAAACCACGCTCACCGATGAAATCGATCGCAAAGTGCTGTCGATGTTCAGCATGGGGATGAGCTACCGTGACATCAATCAGCACGTCGAAGAAATGTACGGCATTAATGTCTCTAACGCGACCATTAACGCTATCACAGACAAACTCATTCCTGAACTTAAGGCTTGGCAACAGCGCCCACTAGACAGCCATTATCCGATTGTCTGGCTCGATGCGATACATTACAAAGTCAAAGAGGACGGGCGTTATATCAGCAAGGCGGTGTACACCCTACTAGCCCTTAATATGCAAGGTAAAAAAGAAATACTCGGCCTGCATTTATCTGAAAATGAAGGGGCTAATTACTGGTTATCTGTGCTGACCGATCTTAATAATCGCGGTGTAAAAGATATCCTTATCGCCTGTGTTGATGGTCTGACAGGGTTTCCTGAAGCCATCGCCAGTATCTTCCCCAACACAGAGACGCAGCTGTGCGTTATTCATCAAATACGCAACTCAATGAAGTATGTCGCCTCGAAAAATCAGAAAGCGTTCATGGCCGATTTAAAGTGTGTTTATCGCGCTGTGAGCAAGGAAGCGGCGGAGTTAGCGTTAGATGAGCTGGAGGTTAAATGGGGGGATGCTTACCCATTAGTTATCAAATCATGGCGCCGAAAGTGGCAAAATTTATCGCACTACTTTAAGTATCCAGAGCACATCAGAAAAGTGATTTACACCACCAATGCGGTGGAAGCAGTTCATCGTCAATTTAGGAAATTAACCAAAACTAAAGGCGCTTTTCCTAATGAAAATAGCTTGTTGAAGCTACTTTATACTGGCATATTGAACGCATCGAATAAATGGACAATGCCCATTCACAATTGGAGCCTTTGTTTATCTCAATTAGCGATTTATTTTGAAGGACGTTTAGACAGCGTGCTAGAGATTTAAACTTAGCCTGACACAGAATTTTGAACGGCCTCCTTTTTCATGTGACTATGATTCTATCTACAAATCACCATGCTAATTTATTTGTCGAGTTTGGCAATTTTTTCAATGATTTTTACTAACTTTCTGTTTAAAAGCTAAGTTGTTAATGGTTAAGGTTTACAACCACTTTAAATCTGCAGTTAATTTACCTCTATATTCACTCTTTGATGTTTGCTCTTTGCTGATGTTCTTTCTGCTTGTGAGGCTCTCAGCTTAAAGTCAGAGTCTGCTCTATGTGTATTTTCCTCATATCATCTGGAGGTGCTTGTATCTGGTTAATTTAACAATGGCTTACTCATTAACAAAATATGTATCAAAGTCGTTTTTTTATAAAAAAATTGCCGGTTAACCAATGTTTTTTGTGATGTTGATCGACAAACGTTGCCGTTATGTTGCGCAGCTCTCGTTGAACGGTATTTTACCTTTACGTAAACGTAATTTTGAAACAGTTGTTTGATTTTGGGTTGAAGGTGTTTTCTATTATAAGTTTGATTTTAAAGTCTTTTTAAGGATTACCCATAAGGTTAATCAAAACATACTTAATCGTCTGTAGCTTTGATTGAAGTTTGTTACCGTGTATTTTTATTGTTACGGAGGGTAATTTAATTACGTTATTAATTTCATTGATGGCTGGTTGGTCAAATTGTCGGACAACTTAAGTTAGCATTAAGTGATATTTAATATTTTATGTCAAAAATACAATTTTTTCAGTTGTTTATATTGTTCTGTTTGTTTGGTAATACCAATTTTAAGGTGGTAAAAGCAGCTCTTGTTGTTAATTTTATGTTTGAGTTAACTGTTGCAAATACAACATTTTGTTAGTAGGTTTTGTTCAAAAGGTACATGTGAAACCTCTTCACTAATGATTATCGCGTCACTATTACTATTAGTCGCGTCGCTGTGGTTTAGTTGATGAGTTGTTAATAGTGTTACGCCGTACCTTCGAAACAAACTGCCGCCAATATCGAGTCTCAGCAGGCAGAACTAAATGAACTAGAGCTTACTAAATATAAATACATTAAGACGCTATGCACTCGGGAGATATCAGGATGACTGAACCAGTATTAAATAAAGACCACACGGACACATCCATTCGCATTACGGGTGAAAGTGTTGAAGGACAAGAGATTGTACTCAATGAAGGTGCGCTAAGTTTACTCGAGGTGTTATGTCATGAGTTTGCCGATGAAGTGCCTACGTTGTTGGCTGCTCGCAAAGCTAAGCAAGCGCTGATCGATGGTGGCAGTTTGCCTGACTTTTTACCAGAAACGCGCGCCATCAGAGATGGTGACTGGCAAATTCGTGGTATTCCAGACGATTTAACTGACCGCCGGGTTGAGATCACTGGGCCGGTTGATCGCAAAATGATTATCAATGCCCTGAATGCTAACGTTAAAGTGTTTATGGCCGATTTTGAGGATTCACTGGCACCCAGTTGGTCTAAGGTGATTGAAGGTCAAATTAATTTACGTGATGCGGTGCGCGGTGAGATTGAGTTTACCGCTCCGGAAACGGGTAAGCATTATGCCTTAAAAGACGATCCTGCTGTGTTGGTGTGCCGGGTACGTGGTCTTCACCTTATTGAAAAACATGTTGAGTTTAACGGTAAGCCTATTCCTGGTTCGCTATTCGATTTTTGTCTCTATTTTTACCATAACTACCATCAACTATTGGCAAAAGGCAGTGGCCCTTATTTTTACATTCCTAAGCTTGAAAGCCATGTTGAAGCGCGCTGGTGGGCCAAGGTATTTGCCTTTGTTGAAGAGCGTTTTTGTTTAACACCGGGCACCATCAAATGTACCTGTTTGATTGAAACTCTCCCTGCTGTGTTTGAAATGGAGGAGATCCTTTATGAGCTGCGCTCAAATATTGTAGCGCTTAACTGTGGTCGTTGGGATTATATCTTTAGCTATATTAAAACCCTTAAAAATTATCCTGATCGTGTATTACCTGACAGACAAGCCGTCACCATGGATAAGCCATTTTTGAGTGCTTATTCTCGACTCTTGATTAAAACATGTCATAAGCGTGGTGCATTAGCCATGGGCGGAATGGCAGCATTTATTCCTGCTAAAGATCCAGCGCAAAATGAAGCGGTATTGACCAAAGTTCGTGGCGATAAAGAGCTTGAAGCGCGCAACGGTCACGACGGTACTTGGGTAGCGCATCCTGGCCTTGCCGATACGGCTATGAGTATTTTTAACGAATATATTGGTGAAGATCATGTCAACCAATTGCATATCACTCGCGATGTGGATGCCCCGATTTTAGCCCGAGATCTGCTATTACCCTGTGACGGTGAGCGAACCGAAGCCGGTATGCGCCTCAATATCCGCATTGCCCTGCAATATATCGAAGCTTGGATCAACGGTAACGGTTGTGTGCCGATTTACGGCTTGATGGAAGATGCGGCGACCGCTGAGATCTCTCGAACCTCTATTTGGCAGTGGATCCAACATAAGCAGAAATTGTCAAACGGTAAGCTGGTGACTAAGGATTTATTTAAAGAGATGCTCGTTGAGGAGCTAGCCAACGTCAAGCTTGAAGTCGGGCCAGATAGGTTTACCCGAGGTAGTTACACCCAAGCGGCAGTGCTGCTAGAGCAGATCACCACTTCTGATGAACTGGTCGACTTCCTAACACTACCAGGTTATGAAATTTTAACGCAGACTGACTAGTTTTGCAGATCTAACTTATTAATTTAATTTGAATAAATGGGGTAAATGGGTTACCCCGAAATCGCAATATTTAGCGCCTTTATAACTAAGCAGTATTGATTGGCACTGAATCCTAACATACAGATGGAGATGATTATGACTAAGGCAACTACACAGATTTCACGTCAAGAACAGATTGATGCGATAAAAAAGGACTGGGCTGAAAATCCTCGCTGGGAAGGCGTTCGTCGTCCTTACACGGCGGAAGAAGTAGTCGCCTTACGCGGATCGATTGTGCCAGAAAATACCCTTGCAACTCGTGGTGCAGCCAAGCTATGGGAATTGGTTAACGGCGGCGCGAAAAAAGGTTATGTTAACTCGTTAGGCGCTTTAACGGGCGGTCAGGCTGTGCAACAAGCTAAAGCCGGTATCGAAGCCATTTACCTTTCAGGTTGGCAGGTCGCGGCCGATGCCAACCTTGCGGGCACCATGTATCCAGATCAGTCGTTATACCCAGCGAACTCAGTGCCAGCGGTGGTACAACGTATCAATAACTCGTTCCGTCGTGCTGACCAAATCCAGTGGAGCAACGAAGTTAACCCTGAAGATGAAGGTTATACCGATTACTTCCTACCGATTGTTGCCGATGCTGAAGCCGGTTTCGGTGGTGTTTTGAATGCTTACGAGCTGATGAAAAATATGATTGACGCGGGTGCGGCCGGCGTTCACTTTGAAGATCAGCTTGCGTCAGTAAAGAAATGCGGCCACATGGGCGGTAAAGTATTAGTTCCAACTCAAGAAGCGGTACAGAAGCTGGTTTCTGCACGTCTAGCGGCCGATGTGAGTGGCGTTGAAACGCTTGTTATTGCACGTACCGATGCTAATGCTGCTGATCTGCTGACCTCTGATTGCGACCCATACGATGCTGATTTTGTCACCGGTGAGCGTACATCTGAAGGCTTCTACCGCGTGAATGCAGGTATCGAGCAAGCGATTTCACGTGGTCTGGCTTACGCACCTTATGCCGATCTTATCTGGTGTGAAACCGCTAAGCCCGATCTAGAAGAAGCACGTCGTTTTGCTGAAGCAATCCATGCGCAATACCCAGATCAGTTGCTTGCTTATAACTGCTCACCTTCATTTAACTGGAAGAAAAACTTGGATGACGCCACTATCGCACGCTTCCAGCAAGCGTTGTCAGATATGGGCTATAAGTACCAGTTCATCACCTTAGCCGGTATTCATAACATGTGGTACAACATGTTCGATCTTGCATATGACTACGCTCGTGGCGAAGGCATGAAGCACTATGTTGAAAAAGTACAAGAAGTGGAATTTGCCGCGGCGAAGAAAGGTTATACCTTCGTGGCGCATCAGCAAGAAGTGGGTACTGGTTATTTCGATAAAGTGACTAATGTTATCCAAGGCGGTCAATCTTCAGTGACTGCACTGACAGGCTCTACCGAAGAAGATCAGTTCTAAGGGTTACCTTTTCGACTTGCTGTAGTTTACAGCGGTTGTTCCTCGCACTGTGTCCTACGTGCAGTGCGAGGTTTTTATTATCATACAATTTGGATAGATAATTTAGCGTGTTTTGGCGGCCTACCTTGAGTCGCCTTTTTTATTGCCTCAATTTCTCCTTAAAATCCTCTGACCGCGTTTACTTTTTACTCATACTGGTTTTGGAACAATAATCTGTCGGCTGAGTCAGCACTGCATACAGGTTTTAACATGGGGAGGCGACATTAATGATGCCTTCACTCGCTAGCGGCTAAGTTGTGAAGCCTGTGGTTACACATCCACCCAATGTCGCCAAGTAAAACGGTAAAACTGTGATGTAATGCAAAAGTATAAAGTCATGCTTACATGTGTCTGTTATGTTAATATTTTTTGGGTCTATACTTATGACTACTTAGCGTTGGTTGTGACGCTGTGACCATATTTCATTTCTTCTAGAGTCGAGTAACCATTGAAGGCTGTTAATCCAGGTAAAGGCACCGATTATTGGGCCAAACGCATCAGTGAACAAGAGATGCCAGCGCTGTCATCTATGGTCAAATCGTTAGAGACACTGGCCAAAGATGATACCTCCTCCTTGGCCATTTTAGGTCGTAGTGTGATGCATGATAATGCGCTAACCTCGCGCATATTAAGGGTCGCGAACAGTGCGATATACAATAAGGGCATCTCCCATGTCACTACGATCAGCCGCGCAGCTGTGGTATTAGGTTTCGATACTATACGTAATATCTGTATCACCGCTAAACTCCTTAGTAGCCTATTAGATAACAAGGGCTTATCTGAGCCTGTATACCAACGTCTGTTGAGCTTAATGGCGCGCGCTTTTCAGGCGGCAATGTTGGCAAAAATGATGCTTATTGAGCACGATGAAGAGTTACAAGAAGAGGTGTTTGTTGCTGCATTGCTCTATCATCTTGGCGAAAGTGCCTTTTGGAGTATGGGCGGTGAGATCACCGAGCGGCTCGACGCCGACTTAACTCTCGCCGAGCCTGCATTGCAAAGCGGCCTAGTACGCGAGCATTTAGGCACCTCTTTTAACCAATTGTCGATAGGTATAGCAAGAAGTTGGGGCTTAGGTGATGTATTGGTAAAGTCTTTATCTCAACCCGATGACCGTATGCCAGAGATCAGGGCTATTTTTTTAGCTAATAAGATCAGTGAGCAGATGCAAGCTAATCCTATCGACATGATCATGCTTAATAAGCGGATAAAGCAGGCGGCGGATATGTTAGCTATCGATATAGATGAATTTAAAAATCGTATGCTTAGCTGTAGTGAGGCCACCCAAAAGTTAGCCGAAAGTTATGGCGCTCAAGTGTTAGTGGATTATTTACCTAGTACTAAAGGGTTGGCATTGCCGATGGATCAGGCTGCTGCAATGAACTCGTTACGTCAACCGAATGTCGCCGTACAAATGAATAAGCTCCGCCAATTAACCGACTGCGCCATGAGCCGAGCTAACTTTAATGAGGTCATTGGCATTACCTTGGAGGGGATGTTAATGGGTATAGGGCTTGACCGATGTAGTGTCATGTTGTTGTCGCCAAATCGCAAACGCTTGCAACCGCGCATTGTGTTGGGTGATAACGCCGAGTCGATGAAGCATGATTTGCTTATTGAGCTGCTGCCGCGTAAAAGTGTCTTTTCTGACTGTATTGATAGTAAATTGTCGCTGTTTATCGATAATCCTTACGCGGATAAGTGGCGTTTGCATATTACGAGCGAACTGATTAAGCATACCTCGGCTACGGGGTTTATGTTGGCTCCAGTGATCATCGACAATAAAGTGATTGGTATTTTGTATGCGGATCGCCACAGCTCGGATAGGCCAATTATTCAAGATGACTTTGAGCGTTTTACCCACTTTGCGCAACTTACCAATGTGTGTTTGTCTATGTCATTAGGTCATTAACGTTATTAAGACTGAGCCCCGGCTAATGCCAGTTGACGGGATCGAGCTTAAAAAAGTGGCTCATCTGCTGATATAGTGCTGGATGTTGTTGATAAAATTGCTCTGGCTGCTCAAAAAATGTTTCAGTGACGACAGCAAAAAACTCCGCCGGGTTGGTCGCACCGTAATAGTTAAACAGTGAGGGTAGCCGATGTTCAGCTTGATATTGTAAGGTTGCATATTCTTTACGCATCACCTCAGACCACGTGGCGTAATCTCGGGGTGAGGCTAAAATAGGCGCGCCGTTGGAGTGACCATCCTCTTGGTCTAGCTGGTGGGCAAATTCATGGATAACCACATTATGGCCATTATTAGGCTGAGCGGCATCGTCTTTCGCGGTATTCCATGACAGAACCACCTTGCCAAATTCCCATGACTCTCCCGACAATACGTTTTGCCTATCCCATACTACGCCGTCGGTATTACGCTGTGAGTTGTTGACGATAAAGAGGTTAGGGTAGACCAATATCTGTTTCAATTTGGGATAGTAGTCTGTATTTCTGTTGAGCAAGAGCAGGCACGCTTGTGCCGCAATAGTGACCCTGATCTCGTCATCAATAACGATACCTTGGCAGCCAATAAATTGTTTTTCGGCAATAAAAATTTTGATGTGTTGTTTAAGTTGTAACTGTAAGTCACTCGGTAAAGCGCGAAAATAGGGCATACGTCGTTTAATTATGGTGCGCCAATGGCTAGGAAAAGGTTGAGCCTTAATTTTGTGTCGTTTAAACCTGATATATGCTGGCTTGAGCAAAATATAGCTAATGGCTGCGCCGCTAAGCAAGGCTATGAGAAAAATCGCCAGCATTTCAATCTCCTTCATTCGATATGATTAATATTTGGGCGCGCTATCGGTTTTCAAGGGCGATGTGGATTGTCTCTGGTTGTGTGCAATAAGCTGCCTTGAGTATCCGTGCCCATATCAAAGGCATTACAAGTGCTTGTCACTACAACCTTGTCATTGAACTGTCGTCCGTAAAATTGGACGTCTTGCCTGGTTTGAATTGTGGTTTGGGTAAGCCTTGTTTAATAAGGGTTAGCGGTAGGCTTGCTTATATGGGATGGCAATCAACACAATAAAATGGCTGAAACAAAAAAAGCTGGCAGCGTGGATGAACTATTTGGGAAAGTTCGCTGCCAGAAAAGGTCGGAAGAAACGGAGTGCTTACTGTCTTTGTAAAGTCTATTGTGTCGTATTCAAACGCGAGTTTTGAGTCTCAGCTACAGTTGTTTAACTGACATTTTAAGTTAATCGACACTCATTGATTGCTCTTTTTGTCGACGTTCGATGTTACTAAGTGAGTAATGATGTTCAATCAAAAAGCGGATCAACTTTGATTTAGCCATATCACAACCATTGGCTAATTCAGCCAGATGGGCGATAGCGGACTCGCTCAAGGTAAAGGTCGCCTTTCGGTAGGGCGCGACGTTTTTATTACGCTGCGCCACAGTCGCACTAGAGGATAACGTCAGTGGCTGATGTACGCCGTTAAAGCCAGTTTCAAGTGCAATGACTTGTGCCATGGTGCGGGTTTGCTCGGGGCGTCCACTGGCGTAATGGTTAGCATCATCAATAAAGTCATTGATTAATGCATCTAACGAAACCTGTTTAGCCTGTCGCTGACTATCGTTTTGTTCACACCGCGTAGAGTTTTTCTTGAGATCGGCCAGTCCCATAGTTACCTCTTAACTTATCCATCTGTTTTTCGGCGAGACGATTGCGTATTTCTGTGGCATTCGCAGCTTGTAACATTTCACAGGCAATACGGCGGATCTCGTCGGCGGCTTTACCTTTAGGTTCCGTCTCCATTACCGATAACCCAGACTCTTCACTGTCATCATAAATATTACGGCTGTAAGTGATCGCATCGAGTACATTGATATCGTAAGTTTTGCAGACCTCTTTGGCTTCGATAATGCGATTAGCTTGATTAGGAAGGCTAGGGCATTGAGTGATAACAAAGGAAGCGCGCATGTTAGGGTTAATCATCATACAGGTGGCGACGATATCATCCATATGGCTTACGGTTTTTAGGTCGCGGCGTTTAGGTCTGAGCGGCATCAATACATGGGAGGCCACAGACATACTCGCTCGAAGGGCTAAGTTATCTTGTCCGCCACAATCAACAATAACGTAATCATAATGTTGTTCGAGGCTAAGTAAGTCGTTGCGAATTTTGCCGTACAGTTGTACACAGTTAATACTGGCTAAATCGCTATTGTTATTACGCGCTTGGATCCAGTCAGATGTGGTGCGCTGGGGATCGCAGTCAACCATGATAACCGAGGCGCTGCATTCTACTGTTAGAAATACTGCTACGTTTTGGGCCAGACAACTCTTGCCACTGCCACCTTTTTCACCGCCAACTAAAATGATCATCTCGTTCCTCTCGACTGCTAATGATTGCCGATGTTATTGATTTATTCAGACCGCAAGCTCCTGTGTTTAACACTTGTGGAACCGATCTTGTTAGTTAATTTAGGGGGTTAAGTGTTATCAGTCAACAGTATGAATTTTGACACTTTTTTTGATAATGACACCCGCCATTATATTGACCTAAATGAGTAAATGGCAAAAAGTTGGCACTGATGGTTGATGTGATGAAATATTTAATTATATGTTTATTAACAATTGGTTATGTTTTTTATATGACTGGAGGGTGTCGATAATTGTAACCCGACGGCTTGGGTTAATACTCAGATGAATGATTGATATGTTAAATAGTTTTGAAATTCTGGTTTTAAATTCGAATTTAATATATACCTTATGGAATAAAGCTGAGCAGATCTATGCCTGTTATATGTAAGTGTGTAATGTCAGGCTAGGCAGAGATCACACTTTATGTTCCAATAGCCATACTTCTGAATGTCCCGATGAGTACCTATTAATGGATGACAAGCTGCTACTTGAAGCTATCAATCAAACCATGCCGTTTGGCAAATATGCTGGACGTAAGCTACTGCAGTTACCTGAACCTTATTTAGTCTGGTTTCACAGCAAAGGATTTCCTGAGGGTAAGCTAGGTCAGCAGCTGGCTTTAATGTATGAGATTAAACTTAATGGGCTAGAGGGAATGTTAGCTCCGCTATTAGTTCCCAAACAGTAAAGCTGATGGTGGGGAATGAGAGCTTGCTCTAAAACTTTAGTATTGCTAGGCAATTTCTCTGTATTGGCTAAAGATTTATCACCTAAGCCATGCTTTAATGCAAAGGTGATCTTAAATTAGATAAGGAAATATGATGATAGCTAAATTAGTACGTTTGGTTGCAGTCGCTACCCTGGCTTTGGGGATTTCAAGCGCATGGGCGGCGGGTATCGTACATGAAGGTAAAGTGGTCGATACCATGAATGCCGGTGGTTACACCTATGTACAGATTAAACAAGCCGATAAAACCTTTTGGGCTGCAGGCCCTCAGGTCGAATTAACCAAAGGTGATGTCGTTGTAGTGCAAGAGCAGATGTGGATGAATGATTTCACTAGCAAAACACTGAATCGCACTTTTGATGAATTACTATTTGTTGGCCGTATCGATAAAAAATAACCCGTCTGCTTACGATTCTTTAATAGCACCGATATGTCATTATCGGTGCTATTTTTTTGCCTCGATTTAATGCAAACTAGCGTCACTTTAAGCCTACCTTAACTATCAACTATCCATGTACAGTGTGATCCCTTATCAGGCTGGATATGCCTTGCAAGTCAGCCGACTTTACCACAGTGCGGTGCAACAGATTGCAGAGTGCCATTACAGCGCGGCGCAAAAACAGGCTTGGTCAGCGGCACCGAGATCGGCCTACCATTGGCACAAGCGACTGACGCGGACAGCCGCCTGGTTAATGGTTGATACTGAGCAGTATGTGGGTGAACACTGGCTATGCGTTGGGTTTATTAATGTTGAAACCCATTTTCATAGCCGTGGTTATATCGACAGCTTATATGTGCTGCCTGAATATCAAGGGAAGGGACTTGCAAAGACGCTGTATCAAACCGTTGAGCAATGGGCGTTGCAAATTGGCGTTAACCGTTTGAGTGTCGATGCATCTAGACTGTCACACGGCCTATTTATCTCCCAAGGCTTTAACTTGCATCACAAGCGTTATCAAGAGAAGTGTGGCCAAGTATTCCAAGCCTTTTATCTGTCGAAAACGCTGTCGTGATCTCGTATTAAGCTAAGGCTTAAGGCCGTAAATGGCTGGTGTATTCCACTTGCGGCGTTAATAATCCGTTCAACCCTTGCTCGCGCTCCATAAAGCGGATAAACGCGCTAGGCAGGGTTAACTCCTCCAAAGGGTGTTGCCACTGTGCTTCAAGCAGAGGGTGGTAGCCCTCTTTACCCGAGGCGGTGTAGGTCGATGATACCCCATAGTAATAGCCATCGAGGCTTACTGGATACCACAGCTTCTGCTCATGATGGATCCTTAACACCTCAAGAGTGAGGATCCGCTCGCCAATGGGGCGGCGACCATCATAGCAATAGCGCAAGCCGTATGTGTAAGGGAAACTACCGGCCCCAGTACCAGAAATACTGTTATTGGTTGCCGAGTTAATCGCCGACTCTATGGTCTGATACAAAAACCTCCCCTGAATTCGGTATTGCACTAGCGGCAAGGCGAAGGGCAATAAACGACCCAATACGTCGGCCATGGTTACTGGCCCTTTATTTAGCGATTGACGCACGCCGCCTGCGTTGTGCAGCGCAAAATCGAGTTCAGTGTGCAGACGTTTGGTTTCATGATAAATACTTTTACATACCCAAGGGGCGATCTCACTGCCGTGGGGAAGCGCTTTACTGGGTAAGCGAGTATGGACTAAATTTCTGGGGATAAAGCCGAGCACTTGATGTTCGAGCTCGGTGATCGCTGGGCGGTATTGTTGCTGAATCACCTTGTGGATCTCATCGTTTTGCTCATCCCACAATACGTGAGGATGGGTATCGAGTTGTTGCCACAGCTGCTGATAAACTTCTGGACTGACTTGCTCTTCTGATTCGATGATCAAGTGTTTATCGAGCATAAAATAGTTACTGCCATCAAGGGCGATAACTTCACCTTGGGCATTAAATTCGATATCACACAGCCCTAGCGTTTCGGCGTATTTACCGGCATGCAAAATAGGCGTGCTATTGACGCGCTCGCCATAGGGGAGGGCGTTAATGCCTAGCTTGGCAAAGTCACCTTGCAGGGTATGCGAGTGCCCACCCACAATAAGGCTGATGCCATCAACTGACGCCGCCAGCTGTTTGTCCATATCCCAACCCAAATGGCTTAGCACAATAATGTGCTTTATCCCTTGGCGGTGTAATGCATTAACCGTGTTACGTGTAGTGTCGATGGCGTTGGCAAACAGCGTGTCGTCATCGGGGCGCGCGATCAGTTTCATTTGATCTAGGGTGATGCCCATGATCGCCATTTGCGTATCACCGAGGGGTTTGAGTATTGTTTTGGCGATACTTTCTTGATGGATATAGTCAAATAGGCGTGGATGATTTCTCAGCGGCGCCTCTTTATTGGCCTCTTCTTGGCTCAGATCCATGTTGCCCGCTAATAGCGGGAAGTCGATAGCGTCGAGAAAGTCTTTTACTGGGCCGTTGCCCGCATCAATTTCATGATTACCCAGTACCATAGCATCAGGGCTCAGCCGTCTTAATAGGTCGGCATTGGCCACACCTTTAAATTGATTAAAATAAAGGGTGCCCTGAAAGCTGTCGCCGCCATGGAGAAATAAGAAGGATTGCTGCGAGACTTGTGCCTGCTTACGCGCGCGTTCAACGTGATAGCCAATGCGCGCATAACCGCCACTGTGACTATACACCTCGTACTGTTGTTGCTGTTCGGTGAGGATAAATTGCACCCGTGAAGGGTCAAAATGTGAATGGGTATCGTTAATGTGCGCAAGCTTTAGGGTATATCTTATTGTCATGTAGGCCTCTTGTTTCAGAGAGGGATTATAACGCACCAGACTAAAATGAAAAAGGGAAGCCGAAGCTTCCCTTTATAATGCTGTGCAGGGTTAAAGCAGAGTGTGGACTCTGCTCTAATGCCTATAACGCTTATTTGATAAGGAGATCTTGTTGTTTATCGTCACCAATATGGTCGTTGCTGCCATCCTCATCGAAGGCGCCTTCATCTGAAATGCGAATACCTTTATGGGTCATTCGACGTTTCCATAATTTACGCGCCAGTTGCTGCATGTCGGTGACAGGATCGTTGCTGTCAACGATTTCAAGCCCCAGCAGCGATTCGATAATGTCTTCTAAGGTCACCAAACCTTGGTTGCTGCCGTATTCATCGACGACCATGGCAATTTTGGTGCTGCGCTTAATCATCAATTCAAATAACGGCAATATTTTTGCTGTTTCAGGTACGATAAGCAAGTTACGCTTAAGCGCCGAAATCGGGGCTTCGGGCGTATTGCGCTCAGACAGCAATATCGCGTTACGGTTGATGTAACCTATGATGTTATCGCGATCATCTTCGAAAATAGGGATGCGAGTGAACGGACTTTTTTGATGTCTTTTAGCAAAGTCTTGTTGGGTCATATTGCCGTCCAAGCTGAACATCACCGTTCTGGGCGTCATGATCGCAGTAACAGGCATCTCTTTAACCGATAACATCTGGGTTAAAATTTTGGATTCTTGCTCATCGAGCTCACCTGATTCATGACCAATTTTGGCCATAGCACTTAACTCTTGGCGGATGTAAGAGCCGTCATCACCTTTACCCATTAACTGAGTCACTTGTTGCGACATCCAGATTAAAGGTTTGGTAATACGTTCCATCCAGACTAAGGCCAGCGATACGCTAGGGGCTAGTCTGCGCCAATAGTTTGCGCCTAATGTTTTCGGAATAATTTCTGAAAAGAACAGAATTAAGAAAGTCAGTACACCAGAAAATATACCTAACATTTCATCGCCAAAGACTTTTGCCGCTTGTGCGCCAGCCACCGCTGCACCGACAGTATGTGCTATGGTGTTAAGCGTTAGAATCGACACCAGTGGCGACTCAACGTTAGCCTTTTGCTGACTTAAACGATCAGCTGCTGCAGGGTTAGTCTCTTTCAAATTAGCAATGTAGCTAGGTGTGACAGATAATAGTACTGCTTCAAATACGCTACAGAGAAACGAGACTCCAATAGCGACCAAGATAATCACAATAAGGGTTATCATAGTGGGGTTAAAATAACTCCGAGTAACAAGCCAATATTAGCTCAGCGGCAATAATATCATAGTCTATTTCGTTGCTGGCTAAAATTTGCTGGTGTCTGTATAATTCGCCGCCCTGTGGCAGGTATTTGGTGTTGAGGTTAGTCAAAATGAGTGAGAAAAAGATCAATTTATTGGATCTTGACCGTAAAGGGTTAAGAGCATTGTTTTCCGAGATGGGTGAAAAGCCGTTTCGTGCCGATCAATTGATGAAGTGGATTTATCATTTTGGCGTGAGTGATTTCGAAGAGATGACCAACATCAACAAGGTACTGCGTGGCAAGCTTGCCGAGCGCTGTGAAATTGTTGCTCCTGAGATCTCTAACTACCAAAAATCTGCTGACGGCACCATCAAGTTTGCCATCAACGTAGGTAACGGCCAAGAAGTGGAAACGGTTTATATTCCTGAAGAAGACCGTGCCACCTTGTGTGTATCATCGCAAGTGGGTTGTGCGCTAGAGTGCACCTTCTGCTCAACGGCGCAGCAAGGGTTTAATCGTAACTTGACTGTGTCAGAAATTGTCGGCCAAGTCTGGCGTGTATGTCATTTTCTAGGTTTTCAGAAAGAGACCGGCGAGCGTCCGATTTCAAACGTAGTGATGATGGGAATGGGAGAGCCACTGCTTAACCTGAAAAACGTCATGCCAGCTATCGATATCATGCTTGATGATTTTGGCTTTAGTTTATCTAAGCGCCGCGTCACGGTATCTACCTCTGGTGTGGTACCCGCATTAGATATTCTTGGCGATAACTTAGATGTGGCGCTGGCGGTCAGTATTCATGCGCCTAACGATGAACTACGTGATGTGCTTGTTCCCGTTAATAAAAAGTATCCTTTGGAAGACTTTTTAGCGGCTATTCGCCGTTACTTAGCCAAGTCAAACGCCAACCGTGGCCGAGTGACGGTTGAGTACGTGATGCTTGATCACATTAATGACAGCACAGAGCAAGCCCATGAATTGGCTCAATTGATGAAGGACACACCGTGTAAAATCAATTTGATCCCATTTAATCCGTATCCAGGTTCGCCTTATGGTCGCTCGTCAAATTCACGTATCGACAGATTCTCTAAGGTGTTGATGGAATATGGCTTGACTGTTATTGTGCGTAAGACTCGCGGCGATGATATTGATGCGGCTTGTGGGCAGTTAGCCGGTGATATTCGAGACAGAACTAAACGTTTAGCGAAAAAACGCATGCAAGATAGTCAGATTTCAGTCACAATAAACTAACTTATTGTATCTGCTAATAGTATAGGCTTGCGAATCATGCTCAAAAAGCCAAAAATGGTGTTGTTGATTAGCCTGACATCCTTAATGATGTCAGGTTGTGTAACCGAACGAACCTACAGCGGCACCGATGTGCCCGTTACTGAGCGCGCCTTTGATAATGTCTCCGCTGCGCGTCAGCGAGTTCAGCTGGGGTTGACCTATCTACAAAAGGGCAACAGCGAGCAAGCCAAGTATAACCTTGATAAGGCATTAGAATTCGCTCCCAATCTCGAAGATGTCCACGTGGCGCTCGCCTACTACTATCAGGCCGTTGGTGAAATTGAACTGACCGAAAAAGCCTATCGTCAGGCGATTAATGCTAGCGATGCTACGGGAGACTCGATGAATAATTTCGGCGTCTTCTTATGTCAGCAGAAAAAGTATGACCAAGCTGAACAAATGTTCCTTAAAGCGGTCAAAATGCCCAAATATACCCGTTCTGCAGCCAGCTATGAAAATTTAGGGATCTGCAGCCGTGAGTCGGGTGATTTAAAAAAAGCACAACGTTACTTTGGTATGGCGCTTAATTACGATCCTCGCCGTGCAACTTCATTATTAGAACTGAGTGAAATAGATTTTGAGCTCGGTCACTATCAAGCGGCCAAAGATGGGCTAGCTCGTTATCATCGAGTTGTACCTGAGTCCGCTCAAAGTTTAGCGTTGGGAATTAAAATAGAGCAAGGCCTCAACAATACGGAAGCGGTGAAGAAGTTTGGTATTTTATTACTGGCTAAATTTCCCAGCTCCGATGAGGCTAAGCAGTATCGAGAAAGTATGTACTAATGACAGATGATAAAATCGATATGCTCAATGGCGATGACGATAATACTACTCATCCGGCCCCAAAACTTGGCGAGCTGCTCAAGCAGGCGCGAGAAAAGCAGGGCTTAACTGTGGCACAAGTAGCAGACTTATTGCACTTACGGCCGACCATTGTCAGTGATATTGAAGCCGACAATTTTGATAATATCGCTTCAGTAACCTACGCCAAGGGTTACATAAAAAACTATGCCCGTATCGTTGGTTTAAACAAGCAGGAACTTGACGAGGCATTGGCGCATCATTTTCCGGTGATCAATGCGCCTACTATGCAGAGTTTTTCACGAAAAACTACCCGTCAAGCCAGAGATGGTCGTCTGATGATGGTCACTTACTTTATTATTTTTGCCTTATTGGCGTTACTCGTGCTCTGGTGGGTACAAAAGTCAGATATAGCCGCGGTTGATCTGTCGCAGTTAACTGCAGAAGAGGTCGCTGATATATCCCTTGATGCATCGGTGAGCCCCGCAGGAACGCTGTTCGATGCAGGTCAACAATTGATTAAAGCTGACGAAATAGCAGAAGATGTGGTGACCGCTGAAGAGCACAGCGCTCCAAGTTCCAGTGGTGCTCAATCTATGGCATCTGAGACTAATGATTCTGGAACTGCGGTAACAGAGACTGAACGTGAGCCTGCCAGTGAGACCACTATCGATAACGCCGCTCCAATTGTCCAAACCCCAGATAGCAGCTCAAACAGCCAAGGTGCTTCAACTGCGTCGGCGGTGGCGATGAACTTAAGCGATGATTGCTGGATTAAGGTCACCGATTCACAAGGCAAAATCTTAGTTAACGGCTTAAAGAAGGCTGGCAGTCAGTTGAATGTCTTTGGGCAGGAGCCGTTTAAGGTTATATTAGGGGCGCCGCAATCGCTTACTTTGAGTATCAATGGCAAAAACATCGATTTGGCCAAATTCCCTAAGGGTCGAGTAGCGAGATTGACATTAACTAGCTCAGCCAATCTTTGACGTAGAAGAGTAAAATAAGATGTACAACGAGTCTCCAATCATTAGACGCCCATCGACACGTATTTATGTGGGTGATGTTCCTATCGGTGATGGCGCACCTATTGCTGTGCAATCGATGACCAATACTCGCACTACCGATGTTGACGCTACCGTGGCTCAAATTCGAGCCTTAGAAAAAGTCGGTGCCGATCTGGTACGTGTTTCTGTGCCCACCATGGATGCTGCCGAAGCCTTCAAGCTGATTAAACAGCAGACCAATATCCCGCTTATCGCCGACATTCATTTTGATTATCGTATCGCCCTTAAAGTGGCCGAATACGGTGTTGACTGCTTGCGTATCAACCCTGGCAATATAGGTAACGAAGAGCGTATTCGCAGTGTGGTTGAATGTGCTAGAGACAAAAATATTCCTATTCGCATTGGTGTTAATGGCGGTTCATTAGAGAAAGATCTAATGGACAAGTACAAAGAGCCGACACCAGAGGCGCTGCTTGAGTCTGCCATGCGGCATGTGGATATTCTTGATCGCCTTAACTTCGATCAGTTTAAAGTCAGCGTTAAGGCGTCCGATGTGTTTTTAGCCGTCGAGTCCTACCGTTTACTGGCTAAGCAGATTAAGCAACCACTGCATCTTGGTATCACCGAAGCTGGTGGCGCCCGCGCAGGCTCGGTAAAATCTGCCGTTGGTTTAGGCATGTTACTGGCTGAAGGCATAGGTGATACCCTGCGTATTTCGCTAGCAGCCGATCCTATTGAGGAGATTAAAGTTGGCTTTGATATTTTAAAGTCGCTGCGTATTCGCTCTCGTGGGATTAACTTTATCGCCTGCCCATCCTGTTCTCGCCAAGAGTTCGATGTGATTGCTACCGTTAACGCTCTCGAGCAACGCCTCGAAGATGTGGTTACCCCAATGGATGTGTCAATTATTGGATGCGTGGTCAATGGACCCGGTGAGGCGCTAGTATCAGATATCGGTCTGACAGGTGGCCATCGTAAGAGTGGCTATTATGCCGATGGTGTGCGTCAAAAAGAGCGTTTCGATAATGAACATATTGTCGATCAGCTCGAAGCGAAAATACGCGCTAAAGTGGCGGCAGTTAATGCCCGCATTCCGGCGAGCGATATCAGCAAGTAACCCCATTTTTTGGTGTCACAGTCGCGGTAATGTCCGCCACTGTGGCATAGCTCACTGGCGCTAGTCGCCAGTTTTGCGTTTATGCATGATGCGCCTATAATGCGAGGCGTTTTTTTATTTTTACAGCTAATTTCGGACGAGTTGAACAGTGGCCAAACAGATCCAAGCGATACGCGGAATGAACGACATTCTGCCAACCCAAAGCCCTTTATGGCAAAAACTAGAAGCAGTGTTACGCGATACCGTGGCTGCCTATGGATATAGCGAAATTCGAACGCCAATTGTTGAAAGTACCGATCTTTTCAAACGTTCTATCGGCGAAGTGACTGATATTGTTGAAAAAGAGATGTATACCTTTGCCGATCGCAATGGTGACTATTTAACGTTGCGGCCAGAAGGCACTGCGTCAACTGTACGCGCGGGTAACGAGCATGGTTTGCTGTATAACCAAGAGCAACGTTTATGGTACATGGGGCCCATGTTTCGTCATGAACGTCCGCAAAAAGGACGTTACCGCCAGTTCAACCAGTTTGGTGTCGAAGTTTACGGCATAGGCTCTGCCGATGTTGACGCCGAAGTGTTAATGATGTCGGCGCGTCTATGGCAAAAACTGGGCATTAGCCAGCATGTAAAGCTTGAGCTTAACACCCTTGGCGATCCGGCTGAACGTGCGGTATATCGCGATGCACTTATTGCCTTTCTTGAGCAATACAAAGAGCAACTGGATGAAGATAGCCAGCGCCGTATGTACACCAATCCACTGCGGGTACTGGACACTAAAAACCCTGAGGTACAAGCCTTACTGGTTAACGCGCCAGAATTGATGGATTACCTAGGTGAAGAGACCAAAGCGCATTTTTCACATTTATGTGAACTACTTGACGCTGTTGGTATCCAATACACGATTAACCCTCGCTTAGTCCGTGGTTTAGATTATTATAATCGCACGGTATTTGAGTGGGTTACAGACAGTCTCGGCGCCCAAGGTACCGTACTTGCTGGTGGTCGTTATGATGGTCTTGTTGGCCAGTTAGGTGGCAAAGACACGCCTGCTGTTGGGTTTGCAATGGGGCTTGAGCGTATCATCTTGATGCTAGAAACCCTTGAGCTAACTGACGATGTACGTGGTCCAGTTGATGTGTATGTCACGGCGATGGGTGATAATTGCCGCGTTGAAGCCATTAAGATTGCCCAACAACTACGCGATATCCCAGGGCTTAAAGTGATGAGCCATTGTGGTGGCGGTAACTTTAAAAAACAGATGAAGCGCGCCGATAAAAGCGGAGCGACAGTGGCTATCTTGATTGGCGAGAATGAACTGGCGAATGAACAAGTGGCCGTCAAATATCTGCGTGAAGATAAAGAACAACAATTAGTTGCACGTGATGCGTTAGCAACTTACATTGCAGAACTCATTTAAGGGGAAGTTGAACGTGGAAATTTATAGCACAGAAGAACAACAAGTCGATGCTATCAAACAGTTTTGGAAAGATTATGGTAGCTCTATTGTTATCGGTGCCGTTGTCGGTCTAGGTGGCCTATATGGTTGGAACTACTATTCAGATTATCAAGTGGCGCAGTCACAAGCCGCCTCTGAAGCGTTTCAAACCGTTACCGCATCGGCTACCTCAGATACTAGTATGTTAGCCGCAGCAGAAAGTTTTGCAAAGGCGCATGAAGGACAAACAGGCTACCAAGCCTTGCTAGATCTTATTGTGGCTAAGGCTGCGGTTGAAGCGGGCGATTTAGATAAAGCCGAGCAGTCGCTAAAGCAAGTCGTTGCGACTCAAGCTGACGAAGGCTTAGTGGCAGTTGCCACTATGCGCCTTGCCCGTGTGCAGGCTGAACAAGGTCAATTTGCCACGGCTATCGCGACACTAGAGCAAGTGTCAGCGCCTGCGTTTGCGGTACAACGTGACGAGCTAAAAGGTGACTTTTTAGTGCGTCAGGGCGAAGCCGATAAGGCTAAGAGTGCCTATCAGTCAGCCATCGATAATGGCGGCACCACTACTAGCCCAGCGCTTCAGATGAAGCTTGATAACCTGAACAAGGCATAAGGATGCTGCCCATGAAGTCTTGGTGCAAAACGTTACTCGCTTGCGGTTTGAGCATTAGCATGCTGACCGCTTGCTCTTCAAATGATGTCGAAGAGGAACCCGTTAGTCCACTGCCAGAAATCGAGGCTAGCGTATTTCCAGAAGTAAGCTGGAGTACCAATATCGGTAGTGGTGTGGGCGATTACTATTCAGATCTTCGTCCAGCGGTTCGTTACGGTAAGTTGTATGCAGTTGATCGTTATGGGCAAATTTCAGCCTTTGATGAAGCTACTGGTGAAACCGTATGGACTGTCGATATCAGCGCCTCATTTCGAGATCGCCCATTAGCGAAAAATGATGGTGCCCGTTTAGCCGCTGGCGTTACTGCTGCCAGAAACAAAGTTTTTGTTGGCGGTGAAAGCGGTTTCTTTGCTGCCCTTGACGCCGAAACTGGTGAGATTGTTTGGGATGTGGTTGCAGGTGGCGAGTTATTATCAGCCCCCACAGTTGGTGAAGATGTGGTGGTTGTTAACACCAGTTCAGGCACCCTCGAGGCATACAATGTCGATGATGGTAAGCTGTTATGGGTGTACAAAAGCAAACTGCCCACATTAACACTGCGTGGCACCGGCTCGGCCACCTATGAGGCCGGTGGTTTCTTTGTGGGAACCGCCGATGGCAAGATTGCCGTGGTCATTAAAAACAATGGTCAAGCCGCATGGGAACAAGCCATTTATACCCCAAAAGGGGGTAATGAATTTACCCGCATGGCTGACGTTGACATGAAACCACTGATCAGTGGTGAAAACCTGTATGCCGTCAGCTTTAACGGTAATTTAGTCTCGATGGAACTACGCAGTGGTCGTATCGTATGGAGCCGTAAATACTCCAGTTTTAATGAGCTAGACTCCGCAGGGTTAAATCTTTATTTGGTCGATGATCATAGCCGTATTTACGCAGTCGATAAACGCAATGGGTTGGAAAACTGGAGTAACAGTGAGCTGACCAATCGTGATTTGACCTCGCCAGCGGTATACCAAGATTATATCGTCGTGGGTGATTATGAAGGTTACTTACACTTTATCGATCGCACCAGTGGTAAAATAGTCGGCCGTGTTGAAGTGGATAGTTCAGGTTTATTTAGCCAGCCGCTAGTAATAGATGATAAAATCTATCTACAGACGCGTAATGGCAAGGTTGCTAGAATAACGCTTCCATAAGGCGAGCTTTACAGTTTATGAAGCCCCTGGACGTTAGTTCTGGGGGTTTTTTATTTTAGATGTTTAAAAATGTGTAGATTAGAGGCAAGAAAATGATTCCAGTTGTGGCCCTTGTTGGCCGACCAAACGTAGGTAAGTCGACCCTGTTCAATCGTCTTACGCGCACCAGAGATGCCTTGGTAGCAGACTACCCTGGACTGACTCGGGATCGTAAGTACGGCCGTGCTCACCTGTCTGGTTACGAGTTTATCGTGGTCGACACTGGTGGTATCGACGGCACCGAAGAGGGTATTGAAACCCGCATGGCAGAGCAGTCATTAGCGGCGATTGAAGAAGCCGATGTGGTACTGTTTCTAACCGATGCACGCGCTGGTTTAACCGCCGCCGATCAGGTGATTGCAGAGCATTTACGTCGCCGCCAAAAAACCACTTTTGTGGTGGCCAATAAAGTCGATGGTATAGATGCCGACTCAGCCTGTGCTGAGTTTTGGGCGCTTGGCTTAGGCGAAGTTTACCAAATGGCTGCCTCACAGGGGCGCGGCGTCACCAACATGATTGAGTACGCACTTGCTCCCTATGCAGAAGCGATGGGACTAACCCGCGACACGGATGAAGAAGCGCCTGAAGATGAGCGTGAATACACCGAAGAAGAAGCGGAAGCCGAGCAAAAACGCCTGCAGGATTTACCCATTAAGCTAGCGATTATCGGTAAACCTAACGTCGGTAAGTCAACGCTAACCAACCGTATTTTGGGCGAAGAGCGCGTTGTGGTTTATGACGAGCCAGGCACCACGCGCGACAGTATCTATATTCCGTTAGAGCGCGACGGTCAAGAATATGTGATCATCGACACCGCAGGTGTGCGTCGTCGCAGTAAGGTGCATGAAACCGTCGAGAAGTTCTCGGTTATTAAAACCTTGAAAGCGGTTGAAGATGCCAACGTGGTATTACTGATTGTGGACGCCCGCGAAGGTATTGCCGAGCAAGACTTAGGGCTATTGGGTTTTGCGTTAAACGCAGGGCGAGCGCTGGTTATCGCGGTAAACAAATGGGATGGTATCGACCAGGAAGTAAAAGATAGGGTTAAAAGCGAGCTTGACCGTCGCCTTGGCTTTATCGATTTTGCTCGTATTCACTTTATCTCGGCGCTGCATGGTACAGGTGTTGGTCATCTATTTGAATCGGTACAAGAAGCTTATGAGAGTGCAACGCGCCGCGTCAGTACCTCAATGTTGACTCGTATCATGCAGATGGCGCAAGACGATCACCAGCCACCACTGGTTAACGGTCGCCGCGTTAAGCTTAAATATGCGCACGCTGGTGGTTACAACCCACCTATTGTGGTTATTCACGGTAACCAGGTGAAGAAGTTACCAGACTCATACAAACGCTTTATGATGAACTACTTCCGTCGTTCGCTTAAAGTGATGGGCACGCCAATTCAGGTGCGTTTCCAAGAGGGCGGTAACCCGTTTGAAGGTATGAACAGTAAGAAACTCACTGTTAGCCAAGAGCGTCGCCGTAAGCGTATGATGACGCATATTAAAGACAGTAAGAAGTAGTCTCATCACTTAGATTAACTTCACTTAAGGCCAGCGATTATCGCTGGCCTTTTTGTCGGTTGTTTTAACGTTAACCCTCATTAAAAGCAATGATTTGTAGCCCTCCAGCTGCTCGGATACTCTGTTAGTTTTTAGTCATAAGGTTTGCTAAAGCCGCTAGAGTCGATTGCAGATATTGATAATAAACGCATGGGGTGAGTCGTCATCAATTGTGCTGTTTGATGTGAGGTAGCAATTAACGATATAAAGTGAACGATACGAATTCTGCTTGGTTGTTTGCCATCTCTAATTGATTGGCGAAAAGCTGTGTTTGACCACACCGAAAAAATATAACAAATATAGGTAGGCTAGGCGCAGCTTAGTTCAACTAATTGTTCAAGCAAGAAATTCAGTGTCAGGTCTTTCTTTTTGCCACTGGCAAAGTGCAAGACCTGCTACCATCAATTTTCTTCACTATGGGATGTTTTTCTTAAGAAAATAACCCTGAAGACAAATAGCGATCCCCTCTATCACAAACAATGGCAACGACAACAGACCCTGGATTATTTTTCGCTATCTCAATAGCAGCAAAAACGGCCCCTCCAGAGCTCACTCCTGCACTAATCCCTTCTTTTTGAGCCAATGCACGGGCGGTATTTTCCGCCGATTTTTGGTCAATATCCATGACGTGATCAATAGTTGAATCATCATAAATACCCGGTAGGTATTCTTTAGGCCAGCGGCGAATGCCCGGAATGGCACTACCCTCTGATGGTTGTAGCCCAACAATACAAATGTCTGGATTTTGAGATTTAAGATAACGAGATACACCAACTATGGTCCCCGTTGTTCCCATGCTTGATACAAAATGGGTGATCTTGCCTAGACTTTGTTGCCAGATTTCAGGGCCGGTAGAGTGAAAATGTGCATCAGGATTATCTGAGTTATTAAATTGATCCAGTACAATGCCTTTACCTTCGCGTTGCATTTGCAATGCTAAGTCACGCGCACCTTCCATTCCTTGTTCTTTAGTGACGAGAATGAGTTCTGCACCGTAGGCTTGCATTGAATCTTTACGTTCTTGGGTGGCGTTATCCGGCATGATCAAAATCATCTTATAGCCTTTGATCGCTGCCGCCATTGCCAATGCAATCCCCGTGTTGCCACTGGTGGCTTCAATAAGCGTATCACTTGGTTTAATCGTGCCTCTAATTTCAGCCTGAATAATCATATTAAGCGCTGGGCGATCTTTAACTGAACCAGCAGGGTTATTCCCTTCAAGCTTAACGAGTACTGTACTTTGGCTACCTGCAGCAAGTCGTTGCAGTCTGACTAAAGGCGTTTGACCGACGTAAGATTCAATGGTTCGAAATTCAGACACTTGCATCCCTCTGCACTGGTATATATTCAGTCATTATTATGTGTTTCGCAGCGACAGTAACACAAGGCTAATTGACAATAAGTATATAATGTATTGTTTGTTGTTATTCTAAATAGTTCTATTTATAACCTTTGATATAATCAAATGATACACATACTCTTGTGACAAAGCATGTCATCTAGGCAAGTGAATTAGGAGTATGAATATAATGAAACGATTGAAGTCAGCGTTTGCAGCCTTGTTAATTGCAGGTTCATTTAATGCATCAGCAGCTACAGAGCAAACTATTCTGAACTCTTCTTACGATATTGCTCGTGAACTGTTCGCAACCTATAACCCGATTTTTGCGAAGCATTGGCAAGAGAAGACAGGTAATAAAATTGAGATTAAACAATCTCACGGTGGCTCTTCTGCTCAAGCTCGTTCAATTCTACAAGGGTTGTCTGCAGATGTAGTCACGTTTAATCAAATTACCGACGTACAGGTATTGCACGATAAAGGCAAACTGATCCCCGCTGACTGGCAAAGCAAATTACCCAATGCGAGCTCTCCTTATTACTCAACCACTGCATTTTTGGTTCGTAAAGGTAACCCTAACAATATTCAGGATTGGGGTGATTTAGCGCGTGAAGGCGTGGCTTCAGTATTCCCTAACCCGAAAACATCAGGTAATGCTCGCTACACATATTTAGCTGCCCTTGGTTACGCACAGAAAACGTTCGGTAAGGACAATGAAGCCAAACAAGATGAGTTCCTAAAGCAGATGCTGGCTAATGTAGCCGTGTTTGATACCGGCGGCCGTGGTGCGACGACGTCATTTGTTGAACGTAAGATTGGCGATGTTCTCATCACATTTGAATCTGAAGTGAACAATATTCGTAAACAGTATGGCGAAGATAACTACGAAGTGGTTGTGCCGAAAACGTCTATCCTAGCAGAGTTTCCTGTCGCTGTTGTTGAGCGTAACGCAAAACGTAACGGTACGACAGAAGTGGCAACAGAGTACCTTTCTTACCTATACAGCGCAGAAGCTCAACGTATGTTGGCGGGCTTTAACTACCGTATCCATGATGAAAAAGTAAAAGCTGAGTTTGCAGACCGCTTCCCGGAAGTAGAGCTACTCACCGTTGAAGAAATTGTTGGCGGCTGGGATAACGCAATGAAAACGCAATTTGCCAATGGCGCTAAGCTAGACCAATTGCAACGTCGTTAATTTCATTATCTAAGATATTGTTACCCCTCGCTTTGGGGGTAACAACCCACTTTTGACTAGTAATTTGAGGGTTTATGAGCGGATCTCACGCAGTTTCTCGCCCAAAACATCAACGTGTACTTCCTGGTTTTGCCATCAGTTTGGGGGTTTCTCTGCTGTTCATCAGCTTGATCCTCCTACTGCCGGCAACGGGGCTTGTGATGCAAACCAAGGGAATGTCACTTAGCGAGTATTGGTACGTCATTTCTGACCCTCGCCTTGTCGCAAGTTATAAAGTCACCGTTGGCTCGGCATTTGCGGCTTCTTTGTTTAATGGTGTTTTCGGATTATTACTTGCTTGGATTCTGGTTCGATACCAATTTCCCGGTAAGCGTATTTTAGATGCCTTGGTTGATTTGCCATTTGCGCTACCAACGGCGGTTGCGGGTATTACGCTAGCAACGCTTTATTCGAGCACTGGTTGGCTTGGAAGCCTGTTAGAAAATATCGGTATTAAAGTGGCTTACACGCCATTAGGCATTATCGTTGCCATGGCATTTACTAGCATTCCCTTCGTGGTTCGCACCGTACAACCTGTATTAGAAGAAATCTCTCAAGAGGAAGAAGAAGCTGGGATGACGTTAGGCGCATCTGACTGGGCGGTATTCTGGCGAGTCATTATGCCTTCATTACGCCCGGCGTTATTGGTTGGTGTCGCCCTGTCATTTACCCGAAGCTTAGGCGAATTTGGCGCTGTTATTTTTATTGCCGGGAACATGCCTTATGTGAGTGAAATAACCTCATTAATGATATTTGTTCGCTTGCAGGAGTTTGATTTCCCAGCGGCAAGTGCGATTGCTTCAGTGGTTCTTTTAACCTCACTGTCTTTGCTTCTGATCATTAACTTATGGCAAGGCGCTTATTTACGCCGAATTCACGGTAAGTAAGGGGATATGATGTCGACACCGTCACGGGTTGGTGAGCAGCCGTTAGTCAAATGGAGCTTAATTTCATTAGCATTGTTTTTTGTCGCGATTCTTTTGATTATTCCGCTATTAAGTATTTTTCAGCAAGCTTTCGCGAGTGGGCTCGCCACTTATTTTAACAACTTGAGCGAACCCGATACCCTGCATGCGATTGGGCTCACTCTTATTGTGGCATTGCTGACAGTACCGATTAATTTAGTTTTCGGGGTAATGCTTGCGTGGGCTGTGACTCGGTTTGAGTTTATTGGCCGTAAATTTTTGATCACTTTAATTGATATCCCCTTTGCTGTATCACCTGTTGTTGCTGGCCTTTTGTATCTGCTGTTGTATGGAAGCAATGGCTGGATAGGGGAGTGGTTATATGAACATGATCTACAAGTCATGTTTGCTTGGCCTGGTATCGTGTTAGTTACGGTATTTGTGACTTGTCCGTTTGTGGCGCGAGAACTTATTCCACTGATGCAGCAGCAAGGTCGCTCTGATGAAGAAGCCGCCGTTATCCTTGGCGCTTCATGGTGGCAACTGTTTCGCCGCGTAACCCTGCCAAATATCAAATGGGCTTTGATTTACGGCGTCATTTTAACTAATGCTCGAGCTGTGGGTGAGTTTGGCGCCGTTGCTGTTGTGTCTGGAAATATCCGAGGTGAAACCAATACCTTACCCTTGCATGTTCAGTTGTTGTATGAAGATTATCAATCTGAAGCAGCCTTTGCTAGCGCATCATTATTGGCGTTTATCGCCTTATTAACCCTGATTTTGAAAGCCTTTGTTGAATGGCGACAAGAACGAAATCATATCAATGAACAAGATCAACAAGGTGAATTATGAGTATCCGTTTAGATAATATTTCCAAGCAATTTGGTAAATTTCAAGCGCTTTCACCGCTTTCTTTAGATATCAATAATGGCGAAATGATAGGTCTGTTGGGCCCTTCAGGCTCAGGTAAAACCACGCTATTACGTATTATTGCTGGATTAGAGAATGCCAATACGGGGACCATTCACTTCGGTGATCATGACGTGACTAATGTTCATGTGCGCGAGCGTCGTGTGGGATTTGTATTTCAAAACTATGCATTATTTCGTCACATGACGGTGGCGGATAATGTCGCGTTTGGGCTACAAGTGATGGAGCGTTCATTGCGTCCCAACCCCGCTGAAATTAGTAAACGTGTTAAACAATTATTAGAGATAGTACAACTTGGTCATCTTGCGGAGCGTTATCCAGAACAGCTTTCTGGTGGTCAAAAACAACGTATCGCGTTAGCTCGTGCTTTGGCAACTAAACCAGAAGTATTATTGCTCGATGAGCCATTTGGCGCATTGGATGCAAAAGTGCGTAAAGATTTGCGCCGTTGGCTGCGTAATCTGCATGATGAATTAGGCTTTACCAGCGTATTTGTGACTCACGATCAGGATGAAGCATTAGAGCTTTCTGACCGCGTGGTTGTGATGAGTAACGGAAAAATAGAGCAGGTGGATTCTCCTGTAGAGCTTTATGCGCACCCTAATAGCCGCTTTGTGTTTGATTTTTTTGGTAACGTCAATCAATTTAAGGCCAATTGGAATAATAAACATTGGCAAAATGGCAACGCCTTTATTCTGCCTCCGGTGGCTGAAACGACTCAAAAAAATGGCTATCTCTATGTTCGTAGCCATGAATTGAGTTTATCTAAAAAAGCCAATAGCCAAGCTTCACTGCCTTGTAAGGTGGTTGCAATTAATCCTGTGGGCGCTGAAGTTCGGGTTGAGTTATCACCTATTGGCTGGGATACAACCGAATTATGGGAAGCGAAATTGACTCATCAAGTTTTAAATGAGCAATCATTTAGCCGTGGCGATGAGGTTTATGCTACTCCTCAAGTTGGGTATTTTTTTGCCGATGGTGTGGAGGGCGAACCCGTCATTTTACGCTGGCCATTTCTTGCTCCAGGCCACTTGATGTTTGATATTTAGGCTTCACTACTGATAAGAAAAATCACCTTACCTTATAACAATACGTAGGCAAGCGTATCCGTCACGTAGTGAGTGAATAAAGCCCACACTAAAATGGCAGCGATTACTTAGGTACGTTGCCATTTTTAAAATGAAATTTGCCCCACTCCTCGTTATGACAGGAATTTTTCACAATAAATTCGGTATCACTTGGCAAGTTAACAATGGAGTTAATGTCTCGTACAGTTTGTTGATACTGTTATAATGTAATTTGATGCATGTTAAGCGGCTTTGCGTGAAAGCGAGAACGCAACTCTAGATGCTACCTACCTGACAGGCTGGTAAGTGTGGAGCTACACTTGCCTTTTAGTCTTGCTTTCTCTATGTGTAACCAGTTGTTTTATAAGCTCTTTACTTTATCAGCTTAATTGATTTAACTCATCGCGCTCAGACCTTTCCTAGGTGATATCTTGTTACAAGGCTTAGTGTTTTTCTTGTCTCTTTTAAAACAGACTTGTGCCAACCCCAAGTGACTTTGCTACATCAGCAACACTATAACCTTGCTCTGGTACCATCAAGACGGCTTCACCTGTAAATGTCTGAAATAACTCTTATGTGTTATTTCAGACTCATATCGACCCATCAAAATACCTGTAAGACATACCGCAAGCCATTGCACAGGTTAAAGGTGAACGTGAAGGTCAGTGATATCGTCAACTACACCACAGTCGAGTGTACTTCACCATCAATAAGCTTAGTGGTTAGCCTATCGCCAGCATTCACATCGGCCACCTTGTGCACCACGCCTCCTTTTGCATCAAGGGTAATACTGTAGCCGCGGCTTAACGTGGCCAGTGGGCTGACGGTCTCAAGCTGATGGGCGGCATAGGCGAGTGCTTTATTGGCATCACTAAGCTGAGTGCGCAGTGCTTTATTGAGCTTTTGGTTGAGATAATTCAAGCGGCTCTGCTCTAGCTGTAAGCGGTTGCGGGGCGACTGCTGGGCCAAACGGTGGGCCAACCCTTGGCTGTGCATTGTGAAGCTTGTGAGCCTGGCATTGATAGCTGATTCGAGTCTTAGCTGCATCTCATCGAAACGTTGTTCATATTGCTGCAAGCGGCGCTTAGGATCTTGGCGATGTAACTTGTGTTCTAACTGGCTAAAGCGTTGTTGCTGGGTTAAGCGGTAATGTTGCCAGCCTTGGCGCAGACGATTCATGGCGACGTTGAGTTTGTCGCTTTTACTTATGGCATCATTTGACAGTAACTCTGCGGCCGCTGACGGGGTCGGTGCACGTAGGTCGGCAACATAGTCGCTAATGGTGGTGTCGACCTCATGACCCACGGCAGAGACGATGGGCAGGGCACTATTGTAGATGGTATGGGCCAAGGCTTCGCTGTTAAAACACCAGAGATCTTCTAATGAGCCGCCGCCACGAGTCAACAGTAGGACATCGACCTCATTACGATCGTTGGCCTGCATAATGGCATGGCACAGTGACTTGTCGGCGTGTTCACCTTGTACGGCACTGGGGTAGATGATCACCTCAATGGAAGGATCGCGGCGCTTTAGCACATGCAGCACGTCCCTTATGGCAGCGCCCGTCGGTGAGGTGATAACCCCAATGCGCTGAATGTGGCTGGGGAGGGGGCGTTTGGTATCTGCGGCAAATAGCCCTTCGCCAGCCAGTTTCATTTTTAACGCTTCATACTGCTGGGCTAACAAGCCATCGCCGGCTGGTAGCATAGATTCGATAATAAGTTGGTAGTCGCCTCTAGGCTCGTAAACGCTAATGGAGCCTTTGACCAACACTTGTTGGCCATTGGCTGGCCGAAAGGTGACGCTGCGATTTTTCCCCTTGAACATCGCCGAGCGGATCTGGGCCTGATTGTCTTTTAAGGTTAAATACCAATGGCCTGAGCTGGGGGCTGAAAAGTTAGATATTTCGGCTTCGAGCCATATTTTACCTAGCTCACCTTCGAGAAGTTGCCGCACTTCACCGTTGAGGCGTGAAACAGTGTAAACATTATTTTTCGGCATTTTCATGGGCATTTTCATTCTAAAGCGACTTTTTTGCTATTTTCCCATTTACCAAGGTCAAGATGCAAGGTATAATCTCGCCGCAATATTTTACCTCTTATTTAACCCTCGTGGGGAGATGTTGCCATGCTACGTTTAAAAAAAGAAGCGCTAACCTTTGATGATGTTTTATTGGTGCCAGCGCACTCTACTGTACTCCCTAATACCGCCATTCTAAAAACTCGCTTAACTCAAAAAATTGAACTCAATGTGCCGATTGTCTCTGCAGCCATGGATACCGTGACTGAAGCGCGTCTTGCGATTGCGATGGCGCAAGAGGGCGGTTTGGGCTTTATTCATAAAAATATGAGTATCGAGCAGCAAGCCGAGCAAGTTCGTCAAGTTAAGATTTATGAGGCTGGTATCGTTCAGCAACCTGTGACGGTTACGCCAACTACAACACTTGAGCAACTTAAAGTGTTAACCGAAAAGAACGGTTTTGCGGGTTATCCTGTGGTGAATGATGCGCACGAATTAGTGGGTATTATTACTGGTCGTGACGTTCGCTTTATCACAGATTGGAGCCGCACCGTTGATAAGGTGATGACCCCTAAAGATCGCTTGGTGACTGTCCCTGAAGGCACTAAGCTCGATGAAGTCCAAAAACTGATGCATGCTCACCGCGTTGAGAAAGTGTTAGTGGTCGATAGTGAATTTAGACTGAAAGGCCTTATCACAGTTAAAGATTTCCAAAAAGCCGAGCGTAAACCCAATGCCTGTAAGGATGAGTTTGGTCGTTTACGTGTGGGCGCAGCGGTAGGTGCAGGCCCAGGTAATGAGGAGCGTGTCGATGCGCTGGTTAAAGCTGGTATTGATGTGCTATTGATTGACTCATCTCATGGTCATTCAGAAGGGGTTTTACAGCGTATTCGTGATACCCGAGCCAAATACCCTGAGCTGCAAATTGTCGGTGGTAATGTGGCGACAGCCGAAGGTGCATTGGCCTTGGTTGATGCCGGTGTTAACGCCGTTAAAGTCGGTATTGGCCCAGGTTCTATCTGCACCACACGCATCGTAACAGGTGTTGGTGTGCCGCAAATTACTGCCGTGTCTGACGCCGCTGCTGCCGTTAAACATTTAGATATTCCTGTGATCGCCGATGGTGGTATTCGTTTCTCTGGCGATTTAGCCAAAGCCTTAGCCGCTGGCGCATCATGCATCATGGCCGGCTCTATGTTTGCCGGTACCGAAGAAGCGCCGGGTGAAACCGAACTTTATAATGGCCGTGCGTACAAATCATACCGTGGAATGGGCTCTCTTGGCGCCATGACCCAAGGTTCATCAGATCGTTATTTCCAAAGTGATAACGCCGCTGACAAGCTGGTACCCGAGGGGATCGAAGGTCGCGTACCTTACAAAGGTAAGCTCAAAGAGATCATCCATCAGCACATGGGTGGCCTGCGTTCATGCATGGGCTTAACCGGTTGTCCAACCATTAAAGACCTCAGCGAAAAAGCCGAATTTGTTAAAGTGACTTCAGCAGGTATGGGCGAGTCCCATGTACACGATGTGACCATCAGCAAAGAAGCGCCTAACTACCGTAGCGGTTCATAAAAAATGGTATTCAGGCAGGGCATGATTATGTCCTGCCGGTGATTCATTTGATCTGCCGAGATGTTTTTCGGCCAAGCGATAAATTTAAAAGATAATAAGGTAAACCATGAGCAATATTCATGATCATAAGATCCTCATTTTAGATTTTGGATCTCAGTACACCCAATTGATTGCCCGCCGTATTCGTGAGATAGGTGTTTACTGTGAGCTTTGGGCTTGGGATGTGTCTGAGGCACAAATCAAAGAGTTTGCCCCTAACGGTATTATCCTGGCGGGTGGCCCAGAAAGTGTCACCGAAGCTAACTCACCACGAGCGCCTGAATATGTGTTTAATGCCGGAGTGCCAGTATTAGGTATTTGCTATGGCATGCAAACCATGTCTGAGCAGCTGGGCGGTAAAGTGATTAAAGGCATAGGCGAAGGTGAATTTGGTTATGCCCAAATCGAGGTACAAAACCCATCTAACCTCTTTAAGAGCATCGAAGATGCAGTGAGCGATACTGGTAAGGCTCTGCTGGATGTTTGGATGAGTCATGGTGACAAAGTGTCTGAAATCCCTGAGGGTTTTGTCACAGTCGCTAAAACCGATACCTGTCCATTTGCAGCCATGGCGAATGAGGACAAGCAATTTTATGGGGTGCAGTTCCACCCTGAAGTGACGCACACTCGTCAAGGTAAGCGCATGCTAGAGCATTTCGCGCTGGAGATTTGTCAGTGTGAAGCCAACTGGAAACCGTCATCAATTATTGAAGACGCCGTTGAGCGCTTAAAGCAGCAGATTGGCGACGACGAAGTGATCTTAGGTCTCTCTGGCGGTGTTGACTCGTCTGTTGTGGCGATGTTGCTGCACCGCGCAATTGGCAAAAAGTTGACCTGTGTATTTGTGGATAATGGCCTATTGCGTTTGAACGAAGCTGAACAAGTACTCGAGATGTTTGGCGACCACTTCGGACTCAATATCGTGCATGTCGATGCTGAAAACCGTTTCCTTGACGCCCTTGCCAGCGAAGCTGAGCCAGAAGCTAAGCGTAAAATTATCGGTAAAGTGTTTGTCGATATTTTCGATGAAGAGTCTAAAAAATGCGCTAACGCTAAGTGGTTAGCACAAGGCACCATCTATCCTGATGTGATTGAATCAGCCGGTAGTGCAACCGGTAAGGCGCACGTGATCAAGTCGCACCATAACGTTGGCGGATTGCCTGATGATATGGAGCTAGGCTTAGTTGAACCGCTACGTGAGCTGTTTAAAGATGAAGTACGTAAGATTGGTCTCGAATTAGGCCTACCTTACAACATGTTGTATCGTCATCCGTTCCCAGGCCCAGGTCTTGGTGTACGTGTACTGGGCGAAGTGAAAAAAGAGTACTGTGACCTGTTGCGCCGCGCCGATGCGATTTTCATCGAAGAGTTGCATAAAGCCGACCTATACAACAAAGTCAGCCAAGCCTTTACCGTATTCTTACCGGTACGCTCTGTAGGCGTTATGGGTGATGGTCGTAAATATGATTGGGTGGTATCGCTGCGTGCGGTTGAGACTATCGACTTTATGACAGCACATTGGGCGCACTTACCTTATGATTTCTTAGGTCGCGTATCAAACCGCATCATCAACGAAATCGACGGTATTTCTCGTGTGGTTTACGATATTTCTGGTAAGCCACCTGCGACGATTGAGTGGGAATAATCTCCTAGCACTCAACTAAACAGAGGGGCATAGCAATATGCCCCTTTTTTATGAGCGCCGACTGGTCAATCAATATTGGTGTGGCTAGCCATCGTCGGCGATCACCTAGTTGATTATCTAGCGTATCGATTAGGAATTTATGTCAATGTGATGGCGATTAACGTGAGTTAATTGGCTTGCAGATAATAAGCTGCAACCATCATGTGTCACTTTGGGATAAACTATTGGCATTGGGCTGTGTTTGGGGAGAACGTCACTTGTCTCAGATAGTGAAAAACGAGCAACAAGAGCAAGATATTCAGTTTATGCGCCATGCGCTGGCGTTAGCCGCAAAGGCCGAAGCGGCGGGTGAGGTGCCTGTGGGGGCGGTGTTGGTGAAAGAGGGCAAGATCCTTGCCGAAGGGTTTAATCTTAATATCGGCCAACATGACGCCAGCGCCCATGCAGAAATGCTGTGTATTCGCGCTGCGGGTCAGGTGGTTGAAAATTATCGTCTGCTCGATACTACTTTGTATGTGACGTTAGAGCCTTGTGCCATGTGCGCCGCGGCGATGGTGCATGCTAGGGTGTCGCGTGTGGTATTTGGCGCGGCCGATCCTAAAACAGGGGCGGCAGGTAGCGTGTTGGATCTACTGCGTTTTAGTGCATTTAATCATCAGTTAGAGGTCACCTCTGGGGTGCTAGCCGATGAATGTGCGACCCAGCTGAGTGCTTTTTTTCGTCGTCGCAGACAAGAGAAAAAGGCGATAAAGCAGGCTTTAAAACAACAAGGGCTTACTGAGTAAGCCCTTGTTGGTGTTAATCGATACTGGTTTCGCTGTTTTGTCTGATAAAAGTAAAAAACTTCTTTTGACGATTGAGCGTTTTTTGATGTTTAACTTTTATCTGTGCTCGACGTCGAGACGTTAAGTTATTTAAAGATTTTCTTTTCATCGTTAAGCTCCTTTTGATGCTGATCGCAGCCTTTGCTGCCGATGATGACACGCTTTTGTGACAGCATAATGACCCTTACTTATTGCGCTGGAGCGGCACCTAAGCTTGGGGTTGTCTCGGGCTCTGTTTCGACCTCGGTCTTGTCGGCTGTCTGCTGAAGATTATCCTCAAAGCTATCTTGGAGTTGCTGGTTCTGATTGTCTATCCACACCAACGTATCATAGTAACGACGGATATTATCAACATAATGGACAGCCTCGCTACCGCGAGCATAACCATAGCGTGTCTGCTTATAATATTTGCGTTTTTGCAACAAGGGAAGCACTTGTTTCACATCGCGCCACGCACTGGGATTGAGCCCCATTGACTCGGCTAATTTACGCGCATCTTCCACATGCCCATAGCCAATATTATAAGAGGCGAGGGCAAACCACATACGTTGATTTTCCGGTATAGACTCAGGGAGTCGCTCCAGAATATCGTTAAGGTATTTAGCGCCGCCTTTAATGCTTTGCTCTGGATCTAAGCGGTTGCTGATCCCTACCTGTTTAGCCGTCGGCAAGGTGAGCATCATTAACCCGCGCACGCCTGTGGGGGAGCGAGCATTAGGATTCCAGTGCGACTCTTGGTAAGCCGTTGCCGCCAGTTTACGCCAATCGATATTGCCAGCGTATTGTTGAAATTGCTTTTGGTACTTAGGCAATTTAGTGTCGATGGCGCGTAAAAAAGCGCGGGTATCGACATAATCGAATCGTTTGACGTGCGCAAAATATTTTTCATTTAAATGATCTAGGGTGCCAAGGCGCTGTTGTTCATGCCAAAAGCTCAGCAGCTGGCTCATTAGCTGATCACTATTATTGGCTGGCAGCAGCCAGACGACGGCTTGCTCTTCCCGCAGCACAGGGCCTGATCTGAGCTCTGGCATATAGCGGCGGTTGATCTCGAACGTTGTCGAGTCGGCAATCGTGTAGCGAATTTCATCGCGAGCTATCATCGCCAACAGCTCTTCGCTGTCTTTATCGTTATGTTGATTCCATACCAACTCGGGGTAGAGTTTTTGTAAGTTGGCTAAGGTTTCAATAAACGATGAATCGGCAATCACATTGATATTGTCATCAAGCTGACTGATATCCGCCGGGTACCTTTCCCCTTGTTTAAACACCAAGACTTGATTGACGTAATAAAGGGGCGGCCCGATCCTAAATAGCTCGCGGCGCTGCTGAGTATCGGTCAAACCGGCCGCTATCAGGTCAACCTCGCCTTGTTGCAATGCACTATAAAGTTCGGCAATGGTTGCGTAAGGTCGCATATTAAGGGTTAAGCCTAAATGCTCGGCAAAGCGCTCAGCCATCTCGTAGTCAAAGCCTGCGGTGCCTTGGCCCGTGGTCACATAGACCTGCGCGCCATAAAGGGTGCCAACATTGAGTTGGGTTTTCACTTCCACTGGCGTTGGCACTTTTGTTGCGTCCACAGCGCTTGGCTGACAGGCAGTCAGTAATAGCAAGCAGCTAAGAATCAACAAAAGATGTCGCATTAATGTCCCCCGTGAATCTAGTTGTCTGTCATAAGGCCACCGCTAGAACCTGTTTATGGTTTGAGATGGCATGTCATCAATTTGCAATGGGTTGAGTACCCGGTCAAATCTTGTGAAGCGCTGTGATGTCAGTGTGATAGTGCCTAATGAATAAACCCACTGCGGGTCACTGAGCAATAAGCCTATTGAGAAGCACCCTCAATTGCCCTTGTTACTGCGTAATTACTGGTATAACAACGTTGCAATACGCGGTAATCATATGTTTGAAAGCGAACTGGGGCCTAATTGTATCATAATGATATAAAACTCAATAATAGCCAGATTTTTACTGTTATATGACTGAGTAATAAATCAATTTTAGTCGACTCTCTAATAGTGGCGCATTATTTTACTGCTGGCATTTTGCTCCGTTACATCCCCCTAATTATGGTGATATTTTGTATTTTCAAGTCAGTTTTTTTATCACGTAATGCTGTTTTCGCATTACGGGGCTAATAAACTGAATGAAACAAGCTTTTGACGCTATAAGCCTGATGATTTGTGCACTGTATTTCCCTATAATAGCGCCAGATCTGACCCTGCAATTATAATTAATAAGGTGAAAAGACGTGATGGAGATCATCCGCGGAGCCCCTGCATTATCAGCGTTTAGAGTTCAAAAATTAATGGAAGCCTGTGATAACGCAGCGTTGCCCATTAACAATATCTACGCCGAGTTTGTACATTTAGCCGATTTAACCGCTACGCTAGATGCTAGCGAAACCCAACAGCTAGCCAAGTTATTAACCTATGGACCCGCTATCGAAGCACACGCTCCACAAGGTACCCTCTACTTTGTTACTCCCCGTCCCGGCACCATCTCTCCATGGTCATCAAAAGCCACAGACATCGCACACAATTGTGGTTTACACAAAGTTAAACGTTTAGAGCGTGGCATTGCCTATTACGTTCAAGGCGATAACCTTAACGATGAGCAGCAAAAGCAGTTAAACCAACTATTACATGACCGCATGGTCGAAGTGATGCTGACTGATTTTGAGCAAGCTGCTAGCTTGTTTGCCCGCACTGCGCCAGCCAAAGTCACCAGTGTGAATATTCTCGGTGAAGGCAAACGCGCGCTCGAGCAAGCCAATATCGAGCTAGGGCTTGCGTTAGCGGCAGATGAGATAGATTACTTAGTCGATAACTTTGTCCGTCTTAACCGTAATCCAAATGACGTTGAGCTGATGATGTTTGCACAGGCAAACTCTGAGCACTGCCGACATAAAATCTTTAATGCCGATTGGACAATCGACGGCGAAGTTCAGCCTAAATCGCTGTTCAAAATGATTAAAAACACCTTCGAAAAGACGCCTGATCATGTGTTGTCCGCGTATAAAGATAACGCCGCAGTGATGGAAGGTTCGGTGGCTGGGCGTTTCTTCCCTGAGCAAAATGGGGTGTACGCCTACCATACAGAACCTATGCATGTGTTGATGAAGGTGGAAACCCACAATCACCCCACGGCGATTAGTCCATATCCCGGGGCGGCAACCGGTTCGGGCGGTGAAATTCGTGACGAAGGTGCCACTGGCCGGGGCTCTAAGCCTAAAGCAGGATTAACTGGCTTTAGTGTCTCTAACCTTAAGATCCCAGGTTTCGTGCAACCTTGGGAAGGTGATTATGGTAAGCCGGATCGCATCGTCACTGCGCTCGATATCATGACCGAAGGCCCATTAGGTGGCGCGGCCTTCAATAACGAATTCGGTCGCCCAGCATTAGTGGGTTACTTCCGTACGTACGAGCAGCAAGTCTCTAGCCATAATGGTGTTGAGGTGCGTGGTTACCATAAGCCCATTATGCTGGCGGGTGGTTTGGGTAATATCCGCGAAGAACATGTACAAAAAGGTGAAATCACCGTTGGCGCCAAGCTGATTGTGTTAGGTGGCCCAGCGATGAATATCGGTTTGGGCGGCGGCGCGGCATCATCTATGGCCTCGGGTCAGTCTAGCGAAGACTTAGACTTTGCTTCTGTGCAGCGTGAAAACCCAGAGATGGAGCGTCGTTGCCAAGAGGTGATCGATCGCTGCTGGCAGATGGGTGATGACAATCCGATTCAGTTTATTCACGATGTCGGCGCTGGTGGTTTATCTAACGCTTTCCCTGAGCTAGTTAACGATGGTGAGCGCGGCGGTAAATTTGAACTGCGTAATGTGCCATCTGATGAACCCGGCATGAGCCCATTAGAGATCTGGTGCAACGAGTCGCAAGAGCGTTATGTGATGTCAGTCGCGCCCGAAAATCTAGCTGTATTTACCGCGATTTGTGAGCGTGAACGCGCGCCATTTGCCGTGGTCGGTGAGGCGACACAGGAGCGGCATTTATCGCTGTCTGACAGCCACTTTGACAATATGCCTATCGACTTACCTTTAGATGTATTGCTAGGTAAAGCGCCTAAAATGAGCCGCGATGTGGTATCACAAAAAGCGCAGTCTCCAGCGTTAGATCAGGGCGCTATCGATTTGAAAGAGGCGGTGCAACGTGTACTACGTTTACCCACAGTGGCGGAAAAAACCTTCCTTATTACCATTGGCGACCGCACTGTTACTGGCTTGGTTAATCGCGATCAGATGGTGGGTCCTTGGCAGGTGCCCGTGGCTGATTGTGCGGTGACCGCGTCGAGTTTCGACACTTACGCCGGTGAAGCCATGTCGATTGGTGAGCGCACGCCGCTGGCCTTATTAGACTTTGGCGCTTCGGCTCGCATGGCCGTTGCCGAGTCTATTATGAACATTGCCGGTACCGATATTGGCTCGTTCAAGCGCATTAAACTGTCGGCTAACTGGATGTCGGCTGCCGGTCATCCTGGTGAAGATGCAGGCCTTTACGAAGCGGTTAAGGCCGTGGGGGAGCAGCTGTGTCCAGAGCTTGATTTAACCATTCCGGTCGGCAAAGACTCTATGTCGATGAAGACCGCTTGGCAAGATGATGGCGTCGATAAAGCGGTAACCTCGCCGATGTCACTGGTGATCACCGCCTTTGGTGTTGTACAAGATATTCGTAACACGGTAACGCCTGAGCTGCGCAGCGATAAAGGCGAGACCGAGTTACTGCTGGTGGATTTGAGTGCCGGAAACCAGCGTCTGGGTGGATCTTGTTTAGCGCAAGTCTATAGCCAGCTTGGTGATGTGGCGCCGGATCTCAATGATGCTGCGCTGCTGCGTGGTTTCTTCGAAGTGACCCAAAAACTGGTTGCAGAAAAAGCGATTATTGCCTATCACGACCGCAGTGACGGTGGTTTATTGACGACCTTAGTCGAGATGGCGTTTGCGGGTAATACTGGGCTTGAGGTTAATCTTGAAGCCTTGAGCGGAACCCATGTTGAGCGCTTGTTTAACGAAGAGCTGGGCGCCGTTATTCAAGTGAGTGCATCT
This sequence comes from Shewanella sp. QJM3NY_23, assembly GCF_056173105.1. Lineage (NCBI taxonomy): Bacteria > Pseudomonadati > Pseudomonadota > Gammaproteobacteria > Alteromonadales > Shewanellaceae > Shewanella > Shewanella sp. QJM3NY_23. The sequence goes on from NZ_CM149657.1 coordinate 1,175,909, forward strand.
GATGCCAGTGCTATTAAGGCGCAGTATCAGGCCGCTGGCGTGGCGTGTGTCAGCGTTGCTAAACCAGTGGCTGGTGATGATATTGTTATTTGTGACGGCGCGAGTGAAGTATTACGTGAGTCGCGCACCGAGCTGAGAACCATCTGGGCTGAAACCACCTATCGCATGCAAGCTTTACGTGATAACCCAGAATGCGCTCTAGAAGAGTTCGAGCTTAAGCAAGTGGCCGATGCTCCGGGTTTGACCGTGGATCTGACCTTTAATCCAAGCGAAGATATTGCAGCACCTTATATTCTTAAAGGCGCTGCGCCTAAGATGGCGATTTTGCGCGAGCAGGGCGTTAACTCACACCTAGAGATGGCGGCCGCGTTTGATAGAGCCGGTTTCGAAAGCCGTGATGTGCATATGTCGGATATCTTGTCTGGTCGAATTAGCCTTGAAGAGTTCCAAGGCCTAGCGGCTTGTGGTGGCTTCTCATACGGCGACGTATTGGGCGCGGGTGAAGGTTGGGCTAAATCGATATTGTTTAATGCCCGCGCGCGCGAGCAGTTTAGCCGCTTCTTTGAGCGCCAAGATAGCTTTGCACTTGGCGTCTGTAACGGTTGTCAGATGTTATCTAACTTAAAAGATATTATCCCGGGCACTGAGCACTGGCCACACTTCGTACGTAACCGTTCTGAGCGCTTTGAAGCCCGCTTTAGCTTGGTTGAAGTGCAGCAGAGCCCGTCGTTGTTCTTTGAGGGAATGCAAGGATCGCGTATGCCGATCGCGGTATCCCATGGAGAAGGTCGCGCCGAGTTTGCGTCGCCAGCGGCCCTAGCTGCTGCAGAAGCTTCGGGCACCATCGCCCTGCGTTTTGTTGATGGCCATGGGCAGATAGCCACTCAGTATCCAGAAAACCCCAATGGTTCACCGAACGCTTTAACAGGGATCTGTAGCACTGATGGCCGCGTAACTATCATGATGCCACACCCTGAGCGTGTGTTTAGAACCGTGGCAAATTCATGGCATCCTGATGAATGGGGCGAAGATAGCCCTTGGATGAGAATGTTTAGAAATGCCAGAGCTAAATTAGGTTAACATGAACTGTTAGTACTTGTTTAGCGACAAAAAAGGCCTCGAAATTTCGAGGCCTTTTTTATTGGTCATTACTGTGAAGCATAAATAGTATTTAATACAAAGTGTTACAGTTTAGTATTTATATCACCTTGTGCTAAATAGCGATAAAGGCTTATCTATACGCCATTTTTATCTTTATATACTTAAACTTAGGGTTATGCGGCATTTTTTAAACCGCAGCGATTAACTTTTAGCAAGTATATCAGCAAATGCTAAACTATAATGTGACTATGGCAAATTAGGCTCTAGATATGAAAACGCCACCACCCCGTTACCGAGATGATGGCGGTTTCGCGCTAGCAAAACTCTAACTAAAGCTCTTGCTAAACAGCGTCTTAACGAGCATTAGCTTGATATAATTCAACAAAAATACGCTTATAGCTGTTTACTAAACGGTCAAATAAGCTTTTCATTTTGATATCTCTACATAGTGGTTGATGGTATGAGTGGAGCCGAACACCACTGGGCGACTTCAGCGGATGGCCTTATAGGCTCCTCTACTGGGCGGTATGGTAACCAGACGTCTTATTTTGGACAAACGATTAAAATTAAGATTTATCATTAGTAAATATAATGATTTAAATTCACAGGTGATTACTTGTTGAGCTGTCAATGGTTTTATGCTTTTGTTTTTACTTGTATTTATTTTGATTTGTTTGTTTTTTATGGTTAGTGATAATAATGGTTTATTTGTTAAGTTTTGTTAAATGTCCTTTTTGTGGAGATATACATGCTTAGGGGTTATAAGTATTGTCTTTTATCAATTGTCGCAACCACCTATCATGTTTTGTTTGTTTTGGCAATCACCTTGGCGGGTGAAGTGTGTCGTCTGCCGCAAAACCCATTATTGCTGGCATGATTGATTGATTTGAATCAATTCTCAGTGGTATAAAATACCCACGGTATACTTGCCGAGCCCTGTTGTAAGTTTCTGAAAAAATTACTTTTAATTATTTCGCTGTTGATTTTTAGGGGTTAGAGATCACAAAGCTTACCGTTTCGTGGGGTGTGTCTCGTTTTTATGTGGGGGACGCCTTTTGAAGCACTGTTTTACTCAATTTGACTGAAAAGTAAATATTTGGCGGTTTAGTATATGGCGACATATACGGATCACTTTGAACAATAAAGTTCTTAAAAAATGCATTTTACGGTGGATGGGGATCTCATCGTAATAATGTTCGCACCACCTAAGGAGTCACTGATGATTGTTGAAGAGGTTGTTGAGCTCTCGCGCTTGCAGTTCGCGCTGACAGCTATGTATCACTTCCTGTTTGTTCCTTTGACCTTGGGGTTAGCGTTCTTGCTAGCCATTATGGAATCACTTTATGTGATGACCGATAAGCAGATCTATAAAGATATGACCAAGTTCTGGGGTAAGCTATTTGGTATTAACTTTGCTCTCGGTGTGACCACCGGGTTGGCGATGGAGTTCCAATTTGGAACTAACTGGTCGTATTACTCACATTATGTGGGTGATATTTTTGGTGCACCGCTGGCGATTGAAGGGTTGATGGCGTTCTTCCTCGAATCGACTTTAGTCGGGATGTTCTTCTTTGGTTGGGATCGTTTCAGTAAGCGCCAACACTTAACCGTTACCTGGTTAGTGGCGCTGGGCTCAAACATGTCAGCCTTGTGGATCCTAGTGGCTAATGGTTGGATGCAAAACCCCGTCGGTAGCGTATTTAACTACGAAACCATGCGTATGGAGATGACCAGCTTTGCTGAGGTGGTATTTAACCCCGTTGCGCAGGTGAAGTTTGTGCATACAGTGGCGTCAGGTTATGTAGCGGGCGCGATGTTTGTTTTAGCTATCAGTGCTTACTACATCTTGAAAAAGCGTGACCTGCCTTTTGCTCGTCGTTCATTCGCGATTGCAGCCAGTTTTGGTATGGCCTCTATCTTGTCGGTTATCGTATTAGGCGACGAATCGGGTTATAAGGTCGGCGAAGTACAGCGAGTTAAATTAGCCGCGATTGAAGCAGAATGGCACACTGAGCCAGCTCCTGCGGCATTTACCGCTGTGGGTTTCCCAAATCAAGAAACCATGCACACCGATTATGCCATTAAAATCCCTTATGCGATGGGCATTATTGCAACTCGCTCTCTGGATGAAGAGGTGACTGGTATTCGTGACTTGATTGCCGAACACGAAGTGCGTATTCGTAACGGTATGAAAGCCTACGCGATGCTAACAGAGTTGCGTGCGGGTAACGAAACTCCTGAGCTGCGAGCCGCTTTTGAAGAGGCTAAAGTGGACTTAGGCTATGGCTTACTGCTTAAGCGTTACACGGACAATGTGGTTGATGCTACCGAAGAGCAAATTCAAGCTGCGGCGAAAGATTCTATCCCATCGGTCGCGCCGATGTTTTGGAGCTTCCGCGTGATGGTCGGTCTTGGTGTGATCATGTTGTTTGTGTTCGCTGCCGCTTTCTGGCAAAGCACACGTCACCAAATCGAAGAGAAACCATGGGTACTTAAAGCTGCGCTATACAGCTTACCATTGCCTTGGATCGCGATTGAGTGTGGTTGGTTTGTCGCCGAGTACGGTCGCCAACCTTGGACCATTTCTGAGGTCTTGCCTACCTTCATGTCGGCATCGAGCCTGAATGTAAGCGATCTGTGGTTCAGTATCATTTCAATTACCTTGTTCTATTCAGTGTTGTTGGTTATCGAGCTGTTCTTAATGATTAAGTTTGCTCGTAAAGGCCCTAGCAGCCTGAAAACAGGTCGTTATCACTTTGAACAGCTAGATGCTTAAGCCGGAGATCTGATTATGTTTGATTATGAGATATTAAGATTTATCTGGTGGGCACTGATTGGTGTGCTATTCATCGGATTTGCCGTCACCGACGGTTTCGATATGGGAGTGGGGGCATTGCTGCCTATCATCGGTAAAGATGATACCGATCGCCGTATCATGATTAACTCGATTGCCCCTCACTGGGATGGTAACCAAGTATGGTTAATCACCGCAGGTGGTGCGCTATTTGCTGCTTGGCCTATGGTGTACGCGGTATCTTTCTCTGGCTTTTATGTGGCGATGATGTTGGTGCTGTTTGCCCTGTTTATGCGCCCAGTGGGTTTCGATTATCGCTCGAAAATTGAAGATCCAAGATGGCGTAAGAGCTGGGACTGGGCATTGTTTGCCGGTGGTTTTGTTCCGCCGCTGATCATTGGTGTGGCATTTGGTAACTTGTTACAAGGTGTGCCGTTTAACTTTGATGAGTTCCTACGTGCAACTTATCATGGTGGCTTGTTTGGGCTGCTGAATCCATTTGGTTTGTTAGCTGGTCTGGTGAGTGTGGCGATGATCATGATGCAAGGTGCTGCTTGGTTACAGATGAAGACAGAAGGTGAGCTTCGCGTTCGTGCTGCGAAAGCCACTCAAGTGTTTGCTCTGTTATTGGCTGTGCTGTTTACCCTCGCTGGTGTTTGGTTAGCCAATGGGATTGACGGTTATGTGATCACATCTGCGCTTGATACTCACGGCGTGTCAAACCCAACCTTAAAAACGGTTGCCGTTGAAGCCGGTGCCTGGTTAGCAAACTATGACAAGTACCCTGTGACTATGCTGTTCCCGATTTTGGGCATTGCAATGCCACTACTGGCCTTGCTAGCGAGTCGTTTTAACCGCTCAGGTTTTGCGTTCTTGTTCAGCTCTGTTGCAGTGGCGATGATTATTTTGACCTGTGGCGCAGCTATGTTCCCATTTGTGATGCCATCATCACTTGAGCCTAACGTGAGCTTAACTATGTGGGATGCGACAGCCAGTCATATGACATTAACCGTGATGACATGGGCAGCCGCTATCTTTGTACCGATAGTACTCAGCTACACCATTTGGACTTACTTGAAGATGTTTGGCCGCTTAAGCCGCAGCTACATCGAAGATAACAAGACGTCACTTTACTAAGGAGCCGACACTATGTGGTACTTTGCTTGGATTTTAGGCATTTTGCTGGCGTGTTCTTTCGGTATTATCAACGCCTTGTGGTTAGAAAATACTGAAAACATGGACAGAGACGCAGATAAACAAGATTAATCTCGTCGCTAAGATAAGCGTCGCTGCCTAAATATGGCTGGTCGCGTTATCTCTAAACCCCGTACTTTACTTTGGTAGATACGGGGTTTTTTATTGCCATTGGCATGGTGAATCGTTTGATATCGCAACTTAGTTATTCAACGACTCAGCTATTCAACGACTCAGCTATTCAATTACTCAGGTCATTCTGCGCAGCAAGGATTGAGCCATCGAAGGATTGAGCCTGCTTATTGCTTATTGATAAGCAGACAGCGGCGCTATGTTACAAAGAGCGGTTAAGGCGGTCGTCACAGGCTGAAAACGAAAAGGGCTAATATTGCCATTGCCTAGGGGATTGACCACTAGGCGCAGCATAAGGGCTTTGTCTGTGCATATTGGGTGAGTCGGTGCTGCGAATATCGACGTCTATCACTGTGCCTCTCATGGTGTCTATTTAGGAGCCTGTTTCGATGTGATCCGAGTCGCGCGGTATATCACTCAGCGTGAGCACAGCTTTACAGGTGAGGTGATTGGTCTTTGGCTCGCAGGCCGGTGTAGCAAGTAATTAAGTGGTGATTCAAGCTGAAGTGATAGCAATGTGCGCCACAGTGAAGCACGCTTATTTGACTACGGGCTGAGTCTTGAGGTTTTAGGCGAGCTCGTTTGGCTAGGTCGTTGATTTGGGCCATTATATCAGAGCCACCAGGCCATTGAGTTTGTAGATGGCCTGGTGGTTTTTTTGGGGTTATTTAAAGATGCTGATCTTCTGTTTTATCTCATGGGCGAGAGTCGATAAACCTTCGGCGGCATCAAGGGTTTCATTGGCGCGCAGTTCACCCTCGCGAGCCAGCTCTGTGATTTGATGCAAGTTACGGGTTATCTCATCGGCCACTGCGCTTTGTTGCTCTGTTGCACTGGCAATGCTGCTTGAGGTGATGGCTAGCTCACCGATACTGGTGGTGATTTGATTAAGCTGCGATGCAACTTCTTGGCCTTGATTGGCGGACTCTGTGCCCAATTGTTGGCTTTGCCCCATTTGCTGGGCAGTAACCTTGACCTGTGATTGTAGTTGAGCAATGGTCTGACTAATTTCAGAAATTGAAGACTGAGTGCGCTGGGCTAAGGTGCGAACTTCATCGGCGACCACGGCAAACCCGCGTCCTTGTTCTCCCGCGCGGGCGGCTTCAATGGCGGCATTGAGTGCCAACAGGTTGGTCTGTTCAGCGATACTGTTGATCACTTCGGTCACTTTACTAATCGCTTCACTTTCTTTACTGACGTTTTCGACACTGATGTGACTCGTATTGAGTTGCTCGCTTAAGGTGTTTAATCCTTGCACGACCATACCTAACTGTTGATGGCCATCACGCGATGCACTGTCAACTTGCTGACTGCGATTGGCTCCTTCACCAGCATGGCTGGCCACATCCCGGATAGAGGTCGACATCTCTTCAATAGCGGTAGCAATTTGATCGGTTTGCGCCATCAATGCTTGTGACTCTTCACCGTTGAGTCGAGCGGTTTCTTGGGCCGTTTCAGCTTGGGTTTCTAAGGTATTAACCGAGGATTGCAGTGCATCAATTAAGGTTCTGAGGCTAGTCGCCATTTGGTGCGCGCTGATGGTAATTTTATCGACCTCGTTATCACTGTCGCTTGATACCGTCGCAAATTGTTGTGATAAGTCGCCTTCACCCAGTTGGGTGAGTTGGTATTGCAGCACGCCTAATGGCTTAAGGGTTTTAAACAGCACTAAAGAGAGGAGCAGGGTAATAAACAGAATACCGAACAATGCTACTGCCGCATTGATAGCCAATAAAGTTAGGCTTTCTTCATTTAGCTCGCGCATTTTGGTTTGACCCAGTAGGGTCCATTGCCAGCCCGGGATATTGAGTGAATAAGCATACATGGCTTCATTTTGGCTATTGAGATACTCACGCTCACCTTTATCTTGCTTGGCTTGCTCAAGACTTATGCCGTCTAAAATGCTGTCAGTCAGCGTGGTGCCAGCCGTTTGATGTGGTTGGGCGATAATCGTGTTATCGTTATTACGCAGTAGGGTGAAGTAGCCTGACTCTTCCAGCTTGAGTTGGTTCATCGACTGTTGTAGTTCAGTAAGCGAGTCAGTGATATCGAAACCGATATACAGGATACCGATGACATCGCCCGCAGGCCCAGTTATCGGGCGATAAACCGTCATGTAATCCTTACCAAACAGCTTGGCGTAACCTTCAAACTCTTCGCCCTTGATCAGCGCAGCGTAGCCTGGGTGCTTGGTGCCCAGATAGGTGCCTAATGCGCGTTGACCATTGGCTTTTTTCAATGAGGTTGAAATACGGATAAAGTCATCGCCATCACGCACAAATACCGTTGCAGTGCCGCCCGTTAGACTAGAAAACCGATCCACTTTACTCTTTGAGGCGTTAATTTGCTCACGCTCGTGGGCTAATGCTGGCGTAGGCGTCCCCAATACATTGACAATTTTGTCGGGTTTATAAAATTGTCCCGGATACATGGTGCGCAAGATATCGGCGTTGCGACGAGCTAATGATAATAAACTGTGGTACTGCAGCTCGATAAGGTCGGCGGTGCTGTTCATTTGCGCCTTCATGGCGCTAACACCTTTTTGTTCGAGCACATTACTGGCAGTGATATAAGAGACACTGCTAATAATACTAAATACGATTATGGTGAGTATAAAGGCGAGCACACCTATCTGTTTTGCGACCGGCCAATGTTTGTAATTCATCCGTCTATCCATGCTTGTTTATTATTGTTTGCTAAATATATAGAAATGTTATCGGCAATGTTTTGATATAGGTCTAATTCAACTTAATAATTAAAAATTAGATGGTTACATCATAGCGCATATCTGTTGGGCAATCTTTATTATGTGTTATTGACCTACACCAAGGGGCATTAGCCTTGGCGCAGGGGAGCGTTGTGTAAGGTGTGATGATTTCGCTCACTTATACGGCTAACTTATGCAGCTAACTTAAGTGGCTATCGTAAACGCTGGCTCTGGATGCTAAGTTACTGCATTGCCTTTTGTGTTGCTGGGGCGTTTTATCATAAGCAACTGATACATGGTCGGTACCCACACTAATGATAATAGGGTGGTTAATAAGGTGCCACCGGCAATAGCAATCGCAAATGGGGGCCAAAAGCCGCCGCCGGCAATAATCAAGGGAATAAAGCCGCCTATGGTGGTAATGGTGGTTGAACCGATATGGCGGCCACAACTACTGACCACCTTGATGATGTCGCCCACGCTTTCATGGCGCTTATTGGGCATATCTTCTAGCTCAGCCAAAATCACAATGGCCGCATTAATGGCCAGTCCCATAAGGCCTAAGAGGCCGATGATCACCGTAAAACCAAACGGATAACCAAATAGATAGACCGCCAGTAATCCCAACCCCGCCGACTGGGCAGCGCTAAATAAGATGATGGCGGTAAGCCTAAATGAATTAAATGACAGTACCACGGTGGCCAGTAGTAGGGTGATCACCAAGAGGATACTCGACAACAGATTACCTACCGCTTCATTACGTTTGGCGCTTTCGCCGCCAACCTCAATCCGATAGCCTGCCGGCAATGGCAGCTGCGTAATGCGCCCCAGTGCTTGATTAAGCACTGTTTGCGGTAATACGCCGCTGACTAAATAGGCTTCGATACTGTTGACGCGCTGACCGTCACGTCGGGTAATCGCGCCTAGACTAACATCAATGCGACTGGTCGACAGCGCCGAGAGGGCGATGCCAGTGCCACTGTGAGACAGCAAGGTGATTTCGGCTAACTTGTTTGGCTGCTCACGGGTGGTTTGCTGGCTGCGCACTCTTATGGGCAGAGATTCGGTTTGTTCTAGTATGCTGCCGCCCACGATGCCCGAGGTGGCCATTTCAATTTGCTGGGCGATGTCGGTAAGCGTCAACCCACTCATCATGCTGGCATCTTCATCGATTTGAAACCACACCTTAGGCGCGCCAGCACTGAGCGTGGCGCGTGTGTGGATCACATGCTCTGTGGTGATAAGTACCTTGCGCACCGCATCACCCATTTCACGTAAGGTATCAAGGTTTGGGCCGAAAATTCTTAGCTCAACGGGCGCGTTAAACGGCGGACCTTGCTCGAGCTTTCTAACGATCACTTGCGCCTCTGGAAAGGCATTATCCAGTTGCTGCTGAAACGCAGAGATCAAGCGATTAGCCGTCGCGAAATCGGCCACTTTGACCATAGCCTGGGCATAGTTACTGGCCCCTTGTTGACGTTGCAGCAAGTTATAGTAGAAGGAGGGCGCGTTGGTGCCAATCATCCAATCGAGACGCTGGATCTCGCCGCCTGCGCGTAGGGCTGTATCAATCTGTTTCACCACTGAGTGAGTGTGCTCAATACTCGATTGTGGTGGGAGGTAAACCTCGATTTGAAACATATCGCGATCCGAGGGAGGAAAAAACTGCTCAGTCATCTGCCCGGCCGCCATGAACCCTGAGATCGGTAAAATGCCGATGATGATCGCCGCCCATAATGGTCGCTGCAGTGCATGTTGCAAAGTGAAAGTGAATGCGCGGCTAAGGGCTGGAAAATCAATGCCCTTTTGATACCACTTGTTGGCGCTTGCCGTAGAGCCAAAACGACCCGCTAATCCGGCAATCAAGGTGTGGGATATTAAATAGGAACCCAGCAGGGCAAACATCACAGAAATGGCAATGCCGCCGACAAACTCACCCGCCGCGCCAGGCATTAACACAATTGGTGCGAAGGCCAGCATAGTGGTGATGGTGGAGCCAGCCAGTGGCAGCCATAGGTGTTTTAAAGTATCGCCCACGGCGGTGAGCCTATTAAGGCCTTGCTGGCGACGCTGCGCGATAGCATCGACAATCACAATGGCGTTATCCACCATGATCCCCAGCGCCACGACTAATCCAGTGACAGACATTTGGTGAATAGGTAAGCCAACGTATTTCATGCAGGCGAGGGTAAACAGGGCGGTGAGCGGTAAGGACAAGGAGACGATCACCGCATTACGAAGCCCCAAGGTCAGCATCAACACCACTAAGATGATGATAAAACCTAATAGCAAACTGCCGATTAAGTCACTGAGCCGCTCTGTGGTGTAGCCCTCTTGATCGAACAGCCATTGAATTTCAACGTTAGCTGATAACTCAGTCTGCATCTGCTCAACCACAAGGTGTACTTGTTGTAACCACAGATCGACTCGGGTGGTATTAAGCATGCGAGCTGCCACCATTACCCCTTGTTGCTGCTCTATTAAGGCGATGCTGCTTTGGGGCGTTTTGGCTTGGCGGCTGATGTGAGCAACTTCGGCTAAGCGAATAATCTGGCCGTTAGCATCCACTTTTAACGGCACCTGTTTTATCCGCGTGACCGAGTCGAGTTCGCCGGACACTTCGACTAGGGCGCGAAAACTGGCGTTATTAATTTCGCCAGCAGACACTTTGGCGTCGGCGTTCGTTAAAATCTGGGCGATAGCCCCCGGACTCAGCCCGAGTTGATTAACCTTATGGCCATCGAGTTGCACCAAAATTTCTTCGGTAGGTGCGCCATAAAGCTTGACGAAATCTGTGCCACTAATTAAGCGTAATTTATTCTGTAACTCTTTGGCATACCTATGGATAATGTCGAGTCTAGGGGCGGTATCGCCTTGCCATACTAGACCTAAAATGGCGGTGTTTGCGTAGCCTAATTGATCGTCAAAGCGCGGGTTTTGCGCACTGGCAGGCAGCTGACTGTTAGCATCGCTGAGCAGATCGCGCGCGCGCGACCACACGGGTTCGGTATCGATGACATTGTCTTTGAGTTCAAGTTGGATAACCGAGATCCCAGGCCGAGAAGTCGATTGAATTAATTTAAGTTCTTCCAATCGACGTAGCTGATTTTCAAGTACTTCGGTCACCAAGGCTTCGACGCGCTCTGCCGACGCACCAGGGTATGGCGTGACGATAGAGGCGAAGCGGTTGGTGATGTTGGGATCTTCCATGCGTGGCAGGCTGCTAATGGCACCTAACCCGGCCACTATCAGCAGTGCGATCACCAAACTGGCTAGGCGGCCATTTTCGACAATAGTTTTGATCATCATCTACCTCGCCGCAGGGGCAGAATGACCTGTAACGATTTCACCGACGACAAGCTTATGTAGCCCAGTGGTGACATAGCGTTCACCATGCTTGAGCGCGCCGGTGACGAAGGCGTGTTCGCCGCGAGTGTAGAGGATATCAACGTCTCGGCGTTCGATACGGTAGTGCTCTTGGGGCTCAGGCATTAACACATAGAGGTTCCACAGGCCTCGCAGGCCGTCGGTCAGTGAGGTGAGCGGCACCCAAAATCCTGGCTGTTGAATCGTTTTTTCATAATACAGATATGCCAGCTCACCATTTAATGCTTGTGCGTCACTGGGCAGGGTAAAGCGCACCGCTACGGTGCGGGTCACAGGATTGACCTCGGCGCTGATCCCTGCGATTTTGGCGGTGTAACGCTGTTGATTTACCGATAAAGGTAGCGACTGGCCTGCTTGTAGTGTTTGGGCAATATTGACCGGAACACCAATAATGGCCTGTGGGTTACCTTGTTCTACAAGGGTAAATAGCGGAGAACCTACGGCGACAACTTCACCTAAGTTATTATTTCTATTTGCAATGATGCCATCAAATGGCGCTAAAAGCGTGGATTTGCTGATACGCAGTTTGTTGGCTTCGATTGCGGCGATTAAGCGTTGTCTGCCCGCCTGTAAGCTATTGAGTTGCCCTTTGAGTTCATCAAGTTGTTGTTCTGAAGCATAACCCTGTTGTTTAAGAGCCAAACTGCGCTCTAGGGTATTTTTAGCCAATTGCAGATCGGCGCTGTTTTGTGCCAAATTGGCTTCAAATTCACGCTTTTCAGCCTCTAATAATGCAGTATCAAGCCGGGCTAATACTTGCCCCGCAGTGACTCGATCGCCACTATCCACCGCCAGTTGCTCAATTTTCCCGGCGAGCTCAAAGCCAATGCCTGTGGTGTTGCCAGCGCGAATAGTACCGGTAAATTGTTGCTCAAACTGATAGCTTGGGACTAATTCCAATTGGCTGGTTGCTACTGTTGGCACGCTCTGCACGATTGCGTTGGACTCACTGGGTTGCTGACACGCGCTACTGGTGACGGCTAACGCTAAAATGAGCAGTATGGTCGTTGACGCTGTGGCGCTAAATCGTTGCATTATTAAGAGGGTATCCGTGGGTGGTTAATGTTTGGTGGTTATTATGTTAATTAATTGGTAGTCTAATTTGCAAAGACTAGACTGTCTAGTCTAGTCTAGTAATAAGTAAGAATAGTTAAGTATTCAATTGATTAATCTGTTCAATATTCTTTGGAGAATGAATGGCGCATTTATCGGTCAGTCGTAGTGAACAAAAACGTGAGCAAATATTAACAGCCGCCATTGAGCTGTTCTGTGGGCAAGGATTTCCTCATACGAGTATGGATGAGGTGGCTAAAAAAGCCGGGGTGTCGAAACAAACGGTTTACGCCCATTTTGGCAGCAAAGATGAGCTCTTTGTGGCGGCGATAGAGTCTAAATGTGTGGTACATCAAGTTACTGATCAGCTGTTTATTTCGCCAGAGTACCCGGAGCGGACTTTACTGCAATTTGGGCATTATTTCAGTGATATGGTGGTCTCTTCCGAAGCCATTGATGTGTTTAAAGCCTGCGTGGCACAAGCCGATACCCATCCAGATATTTCAACTTTGTATTTTAATGCCGGTCCTGAACATCTTATTGGCTTGTTAGAGCATTATTTTATTGAGGTGCAGCGTCTTGGCCATTATCAGTTTGGCGACGTTCGCGGCGCCGCTGTGCGTTTATGCCTTATGTTATTTGGTGAAATGCGCCTAAAGTTAGAGTTGGGATTGGCAGTGGAGGATATCGCGCCCCATCGCACGCGATACATAAAAGAGACGGTTGAGATGTTTTTACGAGGTTATCGCAGCGAAATTTGAGTGTCATTGAAGCATGGTGAATAAACATCGCGGGAAAATAGACGATTTAAGTTGAGCTATAATCTTGGCGCAGCTGATCGGTTTGTAGCACTGATACGTACTGATAACGCTTTGCTTGCAGGCCACTTTATTACACCAAAGAGAGTCCCTGAAGTTGATTAATGGCGCTGAGTCGTGGGTGTCACAAGTTGTGTTATAGATGCTGTAAAAAAGTAATAATCTCAATAATATGGCGTGATAGTAAGCAGTAGTGCGCTCAATAACCGTAATAGCCACAGTGTAATTCTTTAAGCTATTGCATTTCGTTTTTGTTGCGGTGAACATTGCCGTGATCGATAACGATCATCCATTATTTTTATATTGCTGCGATGGAGTTAGCATGATTTTTTATAACAACAGCCGTTTTTCTCGCCTATCGACCTCCTTACTATTTGGTGCGGTTGCCACCCTGGGGGCTAGCGCGTCTGCTGTGGCCAAACCTTACTCGCCGCTGACTTTGAGTGTATCTCGTATTGCGACCTCAGATGCCGACGTGAATAACTCGGGCTACGAGTTACAGCGAGATACCTGGTTATTTGGTGTTAAGAGCGATATACCACTGAATAAGCAGTGGTCTCTCAGTTTAAATGCCAACTATGACAAGTTAGATTTTGATTGGTCTGGCAGAGGAGCTGGATTAATGGGGGGGCAACTGTCCCCTTGGTCATCAGTTGACCGTTACAGTGCCGGTGTGGGGCTGAGTTTTCGGCCTAATCAGCGCTGGATGTTCCTGTTTGCGCCTAAGATCCAATACGCTTACACAGATGATGCCTCGCGATCAAATGCACAAAGCTATGGTGTGGTCGCCTCAGGCATGTACCGATTCAATAATGGCAATATGTTGGGGCTTGGCGTAGCCTATTTAAACGATATTTCAGAGGTTAGAACCGTGCCTTATCTGGCGGTTAACTGGCAAATTAGTGACAGACTCAAGCTGGGCAATCCATTTTCGGCTGGTTTTAGTGGCCCAGCAGGTTTGGAGCTGAGTTATAAGCTGTCTGATGATATCGATGTGGGTGTTGGCGCATCGAAGCGTACTCAACGATTTTTAGTTAAAGATGATAACGTGGCCGTCGAAATCGACGAGTGGGCAAGCTTTGTGCGTGCAGGATGGGCGGTGAATGAGTCATTTTCACTCAATGGCTATTTAGGTTATTACTTTAATGGCGAAATGGAGCTGAGCGAACCCAATAATACCGATACCCTAGATAATCAACTCGCTATGGCGTTTGCAGCGCAATATAAGTTCTAATATACGCTCTTCATATCAACGCAAGTTTGCGCTCAATATCTGAGTGAAATTTTAATGCGAGTTAGGCCAGGTCATTAAGGGCCCCAAAGAGAGTCTTAAATTAATGAATAAGCCCAGCCAATAATGCTGGGCTTATTGTTTGTTAGGCTGTGTGATGTGTTGCATAAGAGCTCGTGATTCATATCAATAAGTAACGTTAATAAGCACCAACAACTCGAATCAACAACTAATAGCAATAATTCGCTCTACTCCAAATGATAGCGCCAGATGGTGATGAGCGTTTATGTTAGCCCCGTCCCAATTGTTGGTACCTTATTGTCCCAGCATTGCCGCCTTTAAGCTGCTTTGTGCTGGTGAGTCCCCAAGCCAAATATTAAGTAAGGCTTGTCTAAAGTCTTCGCCTTGAATGTTTGCCTGTAATTGGTTGTTTTTATAGGCACTGACGCCAACGTCCTGAGTGGTCTCAAAGGTAAACTGATCACCCTCAACTATAGGCTCATTAAATAAGGCCATAAAAGTGTCAATGTGTTGCTTAATTGGGGCAACATGGCCTTGGGTGGCATCGTCAAACCCGGTGATAATGGCATCGCTCATTTTGTCAGAGGTGATCATCCCAGAGGTGATATTAAGCCGGATCACAGCCTTGGGGGCGTTGATAATGGCCTCAACGTCACTGCTTGGCTGCTGAAGGTAAAGACTGCCTACATACAAGTCCATAAAGAATTTACTGCGCACGCCAGCGCCATTGAGTTGCAAGGTGTTGTCAGCTAATTTAATCGTTTCAGCCACTTCGACATCGGCGATCGTTTTGGCATTTGCCAGACAGGTCATTAGTAAAGGCAGCAATAGGGTTAAGGTGGTAATGGGTTTCATCGTCGGTCTCATTTTTAGTTATTGGTTTGAGTCATGGTTGCCGTGATGGCGATGATGGGGCGAGGGCTAACCTCGCTGACCCACTTGGTATTGGCCACTTTGATGAAATATCGCCGCTTGTTTTTTCTTCGGAGAGATCAGTAGTGGGCCGTCATCAAAAAACAGGAAACACTTCCAGTTGCGTACAAAAACATCCCACCGAGTTTCAATAACTTGATATTTTTCATAGCAAAAGTAGATTGGCGTGTCATTTTCCCAGTCAAAATGATGGTGTAATATTTCGGGCAGTTCGGCCGCTTCGCTGTCCCATGCGCTTTGCCAATGGTCGGTTTCAAGCCAAGCATCGGCTTTTGCTGCCCAGTCACCCTTGGTAAATTGCTCGGCGCGACTGCTCTTGTTACTTATCCATTTATTCCACACCTCCATTGATGATTTTTGATCAAGGGGCTTAATGAATGCCTTGTCATCATCACTGACAGGAAGATCTTTGTGATTGAAGATCCATTTACGTTGGTATTGATCGAGTGGAATATAAGTATGTGCCACAGAGCCTCGCTATCGAAATTGGGTGAGATATGCAAAGGCGTATTATACGGTTTGAATGCGAGCAAGGGAAAGGGCACCAGCGGATAAATCTTTGCACTGATGCCCTAGGGCCTGTTGATCTTTGCTGGTCATTTCTACTGCGTTCTCAGCTTTTTATGTAGAATAACTACACCACAAAGCTTCTGCCTTGTATAAATACCCAACAATTCGCTGCAAAAATAACCTCGAAAGATCAACAGGCCCTATCGCTTAATCGCCGAGCTGCTGGATATAGCTTATCGCGGCTTGGTTTTCTTCATCTAGGCTTAAGACGTTTTCAAAACAGGCGCGTGCGCCATCGATTTGGCCGACATTGGCGAGAAAAATCCCCAGTTTTAACATTACCGGAATATCTTGCGGATATTTATCGAGGTAATCCAAGTAAGTGGCTAACGCGTCTTGGGCATTGTCGTTTAAGTATAAGGCCTGAGCATATTGCGGCAGATATTCGTCGCTATAGGTAATAATTTTGGCATATTGCGCCAGCGCCAGCGGCAGGCGGTTAAGCTTTAAAGCCAGTAGGATTATCTGCTTTAACTCTGCTTCTTGTCGCTGTTCGATGGGGGTTGCCAGCACGGCATCGAGCGCCAGCTCTAGCTGGTTTTCGAGCCGATATTGATAACTTTTGGCTAAGTTATGCAGACGGGTAATATCAAGATCACTGTCGACATAAGGGGCGGTGTACTGCACCATTTTTGTGATGCCCAGCAGGTGTTTGTAATGCAGCAGAGCATGCAGTTTTTTAAAGGCATTGTTGAGTTGTGGTACAGCAGGCTCATCGCTGGGATCGATAAACGCCTTGACCATAAATTGGTCATGGTATTGCTGTCGGGTTTTTGCCAGTTCGCTTTGCTGAGCAGTTGTTAATTGTGCGTATTGCTGCGGATGTTGCTGTTGCCAAATAAGGGCGCGTCCCCACTGTGCATCGATATCCCAGCGCTCACATAAGGCGTGAATATCCACTTCATCTTGATGCTCTGCAAGGCGTGAACTTACCCGCGCGATAGCCTCATCAACTAATCGACTTAATGCGATCGTGATGTCGCTAAAAGCTTGATAGTAAAGACGGGTATTGTCAGTCACATCTTGCTGTGACCAGTCATCGACTTTTTTGGTGGATAAAAAGTGGCTAAATTCATAATAACCATAAAATTTAACCAGCTTTGCTAGGCCAGAGTAGTTAGCGTTGATGCTGCTTTCGATATTGTCGAGCTTGCTAGCTAATGCGCCTATGCGCTCAGGATACTGATGCGCCGCTTCTATTTGGTCGACCAATTGCAGTGCGTCTTGATTGTAGTCATTTAACTGCGCCAGTTGTTCGCTAGTGGCTTTTAAGGCGTCGAGCGTGCTGCCAAGTAACTGACATTTCTTGTCGATACTCAATAGATGCTGGGCTGGGGCCAGCAGCGCGCGTTGCTTGGCGCTGATCTCTGCTAAGGTGATGTCATGGGCATTGACCTGTTCAACCCCGTTAACCTTGGCGGCATCAGGTGACAGATTGATATAGCGTGCCCCGGGGTACGCCTCGATTGCTGCTGCCAGTGATTGTATGGCGTACATTAGCTGTATAGGAGTTTCCGCCATTTCACCACAATTGGTTTCAACCCACTCGTACATAATCCCCATGTCCGGTCCAAGGCTTGCGCCATAGGTGCCAGCGGTGTGGGTGATACCCGATTGCGAATGGCAAAAATCGACGCCGCACAACAAAATTTGGCTAAACCCCATCTCCCGTGCAATTTCGATAGCGCTATTGGTGACTGTGGGGCCGACGGACTCGATATTGTTGTTATCGTGGTCATTGTTCCAAGGTAAACGAGAGCCGGTATAGAGCGCGGCGCCGCGCCATTGACCGATAATTTGCGGGGTCACATGGTAGGAATAGACGAGCAACGTATCGTGCTCCAGTGACATCAACTCTTTATTGACATCAAAACTTATCGATTGTGGGTCGACCGAGACAATGATGTCAGGTTTTATCTCCAGTTTGGCTAATTTGCCTACAATGCGTGAGGCGGCAATGATCACCAGTCGGTCGGCGTTGGCTTTTATCCAGTCAATATTGTTATCGAGGGAGGGCCCACCGCCTAATACGATGCAGGTTTTATCATTAAATTGGCCACGCAGTACTGAGGCGGGTTGCAGGTTTTCGGCTAAATTGGTTAGCTGAGTCTGGATAAACAGCTTCTGATTAAAGGCCGTGCCTAAGCTAAAGGATTCATGCTCAATCATTTTCTCGATTTCAGCATTGATCTCACTGTAGGGCTCTAAATAATTGCCATCGACGGCAATTGAGCGATGAATGGCGTACTTACCTTTGACTAAAAACACATTATTGCGGATATCGGCAATGGTCTCTTTAAGCTCATCAAATGAGATCACGCTTATCTCATCAGCGAGGTGCTCAGGGATGTCGATAGACAACATGGAGAGCACTTCTGGCAGCTCAACAAAAATAAACTTAGCCCCATCGGCAAGTGGATGCTCCATGACATAATTGGCCAGCAGCCCAGAATCGAGGCCGATGATGATATGTAAGGTATCGGGTTTAGATAAGGCCTGTTTGAAGCGCTCGTTATACAATGAAGTGGAGTCAATTTTTTCAAATGTATTGCGATTGATGCTGGGCAGGTAATATTCGCCAAAGCGGCTGACAGCAAAGCTTCTGGAGATTTCTGGTGGATTATCTAACATGATGTCCTCATTCGTCGGTTCGAATTGTGCTTGACCAGTGATGAGCATAGCCTACCTGCTAATGCTGCGGATTCAAATGGGTTTCCTATCTTTACTGGCGAAATTTACTGGCGAATTCGCTGTTAATCGCTACTAGCGACTTACAGTTGGCATGCTTACTTTGCCATGGTTGGTTATCTGCCTTGCTTCACGTTTGACTCCAGCATTGGGGGAGACTGTTAATGCTATCAACTGGATTGTGAGTTGCTATCAAGTGCTATTTACTGTCTTTGATATACCAAAGTGAGATGTTTGTCACAAAAGTGGCGAAGTGTAGGCCAGAGCATTGCATGGATGACGGCTTATTGTCGCTTGTATTCACCTTGCTTGGTGTCACGGTATTTTATTCATAGGGTAAAAAGTGATTAGCTGGCTGCAGGTGAGTCGATAAATCGTACAATATGAGTAATGTGCTGCACAACAAGGGCAAATATAGTTAGACAATTAAGATTAAGTTACTAAAATTAAATGCGTTTATAAGTTTACTTTTTTGTCTGGCTCTATCTATGAGTCTGCCTGTTGTTCGGTTATCGCGATGGGCGGTATGTGTTATGCAGCAGCTTATATTTTTAGTGTGAACTCCATTATATTGGGTATCAGATTTCGCTACATTCATTTTAATTTTAGTCGTGCTGTTTAAAGCAGCTATTTGGAGACTATATGTTTAACAATAAATCCATCCTCATAACTGGCGGCACTGGCTCATTCGGTCAAAAATACACCAAGACAATTTTAGCGCGTTATAAACCTAAGCGGTTGATTATTCTCTCTCGTGACGAGTTAAAACAGTATGAGATGCAGCAGGTCTATAACGATCCTTGCATGCGCTATTTTCTTGGCGATGTGCGCGATGGCGATCGTCTTATGCAAGCGTTTAATGACGTCGACTTTGTTATTCATGCCGCGGCAATTAAGCAGGTTCCTGCAGCCGAATATAATCCCATGGAATGCATCAAGACCAATATTTACGGCGCTGAAAACGTAATTAAGGCGGCTATCGCGAATAAAGTTAAGCGCGTGATAGCCTTATCTACCGATAAAGCGGCTAATCCCATAAACCTTTATGGCGCCACTAAACTGGCGTCGGATAAACTGTTTGTTGCAGCGAATAACATAGTAGGCGCAGGGGAAACCCGATTTTCTGCTGTGCGTTATGGCAATGTGGTGGGTTCGCGTGGCTCAGTTGTGCCTTTTTTCCAACAGTTAATCAATAATGGCGCGACCTCGCTGCCTATTACTCACCCCGACATGACCCGCTTTTGGATAACCTTGCAAGATGGCGTCGATTTTGTGCTTAAGAACTTTGCTCGCATGCAAGGGGGAGAGATTTTTGTCCCTAAAATTCCCTCGGTGAGAATTACCGATTTGGCCGAGGCCTATGGCCCAGGGCTAGAGCATGAGATTGTGGGGATTCGCCCTGGTGAGAAGATGCACGAAATCATGTGCCCAGCCGACGATTCACACCACACCATCGAATTTGACGATCATTTTGTGATAACACCGAGCATCTCCTTCTTTGGTCGTGAGCATGATTACACTGCCAATAACTTGGGCGAGAAAGGGCATGCGGTACAGCAGGGGTACGAATATCACTCTGGCAATAATCCGCACTTCTTGTCGGCAGATGAGATTAAACATTTTGATAAGGAAGCGTCTGCCTCATGATCCCTTATGGTAAACAACACATTAACCAAGATGATATTGATGCTGTTGTTGAGGTATTAAAGTCAGATTACCTTACTCAAGGGCCTAAAGTGCCCGCTTTTGAACAAGCTATCTGTGACTACACTGGGGCACAATACGCGGTGGCCGTTAACAGTGCCACCTCAGCATTACATGTCGCGTGTTTAGCGCTGGGAGTTGCAGCAGGCGATTATGTCTGGACATCGCCAATTACCTTTGTCGCTTCGGCTAATTGCGCCCTTTATTGTGGTGCCAAGGTCGATTTTGTCGATGTAGATGCTACTACTGGTAATATGTGTCCTAAGGCGCTTCAGGCTAAGCTTGAAGTGGCTAAAGCTCAAGGATGTTTACCTAAAGTGGTGATCCCTGTGCATTTATGCGGGCATAGCTGTGATATGGCTGCGATTGCGGCACTGGCCAGTGAATACGGTTTTTACGTGATTGAAGATGCTTCTCACGGTATTGGCGGTAGTCATCAGGGCAATAAGCTCGGCAGTTGTTGCTATAGCGATATTAGCGTATTTAGTTTTCATCCGGTGAAGATCATCACCAGTGCCGAAGGTGGCGTGGCAACCACCAATAATGCCGATTTAGCGGCTAAAATGGGGCTGTATCGCAGTCATGGCATTACCAAAGATCCCCACAAAATGCAGCGCCCAGATGAAGGCGATTGGTACTACGAACAACACGCGTTAGGGTTTAACTACCGCATGACCGAGATGCAGGCCGCATTAGGTTTGAGTCAGATGGCACGTTTAAATGAGTTTGTTGCTGCACGTAATCAGTTGGCGACCCAGTACCATCAGGCTTTTGTTGATCTTAATCTGCAATGGGTGACTCCGCTTGAAAACAGTCACAGTGCCTATCATCTGATGGTCGCGTTGCTGCCGGAAACCTTAGATAGAAAAGCGATATTTAATGCCATGAGAGATGCAGACATTTGTGTCCACGTTCATTATTTTCCTGTGCATCTGCAGCCTTACTATCAAGATCTTGGCTTTGCCGAGCATGATTTCCCTCATGCTGAGTATTTTTATCGGCATTGTTTATCCTTGCCTTTATTTCCTGATTTAACTATCGAGCAGGTAGATTATATTTGTTATACCTTAAAGGAGTTGCTTAATTGAATATTGCTATAATACCTGCTCGAGGCGGAAGTAAGAGAATTCCCAGAAAAAATATTCGCCATTTTTGTGGCAAGCCTATCATTGCTTACTCCATTGAAGCTGCGTTAAAAAGTGGCTGTTTCGATCGTGTGATCGTTTCGACCGACTGTGAAGAAATAGCACTAATCGCAGAAAGTTATGGAGCTCATGTTCCATTTCTTAGGCCTGCAGAGTTATCTGATGATTTAGCAAGTACTAGGGGGGTAGTAAATCATGCTATCAACTGGGTTACTGACAACTTAATAAATCCGGAATACGTTTGCTGTCTCTATGCTACGGCCCCTTTTATAACCGTGGAGACCTTGCAGCAAAGTTATAAACAATTGCAGGAAGCTGGGAAAAATTTTTGTTTTACAATAACCAGTTTTCCTTTCCCAATCCAACGAGCTCTTTATATGGATGATAATGATAATGGTAATGTCCAAATGTTTTTTCCTGAGCATAGGCAAAGCCGCTCTCAAGATTTAACTGAGGCATATCATGATGCAGGCCAATTTTACTGGGGACGCTCAGAAGCTTTTCTCTCGGGCAAGACGATGTATTCAGAGCATTCTACGGCTTACATTTTGCCTAGGTATCAAGTGCAGGATATTGATACCGAAGAAGATTGGATTTTTGCCGAGTATTTATTTAAGTCGGGGCTATGATGAGTCAAGTAGTAATCCGTACAGATAGTGGTCACCATATCGGCACAGGTCATCTTATGCGTTGCTTAAGCTTAGCGAGGGAACTTAATCTAATAGGTATTCAAGTAACATTTTGTTGTCGAAACCATCAGGGAGACATGTCTACTTTTGCAGCCCAGCAATATCAGGTCTTAATGCTGCCTGAACCTCGAAAATATACTTCAATGCATGGCAGTTACCCTCATAGTCATTGGCTTGGAACCTCAGAGGTAGAAGATGCAGATGAAACGATTAACGCTCTGAAACTAGAAAAAATATCACCAGATTGGATCGTAGTTGATCATTTTTCTCTGGGGGCTGATTGGGAGAGAACGGTTGCCGATACTACCGGGGCAAATATTGTCGCTATCGATGGCCTATGTGATCGGCCCCATAAATGCGAGGTGTTAATTGCTCCGACTTTGGCCCCAAAGCTCCAAAGCAATAACCAAGGAAAAGTACTAGTTGGTCCATGGTACCTGCCTTTGCGACCAGAGTTTAAACGCGACAAACCTAATCTAAGAAAACAACTCAAGACAGTTTTAGTATGCTTTGGTGGTACAGACAAAGACGATATTACGGGTAGAGTCTGTAAATTATTACAACGAGATAATTTACGAAAAGCATTGCAACGAATCATCGTTGTTGTAGGAAAGTCTTACCCTCATATCGATGAACTCACTAAAACCTGTCAACGATACCCAGACTTCTTTCAATTAGAGATACAGTCTTCCCAAATTGCAGAGCTAATGTTAAAGGCCGATTTGGCTATTGGTGGCGGCGGCACTATGTCTTGGGAGCGATGTGCTATGGCACTACCTGCTTTATGCTGAACCATAGCGGAGAATCAACAGACTCCTAATCGAACGTTGGCAGAATTAGGAGCGATTATCAACATGGGTGAAGTCTCTGAAACCTTAGAGCAAAACCTAAATACGACTCTGATCGATTTAATCGATCATCCGAGAATATTACAAAAACTCTCATCTAATGCTAGGCAAGTTATGGCAGGGTGGGAAAATAAAATGACTTGGATTCAACTGCTAAAAATAAAACAGGAAAGCTAAAATGAAGCCACAACGAGTTGTCATTATAGGGGGAGCTGGCAATGGTATGGTTCTTGCACAAATTATCCTAGATATGCAGAGAGCTGGCGAATCGATAATTTTAGAGGGCTTCTTAAATGATCATGCTGAACAAGGTGAAATGTTAGGGCACTGGCCAGTATTGGGCCAAACATCTCAATGGAATACTTTAGATGATGACATTAAATTTATTTTTGCATTATTGAGTGTGGGTAAAATGCGTTCACGTGTGGAGCTATTGAAGTCACTGATGATACCTATCGAGCGAATGGCTAAACTTATTCACCCTAGTGCAATGATAGGTTTTAACACCCAGATTGGTGCTGGAAGTGTGATCTTTTCGCATGTATCACTGCAGCCAGGAGTTAAGGTTGGAGAAAATACACTTGTCAGAGCCGGAGCTAATTTAGGGCACGATGTTCAAATAGGAGATTTTGTCGATATTGGTCCCAACGTTTGCCTATGTGGTTATGCTAAAGTTGCTAAGGGTGTTCATATCGCAGCTAATTCTGTTATCCGTGATGGTTTGATCCTTGGAAGCTATGCAGTCATTGGTGCTGGTGCTGTTTTACTCAGGGATGCTGCAACAAATACGACCTGGTTGGGTAACCCTGCACGCCGAATAAATTAGTTTACAGGAGAGGTTATGTTTAAATTTAAAGGTAATCGGAATTACCTTCACGGTACAGATTTTTATCATTTTTCAATTGAATTTGCTGAAAAATCACTTCCGCTAAACACTCAACTTACCCAACTGAGTTTTCGGAAGTTTGCCCATACTCAGTGCACTCTGCATTTAGATAATCCGATGTCTAAAGCTGTTGTTGCTACAGGGAGTTTCAGTCAAAAAGATGGCACAAAAACCCCCTTTTGGTGGGTGGCCGATGATAGTCCTGTGAAAGAGTGCTATGAATTTGATGAGGATGCGTTAGTTGGCGAAGCACAAATCACGCTTAAACCAGCCTCCATTAAAATATTAATAAAAACAAATAAATACACATGCATAGAAGTGCTTGTTGCTTTGACGAAGAAGTTACATAACACTATTGCTCCACCTATTATTGGAAAATGGTTTTTTGGGCAACTCAATCTTAAGCAAAACCTGCCGTTAGAATATAAGCAAGCAGAAATAAGATTAAAGTCGTTACTCCATGGAAAGTTCTCAGTTTCTGAGATCTGGCTAGATGACGTTAATATTGGTCAATTGCGCTTCATTATAGGTGAACAGTAATGCAAATCGGAATCAAGGCTGTAGCTGGATATCTTCCTGAAAATGCAATAGATAATCTGGATTTAGGTGCTAAATTTGGAGAGCCTCCCGAGTTTGTTGAAACCAAATTGGGGGGGCTGCAATTACCTAGAAAATCTTCTGAACAAGAATGCTCAGATCTATGTTGTGCTGCAATCAATCAACTAATTAAGCAACAACCTGAACTGAACTTAGATGCCATTGAAGCCTTAATTGTGGTTACCCAAAATGGAGATGGTGAAGGCTTACCTCACACCGCTGCAATCGTGCAAAAAAAAGTTGGGTTTTCTAAGAATATCGCTGCTTTTGATGTCTCATTAGGGTGTTCAGGCTATGTGTACGGCTTATATATTATCAAAGGTCTAATGCAAGCTGTTGGCATGAAACAGGCATTACTAGTAACAGCTGACCCTTACTCTAAAGTTATCGATTCCAGTGATCGAATCACCTCAATGTTATTTGGTGATGCAGCTACCGCAACTTGGGTTGGGTACGAGCCGGTATACAAACTTGGACCAGTAAAGTTTGGCACCGATGGTAATGGCGCCGAATTCTTACATGTCAAGGATGGTATTTTATCTATGAATGGACGCCAAGTATTCAACTTTGCTTCTGTTAATGTGCCAAAGTATATTAATGAGTTATTAGTATTTTCGGATACAAAAGACTCCGAAGTTGACGCATATATTATTCATCAGGGAAGTGCAGCAATTGTGGATGCCGTCGCTCGACGTTTTCCTGAACGGGATCGCTTTATTAAAGATCTTCAAGACACTGGTAATACTGTCTCATCTTCCATTCCACTACTACTTGAAAAATACGCTATGGATAGTCAATGGCAAAAAGTCATACTAAGTGGATTTGGGGTTGGTTTTTCTTGGGCCAACGCATTAATTTATAAATAAGAGGTCAACATGGTTAATTTAGACATAATTAAAAATGCATTAGAAGAATCTGGAGCAGTTGATACTGCCGAACTGACGCCGGATATAACTTTTGAATCTGCTGGATTAGATAGCTTAGATATGTTCAACCTATTTGTTGAGTTAGAGCAAATAACAGGTCATCAGATTCCTGATGATAAAGTTGATGAACTTAATACTCCTGCCGCTGTTATTAACTACTTTTCAATCTTAAAATGACTCATTGGTTACCAAATAAAACCTTTGTGATTGCCGAGCTTTCCGCCAATCACAATAGAAGTTTAATCCATGCTCTTGAGACCATTCGAGCCATTGCTGAAACCGGTGCAGATGCGGTGAAAGTGCAAACCTATAAGCCCCAATCACTTTGCTTAAATATAGATAACGGTTATTTTGGAAAACGTAAAGCAGGTTTGTGGAAAGGACGAACATTATGGAGTTTGTTTGAAGAAGCTGCTTTACCATATGAATGGCACCGTCCTCTTCAACAACTCACTCATGAGCTAGGAATGCAATTTTTTTCTAGTCCATTCGATCTAGATGGCGTTGATTTTTTAGAAAACCTCGATATTCCTTTTTATAAAATTGCCTCTTTTGAGATAAACCATCTTCCTCTTATCGAAAAAGCTGCAAGCACTGGTAAACCAGTTATTATATCGACAGGTGTTGCTGATGACAAAGATATTAATTTAGCATTAGACACCTGTTTCAAAGTTAATAATCACCAAGTGGCTTTACTAAAGTGTACCTCTCAATATCCAGCTAGCTTGTCTGATGCTAATCTCACGATGATCACTGATATGCAAAACAGATTTAACGTTCCAATTGGCGTTTCAGACCATACTATAGGTGCTTTTGTGCCAACTGTTGCGGTGAGTTTAGGAGCTCGAATTGTTGAAAAACATTTTACTCTAAATCGGGCTTTGGGTGGACCTGATTCTGCTTTCTCAATGGAACCTGACGAATTTAGTGACATGGTAAAACAAATCCGACTAGTAGAATCAAGTTTAGGTAAAGTGAATTATTCTGTTTCAACAGTTGATGCGATGAGAAGACGTTCCATATTTTTTTGTCGTGATCTTGCTAAAGGGGACATTATTCAAGAAGGAGATGTTAAAATACTTCGTAACGGTAGTGGTTTAGCCCCCATGCTTATGCCACAGTTAATCGGAAGTGTTCTAGTTAAAGGGGTAAACTGTGGAGAGCCTGTAAGGAGTGAGGACATTTTGGGAATGAAATGATATATGGTTATGACGTTGTAAGAAAATCCCGATAATAGATTGTTGGGTACGTAAATATTACCGCAGAGGGTGTCGAGTTAATATTTTCATCTTGGAATATTATATCTTTCTATTGTAGTTGTTCAGAGTAGAACTGACAGTTACCTGTTTTTCGAAGGTATCTGTCAGCTTAGACTTGAACTAAGATTTATTCGCCCAAAACAGTTTTCCATCAAGTAGAAAATATATAAAGTTATAGCGGTGACTTTAACAGTAAGGGCAAGTCATATTCGAGGCTGTCAGCCAAAGCAAGCCAGTCGTGGCGCTCCTGCGCCGCCAGCATCTCACGAAATAACTCAACCACAGTTACGGCATTTTGTAACTCAGGCAAGATGGGTTTAAGCAGGTCGATGCACTGAGCAAAGTCATGTGAGCCATCGGCTTCATGGCCTAAGCGAAACTTATGCGCAGCCGTAATCAGCATTTGGATAAGGGCGTCAGTTGCAGTACTTTTCATTACTTACACTCCTGATATTGGGCGCCATCAATGGCGGCACCATCTAAACTTGCATTATAAAAAGTCACCTCAGGTTTAGTGAGAATATAATGTTCAAGGGCAAGCAAATAGCCGCGAAAATTCAGATCGGTTGCTACTTTTTCGCCATGTCCGTTCATCACCCA
Organism: Shewanella sp. QJM3NY_23; assembly: GCF_056173105.1. Classification (NCBI taxonomy): domain Bacteria; kingdom Pseudomonadati; phylum Pseudomonadota; class Gammaproteobacteria; order Alteromonadales; family Shewanellaceae; genus Shewanella; species Shewanella sp. QJM3NY_23. Next base: position 1,203,192 of record NZ_CM149657.1, read on the forward strand.
ATGTTGCTTGGCATTGGCGATAGAAGGGCCTAATTTACCGTCTTGCCAAAAGGCGTGGGTCTTATTATGCGGATAACTAAAATCACAACCAAATAAGGTTATCGATTGGCTGTTTAAATGTACGGCTAAATCGATGGCCGGATGGATGACGCTACCATTGGCAAATAGGCGCAGTTTAGGACATTGCTGGTGGAACTCATCATAGATTTTACTGTGCGAGTAGGCTGCAAAACGTTGCCCTGGCCACCACTGTAACACTGCTTGCTGTGACTTGGGGAAGTAGACCAGTTTCACGTTATCAGGCACGTTATCGGGTAAAAATTCACGCGTGACATTTTGATCTATGCTCACGACGATATCGGGAACAATCTGTTCATTGAGTAAGGCTTTTAATGCGGTGTCGACGCTAATCATCAATGGCCGAGTCGCTTCTGGTAATGCTCGTTGCGCCCTAAGGTAAGCGTAATGCTGCTCAAGCGTGGGGCCAGTGGCGATGACCAAGGTTTGATTAGGTTCATATTGCAAGCTTAAAGTGGCGGCATCGGCATCTTGTTGCATGGTCGCAAGATTATCCCGCATGCGCTGCTGAAGCTCAGCGTCATCATTGCCATGGCTTCTGTTGGCAAAATCAAGGTTATTGTTAAATACCAACAAGTCACGCAACCTAGCATTGTCATCGCTGCTCAATAAGAGTTCGGGCGTGACGGTAATGTAGTGGGGCGGTAGTCGGTGTTGTTGAAGCTGGTGCATAAGCGTTAGGCGCGGATCGCTCAACCATTCGCGCTGATCGGTATAAGTCAGTAATAAGGCAAACAGGCTGACATTGAGCAGGCCAATACGAATGCTTTTTATATTGGGGTGCTGCACTAGGACGGCGGGGACATCTCCCATGCCGACACCATAAACCGTGAGGTCATTGCAGTTTGCTGGCAGTTGTTTAATCAACAGCTGCGCTTCGGCGATACGGTTATGCCGACTGCTCAATTGAATACCATTGACACTGATGGTTTGTTCATTGCCATTAACGAGACAAGCATCGAAGTGTTCAATGTTTGCCGCATGTAAGGCTGAAGCGAGCAGAGGCCAACGCTTATTAATGATCTCGAGGTTAGCAGTAAACAGCTCAGTCATTGACGCTATCCTTTATAGGGTTGAGGTAAATAGGAATAATGGAGATAAGTTGATGTTTATTGCGCAGCGTTGACGACAAAGCTGACTTTGGCTACCAGCATTATTTATCATGCGACTATTACGCTACTTTCACGCCGTAATACGCAGTTACTTTCATGGGGCTAAAGTACCTTAAAAACGCCTCAAAATCCATGATAAAGCGGATAGCGAGTCAGTCAAAAATCACATTAAATGCGCTTGGCACCCTAACCACAAGTGTGAGGATTTAAACTTAGACATTGGGCTTAAAAATGATCATGGCCGCAAGGATTGGTATAGCACTAATTAAATAAGATTAAATCGATTAAATCGAAGGCTAAGCCGTGAGTGTTAACCTATTCACCTAGCTACGCAGGGGCACTAAACCATTGTTAACCTAGAGGGATGTAGGATGTATTAGGATGTTGGCGGTTAGTGATGGTTATTTTACCTATGCATAAGATAACCATTTTAGTGGCTATCTTATGGTCTCCCCACAGGAGAGCTTTAGCGAGATTAACGAAAATTGATGGTTTTTAATCATTCTTTATTATTCAATATCTTAAGTTGTCTTTTGGTGTTTTTGACATTAACAGAAATTACTGTAAATTGGTTAAAATTAATCCCTATGGCGGCACAGGGGCGGCACCAGATTTACAGGTAAGTCATTATGAACACTGAAATACCTTTCACAAAACGTAGTTTAGAACAGCTAAAAACACCCCAAAAACGGTATAGAATCCACGATATTGGCCTTAGAGACTCAATTAAAGGGTTATTTTTAGATGTTTTGCCGTCTGGAAAAACTATTTTTCGCTTTCGCCGCAAGCGCTTAGGTCGAGACGTCACAATTACTATAGGGCACTTCCCAACAATTACAATAGAAAACGCCCGTAAACTCGCCGCAAAACACGCATCAGAATTGGCCGAAGGTCAGAACCCCAATGAGGTGAAACGCCAGCAGAAGCTGGATGCAGAGCTTGAGCGTGCGCTTTCAATGTCGGTGCAGCAATTGTTTGACGTTTTTGAAGTGGAATTTGAGTTAAAGATAAAATCGGGCGAGCGGCGTCAAAAATCCTTACAAGATATTCGCGCCACATGGCGAACCCATCTACAAACACGAATCGGCCATTTGCCTATCGATAAGCTCACTGAGCAAGAAGCCAGCAACCTGTTAAAACTGATTTTAACTAAACGCTCTGTGTCAGTGCGCAATAAGTGTTTAACCTTGCTTAAGTCGATGTTTGCCGAACAGCAAACTAATCCCTTTGCCAAAATCAAAAAACTGGCCGATACCAAACGTGAACGCATTTTGAGTCAGTTGGAAGTTAAAAACTTGCTTGAGGCGCTCAACAGTGAAGAAGCCATTTACCGTGATGTGGTCATGACGCTACTGCTAACTGGTCAACGTAAGAGCTGCGTGTTCAGTATGGAGTGGAAGGAGATCGAGCATCAGCGTGGTATCTGGCTTATCCCCACCACTAAGATGAAAGTAAAAAAGCCTCATGCGGTGCCATTAACCAAAGAGGTGATGGAGATTCTTGAGCGCCGAAGTAGTGAGGCTAAGCGAGGTGAGAAATATGTTTTTCCTGCAAGCAAAAGCCTGTCAGGTCACATCACTGAAAAGTCGGGCAAGGGCAGTTTCTGGTGGCGCATCACCGAACGGGCTGGCTTGCGGAGTGAGAAAAAAGGCGAGAGCGTTACCATTCATGATCTGCGCCGAACCATAGCCAGTTGGAGCGTGATGCGCGGCGGAAACATCCAAACCACCAGTAAACTTTTAGGGCATAGTGATATCAGTATCACTGCTAGCACCTATGCTCATCTTGATATTGAGCAGGTAAGGGCGCAGCTTGGCATCACCACGGCGCAATTGCTAGGGACTGATTTAAAAGAATCCAAGGTGGATAGGTTGCTGAGGGAAATAGAACAGCTCTCGCCTAATGAAAGACAAGAGCTTTTACAAAAGATACTAACTTGATGGAAAATCTATCAAAGCCTAATTTCGACGGAAGCGGGTTGTCCAAATTTATCCGTAAAATAATTTTGTAGGGTATCCTTAGCTAATTTAGCATCTTCGTTAAGTTGGCCAAAACGCATACCTAATTTTTTATCAGTAGTTACACTAAAGCCGCCTTCGATTACAAGAAATAATTCACTAACTTCCTTCGATGCCAAAACTTCCTTTAATTCGTTCATGGTTGGCTTGGTTGATATAAGAAATGTTGGATTTATCCCGTGCTGCTTAGACGACTTAAGTATTTCGAGACCACCTAAATCTTGAATGACGTTTGGGTAAATAAACCGTTCTTCCAGCAGAAATGTTATGCAGGGAACTCCTATCTTCAAATCTTCAAGATCATTGAATAAAAGTGGGCTATTTAAATTATCTGATAATGCTGAATAGTCACTAAGAAATGGAGTTACGAATTTATGATTATTCACTGCACAAAGCTCAAAATGTTTGGCTAGTTTTACAATAAAATCGTTTTGATTTACTAATTTAAATTGGTGCTTAGACTGGAGTTCTGTAACTAACCTGTTGACAGATTCATTAGATAAATCAAAATCTAATGGTAATGAACAAAGCAATCCATTTGCAGTATTAAAACCTTGCATGATTGCGAGTAACTCTTTACAGCGACTGTTTTTGATTGAACATCTACGACGTTCTGCTAAAAGCATATACTGTAAACATTTAGACAGGGCGTTAAACTGAGATTTATCTAAAATTTTCATACTAATCCTTAAATCGTCATTAATTCTGTTTATCCCAGTTACTTGCAGAATATATTTTGACTGAAAAAGGAGTGTCAAAAACTTCAAATTAAAGTGATTGTTGAATAGAGCTGGGACTCAGGGCTCATTACCCCACGCACCTCTCATAGAAATACGTTGAGCTCAGAATATTGAATAATTTCATTTCCGTCAAGATTTTAAATTTACTTTATTTAAAATTAACAAATCTTGACCGGAGTGCCTGCGATAATGTCACTATTCACGATTTAAGGCGAACCATTGCAACTTGGAGCGTGATGCGTGGGGAAGTATTCTATTTCTTGATGTAAACCACCAATAAGCTACTAGGTCATAGTCAACTGCCGTTAGGCAGAGATCTAAGCATGAGTCAGTATTACCGCCAGCACTTATGCCCACTTAGATGTTGAGCAGGTGAGGGCTGAGCTTGGTATCACCACAGCTCAGTTGCTAGGGCCTGATTTAAAAGAATCCAAGGTGGATAGATTGGAGAAGGAGATAGGAGAACTCTCGCCGGATGAGCGGCGAGAGTTGATGGGAAGAATTTAAAAGCCTCATTCAGGTGCGCGTAGGCGTCACCTGTAATGACTAGTATTGTTTTAGACTGGTTGTACAGTGTGCGTGCAATACGGATGGTCGGGTATTTTAACTTCCTTGCTCCAGTTACCGTCTCGGTACGCACTTGTTAAACGAGTTAGCATATCAGAAGCACTTTGTCTACTACCTGCGAGTAATCTTGAACAATTAGAATCTGAACCTTCAGAGGAGCTATGGTCAATAAAGCACTCTGTACCACCAGAATCAACGATTTCAGTAAGCACAGCTTGATTATAGAAGCGACTAATACTTGTTCTTATAAGCCTTTCAGCCCATCGGTGCGGGAACACTTGGTTATTATGCTCATATGGGCTGTAATGCCTTGGTAACCTGAACTCTACATCAGAGATTGCTTGAGATAGGTCGATTGATCCATTGAAATAATTTGTAAGAATATCTTTGAGGTTCTCAAGCCTGCCTTCTCCTTCCATGACTTTACCCGGTACAGGCTCATCTTGGATTAAATCAAGAATTCTAGCTTTAAGCGCATCATTATTATTTACACTTTGCGTAATTTCACTGAACTCACTTGCATACAACATACTTGTCATTCTCCTTGTGGTGAATTATGAAACTGATGAAACCTAACTTCTTGCTATAGCGCTGATAACACGGTTCTATTTAAGATATGATGCTTCTATATTTGAAATGTAAACTGCATGTGTGCCTTCAAAATCTCGAAAGTTCTTTATCGACTCAATAGATGAAGATGCTGCTTCTTTGCTCGTTGCCGTCGAAAAATCAACAGGATTTGGTTCAATAATGGACTTAATATAGCTGTCAGAAAAGCACCTTGCTTCAGATGAAAATGGATCAATTACAATATCAAAGACTCGATTTAGGCTTCCAGTCAGAACGTTCTTGGAACGACCATCTTTGAACATTTCCAGATCGAAAGTCACGTCACGTATCGTTGAAAATGTATTATTTTCAACTTTTACGAATATAGGTGCGGAAAGTGGACACCTATTATTAGCGCCATCTCGTTCAATGGTTGCCGTAACTACCACACCATAAAAAGAAATAAGACCTAATGTTATAACCGTCGAGGCGATGATCAACCAAATAACTTTCTTCATTATATTTACCAGTTTGTTAAACAAAGAGCACCAATACACCATATTGGATAAAGCGTTATAACGCCCGAATTTTCGGCTGGTTGGAGCGCAGCGGTAAACCAGTCCGACGGCATGCGCTTGTTCGAAACATTTCTAGACACCAATAAGAGCATCGCATTCATCAATAACATACTGAGGAACAGTTTGATATTTTGCTGGGTTAAGCTGGTAAATATAGTCGTTTTCAATATGAAACGACTGGTTTATAAATTTTTGGATTGTGCTTGCTGCAATATCGTCTTCTGTGCCGTCAAAAATTATTCTGTATAAATGAAGCTTTTCGTAGTTATTAGTTGACTCTCTATAAAGACGTTTCATTGCCTCATCGTTCTTAATCATCTCAACTAGAGTTGAGTAATTAAATTCAGGAATATGAGCTGTTATTTCCGTGTTAGCTTCAGTTACTTCATCGTTGGACATATGTCTTTCTGATATCTCACCATCATCTTGAACTGTAAAAATCAAAGGTATATCTCTTTTATGGAATATATTTGAAAGCAACTGGTACGCCATACCTTTAACATTCATTACTTCATATGTACGTCGTAAGTAAACCAGTTTTTCAATTACGTTTTCAGAAGCTCGAATATTCTGTGTGTTAATATCCATAAACGTTTGAATATCTGACTTCCTCACTTCAATCTCGTTAAGTAGCCCTAGCCTATTTTCAATAAAAGAAGCTGAAGGCTGATCAAATCTTACACCATGATGAAATATCATATCGACAATTGGCTCAAAGTCATGACTAAGAAGCAGGACTGTTTTACCTCTGAAATTACCACTAAAATTCCGCTCTCGACAAAAAAGCATCTCAATAATTGCGTATTTCTTGTTTTTATCGAAGGAAGATATAGGGTCGTCCAGTACTATTAAATCAGGGGCAGCTTTCACTGCGTCAAACATAAACAATACTAAAGCAAACGCATTACACTCCCCATAACTCAATCTATTACGAACCTCTGTCACTTCGCTATCATTCAGCTCGGTATGCAGCAATTTCAAACGATGATGCCCACTTTCATCCTCTTGTAGATCAACCTCATACTTGTAGCCAGCATTTTTTAAGAAGGAGTTAATACTGGATTTATTCTCTGTAACTAGCTGTTGAATATGTCTCTTTTGAATTGCTATCTTCCCTTGCAGTATCCCTGCCTTTCCAGTTAATTCATTTATAGACGTATTAACTTGATCGATTTTTCCAAGTATTTTTTCTGACTGCAAATGTCCATATAGATTTGGTTCGATCAAGTATGTTTTTAATTGAACAACTACAGTATCTACATCTTTAAATGAAATAAATCCTATATTTTTTAGCTCATTAAACTTAGAGCTCAATCGGTCTGATTGGTCTTTAACTTCTTTCAGAAATGCAATTTGCTCTTCATTATATCCATCTATAGTGCTTATGAACTTATTTATAATTTCTTTAGTTTCCTCAGTAAAGTAATCTTCAAGTCTTTTAAAAACGCTAATTATTTTATTTAAATTTTGAATAGAATTAGAGTTGTAAACTTCGCCAACTCTCTTAATGGTGTCCTTAACCTCCACGACCTCATTGATGCAGTAGGGGCAATTATCTGTTCTATCTACAAACTGATTCCCTTCAATCTGCCACTTAACCCACTTAACATTATCTTCAGCTTGAATAAAATCTTTATACAGCTCTAAACCTTCAGGAATATTATTAACCTTATTTCCATCTTTGAATGCTTTTGCCAAGGCACTAGCGCCGTGAATCCCTTTTCTTGTTGACCTGCCAAAACTATCACTCAATTCCTTAAAATCATTGATAAGGTTTTCAATATCAGGATCATCTGAAAAGTGGCTTTTTATTTCTGAAACAAGCCCTTCAATTTCCCCCATTACTGTTTCATAGTTCTCATCACGAATAAGTATGTCGAAGCTCCCTTTTAATAGCTCATCTGGTTGATATACGAATTCATTAATGTAAGACTCATCAAAGACTTTTACACTTTGGAATTCCTCACACCCAGTGATGCTCGGCGTTACCTCTTCGTTCCCTATGGCTTTAAAGGGCGTAAGCTCATTAATTTCACTAGTCCCAGCATTCCTATCTTTAATAGTTTTACAAATAGCCCTTGCTAGCGTACTTTTTCCAGTCCCATTTATTGCATACTTTATATTAAGGCGACCTTGAGCTAGGCTGACCTTCCCATAATCAATGTTATTGCAGTTATGAATTTCAATTTCCAAAGCTAACTCCTTGCTTGAATTTGAGAGGGCTTCTAATATTTTAATAGTGAAACCTTACAAGGTAGCTTACCTTGCAAGCTTGACCTACCTTCCAAGAAAGGAGGTGTTTTATGTATCAGCGAAGCAAAAAATATCTGCAACAAGTTGCTAGATTAGCAAGTATTAGAGCGGCTAAAGAATGTAAGCGGCTCTAATGTCAATTCATTTCATTACCCTTTAACGTGCTTCCGAATCGTGTAGAGGGTTAGAGGCTATTTGGTTCCAGCTAAGCGATAGAAACTGCTCAATCGCTTATCTTTCAGACACGCTACCGCCCTTGGATTGTGGGTATCAGCTTCCCTGCTGTTTAGTAACTTTTGATTTTGTTGAAGTTATTTATGGTACCTGAACGTAACATAAGACTTATTTAACGTCATTTAGAAAGTTGCTTTAGTAACAAAAAGTTGCATTTAATCAAATTCTTATATGCTTTACTTGTCGCTATAATGTATTTCGTTTGCTAGATAAATCAATGTCGTTTACTTCAATGTTGCACATGTTGAGTCCCTTTGTTTGGCTACTTCGGGATCATTATCCTGCATTGCTCTAAGAATGAGTTGATTACATTCTTTTTCTTTAAGCTGTTGTACGGTCTTTTGCATTGGTTTACCTATGGTGGCAATCATGGGTTTGTAGTTCAGTGACGCATTGCAGTACATTCTTGACAAGCTGCGGCCTTTTGAGTTGAGTTTTTTTGTTACCGATAATTGTTCACATAGATCGGTGAACATGGCTTTGGCTTGCTGGGTGCACTTGGAATAGGACGTAGCTTGCTGCTGAACGTCGGCACAGACGCTTTCTTGCTTGACCTGCCATAGAAAGTGCTGGAATCGAATGTCGGTGCCTTTGTAATTGAGCATTTGTGCTGTGACGGTAGTGTTTGCCGCATCAACATAGGCGTTGGTGATGTTATTGCTCACCATCTCCAGATAGGCTGCAAATAGCTGTGACAATGGATCCATTACTCGTCCTTAAGTAGCTGTTGTGTATCACTAATAGACTTGATACTACTCTTTTCTCTGACTGATTAATAGTCAGTGCTGGTTAAAATATCTTGAGTATTTCTTTATAAAATTGACCAATATCAATTCAATGGTAAATCGGGTGGTTGGTTCAGTATCTGGTCGCGGTTTGACTCATGTACCTTGTTGATAGGTCGATTTCATTTAATCTCCTTTTTCCCGCTGACCGATTATCTTCTGGCATCAGATTGATAGTCACGAGGTTTGGTATCGTATCTGACTCGGTGACGAGGGTGGTACAGTTATTGACAGAACTCCAAGTTAACGGCTTTGGCTTAGTTGTCATTGAAATCGTCCAGCTGTGTACGCGAGTGATGATCTCAACACCTAAACAGACAATGCCTTTGAGTTGCTTGATGAGTGCATCTCCGTAGCGATTGGTTTTTAGCTCTAGTCGATCATGTTTAATATCTGCTGTTGCTTTATATTGATTTTCGGAACTTTCGGGAGCTGATTCCGATACTAATTCCGGAAATACGGCAATCGAATCCGGGATTGGATTCCCGGATTCCGGCAATGTAATCCCGGAATTTTCAGGGTGATTCCCGCAATTTCGGGATTCTTGCTGGATGGTTTCAGGATTTTGCTTGCTTTTTGCGCTAAGGGAGTTGGCGTTGCCATAAAGTGGCCTAATGAGTTGATCGACTCTTTTGCAGAATACTCCGCCCATTAGCTCAGTGTAACGGTTCCAGTTGGAGCTATCTGCGGCCTGTCGTATTTCCTCTACCCAATCTAAGCTTTGGTCTGTGATTTTGCTTAAGCGCCTTAGTTCACGCCATTGAGTGACACCCACACCACCAATTTGTTGGAATTGGCGAATACCCCAGCAAGACGCCCATACTTTGATACGAACTGCCGATGAAGTTGCTTCTTTGCCGTATGAGTCGTGGTCTATGCCTTTACCGTCAATATTTTTAGATACGTACTTCACCACATAGCCAGTGGCTGAGCCTTTGTCGGGATTAATATATTCGACCTTAAAGCGCCTCTGCTTTGCGCCTTGCTCGTCGCCATCTTCCTCTAGGCAATATTGCTCGAAGGTGTCGACTAAGGCTTGTTGCTGCTCCGTTGGAATAAACAGTAATAGATGCCAATGGGGTGTGCCGTCATGGTGCGGTTCAGCAATGCGGAAACCGAACGGGGTGATCTTGTCACGGTTGAGTGAAGCCCTAATACGCTGAAAGGTACGATTTAAGTATTCTTGCGCGTCAAGTGGTGTCGCGCCGTTCCAGTTAGGGTTTTCATCACCTGATTTAGAATAGCTGCGGTGATACTTCGACGGTGTTGTCATGGTGAGGAATAGAGCGGAATAGCCCATCTGTTTGGCATAGTCTTCAAAGCCACGGATGCGAACCATTAACTCTGCTTTGCGTATGGCAGGATTTGATACGTTGAGCTGTGATAGTTCAGCAAGACTCATGCTGTAATCAAGCTCATTGGTGGCTATGGTGTTTTCTAATAACTCTTGGTTGTTTTGCCATTGAGTTTTGAAGTTATTGACCGTGATATTACTAGCGTAAATTCCACGATGTTTGTTCACTTGGTTTAACAGGCGAGAGATCGTTTCTATTTGTTTGTTATGTTGACGTCTTAGCTTTGGTTTCCACCAAGAAGGATCAAATGCTCTGGACAATACTCCCCATACTTTTTTCTGCTCGTTTTCAGATAATGTGCCTGCTTTTAGGTTTGTGATTATCTTGTCAGTTAGCTTTGTTGGGGTGATTTGATAACACTCCAAATAGCGAATGACACAATTGTACTTTTCAATAAGACAATTGCTATTGAGATTTTTGACAAGAGTTATACAACGGCGAGCGTGGCGTTTTGCTTGAATAGCATGATCTCGGTCGTTAGTGTTGATGCTGTAAAATGAATGGTCTTTACCTAAAATGTTTGCGATTGCCTTAGTTGTTTCCCTTACATAGATGTTCGCATCTCTTCGTTTAGCAAATTTGCTGTACTTATCCATTATTGCATCACTAAATAATGAGGGGATGCCATCAAGCCGCCCCTTAAGCCATTGCTTATCATGTTCATGGACGTTAGGCATGGTGGCTCTCCTTGCTAGGCGCTTTATCGCCGCTTTGCTCTGCGTGGGCTGTCAGCCAATTAAGCCCACGTTGGTTAAGGCTGCAACGTAACCAACGCATTCCCGTTATGTAATGGACACTCTCACCGATAAAACCTAGTGCCTTTAGTTTAAAAAGGGTGCGCTTTTGAAAATGCCCGTGATAGCTTTCAAAGCCCGTCATTTTGCAAAGGTCAGGGCAGATCTCAATACAGACATCGATGTTATTGCCCTGAGCTAACCATTGGATGAACTCAACTTGCTCGTTAGTGAAGGCGGCCATTACTTGCCTCCTTCAGTATTAGCGATTGTTTCATGTTCAGGTGCTGGCAGTTTTGATGGTTTCTGTGCTGTTAGCTGCGGTGTCGACTGCCCGTTATGTAACGAAGCCTTGGTTACAGGTTTGATTTCATCCGTTCCGTTAACGAGTTCATGTTTCGTTAACGGGTACATAGATGAATCAAGCGCGCAGTTTTCGGCCTGTGTACCCGTTAACGGGTACAAGGGCGATAATTGCTCTGTGGTACCCGTTAACGGGCTGGAGCCGATTGAGGCTTTGAGCATTGTGGTAGTCGCATTAAGCATTCCACACAGATGAGATAAAAAGCAAATGATGACGATAGCGCCGAATTTAAGCAGTGTGTTCATAAACCCTCCCGTTGATAAAGTTCTCAACATCGCTTTGGCGGTACATTACACGACGACCAACTTTGATAAAGCTAAGAGGGTAGCGGCCAGTACAGCGCCATACAGATAGGGTGCCTATAGTGATGCCAAGAAACTCGGCAACTTGAGAGGGGGTAAGTAGTGTATTCATGTTAACTCCGATTAGTGTGTGTCTTTCGGAGTTAACAATATGATCAGACGATTAGTGTGTATGTACATTCAAGCTGCTTGAAAATACATTAAGCTGCTTGAGTGTATATTTAGGGGGGATTAAAGCTTGTTAACTGGTTCTTTTTTGAAAGCGTTTAGTCGATCTAAACCAGTCTACAACCGTCCTGTGACCGTTAATAACACTGTTAAATTGAAAACCATGCTTTTTACCAAGTTCGACGATTTGCGGGTATAAACCTTCAGCAGCTTTCGTGTAATTAGAATATTCATTAGTAGCCAAAAACAGTGCAATAGCATCTTTAGCTGTTTGTTGAGAGCCTTGCTGTGTCTTTTTACCGCCTCTTTTCCCTGCCTTCTTTGAGTGTTCAATTGCCCCTTGTACTTTGAGCACATTTTCCCGAATCCGCACAGCATAAGAATCTTGATGCGAAATTAGCTCCTTTATTAAATATTCAGCTAATAAGTTAGCTTGTTGAGGTAGCCCTGCAAACTGACATGAAAGAATGCCTTTGAAAAGCTCAAACAACTTGGTTGTTAGTTGTTCTGACATGCGCTGTGTCAGTATTGATTTAAGTGGCTGGACTCTTTCGTTGAACAGTTCTGATGTATTCGGTAAAAACAGGTCGGCGATTTCAATCAGTGAATTGGCATGAGCTATTGCTATAGCTTTATCTGGTTTATATATGCCTTCCATCATTTCTAAGAAAATTTTAATTAGATTGCCCCAACTCTCACTGCGTGCTTTATGGAGTTCATCTAATAAATTTAAGCTGTGAGGGTGCTTCGCGAATGCTTTGACTATATCTTCCTCTGAACTATTTCCTTCAGCAATGGCTTCAAGTTGGTGGACACTCACTATAAAGTTAGTAAAGCTCTCAACGGTTTCTTTAACATTGCTAGTTATTTGTTCTGAATCAAGATCAGGGTTTTCTTTATCGTTTAGAGGAATAATAGAGCTAAGAAGCCATGCCCTTATTTTTTGTCTGTCTGTAGGAATATCTAGATCAAAATCTTCCATGACTGAGTAGTTTCTTTCCTGTTTTTGAATAAGACAAAACTATTAGAAATGGAGTGAAAAGTCTACAACTGAGGTTAACTGAGTAAAACAGGCGTTATTCAACTAATACCAAGAGAATGTATAACAAAAAGTGCTAAAAAAGGCCTGTTCTATGGCGGCACAGGGGCGGCACCAGATTTTGTTAAAATCGTAAGCGATTGAATTTTATAAGTAAAAGGTCTATCTGGTCTCCCCACAGGGACTCGAACCCCGATCGATCGCTTAGGAGGCGACTGCTCTATCCTGTTGAGCTATAGGGAGACGCTGTTGATTATACTGTTTTTCATCTCGATGAAAAGGCTTTAGATTTAGTTGCTTAATTAGTGGTCGCTTGTCCGCTAAATTTTAATCGCAATGTCATTTACTTGTATATTTAGCGTCCCATTTTTTGGCTCGAGCAAGGCTGTTGCACTTTGCTGCGTGACTTGATCTATGGTGACCGTTGCGCGAGTTTCCCCGGCAATTGGGCGCATGTTGTCGAGCCTATCGGGTAAGTTTTGTTGCAATACAATTTGAAAACGGTCGCCCACTTTTATACCGTTATTACGCCCCAGATTGATGATCACCCGTCTGTCTTGTTTAGACACAATTTGTCCGAGTAGTGGCCTGCAGTTAAGCACTTTATCGATATCTGCACTGGCTTGTGCTAATACGGCATCAATATTTTGGCCATAGCTGGAATGCCAAAAGCGGGCGCTATTTGCCGGCACTGTGGCTTGTCGCTCAAACTCCCATGGGGCAGATGAATGATATAGCTCGCTCCAAACTTGCTCACCACTGATGCCATGATACAGCGATAGCTTTAGATAAAATTGCCGTTGCGGATAGTTATTCCAAAGACCTAGTAATCCGCCTTCAACGGGATCGGTGGAGATATCGACGATTGCTGGCAGTAGGATATATTGACTGTCGGTGATGTCGCTTAGCCAACTGGGCAAACGGTAGCCTCGAACATCGACTAACGATTGCTCAACATCGAGGCGTTCGTTGGCGTGAACGTTGGCAAGGCTGGCATTGCTGCGCTGCTGAATGATGTTTCCCAAGCGTTCTGATAGTGCCTGTTCAAATTGACCGATATTGCCGTATCTGAGCTGCGCACGATCGGCAATCGATGCCTGTGGCACTAAAATGGCGGCTTTTAATGGTTCCACTTGGCACTGTTGCTCTGCGCCATCGATAACATCGGCTCTTAATGTCACTGTGATTTGTTGGTTTTCGATGCGCTCACTGAGCAGTTCGACTCGCGCAATGTTGGCTTGGTTCGACATAGAAAACTGGCTTTGTACCAGTTGACCGTTTTGCGTCTGTTGCTGGCTGGTAAATTGGCCACCCGATTGTAAGGTGATAACACTTAAGGCTTGTTGTATGGCTTCTTCGCGTGCCTGATTAACATTGTTGTTGAGCACGTTGGCCTCGCCATGTGCTTCAATCCACTGTGCTGACACATTAAGGTGGGTTAAACCGAGCAATAGCAAGGATATGGTTAGCCGATTCATGTAAAAGTCTCTTTCAATAATAACAATGCGAAGCGTTACAACCTGCGGCACTAACTGCCAAAATGATGACAGTATTAGCGGTTGTTGGGCGATATTAGCCTGATGGCATCATAGTAAGCAATATACATGCCTGTATGTACTTTGTGGCACTATTGCTTGCTTAATGGGGTTAAAGCTTGACGTGTTGAGGCCGATAAAGAGGCCGCGGGTAAACCATTGTGGCTATTGCTATGACCTTGGCGTTGATTATTGTCTTATCGCGCTCGCAGCGATTGGTGATGCCCGAGATACTTAGTATGCCATATAAGCAATTAGGTTAGCACTTAGCTATTGGCTCATAATTTGCATTTTAAATTTATGCCAGTCGAACCCGCCGCGAATTTGTCGTGTGACATAGCGATAGTCAAAGTTATCGTCTGCGTCAGTATCGACCGGGTTGTGATGTTAATGCATCAGCGCCGTCAACGGTTAAATAGTTAGCGGTTAACTTAAATGGGCGGCGACCAAGCCTTGCGTTTATATTGAAACGGCATTTTATATGTGCATTTTTTCCGGCTAAGCCTTGCTTAGCGTTATACAGGACAGAGCAATGCGTACAGCGATATTTTTGTCATCTTTATTGCTATTGGGGGGATGTGCGAGCAATGAGTCTGCTGCGCCGTCATTGGCAAGCGGCAATACTTTGCCTGCTCAATCGGCAGTGCTACACCTAAGCCAACAA
This sequence comes from Shewanella sp. QJM3NY_23, assembly GCF_056173105.1. NCBI lineage: Bacteria > Pseudomonadati > Pseudomonadota > Gammaproteobacteria > Alteromonadales > Shewanellaceae > Shewanella > Shewanella sp. QJM3NY_23. The sequence goes on from NZ_CM149657.1 coordinate 1,218,267, forward strand.
TTGGCCAATGAACTGGTCAGGCAAAACGATCAACTCACGCCTAAGCATCCGTTATTGGTGACAACGCCAGTGTTGTTAGACAGTTTAAGTGGCACTAATCCCTTGGGGTTACAATTACAGCAAGGTTTAATTGCTGCTATGCATGATCATCAATTTAATTTGGTCGATCTCAATGTGGCACAAAGTGTGCGCGTGACCGACAGTGGTGATTTTATATTGAGTCGTGATTGGCGTAAGCTTGCGGACGATTTGCCCGTTGAGCATGTTTTGGTGTCGACCATGAATCTGTCGCTTGATGAGCTTGTGGTCAATAGTCGCATTGTGAATGTAACCAATAATCGTGTGGTATCAGTTGCTTCGGCGAGTGTCACCTTGGCTGAATTGCCTGGTTATCTTAGGGCGTCTGAGCGGGTGGAGTCTAAGCAAGGCTTGTTGATCCGTCACAGCATGCAGGGGCAGGGTAACATGCAAATGGTAGGAGAGATGCAATGAGAATCTGGTTAATGGCAATACTGCTGACACTAAGTGGCTGCGCTTCCCAAGATAGATATATTCAGTGGGAAACAGAAGCGCCTGAGCAGTTTCCTAAGTTAACCGCTATCGGCTACGCCCCCTTAGCGACACAACCGGCCAAAGAGCAGTCGCAACGGGTATTAATGGCGATGCAAGCATCCAAAATCGCGGCTTATCGTGAGTTAGCTGAGCAGGTATACGGCCAGCAGTTATCTGCGTCGAGCCAAGTCAGGGATTGGATGTTGTCTGATGATAATATTCAAGCTTCGGTGACCGGGGTGATACGCGGCGCCAGAGTGGTTAAGAGTTACCCGGCGGGTGAGCATTATGTGACTGAGCTGGAACTTGATTTTTCTCAAGTGTGGGCCTTGTACCAACAGCAAAATCGTCCACAAAAAGTGAAGCAAGTGACTTATTTTTAATAAAGTATCCTTATTAACATTGCTTGTGTTTTACTGAATAACTTTATGTATTGCGCATTATTAAAGCCTCTATTTAAGAGGCTTTTTTTGTGCCTTTTGTCAGCGCTTCCAGCATAGGAAACGCATCAAGCTGGTGAGATAGGCGCTGATATAACTCAGCATTATAGAGTGCTGTCGTTAATCAAATAGAGCGCTGTAGTGCATAAAAAGAGCCAAGCAAAAGTTGCTATGAGATAGTGATAAGAAAACAGTAGTCAGAGATATTGCGCATAGGGTCGAGGACTAATTAGACACTCATTATCGGACCTTATGCCCACAACTAGTGTCAGCTGTAACATCAGCGTAAAAAGAATCCGCTTAGGCCTTAAGATTATTGCCTAAGGTCGAAATTGTTGAGGTTTTACCTTTACCATCGTAGGTAAGGCTGGATGCGTTTCGACTGGCTTGTAAGGCTTGGGAGAAGCGATTAATACTGGCCATGCTGTGTTCTATTAAAGTGGCATTTTGCGCGTTAAGCGTCTTACATTGGGCTAACACTTGTTTGGTAATTTCGACTAATTTTTGTAGCTTAGGATCGCTACTGAGTTTATTGCTGTCAGGGTGCTCTGATAATCGTACATCGACCGCTTTGATCTCATCTAACAACTTAGCTTTATCTGTCGCTAGGTTTAGCAACTCATCGGCACTTTGTGCGATAAGCGCCACTTTCTCTGCTTCGATAAGGCGTTTTAAGTCGTTTAATAACGTATGTTGATTGGCGATGATGTCGATTATTGAGTTCATAACAGCTTAATTAAGATCCTTTAGTTCATTTTCAAACTGCGCAATATTACTGGCCAGTTTGTCGGCATCAATTTTGTAGCGACCTTCAGCAATAGCCGCTTTGATCTGTTCGACTTTTTTAGTGTCGATTTCAGGCAAGCTGTTCAATTTTGCTTGGGCACTTTGCAGTTGTTGCGCCTGAGGTGTTATTGATACCGAGTCACTTTTTACGGTTTTAGCCGTAGTGGTTTCGGGCGATACGGCCTCATTTTTTGCCGATGATTTATCGGTTGTCGGCGTTGCGACTCGATTGTTAGTGCTTGTATTTACATGCTTTACGTCTATAGCCATAATAGGTTCCAACGTTACTTTAGTGAGATCAACATAACTGTATATCGGCGTTCACTGTTAAAGCTTTAGTAGAATTTTGTAGTGATCAATAAAAAAATGCCCATCGATTGGGCCACGTGGTACTACATTCTAACCTCAACCGCGCCGACCCCAATAACGTTTGCATCTACCATTTTCTGTGAGTTACTGTTTCTAACCTGAATTCTATCGCCTAAGTTACCATCACGTAAGGCCTCACCGATAGTTTTTATCTCAAAATTGGCCGTGCGGGCAAAAATAGACACCATGTCGCCTTTGCATACAAAGCAAAGGTTACTGCTAAACAGGGTTTGATTGGCGGCAATTCTACGTTTTACTCGGGTACCTGTGACCTGTGCGGGATCATCAAATTGTTGGCCACGTAAATTACTCTGCTCGACATAGGCGAGCGTCACCTGCTCTGCGTCAATTAGATCGCCTGGCCCCAAGGTTTGTGTGGCCACAACCACAGGGTAAAGAATGTCGACTCTTACCGATATGTAAATTTGCCAAGGGTATTGTAGCTCTGGGGTTTCGCAACTGACTTTAACTGTGTTATTACGGCCTATTGCGCGATCGCTGGCGACCTCAACGCTTAGCGCTGAACTGCAAACAGGTGGGGTAACCCTAGTGTCTAAACTTTGCGGCGTAATATTGACTTTGGCGTCACTAGGGGCTTCAATTTTATTTTCAATTGCCGCTATAGCTAATCGTGATATCGTCGATAAAGAGGGTACGCTAGGCTCATCCGCGCCGAAACTTGGGGAAGAGAAGAGTAAAGCGATGAAAAAGTACACAGTATTTACTTTCATAATGATTAGACTAGCTTGAACGGCCAGATTGCACCTATACTTCGTTGTGGCCCGTACCTTTAGACATTTTTTTCATAGAAATTAGTGTCATAAATTTGACGAGTTTGGGCCTGGTTATCATTCAAATTTATTAAAGCAATTAGCATGCCTATACTTATAGTTACTATGGGTGGGGAAGCATTGACAAGGCAAAGGCATTATGTCGAGTATTCTTGATTCAGTAAATAAACGCACCCAACTCGTGGGGCAAAACCGCCTAGAACTGTTACTGTTCAAATTAAACGGTCGGCAACGATTTGGCATTAACGTATTTAAAGTTAAAGAGGTGCTGCAGTGCCCTCCATTAACCGCGTTACCAAAGCTAAATCCTGTGGTTAGAGGTGTCGCCCATATTCGTGGCAAGACGATCTCTGTGATTGATTTAAGTGCAGCGACGGGTGGTCGCCCGATTGAAAACACCGACGAGTGTTTCATTATCATTTCTGAATATAATCGCAGCGTACAGGGGTTCTTAGTTAAATCTGTTGAGCGCATCATCAACATGAACTGGGAAGCTATTATGCCACCGCCACAGGGTGCGGGGCGTTATTCTTATTTAACTGCGGTTACCGAGATTGAAGGTGAGCTGGTTGAGATCCTTGATGTTGAAAAAATCCTCGATGAGATCTCACCGGTTAAGACGCAGATCAGCCAAGAAGTGGATGATAAGCTGACCATTGATAGAGATCGCCATTATCATATTATGGTGATTGATGATTCAACTGTTGCCCGTAAACAAATTATTAGGGCGCTTGAGTCATTAAACCTACAAATCGATACCGCTAAAGATGGCCGAGATGCACTTAACCAATTGGTGGCGATGGCGGCCAATATGGATAATGTGGCTCATGAGATCCCATTAATTATTTCTGATATCGAGATGCCAGAGATGGATGGCTACACCTTAACGGCAGAGATTAGGGACAATCCTAAGCTTAAAGATATTAAGGTGGTGCTTCATACTTCACTCAGTGGCGTGTTTAATCAGGCGATGGTCGAAAAAGTTGGCGCCAATGATTTTATTGCTAAGTTTAATCCAGATGAACTCGCGGCCGCGGTGAATAAGCACCTTAGCTTGTAAATTGAGCGTCGTCATACAAGCACCTAACTTTGAATAGTTTATGCTTGTCTCAGTGAGTTCGCTAATGTATAACGCTTGGCTGTTTAATGCTTGCTATAGTAGTGTATGTTGTAGCCTGTTTTACTTTTATAAGATTGGGATATCTAGGTGCCGAATAAATCACTTGCTGAAGCTGAGTACAACCAATTTAGATTATTTCTGGAGCAACACAGCGGGATCGTGCTGGGTGAAAATAAGCAGTATTTAGTTCGTAGTCGCTTGGCGCCATTAATGGGGAAATATAACCTTCCTTCATTATCAGAGGTGGTCAAACATTCAATGAAGCCGACGGAGCGGCAGTTAAGGGCTGAGGTTATCGATGCGATGACCACTAACGAAACCTTATGGTTTAGGGATCGTTATCCGTTTGAGCTGCTCGCAAATAACTTATTGCCTGAGTACACTCGTTTAGGGCGTCCACTCAAAATATGGTCGGCGGCGTGCTCCTCAGGGCAAGAACCTTATTCGTTAGCCATGACCATTTTAGAATATCAGCAGCGTAAACCAGGGGCATTACCGGGTAGCGCATCGATATTGGCCACCGATTTATCGCCATCTATGTTAGACAGGTGTAAAGCGGCGCAATATGATAATTTGGCGCTGGCTCGGGGCTTATCAGATGAGCGTAAACGGCAGTTTTTTGCTCCAACCACACCAGGCTCTATGGTCGTCAAAGACAATGTAAAACGTTTGGTGAATTTCAGAGCCCATAATTTGCTTGAAAGTTATACCTTACTGGGTAAATTTGACATTATATTTTGCCGCAATGTACTCATCTACTTTGCACCTGAGGCAAAGGCCAAAATATTGCGGCAATTTGCTGCCGCTTTGAACCCCAAAGGGATCTTATTTCTTGGCGCTTCGGAGTCGATTGCCGGATTAACCGAAGAGTTTGAGATGGTGCGCTGTAATCCTGGCATCTATTATCAAAAGCGTGGTTAGTCTTTACTACCTGATTTAGTTAAAATGCCAGCAATAAGCTGGCATTTTTTATCTTTATGGTTTTTTATTAACCACTCCCATCCTCTTCCCCCTTGTTTGGCATAACAATTGCTTTGTTGTTGATATCTGTATGAGGAGGCAATTTTATGGCGATTAGTTTTGATAAAGCATTAGGTGTGCATCAATTCACCTTGGGTGTGCGTTCAACGCGTGCGCAGGTGATTTCATCTAACATTGCCAATGCCGATACCCCTCATTATAAAGCCAAAGATCTCGATTTCGACAAGGCACTGCAAGCTGCTCGCAGTCGGCAAGGTGGTTTAGCCATGAGCCGCAGTGACGAACGTCATTTCGATTTAGCGGCTTTAAGTCAGCAACATGTGAGTTATCGCGTGCCAAATCAGCCCGATACAGGTGATGGTAATACCGTCGATATTCAGCAAGAGCAATCTGAGTTTATGCAAAACGCCTTAGAGTATCAGATGTCGTTAGGGTTTCTTGACAGTAAATTTGCTGGGCTGAAAAAAGCACTTAAAGGAAATTAATGATGAGCTTATTTAATATCTTTGATGTTTCTGGATCGGGTATGTCGGCGCAATCTATCCGCCTTAATACCACGGCAAGTAACATTGCCAATGCCGATTCAGTTTCCAGTAGCATCGACCAGACTTACCGTGCTCGTCATCCTGTATTTGAAGCGGAAATGGCCAAAGCGAGTCATCAACAACAAACCTCACAGTCGGTTAAAGTGGCGGGCATTGTTGAAAGTGATAAGCCGCTGCAGAAAGAATATTCTCCTGATCACCCGTTGGCCGATGCCGACGGTTTTATTTACAAACCCAATGTGAATGTGATGGAGGAGATGGCGAACATGATCTCTGCATCGCGTTCGTACCAAATGAACGTACAAGTTGCTGAAGCGGCCAAGTCTATGCTGCAACAGACTTTGCGAATCGGCAAATCTTAGGAGGTAATTAGTGAGCCTCATTAATCCGTTAAGCAGTCAGTCTCCCCTGAGCAGTGAAAAGCAAAGTGGGCAGATCACACCGCAAGCAAACAGCAGAACGAGTGCCATCACCGAATCTACGGGAAATCCGTTTCTAGATGGTATTCGCTTACCTGAGGAGTCATCGATTCCTGAGGCAAATAATCAACAGTTGACGCAAGATGATTTTTTCTCTTTATTGAGTCAACAGTTGTCGATGCAAGATCCATTTAAGCCTGTGGATAACGATCAGATGATCGCGCAGATGGCTTCATTTTCGACCGTCGATGGGATCAGCAAGCTCAATGAGGAGATAGTCAACCTTAATGCTGTGATGACCTCGAGTCAGGCACTACAAGCCTCAGGGCTCGTTGGGCAGAAAGTGCTTATTCCGTCAGATACTGGCCATATTTCTGCTGAAGATCCGCAATTAAAAGGGATCATCAGTACGCCAGAGGCTATCGATGACATTACTGTGCGCATCGAAGATGAAAAAGGTCAGTTAATCAAAACCTTTACCGTCGATGGCAGTGCAGGCGGCAATATTGATGTCAGCTGGGATGGGCTAGATAAAAATGGCGAGCCGGTGGCGAGTGGTAATTACTCGATTAAAGCTTCTGGCAAAGTGGATGGTAAAAGCGAAGACCTAGCGGTATCGACCTACGCTCATGTGACTAGCGTCTCATTAGGTACAGCCAGTACCGGCGCAATTTTAAACCTTAGGGGCATAGGGGGTATCAAGATTGGTGATGTACTCGCCGTCTCTGAAACCTAGATAAAGCTTACGTTAGGGCATAACGTCCACGACAACGAATAGAATTTTTAATGAGGTGATTTATGTCATTTAACATTGCATTGAGCGGTATCTCAGCAGCCCAAAAAGATCTTAATACCACGGCTAACAATATTGCCAACGTCAATACGGTTGGTTTTAAAGAGTCTCGCGCCGAATTTGCCGACGTGTACGCCAACTCCATTTTTGCTAACAGTAAAACCACAGTCGGTGGCGGTGTGACCACATCGCAAGTCGCGCAGCAGTTCCATCAAGGTAGTATGCAATTTACCAGCAACGCCCTTGATATGGCGATTAATGGCGGTGGTTTTTTTGTGACGTCATCTGAAGTGGGCTCACAAGATATGTCTTTTACCCGCGCAGGTGCATTTAAAGTTGATGGTAATAATTACCTAGTAAACTCATCGGGTCACTTCTTACAGACATTTCCAGTCGATAAAGACGGTAACTCAACATCAGTGAGTTTAACCACCACCAAACCGGTGCAAATTCCGGACACGGCAGGTCAGCCACAGAAAACCAATGATGTGGGCATTCAGATGAACCTTAATGCCGCTGAAGACACTCTCGATCCGGCGAATTTCGATCCTACTAAGCCTGAGACCTTTAATAATTCAACATCTGTGACCATATATGACTCATTAGGTGAGCCACAAATTTTAACCACCTACTTTGTGCGCCCACCTGAAGCGGCGCACAATGGCGAGAGTAACTGGGTGGCGTTTTATGCCGTCGATGGCAAGCAGGTCGATATTGCAGGTCCTGTAGGTACTTATGGGCGTGATACCACAGGTGATGGCGTTGCCGACGCTACTGGTAACGCAGAAAGTGCCAGTGGTTGGAAAGGCTCTGTATTGTCCTTTAACGATACTGGCACTTATACTGGCAGCGATCCTGCCGTAATACAGACCGAAACGCTTGGTGTCGGCGGGGCTAATGTATTAGGCCCTGGTACCGATGGCACGCAAACCCTGACACTTAATTTTAATAATCCGACGCAATATTCATCGGCTTTTGAGGTGACAGAGCTGAGCCAAGATGGTACCACCGTTGGCCGTTTAACCAATGTTGAAGTGGGTGCCGATGGTCTGATCAATGCCAGTTACAGTAACGGCTCTACGGTAGCGTTAGCTCGCGTGGCGTTGGCACGTTTTTCAAATGAGCAAGGCTTAACGCAAGTGGGTAATACGTCGTGGAAGGCCAGTTTAGATTCAGGCCCAGCGTTAGCCGGTGAGGCTAATAGCGGTACCTTTGGTGGTATTCGCTCGTCAGCACTGGAACAATCCAACGTTGATTTGACCACCGAGCTGGTTGATTTGATCTCTGCGCAGCGTAACTTCCAGGCTAACTCGCGTACCTTAGAGGTCAATAATACGTTGCAACAAACGGTACTCCAGATCCGTTAATGGTTGACTTAAGTGTGTTGCCGCAACGGCAACACACTGCCGCTTTTCGTTGAACTCCTCCTCTTTTCGTATTATTTACCTTCGCATCCCATTGATCTTCCATTTTCATTAATTTTCGCTATTGGCACGATGCTTGCTTTGTACTGTGATAAGACAGTTTTAGTTGAAACATTGACGGAGCAGCAAGTGGATAAATTACTTTATGTCGCCATGAGTGGCGCCAAGCAGAATATGAATTCGCTGGCGGTACGTGCGAACAACCTTGCTAATGCCAATACCGATGGTTTTAAGTCAGACTTAGAACAATCTCGCTCTATGCAAGCCTTTGGTGAAGGTTTGCCGACACGGGTGTTTTCGATGACAGAAAGCCCATCGGCTAACTTTGCCAGCGGACCGCTAAAAACCACAGGCCGCGATCTGGATGTTGCCGTCAAAGGCGATGGTTGGATTGCCGTGCAGAGTGCCGACGGTGGCGAAGCCTATACCCGCTCAGGCAGCTTAAGCATAGATAACACCGGCTTGCTGCGAAACGACCGTGGTAATCCCATTATGGGGGATGCCGGTCCCATCGTATTACCTCTGCCTATCGAAAAAATAGAAATTGCCCAAGATGGCATTATTTCGGTGCGCCCTTTAGGGGCGACAGCGGAAGTGATTGAAGAGGTTGGCCGGATCAAGCTCGTTAACCCAGGTAACCAAAATTTAATGCGCGGAGAAGATGGCCTGTTCCGTCAAATCTCTGGCGAAGTCGCACCTGCCAATGCGCAGGTGTTTGTAGAGAGTGGCGCCGTTGAGGGCAGCAATGTGAATGCTGTCGATGAAATGGTGTCGTTAATCGATTTGCAGCGTCAGTTTGAGATGCAGGTCAAGATGATGAAAACGGCCGAAGAGATGGATCAAGCCTCTTCGACATTAATGCGCATTAGTTAGGAGATAGATTATGCATCCCGCGTTATGGATCAGTAAAACAGGCTTAGATGCTCAGCAAACCGATATTTCGGTTATCTCTAACAACGTGGCTAATGCGAGCACCATTGGCTACAAGAAAAGCCGCGCCGTATTTGAAGACTTGCTTTATCAAACGGTTAACCAAGCTGGTGGCATCAGTGCCTCTAACACCAAATTGCCCAATGGCCTGAATATCGGTGCGGGTACCAAAGTGGTGGCGACGCAAAAGATGTTCACCCAAGGCAACATGTTAACCACGGATAACTCACTCGATTTAATGATTGAAGGCCCAGGCTTTTTTGAAGTGCAGATGCCAGATGGCACCGCGGCCTACACGCGTAATGGCCAGTTCACCTTAGATGATACTGGTCAAATAGTTACCCCTGGCTCAGGTTATGTGTTGCAGCCGGCGATCACCATTCCTGATGACGCCACCAGTATCACAGTGTCGGCAGAAGGGGAGGTCTCGGTAAAAACCCCGGGTGCGGCCGAAAACCAAGTGGTGGGCCAGTTAGCCATGTCCGACTTTATTAACCCAAGTGGGTTAGATCCTATGGGGCAAAACCTCTACACCGAAACTGGCGCGAGCGGTGCACCGATTCAAGGAACGGCCTCTTTAGATGGCATGGGCGCGATTCGTCAAGGTGCATTGGAGACCTCTAACGTGAATGTAACCGAAGAGCTGGTTAACTTGATTGAGAGTCAGCGAATTTACGAGATGAACTCCAAAGTGATCTCAGCCGTCGATCAGATGTTGTCTTACGTTAACCAGAATTTGTAGAGGCTTAATATGACTAAGTATCTCATGCTGGTGGCAGCCATCGCCTTAGCGGGGTGTAGCTCGACTAGCAATAATAAGCCGATTGCTGATGACCCTTATTATGCGCCCGTTTACCCAGAAGCTCCGCTAACCAAGGTGGCGGCAACGGGATCTATGTATCAAGACAGTCAGGCATCGGGATTGTATTCCGATATCAAGGCGTTAAAAGTGGGCGACATCATCACGGTGATTTTGGAAGAGTCGACCCAAGCGTCAAAGAGCGCTAATAATGAGATTAAAAAAGGCTCAGATCTTAGTCTTGACCCCATTTATGCTGGTGGCGGCAATGTCACCATCAAAGGCGTACCTATCGATTTACGTTATAAAGACAGCTTTAACACCAAACGAGAGTCAGACGCCGATCAGAGCAATAGCCTGTCAGGCAGTATCTCGGCCAATGTGATGCAGGTGCTCAATAATGGCAACCTAGTGATCCGCGGTGAGAAATGGATCACCATCAATAACGGTGATGAATTTGTGCGGGTGACCGGCATTGTACGTTCGCAAGATATTCGTCCCGACAACACTATTGACTCGCAGCGCGTTGCTAATGCGCGCATTCAATACAGTGGGACAGGCACCTTTGCCGATGCACAAAAAGTGGGTTGGTTAGGGAAATTTTTCATGAGTGATTGGTGGCCTTTTTAGGAAGTAATATCATGAAAGTTAAAATTATTTTACTTTGTGCTCTGACCCTGTTTTCTTCAATAAGCTTTGCCCAGCGCATTAAAGACATTGCCAATGTGCAAGGGGTGAGAAATAACCAACTCATTGGTTATGGTCTTGTCGTGGGTTTGCCCGGTACAGGTGAAAAGACCCGTTATACCGAGCAGACATTTAAAACCATGCTGAAAAATTTCGGTATCAATCTACCGGATAACTTTAGACCCAAGATTAAAAACGTCGCGGTGGTTGCTGTGCACGCCAATATGCCGCCCTTTATTAAACCGGGGCAAACCTTAGATGTTACGGTATCGAGCTTAGGTGAAGCCAAAAGCCTACGCGGCGGCACCTTAATACAAACCTTTCTAAAAGGGGTCGATGGTAATGTTTACGCCATCGCTCAAGGCAGTATGGTGGTCAGTGGCTTTAGTGCCGAAGGGCTCGATGGTTCAAAAGTCATCCAAAATACTCCTACCGTGGGTCGTATTCCCAACGGCGCGATTGTTGAGCGCACGGTAGCGACGCCATTTTCAACTGGCGATCACCTGACGTTTAACTTACGCCGCGCTGATTTCTCAACGGCTAAACGCTTAGCCGATGCCATTAATGGTTTGCTTGGCCCAGGTATGGCCCGAGCGCTTGATGCCGCTTCTGTGCAAGTGAGTGCACCGCGTGATGTATCGCAAAGGGTGTCATTTTTAGCCACGCTGGAAAATATCGACGTTGAGCCCGCATCTGAGTCGGCCAAGGTTATCGTTAATTCTCGTACTGGCACCATAGTTGTGGGAGCTGATGTGCGTTTGCTGCCAGCGGCAGTCACCCACGGTGGTTTGACGGTCACTATTGCTGAGGCGACCCAAGTGTCACAGCCCAACCCCTTAGCGGGTGGCGATACTGTGGTAACCAGTAACAGCACTATCGATGTGTCTGAAGAAGATAACCGTATGTTTTTGTTTAATCCAGGTACCACCCTCGATGAACTCGTTAGGGCGGTTAATTTGGTTGGCGCGGCGCCATCGGATGTTCTGGCAATTCTCGAAGCGTTAAAAGTGGCAGGCGCTTTGCATGGAGAGCTTATCATCATCTAATTTTTGTCGGGTTGACTATGGAAAAGCTGTCACATTCATCGCACTTTATGGACATCGGGGGGCTAGACTCCCTGCGTGCCAAAGCACAAAAAGATGATAAGTCAGCTCTTAAGGAAGTGGCGCAGCAATTTGAGGGGATCTTCGTGCAAATGCTGATGCAGAGCATGCGCGACGCCAATGCTGTGTTTGAGTCCGACAGCCCGATGAACAGCCAATACACTAAGTTTTACGAGCAGATGCACGATCAGCAGATGTCGGTTAATCTCTCCGACAAAGGCATGTTAGGCCTAGCCGACTTGATGGTGCAGCAGCTCGATCCTACGGCCACTGCCTTTACCCCAGCGTCAGTGTTACGTGGCGGCATGCAGCAGCCTACCTCATCTAGCGTCAATATGACGGCGCAGCATTTAAGCCAATCTAAGGTTTCAGCGACTCAAACTCCCTCTTTACCTGAGGCGATCGACGAGGTTGTCAGCGGCAAAGTGTTGCCATCGGCCGCGCCCATAAATGGTTTCAGTAGCCGTGAAGAGTTTGTTAGCGCGTTATATCCCCATGCTAAGGCCGCAGCACAATCCCTTGGCACCACGCCAGAGGTGCTCATTGCCCAGTCGGCGCTCGAAACTGGTTGGGGACAAAAAATGGTGCGCACCACACAGGGTGAGCCCAGTCATAACCTATTTAATATTAAGGCCGATAAGCGCTGGCAAGGCGACAAAGCGGGCGTGAGCACCTTGGAGTTTGAACAAGGTGTGGCGGTTAAGCAACGGGCCGATTTTCGCGTATATGACGGCATAAAGCAGAGTTTCGATGATTTTGTGTCATTTATCTCTGAAGGGCCACGTTATCAAGCGGCCATGGAGAAGGCGGCCGATCCTGCTGCGTTTGTACAAGCCCTGCAAGATGCCGGTTATGCAACCGATCCACATTACGCCGACAAAGTGATCAAGGTGATGCAATCGGTAACCAAAGGGCTGGGTTCAGCCATATCGGGAGTAACACCATGAGTCAAATTACCATCGCCCGCCCTGTAGGAGGGATTCTTTAATGTCATTGGACTTACTTAATATTGCTCGTACGGGCGTGCTGGCATCGCAGTCACAATTGGCGATAACCAGTAATAACATCGCTAATGCCAACACTCAAGGCTATCACCGTCAAGTGGCTGAGCAGTCGAGCCTCGAGTCGCAGCGCTTAGGCAATAACTTTTTTGGTGCGGGTACCTATGTGAGTGACGTTAAGCGTATTTATAACGATTACGCTGCGCGCGAACTGCGTATTGGGCAAACGGCGGTGAGTCAGGCGCAGACCACGCAGATCAAAATGGGCGAGCTTGACCAACTATTTTCGCAGATCGGCAAATCGGTGCCGCAAGGTTTAAATGACCTGTTTGCTGGGCTAAACAGCTTGAGCGATCTTCCCGATGATTTAGGCATTCGAGGTGGTGTACTTGGGAATGCCGAGCAACTGGCTAATGCATTAAACCAGATGAACTCTCACCTTAATGGTCAAATGCAGCAGACTAACGATCAAATCGTGGCGATCACCGACAGAATTAATGCTATCGGCAAGGAGCTTGGGCATATCAACCAAGAGCTGATGAAGTCTCAAGGGGCCGACATGCAGCTGCTTGATCAGCAAGATGCCTTAATCCAAGAGCTGAGCGAGTACGCCGCAGTCAATGTGATCCCACTGGAATCAGGAGCCAAAAGTATCATGCTTGGCGGCGCCGCCATGTTGGTGTCTGGCGAGGTGTCGATGCAAGTGGGCTCGACAACGGGCGACCCATTTGGTGGTGAGCTGCGGATCACCGCATCGGTTGGCGACCAAAGTCTGGTGCTCGATCCCGCAAAAATGGGCGGAAGCTTAGGCGCCTTATTTCAATTTAGGGATGACACCTTGATCCCTGCCCAAATGGAGATGGGACAGCTGGCGGTAGGCATCGCCGATAGCTTTAACCAAGCTCAGGGCCAAGGATTTGACTTAAATGGCAATGTGGGCGGAAACCTCTTTTTAGATATCAACGATCCTAAGATGTCGATGGGCCGCGTAGGCGCCTACGGCAATAACACGGGCGATGCCACCCTTAAGGTCAATATCGATGATGTTGGGGCGCTCTCTGGTGGTAACTATCAGTTAAGTTTTACTGCGCCTGCAACCTATGAGCTTAAAGATAACGACAGTGGCGTTGTCACACCATTGGTGCTTAACGGTAACGAGCTCACTGGTGGTGACGGCTTTAGTATTCAAATAGCCGCTGGCACCTTGGCCTCGGGCGATCAGTTTGAGATCAGGCCCACAGCGGGGGCGACTGCTGGTATAGATGTGGTGATGAGCGACCCTAAAGGCATTGCCGCTGCGGGTCCGAGTATCAATGCCGATGCGGCCAATACGGGTAGCACGAGCCTCACATTAAACAGTATGGATCCTAGCCAAGCCAATTTTCCTGGCGTAGGCGGTGAAATCACCTTTGAAATAGACACCATCACCAATAGCTATCAAGCCTTTGATGCAACAGGTACATCTTTAGGTGTGGGGATGTTTACGCCACCTAATATTGACGCCTTTGGAATGAATTTCGATGTGCAAAGCAGTACCGCCGAGGCTGGTCAGCGCTTTACCTTCGATCTCAATTTTGCCGAAGGTAATAACAACAATGCCCTTGCGATGGCCAAATTAAACGAAGCCAAATTGATGCAGGGCGGTAGCGCCACCTTAAGTGATGTATATGAGTCGACTAAGTTAGCCGTGGGCGGCAAAGCTAAATCGGCCGAGGTGGCATTAGGTTCGGCCGAGGCGGTTTACGCACAGGCCTATAGCCGAGTGCAAAGCGAATCTGGGGTGAACCTCGATGAAGAGGCCGCCAATTTAATGCGTTTTCAACAGTCTTATCAGGCATCAGCGCGGATCATGACCACGGCCGCTGAAATTTTTGACACTTTATTTAGTTCGGTGAGATAGGAGTAAATCAGATGCGCATCTCAACGGCACAGATGTTTAACCAAAGTATTACCAGTGTGTTAGACAGGCAATCATCGACCAGTAAAATCTTAGAGCAACTGTCAAGCGGTAAGCGAGTCAATACCGCAGGTGACGATCCAGTTGCCGCTATTGGTATCGATAACCTTAACCAACAAAATGCCTTAGTCGATCAGTTTATGAAAAATATCGACTATGCCAACAACCGTTTGTCATTGACCGAAAGCAAGCTTGGCAGCGCCGAGACATTGACGGCTTCGGTTAGAGAACAAGTGTTGCGTGCAGCAAATGGCGGTTTAGAAGATTCCGAGCGGCAAATGATTGCCGTCGAACTGCGCACAACCTTGGAAGAGTTAGTTGCGATTGCCAATACCCAAGATGAATCGGGCAATTATCTATTTGGTGGCTTCGAAACGGGTAAGCAGCCATTTAGTTTCGATGCCGCAGGCAATGTGGTTTATAACGGCGATAGCGGCGTGCGTGATGCGGTCGTCGCATCGGGCGTCACCTTAGGCACAAATATTCCGGGCGATCAGGCATTTATGAATGCGCCATCAGGATTAGGCGATTTCAGTGTCAATTATTTGGCAACACAAGTTGGTGATTTTAGTGTTAACAGCGCCAGTATTACCGATCCTGCAGCTTATGTTGAAGACAGTTACACCTTTACCATGGTGGGCGGCGATTTAGAGGTAAGAGACTCAAGCGCTGCGTTGGTGACCACGGTATCGCCGTTCGACCCATCTACCCCTGTAAGTGTTAATGGTATTGAGGTTTCTCTCTCGGACATGCCTGAAAACGGCGACAGTTTTACCATAAATCCTCAAAGTGAAGTCAGTATTTTCGACACCATCAATCAAGCCATTTCCTTGATAGAAGATCCCAATAAAATAAATACGCCGCAAGGAAGATCAGAGTTGGCACAGGTATTGAATGATATCGATAGTGGTGTAAATCAAATCAGTACTGCCCGAGGTCAATCGGGCACTCATTTGAAAAGTCTAGAGAGTCACAGTTCGGCCCATGTTGAAGAGCAATTAGTCAACAATTCGGCGTTATCGATGCTCGAAGATTTAGATTACGCCTCTGCTATTACAGAGCTCGAAAAACAGCAATTAGCGTTAAATGCGGTGTCGAGTGTGTTTAGCAAAGTCGGGTCGACGACACTATTTGACTATATCTAACGAGGCTTATCTCGATAGATGTTAACTCAGGATTTTTTAGCCAAGCTCAGCGTCTTGGCAGTGCAACCAAGAAGAGGAAAACACAATGGCTATTACAGTAAATACTAACGTTACATCAATGAAGGCGCAGAAAAACCTCAATACCTCATCTCAGGGGTTGGCAACGTCAATGGAACGTTTGTCTAGTGGTTTGCGGATCAATAGCGCTAAAGATGATGCGGCAGGTCTAGCCATCTCGAACCGATTAAATTCGCAGGTCCGTGGCTTAGAAGTGGGTATGCGTAATGCCAATGATGCCATCTCTATCGCACAAATTGCCGAAGGCGCGATGCAAGAGCAAACTAACATGCTACAGCGGATGCGTGATTTGACCATCCAGTCTGAAAACGGTGCTAACAGCACCGACGATTTGCTTGCACTAAAAGCAGAGATGGATCAGCTGGCCGATGAAATTAATGAGATTGGTAATAATACCGCCTTTGGTAACACTAAACTGTTAAGCGGTGGCTTTGCTGCAGGTAAAACCTTCCAAGTGGGTCATCAAGATGGCGAAGATATTACTATTTCAGTGGGCAAAACCGATAAAGTCAGTCTATCAGTAGGTGCCTTAGCTAATGCTTCAGCAGGTGATCGTAAGACGTCGTTAGAGAAGATTGATGCAGCCATTAACACTATCGATACCCAGCGCGCTAAATTAGGTGCGGTGCAAAACCGTCTAGCACATAACATCAGTAACAGTGCCAATACTCAAGCGAATGTCGCCGATGCTAAGAGTCGTATTGTGGATGTGGATTTCGCCAAAGAGACCGCCACTATGACCAAGAACCAGGTACTACAACAAACGGGTTCAGCCATGTTAGCCCAAGCCAACCAGTTGCCACAGGTGGCCTTGTCACTGTTAGGCTAATGGTCACCAATAAGATAGATATGGGTAACGTTGAGCCGCACAATGCGGCTCAATTTTAGTGCGTTCACCGGTGTGAACCTGGCATTTAAAGTAATAAATTCAATCATTTAATCTAAATTTGTGTTTTTTTTGAAAAAAAGCTAAAGATTAAAATCCTCGTGCCGTTACATTTACTGTAACCAATTAGCTCCGCCTGGCTTAAATCAGACAGGCAAGTGATTAAGTCAGGCATAGTAGAGGAAACGATAATGGCTATTACAGTAAATACAAACGTTACATCGATGAAAGCTCAAAAGAACTTGAATCAGTCTAGTGGTAACCTAGCGACCTCTATGGAGCGTCTATCAAGTGGTTTGCGTATTAACAGTGCAAAAGACGATGCCGCCGGTCTGGCCATCTCTAACCGTCTAGATTCTCAGGTTCGTGGTCTTGAAGTGGGTATGCGTAACGCTAACGATGCGATCTCAATTGCCCAGATTGCCGAAGGCGCAATGCAAGAACAGACCAACATGCTGCAACGTATGCGTGACTTGACCATACAAGCAGAAAACGGTGCCAACAGTGATGACGATTTAACAGCGTTACAATCAGAAATAGATGCCCTAGTTACTGAGATTGATGAGATTGGTAAAAATACCGCCTTTGGTAATACTAAGTTAATGAGTGGTGGTTTCGCTGGTGGTAAATCGTTCCAAGTGGGGCACCAAGATGGTGAAGATATCGTCCTTTCTGTGGCAAAAACGGATAGGACAACCTTGACAATTAGCGCGTTAAAAAACACAACACCAGCTGAACGTAAAGATTCACTTGATAAAATTGATGCTGCGATTAAAACCATCGATGGCCAGCGCGCCAACTTAGGTGCGGTGCAAAACCGTCTGTCGTACAACATCAGTAACAGCGCTAACACGCAGGCTAACGTTTCAGATGCTAAGAGTCGTATTGTGGATGTGGATTTCGCCAAAGAAACCTCAGCAATGACTAAAAACCAGGTACTACAGCAAACGGGTTCAGCCATGTTAGCGCAAGCTAACCAGTTGCCACAGGTTGCACTATCGTTACTATAACGAGCCAAGGTTAAGCATTGATACGATAAGGGAGGTTCGGCAACGAGCCTCCCTTTCGTGGTTTTAAGCAACACGGTGAAACGAGGGTTATTGTTATGGACATCAATATGGTTAACTCAGCTACTCTTGCTCCGACTAAAGTGGATGTAGATCATGCGGCGACGAAACCTAGTCAGCAGGATGTTGAATTAGATACTCGCTCTGCTATTAACGCGGTGGAAGCAGCAGAAGAGGTGCCCGCAGCACAAGCTGAACCAGAGCAATTGCAAGGTGTTGTCGATGAGCTGTCTGATATGATGTCGCTGATGCGAAAAGGATTAGCATTTAAAATCGATGAAGGTTCTGGCACGAATGTTGTAAGCGTTATGGATATAGATTCTGGCGATATCATTCGTCAAATTCCTAATGAAGAAGCTCTAGAATTGGCGCAAAAATTGTCGGAAGTGACAGGTTTACTAATGAAAACTGAAGTTTAAGGCTTTAGAACATCATAATTAAGTTGAGGTATTTATGGCATTAACAGCAACGGGAATTGGCTCTGGACTCGATATCAACACGATTGTCGGCGTACTCGTTGATGCCGAAAAAGTGCCTAAAGAAGCGATCTTTAATAAGAAAGAAGATGCGCTTGAAGCGCAGGTTTCTGCCATTGGTACTTTAAAGAGTGCTTTGTCTAAGTTTCAAGATGCCTTAGAAAAACTTAAAGATGGTAATAGTCTAAACCAACGCCAAGTTAGTACCGGTGAGAGCAATTATTTTACGGCTAGCGCCGATAAAAATGCCCAGTCGGGTAGTTATAATATTGTGGTTGAGCAACTTGCCCAGCGCCATAAGGTTGCCGGGGGCTTTACCGCCGATCCTAAAGCCGCGGTTGGTGAAGGTAGCTTAGATTTTACGGTAAATGGCAACTCCTTTAGCGTTGATGTCGCGGCGGGTGATTCGCTCGATGCGATAGCCGCCAGTATTAACAATGCCGACGATAACGTCGGTGTCACAGCGACCATAGTCACCACAGATGGTGGTAGCCGCTTAGTGATAAGCTCTGACACCGAAGGTTCTGACAGTAATGTCACCGTTGCGGCTAACGATACTAGCGGGACTGGGCTTAATGATATGTTTGGCACAGGTAATTTGACCGAAGTACAAGCGGCCAAAGAAGCGATTGTGTATATCGATGGGCAAAAGTTACAGTCGCAAACCAATGAAATTAGCAATGCGATTTCAGGCGTGACTTTAAATTTAACCGATGCCGATCTGAATAAGACTTCAGTACTCAAAATTGAGCTTGATGAAGAGGCCGTTAAAGAGAATGTGCAGGGTTTTGTTGATGCCTATAACGGTTTGATTGACACGATAGAAAAGCTTTCCTCCTACGACGCGAAAGAGAAGAAAGCCGCGGCCATGCAAGGGGATTCAATGATCCGCTCTATCGAGTCGCAAATGCGCAATATGATTTCGACCCGTGTCGATACTGGCGGTGGCGACAGTATTGCACTTTACGATATCGGAATTGAAGCCGATCGCTATGGTAAGTTATCTGTCAATAGTACCAAGCTGGATAAAGTCATTAATGAAGATATGGACAGTATCGAGAACCTGTTTGCCACCAAAGACACAGGTCTTGCAACGCGCTTAGATACCATGGTCGAAGGTTATGTTAAAACCAGCGGGTTACTTGACTCACGCAATAATACTCTAACAGCAGATCAGCAACGTTTAGAAGATCAGCGCGAAGCTTTCAATATGAAGATGGAGCAGCTGCAAGCTCGGTTATTTAAACAGTTCAATGCCATGGATTTAGTGGTGGGTAATTTAACTTCCCAAGGTAATGGCGTTATTAGCGCATTAAATTCTCTGCCAGGTGTGGTCAAGGCATCTGGTTAATTGTAAGGTTATTTAGATTTGCAATCACTAAATACACTAAATACTCAGTTGGCTGCTGTATTGAGTCAATTAGAGGCTATTACAGCCGAAGATGAAAAAGCTGATGAGTTGGTATCAAATTTGCTAGATTTGGTTAATCAGCGTCAACTTTTGCTCAATGAATTGCTTGAGTCTCCTAAAGAGGAAGATAGACAAGTACTGCAGACGCAATTAACGCTCACGAATCAGTTTACTGCTCGTGCGGTACCATTGTTAAAACATCGACAAGAGCTGCTGCATTTAGGGCGAAAGAGCCAGAAGCAGCTTAATGTGTATAAGTCTATAGGTTTAGAGTAGGTAGGTATTTATGAGAACGTCACTGAAATCATATCGTAAGGTATCAGTAGAGAGCGAAATTTCGGTCGCTTCTCCCCATCGTATTATTCAATTGATGTTTGAGGGGGCGCTGCAACGTTTAGCACAAAGCCGTTATGCGATTGAAAATAATGATATTGCCAATAAAGGGATCTTTATTGGTAAAGCCATTGGTATTATTACTGGCCTAAACAATAGTTTGAATATGGAAGCTGGCGGTGATATCGCCAATAATCTTAGCGAACTCTATGATTTTATGCTGCGTAAAATATCGGAAGCCAACATCAATAATGATGTGCAAGCCATTGATGATGTTAGTGAGATACTCAGAACCATTAAAGAAGGTTGGGATGCTATTCCGCAAAAAGACCATCATATAGTGTCACACAGTGATGCGTAATTGCGTGGTTCGTAAAGCCTTGAGTGCGCCGTAATTCTGTCAGGTGTCAAGCCTTTGACATCTCGCGCTTGAATCGTAGATAAATTGTTCTAGAATCAGATGAGTTTGTCATAAAGTGAATCTGATACTTGCTAATACGTTGCTGATAATACACTATTCCTTAATGGTAGTTAGTTTATTTAAAGTCAGTAGTAACTGCATTATCTCGTTTTCTAAGCTACTAACACTAATAATTAATGCGAACAACACTGAGCGCTTTTACGGCCTTCTTAAATGATGCAAACAGATCAACGAATTCTACTTGTCGGTAATGAGTCAGAGCGAACTAATCGCTTATCTTGTGTTTTTGAGTTTCTTGGTGAACAAGTTGAACAGCTTGGCGTTGATGAACTTGAAGCCCGAGTTTCCAATACCCGTTTTCGGGCATTAGTGCTAGCTCAAGAGGCTCAATCTAAAGAGCTGTTAAAGACGATTGCCACTGCAATTCCTTGGCAGCCGATATTGGTATTAGGCCAAACCGACAACCTTAGCACATCTAATATTCTTGGATGTATCGAAGAACCCCTTAACTACCCGCAGCTCACTGAGTTGTTACATTTTTGCCAAGTTTTTGTTCAGGCTAAACGCCCTGAGGTGCCAACCAGTGGTAATCAAACCAAGCTATTTCGTAGCTTAGTTGGACGCAGTGAAGGTATTGCTCAAGTTCGTCATCTGATAAATCAAGTGGCGGGTTCTGATGCCACGGTACTCGTACTGGGGCAATCCGGCACAGGTAAAGAGGTGGTAGCGCGAAATATTCACTATATTTCAGAGCGTCGTGATGGCCCCTTTATTCCTGTCAATTGTGGTGCAATTCCTGCTGAATTGTTAGAAAGTGAACTCTTTGGCCATGAAAAAGGCTCTTTTACAGGTGCGATCAGTGCCCGTAAGGGGCGATTTGAATTAGCTGAAGGGGGAACGCTATTCCTCGATGAAATTGGTGATATGCCGCTGCAGATGCAGGTAAAACTGCTGCGTGTATTGCAAGAAAAAGTCTTTGAACGCGTCGGTGGTAGTAAGGCGCTTAAGACCGACGTGCGGGTGATTGCCGCGACTCATCGTGAGCTTGAAACCATGATTGCCGATGGGGAGTTCCGAGAGGATCTCTTCTACCGCTTAAACGTGTTTCCCGTTGAGATGCCAGCACTACGTGAGCGTAAAGACGATATACCCCTGTTACTGCAAGAGCTTGTGAGTCGAGTCTATAACGAGGGCCGTGGTAAGGTACGTTTTACCCAGCGTGCCATCGAATCACTTAAAGAGCATAGCTGGTCAGGTAATGTCAGAGAACTGTCTAACCTAGTCGAACGTTTAACTATTCTCTATCCTGGTGGCCTAGTCGATGTGAACGACTTGCCATTGAAGTATCGTCATATTGATGTGCCAGAATATCAAGTTGAAATCAGCGAAGAAGAGTTAGAGCGTGATGCCTTGGCGTCTATCTTTAGCGATGAAGTGGTGGTGGATATGCCTGAGAGCCGCTTCCCCAGTGAATTACCACCTGAAGGGGTCAACCTGAAAGATCTCTTGGCTGAACTTGAGATTGATATGATCCGCCAAGCATTAGAACAGCAAGATAATGTGGTCGCCAGAGCCGCAGAAATGCTGGGTATTCGCCGCACCACCTTAGTTGAAAAAATGCGTAAATATGGCATGAGTAAAGACTAACTCCCCCCGTTTACTGGTTTATAAGGGCACTCATCATAGTGCCCTTTTTTATTGGCATAATATCTGCATTGACTCCGTTAGCAGCATTTTATTGACGGAGTGACTATGTCCGCTACGCCCAAATTACACTTTACTGAGTTTGACTCTGTGCCACCTATGATGGCCAACAGCGTCGCTAATGATGCGATGTCTAGCACCATGGAACATATTCTCCAAGCGATGCCATCGGGTGTAGTGATCATTAATGGCGACGGTATTGTTACCGAGGCTAATCCGGTTGCGGTGCAGTTACTTGGGCAGCCACTAGCGGGTATGCGTTGGCTGCAGATCATTAACCGCGCCTTTGCGCCGCAGCATGATGATGGCCATGAAGTCTCATTAAAAAATGGTCGTCGAGTTAAGCTGGCAATAACCCCCTTGACGCCAGAGGCTGGGCAGCTCATTGTGCTGACAGATCTTACCGAAACCCGCTTGCTGCAAAAGAATTTATCCCACCTGCAGCGTTTATCTGCCTTAGGTAAAATGGTGGCAAGCTTAGCGCATCAAGTGAGAACGCCCTTATCGGCCGCTTTGCTGTATGCCTCTAATCTTGGCAGTCCTAAATTAACCACAGATTCCCGCCAGCGTTTTCAATCAAAGCTTATCGACCGGCTTAATGAGTTATCGCAGCAGGTCGATGATATGTTGCTCATGGCTAAAGGGCGTCAACAAGAGTTGACCGATGCAACTACCATGGCCGAAGTGGTCGATATTGTGCTGGCCAATTGTGAGCCGATCGCGGCGCGCAAAGAGTGTAGCTTGCATGTTGATATGGCCTCAACACAGACCTTTATGGCCAATCGCGCCGCATTGAGTTCTGCCATTAATAATTTAGTGATTAACAGCGTTGAGGCCGGAGCCACACATATCTGGATTAAGGCGCAAGATAATGCGCAGCAGATCCTGTTTGAAGTAGTTGATAACGGTAAAGGGATGGATAAATCCATGCAGCAACAGGTATTAGAACCATTTTTTACCACCAAGTCTCAAGGTACAGGTTTAGGTTTGGCCGTGGTACAAACCGTGGTGGCAAACCATCATGGCCAATTACAGCTCAATTGTATACGTGGTCAAGGGTGCCGAGCCTCATTCGCCTTACCCGCGATGGTCGAACAGGACGTGGAGGTGACCCATGGCTGAAGCTCATATCTTATTGGTTGAAGATGACGTTTCTCTGCGTGAGGCTTTGGTTGATACCTTACTGTTAGCCCAGTATGAATGTGTCGATGTTGGCTCTGCAGAAGAGGCGATAGTGGCGTTAAAAGAACATCAGTTTGACATGGTGATCAGTGACGTGCAGATGGACGGCATCGGCGGCTTAGGGTTACTCAATTATTTACAGCAGCATTACAGTCAGCTGCCCCTTTTATTGATGACAGCCTTTGCAACCATAGATAATGCGGTGAGCGCTATTAAATTGGGTGCGGTTGATTATTTAGCTAAACCCTTCGCGCCAGAGGTGTTGTTAAACCAGGTGTCACGCTATTTAAAACCTAAATTAATCGAAAATCAGCCAATTGTGGCCGATGACAAAAGCCTAGCATTATTGGCTTTGGCGCAAAAGGTGGCTCATTCAGACGCCTCGGTGATGATCATGGGGCCAAGTGGTTCGGGCAAAGAAGTATTAGCCCGCTATATTCATCAGCACAGTACCCGCACCGAAGGCCCTTTTGTGGCAATTAACTGTGCGGCGATCCCTGAAAATATGCTTGAGGCGACCCTGTTCGGTTATGAAAAGGGCGCATTTACTGGCGCTTATCAGGCCTGTCCAGGGAAATTTGAACAGGCGCAGGGTGGTACCTTGTTGCTTGATGAGATTTCCGAAATGGATTTAGGCCTACAGGCCAAGCTATTACGGGTATTGCAAGAGCGAGAGGTCGAGCGTTTAGGTGGCCGCAAAACCATTAAGTTAGATGTGCGGGTTTTGGCGACATCCAACCGTGATTTAAAAGCCATCGCCGCCAGTGGTGAGTTCCGTGAAGATCTCTATTACCGGATTAACGTGTTTCCGCTGACGTGGCCAGCATTGTATCAACGCCCCGCGGATATTTTACCGCTGGCAAAACATTTAGTGCAGCGTCATGCCAAGTCGGCCGGATTAGCATATGTGCCACAATTAGATGAGTCGGCATCGCGGCGATTATTAACCCATCGCTGGCCGGGTAACGTACGCGAGCTGGATAACGTGATACAGCGAGCCCTGATCTTACAGTCGGGCGATACCATCATGGGAGGCGATATTATTATCGACAACCAAGATATCGGTATCGACAGTGCCCCGCAATTTGGCGAGTCAAAAAGCGCCGAGCTAGATGGCCTAGGCGATGAGCTCAAAGCGCAAGAGCATGTGATCATCCTCGAGACATTGTCCCAGTGTAACGGCAGTCGTAAGTTAGTGGCCGAAAAGCTGGGGATCAGTGCCCGTACACTGCGCTATAAGATGGCTAAGATGCGCGATTTAGGCATTCAACTGCCGGCGTAATTGCCCCTTATAGAAGGCACAACATAGGCTATGCCCATAAGCGCAGCACCAGAAGCTATCTTCTTATGCTGCGTTTTTATTTCTGCTATTTACCGCCCGCGGTTCACAGCTTATTTGCGTGGTCAATTCTAGACTTATGCTTGACTTAATTGTCACCTCTAGGAGGTTATTTAAGCAATTCGCTGGCTTAAAGTGCTATCGGTTGACCATTTTGGCAATAATATTGCATTGCCCTTGCTAACAGAAATTTTTCGTCAATAATACGACGACTAAGAGGTTAGTATGCAGATTGGTGCCAATTCATTATTGCAGGAGATGCAATCGCTTAGCGGTGAAATTAAGCCTAGCGGGATCACTCCTAACATAACTCAGCAAGTCGCTAACACCAGTGGCAGTGACTTTGGTCAACTCCTCTCACAAGCGGTCGGCACAGTGAACTCGTTACAGGGTCACTCATCGTCGATGCAAACACGTCTCGATATGGGCGATACCCGGGTGACTTTATCTGACACGGTTATTGCGCGCGAAAAAGCCAGCGTCGCATTTGAAGCTACAGTGCAGGTGCGTAACAAACTTGTCGAAGCGTACAAAGAGATCATGAGCATGCCGGTATAGTGGGCAGCTTTTCTGATCAGGCATTTCTTAATAAAAAACACAGCAGGTATCTATAGTGAGCACAGATATGGTAGTGGGAACAAACTCTACTGCAGACGACATGTTAGCCGGTGGAGTCCAAGAAGAGCACAAACCCAGTGGTGGTGCTTTTGGCGGCGTCGACATGCTACGTCAAGTGACCATGATCTTAGCGCTGGCGATCTGTTTAGCCTTAGCTGTGTTTGTCATGTTGTGGGCGCAAGAGCCTGAATATCGCCCGCTGGGTAAAATGGACACCGAGGAGATGGTGCAAGTCCTCGATGTGCTAGATAAAAATAAAGTTGACTACCAAATTGATGTCGATGTGTTAAAAGTGCCTGAGGATCAATATCAAGAAGTTAAAATGATGCTCAGCCGCGCCGGTATTGACAACTCGGCTGCGAAAGATGATTACCTGTCTCAGGACAGTGGCTTCGGTGTCAGTCAACGTATGGAGCAAGCGCGTTTAAAACACAGCCAAGAGCAAAACCTCGCCCGTACCATAGAAGAACTCAATAGCGTCAGCCGCGCTAAAGTGATTTTGGCTATCCCTAAAGAAAATGTTTTTGCTAGAAATCGTTCAACCCCCACCGCGACTGTAGTTATCAGCACTCGCCGAGGCGGATTAGGCCAAGAAGAGATTGACTCGATTGTCGATATCGTCGCCTCTGCGGTACACGGCCTTGAGCCCACACGTGTCACGGTTACAGACTCTAATGGCCGCTTACTCAACTCGGGCAGTCAAGACGCTGTATCGGCGCGGGCCAGGCGAGAGCAAGAGCTAGTACAACAAAAAGAGTCAGAATATCGCAACAAGATTGAGTCGATATTGATGCCTATTCTCGGCCCAGAAAACTTTACCGCTCAGGTCGATGTGAATATGGACTTTACTGCCGTAGAGCAGACCGCGAAACGCTTTAATCCTGACTTGCCTGCCATGCGCAGTGAAATGACTGTTGAAAACCAATCGGTGGGCTCGACCACTGGCGGCATTCCTGGCGCCCTGACGAACCAACCGCCGATGGAGTCGAACATTCCTGAAAACGCGCTGGATAACCAACAAGAGCGTACTGCTCCGGGCTCGAGTCATAAAGAAGCCACCCGCAACTATGAACTCGACACCACCATTAGCCATACCCGCCAGCAAATTGGCGTGGTCAGACGCGTCAGTGTATCGGTCGCCATTGACTTTAAAACCGGTCCTGCTGGCGCCGATGGGCAAGTGCAGCGTGTGGCGCGCACAGAGCAAGAGTTGGCCAATATTCGTCGGTTACTCGAAGGCGCCGTGGGCTTTAATACTCAGCGTGGTGACATGATTGAACTGGTTACGGTTCCCTTTATGGATCAGTTGATTGAAGAGGCACCTGCGCTAGAAATGTGGGAGCAACCCTGGTTTTGGCGCGCGGTTAAGCTAGTGATGGGCGGACTTATCATTCTGGCCTTGATCCTCTTTGTCGTGCGGCCTATGTTAAAACGGCTTATCTACCCCGATGCCGATAAGATGCCTGATGATCCTATGCTAGGGGGAGAGCTTGCAGAAATTGAAGATCAGTACGCCGCCGATACCTTGGGCATGTTAAACCGACCCGATGCCGAATACAGTTATGCTGATGATGGTTCAATTTTGATACCGGATCTGCATAAAGACGATGATATGATTAAGGCCATCCGTGCCCTAGTGGCGAACGAACCGGAACTGTCCACCCAAGTAGTCAAAGGTTGGTTACAAGAAAATGAGTAATGATAAAGATATTGCAATCAAAGGTAATGCCGTCGAGTTCAATGTTGATGATCTGAGCGGCATCGAGAAAACGGCGATTTTATTACTCAGTTTGAGTGAAGCAGATGCTGCCTCCATTTTAAAACACTTAGAGCCTAAGCAGGTGCAAAAAGTCGGTATGTCGATGGCAGCCATGAAAGACTTCGGCCAAAGTAAAGTGATTGGGGTGCACAAGCTGTTTTTAGAAGAGGTGCAGAAATACTCTTCTATTGGCTTTAACAGTGAAGAGTTTGTGCGTAAAGCCTTGACTGCCGCCTTAGGTGAAGACAAAGCCGGCAACCTGATTGAACAGATCATTATGGGCGGCGGTGCGCGCGGGCTTGAGTCATTAAAATGGATGGACGCCAGACAGGTAGCCACCATTATTCAAAATGAACATCCACAGATCCAAACCATTGTCTTATCGTATCTTGAGCCAGATCAAGCGGCGGAAATTTTTGCTCAAGCACCTGAAAATACTCGTTTAGATTTGATGATGCGTATTGCTAACCTAGAAGAGGTTCAACCTGCAGCGCTGCAAGAGCTTAATGACATCATGGAGAAACAGTTTGCAGGCCAGGGCGGCGCGCAAGCGGCCAAGATGGGCGGACTCAAAGCGGCGGCCAGCATCATGAACTACCTCGATACCGGGGTTGAAAGTCAGTTGATGGAAACCCTGCGTGAATCTGATGAAGAGTTAGCCCAGCAGATCCAAGACTTGATGTTTGTGTTTGAAAACCTCTCCGATGTTGATGATATTGGTATTCAAACCCTACTGCGTGAAGTGCAGCAAGATGTGTTGATGAAAGCCCTTAAAGGCGCTGACGATCAACTTAAAGATAAAATATTACGCAATATGTCCAAACGTGCAGCTGAAATTCTTAACGATGATTTGGAAGCCATGGGGCCTATTCGCATCAGCGAAGTGGAGATGGCGCAAAAAGAAATTTTGTCTATTGCCCGTCGTTTAAGTGATGCTGGCGAGATCATTCTCGGCGGTGGCGGTGGCGATGAGTTCCTATAATGAGTAACGCCGACGATCGCTCAACGCCTAAAGATAAGGCTGACTTTAGTCACTGGCAATTGCCTGACGTGACAGTGGTCGATACCACGGCTAAAGAAAATCTCTTTGGCCGCACAACTCCGGTAAAAGAGGCGGTAGAAGTCGAACAGCATGTGTTGCCGCCGACGCTTGCCGAAATCGAAACTATCCGCGCGGAAGCCGAAACCGAAGGTTTTGAACAAGGCCAGCAACAAGGCTATCAAGAGGGCTTAGAAAAAGGCCGCCTCAGCGGGTTAGAACAAGGCCATCAAGAAGGCTTCAGCCAAGGCGAAGAGCAAGGTTACCAGCATGGCTTGACTCAGGCGCAGCAACAAGTTCAGCAATTTGAAGCCTTAATGCAGCAATTGGTGGCACCTTTATCGCTACTCGATACCGAAATTGAGCAATCTCTGGTAAACCTCAGCATGACCTTGGCTAAGGCGGTGATAGGCCATGAGCTGCAGGTGCATCCTGAGCATGTCTTGGCCGCCCTTCGCCAAGGTATTGACGCCCTTCCGCTAAAAGAACAAGGCGTCAATGTGCGTTTGCACCCAGAAGACGTCACCTTGGTTGAGCAGTTATATGGCAGTGCCCAACTGCAAAAAAATCGCTGGGAGATAGAGTCCGATCCGTCACTGCGCCGCTGCGAGTGCATCATCAGTAATGATAGAAGCCGTGTCGATATGGGACTTGAAAGCCGCATTAAGGCGGTATTTGAAAACTTAGTCCACAGCGAAAGTCACTTAGAGCAACAGAAGCTGCAACAACAGCAGGCGTTGGCTAAGCAGGCGAGTGAGGCGGTGAGTCAGGTATCTGCACCCGAAGTACAATCCACCTCAGAGGCGGATGCTGCGACGCCCCATGATGATAAGCGTGATAACCAAGGTCAACAAGATGCAGACGCGACAACACCAACTGCTGAATAAATTCAAACAGCATAACCATAACGTCAATCCGTTTATGCCCGACGCCAGTGGTCAATTGGTTCGAGTGGTGGGCTTGACGTTGGAAGCTACCGGCTGCCGTGCATCGGTAGGCAGTTTGTGCAGTATTGCGACCATGGCCGGTGACCTTATTGCCGAAGTGGTCGGTTTTGACGATAAACTACTGTATTTAATGCCTGTTGAAGAGCTCAGAGGTGTGATGCCCGGCGCTAAAGTTACGCCATTGGGTGCGCAGGCAGGGCTTAATGTGGGCCTGTCCTTACTGGGGCGAGTGCTCGATGGCAACGGCGTGCCACTCGATGGCTTAGGCCATCTGCATACTGACCAAAAAGCACCGCGTCATGCCGCGCCCATTAATCCATTGGCACGGCGGGCGATCACCGAGCCGCTCGATGTTGGCGTACGCGCCATCAATGCGATGCTGACGGTCGGCAAGGGTCAACGTATGGGGCTGTTTGCCGGCTCTGGCGTCGGTAAAAGTGTGCTGCTGGGGATGATGACCCGTGGCACTACCGCCGATATCATCGTCGTGGGCTTGGTTGGCGAGCGTGGCCGTGAGGTGAAAGAGTTTATCGAAGAGATCTTAGGTGAAGAGGGGCGAGCCCGCTCTGTGGTGGTGGCCGCTCCGGCCGATACCTCGCCGTTAATGCGGCTGCGCGCCTGTGAAACATCGACCCGGATCGCCGAGTATTTTCGTGATTTGGGCTATAACGTCTTACTGTTAATGGACAGTCTGACTCGTTACGCGCAGGCGCAACGTGAAATTGCACTGGCCGTCGGTGAGCCGCCTGCCACCAAGGGTTATCCGCCCTCGGTGTTTGCCAAGTTACCTAAGTTAGTGGAGCGCGCCGGCAATGGTGGCGTGGGACAAGGTTCGATCACTGCGTTTTATACAGTATTAACCGAAGGTGATGACTTACAAGATCCTATCGCCGACTCGGCGCGAGCGATCCTCGATGGGCATATTGTGCTGTCACGTGCCTTGGCTGATTCGGGCCATTACCCTGCTATCGATGTCGAGGCATCCATTAGCCGTGTTGCGCCTATGGTGATCAGTGAAGCCCACTTAGAAGCCACTCGCCGAGTAAAACAGATGTATTCCTTGTATCAGCAAAATCGCGACTTGATCTCGATTGGTGCTTATACCCAAGGCAGCGATCCCCGTATCGATAACGCCATTCGCCTGCAACCGGCAATGAACGCCTTTTTACGTCAAACGATGAAAGAGTCGCTTAGCTTTGACAGTTGTGCCTTGATGTTAGGTCAATTGAGTGCCCAATGTCAGGGGTAGCGGCTATTGTGAAATAAATAGATGCCCTTGAGTTTGATGATTTAGAGGATGTGATGGCAAAACATGATCCACTCGATACCGTGCTTAAATTGGCGCTCGACGCCGAAGAACAAGCGTCACTGCAACTGCGCTCTGCGCAGATGGTGCTGCAAAAATGCCAGCAGCAACTAAGCGCATTACAGCAATACCGTCTTGATTACATGAAACAGATGGAGCAGCAACAGGGGCAGGTGATAAGTGCAAGTAATTATCATCAGTTTCATCAGTTTATCCGTCAAATAGATGAGGCGATCACCAAACAGCATTTTGCGGTGAACGAGTCTGATAAGCAGCGTCAAATTGGCCAGCAAGTGTGGCAAGTCAAACAGCAAAAGCGTAAAGCGGTGGAGCTGCTGCTTGAGCGCAAGGCGCATAAGCGGCAACTTGCCGAATTAAAACAAGAACAAAAGATGATTGATGAGTTTGCCTCTCAGCAATTTTTTCGAAAACCGCAGCGTTAAGCCCTCTGTCACCGCAACATTGCTCTTCATTAAAAATAATCATCAAATATGGCAACTACTTAACAGTTGGCGCTTTATTTGCATTATTTATCAAAATACGAATACCTTATCGGCAGTACGGCCGATTAATTGACACTTTAATCTGGCGCCAGCGCCGCGTGTTACGCGTAAAAGTGTTGGAGGATTTATGCCACAAATGAATAGCGTGCTGTTATCTAAAGCGGATAGCTCGGGTGATAAGTTGGGTTTGCAACCTAATAAATCTAGTGCTAACAGCTCGAAAAATAACGACTTTTCAACGGCGTTAGTGCAAGCTTCAATTGATAATCGTCCAAGCCATAAACCCGACGCATCTTCTGAAGCTGATAAGGTCGTGCGCGACAATCAACAGGGCGTATTAGCGGATGAGCAACAACAAGAGCATAGTGACATTGCCAATGTGTTGGCGCAAATTAACTGGGCGACGCAGTTAGCGGAAAACCAGGAGCTTGCCGAGGGCGGCGCGCAATTGCCACCCGATGCAGAATTAGGCACAGAGCTGACAGGCGAGACGAGTACCGACGAGCTGTTAGCCAGCCTAACCCAATCCCAGCTCGAGGGGCTTGAGAGCCAAACAGGCTTGAGTCAGGCACAACTAGCGCAATTGCCACCGCAAATAATGGCGGGGTTAATCGAGGGCGCGCAGCAGGGCAACAGTACTGCTTTTAATGCCTTAATCGAGCAGGCCAACACGTTTTTAGCCGCGCAAGGTGTGGGTAACCAAGGTCTCGGGGCTAACAGTCTTGGGGCTAAGATGGGCGGCGACGATGCTAAATCGATTTTGGGTGGATCTCAATCTGACGTAACTCCAGAGCTTAAACCTGACGCTGCGGGCCAAATAACCGCTAAAGTGCAAGCTCAAGCGGATGCTAATGCGGCCAATGAGCTTAAAAATGCTAAGTTAATGGTCACTATGGCGGCAGAGGCTGATATGGCCGACAATGGCATAAACGAGTTAAAACCCACATCATCGACCATAACATCGACTCCTTTTGCGCGAGCCGAGGCACCAGCCCAGTATCAAGTCTCCATTCGACCCCAAGGTGAGCCTGCCCAGCAGATGCAAGAGATGATTCAAAAGTTCTCCCCCGTCATGCGTCAACAATTGATCGCTATGGTCAGCCAAGGGGTGCAACACGCAGAGATCCGGCTCGACCCGCCAGAGCTTGGGCAGATGATGGTGCGTATTCAAGTACAGGGCGATCAGACCCAAGTGCAGTTTCAGGTGATGCAACATCAAACCAAAGATCTGGTCGAGCAGGCGATCCCACGCTTACGTGAGATGCTGGCCGAACAAGGAATGCAGCTGACAGACAGTAATGTGTCCCAAGGCGGTGGCGGTCGAGAGCAAGGTGAAGCCGATGGCTCTGGCCATCCAAATGGCACCTCATCATCAGATATGGATGAAATATCAACAGATGACAGCTTATTGGCCGCGAATAATGCAACAAGTTACCGCTCAGGTATAGATTATTACGCATAAGCAGGTAACCTATAGGGTTATTGATTACTCCACCTGGTGTAGGCGCTTAAAA
This sequence comes from Shewanella sp. QJM3NY_23, assembly GCF_056173105.1. Lineage (NCBI taxonomy): Bacteria > Pseudomonadati > Pseudomonadota > Gammaproteobacteria > Alteromonadales > Shewanellaceae > Shewanella > Shewanella sp. QJM3NY_23. The sequence continues at coordinate 1,250,692 of NZ_CM149657.1, forward strand.
AGTGGCGTGTGATAGGAAAAAACATGGCAGAAGAAGAATCGTTACAACTGGAAGAGAATGCGCCGCTCAAAAGCAAAGAAAAGCTGATTATTTTTGCCTCTGTAGGGCTTGTCGTCCTCCTTGGGGTGGCCGTGGTGTTATGGTTGTTATTGGGCTCGAGTGACGCATCCGATAGCGAAGTATCAGAAGAGGCGCCTGTAGAGCAAGCGGCATCGGTTAATAGTGGTGAAGCGTTTTATGTCGGCATGCCTCGGCCGTTTCTGTTCAATCTGCCAGGGCAAAACCGCGCGCGTATTGTCGAGATAAAAGTGCAGTTAATGGTGCGAGGGGCTGACGATGATGTGTTACTGAAGAAACACATTCCATTAATCGAAGATGCGCTATTAACGACTTTCAGTAGTGCCAATGTACAAAAGTTAAGTTCGTTAGCCGGTAAAGATGAGTTACGACAGATGGCGCTGCTGAATGTGCAAAACACATTACGACCAGTAACAGGACGCAAAGTGGTCGAACGGGTACTCTTTACTGGGTTTGTAATGCAGTGATGCTAGCGGCAACCTTGATTAACCAGGTAGGGCGATATTGTGAGTGATCTATTAAGCCAAGACGAAATTGATGCGTTATTACACGGTGTCGATGACGTTGATGAAGATGAGGCAAGTGATAACGAGCTAGATGCGCGGTCCTATGACTTTTCTTCTCAAGATCGTATTGTCCGTGGCCGGATGCCGACCCTTGAGATCGTTAACGAACGTTTTGCCCGCCATTTACGCATCAGTATGTTCAACATGATGCGCCGCGCGGCAGAAGTGTCGATTAATGGCGTGCAGATGCTCAAGTTTGGCGAATACGTGCATACCTTATTTGTGCCCACTAGCCTTAATATGGTGCGTTTTAGCCCGTTAAAAGGCACTGCATTGATCACCATGGAAGCCCGTTTGGTGTTTATCTTGGTCGACAACTTCTTTGGCGGTGACGGCCGATTTCATGCCAAGATTGAGGGGCGAGAATTTACCCCCACCGAACGGCGTATCGTGCAACTGCTGCTTAAAATCATCTTCGAAGATTATAAAGAAGCTTGGGCCCCTGTGATGGATGTAGAGTTTGATTATCTGGACTCTGAAGTGAATCCCGCGATGGCCAATATTGTTAGTCCTACCGAAGTGGTGGTAGTGAGTTCGTTTCATATCGAAGTCGACGGGGGCGGTGGCGATTTTCACATTACCATGCCTTACTCGATGATAGAGCCGATTCGTGAACTGCTCGATGCAGGTGTGCAAAGTGATACCCAAGACACAGATATGCGCTGGTCGCAGGCGTTAAAAGATGAAATCATGGATGTCAAAGTGGGCATCGATGCCACCATAGTTGAAAAAGAGATGTCATTGAAGAGCGTACTGAGCTTAAAGGCGGGCGATATTATCCCGGTTGAAATGCCAGAACACATAGTGATGCGGGTCGAAGACTTACCCACTTATCGCTGTAAACTCGGACGTTCAAGAGAGAATTTAGCCTTACATATCCGGGAAAAAATCCCACGGCCCGAGACGGCGAAAAGCGAATTACAGCTGGTCACCAAAAAAGGCAAGGCAAGAGAAATTGGCAATATTTAGGTAATCCGAGTTTAGGTTAGTTAACCATTATTTGAGTTTTAAAGGTAAAAAGTGATGAGCACACAAGATACAGGTGATGATTGGGCTGCAGCAATGGCCGAGCAAGCGATTGAAGAGGCTCAAGCGGTTGAATTAGACGAATTAGCTGATAGTTCTCAACCGTTAACCGAAGAGGAAGCGGCCAAACTCGATACTATTATGGATATTCCGGTGACCATCTCTATGGAAGTGGGTCGCAGTTTTATTAATATTCGTAATTTACTGCAGCTGAACCAAGGCTCGGTAGTGGAGTTAGATCGTGTCGCCGGCGAGCCGTTAGATGTTATGGTTAATGGTACTCTTGTGGCCCACGGCGAAGTGGTTGTGGTCAATGATAAATTTGGTATTCGATTGACTGACGTCATAAGCCAAACCGAACGCATTAAAAAGCTTAAGTGAGGCAAGGTTAATGGGAATGTCATTATCGATGCCAATGATGGCTAGTGCAATAACCACGTCTGCGGCAGAGGTCACCGCAGAGCGAGAGCCAGCGTTAACCACCATGGCGAATATGCTCGGTGGACTTATTGTCGTTATCGCACTGATTTTTTTATTGGCCTATGTGGTGAAGCGACTCAAGTTAGTGCCTACTAGCCATGGCGTGCTTAAGACCGTGGCGGTCACGCCGCTAGGGCAAAAAGAGAAAATGGTCTTGGTGGAAGTCGAAGGGCAGCAATATTTACTTGGTGTGACCAGCCATCAGGTGACCTTGATCGATAAACTCGAGACCCCTGTGACAGTATCACAAGACTCGTTTGCCAGCCGTTTACGTCAAGCTAAATCATCGCAATCATGAAACGGATTATTCTCTTAGTCAGCTTAATGAGCGCCTTATTGCTGCCCCAGTTAGCGTGGGCGCAAGACGGTATTTTACCAGCAGTAACGGTCACGACAGGAGCCGACGGTGCCACGCAATATTCTGTCACCATGCAGATATTGTTGTTGATGACAGCGCTGAGCTTTTTGCCCGCAATGGTGATAATGCTGACCTCTTTTACGCGCATTATCGTGGTGTTATCGATACTACGCCAAGCGATTGGTCTGCAGCAAACCCCGTCAAATCAGGTACTGATTGGCATGAGTCTGTTTATGACCTTCTTCATTATGGCGCCAGTATTTGACAAGATTTATGCCAATGCCGTGCAGCCCTACATGGATGAAACCCTGACCATAGAGCAGGCGTTTGAGACGGGTAAAGCGCCACTGAAAACCTTTATGCTGTCACAAACTCGCCTGACCGATCTGCAAACCTTTGTCGAGATCTCGGGTTATCAAAACATTGACACCCCAGAAGATGCTCCTATGAGCGTGCTGATCCCTGCGTTTATAACCAGTGAGTTAAAAACCGCCTTTCAGATTGGCTTTATGTTATTTGTGCCATTCTTAGTACTCGACTTAGTGGTGGCCAGTATCTTGATGGCCATGGGTATGATGATGTTGTCGCCGATGATTGTATCGCTGCCTTTTAAAATCATGCTGTTTGTATTGGTTGATGGTTGGAGCTTAGTGATGGGTACCCTAGCCAATAGTTTTGGGATTTAGGAGCCGCTATGTCACCCGAAGCCCTGATTGATATCTTTCGCGAAGCCTTGGCCGTTATCGTTACCATAGTGTCGATGATCATTGTGCCAGGCTTGGTGGTCGGGTTAGTGGTGGCGGTATTCCAAGCGGCGACATCGATAAACGAGCAGACTTTAAGCTTTTTGCCTAGACTGCTAACGACCTTGTTAGCGCTGATGTTTCTAGGACATCTGTTAGTGCAAACCATGATGGAATTCTTTTTTGAAATGGTTGATATGATCCCCATGGTCGTTGGCTAAGTATGACGGTTTACTGCGCCAGGCTAGCTAACGTCAATCGATTCAATACGCTCATGTTACGTGCGCTGGTCGGCTAAGTGTTGAGGCGAATATGGAAATATTGATGTCCACCATAATGGAGACCATTTCCGCCTACATGTGGCCACTTTATCGGGTGTCGAGCATGTTGATGGTGATGGCCGTTTTTGGCGCTAATACCACTTCTGTGCGGATCCGGCTTTTGTTGTCTGTGGCAATAACCTTTGCCATTGCGCCTATGCTCCCCGTTAATACGGATGTGGACCTGTTTTCGTTGGCGGCGGTATTTGTTACCGCGCAGCAGATAGTGATCGGGGTCGCGATGGGATTTGTGACCCTATTGATCATGCAGACTTTCGTGTTAACAGGCCAGATTATTGGTATGCAAACCAGCTTAGGTTTCGCTTCTATGGTCGACCCTGGCTCTGGCCAGCAAACACCTGTGATTGGTAACTTTTTTCTGTTGCTGACCACGATGATCTTTCTTGCCGTCGATGGCCACCTCCTGATGATCCGTATGTTGGTTGCCAGTTTTGACACCATTCCCGTATCTAACCAAGGTATTTCAATTGCCAGTTATCGCCAATTAGCCGAATGGGGCAGTTATATGTTTGGCGCTGCATTGACTATGTCTATTTCGGCGATTGTGGCGTTGTTATTGATTAACTTATCTTTTGGGGTCATGACCCGCGCCTCACCTCAACTCAATATTTTTGCTGTTGGCTTCCCTGTCACCATGGTGAGTGGGCTGGTGATTTTGTGGCTCACCTTAACGCCCATTATGGCGCACTTCGATGAAGTCTGGCGCTCAGCGCAGCTATTGCTGTGTGATGTGGTGCAGTTACAGTGCCGCGCTGATGGGAGTTTCTAATGGCTGAAAATGATTCTAGCCAAGAAAAAACCGAGGAAGCCACCTCCAGAAAGCGCCAACAGGCGCGTGATAAAGGCCAGGTTGCCCGCTCAAAGGAGTTAGGCACCTCTGCGGTGCTCATGTCGGCGGCATTTGGGTTTGTCATAGTGGGCCCTGACTTAGGCGTGGCGCTCATCAATGTAATGAAAAAGCTGTTCACTATGGATCGCGCGGCCATTTTCGATACCAATAGTATGTACAACGTGTGGGAGCTGGTGCTGCGTGAGTTGGCCATGCCAATGGCGATTTTTATCGTGTTTTTGGCTGTGGTGGCCTTTTTGGGCAACATAGTTGTCGGGGGGATCACCTTTTCTGTGAAAGCCTTTATGCCCAAAGCGAGTAAAATGAGCCCTGTTAGCGGCTTTAAACGTATGTTTGGTGTGCAAGCGTTAGTGGAATTAACCAAGGGAATTGCAAAGTTTTCTGTGGTCGCTATGATGGCGTACTTTTTACTGTATTACTATTTCGTCGATATCTTGACCCTGTCACAAGGGCACCTGCCGGGAAATGTTTATAATGCGTTAGATCTGCTGATATGGATGTTTATTATTTTATGTTCATCGACAGTGATCATTGTCGCTATTGACGTGCCGTTTCAAATTTGGAACCACAGCAAACAGCTGCGCATGACTAAGCAAGAGATCAAAGACGAATACAAAGATACCGAAGGGCAGCCCGAAGTTAAGGGGCGGGTGCGGCAGATGCAGCGCGAGATGGCGCAGCGTCGCATGATGACCGAGGTCCCTAATGCCGACGTGATAGTGGTCAACCCAGATCACTATGCGGTGGCGATTAAATATGATGTCACCAAGGCCGCAGTGCCCTATGTACTGGCTAAAGGGGTTGATGAGGTTGCCTTTAAGATACGTGAAATTGCCAGAGAGCACGAGGTGGCTATCGTATCTGCTCCACCGCTGGCACGGGCGATTTATCATACGACTAAGATAGAGCAAGAGATCCCTGAAGGGCTCTTCACCGCAGTTGCTCAGGTATTGGCCTATGTCTTTCAGTTGAAGCAATATCAACAAAAAGGCGGTAAGCGGCCCACACCCGTGCCGTTAAATCAGCCTATTCCCGATGAGCTGAAATATTAGCGTCGTGTTCGCTGTCGTTAGGTGACTGCAAGTAGGTTGGCGCGCTTTTTGCTGTTAACCGTTCAGATGTCAAAGTTCAGGCGCTAAAATTGATGGATTTGAAAGCAACATTAGGTCAACTAAAACAGGTTAAACCGGCAAACTTTAAGGGCATAGGTACGCCTGTACTCGTGCTCGCAGCCTTGGCGATGATCATCTTGCCGATGCCGCCATTCTTACTCGATATCCTATTTTCGTTCAATATTGCCTTAGCCTTGGTGGTACTTTTAGTGGCCATCTACTCTGACCGCCCCCTCGACTTTGCAGCCTTTCCAACGGTATTGCTGGTCGCTACTTTGCTGCGACTGGCGCTGAACGTGGCATCGACACGTATTGTATTGCTCGAAGGCCATAATGGTGGTGATGCCGCCGGTAAAGTGATTGAAGCGTTCGGTTCTGTGGTGATTGGCGGTAACTATGCCGTTGGTTTGGTTGTGTTTCTTATCTTGATTATTATCAACTTCGCCGTGGTCACCAAAGGTGCTGGGCGTATTTCTGAAGTGAGCGCCCGTTTTACCCTCGATGCGATGCCAGGTAAACAGATGGCTATCGATGCCGATTTAAACGCTGGGGTGTTAAACCAAGATCAGGCGCGCTTACGCCGCGCAGAAGTCACTAAAGAAGCCGACTTTTATGGCGCAATGGATGGTGCGTCAAAATTTGTAAAAGGTGATGCAATTGCCGGCATCATGATTTTGGTGATCAACATTCTGGGCGGCTTTGTTATTGGTATGGTGCAGCACGGCCTTGATTTCTCCTCAGCTGTAGAAATTTATACCTTGCTGACAATTGGTGATGGTTTGGTAGCGCAGATCCCAGGTTTGTTATTGTCGATTGCCGCCGCGTTAATGGTGACTCGTCAAAATGAGTCGGGTGACATGGGTCAAATGGTGATGGGGCAGATGTTTGACAGCCCTAAATCCCTAGGTATTGCCGCTGCGGTATTGTTAATCATGGGGATTGTGCCCGGCATGCCGCATTTTGCTTTTCTCAGCTTTGGTTTGCTGACTGCCGGTGGTGCCTATTATATTCATCATAAAAAAAATCTCGATCGTCAAAGAGCACTGGAGCTGGCTAAAACCTCCCCGAGTCCCGCTGGCGACAATAAGCCTAAAGAGTTGAGTTGGGATGATGTGCAACATGTCGATACCATAGGGTTAGAGGTGGGCTATCGATTAATCCCCTTGGTCGATAAGGGCCAAGGTGGTGAATTACTCAACCGTATCAAAGGAGTGCGTAAGAAGCTGTCACAAGAATTAGGTTTCTTGGTGCCGGCAGTGCATATCCGTGACAATTTAGATCTGTCGCCCAACACCTACCGCATCTCCTTGATGGGCGTGGCATCGGGCGAGGCTGAAATTCGTCATGACTGTGAGCTTGCGATTAACCCAGGCCAAGTGTATGGCAAGCTCGATGGGGTTGAAACCACGGATCCAGCCTTTGGGCTTGAAGCGGTGTGGATAGCCCCCGAGCTTAGAGAGCACGCACAAACGTTAGGTTATACCGTGGTTGACGCTGCAACAGTGGTTGCTACGCATCTTAGTCAATTGCTCACCAATAACGCTTCTAAGTTGTTAGGTTATGAAGAAGTACAGCAGTTAATGGATATGCTGGCTAAGCATTCACCTAAGTTAGTTAATGGTTTTATTCCGGATGTCATGCCGCTGGGCACTGTAGTAAAAGTGATGCAAAACTTGCTTAACGAGGGCGTGTCTATTCGGGATTTGAAAACCATAGTACAAACCCTGTTAGAATATGGGCCCAAGAGTAATGACACTGAGGTGTTGACCGCTGCAGTGCGTATCGCCTTAAAGCGCATGATCATTCAAGAGATCAGTGGCCCAGAGCCAGAAATTCCTGTCATTACTTTGGCGCCAGAGTTGGAACAGATGTTGCATCAGTCAATGCAAGCAACAGGAGGCGATGGGCCGAATATCGAACCTAGCCTGGCTGAGCGGATGCAGAAATCGCTTATCGATGCATCGCAACGTCAAGAGATGGTGGGAGAACCCGCTATTTTGTTGACCTCAGGAATGTTACGTTCGACGCTGTCTAGATTCGTTAAACATACGATTCCAAATCTACGGGTGATCTCCTATCAAGAAGTGCCCGATGAAAAACAAATACGTATCGTATCAGCGGTCGGCCAGTAGAGGGTATTTAGGTGAAAATTAAACGTTTTTTAGCAAAAGATATGCGCTCAGCTTTGGCCCAAGTGAAAGAGACCTTAGGTTCTGATGCGGTGATCATGTCTAATAAAAAAGTCACCGGTGGCATAGAGATTGTCGCCGCTGTCGATTATGACGAGCCCAAGAAGACCCCAAGTCCAGCCACGGTGAATTTGGCGCCGTCGAGCTTACTGGATCTTGCCGATGAAAAAGTCTCCATTGGCCGCCAACCCATCAAGACCGAGTCAAAAAAACAACCTGCACCCGCTGCCGATTCATTGCAAGCCCTGCTTGAGCGTCAACAAAGTCGTGTCAATCAGCAGATTGGTCGCACCAATGAAGAGTTAGAGATGCCTGAATGGGCTAAAGGGTTACAAGCGCCTAACAGCGACCCCAAGCCTGCACGCGCAGAGGCCAGCCAACACCATTTTGGTCAAAAACGTGATAAACCGGCACCTGCAAGTGCTGAACTTGATTCAATGCGAGAAGAGTTAGCATCACTGCGTAACCTATTGACTCATCAAGTGACTTCGCTACTAAGCGAGCAAAAGAGTCGCCAGGATCCTGTCGGTGCCATGCTTGAGAGTCGTTTATTGGCCGCGGAGTTTTCGGCCGAAGTGGCAGCCAAACTGTCTGGGTTGAGTGAACATTATCCGCCAGCTGAATTAGTCAAAACTCTGCCGAGAAGTTTAGCCAACATGCTCGACAATCAAGGTGATGATATTGTACGCCAAGGTGGCGTGGTCGCTTTTGTGGGGCCAACCGGTGTCGGAAAAACCACCAGTGTTGCAAAAATAGCCGCTCGATTTGCTGCACACCATGGTTCAGATCAAGTTGCATTGATAACAACCGATCATTATCGCATTGGAGCCTTTGAGCAGCTGGCAACCTATGGCAAAATAATGGGGTGTCCAGTAAAGCAGGCTCATGATCTTAATGAGTTGGAACAAATTTTATATCAGCTGCGCAATCGCAAGCTAGTATTGATAGATACAGCTGGCATGGGACAGCGAGATATACGCTTATTCCAGCAACTTGACAATTTAACGGCAAATAGCAGATTACCTATACGCAGTTATCTGGTACTGTCGTCAACGAGTCAAAGAAGAGTACTAGAAGATGCGGTGAAGCAGTTCGCTAGAATCCCATTATCGGGTGTAGTATTAACCAAACTGGACGAGTCGGTCGCCTTAGCACCAGCCTTGAGCGTATTGATCCAAAGTGGTTTACCATTAAGTTATGTCACTGATGGCCAACGAGTTCCAGAAGATATGCAGGTTGCAGATACACTCGCGTTAGCACACAAGGCGCTTTCAGTATTAGATAAGAAAGAGCAACCTGTACAACAAACTGAAAGGTCACATCAACAGGCCTATGCATTTGAGTAAAACAATGAGTCGGGATCAAGCAAGCGGTTTACGAATGATGAATCAACCAAATAACGAAAAAGTAAAAGTAATTGCAGTGAGCGGGGGTAAGGGTGGCGTGGGTAAAACCAGTGTCTCTATCAATACCGCGGTTTCGCTCGCTGAAAAGGGCAAGCGTGTCTTAGTGCTCGATGCCGACTTGGGCTTAGCGAACGTCGATGTGATGTTAGGCCTAAGGGCTGAACGTAATTTATCCCATGTGCTGTCAGGCGATGCCGATCTTGATGATGTGATTGTTAGAGGCCCTAAGGGCATAGGCATTATTCCCGCTACGTCGGGCTCACAGTCGATGGTTGAGCTATCTCCAGCCCAGCATGCCGGGCTTATTCGCGCCTTTAGCGAAATGCGTACTCAATTTGATATTTTAATTGTCGATACCGCCGCCGGTATTTCTGACATGGTGCTGAGCTTTTCACGGGCATCACAAGATGTACTCATAGTGGTATGTGATGAGCCAACGTCGATTACCGATGCCTACGCCTTGATTAAGATTCTAAGCCGCGAGCACGGTGTGTTCCGCTTTAAAATTGTAGCCAATATGGTCAGAAGTCTGCGTGAAGGGATGGAACTGTTTGCTAAATTAAGTAAAGTTACCGATCGCTTTCTTGATGTGGCCCTTGAACTTGTGGCCACGATTCCATTCGATGAAAACCTGCGTAAATCAGTACGTAAACAAAAGCTTATCGTCGAGGCATTTCCTAAATCACCTGCATCAATCGCCTATCATGGGCTAGCGAATAAAATCCTCAGCTGGCCTATTCCTCAGCAACCGGGTGGTCACTTAGAGTTTTTTGTTGAACGATTAGTACAACGTAACGACCAGCAAGAGGAACGCACGAGTGAGTAAAGCGGCCGCGTATACCTGTTTAGATAATAAAGCGTCTATCGTTGAACAGTATGCGCCGCTGGTAAAAAGGATTGCCCACCATTTATTAGCCCGTTTGCCAGCATCTGTTCAATTGGATGATTTATTACAAGCAGGTATGATGGGTCTGCTTGAAGCATCGTCAAATTTCGATGGCAGCAAAGGCGCCAAATTTGAAACCTTTGCGGGGATTCGAATTAGGGGCTCGATGCTCGATGAGATAAGGCGTGGCGATTGGGTACCGCGTTCGGTACATCGTAATCAACGCCGGGTTGCACAAGTGATTGACGAGCTCGAACAGGAGTTGGGCCGTGACGCTAAAGATAACGAAATTGCCGACCGATTAGACATGACATTGGATGAATATCATCACATTCTTAACGATGTGTCTGTCGGAAAAGTAATTGGTATTGAAGATCTCGGCGTTTCGGTCGATATAGTAAGGCAGGAAGACGATCACCAAGACGATGCGTTCCATGCATTAGCCGAAACTCAGTTTCATGAAGCCTTGGTTGACGCGATCAAATTATTACCAGAAAGAGATAGTTTAGTTTTGTCATTATATTATGACGAAGCATTAAATTTAAAAGAGATTGGTGCCGTGCTGGACGTTAGTGAGTCGAGAGTGAGCCAGATATTAAGTCAGGCCATGTTGAGATTAAAAGCTAAGTTAACGCATTGGACCCAAACATAACGATTACATGAGCAACATAAAAATAGCTCCGCGGAGGAAACCTTGGACAAGAATATGAAGATTCTCGTCGTTGACGACTTTTCAACAATGAGGCGTATCATCAAGAACTTGTTAAGAGACTTGGGTTTTAACAACACTCAGGAAGCAGATGACGGTTCAACGGCATTGCCTATGCTACAGAAAGGCGATTTTGATTTTGTCGTAACCGACTGGAATATGCCTGGTATGCAAGGGATTGACCTATTAAAGGCCATTCGCGCAGATGACAATCTTAAGCACCTACCGGTGTTAATGGTGACAGCGGAAGCAAAAAGGGAGCAGATCATTGCAGCGGCGCAAGCTGGTGTAAACGGTTATGTTGTTAAGCCTTTTACCGCAGCAACATTAAAAGAGAAGTTAGACAAAATTTTTGAACGACTCAGTTAATTAAGGTTGAGCTATGCAGGCAAATACTTTAGGGCTGATCACGTTAGCACAAGCAAGACAACTTGTTGAATTGCTTGAGGCTAATGAACAGGATAAAGCTGACAATATCGTAAGAGATATTGCGAGTCCGATTCAAAAAGAGTTATTTGATGAAGTTGGCAGGTTAACCCGTCAACTTCATAGTGCCATTGTCGATTTTCAGGTTGATGACCGTTTGGTTGAATTGACCAACAGTGAAATTCCAGATGCTAAAGAGCGCTTAAGTTATGTCATCGAGATGACAGAGCAAGCGGCCAATAAAACCATGGATGCGGTTGAAGAGTCATTACCTCTTGCCGATGCGCTGACCACCAATATTAAAGCGGTTAAACCAACGTGGGATCGCTTAATGAAGCGAGACATCCAGCTGCATGAGTTTAAAGCCTTATGTCACGATGTGCAGCAGTTTATCGACCGCAGTGAGTCTGATTCAACTCGTTTGAAAGAGCTGTTGAACAATATCTTGTTAGCTCAAGATTTCCAAGATCTTACCGGGCAGATGATCCGCCGAGTGATTGAGTTAGTCCGTGAAGTCGAAAACAATTTGGTGTCCATGTTGACCATGTTTGGTGAACAACCAGCCTCGAGTCAGACACTTAAATCAACCAAGAGTGTCGAAGCCGAAGGTCCGATTATGAACGCAGAACTGCGTGATGATGTGGTAACCGGGCAAGATGAAGTGGATGACTTACTGTCGAGTCTAGGTTTCTAAGTAGGAGTCATATTAATGTCGTTTGATGTTGATGAAGAGATACTGCAGGACTTTTTGATAGAGGCGGGAGAAATACTCGAACTGTTATCTGAACAGCTGGTCATGTTGGAAAATAATCCAGATGATACCGAACTGCTCAATGCCATTTTTCGTGGATTTCATACCGTTAAAGGCGGAGCGGGCTTTTTAAGTCTCACTCCCATGGTCGATGTCTGTCATGAAGCAGAAAATACCTTTGATTTGTTGCGTACTGGCAAACGAAGCGTTACTGCTGAGCTTATGGATATTATTTTACAGGCTGTCGATGCGATTAACTCGATGTTTGCCGAGACGAAAGCCGGACAAACTCAAAGTCCTGCCGATGAAACTCTATTGGCTAACCTGAAACTGTTAAGTTCTGGCGGTATGCTGGCGTCTGAAGTGGCATTGTCTGCCGATACGCCAGTGGCAACGATTGTCGACGATGTATCCGATGCCCAAAGCGACGAAGGCGCCACGCTGTTTGAGCCGCTTGATTCGAGCGAGCAAACAACCACGACGAATATTGCTGGTAACAACGATGGCGATGCCAGTATCGATGAAATCAACGAATCTGAATTCGAAGCCTTGCTTGATGCTCTTCATGGTTCTGGTAAGGGCCCATCCGCGACAGAATCTGCTTCTGACGACATAAATAGTGCTAGTGACGATATCACCGATGATGAGTTTGAATCGCTGCTCGACGAATTGCACGGCGCTGGTAGCTTCAAGCCTCCAGTGGCGCCAATTGCTAATGAGCCTGAGCCGCCTGCTTCAGCAGTCGATGCCGACGAGATTAGCGACGATGAATTTGAAAAGTTACTCGACGAATTACATGGCTCTGGTGCAGGTCCTGGTGTTTCTTCTGTAGCAGCTCCTGCTGCAAAAGCGGTTGAACCGCCTAAACCCGCAGCACCTGCGCCGACTCAGAGCCCCGCTAAAGCCGTGGTCAAAGAAAAAGCCCCATTAGCCAAAGCGCCAGCAGCGAATACGCCACAGGCAGAAACCACAGTGCGGGTTGATACCGCCAGACTCGATGAGATCATGAACATGGTCGGTGAGTTGGTGTTGGTGCGTAATCGTTTACTGAGCCTTGGCATTTCTCGTGATGACGAGGATATGTCGAAAGCTTTGGCTAACTTAGACTTGGTGACTGCCGATCTGCAAGGCGCGGTCATGAAAACCCGTATGCAGCCGATCAAAAAAGTATTTGGTCGCTTTCCTCGCGTGGTTCGAGATTTAGCCAGAACGCTTAATAAAGAGATCGATCTTCGCATGATAGGCGAAGACACAGATCTGGATAAAAACTTAGTTGAGGCACTGGCAGACCCATTAGTCCACTTGGTGCGTAACTCTGTTGACCATGGTATTGAGATGCCAGATGAGCGTGAAGCCAATGGCAAAACGCGTACCGGCACCATTACCTTGTCAGCCAGTCAAGAGGGGGATCATATCCTGCTCAAGATTGAAGATGATGGCGCTGGGATGGATCCCGATAAGCTCAAGCAAATCGCTATCAGTCGTGGCGTGCTCGATGAAGATGCCGCAGCCCGCATGACAGATTCAGAAGCATATAATCTGATTTTTGCACCAGGTTTCTCAACTAAGGTTGAGATCTCTGATATTTCAGGGCGTGGTGTGGGGATGGACGTTGTTAAGACTCGTATCACCCAGCTTAACGGTACTGTGCATATTAATTCGCTTAAAGGTAAAGGCACTTGTTTAGAGATTAAAGTTCCTCTTACCTTAGCGATTATGCCGACGCTGATGGTTGAAGTCGCTAAACAAGTGTTTGCCTTACCGTTATCGAGCGTCAATGAAATTTTCCATCTTGATTTGACTAAAACCAATGTTGTAGATGGACAGTTAACCGTGATCGTTCGTGAAAAGGCGGTGCCACTATTTTATCTGGAAAATTGGCTTAACAGGAAAATGAGCGGCTTTAAACATGGTGATAAAAAGCATGGCCATGTGGTAATTGTTCAGTTGGGTACGATACAGATAGGTTTTGTGGTTGACTCCTTGATCGGTCAAGAAGAAGTGGTAATCAAGCCACTAGGGACCTTGCTTCATGGAACGCCAGGAATGGCGGGTGCGACGATCACCTCTGATGGTGGTATTGCACTGATTTTAGACGTTCCAGGATTATTGAAGCATTACGCTAAAAATAAGCAGTAAACCTTGGTAATACAGTCTGATGACAGCTAAGCGTGACACCGTAACTGGGTCGCGCTTTATTACTAACAGACGTTTGCTGTCGATAGGAAATTGAATGGCCATTAAAGTATTAGTTGTCGATGATTCGAGCTTTTTTCGTCGAAGAGTCAGTGAGATCGTAAGCAAAGACCCTGATTTAGAAGTCATAGGTACCGCTGTTAATGGTGCTGAAGCGGTTAAACTGGCCGAACAGCTTAAGCCTCAAGTGATCACCATGGATATCGAGATGCCTGTAATGGATGGCATCACGGCCGTGCGTCAGATCATGGCTAAGTGTCCGACACCTATCTTGATGTTTTCCTCTTTGACTCACGACGGTGCTCAAGCCACGTTAGATGCATTAGAAGCCGGTGCGCTCGACTTTCTTCCAAAACGTTTTGAAGATATCGCCACTAATAAAGACGACGCCATCCTATTGCTACAGCAGCGAATAAAAGCCTTGGGCCGACGTCGAATTTACCGACCCATTGCCCCACGTCCTGCACCTGTGAGCCCTTCTACTAGACCGAATATGGCTGGCTCCACGGCGAGTCGAGAAGTGGTACAACCGGTAAGACCTTCACTGCGTAGCCAAACTCCGCATCGCGCTAGTGGTAAAAAATACAAGATATTGCTTATTGGTACATCAACCGGTGGCCCGGTGGCTTTGCAGCGCATTTTAACTAAATTACCCGCGAGTTATCCGCATCCCATTTTACTGGTACAGCACATGCCCGCGGCATTTACCCCAGCCTTTGCTGCTCGCTTAAATGGCCTCTGTGCTATTAATGTTAAAGAGGCTGAAAATGGTGATCAGCTGCGCGCAGGTTGTGCTTATTTAGCCCCTGGCGGCATGCAAATGATGCTTGAGCGCAGTGGCGCTTATGGTCGCATTAAAATTATCGCTGGTAGTGCCGATATGAATTACAAACCCTGTGTCGATATTACGTTTGCTTCGGCCTCAAAGTTAGTGGGTGGCGATGCGCTCGCCGTAATCCTCACAGGTATGGGCGCCGATGGACGAGAGGGGGCGCGAATGCTGAAAAATATGGGGGCGACTATTTGGGCGCAAGATGAAGCCAGCTGTGTCGTATACGGTATGCCACAAGCGGTAACCGCAGCGGGGATATCGAGTAAGTCCTTAGCCCTTGATGATATGGCAGAAGCTATTTTGACCGAGAGCACTCGTGGCTAAGCAACAACACAGTACCACAATCTTGTTGTGGTTATTTTTATTGACCATGAGCACTGTGGTTACAGGGGCGCTGTATTTCGATATGCGCCACAAGAATAGCTTGTTAGAAGCCCAAATTGCTGAGCTTGAAAATAGCCAAGTGCTACTCATGGTGCCCGAAGAGCAGGCGCAACCTCTAGCCGATTGGATGGCCGCGAATCCCAAGGTGACGCAGTCAATTATCCAGCAAGCTAAACCTGGCTCACAAGTGCGGGTGGAAATGGGGGCTTCTGGGCTGCAGTCACCAGTGGATAATGGCTTTAATGCATCGACTGTGCTGTTACCTAATACGACAGCAGCACATCGGTCTGAAAATAGCGACGGCGTTATCAAAACGCAAGCCGATGAGCTGTCAGAAGGTAAAGATGGTGTTAAGGTGATCACCTTGCCCCATGGTGGCATTAGAGTGACTACGCGTGATGATAATTAAGTCAGTAAACTAGCCAACGCTGGACAATATAAAGGGGTTTTTGTTGAAGATCTGGACCATAGCAAACCAAAAGGGTGGTGTCGGTAAAACGACAACGGTAGTAAGCCTTGCCGGTGCGTTAGCAAAGCGTGGGCAGCGTGTGCTGATGGTCGATACCGATCCTCATGCATCGCTGGGCTACTATCTGGGTATCGACTCTGAAGTGGTTTCTGCGTCTTTATACGATCTGTTTTTAAATCATAATGCCCTAACTAAAGCGCAGGTATCTAGCCATGTAGTGTCCACTAAAGTCGAGGGTATAAGCTTACTACCAGCAACCATGGCATTGGCCACATTAGATCGCTCTTTAGGTCATCAAGAAGGTATGGGGCTTATCTTAAAAAAATTATTAGCTTTAGTTGCCAACGATTACGATACGGTATTAATCGATTGTCCGCCGATCCTCGGTGTATTGATGGTCAATGCATTGGCTGCAAGTGAGCATATATTGGTGCCTGTACAAACTGAATTTTTAGCGATAAAAGGCCTCGATAGAATGGTGAAAACCATGATTTTAATGGGGCGTTCGAAAAAGATAACTTATAGCTACACTGTTATTCCGACTATGTATGATCGACGTACTAAAGCGTCCTCATCGGCGCTACAACAGCTAGAAACCGATTACGGTGCAGCGTTATGGCCAGATGTCATTCCAATTGATACCAAATTCAGGGACGCGAGCTTAGCTCATCTTCCAGCATCACACTACGCGGCTCACTCTCGTGGAGTAAAAGCCTATGACCGCTTATTAGATTATCTGTTCAGCAAGGAGTTTGCGCATGTCAAACTCAACTGATGATGCGGTATTAGACTATTTTGCATTATTATTAGCGGACGATGTGAGCGATAGCCGCGAAGTCAACGAGGCCAGCAATAAGCAGGTAACCAACGAATCCGATAAGTTAACAAGCTTTGTTGATCTATCTACTTCTTCGCCGCAGGTGAAACCGGCCTTAACGCAGCCGAAAACGACCGCAACGGTTGCGTTTGCTAGTCAAAAAGTGAATAAAAAATCATTAGCACAATTGCTAGCTCCGGTTGCTGAAGCTCATCGGATCGATATCGAGACTCAGCTTGCGACAGCACAGGCCGAGATTAAGGTTAGTCCGAAAACATTCGCTCATAATGCCGCGACTGAGCCTAAGGTGCAGTTAAGTACCCAACCTAAGACCAAGCTTGCTGAAGATGTCGCCCCCATAGCAACTAAAAAACCATCGGTGGTTGCGCCGCAAATCAAAGAAAAGCTAGAAATTTCAGCTAGTATTAAGTTGGACAGCCAACAAGATAAAGAGATTCAGCAAGTTGTTGTGCCACAAACGCAAACTGGCGCAACTCCACCGGGGATAACTGAGTCGTTAATCGACACCTTAGATGAACAATTTCAGGTGTTATTTTTTAAAGTGGCTGGTTTAACCCTTGCCGTTCCGTTAGTGAGTTTAGGTGGCATAGTCAAAATTGAACGGGTTAACCATATTATGGGGAGACCTAATTGGTATCATGGCGTCCAAGCGCACCGGGGCTCACAGCTCAACGTGGTTGATACCTGTGCCTGGGTGATGCCCGAAAAATACGATGACAAGCTAGCGCAATCGGTTAATTACCAATATATTGTGTTGCTAGAGAACAGTAACTGGGGGTTGGCGTGCGAATCGCTGGTCAACTCGGTTAAAATTTTAAAATCGGAAGTTAACTGGCGTACCAAAGCGGGTAAACGCCCATGGTTAGCTGGCGTAGTGAAAGAGCAGATGTGCGGCATATTACATGTGCAAGCATTGATTGAATTATTGAATTTAGGATTAAGTAGTCAGGACTCTATTGACTGAGGTTTATATGGCAGATGTAAGAAACGTCGCGGCAGTGGCTGCAAGTAAAGATGATGAAGTGTTGCAGTGGGTTACTTTCCGTTTAGACAATGAAACCT
Organism: Shewanella sp. QJM3NY_23; assembly: GCF_056173105.1. Taxonomy (NCBI): domain Bacteria; kingdom Pseudomonadati; phylum Pseudomonadota; class Gammaproteobacteria; order Alteromonadales; family Shewanellaceae; genus Shewanella; species Shewanella sp. QJM3NY_23. The sequence continues at coordinate 1,268,394 of NZ_CM149657.1, forward strand.
ACGGCATTAATGTGATGCAGGTTCAAGAAGTACTGCGCTATACCGAAATTGCTCCCGTACCAGGTGCGCCGCATTATGTATTGGGTATCATTAACTTACGCGGTAATGTGGTTACTGTTATCGATACGCGTTCACGCTTTGGCTTGGCTTCATCTGATGTAGATGACTCTACCCGTATCGTGATCATTGAAGCTGAGAAGCAAGTGATTGGTATTTTGGTCGATAGCGTTGCTGAAGTGGTCTATCTGAGAGCTTCTGATATCGACAACGCGCCGAATGTGGGCACTGAAGAAAGTGCTAAGTTTATTCAAGGTGTCAGTAATCGAGATAATGAACTGCTGATCTTAGTTGACTTAGATAAGCTATTATCCGATGAAGAGTGGATGGAACTCACTCAATTATAATAGATTAATCTATTCAGAGTATTACTCTGCTTGTGTAAAAGCCATCGCGAATACCGATGGCTTTTTAGTATAATGACAACATCCATAGCATGATTGTGGTTTTACGATCCTTGTGTATCAGTTACATCAATAAATGGAGTGGGACCAGATATGATAGCCGATGAAATCTTAATCGCGGCATTGCTCTATGTAGTTGCTTGTTTAGGGTTAGTGTTATATCAGCAAAAACAAACAGCTAAATTACGCTCCAAAGTAGAAGCGCTGACGTTATTAGTTAAGGAAAGTGATCGCCAGCGCGAAGCGGTTAAACGCGAGTTGCAAGAGTTGCGTAGCGGCACCATAGGTGTTGGCCGCCGGATGTTAGAACTGGAAAAACGACTCGCAAAGCAGGACGCTAGAATTGATGAAACCAGCCAACAAGATCCTCAAGCACGGCTCTATTCTAGAGCGATGAAGATGGTATCGTTGGGCGCTGGCGTTGAGGAGCTAGTGGCAGAGTGTGAATTGCCTAAAGCTGAAGCTGAATTGCTTCTTAGGTTACATGGTAAAGGCTAGTTCAAAATGTGCTGGTACAAGGTGCCAGCCATATTTTTTGCGGCTATCATTTAGGCAGAGCTATGTTGTCGAGCTTAGTTTTCAAATGTAATACTTTTCGCGCAATATTAAAGCTAGATATGGTTCATGGTAGAGCTAGGCAAGGATAGAGCCGCTTAGTTTAAACAAAAAAGTCGCATCACGTATCAATGCCAGCAATAAGTGCAATCGCAGCATAAGTGCATTGAAAGCCTTTCCCAAAAGCAGGGCTTCTTGATAATTTTACAGTGTTGCAACTTCTTGAGGGAGCTTGAGGGAGTTATCATTCTCTACCTTGTCATATCGTCAATAATTCAACTCACTGATACGTATCACTGAACCTCAAATCGCCAATACCTCAAACCTCCAATACCTCAAACCTCCAATAGCTCAAATTGCCAATACGCGGTGGGAAATAGCATCAAGGTTTAACGGATCTTAAGCTTCCTGGATGATTTTATGGTGCATGTTATCCCAGCGCTCGGGAAATTTACCGTCTAACATATAGGCAAAAGCGATTAACTCGGCAATAAGCAGGTAAAGCTCCTTTGGAATTTCTTCACCAATCTCAAGTTTTTGTAAAAAATTACTCAGGTCGGGGTTTTGATGAATATAAATGCCAGACTCTTTCGCTAAGGCGATGATCTCTGCTGCCACTAAATCACTGCCTTTGGCGGTGATTTTCGGGCTCGAGACACCATCATAGCTTAATGCAACCGCTTGGGTTGATGCAGGTGTATTGTTCTCTTTGGTCGACATAATGAGCTTTACCTATGCTTTAATTTTGACTAAGTAGTGTTCACCTGGTAACAGGCTGGCAGGCACCTGGCTTTGCTGGGTGACAATATTAACGCTTTGCATACCGATACTGGACAACTTTTGCTGAAGTGATTCAAGGCGGAGATTAATCGTAGTGAGCAGTGGCTTGCTATCTGCGGTAAAACTCAGATTAAGTTGCTGTTGTTTGATATCAGCATTGATTAAGAGGCTGCCACTGGATAAGTTAAATTTAAGCTGTAAACGCCATTTATCATGTTTATCTGAATCTTGTGTGGTTTGTTCAAAGTGGCCTTCTAGCTCCTCTTGCTTATTGTCTAAGGTGTAAGGTAAGGCAAAATACCAGTTAATGCCTTGGTTGTTATCACTGCTGGCTTGTTGATACAAGGAGAGCCCAGATAACAGCTTACCCATTGATTCTCCTGCCCCGGCTTTATCTAATAATCTTAGTAATGCTGAGCTTACGCCAATTTGTCGCTGCAATTGTTGGAGATATTTATTGGCGTCGACCTGAGTATTTTGCTGCAGGTTACGACCTAACAATAACTGGAAGAGCACCGCGATAGTGCCACTATGGCTGCTATTACCCAAAGTGTGATTGGGTATTGGTGGGGTTATCCCAGCTAATGTATCAATGAGTTCTCGTTGCACCAGGCTTGGTACGGCGAGATCGGCTAATGGACGCGGAAAGGCAAGCGCTAATTGTTGCTTAACTAAGCTGAGTAGGGATTGCTCATTCGTTATTTTTACTGTGTCAGCATTGCGGCTGGCTTCACTACCTGCCATTTGCTGCATGGCTTGGGTTAATCCTCGGTGAAAAGGAGGCGATGCTGCTTGTCCCAAGGTGTTGACTGTTTGGCGATTGGTGTCATTCACTTGTAATGCGAGTGATTTTGGATTGAGCATCAATTGGTTAATGCTGTTTAGCATTGGTGCTACTCGATTGGCATCGGTGAATGAGGTGCCAATGTTTGCTGCCATTTGATACAGGTTTGTCTTGATAAGTGCATTACTTGGCGCCCTGATGGGACCTAAAAGTTGACCCATACCAGCATCTGGACGCTGCACCGTTAAATATCCCTCTGCCAATCTGTCTGGAATTTTTAGTCCCGAAAATGCGGTTTGTAAGCTGGCAATTTGTGATTGAGGCACAGCAAGCTTTGCAAGTTGCTGACTCAGCTGACTGTAAGTGCTGGTCAGTGAGGGGAGGGTGAGCAGTTGTTGGTTGGTTAAGTCTTGTTTTGGTACTTGATTTAATACTACAGGAAGTAATGTAACTGCTATTTGATCAAGTTTGGCTGTTAAACTTAATTGTAATTGTCCGTTTTCCATGATGATAGCTGCGCTATAGGTGCCTGAGGGTAAGTTGCTATTGCCAGAGGTAAAGGCGAGTACACTTGCCAAGCTAACCATACCCGCTACCACTTTGGCCTCACCAAGGGGGTAGCCTTGTACTCTTGTCGCTAACTGAGTTAGCTGTGCAATATTGACTCGATTCCCCTTAATGTAAGCCTGCAAAGGTGCGGGGATTGGTTCGTTATAGGTATTACCCAGTAATTGTAATGTCGCGCTTAAATTGGCTGATGCCGGGGTTGAGGACGCAAGCTGAGTAACCACAACTTGTTGCGTGTCAATCCTACTTAGTACTTGGCGATCAACACGGCGAGAATAATCGATGCGATAATCATGTTTATTAAGTTTTATTGAATCGCCTTCACTGGCGCGTTTGATCTCAACCGGAATGAGTACCTCTGCTTTACTGCCACTTGGCGTGCCGGGTTTCTGTGTCGCTGAGCCCGTGGTTACAGGCGTTGTAATGCTATTTTGACTCAAGAGGCAGCCCCAAATGGTGAAGTGTTTAAAGACATTTTACAAATTTCAATTTGACCTAGTCATTTTGCTGAGTATCCTTAGCGGTCTGAAAGGAAAACCAAACTGTGTAGTCTAGTATTACCTATATCGTCATAAGTGCAGATGACTTTAGTTATAGGTAATACTGTATAGGAATCCGAGTTATATGAAGTATAAATGGAGTGCGTTGAGCCTGCTATTGCTTGGGGCGCCGTTGGCAGCCCAAACGCCACAAGAAGATGAAGTCAGTGCTAAGGAAAGCGCCACAGAAGTGTCTATTATTTATAATGATGACAGAGATCCTTTCGAGAGCTTTAACCGTGCTATGTGGGATTTTAACTATCTTTACTTAGACAGATATTTATACCGTCCTGTTGCCCACGGCTATAATGATTACTTGCCGCGTCCGGTTAAAACCGGGGTTAATAACTTTGTTCAGAATTTTGAAGAGCCAAGTTCTTTGGTTAACAATGCCTTACAAGGTAAGTGGGGCTGGGCAGCTAATGCTGGTGGTCGCTTTACTATTAACACTACATTGGGCTTGCTTGGGATAGTTGATGTGGCCGACATGATGGGACTACCACGTAAGCAAGATGAGTTTAGTGAGGTATTAGGCTATTACGGCGTGCCAAACGGTCCCTATTTTATGGCGCCTTTTTTAGGGCCTTATGTGACACGTGAGTTAGCGTCTGATTGGGTTGATGGGCTCTATTTCCCATTATCAGAACTCACCATGTGGCAGTCACTGGCTAAATGGGGCTTAAAAAACTTGCATCGACGCGCTTCGGCAATCGATCAAGAGCGCTTAGTGGATAACGCATTAGACCCGTATGCTTTTGTTAAAGAAGCTTATTTCCAACATTTAGACTATAAAGTATATGACGGTGATGTACCTGTCTCGACCGATGATGATGAGTTGCTCGATGAATATATGAAAGAGTTAGATTAGCGAATCACTCGCCCCTTGATTAACTAATCACGCTTAAGGGGTGAGTTTTATTGCTTATTCTCATGTACAAAGATGTACTAGGTTAGTTAGCTTTGTCGCTGTGCAAAGCATGGGGAAGCTCAATGGCGTTAGAAGATCTAGTGATATTGTTGGTTGAAGATGATCCGGTATTTCGCAGTGTAGTCGCCGCCTTTCTCTCGAGCCGAGGAGCCACTGTTGTCGAGGCCGATGATGGTCGTCAGGGATTAGAGCGTTTTAGCCAAGCTGATTTTGATATCGTATTAGCAGATTTAAGTATGCCGATCCTTGGTGGTTTAGACATGCTAAAACAGATGGTTAGGCGTAAGCCTAATACCTTATCAATTGTTATCTCGGGTAATCAGGTGATGGCCGATGTTGTCGAAGCGCTGCGGATCGGCGCTAGCGATTATCTCGTGAAGCCTGTCAACGATCTGTTTTTAATTGAAAATGCCATTCACCAATGTATCGACGGCCCGGGTCAACAAGATGTGAAGCTTGATGACCTAGAAGAACTGTCCTATCAAGAGTTACAAGAGCACCTAAATCTACTTGAGCAAAACGCCGAAGCAGCAAAAAGTGTGCAACAGCAACTCTTTCCCCCATCAGCAATCGACTATCCCAAAGCTACCATCGACTATAGTTTATTCAAAAATGACGATGTTAGTGCTTACTTTATCGATAGTGCCAATGTGGGTGAGCAGTATCAAATTATGTATATGGCTCATTTTCATCCGCAGGATAATCGTTCAGCTTTTGCCAGTGTGTTACTTAAAAGTTTTGTGAACCAAAAACTGAAGCTCTTTCGCAATGGCAATAGCCAAACGGTTATCGAGCCGTTTAATATGCTCAGCTATCTCAATGACAGGATAAGCAAGTCTGGCTTGGATATTTATGTCGACCTTATCTATGTGGTCGTGGAGTTAACCCATTACCGAGCATCGATTGCTCAAGCTGGTAAAGGGCTGCGATGTTATATCCGCAATGATGAGGGGTTATTACCACTAGCGATGCCTGACGCCCTGCAGTTGGGGATTTTTGAGTGGGGGCAGCCTAGCACCCAGTTTAGAGATTTATTGCCAGCAGAGCGTTTGTGTATTGTCTCAAGTGTTAGCGAACATAAAGCCATGCTGTTGGCTAATCATTTTGTTGGTTTAACCTATGAAACCACAATTGCGCCAGGTGGTTATGTACAGATGAGCTTTTAATTTGCTTAAGTTAAGCCGACACTCATCAGCTGACATCACATTTTATCGATAAAAAAACGCCTTACTATGTCTAGTAAGGCGTTTTAGTTATCTTTTATCTTTTATCTTTTATCTTTTAACTGTTATCGCTTCATGTTCAGCCGTCACTGCAATTTCAGCTTCTAGCGCTTCTTCTTCAGTCTTAGGTTTATCTTCAGCACCATGCATCCAGTCGACAAGTTTGTCTGCCATAAAGTAAAGGATAACCGCAGAAATAGCTGCTGTGATGGCAATGCCAGCAAAGATAGACATAGCGTTAGCCAGCTGTTCTTCTACCGAGCCACCAGGACCAATTAAGGAGCCGACTAGACCACCAATTTTATTCGCAGCAGCAATAAACAGGAACCATGCTCCCATCATGAGTGATGCAATACGCAGCGGTGCCAGTTTAGTCACCATAGATAGGCCAATAGGCGATAAACACAGCTCGCCCATAGTATGGAAGAAATAAGCGCCCACTAACCACCACATGCTTGATTTAGCGTTAGCATCGCCACCCATCTCAAGTACGGCACCAATCATAAATAGGAAACCGATGGCCAGTAAGGTTAAACCAAGGGCAAACTTAACCGGTGAATTGGGTTCTTTTTTACCTAAATGAATCCAAATAGAAGCCACAACAGGAGCAAAGACCACAATAAATATAGCGTTAAGTGATTGGAACCACGTAGTAGGCACTTCAAATGAGCCAATCATACGATTGGTAAAATCATTAGTGAACAAGTTCATTAGGCCACCGGCCTGTTCGAAACCGGCCCAGAATATGATGGTAAACAAACCCATAACCATGATCACTTTAATACGATCGCGTTCGACTTTGGTTAAGGGCTCTTTACGTATCTCGCCTCTGGCTTCTGCATTTTGCTTTTCTAATTTAGCAGCGGGGACAGTACCAATATCGCCTAATAGTTTTTGTGCGAACAAAAACTGAATAATGAGCGATATCACCATGCCGACACCGGCGCAGAAGAAGCCAGCTTGCCAGTTATTAACAAACACTTCCTGTCCATCGATAACTTGAGTGTAACCAAAAGTAGTGTAAGCCCAGGCAACGATAAATCCTGAAAGTGCAGCGCCTAAGTTGATACCCATGTAGAAGATAGTAAATGCGCCGTCACGACGATGATCACCTTCTTCGTATAAATCACCAACCATGGTTGAAATGTTGGGTTTAAACAGGCCATTACCAAAAATTAGCGTACCAAGACCGATATAAAATACAGTAGTCTCTAAACCTGGCATCCAGCTGTGAGGTGCGGCGAGTACAAACTGGCCAATGGCCATCAGTGCACCACCAATATAAATAGCCTTTCGTTGACCTAAAATATTATCGGCTAACCAACCACCAAGCAGTGGCGTTAAGTAAACTAAACCTGTAAAGGTACCATATAAGGAGAGTGCATCGGCTTGGGTCCAGCCTAATCCATGTCCACCTTGTGATTGAACTGCGTCGACCAGGTATAACACCAAAATCGCACGCATTGCGTAATAACTAAACCGTTCCCATAACTCTGTTGTAAATAACAGGAACAGCCCTTTAGGATGCCCGAGCATCGTACCTTGAGGTTTTGCTGCGCTCATGTAAGTTTTCCCCACCTTCGCTTGTGATTGCCTACATAACAAAATCTATGTAGAAAAATTTGTTGTTGTTAATATTATCAATGTCTTAACAACCGACATTTACTTGAGTTTATCTGATTTTAAACTAAAGAAATCATTCAAGTTTTTAGTTGTCTATCTGTTGCAGACTTTTGTTATTTATTAATATCTAACGTGTTAAATTGTTTTAAACCCACCTTATATACCCTTTTAAGCCCCTAAAAGTCAATTTGATCAACTTAAACGGATAGTTATTAACCACAGCAGAATCCTGCATTTGCTGTGACATTTGTGTGATTATTGTTGTAAATCAATAATGGTTAAAGTGGCTTATTGAAAGGGGGAAATGGCGTTTTCAAATAGGGAGAGTATTTGCTATGATTTGGCCGTGAATAGGATGTCACCGCTATTACCCTGTAGTCTTCGTATTACGAGTTAATCTTTGCGCCTTACTGCTGTTTTGTTTGAATAGCTGTTAGGTCTAAGTGGTACCTATTGTTGTTTTTATTACTAAAGTTAGGCGCTTAGAGAGAATTTATGAAGGCTTGGTATCTGTTGTATTGCAAACCCCGTGGCGAAACTCGAGCGCAAGCTAATTTAAAACTGCAGCAGATTGAGACTTATCTCCCCACATTACCAGAACAAATTACCAAAGCGGGTAAAACGACCGTTAAGCACATTCCGTTATTTCCTTGTTATCTGTTTATCCATTTTGACCCTACTGTCACTAGCGTAAGCCGTATTCACTCTACTCGTGGTGTCGCGCGCATTGTTGGTTGTAAAGAATTAATGACAGCGATTGATGACAGCATTATTCATGGAATTAAGATGCGGGAACACAAATTATTCAATGCGCTTAATTTTACTAACGACCCACTACAAGAAGTACAAGATGAATTGGTCGAAGGTGATAAAGTGAAATTTATCGAAGGTCCGTTTATCGATCTCGAGGGCATTTTTGCCGAAAAAAGTGGTGATAAACGCTGTCATATTCTGTTTGACATAATGGGCCAACAAAAGCGAGTTACCGTACCTAAAAGTAGCGTAAAAGCAATTGATGAATCGTGAGTTTTTACTACTAAAAGTTCAAACTTCAGTTTTGACGTTATCTTGATAAATTGCGAGTGATTACCAATCACATGTACGCTAAAAACCAAAATCCATGTAAGACATTTGCCATTGTTTATGCTTGCAATAGACGATTAAATCTTAGAGTACTGATTCGCTGTTTATCTTTTGTTTTTACACCAGTTCCACATTAAATCATTGATTTTAAAGGTGTGGAGTTTATTTTTTATCCCGATAATATGAATTAAAATGTAACTATTTTATTGTTCAAGGGGACAGACCAGTGATATCTCATTAAATAATGTAGATTTTTTGGTATCAAGTTGCCATTTTCAGTATTTAGTTCTACGGGTGACGTATTAATAAGCAGTACTTATACGGTTATTCCAGTACAATGTGTCGCGGCTTTAGCCTTGACTAGTTACATAGTAAAGTAAAGGCTTGTTAATAAGATAGTATTTTTGTAAGGCTTGCTTGTTGGGTGGCTATAAGCTGTTGGGCTATTAAATAGGCGGCGTCATCTGGTCAGACAAAAGCGGTTTACAAGTACAAGTTTATAAGTATAAAAAGTAGCGTAATACAAATAATTAATTCGCATAGCGAAGGGCAATTTGGGGGCCGTAACCCATGGGCGGTAGCGTGTCTGCAGTGTTTTACTTTACAATCAACGCTTAAATTTGAATGTAGGTTATGTCACTGTTTAGGTTGATAAAAGTGTAGCGTTTGCTATACCTTAAGTGCCCTAGTTTAGAGCCATCAATGACACTGCATGTGGCAAAAATCCACTTATATTATTGGTAACCTGCTGCACTAATGAGCTTAGTGCTTAGTCACTAATTGTTAGTCCTTCTTTAACTTAGGCGTGTTTGCGGTAATGTTTTTGTAGTTCCTTGTCAACAAAAATTAGGCCTTATACTGTTATAACTACTTAATTTTAAAAACTTATTATGAGCTGCAGTTATTAGGTTAGCTCACAAGTCTCTACTCACAAAATATTCAATTAGCTTTTGTCCACAGTTCGGGAATCACCTCTCGACATTCAGCTTTATTCAATGGAGATTATCGGTGTTACAACAAACCAAAAAAGTCATAATAACGGCAGTTGCAGCCCTAATGTTGATGGCAACTCAAGTTCATGCGATCACACCATCCCCTGAGATGATAGAGCAATTTAAAACGTTACCTAAAGCTGAGCAGGAACGCATCGCCAAGCAGTATGGTATTGATCCCTCAATGCTATCTGGATTATCAGGGAACAGTGTTTCGCAATCAAAATTTGAAAATCCACAACTGGTCGATCCCCGTGGCGGCAAAGAGCTAGAATGGTCAGAGCAACAATTTGCGCAGGACGATAAAAAACAGCGTGATGAAGAGGAGACTAAGCCAGAATTAACACGTTTTGGTTACGAATTATTTGAAGGTGAGCCAACAACCTTTGCCCCAGTCTCTGATGTACCAGTCCCGAGTGAATATTTAGTTGGCCCAGGTGACACCATTAAGGTGCAACTGTTCGGTAAGGAAAACAAAGAATACGATTTAACCATTAACCGTGATGGCAATATCCAGTTTCCTGAACTCGGGCCAATCTCTGTGGCTGGTTTAAGTTTTGCCCAGTTACGTGAATCATTACATCAGCGTATCGCTAAGCAGATGATAGGGATTGAGTCTAATATCACCATGGGTGAACTGCGTTCTATTCGTATCTTTATTGCTGGTGATGCATATAAACCAGGCTCTTACACAGTGTCGAGTTTATCTACCGTTACCCAAGCTTTGTTTGTCGCTGGCGGTGTAAACGAGATTGGATCGCTGCGTAACATTCAAGTAAAGCGTAACGGTAAGCTGGTTGGCAAAATGGATTTATACGATCTATTGATGCGTGGTGATGCCTCTGGTGATGTGAGTTTACGTTCGGGTGATGTGGTGTTCATTCCTGCCGTAGGCGGTTTAGTCAGTATTGACGGTGAAGTCAGACGTCCCGCCATTTATGAGCTAAAAGAAAATGAAACCATTGCCGATGTGGTTGCCATGGCGGCCGGATTAAAGCCTGGTGCTTATCCTAAAAGCAGCAGTGTTGAGCGCTTTAATGCCACGGGTTTACGAGCTATGGTCAACGTTGACCTGACCACCCAGGCGGGTAAAAACATTAAAGCCAAAGCTGGTGATTTTATTCGTGTAAAAAATGCATCTAGTCAGTTTGAAGATACCATTACCCTTGTGGGTGCAGCCGTTCGTCCGGGTAAATACCAATGGTATGAAGGCATCACCATTAGTGATGTATTGCCTTCTATTTGGGGCGACTTGTCCATTTCTGCAGATTTAAATTACGCCATTGTCATACGCGAAGTTAATCGTTATGGCGATATCAAGGTATTGCAATTTTCACCCAGTAAGGCGATTGCCGATAAGGCCGTTGGCCAAGATCTGGTATTGCAGACACGCGATAAAGTGATGCTGTTTAATTACAGTGACGAAATTCAAAATCGTTACGATCTCAATAAATTAGTAAAAGAGCGAGTATTAAAGGTCACGTCACTTAACGACGATAGCTTACTTGGTAACGATCTGTTTAAAGCTGGCTTTGCTCAACTTGAAAAGGCGCAATTATCTTATCGTAGTGAAATCGGTGGTGTGGTTGTTGCTAAGGAAGCACCTGATGATGCAGAGCTTTTAATCAAAGGTGAAGTCAACAAGATGTTGGCAAATCTGTTTGATGATGATGAGCTTATTCAATTAAGCGGTGTGATGAATCGTAACGAACTGTTATACCCTGTTATCACTAAGTTGGCAGCTCAAGGTGGTTTGGATAACGGCGCCCAAGTTGTAGCGATTAACGGTAAGGTACGTCACCCTGGTATTTACCCATTATCACAAAGTGGAAAAGTCAGTGATCTTGTTAATGCGGCAGGTGGCTTAACGGAAGGCGCTTATACTGTCCGCTCTGAAATTACCAGTACTGTTACTATCAATGGCTCATCTGAGGTGCGTCATCATACGATTAATTTAGACGCTGCTTTAGGCGGCAGTGAAGTGGATAATAGAACTTTACAGTCTCGTGATATTTTAACTGTATTGACAACGCCAGAGTGGCAAGAAAATAAGTCGGTTGAGATTCGTGGTGAAGTTAAGTTCCCTGGTGTGTACAACATCCGCCGAGGTGAAACATTAGCCGATGTTGTCACACGTGCAGGTGGTTTCACTCAATATGCTTATTTAAATTCAGCAGTATTTGTGCGTGAGTCAGTGCGTCAGCAAGAGCAACTTGAAATTAAAAAGCTTGCAGATCAATTACGTCGTGATATTGCGACCCGTGGTGTATCTAAAGACGGTAATGTCGTGAACTATAGCGACGCTCAGATGATGCTAGCAGATCTTGAAAATATTAAAGCCGTTGGTCGTTTGGTTGTCGATTTGTCTGCAATATCTGTGGGTATAACGCAGGCCGACATTCAATTAGAAGATCAAGATATTTTATATGTGCCATCGACGAAACAAACCATCTCTGTTATGGGCGAAGTGCAGCACGCAGCAACCCATAGATTTAAAGAAGGCTTAACGCTAGACCAGTATCTAGCTATGTCTGGCGGCACAAGAGAGCGCGCCGATGATGGTCGTACTTATGTGATTAAGGCCGATGGGTCGGTGATGATGCCTAGCCGCTCAATGTGGTTTAGCAGTGCAGAACAACTCAGTCCTGGTGATACCATCATTGTTCCACTCGATACTGAGTACAAAGATAACCTCACGTTGTGGAGTCAGATCACAGGTATTATTTACAATACCGCGGTCGCCATTTCCGCAATATCAGGCATATAAACATATTAAAGAGTTAACGAGCCTCAATATTTGGGGCCGTTAATAATGCTTCATTAAGCAACATTATTAATCAGGTTGTTTTATTTGAGCAGCACTAATCATAAATATTAAAACTAAGAAGATAATGAATACACAAATAAAGCATTACGATAAGGACCAAGAGTTTGCAGCAATGCCTGCAGATGATGAAATCGATCTTCGAGAACTCTTTGCCGTGATCTGGCAAGGAAAGTGGTTGATTATTGCTATTACTAGCATTTTTGCTATCGCCTCTGTCATTTTTGCTATTTTGCAACCCAATATCTATAAATCAGAAGCTTTATTAGCCCCTGCGAGTGAAGAGCAAAGCGCTGGGTTAGGTGGTCTAGCATCACAATTTGGTGGCCTTGCCAGTATTGCGGGTATTAATCTCGGCGGTGGTGGAGACGTCGATAAGACGCAAATGGCGATCGAGGTGATGAAATCTCGTCAATTTACTTCAAATTTTATCAGTAAACACAATGTATTAGCCGACCTTATGGCAGCTGATAGCTGGAACCTTAATGACAATACAATTAATTATGATGCTGATTTGTATGATGTGAAAAGCAATAAATGGGTTCGAGAGGTCAAAGCGCCATATAAACCTGAGCCATCGATGCAAGAAGCCTATAAAGAGTTCAGTAAAATCGTTAGTGTTAATGCAGCTAAAGATACAGGCATGGTTACCGTATCTGTAGACCATGTTTCGCCAGCGGTTGCACAGCAATGGGTCACTTGGCTTGTTGAAGATATTAACAAAGAAATGAAAGAGCGGGATGTCGCAGAGGCTTTACGCAGCAGCGAATTTTTAACTCAGCAGATCGCACAAACCAATGTCGCTGATATTCGAACGATCCTATATAAATTGATTGAAGATCAAGCAAAAACCATCATGTTCGCCGAAGTACGCGATGAATATGTATTTAAAACAATTGATCCTGCAATTGTCCCAGAAGAAAAAGCCAAGCCTAAACGTGGATTGATCTCTATTTTGGGTACCGTATTAGGTGGAATGTTAGGAATTATGTTTGTGTTTATTAAGTATTTCGTTAGAAAAGATAGCTAAAAATAAACAACTTAATAAGTTAAAAAATATCATTCGGTTTTTAATGTAAAAGTTAAACTTAAGTATTGAAAGGTAGTTGTTATACTTTATTGAAGTTAATGACGCTCGTAGGAAATAATATTTTTAACTTGTTTTTTGATGTTAAAGCCATGTAGGGAAGTTTCGCATGCTTATGAGTTTTTACAAATGATTTGTATTAAAAGTAATTGTTTTTTAGCAGAAGGTCCTTTATGGCATCAATATAGGCAATCTTGGTGCTGGGTTGATATTTTAAATAAAAAGCTATTCGAGTTGTCACATGAAAATATTGGACATTCAGATCCTATTGTTCATGACATTCCATTTATGGGAAGTGCACTTGGTGTATCGGGTGATTCATCATTAGTCATTGTAAGTGATAAGTGTTTACTCAAATATGACTTATCAACCAAGCAGGTTTATAAAGTTAAAAATTTTGATTTTCCAGAAGATTTTAGAACAAATGATGGTAACGTATTAAAAGATGGTAAGTTTTGGTTCGGAATAATGGAAAAGAAACCATCTGGAACAAATGGTAAAGTATATTCAATTGATAGTGATTTAGAAATAGTAGAACAGATTTCAGGTATTGGAATTCCGAATACCATAAATTTTAATCTAAACAAGTTGATTGTTAGTGATTCTATTATTAATGAAACCTATGTTTATAAATACAATGACGGCCAATTCCAAAGGGAATCTATATTTATTGACCTAAAAGGTACAGGGGCAACTCCTGATGGTGGAGCAATAGATATAGATGGTAACTTGTGGGTTGCTTTGTGGGGCGGACACAAAGTCGTATGTGTAAATAGATATGGCAAGATTATTTCTGAAATTAATCTACCTGTTCCACAGCCCAGCAGTTGTTGTTTTGGTGGGCCTGAGAATAAACATTTATTAATAACATCGGCCCGAGAAGGGATGTCTGATATTGATTTAGAATCATACCCATTATCAGGAAGTGTATTTATAGTTGAAGTTAATGTTAAGGGGGATTCTAAAAATGAGTTTATATGGGCAGAATAAAATGCTGGCGAGTATCGTCATTCGAACATTAAACGAAGAGCGTTATTTGGAAGAGTTGCTAACAGCTGTTTCTGCTCAAAAATCTGACCAAGTAGAAAAAGAAATTGTAATAATAGATTCGGGCTCTACTGATAACACTATTGAAATCGCTAAGCGATATGGTGCTCGTATTACACATATCGAAAAATCTGAGTTTACTTTTGGAAGATCATTAAATATGGGGTGTGAATTTGCAAATGGACATTTCCTTGTATTTATTAGTGGACATTGTATACCCGCATCGGATAAGTGGTTAGAGGAATTGTGTAAGCCTTTTATTGAAGGTAAAGCTCAATATTCATATGGTCGGCAAATTGGTAGAGATTCTACGAAGTTTTCTGAACAATGCCATTTTAATAAGTGGTTTCCTTCATATAATAAAATTCCGCAAGAAGGTTATTTTTGTAATAACGCAAATGCAGCTGTTACACGTGAAGCTTGGTTAAAATATCAGTTTTGCGAAAAATTAACAGGTCTCGAAGATATGCATTTTGCGAAGCAATTAGTTGATGATGGTGGTACTGTTTCATATGTTGCGACAGCACCTGTTTATCATATTCATGATGAAACTTGGAAACAAGTTAGAACTCGTTATGAGCGTGAAGCATATGCACTAAAAGAGATTATGCCTGACGTTCATTTTTCTTTTGGCGATTTTATGCGTTATTTCATTTCTGGTGTAATGAGTGATTGCGGTGCTGCGGTACGTGATAAAATGTTTTTAACAAACGTCAAAGATATATTTTTATTTAGATTTAATCATTACTGGGGAACTTACCTTGGTAATCACGAAGTTCGTAAATTATCAAAGCAGAAAAAGTTAAATTATTTCTATCCAAAAGATTTGGAAAAAGGAAAGTATCATGACAAACAAAAAACTAGTAGCCTTACTCCCAATGAAGGCAAACAGCGAGCGAGTAAAGGGTAAAAACTTTAGAGATTTGGCTGGAAAACCGTTATTCAAATGGATTTTGGATTCTCTCCTTGCTGTTGATGAAATAGATCTTGTTGTTATTAACACTGATGCCAGGAATATTCTAGAAGAGAATGGTCTAGTTGAATCAGACCGAGTGTTAATTCGGGATCGTAAACCTGAATTATGTGGTGATATGGTAAGTATGAATTTGATACTTGCTGATGATATACAGGAAGTTGCATCTGAACGTTATGTTATGACTCATACGACTAATCCGTTGATTTCAAAGGAAACTATCAAGGCGGGATTGGAACGGTTCATAGCTAATCCGGAAAAAGATTCCCTTTTTACTGTCAATAAAATCCAAACACGGTTCTATCGTGAAGATTGTACTGCAGTGAACCATGACCCGGATAATCTTATTCGTACGCAGGATTTAGAACCGTGGTATGAAGAGAATTCTTGTTTGTTTTACTTCACACGTGATTCTTTTACTAAGACTAATGCACGTATAGGTAAATCACCTTTGATGATGGTGACACCTCCATTAGAGTCTTTAGACATTGATGAGCCACACGATTGGGATATGGTCGCTGCTTTAGCACATTACAGCACTAAATAGGAATAGAAAATGAAAGTTCTGGTTACTTGTCCCCCGATGTTGGGGATGTTTGAAGAGTTTGTTGAACCTGCACGTGAACTTGGTATTGAATTAGTTGCAGCTAAAACGACACAAGTGTTGAGCGAAAATGAGTTAATAGAGTTGTTACCTAATTATGATGGTTGGATTATCGGGGATGATCCAGCGACAAAAAAAGTATTCGAAGCTGGTATAAAAGGTAATTTGAAGGCCGCGGTTAAGTGGGGAATTGGTGTCGATAATGTTGATTTTAAAGCATGTGAGGACCTCGGTATACCTATTATAAATACCCCTAATATGTTTGGGGGAGAGGTTGCTGATATCGGAATGTCATTATTACTTGCAGTTGCCCGTCAAACTCATTTTATCGATAGAGAAGTGCGAAATAATAAGTGGCCTAAACCCGCTGGAATGAGTGTTTCTGGGAAGAGAGTCGGTGTTGTTGGTTTTGGTGATATTGGCGAATCTCTTGTTAAACGGCTCAGTGGATTTGATGTGAATACCACTGTTTATGATCCAGGTGTAGATGGTGATAAAGGATATGATTTTGTCACCAGAAAAGTATTCCCAGAAGGCATCGAAGAACTAGATTTTTTAATTCTTACTTGTGCACTCAATAAGCATAATTTTCATATGATAAATTCAAATATAATAGCTAAAATGAAGCCTGGAGTTATGGTTGTCAATGTTGCACGTGGCCCCCTAATCGACGAAAATGCCCTTATTGAAGCACTTCAACGTGGTCATGTAGCCGCTGCTGGCCTAGACGTTTTTGAAGTTGAACCATTACCCTCTAACTCACCACTTAGAGAAATGCCACAATGTGTTTTTGGTTCACATAATGGTAGCAACACTAAAGAAGGTGTTAGAAGAGCTACATTTAAAGCAATTGCTCACATTGCGGATTTTTTGAATAGCAGACATTAAAATTTATTAAAACGTCCAGAGTAAACTCCAATGGCATTTATAAAGAATGAAAAAAAATGGGCCTTAATTACCGGAGCATTAGGTGGTGTAGGTAAGGCATTAATTACTGAGTTTGTTGGAAATGGATATAAAGTTGTTGCAACAGATATAGTTGTAAATAATAAACCAATCGATGACGTCATATACTTGCCTTTAGATTTAAATAAATTCGTTTTAGATGAATTATATGCCATGGAGTTTTTCTCTAATGTCACAAAATTTACAGGTGATAATGGAATCAATTGTTTAATTAACAATGCAGCAATACAGATACTCGCTAATTCAAAAGAGTTAACTAGAGAACAGTGGAGTACAAGTTTTAACGTTAATGTTACAGCTCCATTCTTTTTATCTCAGATGTTTATTGATGACTTAACTAAGAATCAAGGCAGTATAGTTAATATTAGTAGTATCCATGCCACGCAAACTAAAAAAGAGTTTGTTGCTTATGCTACCTCGAAGGCTGCTCTTAGTGCTATGACTCGTAATATGGTATTAGACTTAGGAAGTGAAATTAGGGTTAATGCAATAGAGCCTGCAGCTATTGCGACGGACATGCTTAAGGCAGGCTTTAATGATAAGCCAAGAGAATATGAAAGATTAAAATCGTTTCATCCTCTAGGGCGTGTTGGAACACCTGATGAAGTCGCAAAGCTTGCTTATTTCCTTTGTTCGGATAACGCAGGTTTTATACAAGGAGCTTGTATAAGTGCAAGTGGTGGAATTAAAAGTTGTTTGAGTGATCCATTGTGAATTATATAAAAAAAATATTTAATAGGATAATTATTTTTATTTGTAATGTTGTATATAAGGTTTTCTCCTTCAGAACTGTAAAGCGAAATAAAATCCTACTATATACCGACTCGAGAGGAACCGAAATAGATAGTGCTTTAAAGCAACGGAATCCATTTTATTCATATATTAATCGGCTTGGTGATTCGTATGTGCATTATCAATTTTGCCCGCATAAATATACGAGTATTCTTGACTTCTTAGAGTTTTATGATCGAATTGGTGAGGAATACCAATATGTAATATTGCATTGCGGTATAGTGGATTTCGCACCTAGGCCGCTATCCTCGTATAACGAAATGTTAAATATGAAAATGGACTATATACGTAGGAAAGGATGGTTAAGTTACTTTAAAGAAAGGGACGACTACTTAAGTGAATATAACTCTGAGCCTACAATTCAATTTATTTCTTCAGATTTTTTAATTAAAGAAATTATTCCTATTTTGCAACAAATTAATGGTCTGTTATATGTTGGAGTGAATCCAGTTTTAGATGATTGGGATGGGAACTACTGGAGGAAAAGACCTGATAGTATCAATAAGCAGCTTATACAAGATGGCCTAATGTGTGAGAATTTGAGTTTATATGTAAGTTTATCAGGATGGAGTGAAGAAGAAATTAAGAGATATACTGTAGATAATGTACATTATAATCAATCTGGCCTCAGGAAAATTGGTGAAGATGTGTTCAATGTTTTGGGTATAGCTAAATAAATTAGTCATTCTATTAGTAAATTACAAATTTTATTTTTATAAATGATTATAGGCTTGTGTGAGGTGACTTATTTTTATAAAAATATTCAAATATGGTTTAAGTGAAGGTCTAGCAAAGTTAATTCCATTTTTAACTGTTTTTGTATTCGCTCATCATTTTTCCAGTGAAACAGTTGGCCAATTAACTTTGTTAATTGTAACTGTCGAGGTTTTATCTATCATTACGATGAATAACACTCCTGCAGTTACTAGGATAGACTTTTTTAAGCTGCCAACAGATACTTTAACACATCAATTGAATGTTCAATTTGTTAACTCCGTTATTATGACGTGTGCATTATTTGTAGTATGTGTTCCGTTCTTAATCTATAACAACACACCTCTCTATTTTTATATATTACTATTTTTTCCATTGCTGCGAACTTATAATATGACTTGCTTATCTTTACTGCAATGTGAAAAGAAAGCTAATATATATTTTCTTGGTCAGTTAGTTTTTTCAATTAGTTACTTAATTGTATTCGGTTTGCTGTATAAAGAGGGAGTTTTATCTTGGGTTATAGCATTTTTTACAGCTATTATTTTTCAGTTCATTTACTTGAACAATAACGTTAAATGTATATCCTTAACTAAACTAAAAAAGCCTAAGATAGATGTCAATATCAGTGTGGCAATTAAAGGTTTTTCTTTTATGCCACAAGCAATAGGTTGGTGGTTAAAAAGTGGTTCGGAACGATATCTTATAGCGTTGTTTCTTGGTGTAGCTGTTTTAGGTCAGTACGCCTTGTCACTTCAGATTGCTGGAATAGTGGTCTTGATAGTGACAGCTGTTAATTTAGCAATAGTCCCTGAGGTTAACAGGTATTTATCGCGTAATATAAAATCAGATATTAATAAAGTTGACAAAATCTACATGTCAACATTTTGTTTTTTATTGCTGTCAATATTTATTATATGGTTTTTGGGGTATAATTATTTTTCAATATATTATCCTGATTATGACTTATCTAGAGATATCTTATGGCTAGTTTGTATTTCTACAGTATTTCAATCGTTTTCAATGATCTTGATGAATGAACTTTATTTTCGTGGTAAAGCAATGCTAGTCGCAAAGCTTGTTATTTACAGTTTTTCTGCTCAGGCTGTACTGCAGTTTTTTATTCTAAAATCTATAAATGACTTAAACTATGTGATATATACAAATATTATATTTTCATTAGTATTGTTTTATTTAGTTGTTCACTATCTTAGGTTGTTTAGATCTTTACGATAGTTTGTTGGTAAACGTTATGTTTGCCTTATAAATTTATCTTTAATTGTACATAATGTGATATCACATTACTTACTGTTTATTTAATTCTTTAAGAGGTTCAGTTAGTGTCAGTTGCTAAAAAGTTGATAGGTTTAATAAAGATGACTGTTGGAAAGGATAATGTTCCATACCAATTTGTTGAGGAGCCTTTTTTATATGGACTTCCAGATACTAAAAAAATTAGAAGTTTAAGGAATAAATATAAAGGCAAACGGTGCTTTATTATTGGAAATGGACCATCATTGAATGATGTTGATTTCTCCCTTTTAAAGGACGAATATACATTTGGCGTTAATAGTATATTTCTAATGACAGATAAAAACAATTTTAAGCCATCATTTTACGTGGTTGAAGATAAAGCTGTTATGTCTGAAAATATTGAAAGAATTAATTCCTATGATGTGGAGTATAAATTTTTTCCTGTAAATTATAAACCACAAGTTAAGAATAGAAAAAATTGTTTGTTTTTTAGAATGAATGCTGGGTATTACAGAGAGAATACACCGCAATATGGTATTCCGAGGTTTTCAGCTGATCCGTCTCTAAGATTGTATTGTGGTCAATCTGTAACAATGATAAATTTACAGCTCGCATATTATATGGGGTTCAGTGAGGTTTATTTAATCGGTATGGACTTTAGCTACTCTATTCCAGAATCTGCTATTGTTAATGGGAAAGATATTTTATCAACTGAAAACGATATTAATCATTTTCATCCTGATTATTTTGGTAAAGGTAAAACTTGGCATGATCCTCAGTTAGATAAAGTTCTTAAAAGCTATAAAATGATGAAGCTTATGTATGAGTTAGATGACAGGGTTATCTATAACGCAACTAGCGGTGGAAAGTTAGAGTTATTCGATAGGGTTCAATTTAATTCATTATTTAAAAATCATGGATAACAGGGTTGTATTTAATAAGTTAGGTTATATGCATTTTGCTATAGCCTTTCTTTTAGTGCTATATTCACCATTACTTCTTTTTATTTACTGCCTGCTATCTTTGTTCATGATTGGGGTGTCCAATTGTAAAAAAAATGTTGCTAATTATTTTTTTTTCGGGAACGCATTTTTTTGTATTTTAGCCATAGGTGTTTCCTCTGCTAGTCAGCCTGTTTTTTTGTTTACAGAGCAAGATTTTACGACTTATTATAATAACTATTTAGCTTTTTTACAGTATGGCTTTTCTACTGACTTTTTTATTTTTGCTAAAGGTTTTGAAATTGCTTTACCTTTGCTTAATTACCTGATTTCTATAATAGTTGATGGCCCTTATCCTCATATTTATAAATTAATTCATGGTGTTTTGCAAAGTGTTCTATTGGTTATACTTGTTTATAGAATATCTAAATACCTAAATTTAGATATTAATAAATCTTGTTTGTTATTGGCATTTTTGTTTTTATTTTTTAAATATCCATCAACTCTTAATCATTTACGGCAAGGATATGCATCTTTATTTTTGCTTATTGCCATATTCTCTGGTGGTAATGTTGTAAAGTATATTTGCCTAACTGTTGCAATTTTGTTTCATTCATCTTCATTGGTTATATTTTTTATAATTAAATTTTTGCTTTTAGAGAATAAAACGAACAGGCTTAAGGCATTTTGTCTGTTATCTTTTATCTCAGGTGTGTCAATTTATTTATTTCTAAATCAATTGACATCTTTCTTAATTAACTCAGAGAATAAACTTCTTGCTAAATTAGTCTGGGGGTTTTCAAAGTCACAAGATATATCAAGTGTTGTTGAAAATTTAAAGTTTGTAATTACATCTTCGATTTATATATTTCCATTACTTCTATTTGGCGTGTGCTTCTATTTTAAGCACGGTAAATTCAGCCGTTTCTTCTGGAATAACTTTGCTATATTTAGTGTTTTGGTTTCATTTTGTTATTTACCATCTATACCAATTAGAACTTTATCATCTATTCTTCTTATTATGATGGGGTATGTTTATTTTGTCAGCTTGTCTGGTCAGTTAAAGAAATATAACATATTGATGTTAGCTCTTTTGGTAGTGTTTGTTTTTACCGTCAGGTGGTCAAGTTCTCCTTTACTTTTTTATAATTATTCGTTTGCCGGTTATAAGCCAATGTATTATTTAGATGAGTTAATGAAAAAAAGTGGTGAAGTTGATAGAAATAAATTGCCTTTTCAAGAAGATTTAACTATAGATAATCCGAATGGGATTTTTAATGACTAATAAAAAAGTTTTTTTAATGTGTGACAGTTTGCTTGGTGGGGGCGCGGAAAAAGTTGCCTCTGATACTTTTTTATTATTAAGGAACAGTGGTTCGTTCGATGTAGTAACGTGTTCTACTGATAGTGATTCTCGCTATAGTTTACGTGATGTATCTAAAAGTTATTTTTTTTCAAAGATTTTTTGTTTTTTCAATTTCATTAAGGTTTATAAATACCTTTGTGATTGTAGGCCTGACATAATACATATACATAATTTTATATCTAAATTAAGTCCATCAGTTATTTTTGCTGTATTTTTTTATAAGTTAAGAAATGAGGTTAGAGTTGTTCATACTTTGCATGATCATCATTTAATCTGTCCTAATTCTTCTTTTTATAATGAAAACCTTAAAGTTCGATGTACTAAGTGTATTGGTAAATCTAAATTTCATATATTATTTTTTAAGTGTTTCAAAGGCAGTGTTTTAAAGTCATTTGTCAAATTGTTGAGGTATTATCTTCAACGTGCATTTTTAAATTTAACTGTTGACGCTTATATTTCTCCCAGTAAATTTATTATTGATGCTTCAGTAAAGGATGGTGTTGGCAAAAATAAGTTTAATTTGGTTTATAATCCGATTGATTTAGATTATTTTAAAGATGTAAAAAAGGTAAATACACTTTATGTCGATGACTTTTTAAATGTTATTTTTTTAGGTAGGTTAGTTGAAATTAAAGGTCTTGAAACTGTTCTAGATGCTTTGTCAGTTAAAGGGGTTGAAAAAATTCGGCTTCATGTATTTGGAAGTGGTGCTTATGAACAGTATTTAAAATTAAAATCTAAATTAATTAATGATAGTAACGAAGTTATTTTTTATGGTAGGCAAAATTCCGAAGTGATTAAGATTACTGCTAATAATTGTAATGTACTTGTTTTGCCATCAGTGGTTTTTGAAAATGCTCCATTAGTTATATTAGAAGGAATAATGCTTGGTTTATACCCAGTAGTTTCCAATGTTGGTGGTATGAAGGAATCTGTTGATTATTTAGATTGTGGTGAAACATTTAATGTAGGAAATGTTTCTAATTTTGTCGATGTTATCCAGAATGTTAGGCTTTCATTAATTGATAACGATCATATAGATAGAATTAATAGTGCAAGGAAAAAAGTTCGCTTAATTAGTTCGCCTGCTAATCATCTTAAAAGTCTCATCTCTGTTTATGGTATTGGTTAATTATGAATATAGTTTTTTTTGACATTGTCCCTACGAATATTATCAGGTTTTTTAATAAGTTGGTTTTTAAACTGAGAGCTGATGTCGATGGGGTGAAATTCTTTTTTTTGTTCGAACATGATGATGGTAAGAGTTATTCTGATGTTCGTAATGAATATCCATTTGCAGATGATATAGTTTATAGTCAATGGAAAGATGTAAGTTGGTTTGAAAATTATTTTTTGAAAAACGAAATTAATATACTTTTCATTAATGGTCAGCGAATAGCTGATGATAGAGTCGTTTTAGCAGCTAAAAATGTAGGTGTTAAAACTTTTATGCTTCAGCATGGTATGTATATTCCTTTTCTAAAGCGAGACTTGAAATTTTTTAGTTCTAAGATTGTAAAGTCATTTAGTTACTTATACTATGCATTTGTTATATCAAGGTATGATAATCGAGGTATAACAACTGTATGGAAATATTTTAATAGTTACGTCTTAGGTGGTAATCAAGTTGATCTTAAAATAGATCGACATAACTTAAATGTTGATACAGCGTTTGTATACTCTGATTTTTGGAAAGATTTTCACGAAAAACAATTTGGGTATGAAAAATCTCAGCAGATTATAGTCGGTACTCCTGATTTAGATGAACTAGATATCATTTTTTCTCAAGTCGAACTAAAACGTACTGTATGCTATATAGCCCAGACTTTGGTTGAAGATGGTAGGCTAAGTCATAAGTTACAACTTAAATTTTTCAAAAAACTAGTTGATATTACTAATGCATTAAATTTAAAGTTAATAGTCAAACTACATCCAAGAAGTAATATCAATTGGTATAATTATGCCTCAGATTTTAATCATGTTTCTTTTTCTGAAGAACAATTGCCTAAAACTGAATATTATATCGGTCATTATTCAACACTACTTGCCAAAGCCATGTCGCTTCCCGATTCCATTGTTGTAATCTATGAGTATCCCAATCATAAAACACCTAATTATTTTGTTGGTAGTGCTGATTTTCTAGTTAAGAGTGAAGAGTCCCTATTACCAGCTTTCTCATCACAACCGGATAAGATACGTAATTCGATTGACTACTACTTCTCTTCCGTTGCAAAATCAGAAGATGTAATATCAAATTTTTTAAGTAAAATTAGTTTTAAACTATAGTTAGTTTATTAGGTTTATACTTAGTGTATGACTTTGATTTTTTAGCGCGGTAGTTATTTTTCACTTTGTTTTTTGCAAGTTCATTCGTCGAAAGCTTGCATTATTAAGGAATCGAAATGAGTGGTTTTTTTTCTATAGTAATTGCTTTTTTTACAACTTGTTTTTCCATATTAATTCTTAAGCCGCTGGCTAAACAATATGGGTTGGTAGATTTACCTAATGAAAGGAAATTACATACAGGTGAGGTTCCACTTATTGGCGGTCTAGCTATTTATATTAGCGTATTATTTGGAGCTGTTTTGTTTTTTGATAATGATCAGGTTTTAAATCTATATCTTATATCTTCTGCTTTTATTATATTTTTAGGTATACTTGATGATAAATATGATTTATCTGTAAGATTAAGACTTTTTGCCCAGATTATTATTTCGTCTATTATGGTTTTTGGGGCTGATTTATATATTGAGAACCTAGGGGGGATATTCTATTTTTTCGATTTGCATCTTGGTTTTTTTGGTGTTTTATTTACGGTGGTGGCAGTAATCGGTTCTATAAATGCATTTAATATGGTAGATGGTATTGATGGTCTTGCTGGTACGTTAAGCGTGGTGACCTTCTCTTCATTAGGTTACTTATTATTTCAAGCTTCTATTGATTGGTACCTTCTTCCTTTACTATATGTATCTGCTCTTCTTGCTTATTTAATGTTTAATTTGAAGTGGCCTATTTCCAACTTACAAAAAGTATTTATGGGGGATGCAGGTAGTATGTTGATCGGTCTAACTGTTGTATGGTTATTGGTTATCGGAACTGCTGATGATTCAAGAGCTTTTTCCTCTGTTACTGCCTTATATTTAATCGCAATACCATTAATGGATATGGCTGCAATTATGTTTAGACGGATAAAAAAAGGTGCATCTCCTTTTAAGCCAGATCGCGATCATTTACATCATATTTTCGAGCGTGCAGGTTACTCTAGAAAACAGACATTAGTACGTATCTCTCTAGCGGCTTCTTGTATTGCTTTCTTGGGCATTCTAGGCGAAGTTTATCATATTCCTGAATGGATTATGTTCGTCGGTTTTTTAGTTTTATTTTATTGTTATAATTGGGCGTTAAGTAATGTTTGGAAAATATTAACTTGGATTAGGCTCTAAGGTTGTAATATGTCATTAGTTTTATAGTCGTTTTAAGGAATGAGATGAAAGTTGTTATCCCCGTTGCTGGTCTTGGTACTCGTATGCTGCCTGCCACTAAAGCCATCCCTAAAGAGATGTTACCGCTTGTTGATAAGCCGCTTATTCAATATATCGTCAATGAATGTGTGGCAGCAGGTGTTAAAGAGATTGTGCTGGTTACTCATGCCAGTAAAAATGCTATCGAAAACCATTTTGATACCTCCTATGAGCTTGAATCTACGCTAGAGAAGCGTGTAAAGCGTCAATTACTTGATGAAGTACAATCTATCTGCCCTAAAGATGTGACCATTATGCATGTGCGTCAAGGTGAGGCTAAAGGCCTTGGTCATGCGGTGTTATGTGCTAAACCTTGTATTGGTAACAACCCGTTTGCAGTGGTTCTCCCTGATGTGATTTTGGATGAGTATAGTGCTGACCAAAAAACTGAAAACTTGGCTGCGATGATAGCGCGTTATAAAGCCACATTAGCCAGCCAAATTATGGTTGCGCCAGTGCCTGAGGACGAAGTTAACAAGTATGGTATTGCAGACTGCAATGGCGCTGATATTGCCCCTGGTGACGCTGCAAAAATTAAGGCAATGGTTGAAAAGCCTGCAGTTGATGAAGCCCCGTCTAATCTTGCTGTTGTAGGTCGTTATGTACTGTCAGAAAAAATTTGGGAACTACTCGCTAGAACCCCTGCGGGTGCTGGCGATGAAATACAGCTCACCGATGCAATCGACATGCTGATTGAATCGGACACTGTCGAAGCCTTCAATATGACGGGTAAGTCTCACGATTGCGGTGATAAACTCGGTTACATGACTGCCTTTGTTGAATACGGTTTGCGCGATGCTAAATTAGGTAATGGTTTTAAACAGCAGGTTAGCGCATTGCTGGACGGTATTTGAATCTTTTAGTTTGGCGTTACGCTAATACACAGAACCTTATTTAGGCCTTGAGTTACGCTCAAGGCCTTTTTATTTTTTTACTCATCAACAGCACGTTAGTAAGCAATCTGGAAAAATAACTGGCACAGCACGCTAGTTTTTGTTCTGTGGAGCATTTTACTTTTTTGAGGGGTGGTTTATTACAATAGTAGTGCACGCTCAATTATTAAGCGTCTATT
Organism: Shewanella sp. QJM3NY_23; assembly: GCF_056173105.1. Classification (NCBI taxonomy): domain Bacteria; kingdom Pseudomonadati; phylum Pseudomonadota; class Gammaproteobacteria; order Alteromonadales; family Shewanellaceae; genus Shewanella; species Shewanella sp. QJM3NY_23. Next base: position 1,295,090 of record NZ_CM149657.1, read on the forward strand.
AAGTGTATTGTTATTGTTTAATACACAAACTTGGCTAGCGATGCGAGAATAGTCAGCATTACTCAAATGTTTCGATTCATAATGCTCTTTCTGATGTAAATCTCGTTAGAGCATTGATATTGATTTAAGTAAAACTTTACCTTAATGGGCTGTAAGGAAGTACGTAAATGAAATTTTTAATTACTGGGGGGGCGGGTTTTATTGGCTCTGCAGTTATTCGGCATATTTTAAAAAATACTGATAACTCAGTAGTTAATGTCGACTGTTTAACTTATGCTGGTAACTTAGAATCCCTAAGTGATATTGATCAAGACGAGCGCTATGCATTTGAACTCGTTAATATTTGTGATCGCGCCGAGCTTGAACGAGTTTTTACCGAACATAAGCCGGATGCAGTTATGCACCTCGCGGCTGAATCTCATGTTGACCGTTCAATCACAGGGCCTGCTGCTTTTATTCAGACAAATATTGTCGGTACCTTTACTTTGCTCGAAGTAGCACGAGCATATTGGCAACAGTTACCAGATACGGCCAAGCAAGTTTTCCGTTTTCATCATATCTCGACCGACGAAGTATATGGCGATCTAGAGGGCACCGATGACCTATTTATCGAAACCACGCCTTATCAACCTTCAAGTCCTTATTCAGCGTCTAAAGCCTCTAGCGACCACCTTGTACGTGCTTGGACAAGAACCTATGGTTTTCCGGCGATTGTGACTAATTGTTCTAATAATTATGGTCCTTATCATTTTCCTGAAAAACTCATCCCATTGATGATCCTCAATGCCTTAGAGGGCAAGCCGTTACCGGTTTATGGTGATGGTATGCAAATTCGAGATTGGCTCTATGTCGAAGATCATGCTCGTGCACTCTATAAAGTGGTTACAGAGGGGGGTGTGGGTGAAACCTATAATATTGGCGGTCACAATGAGAAGGCCAATATTGAGGTGGTTAATACCATTTGCAGTTTACTTGAAGAATTAGTCCCCCATAAGCCTCAAGGTGTAGCTTTGTATGCTGATTTAATTACTAAGGTCGCAGACCGTCCAGGCCATGATGTTCGCTATGCTATAGACGCGTCGAAGATCGAACGCGAGCTTGGCTGGACACCGCAAGAGACGTTTGAGTCGGGCATGCGTAAAACCGTTGAGTGGTATTTAGCCAATAAACAATGGTGGTCGCGAGTGCTAGACGGCTCATATTCGGGTGAGCGTTTGGGGTCGTTAACAGGAGCGGTTAAATGAAAGGCATAGTATTAGCCGGTGGTTCAGGCACGCGTTTATATCCACTGACGCGTGGCGTCTCTAAACAATTACTGCCCATTTATGATAAACCCATGGTGTTTTATCCTATTTCAATCCTCATGTTGGCCGGTATTCGCGAGATATTAATCATCTCGACACCAGAAGATTGTGATAGCTTTAAGCGCTTATTGGGTGATGGGGCTGACTTTGGCGTCCAGTTTGAGTATGCCGTACAACCTAGCCCTGATGGACTGGCGCAAGCGTTTATAATAGGTGAAGACTTTATTGGCGATGACTCGGTGTGTTTAGTGTTAGGTGACAATGTTTTCTATGGACAGTCCTTTTCTAAAACGTTGCAGAGTGCGGCAAAACGTGACGTTGGAGCCACAGTATTTGGCTATCAAGTGAAAGATCCTGAGCGCTTTGGTGTGGTTGAGTTTGATGATGATATGAAAGCGGTGTCGATTGAAGAGAAGCCCCTCAATCCCAAATCTAACTATGCCGTGACAGGCCTGTATTTCTTTGATAATCGCGTGATCGATATGGCAAAACAGGTTATGCCCTCTGAGCGCGGAGAACTTGAAATTACCGCTATCAATGAGATGTATCTTAACGATGGCTCACTCAATGTTGAGTTACTCGGTCGTGGATTTGCTTGGCTTGATACCGGGACTCACGAAAGCCTGCATGAAGCCTCTTCCTTTGTGCAAACCATTGAGAATGTACAGGGGCTTAAAGTGGCGTGTTTAGAAGAGATAGCTTGGCGTAATGGCTGGCTGACGAGTGAGCAGGTGTTAAACATTGCTAAGCCTATGATGAAAAATGAATATGGCCAATATCTTACTCGGCTCGTTACAGAGAAAAACAGGTAATTTTATAGATGAAAATACTGGTTACTGGCTGTAATGGCCAAGTCGGTCGCAGTTTAACAAGGTTGCTTGCTCAACGTGACGATGTGGTGGTGATTGCTGCCGATAGAGATACCTTAGATATTACCGATAACAGCGCGGTAGAGGCGTTTGTATTGGCTAATGTACCCGATATTATTATTAATGCCGCGGCGTACACCGCGGTCGATAAAGCGGAAGATGAGGTTGAGTTAGCGTTTGCCATCAATAGTGATGGCCCTAAGTTTTTAGCGTTAGCTGCACAACAGATAGGTGCGGCGTTATTGCATATTTCCACCGACTATGTGTTTGCTGGTGATAAACAGGGGCTTTATCAAGAAAGTGACAGCCCAGCCCCGCAAAGTGTTTATGGCAAGAGTAAACTTGCTGGCGAGCGTGCCGTCATGCAGTCGTGTGATAAACATATCATTATGAGAACCGCTTGGGTGTTTAGCGAGCATGGTAATAACTTTGTCAAAACCATGCTTCGCCTAGCCGACATACACGACAGTTTGAGGATAGTGGGCGATCAGTTTGGCGGCCCAACGTATGCCGGCGATATTGCCAGTGCCCTGATCATCATCGCCGATGCGATTGCTACGCAAGAGCAGGTTGAATATGGTGTTTATCATTATTCAGGTTTACCGCATGTGAGTTGGTATGAGTTTGCCGACGCTATATTTGATATTGCGGTTAATGAGTCGGCTATCTCTAACAAGCCCAACTTAACTTCGATCCCCACTCAAGAATACCCCACACCGGCTAAGCGCCCAGCCAATTCAATGTTAGATACGGCTAAAATTGCCCAGCACTTCGGTATCGAGGCGAGCGACTGGAAACAGGCGCTTAATACCAATATACACGCATATAAAGGTTGATAGTTACGTTATGAAGGTTATTGATACAGCGATCCCAGATGTAAAAATTATTGAGCCGACGGTATTTGGTGATGAACGTGGTTTCTTTATGGAAACTTGGCATCAACAGAAATTTGAGCAGCTAGTCACAGGTCAACCTACCACTTTTGTGCAAGATAACCATTCTAAATCTAAAAAAGGGATTTTGCGTGGTCTGCATTACCAAACTGAAAATACTCAAGGAAAGTTAGTACGTGTCGTATCAGGTGAGGTGTTCGATGTCGCGGTTGATATTCGTAAAGGTTCACCAACGTTTGGCCAATGGGTAGGTGAATACTTATCGGCTGACAATAAACGTCAATTATGGGTACCCGAAGGATTTGCTCACGGTTTTTATGTCACCAGTGACGAGGCGGAGTTTGTCTATAAATGCACTAACTTCTATCATCCTGAGAGTGAAATTTCGATCGCCTGGAATGATGCTGACATTGGCATAGCGTGGCCTATGAGTGCTGAATCACCCATACTCTCGAATAAAGATTCGACAGCAATCAGCCTGCAAGCATACATCAAAGCGCATTGTTAATCGGGTAAGCAATATGAGCTAGAGCAGCTTATAGGAATGACAGTCATCATAGCTAATCGTTTAAAGGTGAGTTTTAGGTGGGTGTCATTAGTTATGTTTTTTTGCGTTATGTTATGAAGTTAACTTTCGAGTTTCAGCCATTTTCTACATTCAAATGACAAGTCTTATGGCTTAACTTTAAGTTATCTATCCTTTTGTTTTAATTGTTTCTTGGTCTTTTAATGAATAAAAAAGTTGTTGTATTAATCTTATCTACTACTCACTCTGTTTTTAATGAATTCAAAGTCGCAATTCGAAACACATGGATGCAAGATCTGAAGGAGGCGGGTGTACCTTGCTTTTTCTACGAGGGCGGGGCAGATAGTGCACATTTAGATAAGGATACAATTAAGCTTCCGTGTCCCGATACCTTACCTCACAGCGCCGAAAAATTACGTCTTGCGCTGCAGTTTGTCCATCAAGAACTGGGCGAAACTCAAATCCTCTACCGAACGAATCTCTCTTCCTTTATTGATGTGCCTGTCTTTTTATCGGTACTGGATAACATACGAGAGCCTGAAACTGCTTATCTAGGCTTAACGAGTAAAGCCAATCTTATTTCTGAGTATTTTTATGCTAATCAGACGCTTAAAAATATTGTGAGCAGTACGGGTCTACGAAATAACGTTTATATTTGCAGTGGTGCAGGGGTATTTGTTGGTCAAAAGCATATTCACTCCATCATGAATACTCATAGATACGACAGATATGTTGATGATGTGATGGTGCGTTTGTGTGTTGGTTATAATCCCGACCGCACAGCACATGTTGATCGCTTCGATTTTGTCTCAAAAAAAGATCCCCGCTGCAGCCAAGCCGTTTATGACGAAAGAGTGAACAATGGTTTGTTTCATTATCGTTTTAAAACAGATAACCGCGTTATCGATGCCTTAATGCTGCAGTTTTTTGCCGATCCCAAATTAAGGCAAAAAATGTGTATTAACGCTGAGATCACGGCGTAATCGCAGGGGGGCGGTTTGTGCAGAGACTTACACATTAAAAACCATGACTGCACAGAGATTGCATGATAGGTCTTTAAGGTTACATAGAGAAAGTGTGCTTAACATAGTAGACTGGATGCCAACTTTTTGATTCAGGAAATGAGACTTATCATGAAATTTCTTGTTGATGTTCATGCGCATACCATCGCCTCCACTCACGCCTATAGCACCATACATGATTACCTTAGCGTGGCTAAAGAGAAGGGCATTAAGCTGTTTGCCATTACCGATCATGGCCCGGATATGGCTGATGCACCGCACTTTTGGCACTTTGTGAATATGCGCGTGTTACCTAGGATGGTTGACGGTATTGGTGTGCTGCGCGGCATCGAAGCCAACATCAAAAATGAACTCGGCGAAATTGATTTTTTTGGTGAATATTTACAAGCGTTAGATATCGTACTGGCAGGTTTTCATGAGCCCGTTTTCCCACCTTCGACTAAAGAGGCTCACACCAGGGCACTGCTCAACACGATTGAAAGTGGTCATGTCGACATTATTAGTCATCCTGGCAATCCAGCTTATCCCATTGATATTAAGCGTGTCGCTGCGGCCGCTGCGGCAAATAACGTGGCGCTGGAGATCAATAACTCCTCTTTTTTGACATCTAGAAAAGGCAGTGTAAATAACTGCACAGAGATTGCCAGAGCCGTCAAAGATGCAGGAGGACTACTGGTGATGGGCTCTGACTCCCATGTCGCTTTTGACTTGGCAGGTTTTGATAAGGCGATTGAGATTATTGAGGCGGTGGCGTTTCCTATGGAGCGCTTACTCAACCGTAGTCCAGAAGCCTTGTTGCATTTTCTTTCTACAAGAGGCCATACCTCGCTCGATGAATTCGCTGATTTAATCGAATGATATCTCTATCTCGCGTCTTAACTCCTTGTTAAGTCGTGACCTCGTTTGCTTCCCTTAAAATGGTGCAGGCTTGGGGATTCAAACGCTATGATGGCTATCGGGTGGCGATGATGCTTTTATCGCTGCTTGTCGCGAGTTTGTGAGCGTTAACATCAACAGAAATAGGCTGAATTTTAGCATGTGCTATGGCAGTGTGGTTCATGTCAGCTGATGATTTTACCCATTAAGAATGGCCCTCTCTGATTTATTTAACGTTAATGACAATCTCTTTGTTAAACCCAACCCTCTAGTGCAACCAGAGGGCTGAGAGTGTCAAGTCAGTACTACAACTTAAGTAATACTTTTACATCTGCCGATACGGCGGCTTCGTCAATATAACCGATCGCATTAGGCGTGCTCTTGATTGAGTTCAGCATCGCCGCACTGTCATTAGCGACTGTCGGTGCAGAAGCTTTGCCTGTAAAAACTAAGCGAGACCAGTTAGATTGCAATTGTGCATCACTACGTCCTGTCGTTTTTTCATGAAACTCGGTGCGCTCTGCAGCACCTTCTGGCAGTTCAAACAGCTGGGCGGTTTCACCGTTTGCCAGCTTTTGCCCTTTACCTAAATAAAGCTGTTTTAGCTCTGAAGCTGCAATAGTATCAACACCTTGTGCGTTACCAATAACCACAACAGCTGCATTCACAGAGAAGCACATACCTAATGTCAGTAGACCAATAATTGATTTTTTCATTGTGTTTTCTCCTTAAAATACAAAGTCTAATGATGCTGAATACACAAAGGTATCTTCATTGGTTATTTGATATTTATCATCAAGGTTTCCAGCTAAACCACCGTTGGTGCCATTGAAGTCGGCGTAAGTTGTATCAAGCTTCATTGCTATGTTTTGCGCGAAATCCCAACGTAAACCTAGCGAGAATGAGGTGCGTTCAAAAGCGACGAGTGCCTTAGGTCCAGCTTGACGCTCTTCATCGTCGGTAGTGTTGATCCAGCCTGCGGCGATATAGGGCGTTAGAGTGTCAAATTGATAGCCAAGTAAAGCGTTGGCAGATTCTACATCGTAGTAAGCACCTTCGATTTTCAGTGCCATTCCTTCAACATTAAATACGATATTGCCATTATTGTATTGAAGTCCAACTGTTGTAATTTCCGCTTCTTTCTCTGAAAGTAAAGGATTATCTATTTTTTCTGATTTGTTTTGTGCGTATGCTGAGCGGATAGTCCAGTCATCGATATTCCAGGTGGCGGCAAGACCATAGACATCATTAATACCGACGTTAATTCCGAAGTTGCCATCGCGCTTATCAACTTGGCTAACCCCCATGAAAGGCTGAAGGTGCAGTGTTGTATTGCCTATTTCAATTGGAATCAGGGCATCAACACCGGTAAAGCTGCTGATGATTAAGTGTTCATAGGTTTCCTGCGAGGGGCGCAGCATTGGGTAGGCATAGCCGACATCCAAGTAATCAGAGTACATATAAAAAGGCGTACGAATTTTACCACCGCGCACGGTTGCCACCTCTAAATCGTAACTCAGATACGCCACTTCAATGGCTGGCTCAAAATCGTAACGGCCATTAGCTACTAACTGTGTGGTGACCTTAGCTTTATCGTTCACGTTAAAGTCAAATTGTAGACCTAATAGCGTGTCTTGTTTGTAATCGATTTCATCAGTATAACCGGCATAACCCACATCATTGCTTGAAATACCAACACCAACGCTACCGAAACCACTAATATTCACATCACCTAGGGTTGCTGCAACAGAATAAGGGGCGCTTAATACGAGGGATACGAGTAGTGCTACATTACTTTTTTTCATTTACTGCTCTCTATTTTTTTGTTTAACGTAATAAATTGTTGAAGACATATTTATAGTAAATTAGGGGTGTTATACTTAAATAATAAACTTATACTTGCTCACTCAGTAATAAGCGGGCAAATTAAATGCTAAATAACTGGCTGAACTATTATTGTTGCTCACTATTTATTGTCTCTATCCATTATTATGGAGAGGTCATTGTATTTGAGACAAGCTAATATTTAGAGTGTTATTATAAATAATTTAGCAAACTTAAACTAACGGAGTACATATATTTGATTGCTCTGATGTTTATGTTATTAATTACTGTTTAATTGACTTTAAATTGTTTGGTCACATCAACTAATGCTTCTTTGACGTTTTCAATAGACTGCACCATATCATCAACGAGTTTCAAACTATTGACGGTTTGTTGCGACATGTCGCGGATATTAAGTACGTGTGACTCTATCTCTTTTGTTGTTTGACCTTGCTCTTCCGTTGCGGCGGCAATAAGAACATTGCGCTGATCGGCATTATTCATCTCTTCAGCAACACTTTTAATCGTGGTTTCAGCTTCAGTGCTCTTTACGTTGCACACTTCGGCATTGGTCAAACTATTCTTAATGGTGTTCATTGCCATATCCGCCTTGGATTGAAGCTGGTCTAACACGGTTTGAATTTCCTGAGTTGAAAATTGCGTGCGAGAGGCTAAAGTACGTACTTCGTCTGCGACCACGGCAAATCCGCGACCTTGTTCACCTGCTCGTGCAGCTTCAATGGCGGCGTTTAAGGCTAATAAGTTAGTTTGTTCAGCGATAGAGTTAATCGTTAATAAGATGGATTCAGCACTTTTGGTACTATCATTGAGTTCCGACACCACATCGGCGGTCTTTTTGACATCAGAAATCAGTTGATCTAGGGCTATTAGTGTTTGGTGCACCGTATCTGAGCCTTTTTGAGACAGTGTCATCGCGCTATTGACAGCACTAGCGGTATCTTGTGCATTGATAGAGATGTCAGCCGCGACTTGTGACATTTGCATCACGGCGCTTGCTACCTCATCAGTTGACGATAACTGCTGTTGAGAAATGTCGCGTGCAGAGCGGTTAGCGTCAAACAGGTTGCTTGAAATTGTGGTTAAGGTGTCGGTGTTGCTGATAACACTGGAAATATTACCGTGCAGCTTTGATGCAAAACTGTTGAAGTGATCAACCAGTTCTTTTAATTCATCATTTTTTTCATGTTCAAGTCTTGCGCTTAAATCGCCATCTCCAGACGAAATATCTTTCATTTTATCGGTAATTTTTTGCAGGTCTTTTTTTATGCCATTAACTAAAAAGAATGCCGCTGTGGCAACAATGAGTAAGCTAAGGATACAAGCCATTGTGACCAGTGACGTGGTATTCTCATTTTGCTTAACTAAGTCTTGAATGTTTTGAGTGAACGTCTCTTGGTTAAGATCGTAAAAGGTTTCAAAGTCCTGCTTTAGATTTTCATAATTAGTATTATTTTGTTTGGCGATAGAAGCGACTTGAGCAAAATCGGCGGAACCATCAATAATACTTTTAGCAAGGGAGTGGGCATCATTAAAGTATTGGACGACATCACTATCAAATTTGTTTATTTTATTTTCAAATTGAGGCAAATAAATTTTGAGTTCTTTTAAGTTATTAATGACAAGGGATTTAACTTCGTCATTAGTTGCTAATAACTCTTCATCACCTAGGGTGACTGCAATGTTAAATCGCTCGAATGCCTCTTTTAATAATGCAAGGTTAGTCGATGTTAGATTGAGGCTTGGGTATTTAATAGATTCAATATCTTTAACCACATTGGTATTTTGAGATAAAACAGAGGACATAATAAAAGAAAGGGAGAGTAAAAGTAGTAGTGATAAACAATTGGTTAATATTATTTTTGTTTTAATTGTGAGCGATTTCATACAGCCTCGTTTTAACAAAGGTGGACCGGTTTTTAACTTAGTGGTGTCGCTTTTTTATAAAGTTAACGTAAACGCTCTATTTTTGCAATAAAAAATCCTTTTATCATTAAAGTAATGTGACTTATACATGAAAAAAAACTTATAAGTGTTATATTTTCCGCCAGTGTTTAAGTCGGCTTAAGGTTTTTGTCTTTATTTTAATCAATTAAGGCTTCATGCTGTTAGCACGATTTAAGTGCTATTTGTTGGGTATTACTGTTGGTTGAATCCAAGTGGTTTCATATTAAGTGGTGTGGGATTATTGCTTTTACCTCGTGATGACAATAATGGTGAACATATGCGGTATTCAGTTGGCGTGGTCCAGAACCAATGTTGAAGGCCTCATAGTGTCTCGGTTCTCTAGCGTATTTAAATTAGCTCGGCGGCTTATCAATCATTTCTCTGGCCATTTTGCCGTTGTCCAAGTTTACCTCGTTAATTTTCATTACTTCTTATTTCCTTTTGGTATAAATAAATTAATATTTATAACTTCTAAAACATATTGGTGCTGTTATCATCTTCTCAATGCCATCATTTGGTGAGCCTATCGCTGTTTTTTGCTTGTGGATAAACGAGTCTGTGGATAGGTGATAACACTAATTAGCCAATTGATATTATTAATATTATACGGAAGCCGATATGTCTACAGCGCAAACTCATTTGAAACAACTCGAAGCGGAATCGATTCAGATCATGCGTGAAGTTGCCGCAGAATTTGATAACCCAGTGATGTTATATTCTGTTGGTAAAGACTCTTCAGTATTACTGCATTTAGCCCGTAAAGCCTTTTATCCCGGTAAGATCCCGTTTCCTTTAATGCACATCGATACTAACTGGAAGTTTAAAGAGATGATTGCGTTTCGTGATCTGATGGCGAAAAAGTATGGTTTCGATTTGATTGTGCATAAAAATCCACGCGGATTAGCCATGAATATCTCCCCCTTTACCCACGGCAGTGCTAAGCATACCGATATCATGAAAACCGAGGGATTAAAGCAGGCACTTGATATGCATGGCTTTGATGCCGCCTTTGGCGGTGCCCGTCGTGATGAAGAGAAATCACGTGCGAAAGAGCGAGTCTATTCGTTTCGTGACAGTAAGCATCGCTGGGATCCTAAGAATCAACGCCCCGAATTATGGAATATCTACAATGGCAAAGTCGATAAAGGCGAGAGTATTCGTGTGTTCCCCTTATCCAATTGGACTGAGTTAGATATCTGGCAATACATCTATCTTGAAGGCATTGATATACCATCTCTTTATTTAGCCGAGCCTCGCCCTGTGGTGAAGCGCGATGGCACGCTGATCATGGTTGATGATGAGCGTATGCCACTTGAGCTCGGTGAAACAGTGGCGCACAAGATGGTGCGTTTTAGAACGTTAGGCTGTTATCCACTCACCGGCGCTGTGGAGTCGAATGCGACCACCTTGCCTGAAATCATTCAAGAGATGTTGCTGTGCACCACCTCGGAGCGCCAAGGGCGAGTGATCGACAACGACTCTGCCGGCTCGATGGAAAAGAAAAAGATGGAAGGCTACTTTTAGGCCGCCGCTCCACAACCGTAAAAATGCCTTAAGTGTGCCGTTCACCTACAGAATATGAGAAAGACCATGACAACAGAACAGACGTTATTGCAAACCGATATCGAATCCTATCTTAAGCTGCATGAAAACAAAGATATGTTGCGTATCTTAACCTGTGGCAGTGTGGATGACGGTAAGTCGACCCTCATAGGTCGCCTGTTGTTTGATAGCAAGATGATTTTTGAAGATCAGATGGCGGCCATTGAAAAAGACTCTAAGCGTTTTAATACCACAGACGATGCGTTTGATCTGGCGTTGCTGGTCGATGGCTTGCAATCTGAGCGTGAGCAGGGGATCACCATTGACGTGGCCTATCGCTATTTTGCCACCGAGCAGCGTAAGTTCATCATTGCTGACACCCCAGGCCATGAGCAATACACCCGCAATATGGCGACCGGGGCCTCGACTTCGGACTTAGCCATTATTCTTATCGATGCTCGCCACGGCGTGCAGGTGCAGACGCGGCGCCACAGTTTTATTTGCTCGCAGCTTGGCATTAAACACGTGATCATCGCTATCAATAAGATGGACGCCGTGGGATACGACCAAGGTGTGTATCAAAGCATTAAAAAAGCTTACCGCGAATTTACCCAAGACTTGGCGTTTACGGATGTGCGTTTTGTGCCGATTTCGGCATTAAAAGGCGATAACGTGGTCAATGAAAGCAGCCATATGACTTGGTACCCAGGTTCTACCTTACTCAAATTGCTCAATACTGTGTCGGTTGAGCAGGATAAGAGCGACTCGTTTCGTTTCCAAGTGCAGTATGTCAATCGGCCTAATCTGGACTTTAGAGGTTTTTGCGGCACCTTGGCGTCGGGCGACATTCGCGTGGGTGACACCATCGCCGCCTTACCCTCTGGCAAAGAGAGTCGTATTAAATCGATTGTGACTTTTGACGGAGAGCTAGAAAAAGCCGTGGCGGGTCAAGCGGTAACCTTAACCCTAACCGATGAAATTGATATTAGTCGCGGCGATATGTTGGTGCGTCCACATGACAAACCCAGTTCAAGCGCACATTTTGAAGCCGATGTGGTATGGATGACCGAAGAGCCGCTGTGTGTGGATCGCGAATATGCTATTAAATTAGGCAGTAAGTCGGTATACGGCTTTGCCGATGCGATTAATTATAAGGTCGATATTAATAATTTGACCCAACATCCGGCGCAGCAGTTAGCACTTAATGAGATGGGTAATTGCCATTTTTCACTGACAGAGCCGGTGCAGTTTGATGCCTATGACGATAACCGCGATACCGGAGCGTTTATCATTATCGACCGATTAACCAATGTGACGGTCGGTGCCGGAATGATCCGCAAGGCGATTGATGCCGCTAAGGGCAACAAGCGTGCGATCTCCGAGTTTGAACTTGAGATGAATGCCTTAGTGCGTAAACACTTTCCCCATTGGGGCGTTAAAGATATATCTAAGGCTTAAGACGCGTTGTCAATATCGGCCCGCGTAGGTATTTGGCGTTACTTTACTCGTGCTGGTGGCGGCTATCGGTGTCATCGAGATGCTGCAAGGCATGCGGCTGCTTGAGGGAGATTTTTTACCCTTTGTGATGGCGGTTGCTTTTGCCGCCCGCGGCAGCTTTATCAGCCCTTATGGCTACCAAACTCATTTGATGGTTTATCATGCGGGGCGCTATCGACTAACCGATTTTGTTAACGTGGGCGCCCCAGTGAGCCTGATCTACAGCACCATAGCATTGACCACAGTGCCGCTGTTTTTGCCGTTTTAAGCAAGGCGCTAAGGGCTCGTGTGAGTAACAAAAGATAAGCGCTAAGTTAACAGTAGAAGGCTAGGTAATTGGCTGTTAAAGCCTAGAAGCTAGAAGCTAGAACTTACAACCTAACACCTAGAACTTAAAAAATAATACTTTGTCTTATTAAAGGAAAGTCGATGTCACCTTATAAAACCGTACAGAGTGAAGATAAATCCACCGATGTGGTATGGCATCAGGCTAGCGTGTCGCATCAAGACCGCGTGGCGGCCAAGGGGCATCAGGCGGCGGTATTATGGTTTACAGGCCTCAGCGGCTCAGGTAAATCAACGCTGGCTAATACGGTCGATAAGATGCTGCATGAACGAGGCGCCAGTACCTATGTGCTTGACGGTGATAATGTCCGCCACGGTCTCAATGGTGATTTAGGCTTTTCTGACCGTGACAGAGTGGAGAATATTCGTCGCATTGGTGAAGTCGCTAAGCTGTTTGTCGATGCGGGCTTATTAGTGTCGACGGCATTTATCTCGCCCTTTAGTGCTGACAGAGCCATGGTGCGCAGTTTGCTTAGCAACAAGCAATTTATTGAGGTGTTTGTTGATACCCCGCTAGAGGTCTGTGAAAGGCGCGATCCCAAAGGGTTATACAAGCAGGCGCGCGCCGGTGAGATTAAACACTTTACCGGTATCGACTCGGCTTATGAGGCGCCCAGTTCACCTCATATTCGTCTCGATACCGCGCGCCACAATGTGCACCAATGTGCTCAGCAAGTGATTGATTATTTAATCGCGCAACAGATCATCAGTGCTGGTTAGACACGGCAAATTTTATGGCATACTCATCTTATTCGCGCCACAACAGAGGTAAAGTAGCTTGACTCCCCCCTTTAATCCCACTTGGTTACCCCTGATTGTCGCCATTGCTGAGCAGGCAGGCGATGCGATTATGGCGATTTACGCACAAGAGACGTTTGCTGTCGCGGCAAAATCAGATGACAGCCCTGTGACGGCGGCCGATATGGCGAGCCACCATGTGATTGCCGATGCGCTTGCTAAATTAACTCCCGATATTCCGGTGATGTCGGAAGAGGCAGCCGATATCCCATGGGCCACGCGCCGCCAATGGTCGCAATACTGGTTGATTGATCCTCTTGATGGCACGAAAGAGTTTATCAAGCGAAATGGTGAGTTTACCGTCAACATCGCCTTTATCGACCATCATCAAGCCGTGGCGGGGGTGGTCTATGCCCCGGCATTAGCAAAGTGCTATTACGGCGCCAAAGGCCTTGGCGCTTGGTTGGCCCAGGGCGGCGAGCTGATTGATCTAGCGTCGCAGGCAGCGCCTGTGCCCAAGGTGCCTCGGGTGGTGGGAAGCCGCTCGCATGTGAGCCCTGGGCTGGCAGATTATCTCGCCTCGCTTGGGCCACATACCTTGTTAAGTATCGGTAGTTCATTGAAATTTTGCATGCTAGCCGAGGGCGCAGCAGAGATCTATCCCCGTTTAGGGTTAACCAGCGAGTGGGACACCGCAGCGGCTCAGGCGGTGCTTGAAAGCGCGGGCGGCGCGGTGATCAATCATGCTACGGGGTTACCCTTGGCTTATAACCAAAAAGAGACGATATTAAATCCCTATTTTATTGCCACTGCTAAACATTGGCCGATAAACTCATCCATTAAGTTATCCAGTGGAGTGTAAACATGTTGCGGATCGGGGTTGATTTAGGCGGCACTAAAATTGAGCTGGTGGCCTTAAATGAGCAGGGCATGGAGCAATTTCGAAAGCGAGTCGCTACGCCTGCAAATTATGCCGCGACACTCAATACCATTGTCTCGTTAGTCAATGAGGCAGAGGCGCAACTGGGGCAAACGGCCACGGTTGGGGTCGGGATCCCTGGGGTTATTTCTCCTTTTTCAGGCTTGGTTAAACATGCCAATTCGACCTGGATCAATGGCCAGCCGTTAGACCTTGACCTAAGTGAGCGCTTAGGCCGTGAGGTGAGGGTGGCTAATGATGCCAACTGCTTTGCCATTTCAGAGGCAATCGATGGCGCGGCCGCGGGTAAGGCGATGGTCTTTGGGGTGATTATTGGCACCGGGTGTGGTGCAGGGATTGCCATCAATGGCAAGATCCATGGCGGCGGTAACGGCATCGGCGGCGAGTGGGGCCATAATCCTTTACCTTGGATGACGGCGGATGAATTTAATTCCACCGCGTGTTTTTGCGGAAACAAAGATTGTATCGAAACCTTTATTTCAGGCACTGGTTTTGTGCGTGACTATAACCATAGCCTAGCTCCTCATCAGCAAGGTAGCGTGTCTAGCGCAGTTGAGGTGATGGGGTTAGTCAGCCAAGGTGATGCCCAGGCCCAGGCCTGTTTTGAGCGCTATATCGACAGACTTGCCCGCAGTTTGGCCCATGTGATCAATATTCTTGACCCAGATATCATAGTGTTAGGCGGAGGCATGTCCAATGTCAGTGCCATCTATCCTCGGCTGCCGGGCTTATTACCTCGCTATGTATTAGGCGGCGAGTGCCGCACGACAGTGGTGCAAAATTTATATGGATGTTCATCAGGCGTGCGCGGCGCCGCGTGGCTTTGGTAATAAGTGTTAGTGAATAAACCGCGCTAGCGTTTGGTATTGCATATTGCTTAAGTTAAACTTGCGCGACGCTAATATTGAGAGGCAAGGATAGCCATGTTCTGGATTAAAAAAATTATATCGCAACTGCTGATGCCAGTGCCGTTAACCATCATCTTATTGCTTATCGCGATTATGATATTAAGGCGGCGTAAACTGGTTAAGTCCCTAATGGTAAGCGCGTGCTTACTTCTGCTATTTTGTAGTAGTCAGTGGGGCAGCTATTGGCTAGCTTCATCGCTTGAGTCGCAATATGCGGTGAATAATCAAGCCATGGGAGAAGGCTGCGTGGTGATGGTGCTTGGCAGTGAGCATGATTCAACCATTAATGGCAGCGCTACTCAACAGTTGTCTGCCACCGCCTTGGCCCGTTTAACCGAAGGGGTGCGTCAATTAACATTGGGGCCCAATTGTCAGTTAGTCGTGAGTGGTTGGGGCGGAGGTGATAAGTTGCCCCAGGCTCAAGTGATGGCGCAGGCCGCGATTGAACTTGGGGTCGATGCTGCGCGTATTATTCGTTTGCCATTGGCTAAAGACACGCTCGAAGAGGCGCAGCATCTTCAGTGGGAAATTGGCGATGTGCCATTTCGCTTGGTGACATCGGCGACTCATTTGCCACGTGCAATGCAGATATTTACTCAAGCGGGAACTCAGCCACAGCCTGCACCCGCAAATTTTATTGCCCGCCGAGGTTACTGGTGGCAGTTTGATGCCAGAAATCTGCTTACCTCTCAGCAGGCCATTCATGAATATGTGGGATCACTGTGGCTTAAGATTAAATTTGCAGTGGCAGATGAGCCGCTGATTTAGCATAAATCGTTTTAATTATCAGTGGCCTTGAGGGCCTACTGAGTTGTAGTGAGAGTTATAGGTGCAAGAATCAATCGTTATTCGTGCGGTATCAAAACGCAACGGCTGGAGTTTTACCCTGATAGGCTCTATCGCGTTAGTAAGTGCGGTAGTGATGTTTATTGCATCGAGTTCGCTAATGGGGCTGGGGCTTGCCTGTTTTGTATTTGGCGCGCTTTTTACTGTGCTTGGCGCCGCGAAATTAATGCAGCCAGAGGTGAGTGTGGAACTACGTCCGCAAGGTTTGGTCTACCATCATCATCGTGGCAGTATTTATTTAGAATGGGACAACATTCAGCGTGCCGATATGCCGCGAAATATACAGGGCTTTGACAATCATGAGCTGCCTTATATCGGGATCAAACTAAAGCGATTGGCGCCGCTTATCGATGATATTCCGCCGCGTTTGGCGACCGGTTTGCTCACGGAGCAGCGGCCATTATTGATGTCATCGCTAACCTTAGATGGTGAGTTGGCGGATCTAGAGCGTTATCTTAATTCAGAATTTTCGCCTCTGACGCTAGAGGGTAAAGCCTATAAAGGCGTGCAGGCGATGTTTTCCCGCCGTTGTGAGCAGCTCAATGGCCAGTTTGGCTACCATGTTTATATTCCGGTGGATTGTTTAGATAGAGCGCCGCGCGACTTTTTAACCTTAATTAGAGACTATAAACAAGCTGCCGAGTTAGCTCAGTAGTGTGCGGGCTTTAGAGCAGTTTAGGCGCGGTGGAGTGCACTCAGCGCCTAAATTTGATACATACTGCCGTTAGTTAACCAGCTCTGCGTTAGCATGATGGGGTGAATGTTGTTCAGGTGTTTCTTGGTGCATTTGCTCATTTGACAGCAAAGCTACCTCTTCTTTTACCCGCACGCCGATAAACTGGCCACCGGAAAATATCTCCATTGAGTTACAGGCTATCTCGCCTTCTACCGTTCCGGTGCCGGTAATAATCAGCTTTTCACACTTGAGCTTGCCCTTAAACAGGCCAGAGACTTTGATCTCTTTACATCGCAGCTCGCCATTAATATAACCATCGGTTTCAATAGTGATTTTATTCAGCGCGCTGATCTTGCCTTGCAGCTCCCCACCGATCAAGGCTTCTCCAGAAAAGTGGCTTTCACCGCACACCTTAGTGCCTTGTGCAATAAAAGTCAGGCCTGCATTACTGTTTTTTCTTTTAAACATAATAGTCACTGTTGTTACGATTCTAGGTAGATACTACCCGTAAAGCCTGCCTAGTAAAACCACTAATATTTGGCGCGCCTGTCAGTTTTTTGGCAAGCATACCGCCTCTTTTGTGGTGATGGATATTGACTGGTTGGGGCAAGGCGAGACGCATGCGCCGCAGCCTGTGCAGCTATCAAGCATGATGGAAGGTTGCGGGGCGCCGCCAATCGACGGTGTAAAGTTAATCGCGCTGGCGTCACAGGCATCTTTGCAGGCTTGGCACCAGATGCCACTGTTTGCTAAGCAGCTGTTGTCTATTGAGGCTCTTAGTTGCCAAGGTTCGTGCGTAGTATCATTAAAGAGAGGTTCTTTGCAGGCACTTACGCATTTGGTGCAAAAGGTGCACTCAGCCTGACTAAAATTCACTTCAGGGAAGCCCCCGTCACCGCGAAATATAATGTCTGTTTCGCACGCCTCAATACACAGGTTACAGCGCGTACAGATATCGGTAAATTCAACATCAGTTCGGCTCCACGGTGGGCGTATCGCCTGCTGCTGGCGACGGTTAAACAGCCTACGGCGGCTCTGATTAATTGCGTTGCTCATGCTGTTAGGTCCAAAAGCTGATGATGTAGAGCGCCGAGGCGCTCTACAATGTGGGCAGGTATTGAGGATACCTAGGGTTAGTCATGGTATCCGTTTGGATTGCTCGATTGCCAGTGCCAACTGCTGTTGGCCATATCTTCGATGCTGTGCGTCGCTTGCCAGTTGAGCTCGGTTTGTGCCTTGATGGGATCGGCGTAACAAGCGGCAATATCGCCGGGTCGACGCGGCGATATTTGATATTGGATACTGTGGCCGCAGGCTTTTTCAAAGGCTTTGACCATGTCCAATACGCTATAACCTTGGCCTGTGCCTAAGTTATAGGTGACTAAGCCGCAGCCGCTATTGAGTTTCTCTAACGCTTTCAAATGGCCTAGAGCCAAGTCGACGACATGAATATAGTCACGTACCCCGGTGCCATCATGGGTGTCGTAATCATCGCCAAATACACTCAAAAATGCCCGCTTACCCACAGCAACCTGAGCGATAAAGGGCATTAAATTGTTCGGGATATCGTTAGGATCTTCCCCTATTAGCCCGCTAGCATGGGCGCCTACTGGGTTGAAATAACGCAACCGAGCAATATTCCAATTAGGATCAGAGTGATACAGATCGTTTAAGATATGTTCCACCATGAGCTTAGATTGCCCATAAGGGTTGGTTGCCCCTGTCGGAAAGTCTTCGGTGATCGGCAGTGAAGCGGGGTCGCCATAGACGGTTGCCGATGAGCTAAAGACTAACTTTTTAACATTAAAATCAGCCATCACCTCACATAACACTAATGTGCCGGTGACATTGTTTTCATAGTAACGCAGTGGTTGCGCCACCGATTCTCCGACCGCTTTTAATCCAGCAAAATGGATCACCGCCGTGATTTGGTGGTCGGTAAACACTTTTTGTAAAAACGCTTTATTGAGTACATCGCCTTGATAAAAGGTGATCTTCTTTTGGGTAATGTGTTCGACACGTGCTAAGGCTTCGACACTGGAATTAGACAGATTGTCGATAACGACAACGTCTTGATTATCATTGAGTAATTCAACAAGGGTGTGGCTGCCAATATAGCCTGCACCACCCGTTACTAAAATGGTCATTAATCATTGTCCTGTGGTAATGCTGCAACCAGCGTCTTAAGGTATTGGGTAAACTCTGGACCTATTTCTCGATGGCGCAGCGCATGTTCGACACACGCTTGCATATAACCCTGTTTGTTACCGCAATCGTGGCTTTTGCCTTTCATGTAATAGGCATTAACAGTTTGTTTTTCCATCAGCATGGCAATGGCATCAGTGAGTTGGATCTCATCGCCAGCGCCAGCGGGGGTTTTCGACAGTAACGGCCAGATCTCGCGTGGCAGAATATAGCGGCCGACCACGGCTAGGTTTGATGGTGCCTCTGTGACCTCGGGTTTCTCAACCAAGGCGCTGATGGGCTCAGATTGGCCAGGGGTTAAGGCGTGGCCATTGACATCGGCGATACCGTATTGGTCGACGCAGTGCGCTGGCACGCCCTCGACCATGATTTGTCCGGTTTCGGTGTTGTCGAACAAGTTAACCATGTCGGCGAGATTATCACGGCTTAAATTGCAGCTAAATTCATCGATGATCACATCGGGCAGCAGCACGGCAAAAGGCTCATCTCCTACCACTTTTTGTGCGCAGAGAATCGCGTGACCCAGCCCCTTTGCTTGAGACTGACGCACACTTATCACGGTTACTGCCGCTGGGCAAATAGCCTGCACCTCGGCCAATAATTGTCTTTTTACTCGGCGTTCAAGCTGAGCTTCTAGCTCAAAGCTGGAGTCAAAGTGGTTCTCAATCGAGTTTTTACTGGCATGGGTGACCAGCACAATTTCATTTATACCGGCGGCAATCGCTTCATTAACGACATATTGTATCAGCGGCCTGTCGACCACTGGCAACATCTCTTTGGGGATAGCTTTGGTTGCCGGAAGCATGCGGGTACCGAGACCCGCTACGGGGATCACTGCCTTTCGGACTTTGTGCTGTTTCATCCTATTCCTAGATGTGGGGCGATGTTGGCCTTATTCTAATAAAAAACCTTTGAAAAGCCATTTTAAACTGCAGTTAAAGGTAATTATTGTCATTTTATAGACAAATGCGACGATTTCATTACATCTGTTAGCTTATTGAAATACAGTCATTTTAATCTAGCCAACTCCATGGTTGTAAATTTTAGGTTACAGAAATGGCGTAAGTATTGGGTAATTTAAAAGTGTGATCCGGTTAACAAATCATCGGTTTTCATCAACTATGGAGATAAGCGCAGTTAAGGGTTGTATTTATCATGAGTAAAGCGACAACATATCAAGCTAAGTATCCCGACCGACATGGGCGTATCGATTACACCTCTTGCGAGCATGAAACATGGCAAGCCTTGTATCAACGTCAACAAGACAATGTGCCTAAATATGCGTGCGATGCCTATTTACACGGATTAAGTGAACTGGCCTTGCCCAGTGAGCGAATTCCGCAATTGAGTGAGATTGATACTGTCTTGAGCCGCACGACAGATTGGAAAACCGCGGCGGTGCCGGCGTTAATCTCTTTTGAGCAATTTTTTCAGTTGCTGGCTAATAAAGCGTTTCCTGTGGCGACCTTTATTCGCTCTAAAGAGGAGTTTGATTACCTGCAAGAGCCCGATATCTTTCATGAGATCTTTGGTCATTGCCCACTGTTAACTAACCCCTCATTTGCTCGTTTTTCACATCAATACGGTAAGTTAGGCCTAGCGGCTTCGAAAGAGGAGCGGGTTTTTCTAGCGCGTTTATATTGGTTTACGGTGGAATTCGGCTTAATTAGGCAGGCTGATGATCAGTTAAAAATTTATGGGGGCGGGATTTTAAGTTCGCCCGGTGAAACGCTATACGCCATGGGCGATAAGCCGTTGATCAAGCCTTTCGATCTCATTGACATACTGAGAACACCGTACCGTATCGATATTATGCAGCCGATATATTACACCATTGAATCAATAGACTATCTCGATGAAATTGTGAAGATGGATGTGATGTCGGCGGTCACTCAGGCGTGCCAACTCGGTTTACATGCGCCATTATTTGAGCCCAAAGCTAACGTCAGCTAGGCTGTGGATTAACCCTACTATCAAGATTTAAGGATGATATATGTCTGAATTAGCACAAATGAAGTGTGAAGCCTGTCAGGCCGATGCCCCTAAGGTGAGTGAGGCCGAGCTAGGAGAGTTACTCAAGATGATCCCAGATTGGGGTGTACAGGTGCGTGACGGTATTATGCAGCTGAAGCGCGTGTATAAATTTAAGAACTTTAAATTGGCCCTAGCCTTTACCAATAAGGTGGGGGAGCTCGCTGAAGCGGAGTTTCATCACCCGGGGATCTTAACCGAGTGGGGTAAGGTGACCGTTACCTGGTGGTCACATTCTATTAAGGGCTTGCATCGTAACGATTTCATTATGGCTGCCAAGACCGACCAGTTGCTCGATTAAGTTAAAAGTTATTGAGAATCAGCGTTATAAGTTTTTTATGGCGCTGTTTTATTTTATGAGTTTATTTTCCGCTGTAAACAAGTCTTGCCACTTATCGCAGAACATTCTAACGTATAGGCGTTTTATCGGCACCGACATCGCCACCCTTATTTTACCTGGGTGATGCGGGGCGGTTGCAAAGGATATTCCCAATAATAACGCAGTAATAAGAACAACAAAGGGACGATAATAGTATGCGCTTAGCGGTAAGTTGTATTGACCGTGTGGGTCTAGCAAAAGATATTTTGGTGGTGTTAGAGGGCTATGGGATTAACCTGTTTGCCATTGACGCCAGCAATCAAGGGTTTCTCTATCTCCAATTTGCTGAAGTTAAGTTTGATGTGCTCAGTGAATTACTGCCGTTAATCCGCAAGGTTGAAGGGGTCAGTGATGTGCGAACTGTCTCCTTTATGCCGTCAGAACAAGAACATTACGCGCTTAAAACCCTACTTAAAACCCTGCCCGATTCGGTGTTCTCTCTCGATGTAAAAGGGCGCATCCGCATCGTTAATGAGTCAGCATTGATGACACTGAACATGGGCGAGCATGAGGTCCTAGACGAATCGCTTAACCATTGGGTACAAGGATTTAATTTTTCCCGTTGGCTTAGCGAACCACAGGTGCTTGCGCAGGCGACACGGGTCAACATAGGTCAAAGTGAGTACCTCGCCGAGATGCTGCCGATTTACCTGCCCGATGAGCAGGATAAAAGTATTCTTGCGGGCGCCGTAGTATCACTTAAGTCTCCGGCCCGTTTAGGTAAACAGTTTAACGCGCTGCAAAATCAGACCACGGGTTTTGAAAACGTGCTTGCGGTCAGTGATAAAATGAAAGAGGTATTAGTGCAAGCCAGAAGGATGGCGCAGCTGGATGCACCTTTGTTGATCACTGGCGAAACCGGCACGGGGAAAGAGTTAATGGCGCGCGCCTGTCACGATGCCAGCATGCGTCGAGAATATCCTTTTATTGCCATTAATTGTGCAGCGATGCCTGACAGTGCGGCCGAAGAGGAGCTGTTTGGTTATGTGAGTGGCGGCGAGGTGGTCAAACGCGGCTTTTTTGAAGAAGCCAAGGGCGGTACGGTCTTTTTAGATGAAGTGGCGGAAATGTCCAAGGCGGCGCAGGTCAAGTTGCTGCGCCTACTGCAAGATGGCACTTTCCGACGCGTCGGTGGCGATGTCGAGGTACGCTCCGATGTGCGTATTATCTGCTCGACTCAGAAAAACCTTGCTGAATTGTGTCAAAGCGGCGAATTTCGCGAAGATCTCTATTACCGAATTCATGTGCTCAGCTTTCATCTGCCGAGTCTGCGCGATCGTAAGGTGGATGTGATCCCGCTCACCGAGATGTTTTTAGAGCATTATAGTCAGCAGTTATCTATTCCCATTCGCCGTATCTCGGCGCAGTGTCGTGAGCATTTGCTCAGCTATGCGTGGCCGGGCAATGTGCGTCAGTTAAAGAATGCCATTTTCCGCGCTGTTTCTATGTGGGACGGGTCGGCCGAGTTAACCGTGGAGCAACTGAAGTTGCCCTCTTATGCGGAAGGGTTTGGTTATTTTGATCACGAGTTTGAAGGTTGTTTAGATGATGCCATGAAACAGTTTGAGGCCAATATCTTGAGGCGTCTCTATCCGGCTTACCCCAGTACCCGCCAATTGGCTAAAAAGCTGGGCATGTCCCATACCGCTATCGCTAACAAACTACGCGAATATAAGATTGGTAAATCAAAAGGCGGTTGACGCCTTGTTGGTGGTGCAAGAGCGCCTAGGCTTGTAACGCAGGATTTACAACAATTAACCAGGGCAAATATAGCGTGATTTAGGTCACGCTATTTCTATCTGAGTGGGCATAGGGTATTTGTATGCTCATGCCGAATTATTAAGTACGCCAGAGAACGATGCACGGCCATTGCGGTGCCATCACCAATAAGAATATTGAGGAGTAGCTATGAAGTTAGCGAGTTACAATAATGGTCGCCGTGACGGCCAGTTAATGCTGGTCAGTAAGGATTTAACCAAAACTGTTGCCGTGCCAGCCATCGCACATACTATGCAGCAACTGCTTGATGCGTGGGATTTACTGCAGCCTCAGCTGCAAGAACTTTATGAAGCGCTCAACAGTGGCATGCTTGATAATGCTATCGATTTTGATGAAGCCAAATGTCTGTCGCCCCTGCCTCGCGCTTACCAATGGGCCGATGCCAGTGCCTATGTCAATCACGTGGAATTAGTCCGTAAAGCCCGCGGCGCCGAGATGCCAGCAAGCTTTTGGACCGATCCCTTAGTGTATCAAGGTGGCTCAGATAGCTTTATTGCACCTAAGGCCGATATTGAGCTTGCAAGTGAAGAGTGGGGCATCGATTTTGAATCAGAAGTGGCGATTATCACCGACGATGTGCCTATGGGCACTGATGTGGACTCTGCCGCTCAGCACATTAAGTTGATCATGTTGGTGAACGATGTATCACTGCGTAACTTAATTCCGGCTGAACTGGCCAAAGGCTTTGGCTTTTTCCAATCAAAACCCTCAAGCAGTTTCTCGCCAGTGGCGGTCACCCCAGATGAGCTTGGCGATAAGTGGCAAGATACTAAGGTGCATTTACCTTTAATCACCCATCTCAATAATCAACTCTTTGGTCGACCTAATTGTGGTGTGGATATGACGTTCAATTTTAGTCAGTTGATTGCCCACTTTACCAAGACGCGTCCCTTAGGGGCTGGAGCGATTATTGGCTCAGGTACTATCTCTAATTACGATCGCAGCGCTGGCTCGAGCTGCCTAGCGGAAACCCGTATGTTAGAAACCATTGCCGATGGTAAACCATCGACCGAGTTTATGCATTTTGGCGACAGGGTGCGTATTGAAATGCTTGATGAACATGAGCAATCGATATTTGGTGCTATCGATCAGCAGGTAGTGAAATACCAAGGGTAAATTGACCAGCACGTGTAATACGGGGCGACAGTAATGCGCCCCGTTTTTGTCGCCAGGGTTTTTCGGCATAGGGAGTGGAGCATGAAATTATTAGGTTATTGGCGCTCGAGCGCCGCTTATCGAGTACGCATCGCACTGAATATAAAAGGTGTCGATGTTGAGCATCAATCGATACATTTAGTTAAAGCGGGCGGTGAGCAACATCAAGCCGATTACGCCGCATTGAATCCTCAGGAGTTAGTGCCAACCTTAATTGAGGGCGATGATGAGCTGGCGTTATCACAATCGCTGGCGATAATTGAATACCTCGATGAGGTTTATCCCGAGCCACCCCTCTTGCCCCATGATGTGAAAGATAAAGCCATAGTGCGCGCCATGGCACTGGCTATCGCCTGTGAAGTCCACCCGCTTAATAATCTCAGAGTGCTGCAATATTTAAGTGGCCCGGCGGGACTTGATGAAGCGGCTAAATCGGCATGGTATCACCACTGGATCCACAGTGGTTTTAGCGCGCTTGAAACCCAATTGGCAACCTATGCCGGGCGTTACTGCTTTGGTGATACTGTCACCTTGGCGGATCTGTGTTTAATTCCTCAGGTATATAACGCCAAGCGCTTTAATGTTGCATTGAGCGCCTATCCGCATATTGAGCGCATTTATGATAATTGCCTACAACTTGATGCGTTTATTCACGCCTCCCCCGAGCTGCAAGCCGATGCGCAGTGAGATCTAATTAGGCTAACCTTAATGAGCTGATATGGCCTAATCCCCGTCTAGCCGGTATTAGCGATGGGTCATCAGAAAGTTGACAAAGGCTCGGTCAGCCAGTCCGACGGGGCGCTCTTTGTTCCAAGCAATATACAAATCTAGATAGACCGCAGGTGAAAAGGGCCGCGCCAAAATATTATCGCGCTGCTCTATCACCATCTCTAACACACTCGTGATGGCATAGCCTTGTGCCACCACCTGTTTAATCAAGTTGATCAAGTTGGTTTCAAAGGCAATGTTGGCCTCCAATCCTAACTGTTTGGCTTGAGACAGCATCCACTCTCGATGAAAGTATCCGGGTTTAAACATCACCAATTCATGTTGGAAAAATTGCGTAAGATTGATGCTGCTTTGCTCTGCCAGTGGGTGATCTTCACCTAGGGCGACCACCATTTGTTCTCTCAGTAGTAGGTGACTGTCGAAGTTGGCTTGCAGATCTTGGCCTGTGATGATGGCAATATCGACCTCTTCATTTTGCAACATGCGCAAACTGTCGCGGGTACCGCCCTCAAATAATGATAGTTTCAAATCGGGATAACGATGGCGAAAGGCCATTAAGCGCGAGGGTAAATAGTAAGAACCCAGCATGCCGGGCACCGCAATGCGCACTTCTCCCTTAGTCAGGTTCGCCATCGATTTGATGTGAGCCTCAGCCTGTTTAAGTTGTTTGATGATCAGACAAGCGTGCTGATGCAGGGCGTTACCCTCGGCGGTGAGGGTCAAACGACTGCCATCTTGGCCACGGTAATGTTTATTACGATTGATCAAGGTGACGCCTAAATCGGTTTCCAGTCGTTTGATGCTTTGACTCAGTGCCGGCTGGGCAATATTGAGTTGTTTGGCCGCCAAGGTAAAACTGCCTTTGGTGGCTAAGGCATCGAAATGTTTAAGTTGTTTGATATCCACATCATTGCTCACTGAGTTGGTTAGCTGCTAGTGTTGTCATCGCTAGGGCCGTTATAGCTTGGCTCATTATTAAAGGTCACTTGGATCTTGGTCAGTGGTACTAGAATCTTTGAATACCAAAGCACTTTTGAATTTAAGTGCTTCTGAATCTAAGCACTTCTGAATCTATGGGTTTACCACTAAGCACTCTTGGATCTAAGCGCTCTTGGAACATAGTGCTTTGGAGCTAAGCCGCCCGAGCCAAAGCGCTTGAATCTAATCTCTTGAATCTAATCTATAGCATCGACCCATTTATCACCCGTAGCCCAGTTTATGTTACTCAAGGCTATGCCAACTAAGATGATTGAGTTTAAATATGTCCATAATAAAATAATATGGACTTAATCAAAATAATCTATTTTTGTTATGTTAGGGCTAATGCTAGCCTGTGTCTATTGAGTTAATAGAGAAGTGTGTCACCCATGAGTCATCAACAACTGCAAACCCGGTTAATATGGGGGCTGTCCTTAGCCTCTGTGGTTGTGTATATCAATTTATATTTGGTGCAAGGCATGCTGCCACTCATTGCTAGTAGTTTTCATGTGTTACCCGCGCACGCCACATTACTGCTGTCGGTGACCAGCTTCTCGTTAGCCTTTTCATTGCTGTTTTATGCCACCTTGTCGGACAAAATTGGTCGCAGAAAGCCACTGTTGTGGAGTTTAGGGCTGCTAGTACTTGCCGATGTCATGTTGCTGTTCGTGACAGAGTTTAGTGATTTGATTGCACTGCGGTTGATCCAAGGGGCTCTATTGGCGGCGGTGCCCGCCATTTCGATGGCCTATTTTAAAGATATGCTCGATAAGTCGGTTTTACTGAAAGCAGGAGCGGTTTACATTGCGGCCAACAGTTTGGGCGGTATTGCTGGGCGATTACTCGGCGGTGTCATGACGCAATACCTTAATTGGCAACAATCGATGTTATTACTGATAAGCATTACCGCCCTTGGCACCTTAGTCGTGATAGGGCTGTTGCCTAATCGCGATAAAATTCGCGCCGAGCGTGGTGAGATTAAATTACGTTTTCAGCGCAGCGACGCCCAAGGATTTTGGCTACACCTTAGCGATAGCACCATGATTAAATTGTATTTACTGGGTGCTATGGCCTTTATGGTGATGGTCAATCAATTTAGTTATATTCAGCTGCACCTGATGCAAGCGCCCTTCAACTGGGGGCGTTTTGAGGTGACCTTGATTTTTCTCTGCTATTTGAGTGGCACTTATGCCTCTTTTCGCTCGGCTAAGTGGGTGAATAAATTAGGTCGCCAACCCTTATTTGTGTTGTCGACATTAATGATGTGTCTGGGGAGCATGGTGACCTTATTCGATAGTAGTGAGGCGATTGTGGTTGGCTTTATCTTGTCCAGTTTTGGTTTTTTCACTTTTCATAGTGTCTGTAATGCCTGGGTGGCCCAGCGCGCGCAGCAACATAGAGCAAAAGCCACAGCCTTGTATCTGTGCAGTTACTATCTTGGTGCGGCGATAGGTGGCCCTTATCTATTACCCTTTTGGCAGCATTGGGGCTGGAATGGTGTAGTGGGCGGCAGTTTAGTGGTGTTATTGCTGGTGGCCGTGTTGGTATTGTATTTGGCACGCGCCCAGCGGCGCGCCCCCGCATCTTTGATTGATGTGGCCGGTTAGGCGAAATACCTCGGCGGTTTATCTACAGTGACTGCCAATGCCTTATTGAATAAAGGTTTTACGATTGAGACCAAATTTTTGCATCTTGTCATACAGGGTTTTGCGCGGTAATTCGAGCTGCTGCATGGTCAATTTGATACTGCCTTTATTGACATTGAGCGCCTCCTCAATCAGCAGGCGCTCAAAAAACTCTACCCGTTGCTGTAGTGACATATTGGCATTGAGTTGATGACTTGGGGTCATCGATGTGGCAAAGGCCGCTTCGCCGCCAAGCAGGACATAGCGTTCGGCAAGGTTTCTTAACTCCCTGACATTACCCGGCCAATCATGAGAGATCAGCTGAGCGGTATTTTCTGTCGACAGTGGAATAAGTGCTTTGTGGTAACGCGCCGATGCGACACGGGCAAAGTGTAAAAATAACAGCGGAATATCTTCCCGGCGTTCACGCAGCGCAGGGATAGGTATGGTGACGAGGTTAAGGCGATACAAGAGATCTTGGCGAAACTCGCCAGTATCGCACAGGGATTTAAGGTTCACCTTAGTCGCGGCAATGATGCGAATATCTAAGACTATACTCTTGTTTGACCCCAGTCGTTCTACTTTTCTATCTTCAAGCACGCGCAGTAACTTTACTTGTAAGGCCAGCGGGGTACTTTCAATCTCATCGAGAAACAGGGTGCCACCGTTAGCGTATTCGAACTTACCTATGCGGGTTTTGTCGGCTCCAGTAAAGGCACCGGCCTCTGCGCCAAATAGTTCACTTTCGATAATGGTTTCAGGGATCGCGCCGCAATTGATGGCAACAAAATTGGCGGCGCTGCGGACACTATGATCGTGTAAGTAGCGCGCCACTAACTCCTTGCCAGTGCCAGTTTCCCCCTCGATTAAGATGTCGGCAGGCATGTCGAGTACTTGCTCGATAATATGGCGCATCTGTTTTATGCCAGGGCTGTGACCCAGTATGCGTGGCCCTGGCGTACTGTGTGATTCGAGCTCCTTTTTGAGGCTGCGATTTTCCAGTGTCAGGCTGCGTTTTTCAAGGGCGCGTTTAGCAATGTCGAGCATATGTTCGTTATTAAACGGCTTTTCAATAAAGTCGTACGCCCCTTGTTTTAGCGCCTGCACCGCCATGGCGATATCACCGTGCCCCGTGAGTAAGATAATAGGCATATCTTTATCTTGGCTTAAGAGATTCGCCATCAGTGTTAAGCCGTCGATATGTGGCATGTTTACGTCGGAGATCACCACCCCAGGCCAGTTTGGAGGCAAGGCGTTCATTAGCTGTTGTGGCTCGGTAAGGGCGAGTGCTCGATAAGATTCCAGCTCAAATAACTGGACCAATGCGCAGCCGATCAGGGGTTCATCATCGACAATAATAATGTCGTACTGTGTAAGTTCATCGGTTAGCATCATGGCGTTCCTGGTGTATATGTGGCCAAGGTAATGTTAAAAATGGCGCCGCCTTCGATGCGGTTAGCCACGTTTATTTGCCCTTGCATGGTTTCGATGATCCGCCGTGAAATAGACAAACCAAGTCCGAGCCCATGGCGAGAATTAGTGTAATAGGGGTCGAAGATTTTTTTCATTTGGCTCTCTTCAATCCCAGAACCACTATCTTCGATGCTAATGTTGACTCTATCCGTCACCATTACGCCGATAATCAACTGTTTAGGTGAACTGTGTTGCATGGCTTTAATGGCATTGCTCATTAAATTCACCAGTACCTGCTGTAGCCGGATAGGATCGCACCAAATATGGGTCTGGTTATCGGCGACATTAAGTTGCAGCTCAACCCCCTGTTTATCGACTTCTGGCTGAATAATGGTTAAGGCATCGTTGATGCACTGGGCTACGTTGGTGGCTTTCTCGTTGCCAGCACTTTTACGGGTGAAGCTTTTAAATTGCGACACGATAGCGGCCAGCCTGTCGGTTAACTCTATGATAGTGATGATATTATGCCCTACATCATCCCACTTGGCTCTGGCCAGTAAGGTTTGGGTATTCTGGGCGTAACTGCGGATAGCCGCCAAGGGCTGATTGATCTCATGATTGATACTGGCCGATAAACTGCCTATCACGGTGAGCTTAGCGGCTTGGATTAACTCATCTTGGGTCTCTTTGAGTTGTCGATGGCTGCTCTCTAAAGCCTGAGTACGTTCTTGTACTCTTTGCTCTAACTGTTCGTGTGCGTGACGCATTCGTAGGCTGTTTTTACGTCGCTCAATGGCGTACAGCAAGGCTAGGGCTATTAACAGGTATAAGGCGCCATAAAGCAGCAATAAGGGCGGCATAGCCTGATAAGTTGGTGCCATAGGGGCTAGGATATGCAATTTCCAACCAGCCTCTGCCATTACTGTTTGGCTGTCCATGTAGTCAATGGCGTTGTTATTGCTGTGGTTAATCCGGTAGATAGGGTAGCGCTTATCCGCTGGATCTGTGTATGGCGGCTCAATGGTTAATTCGTGGATAGTTCTATCGGCATAGCGGCGTGACTGCTTAATCTGCTGTTGCCGCTCGGGTGTTACCGCATTGAAAGCGGCCAGACGCCATTGTGGGGCGCTCGAGATAAAGATGATGTCATCGGGATCGCTAATGGCAAATTCATAATTGCTGGCTCTGGCCATACCGGTACCGTGCTGCTCTATCTCGGTAACATCGACCTTTACCACTATTACACCAAGAATTTCTGGTTGCACTTGCTCTGCAGATTGACGTTGTCCGCTAGCATAGATGGGGTAAGAGAAATAATAGCCGCGTTTATTTGAACTGGTGCCCACGGCAAAGTAGCGTCCGAGTTGGCCCTTTATCGCTTGTTGGAAATAGGGGCGAAAGGCAAAGTTTTGTCCGATAAACGAGTAACTTTGCTGCCAATTACTGGCGGCAATGGCATCGCCGTTGGCATTGACCAGATAGATATCGAGCGCTTCGGTGATACTCTGGATCTCTTGTAAATACTGATTTAATGCGCTGAGGGGGCCTGTGTCACCTTGTTGCTGCAGTGCGTTGACCAATAATGGATTTTTCGACAGTACGTGAGGGATGCTTTGATAACGAGATAGGGCGCCCGATAGAAAACTGACCAGCTCTTTCATCTGCGCGGCAGATTGACGTTGAGTCTGCTGGTAGCCATGATCTAAATGAAACCAATAGGCGATATTTAATACCAGCACTAGGCCTAATGCGATAATCAAAGTGACGCTGAGGTATTTTTTTGTTTTTATATTCATTGACATAAAATGCATGTCCGCATCAACAATAGTGAGTCTGGCAAGGGGAAAGCTACCGTTGCCAGACTCACTTAATTGTTAATTAAAATCAAGTTATTTAATAACCATTTAACTTATCAATATATTCAGGCAGGAATAACGAGATCTGTGGAACGTAAGTGATCAGTGCTAAGAAGAACAGCAACAATAGCAACCAAGGTAAACAGGATTGAATCACCCATCCCATGCTGCGCCCCGTGATCCCCGCGGTCACAAACAAGTTGAGCCCTACCGGCGGGGTGAGCATACCAATCTCCATATTGACCACCATGATGATGCCTAAATGGATAGGATCAATGCCCAATTGCGTCGCGATTGGGAATAAAATTGGCGCCATGATGAGCAAAATTGCCGAGGGTTCCATAAAGTTACCTGCAGCTAGCAGTAACAGGTTGACTATGATGAGGAAGCCCCAAACGGGAAGCCCCATGCCAACGATGGTTTCGGCAATTAAGTGTGGGATGCGCTCAGTGGTGAGCACGTGGGCAAATAACATCGCATTAGCGATGATAAACAGCAGCATAATACTGACTTTAGCGCCATCTCTGACCACGTGGCGGATCTCTTTGTCCACCGGGGTTTTAAGCACGGCAAGCAAGATAAAACCGATATTACGTGCACAAGCCTTTAGAAGGGACTCGCCGCGCTCTCGCCAGCTGACATTTTTTAGTGGCCCAATATCGCGATAGCCAAATACGGCAATAAAGTAAGCGTAAACACACGCTACCGCAGCAGCTTCAGTAGGGCTGGCAATACCACCATAGATAGAGCCTAATACAATAAAAATCAGCGCTAGGCCGCCCATGGCTTTGGCACTGGAAAGCGCTAATACTCTTACCCCCGGAAAGGGGCGAGAGGGGAGCTTCTTTATGCGGGCAACAATGTAGATGGCGAGCATGAGTAAAAGCCCCATCATTAATCCCGGTATTAACCCTGCCATAAACATTCTGGCTGCAGACACTTCGGTAGCGGCGGCGTAAACCAGCATGACGATGGAAGGGGGGATCAAGATGCCTAATGTCCCTGAGGTGGTAATAACGCCCGCGGCAAATTTTTCCGGATAGCCCGCGCGCACCATACCCACGATGACGATAGAGCCAATGGCGGCAACGGTTGCAGGCGATGAACCAGAGACCGCAGCAAAGAGCATACAGGCCATGACAGAGGCCATGGCTAATCCGCCACGAATATGACCAACACTGTCCATGGCAAAGTCGATGATCCGCCGCGCCACACCACCGGTTGATAAGAAGGCTGAGGAGAGAATAAAAAAGGGGATCGCCAGCAGGGTATAATGCTCAGAGGTCGACTCATACAGTTTAAGGGCGATTGAGGCCAGTGAGTCATCAGAAAACAATAAGATGGTGAGCATGCTAGAAAAACCTAGCGCAATGGCAATAGGCATACCGATGAGCATGCACAGAAACAGACTAATAAACAGGATGGCAATCGTCATTACTTATCTCCCTTGGTGCCAACATCAGGCTTATCACTGTTATTTTCAGCAAGATGCATGCTTTCCTTGGCTTCATCGGCAAAACTAAAACCATCAGTTTTATTTTGTAAAATAGCGATAGCTAATTCGATAAAACGCCATGTGAGTAATGCAAAGCCAATTAATAAGATACTTTGTGACATCCACAGTGGTACGGCGGGCTCTTCAACATCGATGCGTAAATATTCCCAGGCATTGTCTGGGTCAAGCTGGCTAATTAAAAAGTGCGGTAAGTCGATGTCTTCCATCGGTACGCCCACTTGGTACATTTTTGCAAGGTAATCCCAGCTGCCTTGTAAAAACATAGCGCAGTAAATTAAGCAGACAATGACGGCAATAATAGCGGTGACTTTACGGCCTTTTTTGGGTAGTTTTTTGACAAAGGCATCGACGCCGATGTGGGCGCCGACCTTCACACCATAAGACATACCAAATAATACAAACCAACCACACAGGGTGAGTGTCAGTTCCTGGATCCACAGAAAACCTGTGTTAAAGAAAAAGCGCGCAATCACTTCAGCGAACACCAACACCGTCATGGTGGTGATTAACGCATTGAGCACACCTTCTTCAAAATATGAAAATACACGAGATATCATCTCTGTTGCTCCTTAAATAGGAAAGAGGCCGCCAGCCGTGAGCTCGGCCTCAATACATCCCTATTAGCTTAGCGAATCGTTATTGTTGTTATTTGTTTGCAGCGACGGCGGCTTCGATAAGATCTTTACCAATTTTATCTTCAAACTGTGCCCATACTGGCTTCATGGCAGTGACCCAAGCGGCGCGTTGTTCTGGAGTCAAATAGGTAATTTCTGAGCGCTTAGAGTCGATAATGGCTTGCTTATCTTTATCGACTTTGGCCGCCGCAATCTCGTTACCATAAGCAACCGCTTCATCTAAGGCAGCTTTGATCACTTTACGCTTATCATTTGGGAGTGATGTCCAGAATTCATCAGAGGTCACCACCATGTAATCTAAAACGCCGTGATTACTCTCGGTAATATGGCTTTGCACTTCGAAAAATTTCTTCGAGTAGATATTTGACCAGGTATTTTCTTGACCATCGATAGCACGTGTTTGCAGTAGCGTGAACACTTCTGAGAAGGGTTTTTTCACCGGTATCGCATCGACTGCTTGAAATTGGGCAGCCAAAACGTCAGATGCCATAATGCGAAACTTTTTGCCGCCAGCATCTTCCGGCAAGATCAGTGGGCTACTGGCGGAAAACTGCTTCATGCCATTGTGAAGATAACCAAGCCCGACAAGGCCTTTTCGCTTCATCGAGTTTAATAATTTTTGTCCTGACTCGCTTTGTTGAAAACGATTAACCGCTTCCATATCTTGAAATAGGAAAGGTAAATCAAAAATTTGTAGTTTCTTGGTGTAACGTTCAAATTTAGACAGCGACGGTGCTACAAATTGCACATCATTGAGCAGTAATGCTGACAATTCGTTATTGTCACCAAACAGCTGTGAATTTGGGAATACGTTAACCTGATACTCGCCCCCTGTGTCAGGATTGTTGTCACCCCTTAAAATCATCCAATAATTAAATAAAGGGGGCGGTCAATGAGAGCTCAATGGCACGATATTCACCTGAACGTAAAGACGCTGTCTTAAAGAAATTATTACCTCCCCACAATATGACGGTCACGGAAGTGGCTCGCAGTGAGGGGATCTCCTACCAAACCCTGTATCATTGGCGAGATAAAGCCAAAAAAGAGGGTCGCCCTGTGCCAGGTAAAACATTAACCAGTAATGATTGGTCAGCTGAAGCTAAGTTTGCAGTTCTCATTGAAACAGCACCAATGTCAGAAACTGAAATCAGCCAATATTGCCGAGAAAAAGGCTTGTTTCGAGAACAAGTTCAGCAGTGGAAACAAGATTGTTTAGGTGGTTTTAAGACGAGTGAAGTTCAAGCTAAAACGATTAAGCAGCAAGCCAAATCAGACAAGGCAGAAATAAAATACCTGCAACGAGAATTACGTTATAAGGAGAAGGCACTCGCTGAAGCTGCGGCTTTACTGGTGCTTAGAAAAAAGCTCAATGCGCTTTGGGAGGACGACAGCGAGGAGAGTTAACGCCTTTGCCTAAGCGCATAACACTGGTGGATTTAATACAAGAAGCTTATGCCCACGGTGCGCGTCTTTACAAAGCTTGCGCTGAAGCAGAGTTAAGTAAACGGACGTATCGCCGCTGGTATCGAGCAGGAAAAGTGCAGGCAGATTTAAGGCCTACGGCAGTAAGACGGGCGCCTGCTAACAAGCTTAATGATGATGAGCAAGAGCAGATATTGGCAACCTCTAATGAGGTAAGGTTTGCAAGCCTACCTCCCTCACAAATCGTGCCGACACTGCTTGATGAGGGGGTCTATATCGCTTCAGAGTCGAGTTTTTATCGAGTGTTAAAAGCCAATGAACAATTAAATCGGCGTGGGCGAAGCCAAGGCGTAACAAAAAGAAGCAAACCAGATGCTTACGTTGCAGATGGGCCAAACAAAGTATGGTCTTGGGATATTACTTATTTAGCCTCGGTCATCAAAGGGCGCTTTTATTATCTGTATATGTTTGAGGATATTTATAGCCGTAAGATAGTGGGTTATGAAGTCCATGACCGAGAATGTGGTGAGCTAGCGGCCGAGTTAATGCAGCGCAATATGCTACGTGAGCAATGCTTCAAAAAACCGTTAGTACTGCACTCTGATAACGGTGCTCCGATGAAGTCATTGACGATGAAAGCCAAGCTTGAAGAGTTAGGTGTTACCGCTTCGTTAAGTAGACCAAGCGTAAGCAATGACAATCCTTACTCCGAAGCATTATTCAGAACCTTAAAGTATCGGCCGGAATGGCCTAGCTCTGGCTTTAAAAACATCACCGAGGCACGGGAATGGGTAGAAGAGTTTGTGACTTGGTACAATACCAAACATAAGCACAGTAAGCTCAATTTTGTATCACCGAGTGAGCGACATGCGATGCAAGATAAAGCGATTTTATCTAAGCGTAAGGAGGTACTAGAAGAGGCAAGATCAAGAAACCCTAAACGCTGGCCAAACGGTATAAGGAACTGTGACGTTATCGGTGAGGTAGTGTTGAACCCAAAAAAAGAGTCTGAAACTGAAACAAGAAATGCAGCTTAAAATTTAAGTAAAGAGTGCCAACTACCTTGAAAAACACCGCTCGCCAGGGAGTCGCTCTTCAACTAAGGCTTTAAACTTAAGAGCCATTTGGCCTTTTGGTGTGTTCTCGGCAACCACGTGAGAGAATTTAATCTCTACTGGGGCGGCAGAAACCGATAAGCTGGCGCTTAATAGGGTCACTACAGAGGTCAGCCTAAGCAGTTGCTTAAGTGAGTGTCGGGTGAAAAAGGTGTTAGATATACTCATGCTATTTTCCCTTATGTTATTAATCCTTTTGGCTTTATAGGCCATAGAGGTTGAGTTTACTGACGAACTTAATAAGGAAGTATAGGCAAGGAGTAGGCCACAAATGTTATTTATTGGTAAATACAAAGATCTCAACAGGTTGCATTTTGACAAGAGGTTAAGTGTCATTAAGAATGGGGCAAATCTCGCCGGTTAAATTTGTTTGAATGGGTGGAAAATGACCCATTAATCAACAGGCATATGGATAGCGCACTTGCAATGTAAACTCGGTCGGTTTTCGTATTCATGAATTGGTTGGCAGATCACGTAACCATGACGCGCTAAACTGAGTTGGCTCAGAGTGATATTGTCAATGGAATAATAGGCTTATGACGTGCTAGCCACTTGAGATAAAAAAAGTGAGCCTGAGGAGGGAAAGGGATCATGTAAGACCCCCTTTTTAAGCAAATGCAAAGAGATGTTAGCAAGGCTGTTACCTTATTTGCGGATTAAGCTTACTTAGGCGCAAATCATAGGGGAAACGATAGCGGGGAATAACCATCTGCGGTATTAATCATAGGAGTAAATATCTGCTTATTCTTGATGATTATCAGGTACAACTAGAATGTTATCACTGGATGATTAGACTCACTTGTTAGCTTAATTACTCTAGGCATAACCCGATTATCTCATCAATAAATAGAGTACTGATTCAACTTGGTGGAGACTAATATTGGTGGTTTGTGAGGCCGTGTAAATCAATACTAGCCAAGAAGGGTCGCCGTATTATTTTATTGGTTCAATTCGTTTCAGGATTGCATCACTAGGTAATAATTCTAAATGGCCATGAGCATCAAAATACCAGCCTGTAATAAAGCCTTTTTGCCGCATAGCGACCAAATTTTGCATGACTTCTTTAGCTTCAACCATAGCTTGCTGCTCATCACACTCATTGGTGAGTTTTAAATAGGCTGCGATACTTGCAAGCGAGGCTGACTGTGTGATTTCGGCCATAAGAACCACCAATACTCATCGGGTTTTAATCTCAATATCATTGAAGAATAGTCGAGGTGAGTCGTTTAGCAATGGTCAATTTTGGCCAAAACTTATGGCGAATAGGCTGATTAATTCTAAATAGGGGAATTGTAATGCATAAGAGGAAATATGGTGGTCGATACTGGGCTCGAACCAGTGACCCCCTCCTTGTAAGGGAGGTGCTCTCCCAGCTGAGCTAATCGACCTGGGATTTCATAATGTTTTAATTCTTTATGAGAAGAATGGTGGTCGATACTGGGCTCGAACCAGTGACCCCCTCCTTGTAAGGGAGGTGCTCTCCCAGCTGAGCTAATCGACCTGGGATTTCATAATGTTTTAATTCTCTATGAAAAGAATGGTGGTCGATACTGGGCTCGAACCAGTGACCCCCTCCTTGTAAGGGAGGTGCTCTCCCAGCTGAGCTAATCGACCTGGGATTTCATAATGTTTTAATTCTTTATGAAAAGAATGGTGGTCGATACTGGGCTCGAACCAGTGACCCCCTCCTTGTAAGGGAGGTGCTCTCCCAGCTGAGCTAATCGACCTGGGATTTCATAATGTTTTAATTCTCTATGAAAAGAATGGTGGTCGATACTGGGCTCGAACCAGTGACCCCCTCCTTGTAAGGGAGGTGCTCTCCCAGCTGAGCTAATCGACCTGGGATTTCATAATGTTTTAATTCTTTATGAAAAGAATGGTGGTCGATACTGGGCTCGAACCAGTGACCCCCTCCTTGTAAGGGAGGTGCTCTCCCAGCTGAGCTAATCGACCTCGCTGTGTGGGGCCGTATTATAGG
The DNA here is from genome assembly GCF_056173105.1 of Shewanella sp. QJM3NY_23. Taxonomy (NCBI): domain Bacteria; kingdom Pseudomonadati; phylum Pseudomonadota; class Gammaproteobacteria; order Alteromonadales; family Shewanellaceae; genus Shewanella; species Shewanella sp. QJM3NY_23. The sequence continues at coordinate 1,332,677 of NZ_CM149657.1, forward strand.
GAGCGTTGATCGAGTGTCAACGCTTTTTTCGATAAAAACGTTAGTCCGGTTCAAATTTGTGCGGACTGCGTTAATGTTAAACAGAGAGGGGGCTTACATCAGCTTGAAGCGATTAAATATTGTCTGTTGTGTTAGGGGGTCTCATTGAATCACTGGAAGCAATTCAACTTGCTATAGATAAAGCCTTGGCTTTTAGAGGCAGCATAACCTTGTGCTACTGAGGTTCTTTATTGGGAGCCGTTACCATAGTCCAGTTTAAGGTAAGTCGAGTTAGCGTTTTTAATTGCTAGATTCGAGAGGTCATTGACCGATACTGCTCAATAATTGCTTTTTGGGTATCAAAGCGAATCTATTAGTCTGTTTCAATACTCATTAGATTAATGTCCTGTATAAAGTATAAATGCGCTTACCTTACGCTTACCTTAAATGAGTGGCTCCAATATTAATGATTAAAGGCACCAAGTGTACATTTAGTTTGTGGCAGCCTTGTGGTGGCTGTCGATGATGGCTTATCACGATGATATGATGCAGAGTATTTTCTCTTAGTGGATTTGGCTGTTAGAATAGCCCCCACATTAATAGTTCAGTCTACTCTAGACTTTCGACAATAGGTTTATGTCCCATTATGACGACTAAGACGCGTTTCGCTCCAAGTCCTACCGGCTTTTTACATGTAGGTGGTGCTCGTACTGCACTTTATTCATGGCTATATGCCCGTGCTAACCAAGGTGAATTTGTTTTACGTATCGAAGATACCGATATTGAGCGTTCAACACCTGAAGCATGCGAAGCCATATTAGAAGGCATGCAGTGGTTGGGGCTTAATTGGGATGAAGGTCCATACTACCAAACTAAGCGTTTTGACCGTTACAACGAAATTATTGCTCAGATGCTAGAGCAGGGCACTGCGTATAAGTGTTACTGCACCCGTGAACGTATTGAATCTATGCGTGAAGAGCAAGCGGCCAAGGGTGAGCAACAAAAATATGACGGCTACTGTCGTGATAAGGCGCCACGAGACACTGACGAGCCTTTTGTTATTCGTTTTAAAAACCCGACTGAAGGCAGCGTAGTCTTTGATGATCATGTTCGTGGTCGTATCGAAATCTCTAATCAGCTGCTCGATGATCTCATCATCGCACGTACTGACGGTACGCCGACTTATAACTTCTGTGTTGTGGTTGATGACTGGGATATGGGTATCACTTGTGTTGTGCGTGGTGAAGACCACATTAATAACACCCCTCGTCAAATCAACATCCTTAAAGCTTTGGGTGCACCTATCCCAGAATATGCGCATGTGGCGATGATTTTGGGCGATGATGGTGCCAAGCTATCTAAGCGCCATGGTGCAGTAGGGGTGATGCAGTATCGTGATGACGGTTTCTTACCTGAAGCATTGCTTAACTATTTAGTGCGTCTAGGCTGGTCTCATGGCGACCAAGAAGTGTTTTCTATCGATGAGATGAAGCAACTGTTTAAGCTCGAGGATATCAATAAAGCGGCTTCGGCTTTTAATACCGATAAACTTATTTGGTTAAACCAGCATTATATGAAAGAGCTTGCACCAGAATATGTAGCTAAGCATCTTGAATGGCATATGGCTGATCAAAACATCGATACCAGTAATGGTCCTGCACTCGCTGATGTGGTTACCGCGTTGGCTGAGCGAGCTAAGACCCTTAAAGAGTTAGCGGCGTCTAGTCGTTACTTCTATGAAGACTTTGCTGAGTTCGATGAAACTGCCGCTAAAAAGCATCTTCGTGGTGTGGCGCTGGAGCCATTACAACTGGTTCAGCAAAAATTAGCCGCATTACCAGAGTGGACTTTGGAAGGAATACACCAAGCGATAGAAGATACCGCGACTGAATTAGACGTTGGTATGGGTAAGGTCGGTATGCCACTGCGTGTTGCCGTAACCGGTGCGGGTATGTCACCTGCTGTTGATTTAACCTTATTCCTCGTTGGCAAGGCTCGTTGTGAGCAAAGAATCTCCAAAGCGATTGAATTTGTAGCAAATAGAATAAATTCCTAAAAAACGAGTTGACACTTTTGGGTGTGCTGCATAGAATGCGCCTCGCAGTTGGGACACAGCGTAGCAAATGCTTGCAGTGCACTCAAAGGTGATAAGTTAGGTAAGGGGCCTTAGCTCAGCTGGGAGAGCGCAACACTGGCAGTGTTGAGGTCAGCGGTTCGATCCCGCTAGGCTCCACCATCTACTTTATCAAAGCATTGTATTCTTGGTTAGCAAGAGCGCCTACAGGCATCAATGAGTATTCACTCGATACAGAGTCTAACGTATCACCTAGCATTGATGTTTAGCCTACAGACATTAATGAGTATTCACTCGGTACAGAGTATAACGTGCCAACAGTGTCCCATTCGTCTAGAGGCCTAGGACACCGCCCTTTCACGGCGGTAACAGGGGTTCGAATCCCCTATGGGATACCACTTTTTGAGTGGTTGACTGACAAGTTAACGATTCGATAGCGTTGAAGCGATAGCCTACTGGCTTTAACGAGTATTCACTCGGTACAGAGTATAACGTACCAACAGTGTCCCATTCGTCTAGAGGCCTAGGACACCGCCCTTTCACGGCGGTAACAGGGGTTCGAATCCCCTATGGGATACCACTTTTTGAGTGGTTGACTGACAAGTTGACGATTCGATAGCGTTGAAGCGATAGCCTACTGGCTTCAACGAGTATTCACTCGGTACAGAGTATAACGTACCAACAGTGTCCCATTCGTCTAGAGGCCTAGGACACCGCCCTTTCACGGCGGTAACAGGGGTTCGAATCCCCTATGGGATACCACTTTTTGAGTGGTTGACTAATAAGTTGACGATTCGATAGCGTTGAAGCGATAGCCTACTGGCTTTAACGAGTATTCACTCGGTACAGAGTATAACGTGCCAACAGTGTCCCATTCGTCTAGAGGCCTAGGACACCGCCCTTTCACGGCGGTAACAGGGGTTCGAATCCCCTATGGGATACCACTTTTTGAGTGGTTGACTGACAAGTTGACGATTCGATAGCGTTGAAGCGATAGCCTACTGGCTTTAACGAGTATTCACTCGGTACAGAGTATAACGTGCCAACAGTGTCCCATTCGTCTAGAGGCCTAGGACACCGCCCTTTCACGGCGGTAACAGGGGTTCGAATCCCCTATGGGATACCACTTTTTGAGTGGTTGACTGACAAGTTGACGATTCGATAGCGTTGAAGCGATAGCCTACTGGCTTTAACGAGTATTCACTCGGTACAGAGTATAACGTGCCAACAGTGTCCCATTCGTCTAGAGGCCTAGGACACCGCCCTTTCACGGCGGTAACAGGGGTTCGAATCCCCTATGGGATACCACTTTTTGAGTGGTTGACTGACAAGTTAACGATTCGATAGCGTTGAAGCGATAGCCTACTGGCTTCAACGAGTATTCACTCGGTACAGAGTATAACGTGCCAACAGTGTCCCATTCGTCTAGAGGCCTAGGACACCGCCCTTTCACGGCGGTAACAGGGGTTCGAATCCCCTATGGGATACCACTATTTAACCTTTTGTGTTATCTATGGTTTTCATATATAGTAACGTGAATTTGGGGCCTTAGCTCAGCTGGGAGAGCGCAACACTGGCAGTGTTGAGGTCAGCGGTTCGATCCCGCTAGGCTCCACCAAATCAACGTCTTGTACGTTGGAAGAAACCACCTTAATTGGTGGTTTTTTTTCGCCTAAATTTTTGATTCAGACTTCATGGGCCACTATGCCTTTGCCTGACTCGACTCTCTGGCTCTCCGACGTCTTGACTGATTCTCTGGCATTTTTATGTCTTCAGCTAATGTACGTGATGACACTCTCCTAATTTCAGCTAAACCCATTGGCCATATCAGCTTGTTAGCGACCAGCGCTGATCTCTGGTGCGCGTCAACTACTGATAGCTAATGAGCCTATTGAGATAGTATCTACTGAGTTCTCGTCTATTCAGATAGTGGTGATTCAGGATTCGGATAGTGGCGATTCAGATAGTGGCGATGATAACCCAAGTGCCAAGCGGTATTTCCGACTCTAGAGAGCAGACTGTGCAGGGAAGGGAAGGGTAACTCCTTAATCCTAAAGCATAAAAAAGCCTCTTTGCTGGGTATGTAGGCAAAGAGGCGGGTGTTGAGGTTAAGGTTAACGTGTAGGCTTAATCTATGCCTAAGAAACCGCCAGTTTGATGTGCCCAAAGCTGGGCGTAAATGCCGCCTTGTGCTATCAATGCTTGGTGAGTGCCTTGTTCAACAATTTTGCCTTGATCCAGTACGATAAGTCGGTCCATAGCGGCAATCGTTGACAGGCGATGAGCGATGGCGATAACGGTTTTACCTTCCATCAGCTGATATAAACTCTCCTGAATCGCCGCTTCAATTTCGGAGTCTAATGCCGATGTGGCCTCGTCGAGCAGTAAGATAGGTGCATTTTTGAGTAATACTCTTGCAATTGCGATGCGTTGGCGTTGACCACCAGAGAGTTTTACGCCGCGCTCGCCGACCTGAGCATCTAACCCATGATTACCTTCGGGATCGCTTAATTCATTAATAAAGTCATAGGCCTGTGCCTGCCTGATGGCATTGTCTAACTCCTCTTCTGTGGCATCTGGCTTACCGTAGCGAATGTTGTCACGGATGGAGCGATGCAGCAGGGAGGTGTCTTGAGTCACCATACCAATATTTGAACGCAGCGAGTCTTGTGTCACCAATCTGATGTCCTGATCGTCAATGGCAATCGTGCCTTTTTCGACATCATGAAAGCGCATTAGTAGGTTAACTAGGGTCGATTTGCCCGCACCTGAGCGCCCCACCAAGCCAACTTTTTCACCGGCTTTGATATTGAGGTTTAGCGCATCGATAACGCCGCTCTTTTCGCCATAATGAAAACTGACGTTGTCAAAATCGATTTTGCCTTCGCGCACCTCTAATTCGCTGGCTTGCTCACTGTCTTCAATGTCTGTGGGTTTGGCCAAGGTGTTCATGCCGTCGGCGACGGTACCGATATTTTCAAACAGTGAGCTAATTTCCCACATGATCCACTGGGACATGCCGTTTAAACGTAAGGATAAACTCACCGCTACAGCAATCGCGCCAATGGTGATGGCACTGTCACGCCAAAGCCAAATAGAGACGGCGGCAATGGTAAAGGCCAGCAGGTAGTTAATCACCTGCACGCTCACGTTAATACCTGTAACTAAGCGCATTTGTCTATAAACCGTGTCGAGGAAGCCTGTCATGCTCTCTTTGGCATATTGTGCTTCTTGCTGCGTATGGGAAAACAGTTTCACCGTGGCGATATTGGTATAACTATCGACAATACGTCCTGTCATAGATGAACGTGCATCAGCTTGCTCTGTCGACACTTTTTTTAGTTTTGGTAAGAAATAGATCTGCAGGCCAATATACAAGCCTAACCAGACTAACATGGGTAACATTAAGCGAAAATCGGCATCGGCGATGATCACCAACATCGACAAAAAATAAACCAAGATATACACCAGTACATCCAGTAATTTGGTGACGGTTTCACGTACGGCCAGTGACGTTTGCATCACTTTAGTGGCAATACGCCCGGCAAAGTCATTTTGATAAAAGGAAACGCTTTGTTTGAGCAGATATCGATGGGCTAACCAACGAATTGACATAGGGTAGTTACCCAGCAAGCCTTGATATACCACTAACGCATGCAGCAACACTAAGGTCGGAATGACCACCAAAACCAGCACTGACATCATCAGCAGCTTGCCACCTTGTTGTTCAAACAGGGTCGCGGGATCGTGGTTAGCCAATAAATCCACTAAATCCCCCATAAAGGCGAAGAGCGAGACTTCTAATATGGCTAAGGCGGCAGTTAAAATCGACATCAATACTAGGGGAATTTCAAACCCTTTGGTGTAATGGCGGCAAAAAGCGTAAATACCCCTTGGCGGTTGTTGGGGATCCTCATCGGGTAAGGCGTTAACCCAAGATTCAAATAACTTAAACATTAATGTCCTTATAGACTGAGAATGAGTGATAATTTTTTATGAATATCACATATTACCAGAAGCTTAATGATTAATGTCTATCAAGGGTTAACTAAAACAGATCTATTCAAGGAGGCCAGTCGATAGGCTAGGGGAATGCCAGAAAGCTTAGTGTATATCGTGTGGGGTTTTGTTTTGTGGTATTAGGTTGAGCGCCGTTTTCCGCTAGTATCAGGTTGCCGCTTGGATTAGAGTTAGCTCAATCCAACCGATGATCTCTCGGAGCTTACCTTCAATGAATTGTGATAACCGAATGACAAACGAGAGTTTTCGCCGCGCCCGGTTGTCGCGTGATCGGCGTTTTGATGGCCTTTTTTTCGTCGGGGTGTTCTCTACCAGGATCTATTGCAGGCCTATTTGCGCGGCTGTGGCAGCCAAAGAGCACTTTTATAATTCTTAATCGTGTTTGATCATTAATAATATAGTTTGATATTTTTTGGCGCTTTGGGTGAGGAAGCGGATTAAGGACTAACACATTTCTGCCCCTTTATTCGCTAAAGTAGATACTCATTCACATGCTGTTAATGTGCGTTTGCCATACTACATACTAAGAGTTATCTGAACTCAGCTCCCGACGAATTAATGCATCTCAGTGTCGTATCGAGATTATTACGCTTTTTATAATCCGTAATCTTTCCGTACAAGTTGAATGTGTTCAATGTTTGAACTATAATCTCTGTCGTTACGGAATACGTCCGTACACTGGAGGAGTTATGGCAACAGCACGTTTAGATATCCGTCTTGATGCAGAGATAAAAGCGAAAGCAGAAAAGGCATCAGCATTGCTTGGTCTGAAAAGTTTAACTGAATATGTAGTTAGGCTTATGGACGAAGATGCAACACACGTAATTGAGGAGTACGAAAGTATCGTGGTTCAAGATAGTGTCTTTGACGCATTTATGGCTGCTTGTAACAAAGCAAAAGCGCCAAATCAAGCTTTGTTGGAAGCTGCAAAATTCACAGATGAGAGCGGTATCAAGTGAGTTGGGGTAAAGAGTTCGTAGAACTTAGTAAATCATATCACGACCGCAACTCATTCGACTGTGGTGAGCAAGATCTAAATACATTTATCAAAACTCAAGCAGCAAAGCATATGGAAGCAGGTATTAGTCGAACAATGATTCTCCCTAGTGCTCAGCCATTGCTTAATCAGAAGTTTGCAATATGTGCATTTTACAGTGTTGCGCCTAGCTCAATCAGTCGAGAAACCTTACCAGCGCAACTAGCAAAGAAACTTCCTCGATACCCAATTCCAGTGTTTCTTTTAGCTCAGTTAGCTGTGCATAAGGAATTTCACGGCTCTGGGCTAGGAAAAGTCAGTTTAATCCGTGCACTGAACTACCTTTGGGAAGTTAACCACCATATGAGGGCATATGCTATTGTCGTGGACTGTCTCACTGATTCAGCACAGGCATTCTATACAAAATTTGGCTTTGAAGTATTGTGTGAACATAATGGACGCATTCGCATGTTTCTACCAATGAAAACGATAGAAAGACTTTTTAACCAATGAGTTAATAATATAGAAAATAATAATTAGCGTCGATTTTTTCTCTGGCCACCGCAAGATCCTGGCAGGCTTGATAGTATTCTTTGCTTATCGTGCGTAACTGCTCATTCAGCTTATTTTCATTTTCCTTGGCTTCGGCCTCAACACTCACCATTCGCTGTCTTACTTCATCGATAAACTGTTGATTATTCTCAATCTTAAGCTGAGCTTTGGCAACCTCTGTTCGCAGATTCTCATTAGTTTCTCGAGATTCTTTATTGTTACTGGTCAACTCTAATATTTGATTTTGTAGCTGCTCAACCACCAACGCTTTTTCATTTTCTTGTTGTTCTAGATGCCGATTTGATTGAGGTCGAGAGCCGGCTTGCGGCGCTGAGTGAGTATTTGCCCGCGATCAATAGTGGTGTTCGCATACCCGGTGTGTGGTCACCATTTGAGGCGGCGTGTCGGGCTGTGCTGGGGCAACAGGTGAGTGTGCTGCAATCGGTAACGCTATTGCAGGCATTAGTGGATCATTATGGTGAGACGGTGATGATTGAGGGGCGTCGGCTGAGACTCTTTCCCACTGCCGAAGTCATCGCTGGCGCATCGCTCGATTGTCTCAAGGTGCCCAGTGCAAGAAAGGCAGCATTAAAGGCGTTAGCACTGTTTATTCAACATCATCCCCATGCTTCAGTTGATGAGTGGTTGTCAATTAAGGGAATAGGGCCTTGGACGGTCGATTATGTGCGCCTAAGAGGCTTAAGTTTACCCGACATCTTATTAGCCAGTGATCTCGTTGTGAGGCATCAGCTGCTTGCAAATTTGTCTAAAGTTGGAAATGCTAAGCATCTTGATGACGCTGTCATTAAAGGTGAACAACAGCGATATTATTCAGCGCAAACTGAGTGTCTTAGCAGCCAAATTTCACCTTGGGGCAGTTATCTAACATTTCAATTATGGAGCCAGCAATGAGCCTAGTTTGTGTCAAACACTATCGAGCGATGTCGAAAAACGATGGTGAAGCGAGCTTTATGCCAATCGTAAAACAAACCATAACCACAGACATGGGCCATATTGTCATCGCCGCCAATCGATTTGGCCTTTCTGATTTAACCTTTAAGCCAACAGAAGCGGACAACTGGACCGCAAGAGATATCACCTTAATCGCCGCAACAGATGCAGATAAGCAGCTAGCCAATGAGCATTTACAGCAAGCCAAGAGCGAGGTAGAGCAATACTGCTTAGGCAAGCTTACAGGGTTTACCGTGCCGTTAGCCCCCGTTGGCACTGTGTTTCAGCATCAGGTTTGGCAAGCACTGTTAACCCAGCCTTACGGGAAATCATGTAGTTATAGCGATATAGCCAATGTGATTGATAATCCCAACGCGGTGAGGGCGGTGGGCAGCGCTAACGGCGCGAATCACATTGCGATTATTATCCCCTGTCATCGAATCATAGGTAAAAGCGGTACCTTAACGGGTTATGCTTATGGGCTTGCGATAAAACAGCAACTATTGACCCTAGAGCGCGGTGGTGTTGCTGGTAAATTGTAAGCTTTCTGGATGCTTTTACAGTACAATATTGGGCTATATAATATTTTGGCACCCTGTTTAGTTATGACCTCAGAAAACCGTTCCGTCACTGGCACCACCAGTCCTATCACTTTTAGCCAGCTTAATCTTAATGAAACACTGCTAGCACGCTTGCACGCGTTGGGTTACACCCAGCCCACAGCCGTGCAGCAGCAGGCTATTCCTGTAGTGCTAGCGGGGGGCGATCTCTTAGCGGGTGCCAATACTGGATCGGGTAAGACAGCCGCTTTTGCGCTGCCTTTGCTGCAAAAACTGAGCGGCCAACGTGTCAGTGGGGGGAATTATGTCAGCGCGTTAGTCTTAGTGCCCACCCGTGAGCTGGCACAGCAGGTTGCCGACAGCTTTATCAGTTATGGCGCAGGGCTGGAGCCCAAGGCGAAAGTATTAGCAGTCTATGGCGGCGTATCGGTTAATACCCAGATGCTAGCCTTACGTGGTGGCGCTGACGTATTAGTTGCGACGCCAGGGCGACTACTCGATTTAGTGTCTAGCAACGCAATAAAGCTAAGCAAGGTACAGACTTTAGTACTCGATGAAGCCGATCGCATGTTAAATCTAGGCTTTGACGACGAACTTAAGCAGATCTTAGCCCTGTTACCCAAGCGTAAGCAGACCTTGCTGTTTTCGGCGACGTTTCCTGAAGAGGTGCGCGAGCTTACCACGGCGCTATTAGATCAACCGGTTGAGATCCAGCTGCAAGATGATGAGCCGCAAACCATCCATCAACGGGTATTTACTGTCAATCGAGAGCGTAAAACCGCATTACTGGCTGAATTAATTAAGACCCATGCTTGGTCACAGGTGCTGGTATTTGCCAGTGCCAAAAATAGCTGTAATCGTGTAGCGCAGAAACTGGCTAAACAAGGTATTACGGCCGAGGTTTTTCATAGCGATAAAGCGCAAGGGACCCGAACCCGTCTGCTGGAGGCTTTTAAGCGTGCAGAAGTGACGGTACTTATCGCGACCGATATTGCCGCCCGTGGTATCGATATCGAAAAATTACCTGTGGTGATCAACTACGAACTGCCGAGAAGTCCAGCCGATTATATGCATCGTATTGGGCGCAGTGGTCGAGCAGGCGAGGCCGGTGAAGCGATTTCGCTGATAAGCCATGAAGACTATCATCACTTTTCTGTCATCGAGAAAAAGAACAAGATTCGCTTACCTAGAGAGCAATATCCAGGTTTCGAAGCCGACGAGCAAGTGCCAGAAGAACTCCTCTCTCGTATGGACAAGCCAACGGCAAAACCTGCGGGAACCGGTAAAAAAAAGCGTAAAAAGTTACCTAAGATCAATGAACAACTATGGAACAATAAGCCATAGTAAGTATTCGTTTTCTGTTAATGAGTAGATAAAAGGAAGGGTTATGCAGCACCTTTTTTGGTTGGTAGAAGGACGAATCGCGGGTCGATGTGGCCCCAATAAGGAAAACTGGGACATTAACGAGTTAAAACAAGGCGGTATCGGCGCCGTGTTATCGGTTAATGGCGGTGAGATGTGTGAGCCTGAGGTGTTTGAAGATCACGGCCTTCGTTATGCCTGTATTCCCTTTTCACGTAATGTACCGCCACAGGAAGGTGATGTCGCGGTTTGTGCCGAACAACTGCCTAAAGCGCTGGCGTTTATTAAGCAATGTGAAGCCGACGATATTGCTGTACTTATTCATTGCCGCTCAGGTAAAGATCGCACCGCGCTACTGATGGCCTATTATTTAATGAGCAATGGGGCTGCGCCGCTGCATGCGGTCAGCCAAGTGCGGGCTATTCGTGATATTGCTTTTAGTGCAGAGGGCTGGGATCAGTTCGCATTTGACGTACTATATGCTATACAAGATTGACCTCCATAGCCTATGTTAATCAGTAGGCTATTGATCTGATTATCTGACATTACGGCGGCTTATGTTGAACAAGATTTTGCTTCATTTACTGCTAGCAAGTTGTCTGCTTGCCTTAGCGGCTTGTTCATCTAGCCTACCGGAAGTGGCTAAGACGCCGAGTTATAAATTACCCATCCCAACAGAATCATCCCTCTATCAATATCTACAAAGTGAATTGGCGCAACACCCCGAACAGACGGGAGTGCTTCCGTTAGGCTCTGGTATTGATGCATTTATTGCGCGTTTAACCATAGTGCATGCAGCGAGTCGCAGTATTGATTTGCAATACTATATCTATCGCGCCGACGAGACGGGCCGTATGCTGGTATGGTATCTCATCGATGCCGCCGATAGAGGTGTTCGTATTCGATTGTTGCTCGATGATTTGACGACTAAAACCCTTGATGAAGGCTTGATGATCTTGGCCAGTCATCCCAATATTGAAGTACGCTTGTTTAATCCCAGTTACGATAGAACATTTCGTAATTTAGCCATGTTAACTGGCTTTGCTCGCCTTAATCATCGTATGCACAATAAGTCTCTAACTGTCGATAATCTCATTACCATTGTTGGTGGACGTAATATTGGCAACGAATATTTTTCAAAAAATAAAGAGGTGGATTTTGGCGATTTTGACCTACTCACCATAGGTGAGGCGGTCGATAAGGTCTCGGATCAGTTCGACTTATATTGGAACGCCTCTGTGGTGCATGATATCGGCAGTTTAACTAAGCCGGTAACGCCGAGTATGGTAGCTAAAGCGCAAGCCAATATGGCGCAGCAGCAAGCGCAATTTGAAGATGATGAATTTTTACAGCGTCTTGAGTTTAGTCAGTTATTAGATCAGATCCGTACAACGCAAATGGCATGGTTTTGGGGCGATGCAGAAGTAATTTATGATCCACCTGAAAAAGCGCTTGGGGCCCAACAAGATCAATGGTTATTGTCGAATTTGGGGCGTTTTCTCGCCCAAGCTAAGCATCAAGTACTGTTAGTTTCCCCCTACTTTGTGCCCACAAAGTCAGGCTCTGAAGCTTTAATTGCGGCGGTGAAAAACGGAATAAAAGTCACCGTTGTGACCAATAGCTTGGCCGCAACCGATGTATTGGCGGTTCATGCGGGTTATCAGCGTTATCGACAATTACTGCTGGAAAATGGGGTTAATATTTATGAGATGAAGGTGGATGTTAATCATCGGCCGACAGCGTGGAAGGGCAGTTCGCGCTCAAGTCTGCATGCAAAGACCTTTGTACTCGATACCCATGCTGTATTTGTTGGGTCATTTAATTTTGATCCTCGTTCGGCGTGGATCAATACCGAGCTGGGTCTTATTTTTAACGATGAAGTATTTGCCTCATTAATATTAGCGGGTATTGACAGTAGTTTACGTGAAAATGCTTACCGTGTTGGGCTCGAAGAGGGCGAGTTAGTTTGGTTTGATGATAGTCAGTCGACCACTTATTACAGTGAGCCCAATGCCAGTTTTTGGCGAAAACTCATGGCTGATTTAATTGGCATACTGCCGATAGAATCACAGTTATAGAGGTCAAATTATTGCAGATTGAACATCGTCAATAGTGGGTGGGTGTGGTAGTGTACGCTCATAAAAAATGGCTCATATCTAGATGTCGGTAAATTATGAAAAGTAAGGCAAGCCAATCTCAAGGCTTATTGTTGTTTAGACTGTCACACAGCCAACTGTTTGCCCTTGGCACGCTTAAGATCCGTGAATTAGTGCCCTATACCAAGCTGAGCGCGATTCCAAAATCCCATCACACCATTATTGGTGCGGCGACGGTGCGAGGCAATACCATCCCTATTATCGATATGGCAGCCGCTGTTGGCTATGCGCCTATTGGTGAAGATGAGCGTGAAAATGCCTATATCATTATTACCGATTGCCAGCGAATGGTGATGGGGTTTTTAGTGCGCTCTATCGATAAAATCATGGATTGTAATTGGCGTGATATTGAGCCACCACCATCTAATTTAGGTAAAAATGCTTATCTTACAGGCGTAACTCGGGTCGACGATAAGTTAGTGCAGTTGCTCGATGTTGAATTGCTATTGTCTAAAGTATTTCCACTGAGTCTGGCAAGCAAACGCGCTATCTTGACCGATGTACAGCGTGAGATCTTAAAGCCGCTCAACATCTTGTTAGTCGACGATTCTCTGGTGGCCCGAAAACAGCTTTCGGATGCCCTCGATAGCATCAATATTCCTTATCAGGTGACCTCCGATGGCCGTGAAGCGTTGGCGATTATGGAACGGGCACATCAAGCGGGGCATCCAGTTGATCTATTGGTCAGTGATATTGAAATGCCAGGCCTCGATGGCTATGAGCTGGCTTTTGAGGTGAAAAACACCCCAGCATTAGCCAATGCCTATATTATCTTGCATACCTCGTTATCGAGTGAAATTAGTGTTAGCCAAGCCCATCAAGTCGGGGCTAATGAAGCACTAACCAAGTTTGATGCACATGAGCTGATTGAAGCCATGTTGCGAGGTGCTGAATCCCACCGTGGGTTAAAACATTAGCGTCTTGTTATGTTTATGCTGCTAATGAGTAATATATGCAGTTAATTTAAGCCGATTGCTAGACAACGCCAGTCAGATTCTATAAAACCTCAAGGTGAAGGAAGTTTAATCTTGAATCGATTGGCGTTCTGCGCTGTTTTTCCTTTCGCACACATAGCCGCTAAGCCACAGTATTATTCGCAATAACTGCTGGTTAAATAAGATGGCTAATAAACAATACAACAAGAAAGTGATACGACGTAAGAAAGTCGAGCGTGACACGTTAAGTGTCCAAATCTAACAAATTAAAATAACAGGTCAATCAATGAATCAAAATCCGTCTTTGTTTGCTAAGTTAGCAAATGGCAGTTTAGTGCTGCAAATTGTGTTGGGTATTGTTGCAGGGGTATCGTTAGCACTGTTTTCGACATCGGCTGCGCACAGTGTCGCCTTTCTTGGCGATCTTTTTGTTGGTGCGTTAAAAGCGATTGCACCTATTTTAGTGTTTATCTTGGTTGCAGCATCGATTGCTAACCAAAAGAAAAACGCTAAAACGAACATGCGTCCTATCGTTACCTTGTATCTTTTTGGTACGTTTGCCGCGGCGATCACCGCGGTAACCTTAAGTTTTATGTTTCCAACGACATTGGTGTTGGCAACCGGGGCTGAAGGTGCTAATCCACCCGAAGGTATTGCTGAGGTGATAAATACCTTAATGTTTAAGCTGGTGGATAACCCGGTTAATGCACTAATGACAGGTAATTATATTGGCATTTTAGCCTGGGGTGTGGGCTTAGGTTTAGCCTTACATCATGCCAGTGAAACCACCAAAACCGTGTTTGCCGATATCAGTCATGGTGTATCACAAATGGTACGTTTTATTATTCGCCTTGCTCCTATCGGTATTTTTGGTCTAGTGGCCAATACGTTTGCGGCGACAGGTTTTGAAGCGCTAGCCGGTTATGCTCAGTTACTTGCTGTGCTGCTTGGCTCAATGCTCATTATTGCACTAGTGGTTAACCCGCTTATTGTCTGGTTTAAAATTAGACGTAATCCATATCCATTAGTATTTACCTGTTTACGTGAAAGTGGTGTTACAGCATTTTTCACTCGTTCAAGCGCAGCGAATATTCCGGTGAATATGGCTTTATGTGAAAAGCTTGATCTGCATGAAGATACCTATTCAGTCTCTATTCCACTGGGCGCGACCATTAATATGGGCGGCGCGGCGATCACTATCACTGTGTTAACGTTGGCGGCAGTCCATACCTTAGGTATTCAAGTCGATATCTTGACAGCGATATTACTCAGCGTCGTTGCCGCGGTATCGGCCTGTGGTGCATCGGGTGTTGCAGGTGGCTCGCTGCTGCTCATTCCACTGGCTTGTAGTCTGTTTGGCATCTCTAATGATGTCGCGATGCAAGTGGTGTCGGTTGGCTTTATTATCGGCGTTATCCAAGATTCGGCTGAAACTGCATTGAATAGTTCAACGGATGTGGTCTTTACTGCATCGGCATGTGAAGCCGCAGAGCGTACCGAACTTGCCTAGTAAGCTTAAATCGCGTCACAGTAAAAAAGAGCCTTAGGCTCTTTTTTTTTGCAACAATACAAAACTATATCATATTTTCTGTCGTCAACCAGTTAAAACGGCTTTATATCAGGCTTAGCACGAGACTATAAATGGGCAGTGTTGATGATAAGGAGACTGATCTCAATGACGCATTATTCGTATTGCAAAGGTATGAGATTGTATTAATAGTGATTCAGCTCGCATCTTTATTTTAACTGTAAGATACAATTTTAACTAAAGCATTAAAAAATAGTGTTAATTTAACTATTTATTTGCGGTATTGTTTTATGAATAACGAGGTTAAAGGATTATGGATAAAAAACGTAGAGTAATGTTGGATGAGTTTGGTAGTAATGACCTCTCAGCGTTACTCCAGATCATAGAAATGCCTGTGATTGAAAAGCGTAAACGTCTAAGTTGGCAGGAGCAAGATATGGATACCCGGCAAGTAATAGGGCAGTGGATTGATGAGCGCCCATCATTAGGGGATAAAATTACCCTCTATCGCCAAGATGGTAAGCTGTTTTTGGAAACTTGGTACACAGACGGTTGCCATAGTTTAGATGAGATGCAAGCGACTGAAATAGATGAAGGCTTAAAACTCGAAGATCTCGGCGGAAACTTGTTTGGTGAATATTTCTTATTGTCAGGCGATAATAATTTACAGTTTTGTAATAGTGCAGAGTGTTTTTATACTGCTAAGCGCATTGCGGCTTAATTTTTAGCGTCAACCCCTATGCTATAAACGCGGTGAATATCATTAGGTTCACCGCAGTAACAGACGCACCCCTAAAACGGATGCTTACTGTAAAATTGCATGTCACCTTGATGAAACGGGTGAGTAATTTTTAAATGCTCAGCATGCAAACATAAGCGGGGTGACGCGTTAATGACCGCTGCGTTACCGTAAAAGTCATCACCTAAAATCGTATGTCCTATGGCTTTCATATGTAGCCGGAGTTGATGGGTTCTGCCGGTGATTGGTTTTAACTTAACTAATGTACTGTTTTCTCTGCGTGCTAACACCTCAAAATAGGTGGTCGCAGCTTTGCCATCTGCGGCAATCATCTGCAATGGTGGCTGAGTCGTATCGGCTTTCATGGCCAGCTCAATTTTCCCCGTATCTTGGCTCATAATACCGTCAACTTCTGCCACATAATATTTTTCAGTCATCCGGTTTTGAAATTGAGTCTTAATATTAGATTCCGCTTTTTTATTGAGTGCGAACACCATGATACCAGACGTCGCACAATCGAGGCGGTGCACCAAAATGGCGTCGGGAAATCGCTGTAATAAGCGGTTAATCGCACAGTCAAAGGTATTTTCTGCTCGGCCAGGATTAGAGAGCAAGCCTGCGGGCTTATTGAGCACAACAATATCACGGTCTTGGTAACGGATATCGAGCCACGGGATTGCTGGGGGCTGGTAATTAAAAATTTTCATTGGTTCTCCTCGGGCGCGATCCTACCAAACAACGGCCTTGCTGTGTAGTGGTAACGGGCTCTTGCTCTGTTTAGTGACACTTGCCCTAGCACTCAGTCTAGCCTTCTGTTAGCGTGATGCTCTCTGGTTAACATTTAAGGAAACTATGTTGCAGTACCTGTTACAGTCACTTCGCATTAAGCTTATTATTGGATTTTTTTTAAACATGTTTAGCGTGTTAGCACTGGCAAATCCCGTCGTGATGGCTTCTGATGAATGGTGCCCTTACATATGCAAACCGGGTCAGCAAGATAAGGGATATGTGGTTGAAGTGGTGCAGACCGCTTTTGCAGCGATGGCGCAGCCATCCGAATTTGAGATCCAGCCCTTTTCTCGAGCATTGAAAAGTGCGCAACAAAATAAAATAGATATCGTATTAGCGGTCAATAATGAACATCTTCAACGTTACCAGTTACAGGCTTCTAATCAGCCAATTGGGCAATATAGTAATGATTTTTATGTTGCAATAAATGACCAATGGCAATACGAGCGCCCACGAGATCTTTATGGTAAACAGCTTGCCATTATCCATGGGTATAGCTACGGCGAGGTATTAGATAATTTTTTACCTTTATTGACTGGCGTTTATCGCGCGTCTGGCTCATCGCCCCTGAAGATGAATTTAAAGCGCTTGACTAAAGGGCGAGTGAACGTGGTCTTGGGGAATCGTTTGGTTATTGATTACGTGGCGCAACGAGATCATCTTGATGCAGATATTCAATATGCGGGCAGTGAAGGGTTGCCGGTGACACTTTATGTTGGCTTTAGTCAGCATGCTGTGGCAAAAGGCTTACTTGAGGTATACGAGCAAGGGTTAACTAAAATCCAATCCTCGGGGCAATACCAAGAAATCTTACAACGTTATCACGTGACGCAAGCGCGTTAGATGTGATGAACATAATCACTTATAAGCTATAACATTTTTGCTGTCGTTAACATTTTAAACGATTCACCTTAGCCTCAAACTTTCCTAACAGTATGATATAGTTGGCAGTTTAATGTTAAGTTATTAACGTTTTATCATTTATAAGCAGTGGGTTTGCAACTAACAATAAGCAAAGAGGATGCTCAATAAGATGGCGCAAAAATATTCAATCGGCACACCTGGGCAGGCATGGGGTGAGGCAGAAAAGGCGTTATGGCGTCAAAATCAACAGATTAAACGTTCATATCATGATGAGGTGGTGTCTAAAATTAACGCGCTTTCTTCAGGTTTTGAGGTGCTGCAGTATGGCGAGTTAGACTATCTCGAAGGGCTATACCCCTTATTTGCCCTTAAAAGCCAGTCTTGGTCTGATGATAAACCGACTGTCTTAGTCACTGGCGGGGTTCATGGTTACGAAACCTCAGGTGTGCAAGGCGCGTTGAGATTTGCCGCCACTCAAGCGAAACAATGCGCTAAATATTTTAACCTGTTGATTGCTCCCTGCGTGAGTCCTTGGGGCTATGAAACCATTAACCGTTGGAATCCTTTAGCGATTGACCCAAATCGTTCATTTTATCCCAATAGTCCTGCTGGCGAGTCTGCGGCGTTAATGGCCTTGGTTGCGGGCTTAGGCGTCAAGCTTATGGCCCATATTGACTTGCATGAAACAACTGACACAGATAATAGTGAGTTTCGCCCCGCTTTAGCTGCAAGGGATGCTGTTGAACACACCAATTGGAATATTCCCGACGGCTTTTATCTGGTCGGCGATAGTGAAAATCCTTGTGATGAGATGCAAAAAGCGATTATTGAAGCCGTTGCTAAGGTGACGCATATTGCTCCTGCCGACGAGCAAGGTCGTTTGATTGGAGCGCCTATTAGCCAATTTGGGGTGATCAATTACCCCACTAAATCATTAGGTTTATGTACAGGTTTTAGTGATGCACGTTTTAACACCACCACTGAGGTCTACCCAGACAGTCCACAAGCCGATGCGGAAAATTGTATTTTGGCTCAAGTTGTAGCGGTAACCAGCGCACTCGATTACATTTTGAACCAGCTTAAAACAGGCCGTTAATTATCACTAAGCTAACGCTGACAAACAGCAACCCAGTGATCAAGTTGATCACTGGTGTTGCGCGTTGCATCTTTTGCTGAATAATGGGCTTTGATAATACTAATGCGATTAAGCTAAACCAGATTAATGACAATATGAACATCAATAGTGTGACAGCAACTTTGGTTTCTATGTTTACGGTGGGCGAGATTAATGTTGAAAACAGCGTGATAAAAAACACCATGGCTTTAGGATTAAGTAAGTTTGTAGACAGGCCCTGAATAAAACCTTGTCTAATCGTTAAGCTGTTGCAGATCTTACCTTTTGTAGCCAATACTGTTTTATTGCGCCAGTGAGTAATCGCGGCTCTTATTGCCCCCAGTCCCATCCAAGCTAAATAGCTAGCACCAACAAGTTGTACTGCCAAATAGATAGTGGTTGAGCTTTTGATAAGTAGGCTAACGCCTGTGAGGCTTAAAAGGGTATGTAAGGTGATTGCTACAGCTAACCCCAATGAGCAGGCTAATGCTGTCAGTCGCTGCTGTTGGGTCGCAAGTTTTACCACCAGAGCAAAATCAGGACCTGGGCTAGCTAGCGCAACGGTATGAATAACGGCCAATGATAACAACAAGTGATACTCTAATCCCATTTAAACAGACACCTTAATTTAATAATCTTAAGACATTAATGCTGCACATTTATGAATGGGAGCACCAGTTAGGTAATGCCTTATTACTGCGCTGCCATAGGTTAATCGTCAGCTGGCAGTAAATCCAGTATAAATAATCTGCTTAGAAAGTTTGAGTCGTGAAATTTATGTTGAATTAGCTCATAATGAGCACGCAAATTTCAGCTGTCAGCTAATTTAATCGGAGTCGGAATTGTGAAAGGACAGATCATTCGTGAAATGAAGGTACAACCTGTTATTGAGGTTGAGTACGAAGTACAACGACGTATTGCCTTTATCAAATCTAAGCTCAAGGAAGCCAATGCGACTAGTTTAGTGCTTGGGATCAGTGGTGGTGTCGATTCATCTCTTGCTGGGCGTCTATGTCAAATGGCTGTAGACGAACTCAACCGTGAAGGTGAGTGCGAAGGGAGTTATCAATTTATCGCAGTGAGGCTGCCCTATAAGGTGCAAAAAGATGAAGATGAAGCTCAGTTAGCTTGTCAGTTTATTCAGCCGAGTAGATTGGTTACAGTCAACATTGGCGAGGGGGTCGAAGGGATCCATCATCAAACGCTTTTGGGGCTAGAGCAAGCTGATATCATGTCTCACTCTCATGGAGATGTCGAATTTGTTAAAGGCAATGTGAAAGCCAGAATGCGTATGATTGCGCAATATGAGATAGCCGGTTTAACGGGCGGTTTAGTGGTTGGCACTGACCACAGCGCCGAAAATATTACTGGTTTTTACACTAAATGGGGCGACGGAGCCTGCGACCTAGCTCCTTTATTTGGTTTGAATAAACGCCAGGTGAGGCAATTAGCTGCAGTGTTAGGTGCCCCTGATATTTTAGTGAATAAAGTGCCAACGGCAGATCTTGAGTGTGATAAACCACAGCTCGAAGATGAAGTTGCCTTAGGGCTGACCTATGATCAAATCGATGATTTTTTAGAGGGGAAAGCGGTGGATGCTAAGGTCGAGGCACGTCTTATTGCAATCTATAAGGCGACGCAGCACAAGCGTAAACCAATTCCAACTATTTATGATTAATAAATAGCGTGATGAGATTTGGACTATGACAAAAAAGCGCCTTGGGCGCTTTTTTTGTTGCGCTTAATGATTTATTTATCCAATTTACTGCGTAAATCGGCAATAACATGGTTAGGGCACTGCCTATAATCGAGATAGGGCAGTAGATAAATCATATGCTTATCATGGTTTAGTACTTTAATTTTTGGGTTTTGGTCTAATATTGGTAGGTTGAGACTTTTTGCGCTTTGCTGACCACAGACAAAATGGTGTTGTGCATTACGCTTAAGCGCTGTAGCGCCAAACATAATATGGTTACCTTGTGTTAAGAGTTGTGGCATATGGTGACGCCAATCAGTATCGGGTGCAGTTATTTTCGCCATAATAACCAGTATTTTACGCCAGTGATTACCATTGAGACTTATCAATTGTTCAATAGCGTCTAGCTGAGTGTAGTGCCACTTACTGGGAATGATTGGCGCTGTAGGCAGGTAAAAGCAGGTATCTGCACTTGTAGAGCCAATACTGAAGATGTTGTTGGTCATTGTTTTATTTGTTAGACGTATATCTCATAGAGTCTACCGAGTCATATCGGCTATGTTAAGTGGGGTTGTGTTAAAAGGGATTAATTAGCCCGTCACGCGATTATAAAATAGGCTCAGCTCAAATGATCCGTTAAGTGGGCTGGACAAGTAAGGGATGATACATAGATGAGAATACTACTTACATCGACCAAACACCTCTTATTAGCGTTAACTTATGGCATATTGGGAACAATACTTGGACTATTAGTAGTAGGAGTGTATGTACTCAATACTCAAGCTGATCTGTCGCTATGGCACACGATAAAGCTGTCATCTCAATTTAACCAGAGCATGCAACTGACAGATTTTAAGCAGTACCTTGCCCTAGAGGATAAGTTGTTTAAAGAGGTAGACACAAAAGTATATCAGCGCACCGAACATCTTGTTCGTCAACCGCTCAACCGTTATGTACGCCATAGCCTATCCGATCCTAAACAGTGGCCACAGGATTGGAATCGCAGCTTTGAATGGCCAAATTCGACGGCACAATATGGCGTGTTATTACTGCACGGTATGTCAGATTCCCCCTATTCATTATCGCATTTTGCTAATCACTTTCGCGCTAAAGCACATGTTCTAGGGTTACGTTTACCTGGTCATGGCACATTACCTTCTGGGCTTGTTGATTTACGCTGGCAAGATATGGCGCAAGCGGTTAGTTTGGCAACGCGTCACCTAGAGCAACAGCTTAATGGTAAGCCGCTGTATGTGGTTGGTTTTTCTACTGGAGCAGCATTAGCACTCAATCATGAGTTAGAAGCGGTGTTTTTCAAGGTAGTTGGCACTCTTTACTTAAATTTTAAGCTGCATTTCTTGTTTCAGTTTCAGACTCTTTTTTTGGGTTCAACACTACCTCACCGATAACGTCACAGTTCCTTATACCGTTTGGCCAGCGTTTAGGGTTTCTTGATCTTGCCTCTTCTAGTACCTCCTTACGCTTAGATAAAATCGCTTTATCTTGCATCGCATGTCGCTCACTCGGTGATACAAAATTGAGCTTACTGTGCTTATGTTTGGTATTGTACCAAGTCACAAACTCTTCTACCCATTCCCGTGCCTCGGTGATGTTTTTAAAGCCAGAGCTAGGCCATTCCGGCCGATACTTTAAGGTTCTGAATAATGCTTCGGAGTAAGGATTGTCATTGCTTACGCTTGGTCTACTTAACGAAGCGGTAACACCTAACTCTTCAAGCTTGGCTTTCATCGTCAATGACTTCATCGGAGCACCGTTATCAGAGTGCAGTACTAACGGTTTTTTGAAGCATTGCTCACGTAGCATATTGCGCTGCATTAACTCGGCCGCTAGCTCACCACATTCTCGGTCATGGACTTCATAACCCACTATCTTACGGCTATAAATATCCTCAAACATATACAGATAATAAAAGCGCCCTTTGATGACCGAGGCTAAATAAGTAATATCCCAAGACCATACTTTGTTTGGCCCATCTGCAACGTAAGCATCTGGTTTGCTTCTTTTTGTTACGCCTTGGCTTCGCCCACGCCGATTTAATTGTTCATTGGCTTTTAACACTCGATAAAAACTCGACTCTGAAGCGATATAGACCCCCTCATCAAGCAGTGTCGGCACGATTTGTGAGGGAGGTAGGCTTGCAAACCTTACCTCATTAGAGGTTGCCAATATCTGCTCTTGCTCATCATCATTAAGCTTGTTAGCAGGCGCCCGTCTTACTGCCGTAGGCCTTAAATCTGCCTGCACTTTTCCTGCTCGATACCAGCGGCGATACGTCCGTTTACTTAACTCTGCTTCAGCGCAAGCTTTGTAAAGACGCGCACCGTGGGCATAAGCTTCTTGTATTAAATCCACCAGTGTTATGCGCTTAGGCAAAGGCGTTAACTCTCCTCGCTGTCGTCCTCCCAAAGCGCATTGAGCTTTTTTCTAAGCACCAGTAAAGCCGCAGCTTCAGCGAGTGCCTTCTCCTTATAACGTAATTCTCGTTGCAGGTATTTTATTTCTGCCTTGTCTGATTTGGCTTGCTGCTTAATCGTTTTAGCTTGAACTTCACTCGTCTTAAAACCACCTAAACAATCTTGTTTCCACTGCTGAACTTGTTCTCGAAACAAGCCTTTTTCTCGGCAATATTGGCTGATTTCAGTTTCTGACATTGGTGCTGTTTCAATGAGAACTGCAAACTTAGCTTCAGCTGACCAATCATTACTGGTTAATGTTTTACCTGGCACAGGGCGACCCTCTTTTTTGGCTTTATCTCGCCAATGATACAGGGTTTGGTAGGAGATCCCCTCACTGCGAGCCACTTCCGTGACCGTCATATTGTGGGGAGGTAATAATTTCTTTAAGACAGCGTCTTTACGTTCAGGTGAATATCGTGCCATTGAGCTCTCATTGACCGCCCCCTTTATTTAATTATTGGATGATTTTAAGGGGTGACAACAATCCTGACACAGGGGGGAAGCCTTAAATCAAGATAAACCTTCTAGTTACTCAGGGTTAATCTTTCTTTCCCCTGCCATAGGGTTATCACCTGTTGCCGCCGCAGCAAAGTGGCAATCAAGGTTGGGTCAATGGTTGGGGTTAGAGAAACTCAGTTGGAATGCGGTACAAGCTGAATATGATCCGTTTAAATATAACTCGTTTGCGGTTAATGCTGGCGATGTGGTGTATCAGGTTGCGGCGCGTAATCAAGTGTTGCTTAATCAGATGACTGAATTACAAAAAACGCAATTAACTCGTGTGCTTACCTTTCAGTCAATAGCGGACAGTACGGTATCAACGGTCGATGTCATAGCGAAATTATATCAAGGTTTACCGGCCAAAGAGCATCAGTTGTTTTTGTTTGATATTAACCGTATTGATGTCAATTTAGCTTTGGTAGTCAATGACCCAATAGATGCCATTAAGCCTTTAATTGGTTCTAGTCGATTACCATATCAGTTAAATATAGTTCAAAATCAACGGTATAAAGACAGCCTTGATCAATGGCAAACCAGCGAGCAAGTTGAAGTGGTGCGTTATCAAGATGGCGATATTTTGCATGAGCCACTGGAGGTTAGTTGGCCAAGAGCAATTTACTCTTTATCTCATGTCGCATTGCCTTTTCCGGCATCTGATGATTTGTATGGACCAATAAAAAGGGCGACTACCCAGCCGAGAGTACAAATTGGTGCCGTATCGACCAAGGGAGAGCGTGGAGTGCTCGGCGTACCAGCGTCAGAGATATTACGCCAGAAGTGGAATCCATTCTTTCCGTATATGATTGAATGTATAGATGAATATATCAGCGGGCAACAGCAACTGGCAAACAACCCTAATGCGTTAACTTCCCCGCTTAAAACCAATACTGACTCTGCAATAAGGTGATGAATTGTTACTCGTGCGTTTGAGTAATAAGTTGGCTGCAGATGACGCGATTGCGTCCCTCTTTTTTTGCTTGATAGAGATTAATATCGGCTTGCTTAAACCAACAATCTATATCGCTTTGGTAATGATTACTACTTATTACTGCGCCAATACTGATGGTCAGTTGGATACTATTTTCAGAACTTATAGGGATCAGAGCATCAAATACCTGCTGCCTAAATTCATTAAGATGTTGTTCTACTTCTTGCGGATTGCATAGGGGTAAAATAATCAGAAATTCTTCACCACCATAGCGAGAAATAAGGTCTGTATCTCGTTTAAAAAATTGCTGCATGATCTGGGGGATTACCATTGAGCATGGCCAAGTTGGTTTTATAGCTAAAGCCACTATGAGAGAAAATAAATTCACTTAAGGGCTGCTTATTGAGAGCTGGTGATGCATAGATCACAAGATTATTTTCGTCGGTGAGCACAATATTGTGCTGCGTCTCATCTGGAAGGCGTTGATAAATTTGTGCAAAGTTTGCAAGCTCTAACGAGCCTTCTATTATTCCTACCGGTTCCAGCGGGCTTTTGGTGTTATAAAGTGGTGCACTGATCGCGACAATGGGGTCGGTGCCGGATCCTCTTCCTAAAAAAATCGGTGAGGTATAGGTTAGTTGGTTGAAAAACGCCTGTTGGAAATAATGGCGGTCCACAATACTTGCAGGAGCATTATTTCGCGAGGTTTCAATGTTGATAACGGGGCTCGAAATTACGATATGTCCCTGCTCATTAGCGATAAGCATGGATATAAAATCAGGATAGTTTTTATGTAGTTTTAACAATAGCATTTGCCATTGTTCAGGATCATATTCAGAGAGACTTAACCAACGAGCGATGGTATCGACGGCGCTTACATGGGTATCGATAAATGTGTCGGTTGCCTTACCTAAATGCAGCGCGGTATCTTCGAGTTGGCGTTTAACATCTAACTGCTGATGGTTAATTGAGAGATTATTAAAGATCAATGCCGAAACCAGCAAGGCTAATGTCAATAATTGAGTAAAGGTATAAGTGAGTTGCTGATTAAAGCTCTTACGGCGTTGATTTTTGAGCTTTCCGGAAATATGAAATTGTCGTGGCAACATAATGATGATTATTGTGCCTAGCGATGTGTAGAATATGCCGTTGATCCCTTGTTTCAGTGTAATGAAAAACATATAGCTTTCAGGCATCTCTAGCACAAAGCGTACTACAATATAAAATAGCGGCATACCAACTATGAGCCAAAAAACCACATCGGCATATAGAGAATAATATTCTTTACGCCGCGCGTAACCCAGCCATATGGCTTCGAGCGGAAATAAGATGAAAGTGTGCCAACTACCCCAGGCCAGATATAAACCGCTTGCGCACATCAATGCAGTGAGCAAGGCATACCAAGGGCCTAAGAATACCGCGACAATGACAAAAAACAGGTTGCCGATAATAAGCTGTTGATTACCGAATAATGGTATTGGCACTAAATTAAGCATTAGGCCCAGCAAACCTAAAACAAATGCAAATGCCAGATGGCGCTTATTTATCAACTGCATAAATCCCTATGTGAAATTGATTTTTGTCGTCGCAGGTAAACGTTATCTTTATGTATTGGCCTAGTTTAAGTGATTTATATGATAGATTACCAACTAAAGGTCTCATTTTTATAGTAATTTATTAAATTATTGAAAATGGCTAGAGAGACGAGTGACGCCTTATAAGAAAGGGTTTTCTAAATTTGCCATCTCTTAAGTTTTATCCACTACGATTGCAAGTGCTTTGAGGGGAAACAAATCGATAGCTAAAAGGCGCGCTTACCAGGTGATGGATAGCAAGGTTACAAACTGGCATAAAAAAAGCCAGCGATTAAGCTGGCTTCTTAGAATTTGGTCGGTATGAGAGGATTCGAACCTCCGACCCCTGACACCCCATGACAGTGCGCTACCGGGCTGCGCTACATACCGATTATATCCAAAACAGAAAAACATTGGGGTCTGTTTAAGACAGGCAGAACTTTATCAAGCCAACTTGGGTTCTGCAAGTATTAAGCGTGCTAATCATGGTTAATTGCTTAGTTTATAGGCGCTAACCGCTGAGATACCCTAATGGTGATAGAATCTTCGCCCCTCGCGCATCACCTCTATCAATTCAGGAGCGCTGATTTTTTTACGTAACTGCTGGCTGTAGTCTTTGTTGTAGATGCGATATTTACCATGGCGATCGATAACGGTGATCTCATCTTCTTGGTAGATACCGAATACTTGATCATCGCCTACGTAAGTCCAGCTTGCTGAGCTTGGCTGTAGCAGGCTTTCACCTGAACTATAGTCAGAGGCCTTATTGTTACAATTCATCATCTGCGTCATTAATGTAGGTACCACACCATAATGGCTGGTGGGGTAATCGACAGTTTTCGCATACTGAGTCCCAGACCAGTTGATGATAAGCGGCACATTGACATTCACTGGCGACAGGTTTGAGCGCGGCTCATCATTATTGCTGGTAAAGACTTTGCCACTCACCCCGGTGATTAATACTAAGGTGTCATCGGGTATTTCACTTAACAGCTTAGCCAGTTGTTTATCAATGAAGTTTAATGATTGACGATATTGATTAAACAGCACTTTTTGCGCTGGCTTCAAGTCATGTTGTGGCTTTACGGTTTCAATGCCAAGAAATCCGATAGGCGTGTCATAGCTGTCTGGACTTTGTAAATTGATTAACGTAAACCAAGCGGCATTCTGCTGCTGTTGCCACTGTTTAAAGGCTTCGATAGCCCTTATATCTGCCGCCGCGATACCGCTGTCGGTGTTTTGAAGGTGGCTCTCAAAATCCTGATACATGGCTAATGGGGGGGATAACGCCATTTGCGGCGCGAAATGGGCTAAAGCATAACCTTGCTGTTTAAGTTGTTGAGTTAACACCGGCGATCGATAATTTAAGTCATTGGCACTAATGTAACTGCCTTGCAAACTATACAGTAGTGAAAACATGCCGCTACGATGTACATTTCCGCCACTGAGATGTTGTTTGAAGTAATGGTTTTGCTGTGCGTATTGATACACAAATGGCATGGTTTCTGGGTCGAGCAAATCAGCTCTAAAGCCGTCAATGGCGATAACCAACATATTGGTGTGATGGCTTGCCTGGCATTGTAGTGGCGAGATAGGGTAGTTAAGCGACGGTTGAATCTGATGTTCCGCTGCGTTTATCCTGCTTTTTTCGATGCCATGACTCTCCATAAATGAGCGCGCGGTTGCCGGGTAGGATAATGGGTAGGCATCGTCAAGTCGGGTGATCTCTTGGATGTCGGCAGCATCAGCCCAGATATGGATTAAATGACTGCTGACAAAACAACAGCCAATAAATATCACCACTTTATAACCATAATTGGATTTGCGAATGCTTTCTATCCGCTTCCAGAGGTAATTGGCGGCGATCAGCTCGAGGATGATCAGTCCCAGTGGGGTGACGATATAAGAGGTGCCTTGTAGCAGTGCATTCAGATCGGCCCAGGCGATATCAAACACAAAGGGGCTGAGGTGCAAGCCATAATCATCATAGATGATAGTGTCATAGAGTAAAATACACAGGCTAAGGGTCGCGGCTACGGCGCCTAATCCTCTAAGTATTTTGGAATAGGGCAATATCAAGGTAATAGGAAATAGCACCACCAAGTAAACGATGAATGCTAAAAAGCTAAAATGGCCTAACGTGCTGATAATTAAATAGCCCCAGCCTATCCAAGAGTCTGGTGCACCGATGGTTTCGATATAGCGGACACCAATAATCATAGCTAGGAAGCCATTAAAAAAGGCAAACCAATGCCCCCAGCTCACTAAGCGTGACACACGGTCACGGCTCATCTCTTTCTTTCGCTCGATCATAGGGATCCGCTATCAGTTGACATACAAGTTTATCTTAATTGCCTATTGTTCGACTTACTAGTTTTTTACGAATAAAAACAAGGTTATTACTGGTAAACTAGTCAAGCTAAACCTTAGCCTTTAACCGATTGTGTTAGGGCGTTAGCAAATTGCTGTGCAACCTGATCGCGCGCCTCTTTAGGCACCTTGCGCATCAGCAGATCGGTGACACAGTTACCCAACACCATCAAACTCAGATCGGTTGGGGCTTGATGTTTGTCGAGTACCGCTAGCATTTCTGCAAGAATAGACTCAACTTGTGCGTTCGAATATTTAGATTGGATAGCCATAATTAAAAAATTGTTCACTTTAATTTGAAATAGCAGCATATAATAACGGATTTCTACCATTATCACTATCGAGGCTTATGAGTATTAACGTCGAACAAGCAATTATTCACGCTATTTCCCAAGATGGCGAAGGCCAACTGAGCTGCAGATTGCGTCCACAACCGCTTTTGAACAGCCAAGCCGTAGAAACTATGCTCGAAGAGCTGCATCAAACTTATACCACCAAGGCGGGTAAAGGCTTTGGTCATTTTGGTACTCACGGTGAAGACGGAGAGGCCAACCCTAAGTTTAAAGAAGCGTTAACAGCATACCGTAATGGCGATTTAGGCTTTGTTGAGTTTTCGAGTGTGGCGGGTAAGTTACTGCAAGAAGAGCTGGCTAAATATGACTTCAGTCAAGGCGGTTTCTTGCTACTGTCTTGCTATACCCATATGACCAGTGACTACCTTTATGTGTCACTGCTTAATGCCAAGTCATCAATGACTGTGCTCGACGATATGGAACTGTCGCAAAATACCCATCTGGATTTAAATAATGTACAGCTGGCTGCCCGTATCGATTTAACCGAATGGCAAGCCGATCCTGACTCGGTTAAATATATCTCCTTTATTCGTGGTCGTGCGGGCCGCAAAGTGGCCGATTTTTTCCTCGACTTTATGGGCTGTGTCGAAGGGGTCAATACCAAGGTACAAAATAAGCAACTGATGAACGCAGTTGAAGATTTTGTCGCCAGCAGCGAACTCACTAAAGATGAGCGCCAGCAGTGTCGTGAAAAGGTGTTTGATTACTGCAGCGAGCGTTGTGATACCGGCGCCGATATTCAATTAAAAGACTTGGCCGATGAATTAGCCGATTCGGGCATGGACTCGTTTTACGATTTTGCCCAAGGTGGCGACTACGAGCTTGAAGATGAGTTTCCAGGTGATAAGCCGACACTGCGTCAACTGAAAAAGTTTTCAGGCACTGGTGGTGGCGTGACCTTAAGTTTTGATGGGCAGCACTTAGGCGAGCGAGTGATTTATGATCCTATCTCCGACTCGATTCTGATTAAAGGGGTGCCAGCTAATCTTAAGGATCAATTAGATCGACGCCTAAAGGGCGGACAATAGCCTTTCCTTGAGCTAGCCTAAAAGCCTAAGCTCACGAAATGGCTCGCAAAGGCGCCCTAAATATGGGCGCTTTTTTGTGATTACAGATAGTGTATTGGCGCGTTTTTATTGCGCAACCCATGCACCATGACTTGCTAAAATGTCACCGATAAGGTGAAATCATGACTTATGACTATATCCGTTGGCAGTTCGCCAATGGGATGAATACAGGCAGACTGTTTTTCTGCCAGGAGATTAAATGCAACTTTTTGTTAGAGATTTAACCGTTATTGACTTTTCTTACCTGTGTCCAATCCGAGGCATGGTAGGCGAAAGCTGGATCGTCGACGTATTGCTTGATGGTGGTTTAGATGAGCAAAACATGGTGCTGGACTTTGCCAAGGTGAAGCGCACTATAAAAAACACCATTGATGATGTTGCGGATCATCGCTTATTGATCCCCACCGCCTGTTCAGAGGTGCGTTGGCAGCAACAGGGCAACCGTGTATGGATGGATTTTGATAGTCTGCAAGGCGACATTCATCTTGCTTGCCCCGCACAAGCTTTCGCGCTTATTCCCACCGAAATTATTGACTTTGATAGCGTTAACACCTTCTTGCAAAAGGCCCTTGCCGAGGTGCTACCGGATAATGTTAACGGTATCGCATTAACGCTGCGCAATGAAATGCACGACACGCCGTTTTACCATTACTCCCATGGATTAAAGAAGCATGATGGTAACTGTCAACGCATCGCTCACGGTCATCGCAGCCCCATTAATGTGTTTGAAAATGGCGTTGCTGCACCGCAATGGGACGAATACTGGAGTCGTCGCTGGAAAGATATCTATTTAGGCTCGGCCGATGATATGGTCGAGGTTGATGAGCTTGATTTATCGCCACAAACCGAGGTTAACGATGAGACCCATTATGGTTTTCATTACGTGGCCCCACAGGGCGACTTCCAGTTGGCTATGCCGAAAAAACGCTGTGAAATCATCCCCCATGACACAACGGTAGAACTGCTAGCCGAGTTTATCGCCAATACTATGGTTGCCGAATCACCCGATAGCGAATTTAAAGTGATCGCTTATGAAGGTGTGGGTAAAGGGGCGATTTCGGTTAAAGGCGGCGCGGCGTAATCGCGGCTTTATCCATGGTCATCGTTGTCGTTTAAGGAGGTATATTTGAACTATTTGGCTGTATTGCTCGGCGCCATATCGCTAGGTTTTAGTGGTTTGGCAATGACGCAAGTGACCCTTAATGGCACGTTAGAGCAAGGGGCGTTAATCCGTGCTCAAACCACGCCAGGGACTTTAGTGTATCTTAACGGCAGCGAAATAAAGGTGACTCCTAAGGGGAGCTTTGTCTTTGGTTTTGAGCGGGATGCCGCGCTTTCGCAAGAGTTAACCTTAGTTTATCCCGATGGGCTTACGCAAATAAAACCGCTAACCATTCGTCAGAAACAGTACCATATCGATAGCCTGACTGGCATCGCGAAAAAAATCATGAAGCCTGATCCTAAAGCGCAAGCCAGAGCAGCTCAAGATAGCAAGCAGGTAAAGGCGGCCAGAAGTCAATTCTCAACTCAAGAGGCCTTCGCTCAAGATTTTATTTGGCCTTTAACGGGCAGAATATCGGGAGTGTATGGCAGTCAACGAGTCTATAACGGTACGCCTGGTAATCCCCATTTTGGTGTCGATGTGGCAGCGAAAACGGGGACCGTAGTAGTGGCCCCTGCCGATGGGGTGATCACTCTCGCGGTGCCAGATATGTTTTATTCGGGTGGCACGATTATCTTAGATCATGGCTATGGCGTCAGTTCAAGCTTTCTTCATCTTAGTAAGTTGTATGTGAAGTCAGGCGAGATGATTAAACAGGGGCAAGCCATTGCTGAGGTGGGGGCTACGGGCAGAGTGACGGGTCCACACCTGGATTGGCGTATCAACTGGTTCCAGATGCGGCTCGATCCTGTGACGGTTGTGCCGTCAATGGCCAGTGTATTAGCCACGGCCAATGATTCATCCAAATGATAAAAAAGCGACCCTAGGTCGAATCTCAATTTGTTTACATCATCTAGCTGGTGTTTGCCGATGAAGCATATAGCACTAAGTTGAACCCATTGTGGTTATCTCATTAAGTTAAAATCACATTAAATTAAGCTATTAGCAACCAGAACTGGCCCAGTTTGAGCTGTTCAATGTGGGCATGCTCGCTAGGAGCGTCGAACCGTTATGGACAGGTTCGACGCTAAGCCATTACTGACATTTATGAAAAATGGCGGCACATAACCTTATTTATTGAAGTTGTCAGATTTATTGAAGTGGTCAGATTTATTGAAGTGGTCAGATTTATTGAAGTTGTCAGATTTATTGAAGTTGTCAGCGAATGGACTGTCGATGATATAACATCATATTCTTTACGTTGGTATGTCAGTTCCTTATCGATAAATGCCGAGTAAGCTTTATGGTTCGGAGATAGAGCTTACGGCAAAAGCAGGCTTTATTTCGTCGAAGCGTACTATTAAATAAATACTCTTATCTAAATATTTATTGTCAGATTTTAAATTCAAAATTGTTCTTATTTTAGGACTTGCTTTTTATTGCTGTTTGTTTTTATCTTCAGAGTCTATTTTTCCTCGCTGTTAAATAGGGTTTCTGCAGTTTGTTTTTTCGTTTCCATTGTTTCGTAATGTAAACAGTGTTGGCCGTTTTTTTGGTTTTAAATTAAATTGCGTCTTTTAATAACTATTATTATATTTGTTAAATTTAATTAAGTAAGTCTGTATGGAAGTCAGATGGTTTACCGTGAGAACATATTATTATGATTTTTGGCGGCAGTAGTTTTTCACATTTGCAACCTAATTATTGAGTAAGTTAATATGGTTGTAAAATGAACGGTCAACTTGTCATAATGAGTTGCTATCACGCTAAAATACTCGAGCCCAGCAAAAATTTTCAACTAAATGCCGATATTGGTATCAATACGAATATTAGCGTTATCAATCTTTGGGTTTGACTTATAGGGTCACTGCCACAGCGCCACATTTGCGCACTGTATCTCTCATTGCTTCACTGTTGTAACCTTTGTCAAAAATAATAAAAGTACTTTGCGGCAATAGCTCAATTAGCGGCTTTGTTATCATTGACTTCTTCGCTAGTCACAATGGACTTACTCTGTAAACCATCGCTGTCGGCACTAAGGCGTCGTGCTACAGCTTGATTTTCCTCATCTGAGGTACCAGAAACTGTGCTGATGTGCTTTAACATCAATCCCATCAAGAAGTCCCTTTCCTTGCACCCATTTGTGAGCATTCACGGGTAGTGATTTCGTTGTATTTCTTTTGGGCAAAGCAAATTATTCAATTAAATTCAAACAAAAAATCTACAGACCTATATGTAGTGGTCAATTGGTTTTTATTATTTATTTTTTTAGTGAATGAAACTGTATTTGTTTATATATCAAGCGTAATAAGTGGTTTAGTTTCTAAATTTTAATTTTGTAAAATTTGTGGTTCGTCTTAATAGCCTGAAGTAAATATACTTTTTTGAACTCACATCACACTTTTTTTCTTGCCTTAAACTTACAGCTTACCTAGTATGGGATGTTGATTTATGTGGTTGATTGTAAGAAAATGTTTATTGATAATGATCTAATTGTAATTTAGCTGCAACTTAGTTACGAGAGGTTGGTGTGTTGGTTTAACACTCATATTTAAAGCATATTTGTTTTGCGTTATTTGACATGTTGATGTTAGGCGCTCAACTTCTAATATTGTTAACCTGAATATACATATCGCTTCAAAATCTCAATGGTCATTTATTAAACATTTAAGAGTGTTTTTTCGTGTATGTCGGAATTGCTTAACATTGAAAAAATACTCTTCTTCCCCAAATTAATCATACATAAATAATTATCTAATCAAATTTAGGCCCGTACTACGATGGGGCTGAAGTTTATCAAATGGAAATATATGCGATGCTTAGAAAAACAACCGTTGCAATCGCCTTAGCTTCTTTGTTTTGTGCTCATGCCGCTAACGCATTAACACTACAAGAAAGTGATAATGGAGATTATATCAGCCTGTACGGCGAAGTGGGGGTCGGTGGTCATTTTGCAACTAGTTCAAAATATAACCACGATGAGTTTTACGATACTAAGGGTTACGTAGATGACAGTTTTGCCACCATGGGAGTCAGGGGCGAGCGGAGTAACTTTATTTACCGTTTAGAGTTGGACTACCAACGCCGTAACTGGCTTGGTGGTGATGGCGAGTTTGAACTTGCGATCGACAAGATGTATGTCGGTTATGTGTTCAATGATGATCACTGGATTGAACTTGGTTTAACTGATACTGCTTTCGATGAATACGATCACTTTGGCGACTTTACGTTCAACAAGTCTGTTGAAACTGGAGAAGCTGGCGATCAAGAAAACACTGTTAAATATGAAGCCAAATTTGAACACTTAATCTACGGTGCTTCATATTCTTATGAAGGCAAACACAAAAGTGGTGCAGCCCAAGGTGATATCGTCAATGGCTATGTAGGCTGGATGTCTGATTTTGTTTCTATGGTAGTTGGTGTAGAAGCCCGCGGTGGTTCGGAAGGTATTTCAAAATATGGTGAGCAAAAACTTCTTGGCTTAGGCTTACGCGTTCATGTCATGCCACAACTCTCTATTGGCTTTAACGGCTTCATCGAAGATGAAGACTTATCTACTCGTAAAAGTGGCGATGTCCACCTTGCCTACGAAACGTTCCGTAACTATGGCGCCACCCTAAGCGGTAAATATAATCTCAATGAATCTTGGGAAATTATCGCTTCAGCCAACCATGAGCAATATGAAGACTGGGACGTCGAAAGCCCGAACTACGATTATACCGAACTTCCTGCGGAATACGGTAAAGAACGCCAATGGGCAAGCTTAGGTTTCAACTACCGTCCTGCTAGGGACATTGTGTTGTCACTTGAAGGCCGAGTTGGCGAAGCACCGGAAGCAGCATATGCCTACGCGCGCATGTACTTCTAGCTCTATTCCAGGTTAAAAAATATCGAGTTTAATATGAAGAAAAGTTTTCTGTCACTGGCTATCGCCAGTATTATCAGTTGTGGCGTTAACGCAGGCGTTAATGACCTACTGATCACCGAAATGGTGCAAAAAGATTATGGTGCCGAACTGGGCTCTATTGAGATCACCAATACCCATGCAACTGAATCATTTACCTTTACAGATGATACCGCTGCGTTCATGTGGGGTAATGGTAAATATGAAAATCAAATGCTAAAAGCAGATGGTACGCCGTTATTATCAGGAGTTACCGTTGAGCCAGGCAAGTCGGTTGTGGTACTTAATAGTGCAGCTAGCGACGAATACAAACAAACTATTACTAATAATGGCGGCACTTACATTATTGGTGAAGGTAACGGTAATTACAGCGATTTTTACTTAAGCGGTAATGATGGTTTTTACATTAAAAATGGTTCAACCGTTATCGACCGTGTTGGTGCCGCAGATAACACGAGTGTTTGGGCGCCTGACACTACCTTACGTCGTCGTAAAGATAGCGAAGGCAATGCACCAGCACCTTCTGCAAGTTTTAATGCATCGCAATGGGAAGTCATCAACCCGCTTGATATTTCAACTGTGGGTACACCAAACTTAGCTGATGCTTATGAACCATTTGTTTGCGCTAATTTAACCACCATTGCTGAAATCCAAGGTACTAACGGTCCATCTCCTTTAAAAGGTCAAAAAGTTGCTGTAGAAGGTGTGGTAACGGCTGTTGTCGGTCTACCTAACAAAGGCTTTTTCATTCGTGATCTTGTTGCTGACGGCAATCCATTAACTTCAGATGGTATTTTTGTTGAAAGTGGCAGTGCAAATAGTCAATTAGTTGGTAGTACTGTTTGTTTAGGTGGTGAAGTTGCTGAAAGCTATGGTCAAACTCAGTTAGCCACTGATGTATGGGAAGTCACTAATAGTGAATTTACCCCAACGGTTGCCACTGACATTGAAGTTCTCGAATCTGACGCGGGATCGTTTGCTTCGACACTTAATCGTTATGAAGGCATGTTGGTTAATTTGCCTGAAGATATGAATCCTCTTGAGGATGGTAATCAAGACATGCGTGTATCACGTAGTTTTAGTTTTAACTACGACAGTTACCGCAATAACATCACTTTGGCATATAAACGTCCAAATCTACAGCCAAACCAGTTAAATGTACCTGGTACGCCTGAGTCAAAAGCCGCAGCAGCACAAAATGATGAT
Organism: Shewanella sp. QJM3NY_23; assembly: GCF_056173105.1. NCBI lineage: Bacteria > Pseudomonadati > Pseudomonadota > Gammaproteobacteria > Alteromonadales > Shewanellaceae > Shewanella > Shewanella sp. QJM3NY_23. Next base: position 1,368,454 of record NZ_CM149657.1, read on the forward strand.
TATCGTTTAGTTGTCGAAAGTTCAACTAAAGCGGGTGATGGTGCTATCCCTTATTACCCTAATTTTAATATTGCACCACAGAACAACTACATCCGTATTGATGATAGTGTCGTTGGGATGCAAGGAGTGATCAGTTATAGTTTTGGTGATTACGCCCTAACTGTTACTAATGAGTTAAATAATACTAACTTTATCCACAACCTTCCAAGGACTGATAGTCCAGATATCGATGAAACGGTAGCAGATGATCAATTTGCTATTCGTATCGCGAGCCAAAATTTATATAACTACTTCAACTCACCATTTGGTGGTGCTCAGAATCAATTCGGCCAAAGCCGTGGCGCTGATACCTATACTGAGTTCACTCAACAAAAAGCAAAATTGGTCGAAACCATTCGTGCGCTAGATGCTGATGCTGTTGCTTTCATGGAAATTGAAAACAATGGTTATGGTCTGAAAAGTGCTATTGCTGATTTAGTCAATGAAGTAAACGTATACTACAACGACGAATATGCGAATAATGCTGACAAGCCATACTCTACAGAGAATCGCTACGTGTTTGTCGGCTTTGACCATAACGGCAACGAAATGCTTGATGAGTTAGATTCACTGGGTTCAGATGCTATTGCTACTGGTATTATCTACCGTCCAAGCAAATTAAGCATTGAGCGCACCCGTGTTGTTACTATGCCACAACAAAAAGCCCCGACTATTGTGAATGACAATAATGAGGTGATTAAAGACAATAAGGGTGAAATTTTAGAAAGTGGTCAAAACTATCATCGCGACGCGCTTGTAGTAACTTTCCTTGTGAATCAAACCGGTAAGCGTTTAACGCTAGCGGTTAACCACTTTAAGTCTAAAGGTTCGACGTGTTGGGAAGACTGGGAAGGTGTTGAGTTTGGTGACGCAACAACTTGGACTAAAGATGCGCCTGATCTTGATTTCCAAGGTGCATGTTCTGAGTTCCGTATCTCTGGTGCAGTTCGCTTAGCTGAAGAGCTTAAAACTGTTGAAGGTGATAAAATCATCTTAGGCGACCTTAACGCTTACGCTAAAGAAGATCCACTTCTAGTACTTACTGAAAACCCACGCAATAAAACTTTAATGACAGCGAGTCATACCTTTGTTGGTACTAAGCCACAGTTTAACCTTGATGGTTCTCCTGTCGCTATTACTCATAGTTATGGTTACATCGATATTATCTCTAAGGTATTTGAGAAAAATGGCAAAACTCCTTGGAGTTACTCTTTCAATGATGAAGTAGGCTCTTTAGACCATATATTGATTTCTCCATCATTAGAGCAACGCGTTATTGATGCTGCTGACTGGCATATTAATGCTGCTGAATCAAACTTGTATGATTACAACAATGAGTACAAGGGTGACTACAGTAATGAGTACAATAAATTTTATACAGAAGATCAGTTCCGCTCTTCTGATCATGATCCAGCATTAGTGACCTTAAGTTACTCACCAGGTGAAGCTGATGCTAATCGTTCAATCTATCTAACCAAGCTGCAGAAGTTGATGCAGGTTCCTTATCAGATCCCTGCCAAAGCTAATGCGTTAGCTGGTGATGTTGCGACCATTAAACTTACGCCAAAAGACGACGAAGAACAGTTAGACTTGACTCAACTAGTTGAGCCAAATGTGATCCTGACTAAAGATGGCCAAGCACTAGTAAATTTTGAAGTATTTGGTGCTCCATCTGCTGATTACAATGTCAAAGTAGCGCTTGAACGTGACGGTAAAGTCGTTGAAGGTTCTTCAGTTTCATTTGAAGTTGAAGTGGCAAGTAGAGATGGGTTGGTTCCTCAAATCGTAGAAGAGAAACATGATGATACTGGTGGCAGTACCGGACTGTTTAGCTTATTAAGCTTATTTGGTTTGTTTGTGCTACGTCGTCGTAATAGCCTATAACTTGAACATAAAGACGAGGTGTTTGCCAAAGCTACACCTCGTCTTCACATGAAAAGATATCATTATGAATAATAAAATGAATGTCGTTGCTAAAGCAGTGACCCTGCTATTAGCCACAGCGGCCACTGCCGCTCAAGCAGATTTGGTTATCACCGAATATGTAGAAGGTGGTGGAAGTAATAAAGCGATTGAAATTTCCAACCTAGGCACAAGTAGCGTTAATCTTGATGCTGACCAATATGTGTTAACTCTTTATAGCAACGGTGCAACTACACCTGGTAATACTGCAACCTTAACTGGCACCTTAGCTGCAGGTAGCAGCGTTGTTTACTACAATGCTGGTGCCACCGATGAGTTTAAAATTGGCTTTGAATCAACAGTAACCTATTTTAGTGGTGATGATGCTTTGGTTCTGACTAAAAACAATGCAGTTATTGACCGTGTTGGTAAGCTAGGTGAACGTCCTGACGGTGCTTGGACAGATCCAAACGATGCCAACTTTTCAACTAAAGATAAGACCCTAAGACGTAAATCCAACATCACTACTGGTGATACTGATGCAACAGCAAATTTCCCCGGAACTGGCAGTCAATGGCTAGTTCTAGAAAAAGACACTGCTGATGGTTTAGGTTGCCCTGGTGAAGGTGCATGCCCAATACAACCGGGTGTGTTATTGATTACTGAATACATTGAGGGTGGTGGAAACAACAAAGCGGTTGAATTATCGAATGTAGGTGGCAGTGTTATTGATCTTGATGCAGCTGAATACAAGTTATCTTTGTTTATTAACGGTGCTACAGAGCCCGGCAATACTGAAATCCTTTCTGGCTCATTAGCCGTTGGTGACAGCATTGTATTTCATAATGATGCTGCCGATGAGGCATTTAAATTTGGCACCGCTTCAACCGTTACCTATTTTAATGGCGATGACGCATTAGTGCTCTTCAAAGACGGTGTCGCTATCGACCGTTTTGGTAAAATGGGTGAAGACCCAGGCTCTGAATGGTTAGATGTCAATGATGTTAACTTTTCGACGAAAGATAAAACCCTTCGTCGTAAAGACGGTATTACAACTGGCGATATCGATGCATCCGCTGCATTCCCAGGCGATATTAACCAATGGGCAGTATTTGATAAAGATACGGCAGATGGTTTAGGTTGTTCCGGTGAAGCTGCGTGCACTCAGGCACCTGTCGACCCGGCCCCCTGTACTGGTTGTGAAACACTAACTCCAGTAGCTGACCCTAACACATTCGATACTAACACCTACTACACCAACGTGCTAAGCGGTAGTTTTGATGATCCAGAAGCGATGAAGAATGCCATTTCGGTTGCCATTGCTAACGGTCATAAACAACTGACTTACAAACAAGTGTGGACAGCTTTGACCTTTACTGATGAAGATCCAAGTAATAGCAGTAATGTGCTCGAGTTATACACTGGCCAATCAGTGTCAAAGCAAAGTAATGGTGGCAACACGACTGATTGGAACCGTGAACACGTTTGGGCTAAAAGCCACGGCTTCCCAAGTGAGTCTCAGCTAGGTTATACCGACGCGCATCATTTACGTCCGACTAATGTGAAGGTTAACTCAACACGCAGTAATTATGATTTTGATGAGTGTAGTGACACAGGTACAGAGTTAACCGATGCACCAGGTAATTATTTAGATGCAGCCAAGCGTTGTTTTGAGCCTAGAGATCTCGTTAAAGGTGATATCGCACGTATGATCATGTATATGGATACTCGTTATCAAGGTAACGATAGTAACATGCTTGATTTAGTGGCTGTCGATCGCATTACAACCGCTGATGAAGTAGCTAATAATGCGCCACTTATTGGTAAGCTATGTACTCTTTACTCTTGGCACCAGCAAGATCCTGTTGACGCTACCGATATGCAGCGTAATAACGCCGCTTATACCTATCAAGGTAACCGCAACCCATATATAGATTACCCTGAATGGGTACAACAAGTTTATGGCGATCAATGTGGTGATCCAGTAACGCCAAAGTTAGATGTTGATGTGATTATTGCTTCGCCAGAAACGGTTAATGAAGATGAAGCGTTAACGCTTGATGCTTCTGCAACCGTTTCTAAAGACGGTGCTGAACTGACCTTTAAATGGGAGCAAACTGCAGGTCCAGCGTTAGACTTTGACGCTACAAGCGCAGTGTTAATGCTAACTTCACCAGAGGTTGCCGCTGATACACAGCTGCAATTTACCTTAACGGTAAGTGATGGCGCACTAGAAACTAGCCAAGTGGTTGCTGTTAAAGTTGTAAATGTTCCATTTTCTCTTGATATCAGTTTTACTGGTAACACTAAGCTCAATGAAAATGAAAGCACAACAATTACTGCAGCGATAGCTAATGAGCCAGCAGGTTTACAATACAGCTGGAAACAAGTTGGCGGTGCACTGGCAGATTTTACTGCTGATGGCTTAGTGCTTAATGTTACAGCCCCTGAAGTATCTGTAGATCAAACGTTGGTGTTCACTCTTGTTGTGAGTGATGGCCAAGAGCAATATAGCACTAGCGTCAGCGTCAATGTGAAAAACCAGCAAGAAGAGGGTTGGGTTAAACCTGATGGTGCAGGTAGTTTTGGGACTGGACTTCTATTACTACTTCCACTTTTATGGCGTCGCCGTCAATCTTAATCTTGTGAATCTTAATTTTTTAAATCAAAGTTAAGTCACATTAAATCCAGCAGTACGAAGTTTACTTTGTACTGCTGGTTTTTTTGTTTTACTGATTATCTGCTAACTCAATACTTTGTGTGCTATTTAATATTAAATTAGCTATTTTTCATCTTGTTTGTAAATTCAAATAAGTAAATTAAGCTGGTTAATTAGTGTTGGCAATAGCAGGTAAATAATACTTAACGATAGGGATTTTTATGAAACCGTTTCTTAATCCTATTACTACCGCATTTCTATGCACTATATTGCTAATAACCGGCTGCTCTGATAATTCAACACAAGTGCAAAGTTGTAGCGAAGCTGGTGAACAATGCGTTAAATTTACTTTACTACACACCAATGATCACCATGGTCGATTTTGGTCAAATTCCAAAGGTGAGTATGGCATGGCTGCTCGAAAAACCTTGATTGACCAGATAAGAGCAGAGGTCAATGCACAAGGAGGGCAAGTATTACTACTGTCTGGTGGAGATATCAATACAGGCGTACCTGAGTCTGATTTACAAGATGCCAAACCCGACTTCATGGGAATGAATTTACTTAAATACGATGCAATGGCAGTAGGGAATCATGAGTTTGATAACCCACTTAGTGTGCTTGATGAACAGCGAAAGTGGGCTAAATTCCCTATGTTATCGGCCAATATTTATCGTGAATATGAAGGTGAATGGAAACCTTATTTTGAGCCATATAAATTATTTAATTTAGGCCATCTAACACTTGCAATCGTGGGGTTAACTACAGAACAAACCGCAGAAATAGGGAATCCTGAATATGTAAAATCATTGCGTTTTACTTCGCCGCAAACCGCGCTCAAAAACACCTTAACCATTTTGCAGCACGGGCCAAAACCCGATTTGGTTTTTGCTCTGACACACATGGGGCATTATCAAGATGGAAAGCATGGCAGTAATACCCCTGGGGATGTGTTATTAGCTAGAAGCCTAAATCGAGGGCAGCTTGATGGTATTATTGGTGGCCACTCGCAAAATCCAGTCTGTATGGCTAAATCAAATCAATACGCTGATTTTAAGCCTGGAGATGAATGTCGCCCCGACAATCAAAAAGGTACTTGGATCATGCAGGCCCATGAGTGGGGCAAGTATGTCGGTCGAGCAGATTTCGAATATTATAATGGTAAGTTGCACCTTGCTCATTATCAGCTGATACCCGTTAATTTTGACTCAGATAGCGAAACAGAAGTCGCCCGAATTTCAGCAGACCCCAAGATGCTGGAGTTATTAACGCCGTTTCAACAACAAGGTGAAGCCATACTCAATGAGGTGGTTGGCCATACAAAGGCTGAATTAGTAGGCAACCGCAAGATAGTGCGTAATCAAATAAATGCAATGGGAGTATTACTTGCCACAGCTCAAAGTAGCGGTGAGTTCAATGCAGATTTTGGCATCATAAATTCAGGTGGTATTCGTTCATCTATCGATAAAGGCCCAATTAGCTATCGAGATGTGTTATCCGTACAGCCTTTTGCAAACACCGTTAGCGTCACGAAAATGAAAGGGGCGGATCTACAGCACTATCTGGCAAGTATCGCCACTCAGACAAGAGGCTCGGGTGGATTCGCCCATTTTAGTGGTATAGATATGACGGTTGATTGCGGCCTCAAAAAAGTATCTATTAACAGCATTAATGGTAAGCCGTTTGACCCTAAGCTACATTATCGTTTTACCCTGCCTAGTTATAATGCCGCTGGCGGTAATGGATACCCAGTATTAGAACATGCCATTGACACTGGGATTGTTGATGCCGATATCTTACTCGAATATTTAAAGCTGCATGACCCTATTGATCCAACAAGTGTCGATTATCAAAGTCGAGTTCAATTTAGTGGTTCAAAAAACGCTTTGGGATGTGATGGTTAGCATGTTTCTATTGTACCTTGCTTGAGAAGCATAAGCTTAGATATGACGACTAATTACTAAGAGTCAGATTTAGTCTAAGACAGGTTTTGACCAAACAGTATCGCGACCATATGACTTGGCCTTGAGCGTGTCCTGTCAGAGGTGGCGTTATCCCAAGCGCCTAGTTGCCGTCCCCTGTGGACTTGGTTGAAAAAGTCGACGATAGGGGCGAGCGCTGAACTTAGGGTTGTGATCCCATGGTTTTGCCTGTACGTATCACGGGTATTGCTCCACAAAGAGAAATACAGTGATAGACACTCATTTAAACGATAATTTAGCGACAACCTTACCCACATGCCCAAGGCAAATGGCGGTATTCCCTCTACCGCTATTTATGTTACCTAATGGCATTCAGCGCCTGAGGATTTTTGAGCCACGCTACCTTTCTATGATAGCTGAGGCTGGAGAGCGTGGTGGGTTTGTGATTGCACGCTTTGATAACGAATTAGCATTTAATGTGCCTAATTGGGGCGCGCGGGTGGAAGTGATTGACTTTCATGCGGGCAAGGATGGCATATTAGTGGTTGATGTGAAGGCTATACACCTAGTGAGTTTAGATAACATGGCTTATAGAAACGATAACTTACTGTTAGCCGATACCTGTTATAAGCCGCATTGGGATAGATTAATCAGTGATAGCTCTTCTATGGCGCTTGGGCGCTTACTTGAGCAGCTATTTGAAGACAATGACGCTTTAGCGCAATTGTATGGAACAACTCATTTTGATCGCCTAGACTGGGTCTGTGCTCGCTTTTTAGAAATATTACCTTTATCTTTGAATGAAAAAGAGAAGTTTATTCACCCAGCAAGTTTTGAACAACTGACGGTATTTCTCTACAGCGTGATTTTTGGCAACGAAAATATTAATTGATCCATTTAGTTTTGACTCACGTAATGCACTTTATACTTCAGCAATGGTTGGTTTGAGATGCAACAAACAGTGAGCAAAAGCTACCCAAAGAGGGAGAGCAACATTATCGCCAATAATATCGAGACTCAAGTTCCGCCGGAGCTGTCTCATTGGCTTGACTCAGTTGCTATGCAACGTGATAAGCAGGCATTTACTGCACTGTTTCAGTTTTTTGCGCCTAAAATAAGACGTTTTGGCATCAAACAATTGGGTAGTGAAGCGCAAGCTAATGAGCTAGTGCAAGAAACCATGACCAATGTTTGGCGTAAGGCCCATTTGTATAATGTCGACAAGGGCGCTGCAACCACTTGGGTGTACACAGTGATGCGCAATGCATCATTTGACATGTTAAGGCGTATCAAAGCAAAAAACGAACAAAACCTTGGCGATGATATTTGGCCTATCGATCAGGCTCAAGATGAAGCACAAAGTGAAGAGTCTAACTTTGGCGACCACTTAATGGAGAAGCAGATGTTGAACTATGTCAATACTCTGCCGCCAGCGCAGCAAGCAGTGGTGAAAGGCGTTTATTATCAAGAGTTGTCTCAAGAGCAACTAGCGCAGCAGTTGGGTGTGCCAATCGGCACCGTTAAGTCGAGATTAAGGTTAGCGCTAGCCAAGCTCAAGCAGCAAATGGGAGAACAGTACAATGATTAAACATCATCCAACATCAAATGTGTTAAGCGGTTTTGTTGCTGGTGATTTACCTGCTTCTGTCGCTATCATTGTTGCCAGCCATGTCGAGCTTTGCAGTGATTGTGCTAAACATGTTCAGCAGCTCACAGAACAAGCCGCTATGCAAGCTTTTGATATAAATGAAGAAGATAGCTGGCTCAATCAGCAGGTACAGTTAACTGAAGCACAATTTATCAATCATACACCGTCCAGTGATGAGCATGGAGCGACGACTCAGCGGCAATTAACCAGTGAGACAGGGGTTGATTGGGACAGCGTCTCAATGATTGATGCCATTACTGCATCGCCTGCACAGGTAAAATCTGCAGTGGCGCAAACCGTAACAGAAATCGAAGTGGCGGGTCAGCGCATTTCACTGCCTCGAGCGATGAAATCAATCGGCCTGCGTGAATGGCAAGGACTGGGTAAATTGTCACGTGCACGATTGGCTCTCGATGACGATGAACTCAGAGCCAGTTTATTGCATATAGATAAAGGTGGTAGCGTGCCGTGCCATACTCATAAAGGGTTTGAAATCACCTTATTATTACAAGGTAGTTTCGATGATGAAATGGGGCATTACGCAGCAGGTGATTTTATTTGGCTTGATGGTGAACATACCCATCAACCAATAACGCAAGAAGGCTGTGTCTGTTTAACGGTATCTAGCAATGCCATTCACTTTACCCAAGGCATGAGCCAGCTGCTTAATCCAATAGGACGATTCATCTACTAAAGTGAGTAGAGTGAGGATGAGATAATGGACAAAAAACTTAAAATTGGTATTAGTGCTTGCGTGATGGGTGAACCTGTTCGCTACGATAGAGGCCATAAAAAATCTAATTTTTGTGTAGATCAACTCAGTGACTTTGCTGATTTTAAGCCTGTCTGTCCTGAAATGGCGATTGGTCTACCTGTGCCAAGACCAACCATTAGACAAATTATTCGTGACAATATCATCACGGTTTCGCGTCCCGATGGCAGCGGTGATGTTACTGAGCAGCTCACCGAGTTTGGTCAAAAGGCGGCAAAGCACTACGGCGATCTGGCTGGGTTTGTGTTCTGCGCTAAAAGCCCGAGTTGCGGTATGGAGCGAGTTAAAGTGTACCATCATCACGGCAAAGGTTCTGAATCAACGGGCGTAGGCTTGTTTGCTCAGCAAGTTATGCGACTTAATCCGTTATTGCCCTGCGAAGAAAATGGTCGCCTTAACGATCCGGTCATTCGCGAGAATTTCATTACCCGCATATTTACTTATCAAAAGTGGCTCGATCTTAAAGCCAGTGGGATAAGCAAACATAAGTTGATTAATTTCCATAGCGTGCACAAATACTTAGTGATGAGTCACCATGTTGAGAGCTATCGCGAGCTGGGCCGTTTGTTGGGCCGCGCGGATATCGAACTGGACGAACTCGCCGAGCGTTATATTGCTGGCTTGATGGAAGCGTTAAAGAACAAAGCTTCACGTCGAAGCCACACCAATACGCTACAACATTTGCAGGGATATTTTAAACGTGATTTAGATGAGGCGAAGCGCAAAGAACTCACCGATGAGATTGCCGCTTACCATCAAGGATTACAGCCTTTATTAGTGCCTCTGACTTTAATCAAACACTACTTGATTGAGTACCCAAATGAGTACCTGCAAGAGCAAGTGTATTTAAATCCCCATCCTAAAGAATTGCGTTTGAGGTACGGATATTGAGCTGTATCTTATGGATCCGTCGTGATTTAAGAATCCATGACAACCCCGCCTTGAGTGAAGCCATTGCTCAAGGCGTTAACACCGCCGTATTTATCTCGACGCCAAAGCAGTGGCAACAACATGATTTAGCCCCCATTAAAGCTGACTTTATACGGCGACATCTAGATGGATTTGCTCAGCAACTCGGTGCTTATGGCATCGAGTTTGTCCATTTGTCGGCCACAGATTTTGCTCATCAACAACAAGTGTTGCTGCAATTTTGTCAGGCTAAGGGCTGTGATACGGTACTAGCCAATACTGAGCCTGAAGATGATGAGGTGGTTCGCGATCGTCACATAGCCCAGTCTGGCTTACACCTTAAGTTATGGCAATGTGATACCATTTTACCCCCTGGCAGTGTGCTCAATAAACAGGGCGACATGTTTAAGGTGTTTACGCCGTTTAAAAATGCGTGGTTAAAAAGAGTGCAGCAGGTGGGGATTGAATGTGTGCCATCGCCTGCCGCCTCAACAGTATTTCCAAGCGATGCCTCTATCGTACCAGTGACGTTTGATTATCCGCAGGTCGACTCCAATGCTTGGCCGTGCAGCGATACCGTGATGGCGGAGGTGCTACCGCGATTTTGGCAATATAAGCTATTAAATTACGCCGCGACTCGCGATTTCCCCAGTATTAAAGGTACATCAGGAATATCCCCCTATTTGGCTATAGGCGCCATAAGCCCGCGTTGGCTGGCGTTGCAGTTAATTCAAGCTCAACCTGAGGTGATTTACGATCAACAGCATGGCGCTTTTACTTGGTTAAATGAGCTTATCTGGCGTGATTTTTATCGCCACCTGCTATTCCATTTCCCCAATTTAGTCAAAGGGGATAATTTTCAAACTAAATATCAGTTAGCGCAGTGGCCGGGCAGTGATGAGGCGTTTAACGCTTGGACGCAAGGTCGAACCGGTTATCCCATTGTCGATGCGGCAATGAAACAGCTGCTTCACACTGGCTGGATGCATAACCGTCTACGTATGATAGTCGCCAGTTTTTTAACCAAACATCTGCTAGTCGACTGGCACAAAGGTGAGCGTTTCTTTATGCAGCACCTTATCGATGGCGATTTCAGTGCCAATAATGGCGGTTGGCAATGGGCGGCAAGCACAGGCTGTGATGCTCAACCCTATTTTCGTATTTTTAATCCTATCACTCAGAGTCAAAAATTTGATCCCCAAGGTGAGTTCATTCGTAAGTATTTGCCAGAACTTAAAAATGTGCCCGATAAATATATTCATTTTCCCCATGAATATATCGAGAAAAATGGCGTGGTTAGCGAATATTGGCAACCGATTGTTGATCATAAACAAGCACGCTTAAGGGCCTTGGCATTCTACAAATCTTATTAGGACTTATGGATGATGGCGCAATCTTTATGGTTACAGAATTTTATAGCGGTATACACTGAGCTTTCGACCGATAATTTAGTATCGCTGGAAAAAATCTATCATCCTGATATTGAATTTGTCGACCCAATGCATCAAGTATTCGGCCTGCCGGCTCTGCTTCGCTATTTTACTGGCTTATACCAGCAGCTGCTCAGTTGTGATTTTGTGATTGAGCATGTGCTCGAAGGGGAGCGTGAGGCAGCGATTTATTGGACCATGACCTTTCGTCATAAACAGCTGCGTGGCGCTAGCCCTATTTCGGTTCAAGGCCATTCTCATCTAAAGGCGCAGGACAATAAGGTGATTTATCACCGCGACTACTTAGACGTGGGGGCGATGTTATATGAACACATTCCACTACTTGGCCGTGTCATTCGCGCCATCAAACAGCGCGCAGCTAAATAATGTCGATGCCAGCAAAGCAGGAGGATAAGATGCGTATTATGATAACGGGAGCTACTTCTGGCATTGGTCGGGCCTTAGCCGTATCTTATGCTAAGGCCGGTCATCACATTTTAGCTTGCGGCCGCAGTCAGCAAAAACTGGACGATTTGGTCAAACAATATCCCAACATCACCCCACAGTGTTTCGATTTAACTCAGTATCAGCAATATCCAGTGATTGATAAGGTCGATTGGCCGTTAGATCTATTGATTTTTAATGCAGGAGATTGCGAATACATCGACGATGCCTTGCATTTTGATGCCAAGCGGTTTGAGAGAGTTATTAACATCAATTTAATTTCAGTTGCTTACGGCTTACAGTCCTGGCTTAATTTGGTAAGGCCCGGTGGCAGGTTGGTGATGGTTAGTTCTAGCGCTGAGATGTTAGCCTTACCCCGAGCCGAAGCTTATGGCACATCAAAAGCGGCGTTAACTTATCTGGCTAAGGTGTTATCGATAGATTTGGCTCAGCATGATATTGAGGTTAGCTGTGTTCACCCCGGCTTTGTCGATACGCCATTAACCGAGCGAAACACTTTTGCCATGCCTATGTTGATGACCACAGAGCAAGCCGCCACTAAGATTATTACTGGTGTGGCTAAAGGTAAGCGTGATATTCGTTTTCCGGGATTATTTATATTTTTAATGAGATGCTTACAGTTACTGCCATTTTCCATTTGGCGCCGCTTAGCGATAAGGATAAATAAATAATGAAAAGGATCGCCGTTATTGGCTCTGGCATTTCAGGATTAACCTGTGCCTATTTGCTCGATAAGCAGTACGACGTGACTGTGTTTGAGAAAAACGATTATGTCGGTGGCCACACTGCCACGGTTGATATTACCCATCAAGATAAGCAGTATGCTATCGATACCGGTTTTATTGTATTTAACGACAGAACTTATCCCCATTTTAATCGTTTACTTGAGATGTTAGGTATTGCTGGTCAGCCTACCGAAATGAGTTTTAGCGTACATAATCGTCAAACTGGGTTTGAATATAACGGTCATGGGCTCAATTCACTGTTTGCTCAGCGCAGAAATATCTTGCGGCCTCAATTTTGGCGGCTTATCAGCCAAATTTTGAAATTCAATAAATTGTGTAAGCAAGCCTATAGTGAGCAAGCGATTGCCCCTAATTACACCTTAGGTGAGTTTTTACAACAACATGGTTTTTCTGACTTTTTTAGCCAACATTATATTTTACCTATGGGCGCCGCTATTTGGTCGACCAGTTTGGCCGAGATGAAACAATTTGAACTGAAGTTTTTTATCCAGTTTTTTTATAATCACGGCCTACTAAATATCTCTGACAGGCCCCAATGGTCAGTGGTGCCCGGTGGTTCGCGAGTTTATGTTGAGGCCATCTTGGCTGAGTTATCTAAACCGGTATTAACCGAGTCCCATATCACATCGGTGACCCGAACCCATGATGGCGTGGTGATCACCTTGGTCAATGGTGATGCCTTGGTGTTTGATGAGGTGATCTTTGCCTGTCACTCAGATCAGGCATTAGCCCTGCTGGGCGATGCTAGCGATGAAGAAAAGTCGGTATTAGGCGCCATTCCTTATAGCCGTAATGAAGTGGTGTTACATACCGACATAGCATTGTTGCCCAAAAGGCCACTGGCTTGGGCCAGCTGGAATTACATGCTTGATGACAATCTTAATCGACCTTCTTGCGTCACCTATAATATGAATATCTTGCAGGGCATTGATAGTGACAGCACTTTTTGTGTCACCCTCAATCAGAGTGACGAGATTGACCCGAGCAAAGTATTGCGTCGGTTTGTTTATCATCACCCTGTGCTTAATGATGCTAGCGTCAGAGCCCAACAACAGCGCTCACAGATCTGTGGCCAACGTGGCACCCATTTTGTTGGCGCTTATTGGTATAACGGCTTCCATGAAGATGGCGTGCGCAGCGCGCTGGATGTGACCAAACGTTTTGGCCTGACCTTATGAGCCAAGATGCCAACATAGAACACAGTGGTATTTATAAAGGAGAGGTGCGTCATCGCCGGTTTGGCGATATCACTCACGCCTTTAACTACAAGATGTATATGATGGGGCTCGATTTAGACGAACTGCCACAATTGATGCAACGCAGCAATTTGTTTGGCCAGCGTTGGTTTAATCCGATCCGCTTTTTAGAAAAAGATTATATCAAGAATGAACCTGGCAGCCTTAAGCAGCGTATTGGTGACAAAGTCAGAGCGTTAGGTGGTGATTGGAGTGATGATTGGCGAGTACTGATGTTGGCGCAATGTCGCTGCATGGGGGTCTATTTTAGTCCGATAAATTGTTACTTTTGCTATGACGAAGCGGGTGAATGTCGTTATATGCTAGCGGAAGTGAGCAACACCCCATGGCAACAGCGACACTACTATTTGCTGGCGCTGGGGCAAGAGCTGAAAGTGAAAAAAGCCTTTCATGTGTCGCCTTTTATGCAAATGGATATGACCTATCATTGGCGCATTACTCCGCCAGCAAACAAGGCGCTAGTGCATATTGAGAATCACCAGCATAGTAAAGTTTTTGATGCGACTTTGGCTTTAACCAAGCACCCAGTGACCCAAGATGAGCTCATTAAAACCTTGCTTGCAGCGCCTTCGATGACACTCAAAATGGTGCTAGGGATATATTGGCAAGCATTGAAACTATTTATTAAACGGGTGCCGTTTATTGCTCACCCGGGATCAGATGAAAAAACATAAATACGACAGTAATGACCGATTAGCGAGGTTGAAATGGAACAGCTTGTAAAACAAAATCAAACGCTTAACCCTCGTAATGCCTTAGTGAATACTGGGGCTAACCAAAAATATAGAGCGTTGATTGTCAAGCTTTTAGCGCAGCTGCAGGATGCCAGCATCGAGCTTATCGAAGGCGACAAGCATCAAATACTGGGTGATAGAGAGGCCCAGCTGAGTGCGCAAATTGTGGTGCATGACAGTAGTTTCTATAAAGATGTTATCCAAGGCGGCAGCATAGGTGCAGCAGAGGCCTATTTAGATGCCAAATGGACCAGCCCAGATTTAACCCACCTCATTCAAGTGATGGCGAGAAACCAAGCTAAGCTCGATGCTATCGAAAGTAAGATGGCTTGGGTCACCAAGGTGAAAAACCTCTTTTTACGCCGCAAAAACCTTAATACAGAACAGGGCTCTAAGCGTAACATTTTGGCCCATTATGATATTGGTAACGACCTGTATGAGCGCTTTTTAGACACGAGTATGCTCTATTCGTGTGCGGTATACAGCAGTGAAGCGACCAGCTTAAGTGCCGCTCAGCTCAATAAAATGCACACCATCTGCCAAGGGCTTGAATTACGCCCAACTGATCATGTTGTTGAAATCGGTACAGGTTGGGGTGGGCTTGCCATCTATATGGCGCAGCATTACGGTTGCAAGGTAACCACTACCACGATTTCTGATGCTCAATATGCCTTTGCCAAGCAGCGTATCGAGCAAGCGGGCTTAAGCGAGCAGGTAACCTTACTTAAGCAAGATTACCGCTTACTCGAAGGGCAATATGACAAGCTAGTCTCCATTGAAATGATTGAGGCCGTGGGCCACGAGTACCTAGGCACTTTCTTTGAAACCTGCTCAGGGTTACTCAAAGCCGATGGCAAAATGCTGATCCAAGCCATTACCATTGCCGATAGCCGTTATGATAAATACCGTAAAGGAGTTGATTTTATTCAAAAATATATCTTCCCTGGCGGCTGTTTACCTTCGGTAGCCGTGATGACATCGCATATGGCGTCGCGCACCGACTTGGTGGTGAGTGAGATAAATGATATCGGCTTACATTACGCCAGAACTCTCAATGATTGGCGCCAAGCTTTCGAGCAGCGTTGGGATGAGTTAGTTAAACTTGGCTACAGCGATGAATTTAAACGTTTGTGGTTATTCTACTTTTGTTATTGCGAAGGTGCCTTCAAAGAGCGGGTGATCAGTACGCATCATCTGGTTGCCAGAAAACCCCGTTATGTGGGACAAGCCGATGAAGCGATTTTGGATTATTAACCTACTGTTATTTCAACTATGTTGGTTTAGCGCCGCCTTGCTCGGCGACAATGCGGCGCTGGCCATGGTTTTACTTATCGCGCTGCATTTTTTACTGTCGCCCACTCGAAAAGCCGATGCTAAGTTACTCTTGTTGGTGCCAATTGGTATCGCGGTGGATAAGCTACAGCTTGAGATCGGTGGTTTTAGCACAGTCGATGTGGGCTTTCCCCTCTGGCTCGCTTTACTCTGGTGCATTTTTATCATCAGTTTTAATCACAGTTTACATTGGTTAACTCGGCAGAATAGTTGGGTTGTTGTCTTGTTTGGCGCCATTGGTGGTGCCAGCAGTTACTGGGCAGGCATCCAGTTTGGTGTATTGCAGGCCCGTTGGAATGAACTCATGCTGGTGGGTTCACTCATGCTGGTGTGGTCGCTGCTAATGCCGCTACTGATCACTGGTTATCGGTTGTTACAGCCGCCAGCGCTTGCCAATATAACGAGGTGACTTATGTTTAAATGGTTAGCTGTGATGCTACTCAGTAGCAGTGTTTATGCCTCTCCCATTAGCCAGCTTGAAAAGATTGGCGCCGGAGAGATGACCTATCTATTTTGAACCTTATATCGCGCCGAACTGTTTGCCAGTGAGCGGCCATTCTTAATAGAGGCAGGTACAGATGACAAAAAAATCAAAGCGCTGCGTATCGAATATTACAAAACCATAGATAAACAGGCATTAGTCGAGGCAACCGCAGAGCAGTGGCAACACCTAGGCTATAGCCCCGCCGATATTGCCCAATGGGTCGCGCCACTGCAGCGTATTTGGCCCAATGTGGCCCCAGGCGATAGATTAACTTTGCTGGTTAATCAAAGTGGTGAGAGTCAGTTTTATATGGCAGATCAATTAATAGGGAAAATAGATGATCCCCGCTTTGGTGAGGCTTTTTTAGCGATATGGTTGTCTAAAAATACGTCTGAGCCCAAGCTTAGGCGACAACTTCTGGGGTTAAGCCAATGAAATATTTGATGTCACTGTTATTGTTGTTACTGGTTACGGCCTGTGGTTCAGCCAGTTTAGAGGAGCATAGAGGCACTCAACCTGAATTAAAGTTAGAACAATTTTTTGATGGCAAGTTAAAGGCTTACGGCATTGTGTTAGATCGTTCGGGCAATTTATTACGTCGCTTCGAGGTCGATTTAGTCGCTAATTGGCAAGGCGCTAACGGCGAAATCAAAGAGTGGTTTGAGTTTGACGATGGTGAAAAGTCGACTCGAATTTGGCAGCTAAAGAAAGTGGCTGAGAATCAATATGAAGGTCAAGCCGGTGATGTGATTGGTATTGCCAAGGGTAGGACCCAAGGCTCGGCGTTATTTTGGCAGTATGATTTAGATATTGTAGTCGATGGCGAGACCTACCAAGTGACCCTAGATGATTGGATGTTCCTACTCGATGAGAACCGTCTATTTAACAAGACAGACATGAGCAAGTTTGGTTTTAAAGTGGGTGAAATAATTCTTTATATTGAAAAAATCTAGTTAATGACATTGATAATCGCATCGGCGATAACACGTTAGCCGATGCGTTTTTGTTGCTGATGATGCAGGGTTACCTTGCATAACCCATTAGCTCATGCGTCCAACATCATTAAGCGTTACTCTTTGGCCTCTGATGCGATAATGGTTTTAATACCATGGGCATGCACTTTGATACACAGGTTAGCGCGCTTAAAGGCGATGGTCGGATTGGCTAAGCGTTCATGCTCTCCTTGGGGGGAGCTGCATTTTACCTTGATATCTGTTGTACCTGCTAACACTGGCGCCAGAGTGGGGACAGCATTAAGTAGTTGCTGGCTGAGTTGCTCAATGTTTTGTGCTTCGCCTGGCAAAACCACCTCGATGTGCTCCCACCCTTCACAGGGATAATGCTTATTACTTGGGTACGGCAGTTCGACACAGTCGATAAGCATATCACCCAGTTGCAGTGGCGTATTAAGCGCGATGATTAATATCGGCCGGCCATTAATCATGTTGTTAGAGATAATATGGCCTTGTTGGCCAAAATAGTCTTTAAGCAGCTCGGCGCCAGTCTCTGAGTTAACACGTACGGCGACATGATCGCAAGCAAGCCCTAGGGTATCGAGTTGTAATTCTTGTAAAAACTCTTGAATACCATGGCTAAACTGCGGCCAGCTATGTTCAAGTTCGTCTAGGGTAATGTGGGGTTTTGTCATCGCATTGGACTCTTTTACTGACATAAAAAGATAGTGGTGAGTGCAGGATGAGCTATTAAAATCCTCCTGCTAGTGTCAAATGGCATTAACACCATAAACATCATAGTGCTAGTGTGTGACTAACGTTACGGCCAGATCTCTATGGGCGTTCCTGTTTCTATCGCCTGCCATAACTCATCGATTTCATGGTTTTTCAAGGCGATACAACCATCGGTCCAGTTGAGTCGCTGGGCTTCATCTGGGGTTAATGACGAATTGGGGTTCTGGCCGTGGATCATGATTTGTCCACCAGGGTCTATCCCTAAGGCGGCGGCGCGTAATCTATCTTCTTCATTGGGATATGAGATATGAATCGCACGGTAGTAGGCACTGTCGGCTTTTTTGTAGTCGAGAAGGTAGCGTCCTTCAGGGGTGCGCTGATCGCCTTCTTGAAGCTTATGTCCCGTGGGGCGATCGCCCATGGCAATCGTATAGCGTCGCAGTACTTTGCCATCGCGCATTAATTGCATACTGGCTTGTGATTTATTCACAATGACTAAATCGACTTTACCAATCTGGTCAGTACTGTGGTTAGAGCCATGAAAGCTGGCAGATTGCTGGCTCGAGGTGGCCCAAGTTGAACTAGTATTGAGCAGTAAGGCGCACAGTAAGAGCTGTTTAAAAAGTGTTTGCATGGTCATTGATTGATAAATAAAACCGCCGTTTGGGTGTTCATCATACCTTATTTTAGATTAAGCTGGATCAGTTTGTTGAACCCATTATTATGCACATATTCTCCGCTGCTGATACATATAAAAGGATGTTAATTTCTGATGAACTCCACCCCTGAGTTGTCTCGCCGCGAAAAATTACGCGATATCATTTTTGGTACCGATACTAAGGCTGGCCGCTATTTTGACTTGGTCTTAATCGTTTGTATTGTCCTTAGTGTGGCGTTGGTTTTCCTTGATACTATTGAAAGTGTTAATAGCCGCTACGGCACATGGATCCGTATTGCCGAATGGGGCTTTACTGGCATTTTCACCCTAGAGTATCTACTGCGCTTATACTGCTCGGCGAAACCTTGGCAATATGCTCGCAGTTTTTACGGGGTTGTTGACTTGTTATCTATATTACCCAGTTACTTGGCGCTATTTTTCCCTGGTGCTAACTTCACCTTAGTGATCCGAGTGCTGCGCTTGTTCCGTATCTTCCGAGTGCTTAAGCTACTGCGGTATTTAAGTGAGGGAAATGTTTTACTGCGGGCGATGATGCAATCGAGCCGTAAAGTATTCCTGTTTTTCTTTTCGGTCAGCCTGATTGTGATGGTGTTGAGTGCGGTTATGTATGTGGTTGAAGGGCCGGAAAATGGTTTCTCCTCTATGCCTCAATCCATCTATTGGACCATAGTGACCATTACGACGGTGGGCTATGGTGATATCACCCCGCAAACGCCGCTTGGTCAAGGTATTGCCGCTTTTACTATGTTGATAGGCTATTCCATTATTGCCATTCCAACGGGGATCTTAACCTCCGAGATCTCTCAAGAGGTGGTGCGTAGAAAAGATCTCCGCCGCTGTAGTAACTGTTTAAAGTCGGGCCATGAGTTAAACGCCCTATATTGTGATAAGTGCGGCAGTGAGCTTGAGACCGATCTTTAATCTGCAATATTGTCTATTTTACCCTCTATAAAGGATACACATGACTAACGCAAAGTTTGTCGAAGGCCCGATAATGCGCCACATCTTGGTGATGAGTTCCACCGCCGCTATCGGGATCTCGGCGTTATTTGTGGTCGACCTTATCGACATCTTTTTTCTCAGCTTATTGGGAGAGCAAGAGCTAGCTGCAGCAGTTGGGTACGCGGGTACCATCTCATTTTTTACTACCTCTATCGGTATCGGATTGTCCATCGCATTAGGCGCGTTAGTGTCAAGAGCCATAGGCGCCAAACAGTTTGCCCAAGCTAAGCGATTGCTGCTCAATAGCGCGGTGGTAACATTACTCGTGGCCATAGTGGTCGCTATGGTGGTGACCTATTTTATTCCCGAGCTTATTGCGTTAGTCGGTGCCAGTGGTCGCACCGCGCAGTTAGCTGCTGATTACCTATATATCTTGGTGCCTTCGATGCCACTAATTTGCCTAGCGATGGCACTTGGCGCCGCGCTGCGCGCCGTGGGGGATGCTAAGTTATCCATGATATCGACACTGGCCGGTGGTGGCGTCAACCTGATTTTTGACCCTATCTTTATCTTCTTATTTGCCATGGGAATAGAAGGTGCCGCGCTGGCGTCGGTGCTGGCGCGTGTGGCTGTTCTCATTATTGCCGCGCGCGGCGTCATGGTTAAGCACCAGTTGGTCGGCAAGTTTGATTTAACCGCCTTTAAGCAAGATCTTCGCCCCATTTTTGCTATTGCCGGGCCGGCAATGATGACCAATATTGCAACCCCTATCGGCAATGCGGTCGTTACCCGTGCTATTGCCGATTTTGGTGACAGTTATGTCGCCGCTTGGGCGGTATTAGGTAGACTCACGCCAGTGGCCTTTGGGATGATATTTGCGTTGTCCGGCGCGGTCGGCCCTATTGTGGGACAAAATTTTGGCGCGAGAGAGTTCGATAGGGTGAAAGAGATCTTAACCAAGGCGCTGCTGTTTTGCAGCGTTTATGTGATCTCGATATCGCTATTATTATTTGGACTTAAAGAACAGATCATTGTGATTTTTGCCATGCAGGGTGATAGCGCCGAACTGATCCGTTTTTTCTGTAGTTATATTGCGGTGTTCTTCGTGTTTTCCGGGGCGCTGTTTGTGGCTAATGCGTCATTTAATAATTTGGGTAAAGCCAAATACTCAACTGTGTTTAACGTGGGGAAAGCGACGCTGGGGACGATTCCATTTGTTTATTATGGTGCGCAGTGGGGTGGGGTTGAAGGGGTCTTAATTGGCCAAGTGTTGGGCGCGATTGTGTTTGGTGTCCTCGGCGTGTGGACCGCATACCGACTCGTTGATAAGGTGCAACAGCAGCAAATTCTGTTAGTGGGTTTTGAGGTAAATACCGAGTCAAGGCCTCTCGATGACGAACTGAGCCCATCGAGTCCTAATCCATTATCATCATCTTGTGCTCAAATGGCGCAGCTGAGTGAAGAGCAAGATTGCGAAGCCAGTAATCGGGTCTCAGAGCTCATTACGGGTAAACCAGTGGTTAGAGACTAGTGTGATAGAACGTTGGAGGGGGTAAGTTCAAGGCGTCCGAGTCTGAGGTGGTAAAAGACCGACGCCTAGCAAGGTGAGGCGATTAAGCTTGAGTTTCACTTTCAGTGCTGGTTGGCTCTGTAGGTTGGTCACTGGCCTGCTCGTTGTCGCTCGCTTCTGTTCCATTTTTGGTAGCATTGGCTTTGGCAGCTAATTCAGCTTGTTCACGAGCGAGCTCTTTGGCGCGATCGCCTTTAGATATATACTTCTTGATCGTAGGAGCCGTATGCTTGTTGAGACGCGCTTTAGCACGTTTTGCAGTCTTTTTGATTATCTTCTGTTTTCTGTTCATTGGCTCCACCTTAATTAACTCAAAATAGGGCTTAGCTTCGAGAGAGCGTAAACCGGGGGCGGATTTTAACTCAATCTCAAGCAGGCGGCTATAGGCAAACATTCTAATCGAGACAATTTATGACAATTAATCCTGTAAGTGAGATCACTTTTTTTGAACGCTTTGAGGCCGATATTCTCTCTGGGGCGAAAAATATTACCTTAAGAGATGAATCAGAGTCCCATTTTAAGGTTGGCCAAGTGCTGCATGTTGCGACCTTTGAAGATAACCGTTGGTTTTGCGACATTAAGGTTAATCGTGTCGAGACGGTCGCGTTTGATGCACTAAACCTTGAGCATGCAGCGCAAGAAAACATGACACTAGATGAGCTAAAGCAGGTGATAAGAGCAATATATGGCAATATTGATCAATTGTATTTAATTGGTTTTGAAGTGATTAAACGCCAATAATCCGCTGTGGTTTTGCTGCGGTTTAAAGAGGACTGCCGCTCTCCAAAGAGTAAGGAGTACAGCACTTATCTAATCGGTAAAGTCTATCGCAACGATTGATAGACTTTACTGGCCAAAAGTGGGGCTAAGGTACTATAAATAATAGACCTTTATAACTAACCTGTTGTAAAGCAGGGAAGGAGATAGTGCTCATGTCTAACAGTAAATGTCCGATGCATCATGTTGCAGGAAGTGGCACAGCAAATAAGGATTGGTGGCCAAACCAATTACGGCTTGAGATGTTGACTCAACACTCATCCAAGTCTAACCCCATGGAGGAGGGGTTCGATTATGCCAGTGAGTTTAAAAGCCTAGATCTTAAACAAGTTAAGCAAGACTTACACACCCTGATGGGAGATTCTCAAGACTGGTGGCCGGCAGATTTTGGCCACTATGGGCCGCTGTTTATTCGTATGGCATGGCATAGTGCCGGTACCTATCGAATTAGTGATGGACGCGGTGGCGGCGGCCGAGGTCAGCAGCGATTTGCGCCGTTAAATAGCTGGCCAGATAATGGTAACCTCGATAAGGCGCGCCGCCTATTGTGGCCGGTTAAACAAAAATATGGCCGTAAGATCTCATGGGCTGATTTAATGATCTTAGCGGGTAATGTGGCATTGGAGTCAATGGGGTTTGAAACCTTAGGTTTTGCCGGTGGTCGCGAAGATGTGTGGGAGCCAGAAATCCATGTCAATTGGGGCGCAGAAACCACTTGGTTGGCCGGAGACAAACGTTACTCTGGTAATCGAGAACTCGACAACCCTCTTGCTGCAGTGCAAATGGGGTTAATTTATGTCAATCCTGAAGGGCCTGATGGCAATCCCGATCCCCTTGCTGCAGCTCATGATATTCGTGAAACCTTTGCCAGAATGGCAATGAATGATGAAGAAACTGTGGCCTTGATTGCCGGTGGGCACACCTTCGGTAAAACTCATGGCGCCGGAGATGCGGCCTTAGTTGGTCCTGCGCCAGAAGAGGCCCCCATTGAGTTACAAGGACTCGGTTGGCACAATCGTTTCGGAAGCGGCAAAGGGGCCGACGCTATAACCAGTGGACTTGAAGTGACCTGGACTCAATCACCGACTCGTTGGAGCCATCACTTTTTTGAAAACCTATTCGGTTACGAATGGGAATTAACCAAGAGCCCGGCTGGCGCACACCAATGGCGCCCTATAGGTGGTGCGGGGGCTGATGAGATCCCCGATGCACACGATGCCGGTAAACGCCACGCGCCATCAATGTTGACCACTGACTTATCGTTACGCTTTGATCCGGCCTATGAGAAAATATCACGACGTTTCTTAGCCCATCCCGATGAATTTGCCCAAGCATTTGCTCGTGCTTGGTTTAAGTTGACGCATCGCGATATGGGGCCACGTGCTCGTTATTTGGGCGAAGACGTTCCATCAGCAGAGATGATTTGGCAAGATCCTATTCCTCAAGCCGATTATGAGAGCATCGATAGGCAAGATATCAGCGATTTAAAACAGGTCATTGAAGCCAGCGGACTGAAGATATCTGAGATGGTGTCAACGGCATGGGCATCGGCAGCTACGTTTCGAGGCTCAGATAAGCGGGGTGGCGCCAATGGCGCAAGAATTCAATTGGCGCCGCAAAATGGCTGGCCTGTCAATCAACCCCAACAGTTGTCGAAGGTTTTGGCAACTTATAGCCAAATTCAAGCCGACTTTAATCAGGCACAAATAGGTAAACAGGTCTCCTTGGCCGATCTTATTGTGCTAGGTGGTGGTGTCGGTATTGAACTTGCTGCGCGTCATGCTGGGCGTTCTATCAGTGTGCCCTTTACTCCAGGACGCACAGACGCCTTAGCCGAACAGACTGATATAGACTCATTTGCGGTACTCGAACCCGTTGCCGATGGGTTTAGGAATTATCTTGATGATAATCTCAAGGTACCCGCTGAGGCTTTATTAGTTGATAAAGCGCAGTTAATGGACCTAACGGCACCAGAAATGACGGTACTACTGGGTGGTATGCGAGTGTTGTCTACCAATGTGGATGGATCACCGCATGGGATGTTGACCGACAGGCCTGAAATTTTAACCAATGACTTTTTCACCAACTTGCTGAGTATGGACACCGAATGGAAACCCACATCCAGCGATGAAACCTTATTTGAAGGCTTTGATCGTGCAACGGGTGATCTTAAGTGGACAGCCACCCGAGTGGATTTAGTATTTGGTTCAAATTCAGTGCTCAGAGCCTTAGCAGAAGTTTATGGCAGCGACGATGCACAAGATAAGTTTATCGATGATTTTGTTGCGGTGTGGCATAAGGTGATGGAGCTAGATCGTTTCGATTTACGTTAGTATTTATTGTACAAAAAGTACGACTTAGACGGCTCAACTCATTTAATTTATGACGGATAACTGCTATGACAATAAGATGCCTAGTAGCATGAGCCGGCTCATGCAAGGTGCCGCTTAGTTTAAGCGGCACCTTGCATACTGACATTTTTGTTTTGGTGCAGCGGCGATAAGTCTGCAATATCTAGGGTGTTAAACGTGGGAGGCGGTGATAAAACTTTACGTTGATAATGTTAGTGATTAAGGGTGCTGTAGAGGAAGGTTAACGGATGGATTTTTTATCCAGCGCAAAGGCGCGAATATGTTAGCATGCACTTAAGTGAACCAATATGTTCACTTTCAAGTACAAGTTTGATGGCCTATCACACTTAAGCCATGATTATTTTTGTATAGTGCTCGGTGCGTTTAAACGTCGTAATTTGTCTGTATCCGCCTGAAATAGACTTCGAATTTCATGTTGTTTTCCTCGAAGTCTTTGTTAACTCAGTCGCAGAACATTCAGCCATATCGAGCACATTAAACCAGTGATTCACTGACGTAATGCGATTGATATAACACCCTATAGTAATAGTATCGATTTATCTAATTAGTAGGACAGTGATCCCCATGACAACTAAAATTATATTAGACACAGATCCCGGTATTGATGATGTAATGGCGATTCTGTTTGCCCAAGCGCATCCTGACATTGAACTTAAAGCCATCACTACGGTTTATGGCAACGTCACTATCGAAAATGCGACACATAACGCTTTATATCTTAAGCAAAAATATAAACTCCAAGCCGATATAGTGACTGGTGCGAGCAAGCCTATTGTACGTCCTCCAGTCGGCCCAACTGTGGTGGTTCATGGCGAAGGGGGGTTTGGCGATGTTAAAGTACCCGCTGAGGTAGAAGGCCAAGCGGATCCACGCCCAGCCTATCAGTACATTATCGATGCGGTTAAAGCCGAGCCTGGTGAAATAACCCTAGTGGCTATCGGTCCGTTAACGAACCTCGCGTTAGCGCTACAGGCTGACCCTACGATCGTTGATTTGGTCAAAGAAGTGGTCGTTATGGGCGGCGCCTTTGGTGAAAATGATCACCGCGGTAATGTGACGCCATTTGCCGAAGCCAATGTACATGACGATCCTCATGCAGCCGATATGGTATTTACCGCTTCATGGCCAGTAGTCGTGATTGGTTTAGATGTAACAGAGCAAAGCTTTTTCACCCGCGATTATCTTGATCAGTTACGTGACGATGCGGGTGAAGTTGGCCAGTTTATCTGGGACGTCAGCCGTTACTACTTAAAGTTTTACAGTGAAAAAGTGGGTTTAGAGGCGTGCCATGTGCATGATCCTTCGGCGATCGCCTACGTGATTAATCCTGAGCTATTTACCTTAAGAGAAGGTCCTATTCGGGTGGTTACCGACGGCGTTGCAGAAGGCATGACCATTCAGAAGTTTGATGGTCGTACTTATCTACACGATGATTGGATGGATCACGCGCCGCAAAAGGTGGGTGTTGCGGTCAATGATAGTGAATTATTAGCCTTATATCGTAGTAGTATTATTGATTATGCTGCTAGTTTAAAATAAGTCGTTAAATTTATTATCGGTCGCTTGATACTTTAAAGGGTTGACCGTTAAAAAAGCGCAGTTACTACTGCGCTTTTTTTATTACTTTTTAATGTAAATTAATAGCTAAGTTAGCGCTAGGCTGAGCCATTAAGGTTGATTGAGACCATAGCGTTTTGATGGAATACTAAGCGTTAAGCCTTGCCGCGACCAGAGAGGCGTCAGGCATGTTTGCCGCACCAAGGCGCTCAACCGCTAAGGAGGCATAGGCGTTGGCGTATTTAGCCGCATCATGTAGCGTACTGCCCTTGGCAAGCTCGGCCACTAACGCGCCATTAAAGGCATCTCCAGCGCCAGTGGTATCTACCACCGCGCTTTTTAACACATCAACTTGGGTAAATTGGCCATTTTCATAGAGCAATACCCCATCAGCACCACGGGTGATCACCACCGAGGTGACTCCTAGAGCATGTATCGCGATAGCGGCTTGTTTAGCGCTCTCTAAATCTGAGACTTCAATACCAGTCATTAATGAGGCTTCGGTTTCATTGGGGGTTATCATATCCACCAAAGGCAGTAACTCAGGGGTTCTGTCATGGTATGGCGCGGGGTTGAGGATCACTTTAGCGCCACTCTCTTTGGCGATGCTCATTGCCAACTTGATAGCATCAAAATTGGTTTCAAGTTGGGTAAGAAACAGCTCAGCATTAATAATATGATGCTTGGCAGTTTGCACTTCATCGGCAGTTAGGGTCATATTTGCGCCTTCATTCACCGCAATCATATTTTCGCCGGCTTGCTCGCTGACATAAATGAGCGCGGTTCCTGTAGGGCTGGTGGATGACTCGACAATAATGGTGTTGTCTATGCCTGTACTGCTCAGGTGTTGGCGGGCAAATTGACTAAATTGGTCGGTACCAATTTTGGTCATAAAGGTAATGTTAGCGCCATTTTTAGCAGCAGCATAAGCTTGATTGGCACCTTTGCCACCGGCGCCAATACTGCTACTACTTGAATGCAGCGTTTCACCGGGTTGAGGGAAGCGTTCTAGGTTCGCAACGATATCGACATTGAATGAGCCAAGTACAAATACATTCTGTTTCATTTTTTTTAATCTACCTTGGGTTGAATCGAGTCCTAAGGTGTCGCTCAGCAAGTTGTGTTCTATCAGTTGTGCCAGCATGGCATCCAAGCTGTACTTTTTGATATCCACCCCTTCAGACTGACAGACGCCGCCATGAATTCGTTTTACTAGGCCGTCTTGTTCCAGTTGGACGAGATCACAGCGAACCGTTTTGGCTGTCACTGCGAGTAACCTGGAGAGTTGTTGGTTAGATAGCTGTTTATGCATGCTAAGTAGCTTGAGAATAACAGCTAGCCTTTCATTTCGACTTAGTTTGTTCATAGTAGAATATAGTTGTTCTGCTGCAGATAAGTTGTGATAAAGATGAGAGCTTAACATGTAAAACGAACGGTTTGGTTCGTTTTGGCGTTAATTTTCGTTATTGGAGCGTATTGACGCTAGGAATAAGAGCGTTTGCTAGAAGCTCAAGAGGAAAATATTGAGCCATAAAACAGGTGGCTTTATGGGGTAAATATATCGATATCTTGAGCCGTAGCGCCTTCATTACACTCACCACGGATCTCGCCTCGACCTAGTTCGATAATGCGGCTTAATTCAATATAACCCTCGCGGCAATATCCAGTCATCGCAATGGTTTTGTCGAGCCCTAATTCAATTTGCTGTGTCCAATCAGACAGATCGGGAGGTGTGTTCTTTTTTCTGCTTTGCTGGCGCTCTATTTGCCTTGTCTGCAGATACGGTCGCTCTATGGTCGGCAATGTGGCGTATTTTATTTTATAGGTGAATAGTTTAATGCCATCGCCTGTAATTTGGGTCTGAAATTTGTCTTCCACTTTGATATCAAAGTCATCAACGCTGCGCTGACTAGCGGTGCATGCGGACAGTATTAATAATCCGAATAAAACAAGCGTATTTTTTATTTGCATGATTTTTATTGTCTTTATATGCATGGTATTAAAGTATGGCTCGAGGATAACGTAAATTGGGCTGCTTAGCACCTATGGCTAAAGTCTCTGGCGAGGTAAGGTGATTAGCGCACTTAGGTGGAGGGAATACCATTAACACAGGCAGGCGCCCTATAAGTTGATGGTAAAAATCATGCGCGTTAGTCATTACTGATTAACGCGCTGGTCAATCATTATGCGAAGCGTTGGTTAAGATAGTTAATGATGTCTGAAGATTCATACATCCATTGTACTTGACCGTTTTCCTCTATGCGTAAACAGGGCACCATGGCTTTGCCGCCTTGCTTTACCAGTGTTTGTTGATGCTCGGTTTGTTTGGCATCGACAGTCGCGATATTAAGGCCTTGACGACGAATAGTACGGCGCACTTTGACACAAAATGGACACGCAGGATATTGATATAACTGAATTTGGCGAGTCTGCTCATCAATTTTGGTTTGTTCTGCTATCGGGCGCTGACGCTTCTTTGGGGCAAAAATGAAATTAAAAAACAGAATAATACGACCTAATACCCAACGAACGATAAACATTGACAACATCCTCATGTAATTTGATGGGCGTGATTTTAACCTAAGTGTGACCCGGATCAAAGTGATGATTGATCTGGCTGTGTTATCGGGGCCTTGAAATAACACTTGTTTTGGGTTTGCAGCACTTGTTGATGCGCTAATCATTAAGGCATGCCGATAATGGCGGAACAAAGGTCAACGTGACTTGATCTTAAAAGCCTAATCCCCATGTTATCTCCATGCGTTGTGGTGGAGTAAAGGCCGTTTGTTACTCAATGGCTTATGGAGTGGCTTATGGTAAGATACGCGCGGTTTTTTATGCATCAAAACAGGTTATCGACAAGTTGTCGTCACCTTGGTAGTTGGAGAGAAGAGACGTTGAATAAGAGTTTTATTACAAATTTATTGGCTGGGGCAGTGATGGCAACTGGCTACTTATTGGCTTCCCCTGTGATGCTCAATGTCGGATTATTTGCCCTGTCGGGCGCCTTAACCAACTGGCTTGCTATCCATATGCTGTTTGAAAAGGTCCCCGGTTTATACGGCAGTGGGGTGATACCCGCACGGTTTGAAGAGTTTAAAGCGGGCATTGCCCATTTGATGATGGAACAGTTTTTTACCGATGAGAATATTGATAAATTTCTGTCTCAGCAGGGTGACGGTGCATCACACATTAACTTAACCCCTATCATTGAACGCGTGGACATGACCCCCGCATTTGACGCGCTAGTGACCACGGTTGAACAGTCATCTTTGGGTGGCATGCTCGCCATGTTTGGTGGCACCGATGCCATTGAACCGTTAAAGGCACCTTTTATTGAGAAGATGAAAAGCTCACTGATAGAGATCACTCAAAGTGATGATTTTTATGCGCTACTTAAGCAAGAGATTGAGCAGCCAGACGTATTGGCCGAATTGAAAGCTAAAATCACCGCGATAGTGCATCAGCGTCTTGAAGAGTTAACCCCACAATTGGTGAAACAGATTGTTCAAGAGATGATCAAAAAACACTTAGGGTGGCTCGTTGTGTGGGGAGGGGTGTTTGGTGGTTTGATTGGTTTGGTCGCTGCCTTACTTGCCTAAGCGAGCGTGTTGGTGCCGATAAACAAAAAAGAGAGCTTAGGCTCTCTTTTTTGTTTAGTCATGAACTTGTTATCTATGCTACTGTTTTATGTGCTGCTATCGACAATATGAGGCGATTATGGACGCTCCCTTAAGCATTAATTATTTAGAAATTCCGGTATTAGCCATGGCACCCACTAAAGCGTTTTTTAGTGACGTCTTTGGGTGGCAATTTGTCGACTATGGTGACAGTTATAGCTGCTTTATTAATGCAGGCATAAACGGTGGCTTTTACTTAAGCGACCAGCATGTAGATTTAAGCCAAGGTGCGCCCTTGATTGTGATCTATTCAGCGCAACTGACCCACACATTGGCCGAGGTGGAAAGGGCGGGAGGCGTGATCTCCAAGGCGATATTTTCCTTTCCCGGCGGCCGTCGTTTTCACTTTAAGGACCCAAACGGTAACGAGTTTGCGGTATGGTCACAATAATATGCCACATTGTATCATTGAGTATTCGGCGCCATTAGCGCAGCAGTTCGATATCAACGCCTTAGTCCAAGCCGTGCATCAAGGGGCGATTAATTCAGCCTTATTTGAGTCATCGGCCATTAAGTCGCGTAGTTACGGCAGTGAGCATTCACAAATCGGCATGTTAGCCGATGGCAGTTTTATCCATCTCACTTTTCGTATCATGCCCGGACGCACTGATGCGCAAAAGCAGCATTTAACCCAGAGTGTCTATCAAGCCATGGCAAGCTTAACCGCTTCGGTCAACAGCATCACCATGGAAGTACATGACTTGGTGCCTGAGCACTATTTTAAGCGCAGCATACCTTGCGAATAAGGTTAGGATTATCGACATAAAAAAGAGACCTTAAGGTCTCTTTTTTAGTTTGCGATGTGATTACCTATCGCTTAAGCATACGCGCTTTCATGTACCGACTGCACTGCACGACCAGAAGGGTCGATGATGCCTTGTAAGCTCTCATCCCAAGCCAGTGCTTCAGGCGTCGAACAAGCCACTGACTTACCGCCAGGCACAGTTTCTGCTGCTGATGGCAGTGGGAAGTGCTCTTCAAAGAAACAACGATAGAAGTAAGCTTCCTTCGTTTCTGGCGTGTTGTAAGGGAATCTAAATTTGGCGTTAGCCAGCTGTAGATCGTCAACCTGCTGCGCCGCATGATCTTTAAGACCATCGATCCAAGAGTAACCTACCCCATCACTGAACTGCTCTTTTTGACGCCATGCCACCTCTTTAGGCAGTTTGTGCTCAAATGCCTGGCGTAAAATATGTTTCTCGATGCGGCCATCTTTTGACATTTTTGCTTCAGGGTTGATGCGCATGGCGGTATCGATAAACTCTTTATCAAGAAACGGCACGCGAGCCTCGAGCCCCCAGGCTGCCATGGCTTTGTTGGCGCGTAGGCAGTCAAAAAGGTGTAGCTTGTCCAATTTTCGTACTAGCTCTTCATGGAAGGCTTGGGCATTAGGCGCTTTATGGAAGTAAAGATAACCGCCAAATAGCTCATCGGCGCCTTCACCTGACAATACCATTTTTATGCCCATCGCTTTAATTTTACGTGCCATAAGGTACATTGGCGTGGCTGCGCGAATGGTGGTGACATCATAGGTTTCAAGGTGGTAGATCACATCTTTAATCGCATCTAAGCCATCTTGGAAGGTAAAGGTGATCTCATGATGTATGGTGCCAATGGCATCGGCCACTTTTTTAGCCGCGACGAGATCCGGCGCGCCTTCGAGCCCAACAGCAAATGAATGCAACTGTGGCCACCATGCATCGCTAGCACCATCATCTTCGATGCGGCGTTTAGCAAAGGTTTGGGTGATAGCTGAGATGATTGATGAATCTAATCCACCCGATAGCAATACGCCATAGGGCACATCAGACATCAGCTGACGCTTTACTGCAGCTTCGAGGGCGTCACGCAGCTCATCGACGCTGGCGTCGTTGTGCTCTACTGCGCTAAAAGATTGCCAATCACGCTGATAGTACTGCTCGTAACCTGCAGGGGTCAGTAAGTGGCCCGGCTTAAATTCTTCCACGGTTTTACACACAGGCATTAGTGCTTTCATTTCAGATGCGATATAGAAGTTACCTTCTGCATCATGACCCGTATAAAGCGGAATGATCCCCATATGGTCACGACCAATTAAATAGGTATCTTGGGTTTTGTCATACAGCACGAAAGCAAAAATGCCGTTTAATTTATCTAAAAATGCGCTGCCATATTCTTGATATAACGCCAAAATCACTTCGCAATCTGAGTTGGTTTGATAGCTGTACTTATCGCCTAATTCAGCTTTGAGTTCTTTGTGGTTATAGATCTCACCGTTGACGGCAAGAATCAGCGTTTCATCATCAGATAACAGTGGCTGTGCGCCATGTTCGATATCGACAATGGCTAAACGCTCATGGGCTAAAATGGCCTTATCACTGCTGTAGATCCCTGACCAATCAGGGCCACGATGGCGCAGTAGTTTGGACATCTCTAGTGCCACTTGACGCAGTGGAGTCGCATCGGACTGAATATCTAAAATGGCGAATATTGAACACATAACAAAAACTCCCAAAAACTCACTTAATCTCAATTGCCAATCACTTTGACAGCATTTTATCGATTTGCCAAACCTGTTTTTTGATAAAACGGCGGTTTTATAGGTTTTTGAGTGACTATTTGTATGGTTATTCGGGTTGTAAAATGATGATTGTTTATTTTAATGGCGATTTTTGTGGTTAATCACTATTTTGGTTGGGTTTTTGATGCCGAGATTTTGACAATCTTAAATTGACTCGCAATTTATGATGTTATGGCCAATGTTGGTGGGTAAATGAGCTATTTACATGGTGTGATGATTATCTATACAGCAAAGGCTTCAATGAGAAGCCTTTGCCAATCTAGTGAGTTGAAACATGTCAGTAAGCGCGAGTGAGTCTGTCTGTGGCCTAGGCCACTAGCATTACTGCATGCCTTGGGCTGTTATATTCTCTGGCCTTTGCGGCGTGTTGGCTGCCGGGGTTTTGGCTGGGCGTAAATGGTGAAACTCAGTGCCTGGGTAGTAACCGGGCCTGTCGTCACTATTAGCAAGAGTTTGTGCTGCCTGATAGTAGACGCCTAAATCTTGCAGCGCCCCAGAAAGATCCCAATCGGCACGGTATTCATCGCACACATTGTGATAACAGCCTTTCATCTTTTCTTTCATTGATGCACGGTAGGCTTTAGACGCTTCATCGGCCGGTTCATTACCTCCACCGGCAAAGACGGCTGGTACACCATATTGGGCGAAGCTGAAGTGATCTGAACGGAAAAAGCCACCAGATTCAGGCCGCGACTCACTTACGCTGACCCGTTGTTGATGACTGGCGGCATCGCTTAAGTAGCGCTCAAGTTCGGATTTGCCTTTACCGACAATGGTAAAGTCGCTGGTGCGGCCATAAATGTTGGTGCTATCTAAGTTAAATACCGCCACAGTGTTTGTTAAAGGGTAGAGCGGATTAGCGGCATAATAACGAGAACCAAGCAGGCCTTGCTCTTCACCTGTGGTGGCGACAAAGGTTAACGAACGCTGCAAGGGGTTGCCCTCACTCGCTTGTTTGGCAAACTGGCGGGCAATTTCCAATATGCCAGCAATGCCTGAAGCGTTATCTAAGGCGCCATTGTATATTTGGTCACCCTCTTTACTCGTATCTACGCCGATATGATCCCAGTGAGCAGTGAAGAGGATCTGCTCTGCCTTAGCCTGGCTGCCCGGAAGGGTGGCGACTACGTTATAGCTGTTAGCGTATGTGGCTTGATTGGCAAAGGCGATATCGGCAGTTTTGTCCAGTGCCACATTGATGGGCCCGCTTGCGGCGCGGTCAGTTAATGTGGCTAGGGATAAACCAGCGGCGTCAAACAGTGCCTTGGCTTTAGTTTGGGTTATCCAGCCTTCAACTTGTACGCGCTGTGCTTGAGTGGCGTTGTCTAATACTAAATCTTGTTGAGCGCCGGTCCAGCTATTTTCTACCACAGACCAGGGATAAGCCGCGGGCTGGGTATCGTGCACAATAATTGCGCCCAGTGCACCTTGGCGGCTAGCTTCTTCAAATTTATAGGTTCAGCGACCATAGTAGGTCATAGCTTTACCAGTAAATTTACCCGAATCGGGTAGGGCAAAACCAGGGTCGTTGATTAAGATCAGCGCAATTTTACCGCGCATATCGACCCCTTGATAATCGTTCCATTGGTATTCTGGTGCGTTGATACCATAGCCGACAAACACCAGTGGGGCATCATGGATATTGATCTGTTGATTATCGTGGCGACTGCTCAGCACGATATCTTGACGATAACGCATTGTAATACCCGCAAGGTTAACTTGCTGCTGTTCGCTGGCGGTATAGCTCACCATAGGTACAGATTGCAGATAACTGCCATCGTTCGCGCCAATGAGTCCAGCCGAGGCAAAGGCGTTACTGAGATAGTCCAGTGTGAGTTGCTCGCCACGCGTGGTTGGCGCTCGGCCTTCGAAGGCGTCTGATGACAGGGTTTGAATATCTTGACGAAATCGTGCTTCGTTAAACTCTGGCACGTTCACAGCAGTGCGAACCGCAGTTGAGTTTTGACTACAGGCGCTGAGTATTATCAACGCGCATGCGGGTAGGAGTAATCGCATCTAATATCCTATTTTTATTGTTATTTATGGCGCTAATCTGGGTTTTGTTAAGCGCTATTATTATGGTGTTGGCTGACGAGGGTAATGTCTGTGAAACTCAACATTATTGCCGCTGGGACATGATGGTGAAGATGGTTCACTTTAGCAAGTGAGCCATCTGATTAAAATGTTACGCTTTATGACTATAAGCGGATTGATTAGATAACGTCGATGTCACCGGCACAGTCAAAAATATGGTTAGGCCTAAAAGGCTCTTTTTCGATATCTTTGAGCTGACTGACACCGCTGGTCACTAAGATGGTTTCGAGACCTGCTTGGAACCCAGCTAAGATATCGGTGCGCATGTTATCACCGATGATAACCGTGTTTTCAGAGTGGCCATTGATGTGGTTGAGTGCACTGCGGATGATCCACGAGCTGGGTTTACCGACGCAAAAAGGTTTACGGCCGCTGATGCGTTCAATCGGTGCACATAAGGCGCCACAGGCAGGGCTATAGGCTGGGCCGTGAGTGTCTGGGTTAGTGGCAATAAAACGGGCTCCGCCAGCCACAAACTGTGCGGCTTTATGGATCATGTCCCAGTTGTATGAACGAGTTTCACCCACAATCACAAAGTCAGGATTAATGTCGGTAATGGTAAAGCCGGCTTTGTATAACTCGTGAGTTAAGGCGCCTTCACCAATGACATAGGCTTTATCACCCGATTGATGCTTAAGAAAGTCAGCGGTGGCCATGGCCGAGGTGTAAAAACAGGCTTCTGGAATATTGATGCCAGCAGCGCCGAGGCGGTTTTGCAGATCTTTACCGGTTTGTACGGGATAGTTGGTGAGGATGACTAACGGGTTGCCCTGTTCTAGGATCCGCTCAATAAAGGTATCACTTCCCGGGATAAGCTTGTTGTCATGCAGTAATACACCATCGATATCGCAAATTACATTTTTCATCTTTGCTTCCATGTGGCTAGCAGAAATTAACTCCTCTCCATCTAAAACCAATTAAGCAGTAAAAACAATACTCATAGGCCAATTCTTTAAAATGCCTAGGGCCTGTCGATCTTTGCTGGTTGAATTTTGTTCGAGACAAAAACGTTTTAATCGAGGCGAGTGGATTGCAGCCTAGTCATCTAAGCAAAATTCACTTAACAAAGAGTAAAACGTTTTTAGCCGAACCCTTAGGGCAGCGTTTGTTGGGTATTTTTACTGCGTTCTCAGCTTTTTATGTAGAATAACTACACCACAAAGCTTCTGTCTTGTATAAATACCCAGCAACTCGCTGCAAAAACAACCTTGAAAGATCAACAGGCCCTAGCAAAGAAACCCCCGCCTTTACTGTGGCAGTAATAAAAAAGAGACCCTAAGGTCTCTATTTTATTACTGGCGTTATCTATGGCTCGTTAATCGGCGGCATAGCCCATAACATCGAGCGGTTTACTGTCGAGATAGGCAGCGCCATCTTTCATGATTAGGCGGTTTTGACTAAACCATTTAACCACGAGTGGATAGATAGCATGCTCTTGCTCATGAACGCGCTCGGCAAGGGTTGTGGCGTCATCTTCTGGGTAAATAGGCACTTTGGCTTGCAAAATAACCGGCCCAGCATCGAGCTCAGGTGTGACAAAATGCACGCTGGCACCGTGCTGACTGTCACCGGCGTCGATTGCCCGCTGGTGGGTGTGTAGCCCGGTGTATTTGGGGAGTAAAGAGGGATGAATATTGATCATTCGCCCCTCAAATTGCTGTACAAATTCATCGGTTAATATCCGCATAAAGCCTGCGAGTACGATAAGATCGGGTTGATACTTATCGATAGCTTGCTTCAAGCGAACATCATAATCGCTGCGGGTTTCACCTTGGTGCGCTATCACACAACTGGTATCTATCTCACTGTGATGGGCACGCACAAGGCCATAAGCATCGGGTTTATTACTGATAACACCAACGACTTCGGCATGTACATTGTCATCACAGCCATCAATAACGGCTTGTAAATTACTGCCATTACCTGAGATTAAAACTAATACGCGACAGCACTGGGGCATTAGATGATCTCCACTTGCTCTTCGTCGCCATTGCGGCTAGCAATGTCACCGATTAGCCAAGCGTTTTCACCTTCGGCTTTTA
Source organism: Shewanella sp. QJM3NY_23 (assembly GCF_056173105.1). Taxonomy (NCBI): domain Bacteria; kingdom Pseudomonadati; phylum Pseudomonadota; class Gammaproteobacteria; order Alteromonadales; family Shewanellaceae; genus Shewanella; species Shewanella sp. QJM3NY_23. The sequence goes on from NZ_CM149657.1 coordinate 1,404,713, forward strand.
GTAAACTTAAAGCACTGTCTACTTGATCTTGTGGCAAGGCGATAATCATGCCCACGCCACAGTTAAAGGTACGGTACATCTCAAATTCAGCGATGTTGCCATTGTCCATTAACCAGTTAAATACGGTTGGCCACTGCCAAGAATCACCTTTAACCACAGCTTTTGCAGTATCAGGGAGTACGCGTGGGATATTTTCCCAGAATCCACCGCCAGTAATGTGCGCCATGGCGTGGATATCACTTTGCTCAAGCAGCTTAAGTAGCGGCTTAACGTAAATTTTGGTCGGCTCGAGTAGGTGATCGATAAGCGGCTTACCATCAAGGTCTTGCTGCGGATCGGCTTGGCTTACTTCAAGCACCTTACGAATAAGCGAGTAACCATTTGAGTGCGGGCCGCTCGAACCTAAAGCGATAAGTGCATCTCCGGCGACCACTTTAGAGCCGTCTAGCACATCTTCTTTTTCAACTACGCCAACACAGAAGCCGGCCAGATCGTAATCTTCGCCTTCATACATGCCAGGCATTTCGGCGGTTTCACCTCCGATCAACGCACAACCTGATTGGGCACAACCTTCGGCAATACCATTGACGACAGACGTTGCTGTTGCAACATCCAGTTTGCCAGTGGCGTAGTAGTCGAGGAAGAAAAGTGGTTCTGCGCCGGCAACGATTAAATCGTTCACGCACATGGCCACTAAATCAACACCAACGCTGTCGTGTTTTTTGTAATCGATGGCCAGTCTAAGCTTGGTACCTACACCATCGGTGCCAGAAACAAGAACTGGATGTTTGTACTTAGTTGGTAGCTCGCAAAGGGCACCAAAGCCACCAAGGTTGCCCATAACTTCTGGGCGGTGGGTACGTTTTACTGCAGATTTGATATTGTCTACCAGGGCGTTGCCTGCGTCGATATCAACACCTGCGTCTTTATAGCTTAGTTGGGTAGGAGTGCTCACGGAGGATCCTCTCGGGTACATCGTTATTGGATTTTTATGCGCCGCATTCTATCAGTTTGTGGAGGCGCTCGAAAGTGATGATTTTGAATATTGAAACGGACTTAGCTCACGATTTACCGTGTTTATAAAACTTTATGTTTTCCAATTTGGACAAATCTACTAAAATCGGTGCAATTTGCTCAAAAAACACAAATATGCATCAGGAGAAAACGATGAAAGTAGTCGAAGTTAAACACCCTTTGGTCCGTCATAAAATTGGATTAATGCGTGAAGGGGATATTAGTACTAAGCGTTTTCGTGAGTTAGCAGCAGAAGTAGGAAGCTTATTAACCTATGAAGCGACCGCAGACTTTGAAACTGAGAAAGTGACCATTGACGGTTGGAATGGTTCAGTTGAAATCGATCAAATCAAAGGTAAAAAAGTCACTGTAGTGCCTATTTTACGTGCGGGTTTAGGCATGATGGATGGTGTACTTGAGCACGTACCGAGTGCGCGTATCTCTGTAGTTGGTCTTTACCGCGACGAAGAAACCTTGCAGCCAGTGACTTACTTTGAAAAGTTAGCCAGCAACATGCATGAGCGTATCGCGCTTGTGGTCGACCCTATGTTGGCAACGGGCGGGTCAATGATCGCCACTATCGACTTATTAAAAGCCCGTGGTTGCACCTCAATTAAAGCCTTGGTGTTGGTTGCCGCGCCAGAAGGTGTTGCAGCACTAGAGAAAGCCCATCCTGATATCGAGCTATTTACTGCATCTATCGATGATTGCCTCAACGAGCAAGGTTATATCTTGCCAGGTCTGGGTGATGCTGGTGATAAAATTTTCGGCACTAAATAACATGCGGACGGTGTAAACCGTTTGGCAATAAAAAATCCGATGCCATTGGTGATCGGATTTTTTTTATTTTATTGTGTGCTATCGAGTGTGCTATTGAGCCCTAATGATTGCGCGATTAGGCTTTATCTCTTCTGTCGCCAATCACCTTAGCCGGATTACCCGCCACAATTGCATAATCAGGCACATCTTTAGTGACGATACAGCCCATGCCGACCACGGCGCAGTTGCCAATCGTGACACCATCGACGATGCCGGCCTGAGCTCCTATCCATACATCTTTGCCGATAACGATGCCCTTTGAGTGGGCATTTTGCTGGTAGATGGGCATGGTGGGCGACATGCCATGATTAAAGGCGTAAATGGTGACGTTATTGGCGATGCGGGTTTGGTCGCCAATAATAATTTTGCCACGTCCACCATCGAGCGAGCAGCCGTGATTGATCGCCACCTCGCGACCTAAAATGATCGGCCCATGTAAAAAACAATCGGCGGCTATCATGCATTGGTCGCCAATAATAATATCGCGCCCGGGCTCAGCAAACAGCTGCGCCTGTGGCGCAATAAAGCAGTGCTCACCTATGCTAACGGTTTCAACCGCCATCAGGTGCTCTTGAATGGCTGCTTGCCAAGGTTGAGCCCAGCTTAAATGTTTCGGCTTAAGTGAAAAATAGAGCCAAGGCATGTAAGCGAGACGCTGTTTGTGCTGGGCTTGATAATCGATAGCGTCAGTCATGGTTAGTCATCTAAACGGATTTTTTGCGCATTGGAAGGGCGGATCGCCTCCACGTGAATAGAACCATCTATCACTCGCCATAGAATATCTAAATCGTAGAGCGCCACCTGATATTGCTTGGGATCGGCCTTGGCTTTTTTATAAGCTGGGCGTGGATCTTGGGCTAGTACTCCTTCAATAATGGCTTGCAGGTTAGGGTACTGGCTTTGCTGGTAATGGCTCAGTTGCTGCTGCACGGTATCGGTAAAATGCACCTCGGCTAACACTGGCGCATCATGTGCGATACCGCCTTGGGCATCATCAATCGCATCTGAAAAAGGGATGTAAGGCTTAATGTCTATGATAGGAGTTCCATCGAGCAGATCCATCGCTGAGATCTCAAGCATCACTTTGCCTTTTTGCTGGTGGATCCCATGCAGTTTCACTACCGATTGCCCGAGGCCGTTAGGGCGAAACGTGGATCGAGTGGCAAACACCCCTAGCTTTTCATTGCCGCCTAATCTTGGCGGTCTAACCGTGGTTTTCCAGCCTTGAGCTAAGTTTTCATGAAAGCTAAATAACAGCCAAATATGCGAGTATTGCTCTAATCCACGCACGGTATCGATATGATTAAATGGGGGCTGTAGTTCGACAAACCCCCTAGCGGCACTGACCAGTCCTGGTTGTCTTGGAATGCCGAATTTTTGTTTATAAGGGGTGTGGCAAATGGCCACCGCCTGAATTTTGCTGCTAAAAGTCATTCAACTCGCTCGGTTAACCGCAAGATAATATGAAGCTTGGCTTCATCGGTAAAGGGTAGGGAACTTAAGCCTGATTGATAAGGCTTTAGTTTACCTTGACTCCCGCCAAGGTTTTATTTGTCTGTGTTGGTTTGAGTCAGAATTGCTTGGCCTACGCACAGGGTTTGAGTTACGCAGGTTTTGCTGGGTTGGTCAAACATCACACATCGTTTAATGATCAGACCATTGGCGCCTTTATCGGCGGCGGCGTAGCGCGCTGCTGTGCGTGCAGCCCCCATGGATGCAGGCGCATCATTTGGGCGCTCTTGGCAAGATTCGCCCTCAACCATACCTTTGAGTTCATAAGGCACTGTTGGCTCAGTTCCCTCTTGATAGAGGGTGACCTCTCCCACTTTAAAATAGTCGTTAATGGCTTGGCCATCTACATTGCTATTAAAAGTGTATTCACTGGCGCAACCAGCAAGGAGTAAAGCAAATAGGGTAAGGGGGATTTTTTTCATGCTAATGGCCTGTGTATGTTGTGGCAGTAAAATGTCAGTTTATCATTCACATTGTACTGTTTAAGGTAGAAATACTACCGTTTTAGTTAAGCTTGATAAAGTTGTTGTTGGTGATTGTTTCCATCTATCTTAACCATAAGTGGAAAGATGGCTTTGAACGAGTTCGATAAGACACCTTAAAAATAACCAGCTTGATTTAACTTGGTGTATCGCCCGGATGAAATTATCGAGCTTCTGAGCGTGAAATTGGTAAGTCATGAGCTGGGCGAATAGACCATATTTGCGTTTGCGAGTGTAAAATTGACCTTGAAGCGTCGCTAGTCGTTATGCTCTTATCCTATATTGTTGCGGCCCCATTATTTGCCTAGCGTTAATAATAGTCTTAAGTTAACGATTGGCCATGATTTTATATCGGTTAGGATTCAGTTACAGCAGGCGTAAAGTGCGGTTATCGTTGCATGAAAGAGTGTAGGCAAATTATCAGTTTAAACTTTAAGGTGTAAACACTATAGTGACATTAATCGCGGCTAATCAGCAAAGCTGTGTCCATCCATTGACCATTAACACAGCCCACTAACACTGTCCCTAATTCAACGCCAAAGTGAAAGACTTTAAATAAATATAGATATTGCTTTTATGGAACTAACAAAATATTACTGATCCACTGTCATATATGCCATGCCTATGTGTAGTTTCATCGGGGGAAATCCATCAATGATTCATTTATGGGCCGCTGCCTTACTCGAGGTGATATTGATAAATCCCTGCGCTATTTAAGTGTATTAAGGCATTTGTATTGTGAATATCTTTATTTTTTATTTGTGGTCAGTCACATTTGTAGGCGCAGATCTGTCAGCATTTCCCTCATCCATCTATAGATGAGGCAATGTTAGGTATAGCAAGCTGATTATTGGACATTAGAGTGTGATGAACCGACTGGCAGTTTTAACATGATTGATATTTCGCTTTTTTCTGTGTCAATTTAACTTGGTTAGGTAATCCCCCCGAAAAATAACAGCTGTTAAAAGTAGAGTTTTCTCGTAAGTTAAACGCAGGAGGTTCTATATGAAAAAGTCGCGGTACACGGATAGTCAAATTATGACGATTTTGAAGCAAGCTGAAGCTGGTACGCCCGCACCTGAGCTTTGCCGAGAGCACGGTATGAGCAGTGCAACGTTTTATAAATGGCGTGCTAAATATGGGGGAATGGATGCATCACTCATGGCTCGGATGAAAGAGCTAGAAGATGAAAATAGGCGACTTAAAAAAATGTACGCAGAAGAGCGTCTTAAAGCTGAAATCATTCAGGAAGCTATGGCAAAAAAGTGGTAAAGCCCTGTGAGCGAAGAGAACTCGCTCAGTTTGCGGTGGCTAACCACAACATCAGTATTAGTAAGGCCTGCTCGGCTTTCTTTATCAGTGAGACATGCTTTCGTTATCAAGCAAAATTATCGGCGGAAAATACACAGATTTCAAATTGGCTAATTAAGCTGACCGAAGATGAAAGTGATTGGGGCTTCGGTCTGTGCTTCGATTATTTACGTAATGTAAAAGGCAAGCCATGGAATCATAAGCGAGTGTACCGAATTTACTGTGAGCTAGCGCTGAACCTGCGTATTCGTCCAAGACGTCGACTCAAACGAAATGCACCGGAACCACTAAAAGAGCCGATAAAACCTAACCAAGTATGGTCTGTCGACTTTATGCATGACCAGTTATCAGATGGTCGAAATTACCGATTATTTAATGTCATAGATGATTATCGGCGTGAAGCTTTAGTGATTGAACCAGGATTTTCACTTCCTGCTGTAAGGGTTATTAGAGCGCTAGAGCAGGTATTTGAGTATCGAGCTAAGCCAACAGTTATTCGCTGTGACAACGGCCCTGAGTTTATCAGTACTGAGTTTACAACGTGGGCTAAATGCCAGAATATTCGAATTGAATATATTCAACCAGGTAATCCACAACAAAACGCTTATATCGAACGACATAACAAAACAATTCGGTACAGTTGGCTCAGCAAGTACCTGTTCGAATCAATTAAAGAGGTGCAGGACTATGCAACTAAGTGGTTATGGTTTTACAATCATGAAAGACCACATAAAGCTAATAACGGCAGGCCACCACTGATGGCTGCCTAACTTCTATTTTTAATTGCAGTTAAAAATGGGAGGATTACCGTTACTTCAATCAATATCAGTACCTTTTACATTGATTTTATATGCACTTATTAGTTGTATTTCACTATTTATCATAAAGTTATGATGACTGTTATCGTTTGTCTTTAATGCTGCGATAAGCGATAAGCGATAAGCGATAAGCGATAAGCGATAAGCGATAAGCGATAAATAATAAATAACATGGGAATATTCATATTATCTTAGCGATAAAGTTGTTTGGTGAAGGCCGTTATCAATCAAGAACGGCTCAAGCATGAGGGTGTAACTGTTGCGGCGAAGCTCTGTCATTATCATGGTGGTAATTTTTAAATTTTGAGAGTCGCCATCGTTAGTAGCTATCGCTATTTTATCTTCACCATTCACAATAGGAATGCGTTGTTGGCTATATGGATTAAGTCCTAATAAATCAAGGGTATGTGGTTTATTGATGCCTGTGAGAATGTTTTGGTGCTAGATTCAACAGCCACATGGGAGCAGGACTGCTCAGACGTTCTATTCTTCCTTGGTATTGATTGAAAAGTAAAAGTACATAGATTTAGAAAAGAATAACCCTCTCGTCATCAATCCATCTTAAATTGGCTAGATAAGTTGAGTAGATGTATACAGCGATTAAATGGTGTGGGTATAAGATCTTTGCTAAAAGTGATTGCTGTAGACATCTGAACGAGGGAACTAGGGATAAAATGAATATTAGCAACGCTTAATCTGCTGAGTATACTGTTCCATATAAAAAGCAAGCCAACGCATAAACGTTGGCTTGCTGATATTGAATCACTGCTGATGATCTCGGCAATGGTTGTTCGGCGCGACTAGATAAGAAATTCTTCTAGGCTACGGCCTTTCTCTAATTCATTTTTAAATACAGTTGGCGTTCGACCTTGACCTGTCCAAGTGATGGTTTCACCATCGACTTCGATTTTATATTTAGGCGGACGTGGTGCGCGTTTTTTAGGTGCACTTTTAACAGCAACAGCGCCTAAATCATCAACCGATAAACCAACGGCTTCCATTTGAAGACGGATCTCTTCAATTTTAGCATTACGTTCAGCGATAGCAGCACTTTCTTCTTCAGCCTGCTTCTCTTTCTCGGTAATAATCTTTTCTAGTTTGCTGGCAACATCTTTTAAATCTTCTACTGATAACTCTTTTACCGCAGCTTTAAAACGACGGCCATGCGTCAATATATCTAGAAATTCGCTCATATTATTGGTGTCCCACTTAAATATAATTGTGAATAGGATTTCAGTGATAATAATAGAAACTAATACCGTCTTAATCAAACGAATTAAATAATTATTTTGCTATATATAGTCATTTTATTAATGCTGAGTCTAATTTCATTAAAATTGATGGGGAAAAGTGAACGTAATCCCTTTTATATTGACGTTTTGTTGTCATTTTTTGTTTGTAGATTTCTCGTTGCGTTCTTGTTGACGTTAACGTCAACAGCACGTAAAGTGGCTTAAGTTTGTGATAGTTTTGCTATGCACTTTTTTATTCAACATAAAAAGATGGTAAGAAGGAAGCCTTATGAAAGTATTGGTGCCAGTTAAACGCGTCGTCGATGCCAATGTGAAGGTCAGGGTGAATGCTGACAATAGCAACGTCGATACCGCAAATCTTAAAATGGCGATTAACCCATTTTGTGAAATTGCCGTAGAAGAAGCGGTTCGGTTAAAAGAAGCGGGTATTGTTACTGAAATCGTCGTGGCAACCATAGGCCCTAAGGCTGCGCAAGAACAACTGCGAACCGCCATGGCATTGGGTGCTGACCGTGGTATTCATGTAGAAACCGACGAAGCTCTCGCGCCGCTTTCCATTGCCAAGCTGCTTAATGCGATTCAGAACCAAGAGCAAGCGCAGCTTATTTTACTGGGCAAGCAATCTATTGACGGCGATAACAATCAGACCGGCCAGATGTTGGCAGCATTAACTGGCATGCCGCAAGCGACTTTTGCTTCAGAGGTGAAGGTCGAGGGTGAAACTGTGGTGGTGACTCGTGAAATCGACGGCGGATTGCAAACGCTGAAGATGCCACTGCCAGCCATCATTACGACAGATCTACGTTTGAACGAGCCTCGCTACGCTAAATTACCCAATATTATGAAAGCAAAACGTAAGCCACTGGAGACTATCACTGTCGACAGTCTTGGCGTTGAGCTAAAGCAACATCAAAGCGTGTTAAAAGTCACTCCACCTGCACAGCGCAAGGCGGGCGTGATGGTGGCTTCTGTTGAGGAGCTGGTTGAAAAGCTAAAAAATGAAGCGAAGGTGATCTAATGGCGATTCTAGTAATAGCAGAACATGATAACGCGAGTCTAAAACTAGACACGGCCAAAGTGGTGGCGTGTGCACACCAAATTGGTAGCGATGTGGATCTATTAGTCGCCGGTGAAAACTGTGCAACTGTGGTCGAGGCGGCTAAGCAATTGAGCGGTGTCCGCAGTGTATTAGTGGCAGACAATGGTGCTTATGCCCATGGCATCGCCGAAAACTTAGGGGCGTTAGTGGTCTCTATCGCCAACGATTATCAACATATTTTGGCTTCGGCCTCGAGCCTAGGTAAAGATGTGCTTCCTCGCGTGGCTGCCTTGCTTGATGTAGCACAACTGTCTGAAGTGGTTGAAGTTGTCAGTGAAGATACCTTTGTGCGGCCAATTTATGCGGGTAGCGCTATGGCAACCGTGCAGAGTTTAGATGCCATCAAAGTGATGACCGTACGCGTGAGTGCATTTGATGCCGTAAGCAATGATGGCGCAGCAGCCGAGCAAACTCTTGGTGGTGTTTTTACCAGTAATGTTGAATTTGTTTCACAAACATTGACTGAATCAGAGCGCCCAGATTTAGGCGCTGCATCGGTTGTGGTGTCGGGCGGCCGTGCAATGGGCAGTGCTGAGAATTTTGCGATATTAGAGCAGCTTGCCGATAAATTGGGTGGCGCTTTAGGGGCATCTCGTGCGGCGGTTGATGCGGGTTATGTGCCTAACGATCTACAAGTGGGGCAAACGGGTAAGATTGTTGCGCCAGATCTGTATATTGCCGTTGGGATCTCGGGCGCGATTCAACACCTGGCTGGGATGAAAGATTCTAAGGTGATTGTGGCCATTAACAAGGATCCTGAGGCGCCGATTTTCCAAGTGGCCGATTATGGTTTAGAAGCCGATCTGTTTGATGCAGTACCTAAGTTGGTGGCACTTCTTTAATAAATTGTAAGTACTTAGTGAACATCTTGGTGTTCATTTAAAACTTAGTGTGATATAGATCACGTTGGGCGGCTTTAAGGTAGCATCCTTAAAGCCGCTTGTGTTTTTATGTGCGTCACGCCTGCCGATAGTGAAATTGGTCTGGCGTCCTGAGACGTAGAGGTGCATTAAATATTAGTAGTATTCGTTAGGGTGATGCCGTACAGCGAATAGGAAAGGATTTGATGCCGAAGTGGTCGAGTTCATCAAAGCTCACTGCTGGGGCTGTCATCGAATAGAGGCAGCACTGCCATAGTGCTTTTTATCCGGAATGATAAAAAGAAGGTATACCGACAACTGGTATCACTATGGAGCGCTACTGATAGGACAGGTGTAATATCTTTTGCTATATCCCACCAGTTCAGTTGCCCTCCATTCGTAATTTAACGAAGACAATATAAAACAATGACAACTTTGAGTTACGCCGATTCGGCGCTTTCCTTGCTGCCCCCTGTGGTGGCTATTTTACTGGCGATTTTTACTCGTCGAGTATTACTTTCGCTTGGGGTGGGCATTCTACTTGGGGCGGTCTTTATCACCGATTACTCCGTAGTAGACTCAGGACAATACCTTGCCCAGCAGGTGACAGGATTATTTTGGGACGATGGCGCCCTAAATAGTTGGAATGTCTATCTTCTTGGCTTCCTTATCTTGCTAGGGATGATCACTGCATTGATCACTGTCAGCGGCGCTGCTAAGGCATTTGCCGATTGGGCTCGTCAGCATATTCGTAATAAACGAGATGCTAAGTTGCTGACCATGTTTTTAGGTTGCGTGGTTTTTATTGACGATTATTTCAATAGTTTAGTTGTCGGCAGTGTGGCAAGACCGTTAACGGATCGCTATTACATTTCGCGCAGTAAACTGGCCTATCTGCTGGATTCGACCGCAGCTCCTATCTGCGTTATCTCACCAGTGTCGAGTTGGGGCGCGTATATTATTGCGCTGATTGGCGGTATTTTAACGGCACATGGTTTTGCCGATACCGGGCATCTAAGCGTGTTTATTCAGATGATCCCGATGAATTTCTACGCCATCTTTGCGCTGTTACTCCTATTATGTGTTGCCTTTATGGGGCTCGATGTTGGCCCCATGCGCCAGCATGAGCTTAACGCCCAAAAGGGCCATCTTTATGATGAATCTAAAGGGTTACCACCAGGGGCCAATAGCGATCTGCCTGAAGCCGATTCGGGGAAAATTTCAGGATTATTTTTACCCATTACCGTACTGGTTGCCGCCACTATCTATTTTATGATCAGCAGCGGTGCCGATGCGTTAACTGCCGAAAATCTGCCATTTACCTTAATTGGCGCCTTTGAAAAGACCGATGTGGCTTCATCACTGTTTTTCGGGGCGATCATTGGCTTGGTGGCCACATTACTCTTAGTGCTCAGTCAAGGCTTAGATAAATCATTAATCCTTAAAGGGATGATTGCGGGCGCACGCTCTATGTTACCTGCTATCTATATCTTACTGTTTGCCTGGACGATTGCCGGTGTGATTGGTCAGATGGAAACGGGTAAATATATGGCCAGCCTAGCCACGGGTAATATCCCCTTTGCATTACTGCCAGCGGTATTATTTATTTTGGCCGGATTGACCGCGTTTTCAACGGGCACCAGCTGGGGCACGTTCGGCATCATGTTGCCGATTGCCGCCGATATGGCCATGGGCACCCACACCAATATGATGCTACCTATGCTGGCAGCTGTATTAGCGGGCGCGGTATTTGGCGATCACTGCTCACCGATTTCCGATACCACTATTTTGTCGTCAACAGGCGCCAATTGTCATCACATTGACCATGTATTAACTCAGTTACCTTACGCGCTTATTGTCGCCGGGATAAGCTTAGGTGGCTATGTGGTGCTAGGCTTTACCGAATCGCTGGCTGCAGGCTTAGGTGCCAGCAGTGTGCTGTTTGTGATAAGTGTAATTGTGCTTCGCTATCAAGCTGCTAAACCAACGATATAATCATGACTCGCTACGGCGAAATCAGTGATAAAAAATGCCGCTAATCATAGCGGCATTTTTATGGGCGTTGCATGAATAGCTTTAGTTTAAACCACGACGCTTAAGTAACGCTTCTGTAGTCGGTGCTTGTCCACGGAAGGCTTTGTAGGCTTCCATTGGTGGCACGCTGTTGCCCACTTCACGAATGGTTTTGCGGTACTTCATGCCAATTTCACGATTTAAGCCACCTTGGGTTTGCACGTAGGCGAACGCATCGGCCGCTAAGATCTCACTCCACATATAGGCGTAGTAACTGGCCGAGTATCCACCTGGGAAGGCATGAGCAAAATAGGTCGATTTGTAACGTGGTGGTACGGCAGCGATATTGATGCCATGTTTTTCCAGCGCTTTAGCTTCGAAACTCGCTACATCTTGTAATGGTGCGTCAGCAGGTAGCGAGTGCCATTCTAAATCTACTAATGCGGCGGCCATATACTCTAGGGTATCGAAGCCTTGATTGAAGCTGCGCGATTTAAGTAATTTTTGAAGCAGTTCATCAGGGATCACTTCACCTGTCTCATAGTGCTTAGCATAGTTAGCTAACACCTTGGGGTGGGCTGCCCAGTCTTCTTCGAAGGTCGATGGGAACTCGACAAAATCACGAGAGACCGCAGTGCCCGATAGGCTAGGGTAGGTCACCTTGGAGAACATGCCGTGAGTACCATGGCCCAATTCGTGGAACATAGTGGTCACTTCATCATAGCTCACAAAAGTGGCTTCACCCTCTGGTGCCTTTTTGATGTTCATCACGTTAACGACAACCGGCTTACTGTTGAGCAGTTTTGATTGCGCTACAAATGAGCTCATCCATGCGCCGCCACGCTTACCTTCACGGGCAAAGTAATCGCCGTAGAAAATAGCCATCGAAGTCCCATCGGCATCAAACATCTCATAGGCTTTCACATCTTCATGGTACACAGGAAGATCGGGGCGCGGCTTAAAGGTGACGCCGTAAAGCGATTCAAGTGTGAAAAATACGCCGTCAGTTAATACTCGATTGAACTCGAAATACGGCTTGATAGAGCTTTCATCAAGATTAAACTTCTCTTGACGTACCTTCTCGGCATAAAACGCCCAGTCCCATGGCGCTAGGGTAAAATCGCCACCGGTTTTATTGATCATCGCCTGAATATCGTCGGCTTCTTTTTGAGTGTTAGCGACAACAGCTGGCACCATAGAGCCAAACATTTGGTAAACCGCTTCGGGATTTTTAGCCATTTGCGGTGCTAGGCGATAGTCAGCCCAGCTCTTGTAACCTAGCAACTCAGCGCGTTCGGCGCGAAGTTGTGCGAGGCGAGCAACAAGTGAAGCGGTTTCGTTTTCACCACTCATCCCTCGAGTTGATGAGGCTTGCCATACTCGTTGGCGTAACTGACGGTTTTCAAGTTTAGCTAATACAGGTTGGCGCGTAGTATTGGTGATACTAAGCAGGTATTTGCCTTCATGGCCTTGAGCCGCTGCATCGGCTTTAGCAGCGCGAATTTCACTGTCAGACAAGCCCGCTAATTGATTGACATCATCAATAACCACCGCAATCTCTTTGGTCAGGCGCATTAGGCGCTGGCTAAATTCATTGGTCAGTGTCGATTGTTCTTCATTTAAGACGCGAATTTTTGCTTTTTGCTCATCGGTCAATTTGGCACCAGCCATCACAAAGCGTTGGTGATAAACCTCGATAAGACGCACTTCTTCATTCGTCAAACCTAAGCTATTGCGCTGTTGATAGAGGCTGTCGATACGGGCAAATAATGGCGCGTTAAGGTGGATATTATCGGAATGAGCGGCCATTTTAGGCGCCATTTCACCTTGGATTTTACGCAGTGTTGGGTTGCTATCTGTACCCGCTAAGTTATAGAACACCTTTGAAGCACGGTTCAGCAGTTCGCCACTGGTTTCTAATGCAACTATGGTGTTTTCAAATGTCGGCGCCGCGCTATTATTGGCAATCGTGAGTACTTGTTGATAATGCTCTTTGATACCTTGATCTAGTGCGGGCTGAAAATGTTCATCTTTGATGATGTTAAAATCGGGCGCTTGGTATTGCAGCGAACTGGCTTGCATTAATGGGTTTTGAGTTTGCACCGCTGCGGCAGCAGGCGCTTGAGTTTCATTGAGTGAGCAGCCTGTAAGGGCAATCGTGGCCGCGATTGACGCAGCAAGTAATGTTTTGCGCATGTGTATAAGAACCTTCAATTGTTGTCTTGTTGTTATTTAATTGTATTTAAAGTAGCAAGTTTGAATTAAAATTGTCTTAAGTAGCCTTGGGTTTACTCAGATATTTTACTCAAATTTAATAGTCAACAATATCATTAATCTGCTTTGCTAGGGAAGCGTCAGCAATGTTTTGTGGCTCACAAGTAGGTAAATTGAACCAGTTTGTAGCTGCGAACTAGGATCAATTAGTGTTAAAATCTGCGCTCAAAATAATCATAGGAATAACTCAGTTGGCGCAGCTCTATTTTTACTATTCTGCGATGAATGCAGGTAAGTCGACCTCTTTACTTCAGTCATCTTATAATTATCGCGAGCGCGGTATGCACACTTTAGTGATGACAGCGTCAATTGACGATCGCTATGGCATAGGGAAGGTGGCGTCACGTATCGGTATTGAGACTGACGCGCAAATCTTCAGTGCTAGCGATAATTTATCCGCGATGATAAAGCGCGCCCATCAACAACAACATTTACACTGTATCTTAATCGATGAATCGCAGTTTTTAAGCAAAGAACAGGTTAAGCAGTTAACCTATGTGGTTGATATTTTAGATATTCCAGTGTTGTGCTACGGGCTTAAAACCGATTTCCAGGGTGAGCTTTTTAGTGGTAGCCAGTACCTGCTTGCTTGGGCCGATAAACTGGTCGAGCTAAAGACCATCTGTCACTGCGGTCGAAAAGCCAACATGGTGGTGAGACTCGACGGTGAAGGTAAGCCGATGAAAGAGGGTGAGCAAGTGGCGATTGGTGGTAATGAGAGTTACGAGTCAGTCTGTCGTAAACATTTTCGTGAGTTTTTGTGGGACTAAACTATTACGTTTAGTGTGATTTAAATTAAGTGCGATTAAGTTAAGAGCTTAAATGGTGATGTTTTAGCTATTAGCATTATGCCAAGCTTATAACCTCATTTAACCTCATTGTGTTATTCCCCGTTAAGGCTGCGTTGATACGCGGCCTTTTTTGTTGGTGACCCTTCGTGCAGGTGATCGACTTAGCTGGTTAATTCATTGCCGCTATTGCTCGCGCATATAAGGGGGACTTTCAATTTTCTTTTTATTGATGTGATTAGTGACTGCAGCACTTGAGCAATATGTTTTCAATCGGTAATCGCTTAGTTTAATTTTTGTGCTGGCTAGATGAGATCTCGCTCTTAAAACCATGGTTTGTAACATTATTGATACGTAAAAATTGCGCTAGATCAAAAGGCTCTTTCTTGCTTAGCCTCAGAATCCAGTTATTCAAACTCTTAATAACTAATTGATAGCTAATGCGCAATAACCAACCAGTGACCGATAAAGAGGTGCTGCTTACTGACGAAGATATCTTATTGTCTACGACAGATCTAAGCGGAAATATTTTACATGCTAATAACGACTTTTGTCGAATTTGTGGTTTCGAAGAAGCGGAGTTATTGCAGCAGCCGCACAATATTGTGCGCCACCCCGATATGCCCAAGCAAGCCTACGCCATGTTATGGAAAGCACTTAAAGCGCGTCGCGCTTGGATGGGGATAGTTAAAAACCGTTGTAAAGATGGCGGGTTTTACTGGGTTAATGCTTATGTCGCACCGGTTATAGAGAATGGTCAGGTTAAAGAGTATCAATCGGTTCGCCGCCGCGCAGACAAAGCGCAGATTGAGCGAGCAAAAGCGATTTATCAGAGTTTGAATAAGGATGAATCGCGCCATGAGCTCGACAGCGCAACGTTCAATTTTACCACTAAAATTAAGTTGTTTGCAGTGATACTGATGCTGCTGAGTTTAGCCTGTTGCGTCTATTCGCCCTGGTTAGCATTAGCGATGATATTGCCTATGTGGTTTGGGTTGCAGCGGATCATGCGGCCACTGAGTGAGCTTAATGAACGCGCCCTGTCGATATGCGATGATGGTCCGGCAAGGCATATCTTTACTGGACGTAACGATGAGATAGGCAATATCTTATTCGCCATGGACTCTCTGACCGCTGAGGTAGCCGGAGCTGTGGGGCGAATGGCTGATACATCATCAGCCATTGCACAAGATAGCTCAGAGCTACTGGACTCCATCACTGCTGCAGCGCAAAGGGCAGACAGCCAGAGTCAACAAACGGCGCAAGCCGCTGCGGCCGTTGAGGAGATGACGGCAAGTTTTAGTGAGTTAGGTCAACAAATTAAACAAGTGGCCGTTGATGTTGAAGGTAGCCAAGCCACGGTGGCACAAGGCTATGCGCAGTTAGATGCGGTGATCAATGCAATCAATGGACTCAATCAAGAGGTAGGCAACTTTGCTGACGTGGTACAAGAGATTGAACACGATAGCGTGGCTATCAATGAAGTCCTTGATGTAATAAGTAATATCGCAGAGCAAACCAATTTACTTGCGCTGAATGCGGCTATCGAAGCAGCGAGGGCGGGTGAGTCGGGCAGAGGCTTTGCGGTAGTGGCCGATGAGGTACGAAAACTCTCATCGCGAACCAGCGATTCTACCAGTCAAATAGATGAAATTGTTAATAAATTCCAACAAAGTGCCGCCAATGCCGCACGCACTTTAACCGCAGGGCAGAGTCAAGCGACTCGCGCCGTTGAATTGGTAAAGCAGGCGGAAACGGTATTTGCTGGATTAGTCTCAACCATGCAGCGCATCAATGGCATGACAGAACATAGTGCCAATGCGATGAAGGAGCAGGGGATTGCGGCCACAGAGATAAGTGACTCGTTACAAACCATCAGTGAGTTGGCCAGCGAAGGGTATGAACAATCCCAAGCCGATCGCAAACTGGGGCAAAGTACTTCGCACAAAGCGTTAGAATCGCAGCAGCTCGCCAGACAGTTTTGGACTCAAGCAATACAAAGCGCTAATCGCTAAGTCGTTTTAACAAAAAACCACCCTAGAATCGGTATCCTTGGGTGGTTTTTGCGGTTTATCTCGCGTTCAAGCAATGAGCCAGCACTCGGGTTATCTCTTATTTAACATGGAATACTCTCACCATGTGATAGTGCTAACAAGCGGCATGAGCTTAAAGCACCATTTCAGGCACATGCTCAGGCACGATTAGTTTACCCGCCGTTTTCTCAATGATCTCTTCGACACTGACTCCAGGTGCGCGCTCAAGCAGATGGAACGCACCATCTTTAATCTCGACAAAAGCTAAATCGGTCAATACCCGTTTAATGCAGCCATAACCGGTGAGCGGTAGCTCGCATTTGGGCAGTAGCTTTGAGTTACCGTATTTGTCGGCGTGCATCATGGTGACGATAATATTGTCGGCGCCAGCCACTAAATCCATGGCGCCGCCCATGCCTTTTATCAGTTTGCCAGGGATCATCCAAGATGCGATTGAGCCATTCACATCGACTTCAAACGCACCTAGTACGGTTAAATCTACATGGCCGCCGCGGATCATCGCAAAACTCTCTGCCGACGAGAAAAAAGATGCGCCGGGGACTGCCGTTACCGTTTGTTTGCCCGCATTGATCAGATCGGCATCTATGGTCTCTTCCGTTGGGAATTCGCCCATGCCAAGCAGCCCATTTTCCGATTGCAGCATCACTTCAATGCCATCGGGAATATAGTTAGCGACTAAGGTGGGAATACCAATGCCTAAATTGACGTAAAAGCCATCTTGCAGTTCTTGGGAAACACGTTGTGCTAGTTGTTCTCTTGATAACGCCATGGTGTTTCCTCCTATTTAGTGGCTACTTTAACGGTACGTTGTTCGATACGTTTCTCGAACGTGCCTTGAATCACGCGATCGACATAGATACCTGGAGTATGGATATGATCAGGATCTAGCTCCCCGGGCTCAACGATATGCTCGGCTTCCACCACGGTGATTTTGCCCGCGGTGGCCATCATAGGGTTGAAGTTAGCGGCGGTTTTACGGAATACCAAGTTACCCATGGTATCGGCTTTCCACGCGCGGACTAAGGCAAAATCAGCTTTCAGCGCTGGCTCTAATACATAGTGACGGCCATCGATTTCGCGTGTTTCTTTACCTTCAGCGACGGGAGTGCCATAACCTGTGGCGGTAAAGAAGGCGGGAATACCGGCGCCGCCCGCGCGGATTTTTTCCGCTAACGTGCCTTGTGGCGTCAAAATCACATTGAGTTCACCAGAGAGCATCTGCTGCTCAAAAGTGGCGTTTTCACCCACATATGAGGCGATCATTGTGCTGATCTGACGGCTCTTTAACAGCAGCCCCAAGCCAAAATCATCGACGCCAGCGTTGTTGGAAATCGCAGTGAGTCCTGTCGTGCCCATTTTGACCATTTGGGCAATGAGCCCTTCAGGAATGCCACACAAGCCAAAGCCACCCACCATAACGGTCATGTTGTCTTCAAGGCCATCTAATGCTGCTTCGTAGCTGTCAACCAGCTTATTGAGTCCTGCCATTATTATCTCCTGTGAGAGGCGCTAGGCTCGGCGCCTAGCACCTTTTATTTTAGTCGCGCCTATGGGTTATTCGGTCAGCGCAAGCGCCACTTTAGAGCCGTTTGGTCGGCCAAGTGCTTGGCTAATTGTGTTGCCCGCCTCAATTAAACGCGGTAAATCAACGCCTGTTTCTATGCCTAAACCATGTAGCATGTAAACCAGATCCTCTGTCGCCAAATTACCCGATGCGCCTTTGGCATAAGGGCAACCACCCAGACCTGCGACCGAGCTGTCGATGACGCTCACCCCGGTTTCTAAACAGGCGAGAATATTAGCCAGTGCTTGACCATAGGTGTCATGAAAATGCAGCGCAAGTTTATCTACGGGGACTTTCTGGGCGACCGCCTCGATCATTTTACGGGCGTTAACGGGCGTGCCAACACCGATAGTGTCGCCGAGTGAGATCTCATAGCAGCCCATGTTGTAAAGACGTTCTGCCACGCGAGCCACTTCGCTCACGGCTATCTCACCTTCATAGGGGCAGCCTAAAACACAAGATACATAACCACGCACGGCGATGTTTTTGGCTTTAGCCGCCTCTATCACTGGGATAAAGCGCTCGATAGACTCCTCAATTGAACAGTTGATATTACGCTGGCTGAAGCTTTGAGAGGCTGCGCCAAAGATGGCCACTTCATCTGCGCCAGCGTCAAGCGCACGTTCCAGCCCTTTTAAATTGGGCGTAAGCGCGCTGTAGACCACGCCGCTGCGTTTACTGAGTTGCTTAAAAATGTCCGCCGAATCGGCCATCTGTGGTACCCATTTAGGTGACACAAAACTGCCCGCTTCGATGCGTTTTAGACCAGCCATGCCTAATTGGTCGATAAGGATAAGCTTGTCAGCCGTAGTGACTGCTTGCTCGTTTTGCAGGCCGTCGCGGGCGCCAACCTCAAAAAGGCTTACCTTGCTTGGGTATCTGCCAAGGCTAGTGGACATGATTAAGCCTCCTCACTAGCGCTGACATCGGCAAGCACTGCGCCATCACTGACCAGCTCGCCAGGCTCAAAGAAGAAGGCGGTAACTGTGCCATTAAACGGTGCTTCGATGGTGTATTCCATCTTCATCGCTTCCATCACCATTAAGCCTTGGCCTTGTTCAACTTCATCGCCTACTGCAACAAGATGGGTCACGATAGTGCCATTCATAGGCGCTTTAAGTTTATCTTCGCTGCTGCCTTGCTCTTCAAAAATTTCAGTCTGAATCGCGCGGTAATGATAGCTGCCTGAGGGTAAAAACAGCGTAAAATCATCACCTTCTCGGCTAACGGGGATCTTGCTCTTATGACCGTTAATCTCCGCATGCAGCAGATCTTGTTTTAGCTCACCGCTGAGCGTCAGTGTTTGATCGTTAAAATTGAGATAGTAGCTGTCACCCACTTGGCTGAGGGTTAAGTGCTGTATTTGATGTTGGTCGTCCAGCAGGGTGAGTTGATGAACGCCGCTGCGGTTAAGCCTAAAGCCACTCACTTGGCCCCAAGGCGAGTAGGGATCATTGCTATTGGTGGCGGTCAGTTTTGCCTGCTCTTTTTGCGCGCAAAGGTGGTATAGCGCGGCAAAGGCGAGGGCACTATTTTGCTCTTTGCTATTGTCAGCATCTAAATTCGTACCAATTAAGGTGTCGCCGTAACGCTCAATAAAGTCGGTGCTAAAATCGGCGTCGCTAAAGGCGTGATGCTCAGCGATATTGGCTAAGAACTCGATGTTATGTTTCAGGCCGCTGATTTGATATGACTCGAGGGCGTGCACTAAGCGTTGTAGTGCCCGTGGGCGTGACTCGTCCCATACGATCAGTTTGGCGATCATCGGATCGTAAAAGTTACTGATCACATCGTTTTCGCGAATGCCTGAGTCGATACGCACATAGCGGTTTTGCTCGGGTTCTCGCAGGAAGTTCAGTTTACCGCTGGCGGGTAAAAACGCATTTTGCGGATCTTCGGCGTAAATTCGCACTTCAAATGAATGTCCGTGAATACGCACTTCATCTTGGCTCAGTGGTAATTCGCTGCCACTGGCAACCATCAGCTGCCATTTTACTAAGTCTTGGCCTGTGACCATCTCAGTGACAGGATGCTCAACCTGTAGACGCGTATTCATCTCCATAAAGTAGAAGCTGCTCGCCTCATCGGTCGCGTGGGTATCGAGCAGAAACTCGACCGTACCGGCGCCGACATAATCAATCGCTTTTGCGGCAGCGACTGCGGCCTCACCCATGGCGCGGCGAAGGCTGTCGGTTAGACCGGGTGCTGGAGCTTCCTCAACCACCTTTTGGTGACGACGTTGAATAGAGCAGTCACGGTCGGAGAGATAGATACAGTTGCCTTGGGTGTCGGCAAACACTTGCACTTCAACATGGCGCGGCTGTCTTAGGTAACGTTCAATCAATAATTTATCGTTACCAAAAGACGATGCCGCTTCTCGGCGAGCCGAGTTAATCGCATCCAGTGCTTCTTTTTCAGACTCAACAATACGCATTCCTTTACCGCCACCGCCATAGGCCGCTTTGATAAGTTGCGGAAAGCCTATCTCTTTCGAGGCTTGAAGTAAGCTTGCATCGCTTTGATCGTCACCATGGTAACCCGGTACTAAGGGGACATTGGCTTGTTGCATGATGTTTTTGGCGGCGCTTTTGCTGCCCATGGCATCGATGGCGTCGGCGCCTGGGCCAACAAAGGTGATGCCTGCTTGTTCACACTGGCGAGCAAAGTCGGCATTTTCAGACAGAAAACCGTAACCCGGATGGATAGCCTGAGCGCCACTGCGCTTAGCGATATCGAGGATCAACTCGCCTTTAAGGTATGACTCACTCGGCGCGCTGCCACCTAAATAGAAAGACTCATCGGCCATTGCCACATGACGCGCGTCTTTATCGGCATCGGAATAGAGGGCAACAGTTTTAACCCCCATGGCATTGGCAGTCTTGATGATGCGACAAGCAATTTCGCCGCGGTTAGCAATCAGTAGTTTAGTAAACATAATTAGCGTACTCCGGGCTTGGCTTAGCAATAGGGTGTTGAGTTAGAACTGTTTTCATATCGCTTTCCAATCTGGGCTACGTTTATCGAAAAAGGCATTGAGTCCCTCTTGACCTTCGTCTGATACACGAATGCGGGCGATGCGCTCGCTGGTGTAGCGCAATGTATCGTCATCGATAACGCCATCTTCTAAGCGAGACAATAAGGTTTTGACCCATGCCATGCCTTGAGGACTATTGCTTAGGAGTGCTGTGATAATCGGCGCGGCTGCAGCATCGAGATTATCAGCTATCTCATGGATAACATTGAGCTTTAATGCCGTTTGGGCACTAAAGCGCTCGGCGGTTAACATATAGCGGCGCGAGGCGCGTTGCCCCATGGCGCGCACCACATATGGGCTTATCACCGCAGGAATGAGCCCGAGCTTGACTTCGCTTAAGCAAAAGCTGGCGTGCTCATTGGCGATAGCGATGTCGCTTGCGCAGATAAGGCCGAGCGCACCGCCAAAGGCGGCGCCTTGTACCAGCGCAATGGTCGGTTTAGGAAATTTATCTAATGTATGCATCAAGGTGGCTAGCTCATTGGCATCGGCCAGGTTTTGCTCAAAATCCATCTTAGCTTGTTTGCGCATCCAGTTAAGATCGGCGCCCGCGCTAAAGTTTTTACCATTGGCCTTGAGCACTAACACTTGGCAGTCATCATTGCTGGCAAAATGGTTTAGCGCTGCGATCATCTCGCGAATCATCACCTCATCGAAGGCGTTATGTTTATCGGCGCGGTTAAGCACCATCTCGCCGACGCCATGGTTTAAGGCGCAGCTGAGATATTGAAACCCTGTGTCTAACTTATTGTTTAAATGAATGTCTAGTGCTGTCTTGTCGGTCATGTTTGCATCCTTTGCCTACGTTGAGAAATCGAAGTTAATGGCCGCTTACATGCGGAACACACCAAACTTGGTTTCTTGAACCGGGGCATTTAAGGCGGCTGACAAGGCTAAGCCGACAACATCGCGTGTTTGCGCAGGATCGATAATGCCATCATCCCAGAGGCGAGCACTGGCATGGTAAGGGTGACCCTCTTTGTCATATTGCTCGACGATTGGCGCGCGAAATGCCGCTTCATCCTCACTCGACCACTCAACTCCTTTACGAGCGAGTCCATCACGACGAACCGTGGCCAATACGCCAGCCGCTTGTTCGCCACCCATCACAGAGATGCGCGCATTTGGCCACATCCACATCATAGTAGGTTCAAAGGCTCGGCCACACATGCCGTAGTTACCCGCGCCGTAGCTGCCGCCAATAATTACCGTAAATTTAGGCACATTAGCACAAGATACGGCAGTCACCATTTTGGCGCCGTGTTTGGCTATGCCTTCATGCTCATACTTTTTACCCACCATAAAGCCGGTGATATTTTGCAAGAACAGCAGCGGTATTTTGCGCTGGCAACAGAGCTCAATAAAATGAGCGCCTTTTTGCGCCGACTCGGAAAACAAGATGCCGTTGTTAGCCACAATACCCACGGGGTAGCCATGAATGCGGGCAAAGCCGCACACGAGCGTCGCGCCATAGTTGGCTTTGAATTCATCGAAATCAGAGTCATCGACGATACGGGCAATCACCTCTTTGACATCGAACGGCTTTTTAAGATCGGTGCCGACAATGCCGTAGAGCTCATTAATATCAAACTTAGGTGGTGTGGCTGGGCTTAATAAGCTTTCAATCTGTTTGTTGTGATTGAGGCGCGTGACGGCTTTGCGGGCAAGCTCGAGGGCGTGCTCATCGTTTTGCGCCAAATGATCCGCAACGCCAGAAATTTTGGTGTGCACTTCGGCGCCGCCAAGCTCTTCGGCCGAGACCTCTTCACCGGTTGCCGCCTTAACTAATGGCGGGCCAGCCAAAAAGATGGTGCCTTGCTCTTTAACGATAATGGACTCATCGGCCATGGCTGGTACGTAAGCGCCACCTGCGGTGCATAAGCCCATGACCACCGCAATTTGAGGAATGCCTAATGCTGACATTTGTGCTTGGTTATAGAAGATACGCCCAAAATGATCGCGGTCCGGGAACACTTCATCTTGGCGTGGTAGGTTAGCGCCACCCGAATCGACCAAATAGATGCAGGGTAGATGGCAACGCTTAGCAATATCTTGCGCTCGTAGATGCTTTTTAACGGTCAGCGGATAGTAAGTGCCGCCTTTAACCGTGGCATCGTTGGCTATCACCATACATTCGACGCCGCTGACTCTGCCAATGCCGGCGATGATGCCTGCTGCGGGCACCACATCGTCATACACCTCATAGGCGGCAAATTGCGATATTTCTAGAAAAGGCGAGCCAGAGTCGAGCAGTTTCTCGACGCGTTGGCGAGGCGATAACTTGCCGCGAGCAAGATGACGCTCCATAGCGACAGCACCGCCACCTTGTTCAATTTCAGCGAGTTTGAGTTTGAGATCGGCGACGACACTCGCCATCTGTTGCTGTTTGGTTTTGAACTCATCGCTGCGGGGATTGATTCGACTACTCAGTTGCGTCACGTCAATGTTCCTTTTGTAAACTGTGATGGTATCTGATGAGGCATTAGCCCTCATCAAAGGCCGAGAAGTGGCTCGGCCATCGATAAGCGATTAACTATTTAGATTCGTTAAACAGTTCTCGGCCAATCAGCATGCGGCGAATTTCCGAGGTGCCTGCGCCAATCTCATATAGCTTGGCATCACGCAGTAAGCGGCCTGTCGCGTACTCGTTGACGTAACCGTTGCCGCCGAGCAGTTGAATGGCATCGAGCGCCATTTTGGTGGCAAGTTCCGCCGAGTAGAGAATCGCGCCAGCGGCATCTTTGCGGGTGGTTTCACCACGGTCGCAAGATTTAGCAACGTTATAGATATAAGATTTTGCCGCGTTCATGCCGGTATACATGTCGGCTAATTTGCCCTGAACCAACTGGAACTGACCGATAGATTGACCAAACTGCTCACGCTCGTGGATGTAGGGCACCACAATATCCATGCAGGCAGTCATAATGCCAAGTGGGCCGCCAGACAGGACTACTCGCTCGTAATCTAGGCCGCTCATCAGCACTTTTACGCCGTTATTGAGGCCGCCTAAGATGTTCTCTTCTGGGACTTCACAATCTTCAAATACCAATTCACAGGTGTTTGAGCCGCGCATGCCGAGCTTGTCGAGTTTTTGTGCCTGACTAAAGCCTTTAGAGCCACGCTCGACGATAAACGCCGTGATCCCGTGTGGGCCCTTATCTAGGTCAGTTTTAGCGTAAATCACGTAAGTGTGGGCGTCAGGCCCATTGGTGATCCACATCTTGTTGCCATTGAGGATATAACGATCGCCCTCTTTGCGCGCATGCAGTTTCATTGAAACTACATCGGAGCCCGCATTGGGCTCACTCATGGCTAAGGCGCCAATATGCTCGCCGCTCACCAGCTTAGGCAGATATTTAGCCCTTTGCTCGGCGTTGCCGTTGCGATTAATTTGGTTAACGCACAGGTTAGAGTGCGCGCCGTAGCTCAGGCCAATAGACGCCGATGCACGCGAAATCTCTTCCATCGCTACCACATGCGCTAGGTAGCCCATGTCGGCGCCGCCGTACTCTTCAGGCACAGTAACGCCTAACAAGCCCATGTCACCGAGTACGGGCCAGAGCTCATTAGGGAAGGCATTTTCCGCATCAACCTTAGCGGCGATAGGGGCGATTTCATTGGCGGCGAAACTGTGTACTGCATCACGCAGCATGTCGACATCTTCACCGAGACCAAAATTGAGAGAGGAGTAGAGTTGAGTCATTGTTATATCCTACAGGTCTGATTTTTATAATTATTATATTTTTTAGTATTGGTTTTTTTTCGTAATCTTTTATTGCTTATCAACGGCTTGTGTTAATTGGGTATGGTGTATGCGTCCAAGGTTATTGTTGTTGCAGCTCTAGTGCTGCGCGGCATTGTTGTTCGGCAGAATTGAGCTCCATCAATACCACCTTGATGTCGTCCATCTGCTGCTGCAGTGCTGACTTTTTCTCTTCGACGAGATCGAGCATGGTGTGTAGCTGGGTGCTGCTATTTTTGTCGGCGTCATAAAGCTCGAATAAACGGCGGGTTTCGGCTAGAGAAAAGCCGAGGCGCTTACCGCGTAAAATCAGTTTTAGACGCACTCTATCTTTGAGGCCATAGATACGGGTTTGCCCACGGCGCTTAGGCTTTAGCAACCCTTGATCTTCATAAAAGCGGATACTACGGGTAGTAATATCGAACTCTTTTGACAGATCGCTAATAGAATAAGTTGTCTGTGTGGTGTGTTTGTCGCTCATCAAAAAATACCATAACAATTAACATTGCTAGAACGATATATGAAGTTTACGTAAAGGTAAAGATTTTAGGCGGTAAAATGTACGTATCACGTATAAGTAAACTATTAAGCCTTTTGGTAACAGGTGGTTAGATTGTTTAGCGGATGCCCATTATGCAAAGGTCTAATGGGCAAAGGCGTGTCGTGTCTCATAATGCTATCAACTGGCCCTCGTTGTATCACGAGGCAAAACACAGAGTGAGCGGCAACCGATATGGGCGATAGCCCATGTCATTCGGGGAGAGGCAAATGAAGGCGTTACATAACCAATTACACCAACAATCTATTGAGCAGCCAGACGCATTTTGGGCGGATGCTGCCGCTGCGCTTGACTGGGATAAACCCTTTGACAAGGTACTAGATGACAGTCAAGCGCCTATGTATCGCTGGTTTAGCGGTGGCGAAATTAATACCTGTTATAACGCCGTTGACCGCCATGTGGAGGCGGGGCGCGGCGAGCAAGTGGCGATTCAATATGTCAGTCCGATAACCGATATTGAATATGGTGTTACTTATGCTGAACTGCAAGCTCAGGTGAGCCGTCTGGCAGGGTATATGGCAAGCCAAGGGGTGAGTAAAGGCGATAGAGTGATCATCTATATGCCGATGATCCCAGAAACGGCCTATGCCATGTTGGCTTGTGCGCGACTCGGTGCAATCCATTCGGTGGTGTTTGGTGGTTTTGCGGCCAATGAGCTGGCGACGCGTATTAATGATGCTAAGCCGAAAATGATCTTATCGGCATCTTGTGGTATCGAACCTTCGGGCGTGGTGGCATATAAACCCTTACTCGATGATGCCCTGAATCAAGCGACCCATCATGTGAACCAATGCCTTATTCTCAATCGTCACCAACTGCATGCGGATTTAGTTGATGGCCGTGATGTGGATTGGCAATCTGCTATGGTCGATGCGCCTAATATTGGTTGTCAGCCTGTGGAGGCGACCGATCCCTTATATGTGCTTTATACCTCTGGCACCACTGGTCAACCTAAAGGTGTGGTGCGTGACAACGGCGGCCATGCGGTGGCGCTGGCGTGGTCGATGAAAAATATTTACGACATACATACCGGCGATGTGTTTTGGGCGGCATCGGATGTCGGTTGGGTGGTGGGGCACTCCTACATAGTGTATGGGCCACTGTTAGCCGGAGCTACCACCTTGTTGTTTGAGGGCAAGCCTGTCGGCACGCCGGACCCCGGTATTTTCTGGCGAACTATTGCTAAATATCAGGTGAAGAGCTTCTTTACTGCACCGACCGCGATTCGTGCCATTAAGCGCGACGATCCTGATGGCGATTTTATAAAAGATGTTGATTTAAGTTGTCTACAAACGGTGTTTTTAGCGGGTGAACGCTGCGATCCCGATACCTTACATTGGGCCGAGCACAAGCTGAACAAACCGGTTATCGATCATTGGTGGCAAACCGAGACTGGCTGGCCAGTAGCCGCCAACATGATGGGCACTGCACCTGTACCCGTTAAGGCGGGCTCCCCTGCATTAGCGGTGCCGGGTTATGACGTGCAAGTGGTTGATGAGATGGGCGAGCGCGTTGCGGCTAATCAAACGGGTAATGTGGTGATAAAGCTGCCACTGCCACCCGGCACCTTGGCGACACTATGGCAAAATGAGGCGCGATATAAAGAAAGTTACTTGTCTATGTACCCAGGTTTCTATCTCACTGGTGATGCGGGTTATATGGATGAAGAGGGATACTTGTATATTATGAGTCGTATCGACGACATCATTAATGTCGCCGGCCACCGTTTATCGACCGGCCGTTTTGAAGAGGTGTTATGTCAGCATGAAGCCGTGGCTGAAGCGGCGGTGATCGGTGTTGACGATAAGCTTAAAGGGCAGGTGCCGCTGGGGTTGGTGGTGCTTAAAAAAGGCTGCACCTTAAGTGATGAGCAGCTGCATAAAGAACTGACAGCCCTTGTGCGCGAGCAGATTGGCCCTGTGGCCGCGTTTAGGTTAGTCAGTGCCGTGCCTAAATTACCTAAGACACGCTCGGGTAAGATTTTACGCGGTACTATGCGTAAAATTGCCGATAATCAGACCTTTAATATGCCAGCGACCATTGAAGATCCTTATACATTAGAGCTAGTGCGTAATGTATTAACCCGGATGGGCTATGCCGATGCCCATGTGTAAGGCTCGCGATTAAGCTTGTATGAAAAGGGCCTTCTGGCCCTTTTCATTTTAAGTCATACTGCTATCATTTCAGCGTTACTCATTACTAAGCTGCTCACGACTTATATGTCATCTCAAACGCAATGCCTTAGGTGTAGGCGATGTGAGTTTGGCTACATTGCATTTATTTACAAAAGCCAAGTGTGATGAAAATCGTTAGGGCTTACACTTAACTGAAACTGCCTGCCGCTGCACGCCATCACAGCATGCTATCGCAGTAGCCAATCACTGTACTTTATTCAGCCTGTCGTCGCCGTGAAAAAGAACATTTGCTTGGAGCAACTGTCAATGCATTGCCGCTAATAAAGTCTTGTTAACGGCTAAATTACATTCGTCATTTGACCTTTTTTTTACTTTCGTAAGCATAACATGCTGATTATTGTCTCTCAGTATGGAAGCCAGTTATGGCCTTATTGACTAAACCTTTACTTGCAAGTGTTAACGAGTTCTCAAATGCGAACGAAAAACCGGGTGCAGTAGACAGCCCTAATGGCGGAGCTATTGCGCTGACGCCTGCGCGGCTTATCTTATTAGTGTCGTGTTATTTTTTTCTGGTGCTTAATGTGGCCTTGTTGGTCAAGCTCTTTGGCATACTAGAAGGGTTGAGTGACGTTAACCTAGGGTTTGTGTTAAGCATTCCGCTGTTTTTTATTGCAGCCTTTAATGGGATTTTTAGCCTGTTGACCGTGTTTCGGTGTGAAAAATGGTTGTTGGTACCTCTGATCATTATCTCGTCGCTACTGAGCTATGCCATGTATAACTACGGCACCATTGTCGATCGCGACATGCTGGTCAATGTGATGCAAACTAACTCAGGTGAAGCCAAATCTTATTTCACGCTCAGCGCTTTATTATGGTTTGTGTTTACCGGGTTGTTGCCTGCAGTGCTAATTGTGAAATTGCCTATTCGGCGCAGCACCATTTGGCGTGAGTTGGCGATGAAGTTGGTCTCTATTGTGATCTCTTTGTTGGTGATTTTGGCGATTGCAGCTCTTTACTATAAAGACTATGCCTCTGTGGGCCGCAATAACCATTACCTTAATAAGATGATCATTCCCACTCATTTTAGCCATAGCCTTTATGGTTATCTTAAATCAACCTATTTTACCCTTCCTAAGCCGTATCAAATGTTAGGTGAAGACGCCACATTAACCGCTAAGTCTTCGGCGAGTCGTAAACAGGTCATGGTGTTGATGGTCGGTGAGACGGCACGTGCGGCTAATTTTCAACATGGTGGTTATGAGCGTGACACCAATGCATTTACTAAGCCGTTAGGTATCACCTATTTTCAGGATGTCTCTTCCTGTGGTACGGCGACGGCCATTTCGGTGCCTTGTATGTTCTCGCGTCAATCTCGGCAGGAATTTTCAGGTAGCGACGCCGAAAACCAAGATAACTTAATGGATATCATCCACAGGGCGGGGATCAATACTGTGTGGTTAGAAAATGACGGCGGTTGTAAAGGGGTTTGCGCTCGTATTCAGACGGTAGAGTTTAAACCTGATGCAAATAATCCCGTGTGTGATGGCGACTATTGTCAGGATCAGGTGTTATTAGAAGGGTTGCAGGAGCAGCTCAACAAGCTCGATGCGCAGCAGAGCGTGATAGTGCTGCATATGGTGGGCAGTCATGGTCCCACTTACTACAAACGTTATCCTCAAGCATTTGCGCATTTTCAACCCGATTGTCAGCGCAGTGACATTCAAAACTGCGATGCAAGGCAGTTAAATAATACCTATGACAATACCTTGTATTATTCTGATTACATTATTGCTCAGGTAATTGAGCAATTACGTCAACGTCAAGATTTGGATACTGGCTTACTGTATGTGTCTGATCATGGTGAGTCGCTCGGGGAGTCGGGCATGTACTTGCATGGGATGCCCTATGCGCTGGCGACGACAGAACAAACCCATGTCCCTATGCTGACCTGGTTTTCAGACACCTTTGCCGCCGATAAACAGCTAGATGAAAGCTGTTTAACTAGGCTGGCTCAGCAAGAGGGATATTCTCATGACAATCTGTTTGACTCCATGTTGGGTTTACTGGATGTATCGACCCAGGTTTATCGACCCCAGCTGGATATTTTTAATGTTTGTCGTCAGGATAAAGCCTTATCGTCAATCTCGTTAGCGGCAAAGTAGATGGTGGCTTGGGTGCCGCTGTTCTCTGGGGATGATAAGATGAGTCGCCAGCCTTGATGTTCACAAATCCGCTCTATAATTGCCAACCCCAAGCCATAGCCTGCGGGGTTGGCCACATTAACGCCGCGTTCTCGCGCCTTGATTTGTAGCTCGTCGCTCATGCCGCTGCCAGTATCAGATACGCGCAGGTAATGTGCAGTGATGGTGACTGTAATGCCGCCGCTAGCTGTGTGCTGTATGGCATTACGCAATAGATTATTTAACACGGCAACCATCATGTTAGCGGGTTGAGGCGGGGCTTGTTCGACCACCTCTAAAGTTAACTGCAAGCCTTGGTTATCGGCCAGTGGCTGCCAATGGGCTAATTGGGCGGCTGCGAGTTTGGCTAATGGGCTGAGCTCGTTATTACCCGACAGTGAATCTGGCGTGCGCGATAACTGTAAAAAGAGCTCAGTCTGCTGTTGCATTTGCCCAAGCGCCCCGTCTATACGTTGTAATTGGCGGGCTATGGCGGGGGGGACTTCACTTTCAGCCAGCATATCTAGTGCGCCTCGGATCACCATCATAGGTGTGCGTAATTCATGGCTGGCGTTGGCGGCAAATTGCTGCTCTCGCAGTAAGAGCTCGTTCACTTGCAATACATAATGATCGAAACTGCGTGCCAGTTGGCCGGTTTCATCATTGGGGTAATGTAGTTCGAGTCGATTGCCCGTTTGTTGCGGCAGGTTGGCCACCTCGCTTGCCAGTTGCGATACTGGCTGTAAGATCTGTCGGCTTAAATGTCGAGATAAACCAAAGCCGAGCATCCACACCAGTAAGACGCCAAAGCTGACCCCTATAAACACCAACAGCTCATAACGTTCAAATTCACTTTGATCCTGCACTAACACATGTTTCCAACCAAGCTCATTACGTACGAATAAGTTATAGGCCTTGTTGGGGAGCAGTATTTCATGTCCGCCTTGGGGATAATCCCGAAAGGCTTCGGGTAACAGGTTTTGATCGTTTTTGGGCAGTTTGTAGTAAACCGTATCGGTCATAGGTAACACCAGCGGCTCCGTAACGCCCTGATGATGACTAATGAGATCGGTGAGGTCGCTCTGCAAATGGTTATAAAATAGTGTGTCTTCAAACCAGAATACCAGCAATAGCATACCAGCTGCTGCTAACGTGCTAATCGAGACTATCACCAAATTAAGTGCCAGTTGCAGCCGAGATTTAATGGTTAGCCGCATCGGTATCCTCCTTGGCGGCTAAGCAATAACCTTGACCATGTACGGTATGCAGTAATGGGTAAGCAAAAGATTTATCAATTTGATTACGCAGTAAATAAATATGCGATTTTAGGGTGTTCGAGTCAGGTGGGTCATCGGCCCATAACTGATTAGTTAAGGTGTCGCGACTGACGACATGTGGCGAATGGCGCATTAATATTTCTAGTATTTTTAAGCATTTAGGATTTAGCTTGAAGATGTGACCATTGCGACTGGCTTGAAGGCGGTCGAGATCCAGTGTCAATTCGTCTACTTGAAGCTGGCGTACCTGTTGTTTTTGAGTGCGTTTCAGTACTGCCTGAATACGCGACCATAATTCGGGTAAGGCAAAGGGTTTAACTAAATAATCATCGGCTCCGGCATCAAAACCGTGCAGTTTGTCGTCTAGTGTGTCACGGGCGGTGAGCATCACTATGGGTAACATGTTTTGTTCTGCGCGTAATTGCTGACACAAGGTTAAGCCATCTAGCCCTGGCAGGGATAAATCCAGCACCAATAGATCGTATTCTTGCTGTCTTATCTGATTAAGCGCGGCAGTGCCATTATAAAATGCATCAACCACACAGTGTTTCAGTGTTAAGTAATCCACTATATTGACTAAAATATCGGGATTGTCTTCTACTACAAGTATCCGCATATGTACTTCTCAGTGAGTGGCAGAGCGAGCCGTGACAGTGTTAGGGATATCGGGTTTGGGGTAACGCTGTCGCTTTTAGGGCAATGCCCATTGTTGACTGCCAACCGTAAAATGGTAACGATGAGATGATTGCAGCCTAAGTGGCAATGAGTCTATAAAGTTACTCCATTATGTCAACTGCTTAGTCGAAATGAGATCAAGTGATATTGTGCTTATTATCTGGCGTGATCCCCTGCACGGTAGCACAGTGAGCTAAAGGCGGTGGGAGAGAGTGTGATCTGTAAGCATAAATCGATATCTTTATCTGCGTATGTCAAAAAGCGCAACGGGGTACCACTTGGCGCGTCAGGTTCGATGCGCAATATGTTGCAACGTTCATTGGGGGCAGGCGGCTTTCATCTCTTTTGGCACTATTGGAATCCGATATGGGGCTATTACTTATCTCGATACGTGATGAAGCCTTTAAGCCAATTTATCCCCAAAGGATTGGCTTCGGTTGTGACGTTTAGCGTCAGTGGTACACTGCATGATGTAGCCGTTATGTTGGTCACGTGGCAGTTGATTTTCTTTTTTACCCCATGGTTTACATTGATGGGGATTATAGTGATAGTGTCTAAGCAGTTTAAATTGTCATACGCCAGTTATCATTGGATGGTTAGGGCTTGTTTTAACATGGTATTTGTTGGCGGCAGTCTACTGCTTGTCCGTTGGGGTCAACACATTGCGTCGAGTTAACTGTCTTTACACGCGAGTCAGTTTTTATGTGTTGTCGCCAATATCGAAGGTTGAAAATAAAGGATACAGATTCATGATGATCAATAAAGTCATTGGTATTGCGCTTATTCTTGTTGGCGTCGCGTTGGCAGTGTGGGGTTATAACATTTATGATTCGGCAAGCTCGCAGATCAGCCGAGCGTTCAGCGGCGATACCCCACTAGAAGCGTGGGCAGGTATGGTGGGCGGCGGGTTATGCGTCTTTGTCGGATTATTAAAGGTAAAATAATCCCTGACAGCTGGTAGATTAAAGCCTGTTTTAGGCCCTGTTTTAGGCTTTGTTGTCTGATAACCAAAACTCAAAAAGCCGACTTTTAACTAGTCGGCTTTTTAGTTTACGACTTTTTATTCAGCCGTTTAAGCGAGTTTAACCACCATCTTACCGCGGTTTTTACCTTCGAACAGGCCGATAAATGCCGCAGGGGCTTGCTCGATACCTTCATAGATAGTTTGCTCGGCTTTCACTTGGCCATTAGCTAACCATTGACCCATCTGCTGGGTAAACTCTGGATAATGTTCCCAGTGCTCAAATACGATAAAGCCCTGAATTTTTAGCTTTTTCATAATAATATAAGCAAGGTTACTCGGCCCAGGTGTTGGCGCGGTATCATTGTACTGGGCAATCATGCCACACACGGCGATACGGCCATGATCGTTCATATTATCCAGCGCTGCGGCTAAGTGCTCACCACCGACATTTTCAAAATACACATCGACACCTTGAGGCGCAGCGGCGCGCAGTGCGGCGCTTAAGTCGGTTGTGGTTTTGTAATTAATCACCTGCTCAACGCCCATGGCTTTGAGGCTCGCGGCTTTTTCGTCAGATCCCACAGAGGCGACTACTTTGGCCCCCATTAACAAACCGAGTTGACAAGCCACGCTACCCACAGCGCCAGAAGCGGCCGATACAAACAGGGTTTCACCTGCTTTGAGCTCGGCGATACGGTTTAAACCTGTCCATGCTGTCATGCCTGGCATGCCTAACACGCCAAGAAAGTGAGACTCACATAAGGGAGTTTCAGGTAAAACAGTGTGATCGCTGCCGTCGGTGACATAGTGAGTACGCCAACCATTCATGCTGCTCACTTTGCTGCCAACAGGGAAGTCGGCGTGCTTTGACGCTATGACTTCGCCGATGGCACCACCTTCAAGCACTTCGCCTAAGGCGAACGGTGCGATATAACTTTCTCTGTCAATCATGCGGCCGCGCATGTATGGGTCAACTGACATCCACAGGTTTTTGACTAAAAACTGACCTTGCTGTAACTCAGGTAGGGTGACTTGAGTTAAGGCGAAATTGGCTGCCGTTGGCATACCCTCTGGGCGAGATTGGAGTAAAATGTGTTGTGCTTGCATGAAAATCCTCATTTTGCTTTGTGCGCTAACTAATTGTGGTAAACTCTACTCTCAAAGCCTGAGTAATGCAAATGCTTTGCGCGCAAACTAAATATCGGTGTTAACAGAAACCCATATAAAGTTTGCTATTGTAGGCATGCATTTATACCGTTTTATGGGTATAGAATACCTAAAATGAATGGGTTGAGTTTTTCTGGCGCATTTTGATCCTCCATTTTTATAATTACTTTTTCAGTGAATAACGAGTTTAAGGGCAACCCAGTGGCGAGCAAATCAGTGACAAGCACATCAGATAACCTATCCCCTAACGCTGCTGAGAACACTGCAATGGCAACGACCTCAACAGTGAAACCTGCATTGTCAGATAATGTCTGTTTTGCCTTATATACTGCCGCGAACGCCCTAGTGCGGGCCTATCGCCCACTGCTAGAACAGTGTGATTTAACTTATCCTCAATACTTAGTAATGCAAGCATTGTGGTTACACGATGGCGCCAGTTTGACGGATCTTTCTCAATCGACACGCCTCGATTTAGGCACCTTGACCCCCATAGTTAAGCGTCTTGAAGGTAAGGGATTGGTGGCGCGGACGATCGACAGTCGCGACGAGCGTAAAAAAGTGATTAATGTGACATTAGCGGGCGCGGCGTTGAAACAAGCTGCCTTGGCGTTAACGCAGCAATTATTGGATAAGGTGAGCATTTCAGGTGCCAAGCTCGATGAAATGCGCGATCTGTGCCTCACATTGACGGCGGAGCTCAATCAGTAACGGGCACGCTGGCGATTTACTGAAATACAGTGTTTTCTTCAGCGGCCAGTGATATTGGATAATACCTAGTCATTAAGTTACTCATTTTTGTATAATCATTATCAATTTATTGCTTGCTTAATATGAGCAATCGGCTTGTTAGTGTTTTCCTCTTTTTGGCCTGAGATGTGATTTAAATCGCGTGAACACCATCATTGGCAGGCCTCTTTCATCGCTTTTTTTGTGGGACACATGTAATGCAAAATCATTCAGAACTGCTCGATATTGGCATGATAGGCTTAGGTGTGATGGGAAAAAACCTCGCACTTAATATTGCCGACAACCACTATCGTGTGGCTGCGTTCGATCTAGATAATGACAAAGTTAATGGCTTACTGGCACAAGAACAACAAGAGCGCTTAGCCGGCCAGCCTCAGCGTATTAAAGGCTGTAATAATCTTTCTGAAATGTTATCCAATCTCACTAAACCCCGTATTGTGGTGTTATCTGTACCTGCCGGGGAGCCTGTCGATGGCGTCTGCGGTGCCCTGATTGATGCGGGCATTGAAGCCGATGATATTGTCATTGATACCGGTAACAGCCTATGGACCGATACCGTCGCCCGTGAAGCCCATTATGCGGGTCAATTTATCTTTTTTAGCTGCGCTGTGTCGGGTGGTGAAATGGGTGCACGTTTTGGTCCATCATTGATGCCTAGTGGTGATATCAATGCCTGGGAGCATATTAAACCCATTTGGCAAGCGATAGCCGCTAAAGTGGATGCGGCAACGGGCTTACCGATTGAACGACAAGAGCCAGGTAACCCGGTGACAGAGGGAGAGCCCTGTACCACCTATATTGGCCCTGCTGGCGCAGGGCATTATGTCAAAATGGTACATAACGGTATCGAATATGCCGATATGCAGCTGATCTGTGAAGCTTATCAGTTGCTGTCAGATACCTGTGGCATGAGTGCCTTAGAGGTGAGTGAGGTTTTTTCGCGTTGGAACCAAGGCAGCCTCAATAGCTATTTGATGGAGATAAGTGCCGAGGTGCTGGCTCAGGTCGATCCTTTAACAGACAAGCCATTAGTGGAGATGATCCTCGATAAAGCAGGACAAAAGGGCACCGGCTTGTGGACCGCGGTAAGCAGTTTACAGGTGGGTACTCCCGCGCCAACTATTGCAGAAGCTGTTTATGCCCGCGCAATGAGCACTCAAAAAACACAGCGTCAACAATTAAGCCAGTGCCTAGCGGGGCCAAGCAAGGCTGCGCTTATCGGCAGTGAGCGGACGACGTTTATCGAACAGTTAGAAAACGCCTTATATTGCGCCAAGATTGCTTGTTATGCCCAAGGGTTTCAGTTGATGGCGATGATGGCTACCGAGAGAGGTTGGCAATTGGACTTTGCCGAAATTGCTAAGATATGGCGCGCTGGCTGTATTATTCGTGCTAAGTTTTTACAGTCGATCAGTGAGGCTTATCAAGCCGCGCAAACACAAGGGGTGGAACTGAGCAACTTGTTGATGGCCGAGAGCTTTAGTGCAGCATTGTCAACCAAGCAGCTCGATTGGCGCAGGGCGGTGGCCCAAGCCGTGTTAAGCGGTGTGCCTGTACCCTGTATCGGCTCGGCATTGGCATATTATGACAGTTATCGTTGTGACACCTTGCCTGCTAACCTATTACAAGGTCAACGTGACTTCTTCGGTGCCCATAGTTTTGAGCGAGTTGATACTCCAGTAGGGGAAAAATATCACCTTAATTGGAGCCACAAGCCACGTACGTTAGTGAAGTTATAGCCAATAGTTATGACATCTAACCGTTGAGATATGGATAAGCAAAAGGCCACGGGTTCCCCTGTGGCCTTTGCCGTTGTGATAGCGCTGATACGATTATCTATCCGCCGCAAGTGCCGCTGGCGTAACAGCTGGGTTTACGTGGGCAGGTTGAGCCCCGCGAGCAGATCAATCTGGCTTCGTTGTCTATGCCGCGCTCAATCCAATTGATGTTAAGTATTCTCGCCACGCGCTTAATATCCGTTTTAATGCTGGTGGGCAGGTGAGCTGAGCCGCCGTTATCGACACAGACCTGTTTCAGCTCATGGGCGATAGCTTGTGCATCGCCGCCCTGAGCTTCGATGGCGGGGTTGAGGTCAATACCGGCGCATAGCACATGGGGCGTGCCAGCCAGATCGTTAACCCTAATCGATTCACAGCAGTAAATTTTTGGCTCTTGAGCCACATCTAAAATCGAGATCTGTGCCGAAGACCCCGTCGAAGTGGCATTGATCATTCTAAATACCGCCCAGTGCTGGCAGGGATCTTCAACTTGGCGCATATTGCCCCAAGGTAGCGGAATACCATTGCCTCGGTAGACGGCTTTGAGTTTTCCTGGTGAGTAGGCATCAAAATAGTGCCAATGGCTATAAGGTGACACGGCCGTCATGCGGCGCATCGCCACCGAAGCCGACACTCCAACACGTTTAGCCACATCAATTTCGTAACCGTGTCTGTCGAGCAATTGCCTAAAGGGCACTTTGGGACAGAGCAGGGCGCCAGCAAAAAAACTCGACTCAAAATCACGCCAAGCATGCAAAATATCTTGTGCATCGACAGTGGAGGATTGCGGCGCGGTAAAGCTGTCTTCACTTAGGCTAGTGCCGTGGCTTCGACCCGCGACCATAATGCTTTTTAAGCCATCTTTGTTGTGTAAAACACAATGGCCTATGTGGACGGCTAAATCGTATTTGAGTCGATTAGTGTGATTGTTGAGTAATTTGTTGAGGCACAGCTTATTGGGCATTTCAAAATAAGAGGTGATGATGTGCTGATCGCTAGCGCCCGCTTCAAGGCGGATTTGTTTAGGGGCGCGAGTAAACCATTTTACTGTTAATCCCAACTTGGCGACAATTTCCAGCAGATCATCTAGGCTGAGCGGCATGCGTTTTAAGCCCACTTCTTCAGCGGCGCGCTCAAGATCAGGAAAGTGATTTTGGTGATGTTCCTGATGAGCGCGAATTAACAGGTGGGCAAATTGGCGGCCGCTGATGCCGGTTTGTGACAACATCTCAGGGATGGCAATTTGTAAAATTTCATTGGAAAACAAAAAGCTTGGTTCTAACGCCATACCACTGATACCGCCGCGAGAACCTTTAACTGGGGTGATGGCTTGTTGCTCGGGCGCATCGTCAAGAAACCAGTCGACCTCTTTTTGAAACACCGCCGCTATCACAGCTAACATGCCGGCGCTAGGCACACGTTTGCCTCGTTCTATCATCGACAGATAGGAGACCGAGGGCGCCGAATCGGCATCCACACGGATACAGCGGGCGGACAAATCTTCCATAGTAAGGTTGTTACGTTTTCTGAGGTTCCGGATTTTGGTTCCTAAAAAATGCGACTTTCTCATTAAGCTTGTGTTGTTTTTCATTTTGTAAAATTCACATTGTGAAATTTCTATTGTGAAATTGTAAAGAAAAAAAGACTAGACTACAAATCAAGCAATCGAGAAAAGTGTAATTGCAGTGTATTTCGGCAAAGTCGATACCCATTAGTCAGTCAGCTTTGAGATGCCCCAAAC
Organism: Shewanella sp. QJM3NY_23; assembly: GCF_056173105.1. Classification (NCBI taxonomy): domain Bacteria; kingdom Pseudomonadati; phylum Pseudomonadota; class Gammaproteobacteria; order Alteromonadales; family Shewanellaceae; genus Shewanella; species Shewanella sp. QJM3NY_23. Next base: position 1,442,573 of record NZ_CM149657.1, read on the forward strand.
GCGATAAACGTGCCAAATTATATACGAGGATGAAGCTATGAATATTCACACACAGCAATCTAATCTTATCGACCACAGTATTTACAACTTCATCAAGCAGGTAATGCCTATGACACATGCAAACGCAAACACCGCCTTAGAGCAGCACAGCGACAGTGAAGCGACAGCCTATGCCAAGCAAGTGCTGGATCAACACTTTCCGTTGAGTAATGGGTCGCATCAGGATGTATGCAGTTATGTGATTTATTATAAGCAGTTATTGGCATTCTTTGCCGACGGTAGTCAAAGTGGGTTGGCAGAACCTAAACAGTTTGTCGCGTTAACAGGGCATAAATGTGAGCCGACGTCATTAGTACTGAAAAACAATGGCTTTCACGTTGAAGTGTCAATCAATCGTCGTGGTGAATATGGCTGTAATGACTTAGCAGGGATTGACGATGTGCAAGTTGAAGCGACATTAATGACCATAGTTAACAGTCAACAGGCGCCATCACAGCGCAGTTGGACGAGTTTAGTTAGCGGACAGGCGGGAAGTCGCAATAAGCAATTCACCTCGAAAGATGGTACCGAATACGAGGTGTAAAGAGTGATAATTTGGGGTTATCGCTAAATTTATCTACCGAATAATATTAATAAGGCCAGTGAACTCACTGGCCTTATTAATGTGTTGTGACTTGTATACTGTAGCGGTGTCATATCAACTTTGGTGGATCATACCAAGCTAAACGCTAAGCCTAGACTGAATAATGCACTAAAAATAATCGTTAATTTGGCCGTTTTGCCCAATAAGGGGTTTAAGGCTTCTCCGGATGTTTGGCTAAATTCACTGTTGAGTTTACGCGCCAAAATCAGCGATAGACCGCCCAATAGCACTGGTAAACCAGGTAATAAACCCAGAAAAAAACCGCCGATAATCAGCGCAAAAGGCAGATAAACCAATGCTTGGTAGAGCACCCGCGCTTGACCTTCACCAATTTTGACCGCCAAGGTTAATTTACCCGCTTTAGCATCGGTTGGAATATCTCGGGTGTTATTCACTAACATGATGGCCGCATTAAACAGGCCTATGGCACTGCCAAGCAACCAGGCTGCGGTGTTGGTTGTGCCAGCCTGCAGATAGAAGCTACCCACGACAGCCACTAAACCAAAAAAGATAAACGCCGCCACTTCACCCAATGCATGAGACGCCAATGGATAGGGACCGCCGCTATAACCGAGGGCTCCTAAAATTGACAAGACCGCTAATAGCGCGATGGGCCAGCCACCATGATAAATGAGTATTGAGCCAACCATTAAAGCCAGAGCCAGACAGACTAACATGGCATTGCGCACTTTTTCTGGCGCCAGTAAGCCGCTCTGTGTTACCCGTACTGGGCCTAAGCGTTCATGGGTGTCGATACCGCTTTTAAAGTCAAAGTAGTCGTTAGCTAAGTTAACTGCCACTTGCAGTAAAACCCCACATAACATGGAGATAGCGGCGATGAACCAGCTGAATTGTGCTAGGTTGATCGCTAAAATGTTGCCTACTAATAAAGGGCCAATAGCTGCAGGAAGAGTGCGTGGGCGTGTCGCCAGGATCCAAGGATTCATTGTCGTGTTAGTACTTATTTAGCCGAATAGGGGTGGGAGCGATACTCGCTCGAGACTGTCAATCAATAGCATAGCAAAAAACAATGACGCCTTGCAGTGCTTGCATTAGCGTTATGTGAACTGCTTCGTTCTATTTTTATCAAAAACGGCCATTATCATTTTATTTGTCGGGCAAATAACTTTGTTGTTATTAATTTGTAAAATTAAATCGTCAAACTTTGAACGAGCGCACAATGCCTTGCCGATCCTGACTCATATTTGTCGGTGGCCTCAAAGAATATCACCATCATATATGCTGTCATAGGACTCTAGTGTAAGGTCGGTTAATGGCCAAATTAACTATTATCTAATTAATTAATATAAGATTATTTAGTTGCAATAGTTTGATGTAGGGAAGCATCAACAAGGCAATGACATAAGGAAAATGGCTAATGCGTTTTGATGAACAGGTGGCAGTTATCACTGGAGCCGGAGCGGGCTTAGGGCGAGCTTATGCCATTGCCCTTGCTGAGCGAGGTGCGCATGTCGCGCTTATTGATGCTGGTATTGCCGATCCTAAAGCTGTGCTTACTCAAGACACTGGCCTAGTCAAAACAGCGCAAACCTTAACTGAGCTAGGCGCGCAGACCTTGAGCTTTAAGCTAGATGTGCGTGATAGTGTGGGTTTAAATGATGCGGTTAAGGCAATTCTTGCTCGCTGGGGCCATATTGATATTGTCATTAATAATGCCAGTATTCATCGTCCCTGTGCGTTTGAGGATCTTTCTTATGCCCAGTGGCAGCAACAACTCGACATCGATGTCAATGGCAGTTTTATGCTAACCAAGTTAGTGTGGCCTGAAATGAAACGCCAAGGTTATGGGCGCATACTCATGAGCTGTGGTGCCAGCGCCTTATATGGCGATCGACATGAAAGCTGTTTTTCCACCAGTAAGATGGCATTAATTGGCTTAGTTAATAGCCTGGCGATTGAAGGTATTGATAGCAATATCTGTGTTAATTCGATTACCCCCCACGCATTGACCCAAATGACCGAACATCATTTGTCACCATTAGTTAAGCCACTATTTTCGACCTCATCGGTGAATGCGGTCATGTTATTTTTAACGTCGACTTTAGCGCCCACTGGGCAGCATTTGTTGGTCGCTGCAGGTAGTGTGAGTCACGGCAAGTTTACCGAATCTCAACACATGCGCATTACCGATGCTGAGTGCAATCCAAATGTTATACATGCCCATTGGCATGAGCTTAAGCAAGCGCGTCCTTATCGAGTTCATCCCAGTGGCGAAGCTCAGGTCACTGCATGGGCTAAAAGAAGTGCAGGTGAGCATCATATTGTGATTGAGTAATTGACCGCGTAATTAAAAGCCTTCCGCTCCTGCTAGCCCCTAGTCATACGAACGTCTTCTAAGGTAAGCTTGTCGTCTAATTTAGGTAGATATTGTCGGTAAGGTGTAATGAGTCAAGTATTAGATGATCTGTTATCGCTGCTGTCGCTTGAGCAGATAGAGGTTGGCCTTTATCGAGGCCAGAGCCAAGATTTAGGCTTCGGTCACGTATTTGGTGGACAAGTGATGGGCCAAGCCTTAAGCGCGGCGGCGCAAACCGTTGACCCTTTAAGGCAAGTTCATTCATTTCACTCTTATTTCTTACGCGCCGGCGATGAAAAACAGCCAATAGTGTACGATGTCGAAGTGGTTCGTGACGGTGGCAGCTTTAGTGCGCGAAAAGTGAAAGCAATTCAAAAAGGGCGGCCGATTTTTTACATGACCTGCTCGTTTCAAGCTCATGAGCAAGGTTTTGAACACCAGAGCCAGATGCCAAATGTGCCCGGACCTGAAGGATTAATGAACCAGCAAGAACTGGCGATGACACTGCGCGACAAAGTCCCAGCGCGTGTGCTTGAAAAGTTTATGGCCGATTCCCCGCTAGAGATGCGTTTAGTGAACCCCAGCAGCCCGGTAGCGCCAGCGGCATCAGATCCTAAGCGTTATGTGTGGATCCGCGCCAACGGCAGTGTGCCCAATGATCTGTCGGTGCATGAATATCTACTGGCCTATGCTTCGGATTTTAATTTTTTGGTCACTGCAGCGCAGCCCCATGGGGTGTCATTTTTAACCCCAGGTATGCGTATGGCCACGATAGATCATGCCATGTGGTTTCACCGTCCTTTAGATTTAAGTCAGTGGTTGCTTTACAGCATCGATAGCCCAAATGCGTCGGGTGGTCGAGGGTTTGTCAGAGGTGAGTTTTACAGTGAAGATGGCACCTTAGTGGCATCTGCCACCCAAGAAGGTTTAATTCGTTTAACGCAGCGATGAGCTTTAATGGAATAAGTTGCGGCGAGCAAACCTGAGTGTATGTGGCTTTAGTGGCGTAGTTTGAGATAGTTTTTGGTGAGTTAATGGGATGCACATGATGAAAGTTAAAGTAAAAGGGTTTATTACGCTGTTTTGTTTATTGTTGCTTAGTGCTTGCGTTACTGTTCAGCCCGAGCCGCCTGTGATTGTTAATGGGGCAGCAGGTTATTTAGAGCGTATAGCCTTACCTCAAGGCAGTGCTATTACCATTGCTGTTATCGATCTTGATACACCTGGGGTTATTGTGGCGCAGAAATCGTTTAATATTGCGAAGGTGCCAGTGCCATTTAAATTCACCTTTGCCGCAGAGACTATCGACAGCAGCATTAATTATGGGGTCGTTGCGATGATCCGCTATAACGGTATGGTGATTTTTCAAACGTACGATAAGTTTCCGGTGATCAATAATGGTAAATACACAACGGAAGTGATTATGAAGCCTGTTAGTGGTCGTTAAGTCACGCTAGGCGTGTAGCCTGAACATACAATTTAAGTCAAAAGGAGCTTCGGCTCCTTTTTCATGTGTGCTGTTAAAGGGGGATATCAGCCTTTATTAAAATAGAGGCATCGTGGCTTATCTCTGCGCTTTGGGTATTTGTTCTCATCTTCTCTTCTCTTCTTTTCTCGTATCGATTATGACTCAGCAGGGTATAGCACTTGTTAAATAAAAGTGGGTTTAACTTTGTGGCGCTAAGTGCTCCTAAGTAAGCTCAGTAAGATGTGACTTAGCCATTAATTTGACTTAAGTCACTTATTAGAAAGGGGCATTATCAATATTAGTTTTCTTGGTGTGATCCGCGTCACCGATATGCGCCTGCAATGGTGGCGTTATTTGTTTTGTTGATATAGATCAATATGTAGCAAAGGGGGAGCTGGCAGGATGGCTGCAAATGTAAGCAAATTGCTAATAACAATCTCAATACACAATTGTATTAATGGAGTAGTATGATGAAAAAATCTCTCGTTTCAGGTCTTGTCGCTGCCACCCTACTCGCTGGCGGATTTAGCGCTGCGGTTTCAGCTCACCAAGCTGGTGATATTATTGTTCGCGCTGGTGCGGTGATGGTTGCACCAAATGAATCTAGTCAAGATGTGGCAGGTTTTGGCGAATTCAAAGTAGATGATAACACTCAGTTAGGCCTAAACTTTGGTTACATGCTAACCGATAATATTGGGGTTGAGTTGTTAGCGGCAACACCATTTAGTCACGATGTTTCTTTAGATGGTGTCGGCAAAATTGCAGAGACTAAACATCTTCCACCAACTTTAGTCGCACAGTACTATTTTGGTTCGGCTCAATCAAAGTTACGTCCATATATTGGTGCAGGTGTTAACTTTACTAATTTCTTCGACAATGATTTTACCAATGATTTGGATGGTGCTTTGACTGATCTAAGCATCAGTAACTCATGGGGCTTAGCAGCTCAGGTAGGTCTTGATTATCAAGTGAATAAAAACTGGCTGGTAAACGCCTCTGTTTGGTATGCACAAATTAGCACTGATGTTAAATTCAATCTAGGTGATGCTCCTGTGACGATTGAAACAGATATCGACCCATGGGTTTATATGGTCAGTGTGGGTTACACTTTCTAAGCGCCATTAATACTGGTGTATCTTAGTTAGCGAAAAGGCAGCCAAGTGGCTGCCTTTTTCGTATCTTAAGTCTTAAGTTTGGTAGTTTAAATGTAGTCGCTAAGTTTGTAGTAGCTAAGTTATGGCATCAAGGTCACAACACCATAGCGGCAATCCAGCCGAAGATCAGCAACGGAATATTATAGTGGATGAAGGTTGGGATCACGCTGTCGCGAATATGGTCGTGTTGACCGTCGGCATTAAGACCCGCAGTCGGGCCTAGGGTTGAGTCTGAGGCTGGTGAACCTGCATCGCCCAATGCTGCAGCTGTGCCGACTAGTGCAATCGTTGCGGCAACCGAAAAACCAAAGCTCATGGCCAGTGGCACATAAATCGTGGCGATGATAGGGATGGTTGAAAATGATGAACCAATGCCCATGGTGATCAACAAGCCAACCACTAACATTAAGAAAGCCGCTAACGCCTTATTATCGCCAATCAGGTAAGAGAGTGATTCAACTAAGGTACTGACATCACCAGTCTCTTTGACCACCGCGGCGAACCCAGCAGCCGATATCATGATAAAGCCTATGTTGGCCATCATGCGCACGCCTTGATTAAAGATATCTTGGTCGGCAACATGCTTAAGCGCCCCTGAAAAACTGAAGATGATAAAGCCAACAAGTGCGCCAAAAATCATCGAGCCAGTGTAGAGTTGCACCAGTAGTGTGGCCAATATGGCGCTAAGGGCAATCAAAATATTGCGGCGATTAATGTTGGCTTCTGGCTCGGCAACTAACGCTGTTGCTTGTTGATATTCACGAGGCTTACGGTAGCTAATAAATGTGGCGACTAACAGGCCGACAATCATCCCAAGCGCGGGTATCAACATAGCCGTTGGGATCTGTTCGCGCACGGCATCAAGATTATTGCTATTAAGGTTAGACAGCAAAATATCGTTGAGGAAGATGCCGCCAAAGCCAATGGGTAAGATCATATAAGTGGTGACCAAACCAAAGGTGAGTACACACGCTACTAAACGGCGATCTAGACGTAATTTAGACATGACATGTAGCAATGGCGGGATCAATATGGGAATAAAGGCGATATGGATAGGCAAAATATTTTGCGAAGAAACGGCCATTGCCAATAGGGCAAGCAGCAGTAACCAGCGCACGCGATTGATGTTACGACTATTTTGTTCTTTACCCAGCTGGGCTATCACTTTTGTTGAAATTAACGTCGTTAGACCCGAGTGAGAAAGGGCGACGGCAAATGCGCCTAATAAGGCATAGCTGAGTGCGATTTGAGCACCACCACCGAGTCCGGTATTAAATGCATCGACCGTATGCTGTAAATCCATGCCACCCACTAAGCCTGCTACGAGCGCACTGATGGTGAGCGCGATAACGACGTGAACTCTTGCAAGGCTGAGCCCCAGCATCAAGCAAACTGCAATAACAACTGCATTCATATATTTTTCTGGCTTATTGTGGTTTGAGAGGGGGCTATTTTCGACCGCAAGCGTGCTATTTGTCCAGCCGAACGGCATTTTATCTGTAAAAAAAGCACAGATGTAACGTAACTGTATCTAGCTTTACTGCATAAGTGTGAACCCTTGGTGGGCAGTGGTGTTGAGCTCGAACAGTTATTGGGCAACTAAAATCAAATTGTTCAAAAAAAGTGACAATGATCCCAAATAGCTTGTGTCCCGCTGTCGACTGCCTATAATGCTTTTTAGTTCATAGTTATAAAGCTTTTTTCAATCCATAGATGGAGATATAAAATGAGTGTATTAGTAGGCCGTCCGGCTCCTGATTTTACTGCTGCAGCGGTTCTTGGTAATGGCGAAATCGTAGATAGCTTTAACCTAAGCGAAGCGATCAAAGGTAAGACAGCTGTAGTATTCTTCTACCCACTTGATTTCACTTTCGTTTGTCCATCTGAACTGATCGCTTTCGATCACCGTATGGATGAGTTCAAGAAGCGTGGCGTAGAAGTTATCGGTGTTTCTATCGATTCTCAGTTTACTCACAATGCATGGCGTAACACCCCAGTTGACAAAGGTGGTATTGGTCAAGTTCAATACACACTTGTTGCCGACGTTAAGCACGAAATCTGTAAAGCATATGATGTTGAGCATCCAGAAGCTGGTGTGGCTTTCCGTGGTTCTTTCCTTATCGACAAAGAAGGCCAAGTTCGTCACCAAGTGGTTAATGACCTTCCACTAGGTCGTAACGTAGACGAAATGATCCGTATGGTTGACGCGCTTCAGTTCCATGAAGAGCACGGTGATGTTTGTCCTGCTGGTTGGGAAAAAGGTGACAAAGGTATGGACGCAAGCCCAGAAGGCGTTGCTTCTTACCTGACCGACAACGCTGACTCGCTATAATCTTGGGATAATAGTGTAAGTCAAAAAAGCCGCGTTGATCGCGGCTTTTGTGTATTTGAAATACCCGTTATGTACGTTTAGTTGGTTAAGGACCAACACTTTACGTAGTGTAAAAATATATTCAAGGAGTGATAAATGAACCCGATGGAGTTTGATATTCCTGAAAAGGATAAACTTCCCTTTAGTCAGTATTACAAGCGCAATATTGTCCCCAAATGCGCGGCCTATGAAAAGAAGCGCATAGAGGCTGTCAAGCAATACAACGAGCGAGCAAAAATCGCTAAACCGTTAGGCAAATTAGTCATGCCTATGTTTCTCGCCGGATTTGGCGCGATGTTTTATAGCTTAGCAGTGCTCGATGACAGCCAACTTTTTACTATAAGTTTCATTTCTACCATAGTGCTATTCTTAATCATCGCTGGTGTTTTCTATTGGGCCTATGGCGAAGCAACTAAGTTAAGCAGGGATATTTTTGCCAAGATTTACCCCATACTCATTGGTTATTTTGGTAAGGAATTTAAACTCAATCCGCCAAATTTGCCAGAGCTAGAAACTTACAAAGATTACGGCATCTTACCTAAATATGATCGCGGCTATTTTCAAGACTCCTTCAAAGGAAGGCATAAAGGTGTGAATTTTGTGCTGCGCGAGCTAGGGCTAGATATCAAAAATGGCACTAATAATGACAATCAAACTCAATATAAAAATATTTTCACAGGTATATTGATTGAATTTGATATCTCTAAACGTTTTTCTGGTATTACCCTGGTTAGCAAAGACAGAGGTATGTTAGGTAATAAACTGGACGCATTTAAAAAGGATTTATCGCGGGTTAGGCTCGAAGATGTGCGCTTTGAACGGGAGTTTGAAGTTTATAGTAGCGATCAGGTTGAAGCACGTTACTTGCTTAATACGGCGACAATGGAGCGGTTACTCTCATTAGCACGTTTTTATAATTCTGAACTGGAAGCTTGCTTTAAAGATGGTAAGTTGTTGATTAAAATAGCGAGTACTCATAATTATTTTCAGTCTAATTTAGATATTCAAAAAGAACTAAGCTTTCAAGATGATATTGAACAACTGTTTAAAGAGCTGGGAGAAGTATTCGCACTGATTGAGACGCTGAAGCTAGAGCAACGAATAGGACTGTAGAACGCCGTTTTAACGGATTAATTACGAAGAGGGGATGCAGCGCAATAGCGCTGCATCCCCTTCGCGTATAACCTTGTCATTGGACGTGTTATCGGTTAACCGTAATTGGCTGAATTAACCTATTTTGACGCTGATGAATCTGCTTGTATTTCATTTGGTTTATCACTAGGTTGCCCATTGGCGTTTTCTGTAGCGCTAAGGGGCCAACCGCCTAATGCTTTCCATTTATTGACTATATGGCAAAAAAGCTCAGCAGTACGCTCAGTGTCATACAGTGCTGAATGTGCTTCTTTATTATCAAAATCAATCCCAGCGATAGCACAAGCCCTAGCGAGTACGGTATGCCCAAGTGCAAGCCCTGACAGCGCTGCGGTATCAAAAGTGGCAAAGGGATGAAACGGTGTGCGTTTTAATCCATTACGTTCAATCGCTTTAGTCACAAAGCCATGATCAAAGGCGGCATTGTGAGCGACTATGATGCTACGGTGGCAGCCGGATGCTTTTTGTGCTTTCTTTACCTCTTTAAATATTTCTAAAAAGGCTTCTTTTTCTGATACTGCACCGCGCAATGGGTTAGATGGATCAATACCGTTAAATGCCAAAGCTTCAGGTTCAAGATTGGCTCCTTCGAACGGCTCAATATGATAATGCAAAGTTTTATCTAGCATTAACTCACCCTGCTCATCCATTTTTAGCATAGTAACTGCAATTTCAAGCAACGCATCGGTCTGGGCATTAAACCCAGCTGTTTCTACATCGATAACCACAGGGAAATAGCCCCGAAAACGGTGGTTGAGTTTATTAGCGTCGCACATATCGCTCATCAAATTATCCAAATAATTAGTCAGTGGCTATTATGAAGTATCTGGCCAGAGCTTGTCATGTTTGATCGGTCAATATATAAGCTAAAGGAATAGTAAAACACGCCGATAGGATTAAGTAACGCAATGAATGAGAGTGATTGTCTATGTTTGCTAGGGTGCTGTTGATTTTAACATTATGGTTGAGCTTGGGGATGTCACTGACAGCTCATGGCGAATTGCGCCATTATGTGGCATCCCTAGAACAGTCACAGTGGCGAATTAGTGATAACACGCCGATAGTTTGTCGACTCGAACATGAAATCCCTTCATACGGTAAGGCCGTATTTACGAGCCATGCTGGTAAGCATCATGATTTGAATTTCACACTGGATATGTGGGTTAAACCAGATGAGGTCACGCACGCAACACTGATGAGTATGGCCCCTGCATGGCGCCCTGGCGTGTTGTCGAAACCGATAACCGATCTCACCTATCAAAAGTACTTTAGCGGTGAAGTGCCTAAGCATGCGGCTTGGTCAATGTTGAATGAATTAGAGCGCGGCATGCAGCCCACATTTTATTATGCCGATTGGTATAATCGTTCCAGTAAAGTGGCAGTAGGCCTTTCAGCTGCCAATTTTGCGCGTAAATATACCGATTTTCGCGCATGTTTAGCCAATCTATTACCTTACAGTTTTGAAGATATCGCTTTCACTGTATTAACCTATGAGTTTGGTGGTAATGAGTTAACTAGGTACTCTAAGGCGCAAATTGCTAAAGTGCAGCAATATCTGTCTTACGATCCTGAGGTAGAGTTAGTACTTATCGATGCCTATACCGATAGCTATGGTGGCCGCTCTATCAACGCCAAGGTATCAGAAACACGGGCTAATTCAGTTAAAGATCTGTTTTTATCGGCAGGTATACCACAAGATCGTATTCATACTGAAGGCCATGGTGAGCGTCGTCATGTGGCATCTAATGACACTATTGAAGAACGTGCGCGTAACCGCCGGGTAGTGATAAGGTTGAGTAAGCCACTATAGATGTAGCGTCTGATATTCAGATAAGCCCAGCTAATGCTGGGTTTTTTATTGCCACAAATTTGTGTAGGCATTATTACAGGCAGAAAATACAGGTAAAAAAAAGCCCACTTAATATAGTTAAGTGGGCCGCAAATAATAAATTGCAATCAACAAATTGAAGGAAGGAAGTCAAGCATAAGAACCAGGGAAAAACTCACGTGAATCACCACACAAGTTTAGAGTTCTTGTTTTCAAATCTACATGGGGTAGACACTTCCTGAAAACGAGGCGAATTATAGGATTAGCCTTTCAAAGCAGCAAGCGAGAAAAATTGCTAGTTTAAATTAGTATTTCTAATGCTTGGCCGCGGTTAATTTTTGCTGAATGCACTAATTTTGTTAGTATTCGATTGATTAAGCATAATCAGTGCATAATTTTACGTTTTGCAATGCTTGTTCATGTTAGTTTTTTATTAACAATCCGCAGTGGTAGCACTGTTGTTGATTATCTTAATATTATTGCGCTGTTTGATTTTACTTGTATAGTACGTGGTTATGAGCTTTTGCTCACAATTTTTATGATAAATAATAACTAGATATCCAGGATGGCAACAGATGAGTCTTAAAACGATTTTATCAAAGCAACACCTTTTGGTAGCGGGGTTTGGGCTGATGCTCATCGGCTGTCAGTATAATGCATCTCAAACTGATGACACGCTAACAACGGCTTCGCCTCAAGGCGTGGTCGAGACCCTTCATGGCGTTCAAGTGGCCGATCCCTATCGTTATCTTGAAGAAGACACTGAAGCAACCCAAGCTTGGGTGAAACAACAGCAACAGGCCGGTCATGATTATCTGGCTCAACTCGAAAATAAACAGGCTATTGTCGAGCGTATTACTGAGCTGTGGAATTATGAAAAAGTGACCGCACCCGCTGAGCATGGCGATTACACCTTCTATTATCGCAACGATGGCCTACAGGCGCAGTCGGTGTTGTATGTTAAAGATAAACAAGGCCAAGAAAAGGTTGCCCTCGATCCTAATGGGTTTTCAACCGATGGTACCGTGGCATTAAGTGGTGTGTCTGTTAGTGGTGATGGTAAAACGATTGCCTATGGTGTGTCCAAATCAGGTTCGGATTGGCAACAGTGGCAATTTATTGATGTGATTAGTGGTAAAAAATTAGTTGATGAGCTCAATTGGATTAAATTTTCTAGTGCACAGTGGGGTAAAGATAACCAAGGAGTGTACTACTCTCGCTATGATGCACCAGCGGGCGGTAACTTACTTGCCGATGTAAACTTTAACCAAAAAGTCTACTACCACAAACTGGGCACAGATCAATCTCAAGATGTGTTGATTTATGATCGCCCACAGAATAAAGATTGGGGCTTTGGTGCCGAAGTCTCGGAGCAGGGCGATTATCTGTTGATCTCAATTTCTCAAGGTACCGACAGTCGCAATCGTTTCTTCTATAAGTCGTTAACCGAACACAATGCCCCTGTGGTTGAATTAATTGTTGAGCTTGAAGCCGAATACAGCTTCTTGGGTAATGATAAGTCAGTCTTTTATTTTAAGACCGATTTAGATGCGCCAAATGGCAAAGTGATTGCGATTGATGTTAATCGCCCAGCTAAAGCCAATTGGAAGACGGTGATTGCTGAATCAAGCGATCCTATCGCGAGCGTGGCCATTATTAATGACCACTTGGTTGTCAGCTACCTGCATGATGTATTAGGTCAACTATCTATTTTCAGCATGGATGGCGTTAAACGCCAAGATGTAGATTTACCCGGTAAAGGTAAAATTGCTGGCCCTTATGGTAAGCGTAACAAAGACTATTTCTATTACACTTTTAATAGTTATGTGCAGCCACAGACCACTTACAAGTTTGATTTTAAAACGGGTCAATCTAGCCTGTACGCTAAACCCAAAGTCTCATTTAATCCAGATGACTATGTGTCAGAACAAGTGTTTTACAGCAGTAAAGATGGCACCCGAGTCCCTATGATGGTCTCTTATAAGAAGGGATTAACACTTGATGGTAATAACCCAACCTTATTGTATGCCTATGGTGGGTTTGCCATTTCGTTAACCCCGCGCTTTAGTTCAGCCAATATTGCGTGGATGGATATGGGCGGTATTTATGCTGTGCCTAATCTTCGTGGTGGTGCCGAATACGGTGAAAGCTGGCATCAAGCGGGCATGTTTGATAAGAAACAAAATGTGTTTGACGATTACTATGCAGCAGCGCAGTACCTCATCGACAACCATTACACTAACAGCAGTAAATTAGGCGCTTATGGTCGCAGTAACGGTGGCTTGTTGATGGGAGCAGCATTAACTCAACGCCCTGATCTGTTTGCCGCTGTGCTACCTGCAGTCGGCGTATTAGATATGCTGAGATTCCACAAGTTTACTATCGGTTGGGCGTGAGCCAGTGAATATGGTTCTGCCGATGTGGCTGAGCAGTTCCCTGCGCTACTTGCTTATTCGCCTTACCATAATATTACAGAGCGTGAATATCCGGCTACCATGGTAATGACAGCCGATCATGACGATCGCGTCGTGCCACTGCATAGCTTCAAATTTGGTGCGTTGCTGCAAGATCGTCAAACTGGCGATGCGCCGATCATCATGCGTATCGAATCGAAAGCCGGTCACGGTGCGGGCAAGCCAACGGCCATGAAGATTGATGAATTTGCTGATATCTACAGTTTTCTATGGCACAGTTTTGGTTTAACCGTGCCAGCTAAGATTGGTGGTTAACTGACTAACCATTAACTCAGTATTAAAAGGGAAGTGAATAACTTCCCTTTTTTATTAACAAAATTTTATGAAGTAACTGCTCACTGTTCGTGCCTGAACCATTCACAATTGTCCACGCTGTAGGTATAGTAGGCCTCTATTTTAGCTAATGTTTGGCAATCATTATTTATGTTTCGTTGGCCAATTTCTGTTTATTACGAAGATACCGATGCTGGAGGAGTGGTTTATCACTCAAACTACCTCAACTTTTTCGAGCGCGCTCGCACTGAGTGGCTTAAAAAAATCGGCGTGAAACAGACTCAATTACTCGCTGAAGATATTGCTTTTGTTGTTAAAAAGGCGGAATTAGACTTTAAGGTAGCCGCTCGTTTTGAGCAGGAACTTGTGGTCGAAACGGAAGTGATTGAGTTGAAAAAGGCCTCCTTGGTATTTCGTCAACAACTGCTTGATGCATCAGGTAAGTTATACTGCGAAGGTCATATTCTGGTTGCCTGCATTGCCTTGTCACGTATGAGACCAAGAGCGATTCCGCAAAACATTGTTCAGGAGTTTAAGAGTGGAAGCTGATATTTCCTTTATCGGGCTGTTTTTACAAGCCAGTTTATTAGTTAAGTTTGTTATGTTGACGCTGTTAGCGTTATCGGTGATTTCCTGGGCAGTGATTATTCAACGTCGACGTTTACTGGCTTCGGCTAGGCAACACGCGCTTAAATTTGAAGACAAGTTTTGGTCTGGTGTCGATTTAAATAAACTCTATAAAGAGCTGTCTGCTCGCCAAGACAACAATAGTGGTTTAGAGGCGCTATTTTATAGTGGTTTTAAAGAGTATGCTCGGCTGAATAACCTTAATGGCAAAGTGCCCAGTGCCGTGATGGATGGCAGTTATCGTGCCATGCGTGTGGCATTGTCGCGCGAACTTGAAAAGCTAGAGACCCACTTACCCTTATTAGCCACCATAGGTTCAACCAGTCCCTATATTGGTTTGTTTGGTACTGTATGGGGAATCATGAACTCCTTTATCGCCCTGGGTGCGGTTGAAAACGCGACGCTTGCTATGGTTGCGCCAGGGATTGCCGAGGCCTTGATTGCGACCGCAATGGGCCTGTTTGCCGCGATTCCTGCGGTTATTGCGTACAACCGCTTTTCGACTCAGGTGGATAAAATAGAGATGTCGTACGCTAACTTTATGGAAGAGTTTTCCAGTATTTTGCACCGTCAAGCTTATAGCGAGAAGGAAGAGATCTAATGCAACAAGGTTATCAGCGTAAACGACGCCGACCTGTCGCTGAGATCAACGTTGTCCCTTATATCGACGTGATGTTGGTCTTGTTGATTATTTTTATGGTCACGGCCCCCATTGTTACCCAAGGGGTAAAAGTTGACTTACCACAAGGGCAAGCCGAAACCCTGCCCGCAGACAGCAAGCCACCTGTGGTTGCATCTATTGACGCCAATGGCGATTACTACCTCGATGTGGGTAGTAGCAGCACCAAGGAAGTATTAGATCTCGAAGAGGTGGCGACTCGGGTTGCTGCCATTATTTTGCTCGAACCTGAGCGCCCTGTTGTGGTCAAAGCCGATAGGCATATTCCTTATGAAAAAGTGATTCAATTGATGGTGTCGTTGCAAAAAGCGGGTGTGCCATCAGTGGGTTTGATGACAGATTCGCCTGAGGAGTAGTGGGTGACAGCTAAATCAGATTTTACTTTACCGCTTGTTATTTCCGCCAGTATCCACATTGGCGTGATCATCGTTGTGGCGATGGGCGTTGATTTTGATGAGAAACCTAAAGTTATGCCCCAGGCTAGCGCACCAGCAGTGCAAGCTGTGGTGGTTGATCAGCAAAAAGTGAACCAACAAGTGCAAAAAATAAAGGCTGAGCAGCAGGCTGCTGAGCGCAAAGAGAAGGCGCGTCAAGATGAATTAGAGCGCCGCGCCAGAGAAGCCACCCAAGCGCGAGAGCGTGAGCTGGCCAAAATTAAGCAGCTAGAAAAAGAGCGTAAACAAAAAGAGATTGAAACTCAAAACGCAGCGGCCGCGGCCAAAGCGGCTAAGTTAAAAGAGCAGCAAGAAAAAGAGAAAGCCGCGCAAGCAGAAGCACAGCGTAAACAGAAAGAAGCAGAGCGCAAAACCGCTGAAGAAGCGGCAGCTAAGGCTGAAGCTAAGCGTAAACAGGAAGAGGCCGCTGCCAAAAAGGCGGCAGAAGAACGTAAGCGCAAAGAGGAAGCCGAGCGTAAACGTAAAGCCGAAGAACAAGCACGTTTAGAGCAAGAGCGCATGATGCAAGAAGCCTTAGCGGCCGAGCAAGCGGCATTATCGCAAACTCGTAATAAGCAGATCACAACTGAGGTGCAGCGTTATACTTCGATGATCCGTGCGACCATTCAGCGTAACTTAGTGGTGGATGAGTCGATGCGAGGTAAAAGCTGTCGTATCTTTATTCGCTTAGCAAAGGATGGGTTTGTTACCGGTAATGAAATTTTATCGGGTGATCCTGTGGTTTGCCGTGCTACGAAAGCAGCCATTAATAAGGCTGGGCGCTTACCTGTATCGCCTGAAGCTGACGTGTATAACAAGTTAAAAGAGATTAATTTAACCGTTCAACCGGAATTTAATTAAAGGGGCTTCATGAAGATTTTGACAAAATGGCTTATTTTAGGGCTGCTGATCTGCACAGCACCTGTTAAGGCTGCGCTGGATATAGTGATCACCGAAGGGGTTGATGCCGCGCGTCCTATCGCAGTGGTGCCGTTTGTTTGGCAAGGTACGACACCCATGCCTTCACAAATATCGGATGTGGTGATGTCGGATCTGACTCGCAGTGGCACATTTAAACCCTTGGATGAACTTGGCCTGCCTCAGCGTAACATCAGTTCTGCGGCAAATTTTAATGCCAAGCTTTGGTCTAATGTTGGTGCAGAAGCTGTAGTGCTGGGCTCAGTAAAACCTTACGGGGTAGATCAATATTTAGTCAATTTTGAGCTCATCGATCTGGTTAAAGCCCAAATGCAGTCAGGCGGCCCTTCATCGGCAGCCGACTACGTGATCGACAGCCGTGAAACAGTGATAAGCGCAGCTCAGTTTAGACAATATGGCCACCGTATTAGCGATATCGTCTATGAAAAACTGACCGGGATCCGTGGGGCGTTTTTAACGCGTATCGCCTACGTGGTGGTTGATCATCAAGATAAATCACCCTACAAGCTAATGATTGCCGATTATGATGGATACAACGAACAGATGTTACTGCGCTCACCTGAGCCATTAATGTCGCCTTCATGGTCTCCTGACGGACGCAAGCTAGCTTATGTCAGCTTTGAAAATAAGAAAGCAGAAGTGTTTGTGCAAGACATTTATACTCAGTCGCGCATTAAGGTGACGAGCTTCTCTGGAATTAATGGCGCGCCCTCGTTTTCGCCCGACGGCAAAAAGTTAGCGGTTACCTTGTCAAAAGATGGTCAGCCGGAAATTTATGTGGTTGATATCGCGACTAAAGCGATTAAACGTATTACCAATCATTATGCTATCGATACAGAAGCGTCATGGACGCCAGATGGGCAGTCGTTAATTTTCACCTCTGAACGAGGCGGGCGTCCACAGATCTATCAAGTGACACTGGCTTCGGGTAAAGTTTCAAGGTTAACTTTTGAAGGTGAATGGAATTTAGGTGGTTCTATTTCTCCAGATGGTCGCAGCATGGTGTTTGTTAACCGTACTAACGGTAAGTTTAATATTGCTCGAATGGATTTAGAAACGCGCTTTATGCAAGTACTGACTTCAACGCGTTTAGATGAGTCACCCAGCGTTGCACCAAATGGCACTATGGTCATTTACGGTACAACCTATCAAGGACAACAAGTTTTAGCGGCGGTCTCTATGGATGGCCGGTTTAAGGCAAGACTGCCAGTCGGTCAAGGGGAAGTAAAATCTCCTGCTTGGTCACCTTTTTTATAATATCAATCTCGAAAAAAGATTAAGGATGTAAAATGAATTTTAATAAGCTTTTTAAGGCTATGTTGGTTGCAGTTCCCGTTATGGCAATGAGTGCGTGTAGTACCACATCTGAATCAGAAACAGATGCAAGTAGCTCAATGGGCGGTAATAACGGTAGCGAAATGACAGCTGGTGGTGTTGAAACCGGCGGTGTGGCACCCATTTTAACTCCTGAAGAGCAGCAACGTCTTAAGTATCAAGAGTTGCGTAAAGAGCACATCATCTATTTCGATTTTGATAGAAGCTCGGTTTCTTCAGAGTTTTCTGAGGTGCTTAATGCCCACGGCGAATACTTAGTTGAACATCCAAATGTGCGCGTTATGATTGAAGGCCATGCCGATGAGCGTGGTACGCCTGAGTATAACATCGCCCTAGGTGAGCGCCGCGCTAAAGCGGTTGCTAAGTACTTACAAAGCATGGGTGTTTCACCAAGTCAAATGAGTATTGTGAGTTACGGTGAAGAGAAGCCACTTGATTTTTCTCGTACCGATGCTGGATTTGGCAAAAACCGTCGTGCGGTATTAGTTTACTAATAACTGCTATTAACAGGGATACATATGAAACATGCCGTACTAACCGCGGCAATTCTGATGAGTGTTGGTGTGGCGGTTGCCGCACCAGCACCGGTTGAAGATATTGCTGGTGGTGCTTCTAATGATAGGGTGGCTCGTTTAGAGCGTATGCTCAAGGCAAAACAGGCTGCCGAGTTTGAAATGCAGCAACGACTCGATACCTTGCAACAAGAAGTATTAGATTTACGTGGGTTGACTGAACAACAAAACTATCAAATAAATCAGATACTACAGCGTCAACGTCAGCTTTATGATGATATAGCAAAGCTTAGCAGTGCTAAATCGGTGGCAAATACTGCCACTCCTGTAGCCTCTGAAACCTCTGAAACCACATCATCATTAGGCGAAACGGCCAGCTATGAGCAAGCGGTTAATTTGGTGCTTAAGCAGCGTCAATATGATGAAGCAATCCCTGCATTTAGAAATTTTATAAAGCAGTATCCGAGCTCAACGTACGCGGCTAACGCGAATTATTGGCTCGGACAACTTTTATATAATAAAGGTGAATTTGCTGAGGCGACTCAAGCATTTGATACCGTAGTTAAACAGTTTAAAGATTCAAATAAGCGTGGTGATAGTCTGGTTAAGCTAGGGATGATTGCACAAAAGCAGTCTGACAATGCAACAGCCAAGCGTTACTATCAGCAAGTGATCAATGAATATGCTAATAGTGCAGCAGCAAGAATCGCTACGCAGCAGCTGGCGGGTCTTTAATCTCTATTTAACTAAAAAACATACCCTTAGTTTGTTTTTCATGCAAACGAAAAGAAATGAGAAATTTGCACTTGCATGAGAAGATGAAAAAGGTATTATAGGCGCCCTCAAAGCGGCATAGTCGCAAGGGCGCTAAATCAATAAGATTTAGTTGTGAAAATGGGTCATTTGCTTAGTCGCTATGTTTATAGCAAAAGGCAGTTGGCTGTTAACCATTGATGAAGGTTAATCCACATTATCATCACTCAGATGGGTCGTTAGCTCAGTCGGTAGAGCAGTTGGCTTTTAACCAATTGGTCGAAGGTTCGAATCCTTCACGACCCACCACTTTCTCTGCAAGTGGCTAAACAAGTAGGCAATAAGATGGGTCATTCGCTTAGTCGCTATGTTTATAGCAAAAGGCAGTTGGCTGTTAACCATTGATGACGGTTAATCCACATTATCATCACTCAGATGGGTCGTTAGCTCAGTCGGTAGAGCAGTTGGCTTTTAACCAATTGGTCGAAGGTTCGAATCCTTCACGACCCACCACTTTCTCTGCAAGTGGCTAAACAAGTAGGCAATAAGATGGGTCATTCACCTAGTCGCTATGTTTATAGCAAAAGGCAGTTGGCTGTTAACCATTGATGTCGGTTAATTCACATTATCATCACTCAGATGGGTCGTTAGCTCAGTCGGTAGAGCAGTTGGCTTTTAACCAATTGGTCGAAGGTTCGAATCCTTCACGACCCACCACTTTCTCTGCAAGTGGCTAAACAAGTAGGCAATAAGATGGGTCATTCGCTTAGTCGCTATGTTTATAGCAAAAGGCAGTTGGCTGTTAACCATTGATGACGGTTAATTCACATTATCATCACTCAGATGGGTCGTTAGCTCAGTCGGTAGAGCAGTTGGCTTTTAACCAATTGGTCGAAGGTTCGAATCCTTCACGACCCACCACTTTCTCTGCAAGTGGCTAAACAAGTAGGCACTCAGATGGGTCGTTAGCTCAGTCGGTAGAGCAGTTGGCTTTTAACCAATTGGTCGAAGGTTCGAATCCTTCACGACCCACCACTTTCTCTGCAAGTGGCTAAACAAGTAGGCAATAAGATGGGTCATTGGCTTAGTCGCTATGTTTATAGCAAAAGGCAGTTGGCTGTTAACCATTGATGTCGGTTAATTCACATTATCATCACTCAGATGGGTCGTTAGCTCAGTCGGTAGAGCAGTTGGCTTTTAACCAATTGGTCGAAGGTTCGAATCCTTCACGACCCACCACTTTCTCTACAAGTGGCTAAACAAGTAGGCAATAAGATGGGTCGTTAGCTCAGTCGGTAGAGCAGTTGGCTTTTAACCAATTGGTCGAAGGTTCGAATCCTTCACGACCCACCACTTTCTCTACAAGTGGCTAAACAAGTAGGCAATAAGATGGGTCGTTAGCTCAGTCGGTAGAGCAGTTGGCTTTTAACCAATTGGTCGAAGGTTCGAATCCTTCACGACCCACCACTTTCTTACAGTGGCTAAACAGTGAGATGGAACAAAAGTTGTTAGCTCAGTCGATGCAGTTAATGCAAAGAGGCAGTTGGCTTTACTTTTTACTCCACATTGGTCGAAAGTTCGAATACTTCACGACCCACCACTTTCAATGCAAGCAAGCATTCCTTAGTCTCATTTTATATTTATCTCCTAAATCACTATTGTTTACTAAGCATTATTCTTTAAGTTTATGCATCAGGTGATTATCTGTAACTCATTGAAATAAAACTCTATATATTTATACCCTTGTGGTAAACGCCTCTTCCATATTTCGATAAAATACATTCATATATCAATTCATCAATATGTAATATAGTCATGTGCTTCGGTGTTTTTCAAGGTAGTTGGCACTCTTTACTTAAATTTTAAGCTGCATTTCTTGTTTCAGTTTCAGACTCTTTTTTTGGGTTCAACACTACCTCACCGATAACGTCACAGTTCCTTATACCGTTTGGCCAGCGTTTAGGGTTTCTTGATCTTGCCTCTTCTAGTACCTCCTTACGCTTAGATAAAATCGCTTTATCTTGCATCGCATGTCGCTCACTCGGTGATACAAAATTGAGCTTACTGTGCTTATGTTTGGTATTGTACCAAGTCACAAACTCTTCTACCCATTCCCGTGCCTCGGTGATGTTTTTAAAGCCAGAGCTAGGCCATTCCGGCCGATACTTTAAGGTTCTGAATAATGCTTCGGAGTAAGGATTGTCATTGCTTACGCTTGGTCTACTTAACGAAGCGGTAACACCTAACTCTTCAAGCTTGGCTTTCATCGTCAATGACTTCATCGGAGCACCGTTATCAGAGTGCAGTACTAACGGTTTTTTGAAGCATTGCTCACGTAGCATATTGCGCTGCATTAACTCGGCCGCTAGCTCACCACATTCTCGGTCATGGACTTCATAACCCACTATCTTACGGCTATAAATATCCTCAAACATATACAGATAATAAAAGCGCCCTTTGATGACCGAGGCTAAATAAGTAATATCCCAAGACCATACTTTGTTTGGCCCATCTGCAACGTAAGCATCTGGTTTGCTTCTTTTTGTTACGCCTTGGCTTCGCCCACGCCGATTTAATTGTTCATTGGCTTTTAACACTCGATAAAAACTCGACTCTGAAGCGATATAGACCCCCTCATCAAGCAGTGTCGGCACGATTTGTGAGGGAGGTAGGCTTGCAAACCTTACCTCATTAGAGGTTGCCAATATCTGCTCTTGCTCATCATCATTAAGCTTGTTAGCAGGCGCCCGTCTTACTGCCGTAGGCCTTAAATCTGCCTGCACTTTTCCTGCTCGATACCAGCGGCGATACGTCCGTTTACTTAACTCTGCTTCAGCGCAAGCTTTGTAAAGACGCGCACCGTGGGCATAAGCTTCTTGTATTAAATCCACCAGTGTTATGCGCTTAGGCAAAGGCGTTAACTCTCCTCGCTGTCGTCCTCCCAAAGCGCATTGAGCTTTTTTCTAAGCACCAGTAAAGCCGCAGCTTCAGCGAGTGCCTTCTCCTTATAACGTAATTCTCGTTGCAGGTATTTTATTTCTGCCTTGTCTGATTTGGCTTGCTGCTTAATCGTTTTAGCTTGAACTTCACTCGTCTTAAAACCACCTAAACAATCTTGTTTCCACTGCTGAACTTGTTCTCGAAACAAGCCTTTTTCTCGGCAATATTGGCTGATTTCAGTTTCTGACATTGGTGCTGTTTCAATGAGAACTGCAAACTTAGCTTCAGCTGACCAATCATTACTGGTTAATGTTTTACCTGGCACAGGGCGACCCTCTTTTTTGGCTTTATCTCGCCAATGATACAGGGTTTGGTAGGAGATCCCCTCACTGCGAGCCACTTCCGTGACCGTCATATTGTGGGGAGGTAATAATTTCTTTAAGACAGCGTCTTTACGTTCAGGTGAATATCGTGCCATTGAGCTCTCATTGACCGCCCCCTTTATTTAATTATTGGATGATTTTAAGGGGTGACAACAATCCTGACACAGGGGGGCTTTTTGATGTCACTAGAGCGATACTTTTATAAGCTTATGGACTTTAAGGGCTGGCTTAAGCTTCTACGCAGGAATATGTTTGATTTTGATCGTGCATTTGTCTGCAGCTTAAAAGCTGAATTAAATAAAAAGGAGGCCTAAGCCTCCTTTTTATTGCTTAATCGATAAAGGATTATCGATTAGTCATAGATAATTACAGTAATTTATTATCACGCACGTACTGTTCAAATTCAGTGCAGCCACCGATATGAACCTGATCAACAAAGATCTGCGGCACGGTTTCAACTGGTTTTCCAACGGTTTTTTCAAGATCGGCTTTGCTGATCCCTTCTGCATGAATATCTACATACTTGAATTTAAAATCATCACGAGCTTCAACAAGTTGCTCTGATAACTGAACGGCTCTAACGCAGTATGGACAGCCTGGACGGCCAAAAATTACAACAAACATATAAGCTCCTGAAAAAATAATTCGAGACTTTATACCATAGCTGCGAGTCGATTGCATATTCTGTATTAGGCAAAGCGTTTTTCGGTGTGAAATCGTCCTTGGTAGTCGAAAAATAGCTCCAGTAAGTCCCAGCCTTTTTTGCCTTTTTTGAGCAGTAATAGATCTGGCGCTCTAAAGGTGTCTCTGGCAGCAATAACCTGCTCAATGGTGGTGAACTTAGGTGGCTTACAACCCGGTGTACGCGTATGTTGGTGCACAAATATGGCGTAAAAAGCCCTAATTTGTGCGGGAGTGTCGAACTTGAAATCGCAATTAAAGTCATTGCCGTCAATATCGAGGTAACGCACCCTGAGCTTATTGTTGTGCGACTCTAATAGCATCTCTTGGCAGCGAAAAAGGTGGTGATGCTTTTGTTGTAACACCTCTTTTAAGCGTTTATCAGGATCCACCAACATGTGATCGCAGTGTTGGCAGATTTTGGCTGCAATATCGTTCTCTTCGCCGCAGTTAGGACAAGATTTTGACCGAAAACGAAAATCACATTGCACCTTGCCTTGTTCAGTATCGATTACGGCTTGGCATCGACGACCAAAATGCTCAACTAAATCACCATCATCGTCGACTAAGCCCCAGAAGATATTGGCAAAGTGGCACACAGGGCAGTGCACCTGTACAGGGACGCTTTTGCTGTTGGGTTTGACTTGACCAACCTCAGGAAAAAAGAGGTCGAAACCGTTAGCGGCATAGTCAATCACCAAGCAATCTGTTTTCCCCTCACAAATTCGCAGTCCACGCCCAACCATTTGCTGAAATAAGCTCACCGATGCGGTAGGCCGTAAAATGGCAATGAGATCAACATGGGGGGCGTCAAAGCCTGTGGTAAGCACCGCAACATTAACTAAGTATTTTAACTGCCGCTGTTTGAAGTGCTCGATGATCCTATCGCGATCTTGTGCAGTTGTAGCTGCCGTGATGAGCCCCGCGGGTTCATCTGCTAACAATGTCATTATCTCCTTGGCATGCCTAATCGTTGCAGCGAAAATAATGGTGCCTTGCTTGTGTTGTGATAACTGCATTATCTGAGTCACGATAGCTTGAGTCGCTCGCCCTGATACATTTAATAAGGCATTGACCTCTTTTTCACGGTACTCACCACTGTCGCTGGCTTGGAGCCCGCTAAAGTCATATTGAGCAGATAAACCATCAAACAGTTTTGGGGGGGTTAAAAAGCCTTGTTTGATTAGCGGCCGCATTGGCAGTTCAAAAATACACTGCTCAAAAGCGGGCTTATCATCATTTCCCATTTTACCGTGATAATGGTGACGATAGATCCAGCCAGAGTCGAGCCGATAGGGTGTCGCGGTTAGGCCTAACAGTTTCAGTTGAGCATTTTGTGCTCTTAGGTGGGTTAGCAACTGCTGATATTGGCTATCTTTGTCGGCAGTAACACGGTGACATTCGTCGATGATCACCAGTGAATAGGGCTCATTAAACTGCGCCGGATTTTTCACGGCAGATTGAATGCTGGCGACAACGGTCTTATTGGCAGTCGACTTTTGTTTTAATCCGGCCGAGTAGATGCTGGCCTCTTGGGTTAGCAAGCCCACTTTCTCGGCATTTTGGGCCACTAACTCTTTAACATGGGTGAGGATAAGAACGCGCCCGCGAGCAATGCGCGCTAGCTCGGCTATTACAATACTTTTGCCTGCACCTGTTGGGAGGACTAATACCGCAGTGTCTTGGCTGCGCTTAAAATGGCTCACCGCGGCGTCGACGGCTTGCTGTTGATAATCTCGTAATTTCACGCTGTGCTTATGTCGCTATCGCTGAGGCTACAAAGCCAACAGGATAGCAATGTGCCAAGGTTGAGTCGACCCGCGACGTTCTATAGCTGATAAAAAAGCCCCTCAAGGAGGGGCTAGTTAGGTCAATCATGACTTAGCGTGAAATGGGCCATAGCTGATAACTAAGCTATGGTTACTCACTGCGATTTAAGCGGCTTTCAATCAAGGTATCGATAACCGCAGGATCGGCCAAGGTGGATGAATCACCTAAGTTAGTCACTTCGTTAGCCGCAATTTTACGTAAGAAGCGGCGCATGATCTTACCCGAACGTGTCTTAGGTAAGCCGTCAGCCCATTGAATTAAGTCTGGGGTGGCTAAGGCGCCAATTTCTTTACGAACCCACTGACGTAAGGCTTGGCGTAACTCTTCACTGGGCGCTGAGCCTTTAGTGAGCGTCACATAGGCATAAATACCTTGGCCTTTAATATCATGCGGGTAACCTACCACTGCGGCTTCGGCGACTGACTCATGGGCCACGAGCGCACTCTCGACTTCCGCTGTGCCCAATCGATGACCCGATACGTTGATCACATCATCGACACGACCTGTTATCCAATAGTAACCATCTTCATCACGGCGGGCACCGTCGCCGGTAAAGTACATGCCGCGGAACGTTTTAAAATAGGTCAAGGCAAAGCGATCGTGATCACCATAGACAGTACGCATCTGTCCTGGCCATGAATCAAGTATCACTAAGTTACCTTCGGCAGCGCCGTCGATAATATTACCCATGTTATCCACTAGCGCAGGCTGCACGCCGAAAAATGGTCGGGTTGCTGAACCTGGTTTAGTATCGGTCGCGCCCGGCAGCGGGCTGATCAAGATGCCGCCGGTTTCGGTTTGCCACCAAGTGTCAACAATAGGGCAGCGCTCATGACCAATGACTTCATGGTACCAGCGCCATGCCTCTGGGTTAATCGGCTCACCCACAGATCCCATAATGCGCAGTGAGCTGCCATCAAATGCGGCAAATTGCTCTTTACCTTCGGCCATCAAGGCACGAATTAGCGTCGGCGCGGTGTAAAGAATATTGACCTTATGGCGGTCAATCATCTCACCTAGTCGAGCAGGGCTTGGGTAGTTTGGTATCCCTTCATGGATAAGCACAGTGGCGCCGTTAGCTAACGGACCGTAGACCATATAGGAGTGACCGGTGATCCAGCCCACATCGGCTGTACACCAATAGACTTCACCGTCTTTATAGTCAAATATATACTCGTGTGTCATCGAAGCATATACCATGTACCCACCAGTGGTATGTAACACACCTTTTGGGTTACCAGTAGAGCCTGAGGTGTAGAGTAAAAACAGGGGATCTTCAGCGCCCATCTCTTCAGGAAGGCAATGCTCTGACGCCGTTTCCATTACCGATTGCCATTTTATATCTCGGCCTTCAACCCAATTAATGTCACTGCCAGTGCGCTCATAGACAATCACTTTTTCGACGCAGGTTACATCAGGATGAGACAGGGCTTCATCTATGTTGGCCTTAAGTGGAATGGCTCGTCCGCCGCGAAGTCCTTCATCGGCGGTGACAATCACTTTGGATTTACCATCAATGACACGTGATGCGATTGAGTCGGGCGAGAACCCGCCAAATACCACAGAGTGCACCGCACCGATACGCGCACAGGCCAGCATGACCACTGCCGCTTCTGGCACCATAGGCATATAAACAGTGACCACATCGCCACGACGCACGCCTTGGCCGCGCAGTGCGTTAGCAAATTTACACACTTCTTTATGGAGTTCGCCATAGGTTAATTGGCGTTGGTCGGCGGCGTCATCACCTTCCCAGATGATGGCCACTTTATCGGCATTTTGCGCTAGATGGCGGTCAAGGCAGTTGGCTGATGCGTTTAATGTGCCGTCATAAAACCAGTTAATTGACAGGTTATGATCGTCAAAAGAGGTTTTCTTAATTTTAGTGTATGGCTTTATCCAATCGATACGTTGACCATGCTCTCTCCAAAAACCTTCAGGATTAACTACTGATTCCTGATACATTTTTTTATATTGTTCTTCGTTAATGTTGGCGTGGTTAGCGATTTCGCTTGGAACTTTGTAGAGAGACTGGTTGCTCATCTGACTTCCTTTAGTATCTTATTGTGCGTGGGCAAAGTATGGATTGCTTCGGCACTTTCACTCCATTAGACCTTGGTCTAGTAAAAAAATATCCTTTAATTTTAATCTGTTGTGATTATATTCTCGCCATATTTACGCTAGTATTTGCTGCAGAATAATTAAAAGAACTGGAAAATCGATGAATCTGACCCTAATTGTCGGTGTTATCGCCATTTTATACGTGTCATTGCTGTTTTTATTGGCTTGGGCGGCAGAGCGTTGGTTTGGTCGTATCACCAAAAAAATGCAGAACTGGATTTACGGCCTCAGCCTGGGGGTCTATTGTTCGTCATGGAGTTTTTTGGGCACTGTGGGCCAGGCCGCGCAAGATATGTGGTCTTTCCTGCCTATTTTTTTAGGGCCAATCTTGGTGTTTACCTTAGGCTTTGGCCTATTGCGTAAAATGGTGATTGTCTCCAAGGCGCAAAATATTACCTCAGTGGCCGATTTTATTGCCGCCCGTTATGGCAAGTCACAAACCATTGCCGCTATCGTCACCCTGATTGCCTTGTTCGGCATCATGCCCTATATCGCGCTGCAGTTAAAAGCGATGGTGTTTAGCTTAAACCTGTTTCAACCCGAGGATGCACCTTATAATGGCGCCGGGGTGTCGTTAATTGTCACCGCGCTGTTGGCCATTTTTGCCATTTTATTTGGCACCCGTAAGCTGGACGCTACCGAACATAACCCTGGGCTCATGGTGGCAATTGCCTTTGAGTCGCTGGTTAAACTTGGCGCCTTTTTGTTAGTGGGGGTGGTGATAAGTTTCGGTTTTTTTGATGGTTTTACCGATATTTGGCAACAAGCTAAAACGGCCGATTTGATCAATCATCCTAACCTGCGTATCGAGCAGATGATGCCGCAGCTCTTGGTTGGGATGGCGGCATTTTTATGTATGCCGCGCCAATTTCACGTGATGATGGTTGAATGTGCCGATGAAAAAACCTTGCTCAAAGCGCGGTGGTTGTTTCCATTATATTTAGTGTTATTTGGCCTGTTTGTAGGGCCGCTGGCGTTGGCTGGCAAGTTAGTGTTGGGCGACAGTGTCTCTGCCGATACTTATGTGATTAATTTACCATTGGTGCTCGATCAACCGGTTGTCGCAGTCATTGCCCTATTAGGCACCTTATCGGCGGCTACCGGTATGCTAATTGTGGCGGTGGTGACCATCAGCGTGATGGTCAGTAACGAATGGCTCGTGCCGCTATTATTGCGTTCGGGTAAAATTCGACAAAAAAACTTCAGTCAATTTTCCCAGTTTTTACTCAATGCACGGCGTATCGCCATCATCTTTATCTTGTTGCTCGGCTATTTTAGTTTTTTAGCCTTAATGGACAGTGACTCATTATCGGCGCTTGGCATGTTGTCCTTTGGCGCCTTTGCTCAGCTCGGTCCTGCGCTGATTGGGGGGATGTATTGGAAGCACGGTAATCGCAGCGGGGTTTACTTGGGCTTAATCGTCGGCTTTGGCCTGTGGTGCTATATTTTGCTGCAAGGTATGGGCGGGGTTGATGGGGTCTTTAGTGGCGACTTTACCCTGCTCGAATCGATTAATCCAAATGTCCGCGATGTTCTGACCGCCTTACTGGCCAACTTAGCTTGTTATGTGCTTGGCTCTATCTGGTTTAGGGCCGGCGTCGCTGAGCGTATTCAGGCCAGTGCATTTGTGACTCCCGGTCAACTTAAAAATAGCACGGGGCGCAAAGCGTCTCCTATCTCACAGCAAGACTTACTGATTTTAGCCAGTCGTTTTGTCAGTCCCACTCGTGCGTATGAGAGTTTTTCACGCTTTTCTGAAACGGCGGTGCGCAGCGACAGTTGGCATAAGGTCGCCTCTCCCGAGTTAATTGCCCATACCGAGCATATGTTAGCGGGCGTCTTGGGCGGCTCGAGTGCTTCATTGGTGATGGATTCGGTGCTGCAAGGGCGTGACTTGGCCCTTGATGAGGTGTTTAATCTCGTCGATGAAGCCTCGTCAAAAATCATCTTAAGCCAAGATATGTTACGCGGCGCCATCGAACATGCCTATGAAGGGATGAGTGTGGTTGATAAAGAGCTTAATTTAGTGGCATGGAACTACAAATATGCCGAGTTGTATGACTACCCCGAAGACTTTTTACAGCAAGGTATGCCAATCGCCGATGTGGTGCGCTTTAATGCCGAGCGAGGTTTTTGCGGCGAGGGCGATATTGAGTCGCAAGTGGCAAAACGGGTACAACATATGCGCAATGGGACAGCGCATGTGTCTGAGCGTGAACGCAAAGATGGCAAAGTCATTAAAATTCAGGGCAACCCTATGCCCAGCGGCGGCTTTGTCATGACTTTTACCGATATTACCCAATATCGGGCGCAGGCCAAGGCGCTGCAAGAGGTGAACGAAACGCTCGAAGCCCGGGTCAACGAGCGAACCTACGAGCTGGCAATGCTTAATAGCCAATTGCTTGAGGCCAAGGCGCAAGAGGAAAACGCCAATGCATCGAAAAGCCGCTTTTTGGCGGCGGTGGGCCATGATCTCATGCAGCCATTAAATGCGGCGCGCTTGTTTACCGCTTCGCTAGCTCAGTATCCTAATTTGGATCATGAGGGACGCACCACACTGTCACATGTTAATAGCTCGCTTAAAATAGCGGGTGAGTTGCTTACCGATCTACTGGATATCTCCAAGTTGGATTCGGGCATGGTTGATGTCAAGTTACGCGATTTTTCGGTGTCTGAATTACTCGAAGGTTTAGCGGTGGAGTTTGACGCCATGGCCAAAGATTATTCGATACAGTTTGCCATGGTGCCCAGTAGTGTCACCATTCATTCAGATTTGAGCCTGTTACGTCGTGTGTTACAAAACTTTTTAACCAATGCTTACCGTTACGCTAAGGGGAATCGCGTGTTGTTTGGTTGTCGTCATCGACCTGGCGGGCTCGAAATACAAGTGATCGATACCGGTTGCGGTATTAACGACAATGAGCTGAGTGAAATTTTTAAAGAATTTAAACGACTCGATAATCCTCAGAGCAACAGCGTCAGTGGTTTAGGGCTAGGGCTGGCGATTGCCGATAGAATTGCGCGAGTGCTCGAACATGATATCAAGGTGGTATCGACATTGGGCCAAGGCTCAATGTTTTCGATAACCGTGCCGTTAGGTGATGCCAGCCAT
Source organism: Shewanella sp. QJM3NY_23 (assembly GCF_056173105.1). Taxonomy (NCBI): domain Bacteria; kingdom Pseudomonadati; phylum Pseudomonadota; class Gammaproteobacteria; order Alteromonadales; family Shewanellaceae; genus Shewanella; species Shewanella sp. QJM3NY_23. The sequence continues at coordinate 1,472,599 of NZ_CM149657.1, forward strand.
GTGGCCGCCCCTAAACGTTCTAATTTAATCATGCAGCCATTAGCTGGGGTCAAAGTGCTGTGTATCGATAACGAAGAGGCGATTTTAGCTGGGCTAGAAAGTTTACTGAGTCGTTGGCAATGTGAAGTCATTTGCGCCAGCGATCTGGCTGATGCCCGGATTAAGCTGGGTCTCAAGGGGGTCGCCCCGGATATCGTCTTAGCGGATTATCATCTAGATAACGACCAAAATGGGGTCGATGCCATGGATGGGATCCGCGCCTTGTATGGTGAGCACTTGCCGGGGATTTTGATCACCGCCAATACTCGCAAAGAGATCGTTGACGACGTGCGTCTGCGTGGCTATCACTACATGGCGAAGATGATAAAACCCGCAGCGCTGCGAGCGCTGATCTCGAGTTTAGTCAAATAAATAGTTCATATTTAGGAGCCTCGTTTGAATCACGTAATATGTGATGGCAAGTCCATCATCCCTAGTAAGATTGTTTGTGTAGGTCGTAATTATGCCGAGCATATCGCCGAACTTAATAATGAGGTTCCCGAGCAGATGGTGTTATTTGTTAAACCCAATTCGGCTATATCCTCAGTGCTGAGGAGTTATCACCAAGAGCCGCTGCACTATGAAGCCGAACTCTGTTTTATGGTGGTAGCTGGCCGTTTTTCCGCCGTGGGGCTGGGGCTTGATCTCACTAAAAGGCAATTACAAAGTGAATTAAAAGCAAAAGGCTTACCTTGGGAGCGTGCTAAGGGATTCGATGGCTCGGCGCTATTTAGCGAGTTCGTGAGTATTGCCCAAGATAGCCAGCAACTAGCCTTTACCCTGCATGTGGATGGGACTCTGCGTCAACAAGGTGATATTGGTTTGATGATCCATAAACCCGATATTATCTATCGTGAAATCAGCGAGTTTATGACCCTCAATGATGGCGATATTGTGATGACAGGTACGCCAAAAGGGGTTGGGGTGATTAACGCTGAAGAGGTGTTCACGCTACAGCTGCAATACGAAGGCTGTACCAGTATTGAGTGTCGTTGGCAGGCTCAATAGCCTTTTTAGTTTCAGCCTTAGCAAAATGATTTTATAGACTCTTATCTTAGATAACGCATCTCATTTTAACGATGCGTTTGATTCATTTCTTTGTTGTTGACCCGTGTTTGAACTTCTATATACTCAAATAACACACACCTTTGTAAAAAATATAAAACAAAGCTTTAGCCGAGCAACTTAGGGAGCCTTCATGTCATTACCGCGCTGCAATTCCTATTATAACGCCACCATAAACCAAGAAACCGATTATCAATCATTACAAGGCGAGCTTGATGTTGATGTCGTCATTATTGGTGGCGGTTTTACTGGCGTTGCCACTGCCGTTGAGTTGTCGGAGCAAGGCTACAAAGTCGCCATTGTTGAGGCAAATAAAATCGGTTGGGGCGCAACTGGACGTAATGGCGGCCAGGTCACTGGCAGTCTATCTGGCGACGCGGCGATGACGAAGCAACTGCGTAATCAAATCGGCAGTGAAGCGGAGGATTTCGTGTGGAATCTGCGCTGGCGCGGTCATGAGATCATCAAAAACCGTGTGGCAAAATACAATATCCATTGCGATCTAAAACTGGGTCATCTGCATACCGCCTATAAACCTGCTCATATGAGCGAGATGCAGGCGACCTTTGATGAAGGTGTGCGCCGCGGCATGGGCGATGAGCTTAAACTGTTATCAAAAGCCGATATTCCCGAGTACCTCGATACGCCGCTGTATCATGGGGGCTTACTTAATAAGCGCAATATGCATCTGCACTCAGTTAATTTGTGTATTGGTGAGGCGAGGGCGGCCGAGGCCAATGGCGCGCTGATCTTTGAGCACTCAGCTGTGCTGGATATTATTGACGGCGATCGGCCCGTGGTGAAAACCGCACAAGGGCAAATTACAGCCAATAGTGTGGTACTCGCGGGTAATGCTTACCATAAATTGGCGCGTAAAAAATTAAGTGGCTTGTTGTTTCCAGCCTCCTTAGGTAACTGCGCCACGGTTAAGCTTGATCCTGCACTTGCTAAGCAACTAAACCCCCATGACTTAGCCGTGTATGACAGCCGTTTTGTACTCGACTATTACCGCATGACTGCCGATAATCGCTTAATGTTTGGTGGTGGTACCAATTATTCTGGCCGCGATTCAAAAGATGTGGCGGCAGAGCTTCGCCCGGCGCTCGAGCGCACCTTCCCGCAGCTTAAGGGGATTGACATCGAGTTTGATTGGACCGGTATGGCGGGTATTGTGGTCAACCGTATTCCGCAGCTAGGTAAAGTGTCTAACAATGTATTTTACTGCCAAGGGTATTCTGGTCACGGCGTGGCGACCTCGCACATCATGGGTGAGATAATGGCTGCAGCCGTAATTGGTCAACACAAAGAGTTTGATCTATTTGCCAACATGAAACAGATCCGTTTGCCCGTCGGCGAGTGGTTGGGTAATCAAGGCATGGCAATCGGCATGCTTTACTATCGCATGATGGAGAATTTCCGCTAGCGAACTCTGTAGCTTGGTGGAGTCGCGTGAGGGGGAGTTTTTTAGACAAAAATGAGACAACCTTTTCGCTGCGGTCTACATTGGTTAGTTTTTTAAATTCGATGATTTCAGCGTTAATAAGCGTTTTTTTAAAGTGCTTTCAGCAAAAGTGCTTTCAGCAGGTGCAGTGCATGGATAATGGAATGGACCCTGCTCGTGAGGGTATTTTTGAGGCTCGTTGACTTTTTTGTTCCTTGGTCGTTCTGCAACGCATCTGAGCTTTGAGGGGGAGAGGGAATGCCATAAATGTCGAGCACATGTTTGGCCATGCCGTCAAAGGTCACCGACGCACCTACGCTGAGTTATCATTCTCTTCGATTTGGTCTTAGACGGTTTTGGAAAAATAAGCTAGCAAGGCTGGTATTCTACCAATGCTTACCCTGACGTCACTAATTCACTTCTTTTTCACTGTCGAAGATCATGTAAGCACTTTTCGTAGGCATCTTTATCGATTTCGCCGTTTGCATATCGCCGCTTAAGCAACTCTTCAGCGGAGACGTCTTTATTGTCAGCTGTTTGAGACGATTTTCTCCAGATTGCCCAAATAAGTATAGCGATAATCACTATACCAGCCCACCAGAACCACATCGCGCCCATATGCCCAGCTCCGTTCCAGTCATACATATCAAACCACTCCTGTTATTACCTGAAAGTTCAGCGCCAGTATAAGTCCTTTGCGTTTACTGCAGATCAGTCTGCGCAGACTGATGTTCCATCATCTGTTGCATTATCATTTGCATCATTTTCATGCGCTCCTGCATGCTTTCCTGACGATGTTCCATGGTTTGAATGCGTTGGCAAGGAATATCGTTTTGTTGACAGGGGGTACGTTCTTGATTTTCCTGCATCCTTTGGTGGACCACCTTGCTCTGTGCTTCGCCCATCATCATGCCATGAGCATCGTCCGTTTCGCCCATCATCATGCCCTCACGCATGCTTTGCATGTGCTGTTGCATCAACATTTTGCGCTTTTCGGGCTCTTTGGTGGCTTTGACCTCTTTAATTTGCAACTGCATTTTTTCCATTTGCCGATACATGGGATTTACCGTCGTTGGTTCGTTCTGGGCAGCCAGAATTGGTGAAGCGAACATCATGAGAATTGCAAGCGTTAGAATATAAGTAATAGTTTTCATTTCGTTCCTCAGCTTATTACGCTAGGACGTGCAAATATGTGGATACCTCGCCTTAACTTGCTGCAACATACGGTCGATGCGCAGGGTTTAAAAGCATGCCACGAACATTGCTGTTCTCCATAGAGTAATATTTATTCAAAAAGATAATTATCCGTATCGATGCAGCGCGCGTCTGTGCGTCAGCACACTTAGTGTCCTGTTCGCATCCCCCTTGATTTCGTCGTTACGAGAATGGTGTGCTTGCGCCAAATCTGAAGATGAGGAAGCCAATTATTCCTAAGCGCTGAAATGCTCTGCAGCAAAAACACGCTGAGGGAAGCAGAGTTTCTACCAGTTTTAGGTATTTAAAGGGGGAGTTCTAAATCATGACTTCATTTTTCTCGATAATTTACTGCTGGTGTGGTGCATAGAGGCACCAATCTCGTGATCAATTGGTCAGTTATGTTCCCAACTTCACACTAACATTCCCCATATGCGTATAGGTCAGATATGCAGGAACAACCTATTATGCAGGCATTTCAGGGGGGGGGGGCGCTACGCGTTAAAAAGCGCTTGCATACTTCCCCGTAGGACAGGTGGTTCAAAGCCATGAGGGGGCGCCTTCAAACACACTTAGCAACTACCCATTTAGCTCAAAGTTAATTTATTAAAATGTATGAAGCTGCTATTCAAGCTGACCCATTAGGGGAGTTGCTCTGCCAAAAAATCTACCATTAACCGCACTTTAGGCGAAAGGTGGCGGTTTTGTGGATAGAGCGCCCATACGCCTTCGTTGGGCTCTTGGTAGGCGGTTAACAGTGGTATTAGGGTGCCAGCCTCGATATCTTGGCTGATGTAATAGTTGGGAAGTTGTGCTACGCCTATTCCCTTAAGCGCGGCATCACGCAGGCCGTGGCCTGTATTGCATCGTAACCTGCCATTAATCTTTATCTGTCTCTCTCTACCTTGGTCGATAAAACGCCAGTAATCATAGTTGCCGATTAAACAGTTGTGCTGACTCAACTCCGACAGGCTATGAGGCTCGCCATAGCGTTTGAGGTAAGCTGGAGAGGCGCAAACAAAGTTTTTTCGCTGACTGATACGTTTGGCCATTAAACTTGAGTCGGCCAACTTGCCGATACGAATGGCTAAATCTATCCCCGCATCGATTAAGTTAACCTGGCGATTGGTCAGTTCGACATCCATCTCGACACTGGGGTAGTTGAGCATAAAGTCATTGACGATAGGCAGAATATATTTTTCACCGTAAGCAACTGGAGCGGTCAGTTTAAGGCAACCTTGAGGCGTGCCTTTTAAGCTGCTTAGTGCGCGTTCGGCTTCATCTAATCCGTCGAGTACTTGACGGCAATGTTGATAGTAGAGCATCCCTTCTTCGGTGAGTGACACTTTACGGGTTGTGCGGTACAGCAATTTGGTGTCGAGTCTGTGTTCGATGGCGCTGATCTGCCTGCTGACTTGGGCGGTAGAGATCCCTAGGCGCTTAGCTGCGGCGGTAAAGCTTTCGGTTTCGGCCACGGCGACAAATTCGCTGACCCCTTCCCAAGGTTGCATTATTACTGTCTCGTAAAAATCATTTGTTGATTTGCTAGATTATCATTGCTCAAGAAATAAATACAATGGTTGCCATTGTAAGGCCAGTTATAAATTGGTTCGATTGTCATACCCGTTGCGAAGAAAGCGACTAAATTGTATGTGGCGCATCCACATCATCCAAGGGAGTTATTACTATGTCAGATAAGTTTATTAAGTCGAAAGCGGCCATTGCTTGGGGACCGGGTCAACCTTTGTCAGTTGAAGAGGTGGATGTGATGTTACCTAAGGCGGGCGAAGTCTTAGTTAAGATTGTGGCGACTGGCGTGTGTCATACCGATGCATTTACGCTATCGGGGGATGATCCTGAAGGAGTATTTCCGGCGATTTTAGGCCATGAAGGTGGCGGCGTCGTTGAGATGGTTGGCGAAGGTGTCACCAGCGTTAAAGTGGGCGACCATGTTATTCCGCTTTATACCCCTGAGTGTGGTGAGTGTAAGTTTTGTAAGTCGGGCAAAACCAACCTGTGTCAAAAAATCCGTGAAACCCAAGGTAAAGGCTTAATGCCAGATGGCACCACGCGTTTTTATAAAGATGGCGAGCCTATTTTCCATTATATGGGGTGTTCTACTTTCTCTGAATATACCGTATTACCAGAGATCTCATTGGCTAAAGTGAACCCTGAAGCGCCGCTCGAAGAGGTGTGTTTACTCGGCTGTGGTGTGACAACCGGTATGGGCGCAGTGCTTAACACTGCCAAAGTAGAGCCGGGTGCGAGCGTGGCGATTTTTGGTATTGGTGGCATAGGTTTGTCGGCGATTATCGGCGCAACCATGGCTGGCGCTTCACGTATTATCGCTATCGATATTAATGACAGTAAGTTTGAGTTGGCGCGTCAACTGGGCGCGACAGATTGCATTAATCCTAAGGAATATGACAAGCCTATCCAAGAGGTAATTGTTGAGCTAACCGATGGCGGCGTTGATTACTCCTTTGAGTGTATCGGTAATGTCGATGTGATGCGCTCAGCGTTAGAGTGTTGCCATAAAGGCTGGGGCGAATCTGTCATTATTGGCGTTGCTGGTGCAGGGCAAGAGATTTCGACTCGTCCGTTCCAATTAGTGACCGGCCGTGTATGGCGTGGCAGCGCGTTTGGCGGTGTTAAAGGACGCTCTGAACTACCAGAAATCGTTGAAAAATATCTACGTGGTGAGTTCAAGTTAAGTGACTTTATTACTCACACCATGCCACTTGAAGAGATTAACAATGCCTTTGATTTGATGCATGAAGGTAAGAGTATCCGCTCTGTGGTGCATTTCGATAAATAGTGGCAAAGCATAGACTGAATCGCCACTGATTTCCTAGACACCTTTTAGTTAGATAAACTAGCGAAAAAGAGGTGTTCATGAACAATAAACGTTACCCCGAAAAATTCAAAATCGAAGCGGTTAAACAAGTTACTGTTGCCGGTCATTCCGTTGCTGACGTTGCTCAGCGTTTAGGGACTACCACTCATAGTCTTTATGCTTGGATTAAACGCTACGGCCCTGACTCTGAGGAGCACCAGCAGAAGTCTGCAGAGTCTGCTGAGATCAAACGATTACAGAAAGAGCTTAAACGAGTTACTGAAGAACGTGACTTGTTAAAAAAAGCCGCGGCGTACTTCGCAAGCCACCCCGAGTAAGATACGCCTTTATCCGAGAGCATCACCACAGCCATTCTGTGCGGCAACTTTGTCAGCTGTTTGATGTTCATCCAAGTGGGTATTACGCGTGGAGAAGCTGCAACAAATCGAATCGGCAACGCGATAATGAACGGCTCACAGGTCAACTCAAACAGTGTTGGCTAGAATCGGGTGGTGTTTATGGGTACCGTAAACTCCATCGGGATCTACGTGACCTTGGTGAACAGTGTGGTATTAATCGTGTACATCGTCTGATGAAACAAGCGGGACTGCGAGCACAAGTTGGTTATCGTAAACCTAGAGCTCCTGGCGGTGATCAACATGTGGTGACACCAAATCGCTTAGAGCGGCAATTTAACCCACTAGCGCCCAATAAAGCCTGGGTAACGGATATTACGTACATCAAAACACATGAAGGTTGGCTCTATCTTGGCGCGGTGATGGACTTGTTTTCACGTCGCATCATTGGTTGGTCAATGGGTAGTCGGATCACCAAAGAGCTTGCGTTAGATGCCTTACTGATGGCGGTGTGGCGTCGTAAGCCAGATGAAAGAGTCTTAGTGCATTCAGATCAAGGAAGCCAGTACACGAGTCATGATTGGAGTGAATTTCTGAGTGCTCATGGTTTGGAAGGTAGCATGAGTCGTCGAGGCAACTGCCATGATAATGCAGTGGCGGAGAGCTTTTTTCAACTACTGAAACGAGAACGGATTAAGCGAAAAATCTATGCTACAAGGGATGATGCTAAGATGGATATATTTAATTATATTGAGATGTTTTACAACCCGAAACGACAACATAGTTCCAATAATGGGCTATCACCGTTAGAGTATGAACGTCAATATTTTAATGAGGCTAAAAGTCGTCTAGTGAAGTAGTGGCGATTCAGACGGATTAGCAAAAACCTATTAGCAAAAACCAACTAGCATCAATCTACTGTGTAGCGCAGGTGAGCGCTTTTGCCTGCGCCGCACAGGGTGAGGATAAATGATGACCATAGAAAATATTAGCAGTAATAAAAGTTTTGAGGGTTGGCATAAACAGTATAAACATCAATCCTCTAGCCTTAATTGCACGATGCGTTTTGCGATTTACTTGCCGCCTCAGGCCAGCGAACAAAAAGTGCCAGTACTTTATTGGCTATCTGGCTTGACCTGCACTGATGAAAACTTCATGCAAAAGGCAGGCGCAATGCGCATGGCTGCAGAGCTTGGGGTGGCGATTGTCGCGCCAGATACCAGCCCTCGGGGCGTTGGGGTTGCCGATGCTCCCGATGGCAGTTATGACTTAGGCCTAGGGGCAGGGTTTTACCTTAATGCCACGCAAGCGCCGTGGAAGTCGCATTATCAGATGTATGATTATGTGGTTAATGAATTACCTGAGTTAATCGAGCAGCATTTTCCGGTTAATACCAAACGCGCGATTGCGGGTCACTCAATGGGCGGGCATGGTGCGTTAACGATTGGTTTGCGTAACCCAGAGCGCTATCAGTCAATTTCAGCATTTAGTCCGATAGTGAATCCCATTAATTGTCCATGGGGACAAAAGGCTTTTGAGCACTATTTGGGGAAAAATCGCGATGAGTGGTTGCAGTATGATGCGTGTGAACTGCTTAAAAATGCCACGGCAAGGTTACCGATTCTGGTCGATCAAGGGACTAGCGATAGCTTCCTTGATGAGCAATTAAAACCGCAGGCGCTAATCGATGTGGCCAGTGCCAAGCAGTATCCGTTAACCTTACACATGCAAGCTGGCTATGATCATAGCTATTACTTTATCGCGAGCTTTATTGAGGCGCACTTGAAGTTTCATTTTAAGCACTTGACGGCTTAATCTGTGTGGTTTAAGCCTGTCACCATAGCACTTAAATCTAAGTTATTTGCTTAAGGTTTTTACAAGACAGTTTGCAAGCCTATCGAGTCGATAAGCAAATAAGCCGAACATCTGTTCGGCTTAGTTGTTGAATTGGTATAGTGTTATTAGCCAAGAGCGATGAATCGACACTACTTCACAGGTTCACAGGTTCACAGGGCGGCTATTAAGCTCAGACAGAGAGTGAGAACAGCGATTTAGGCCAGTGCTGCTTGATATGGATAGTAAACCAAGGGTCAACATCAGCGCTCGTTTCACCGCTGCTTTGTTACACTATATCTCGACGCGGTCCATCTCCAGCTGTTGCAATGAAATCACCGCTTGGGTGCGATTTCTGACCCCGAGTTTTCTAAAAATGGCGGTGGCATGCGCTTTAATGGTCGCTTCAGATACCCCTAAATCATAGGCAATTTGCTTATTTAACAGCCCTTCGGCAAACATCTGCAATACCTTATATTGCTGCGGTGTTAAGTCGGCCAGTTTGGCAGCCATTTGATCGGTCGCATCTTCATTAATTTGCTGCAGTTCAATATTGTCGGGCAGCCATATATCCCCATACAACACTGTGGTAAGGGCTTCAGCTAGGGTTTCCATAGAGGCTGATTTAGGAATAAATCCTGCGCTACCGTAATGCACTGCGCGGCTAATCGTCATGGCATCTTCATGGGCTGAAATCACCACTACGGGCAGCTCTGGGAAGTGAGTGCGCAGATGGATTAGGGTGGAGTAACCATGGGAGCCTGGCATTTGTAAGTCCAGCAATACAATGTCGTAGGCTCTAGTACTCGTTTCTAATAGCTTTTGTAAGGCGTCAGCACTGTCGGCTTCAAACCAATTGGTTTGCGTAAAGGCGCCACTCAATGCTTGTCGCAAGGCATTACGAAATAGAGGGTGATCATCGGCGATGATAATGTTCAAATTTTCTAGCTTCATTGCTTTTTGATTATCTTTGTTGCATTTGAAGGTGAATTCAATGTAACAGATAACCTGCGTATTATTCTATGGATTTTATGCCGATAATGTTGATTTTTTGTTTAATTATTCTATTTGCAAGACTTTTGTCTAGTATTATGTGGCAGTATTAATGCCAAAATAGGGGCAAAATATGATAGAGGTGCTAATTATTTACACCTCTATAGGCTATTATCGTTTAAGTGTGCGGCGGCCAAACTTGGGTAGGTTTTCTGTCATCATCGACCGCAACGAACGTAAATACGCCACGAATCGCGTGCTCACGCAAATCTTGATACATATCTTCGACGAAAATATTCACTTCCACCTTTAATGAGGTGTTACCCACATGGATCACCTTGGCAATGATTTCGGCTAAGGTGCCAGCGGGGATCGCTTTGTTAAAGTCGATTCTGTCAGAGCTGACCGTGACCAGAGGTTTACGGCAAAAACGCGTCGCCGCAATAAATGCAGTTTCATCCATCCACGCCAAAGCTTCGCCACCAAAAAGGGTGTTGTGATGGTTGGTGATTGACGGAAAAATCGCTTTGATGACTCGGGCTTCAGATTGTTCAATTCGAGCTAACATCGCCTCAGAATAAGGCGATTGAGTGTGAGTTAGGGGCATACGGCAACCTTGAGGTTATGCAGAAAAAATCCACTGTCACGTAATCGAGTTACGTGGCGAGTGGTTGTTGGTGTTTAAGTTCATCCAATGAAGATAAAAAGGCTTCATGCTTGAAGCCTTTATCGGGGTAAAACTGGGGCATTCTTGTTAAGAAGTAGGGTGATTAGGCACCCGCTAATTTGTTCATCCGTGCACGGGCCGCTTTTGCTAGGTCGCGTAGCAACTGCTCGGAGTCTTGCCAGTTAAGGCACGCATCTGTAATGCTTTTGCCATAACTCAGCGGCTGGCCTGGGATCACTTTTTGGCTGCCTTCCTCAATAAAGCTTTCAGCCATAATGCCGGCAATGGCGGTAGAGCCTTGCTCCAGTTGCGCGATAATGTCTTTGGCAACAACTAATTGTTGTAAATGTTGCTTTTGACTGTTGCCGTGGCTGAAGTCAATAACCATACGGTGCGATAACCCAACGCTCGCCAGCTGCTTAGCTGCGGCATTAACGTCCTCGGCATGGTAGTTTGGCTGCTTACCACCGCGTAAAATGATGTGTCCAAATGGATTACCACTAGTACGGTATACCGCCATGGCGCCATCTTTATCGGGTGAATAGAAGATATGTGGCTCTTTTGCGGCGCGCACCGCGTCGATTGCGATATTGATGTTACCGTCAGTACCGTTTTTAAAGCCGACAGGGCAAGAGAGTGCCGAGGCCATTTCGCGATGGATTTGGCTTTCGGTGGTGCGAGCCCCCACAGCGCCCCAAGTGATAAGGTCGGCTATGTATTGGCCGTTAACCATATCAAGGAATTCGGTCGCAATAGGTAACTTGAGTTCCGTTATCTGTTGCAATAGATGTCGTGCTAAGCGAAGCCCTTTATTGGCATTAAAGCTACCGTCGAGATCGGGGTCTGAAATTAACCCTTTCCAACCGACTGTGGTGCGCGGTTTTTCAAAATAAACGCGCATAAGGATGCACAGATCATCTTTTAACTCTTGATGCATTACGGCGAGACGTTTAGCGTAGTCGATCGCGGCATCAGTATCGTGAATAGAGCAAGGACCGATGATCACCAGCAGTCGCTGATCTTCACCGGTGAGAATCGCTTCGACTTCACGTCGTTGTTGTACAAGGTAGTCGGCAGCGTCTTGAGTCAGCGGATATTCAGATGCGAGTTTAGCAGGTGAAATGGCTTTACATAATAATGTGGTGCGTAGTTCGTCTGTTTTAGTGGTCATTCAATATACCGAGCGTTTGTCTTGGCATTTCGCCGTATTGTCTCGGATTATAACTAATAGTTGCAGGCTGCACAGTGCCTAAATCATGAAAATATTCGCTAATTGTCGGCAAGTGTGCAGCGCAATTGACAAAATCGCCCATTTTTACGGGGTTAAATCCTGCTTGATGGCGTTGATTTAAAACATATGTCGTTCCAGTCCGGTGAGCTCTAAGATCTTAGTCGCAATCTCTTCGACCGAATGATTCGTGGTGTTAACAAAGGGGATGCGCTCACGTTTGTACATCATCTCTACCTCTTTTACTTCGATACGGCATTGCCTGAGTGAAGAGTAGCGACTATTTTCCATACGGCTTTGGCGGATCTCATGTAGACGCACCGGATCTATGGTTAGACCAAATAGTTTGTGCTTATTCTTTTTGAGGATCTCTGGCAGCTTAAGGTTATCCATATCATCTTCAATAAATGGGTAGTTAGCGGCCTTGATACCAAACTGCATCGACAGATAAAGGCTACTGGGTGTTTTACCGCAACGCGATACCCCGAGTAAAACAATGTCGGCTTTGTCGATATGTTTTAGGGTTTGGCCGTCATCGTTTTCCATGGCGAAATTAATGGCGTCGATGCGCGCTTCATAACTGTGGTTGGCTTTACCGTGAGTGCGATGCAGCACAGGGCTTGCCTTGATACCTAACTGTTCTTCGAGTGGGGCGACGAAGGTATTCAAAAAATCATAATCGATACATTCGCTACTGTAGATGATGTCACGAATTTCAGCTTTGACGATAGAATGGAATACTAATGGTCGTTCGCCTGTTGTAATAAAACAATCATTTATTTGCTTCTTAACCGCCTGTGCTTTTTGAACCGTCTCCACAAACGGAATTGTAAGTGCTTCAAACTCCATTGGAAATTGCGACAAAACCGCATGGCCAAACACTTCGGCTGTGATCGCCGTCCCATCTGAGATATAAAAGACTTTACGTGACATTCTGACCTCTTGTAGTAATAAAATTACAAATAAAATTATACATTTACGCTGCTTGCTGTGGAGTGTAAACTGCCGCTGCCCTCGTGTGAAAGGGCCACACTGAAATAAACTTGCGGAGATAGAACTGTGCAGCAATATGTACTCTGGTATCAAGAATTAGGCATGGGTGATGTCAACAAGGTTGGCGGTAAAAACGCCTCACTTGGAGAGATGATCAGCAATCTAGCAAATGCAGGTGTTCAAGTGCCTGGTGGCTTTGCGACCACCTCTTTTGCGTTCAATGAATTTCTTGAACAAAGCGGACTTAACCAGAAGATATACGACACTCTAGATTCTCTAGATGTAGATGACGTGAATGCACTCGCTACAGCCGGTGCACAGATCAGACAGTGGGTTATCGACACCCCATTCCATAGCGAATTTGAGCAGGTTGTACGTGAATCGTACGACAAGCTTTCCTCAGAAACCAAAGACGCGTCTTTCGCCGTTCGCTCTTCAGCGACAGCCGAAGATATGCCAGATGCTTCATTTGCCGGCCAGCAAGAGACTTTCCTTAATGTTAAGGGATATGAATCAGTACTGGTAGCGATTAAGCACGTTTTTGCTTCACTGTTTAACGACCGAGCTATCTCATACCGTGTACATCAAGGTTACGATCATAAAGGCGTAGCACTTTCAGCCGGTGTACAGCGTATGGTTCGCTCCGATACTGCTGCATCAGGTGTGATGTTTACCATGGATACCGAGTCGGGTAACAATGATGTGGTATTTATTACATCATCATTTGGCCTAGGTGAAATGGTCGTACAAGGTGCGGTGAACCCAGATGAGTTTTACGTACACAAGCCAAGTTTAACTGCCGGTCACAAGGCGGTTGTTCGTCGTAATATCGGCAGCAAGCTTATTCAGATGGTTTACTCTGATGACTTAAGTCACGGTAAGCAAGTTAAGATTGAAGATGTGGCTGCTGATAAGCGTCGTCAATTCTCTATCAATGACGAAGAAGTGATGGAACTAGCTAAGCAAGCCATGGTCATCGAGCAGCACTACGGTCGTCCAATGGATATCGAGTGGGCTAAAGATGGTAACGACGGCAAACTTTATATCGTTCAGGCGCGTCCTGAAACTGTGCGTTCACGCGAAGATGTGCAGCTCATTGAGCGCTACCATCTTAAAACCCATGGTGATGTGATTGGTGAAGGTCGTGCCATTGGCCATAAGATTGGTAATGGTATTGCTAAGGTACTGTCTTCTATTGAAGATATGGACCAAATCCAAGAAGGCGACGTGTTGGTTACCGACATGACAGATCCTGATTGGGAACCTATCATGAAGCGCGCAAGTGCTATTGTTACTAACCGTGGTGGTCGTACTTGCCATGCGGCGATTATCGCCCGTGAACTTGGCGTTCCAGCGGTAGTGGGTTGTGGCGACATCACCGACAAGATTAAGCATGGTCAAGAGGTTACAGTCTCTTGTGCTGAAGGCGATACCGGCTTTATTTATCAAGGTATTCAAGACTTCGAAGTGATGTCATCACGCGTCGATTCTATGCCTGAACTGCCAATGAAGATCATGATGAACGTGGGTAACCCTGATAGAGCATTCGACTTTGCTCGTTTGCCTAATGAAGGTGTGGGTCTTGCGCGTCTTGAGTTTATCATCAACCGTATGATTGGTATTCACCCGAAAGCCTTGCTTGAGTTCAACGACCAAAGTGCTGAGCTGCAACAAGAGATCCACGAGATGATCGCAGGTTATGAATCACCTGTTGAATATTATGTGGCACGTCTGGTTGAAGGTATTGCGACTATTGCATCGGCTTTCCATCCGAAGAAAGTGATTGTACGTATGTCAGACTTTAAGTCTAACGAGTACGCAAACTTAGTCGGTGGTGACCGTTACGAGCCAGAAGAAGAGAACCCAATGTTGGGCTTCCGCGGTGCAAGCCGTTATATCTCTGAGTCGTTCCGTGACTGTTTCGCCCTCGAGTGTGAAGCCATTAAGCGTGTGCGCGGTGAGATGGGTCTGACTAACGTTGAGATCATGATCCCATTCGTACGTACCCTTGAAGAAGCGGCGCAAGTGATTGAGCTACTGAAAGAGCAGGGCCTTGAGCGCGGTAAAGATGGTCTACGTGTCATCATGATGTGTGAGTTACCTTCTAATGCCTTGCTGGCCGATCAGTTCCTTGAGTACTTCGATGGTTTCTCAATTGGCTCTAACGATTTAACTCAGTTAACCCTAGGTCTTGACCGAGATTCAGGCATCATCAGCCATCTGTTTGATGAGCGTAATCCAGCGGTCAAAGCCTTGCTGGCTATGGCAATTAAGTCGGCTAAAGCCAAAGGCGCTTATGTGGGGATTTGTGGTCAAGGACCATCAGATCACGCAGACTTTGCTGCATGGCTAGTTGAACAGGGCATAGATACCGTATCACTAAACCCAGATACCGTTATCGACACTTGGTTATACCTAGGTGAAGCTCACGCTTAATTATTCTTAAAATAGAATAAGCTAATTGAAAAAAGCCGCTTTTTAGCGGCTTTTTTTGTTTATAATGGCAGCACTATTTAACGACGACAAAGCAGAAACCAGCATGCTACCTAAGTTATCTCATCAACAAACGCTAGAGCCCGTATATTGCGATTTTCTCGATGCGTTAGCCGAAAGCGGTTTTACTGGCGATATTGATAAGCGTTACAGCGCGCGACTCGCTCAGGCTACAGATAACTCTGTCTACCAATTTTTGCCCCAAGCGGTGCTCTATCCACGCAATCAAACCGACGTGCGTATCGCATTAAAGTTGGCCACTAAGCCTACTTTTACCAAGGTGGTGTTCAGTGCCCGTGGCGGCGGAACAGGCACGAATGGTCAGTCATTAACCCATGGTTTAATTCTAGACTTATCGCGATATATGAACCGAGTGCTCGAAGTGAATGCCGAGCAAGGCTGGGTGAGAGTTGAGGCGGGTGTGGTAAAAGATGCGCTAAATGATGCGCTGCGTCCCCATGGTTATTTTTTCAGCCCCGATCTTTCAACCTCAAATCGCGCTACTTTGGGCGGTATGATCAATACCGATGCATCAGGTGCTGGCTCGCTGGTTTATGGTAAAACCTCTGATCATGTATTGGCGCTTTCAAGCGTGCTATATGATGGTAGCGTGTTGGACACAGGCCCATTGACTTACGCTCAACTGCAGGCACTTGAGCAAGAGGGATCCCCTGATTTAGGCCAAGTGCTGCAACGTGATATTGCTAAGATGACCCGCGATCATCGTGCTGAAGTGGAGGCGCGTTTTCCCAAGCTTAATCGTTTTTTAACCGGTTATGATTTAAAAAATGTCTGGAATGACGCCCTAGATGAGTTCAACTTATCGCGCATCTTGACCGGCTCAGAAGGGACGCTGGCTGTGGTAACCGAAGCTAAATTGGATATCACGCCGCTACCGACTACCCGCATGATGGTCAATATTAAATATGATTCGTTTCAATCGGCGTTGCGTCATGCTCCCGACTTAGTCAAAGCCAATGCCACAGTGGTTGAAACGGTCGACTCAAAAGTTCTTAACTTAGCTAAGCAAGACATTATCTGGCATTCGGTTTCATCATTAATCGACGATATTCCAGGTAAGATTATCGACGGCCTAAACATGGTGGAATTTGCTGGTGAAACCGATGAGGTCGAGCATAAAGTGAACTTGCTATGTGAGATGCTCGATACTCAGATAGCTCAGCAAAAAGATGGCTTGTTAGGTTATCAAGTGACGGCAGACAAAGGGTCCATCAACACCATTTATGCCATGCGCAAGAAAGCCGTTGGTTTGCTTGGAGCCACCAAAGGCAGTCGTAAGCCTATCGCCTTCGCCGAAGATACCGCGGTGCCGCCAGAAAAACTCGCCGATTACATTATGGAGTTTAGGGCGCTGCTTGACAGCCACCAGCTGCAATATGGCATGTTCGGTCATGTGGATGCTGGGGTGCTGCATGTGCGTCCTGCGCTTGATATGTGCGACCCCAATGACGAGCGCTTACTGAGAACCGTGTCTGATGAAGTGGCCGCGCTTACCCTTAAGTATGGCGGCTTGATGTGGGGCGAACATGGTAAAGGGGTGCGCGGTGAATATGGTCCAGCGGTATTTGGCGAGACTTTGTTTGGTCTGCTAGAGGATGTGAAGGGCTTATTCGATCCACTCAATAAGCTTAATCCCGGTAAGCTGGTGGCGCCTAAAAACAGTGAACCGCTGCGATACAATGTCGACAGTGCAAAACGTGGGGCGTTCGACAGGCAAATTCCAGTGACCACACGGGAAGCTTTTCCTGATGTGATGAACTGTAACGGTAATGGCTTGTGTTTTAATTACAGTGTCTATTCGCCTATGTGCCCTTCATTTAAAGTCACGGGTGATCGCGTGCAATCGCCCAAAGGTCGCGCAGGACTGATGCGTGAATGGCTGCGACTATTAGAAGCTGAGGGCGTCGATGTCGAAGCCTTAGCTAAAGCCAAGCCGCTAGGCTGGCTACAGCGCACTCAAAACACGTTAAAGATAGACAAAGAATATGATTATTCTCATGAAGTGATGGAATCATTAAAAGGCTGTTTAGCCTGTAAGGCTTGCTCCTCTCAGTGCCCCGTCAAAGTCGATGTGCCCAAGTTTCGAGCGCAATTTTTCAATATTTATTATCAGCGTTATCTGCGTCCTGCTAAGGATTATTTAGTCGCTGGGATAGAAGACTCTCTGCCGCTAATGGCAATGATGCCAAGAGTCACCAACGCCGTATCGCAACACCCGGTTAGCCAATGGGTGATTAAAAAGTCCCTTGGCTATGTCGATGCGCCTGCGTTATCCGTCCCCACTTTGAAGCAAAAATTAGAGAATCACAGCTGCCGAGGCTATGATCTAGAGGCGCTGCAGCAGATCCCTCAAGATGAGCGCAGCCGTTATGTGCTGGTGGTACAAGACCCTTTTAACAGTTTTTACGAAGCCGATACCGTTTATCACTTAGTGAAACTTATCGAGAAACTCGGATTTAAACCGATATTATTACCTTTTAAGCCTAATGGTAAGCCAATACATATAAAGGGCTTTTTGGATAAGTTTGCTAAAACGGCGCAATCGAGTGCTGATTTCTTAAATGACATTTTTGCACTGGGGATGCCGATGATTGGTGTCGATCCGGCGATGGTGCTCTGTTATCGGGATGAATATAAAGAGGTGCTCGGTGATAACCGCGGCGATTTCAATGTGCAACTGGTCAATGAGTGGTTACTGGATATTGTCCAGACGATCCCTCAGTTGGAGCCGGCCGATAAGGTGTTTACCTGGTTTAGTCACTGCACCGAATCGACCGCTAAACCCAATACCGGCAATGAATGGCAGGCGATTTTTAAACGCTTTGGCGCCACACTTAATACCGTTAATTTAGGCTGTTGTGGCATGGCTGGGACTTATGGCCATGAAAGCGAAAATCACACCCGCTCTAAAGCCTTATTTGATATGTCTTGGGACGGCGCCATTAAACAGTTACCGCCAGAGCAAGTGCTGGTTTCTGGTTATTCCTGTCGTAGCCAAGTGAAACGGTTTGGTGGCTTTAAACCTAAACATCCGCTGCAGGCCTTATTAACCTTGCTTAGTCATGAGTGATATTTAGTCATGAGTGATATTAATGCAGCGGATAGCCAATTGCACCAGCTGACTCAGGGCGTGAGCTTGTGCGATGAAACACCGCTGTTTTTTATCAATGCCCAAGGTGAGTGGTTTTATCAGCAAGGCTTATTACCAGATAAGTTTAGTCGTTTATTTAGCAGCATCTTACAGCGGATTGATGGCGATTATTTTTTAATAACGCCGGTGGAAAAAGTGCGTGTCGAGGTTGAGGCTTATCCACTACTGATTGTTGATTATCAAGAGATTGAGGCGGGTCGACTGCAAGTCACCACCTCGATAGATACCCATTTTATGCTCGACAGTCGCCATTGCTTTGAGATCCAAGCACAAGATATCTTCGTATTACTCCCCAAAGGCTTATCGGCAAAACTGGGACGGGCTTGTTATTACCGCTTTATTGAACAGTTTCTAGTCGATGATACTGAGTTAGGTTAAAGAACCTGCTCTATGCAAGCTAGCTAAGTGATTATTTGATAACGCGAATGGTTTTACTTACTTATTTAGTTGTGCCTAAAGCTAGTTTCTTTAAAGCCAAGTGGTAGTATTAATAAAAGACTGTTGAGGTGGGAGGTGCTGATTGAAACATTATGAAAGTTTGGGATACTTGGTATCTCACCTTAATATCAGTCTACAAAAGGCGCTCGATGAGCGGCTTAAACGCTATGATTTAGAGATCAAACTCTGGCCGGTACTGTTTGCCTTATGGCAAGAAGAGGGTATCACTCAGACTGAGCTGTCAAAACGCTGTGATGTTGCCAATTACACCATGACTCGACTGCTCGATCAGCTGCAGGTACAAGGCTTAATCACCCGCCATCAAGAAGCCGATAATCGCCGTGCGTTTCAAATATTTCTTACCGACAGTGCTAAAGCATTAGAACAAGATTTAACGCGTGAAGCTGAATGGATAAATGAGCGCTTCTTAGCTAATTTAAGTGAGGCAGAGTCGGCACAGTTTATTCATTTATTGAATAAAATTAACCATCTTCCACAAGAGCGCACTTAAAAGCGAACAACTCTTGTTTACGTCTATTTACCTATTAATTCATCGAGGATAATGGTTATGCGTACCAAATTGCCGCTTATTGTCTTGTCGGTTATTGTTATGTCAGGCTGCTCGGTTAGTACCAACAGCAATATGTCAGCACCTCAGCCAATGCAAGATGCACAACCGCAGGTATCTGATATCTCTATTTCTACAGCCTACGCCAAGTCATTCTCTCTGGCTAATGGCTATAGCTTGGTGGTCGCCGAAGGTGCGTTAGAGCCTCGCTCTATTGGCAGTGTTAATGTTGCCTTGTACCGCAACCTTGAGGTAGGAGATTTTGTCACCTCAGTCTCATTTGCCCGAGATGGCAGTGTGCTTAATTCACTCTTGATTGAAGATGGCCGTCAGCAACAAAAACTGGCGGTGACCATGGTAACTGCTGGCAGTGGTGATTACCAAACACGCCAGTATGTGTGTGTGAATGGTGAACAGTTATCATTGTGCTAAATCGCTGGCTGATTCGACATACAGAATCAGCCATCATAAACCAATTGTTTACCATCAATTATTAACTACGGCGTTGTCGTTAAATCGCGGTGGGTTTTATTGAATAACTTGGCCTGTAAATTTAATTTATCCATTTAGTGTGCCCATTCAGAGCAAATCAAGAGTGTACGCCTTATACCAGCAGTAACATCCCTAGACTACAAACGGCACTGAAAAATACCAGACCGTGCAGCAGTTGTCGACTTTGTAGCAAGTTCTGTTTTCCTTGCTTGATACTGGTGATGAGTCGATTGTGTTTGTAGATGCGGCAGATCATCTGCTCGCTATTTGGGTCAATAAAAAGTTGAAACTTACAGGGTTTGCCATCGTGTAATTTGATTTGGTGTTCGCTTTTGGGGCCAAAATTAAGTTTGCGAGACACACGTTTACCGTTAACAAATACCTGTTCAAGACCACACCAATCGCTGGCCTGTAACTCCACTACATCTTGAGTAAAGTCGTATTTGAAACTGATCATAGTGGTCTCCCGACACTAATAATGAGCTTCTAATTCAAGCAGAGGAATATGACATTTTCCAGTACGCTAATATGAATATTCGGTGGATAAAGCTTATCTCTTTGCTGGCAAACATAAATTTTGTGCAATGGTATTTTGGCTAAGTGAATGTCATGAGAGAGGGGGATTTCAATCTCAAAAACCATGTAAGCGCAATTGCAGCTATTAAGGTGGGGGGCATAAATGCTAAAAAAAGCCACCGACATGAGCGGTGGCTTAATGACAATACTATTGTGGTCTTACTCAGATGAGTAAGAGGTTAGCATAAGGCTAGCTAACGTTATTACCATTGATAATCGCGCGCGCCAGTTCGTCAGCCACGTCTGCGGTGGTACGATTTTGCGCATCAGATAACTCAAATACCTTAAGTAGGGTGTTGTAAATCTCTTCCACTTTAGCGGTCGACTGTACCTGATCGTAATCTTTCTCAAACGATACGTTGATGATGCCACCTGCGTTAATGACATAATCAGGTGCGTAGAGAATACCTAACTCTTTCAACTTCTCGCCATGGCGCGCTTCTGCAAGTTGGTTATTGGCACAACCGGCAACGATGCTGGCTTTTAACAACGGGATAGTGGTGTCGTTAATGGTTGCACCAAGTGCACATGGGGCATAAACATCGACATCTTGGTGATAGATATCTTGCGGAGCCACAACCGTTGCACCAAATTCAGTGGCCACTTTATCTAATGATGACTGATGAATGTCGGTAACGATAAGCTCAGCGCCTTCTTGATGCAGGTGACGACACAGGTAATAGCCAACGTGTCCAACGCCTTGTACTGCAATTTTAAGCCCTTTAAGGCTGTCGATACCACGTTGATGCTTAACCGCAGCTTTAATGCCTAAATAGGTGCCTAGCGCCGTGTGAGGCGATGGATCGCCACTTTGACCTTCTAGGCCAGCCACAAAAGGCGTTTCCTGATGGGCAATCATAATATCAGCCGTCGATACACCGACATCTTCAGCCGAGTAGTATTTGCCGCCTAAGCTGTGAACACAACGACCAAAGGCTCTGAAAAGGGCTTCACGGTTTTCCATTTTTGGATCGGCGATGATAACCGCTTTACCGCCACCCATGGCTAATCCTGCCAATGCATTTTTATAAGTCATACCGCGTGATAGACGCAAAACGTCAGTTAGGGCTTCATCGTCTGACTCATAATTCCACATCCTACAGCCACCGACAGCAGGGCCCAGATTAGTGTTATGAATTGCAATAATGGCGCGTAAGCCACTTTCTTTGTCATGACAAAATACGACCTGTTCATGATCGTCAAATGAGATATGATTGAATACTGCCACTTTAGGTGTTCTCCACTTGGGAATTAAAACGCCGAGCTGCAAAAATAGGCGACTTCGACGGCTTGTTATATTTATTGCAGAACGATAACATTTAGCGATACTCTCAACAAAGCAAAGATGTGTAATTATCGTGATATAGTTGGCAATTTAGCTTTCCACCTTACGTTAACGTAAGCTTGGTGGTTATTTTGTCATCAAAATGACGATAATGACTGACAACATTTTTGGTTATCGCTTATGGCTATAGGTTTTAGCCCGTAGGTGTAGATAGTCGATGCGCGGATAATGACGCCATAATTATAACAACAATAGGAAGCAGTATGACGGAACAAGCAGTCGATCAAACTCAACCTTTGAGTGACCAAGAGCGAGAAGCGCTTACTCAGCAATGGATCAGGGAACATTTTCAAAAAGCCAACCGTTTTTTAGCCGAAAAAGGGGTGATACCCAGTAAGGTGATTGCCGCAGAAAGTCGCTATTTAGCGCCTTATTTAGCGGTGTGGAAGATGGAATCTAAGCAACCTAAGCCACAAACTTTTTGGGTTATGTCAGGCGATTTACCATCAGATTATGTGGATGTGAAGGTGGCGGCATCTGCGCGTGATGCGATTCGGCACTTTTCAATGATATGGCAGTTAAAAGCCGAAAACTTGAAAAATTCAGGTGCGACAAAAGATCCAACTCAAGCTAAGTTTGCTCAGCTATTGATCTCCCGTGCTGAGAGTCTGTATCAGATCCATAATGATGAAAAGTTATGGCAAGGTGCATAGCGTTTTAAACGCCAAGCGATAAAAAGCCGTTTACCTTAATAAAGGGAAACGGCTTTTTTGTAGCGAGCATATCGGGCCTTATTCGTGCCGACTAGGCGAGATAAGCGTAACCCTGATCCAGTAACCAGATAAAATAATCGGCTACAGCAGCTTGCTTACATAAGGCTAATGCGGTGTCACTATCAAAGCTAAACTGGTTGGCTAGGTCATCAAGGGTGCTAAGTTCGATGTTATCGAATCGATAGATCTCACCATTAATGAATAACCTTGCCTGGCTATCATCTTCTACACGGATCACTTTTAGCCCACCGATGCGCTGGATCTCAGCGCCATCTTGTAAGGCTTCGATCAGCTCATCACTAGTGTGCTGGCCATCGGGTTCACATATATCCAATTCAAAGCGATTTTGGCTCAGCAGCTGTCCTAGTACTTGTTGATAATGCTCTGGTTGGGCTAAGAGTTCGGTTAACAGTGCCAGCATTTGAGTTTGTTGTGCTGCGGGCAATAATCCTGGGCTGTTAGGCTCTTGGTTCGAGGTAAAGCGTTTATTACCACTATTGGTGTCGATAAGATGATCGGCAATACCACTGATTAACTCTTGCTGGCTTGGGGCACGAAAACCGATAGAGTAACTCAGTGCGGTTTCAAGCGTTTCTCCACGATGCGGAAAACCAGGTGGAATATAGAGCATATCTCCCGCTTCGAGAACCACATCAATCATGGGCTCAAAATCATCGATAAGTGCCGTATGAGTATCGCCACCTCTGGG
Organism: Shewanella sp. QJM3NY_23; assembly: GCF_056173105.1. Lineage (NCBI taxonomy): Bacteria > Pseudomonadati > Pseudomonadota > Gammaproteobacteria > Alteromonadales > Shewanellaceae > Shewanella > Shewanella sp. QJM3NY_23. The sequence continues at coordinate 1,495,750 of NZ_CM149657.1, forward strand.
GGAATAAGTGCCTTGCGGGCCCACTTTCCAGCGACGCTTGCCTTCGCCCTGCAATAAGAACACATCATAATTATCAATATGTGGGCCAACGCCACCACCTGGGGTGGCAAATGACACCATTAAGTCATCAAAGCGCCAGTCTGGAATGAATCGAAATGCCTCGACTAACGGCTGTGCGTCTGGATACCAATGGTTAACCGCTTGTACTAACAACTGCCAGTTATCTTCGCCAAAGGGGGCGTAATCTTCGATAGGGCCTTGGATGATTTCCCAATTATCGGGTTTAGTTAAAATAATACGAGAGGCAATCTCCTCTTCACAGGCCAGTCCAGCCAGCTCATCAGCCGAAATAGGATCGTTAAAATCTTTAAAGGCAGCTTTAATCACTAATGGTTGTTTCTGCCAGTAGTGGTTAAGAAAATCTTGCAGGTCGAAATTGAGAGTATACATGGCGTGATAACCTTAGTTAGAGTCAAAAAAGCCTATTCAATAACAGTGCAGTATAGCGACTATTTGGCATCGAAAGGGCTTAAAACAATAAAGGCGGTAAGCATTAGCCTACCGCCTTTATAAACGCTAATGTTAGTCGCTTACTTTAGTTCGTCGACAAAGGCTTCGGCGCGGCCAATGTAGTTAGCTGGCGTCATTTTTTTCAGCTCAACTTTAACTTCTGCTGGTAGCTCGAGATTATCGATAAATTGTGCAAGCTGCTCGCCATCGATACGTTTACCACGGGTTAGCTCTTTGAGCTTTTCATATGGCTTTTCGATACCGTAGCGACGCATCACGGTTTGTACTGGCTCTGCTAGTACTTCCCAGTTTTGATTAAGCTCGTCACGCAGGTGCGTTTCGTTAACTTCAAGCTTGCTGATCCCTTTTAAGGTTGCTTGGTAAGCAATCAGCGCATGCGCCATGCCGACACCTAGGTTACGCAGAACCGTAGAGTCCGTCAGATCACGTTGCCATCTTGATACCGGTAGTTTTGCTGCTAAGTGCTGCATAATTGCATTAGCAATACCTAAGTTACCCTCTGAGTTTTCAAAGTCGATAGGGTTAACTTTATGCGGCATGGTTGATGAACCAATTTCGCCAGCAATGGTTTTTTGCTTAAAGTGACCTAAGGCAATGTAACCCCAAATGTCGCGGTCAAAGTCAATCAGTACCGTGTTGAAACGTGCAACAGCATCGAACAGTTCAGCGATATAATCGTGTGGCTCAATCTGGGTGGTGTATGGGTTCCAGTTAAGGCCAAGGCTGGTCACAAAGCGCTGTGACAGCGTGTGCCAATCCACTTCGGGGTAAGCCGATAGGTGGGCGTTATAGTTACCCACAGCACCATTGATTTTACCCATGATCTCAACAGCTTGAATTTGTTTAAGTTGGCGTTCAAGACGTACGGCAACGTTAGCCATCTCTTTACCCAGAGTCGAAGGTGACGCAGGTTGACCGTGGGTACGTGACATCAATGGGACTGAGCGATATTCAGTTGCTAGCTTTTTGATGCTATCAACGATTTGCTGACAGTATGGTACAAGCACCTGCTCGCGAGCATCGGTTAACATTAAACCATGAGACAGATTGTTAATATCTTCAGAGGTACAGGCAAAGTGTACAAACTCATCGATAGCGACTAATTCGGCGTTATCGGCGATTTTCTCTTTGATAAAGTACTCAACCGCTTTGACGTCATGGTTGGTGGTGGCTTCAATGGCCTTGACACGCAGGGCGTCCTCTTCACTGAAGTTATCTTTGATTTGATCGAGCAGTGCTAATGCCGCTTCGCTAAAAGGTGGAACTTCTTCAATTTCTGGACAGCTAGAAAGCAGCTTTAGCCAGTTTATTTCGACTTGAACACGGTATTTGGTCAGGCCGTACTCGCTGAAAATCCCTCGTAATGAGGCGGTTTTACTACCATAACGACCGTCTACCGGAGAGATAGCAGTTAGTGCGGAAAGTTCCATTAGAAGCTCCTTTAATGAACTTAGCTTATTATTTATAGGGTGAGGCTTTTCTTTGCTGTATCAACTATTGCTTTACGTGAGAAGACAAGGTGTCTGCGCTTGCCTCCTAGTTGGCGCCATAATACTGCGCTGCGAATGGCGGCGAGCAGCAGGGCACGAATTTTTTGCTGAACGAGTGGCTGTTTCAGAAACTCAGGATTGCCGGAGATCTGAATTTTTGGCCCCAAATCACTGATAATATCGCTATAAATACCGGCAAAGTTACCAATCACTTGATCGTCTGTTATCGAGAAGTGGTGTAGCTGGCGGTGCACCTGATTAATGCGCTCAGCCAGCATGCCCATGGCATTCGATGAGCGTGCCAGTTTGCGCTCAAGGGCCAAAATTCCGATTAAATAACGGGTGATCTCGACATCTTTTTGCTTGTCATCACCCAGTTGATTGAGGATCAACTGATAGCCTTGGTCGAGAGCCACTTTATCGGCATAGACCTCGCTAGTGCTGTCAGGATTCGTGACCAAAATACTATTAAGGCTGGCCGCGATGGCGTCATTGTCTGCTTGACCATGGCGAGCCACTCGCTGAACTAGCGAAATGGCTTGCAAAATGCCGGCAAAAGCCATGGTCCGATCGAAAATAGGCTCACTCACGTTTTACTCTCTTATTAACGAATCTATGATACCGCCGCCGAGGCAGACTTCACCGTCATAAAATACGGCCGACTGTCCCGGGGTAACTGCGGCAACGGGTTCATCAAAAATCACTTTAATGCGATCTTCACCTTCATAGGTGAGGGTGCAAGCTACGTCGCGCTGACGATAGCGGGTTTTGACGGTGATCTTGGCACCATCTTGTGGGCCTTTTCTGTCAACCCAATGCAGCTGATCGGCATAGAAGCCAACCGACATCAATCTTGGGTGTTGACCGCCTTGACCGACAATTAACACATTACGCTCGAGATCTTTATCAACCACATACCAAGGGGCGTCGCCACTGTTTTTCATGCCGCCAATGCCCAAGCCTTTACGCTGGCCTAAGGTGTGGTACATCAAGCCTTGGTGCTCGCCAATCACTTCACCTTCAGCTGTCTCGATTTTACCGGGCTGTGCAGGTAGGAAGGTTTGCAAGAAGTCGGTAAATTTGCGCTCGCCGATAAAGCAGATACCAGTGCTGTCTTTTTTATCATGGGTGATAAGCCCCATCTCTTTAGCTATTTCGCGTACTTCACTTTTTTGCAGTTCACCGACTGGGAACAGCGAGCGAGCAATTTGCTCATGGCTTAAGGTATAGAGGAAGTAGCTTTGATCTTTATTGCTGTCGACACCACGTAGCATTTGGCTTTGGCCAGAGGCATCGCTGCGGCGCACATAATGGCCCATGGCGATATAGTCGGCGTCTAAAATTTCATCGGCGAATTCTAAAAACGCTTTGAATTTAATCTCTTTATTGCACATGATATCTGGGTTTGGAGTACGGCCAGCCTTGTATTCGGCTAAAAAGTACTCAAATACATTGTCCCAGTATTCTGCGGCAAAGTTGACCGTATGCAGGGTGATGCCCAGCTTATCGCATACAGCTTGTGCATCTTTTAGGTCATCGGCGGCGGCGCAATACTCGTCGGTATCGTCCTCTTCCCAGTTTTTCATAAACAGGCCTTCAACTTGATAGCCCTGTTTAAGCAGCAAATAAGCTGAAACAGATGAATCAACACCACCAGACATGCCGACGATGACTTTTTTTGCGTTTGGATTGGGTTCGATTAGTGCCATAGATCCTAAAAACCGTTTAAAAATAGTGTTGCTACGGCGCCACAGTTAATGCAGCTCTGCTGCCGAGTGTCGTTGCGCTCAACTGCATCTTGATAAATAACAGATCAGGAGCCACCAACGCACGCTTAACGCCGTATATGCGGGGGCATATTCTATCACGCATTATGCGTGGTAGCTAACTAGAGAAACTGACAATTAACCACGTCAGTCGAAAATTGTTTTCCCTGTAGCTGATCTTCAATACATTGGAGTACTAATGGGCTACGCAGCTGGTGACTAAGGGCTTGGATCTCTGCGAGGCTAAGCCATAAGGCGCGGTTGATGGCGCTATCTTGTGGATGTGGCGTACGTTGGCTATCGAGTTGGCAGAAATAAGTAAAACGCAGGAAGGCGAGTTCAGGATTTGCCTGCAATTGATAAACCCCAATTAAAGATTGCGGGGTAATACTGAGCCCGGTTTCTTCTTGTACCTCTCGTTGGCAAGCTTCGAGCAGGCTTTCATGAGCTTCAAGGTGGCCAGCCGGTTGGTTGTAACGCAGCTGGCCATCGATAGACTCTTCGACCATCAAATACTTATCCTTGCACTTTATGATGCAGGCAACGGTGACATTAGGTTTATAGCGATGCATTGCAGTCCTTTAGTGGCTATCAACAGACTTAGGTTTAGGTTTGTGGCAGTATTTTATATTCACCGTTAGCAATCCCATCTAGGCTCCATTGGCCTATTTTATAACGAATTAATCTGAGTGTCGGGAAGCCTACATGGGCAGTCATGCGCCTGACTTGCCGATTACGCCCCTCGCAGATCTCAATGCTGAGCCAGGTCGTCGGGATGTTTTGCCGCTCTCTAATGGGGGGATGCCGAGGCCAGACATCAGGCGCAGTCATAACCTCTACCTTAGCGGGTAGGGTTAAGCCATCTTTTAATTCCACCCCTTGACGCAGTGCTTGTAATGCCTCTGCGGTAGGGGCGCCTTCTACTTGCACCCAATAGGTTTTGTAAGTTTGCTTTTTAGGCTCGGTGATGCTCGCCTGCAGTTGGCCGTCATTGGTCAGTAGCAATAGCCCTTCACTGTCTCTATCTAATCGACCTGCGGCGTAAACCTCTTTTATGGGAATAAAATCTTTGAGGGTTTGGCGGCCTTGCTCATCTGTAAACTGGCACAATACGTCAAATGGCTTATTAAACAGTACGATAACTGGGTTTTCTGCCCGCGGCTTACTGGTTTTTTTTGCTCTTTTAAATTTTGAGGTAGCCGCTGTTTTACCCGTTGCCATCTGGGTTGGCGATGGCGCGGATTGGCCGCGACGAGAATAAGGTTTGGCTTTTACTGGCTTTGATGAACTCACAAGGAAAACTTCTGGCGTAGTGTATTCGATTCGTGACATTGTACTGTGCATTCGCCATTAGTGGAATTTGAATATTGTGGTGAATGATTTATGATGTCGGCCATTAAAATGTGATCGATAGCAAAACGTAGGTGCTTTTTGAGAGGTTGGCGCGAGTGGTGTTGCATTGACTCGGCTTGCTGCGAAAGCCCATGCTCCATTGGGGTTTAAGCGGTTAAGTTGATTGACTCCTCCACCTAGGTTATCTGTGTATTCCTGACGAGTTTGACTCTCGTCATATGAGAAAAAATAGAAAAATAGAACAGTCACTTGATTCATTAACGCTTTATTTTACCAAAACGTAGGACACAAAATGAACGACAATCCAACGATTATCTATACCGAGACCGATGAAGCCCCGGCGTTAGCCACCTTATCTCTACTACCTATTATCAAAAACTTTACCGCTGCGGCGGGTGTCGGTGTTGAAACCCGTGATATATCATTATCTGGCCGTATCATTGCTAATTTTCCTGATTATTTGACGCCTGAGCAACAGATACCCGATGCATTAGCAGAGTTGGGTGAATTAGCCACTAAGCCTGAAGCCAATATCATTAAATTGCCTAACATCAGTGCCTCGATCCCGCAGTTAAAAGCCTGTATCAAAGAGCTACAAGATAAAGGCTACGCTTTACCTAATTATCCTGATGAACCTAAAAATGACACCGAAGTTGAAATCAAAACCCGCTACGACAAGATTAAGGGTAGTGCCGTAAACCCTGTGCTACGTGAAGGCAATTCAGATCGCCGCGCACCCACATCAGTTAAAAATTATGCCAAGAAAAATCCTCATTCAATGGGCGCATGGAGCCGTGACTCTAAGTCACACGTTGCTCATATGGGGGGGGGCGATTTTTATGGTACAGAACAATCAGTGACCCTTGAAGCTGCCACTTCTGTGGATATCGTGTTTGAAGGTGCCGATGGCTCGCACAAGGTTCTTAAGTCAGGTTTAGCGTTACAGGCCGGTGAAGTGGTTGATGCGTCAACCATGAACAAGAAAGCACTGGTAACTTACCTTGAACGTGAAATTGAGGCGGCAAAAGAAGAGGACGTACTTCTATCTTTGCACCTTAAAGCCACCATGATGAAAGTGTCTGATCCGATTTTATTCGGTCATGCCGTCAAGGTTTACTACAAAGAGCTGTTTGCTAAATACGGTGAGCTGTTTGAAGAGATTGGGGTTGATGTGAATAACGGTTTTGGTGATGTGTATGCCAAAATCGCGACACTCCCAGCTGAAAAACAAGCTGAAATAGAGGCAGATATTGCCGCAATTTATGCCCAGCGTCCAGCATTGGCTATGGTTGATTCTGATCGTGGTATCACTAACTTACATGTGCCAAGTGATGTGATTATCGATGCCTCTATGCCTGCCGCTATTCGTTCATCAGGCCAAATGTGGGGCCCCGATGGCAAGCTTAAAGATACCAAGGCGCTGATCCCAGATCGTTGTTACGCTGGTGTATATCAAGAAACCATTCAGTTTTGTAAAGAACATGGCGCATTCGATCCTACCACTATGGGCAGTGTCCCGAATGTTGGCTTGATGGCTCAAAAAGCTGAAGAGTATGGTAGCCACGATAAAACTTTCGAAATCCAAGCTGATGGTGTGGTTAAGGTGGTTGATACCGACGGTCATGTATTACTGGCGCACACAGTTGAAGCTGGTGATGTGTGGAGAATGTGTCAGGTTAAAGATGCGCCTATTCGCGATTGGGTGAAACTGGCTGTTAATCGTGCCCGTTTATCAGCGACGCCAGCGGTATTTTGGTTGGACGCAGAGCGTGCCCATGATGCGCAGCTTATTGCTAAGGTGAGCAAATATCTTGCAGAGCATGATACCGATGGGCTTGAGATCCACATTATGTCGCCGGTTGAAGCGACCCGTTTTTCACTCAAACGTATTAAAGCTGGCCTAGATACCATCTCGGTGACGGGTAACGTACTGCGTGATTACCTCACCGATCTGTTCCCCATTTTAGAACTTGGCACCAGTGCTAAAATGTTGTCTATCGTACCGTTAATGAGCGGCGGTGGACTGTTTGAAACGGGCGCGGGTGGTAGTGCACCTAAGCATGTGCAACAGGTCGAAAAAGAGGGTCATCTGCGCTGGGATTCATTAGGCGAGTTTTTGGCATTAGCTGCATCATTAGAGCACTTAAGCCAGAACTACAATAACCCTAAGGCGCAAGTGTTAGCCGATGCACTCGATATTGCTATCGGTCAATTCTTAGATGAAAATCGCTCGCCTTCACGCCGTGTTGGTGAGTTAGATAACCGTGGCAGCCATTTCTATCTTGCGCTGTATTGGGCTAAGGCGTTAGCAACTCAAGATAACGATGCTGAAATTAAGGCTTACTTTACTCCATTGGCTCAAGCATTAAGCGACAATGAAGCTAAAATTGTTGCCGAGTTAAATGCGGCTCAAGGCGCGCCAGTGGATTTAGGCGGCTATTACCGCTTAGATGCGGCCAAAGCCGAGGCCGCTATGCGCCCAAGTGCGACTTTAAATAGTTTATTAAGCTAAGACGGTCACAGTGGTGATCGAAGGGTAGCCTGTCGGCTTCCCTTTTTGTCGCCCAAATTGGCCAATAAAAAAGGCAGGATATTCCTGCCTTTTTTGTTTTTATCAACCGCTTATTTAGTCGGTGATATCGCCGATGCGTGCATCCCTTTTGGCCCTTGTTCGACCTCGAATTGGACTGGTTGGCCTGCTTTTAGAGTTCGATAGCCTTCCATTTCGATGGTAGAATAGTGTGCGAAAACGTCTTCACCACCAGCTTCAGGGCAGATAAACCCGAATCCTTTGGCGTTGTTGAACCATTTAACAGTTCCGTTTGCCATACTTCCACTTCCTTCTGTTGTTTACTGACCAGTAAGATAGTAAAACTAATGATGCGGGGAGAATTCACCGCTCAATGAACAGAATGTAACCAGTAAAAGCGGATGTCAAGGTTAAATTAACAATAAAGCAACAATTGGCTAAAAAACTGCGATCAACTGGGTTATTGGTCGGATGACTGTTAAGGTGATTGAAAGTAAAATATCAACATTTGGTAGAAGCCAAAACTAGAGGCTAATATTTAAAGATGGGTAAAGCAGGAAATATCGAACACATTGAAGAGCGTGTCGAAGCTGAGATCAAACCGCCTTCAATGTATAAAGTGATTTTAAATAATGATGATTACACCCCAATGGATTTTGTGATTGAGGTATTACAACTCTTTTTTAGAAAAAACGAACAAGAAGCCACAGATATCATGTTAGCGATACATCATCAAGGTAAGGGAATATGTGGCATTTTTCCGTTTGGTATTGCAGAAACTAAGGTTGCACAAGTAAATCAGTTTGCAAGACAAAACCAACATCCGTTACTGTGTTCATTAGAGAAAGCCTGAATCTCGAAGTGTGTGATTAATTTAGGGGGTGCTTATGCTAAATAAAGATCTTGAGGTGACACTGAACTTGGCGTTTCAACAAGCCAGAGACGCACGTCACGAGTATATGACCGTAGAGCATCTGCTACTGGCTTTAATCGATAATCCGGCTGCACAAGAGGCTTTACTGGCCTGTGGCGCCAACCTCGATAAACTCAGAGAAGAGGTGTCTAGCTTCATTGAACAAACCACGCCGGTCATCTCCGATCCTGCAGATGAGCGAGAAACTCAACCTACACTCGGTTTTCAACGCGTACTGCAACGTGCGGTGTTTCATGTGCAATCATCTGGTCGCAATGAAGTCACAGGTGCCAATGTGCTGGTGGCCATCTTTAGTGAGCAAGAGTCACAAGCCGTTTATCTACTGCGCAACAGCGAAGTTACCCGCTTAGATGTGGTTAATTACATCTCTCATGGAGTGGGTAGAGATGATATGGGCAGCGCACAAGAACCTGAGCAGGCTGAAGAACACGCGGAGGCTGAAGAGCGCAGTAAGTTAACGCAATTTACCGCCAACCTTAACGAAGAAGCACGCAAAGGTAATATCGATCCGCTGATTGGGCGTACCGAAGAGATAGAACGTTCGATTCAGATTTTATGTCGTCGCCGCAAAAACAACCCGTTATTGGTCGGCGAGGCAGGCGTAGGTAAAACGGCGATAGCTGAAGGGTTAGCCTACCGTATCGTCAATAAGCAGGTGCCTGAGGTGATGGCTAATGCGACGGTATACTCGCTCGATTTAGGCGCGCTGCTGGCGGGTACAAAATATCGAGGCGATTTCGAGAAGCGATTTAAAGGGTTACTAAAAGAGCTGACGCAAGATGAACATGCGATTTTGTTTATCGATGAAATTCATACCATCATAGGTGCCGGCGCTGCATCAGGCGGCGTGATGGATGCCTCTAACTTACTTAAACCTCTACTCTCGAGCGGTAACTTACGCTGCATGGGATCAACCACGTTTCAAGAATATCAGAGTATTTTTGAGAAAGATCGCGCGCTGGCCAGACGTTTCCAAAAAGTGGATATTAATGAGCCTTCAGTGGCAGAAACCACTAAGATTTTGCAAGGGCTTAAGTCTAAATATGAAGAGCATCATGGGGTGCGCTATACCTTAGCGGCGCTGAGTGTGGCGGCGCGTTTGTCTGATAAGCACATTAACGACAGGCACCTACCCGATAAAGCCATTGATGTGATCGATGAAGCGGGCGCCAGAATGGCGATGTTGCCTGCCAGCAAACGTAAAAAAACCATAGGTCAAAGTGAGATTGAGGCGATTATCGCTAAAATTGCACGTATTCCAGAGAAATCCGTATCGGCCACAGACAAGGATATGCTCAAGAACCTTGAACGCAACCTGAAGATGGTGGTGTTTGGTCAAGACAAGGCCATTGAAGCCCTGAGTGCTGCTATCCGCCTGTCTCGAAGTGGCCTTAGCGGCGAAGGCAAACCAGTTGGTAGCTTCTTATTTGCCGGCCCGACGGGGGTGGGCAAAACCGAGGTGACCAGTCAACTCGCGGCATGTTTAGGGCTTAACTTAGTGCGCTTTGATATGTCTGAATACATGGAAAGCCACACAGTGTCGCGCCTCATCGGTGCGCCTCCAGGGTACGTGGGCTATGATCAAGGCGGCTTGTTAACTGATGCTGTGATTAAAAACCCTCACTGCGTAGTTTTGCTTGATGAGATAGAAAAAGCACATCCTGATGTGTATAACTTGCTGTTACAGGTGATGGATCACGGCACCCTAACCGATAATAATGGCCGCAAAGCCGACTTTAGGCATGTGACCTTGGTGATGACCACTAACGCCGGTGTGCAGGAGACGGTGCGTAAATCCATTGGCTTTAAGCAACAAGATCATAGTCAAGATGCACTGTCAGAAATCAACCGGGTGTTCTCGCCTGAGTTTAGAAACCGCTTAGATGAGATTATTTGGTTTAATCATTTAGACATGACGGTTATCGCTAAAGTGGTTGATAAGTTCTTGGTCGAACTGCAAGCCCAGTTAGACGACAAAGCTGTCACACTGGAAGTGAGCGATGAAGCCAGAACCTTGCTCGCTGAAAAAGGCTATGATAAATCGATGGGGGCTCGCCCAATGGCGCGTGTCGTTACAGAGCTGATCAAGCGGCCACTTGCCGATGAAATCTTATTCGGCCAGCTAGAGAAGGGCGGTACTGCTCGCGTGGATGTTGATGGTGATAAGTTGACTATCAAGGTTGAGCGACTTGAAAAAGTGACACACTAAAGTGGATTAACCATCCATTAAAAAAGGCTGCAATTGCAGCCTTTTTGCTATCTATCGTTCGGTAAAATATGCATAGATAATGCAGAGTCCACTGACTTTAGTTGTGTAAAAACTACAATATGAAACTAAATCTAGTAAACCAAAAAACCGGCTTTGCCGGCTTTTAATAACTCGTTAGCTAACTTTAGCGTGAACGGAAGACGATGCGCCCTTTGCTCAAATCATAAGGGGTCAGCTGAACTGTGACCTTGTCACCCGTAAGAATACGAATGTAGTTTTTACGCATTTTGCCTGAGATATGGGCCGTTACTACGTGACCATTCTCTAGCTCTACTCGAAACATTGTATTTGGCAAGGTTTCAAGAATAGTGCCCTGCATTTCAATGTTGTCTTCTTTCGCCATTAATCAGTTATCCTGTTAGCCTTCAAATATTAAAAACGGGCGTATCATGCCGCAAAATCCGCCTGCTGTAAAGAGGTGCTTCGTTATCCAAGTAAATAACGACGGGTCAATATCTTACTATGTTGTATGACAAGATCCACTTTGTTGCCAACCCGTTGGGGTCAATATCTCGTAGGGTTGGTAAGCTTTTTTATAATTCATCTTACGCGACTCATCTATTTGATAACCTAAATAGACAAACTCTTTATTCATTAACTTAGCCATGCGGCATTGGATTAAGATCATCAAGGCCCCCATTGAACGTTTATCTTCCATTGGAGAGAAAAAACTGTAAATTGCCGATAAGCTGTTGGGCAGGAGATCGGTAACCGCTACGCCGATAAGCTTGCGCTCATGTCGCACTTCAATCAATAGCGGCTGATGCCAAACGCAATGAATAAAATGGTGATATTGCTCCCTCGATGGCGGGTACATAGGGCCGTCACTGTGCCGCTGCGCTATGTAATCGTGATATAGCTGGTAGTGTTCGTCAGTGGTATTGGTGACGATTGTCCAACTGAGATCGCGGTTATTTTTTAAGGTACGTTTTTGCCGTCTCGACAGGCTAAACTGCTTAACTGGAATGCGAATTGGCATGCAGGCTGAGCAATGAGGGCAGTGGGGTTTATACAAAGTATCGCCGCTACGGCGAAATCCCAGTCCAAGTAGTTGCTCAAATAGATCGATATTAAAGCGATCTTCTTGCAGCACCATTAATTGCTCTTGCCGCTCAGGTAAATAACTGCAAGCAAATGTATTGGTCAGGCCAACTTGAATCGTATCGGATTTAGAGGTCAAGGTGCACCTGTCTCGGTTGCCAAGTAAGTGGGTCGACTTCAGCATCCCGAAAGCGTGTTAACAAGTTGATAAAATCACTGCGTTTGAGAGCTTTAGCACCAAGTGACATCAAGTGAGGGTTGACCACTTGGGCATCGATTAGCTTAAATTGGTGGGCTAAAAGGTGTTGATGTAACATCATCATGGCCGCCTTTGAAGCATTGCTCTGCAGATGAAACATCGACTCGCCACAAAAGACTTGGCCGATAGCCAAGCCATACAAGCCGCCGATCAAGCAGCCTTTATCCCAGACCTCAATTGAATGAGCTTTACCTTGAGTATGTAAGCGAGTATAGGCCTGCTGTATGTCTGAGGTGATCCAGGTGCCTTCATTTTCTACTCGGGTTTGAGCGCAGTAATGTATCACTTGCTTAAATGCGAGGTTGACGCTGAACTGCCAGTCACGCTTTTTTATATCACGAATTAAGCGTCGGCTGACTTTTATGCTGCCGGGTACAAATACTGCGCGAGGATCGGGTGACCACCATAAAATAGGATCATTTTCGTTAAACCAAGGAAAAATCCCTTCATAATAGGCATTGAGTAATCGCTGCGGCTGCAGATCGCCACCTATGGCTAATAGGCCATTAGGGTCTGTCAATGCGTGCTCTGGCGAGGGGAACTTGACGAGTTCATGATTTAAATAGGACAGTGAGTTCACAATTGAGTAAAATTAAGTAAGCGTCTCTCTATAAGTTAGCGGAAAAACAGTTATGTTGAAACCTCAGTTGAACTTCTTTCGTATAGTTTGTTTAGCATTGTTCACTTTGTCTCCTGTTGTGCTATCGCCTTGCGCTAATGCGGGCTACGAACGCAATCAAGCTGTGCCAGTAGAGAAAGTGGTTTATGGCCATGTTGCATCGGTGCGTAACATCACTCAAACCGAGTTGATTAGTGACAGAAATCGAGGATGGAAGACCTTTGGCGGGGCCTTACTGGGTGGCGTTGTTGGGCATCAGTTCGGTGGTGGTTCGGGCCAAGATGTTGCTACTGTTCTCGGCGCGTTAATCGGTGCCGGAGTCGGTAATCGTTATCAGCGCGATGATTACCAACAGCTCAAATTGGTTGAGCTGATGATCACCTTCGAAGATGGCGAGCAGGTGATGGTGTTGCAAGATTTTGATCCCGGTATGGTGTTTAATGTCGATGATGAAGTGCGAGTTGTCTATTTACAGGGCGGCGTGAGAGTCGATATTGCCCAGTAAGTTGGTTAAAGCTTGGCAACAAAAAAGGAGCTCAAGGCTCCTTTTTTGTGTTTATGATGGCGAGTTGCTGGTCGCGGTAAACAACTAAAACCCGCGTGGCAATTGGCCTTTACCGGCTAACTTAGCACGCCATAGTGCTTTTGGGGTCATACCATTAGCTGCACTGTTAGACGCTGCGTTTGCTGTTTTAGCTGGCGCTGTCTTTTTGGCAACGGTTTTGGTTTTTTCTTTTTTAACAGCAGCTTGCACCGGAGTGTTGTCGCCTTGCTCTGCTAGCATTGCTTCAAGCTCGCTAAAACGAAGAGATTTTCCGCCATCGATCTTATACCAGCTTCCTTTTTGCTCAATAGAAACCGCATGACCTTGCGTTTTGCTTAGCGCAGATTCCAGCGCGCTAATCACCTCTTCTTTAGTCAACTTTGACATAGTCTTAACCTATTTTTTAATGTGTAATTGAAGGTTTGCGGTAATTTTATCGTTTAAACGGTTAAAAAGTCCAATTTTCACCAAGATTCGGCTGATTTCTATGAACTGCGGCGCAGATATGGCTAAACTAAGCGCAATAATGGCAGGCGAAATCTGCTAAGTCGAATGCCCAAATAGTGGGCTCACCAGACTTTGAGTATCCATATATTCCATTGATGAGGAGTTTGAATGACGCGCTTAGAACTGACGCGATACCTTAATGAATTTTTGCAGGTATCCAATTATAAAGATTATGCGCCAAATGGCTTACAGGTAGAAGGTAAGGCACAGATCAACACCATAGTGACTGGCGTGACGGCGTGCCAAGCCTTGATCGATCGCGCCATAGAACTTAATGCCGATGCCATATTGGTTCACCACGGTTTTTTCTGGAAAGGCGAGAGCGAGGTGATAACGGGCATGAAATATCGACGCATTAAGGCATTGATAAAAAATGATATCAATTTATACGGATATCACTTACCACTTGATGGCCATCCCATGCTGGGGAATAACGCCGAATTAGGCAGGGCGCTGGGCATTGTCGATGCAGAGTCGATTGAGGGCGTTGCCCAAGGTTTAGTCTGGCAGGGGCGTTTGGATAATCCGATGTCGGTTAATGACTTTTCTACCTTGCTTGGCGGTGTATTACAGCGTCAGCCATTACATCTGGGGGATAAGGATAAACCCATTCATCATGTAGCGTGGTGCAGTGGTGGTGCTCAGGATTATATCGATATTGCTGCAGAGCAGGGAATGGATGCCTTTATTAGTGGCGAAGTGTCTGAGCGTACGTATCATAGCGCGCAAGAACTTGGGATCCACTATTTTGCCGCGGGCCATCATGCCACTGAACGTTTTGGTATTAAAGCCTTGGGCGAGCATTTGGCCAGTGAGTTTGAGCTAACTCATCATTTTGTGGATATCACCAATCCAGTGTAGTTTTACTCGTGCTGCAAATTATCGCGGTTGCAAGTTAGCCTTGTTGCAAGAGTTTCAGTCACAAAAAAGGCCGCTAAGCGGCCTTTTTATTATGTGTTTATGAGTGTAGCTAGGACAGACAGTGGATTTACTTCACTCGCATGCCAGGTTGTGCGCCTTCGTGAGGCTCTAAGATCCATAAATCTTTTTTACCTGGACCTGCCGCTAGCACCATGCCTTCAGACATCCCAAAGCGCATCTTACGCGGTGCTAAGTTAGCCACCATTACGGTCAGTTTACCTTCAAGATCTTCGGGGGCATAAGCTGATTTAATGCCAGCGAACACTTGCTTGGTTTCGCCGCCCAAATCAAGTTGCAGCTTGAGTAACTTGTTGGCTTCGGGAACATGTTCCGCTTTGGCGATACGGGCGATACGCAAATCAAGCTTAGCAAAATCGTCGAAGCTTATCTCTTCGCTAATCGGGTCGAGCTCTAGCTGACTCTTAGGCGCTTCAGTCACCTGCAAATTTTCGGTCGATGCTTCGATGATCGCTTCGATATCTTTCATCTCAACACGTTGCATTAGCGCCTTAAACGGAGCAATTTCATGCCCAGAGAGGTCACGGCCTAGGTCATCCCATGTCAGCGTGAGCTGCAAGAAGCCTTCAACATCCTTTGCCAGTTGCGGTAACACGGGTTTTAGATAGGTCACTAGGATGCGGAACAGGTTCAATGCATTGCTACAAACCTGATGCGCTTCTTGCTGTTTATCGTCTTGCTTGATCAGTTGCCAAGGGGCTGCATCGGCGACATAGCCATTGGCGATGTCTGCCAGCGCCATGATTTCGCGCATCGCTTTGCCAAATTCACGGGTTTCGTAGAACTGGGCAATGGTTTCTTGCTTAGCCAAGAAGAGCTCAGTGAGTGATTGATCTTCCACTTGGGCTAATTTGCCGTCAAAACGTTTACTAATGAAGCCTGCGGTGCGCGATGCCAAGTTGACTAACTTACCCACGAGATCGGAGTTCACCCGCTGGGCGAAATCTTCTAGGTTAAGGTCTAAATCATCAATCCGGCTGCTGAGCTTCGCGGCATAGTAATAACGTAGGTATTCAGGGTTCAAGTTGTCTAAATAGGTGCGCGCCTTAATAAAGGTGCCCTTTGATTTAGACATTTTGGCGCCATTGACTGTGACATAACCATGAGCATAGACGCTGTTAGGTTTACGGTAACCAGCACCTTCTAACATCGCTGGCCAAAATAGGCTGTGGAAGTAGACAATATCTTTACCGATAAAGTGATACACCTCTGCGGTAGAGTCTTTAGCCCAGAAATCATCAAAGTTAAGGTCGTCACGTTTGTCACACAGGTTTTTAAATGAACCCATATAGCCGATAGGCGCATCTAGCCACACGTAGAAAAACTTACCTGGCGCATCGGGGATCTCGAAACCAAAGTAGGGGGCATCACGGCTGATATCCCACTGTTGCAGACCTTGGTCGAACCATTCACCAAGCTTGTTGGCCATCTCTTGTTGTAGAGAACCTGAGCGAGTCCACTCTTTTAACATCTCTTCAAATGCTGGCAGGTCAAAAAAGAAGTGCTCACTGTCTTTCATTACTGGGGTCGCACCCGATACCGCCGATTTAGGGTCGATTAAATCGGTCGGGCTATAAGTAGCACCACAGCTGTCGCAGTTATCACCGTATTGATCGACAGATTTACATTTAGGGCAAGTGCCTTTCACAAAACGGTCGGGTAGGAACATCGATTTTTCAGGATCGAAAAGCTGCGAAATAGTGCGCGACTTGATGTAACCCCCATCGCGCAGTTTAAGGTAAATATCGCTGGCTAATGCGCGGTTTTCATCGCTATGTGTGCTGTGAAAATTATCAAATGCGATATTAAAGTCGGCAAAATCTTGCTCATGCTCTTTTTGCACCTGAGCAATCATCTCTTCAGGGGCGATCCCTAACTGCTGCGCCTTCAACATAATCGGAGTGCCGTGGGCATCATCGGCACAAATATAGTGACATTCGTGACCACGCAGCTTTTGGAAGCGGGCCCAAATATCGGTTTGAATATATTCCAGCATGTGGCCTAAATGGATAGGTCCGTTAGCGTACGGAAGTGCGCTGGTCACGAGAATTTTACGTTGTGAAGTTGCCATCTTGTCTCAAAATCAGTAAGTGCCCAAAAGAATGGCATAGATACTAACCGATCATCACCTAAGTTTCACCAAAAGCTGCTTTAACTGAGCTAAATCTATCCGAATATTGTCAAATTTTCTGGTACACTTAGCCAAATTAATTTTAGGGGGTAGTCGTTTTGTCTTCAGCTTCTCATCATTATCATCTTAGCGATGATCTTCTCGCGCCAGTATTGGCCATTTTAGATGCATATCAAGATCCCAATTTACAGCAAGGTTTAGTTACCGCTGGGTGTGTGACCAAACTTGACATCGAAGGCAAGCGCCTGCTGTTAGGCTTGTGTTACCCCTATCCGTGTCAGAGTCAGTATCGCGATACGGTCATGGCCATTACCAATAAGTTAGCGGTACTCGATGCCATCGATGAAGTAGAATGTGAAATCGATTTCCAACCTGCAACGATTGCATCTGGTGCTGTCGAGCCATTGCCAAACGTTAAGCAAGTCATTGCCGTTGCCTCAGGTAAAGGCGGTGTCGGTAAATCAACTACGGCCGTTAACCTCGCATTGGCACTTGCTGCCGAAGGCGCCAAAGTCGGTATTCTCGATGCCGATATTTACGGCCCATCCATCCCAATTATGCTGGGGGTGCCCGATTTTAATCCGGTATCACCCGATGGCAAGATGATGACGGCGGCTAGCGCCCATGGCATCGCAGCTCAATCAATAGGGTTTATGTTAGGCGGCGATGAAGCCGCAGTGTGGCGTGGGCCTATGGCTGCTGGCGCATTAGCCCAGCTGCTCAATGAAACCTTATGGCCTGAGCTTGATTATCTGGTGATTGATATGCCACCAGGCACCGGTGATATTCAATTGACCTTGTCGCAAAAAGTGCCTGTGAGCGGCGCGGTTATCGTGACAACGCCACAAGATATTGCGCTTGCCGATGCGAAAAAAGGCGTCAACATGTTCCAAAAGGTCAATATTCCAGTATTGGGTATTGTGGAGAACATGAGCTTTCATTTGTGCAGTGAGTGTGGCCATAAAGAGCATCCTTTTGGGCAAGATGGCGGCGCTAAAATGGCGCAGCGTTACAATGTGCCATTGCTGGGCCAGTTACCGCTTAAACTCAATATTCGTGAAGATGTTGATAATGGTGTGCCGACTGTGGTGGCCGATAGTGAAGGACCCGTGGCGCAGCTGTACCTAGCGATTGCCCGTAAAGTGGGCGCGCAGCTTGCGTTAACCCAAACGCAAAGTGTTGTTTCAATTTCAATTTCAGATGATGAGTAAGGTTTAAAAGCATGAATTCGCAATGTGTCATTATTGGTATCGCTGGTGCGTCAGCGTCGGGTAAAAGCCTAATCGCTAAGACCATTTATGAAGAGCTATGCCGTGATTTAGGCACAGATCAGATAGGTGTAATAGCTGAAGATGCCTATTACAAAGACCAAAGTCACCTGTCGATGGATCAGCGAATATTAACTAATTATGACCATCCCAAGGCGCTCGATCACCCTTTATTGTGTGAACACCTTGAAGCGCTTAAAAATGGTCAAGCGGTTGATATTCCTAAATACAGTTATACCGAACACACGCGCATGGCTGAAACCACTACCATGACGCCTAAAAAGGTGATTATTCTTGAAGGTATATTGCTGTTAACCGATCCCGCATTGCGTGAAAAAATGGATGCCAGTGTGTTTATGGACACCCCGCTCGATATCTGCTTCATGCGCCGTTTAAGCCGTGATGTTGCAGAGCGGGGGCGCACGATGGAATCTGTGATGCAACAATACACTCAAACGGTTAGGCCGATGTTTTTGCAATTTATTGATCCGTCGAAGCAATACGCTGATATTATTGTGCCTCGAGGCGGTAAAAATCGTATCGCCACCGATATATTGAAAACCAGAATCCAACACCTGTTAGTAAAATAATAAGATGAATTTAGGAGTGACGTTGAAATGCGTTTGACGGATTTAGAGATTGAAGCTTGCTTAGATGATGGCTCGATTGTGATTGAACCGCGTCCCGATGCTGATGCCATTAGTGGTGTGAGCGTCGATGTTAAGCTTGGTGATCAGTTTCGCGTATTTCAAGATCATACCGCTCCTTTTATTGACCTTAGTGGCCCAAGTGCCGAAATGCAGGCGGCGCTCGATAGTGTGATGAGTGATAAAATTGTGATCCCAGAAGGAGGCGCATTTTTCCTTCACCCGGGAGAACTTGCATTAGCTATCACTCATGAAATCGTCACCTTGCCGTCTGATATTGTTGGTTGGTTGGATGGTCGCTCTTCATTAGCGCGATTGGGGTTAATGGTGCACGTGACAGCGCATCGTATCGATCCTGGTTGGCAAGGTAAGATAGTGCTTGAATTTTACAACAGTGGAAAACTACCTTTGGCATTGCGTCCAATGATGACTATTGGCGCGCTAAACTTTGAGCGGCTTAGCTCACCAGTGGCGCGTCCTTATAATAAGCGGGCCAGTGCTAAATACCGAGATCAGCAAGACACTGTCGCTAGCCGGATCAGTCAGGACCAATAATGTCTGCATTATTATGGGTCAATGGCGTTCGCCAAGATACCGTATCTGCTGTTGATAGAGGCCTCGCCTATGGTGATGGCCTTTTTGCTACGATGCGCTGTTCAAAAGGACGCGTACTGTTTTTAGATGCGCACCTAGGCCGCGCAGTACAAACCAGTCAACGAATTGGTATGCCTTGGCAAGCGTCTGCGCAACTTATTGGTTTATTAAGTTCAATTGCGATAGAGCAACAGCAAGAGTTAGGTACCGATTTTTGCATTAAACTTTTGCTCAGCCGCGGCGTGGGCGGACGAGGTTATCAGCTACCTGAACATGTGTCGGTCACAGAGGTGGTATCGGTGCACCCGATGCCAGGTCACTATCGTCACTGGCAGATGAGCGGCATTGCGCTGCAGACCAGCCCTATGCGCCTAGGCGGGCAAACTCGTTTAGCGGGAATGAAGCACCTTAATCGTTTAGAGCAAGTCTTGATTAAAGCCCAAGTGTTAGACAAGGGCTTTGATGATTGGTTGGTGCTCGACACTCAAGAGCAAGTGATTGAGTCTTCGATGGCGAATCTGTTTCTAATCAAAGATAAACAGGTAGTGACGCCAAGTATGCACCTAGCGGGCGTTGCCGGTGTGATGCGAGAACAGCTGATTTACTGGTTTATTGAGGCGGGGTTTAATGTTGCGATTAGACCTGTTATCCCGAGTGAATTAAGTCAGTTTGATCATGTGTTACTGTCCAATAGCCTGTTTGGTGTGGTTGGGGTCAATCGTATCGAACAGTGCCGCTTTGCCCCCAGTGCCTTGCCCCTTCAAATAAACCAAGCCCTCACATTATCATTATGAAAAAAATCATTAGTAGAGTGATGATTGCACTCTTTGCGTTACTCACCTTAGCATCGGTTGGCCTCTATTGGGGTTACCAGTCGTTGATGAGTTACAGTCAAACGCCGCTGACGCTGACATCCGCTCAAGAATTTGAGCTCAAGCGAGGCACGTCTTTTATTCAAATGGCACAAGTCTTAGAGCAGCGCGGCGTCATACAAGACAGTTGGAAGCTGAGAGTATTGGCCAAGGTTCGCCCTGATTTAACCCAGATCCGCGCAGGGTTATATGAGCTAACGCCGCAGGATAACGTCATTAGCCTGCTGGAAAAATTAACCCAAGGGCGCGAAAAGGTCTTTAGTGTCACTCTAGTTGAAGGGCTCACCATAAAAGAGTGGCGCGCAATTTTGATGCAATTACCCAAAGTGCAATGGCAAGACGGAATATTTAATCGGGTGTTGATTGAGCATGGCGATATGTCGGGCCAACCCGAGGGGAAATTTTATCCCGATACCTACCACTATGTCGCTGGCGATGACATAAAGGAGATTATCGAACAAAGCTACCTTAAAATGCAGCAAGAGCTGCAACAGGCATGGCAAGGAAGAGACACTCGGATCCCGTTAACGTCGCCTTATGAATTATTGATTATGGCGTCGATTATTGAAAAAGAGACGGGTAAAGCCAGTGAGCGCACTTTAATATCGGCCGTCTTTACTAATCGACTGCGTAAAAATATGCGCTTGCAAACCGACCCTACCGTTATTTACGGCATGGGTGACAGGTTTAATGGCAATATTACTCGCAAAGACTTACGTGAACGAACGCCGTATAACACATACCGAATTAATGGCTTAACCCCAACGCCTATCGCGGCGCCAAGTGGCGCATCGCTTTACGCCGCAGCTCATCCAGCCGATGTAGATTACCTCTACTTTGTGTCGAAAAACGATGGCAGCCATATCTTTTCTAAAACATTAGCCGAACATAATCGGGCTGTAGATAAATACCAGAGAAATCGATGAACAATACCCATGCAAAATTTATTGTTATTGAAGGATTAGAGGGAGCCGGTAAGTCCAGTGCTATCGCTTTAGTCAGAGACTTTATTGCGCAGCATACCGGAACCATTCCAGTCTGTACTCGTGAGCCCGGCGGTACGCCGCTGGCTGAGCGTATTCGCGACCTCGTTAAAGTGGCGGACCCTAGTGATCCTTTATGCGATGAGGCTGAGTGTTTATTGATTTACGCCGCGAGGGCTCAGCTGATTGCCAATGTCATCAAGCCGGCTTTAGCTAATGGGCAGTGGGTATTAGGCGACAGGCATAATCTGTCCTCTTTAGCATACCAAGGAGGAGGGCGAGGATTAATGCCGTTAGTCTCTTCGGTAAGTGAAGCCACCTTAAAGGGCTTTAAACCCGATTTGACTATTTATCTGGATATCGATCCTGTGCAGGGGTTACAACGAGCCGCAGACCGTGGCGCGTTGGATAGGATAGAACAACAAGCGGTGAGCTTTTTTGAGCGCGCCAGATATACCTATTTATCGCTCGCAGAGCAAGATGATGCCATTGTGATTGTCGATGCCAGTCAACCCATGGCAAAGGTCCATAGCGATATTGTGGCTGTACTGCAGCAGCAAGGTTGGTAATGATGGTGAACATTCCTTGGCTCACGCCTGTGATAGCCCAGTTTAGTCAGCAATTAACGACGGGGTTGCAAGGTCACGCGTATTTAGTGGGGATGCATCAAGGATACGGGGGCGTCGAGTTAGCCCTAGCGTTAGCGCACACCGCGCTTTGTCAGCAACCGAGTTCACAGGGACCCTGCGGTCATTGCAAGCCCTGTCAACTGACACTCGCCGGAAATCATCCAGACCTTTACCAAATAGAAGCGGATGGCAACCAGATTAAGGTGGATCAGATAAGAGACTTATGTCATCGCCTGACATCAACTGCGCAGCAAGGCGGTAAACGTGTAGCCGTGATTAAACATTGCGAGCGCCTCAATGTTGCCGCTGCCAACGCACTACTAAAGACCCTCGAAGAACCTGGTCAGCAAACTTTGCTGTTATTACAAAGCGATACGCCGAGTCGCTTGATGGCGACCATAAGTAGTCGTTGTCAACGCTTGCATTTTAAGTTGCCTACAGCGCAAGAGGTTCAAGCATGGTTGTCTCAGCAATATGAACTGAGCGGTGATGTCATCTGGTGCTTGCCTGTCATGGGCGGACCAATTGAGTTGTTAGCGGCGTTGCAATCACAACGGTTTACCGAGTTACTGCAACTGCGCAAAGACTGGATACAAAGTTTGTCGTCCGGTCACCTGTGTGCTAATTTTACTAATATAGAACAAAAGCAAGTTTCTGATGCGCTTAAGGTTTTATATCTAGTCTTAAGGCAAAAGTTGGTTAAACAGAAAAATGCAGACGCGCTGGTAAACCTTAAAATAACCCGTTTAGCGGCTCAGGTGATGGCTACGTATCATGAACTTAACATGATGCCCAATGTGAATTTTATGGCAATTTTTCAATCGTTTATTTTAGAGTATCAATCACTAACACAAGAGCAATAATTATGGTCGACCTCGTGGTTAATTTTGATACTTTACACCAATTGTACCGAGCTTATATGCCGTTTATTCAGCCTGCAGGCTTGTTTGTCGCCACGACAGAGAGCCACTATTTAGGCCAAGAGTTGTCTATTGCTTACCAACTTCCAGGATCGACGACTAAGCTGGAGTTTCAAGGTATTGTGGTGTGGATTAACCCTTTAGGAGCCTCTGGTGGAAGGCCTGCTGGTATTGGGGTGAAAATCATCTCAGACGCCTCGACCCATAAGCATCATATTGAGAACCTACTCGCCCGAGAACTCTCCTCGAGTGATTTGACCTGCACCATGTAGCTCGGTATCCTTTGCGTCCTTTTTGTTGTTTATTTGGATTATAAGCGTGCTCATCGATTCTCATTGTCATCTCGATCGCCTCAAGGCTGCTCCCGATCAAGCCTCTTTGCAACATATTATCGCGCAGGCTAAAGCGCGTGGCGTTGAATACTTTTTGTGTGTCAATGTGCGCCAACAAGGTTTCACCCAGATGCAAGCCAAAATGGCCAATTTTGAGCAAATATTCTTGTCGGCAGGGGTGCACCCTTTAGATGTAAAAGAGGGGCTCGATACTGCTCAGTTGTATGATTATATTAACGACCCTAAGGTTGTGGCGATTGGTGAAACAGGGCTAGATTATTTTTACGCCGATGACACTAAAGCGCTGCAGTTATCATGCTTTGAACAACAAATTGCGCTGGCGGTTGAAGTGGATAAACCGCTGATTGTGCATACTCGCGATGCCAGAGAAGATACTATCGCCTTACTGAAAGCAGGCCATGCCGATAAGGTCGGTGGGGTATTACATTGTTTTACTGAAAATTGGGAGATGGCCAAGGCGGCCATCGATTTAGGCTTTTATATTTCTGTATCCGGCATAGTGACGTTTAAAAATGCCGGTGATTTACGGACGGTTATTCGCAAAGTCCCTAAAGATCGTTTATTAGTTGAGACCGATGCCCCTTATTTGGCGCCAGTGCCTCATCGTGGGCAAGAAAATCAACCCGCTTATGTTCGTGATGTGGCCGAATTTGTGGCTGAACTTCGAGGCGAATCTTTTGAGGAGTTAGCCGATTATACAACGACCAACTTCTTCAATTTATTTAAAGATGCCGCCAAATTAGCCAAGCGCTAGTCGTACTAACATTAACACTGAATCGTAATTGGGAGCCAAAGACCCTTAGACAACCTCTCAATACCTTGTTTCAATGTGCTGACTTATGGCTTATGGCTTATGGCTTATGGCTTATGGCTTATGGCTTATGGCTGTGATGGGTTGTGTTAGTGATTGTGTCATAACACTTTTGGTTTGGGAGTATGGGTGTTGAGCTGATGACAATCATCACAGGCTATTTCAAATAACAGATAAAAAAAGACCCAAAACTATTCCAATTGTTCTGGGTCTAGGGGAATGGCTCTTTGCAGAGCCGTGCGCTACTGTTTGAGATGGTCTCTAAATACTCTCAGGCTTTTAGTGTAGTCAAGGCTGAGCATGCTGCCGAGTTTGTCTATATTAAGCGTTAGTTTAATTGTAACTAAATGTTACGAGGTGGCCAGCGTCGCAAGTCGACATCCTCATGCTTAACCTTTTGGTGCCTGCTCAGTGCTCAATGATGGACAAATTTTATCTTTGACCAAGTCCCGCGGTAAGCTGTTTTTCAATTTATTGCCAAGATGTTTAACGAGACCTAAATTGGCCTGATGATAGCTGACGAGTTGCTCACCTTGTGGTGTGGTTTTGGTGGGTAACATAATGTCTCGCCCCATAAGATAACTGCTGGCTTGGCTTTCATCTAAGGGGATACTCTTATGGGCATTAGCTAATGCCACTATGGCTTCATGACGAACCTTAAAGCCTTTTTTGAGTGCATCTGCCAACTTTAAACCGATGCGCTGAAAGCGGATCTTGCCAATAAGTGGCATGATATTGCGCGGGAATAACCAATATTCATTGTCACGCTGCATCACAATGCCATGTTCAGACAGGTTAATGTCGAACGTCGATTGAAAGTAATCTTCAAGGGCCTTAAGGGATTTATTAGTGGCATGCGTAAACGGAAAGTTCTTTTGCGCTTTAGGCTGCTCAACTGCGCGTTCAATATCGGCAATTTTGTTGATCTTGGCGATAAAGAAGCCTTCGCTGTCATAAATCTGTGGCCAAACATGTAAAAAACCCTCTTCAGTACACGCCTTATGCGCATCAGGAAACAGGTTGGCGAGTGATTCAAATTGTACTGCGTCGGGGTAACGCTGCTGCAGATGTAAACACACCTGCTGATTTTCGGTGCGATTGAGTGTACAGGTCGAATAGACAAGTGACCCACCAGTTTTTAATGCCAAAAAAGCGGATTCGATTAGATCAACCTGAGTGTTAGCTATGGCTTCAATCTCGGCAAAATCCCAATGTTTTAAGGCCTCGGGATCTTTTCGGACCGTGCCTTCACCGCTGCATGGCGCGTCGAGTAAAATGGCATCGAATGTGTCATAGAGGTATTCGCCAAATACCCGCGCATCAAAATGGGTGAGGGCAGTATTTTTTACGCCCATGCGTAATACATTGGCGTGCAGTACTTTTACTCGGCTCGATGAGTATTCATTGGCAACCAGTAGGCCTTGATTTTGCATCATGGCGGCAAGCTGGGTCGTTTTAGATCCTGGGGCTGAGGCCATATCCAACAAGGTTAAGTCTTGAGGGGCATCAATGGGCGTTGGAAATAACGCATGGGGAGGCAACATAGAACTGGCTTCTTGAATATAAAATAGCCCCTGAATATGCTCGATGGTATTGCCCAATTGCACATCGTCATTCACAGTGATCCAAAAGCCGGTATCGCACCAAGGGATAGGTTCAAACTGCCAGCCTTTAGGCTGCATTAAGGCGACAAAGTGACTCGCCAATATTTTTAAGGTATTAACCCGAATCGATGGTCTTAATGGCTTATCGCTGTAGGCGATAAAATCTTCCATCGATAGATGTTCGGGCATATCTTTAGCTATGCTATTGATAAAATTTTGATTTAGTTGAACCATAAGAAAGAAAAAGCAGATATTGTTGTTAGGCAGTATATCACATCGCTAGTTAGGCCTTAGTTAAACCTAGGTCAAAAAGGAGTTTTTGTGCTTAATCGCATCTGGTTTGTTTTCTTTGCTACCTCGTTACTGGCGATCATCATCGGGTTATTTCAAGGGGATTGGCATCTGTTATCAGATGCGGTTGATGCGTTGTTTGCCAGTGCTAAATTAGCGGCGGAAATTGCATTAGGATTAATTGGGGTGTTATCTCTCTGGATGGGCTTGATGCGTGTGGGAGAAAAGGCGGGGGTTGTGGCTGCGCTCTCCTCATTATTCGAGCCATTATTACGGCGCTTTATGCCAGAGGTGCCTAAGGGGCATCCGGCTTTCGGCAGTGTGACAATGAACCTGACTGCTAATGTATTAGGGCTGGATAACGCTGCGACCCCACTGGGTCTCAAAGCGATGCAAGATCTGCAAACACTTAATCCTGATAAAGCGGTAGCGACCAATGCTCAGATCCTGTTTTTAGTGCTTAATACCTCCTCGGTCACCTTGGTGCCTGTAACGGTCTTTCTGTATCGGGCGCAGCAAGGGGCAGCGGCTCCTGCAGATATCTTTTTACCTATATTATTAGCGACCTGCGCTTCCACCTTAGTCGGGGTATTAGTGGTGGCTTGTTTTCAGCGTATTTCGTTACTTAATAGTGTAATTTTGGGTTACGGTGCATTGTTTTTCGCCATGATCTCAGCGTTGGTATTTTATCTTGGTAGCTTAAGTGTCACCGCGATTGGTGAGCTTTCGACAGGGCTAGGCAACGGCATCTTATTATTATTGATTTTCAGCTTTATTATCATTGCTGGTCTGCGTAAGGTCGCGGTGTATGATGAATTTGTCGCTGGCGCGAAAGAGGGGTTTGAACAATCTATCAAACTCATTCCTTACCTGCTGGCGATGTTGTTAGCGATTGCCTTGTTAAGGGCATCAGGGGCGCTGGATTATTTACTCAGTTTGATTGCCGCCCTAGTGCATCTATTTAATGGCGATACTCGATTTATCGATGCCTTACCTACGGCGATAATGAAGCCCTTTAGCGGTTCAGGCGCACGCGCCATGATGTTAGAAACCATGCAGCACCATGGCGTAGACTCTTTTGCAGGGCGGCTTGCAGCGATTCTGCAAGGCAGTACTGAGACGACTTTCTATGTATTAGCGGTATATTTTGGTGCTGTTGGTATCCGCAATGGACGCCATGCATTAGTGTGTGGCTTGACTGCCGATATTGCTGGGATCTGTGCGGCGATTTGGGTTTGTTATCATTTTTATGGCTGAGCATTAGCTAGATATTGATGTAAGCGTGTGTTCAATGAGCTAGCTTAGAGACGCTACCTAGTAATATTAGCGGACCTCAGTCTGTGGTGCTTGAGTGACGAGTTGATGTGTTGTTAAAAATGGTAGCTAACTGAAAGCATGGGGCCGATAAAGCTGTAGTAAAGGTTGTAATTAGCGACCTTGAGATCTGATTGGGTCACATTACTGTCGAAATCTACATCGACTTTATAGTAATTAAATGCCGCGGTCATGTGCCAATTGTCGGTGATCTTCGCTTCTAATCCGGCACGAATATCCACAAGGCTACCTTTGATATCATCGAGTTCGATATAAAAATATTGCGCGTGAGCATTGAGTTTAAACCCTGGAATAAACTCATAGTCGGCATATAAGCCTATATCAGGCAATGGAGCGGTCACTTCTTCATCTACATAGCGAGGATTGGCAGCACTGCATTGTTGTACGCTATCGCCCTTAAGACAGACGCCAATATCCCCATTGAACGCGGTTTTGATGAACATGGTATGAACACCAAGGGAGAGACCAAAGTTGTAGTTATTGCCTTGATAAAAGTTATAGCCATAACCGATTCGTGCAATATCAATGTTGAGTGTGGTTTCTAGGTTAGCACCGGCTTGCACATTATAAATTTGGTCGTCCAATGTCACTTGAAACGGAACGGTAAGCTTTTTGACTTCGGCATTACGATGTAACTGTTTCCAATCGGCGTAAATGCGGTGTTTGGCATTGAAATGATACTGTATTTCAAAAAAAGGCAGGAACTGAGACTCATCTAAATTAAGATCTTCTTCAAAATCAAGCTTAAAGTTATTGCCTAATAGAGGGTCAGTGACATCCATAGTTGAATTGGAATTAGAATAAAAGCCACCAATTCGGATTACGGTTTTCTTCTGCTCCATTTTTGATGGCACTGTGATCTGGGAGTCTCCTTCACTCGCTAAAGCAGAGGTACTGAGAACGGCCAACGCCAATAATGGTAAGAGTTTGTAAGCCAAAGAATGCCCCGTTAAATCATACTTATTATAAGTCACTGATTGTATTGTGTTAGCCTTTAATATGTGCTAACAAGTTTAGCAGGTTACCGTATTTGTTAAATGATTTGTATCAAAAAATGTGTAGAACAGCTGTTTTTTCTGCAATATGCGATAACGGTGGATGATCGCCATTGGCGCTCACCCACCTGCTGTAACAAAGGCGTTAGCCTCGTTGCTTCTTGCATTGGGGCCATATGATAGCGAGCAGAGCAACACTTAATATGATTGGTTTTAAGTTACAGATTTGTTTTTATTAATTAATAAAGTAATGGCCAGATGATCATCAGCCAAGTGATACCACACAATAATAGGCTGAAAAATACTGCTGCAGAGGCTATATCTTTTGCTTGACCACTTAAGGGGTGGATCTCATCGCCGATACGATCGACTACAGCTTCAATGGCTGAATTTAACAGCTCGACAATTAACACAATAAACAGTGTCATAATGAGTAAGATGCGTTCAACTGTCGATACATCGAGTACGATGGCAATCGGGAGCATAAATAACGCAAGCACGAGTTCCTGTCTAAAAGCCGCTTCACAGCGCCACGCAAGTTTTAGCCCTTGGATTGAAAAGCCCGTAGCTCTAAAAACCCGTTTTATGCCGTGATTATTTTCTGGTTTCATAATATTCCATTGTAAAAAACTGAGCTTGGCTCAGTACAGATTATATAAGGTGAGCGAATTACGACTATTTTATGCAACATCTATTGTTTTAGATAACGTTAATTGCAAATAAGATTCAGCTAAAATTCAAATTATGGTTAATTAAGATGTCATTAATTAAATGACTTAACCAAAATGATGTAACCCAAAGTAATTGTTTTAAAAAGTCATTGTGTTCAAATCACTACATTAAGAACCCATTTTAGTGGAGCTGATATTGACATTATCTAGCGCGTGTTAAACACGACAATAATGCTTATCTATGCTGGATACATTTAACTTACCTCCGTTAGTCTACACTTATTGTTATTTGTTCGAAGTATTGGACCATCACCCGCTCAAGGAGGAGCTTATGGTGTTTTCTTTATATCGTTTGATTTTATGCGGCGTATTATTTGGGCCTTACTTATTTGCAGCAAGTGTTTACGCTGAGCCAACCTCTCTTCAAGCTCAACCTAACATTGAACAGCAGTTACAGCATGCAGGAGCTATCACGGCGCAAGTTGCTATATCAGAGTACTTAGTGAGTGAAAAGTTCGATGGCGTTCGGGGTTTTTGGTCTGGAAGTGCCATGTATAGTCGTAGCGGTCGGCCGATCAATCTTCCCACGTGGTTTACTGACGGGTTTCCTGATGAGCCCTTAGACGGTGAGCTATGGATTGGACACGGTCGGTTCGATGAGATTTCAGCACTCGTTCGTCAAAGTGATCCCGATGAATCAGACTGGCGCAAGGTTAAGTTTATGGTCTTTGATGTGCCGCAGTTAGCGCTACCATTTGCTATGCGTTATGGTTATGCACAGGAGCAATTTGCTGATATTTCTCCATATTTAGTCGTTATAGTGCAGCTGCAATTTACTAACGCCTTGGCGTTAGATGATCACCTGAGTCAGGTGATAAAAGCGGGCGGTGAAGGCTTGATGCTTCATCGAAAATCAGCTTTATATCATCAAGGTCGTAATCACGATCTGGTTAAACTGAAACGCTATGAAGACGCAGAGGCTGAAGTGGTCGGTTACCATCAAGGCAAAGGTAAATATCTCGGGATGCTTGGGGCATTAGAAGTCGAAACACCCAGCGGCATACGATTTAAATTGGGTTCCGGCTTAAGCGACGCCGAACGGCAAAATCCTCCGCCATTAGGGACCGTAGTGACCTATAAATTTTATGGATTAACCAGTAATGGCGTGCCTCGATTTGCCAGCTTTATGCGTGTTAGGCCTAGCCAATAGGTTATTTAATTAACAAGGCCACATCCCCTCACTTTTGCTGGAATGTGGCATTTGATATAGACCGGTAAAATAAGGTATAGATTATTACATATGGTCCAAATGAGTCGTGCCAAATAGGTTACGTTTAGCGCTTACATGGCTAGGTTCACACCTTAAATTGATTCACCATCAGCTTTAGTTGCTCAGATAGCTGAGCGATTTCGATGGTTGACCCTTTAGTCTGATTGGCTGATACGGCATTTTCTTCTGCGATATGTTTAACATTTAACACGTTTTGATTGATCTCTTCTGCCACTGAGCTTTGCTGCTCTGATGCACTGGCGATCTGAATATTCATGTCGTTAATAACTCTAATCGCTTGAGTAATGACGGCTAAAGCGTTGCCGGTTTTGTTGGCTTGTTCTACGCTGAGTGCGGCTTGCTCTTTACCTTGCTGCATCACGAGTACGGTGCTTTGGGTGCCTGCTTGCAATTGCTCAATGATATTTTGAATTTCTTGCGTTGAAAGTTGTGTGCGCTGCGCCAGAGTTCGCACTTCATCGGCAACCACTGCAAACCCTCGACCTTGTTCTCCTGCTCGAGCGGCTTCAATTGCGGCATTAAGTGCCAGTAGGTTGGTTTGGTCGGCTATGCCGCGGATGACGTCTAATATTTTTACAATATTGTCGGTTTCAACTACAACACCCCCCAGTTTTTCAGATGACTCATTGACCCTATCGGCGAGGGTACTGATAGCTATGATGGTTTTCTCTACTTCATCACGACTGATATTTGCTTGGCTATCGGCCCGATTAGCGGCATCAGCGGCTTTTGCAGCATTTTGGGCGACATCATTAACAGTGGTCGTCATCTCATTCATGGCGGTGGCGACAGAGTCAGTTTCACGCTGTTGCTGTATCACCCCAAGACTCGATTGTTCGGTGACGACAGCCAGCTCTTCTGACGCGGTAGCCAATTCAACACTGGCTGATGAGATTGTGGTCACCATATTACGTAAGTTACTTGCGGTTTCCTGTATCGAGTCTATCAATATGCCTGTT
Organism: Shewanella sp. QJM3NY_23; assembly: GCF_056173105.1. NCBI lineage: Bacteria > Pseudomonadati > Pseudomonadota > Gammaproteobacteria > Alteromonadales > Shewanellaceae > Shewanella > Shewanella sp. QJM3NY_23. The sequence goes on from NZ_CM149657.1 coordinate 1,526,886, forward strand.
TCATCTTTACTGTGACTCTGGATTTCAATAGTTAAATCTCCCTGTGCTAATTGGCGCGCAGCTGTGACCGCTTGGCTAATCGGGCGGGTTATCGAGACGGTAAGCACATACGCTGCCACACTGCCTAAGACTACGGCTGCCAATGACAATAGTAAGGTGAGGCGAATACTGTTACTGGTGCTATTTTTTACTTCGGCACCTAAGCGTTGCATGTCTGCTATGACTGATTGTTTAGTACTTTCGGCATGGTTAGCGACTAAAGGGCCAATACGATCTAAGGTATTGCTAATCAAATCGTTGCGGGTGTCAATTAACTGATGGATCTGCTTTAAACCTTCGATATAAGTGTGTTGGGCTTGAATGAATGATGTTAGCTGCGTTTGTTGCTCAGCTTGATTTAAATAGGGCTTAAGCTTTGTTGTATTTAAGCTTAAATTTTTCCCCATTGTATCTAGGGCTGCCTTATAGTCTGCTTCACTATTTGACTCCAGAAATTTAGAGGCCAATAAACGCCCGAATAAGAGTGTCTTTTGCGTTTGCGCGGCGTAAAAAACCACGTCGGCTTCATTATTAACATAGGCAGATTCAATGATTTGCTCAATCATTAGGCGCATGGTTTCGCCTGGTGGTAAAATATTTTTTGCTAAGACCTGATCTCGCTTTGACATTAAATTAACCACTTTGGTAAAGGTGTTTTGGTAGGTAAGGAGTTCTGCGTCGATCTTGGTAATATAATTGGCGCGCTGGGGGTGTTGGATTTCGGCTTTGGCCGTTGCCAGTAACTGGTTGAGTTTAACTAAGTACTCTTGGTATTCAGTCAGATCTTTGTTGTTGTGATCTATTATGTAATCTTTAACATTCATCCTCACCATTAACATGGTGGTTTGTAGATCGCTCACGGCGTTGGTATTTTGATTTAAGCCGCGGTAATGAGTGATCCCGTCGTTGGCTTTATTGAGCGAGACAATTCCTACTATGAGTACTAACGACAGTAACGTTAGTACAATAAAGAAACTCGCACCTATTTTTACTGCTAACCGCAAATTTTTAAACATCACTTATCCAGCTATTCAGCATATCAATAATTTTGATGCGTGTTATAAATGATTTTGTATTTAGTATCAACATGTTACATTGTGATATTAATCCACAAAAAAGTTATGGGAATACGTGTTTGTTGGATAAACGAACACAATAATGATGTGACAAACTCTATTTAGCGGTTTGATTGGCTTGATTTGATTGCTATTTAACCAGTGAGGTGTGTCAGATAATAAATATTATTGATATCAGATGGTTGTGATAAAAATATCTTGATAGGCTCAATGCGGGTCGTTATATCCGCATTGAGCACTTAGCGACTAGCTATGGCGAATACCTGAGCGCTTGAGTCGTTCAGCTTCTAGTTTTTGTTGTTTAAGCGCCTCTTTTTCGGCCAAAATGCGCGCGACTTCGGCCTTTTCTGCTTCAGCCATCGCGGGGGTTTCTAGTGATAATTGACCTATCTTACCTGAGCGAAATTCATGTAATAACAGTTCAGAGGCTTTGTGCAGATCGATACGTCCGCCGGGTCTGAGTGCGCCACGTTTACGACCAATGGCTTCAAGCAGGCCAATATCATCCTTAGGGAGCTCTTTTAGTTTATAGCGCTCAGCTATGGCCTCTGGGTAAGCCGTTAAAAAATACTCGGCGGCGAACATGGCGACATCTTCATATTCCATTGCAGTATCTTTAATCGCACCTGTGACGGCTAAGCGATAGCTGCTGGCTTCATTGTCCACTTTTGGCCATAAAATACCGGGTGTGTCAGACAGCACAATACCGTTTTTAAGGTTGATGCGTTGTTGTCTTTTAGTCACTGCGGGTTCATTACCGGTTTTAGCTATGACTCTACCAGCCAAAATATTGATAATAGTAGATTTCCCAACGTTAGGAATACCCATGATCATGGTGCGAATATCTTTTTCTGTGGTATCTCGACTGGGTACCAGCTTACGGCACAGATCAGGAACTTTGCGTACTTGTGCGGCTTGTAAGGTGGTGATCGCCATGGCTTTCACGCCTTGTTCCTGCTCTAAGTGTTCGATCCATAACTGTGTGGTAGCAGGATCGGCGAGATCGGATTTATTGAGTAATTTTATGCATGGCTTATCACCGCGCAGTGTTTTTACCATGGGGTTTTCACTGCTAAAGGGGATGCGAGCATCGAGCACCTCGATCACGAGATCGATTTGAGGCATGACCTCTTCAATCTCTTTACGCGCCTTGTGCATGTGACCGGGATACCACTGAATTGCCATGTTTATACTCTACTTACTAACAGATGTTGAGGGTAATTTTACCTTGATATGGTATAAAAATCACAAATAAAAAGCGTCAATAGACGCTTTTATAGGCTGAGGTGACTAGATAACGCCGAGTTCACGTAAACGTTCCATCAGATAACTGTCTGCAGTGTAACGGTCAGAGAGCACCACTTCTGGTTTAGGGTGTAAGAACAGGGGGAGCGAGATACGCGATCGATTACGATCCATTCCTTCTGGGTTAATCACTCGATGAGTTGTCGAGGGGAAGTAACCGCCCGAAGCTTCTTGTAGCATATCGCCAATATTGATGATGATGTTGCCAAAGTCACTGGGGACATCTAACCATTCACCTGTTTTGGTTTGTACTTGTAAACCGGGTTCACTCGCGGCGGGTAACACAGTCAATAAGTTAATATCTTCATGCGCTGCAGCTCGTATAGCGCCCATCTCTTCACCGCCTGACATTGGCGGATAATGCAAAATCCGCAGTAGTGTTTTATGGCTATCTTCTATCATCTTAGGAAGCGCAATAGAGTAGTTGATCGCCACTTCTGCTGGTGTGTGCGCTTCTACCCAACTGAGTAACTCGGCTGCTAGGCTATTGGCTTGTTGATAATAGGCGAGAATATTGTCTCTAAGCGAGTCAGGAATGCGTCCCCAAGGGTAAACATGGTAATACTCTTTGATGTCTTTAACGTTATGACCCTTAGCGGTTTCAGAGATGCTGGCCGGGAAGAAGCCGTCATGGGTTTCTGCTTTAAACAGGAAGTCCTGTTTTTCATCGCTGTTAAAGAAGGCTTGCCACTGACTATAGATGGTTTCAACCAGTGTTTTGTCGATAGTGTGGTTGGATAATACGCCAAAGCCGGTATCGCGCAGCGATTGGACAAAACGCTCAGCGCTATCGGGTGCTTGATAATCGATTGTTTCTAATTTCATATTTTGTTTTCTTGTTAGTAAACCCCGGCGAGAGTTTACCGTTGTCGCTGCTGTTGGGCAAATTAAGTGTGATGTTAATCACTTTCATATTGTTCTGTTACCTAAGGTGCTTCGTATTGATAGCTAACCTTAGGTTGAGCCGTTCACTGGTAGTATTAATGCAGTAGGATCATTGCCTATAGTGTAATATCAGACTTAATCAGTCGGTCTTTAATCTGTTATCGTGTGTTAGCAGTATCGGCATCTTGGCGGCGCCATTTCGCCGTAAAAAGAGAATCAATAGAGAGTAGTTATCTATGCGTGAATTAACCGAGTTCGAGCAGTATGTTATTGAAGGCAAGGGCACTGAGCAGCCTTTTAGTGGTGAATATAACCATCATGATGCCTTAGGTGTTTATCATTGTAAGCGGTGTGATGCGCCTTTATATCGCAGTGAGCATAAATTTAATGCCCATTGTGGTTGGCCTGCGTTTGATGATGAGATCCCAGGTGCAGTTAAACGTTTAGCCGATGCCGACGGTCAGCGTACTGAAATTGTATGTCAGCAGTGTGACGCGCACTTAGGCCATGTGTTTGAAGGCGAATATTTAACAGAGAAAAATACTCGTCATTGTGTTAATTCAGTATCTATGGTGTTTAAACCGGTAACCGCAGCTCCTGTTACTAACAAGCATCAATGGGCTACCTTAGGTGGTGGCTGTTTCTGGTGTTTAGAGGCCATTTTTGCTCAGCTTGACGGGGTGATATCGGTACAATCTGGTTATAGCGGTGGCGATGAACACAGTGCCAATTATAAACAGGTGTGCAGTGGTACGACTGGCCATGCAGAGGTAGTGCATATTGAGTTTGATGCAGAGCAAATTAGCTTTGCTGAATTACTCGATGTATTTTTTAATAGTCACGACCCCACCACGTTAAATCGTCAGGGCAATGATGTTGGGACACAGTATCGTTCGGTCATTTTTGCTCATGATGAAGCACAAATAAATACCGCATCAGCCCTGATAGCCAAGCTTACTGAAGCCCAGCTATTTGATGCGCCGATAGTGACCGAATTAGTGGCGTTTCAACATTTTTATCCGGCGGAAGCTTATCATAAGGATTATTTTGCCAACAATGGTGAGCAACCTTATTGCCAGTTGGTGGTTAAACCTAAGGTGGATAAGTTTAAGACGCGCTTTGCCGATAAAATTAAGCAAAGTTAGCCACGAAAAGGTAGCCACGATGAGTCGCTCTTAAGTACTCATAATAGGCAAGCAATAAAAAAGGCGCAGATGCGCCTTTTTTATTTAGATGTCTTACTTAATACTTAATGCACAACTTAACACCTTGAGCGCCTGTGAGTGGGGCACCTTATGAGTCGAGTTTATCATCGGCAATCTTGTAGTGCGGATCTTCGATAAAGTTAACCTCAACCAGATCGCCCGCTTTGTGCAGCAGTTGTTTACAATCTTGGCTTAAGTGACGTAAATGCAGCTTTTTACCACTGCTCACGTAACGTTCGGCTAAAGTATCGATTGCACCTAACGCGGAGTGATCGCATACCCGTGAGTTTTGGAAGTCAACGATAACATCTTGTGGATCAGATTTAGCATCAAACAGTTCTAAGAAGTGAGCTACCGAACCAAAGAAGAGCGGACCATTGAGCTTGTACACTTTCCAGCCGTTAGCATCTTGGCTCACATCCACGTTGATGTGCTTTGCATGTTCCCAAGCAAATACCAAGGCGGACACAATCACGCCAACAAACACCGCAAACGCAAGATCGGTAAACACGGTGACGACGGTAACTAAGATGATCACGAAAGCATCGTGCTTAGGCACTTTACGCATTACCTTAAAGCTTGCCCATTCAAAAGTACCTAGAACAACCATAAACATCACACCAACTAGCGCCGCCAGAGGGATCATTTCGATTAAAGATGAGCCAAATAAGATAAAGGCCAAGAGTGCCACAGCCGCTGTGATACCCGAGAGACGACCACGCCCGCCAGAGTTGATATTAATCATCGACTGGCCAATCATGGCACAACCGCCCATGGCACCAAAGAAGCCGCTGGTCATATTACCAATGCCTTGACCAATACACTCTTTATTACCTTTGCCACGAGTGCCAGTCATTTCGTCAATCACCGTTAGGGTTAACAGTGACTCGATTAAGCCGACCGCAGCAAGAATAAAGGAGTAGGGCAAAATAATGTATAAGGTTTCTAAGTTAAAGGCCACTTCAGGGATGGCAAATGTTGGCAGCGAGCCAGCTATGGTGGCATTGTCATCACCACTCATAGACTTTAAGAAGTCTAATACGTTGCGGGTATCAAGATCGAAATAGACCACCAAGGCTGTTACTGTGAGGATAGCCGCCAGAGAAGAGGGGATGGCATTTGTCAGCTTAGGCAAAAACTGAATAATCGCCATTGTTAATGCCACCAATCCTAACATCAGCAGGAGTTGATCTTGCGGTAACCAAGTCAGTACGCCATTGGCATCAGGGGCCTTGAATTGGCCAAGTTGTGCCAGAAAAATCACAATCGCAAGGCCGTTGACGAAACCAATCATTACAGGGTAAGGCACGATGCGAATAAATTTCCCTAATTTGAGCAGGCCACAGCTAATCTGGATAAGTCCAGCGAGCACAACGGCTGCAAATAGGTACTGAATACCGTGTTCGGCTACAAGTGCGACCATTACGACGGCCATGGCGCCAGTTGCACCTGAAATCATTCCTGGGCGTCCACCAATCAATGCGGTGACCAGTCCCATGATAAAGGCTGCATAAAGACCAACCATGGGCTCTACACCTGCAACGAATGCAAATGCGACAGCTTCTGGTACTAAGGCTAACGCAACGGTTAACCCTGAAAGTAAATCAGCTCTATGGCTAGCGGTTTTGTGACGAATAAGATCGAACATTTAGCCTCTGTTATTAAATGATAGGTTGATGGGAATTGCGGTCGCGCATACTAGCAAAATTTTGACCGCAATAAAATAAAAAGCCATGCTGCTCAGCATGGCTTTTTAAGTTCGATAATGACTATCCCTTAAGGGCGGGCCATATCCGAATTGGCACTGTTACCATGCGTCGTCGGCTCTGTCGTTGCTTCTTTTGTTGAAGCCTCATATTGACGCCCTGTAGGAATATCAACATTGGGACGAGCCTCTACCGTTGGTTTGGTCATGGTTGAATTGACCATGGTGCCAAAGCGGCTGGCAGGTTTAGCCGCCGTTTTAGCCTTTGCCACAGGTGCTGCTGGTGCCGAAGTTTGAGGTGTCGCAGCTGATACTGCTGGAGCCTCAATCTTAGCTGGCTTGGCCATTGGTGCAGAAACCGACTTAGGTGCAGCTTGCGCCGAATCCGTAGCGGTATCCACATCTGCAGACACTTCAACGTTTGCTACTGGCTCTACTGTAGTTACTGGTTCTACCGTTGCTTCAATAGGTTTAGCGATATCCTCTTGGGTCGCTGCTTGCGCGTTAGCCGCCGGTACAACGTCAGCTTTATCAGCTTTAACATTATCAGCAACATTGTCAGCCTTGACACTGTCGGCAGTGGTTTTCGCTGAAGTGCTCGATGCGCTTGATGACGAAGTGACACGGCCTTTAGGTTTAGAGGCTGGTTTTTCTGCTTTAGCGTCAAGGCTCTCTGAAGCATCAGAGTTAGCGTCCACAGCAGGCTGAGTCTCTTGGGCTACAGTATTATCTGACGCAGGTGCGTTAGCTTCAGTCGTTTTGACTTCGGCAGTTTCAGCGTGAACCGTAACTTTCGCTGGTGCTTCATCTGACGGCGCTGTTTCAGCAGAGGCTTGCTGAGCAGGCTCGGCGTTGTTCACATAGTCAGTGTTGACAGATTGAGCCATATCATTATCAAGGATTGGCGCGGTTTCAACATCATTTGGGATAAACGCGGGCTGACCATTGTCTGAACGGCCTTCTTGGTCGCCATCTTCGTCACGACGACGACGTTGGCCTGCTGCTCTCAGATGACGAGGACTACGACGACTGCGACGTTGACCATCACGTGGCTCACGTTTGTTATCGGCATCTGCGTCATTGTTGTCGGCTGAGTTGTCATCATTATTGACCTGAGCTTGATCTTGGCTTGCCGTTTCATTATCACTTTGAGCCTGCTCTTGCTTAGGTTGAGTCTCGTTAGCCGAGTCAGCGTTTTGCGCTGGCTTTGATTCAACAGCCTTTGAGGGTTCAGCATCAGCTTCAACAGTCTTTGATTCAACAGCGCTAGATTCCGAAGCATTAGCTGCGGTATCGGCCGCTTTATCTTGCTTTGGCTTAGCTTTACGTGGTTGACGCTTTGGACGGGCGTTTTGCTCATCTTGTGGCGTTGCTGCATCAGCTTGTTTGGTATCAGGCTTAGGCTCAACCTCGACATCTTGAGTTTGTGCTTGCAATGCTAACGCTGCTTCATCAGCTTGTTGCTGCTCGGTCTGAACACGGACTTTACGGCGCATGTTACGACGTTGACGACGCTCTCTTGCTGCTTCCTGTTTAGGTTGCTGTTCTTGGTCAGTGCTAACCTCTTCAGCGGCCTTTTGTGGGCTGCGTGTTTTGGTATCGTCACGTTTAACACGCTTGTTGTCATTACGCGCTTTAGTTGGGCGAGCATCAGTGGCATCGGCCTTAGGCGAACGCGTGCGCTTGTTATCAGTCTCTTTGTTGTCGCTGTCATCACGATTTTTGCGGGTATCATTACGACGTGTGTTACGACGACCATTTCCACGGCTTTGCGTATTGCGACGAGGCTGCTCTTTAGTTTCTTTCTCTTCTTTGCTTGGTTCACTGGCACTGAAGAGGTTACTGATAGCAGCAACCAACTTTGACAATAAACCTGGCTTTTTAACGTCAGCAACTTTTTGTACAGGTTGTTGTACTGGTGTCTCTGTTTTTGGCTCTTGCGTAGGCGCTGCGTAGCCTTTTAGTGCAGGCTCTGGTGATGCTGCACGTTCAAGTTTACGTGGCTCGTAAAGCTTAGACTCTTGCTTTTCAAGTAGTTTGTAGCTTGATTCGCTAATTTGGTCATCTTTACGGTGACGCGAAACACGATAATCAGGCGTAGTCATGTTTGGATCTGGGATCACATACACTTCGACGTTGTGACGCTGCTCGGTGATGCGGATTGCCTTGCGTTTTTCATTGAGTAGAAACGCTGCAACATCAACAGGTACCACGGCTTCAATTTGCGAGGTGTTTTCTTTGATAGCCTCTTCTTCCATCAGACGCAAAATAGACAGCGCTAATGATTCAGTTCCGCGAATCGTACCTTGACCATGACAACGTGGGCATAAGTGTGCAGCCGACTCTTCCAGTGACGGACGCAGGCGCTGACGCGACATTTCCATCAAACCAAAGCGCGAAATACGGCCTAATTGTACGCGGGCTCTGTCGTGGTGAACGGCATCGCGCATTCTGTTTTCAACTTCACGTTGATGTCTGACTGGGGTCATATCGATGAAATCAATCACCACCAGACCACCTAGGTCGCGCAAACGTAATTGGCGTGCAATTTCGTCGGCGGCTTCAAGGTTGGTGTTCAGTGCTGTCTCTTCTATATCACCGCCTTTAGTGGCACGGGCAGAGTTAATATCGATTGACGTTAATGCTTCGGTCGGGTCAATAACAATTGAACCACCAGATGGCAGACGCACTTCACGTTGGAAAGCCGATTCAATTTGAGTTTCAATTTGGAAGTGAGTAAACAGCGGCACTTCGGCATCATAGTGCTTAATACGGTCGACAAAGTCTGGGCGAACGAGTGCAACGTGCTGTTTAGCTTGCTCGTAAATGCGCGGATGGTCGATAAGGACTTCGCCCACATCACGGCGTAAGTAATCGCGGATAGCACGCACGATAACGTTACTTTCTTGATGAATAAGGAATGGCGCTGGACGTGTTTTAGCCGCTTCTTCGATAGCGGTCCAGTGATGCTGTAAGACTTTTAAGTCCCACTTTAATTCAGCGGAATCTTTACCAACACCGGCAGTACGGACAATAAGGCCCATGCCTTGTGGCACTTCAAGCTCTGACATCGCCGCTTTTAATTCGGTACGCTCATCACCTTCGATACGACGAGAAATACCGCCAGCGCGAGGATTGTTTGGCATCAGGACCAAATAAGAGCCAGCCAAGCTGATAAAGGTCGTTAATGCTGCACCTTTATTACCGCGCTCTTCTTTATCGATTTGAACTATGACTTCTTGACCTTCTTTCACCACTTCTTTGATGTTAGGGCGGCCTTGGAACGAGTAACCGTTAGGGAAATATTCGCGCGCAATTTCTTTCAGTGGCAAGAAGCCATGGCGATCGGCGCCATAGTCCACAAATGCGGCTTCTAGAGAGGGTTCTACGCGGGTAATTTTACCTTTGTAAATGTTGGCTTTTTTCTGTTCGTGACCAGGGCTTTCGATATCTAGGTCATACAGTTGTTGCCCATCAACTAGGGCAACGCGCAACTCTTCAGATTGAGTCGCATTAATTAACATCCGTTTCATGATGACGTATTTCTTCTTAAAATAGGGTCATCAAACTCGCTAGTTTCGATGCATTACGGGCCCAGATTTGATGAGTGAAGCCTCGCGGCTTGGTTCTGGGCTAAGGTGCGCATTGTCTGTAAAACGCAATCACTGCGTGTCGCAACCTATTTATGGCTTATTTTTTAATATTACTAAAAACAAGGAATTCGTTGTAAAACGTCAACCAACCCCATAAATTCTATGTACTTTCCTGTAATGCCAAAATCGATAAGCGTCAGTCTGATGACGAGTTAGAATTAAACTTCGAATTTGGAGCGCTATTTGCTGGAGAAACCTCTTTGAAATGTGGCATAGATACTGGGTTTAGTCGTTCAAACGCGTTTTCTCGGTTTATTTTTGATGCAACGACTTGTAAATCAATGATTTGCTACTCAGTAGTAATGTCTTTTACTCTCCGCTTTTCGCGCATGCTTTGGGGGAAGAATGAACACTTTATTCATCATTTAACCCCATTGGCGTGGCAAATATAGCAACAAACCAGAAATTCAGCAAATGGAAAGGCATAAAAGTTGTTAGTTGTGTACAATAAGCGGCTTGAACGAGAGCAAGGCGTAGTATGAATAATCAACAACCTCTAAATAATGTCGAATTGGTTACTATAGATGAAGATCATTTAGGTCAACGAATCGACAATTTTCTTGTGACTAAACTCAAGGGCGTCCCTAAAAGCATGATCTATCGTATCGTGCGTAAAGGCGAGGTGCGGGTAAACAAGAAACGGATTAAACCTGAGTATAAATTACAAGATGGCGACATTGTTCGCATCCCGCCTGTTCGGGTGTCGGCCAGTGACGACAAGCCCGCTCCGAGCGCTAAGTTGACCAAGGTTTCGCAACTTGAAGCGCGCATCGTATTTGAAGACAACTGGCTTATTGTGCTTAATAAGCCTGCTGGCATTGCGGTACATGGTGGCAGTGGCGTCGATTTTGGTGTTATTGAAGCGATGCGCTCACTCAGACCACAACAAAAATTTCTTGAATTAGTGCATCGGTTAGATAAAGACACCTCGGGTGTTCTGCTGATTGCCAAGAAACGCAGTGCGCTTAAACATCTGCATGATCAATTGCGTTATAAAAAAATGCAGAAAGATTACTATGCACTGGTGCGTGGTGAGTGGCAGAGCCATGATAAAGTCGTTAACGCGCCACTATTAAAACTGACCCTAAAATCAGGTGAGCGAATTGTGCGAGTCAATCCAGAGGGGAAAGCCTCTGAGACGCGCTTTAAAATAAAGCAGCGTTATAAAGGGGCAACGTTAGTGCAGGCAAGTCCAGTTACTGGTCGAACTCACCAAATTCGGGTGCATTGCCAATATGCGGGCCATCCTATTGCGTGTGACGATAAGTACAGTGAGCAGAATTTTGATGATTCGATGCGAGCACTAGGGCTTAACCGTTTATTCTTGCATGCAGCGCAGCTTAAATTTATTCATCCGAGTACGGAAGAGGTTATGCAGGTCAAGGCGCCATTAGATAAGGCGTTAGAACAGCTATTATCGAAATTGGAAAAAGTATGAAACGATATGAATTAGTCATATTCGACTGGGACGGTACGCTAATGGACTCGGTCGGTAAAATTGTGGCATGTATGCAGCAAACGGCAAAAGAGTTGAGCTTATTGGTGCCTACTGAGGCGGCCGTGCGCGATATTATCGGTTTGTCGATGGATGAAGCGTTAAATGTATTGCACCCCAGTGCCTGTCATCAGACACGCCACAATATGATTAATGTTTATCGTGAACAATATTTGCAGCTTAACCAAACACCAAGCCCTGTCTTCGATGGGGCAGAGGAGTTACTGTTATCCTTAAAGGCATCGGGTCATCAGTTGGCTGTAGCAACTGGCAAAGCCCGAGCTGGATTAAACCGAGTTTTGCATGAGACCGGATTTAACCAGCACTTTGTTGCGAGTCGCTGCGCCGATGAAGCCCACAGTAAACCGCATCCACAAATGTTGCAGCAATTATTACAACAATTGACGGTGGCGCCAGAAAAGGCGGTGATGATTGGTGATTCTATTCATGATCTCAATATGGCCCGTAATGCTGGAATGGATGCCATTGGTGTGAGCTATGGTGCCCATAGTGCAGAGCGATTAAGTGCAGCCTTACCTGTGGCTATTGTCTCATCAACCCCAGATCTATTTGCCGCGATCACAGCTCAGCGCTAATTACCCCTCCTGCTGTATTTTTGCATCTGGTTGTGGTGTTTTTGCATAGTTAGCGTGTATGCACGCTGACTATGCAAATTTGCGATGCCGCTTTCTCATAAATAACAACTCACTCATACATAAAAACTATTGCATTTAAGGTCACAATCTCACATAACATCACTATCTGATGTCTGATCACAGTCGTGATGATTCAGGCTAAAGGCTAAAGGCTAAAGGCTAAAGGCTAAAGGCTAAAAGTCTAAGCAGATGTTGTTGAGTCGTTTTTACTTAACCTCAGATCGGTTTAACGTAACACTGAAATCACGTTGAATTCTGCTGATGTAATATTGAGTTGTGGCTTATTCTCTTTGAGTTGATAAGCCACTAAACCTCCTATCACATTAAGCATGAAACCATGTACGCTGCGGTGCCGCGTATGCTCTATTTGTGAGATGTTTTTTAGCTGGTCATTGATTGTTTCGATAATAAATCGTCTAGAAAGCATGGCTCTATCCCATAATGATAAAGCCTTTGCTTTCATGTTTTTACGCACGTTATTAACGATAGTTACCCCACGTTCTAATAGGTCGCCTGCTAACGCTTTGCCGATATACCCCTTATCAGCATAGAGTTTATCCATTGATTCAACGACCATACCTTTTACGGGTTTCGTGTCATGCACATTCGCAGGTGTTATTTTGGCTGCAACGATGCCACCTCGATGGTTCACAATAAGATGAAGTTTAAAACCATAGAACCAGCCCATCGTGCCTTTTCCTCGGCTGGCGAGACCTGCTAGCGTTTTATGCCTTGGAATTCGTAAATTATGACAAACCTTAATGCTCGTTGAGTCAACGAACTCGATGCCTGTCGGTTCGCTTTTTAAAGAGGAAAAATAACTGCACATTGGAATGACTGCACTCGGCATGACTTCAAGAAATCGAGTGTAGCTGAGTAAGTTTGGAAAATCAGATTTGTAGAAACGAGCCAGATATCCTGTGTAAAAATTCTTGAAGTCACGATGATTAGACATATGGAAGGCGATGATAATTGTCATAATTTCACTCATCGTCATTCTGCCTGCGCGCTTACGCTTGCGAGTTCCATCGGTTAGGCACTGTTGTTCCCATTGAGGAATAAAAGCATTACAAAAATCATCGACATCACAAAATACATCCACTAAATTATTCATATGCCCTCTGCGTGATTGATTAATCTTGGTCGAGAGATCTGATCACAAAGAGGGCTATTAGTTCAATTTCTTATCCCGAGTTCAGGTTACTTAGGATCTTCAACCTATATTCCTTTGCTTGTATTGCTGGGTGCCTATAGGGACGAAAGTCAATCATTGCCTCTGCCGTATCAACTATACATTGGCGTGCTCATCAATGAGCTTATAGAATATTGAGCTTAGGTTTGCTCGTATAACTATGCTTAATCACGTTATAAGGCATGTTTAACCCGAGATTAACTTAGCGTCGGCTGGCGGGGTTAGGATATCGATGCCTTGATTGAGCAGCATCTCAGTGAGCGCGATAAGCGGTAGCCCCACTAAAGTATTGGGGTCGCGCCCTTCAAGGCGAGTAAACAAGGCAATACCGAATCCCTCGCATTTAAAGCTACCCGCACAATTAAGTGGCTGCTCTTTTGCTATGTAATAGCGTATCTGCGCTTCTGTCAGTACTCTAAAGTGGACGATAAAGGGCTCGCATCGTACCTCGACACTGTCACTAACCACATTGTAGAGCGCAACAGCAGTATAAAAGGTAACGCTTTTACCTGAGACGTTCATCAGTTGCGTTACGGCGTTTTCTTGGGTTAAAGGTTTACCTACGATTTGTCCATTAACGACTGCTACCTGATCTGAGCCAATAATTAGCCCTGAAGATTGACCTTTAGCCCCAGCTTTTGCCTTGGCGACGGCCAGACGTGTCACCAAATCAGGGGCCGTTTCATTGATTTTGGGGGTTTCATCCACATCGGGCGCACAAGTATCAAAAGTAATACATAATTTTTCCAGCAGTGATTTACGGTAGCTAGAGGTCGATGCTAAAACAATGAGCGGTGTCATTAATAGGCCTTTGTTAAGATATTTCAAGATAAGATAATGGCATACAATCGCACTGACAATGACTGGCAGGCACATTAGTTAATGCCTCATTGTGTCATATTGTGCGACTACCGACTAAAATCTATCAGTATTCGACTAAAATTAGTGAATGAATGCTTCTATTTTAAGCGTGCGGGGCTTGAGTATCACTGAGCGCTTGGGTAGAATTTTGCCTCCAATAAATTTTGATTTATTCATGAGTTTTTAAGAATAACTATCTTGAATGATGAAGGTAGTGAATTTTCCTTTGACTAAGAGTAATTCAAACTATAATATGCGCGCCTTATGCAAACAGTAAAGATACCGGTTTCAATTGATCCAAACCGCGCGGCGGCAAGCAAGCTTTCTTATGAAGGCATGATTCCTGGTGTGCAGTTAAAACGGTTAAATGAATTATGTGCCGGCGACTGTTCCGATGTGGCAGTGTCGCTTGAATGTGGCGTAGATATACAGGGGATAGTCTACCTGAAAGGGAAGGCTGTGACGGAGCTCACTCTGAATTGTCAACGTTGCATGACACTATTTACCACAGAGGTTACGGTCGACTTTTGTTTTAGCCCTTGTGGGTCTGAGGCAGAAATCGATGAGCTCCCGGATGCGTATGACCCTATTGAGTGCAATGAGATAGGTGAAGTTCGTCTGCATCAATTGATTGAAGATGAATTGATCGTAGCTATGCCTCTGATCCCTATGCATGTTGACGAAAGTTGCAGCCAAGGCGATCAAGATATAGTAGTAGGCGAGATTGAACCCGCTCAACTGGAGCGTCCAAATCCGTTTGCAGTGTTAGAAAAACTGAAGAGCAAGTAATCTAGGAGACAGGTCAAATGGCTGTACAACAGAATAAAAAATCTCGTTCAAAGCGCGGTATGCGCCGTTCACACGATTCATTGAGCACTGCTCAATTGTCAGTGGACGCTACGAGTGGTGAACTACACCGTCGTCACAATGTGACAGCAGACGGTTTCTACCGTGGTCAAAAGGTTATCAACAAGTAATTTGTTGATAATTATATGACTGATCTGACGCTTGCGTTAGATGCGATGGGGGGCGATTTTGGCCCCTGCATCACAGTGCCTGCAACCCTGCAGGCACTTCGCTTATACCCCTTCCTAAATGTCATTATGGTTGGCGATAGATCGCAAATAGAGCCTCTATTACGCCAATGTGAATCGTCATTACTGTCACGAATTGAAATTATTCATACCACTGAAGTGGTGAAAATGTGCGATCGCCCTGTACATGCTTTGCGTAATTGTAAGCAAAGTTCAATGCGCCTCGCCATAGAATTAGTTCGCGATAACAAGGCTCAAGCCTGTATCAGTGCCGGTAATACCGGCGCGTTAATGGCAATTTCTAAAGTGTTACTGAAAACCTTACCCGGCATCGATAGGCCTGCTTTAGTCAGTTGCCTGCCTGCCGTTAATCAAAAACCGGTTTACTTACTCGACTTAGGGGCAAATGTGTCATGTTGCTCTGAAACCTTATTTCAGTTTGCGGTGATGGGCTCGGTATTATGTGAAGCGGTCGATAAGAACCCTTCCCCTAAAGTGGCTTTGCTCAATGTCGGGATTGAAGAGATAAAGGGTAACGATCAAGTTCAGCAAGCTGGGCAGTTATTGCAACAGAGTCCACAAATTAATTACACCGGCTTTATTGAAGGTGATGATATCTATTTAGGTAATGTTGATGTCATCGTTTGTGATGGGTTTGTCGGTAATATCACGCTTAAAACCTCCGAGGGCATAGCAAGGCTCCTCGTGCATCAGTTAAAGAAAGGATTAACTCAAGGCTTTTTTGTACGATTAATGGCCAAGTTAATCGCTCCGCGCATCAATAGTGTTTTAAATCAGATGAACCCCGACCACTATAACGGGGCAAGTCTGATAGGATTGCGCGGAATTGTAGTAAAAAGTCATGGAAGCGCGGATGAGTCTGCCTATTTGCAAGCAATTAGTTTGGCTGTAACCGAAGCGCAACGTCGACTCCCCAAGATGATTGAAGAACGTCTTGAGTCGATCCTTTTAGACATAAATAACTGATATCTCCTTATGCATACAAAAATTCTCGGAACTGGTAGTTATTTGCCAGCGCAAGTCCGTAGCAATCACGATCTGGAAAAAATGGTGGAAACCAGTGACCAGTGGATTGTTGAACGTACCGGTATCTCAGAGCGCAGAATAGCGGCCAAAGATGAATCTGTATCGACCATGGGTTATCAAGCGGCAGTTAAAGCGCTTGAAATGGCTGGTATAGCAGCAAGTGAGTTAGACATGATAGTGTGTGGCACCACCAGTGCCAGTAATGCTTTTCCTGCCGCCGCATGTGAGATACAGGCTTTACTCGGTGTTCACACCATTCCCGCATTTGATGTCGCTGCCGCTTGTTCAGGTTTTGTCTACGCTTTATCGGTTGCAGATCAGTTTGTTAAAACTGGTGCGGCTAAAAAAGTGTTAGTCATCGGTGCCGATGTGTTATCACGTCTGTGCCAACCTGAAGATCGCTCAACGATTATTTTATTTGGTGATGGTGCTGGCGCGGCTGTGATAGGTGCCTCAGATACACCGGGTATCTTATCGACTCATATCTATGCCGATGGTCGTCAAGGTGACCTGCTTAAATGTTCATTCCCACCGCGATCGGGTGAAAGTTCTGAAGCGGTAGGTTACATGACAATGAAAGGCAATGATGTCTTTAAAGTTGCCGTCACGCAGTTGTCGCATGTGGTCACAGAAACATTACGTATTAATCAAATTGATAAAGCTGATATCGACTGGTTAGTTCCTCATCAAGCTAATTTCCGCATTATAAAAGCGACCGCTAAAAAACTCGATATGAGTTTAGATAAAGTGGTGTTAACTCTAGCAAAACATGGTAACACTTCAGCGGCTTCCGTGCCGATTGCACTGGATGAAGCGGTGCGTGATGGTCGTATTCAACGTGGCCAGCTATTGTTGCTAGAAGCTTTTGGTGCCGGATTTGCTTGGGGCAGTGCGCTAGTTCGCTTTTAGTATTGTTGTTGACAATATATAGATTGAGTAAAGGTATATAAAATGGAAAAGATTGCTTATGTTTTTCCTGGACAGGGGTCTCAGGCCGTAGGAATGCTGGCCGATTTAGCCGCTGAGCATGATGTTATCGGGCAAACTTTCGCTGAGGCGAGTCAGGTATTAGGTTATGACTTATGGCAACTTGTTCAAGAGGGACCAGTTGAAACTCTTAACCAAACCGATAAAACCCAGCCAGCATTGCTAACGGCAAGTGTTGCCATTTGGCGTGCGATAGCATTAACCAATGCACCTAAGCCTGCTATGCTGGCAGGTCACAGCCTAGGTGAATATTCAGCTTTAGTCTGCGCTGGTGTGATGAGCTTTACCGATGCGGTAAAACTGGTTGAACTTCGTGGACAACTGATGCAACAAGCCGTTCCAGCTGGAACCGGTGCTATGTATGCCATTATAGGTTTAGATAATGAGGCTATCCAAACGGCTTGTGATGAAGCTGCCCAAGGTGCCGTTGTTAGCCCTGTTAACTATAATAGTCCTGGTCAAGTGGTTATTGCTGGTGAAAAGGCTGCGGTTGAACGTGCCGCAGCGGCATGTAAAGCGGCTGGTGCTAAAATGGCAGTGGCACTGCCTGTGAGTGTGCCTTCGCATTGCGAGTTAATGAAGCCTGCAGCTGACAAGTTAGCCGAAGCCTTAGCGGGCATTGAATTTAACGCACCTGTCATTGATGTAATCAATAATGTCGATGTTGCCGCGCCGCAAGCCGCTGACGCCATCAAAGATGCCTTAGTGCGTCAGCTTTATTGCCCAGTAAGATGGTCTGAAACGATAGACGCTATGGCTGGCGCTGGCGTAACACAATTGGTTGAAGTGGGTCCAGGTAAAGTATTAACCGGTCTTGCGAAAAGAATTAATCGATCACTGAGTGCTAAAGTGGCTAACGATCCTGCCACCGTTGCTGCGCTGAGTGAATAAAGGAGTCATTAATGAGTTTTACTATTGATTTAACTGGCAAGGTTGCCTTGGTCACAGGGGCTAGCCGTGGTATTGGCCGCGCAGTGGCTGAAACGTTAGTACAAGCTGGTGCCACCGTTATTGGCACAGCTACCAGCGAGCGTGGTGCGGCAGCTATCCAAGACTATCTTGGGGACAAGGGGTTTGGTTTAGTATTAAATGTGACCGACAGTGAGTCAGTGGCTCAATTGTTTACCTCGATCAAAGAAAAAGCTGGCGATGTTGATATTCTTGTCAATAATGCAGGTATCACACGTGATAATTTGTTAATGCGCATGAAAGAAGATGAGTGGCTCGATATTATTGATACCAATCTGACATCTGTTTATCGCACTTCTAAGCAGGTGATGCGTTCTATGATGAAAAAACGTCAGGGTCGTATTATTAACATTGGCTCAGTTGTCGGTACAATGGGTAATGCAGGTCAAACTAACTACTGCGCAGCTAAAGCAGGATTGATCGGATTTACAAAATCGTTAGCCAGAGAGGTTGCATCTCGTCAAATAACAGTGAATGCTATAGCACCTGGATTTATTCAGACTGATATGACAGATGAGCTGACTGAAGAGCAGCAAAAAGGTATCATGTCACAAGTTCCGATGGAAAGATTAGGGCAACCGCAAGAAATTGCGAATGCTGTACTATTTTTAGCCTCGGATTCAGCTGCTTACATTACGGGGGAAACTCTACATGTAAACGGCGGCATGTACATGGTGTAATCGTCAGTTAAAACAACTGGCTGATTTTGATTGAATTTGGGCGTAAATTTGCGTAGGTTTCGTGGTTAGACCACAAAAGTTAAGCTTGCATTGTGTGCCAAATTGAATAAACTACTCGCAATCTTACGCAAGTGCGTAATTTGAATAGGAAAGAAACTAATGAGCAACATCGAAGAACGTGTAAAGAAAATCATTATCGAGCAACTGGGCGTTAAAGAAGAAGACGTTAAACCAGCAGCATCTTTCGTTGACGACCTAGGTGCAGATTCTCTGGACACCGTTGAGTTGGTAATGGCTCTAGAAGAAGAGTTTGACACTGAGATCCCTGATGAAGAAGCTGAAAAGATCACTACTGTTCAAGCAGCGATCGATTACGTTTCTAAGAATCAGTAATACTGAATTCTAGAAAACAGGCGGCATTTATGCCGCCTGTTTTTGTTTTCGGCTTATGAACATGCTCAGCACCGTCCGTGTGCAGAGGCAACTCTGGCCCCTCAATGTGCTATAACGTTAGTAAGCCCTATCATTTTATTGCCCCTTGGGGCATATCATCATTACTTTAGTCAAAAGGTGAAAACGTGTCTAAACGTCGTGTAGTCGTAACAGGTCTTGGTCTCGTCACTCCTGTAGGCAATACCGTAGAGACGTCCTGGAAAGCATTAGTTGCAGGACAGAGCGGTATCGCGCCAATCACAAAATTTGATGCATCTGAATTTTCGACCCGTTTTAGTGGGTCGGTAAAAGATTTTGATGTTGAGCAATACCTGCCCAAAAAAGAAGCGCGTAAGATGGATCTGTTTATTCAGTATGGTATGGCTGCGGGTATCCAAGCCATAGAAGATGCTGGATTAAACATGGAGCAAGAAGATCCAACTCGTGTTGGTACCGCTATTGGTGCTGGTATGGGCGGCATGCCACTGATAGAGGCGGGTCACTCTGCGTTATTAAAAGGCGGCCCTCGTAAGATTTCGCCCTTTTTTGTGCCTAGCACCATTATCAATATGATAGCCGGTCATCTGTCGATCAAATATGGTATGACTGGACCTAACTTTGCGGTAACGACTGCCTGCACCACTGGTGTACATAATATCGGTTTTGCTGCCCGCACCATTGCCTATGGCGATGCTGACGTGATGGTTGCTGGCGGGGCAGAAGATGTAACTTGTCCGTTAGCGGTAGGCGGTTTTGCTTCAGCCAAAGCACTTTCGACTCGAAATGATGATCCAACAGCGGCTAGTCGTCCATGGGACAAAGATCGTGATGGTTTTGTCATCGGTGACGGTGCTGGTGTGATGGTGTTAGAGGAATATGAGCGAGCTAAAGCGCGCGGTGCCACTATTTACGGTGAGTTGGTCGGTTTCGGTATGAGCGGCGACGCCTTCCATATGACTTCGCCGCCAGCCGATGGCGCAGGTGCTGCTGCAGCTATGGTTAACGCGATCAACGATGCCGGTATTGATAAGACGCAAGTGGGTTATATTAATGCCCATGGCACGTCGACCCCAGCTGGTGATAAAGCCGAAGTTGCAGCGGTTAAATCAGTATTTGAGCAGCATGCTTATGAGCTATTGGTGAGTTCAACTAAGTCTATGACAGGCCATCTTTTAGGTGCAGCTGGTGCGGTTGAGGCGATTATAACCCTATTGGCGCTGCGTGATCAGATAGTGCCACCAACCCTTAACTTGGATAATCCTGATGAGGGATGCGATTTGGACTTCGTAGCCCATAAAGCCCGCCAACATCAGTTTGAGTACGCACTATGTAACTCATTTGGATTTGGTGGCACGAACGGCTCGTTATTGTTTAAACGCGGTGAATAAACCTTCTTGTCTTATAAAAGCACCTTAGGGTGCTTTTTTTATGGGTGATTAACATTAGATGATAGGTGGATTAAGCTTAATTCATCTCTATTGGCAAGTGGCCTATATCAGCAGATAATTCGGCTCTATTTATGTTACTGCTATGATTAGGAACCTATCGTGCTCAATCTATTCGTTGTGCCTTTAATGCCGTTAGTTGGCGCTTTGACTGCGAATTTAAGTACTATGATCCGTGGCGAAAGCGCAATAAAACTCAGTATAGGGATGAAGACGTTTGTCTGCGCCGCGACGGCATTTGCTTCTGTGTGGTTTGCGCTGTTAGTCACGGCGATTTATACCGGTGGCGATACCAATACGCTTGCCGGGGTTGAGGTGTTATTGCTGTTTATGAGTGGGCTGATAGCCTATTCGGTGTTGAAACTTGAGCGCTTTATTACCGCTTCGGTTCAACTATGGCTATTTCGCCTCGCATTACCGTTAATCGTCTTTGCCTGTTTGTTGGTGATGATGTTCGGTTAACATTACAGCGTAAATCGTCAATCTTAGATATTCGATTTAGTCTATTTGCAGTACACTTTAGCTAGGTGATCTTATAGAGTTAAATTACATGGCTGGAACAGAAAGAAACATCACATTACGATTTTTAGCCGAGCCGGCCGATGTCAATTTTGGGGGGAAAGTTCACGGTGGCGCCGTGATGAAGTGGATCGATTTAGCGGCCTATGCCTGTGCAGCAGGTTGGAGTGGTAAGTATTGTATTACCGTTTATGCTGGCGGGATCCGCTTTGTCAAACCTATCCATGTGGGCAATATTGTCGAAGTTAGCGCCAAAGTGGTTTATACCGGACGTACGTCTATGCATTTAGGTATTGATGTCAAGGCAGGCGACCCTAAGCATGCCGAGCGTTATTTGACGACCCATTGCGTGGTGATCATGGTCGCAGTAGATGATGAAGGCCAGCCGACAGAGGTACCTGAATGGATACCTCAGACAGATGGTGATAAAGAGATGCGTGAGTCTGCGATTCGATTAATGGATATGCGTAAAAAAATTGGGGCAGAGATGGCGGCGCATCTAAAGCCTTAATCGATTGAAATAAAGGTGCCAATGGGCACCTTTTTTATGCTCAGCTATTCATCATGGCCACACTCTACAGCTAAAAATCTAATGTGACTCTCATCAGTACCGTTTGGAATATAGACCTTATTCCTCGTTATTTCCCTTCATTTAATTGCTAATTGTCACTAAGCGTGAACATGGCCGAATGCATTAACCTTATCACTTTCATCTACTAATAAATCTTTAACGCTCTGACAGACTTCTTTGTGCTTGTTTTGCTATTACTACGAACACGGCACACAAGCCATCATTGCGACAGTCGGTTATATGATGCATATTGAGATTCGTTTGGGATCAATTTTTATGGTTACACAGGTGTATTAATTTCTTTTTAAAAGGCTCTTTTTAAAAGACTCTTTTTTAAAGGTACAATGTTTGCTGTACCCACAATTTAAGCCGTTTTTTCGACGGTAAAAACATCAATTACAAAGATAGGACTACAAATGGCAAAGGTCGCATTTTTAGGGTTAGGCGTCATGGGTTACCCAATGGCGGGGCATCTGGTGAAACAGGGGCATGAGGTAACAGTGTATAATCGCACTACAGCAAAGGCGTTAGCTTGGGCAGCAGAGTTCGGTGGACAATACCAAGCAACCCCATTCGATGCTGCTAAAGGACAAGATTTTGTCTTTGTTTGTGTTGGTAATGATGATGACTTGCGTGCAGTGATCTTAGGTGAGCAGGGGGCATTGGCGGCGATGCTGCCTGGTAGCGTCTTAGTTGACCATACCACAGCCTCTGCTGACGTTGCGCGTGAGATTGGCGCAGCAGCGAAAGCTAAAGATGTTGGTTTTATCGACGCGCCGGTTTCTGGTGGTCAAGCGGGCGCTGAAAATGGCGTATTGACTGTGATGGTTGGTGGCGCACAAACCACATTTGATGCCGCCAAGCCAGTGATGCAAGCCTATGCTCGTTGTGCGGAGCGGCTAGGTGAGGTGGGTAGTGGTCAACTGACTAAAATGGTTAACCAAATCTGTATCGCCGGTGTAGTGCAAGGACTTGCTGAAGGACTACACTTTGCGCGAAGTGCAGGACTTGATGGCGAAAAAGTGGTTGAGGTGATAAGTAAAGGCGCGGCGCAGTCTTGGCAAATGGAAAATCGTTATCAGACCATGTGGCAAGGTGAATATAATTTAGGCTTTGCTGTTGATTGGATGCGTAAAGATTTGGGCATTGCATTAGATGAGGCCAGACGCAATGGCTCGCAGCTGCCTTTAACCGCCTTGGTTGATCAATTTTATTGTGACGTGCAGGCCAGTGGTGGCGAGCGCTGGGATACCTCTAGCTTGTTATCGCGTTTAGAACGACACCGTAAATAATCGTGTCAGGCTGCAGTGATCTGCTGACATAGTCGGTTAGCCACTTAGGTGAGCACATAGAAAAGGACTGCAATGCAGTCCTTTTTGCTATTGGGTTCGATAAAGGTGTTTATTGACTTGGATCGAGCACGATATGTTCAAGTTCAACTGGCGCAGAGGCATGTAAGGCATCCATAGAGGCTCCGACCAAAGAGATTTTTCCCTGACCGGACTCGACCAATACTGCACGCTTTATCTCACTAAAGTCACGGTTGTGACGTACCATGGCTGATAATGCCATCTGCATCGGTAGCATAGACGGGTTAAAGGCGGCGTTTTCGGCGTAACGCCCGCAGAAGGTTTGCCCATCTCGGGTTTCGAGCACTACAGCGGCATAGCTGCCAGTGTAAGGGGCATAACTTAAGCTCGCATGATCTAAGGCTTCAATCACCATAGGATCTGTACTATCTAGCGCAAGTTCATGTTGCTGCTTAGACAACAATGGCTGAGTAACATTAAGATCGCTTGGGCCAAACGCGTAAGGTAAATAATGTGACAGTGGTTGAGTGACCTGATTTGGTAGGTGGATTTTGATTTGCTGGCCCGCAACTAATTCATTCATAAACTGGCGACAATGTCCGCAAGGTGACTCGTTGACTATGATATCTTCGATGACGCTCTCGCCACTTAACCAAGCATGGCTAATGGCGCTTTGCTCGGCGTGGACACTGTGAAAAAGGGCTTCGCCCTCTAGTTCAATATTTCCCCCCATGTAAATGTCGCCGCTTTTCCCCTTGGCAATGGCGCCGACATAAAATTCACTAATGGGAGGTTTTGCAAGCGCAGCAGCCACAGGCAACAGTGCTAAGAGCAGTTCATTAACGGGTAATTGAGTCGCTTTGACTAAATCAGCAATTTGTTGTGCATCGATATGACCGGCAAAGTCATCATTTAAAATGGGCACTAACTTATCAGCCAAGGTTGACGGTAGCTGAGCTATGCAGTGAATAAATCTATCTTGCATGAGCTTTTTCCTTAATGGTTAGGCGATTGATAAATCATTTTAGTAATTAAGTTACTGAGTAAATGCGATCAGGGTCGCATTTACTCTGCTTGTTAACTATAGGTTGCTAAGATAATGACATAAGGCTTGAAGTAATTTCTGCTTTTCTTCATCACCTGCAGTATCGTTGAGCAGAGTTTCCAGTTTTATCATGTAATCGGGATCATTGAGGCGCTGCTGACAAAATTCACGCCAGCGGTATTGCTCAGAGTCATCTAGCGTCTCTGGGTAGTTGCGTGCGCGATAGCGAAAGAGCATCTCTTTAAGGCGAGGATCATCAAAATTGAGCTCGAGCGCGGCCAGATTGTGGGGCTGGGTATGACGAATGATCTCCATCTTATTCTTATCGGCGCTACTGAAAAAACCACCGCTATACAGTTGTAGATCGGGGTCGGTTATCTCGTTTTCATGGTCAGTATCGAAAACGGCCACCAGTTTTTCTCTGATCTCAGGATGTTGCCTTAAACGTTTGTATTGCTCTCTGGCAAACATTTTATCTATATCTAACCGCTGGGCATTGTCATCGGTCAGGGTTTTTGCTGGCGCAATAAACGGGCATTTATTGATGTGAACCTGTTTTAATCCAATAGGAAGTTCATCTGGTGCTAAATCTGCGCGCGGCGTATACATACGTTGTTTTATCTGTTCAACATCGAGCTCGATAAGGGGGGTCACATCCATGGTCAAATTGACACAAATAATCGCGTTTTTGTTAGTATTGTGATGGGCAACTGGCGCAATGAGAGTGGTGCAGCCATGTAACGCGCTGATTTTTGAGCTGACATGCAGCAAAGGTTGCATATTGAGTACATCGATATGTTTAGCCACCTCAGCCTTTTTGCGTAGCCCAAAGTAAAACTCAAATAGCTTAGGCTGAGCCTGTTTAATCAGTTTAGCCATGGCAATGGTGGCGTATACATCTGACATCGCATCATGTGCTTTTTCATGACTGAGATTATTAGCTTGTGTAAGATGTTCGAGTTTAAAACTGGGGCTGCCATCATCTTTTGTTGGCCAATTGATGCCTTCAGGGCGAAGTGCATAGCAGGCCCTGACCAGATCGATAATGTCCCAACGAGAATTACCTTGTTGCCATTCCCTAGCGTAGGGGTCAAAAAAGTTACGATAAAAACCATAACGGCTGACTTCGTCATCGAATCTAATGGAGTTGTAACCTGCTACACAGGTGTTGGGCACCGAAAATAGCTCATGTATTTTAGCCATAAACTCGGCTTCAGGCACTCCTTTCATGTTCGCCAGTTGCGGCGTTATTCCTGTGATCAAAATCGCTTCTGGAGACGGTAAATAATCACTGGCGACTTTACAATAAAAGGTAACAGGTTCTGAAATGATATTGAGATCTAAATCAGTACGGATCCCAGCAAATTGTGACGGTCTATCCTTCGCAGGATTAGCGCCAAATGTTTCATAATCGTGCCAAAAAATAGTTGCTGAATGAGTCGATGACATAGAAAAAACTACAGAGTGAATATTGTTGTCTATCATAGCATCGACACACTGTTTAGTGCCATTGTAAGCCGATATTTATCGCTACCAGATTGAATTTAGGCCACTTTAGAATTAGCAGAAATGTTTCATCGAAGGTACAATAATCCTCTATCTATACTATCTATAGGGAATATCATGTTTGAATCGTTATTTACTCAACCGCAGTCAATCCACATTTCGACCGCTTCACGTCTGGTGTTAACCCTAAAAGAAAATGTGAGTGAGCATTGCCTTTTACAGACAATGGATGGCCATATTGCTGAATTTGTTGTGGTTGATGATTCTGGATTAGCGAGTGGATTAATTGCACGTCTGCATCCCTTATTGCAACTTAACCTAGCACCGTTCGATGATATTCCCGCGCCACATTTAACACCTTCGTTGCTGCGTGGGCTTGGTCAAGGTGTTCGCTTATTTACGGGACTAGGCTATTCACTCTCGTTATGTATCAGTTTACTCCGTCAAGGATTGATAATTTACATTGAGCCAGAAGGGGCACAATTTCGTTTTTCGACTGACTCTGGTAACAAATGGCAGCTGATCGAACTCGAAAAGGATCTTCGTTTATTTGGCGGCCCTAGCGCTTTAACACGTGCACAGACGATTCTTGCCCAGCCGTTTGATTTTGAAACGAGTGAACAAGGTTTATTATTAGCACTTAGTGAGCTCGATATGGTGCGTCGAGAGTTGACGCGCTTTACCAGCGATAATGGTATTGAATCTCAAAGTACCATTATCGATATGGTGGCAAATCTCGATAGGCAATTGCACCGCCGCCAGCAATTGATTGCCAGACATTATCAGCAATCGGCTGAGCGAACTAATTGGCATTATGCCGCTAATCAGGTGCAACCCTCAGACTTATTACAGCGTAAACTAGCATCTTACCAGTTGCTTGCAACGCCAGAACTTAACGCCATGGTCGAACAAATTTTAGTTGACGATAACGACGATTAATTATCGATAACGACAAGTGATAACCCTATTTGATTTTTGACTGTTTTAAATCCTATTTTTAAGCTTCTCTTTTGGACATAACACAATGAACTACCGTTGCCCAATTTGTCAGCAACCTTTAAGCCTTAAGCAAACGACTTGGAGTTGCTCGAATAACCATAGATTCGATTGCGCCAAAGAGGGATATGTAAATTTATTGCCCGTACAGAAAAAACGCTCGAAAGATCCTGGTGATAACAAAGAGATGATGTTTGCTCGTCGCGAGTTTCTTAATAAAGGTTATTATCAAGCCATGAGCGATAGAGTTAATCAGCTCGCGGCAGAATATGCTGCTCAGGCAACATCAGGATTGGATATTGGTTGTGGTGAGGGGTATTACTCACACCGCTTACACCAGGTGATGTCGCAGCGTGGAGCATTTACCTTAAATGGCGTGGATATTTCTAAATCGGCGTTAAAGTACGCGGCAAAACGTTACCCCGATATCAATTTTTGTGTCGCCAGCAGTTTTGAGATGCCTTTTGAAAATGAGCGTTTTGATCTGATGCTACGCATTTATGCGCCGTCACTTGATGCTGAGCTCAGACGGGTAGCTAAAAGTGGTGCGACGTTAATTACTGTGTCGGCTGGACCGCAACATCACTTTGCTCTTAAAGAATTAATTTATGATAATCCTCGGCCACACCCAGATATTATCAGCCAAATTGCGGGTTTTACCCATCTCTATAGTGAACGGGTAGAGCAGAGATTGCAGTTAAGTGATAGTGACGATATTCAACATTTTTTGACCATGACGCCTTATAGTTGGAAGTTGACTACAGAACAAAAACAGGTACTGATGAACCAATCTTTTAGTTGTGAGCTCGATTTCAAAGTGGAAGTTTTCCGCGCCAACTAGATTGTTAGTTATTGTTTAAGTTATTAATTTTTGTCTCTAGAGGGAAATGGATTTTTTTGATGCTCATTCTTAAGCATGATTTCTAACAACTGACAGAAATTAAAGTAAAAAAACTAGATTTACTATGCCTAATGGCTGTTGACATATAGCCAGAATGATTTATAGTAGTTGCAGCTTGAAAGTTGGGCTTAACTTTATGTGTTTAATACGACCTGTTCGTCCTGTTTACCATAAGTAATACCGGCATTTTCCAGCTCTACTGCCGTTAAGGCTTTATTTTATTTAGTTACAGGATTTATATCATGTCTCAAGTTACTGGTGTTGTTAAATGGTTCAACTCTGACAAAGGTTTTGGATTTATCGAGCAAGAGTCTGGTCCAGATGTTTTCGTACATTTCCGTGCGATAAACTCTGACGGTTTCAAAACTCTTGACGAAGGTCAGAAAGTACAGTTCACCGTTACTCAAGGCCAAAAAGGTCCACAAGCTGAGAACGTAACAGTTCTTTAAGCTGAATTTTAGTAGCATATAGCTACTGAACAGAATCGTAAGAGCTGCTATTTATAGCGGCTCTTTTTTTGCTTAGCGTTTCCCTTTTCATCATCTATCTGCCATCCTCTCCACTCGCTTGACACTTTTACATTAAACAAACACAAGCAACCAGAACAAGCCGCATTATTATAATAACTGAGCATTTTATACCAATCGAATTAATTAACTGACCTGATTAATCCAGTTGGTGCCAGCCAGCCCCATTCATAATAACGACAGCATGTCGCCCTGAAGGAGTTGTTTGAGAGATTAATGACAAGACTCAATCATGACTTCTTTGTTACTACATGGCGTGATTAGTGCTTTAGTTTTACCGTTGCTGGGACAGGCTGCGCCGAACCGGTAGGCATATTCGAATTCAAGCTACCGTGCGATCTCTGTTCTAGATTTACCTTCAATAAAATGGCAGATGTAAAGATAGCGAACTTTAATACGACCGCGTTTTTCCTTTTTTGCTAAGTGCTCTAATTCAGCTATAGACATATGAATACCTATTGTTAATGGAGTGTCAATTAGATCATATATTGACTTCAATTGGTATTACCGGGTAAGCGCTGAATGAACTCTGATAAAAAAGCCAGCGCATTAGCGCTGGCTTGTTAGATACAGTAATCGACTTACTCGTTAGAGAACAGTTTGTCTTCTAAGGTTCTACCGCGTTGTAATGTACGATATGTCCAACCTTGGGATGAAAACAGTTTAAACAACTGGCTTTCTAGCTCAAAATCTTGCATTAAGTTGTACTGAATAACAAATTCGTTGTGTTGATTGCTCTTGATACTGTTAACTTGTGGCCAGTGTGACAACTGAGTCATTAGCGCCTCAGAGTCGCACTCTTGCATTGTTAACGTTAGGTAGTGTGCTGCTTGATTGTCTTTAATCGATACTGACTGATTTAAGGTGCCTTTATCAAGGTAGAGCACTTTATCGCACAGCTTTTCCAGTTCATCTAGATTATGAGAGCTGATCACAAAGGTAGTTTGATGTGATTGGTTTCGTACTAGCTCTCTAATGGCTTTGGCATTGGCAGGATCGAGTCCTGCGGTGGGTTCATCGAGTAACACTAATTGAGGTGAACCAATCAAGGCTTGTGCGATGGAAACCCGTTTACTCATGCCATGGCTGAGTGCCAAGGGCTTATGTTTGGCTATCTCATTGAGAGCCACAAGGTTAAGTACGCGTTCACATTCAACTAAGGCTGCTTGTTTATTAAAGCCTTGTAATTGTGCGAATAAGGCCAGTTGTGCTTCTATCGTCAAATTAGGATCTAAGCGTGCGTCTTGCGGTAATGCGGCAACTTTTCCGAGTAGTGCTTTACTGCCGGGACGATGACCTAAAATGTGTATCTCACCTTGGGTGGGACTTATATAGCCACACAATAATGAAAAAAGTGTAGTTTTGCCCGCGCCATTGTGGCCTACCAATGCCACAGCCTGCCCAGCTTCAAGCTCAAAACTCACTTGATCTAATGCGCGTTTGTGACCGTAAGATTTACCAACGTTGTGACAGTTAATAAGGCTCATAATGCGATCCTCGCCATGTAAGTTCTTCCTAATATCAATAGTACCGCTGCTTGAACTAGCGGAATGGATGCAATAGGCAGGCTGCTAACCCCATGGGTATTGATCATCATCGACAGCTGTGCACCAGGAGCGAGCCATTGCAGTAGGTTGCTCAGTCCAGGTAGGTAATAATCCACAATATTGTTAATAATACTGATACCTGCCAGCAGGAGTACGGCATAAATGGTGGCCTGACGTGCAGAGTTAGCGTAGAGCGATAAAATCGCCATTAAGGCGGTATAGGGGAGCAGCACTATCATGATATTAATAAACACAAAGAGACTTGAGCCTAGAGCAGGTAATATGGCACTGATATCGCGGTAGGCGACGAGTAACAAAGTCGCAAATAAGGTCAGTAACAGTAGAAGCGCTTGGATCAACAAGTAGCCAGTAAAACGGCCAAAAAATAGCGTATCCCGACTGGTGCGCAAGGTTAAAAAGCGAAAAGTACCTCTCGCCCTGTCGGAGGCAAATTGGTCTGCGCTGACTAAAATACTAAATAGAGGAAACAAATATAAGGCGGCAACCCACACAATTGCCATTTCAGGGACTTGCCAAGTAAACAGTTCGCTGACTGAATCTTCACCAAATAGAGCAGTAATAAATTGTTTAAATTCAGTTGAAAACAGGTACACAGAAGCTTCTTTTACTGGATACCACAAAATCAGTAACCAAACGAAGGCAAATGCGATAACCGCAACTAATCCTCGCGTGCTGAACAAGATTTTTTTTAGCTCAAATTGAGCTAATAACCATACCCCAGAAATGGAACCTTTTGGGCTGACAATATCCAATGATTAATCCTTTATCTAAAATTGACCGCGCTACACTCACATGAGGTGTAATGCTGCACAGTATTGATGTTATTAATGGTGGTTAATTTGTGTAAATGATATCAATCACATTATTGTGGTCGTTATCAAACAATGGGGCAATGTGCTTCTTCGATACAGTAAATTTATAATTAGAATAACTTGTTATCTCAATTTACGTCTTGATATAAACCACTCTAATCATCAATAAATTAATCACTTATTCCATTCAATCGGTTTTATTACTCAGTAGCTGTGCTACCTGCGCTTTTAGCTCAGCCATTTCTAGCTCTAATTGTTCAACACGGTCAATCAGTTGTGGTTTATTGTCTGAAGACTCTGAGTGGATGGTACCATTTGATATCTGTGTTGGGCTGCTGATGCTATGCTGGCTGAATTCGATGCCGTGTTGACTAATTAACTCTGTAAAACGGCACTCTCGTTTACCTGGTTCTCGCGGCAATTGCTGCACCAGTGGGGTTTGCATATCACTGAGGCCCTTTAAGGCTTGTTCGACTTCGGTGACATCGGCAAAGGCATGGAGACGATTGCTACGTGTTCGCAGCTCACCAGGCGTTTGTGGGCCACGCAGCAGTAATAAACAGATAATGGCGACTTGGGCTGATGTTAATTGCAGATCGCTAAATTCGGTATTGCAAAAGCGGTGTTTGTATTTTACGACCCGTGAGCCGAAGCCGCTTTGCTCGGCAATAAGGCGTTTTTTACTCAGTGAATCTAAGGTGATTTGGGTGTCGTTTTCACTCAAAGCCATCACGGGATCTCGGCTCGATTTTTGGTTACACGCTAGCGTTAAGCTGTTGAGTGACAATGGATATTGTTCTGGAGTGGTGATTTCTTTTTCTAAAAGGCAACCAATGACACGTGCTTCATAAGGGGTCAGATTCATAGGTGTAGGATATTCCGCATAAAAAAAGCATAGCTTTGTTATATCAGAGCTATGCTTTTATGCAAAGGCAATCGTCGTAAAGGACGGCTTACTGCTGGTTATCTATTCAACTAAACGAATACCGTCGGTGTCGATAGTGATTTTTTGCTGCTTATATAAGCCACCAATGCTCTTTTTAAATGCTTTTTTACTCATGCCCAGTGCGGCATATATTTGTTCAGCATCGGTTTTATCTGTAAGTGGTAAAAAGCCGCCTGCTTGTTTTAGTTTGATAATAATAGTGTTGGCATGTTTGTCGAGTTCTTCTTTGACACCTCGTTGTAATACCAAATCAATTTTATCGTCACTTCTTACACGCTTAATAAAACCTTTGAGACGTTGGCCAAAACGCAGTTCTCTAAATACTTCATTTTTATAGATAACGCCCCAATGAGCATGGTTAATGATGGCTTTGTAGCCCAAATCGGTCGTCCCACCAATGATTAAGCTGACCTCTTGGCCATTGCTGTAAGGAGGTGGCGTTTTGTCTAAAAATTTATCTACTTTCGATGAGGCAACAATGCGTTCATCGGCGCTATTAAGATAGACATAGACTAAGTAAGAGCGACCGACTTCAATCTCTTTATGTTGTTCACCGAAGGGTAAAAACAGATCTTTATCCAGTCCCCAGTCCAGAAATGCACCAAATGGACCGGTAGCCACGCATTTTAAGTAGGCAAATTGGCCCACTTCGACTTTAGGGATCTTGGTTGTCGCAATCACCATGTCTTCAGAATCAAGATAGAGGAACACATCGATTTTATCACCGATGTTAAACTGTTTTGGTGCCACTTTTTTAGGCAGTAGCACTAGGCCTAATTCGTGCGCATTAAGATACACACCGAAATCGACTTGTTTGACGATCTCGAGATTACAGGATTTTCCTATCTCAATCATGGGATTCTCTATGGTATTGGCTAACAAACTCGACTGCGGATTATAGTGGAATTTTACTTAAGATGCTGCATTGCACTTAAGTTAAAATGGTTTATTTTTTTATGGGGTTAATCGCTGCATCTTGAGCACTACTGCACCAAAAGTCGGTTACGATAAAGTGTAATCCCCCTTGTGATAAATTATTGTGATAATGTTACTTGCATTGAGTGAGTTTCGAGGTTTTAATTGCGCGCCTTTTTTACTTTAAAGCAGAGTCAATCTAGGTGGTTAAATGACGGGGACTCGGAGTCATTTCTTCGATAGCTGACACTCGAAAATGGTGTTGATGTTGCGGCTTATTTACCTGATATGGTGCGATATTGAGTAACATTAATGTGTTGGTAAGCAAGCAGCTTACTGAATATAAATGTCAATAGACAGGTTGAGAAAATATGAGTAATTGGTCTATTCAAGATGCTTACGCTGGTTATAACGTAAATTACTGGAGCTCTGGGCTCTACGGCATAAGCGAGGCCGGTGAGGTGACCGTATCACCCGATCCGAATCATCCTGAGCACAGTATTGGGTTAAATGAGTTAGCCAAGGATATGGTTAAGTCTGGTGTGGCTTTGCCCGTATTAGTCCGTTTCCCACAGATCCTTCACCACAGAGTTAATAGCTTGTGTCATGCGTTTAACCAAGCCATTCAACGTTACGAATATCAGTCAGATTATTTGTTGGTTTATCCGATTAAGGTTAATCAGCAACAAACTGTGGTTGAAGAGATCTTAGCCAGCCAAGTGTCAAAAGAGGTGCCGCAATTAGGGTTAGAAGCGGGCAGTAAGCCTGAATTAATGGCGGTTCTTGCCATGGCACAAAAAGCCAGTTCGGTGATCATCTGTAATGGTTACAAAGATGTCGAATATATTCGTCTGGCCTTGATCGGTGAAAAACTGGGGCACAGCGTTTATATCGTGCTCGAGAAACTCTCTGAGCTGAAAGTGGTACTCGAAGAAGCCAAAAAGTTGGGCGTCACGCCGCGTTTGGGTTTACGGGTGCGCTTGGCATTCCAAGGCAAAGGCAAGTGGCAAGCCAGTGGTGGAGAAAAATCTAAATTTGGTTTATCTGCGGCGCAAGTGTTAACCGTTATTGACTCATTAAAAGCCAATAATATGTTGGATTGCTTACAGTTGTTACACTTCCACTTAGGTTCGCAAATCGCCAATATTCGCGATATTCGCAGTGGTGTAAGTGAAGCAGGACGCTTTTACTGTGAGCTGCAAAAGCTGGGCGCTAATGTTAAATGTTTCGATGTCGGTGGCGGTCTCGCGGTTGATTATGATGGCACTCGTAGCCAAAGCAGTAACTCAATGAACTACGGCTTGACTGAATATGCCAATAATATTGTCAGTGTGCTTAAAGATATGTGCACCGAGTATGGTCAGCCCATGCCAAGGTTGATTTCTGAGTCTGGCCGCTATTTAACGGCGCACCATGCGGTGTTGATCACCGATGTCATCGGCACAGAAGCCTATAAGTGTGAACAGATTGAGCAGCCGAGTGACGACGCTCCCCAACAACTTAAAAATATGTGGCAATCATGGACAGAAGTGAGCGTACGTGCCGACCAGCGTGCCTTGATTGAAATTTATCATGATGTGCAAAGTGATTTGACTGAAGTGCATTCACTGTTTGCGCTTGGGCAAGTGAGTCTAGCCGACCGAGCCTGGGCCGAACAGATGAATCTGCGTGTTTGTTACGAACTCAAAGGAGTGATGAGCAGTAAATATCGCTTCCATCGCCCAGTGATCGATGAGTTAAATGAGAAACTAGCCGACAAATTCTTCGTTAACTTTTCACTGTTTCAGTCGCTGCCAGATGCCTGGGGGATCGATCAGGTTTTTCCTGTGATGCCACTAAGTGGCTTAGATAAAGAACCTGAACGCCGCGCGGTGATGTTAGACATCACCTGTGACTCAGATGGCATTGTCGATCAATACGTTGACGGTCAAGGTATTGAAACCACGCTTCCTGTCCCTGCATGGAGCGCTGAAAGCCCCTACCTAATAGGTTTCTTCTTGGTGGGCGCTTATCAAGAGATTTTGGGCGATATGCACAACCTATTTGGCGATACTAATTCTGCCGTTGTGCGCCTGGAAGACAATGGTGTGGTCAATATCGAATCAGTGCTTGCTGGTGATACCGTCGCCGACGTTCTGCGTTACGTTAACCTTGATGCAGTTTCGTTTATGCGTACCTATGAAGAACTGGTCAATCAACACATTGAAGAGGGTGAGCGGGCCAATATTTTAGAAGAGCTGCAGCTAGGTCTAAAAGGCTACACCTATTTGGAAGATTTTTCTTAAGCACATCATCATAATGGTATGCAGCATAAAGCCAGAGATAAACCTATGCTAAAGCTGGCTTTATGCACTTTGATGGATTGTTAGGTAGTTAAGACTATGTTGTTTGAAGGCGCAGAGAAGCGGTTAGAGATGGTGATTGACGATGCCAGTGCATCGCTGCGCGGTTTTACTCGTGAATTTTGGTCATCAGCCTTGGCGAAAGCCGGAGCCGAGATATTGTCGGTGCAGACTAATGCCGACTGTGACGCTTATGTATTGAGTGAGTCGAGCTTATTTGTTTGGCATAACAAACTGCTATTGATCACCTGCGGTAATACCAGTTTAGTCGATACAGCTTTGCATATTGTAAAAAGCATTGGCATTGACCATATTGTCTGGTTTAGCTATCAACGCAAGAGCGAACTGTTTCCTCATCTGCAGGCGACTCGCTTTGAAGAGGATATTGATCGATTAAAGCTGTCTATTGCTGGGCAGGCTTATCGTATTGGTGATCTGGACAGCCACCATCATTATCTTTTTTGTAGCGCATCATCTTCCCACAGACAGTACAGCTGCGCGTTACAGCTTTACCATATAAAGGGTGAGATTGCCGATTATCTGTGTGGGCCGCAGCAGTGTAAAGCCACTATTTTATCCTTATTACAACTGTCTGTTATCTGGCCTGAGTTTACCTTTGATGACTATCTATTTAGCCCCATGGGATATTCGGTTAACGGCATTCATGGGCGCGAATACATTACCCTGCACATTACGCCACAACAACCTAGCTCATATGTCAGCATAGAGACCAATATGAAGGCGGGGCACCGGCTAATGGATGGGTTAAACTCATTAATTACTATTTTTAAACCAAGTAGTTGGGATATGGTAGGTGTTAATGCTCCGTTAAGTCATAACGAGTTTATGGCTTCGCAATTATTGGCGCAAAACCACTTAGCATTAAACGATACCAATACCCTTTATATTAGCCATTACAAACCGCACGTTAGCGAACCGCTAACGGTAGTGAGCTTGTGATCATTAGTTAACAACATATGGAGCAGCCATGACCACGATTGCAGATAAGCCTGACTATTCGCTTTATTCCAATGCATTTGGTTACTTAAGACAACCTCTGGATTTTAAACCACTGCAAAGCGATGCCGATGTGGTGATATTGGGTTTACCGTTTGATATGGCAACCACGGGTCGTTCTGGTGGTCGAATGGGGCCAGGTGCGATTCGTCAAGCCTCGGTTAATCTAGCTTGGGAAGAGCAGCGTTGGCCTTGGGATTTTAAATTAAGCGAACGCCTTAAAATGGTCGATGCCGGCGATCTGGTATACGACTGCGGTGATGCGGCAGATTTTACCCAAAGAGTAGAAGATTTTGCTACGGCCATTATCAGTTCAGGTAAGGCGATGCTGAGCTTTGGTGGGGATCACTTTGTGACCTTACCCTTGTTAAGGGCACACTATAAAAAACACGGTAAAATGGCCTTGTTACATTTTGATGCCCATACTGATACCTATTCTCAGGGCAGCAAGTATGATCATGGCACGATGTTTTACCATGCGCCGAATGAAGGCATTATCGATGCTGCTCATTCGATTCAAATTGGTATTCGCACCGATTTCGATACCAGTAACCATCTATTTAAGGTGATTGATGCCGCGACAGCCAATGATTTAAGTGCCGATGATATTGTGGCGCAAATTAAGTCGCGAGTGGGTGATATGCCACTTTATGTCACCTTCGACATTGACTGCCTCGATCCTGCCTATGCGCCAGGTACCGGCACCCCTGTGTGCGGCGGTTTAACCAGCGATAAAGCGATGAAAATCATTCGTGGCCTGCGCGGAATGAACGTGGTGGGCATGGATGTTGTAGAAGTGGCGCCAGCCTACGATTCGGCGGAGATCACGGCGTTAGCAGGCGCAACGTTAGGACTAGAAATGCTGCATGTGTGGGCTAGTGCGCATAAAAAGTAATTGCCACAGCGCACTTGACGACAGTGCTTTGATCCCATTTAGCAAGGAAAGGTAGAGAGATGTCTAAGATCAGTGATATCAGGCGAGAATATACTTTAGGCGGCTTACATCGCGATGAGCTCCCTGAACACCCGATGGCGTTATTCGAAACCTGGTTAGAGCAAATTCGTGATGCCGAGGTGTTGACCGATCCCACCGCCATGTCTGTAGCCACGGTGGATGAAACAGGGCAACCTTTTCAGCGTATCGTATTGCTTAAACGGTTTGATAATGACGGATTTGTCTTTTTTACCAATCTTGCGAGTCGTAAGGCGGAGCAGATTGCCCACAATGCCAAAGTGAGCCTGTTGTTTCCATGGCATGCATTAGAGCGACAGGTGGCGGTCACGGGCGTTGCCGAGCCGCTGTCGACTGCAGAGGTGTTAAAGTACTTTATTACTCGCCCTAAAGAGAGCCAGATAGCTGCGTGGGTATCTAAGCAATCGAGTAAAATTTCGGCAAGACAAGCGCTAGAAAGCAAATTTGCTGAAATGAAAGCCAAATTTAGTCAAGGTGAAGTGCCTTTGCCAAAGTTTTGGGGGGGGTATCTAGTACGTCCATCGAGCATTGAGTTTTGGCAAGGTGGGGAGCATCGTTTACACGATCGCTTTTTATACACTAAAGAGGACAATAGTTGGCAAATTGACCGTCTAGCGCCTTAAGCTGCTTAGTCTTTTTGAGCTAGTCTTTTGAGCTAAGCGAGTAACCTAGTCATCTTAGCTATGTTTGTGACTTGCTCGTATGAAACATAAAAAAATCGCCCATCAATGGGCGATTTTTTATGGAGAGCATTTATGGGTGCGCTGTTAATTTGTTAGCCGCACTACCACTTTTTCTTCGGTTGGAACAATACATCAATATCGTCATCATCATTTTTAGGCCGCGGCGCGTTAGGCGCAGCTTGCTTCTGTGCCCCCATGATCTCATCGAGTAATATTTTAGCTTCATCGACTTTTTTAGTAATAAATGGGTCGTTAGGAGTCATGGCTTTAATAGTATGCAAGGTCGCCAGCGCCTTAGTCACCATCTGTTTAGATGAGCCATATTGTTTCATAAAACTGGCACTGCGGGCGCGCGATAACATTGAGTCGACATTAATTCTTAATTGTAAACTGTCGATACGTGCCTCTTCTTGAGCAAAAATGGTGGGATCAATTTTGCCTTTATTATGCTCGGCTCTCAAAATGGCTTTAAGCTTTTTAAGCACTTGCACTAAGGTGAGGATCTGTTTATCGGTGTCGGGTAAGCGAAAGCTCTCCACCGACGGATTCTGTTTTGTACCGTTATTGAGGGTTTCGATTTGAGCATTAATGTCTTGTAAGCGACGCTGGTAATCCGTTGCCTGATTGCCTCCTAGGCTTACCGACAGTGATAACGCCTCTTGAACGCGTTTATAGAGAATAAGCACAATATTGGTCGAGCAAGGAAACATACCGGTGCAAGACA
This sequence comes from Shewanella sp. QJM3NY_23, assembly GCF_056173105.1. NCBI lineage: Bacteria > Pseudomonadati > Pseudomonadota > Gammaproteobacteria > Alteromonadales > Shewanellaceae > Shewanella > Shewanella sp. QJM3NY_23. The sequence continues at coordinate 1,564,907 of NZ_CM149657.1, forward strand.
ATACAGTTTCAGTTTCATCTATTATGGCTCTCTGCCTGGCTAATTCTGTTCTTCTTTCTGTCTCGGCACGTTCTTTCTGCTGTTGGATAACATTGATACCGATAACCAGTAGAAGTAATGCACCGATGAGGATCAGAACCAAAGTAAATATCATAGGTCTACCATAATTTATGCAATTCCGTTAATGCTACTATAAATCAACACTCTAGCATAGCTATCTTAGTCTAGCTTTGCGCTAATGTCGTGTGATCTGCCACAACTCTATGCTATATTCTATTTGCTTTAATTTTTTCCGTATACTATAACTAATTCTTATACTTAGGTTCCTATTTAGGCGGTGTTAAGCCTTGGAGCACAGACCTTGCTACTTGCTAAAGGATAGACGATGAAGCTGCAGCAACTTAGATATATCGCCGAAGTGGTTAATCATAACCTAAATGTTTCTGCCACAGCTGAAAATTTATATACATCGCAGCCGGGGATCAGTAAACAAGTCAGGATGCTCGAGGATGAACTGGGCATTCAAATCTTTGGCCGCAGTGGTAAACACCTTACTCATGTCACACCTGCGGGCTTGCAAGTGATCAGTATTGCGAATGATATTCTCGGCAAAGTCGAGAGTATCAAAAAAGTGGCTGAGGAATACACTAAGCCAGATCAGGGCGAGCTGAATATTGCCACCACAGATACTCAGGCACGTTATGCCTTGCCTAATATTATTCGCGCTTTTATCGACCGCTATCCTAAAGTGAATTTGCATATGCATCAGGGTACGCCCTCGCAGATAAGTGAATTGGCCGCCCGAGGTGATGCCGATTTCGCTATCGCAACCGAAGGGATGCATCTGTATTCAGACTTAATTATGTTGCCGTGTTACCACTGGAATCGCTCGATTGTGGTGCTTAAGGATCATCCATTAGCAACACGGTCAAAGATCAGTATCGAAGATTTAGGCCGCTTTCCATTAGTCACTTATGTCTTTGGTTTCGATAGAGAGTCTGAAATCGAGAAAGCCTTTAATCAGGCGGGTATCGACCCTAGAGTGGTGTTTACTGCCACCAGTGCTGATGTATTAAAAACCTATGTCCGCTTGGGCTTAGGTGTGGGGGTTATCGCCTCTATGGCTATCGATCCTGTGATAGATAAAGATTTGGTGGCTATCGATGCCAGCCATCTTTTTGCCCACAGTACAACTAAAATTGGTTTCAGAAAAGGGAACTTTTTACGTACATATATGTATGAGTTTATCGAGCATTTTGCGCCACACTTGACCAAAGATATCGTGGAGAAAGCGGTGGCATTACGGGATCCGCAGCTGATTGAAAATCTTTTTGCTGACATTGAGTTGCCCATACGCTGACGCTAATCGCTTGGATGTTACCTTAGGTGTTGCGACTATACTCCAGGACAAATATCGAAAGTCATACTCGCCAGAGACAATCGATAACAACATTTGATAGTGACACAAACCGATAGTAATAAAAAACTCGCCAAGGCGAGTTTTTTTATGGCTATTTTTTAGCAAAAGCATTGGGGATTAAGCTTTGCTGTCTGCATAGTTTATGCTCAAGCTCCATAACCTCGAGTGCTTGCTCGGCTAGAAGGTTAAGTTAACTGCTAAAATCACGGCAAGGTTACAGGCTAAGCCGTCGGCGACAGATGCAGTATTGTCAGCTTAACACTCTACAATGTTAACCGCTAAACCACCTTTGGCAGTTTCTTTGTATTTACTGCGCATGTCTTTACCTGTATCCATCATGGTCTTAATCACCTTGTCTAATGACACCTTATGGTTACCATCACCGCGCATCGCTAGGCGAGAGGCATTAATAGCCTTAACAGCTCCCATAGCGTTGCGTTCAATACATGGCACTTGCACTAAGCCTCCAACGGGATCGCAGGTTAAACCTAGGTTATGTTCCATGCCAATTTCAGCGGCGTTTTCTACATGTTCTACCGTGCCGCCCATGATCTCGGTTAGCGCTGCTGCGGCCATAGAGCAGGCTACACCGACCTCACCCTGACAACCCACTTCGGCGCCAGAAATCGAAGCGTTTTTCTTATATAAAATCCCGATAGCCGCAGCGGTTAATAAGTATTGGCAGCAGATATCGATATCGACTTCCTGAACAAAAGTATCGTAATAACATAATACCGCAGGAATAATGCCCGCCGCGCCGTTAGTGGGGGCGGTAACCACGCGATCGCCCGCCGCATTTTGCTCATTCACGGCTAATGCAAATAGGTCGACCCAGTCGAGTGCCGTTAACGGATCGACAGAGTTTTTGCCTTCGGCTTTAAGGCGACGATAAAGGGCTGGGGCACGGCGACGTAATTTGAGGCCACCAGGCAAAATGCCTTCTTTTTGATAGCCGCGTTCAACGCAAGTTTTCATGGTTTGCCAGATATGCCATAAGCGCTGTTTAATTTCTTGCTCTTCACCCACCGAGCGCTCATTGGCCATCATCAGTGCTGATATGCTTAAACCGTTATCGACACACATGCTGAGTAATTCAGTGGCACTATTAAAATCGTAAGGAGCAGCCTCTATAGGCGCTGCTGGAGAGGCGTTTTTAGCTAAAATTTCATCTTCATCGAGAATAAAACCGCCACCCACAGAATAATAAGTACGCTGATAGATACACAGTCCTTTTTCATAGGCATATAGCGTCATCGCATTGGCATGGGCGGGTAAACTCTTACGTCTGTGGTAGGTAATGCCATGCTCGCGGCTGAAGCGAACCACTTTTTGATTTGGCATGTTCAATGATTGAGTGTCGTTAACATGAGCTAAAATTTCATCGATAGCATCGGTGTCTACGGTTTCGGGATCTTCACCCATTAGTCCTAAAATAACGGCTTTACCCGTACCGTGGCCTTTACCTGTTTGTCCAAGCGACCCAAAGAGTTCAGATCTTAGCTCATCGGTTGCTGCCAAATGACCATGCTTTTCTAAATCTTTGATAAAGATATTACCGGCTTTCATCGGCCCCACAGTATGTGAGCTCGATGGTCCAATACCAATTTTAAACATGTCAAATACGCTAATCATTTATAAAACCCTGCTTTTGTTCATGGTGATCGTTATTCAATCTTATAATTTTAGGTCTATACATCAGTTTATGCTGACCAAACCTGTGAAAATGTTGTGCTAAGTGTGTCAGCAAATTAAGATTGATAAAGTAGCAGTATCCCATACTTTTGCACTATATTTCGCATTAGTTATTTTTGGGGAAGGGTGTTCGGATTAGGCATATTATGTATATGTATCTTGCAGCGTGAAGCAATTTTAATCAATTGAATCCATTTCTTTTAAGATACATATATTTATCGTTAATCGATATTTTTTGATTTATATATTACAGTACAGATAGCCTTGGTGTTAACCATGTTTTAGGGAGATAAAGTGAGCTATTTAATGATGGATCTGCTGTCGACAACCTTGTCTGAACAGGAGAAGACCCAGTTACAGCATCCTATGGTCGGCGGGATAATTTTATTTAGCCGTAATTATCATGACCGGGCACAGTTATGTGAGCTGGTGGCCTCTATCCGAGCACTACAGCCCGATCTGTTAATTGCCGTTGACCATGAAGGTGGACGAGTACAACGCTTTATCGATGGTTTTAGCCGCATTCCTGCCATGGGCGACATCTTGCCAAAAGCCAATGGCGATATTGAGCAGGCTAGGCTGTGGGCTCGCGAGCTGGGTTTTTTAATGGCAGTAGAGCTATTGAGCTGTGATATTGACTTAAGCTTCGCGCCAGTGCTTGACCTTAATCGGATAAGTCAAGTGATCGGCACGCGTGCCTTTAGTGGCCACCCCCAAGAAGTGATCAGCTTAGCCGATGCCTTTATTGAGGGGATGAGCAGCGCAGGTATGGCTGCGGTAGGTAAACATTTTCCCGGACATGGTAGTGTCGCAGCAGACTCTCACATCGCCCAACCGGTGGACTCAAGATCAGAGCAAGAGATTAGACAGCTCGATATGCTGCCCTTTAAGCAGCTCATTGCCGAGCAACGATTGCAGGGGATTATGCCTGCCCACGTGATTTACGATAGCGTCGATCCTAATCCCGCCGGTTTTTCTCATTACTGGTTACAAGAAGTACTGCGTAGCGAGTTACAGTTTAATGGGGTGATCTTTTCTGATGATCTTGGCATGAAAGGGGCGGGGGTGGTCGGGGGTTATCGCCAGCGTGCCAAAGCCGCACTCGATGCGGGATGCGATATGATTTTAGTATGTAACGATAACCTAGGCGTCACCGAGTTGCTCAGCGATTTTAGTTGGCCAACTTGCTCGCCTAAGGCATCGGTTTCGCAATTACGCGCCGATCCGGTGCAAGTTGCGATCGCGCTTCAAGATGAGGTTCGTTGGCATAAGGCTAAATTGCTAGCCGAGAAAATGGTAATGAACTAACTTTGATATAGCGCAAATAGTAGCAGTAGTAAGTTAGCTAAAGTTAATGTTAAATCTTTATCAATAGGTGACAGGATGATCCTCTATTTTCACGGCTTCGATGCAACCAGTCCGGGTAATCACGAAAAAATGCGTCAATTACAGTTTATTGATAATGATGTGCGTTTGGTCAGTTATAGTACTCTGCATCCTAAGCATGATATGCAACACTTGTTACATGAAGTGAATCGCCAATTACAAGTGTGTGACGATCCGCATCCTATCGCCATTGGTGTGGGCTTGGGCGCATATTGGGCTGAGCGTATCGGCTTTCTTAATGGGCTCAGAACCGTACTGATTAATCCCAATATTCACCCCGAAATCACCATGGTGGGTAAAATTGATCGCCCAGAAGAGTACGCCGATATCGCCAATAAGTGTGTCAGTCAATTTCGCGCTAAGCATCGTGGTAATGGTTTGTGTATTTTATCGCGCCATGATGAAGTGAATGATAACCAAGCAGTGGCCGCGGCGTTAAGCCCTTATTATGAAGTGGTATGGGATGAAGAACAGCGCCACAAGTTTGCTTCATTAGCGGCTCACCTCGCTCAGATTAAAGACTTTAAGTTAGCCCAAGCCTCTCTTGACTGAGTCAGTTCGCGATAACCTGATTGAGCTGAGCAAGGTTGTTGCTCAGCTCAATTTCCCCCATTTTATTTTACGAGCCTTAGCCACCCCGTTTGATTTGGCATAGCTTTGGTTTCGCCTCAGCTTAATTAACTGAAGCTAACCTAGCTATTATTTTTATTTTCAATATCTTTATCTAGAGTTTTTTAACTTAGTTTTGTCGGCGCTCGCTAGGTTTTTTATTGTGTGATTGTTTTATATACATAAAGGGGGCTGTTTAAGCGAATGAGGGTAAAAGTTTATGCTTTTTAGTGTGTTTTCTCTGTCTAGATATAGCTTTAGTAACAGGTTTTGTGATACAAAATGATACATATTGTTCCGCTTGGGTCTAATAGACCGTTCCTGTTTGCGTATGTCGCCCGATGCAGCTAACCACTTTATTAGTTAGCTGTTTTTTTTGCCTAAATTTTGCCCATCTCGATACTTTAGGTTATCTTCTAAGGAGCCAATCAGGTTATCTTCAAACAGTCGAGTTGAGCAAATGAGGCACAGATGAAACGGGTATTATTGACGATATCAGGTAAAGTCCAAGGTGTGTGTTTCAGGCGTTATAGCCTGCAAAAAGCCAATGAGTTTGGCCTGACAGGTTATGTGAAGAACCTGGATAACGGCAACGTTGCCGTGTTATTGCAAGGAGGCAGTAATGCCGTCGATCGATTTATCGCTTGGAGTCATGAGGGCGCGCCTCAATCTCATGTTCAAGATGTGTTAGTCGAAGAAGATGAGGCAGATAATATCTACCTCGATTTTTCGATACATTGAGGCCGATGACCTGCGTATTGTGCCCAAGCAGCAAGAGGGCAGGCCTTGACGTTATCATCGGTTTGTTTGTGCAATTGACCACATTTGATGTACACCTACATTTAATGCACATCTTGTGTAACTAGTGTATTGATTAATGACTGTTTATCATCACTTGACACAAAAGTTTAGTCAATGAGTTATAAGCCATAATAGGTCGAGAGATAGATAAGAATCGCTTCGTGATCTTCAGCTGTTAATTCATTCATTCCCTGCTCATCGACCATCCACTCCAATGTCTCATCCCAGCTTGCTTTGCTTAATCCTTGTTGTGCAACGAGATGCAGCGAGTGACACGAGGAGCAAACCGCAGCGACGAGCTCCATGTTCTCTCCCGGGAGCAGAATACCATCCCCCGCAGATTTTACTGGCAATTGGGCTGCTGGAGTGAGCCAATTTGGCGCTACAGGATTTTTAGTTGCGAGCCACGCAATGATGGCCGCGCGCGTACCAGGATCTTTTACACCTGGAAATGTCATCTTGGTGCCTGGGGCAAATTCGCTGGGTGATGACAAGAATGCATCGAGCCTTTGCGCATTCCATTTTCCCTCATATTGCTTTAAACCATCACTGTAATTAAAGCTGGTGACACTGGCTATCTCTCTCTGTGCCAACCCCCATAGAGGAGGACCTACTAAGGTGACACCGTTGGGCGTCATTTGATGGCATGACTTGCAAACCATGGCTTGTTGTTCACCGGCTAAAATGAGCGCCTCGTTTGCTGAAAGTGGTAAGCTAATCAATATAAATAGACAAAATGAGAGCGGGAAAACCCGCTCAAATAATTTTAGTTTATGCATTACTATCAACCTTTAACTACTAATGCCACACGGTGAAAGGTATTATTAAGGTAGCCTTTTGGATTCCACGCAATAGCAAATGGTTGGCTAATACCATGATCATCAACAGCTTTGGCCCACACTTCATAGTATCCAGCCTGAGGGAACTTCACTTTAGTATTAAAGGTTTGCCAAGCCCCTTCATTGGATGGCGCAGATAGCTTTGCGTCCATCCAAGTTGCGCCAAAGTCGATAGAAATCTGTACTTTATCAACCTTGCGATCGCCAGACCAAGCATGACCCCGAACTAATACTTCGCTGCCATGGATTTCGGTATTGGTTTGTGGCGAGGTGATCAGTGACTTCACTGGCATACGTTCGATAATCTCGAAATCTTCATTAGCGACTTTTTCACCCGGTGCAATAGGACGATTAGGTACACGGTAAGCGGTGCCTGTCATTTTAGGACCATCATGTATCTGATCTCTAACCTGAATACGTGTCAGCCATTTTTGTGAGCACGATCCTGGCCAACCGGGCACGACTAAGCGAAGAGGTGCACCATTCATCGGGTGAAGTGGTTTTCCGTTTTGTTCAAAGGCGATAAGGTTTTCACTGCCCATGGCTTTCGCGATGGGTAGACCCCGGGAGATGGGGAGTTTTTCTTCATCGCCAGAGAGGTGCTTATCTGCACCGTAGTGAGCAGTGTAAACTGCGCCATCCTTAACTCCAGCAGCCTTAAGCACATCAGCGAGTCGTACGCCTGTCCAGTTCGAGCAAGCTACAGCACCGTAGGTCCATTGATTACCTTTGGCTTTGGGTTCAAAGAAAGCACGGCCATTACCACCACACTCCACTAATAGCTGCTGTTCTATTACATCGAAATTTTCCTTGAGATCATCGATGCTGAGTGTCAAAGGCTTATCGACCAATCCATTAATGGTTAAGGTCCAGCGTTCGGCGTTGACCGCAGTCGGTGGAATACCGTTGTTTCGAATAAAATGGCGCGAGGTTGGGGTGATGTCGTCATTTAAGAGGTGAGGTGGCGTCTCTGCGTTCATCGGCCTGTCGTTGAGTACTGTCAGCCCTTCTTTTCCTTCGATCACAACATCATCCAGGCCTTCTGCAAACGCAGCAGGGATCATACCTGCGGGCATGTTTCGATGAAAGGGGATAGCTCCTCCAAGTACCGCGGCCATGGTTGCCAGCCCCGCCCCTTTCAAAAAGCCTCGTCGGTCGGGATAACTGACTCTGCCGAAGATTTTTTCATCGGCTGACTCTGGGTTTTTCGCGTAATACTCGTAGATTCCTTTGTGCTTTTTTTGCTTTCTGTCATCCATATTAAGGTTCCTTTTTAGTCAACGTCTAAGCGGCACGCGTTTATTGAAAGTCAGACGAGTCGGTCTCAATAAAGTACGATTCAATGATGCTGCTAATCTGTAATATTAGTTGACTATATGGCCTTAACAAGATTGATTGCTAAAAATGCTTTAGTAAAACGGCAATGGATGTTTGCTGAAAATAGCTGATTTTTTAATTGTCCGATTGCTATGCATTCGGTCTGATAGAAAGGGGAGAAATTACGGCAGTGAAAACCTTCGGTTGTATGAATATGGTCGAAGATCATATCAATTGCATTGGTATCATGGTGTAACAGCTTGCTGCAAGAATCTAGATAACGCTAACCACTAGCGTTATCTATCAATCACACCTTAATACGATAAAGTCTGATGAGCCGTGTTACCTGCTTGTTCTAGGCTATCTGTTGCAGGCATTGGTGAAGTGGTATCGAGCATTACCCCAATCTGTTTTAAGGTATCAGCACTGATGTCGCTCGGGTGAGTCATTTTTCTGATTTGTAAAATAATGCCCATATTGGGGTGGTCAAAGTAATGAATTTCATCACTTTTAACTCGTCTATTTTGCGCCATCCAGATCTTAAAGAGATAGGGTACCTTAGCCCCAGCGTTATTGGAGGGCAGGCCGTCAGCGGTTTGTGCTGGTAATACTTTGGTGCCTTCTTCGCGAAGCGTTAGCGCGGTTTCGACATATAAGTAATGGTTAAGATAGATATTGATCTTCCCATCGAGCTGCCACAAAGGTGCAGAAGTGGTGGTTGGATTGAGGCCAAGATCGAAATTAAATTCAGGGATCTCACTTGGTGCCATCTGCTGGGATATCGACATACCATCGGGATAATAACGGCCAGAAAAGTCTTCACCAGCAAACAAGCGTACAGGGGTGGCTAAATGGCGTGGCAGCATCGACTGTTGCCATGTCATGTGCAGTAAGCCGCGATGGCCTGACTCTCGATTGAGTTTCTTGATGATGTCGCCAAATTGAGCCTGAGATTGCGCCAATAACACCGTCGACTGGCCCACTTTGGCATACTGAGGTGTGCTGGCGGCGACCGTCATCGGGATGCGACTGGGATGACTGACTTGGCTCGATTTAAGTTGCTGATCACATCTATTTGCATCGTCTATCCACTCTTGGGCGCTGCAGCCTTCAAGCCCAAGACTCGCACCGGTAATATTGGTGCTAAACAGTGGCGTTATCATATCTATAGGCGCGCGTTTATTGATATTGGCCGGGTTTTTCACCATCTCTTCAAATGGCGTGCCTTGGCGCTCAAATAGGTAAATCTCCACTTCAAACCAGCGCTCATCCGCGGCCAATACTGAACTGGAAAGAGTGAGCAGTGTGGTGACCAATAATAGACTTTGTTTAAGCACGTGGTTCTCCAAGGCGGTGTTGCATCAGTTGCGAGATCAGCAATGAAAGTAAGGCTAATCGCTCTTTATCGGTTTCTGTAGGCATGATGAATTTTAACTTACTTGGTCCATCCATACGATAATTTTGTGGCTGGCTTTGCAGCAGACCGATGATAAAGCCAGGATCAACAATATGATCGTCTCTAAATTCAAGGCTGCCGCCTTTGGCGTGCATCTCGATTTTTGCGATACCAAGAGCCGTGGCTTGATGTTTATAAAGGGTTAATTCGAGTAAGTTTTTGGCTGGCTGTGGCAGCAGACCAAAGCGGTCGATCAGTTCCACTTTTAACTCATCGAGGGCGTTTTCATTGGTGCAGTTGGCAATGCGCTTATACAGCGATAAGCGAATATTGACATCATGCACATAATCTTCAGGCAGCAGGGCTGGTATGCGCAGGTCGACTTCACATTGGCCTCTGAGCATCTGCTCCAGTGACGGCTCTTTGCCCTCTTTAAGCGACTTGACGGCATCTTCTAACATTTCCATGTAGAGGGTAAAGCCAATTTTAGAGATGTGGCCGCTCTGTTCATCGCCCAGTAGTTCTCCTGCGCCGCGGATCTCTAAGTCTTGGGTGGCGAGCATAAAGCCTGCGCCGAGATCTTCCAGTGCGCCAATGGCTTCAAGCCGTTTTCTGGCATCTTTGGTCATGCGTTTGGGGTGCGGTGTCATCAAATAAGCATAGGCTTGATGGTGCGAACGTCCCACACGGCCCCGCAGTTGATGCAACTGTGCCAAGCCAAAATGATCGGCGCGCTCAATCACAATGGTGTTCGCGCTGGGCACATCGATACCGGTTTCGATAATCGTGGTGCACACTAGCACGTTGTATTTTTGGTGATAAAAGTCAGACATGACTTTTTCGAGTTCACGCTCGCGCATCTGACCATGGGCGGTGATCACCCGAGCTTCTGGCAACAGGAGTTCTAATTCTCGCGCACGTTTTTCAATCGTCTCGACATTGTTATGCAGAAAATAGACCTGACCCCCACGCAAGATCTCACGCAGTAGCGCTTCGCGCACAGTTGCTTCATCGTATTCACGCACAAAGGTTTTTACTGCTAAGCGCTTAGCTGGCGGAGTGGCGATAATCGACAGATCTCGCATGCCCGACATGGCCATATTCAAGGTGCGGGGAATAGGTGTAGCGGTTAGGGTAAGAATATCGATATTGGCCCTAAGGGCTTTGATTTTTTCTTTTTGTCTTACACCAAAACGGTGCTCTTCATCGATGATGAGCAGGCCTAAATTGTCAAATTTAGCGTCGGTTTGCAGCAACTTATGGGTGCCAATAACGATATCCACTTGGCCATTGCTGAGTTGCTCGAGAATGGCCTGTTGCTCTTTGGCCGTTTTAAAGCGCGATAGCACTTCAATTTTAATCGGCCAATCGGCAAACCTGTCTTTAAAGTTTTCGTAATGTTGCTGGGCAAGCAAGGTAGTAGGCACCAGTATGGCGACCTGCTTGTTGTCATTTACGGCGACAAAGGCGGCGCGCATGGCGACTTCGGTTTTACCAAAGCCAACATCACCACACACCAAGCGGTCCATGGCGATAGGCGAGCACATATCGTTGAGTACCGCTTCGATAGCCGTTTCTTGGTCGACGGTCTCCTCAAACGGAAAACTGCCAGCAAACTGCGCATACTCTTCTTTGTCGAGTTTACAGGCGGTGCCGGGTCTGGCTTGGCGTCTGGCGTAAACATCTAATAGCTCGGCGGCCACATCGCGGATTTTTTCGATAGCCTTGCGTTTTGCCTTAGTCCAGCTTTCGTTACCCAGCTTATTAAGGTGAGCCTCATCATCGGGGCCGACGCTGTAGCGGCTAATCAGATTGAGTGACGCCACAGGCACATAAAGTTTATCGCCACCCGCGTACTCGAGTTTTAGGTACTCAGCAACCAAGCCGCCGGTATCTAAGGTTTCGAGGCCTTGATACAAGGCCACACCATGATCTAAGTGCACTATGGGTTGGCCAACTTTGAGTTCGGCTAAATCTTTAATCAGTGCATCGCTGCTAATTTGGCGCTGTTTATCGCGGCGGCGTTGCTGTGAAATCCGTTGGCCAAACAACTCGGTTTCGCATACCAATGCCCAGCGTTTATCATTTTTGTCGCTAATAATTGCGCCCTGAGATAAGGGCGAGACAATCAAGCCAAAGGCAACAGGTTGGTTGACATATTCATAAAAATGCTCAAACAGCGTGGGCTTGATGTTTATTTTGGCCAGCAGTTCTAGTAGGGCTTCTCGGCGTCCTTCAGATTCGGCGCAAAACAGTATCGGCATGCCCGATTGCACATATTGCTGCAGCGCCAATAGTGGTTGCTTTAATTTATGGTTGGAGGCGATATCGGGTAAGGCTTCAACCTTGGCAGCAATACTGGTGCCTTGATAATCAGTGCCTTTACATAAAATGCGGGGCAGACGTTTGAAGGCTTCAAAAACTTGCTCTGTTAACAGGTATAAGTCTTTAGGCGGCAGTAGTGGCCTTAAAGGATCGACACGGCGATTTTCATAGCGCTGGCTGACCTCATTTAAATGGGTCTTGGCGGCGGTATCTAAGTCACCAATGCCCACTAATTGGGTATGCTCTGGCAGATAATCAAACAGTGTGGCCGTTTCATCGAAAAATAGCGGTAAATAGCTTTCAATGCCTGCGGGCATCACTTTTCGGCTGACCATTTGGTAAACCGATTCGGGCTCTTTAACCACAACCTCAAATTGACGGCGATAGCGCTGACGAAACCCTTCGATAGCGGCATCATCGGTGGGAAACTCTTTGGCTGGCAATAGTCGAATGGCGTCAATTTCACCGCTGGAGCGTTGGGTCTCTGGGTCAAATTGGCGAATAGACTCTACTTCGTCGTCAAACAGTTCGATACGGTAAGGGTGGTTAGATCCCATAGGGAAGATATCGATAATAGAGCCGCGCACTGCAAATTCGCCGTGTTCGTAGACCTGTTCGACCAGTTGATAGCCAGTGTTTACCAACTGTTGACGCACCTGTTGCAGCTGATACGTATCGCCTTTATTGAGCAATAGCACGTTACCGGTTAAAAACGACTGCGGCGGTAATCGCACCATCAGGGTGCTAATGGGCACAATCACCACACTCTTCTTCGCGCTGGGTATACGTGACAGCGTTTCTAGGCGTTGGGAAACCAAATCTTGATGGGGTGAAAAGCTGTCGTAAGGCAAGGTTTCGCGGTCGGGAAACAGCAACACAGGTATCGATTTCGCGCCCAGTAAATAGTGAAGCTCAGTGTCGAGTTGCAAGGCGCTGGGCGTATCGTGAGTGACCACTAAGGTTAAGCCATCATGGGCATCACAAATATTGGCTAGTGTGATGGCCTGAGCGGCGCCATGCAAGTGGCTCAGTGTTTGCGGCGTTTTAACCCCTTTGACTTTCGGGGGCGTTAAGACTGAAAAAGCATTCATTGGGATGAGACTAGTGGCCAAAAATCGACAAAGATGCCCGACATTGTAGAGGCTTAGTCTCGCTAGTGCCAGTGAAAACTAGGGGGCGGTTTGATTGTCTTTTTTCCGTTGTTGTAACTGTTTTTGTTGCACATTAAGGCTGGCTTTGACCAATTGTTCAATATCTTCATCGAGGATTTGGCTAAAGCTTAAGTCACAGATAAAGCCGTTATGTTGGTCATCATTGCCGGCAATGGGGGCGCAAGCGGTGCATTGCGCCATGCACAACATCGAAATCAATGCCTCTTTTATGTGTAGCGTGACCCTATATTGACGCCCCACAAGTAAAGGCTGATCACTGATGACCCGAATGCCACTGCCGCCAAAACACTCTCCAAGGCATTTATCACCTTCATAGGTTTGTTGTTCAAGCACATGTTGCAATACTAAATCGATTTTACGCGATTGCAGTTTTAAGTATTCGACCACGGTACGAGCGTCGTCATCGAGATTTCTCAGCTGTAATAAACAGCCTGCTTCCATGGCTTTTACTTCGCTGATAAGCTGCAGCCCTAGGGGCAACATCGCTTTGAGTTGGCTCTCAGAGGGAAGAGGCTGATCCTCTGGCCATGCGGACAGGTATACTGAAAACCTGTGCTTGACGCTAAAAAAGGAGTTTGAGTCGGTGTTCACAGGATTGCCTCTTGTTTTTATAGTGCTATTACCCCTATTATCGTGCGCATCTCAATGATTTATCAAGGCTCCTGAGCAAAGAGACCCAGCGAAACATGAATTTAGCGTTATCTTGGACCATAGGTTACCGATATTGGCGTGCACGCAAAGCCAACTCCTTCGCCTCTTTTATTACCCTTTTTGCCGTGTCAGGCATTGTACTTGGTGTGGCAGCGCTGATCATTGTCAGCTCTGTGATGAACGGCCTCGAAGGTCAATTAAAACAGCGTATTTTAGGCGCAGTGCCGCAGTTAACCGTGTATAGCGAACAGGATATGGCGCAGTGGCAACAGGCTGCGGCTAAGCTAATGCAACTGGATGATGTGGTCGCGGTGAGCCCCAGTATCTCGACTCAGGCGATGTTGCAGTCGCCGAGCAACATCAGCGCGGTGCAAATTTATGGCATCTACCCCGAAATAGAACAACAAAATGTGGCCTTGATGAACCCCCGTTTTCATCGCTCATTAGCGGTATTAACGCCGGGCGATTACCAAATCGTGCTGGGCGCCGAATTGGCTCGCCGTTTAAGCGTTTCTCCAGGAGATAAAGTCAGGGTGCTCAGTGGTGATGGCGTGGTTTATTCTCCCTTAGGACCTGTGCCAAGCCAACGTCATTTTTACGTGGCGGGTGTGTTTGAGATGGGCTCGCAAGTCGATGCTAATTTGGCCTATGTACACCATGACGATGCCCAGCGCGTGATGCGTCAACAAGCTGGAGAGATCAAACAGTTAAGGTTATATCTGCGTGACCCGTTTAACGCTTCGTCTATTCAACCACAAGTGGTGGCGGCTTTTGCCGAGGATGGTGTTAGCGTCACCACCTCAGATTGGCGCGATAATTATGGCCATCTGTTTTCGGCAGTTAAGATGGAAAAAAATATGATGTCGTTAATGCTTAGCCTTATCATCGCGGTCGCGGCGTTTAATATTGTGTCGGCTTTAGTGATGATGGTGGTTGATAAAACCACCGATGTAGCCGTGCTAAAAACCCAAGGGTTACCCACCGCCAGTGTGATGGGCATTTTTATGATCCAAGGCTCGCTCAATGCGATATTAGGCTTAGTGGGCGGGGTATTATTGGGGGTACTTATCACCCTTAACCTTAATAGCATTATGTCGGCTTTAGGCATCTCCATCTTAGGGGCTGGGCAGTCGTTGCCAGTGCAGTTAGCCCTATCGCAGTTGAGTGCGATTGTGATTGGCACCTTGTTAATCACCTTTTTAGCCACGGTTTATCCAGCATTACGCGCGGCCAATGTTCAACCCGCTAGCGCATTAAGGTATGAATAGTAATATGACACAACAGCAAGACAAGAGCTTATTGTTACAAGTTAACAATGTCAGTAAAGGCTACCATGAAGGCAGTATCGACACCCAAGTGCTGCAAGGTGTTAATCTCGATGTGTATCGCGGTGAGCAGCTCGCCATTGTGGGCACATCGGGCTCGGGTAAGAGTACCTTGCTGCATATCATGGGCACGTTAGATCAACCCAGTAGCGGCACAGTGACCCTGCTTGGCGAAGATTTATATCGGCTTTCGGCGGCGCGTCAAGCTAAGGTGCGTAATCAAGATTTAGGTTTTATCTATCAGTTTCATCACCTGCTACCTGAGTTTTCCGCATTAGAGAACGTGGCAATGCCGGGACTGATTCAGGGACGCCCCCGTCAAGAGGTCGAGCAGCAAGCTAAGGCATTGCTGGAACGAGTCGGCTTAAGTCATCGATTGCAGCACACTCCCAGCGAAATGTCAGGTGGTGAGCGACAACGCACCGCCATCGCACGCGCCTTGATTAATCAACCCAAATTAGTATTAGCCGATGAGCCCACGGGTAACCTAGATGCGGCCAGCGGTGAGGCTGTCTACCAACTTATACGCGAGCTGGGTAGCCAGTTTGGTACCGCATTTGTGGTGGTGACTCACGATCCTAAACTGGCTGAGCGCATGGACAGGCAACTGCAAATGCAAGATGGCTTACTTTATGAGCAAAGTCAGCCGCTAAGTGTGGAGAACTCATGAGTCAGATGCTCTCCTTGTGGGTTGGTTGGCGGTTTTACCGTGCGCGTCAATCGAATCGGTTTATCAGTTTTATCTCTTTTGCCTCAACAGCCGGAATCGCCTTAGGGGTGGCGGTATTGATCACTGTGTTGTCGGCAATGAATGGCTTTGAACGTGAATTAGAACAACGCCTGCTGGGCGTCGTGCCCCATGGGGAGCTGACAGGGGTCAATGAGCCTATTCGTGATTGGCCGCAAATCGCCCAAGATGCGCAGCAGATCGCCGGGATAGTAGCCACTGCGCCTTTTGTGCGTTTACAAGGTTTAATCCAAAAGCCGGGCGGGTTCCAAGGGCTCACCGTGATAGGTATCGAGCCTAGCCTTGAGTCCAAGGTGTCTAATATTGCCCACTATATGAGCCCACAAAGTTGGCAGTCACTGCAACAAACGGGTAATAATATTGTGCTGGGCCGCGGGCTTGCCGACAGTTTATCGCTGCAAATAGGTGATAGTTTAAGCCTTTACACCCCTAATTTGAGTGCGAAATCAAATGAGACTAAACGCATTGGCGCGGCTAAAAGCCATCGATTTGTGGTGTCGGGCATTTTTGAAATTGGCGGCGAATTAGATCTAACCACCGCCTATATACCGCTGCAATATGGTGCGACCATTTTAGGGCTTGCTGACGGAGTGAGTGGCGTGCGCATTAAAGTGGATGACGTATTTGCCGCGCCTAATTTGATCCGCAGCCTTGGTTATAGCCAGCAACAATATATGTACCTTTCTGACTGGACCCGAACCCAAGGGCATCTTTATCAAGATATTCAGTTGGTTAGAGCTATAATGTATTTAGTGCTTGCCTTAGTGATCGCGGTGGCCTGTTTTAATATCGTCTCGACCTTGGTGATGGCGGTGCGCGATAAACAGTCTGAAATTGCCATTTTGCTGACCATGGGAATGGCTAAAACCACGGTAATGGGGATATTTATTGTGCAAGGGGCGTTAAATGGCATGCTTGGCTGCCTCATTGGCGGGGTGTTAGGCGTCACTATTGCACTGAATTTAAGCACGATTGCCAGCAGCATTGAGCAACTCTTAGGTATACAACTGCTGTCAGCCGATATCTATTTTATTGATTTTTTACCCTCGCAGCTGTATTGGCCAGACGTGGCGATGGTGATCGCTTTAGCCTTGGTGATGAGCCTTATTTCGACCCTGTATCCGGCGTGGAAAGCCAGCCGTATTCACCCAGCGCAGGCTCTTGCTGGGCGTTGAGTTTAAGGTCAACATATAGAGATAAAACAAAGGCATTGGTGCAATTAAGTGCCAATGCCTTATTTTTTGCTGGTGCTTAGTACCATGCTTTTATCGCTTATCGCTTATCGCTCAATACTGTCGTTTCTTTCGCTTCCACTTGAATAAAATCGAGTATTTCCACAAGTTGTGAACCACAAAGTACCCTAAGGTGGCAAAAATGATCGCAAATGCCAGGCATCCCACTAGAAAGGGCGGGCCTATGGTTGAAAGTGAGGCTTCAATCCATTGCCAGCTGGCTTGAAAGGCAAACTCTTGTGGCGGATGGCTGAGTAATTTGGCACCAAAAAGATAGGCGGCGTAAAACATAAAGGGCATGGTAATGGGGTTTGTCACCCAGACTAAGGCTACGGCGATGGGCAGATTACAATTAAATATGATGGCTAACGCCGCCGCTAATACCATTTGAAAGGGCATAGGGATCCACGCGACAAACAGACCTACGGCAAATGCCATTGGGGCCGAGCGACGATTAAGCGCCCATAAATTGGGTTTATGCAACAACTTCCCAAACATCTGCAAGTGT
Source organism: Shewanella sp. QJM3NY_23 (assembly GCF_056173105.1). Taxonomy (NCBI): domain Bacteria; kingdom Pseudomonadati; phylum Pseudomonadota; class Gammaproteobacteria; order Alteromonadales; family Shewanellaceae; genus Shewanella; species Shewanella sp. QJM3NY_23. The sequence goes on from NZ_CM149657.1 coordinate 1,582,328, forward strand.
TTATGATTTCGCAGTGTTTCTGGTTTTGGCATAAATCTTTCGATGATTTTTTTTGGCATAGCTTAGGTTTGCAGTCTTAAATGATTCAATATGAATCCATTTATGTTCGGTTACTGTGCCACAGTCATCACGGCACTTCTCTGGCCCTCTCTACTGACAACAACCCAAGCTTGGTGCTGTGTAGCGGCCGCTATTATTATCATTCGCTGGTCAAAACTCTTGGCAGGCGGTGTGTTTGCACTCGCTTGGGTAAGTTTGTTTAGTCATCAGTTATTAGCGTTTGAAACGAGTAATGATGATGCCACGATCTCAGTGAGGGCGGAAATCATATCACTAGTTCAGCGAAACAGCGACCAGATAAGTGTCGATATTCGCGTGTTAGACGATAATTCTTATCTCTTTTTTAATAAATTTATGCGTTTAGAGTGGCAAGTCTCCGACCCTGTAAGCCTAGGCGAGGAGTGGTTACTCACCCTCAAGCCTAAGTCGATTTCTAGCCCACTGAATCAAGGGGGCTTTAACCGCCAGCGTTATTACCTTGGTCATCATATTATAGGTAAAGGTAAGGTGGTTGCGGCGCAGCAATTACGCAGTGCCAGTGGTTTACGCTTTAAACTGATTGAGCGACTGCGTCAGCAGGTGAGCCATTTAGCCAATGGTGACTTGATGTTAGCCTTGATGCTCGGGGATAAACAGCAGGTAAGTGAAGCGCACTGGCAAGGGTTGCGCCAAAGCGGTACCGGGCACCTTATTTCTATTTCAGGCTTGCACCTGTCGGTGCTGGCGCTGTGGTGTGTGGGGCTCGCGCGTTATGCGCTCAATCGTTGGCGCCTTGCGCCCTCAATGACTAATTGGCATCTAGCAGGCATCATCGCTTTGGTGATGTGCAGCTTTTACGCCTATTTGGCGGGATTTGCCCTACCGACCCAGCGCGCCTTAACTATGCTGTTGTTAGTGATAGGGCTAGGAATGCTGCGCCGTTTTTCAGCCCCGTTTGAGCGTTTGTTGTGGGCGCTGTTTATTGTGTTAGTACTCGATCCTTTAAGCATTATGAGCGCCGGATTTTGGCTCTCTTTTGGGGCGCTGGCGATTATTTTGTGGTTTGCCCACCGTCAGCAGAAGAGGGGGAGTAGCATTGATGACCATGAAACAGATAGCTGGCGAGGTTATAGGCAAGGGCTTTGGCAAAAACTGGCTCAACTTTGGTCAATTCAGTGGCGCCTAAGTCTGTTGCTGGGCTTACTGCAAGGCTTGCTGTTTGGCGGTATTGCACCCTATTCATTGCTCTTTAACTTAGTGTTTGTGCCTTGGTTTAGTGTGGTGGTGATCCCCTTAACCTTTGCTGTGATGCTGATGTGGGTTTTGGCTGACCTTATACTAAGCAGCATAGGTTTAAGCAGCTTAAGTAGCTTGAGCATGGGGCCTCTGCTGAACTGGTTAGATAGTGCCATCACGCCACTCACGGCGAGTTTCTCTCTGTTAGGTTCATTGCCTTTAAACTGGGTAGCCTTGCCAGCGAATATCGCGGTAGCACTGATATTTGCCTTATGTGGGCTGTTTTTGCTGCGGCTGTTATACGCAAGCACCATTCCCGCGCTAACAATGCACGCTTATTCAAATGGCCGCTTAAAGCATGCTAGCTTTGATGAGCCCGTTATGGGTCATTCAAGCGGTAAGGCGGCTCGCGTCAGCGCCGCCAAGTTATCGGTAAGTGCTGTGATTGTGGTGGGTATCTTATTATTGCCTAGCCTATTATTGCTGCTCACCCCTTGGTTGACTCAATACGACAAGCGTTGGGCGCTACATTTACTCGATGTTGGCCAAGGCTTAAGTGCGGTGGTGATTAAACAAGGCCGCGCCGTGGTGTATGACACTGGCGCCGCCTTTGGTAGCCAATTTAGTTATGCCAAATACACGGTTATTCCTTTTCTGCAGCAGCAGGGGATTACTGAGGTGGATTACTTATTTCTGAGCCACGGCGATAACGATCATGCCGGTGGCGCCGATGTGCTAGTACACATGTATCCGCACACTCAAGTGGTAACCGATCTTGATCATCATGGTGCAATCGCTTGCCGCCCACAACGTTGGCATTGGCAAGGGCTGGTTATTACCTTGCTTGGACCACTGCAGCCCCAGCAAGGCAATAATGGTTCCTGTATTGTGCGCGTCGGTGACGATACACATCAAGTGTTGCTACCTGGCGATATTGAAGTTGAAGCCGAGCAGCAATTAGTTGAACGAGCCAAGATATTGAGTTTGTTTATGGCGGATATGAGCCAAGGCAGTGCACCGCGCGGCTATGGTGTGAGTGATGACGTTACTAATAGTTTTAAAAATGGCGTTAATAACGGCAACGGCTTTGATGATGCATCTAAGGACCAAGCGAGCGGCAGTTTTTATGATGGGCTGCGCAGCAGCATCTTAGTCGCCCCTCATCATGGCAGTAACACCTCGTCGAGCGAGGCGTTTATCCAAGCCGTCTCACCCGCTGCTGTGCTGTATGCGGCTGGCTTAAATAATCGTTATGGATTTCCTAAGGCAAAAGTGATTGAGCGCTATCAAATGGCCGAGGTTGAGCAATACACTGTGGGGCATAACGGCCAGATCAGCGTGATTTTTGACCAAGATAATGTGAAAATAAAAGGCTATCGGTATGATTATGCACCGTTTTGGTATAATCGAACGTTTGAATTTGGTCAGATGCTCAATACAGAGTAGAATGTGTTTCTTTGCACCAACATATAGAATCGTGAATGACAAACTCTTCTAAAAGTGAAGTGAGCACCGTTTTTTTCAGGTTGCTGACTTATCTTGTTCCCCTTAAAGGGGTGCTATTTTTGTCTATCGTTGGCCTAGTGTTATACGGCCTTGTAGACGCAACGTTTATCTATTCGATCACCCCGTTTATCGATCAGGGATTTGCCAGCAATGTGCCAAGCACACCGAGCATAGTCAACGGCGTTGATATGGGCTTAAGTGGCGGCTTCAACTCCGATAATGATGTGCTAAAAATTGCACCCTTTGTGGTGGTTGGCTTATTTACCCTGCGGGGCTTAGCGAACTTCTTATCCACTTATGGCATCTCTTACATCAGTGCGCGCATGATCATGGATATGCGCCAGCAAGTGTTCGAACATTATCTTAAGCTGCCAGTAAGCTATATCGATTCTGAAAGCAGTGGCAATCTGATCTCCAGAGTCACCTATGATACCGAGCAGATCGCCAGAGCCTCTGGCAGCGCGCTGATCACCATAGTGCGTGACGGTATTACTGTTATCGGTATGCTTGGGGTGATGTTCTATAACTCGTGGAAATTATCCCTGTGTATTTTGATTGTCGGCCCCTTGATTGGCGTTGTGATCACTGTCGTTAGCCGCAAGTTCCGTAAGGTGTCTAAACAGATCCAAACGGCCATGGGGGGCGTGACCTCTGTGACCGAGCAGATGATCAAAGGCCATAAAAACGTACTGGTCTTCGGTGGACAAAAAACCGAATCCGCACGTTTTGCTCAGGTGAATAACGAAAACCGCTCACGCACCATGAAGCTGGCCTTAGCGCAAGCGATTAGCCAACCTTTGGTGATGGTGATAGGTTCATTTGCATTGGCATTTGTGCTTTATGCGTCAAGCCTTGACAGTATGAAGGCCGACCTTACCGCGGGTACGTTTGCCACCATATTGGCCGCCATGATGGCGATGCTACAACCGATTAAGAGCTTAACCCGCGTGAACGCCGAGTTTCAGCGTGGTATTGCTGCTTGTAGCACCATTTTTGAAATTTTAGATACGCCAGCGGAAGTCGACACCGGTACCTATGAAACCGATCGCGTCGAAGGCCGTTTACGCTTTGATAACGTCTGTTTTCGTTATAATAACCAAGAAAACTTGGCGCTTAATGGCGTGGACTTTAGTGTTAATCCTGGCGAAACTTTGGCCTTGGTTGGCCGTTCGGGATCGGGTAAATCCACTATTGCTAGTTTGATCACCCGTTTCTATTCCGATTTAGAGTCGGGCGATATCACTCTGGATGATATCAGCTTACGAGACTACAAGTTGGCGTCACTGCGCAAGCAAGTGGCGGTAGTGTCACAGCAAGTGACCTTGATCAACGACACTATTGCAGCCAACATCGCCTATGCCTATCCGGGTGAAGTGAGCGAAGAGAAAATCATCGAAGCGGCTAAACTGGCCAATGCGTATGAGTTTATCGCCGATATGCCTGAGGGTATTTATACCCAAGTGGGTGAAAATGGGGTGATGTTATCGGGCGGCCAACGTCAACGTATCGCCATTGCCCGAGCCATATTACGTGATGCGCCGTTATTGATCTTAGATGAAGCGACCTCGGCGTTAGATACCGAATCGGAAAAAGCGATTCAGGGCGGCTTAGATAATTTAAAGCAAAACCGTACCTCGATTGTGATTGCTCATCGATTATCGACGATTGAGAATGCCAACCAAATCTTAGTCATAGATCAAGGCCGCGTAGTAGAGCGCGGCTCACATGCTGAGCTGCTGGAAAAACAAGGCATCTATTACAACTTGTACCAAATGCAATTTAGTAGCTAAGTCGATGCAAGGTTTTGTTAATCGCCTCTGGTACGCTAAGGCAAATGTGGGTTATCGACTGCTTGCCTTAGCCTTGCTGCCACTTTGTGGGTTGTTTTACCTGGTGACGGCCACTCGGCGTCTATTGTTTCGAGTCGGCATAAAGTCAGCGACTCAGATGCCTGTGCCGGTTATCGTGGTCGGCAATATCACCGTTGGTGGCAGTGGCAAAACGCCCACCGTTATCCACTTAATTGAGCTACTACGTCGCCATGGCTATCGTCCCGGTGTGGTGAGTCGTGGTTACGGTGTGCAGTTTAGCGGCGTTAAGTCGGTATTACCGGGCATGCCCGCCCGAGAAGTTGGTGACGAGCCCGCGATGATAGTGGCGCGAACCCAAGTGCCTATGGTAATTGGAGCCAAGCGAGTTGAAGCCTGTCATGCCCTGCTGCAAGCACATGATGTTGATATCATCATCTCCGATGATGGCCTACAGCACTATGCGCTGGCCCGAGACATTGAACTATTGATCCTCGATGGTGAGCGCCGTTTCGGTAATGGTTATCTGTTACCCGCAGGCCCGCTGCGAGAAGGGCGCTGGCGTCAGCAGGCGGTTGACTTTACTTTAGTTAATGGTGATGAGTGCCAAGAGGGTGAATGGTTAATGCAACTGCATGCAGCTCAGTGGCAACCAGTTAAGCCCCCACAGGGCGATGGCTTATCGGCAGCGGCATTTAGCGTTGAATCACAGGCGGTCGCCATTGCTGGCATTGGTAATCCTCAGCGTTTTTTTAATACCCTAAACCAGCTGGGGATCTCGACGCAAAAGCAACATGCATTTGATGATCACCACCCGTTGACCTTAGCCGATATCGATACCATTGCCTGTGGTGCACAGGTCTTGATGACAGAGAAAGATGCGGTTAAATGTCGCGAATTTGCAAAGCAAAACTGGTGGTATCTGCCGGTAGATGCCAAGATAGCTCCACAGTTCGAACAGCAGTTGATAGCTCAGTTACAACAGCGTAAATCAGTACAACAAGGAAATTCAAATGGCGTTTGATAAGAAACTTTTAGAGATAGTTGCCTGCCCAGTTTGTAAAGGCAAACTTGAATATAATAAAGCTAAACAGCAGCTTATCTGTAAAGCTGATCGTCTCGCTTATGCAATAGATGACGGGATCCCGGTATTATTAGCCAATAAAGCCGAGCCGTGAACCGACGAGGCTTAATCTGCCACAGGCGCGCTTGTACAGGCGCGCTTGCTTTACTACTCATCTGTTATCTTGTCCCCATTGCCTATAGTTACAGCAGCTAAACGGCGATATATTGATTTTCTCTAATCGACTGCCCATAATCCCCCCTCAGCCTAATCGGAGTTCAACGTGTGACTAAACCTGCTATACAAGCTGTTATCGATAAAGTGTTAGCCGACAATAAGGGTAAGCGGGTGGTCAGTTTCGATGTTGAAGGCCAGACTTATTGGTTGAAGCAACCTGAGCGCTTAACTGGCGCCATGCGATGGTTAAAGTCTCAGCCGATGCAGTCGTTTCAACTTGAAATTAGCACACTGCAAAGCTTAGCCGCGAAAGGCGCACCTGTGCCTGAATTAGTGAGTTTTGGCGATGACTACCTAGTGGTCGCCGATGCAGGTATGCCTGTCAACGGTCTGTTGGCCGATAGTGATGACCCACAACAAAAATTACAGATTTTAAAAGACAGTGCTAAAGGCTTAGCCCAATTGCATCAAGCCGGTTTTGCCCATGGGCGCCCAGCCCTGCGTGATATCTGCTGGCAAGAAGGTCATATCACCTTTATCGATTTTGAAGCCAACCAACAAGATAAAGATATGGCGCGCCAGCAAGTACGTGATCTACTTGTGTATATCCATAGTCTGTATCGTTATTTAGGCGCCGAGCATCAGCTGATAAACCCTGCATTAGCCCATTATCGTCAATGCGGCGGCGAAACGTGCTGGCGTTATGCGCAAAAACGTCTCTCGCCTTGGCAATGGTTAGGGCAACTTTTATGGCCATTTCGTTACAAAGGCGGCAAAGATCTTAAGCCTATGTACTGGGTGCTTAAAGCCTTTCGCAGTAAAACACACTAAGCCCTATATCATCCTCTTGGATGATCTCTCCCCTAAGCGATATCGGCGCCAACGAGTACCTCAACTGACTAACGACTTACCCACGGGGTAAAACGCTGTGCGCGCTGCTGTGCCTTGCTCAGTGTGATGCTGGCTTGGTGTCGCAGGCGATATAGCGCCTGATAACACAGTGGCACCAGATAGAGGCTAGTGATGGTGGAAAAACTCAAGCCGCCGATGATGGCGATGGCCATAGGTGCGTAAGGCGGGCCACCGCCACCGAGTTGGGTGTCACCCATTGCCAAGGGGATTAAACCTAGCACAGTCGTCGCCACCGTCATCAGCACCGGACGAAGGCGGGTGATGCACACCTTGTGTATGGTATCAGGCAGTTGTGATAATTGCGGCGTTTGCTGATTAATTTGATCCACCAAAACGATACCGTTATTGACCACGATCCCCATTAAAATCAATATACCAATCATAGACATAATATCCATCGGCGTGTTAGTTATCAGCAGTGCCCAAAACACACCAGTGATGGAAAACAAGATCGAGGTGATAATGGCTGTGGGCAGCAGCAAGGATTCAAACAGCGCCGCCATCACTATGTAGATCATCGCCACCGCCAATATCATATTGGTGGCCATAATCGCTTGGTCTTCATCTTGGCGCTCAAATCCGCCGCGCAGCGAGTAACCGTATCCTGGAGGAAATGACACCGCCTGCATCACATCTATGATGGCTTGCTGCGCCTCTTCGGTGGTGATGTCGTCAAGGTTAGCGCCAATTGATAATGCCGTGAGTCGCCCGTAATGACGGATAGTATCGAAGCGGGGCTTAATGTTGATGTCGGCAAGGCTTTGCAGCGGATAAACGCGATTGTCGATACGCACTATGGGTAATTGCTTGAGTTTTTCAAGTGAGGTTTGCCACTGCTTTTCATAGGCAAGCTCGATACGCAGCTCACCGTTGGGATCGTGCCGAAATGAGCGCAGAGGCACGCCGCGCAGTGCCATAGATACGTTTTGCGCTAGCTCTGTCAAGCTTAGCCCGAGCCTCGCCGCTAAGGTGCGGTTAAGCTGGATCACTACCTCTTGCTGAGTGCCATTAAGCTCAGAATGGACATCCGTTAGCCCTTTGATGTTGCTTAGTAAGGGGACCACTTGCTCGCTGATATTGATTAAGTCTGATGTTGAGCGGCCCGTTAAGGTGACACGTATGCCGCTATTTTCATCGCCCCAGCCAAATTGCGGCGTAGCGATCGAGAACTTAGGAAAGCCATCACGAATTTGGCGTTTAAGTGCCTTGATATCGATATCCATATCTTCTTGTAGTAATAACGTGGATTGACCGCGATCGGCCGCGTAGTAGCTGTAAACTGAATCGATATAAAACGCCTCTTTGTTGGCGTAGAGATAGTCCTCCATGCGGTTTATCATCGCTTCAGTGACGGCTAAACTATGACGCCCATCGACTTGATAATTAATATAAAGGCGATTATTGCCTTCACCGTCAGATTGATCTTGTTTCACTTGGCTCAGGGGCAGTGCGGTGGAAGCCAAAATAAGCAGCGCAAAGACGCCAGCACGTTTTGGCCGGTGTAAGATCCAGTCAAGGCTTTGCTCATAATAAGCTTGTAAGGTGCTAGTTTTTGGTGTGCTATCTACCTTGAAGTGCAGCTTACTTAGCATCAAGGGGATTAAGGTTTTCGCGACCAGCAGTGATGCGGCCAATGAGATACAAATGGCCACGGCCACATGTTCAAGAAAGATGGTCAACTGCACTTTAACCCCAAAAATATTGGGCAAAAATACAATGGCGGTGGTGAGCGTGCCAGCCAGCACCGCCAGAGCCACCTTGTTAACGCCATTTTGTACCGCTTGCTCTGCACTGGTGTTATTGGCGTGTTGTTTTTCCTGTAATACGCTTTCTGTCACGACCACGGCATTATCAATCAACATGCCGACGGCCAGCAGTAAGCCCATCATGGATAAAATATTTAAGCTGTAGCCTAAAAAGTACATGCCGGCTAAGGTCATGCACAGTGAGATAGGTACCGAGGAGACCACCACCAAGGTCATTTTGAGATCCCGCAGAAACAGGTACAGCACAGCAAAGGAGAGCAGGGCGCCCATTAAGCCGGCCAGCAGCAGATCTGACAATGACGACTTTACCCCATAAGCTTGATCTTCCATGATAAACAGCTTGATCCCTTGAAATTGGGGATCTTGTTTGGCCGCTTCAATCACCTTGAGTACGCGTTCAGAGACATCGACTAAGTTAGCCCCCGACTCCTTAAACACATCTAGCCCTACGGCATAATTTTGGTCCAGATGGCGGCCATCGAGCCGTTCTGGCAGGGCGTAATGGATACTGGCAATATCGCCTAAGGTGATGCCCGGGGCTAAGGCTAAGGCCTTGATCTCATCTAAACCACGAAACTCGCCTTTAGGCGATACTTGATACACCTTATCATTGGCGCGTATTGTGCCGGCGCTGACAATAAAGTTCGCTTGGCGCAGGCGCGCTTGTAACGCGTTAAGGGATAGGTTGCTGGCAGTGAGCTTATCGGCATCGAGCCTTATCTCTATCTGTTTTTGCTCCACGCCATATAGGGTCACTTGCGATACCCCCTCGATCCGCTCCAAGGGCCTTTTTAACTGTTTATCGAGCAGATCAAAGGCGCCAGAGAGTGCACGGTCGCTGGAAATTCTCACCGTCAGCAGTGGCATATCGGCGGTGGAAAACTGCCTGATAAACACCCGCTCAACATCTTGGGGCAACAGGTGGCGTACGGCATCGACCTTTTCTCGCGCTTCTAGGCTTTTCGTTGCGACGTTCTCGCCCCATTTCATCCGCAGTTCAATCTCGGCGCCATTTTGCGATGAGCGCGATCTTAACTCCTCAATCCCGCCCATGGTCGCCAGAGATTGCTCTAAAATATTGGTGATTTCCCGCTCCACTTCGCTGGGGGTCGACCCCTTATAGGGCACCTCAATCAATACCTGAGGAATATCAATACCGGGAAACATCTCCAGCGGTAACAGACGGCTGGAGGCAAGGCCGAACAGTAAAATGGCGACAAAAAACATGCTGGTGGTCACGGGACGGGCAATCGCTAAGCGGGTGATATTCATTGTGCCTCTCCCATGGCTGGCGCGGCTGGTGTAGGCTCAGGTTCTACTTGATACTGCTTACGGTCAAAGAGTGAGTAAAGGGCTGGGATCACCACCAAAGTTAATAAGGTGGCAAGGCTCAAACCAAAGATGACGGTTATCGCCATAGGCGCACGCACTTCACTGCCATCACCCAGCCCTAATGCCATCGGGGCAAGCCCCAGCGCGGTGGTCATGGTGGTCATGATAATAGGGCGCAAACGGGATTTGGCCGCTTGTTCTATCGCCTGCGCTTTTTCTATGCCTTGCTGGCGCAGTTGATTAATTCTATCCACCAAGACGATGGCGTTGTTGACCACTATGCCGGCCAGCATGATAAGGCCAATAAATACCACCACGCTTAAGTGGGTTTGTGTAATGTATAAGCCTAATACACTGCCGCCGACAGCCATGGGCACGGCAATCAAGATAAGTAGCGGATGGATAAGGGATTCAAATTGACTGGCCATCACGAGGTAGACCAAAAATATGGCCAGCACTAAGGCGATTTGCAGTGATTTAAATGAGTGTTCCATCTCTTCATTTTGGCCGCCAAAGCGGATCTGTATGGTGCTTGGTATGGTTTGCTGGCGTATGAGCGCCTTGGCTTCTGCCACTGCCTCGTTTAAGTCACCAAAAGCCAAGTTTGCCGAAACAATGGCCACACGTTGCTGACTGATGCGATTAATCGCAGACGGCCCCAAGTTAAGCGACACCTCAGCCACAGCGCTCAGTGGAATGGGCTGAGCGCTGTTGGGGTTGATTATCATCGAATCGATATCGCTTATCTGGTTACGCTCTTCAATATGGCTGCGCACCAAGATATCAATTTTACGATCTCGCACTGTGTATTGGCTGGCGATAGTGCCGCCAATGCGCTGGGCGATGCGGTTAGCAACCGTTGGGGCATCCATCCCTAAGGCGGCAAGCCGTGCATGATCGAAGCGAATACTCAGCTCGGGTTGGCCATCGCGCAGGCTGGTGTTGAGATCGGCAAAACGTGCAGACTCAGATAGCGTGTTAACTAGGTTATCGGCTGTGTGTTTTAACTGGGCTAAATCGTAGCCAATCACTTCGATTTCCAGCGGCGTTTTAAAGCTAAACAATTGAGGGTGCTCGATAGTGGCATTGAGCGCTGGAATGCGCATAGCGGTGCTTCTGAGCGCTTGGCTGACCGCAATAAAGGCATGGTGATCGGCTAATACCACTTGTAATCGGCCCCAGTTTTCGCCGCCGCGAGAGGTGTCGGATGTCATTAACCCCCCGCTACCGGCTTGACTATAAGTGTGTTTAACATCACTGCGGTCTTTAATCGCCAAGGCGAGGGTTTGCAGTACCTTGTCGGTTTCGCTCACCTGAGTCCCTGGGGGTAACTCGATCTCTAGGTAAAATTCGCCTTGCTCCATCGCCGGAATAAGCTCCATGCCTAAACGAGGCACTAAAGTCATGGTGCTCGCAGTAATGACCATGGCAATAACGACAGTAAGCCTGCTCCGTTTAAGCGCAAAAGGGAGCAAACCATGATACGCCAGTTCTAATAGCTGATAACCACGATTAAATAACTGACTGATGGGGCGCATAATAAGACCGATTAACCAAGCAAGCACCCGAGTGAGCATTAAGACTAAGGTCAATATTAGCGAGGGTAAATAGCTAAATAGCAGTACAAATGGCAGCGAAAACACTGTGGTGGCGTAATGTTTCGCTTTCGCCATCTTGGTGTCCGCCAGCGGCTTTTTAGCTTGGGGCAATAGCTGTGGCAGGGCGCTAAAGCCTTTACGCGAAGCGAGCATAGGGATGGTGGTTAATGCCACCAGTAATGAGGCGAGCAGGGCAAAAGTGACGGTTAACGCTTGATCAGAAAACAGCGCCCCAGCGACCCCGTCGACAAAAACCAAGGGCACAAATACCGCCAAGGTGGTTAGGGTCGAGGCAAAAATAGCGCCAGCGACCTCTTTGGTGCCAGTCACGGCCGCGTCGAGTTTACTCATGCCGAGTTTTTTACAACGGTCGATGTTCTCCAATACCACAATCGCGTTATCAACCAGTAAGCCTACCGCCAGTGCGATGCCGCCAAGCGACATGATATTGAGGCTGATGTTGGCAAAATACATCATGTTAAAGGTGGCGATAACCGAGAAGGGGATAGAGATGGAGATAATCAATGTGGGCAGGATATCGCGTAAAAACAGATAGATCACTAACATAGACAACAGGCTGCCCAGTAGGGCGGCCATGGTCACTTCACTGACCGCGCTTTCGATAAATTCTGATTGATCGTAAATGACTTGCAGCTGAGTTTTTTCGCTGAGCTTATTGAGCTTTTCCAGTTCAGCTTTGATGTTGCGCGCAACCGCGACCGTATTAGCATCACCTTCTTTATAGATAGCCAGCTCGATAGATTCTTGCGAGCCGATGCGGGTGATGTCACTGCGATCTTTGTGGCTGTCGATAATGTCAGCGATGTCTGACAGTCGCACCAATGTGGTGTTATCACGGTAGATGATGATCTGCCCGAGATCTTGCAAGGAGTTAAATTGATTTAGGGTGCGCACCAGATATTCTTTCTCGCCTTGCACCACCTTACCAGCGGATAAGTTAATGTTTTCAGAGGCTATGCGCTCACGTATGGTGTCGGCGTTAAGATTAAGTTGGTTTAACTTTTGCTGGTTTAATTGAATATGAACCTCTTGCTCTAGCCCGCCTGAGAGCCTAACCGCCGCGACACCGCTTAATGCCTCGAGCTGGCGTTTGAGCTCCTCTTCTGCAAAGGTGCGCAGCTGTTTGAGCTCAATGGGCGTAGCCTCTGGTTGCGATAGGGCTAAACGTACAATAGGGTCGAGGTTAGGGTTAAAACGCAGTAATAGGGGTTTATTGACATCGAGTGGCAATGCGATGGTGTCGAGTTTTTCGCGCACATCGAGACTGGCCATATCCATGTCGGTGCCCCATTCAAACTCAAGCACCACATCTGACATCCCAGAGCGTGAAATTGAGCTGATTTTACGCAGCCCTTTGACAATGCCAGCAGCTTCTTCGATGGGTTTTGAGACTAACTGCTCAACTTCAACGGGCGCAGCGCCGTTATATTGTGTGCGGATCGTGATGGTCGGGTAACTCAGGTCTGGCAGTAGTTTTACCGCAAGGCGAGAAAAGCCCACCATACCAAATAACAAAACCGCCAACATGAACATCCATACCGAGACAGGACGCTTGACTGATGTAGTAATTATCGACATAAGCTCAACTCCTGTTATTGCTGCGCGCGGGCGACATCGAGTGCACTTATGACATCAACTAACGACTTATCTTTCAGGTTTTGCTGACCTCGAACCACAATTTGCTCACCCGGTTTGATCCCCGAGATCACTTCGACTGTGTCGGCTTCACGATACCCGAGGCTGACTTGGCGACGAGTGGCATTGTCTCCTTCAATCACATAAAGGGCATACTGGTTATCTTGATTGATCACCGCGCTGTAAGGCACAGTGATCACATTGGTGTGCGTGTCGTATCTGAGCTCAACCCGGGTAAACATGCCGGCTTTTAATTGGGCCTGTTGGTTGGGCACCGACAGCGTCACCTTAAAGGTGCCACTTTGGGCATCGACAATGGGGCTGATCCGCAGCACTTGGGCGACAATGCCGTTATCGGCTTGCTGACTGGCAAACAGTTGTGCGTCTTGCCCCAGACGCAGGCGATCGAGCTGAACTTCCGGCAGGTGCACTATGGCATATAATTCATCTTGGTTGACCACGTAGAAGAGCTCATCAAACTCTTTAGCCATATTGCCTTGCTTAACAAAGCGGGTGGCGATGACCCCATCGATAGGCGATCGCACCAGACTCTCCTCTACTTGCAATGCAGCTAAGTCACGTTTTGCGCTGGCCGCCTGCAGGTTATATTCAAGTTTTGCCATCGTGTCGGCGCTGATAAAGGCTTTATCGGTCATTTTATTGAGTCGGTTGAGCTCTTGCTCGATGATCTCAACCTCGGCTTGAGAGCGGGCTAAATCGTAGCGTTGACGTTTAGCGTCTATGACCGCCAGTAACTGCCCTTTAGTGACGCGATCGCCTTCTTCCACTTTAATGGTTTCGATAAGCCCAGCAATACGGGAAACCACCTTAGCTTCAAGCGGCGCCTCTAACGTACCAGTTGTGCTGTAGAAGGAGGAGACATCCCCTTGAACGACAGTCGTGGTTTCAACGGGAATGGCGTATTTAACCTCCTCTTTTTCCTCGGGGGCAGGGCTGCAAGCACTCAATAGTGCTGCAAGTAGGATAGGTAGGATGACGGTCTTATTATTGTGTGCTTCCATGTCGTTAAACTCATTGGTGTGATTTCATTAGCGGTTATAAAGCATCAAATGTGCCAAATATTTTATAGCTTTATATACAATAAGTTAGCTTTGAAATGGGTTGTTTTGTTGGTGAGCCGTATGAAAGATGTAGCGTAAAAGTTTAAATGTTGCGGTTTTTAACAATCGGTGGTGAACTCGATGGTGATATCGGCATTGGCCGCGTCTTATTGCTTAAGCGTGTTTGAAGACACACCTACACTGACGCACCTACATTAGGCTATTTCGTTATTTCGTTTCTTCGATTCAACTTCATCTGGTGCGAGTAGTGAGTTAAAAGCTAACGTGGTTTTGCCCCAAAGTTTGGTGGCCTTGGCATGAAGAACAATGACATTTGCTTGAGTAGCGGCAGGCAGCATTCTCATTTATTGAAAGTGTTTGAAGGTCGAACCTTCACTGTTATTAATCGCCTGTCCGGCGGGGAATGTGCAAGCGCTCTTTTGGCTCGGTGAGTGAAGCGTCGCTTCATGCTAACGAACGAGAGACAGGGATTGTCGAACTGGCTTTTAGATAGGGATATCGTTGTGAGCCGTCCATGGAGGCTCCACGGCGGCATCCATGCCGCCAAGGGCCAAAACCGCGCTTACACCTATCTCTAACGCCTCTTCGATTTGACTGCATTTGGTGTGAGTGGCGAGTAGAAAGCTAACTTAGTTTTGCCCCGTTACGAGTTAGCGCCAGCATATTGCTCAATGCTGCGGTCAACTCTTTGTAATACATTTTCTAATTTCGTTTTGTTGATTGTCCCCACGTCATAGAACGGTGTTTTTCAAGGTAGTAGTCACTCTTTGCTTAAATATTAAGCTGCATTTATTACATCATCTGCGGGTGCCTTATCTGGGTTTAACACTACAGGGTCAACCGCCTAACAATTTCTAACGTCTTTGGACCAACGCATGGGCTTTCTTGCCTTAGCCGTTTCGAGAACGTCCTTTCTCTTGGCTTAGATAGTGCTATCTTGCAGCATATGACGTTGTCCTAGTGAGACAAAGTTGAGCTTGTTATGTTTATGCTCTTTGTTATACCTCCTCATAAACTTCTCTACCCATTCCCTTGCCGCGGCTGAACTGCCAAAGGCTGATTTTGGCCACTGCGGACGGTATTTTAAGGTATTAAACAGTGACTCTGAAAAGTTTTTTTCATTATTCACTCTGGGCCATCATCATTAATCTGCATTTCACCGAGTTGTTCGACTCATTGAGCAGGATCTGACCGAACGATTGCAAGGCCTCGCTAAGGGGGAGGCTATAGACGTTGTCTTCTAGTCTAGGGAAGATTATTCCTACAAGGGTTGGATTACTCAGTAATTAAATAAATTTCGCTGCCAATAAGCCAAACTAAACATTTGGCCCCAAGACCTGCCGGGACCGAATTATTACGTTGACAAAAGTTAATGTCCTTGGTAGCTTGCGAGCTCGAATTAACAATTTGACAACAATTTTACAGGGATGTAATAATGTTTAAAGTAATTGCGCTGTTCGCTGTGTTACTCTTTTCTGCATACATAGAATCTGCTGAATATCCTTCTCATGTCGGTAAATCACCGTTTAGTTTCGATAAAATTAACACCCCTTCAAATACGTTTGTTGTTTCGGATAAAGGTCAAGACAATGACGTATATCTCAAGCGCGACGATGCAAAAATTTTTGACTTTCAATTCAGCCTGAAAATCGATCGTTATGTCGGTGATGTCGCCAAACTCAAAGAAAACAGGTTGATATCGGATAAGTTCATAATATCTATGCCGGTATTCGATGTCGACAACGAATCCGCATTACAAGACTGCGATTATGATGGTGAGTTAGACCATTTGGCCGCAGAAATAGATGAAGTGTATTTCAATGGCGAGAAAATTGGTGTCTTATCAGGTTCAAATGAATTATGGGTAAATAATACCTTTGAACTGGATATTTCGAAATTAAATCTGCCTACATCTCCTGGCGAGGTTAGTGAAAACTTAGTACAGATAAGAATCGATGCCGGAAATGAGTTTGTGGAACTAAGTTCTGGCGCCATTGGTTGTCAAAAATGGGCGGTTGAAGTTGATTATGTGACTCTGGAATATGAAGTGGCCGATCCCGTTCTGTTTTTACCTGGCATGGGGGGGAGTACATCTGCATTTAACAATAGTGGTTACATACAAGTCGTAGAAGACTTGGGTTTGCCATATCGGATAGTTGACCATGACCATTACCCAGAAAAGAATGCTTGTATCAATAATGATGCTGGATCAATAAAAGAGTTTGGTGTTGATATTTTAAATGCAGCTAAATAATTTTCAGAAATGTATAAAAATAATAACTTTAATCTGATAGCAC
Organism: Shewanella sp. QJM3NY_23; assembly: GCF_056173105.1. Taxonomy (NCBI): domain Bacteria; kingdom Pseudomonadati; phylum Pseudomonadota; class Gammaproteobacteria; order Alteromonadales; family Shewanellaceae; genus Shewanella; species Shewanella sp. QJM3NY_23. The sequence continues at coordinate 1,598,800 of NZ_CM149657.1, forward strand.
ATTCAAAAGGAGGATTGAATGCAAGGTATTTTGTATACCTGACCAATGATAGACATGTCTTAGTTGAAAATGGGGTGATGGATGGCAGTGTTATCTTAAAACCTATGCGCGTCAATTCGCTAGTGAGTCATGGTTCACCATTCTACGGCACCATACTCGCTGATGCTATTAAATTTGACCAGATTAAATATTCTATTGCAGCTAAAATATTGTTTGCAGATATATGTGATATCACTATTGATGTGGCGACAAAATTTTCTGACGATTATAGTTTTACACCTGATCAGAATTTTTTGTCTATTAGTGGCAATATTGATGCTGATGATAATGGAACACTCTCTTCTGATGAAGTAAGCGGCAATCAGGTTAATCAGCATTTCTCTCAGAGAATGTTCGATTTAATAAAGGGGGTAAATCATTATGAAGTAAATTACGAGAAAGCGTACTTTCAAAGTTTTGAATACGATAAGCCAATTTATGTGCCGATACCGAATTATTTACCAAAACAGAATGATTCAATGGTCAGTGTTGATAGTGCATCGCCAATGGACTCAAATAAAAATGTTTCAATTTATGCGAATCATGGAACTGTAATTAAAGAAGAAGCTCAAAGGATTTTTTTAGACGAGGTTCATAATGGTATATTGGGTTGGAGTGTTATAAAATGAGAAAGCTAACTCTGAATATAATTGCATGTATTTTTGCTATACTTCATGTTTTTACTGCTGATGCAATCCCACAAAGCATACAGATCCATAAATCAACCGAGATTATAAGTGGAGGGTTTTCAACGTCATTTATGTCACCTAGCGTTGATAAGTTTATTATCACAATCCCGGTGTTTGATGGTCTTAATATAAACGAAAGTGATATTGAGTTAATTACACCATCTGGGGTGATTATTAATGCTAATAACGCTTCACTCTACAACTGTAATTTTTTCTTTTTTACTCCTTCTACTCCAGAGGAACATCTGTTTTCTGTAACAAGTAGCTATATTATTGAACTCAGTAATGTTAGCGCAGGTAGCTATATCATTTTAGGGAAAGCGAATGGTTCGTCAACTACAATCCCAATAAATATTAAATTCCCTACTTCAAAAGTTAATTTCGCATTGACAGTCGGGGAGGTCGGCCCAAATAAAAAGCCAATTACCGTTGGAAATATTTTTCCTGTGTATGTTCAACTAACTGATGGCGGTGTTCCAATCACTACAGCCGATGTCTCGTTTGAGCTCTTAAAAGATGGCATTGAAATAAGTAAAGTCATAGCTTTAGATGATGGATCCGAAATGGACTTTAAAGCTGGTGATGGGAGTTATCATGCTTTTTTCACCCCTGAGGTTGAGGGGGAGTACACTGTGCTTGTCAGAATTAATGGTACTAATTTAAACGGTGAGAGGTTTGAAGTCAGTGTTGACCAAAGCTTTAATTCTATACTCCCACAAGTATATGTTACCGGCAGTGTTAATGAGATATTGGTCGACTTGGATAAAGACGGTTATATTGATGAACTCAGATTGGAGTTTGAGACGACTGGCCCATTTCAATCGACAGGATTTTATTACAATAGGGTTACGTTAGAGACCGAAGATGGTACTAAGATTTTTGCTGGGAGCAAAATGGATGCTACAGAAAATAAAATTTTTGTAACGTTTAAGGGCGAGAAACTAAGGAGTCTAGGGTATTCAGGTAAATTTACAGTTTCAGATTTCTGGCTTGATTATGGTTATTTGAGGATTCAAGATAAAGATAATTTATACACTACTTCATATTTTGAACAAGATTCCTGGGAGCGTGACGATTTACTTTATTTAGGTAATGTGACATTCGAGCCTATTGACAGTGAGGATGGCCGTTTCATCGAGATGATAGACGTTTCTTTTGAGGTAGATACGTTGCCAGCGGCAGCAAATTTCGGCTACTCAGTAACAGTTACCACTGAAAGTGGCGAACACGTTGGAGTTTATGGGAGTTCTAGCATTGAGCTGATTAAGGGGACTAATAGAATCACATTTTCTATTCCCGCAGCTGATTTTTCAAAACTTCAGTCAAATACGGCTTTGAAGATAAAAGACTTACTCATGTATCCCTTGATAAAAGGCGGCAATGTTATATCGAAACGAAATGTGGCAACCAGTTTATTATATTCATGTTGGGACTTTCGAGGCTGTTCAACGGCCGACAATGCGATTCCTGTGGCGGTAGATGATGCAGTGACTTCTATTGGAAAAGCAATGTATGTACATGCTGCTCAAAATGATCTTGATGATGACGGCGACTTACTTAAGGTTAACTCAGTAACACCCGCTCAGCATGGGGTAGCAGAAATAGTCGGTAATTCTATTCAATATACGGCAAGTTCAGGCTTTGAAGGTGATGACGTTTTCCAATACGAAATAGTTGACATTTATCCAAGAAATAATATTTTGAAGGGCGGTTCTGCAATTGGCACTGTGCGCGTATCGGTAAAACCCAACCATGCACCTATTGCCAATGCTGATTCCTATCATATCCCCGAAAACATGACCTCGTATTTCAAGGTGCTAGTTAATGATACTGACTCGGACGGCGACGGACTCTACATTTCTTCGTTCACGCAACCCAGTCAAGGCACTCTTGTCAATTATGGCAATCAACTTGGATACACTCCAAGCCCAGGTTACCTCGGCAATGATAGTTTCAGTTACACCATCATTGACTATGATGTTGTCACCAACATCGCCAAGGGCGGAACCGCGACATCTCAGGTGACTGTGCAGATAGGCAACGTGGTAAATCGTCCTCCAGTTGCAGTGAATGACGCCTATTCACTGTCTCCTGGATCCCAGTCAGTTTTGAATGTGTTGGCAAACGACACAGATCCTGATCAGGATGACTTGCGAATTTCAGCCTACTCTCTGCCCGGCAAAGGCAGTATTGTGGTAACAGATAAGCTCATCACTTACACTGCCAATCTCAATGCCAGTGGTACAGATACTTTTGCCTATTCGATTTCAGATGGCAGGGGCGGGTCTTCCACTGCAATAGTTAATATTAACTTTGTGCATGCAAACAACCCTGCAGTGGCCGTGGATGATGTGTTCGAAACGACCCAAAATACCACTCTAGTGATAGATGTGCTGCGCAATGACTATGATCTCGAAGGGGACTCCTTCAATGTTATCCGCTTCACTCAGCCATACAATGGAACGGTGACAAGAGGTATAGCAAACGAGCTGATTTACTCCCCTGACGTTGACTTTGTTGGTGAAGAAATCTTCTCATACACAATTCAAGATGCCCAGGGCAACCTTTCTACCGCACCGGTGCATTTGTCGGTCAGTAATAATGGACCTCAAGTTGTTGCCCTTGACGATGCTGTCTCTATTGCCATCAATACGTCAATCGAGATCGATGTCTTAAGCAACGACTCGGCGTCATCATCTCAAGCATTGACTATTTCTGATTTTACTCAGCCGGCACATGGGACGGTAAGTCTTGCAAACGACAAGTTAACCTATACCCCACAAGCTGGCTTCTTTGGGGATGATGTGTTCACTTATAGGGTAGTAATAGATACACTTGGCAATGCAGCTTCTGCTTCTGTATATGTTACTGTGAATAAAGGCAACACAGCTCCAGTTGCCATGGATGATGTTGCCTTTACCCAGGCCAATGTTGCCGTGAGTATCGATGTGCTTTCTAATGATACTGACGCGGATAAAGATCCCATTCAGTTAATCGACTTCAGTCAGGGCGCTCATGGCGGCACTCTTTTGTCTGGCAGCAACATAATCTATCAACCAGAGTCTGGTTATATCGGCCAGGATTCTTTCACTTACCTGATTGCCGATCCATCAGGTGACAGATCTCAGGCGACAGTCCTAGTGAACATTGTTGATGGCAATCGTGCACCTTCAGCCGAAGACGATGCCATTAGGGTCTATCAGGGCGCAAGTATCAAATATGACGTTCTGTCCAACGATTCAGATCCCGATGGAGACCTGCTGACTATTGAGTCTGTCACTCAAGCAACTAACGGCTTCACGGAAATAGAAGACAATAAGGTTAAGTACACGGCTCCGGCAAATTTTGTCGGTACGACCCAATTTACTTATGAGATCACAGATGGTCAGTCAAGGGCTACTGCTAGCGTCTTAGTCACTGTTGAGCCAAACCCAAACACCGCACCTGTTATCGAAATTCATGCTCCAATCGATGGTCAAGAATTTGGTTTTGGATCGTCAATCCAGCTAAATGCCACCGCATGGGATATTGAAGACGGTGATCTAGGTAACTTTGTAACTTGGACCTCCAATATCGATGGTGAATTAGGGGAGGGGAAATTGGTGGATGTCATCTTGTCCCCTGGCCAACATGATATAGAGGCAATCATTGTCGATTCCAGACAAGAAGTGTCTTCAGATTCAGTGACTATTATCATTGTGCAAGCTGCTGGTCAGGTATTCACCAACGTTTCACAGTTCGAGATACCTGATAATAAAGGTTATGGTGTGTCTTCAAGCATCACAGTGCCCTCGGATATCTATCCATCGGGCATCACAGTATCAGCCAAGATATCGCACCCCAACCTGGCCGACATTGCGATTCAATTAATATCACCTTCTGGTCGACATTATAACTTGGCCAACCCTGGTAGCTATGTTTTGAATGAAACATGGATTATTGACTCGAATATGATTGAAACGGTGAAGGGTGTTTGGACGCTCAAGGTTAGCGATCAAAAGAAAGATAATCTTGGCACATTAACACAGTGGAGCATTCAGTTTGATTAAGTTAAGAATGTTAGAGGCGTTGTGTTCGCTATTATTCGGCGCTGCACTGTTTTACAGTGCAGCGCCCGGAGATTAAAGGTGTCTCTTTTTTCCCTATGTTGCTGGATTTGGAGCCGCTCTACATATGCTTTGCTATCTGGCTGATATTATCCGGTCTTGTCGCTTGGTATTTCGGGCCTACTAAATGGCCGAATATGTTGATTTTTGGGGCCATAGGCATGCTGGCTGTTGTCTTGGCATACCCTGTTGAAAAAAGAATCTATCAGCCCCCAAGCAAGATAGTTGCCGCGGCGGCACAGTATTTGGACGACAACAATGTCTTATATAGTGATTTCAGGGCAATTGCACGGACTAGAAGCTTGTTTGATCCATTTAGACCTCATTATTGGGCTATTCGTGTTTACGCCAATAATAAATTTCCCAGTGAAGTAGAAACTGATGATTCCTGGGATCTAGAAAAGCATGGGCAGTTTGAGGTGTTTGTTAGAGAATCATTTTGGGGAACTCTGGATATTAAAAGTGGAACATGGTCATCCGATCCCTCATTTATTTGGCATAAGAAATAAGTCGCATAAATTATGGACACCATCCAACAACACTTCAACATCATTCAAGACCGTCGCTAGAGCGCAAAAGAAATTAATCGGGCTAGCCATTATAAAACAATAACATAATGCACTTTCGGCATGTGCTCAGCAAGATTCTGGGATGATACCGCTAGAGGGGCAATATGGCATGAATTTATGTAAGCAGATTAGCTAAATGAACTGATTTCCTTTAAAAATAGTGATTTTTAGCCACAATGTCCCAACCCAATTGTTGGTTAATTTGATTGGGAATAAATGGCTGTTACAGAACTTTGGGATTAGCCCACTTTTAAGTGCTGGCAGCAACTGGAAAAGTGTCGTCGCCGTTTCTCTAGATGCTCACAATAGCTGGTAATCTCTTGAAGTGTGTCCACTGGGCCATGAAATAGCTTGCCAAACTCAGTGGTGAGTTTGAGCCAATTGTCTTGAGGGATATTCAATCTTGTGAGCAACTTAGCGCTATTTGTGCTGATAGCGCCACATTTATCGTTGCGAATAATTCGACCTGTATCATCGACCAGTTCGAGATAATCTTGCAATGAAAACGCAATGCCTTTTGGTTGATTTTTACGCTTTCAGTGCCGCCTTAATTCGTAATTGAATGCTGGTATGGTCCGATTGCTCTGGAGTGTCAGCCATCTTAGCTCTGATAGGATTCAGATCGACATAAGCCATACAGGCTAATACTGCAGCTTCATCAAGCAGAGCTTGCGACTTAAAACGTCCTTCCCAGAAGCGACCAGTACAGTTGTCCTCTTGATTTGCCTGCCGAGCAATAGGCTCATTAAGACAACGCATGAACCAGATAATGTCGCATAACCTGCTTCGATAAATGGCAATGATGTGCTCTGATCTGAGTTGTCTTGGTAAAAAGAAAGATTCTGTGCCTCAGTGGTTTAAAGGCTATTCGAAAATTGGGTATATTAGCCTAGAAAGTGAAACCTTGTATAAGTTTTGGGTTAGAGTTCATGATAATGCTTATCTCGCTCTATATTTGACGCAAAATGAAACTGGATTTGATTTGCTCGAATTCGGCCTCGGCGAAGTTAACTAACCTCAGATCGGTTTAACGTAACACTGAAATCACGTTGAATTCTGCTGATGTAATATTGAGTTGTGGCTTATTCTCTTTGAGTTGATAAGCCACTAAACCTCCTATCACATTAAGCATGAAACCATGTACGCTGCGGTGCCGCGTATGCTCTATTTGTGAGATGTTTTTTAGCTGGTCATTGATTGTTTCGATAATAAATCGTCTAGAAAGCATGGCTCTATCCCATAATGATAAAGCCTTTGCTTTCATGTTTTTACGCACGTTATTAACGATAGTTACCCCACGTTCTAATAGGTCGCCTGCTAACGCTTTGCCGATATACCCCTTATCAGCATAGAGTTTATCCATTGATTCAACGACCATACCTTTTACGGGTTTCGTGTCATGCACATTCGCAGGTGTTATTTTGGCTGCAACGATGCCGCCTCGATGGTTCACAATAAGATGAAGTTTAAAACCATAGAACCAGCCCATCGTGCCTTTTCCTCGGCTGGCGAGACCTGCTAGCGTTTTATGCCTTGGAATTCGTAAATTATGACAAACCTTAATGCTCGTTGAGTCAACGAATTCGATGCCTGTTGGGGCGCTTTTTAAAGAGGAAAAATAACTGCACATTGGAATGACTGTACTCGGCATGACTTCAAGAAATCGAGTGTAGCTGAGTAAGTTTGGAAAATCAGATTTGTAGAAACGAGCCAGATATCCTGTGTAAAAATTCTTGAAGTCACGATGATTAGACATATGGAAGGCAATGATAATTGTCATAATTTCACTCATCGTCATTCTGCCAGCGCGCTTACGCTTGCGGGTTCCATCAGTTAGACACTGTTGTTCCCATTGAGGAATAAAAGCATTACAAAAATCATCGACATCACAAAATACATCCACTAAATTATTCATATGCCCTCTGCGTGATTGATTAATCTTGGTCGAGAGATCTGATCACAAAGAGGGCTATTAGTTCAATTTCTTATCCCGAGTTCAGGTTAACTAGTACACCTGACATGCATATTCAAATTGACGTCTAACCGTTGGCTGGCGTTACCCATAGAAATTTTAATCCGAAATTCACGAATTAGAGCTAAAAATCTAACAAAGTTCTGTCCAAAAATAATTTAGCTTTTAATGCCCAGAATGACACCTGTAATGCAAAATCGAAGAGGGTTAGAACTCGGGGGGATTACCTAGGTGCGGCTGAGGCCTTCGATTTCAGGGATGAAATCGCAGAGCGCCCAAGGATGGGTTTACAGCGGTGCCGAGGAAGTACCTGCACGAAAGGCCTGCGGCAAGCAATTCAAAATGATGAAGGTTAACGCTACCATCAATCAATAAAAACCAACTCGACTAAATGCTACAAGCCAAAAATGCCTCAACCTTCATTCGAAGGCCAAGATAATTTTGTCCAAAAGCGATTTGCTTTTAACGGTTCTGTGGATACCAATTACGGCTAAACCGAAGATATAGATAAGTCGGTGTAGGTGCGGCTGTGACCTTCGATTTCAGCAGTGAAATCGCAGAGCACCTAGGGATGATTCTTTTCAAAAAGAGAGTCAGCGGTGTCGAAGAAACACCTGCACGTAAGCATGCTGTAAGCAATTGGTTGCCATGAGCATGAGAGTTAACGCTACCATTAGATAGATGCGAATAAAAAAGGCACTCAATGAGTGCCTTTTAACGTTTAGCAAAGATCGTTCTGATTAGCCGCGTTTGTCTAAATCGACAAAGCTACGCTCAGGTGAACCTGTGTATAGCTGACGCGGACGACTGATCTTGTGACCAGGCTGATCTAGCATCTCTTTCCAGTGGGCAATCCAGCCAACAGTACGTGCCAATGCAAATAGCACGGTAAACATACTGGTCGGGATACCGATAGCTTTCATGATGATGCCTGAATAGAAATCGACATTCGGATACAGCTTCTTAGACACAAAGTACTCATCTTCAAGTGCAATGCGTTCAAGTTCCATCGCCACATCAAGTAGCGGATCGTTCACTTTAAGTTCGGCAAGCACTTCATGACAAGTTTCACGCATCACTTTAGCGCGTGGGTCGAAGTTCTTGTAAACGCGGTGACCAAAGCCCATTAGGCGGAAAGGATCGTCTTTGTCCTTAGCGCGTGCAATAAACTCAGGGATGCGATCAACTGTGCCAATCTCTTCAAGCATGTTTAAACAGGCTTCGTTGGCGCCGCCGTGAGCCGGACCCCAAAGTGAGGCGATACCCGCTGCGATACACGCAAATGGGTTAGCTCCAGAAGAACCCGCTAAACGAACGGTAGAGGTTGATGCGTTTTGTTCGTGATCGGCGTGAAGGATGAAAATACGATCCATCGCGCGTTCAACAATTGGGTTGACCTTATATTCTTCGCACGGTACAGCAAACATCATGCTTAGGAAATTACCCGCGTAACTTAGGTCGTTGCGTGGATAGATAAAGGGTTGGCCAATTGAGTATTTGTAGCACATGGCTGCAATCGTCGGCATTTTAGACACTAAACGGAACGCGGCGATTTCGCGGTGATGCTCATCGTTTACGTCTAAAGAGTCTTGGTAAAACGCAGATAATGCGCCCGTCACACCACATAGCATCGCCATTGGGTGAGCGTCACGGCGGAAACCACGGAAAAACGAAGCCAATTGCTCGTTAACCATAGTGTGAGTCTTAACCGTGTAGACAAACTTATCGTATTGGGCCTTAGTGGGTAACTCACCGTAAAGCAATAGATAACAAAGATCTAAATAATCTGAATCGACGGCTAATTCGTCGATTGCGTAACCACGGTGTAAAAGTATACCTTGGGCGCCATCAATGTAAGTGATAGCGGATTCGCAGGATGCTGTCGCTAAAAATCCTGGGTCAAATGTAAAGTGACCTTTGCTACCTAGTTTGCTGATGTCGATTACATCAAATCCTGCTGTCCCTTTTTTAATAGGCAGGTCAATCGAATCGTTCCCTGGTAATTCCAATTTGGCTATATTATCAGCCATACCCCGTTCTCCTTACTTCATTCTTATGTGAGTGCGGCTTTGTCAAACGCCAATACTTTACAGTGAATCTAGATCACATTTCAATTTAAATAAGCGTTTAAATTCGTTAGACCATGGTCTTAAATTGGCTGAAGCCCTTATCAATACAGGAACTTGGCAGATTTTTTTACCAAAAAAACTAAATTTGCATAATGTGATGTTTGTATTTGACATTTCGGCGGCGTATACTTGCCTCGGCTCGAAAAGAGCTACAAACAAACCAATTCATAAACCATTTCTTACAAGCTTAATTAGTGATTTTTGAATTAGTTAACAGTTTGTTTAAACTTTTCTTTTGTGGCGAGACGAGGTGGTAAGTTTGCTTGCTGATCAAATTTCGTTCGAAAGGGGTTCGATAACAAAAATAATGCTCAATGGAGCAGAAGTGAGCAGAACGTGAAAAAGCAAAGACCTGTCCATCTAGATCTGCAGACCATTCGCTTTCCTGCAACAGCGATTGCGTCAATCCTACACCGTGTATCCGGTGTTATCATGCTGTTTGCCGTCGGCATTCTTATCTGGTTGTTGAGTGAATCACTCGCATCTGCTGAGAGTTTCGCAGGCATACAATCTCTGTTTGATAACTTGTTCGTTAAGTTTGTCGTCTGGGGAATTCTAACCGCGCTGGGTTACCATCTTGTCGTTGGCGTACGCCACCTCATCATGGATACCGGACGTTGGGAAGAGTTAGACTCAGGTAACGCTTCAGCGAAAGCCGCCTTCGTTATTGCCGCGGCACTGTCAATCATTGCGGGGATTTGGGTATGGTAACAAATGCAGCAAGTCTTGGACGCAGCGGCGTTCATGATTTTATTCTTATTCGTGCTAGTGCAGTTATCCTTACTTGTTACACTATCTTTTTAGTAGGATTTATCGCCGCTAGTTCTCCTCTCACTTATGACGTCTGGCATGGTCTATTTAGCACTCTGCCGATGAAAGTGTTTACATTATTGGCCCTAGTTGCACTATTAATCCACTCATGGATTGGTATTTGGCAGGTGCTGACAGACTACGTGAAATGCGTCAGTTTGCGTGGTGTACTCCAATTCGTCTTCGTCGTGGCTGCCTTCTCTTATTTGGCTGCTGGCATTGTTATTGTGTGGGGTGTTTAAGTGAGTATTCCAGTTCGTGAATTTGATGCAGTCGTTATTGGCGCTGGTGGCGCAGGTATGCGCGCTGCACTACAGATTTCTAAAGAAGGTAAGAGCTGCGCGCTGTTATCGAAAGTGTTTCCAACGCGTTCTCATACCGTATCAGCGCAGGGTGGTATCACCGTAGCGCTGGGTAACGCCCATGAGGATCACTGGGAACAACACATGTACGATACCGTGAAAGGTTCCGATTTTATCGGTGACCAAGAAGCGATTGAATTTATGTGTAAAACCGGTCCTGAAGCCATTATCGAGCTTGAGCAGATGGGTTTACCATTCTCACGTTTTGACAATGGTAAGATTTACCAGCGTCCGTTTGGTGGCCAGTCAAAGAACTTTGGTGGTGAGCAAGCGGCCCGTACCGCAGCGGCTGCCGACCGTACCGGTCATGCTTTATTGCACTGTCTTTATCAGCAGAACGTAAAGCACAAGACTGAAGTGTTCTCTGAGTGGTATGCACTGGACCTAGTCAAGAATGATGACGGCGCGATTGTCGGTTGTACTGCAATCGAAATCGAAACCGGTGAAATCGTTTATTTCAAAGCCAAAGCCACGATTCTAGCGACCGGTGGAGCAGGGCGTATCTACGCTTCTACCACTAACGCCCACATTAATACTGGTGACGGTATTGGTATGGCGATGCGCGCTGGCGTGCAGATGCAAGACATGGAAATGTGGCAGTTTCACCCAACGGGTATTGCTGGCGCCGGTGTTTTGGTGACCGAAGGTTGCCGTGGTGAAGGCGGATACCTGCTCAACAAAGACGGTGAGCGTTTCATGGAGCGTTATGCGCCAAACGCGAAAGATTTGGCATCACGTGACGTGGTTGCACGTTCAATGATGACTGAAATTCGTGAAGGTCGCGGCCTCGATGGTCCATTAGGACCACACTGTCTGTTGAAACTTGACCATTTAGGTAAAGAAACCCTAGAAGCGCGTCTTCCTGGTGTGTGTGAACTGTCTCGTACCTTCGCTCACATCGATCCCGCCGATGGTCCAATTCCAGTATTGCCAACCTGTCACTATATGATGGGTGGTTTACCAGCGAAAGTCAGCGGCCAAGTGATTCGTAAGAATGAAGATGGCAGCGAGCAAGATGTCGTCGGCTTATTTGCTGTCGGTGAAATTGCTTGTGTATCAGTACACGGCGCTAACCGCTTAGGTGGTAACTCACTACTCGACTTAGTGGTATTTGGTCGTGCTGCGGGTCAACACTTAGGTAAAGCGCTTGACGCCACTGTCGATCCAAAAGATGCGACAGATGCTGATATCGCCAAGTCGCTTGAGCGTCTAAACCGTTGGGAAAGCAATAAAGACGGTGAAGACCCAGCCACAATCCGTAAAGATCTGCAGCTATGTATGCAGCTTAACTTCTCAGTATTCCGAAGCGGTGACGCTATGGCTGAAGGTCTGGCTGAACTTAAGGCTATTCGCGACCGTTTAGCGAATGCTAAGCTGTCTGACAACTCACAAGAGTTCAATACTCAACGTATCGAATGTCTTGAGTTAGACAACCTAATGGCAACGGCGTTAGCCACAGCCTATGCAGCAAACTATCGTACTGAAAGTCGTGGCGCGCATTCACGTGAAGATTACCTTGAGCGTGATGATGAAAACTGGCTGTGTCACAGTCTTTTTGACCCAGTGACTGAGCAGATGACTAAGCGTGATGTGAACATGGAGCCTAAGCTTCGTGCCGCGTTCCCGCCAATCAAGCGTACTTACTAAGGACTGTCAGATGAATTTAAAGATTGCTATTTATCGCTATAATCCTGACGTAGACACTAAGCCTTACATGAAGGATTACACGTTGGAAGTGGCTGACGGTACCGATATGATGGTGCTTGATGTGCTGATGCAACTTAAAGTACAAGATCCAACATTGGCGTTCCGTCGCTCATGCCGTGAAGGTGTGTGTGGTAGTGATGGTGTCAACATGAATGGTAAGAACGGCCTTGCGTGTATCACGCCAATATCTACCTTTAAGGGTAAGACTATTGAGATCCGTCCACTACCAGGCATGCCTGTCGTACGTGATCTGATTGTCGATTTGACTCAGTTCTACAAACAGTACGAAAAGATTAAACCTTATTTGATTAACGATGAGAAAACGCCTGCGCGTGAGCATCTGCAATCACCTGAAGAACGTGCACACTTAGATGGTCTTTACGAGTGTATTATGTGTGCTTGTTGTTCTACAGCCTGTCCATCGTTTTGGTGGAACCCAGACAAGTTTATCGGTCCAAGTGGTCTATTACATGCTTATCGATTCCTTATCGATAGCCGTGATACCGCGACTGAAGAGCGTTTGTCTGAGCTTGATGATGCATACAGCGTATTCCGTTGCCATGGCATCATGAACTGTGTGGATGTTTGTCCGAAAGGATTGAATCCGACTAAAGCCATTGGACACATTAAGTCAATGTTGCTTAAGAGAGCAGTGTAAATGCAACAACCTGAGCTGATTCTAATAATGATATAGCTCATGAAGAGTCACTTCTTCTTTGAGAGGAAGTGGCTCTTTTATGTAATGGAACTACACATGTGCCGTACAATCTGGATTCTCGGGGCGGCAGATAGATTGCAATTGCAGTGCGATTAACTGGGATTGCATTTTTAAGACTTTGGCTAAACACGTGTATCAAGTTTGAAAGGAATAGAAATGCACCAAGGCATCATGAAAGCCTGGCTCGATTCGTCTCACTTAAGTGGCGCGAACTCGACCTATGTAGAAGAGATGTATGAAGCCTATCAAGAAGACCCACAGTCAGTATCAGACGACTGGCGCGCGGTATTTGATAACCTCCCATATGCCAACGGCGCAACAGATGTGCCCGAAGCTGCCCACTCAAAAGTACGTGAATATTTTCGTAGTTTAGCGTTAGAAGGCCGCCATAAGAGCTCTGCTCGTATTACCGACCCTGATGTGGATGCTAAACAAGTTAAAGTCCTACAGTTGATCAACGCTCACCGTTTCCGCGGTCACCAGAATGCGAATCTGGATCCCCTCGGTTTATGGAAGCGCGATGCCGTCACTGAACTGGACCCTGCCTTCCACGGCTTAACTAGCGACGATATGGATCGTGAATTCAACACAGGTTCATTTGCGCACGGTGGCGACACCATGAAGCTAGGTGATCTTGTGAATGCACTGAAGGCCACCTACTGTGGTGCTATCGGCGCTGAATACATGCATATCACAGATACCGATGAGAAACGTTGGATCCAACAACGTTTGGAGCCATCCTTAGGTAGAGCTAATTACGATAAATCCACCAAACTCCGTATTCTCGAAGGCCTTAACGCCGCCGAAGGTATGGAAAAATACCTCGGCGCCAAGTTCCCCGGTGCTAAGCGCTTCTCACTCGAGGGCGGTGACGCACTCGTGCCCATGATGCGTGAAATCATCTACCGTGGTGGCCAAGCCGGTACCAAAGAGATGGTCGTGGGGATGGCTCACCGTGGTCGTTTAAACCTATTGGTGAACATTCTCGGTAAAAAACCGTCAGAACTGTTTGATGAATTTGCTGGTAAGCACAGCGACGAATTACTCGGTTCAGGCGACGTTAAGTATCATCAAGGTTTCTCCTCAGATTTTGAAACGCCAGGTGGCAATGTTCATCTAGCCCTTGCGTTCAACCCATCGCACCTTGAGATTGTTAACCCTGTGGTGATGGGCTCTGTCAGAGCACGTCTCGATCGCCGTGGTTGTAAAACGGGTCTGCAAGTGATGCCCATCACCATTCATGGTGACAGTGCTATTGCAGGTCAGGGGATAGTACAAGAGACATTTAATATGTCTCAAACCCGTGCCTTTAAAGTGGGCGGCAGTATTCGTATCGTGGTCAATAACCAAGTGGGCTTTACCACTAACTTGACTGAAGATACTCGCTCAACAGAATACTGTACCGATATCGCTAAGATGGTGCAGGCGCCTATTTTCCACGTTAATGCTGATGATCCTGAAGCGGTTGCCTTCATTGCGCAGCTGGCGGTTGATTACCGTAACGAGTTTAAGCGTGATGTGGTTATCGATCTGGTTTGTTATCGTCGTCATGGCCATAATGAGGCCGATGAGCCAAGCGCAACGCAGCCATTAATGTATGCCAAGATTAAAAAGCATCCTACGCCGCGTAAGATCTATGCCGACCGTCTTATCGAAGAGAGCACGTTAGCCGCTGATGAAGTCACAGGCTTGATCAACGACTACCGTGATGCGTTAGATAAAGGTGATTGCGTCGTTAAAGAGTGGCGCCCAATGACGCTACATACGGTTGACTGGACGCCTTACCTTAATCGCGAATGGGACGAAAACTACCCAGGTGCAATGTCTATCGAGCGTCTGCAAAATCTGGCTGACAAGTTAAGCTATGTGCCTGAAAATCATAAGTTGCAGTCACGTGTCGCCAAGATTTATAAAGACCGCGTTGCCATGGCAAAGGGTGAAAAGCTGCTGGACTGGGGTTTTGCTGAAACCTTAGCCTACGGCTCAATTCTTGAAGATAACAAGCGGGTGCGTATTACGGGTCAAGACTCAGGACGCGGCACCTTCTTCCATCGCCATGCGGTATTGCACAATCAAAACGATGCAACGGCTTATCTGCCACTGCGTAATGTCGCCGACGAGCAAGGCCCTATCGATATCTCCGATTCGGTATTGTCTGAAGCGTCAGTACTCGCGTTTGAATATGGCTACGCCACAGCCGAGCCTGGCGGATTAACGCTTTGGGAAGCTCAGTTTGGTGATTTCGCTAACTGCGCGCAGGTAGTGATTGACCAGTTCTTGTCATCGGGTGAGCAAAAATGGGGCCGTCTATGTGGCTTAACCATGCTGTTACCACACGGTTATGAGGGGCAAGGTCCAGAGCATTCCAGTGCGCGTCTAGAACGTTTCTTGCAACTTTGTGCTAACCACAATATGCAAGTGTGCGTGCCATCAACGCCTGCGCAGGTTTATCACATGCTGCGTCGTCAAGTGGTACGTCCTATGCGTCGTCCACTGGTGGTCATGTCGCCTAAATCTTTACTGCGTCATCCGTTAGCCGTCTCGAGTATGGAAGAGCTTGCCACTGGCACCTTCCAAAACGTGATTGCGGAGATCGATGAGCAAGATAGCAGCCAGGTTGATCGCGTCGTGTTCTGTAGTGGTAAAGTGTACTTTGAGCTGCTTGAAAAGCGTCGCAAAGAGAATCTCACTAATATTGCACTGATCCGTGTCGAGCAGTTGTATCCGTTCCCGCATGAGGACATGGTACAAATCCTGGCGCAATATCAGCACGTTAAAGATTTCGTTTGGTGTCAGGAAGAGCCGCAGAACCAAGGTGCCTGGTATTGTAGCCAACACCATTTCTGGGCGGCTATTCCAGCAGGCGCACAGTTAACCTATGCAGGCCGTGAAGCATCTGCTGCCCCGGCTTGTGGTTACCCAGCACTGCATGCTCAGCAACAAGAATCTCTAATAAATAGCGCATTAAAACTGTAGTAATTGATAATTTAAAAAGGATAGCTTTCCATGAGTATCGAAATCAAGGTACCCGTACTGCCAGAATCAGTTGCTGATGCAACCATCGCCACTTGGCACGTTAAAGCTGGCGAGCAAGTGACTCGTGATCAAAACTTGGTTGATATCGAAACCGATAAAGTGGTACTTGAAGTGGTTGCGCCAGAAGATGGTTCAATCGTTGAGTTTCTAGCCGAAGAAGGCGACACCGTTCTAGGTGAAGCTGTGATTGCTAAATTCGTTGCTGGCGCGGTTGCGGGTCAAGAAGTGACTAAGGCGCAAGCTGAAGCACCACAAGAAGCGGCAAGTGATGAGTCAAATGATGCGCTAAGCCCATCCGTTCGTCGTTTAATCGCCGAACATAATGTTGATGCGGCTAAAGTTAAAGGCACTGGCGTGGGTGGACGTATCACGAAAGAAGACGTTGAAGCCTTCGTGAAATCGGCACCTGCTGTTAAGCCTGCATCAGCGCCAGCTGCTGTTGTTGCGCCTTTAGGTGAGCGTAGCCAAAAACGTGTACCTATGACACGTTTGCGTAAGACCATTGCCAATCGTCTACTGGAAGCGAAGAACTCAACAGCCATGTTGACGACCTTCAACGAAGTGAACATGAAGCCTATCATGGACATTCGTAAGCAGTATCAAGAGGTGTTCGAGAAGCGTCACGGTATTCGTCTAGGCTTCATGTCTTTCTACGTCAAAGCCGTGACCGAAGCACTTAAACGTTTCCCTGAAGTGAACGCCTCTATCGATGGTGATGATCTTGTTTATCACAACTATTTCGATGTGAGTATCGCAGTATCGACGCCACGTGGTTTGGTGACGCCAGTACTGCGTGACACAGACACCATGAGCCTAGCTGATATCGAACGTAACGTGCGTGAATTGGCGCTTAAAGGCCGTGACGGTAAGCTGACTGTTGAAGATATGACAGGCGGTAACTTTACCGTGACTAACGGTGGGGTGTTTGGCTCGCTAATGTCGACGCCTATTTTGAACCTGCCACAAAGTGCGATTTTAGGCATGCATGCCATTAAAGATCGCCCAATGGCAGTGAATGGTCAGGTTGAAATCCTGCCTATGATGTACCTTGCACTCTCTTACGACCACCGCATTATCGATGGCCGTGAGTCTGTTGGCTTCTTGGTTGCCATTAAGGACTTCCTCGAAGACCCAACTCGTCTACTACTCGACCTGTAAGACGACGTTGATTCGATGCCCATCGCTTTGGTGGGCATCACCCTCGCTACTGGCTCCTATGAGCTGGTTGGATTTGATAAGAAGTATACGGATAGATCATCATGAATTTGCATGAGTATCAGGCAAAATCCCTATTTGCCGAATATGGTTTACCAGTGTCAGAAGGTTTTGCTTGTGATACCCCTCAAGAAGCGGTAGAAGCGGCAGGCCATATTGGCGGTGATATGTGGGTTGTTAAGTGTCAAGTACACGCAGGCGGCCGTGGTAAAGCAGGTGGCGTTAAAGTTACCGGCGACAAAGAAGAGA
This sequence comes from Shewanella sp. QJM3NY_23, assembly GCF_056173105.1. Taxonomy (NCBI): domain Bacteria; kingdom Pseudomonadati; phylum Pseudomonadota; class Gammaproteobacteria; order Alteromonadales; family Shewanellaceae; genus Shewanella; species Shewanella sp. QJM3NY_23. Next base: position 1,616,401 of record NZ_CM149657.1, read on the forward strand.
TCAGAGCATTCGCTGAAAATTGGTTAGGTAAGAACCTTGTGACTTACCAAACTGACGAAAAAGGTCAGCCAGTTGCTAAAATCTTAGTCGAAAGCTGCACCGATATCGCTAACGAACTTTATCTTGGCGCTGTTGTTGACCGTGCGACTCGTCGCGTGGTGTTTATGGCATCAACTGAAGGTGGTGTTGAGATTGAGACTGTGGCTGAAGAAACGCCAGAGCTTATTCACAAAGCCATTATCGATCCGCTAACGGGTCCACAGCCTTACCAAGCACGTGATCTTGGCTTCAAATTGGGTCTAAACCCAACGCAAATGAAGCAGTTCACTAAAGTGTTCATGGGTCTGGCTAAGATGTTTAACGACCATGATTTCGCACTGCTTGAGATCAACCCGCTGGTTATCACTACCGAAGGCAATATTCACTGCCTAGACGGTAAGATAGGTATCGATGGCAACGCATTGTTCCGTCAACCAAAAATCCGCGACATGCACGATCCATCACAAGATGACGCGCGTGAAGCACATGCGGCTAAATTTGAGCTTAACTATGTTGCCCTAGACGGTAACGTAGGTTGCATGGTAAACGGTGCCGGCCTAGCAATGGGTACAATGGACATCGTTAACCTACACGGCGGCAAGCCAGCTAACTTCCTAGACGTTGGCGGTGGAGCAACTAAAGAGCGCGTAGCTGAAGCATTTAAGATCATTTTGTCTGACGCTAACGTTAAAGCGGTTCTTGTGAACATCTTTGGCGGTATCGTACGTTGTGACATGATTGCCGAAGGCATCATTGGCGCAGTGAAAGAAGTGGGTGTTGAAGTGCCAGTTGTGGTTCGTCTTGAAGGTACTAACGCTGATCTCGGTCGCGAAGTATTGGCTAACTCTGGTCTTGACATTATTGCAGCTGAGTCACTAACTGACGCTGCAGTTAAAGTTGTTGCTGCTGCGGAGGGCAAATAATGTCTGTATTAATTAATAAAGATACCAAGGTCATTTGCCAAGGTTTCACTGGTGGTCAAGGTACTTTCCATTCTGAGCAAGCTATCGCGTATGGCACTCAAATGGTTGGTGGTGTTTCTCCAGGAAAAGGCGGTCAGGTTCACTTAGGTCTACCCGTATTTAATACTGTTAAAGACGCAGTGGCTGAAACGGGCGCAACAGCAACCGTTATCTATGTACCAGCACCTTTCTGTAAAGATGCCATTCTTGAAGCTATCGACGGTGGCATCGAGCTAATCGTTTGTATTACTGAAGGCATTCCGACTCTGGATATGCTGCAAGTTAAGGTTAAGCTTGAAGAGACTGGCGTTCGCATGATCGGTCCGAACTGCCCAGGTGTTATCACCCCGGGTGAATGTAAGATTGGTATCATGCCTGGTCATATTCACAAGCCTGGTAAAGTCGGTATTGTTTCTCGCTCTGGTACGCTAACGTACGAAGCGGTTAAGCAAACCACTGACGAAGGTTTCGGCCAATCAACTTGTGTTGGTATTGGTGGTGACCCAATTCCTGGTACTAACTTCATCGACGTATTGGAAATGTTCCAAAACGATCCACAAACTGAAGCCATCGTGATGATTGGTGAAATTGGTGGTACGGCTGAAGAAGAAGCGGCTGAATATATCAAAGCTAACGTGACTAAGCCTGTTGTTTCTTACATTGCTGGTGTGACTGCACCAGAAGGTAAGCGCATGGGTCACGCTGGTGCGATCATCGCTGGTGGTAAAGGCACTGCAGAAGATAAGTTTGCAGCACTAGAAGCCGCTGGCGTAACTACCGTACGTTCACTTGCTGATATCGGCAGTGCACTACGTACTAAAACAGGTTGGTAATCTTACCCACTTGTAAAAAGGCGCCTTAGGGCGCCTTTTTTTGTGGGTTATTTTTGATCTTTCAGCTTGATAACTCAGGGCTAAAGCCATTAAATGCCGGTATCTTGCCTCTGTTATGTCAGTTAATCGTGCTGTGTTTTTTATCAGGCTGTCATATAACTGTATCTATATAAAAACGCATTTTTTTGCTTCTAAAAATTATTGAACAACAAAAATTCCTATGATAAAAATTGCCGCGAAAAAGAGACGATATGATGTAAGTGGGCGTCAGATCATCGCCCCAATTAACGTGTTATCCAAATGCAATGAAGGAGAGATATTATGAAGTCGCTGTTTGGTGCAATGATAGCTTTTACTTTATGCCTTGGTGCGACTCACTCTTTTGCACATGAGAAGCCCCCCGTCGATGCTAAACCGCTTTCTGAAGTGATTAAGGCATTAGAAGCGCAAGGCTACTCGCCCATTACTGAAGTCTCTGTTAAAAGAGGCCAGTGGGAAGTGGAAGCTTACAAAGATGGGGTAGAGCGTGAACTGCGTATCGATCCCATTGATGGCAAAGTTGTTTCAGATAGATTAGACGATTAAGCCGAGGTCATGTTTGGGTAAATTTGAGCTTTAAAGTGTCAGTGACACGTTTATTGATAAGGACTGTCATGCCGAGGCTGACTGCCACCTTTAGGCATTGTCTTCTTAGGCTTATGCATTGACTCCTCAAATGTGAAAAGCAACCAATGAAAAAGGGATCCTAGGATCCCTTTTTCATATCAGCTCTTGGGCCTTGTGGCTATCAAGATAAAAGCTGCTATTAATTTAGCGATATCGCCTCTGGTCTATTAACCATTAAGCATCGCCGTGATCGCACTCATCATTAGTGCAAACACCATAGAGATAGAGGCTATGATTGGTTAATTTAATATTGTGTTTCATCGCGATCTCATCTTGACGACGTTCAATCATGTCATCGGAAAATTCGATCACCTTGCCGCAAGATAAACAGACTAAATGATCGTGATGATGTTGTGATGATAATTCGAAAACCGCTTTGCCGCTCTCGAAGTGATGCCTAGTGACAATGCCTGCATCATCAAATTGATTTAATACGCGATAAACGGTGGCTAACCCAATTTCTTCACCAATATCGAGTAGCTTTTTATATAGTTCTTCTGCACCGATATGTTGATTTTCGGGTCCTTGCATCAGTTCGAGGATCTTGACTCGTGGTAAGGTGACCTTTAATCCCGCTTTCTTTAGCGCTTGATTTCCATCTGTCATTATAAATCTCTTGATTGCAGAACCATTAGCAAAGCCAATAGAGGTTCAGTTGTTGATATTGGGAACCATTATAGGGTCTGAATTTAAAAACTTAAACCTTTGATCTTGCATATTGTTCGCTTAGGCAGCAAATAGACAATAATAGATAGTGTCGTCGTAAAAAATAATGAATTTTACACATACTTTTTATAGTGTTATTTATACTTATGCCCAATACAGCTCACCAGTGAGTTCTGGCAGGCTTACATTAAACATCCGTGTATTGACACCTGGCACCGAGTCAGTATTGAGCTAACGATAACAAGAATAAGGAAAGCAGATGTATCGGCAGATCGTGATATTAACTGGGGCAGGCATCTCTGCCGAGTCAGGGCTAAGAACCTTTAGGGATCAAGACGGGCTGTGGGAAGAACATAAAATCGAAGATGTGGCGACCCCAGAAGGGTACGCGCGTGATCCTGAAATGGTAGAGCGTTTTTATAATGAACGCTGGCAGCAGCTGCATGATGGTCATATCGAACCCAATGAGGCACATAAGGCGCTAGCCAGGCTCGAACAAGAGTTTGATGGCCAGCTACTTGTGGTGACGCAAAATATTGATGACTTGCATGAAAGGGCGGGTTCTCGCCGCTTACTGCATATGCACGGTGAGCTCACTAAAGGCCGCTGTCCGCGCTCACAACAGACCTTTCTATTAACAGATCATTTTGGGGTTAACCATACCTGCACCTGTTGCATACCAGCCCAGCGTTTGCGGCCTCATGTGGTGTGGTTTGGTGAGATGCCTATCGGCTTAGACCGTATCCAACATGCGCTCGATACTTGCGATCTATTCATTGCCATCGGCACCTCAGGGACGGTTTATCCGGCAGCCGGATTTGTCGACACGGCTAACCATCATGGTGCGCAAACCGTTGAAGTTAATATTATGCCAGCCGATCGCCACAGTCAGTTTCAATATCATCTGCAGGATAAGGCCAGCCGCATTTTGCCGCACATGGTTGATACGATTTTGCGTGGTGACAAGATTAACGATGAGCTAATAGGTGCGCCGCAGTAATGCAATTAGATATAGATCTTGATACAAGCGCCGCGCTCGATGGGATGCTGGCCAGTCAGAATGTTCAGGCTGACAAGTTAGCGATTATTATGCGCGGCTTGCCTGGCAGCGGTAAAAGTTATTGGGTTGAACAGTTTATTGCAGCGCAGCCTCCGGCAGTAGCGCAACAGATAAGGCAGCGGGGTTATTTTTCGACCGATAACTTATTTTACCAACAGGGGCAGTACCAGTTTAATGCCAGTCGGTTGAGTGAATACCATCAACGTAATTTAACCCTGTTTATTCAGGCGTTGGCACGGGGTGAGCCGATTGTTATCTGTGATAATACCAATATGGCCTATTGGGAATATATGGCCTACGACGCGGCGGCAAAGGCGCTAGGGTATCGGGTGCGTATTGTTTTAATTGGCGATCCGCTGGATGAAGCGCATCAGCAAACGTGCGCCGAGCGTAATCAGCATGGGGTGGGATTAACGCAAATTCGCGCTATGGCCAAACAATTTGAAGATTTTTAAATCGGCAAGTTTGGTGGCTGCATTGCAGCAAGAATATAACAACTGAGATAAGGACGTGCAGTTTGACGGGGAAGTTAACATTAGCGTTATTGAGCGATATTCACTGCAGCGCGGCGCAGCAAGCCATCGCCTGCGTGTTGGATACGTTAACAGAGGCACATTTGCCTAGCGCAGATCCTATTAAAGTGGGTTATCTTGCCTCTGCGCATGAGCCTGAACGGGATTATTACAGGCAAACCCAAGTGGTCTATGCTGCACTCGGCGCTGAACTTTGCTGTTATACCGACCTGCAACAAAACTATTCAGTGCCCGCATTACAGGCTTTATGCCAATGTGATGCGATTCATCTTGCTGGCGGTGACACATTTGCGTTTCTTGCGGCTTTACAGCAACGCGGTGCGATGAGTCTTCTGCAAGCTTTTGCAGCAAAGGGCGCGGCAATGATCGGCTTAAGCGCCGGAGCGATGTTAATGACGCCAAACATTACTTCAGCCTCTTTGTGTGGCGATCAAAACCAAGTGCCACTTAGCAACCTGTCGGCGTTAGGCTTATTACCCTACCAATTTGTCCCCCATGTTGATTTTAGCCAGCACGGGGTCGATATCAGCGTCGCGGCGGCTCAGCTCATTGCGTCACAAGAATTGGCTCAATATCCGCTAATTTTATGCGCCGATAGTGATGCTATGGTCTATCGAGATCAGCAGCTAATCGGTTTTGGTCAACCGTTATTGTTTGACGGTGTAGGCTTGATGGCGCTCACTTAGCGAGTACCAATAACTTTGTTTTATGCCTAGTTTTTATTGATAGCCTTTTATTTGTGTTATCAATTTAAATTATTGATTTTAAATATCATATAGTTTAACTGCCCCCCAAGATTCGCTTGCCTTTATCATGGTAGGTGTCCGCTCTTTATTTGCCACCAATCCTTTTGGCACCCACGCACATTACGCAAAAGTGTAAATCCAGACTGACAAAACCTTAGACTAAAGTTATACCATTTTGGCGAGTTAACACTTGCTTTACGTTCGCGTAAACGTCACAGTGATATTATTTGAAATTGATCACAGTTCATCACGTGTTATCAACATGTGGTTCGAGCAAAAAATACCGAGATGGAGCGGAAGATGACTAACGAGCAAACAAATCAAGATATCGTGATTGTGGCAGCTAAGCGCACGCCAATGGGCGGCTTTCAAGGCGCACTGTCGAGTGTGACATCGCCAACACTGGCGGCTACAGCCATTAAAGGCTTGATGGATTTCACTCAGCTTGCAGGCAATGATGTTGATGAAGTGCTCATGGGGTGTGTTTTGCCAGCGGGTCTTGGTCAAGCGCCGGCCCGTCAAGCCACTTTAGGCGCCGATTTGCCATTATCAGTGGGTGCCACCACAGTCAATAAAGTCTGTGGCTCTGGGATGAAAACGGTAATGTTAGCCCATGATCTAATTAAAGCAGGCAGTGCCAATGTTGTTATCGCCGGCGGCATGGAGAGCATGAGTCAAGCGCCTTACCTACTCGATAAAGCCCGCGGTGGCATGCGTATGGGGCACGGTAAAGTGATGGATCACATGTTCCTCGATGGCCTTGAAGATGCCTATACCGGCGGTGCAATGGGTACCTTTGCTCAAAAGACCGCCGATGATTTTTCTATTAGCCGTGAAGCGATGGATAACTTTGCGCTAAGTTCACTGCAAAAAGCCAATGCTGCGATTGAAACGGGTGCGTTTAAAGCTGAAATTACCCCTGTAACAGTGAATAGCCGTCGTGGCGATCTGGTTATCGACACCGACGAGCAACCTGGTAATGCACGCCCTGAAAAAATCCCCACACTGCGCCCCGCATTTGCCAAAGACGGTACTATCACGGCGGCCAACTCCAGTTCAATTTCCGATGGCGCGGCGGCACTTATGCTCATGACCCGTGAGCAAGCCGAGCAGCTAGGGCTTGAGGTGCTGGCAACCATTAAGGGTCATACCACTCATGCTCAAGAGCCGTCGATGTTTACGACAGCCCCAGTCGGCGCCATCACTAAGCTGCTCGACAAAGTCAGCTGGAATAAAGCCGCTGTTGATCTATTTGAGATCAACGAAGCCTTTGCCATGGTTACTATGCTCGCCATTTCCGAACTCGGGTTGGATGAAGCTAAAGTTAACGTTAACGGCGGCGCCTGCGCGCTCGGTCACCCAATAGGTTGCTCTGGTGCGCGGGTACTGGTCACCCTAATCCATGCCTTAAAGGCTAAAGGGCTTAAGCGTGGCGTGGCATCTTTATGTATCGGTGGCGGTGAAGCCACCGCGATGGCGATTGAAATCTAATCCATTTGCTCGGGCTAATCATCTGTTAGCCCATTGGCAAAACCTCTGTTAACTGTGTGAGTTTTTAGCTGTCACTTACATTTTTGTCTTAGTTAGAAAGATCTTAGGAAAGCAATATGACGATTGAAGTTAAACATTACATCGATGGTGAATTTACATTAGGCCAAGGAACGCAGCAGATCTCGGTAACTAATCCGGCCAATAATGCAGTGATAGCGACCATTAATGCGGCGACCCCATCAGAAGTGGAAACGGCCATTGCCAGTGCGAAACAAGCCTTTGCTACCTGGAAAGAGGTGCCGGTATCAGAGCGTGCGAGGGTAATGTTTCGCTATCAACATCTGCTCAAAGCCCATCATGATGAAATTGCCACGATTCTAGCTCAAGAAACAGGTAAAACCTTTGAAGATGCAAAAGGTGATGTGTGGCGCGGTATCGAAGTGGCTGAGCATGCCTGTAACATTGCCAACCTCATCATGGGAGAAACCGTTGAAAACGTGGCCCGCAGCATCGATACCTATAGCTATACCCAGCCTTTAGGTGTCTGCGCCGGTATTACGCCGTTTAACTTTCCGGCGATGATCCCATTATGGATGTTCCCTTTGGCGATCGCCTGCGGTAACACCTTTGTGCTTAAGCCGTCAGAGCAAGATCCGATGACGCCACAGCGTCTTGTAGAACTGTTTGAAGAGGCGGGCGCGCCCAAAGGTGTGCTGCAGCTGATCCATGGCGATAAAACGGCGGTCGATGTACTGCTGACCCATCAAGATATTAAAGCCATTTCCTTTGTCGGGTCCGTTGGCGTGGGTCAATACATCTATAAGACGGGTACCGATAATCTTAAGCGTGTGCAAGCGTTCGCCGGTGCTAAGAACCACTGCGTGATCATGCCTGATGCCAATAAACAGCAAGTGATCAATAACTTAGTCGGCGCATCGGTCGGTGCTGCGGGGCAGCGTTGTATGGCATTGTCGGTCGCGGTATTTGTGGGTGAAGCGAAAAATTGGATCCCCGAGCTGCGTGATGCCATCGCCAAAGTCAGACCTGGCTTATGGGATGATAAAGAGGCTGCTTATGGCCCCGTTATTAGCCCCGCCGCGAAAGCACGGGTGCTTAAACTGATTGCTCAAGGTAAAGCTGAGGGCGCCGAATGCCTGCTCGATGGTAGTGATTTTACTGTCGAAGGCTATGAGAGTGGTAACTGGGTCGGTCCGACCATGTTCACTAACGTGACCACGGACATGAGCATCTACCAAGAGGAGATCTTTGGTCCCGTGCTGTGCTGCATGGAAAGTGACACCCTTGAAGACGCGATTGAGATAGTGAACGCTAGCCCATACGGCAATGGTACTTCAATCTTTACCGCCAGCGGCGCTGCTGCGCGTAAGTATCAGCATAATATTGAAGTGGGCCAGGTGGGGATTAACGTGCCAATTCCTGTGCCGTTACCTTTCTTCTCATTTACCGGTTGGAAAGGCAGTTTCTACGGTGATCAACATGCCTACGGCAAGCAGGCGGTGCGTTTCTACACTGAGACTAAGACCATCACCGCGCGCTGGTTTGAGTCGGACATTTCTGATGCTGAGCATCACGCGCCGAATATGACCATAGCATTGAAGTAAGTGAGCCTTGTTCGGGAGGCTCCCGAGCTGTTTGCGTGGGGGTTAAGTTTCTGCTTAGCCCCTATGGCGTAAGGCGCTGTTTTGGCACAACCCTTAACCTTATATTCTACAATCAACAAGCAATGCACCAATATAATCAAGTCGTTAACCAACAATATAACGGCGAATAATCACAGGTGCACAAGGAGTTAATCAGATGGATTTTAATCTGAATCAAGACCAACGTCAGTTTGCCGAGCTGGCAACCCAATTTGCCAATGAAGAGTTAGCCCCCTTTGCTGCCAAATGGGATGAAGAACATTACTTCCCAAAAGAGGTGATTCAAAAAGCCGGTGAGCTGGGTTTTTGCGCCTTGTATTCGCCAGAATCGGAAGGCGGCATGGGTTTATCGCGTCTCGACTCATCGATTATCTTCGAGCAGCTATCCATGGGCTGCACGGCCACCACGGCCATGTTGACCATTCATAATATGGCCACTTGGATGATCACCAGCTTTGGCTCGCAAACGCTGCGCGATGAGTGGTCAGCGCCATTAACCACAGGCGAAAAACTGGCGTCTTACTGCTTAACTGAGGCGGGCGCGGGCAGTGATGCGGCGTCACTCAAAACCAAAGCTATTCGTGAAGGCGACGAATATGTGATCTCTGGCGCTAAGATGTTTATCTCTGGCGCGGGCGCGACCGAAATGTTGGTTGTGATGTGCCGCACCGGTGAAGCCGGTCCTAAGGGGATCTCCGCCATTGCCGTACCAGCAGACACCGCAGGGATTAGTTACGGCAAAGCCGAAGATAAGATGGGCTGGAACGCCCAGCCAACCCGTGAAATTACCTTCGATAATGTACGAGTGCCTGTGAGCAATCTGTTAGGCGAGGAAGGGCAAGGTTTTACGTTTGCCATGAAGGGCTTAGATGGCGGCCGCATCAATATTGCCACCTGCTCAGTGGGCACGGCGCAAGCGGCGCTGGAACGCGCGACCCAATATATGAACGAGCGTCAACAGTTTGGTAAGCCGATTGCGGCGTTTCAAGCGCTGCAGTTCAAGTTAGCCGATATGGCGACCGAGTTGGTCGCCGCAAGGCAAATGGTGCGTTTAGCCGCTTTTAAACTCGACAGTGGCGATCCTGAAGCGACCGCTTATTGCGCCATGGCAAAACGGTTTGCCACCGATATTGGCTTTAGCGTTTGCGATAGTGCTTTGCAGCTTCACGGCGGTTACGGTTATATCCGCGAATACCCATTAGAGCGCCATTTCCGTGATGTGCGCGTGCATCAAATACTTGAAGGCACCAACGAAATCATGCGGTTGATCATTGCCCGTCGTTTGCTCGATGAGAATGCAAACCCAATCCTGTAATTGTGACCAAGGAGACTAAGAATGAGTGCCATTATTGAAACCATTGTTGGCCACACGGCTATCTTGACCATGAACAATCCGCCTGCAAACACGTGGACGGCTGACAGTTTACAGCTGCTTAAGCAAAAAGTGAGTGAACTTAACGCCAACAAAGATATTTACGCGTTAGTGTTAACGGGTGAAGGCGACAAATTCTTTAGTGCAGGCGCCGATCTCAAACTGTTTGCCGATGGTGATAAAGGTAATGCGGCTACCATGGCCAAACACTTTGGCGAAGCGTTCGAAGCCCTCAGTGGTTTTCGTGGTGTCTCGATTGCCGCAATCAACGGCTATGCCATGGGGGGCGGTCTCGAGGTGGCGCTTGCCTGTGATATTCGCATCGCTGAAGCGCAAGCTGTGATGGCATTGCCTGAGGCGACTGTCGGCTTACTGCCTTGCGCGGGGGGCACGCAAAATCTCACCGCCTTAGTCGGGGAAGGCTGGGCTAAGCGAATGATCTTATGTGGTGAGCGTGTCGATGCCGACAAAGCGTTGCAACTGAGGTTGGTCGAGGAGGTCGTGGCTAAAGGTGGCGCGCTCGATGCTGCAATGACGCTGGCGGCCAAAGTGGCCAACCAGAGCCCAAGCAGCGTGACTGTATGTAAGCAGTTGATTCAAGCGGGCCGTTCTATGCCACGCACTCAGGCACTGCCGCTGGAGCGAGAATTATTTGTTGGCCTGTTTGACACCCAAGATCAGGCCGAGGGGGTTAATGCGTTTTTAGAGAAGCGCCCAGCAAAATGGACCAATAGCTAATGAGTATTGAGCAAAGTAATAGCGTGATATTTCAAACCTTAGGCACCTTATCGGGCATGCAGGTCGGGGTGGCCACGCTGAACATGGAAAAGGCGCTTAATGCGCTCAATATGGAGATGATCCAGGCGCTGACGCGTCAACTGACTGCGTGGGCACAAGATGATGCCATCGCCATGGTGGTGTTAGATGGTGCCGGTGAGAAAGCCTTTTGCGCCGGTGGCGATGTGCGCGCCCTGTATCACGCCTCTAAAGAGACGCCGGGTGAAGTGACCGACATGGCGAGGGTGTTTTTTACCGACGAGTATCATTTAGATCATCTGCTGCACACCTTCGATAAACCGGTTTTGGTGTGGGGCGATGGCATAGTGATGGGCGGCGGCCTCGGACTCATGGCTGGCGCCAGTCATCGCATTGTCACCGAAAAATCGCGCATCGCCATGCCAGAGGTGACCATTGGACTTTACCCTGATGTGGGGGGCAGTTATTTCTTAAATCGTATGCCTGGCCATATCGGCCGTTTTCTCGGCATGACCGCTTATAACATGAATGGTGCCGACGCCTATTTTGTGGGGCTGGGCAATCATTATTTGAATAGTGCCGATAAAGAGCCCTTATTGGACGCGCTGTCGAGCGTGGACTGGGAAGCCGATATTGGTGCCAATCATACTAAACTCAATGCATTAATTGAGGCGATGTCGGGTCGCTGCGCTATCCCGATGGGATCCAGCACATTGGCCGATAATCAAGGGTTAATTGATGAGTTAATGAGCGGTGATTTAGCCCAGATCATGGCCAAAGTGACAGCGGCGCAACATCAGCTACCTTGGCTTGAACGGGCGATTAACACCTTATTGGCGGGCAGCCCGCTGAGTCTGCATCTGGTGTATGAGCAATCACGTTTAGGCACAGAATTATCACTTGAACAAGTGTTTCAGTTTGAGCTCGGATTGAGCTGCAACTGCTGCGCGATAGGCGATTTTGTCGAAGGGGTGCGCGCATTGCTTATCGATAAAGATCGCCAGCCGCAGTGGAAGTTCGCCAGTGTTGACACTGTGCCAGAGGCGGCAGTATCAGCGCTGCTGACGTCCCCTTGGGCAGCAGCAGAGCATCCGCTCGCCACATTAGGCCAATAATGGCCCATAAGGTCGATGGGGGGATTCCCCCGCGACCATTACCCTATCAACTTAGCCCCTAAAAGGAGCGAAATATGAGTACGGTTGCATTTATTGGTTTAGGTAACATGGGCGGCCCAATGGCGGTTAACCTAGTAAAAGCGGGTTTTACCGTTAAAGCGTTCGATCTGTCTAAAGATGCGCTGCATCATGTGAGTGAGCAAGGCGCCATCCCTGCGCCCAGTGCCTGTGCAGCTGCGGCATCAGCCGATATCGTGGTCACCATGTTACCTGCAGGCAAGCATGTGCGCGCCTTATACCTTGGCGACGATACCAATAAAGGGATTATCGACGTGGTTGGCCAAGGTACCTTATTAATCGATTGCTCGACCATTGATGCCCAGAGCGCGCGTTTTGTTGCCGAGCAAGCCAAAGCTAAAGGGTTAGAATTTATCGATGCGCCCGTATCGGGCGGTACCGCTGGCGCGAGTGCTGGCACGCTTACGTTTATCTGTGGTGGCAGCGACAGTGCCTTTGACCAAGCCCAAGGGGTATTAAATGCCATGGGGGCGAATATATTCCACGCAGGCGCCGCTGGCGCTGGGCAAGTGGCTAAGATCTGCAACAATATGTTGCTGTCGGTCTTAATGGTTGGCACCAGTGAATCATTACAGATGGGGATAGATCATGGTCTTGATCCACAAGTGCTTTCTGAGATCATGAAAGTCAGTAGTGGTGGTAATTGGGCGCTAGATAAATATAATCCCTGTCCAGGTGTGATGCAAAGCGTGCCGTCATCGAACGGTTACCAAGGCGGTTTTATGGTGGATTTAATGGTAAAAGACTTAGGCCTGTCGCAAGAAGCGGCGCTGCTGTCTAATTCCAGTACCCCGATGGGCTCCTTGGCACGCAGTTTATATGTCAATCATGCCCGCCAAGGTAACGGTAAGCGTGATTTTTCGAGTATTTTTGAGCAGTTTAATAACAAAGGGTAAGTTGATGGATTTAAAAGATAAGGTAGTCGTCATCACAGGTGGCGCAGGCGGACTTGGTTTTGCGATGGCACAAGAGTTAGCGGCTGCTGGGGCGAAATTGGCGCTTATCGATGTCGATCAAGAAAAACTCGAACGCGCCTGCGCCGATATTGGCGCGGCGACCGAAGTTCAAGGTTACGCTTTTGATATCACCGATGAAGAAGATGTCGTGGCGGGGTTTGGTTACATCTTAGAAGATTTCGGGCAAGTAAATGTGTTAATCAACAATGCTGGTATTTTGCTCGACGGCATGTTGGTCAAAGCCAAAGATGGCAAGGTGACCGACCGTATGTCATTTGCGCAATTCCAAGCGGTGATCAATGTTAACCTGACAGGTTCATTCTTGTGTGGCCGTGAAGCGGCAGCCGCCATGATTGAATCACAGCAGCAGGGCGTGATCATCAATATCTCTAGTCTTGCTAAGGCCGGAAATATTGGTCAAACCAACTATGCGGCGTCAAAAGCCGGTGTAGCTGCGATGTCGGTTGGTTGGGCGAAAGAGCTCGCGCGCTATAATATTCGCAGCGCAGCCGTAGCGCCAGGCGTGATAGAAACCGAAATGACAGCGGCCATGAAGCCAGAAGCGCTTGAGCGTCTTGAGAAGATGGTGCCGGTTGGCCGTTTAGGTCAAGCGAGTGAGATAGCCTCGACGGTAAAATTTATCATCGAAAACGATTATGTGAACGGCCGAGTATTTGAAATCGACGGTGGCATTCGTATTTAAGCTAAACGTCTTGATACACCAAGCAAAACGGGCATACGCCCGTTTTTTGTTGGCGGATTTCATCAATGGGCTAAATGAGTGATACTTAACTAGCTTGTTCAGTCATAAACGTCATATACGTCGCAGAGAGTTTTGATATTCGTCAGCGATTATGTGAGCAAGATTTAAATACCTTGTACACTGATATATACGTCATATAGAGGTTAGGCAGAAATTATGTGGATAGAAAAAGTGGCTAAGCAGTTGATGTTACTGGTTGGCATTGTGGGTGTGTTAGTGATTTACAGCGGCTTCTTTTATCTGTTGTTTCAGCCACAAGGGCCGCAGTTACCTTGGTATATTTTGATTTCTCCTTGGTTATGTATCTATTTTGGCTTAAACACGCAGCAACAGCGCAACACCCAACGCTGGTTAATGCAAAAGTTACCGTTTAAGCGTTCAAATTAAGCGCTATTTTTCGCTTAAGCCCTTTAAAATGGCACAGTCTGGTTGGGCGCCGCCTGCGCAGTGATCGATCAAGTCACTCAGTTGTTGTTTCAGTTGACTCAGTTGCTCGATGCGCCGGTTAATCTCAGCAAGATGCACATTGGCAATGCGCTTGACATCTTCGGCGCAGCGGCCGGTATCACTTTTTAAACTCAGTAGCGCGCGGCAATCCTCTAGGCTGAAACCGAGCTCGCGGCAGTGGTGCAAAAAGTGCAATTCATCCACTTGAGCATCGCGATAATAACGGTAACCATTATGGCCGCGTTCGGCGCACACTAAGCCAATATCGTGATAGTAGCGGATACTTTTAACCGATAAGCCTGTTAGTTTTGCTGCCTCACCAATATTGATCATATTTAACCCCACACATTGACTCTCCCATTAGGGGAGACATTACGCTTGATGGTAGAGAAAGACAAATTAGTATCCATCACAGAGGAGTCATACCCATGGATAAACTCACCTTTTATGTGCCGACCATGAATTGCGCCAGCTGCGTAGCCAAAATTGATAAGGCCATGGCGGCGTTAGCTAGCGATGGTGAGCAGGTCGAGACATCAGTCAACCTTGCCGATAAACAGGTGACAGTGGTGGGTATATCCCAGGCGCAGCGGGTGGCTAGCGCGTTAGCAAACGCCGGTTATCCGGGCCAGCAAGTGATCGACCAGCAGTTAGCGATCAAAGAGCGGCAAGAAAATGAGCGTAAGGAGTACCGCACCCGGTTATGGCAATCTATGGCAGGGCTTGCGCTCGGTGTGCCTATGATGCTGTGGGGATTGTTAGGTAATGAGATGATGATCAACAGCCCCGCACAGCAAGTAGGCTGGGGGATCATGGGGGGGCTCACCTTAGTGCTGCTTATCACCACAGGTGGGCACTTTTATCGCGGCATGTACAGCGCGCTTAAGGCAGGCAGTGCCAATATGGATACCCTTATTGTGTTGGGCACCAGTTCGGCGTGGCTCTATTCTATGCTGGTGGTTGTCATACCCCAGTGGTTCCCAGCCGACACCCGCCATGTTTATTTTGAGGCCAGTGTGATGATTTTAGGCTTAATCAATTTAGGCCATGCGATGGAGCTGCGCGCACGCGGTAAAACCAGTGAGGCGGTCAGTAAACTGATTGGCTTGCAAGTGACCAGTGCCACTCGGGTGACAGATGATGGCGATGAAATTGTCGAGATTAGCGCCATTAAGATTGGTGACAAGTTGCGCCTTAAACCTGGTGAGCGTGTGGCACTGGACGGTGACGTGCTTGAGGGACAGGCACTAATTAACGAAGCGATGTTAACCGGTGAGCCTGTGCCAGTAGAGAAGCAGCAAGATGATAAGTTAAGCGCTGGCACGGTTAATGAAAACGGCAGCCTAATTTACCGGGTTACCGCAAGGCAACAACAGACTAAACTGGCAAAAATTATTGAACTGGTGCAACAGGCGCAAACCTCGAAACTGCCAATAGGCAGGTTGACCGATAAAATTGCTGCCTATTTTGTTCCTGTGGTGGTGTTGATCGCCATTGTTGCCGCCATAGTGTGGTTTGTGGTGGGGCCAGCTCCCCAGTTGAGCCACGCGCTGGTGGTATTAACCACGGTACTGATTATTGCCTGTCCCTGTGCGTTAGGGCTAGCGACGCCGATGTCGATTATGGTCGCGGTGGGCCGCGCGGCGCAGATGGGCGTGTTACTTAAAAATGGCGAGGCGCTGCAAAGTGCCAGTAAAGTCACCACTGTGGTGCTTGATAAAACTGGCACCATCACCCAGGGCAAGCCTGCAGTCACCGATGTGGTCACAATCGCCAAGATGACCGGTGACAATCAGCATACTGGCAACCAAGGTGTCGATAATGAGGCGCCAAGTCCTCTTAGTGAAGATAAGTTAATTGCCTTGCTGGCCAGCGCGCAGCAGCGCTCACAACACCCCTTAGCGGCGGCCATGATCACAGAGGCGAAACGCCGTGAATTAGTGCTTGGTGAGGTCGATAGTTTTGACAATATTACCGGCCAAGGAATTGTGGCCAAGGTGAGTGGCCATACATTGGTGGCTGGTAACCTTAAGTTAATGCAAGCAGAGCAGATCAGCGATATTGAGTTAGCTTCACGCCATGTCAGTGATTTTGCCCAAGTAGGAAAAACGCCGATTTATTGTGCCATAGATGGTCATCTACAGGCCGTAGTGGCGATTGCCGATCCCATAAAGGCCGATGCTAAAGCAGCAGTGGCAGCCCTGTTGCAACAAGGAAAAAAGGTGGTACTGCTCAGCGGCGATAATCAGCACACCGCAACAGCTGTAGCGCAGCAGGTGGGTATTAGCGATGTTATCGCCGAGGTGAGTCCAGAGCAAAAGCTGGCGCTTATCGAGGAGCGTCAATCAGAGGGCGAAGTGGTTGCCATGGTGGGGGATGGCATTAACGATGCCCCTGCGTTAGCCAAAGCCGATGTCGGTATTGCCATGGGTAGCGGTACGGATGTGGCGATAGAGAGTGCTGATGTTACCTTGTTGTCAGAGCGAGTCATGGCCTTGGCCGATACCTTTATGCTGGCTAACGCCACGATGAACAATATTAAGCAGAATCTGTTTGGCGCCTTTATTTATAACACCTTGGGGATCCCCGTTGCCGCTGGCGTCTTGTTTCCGTTCACGGGCTGGTTACTTAGCCCTGTGGTAGCTGGCGCGGCGATGGCGCTGTCTTCTTTGACTGTGGTAACCAATGCTAATCGGTTACGAGGACTGCGTTTAGGGGCCAATAGTCGCGACAAATAGAGGTTGGTCTGAGCTGCCTTGCGTCAGTCGAGTGGGGTGTTATGGTTTTAGTCACGGTCAACACTCTCTTCGGGCTGGCTTGGTTGTTGTTAGCCATGACACTGACCTTCAGCTAATCGCTAATATCGCTTAACACTGAGCCATGACGTAGCTTGGCTACGTCATGGTGTCGATATTTTATGCGACTTTTCTGGGGAAACTTTAGGGTTGTCATTGCTAATTACCGCCTAAATCGCTATAGTATCGCGCTTTAATTTGTCCCTTTTAGCGCGGTGTATCCTCACTGCATCCTTGACTGAGTGTATCCAGTCAGTTTGGGTATCAGATGGTCACCATTGGCAGCGCTTCGCTTAACTAATTTCGGAATTTCACATTGATCACAACAGCTAATATCACCATGCAGTTTGGCTCTAAGCCGCTGTTTGAAAACATCTCAGTCAAATTTGGCGGCGGCAATCGCTACGGTCTTATCGGCGCTAATGGTTGTGGTAAATCAACCTTCATGAAGATCTTAGGCGGCGAGCTTGAGCCTACGTCGGGTAACGTATCGCTTGATGTCAACGAGCGTCTAGGTAAGTTAAGCCAGAACCAGTTTGGTTATGAAGAGTTCAACGTGGTTGATACTGTGATCATGGGCCATGCTGAGCTGTGGAAAGTCAAGCAAGAGCGTGACCGCATCTACTCTTTGCCAGAAATGAGTGAAGAAGATGGCATTAAAGTGGCTGAGCTTGAGATGGAATTTGCTGAGATGGACGGTTATACCGCCGAATCTCGCGCCGGTGAATTATTGCTGGGCGTGGGGATTCCGCTTGAGCAACACTTTGGTCTGATGAGTGAAATTGCTCCTGGTTTCAAACTGCGTGTGCTGCTTGCTCAGGCACTGTTTAGTGACCCAGATATCTTGCTACTCGATGAGCCTACCAACAACTTGGATATCGACACCATTCGTTGGTTACAAGAGATGCTCAACCAGCGTAACAGCACCATGATCATCATCTCGCACGATAGATATTTCTTAAACTCTGTCTGTACTCACATGGCTGACTTGGATTACGGCGAACTGCGTGTTTATCCGGGTAACTACGATGAGTATATGATGGCGGCTAACCAAGCTCGTGATCGTTTGATGTCTGATAACGCTAAGAAGAAAGCACAAATTGCTGAACTTCAAGGCTTCGTTGCACGCTTCTCGGCTAACGCATCTAAAGCTAAACAGGCGACTTCACGTGCTAAGCAGATTGATAAAATTAAGCTTGAAGAGGTGAAAGCCTCAAGCCGTGTGAATCCATTTATTCGTTTCGAGCAGGAAAAGAAACTGTTCCGTAACGCATTAGTGGTTGAAGATTTGGCTAAAGGTTTCGAGAATAACCCGCTATTCAAAGGCGTTAACCTGATTGCAGAAGTGGGTGAGCGTATTGCGGTACTGGGTGAAAACGGTGTGGGTAAGACCACCATGTTACGTACCCTTATCCATGATATTCCACAAGATGAAGGTACCATCCAATGGTCTGAAAACTCAGCCATCGGCTATTATGCCCAGGATCATGAATCTGATTTTGAAAACGACATGACTTTGTTTGACTGGATGAGCCAGTGGCGCAAACCAGAAGATGACGATCAAAGCGTTCGTGGTTACTTAGGCCGTATGTTGTTTGGCTCTGATGACATCAAGAAGTCAGTCAAGGTGTTATCAGGTGGTGAAAAGGGCCGTATGCTATTTGGTAAACTCATCATGCAAAAGCCAAACATCTTGGTTATGGATGAGCCAACCAACCACTTGGACATGGAATCGATTGAATCGCTCAACAATGCGCTAGAGATGTATGAAGGCACATTGTTGTTTGTCAGTCACGACCGCGCATTTGTATCATCACTCGCCACCCGTATCATAGAGATCACCGCCGATGGCGTGAACGATTTCAGAGGCACTTACGATGAGTTCTTGCGTAGCAAGGGTGTCGATGCTTAATCGCCGCTAACCCCCATTGATAAAAAAGCCCAAGGCAATTACATTGCCTTGGGCTTTTTGTTGGTTGGCTGTTTTAAAACGGCTATTTAGCGAAACGTTGTGCTAGATATTCAAACACCGCTCGAATACCAAAGGCTTCACCACCAATGGGGCGACCGGGTAAGGTGCGGTTGTTCCACGCCATGACATCAAAATGGCTCCAGCTTATCTTGTCATCCACAAAGGCTTCAAGATACAAGGCGGCGGTGATCGCGCCGCCAAAAGGCGTCTTACCACAGTTGGCTAAGTCGGCAATATCGCTGCCAGTAAGATCAAAGTAGGCTTTATGCAGCGGCATGCGCCAGACGGGATCTTCAACCTTAAGTCCTGCGGCGGTAATACCTGCAGCCACTTCGTCATCATTACTAAAGAAGCCTGGTAATTCAGTACCTAAGGCGATACGCATGGCGCCGGTTAAGGTGGCAAAGTCGATCAACAGATCGGGCTTTTCATCGCTGGCATCGGCAAGGGCATCACATAAGACTAAGCGGCCTTCAGCGTCGGTGTTATCAATCTCAACGGTTAAGCCTTTACGGGTGGTGATCACATCGCCTGGACGAAATGCATTCGCCGAGACCGCATTTTCCACCGCGGGTACCAGTACGCGCAGGCGCACAGGCAGGTTACTGGCCATGATTTGATGGGCTAAACCAATCACATGCGCCGCGCCGCCCATATCTTTCTTCATCAAGCGCATGCCTGCACCGGGTTTAAGATCTAAACCGCCCGAGTCGAAACAGACCCCTTTACCCACCAGTGTTACTTTAGGCGCATTTTCATCGCCCCAGGTTAAATCGATAAGCCGTGGCTGGTTGTCACTGGCGCGGCCAACCATATGGATGGTGGGGTAGTTTTGCTCAAGCAGTTCATCACCGATGATTTGCGTCACTTGGCCGCCGAACTCTTCAGCCAAGGCCTCCATGGTGTCGCCCAAATCTTGTGGCATCATGTCGGCAGCAGGGGTGTTAACCAGATCGCGCACTATGGTCACCGAACGTACCAGTTTTAATGTACTGGCGACCAAAGCGGCATTATCAATAACAAGTTGAGGATACTGTTTATCATTTTTCTTGTAACGATCGAACTTGTAAGCCCCTAATGCCCAACTGAAAGCCGCGACTTTACACTGGGCTTCGCTGGCATCGAGGTAGTACTGATTGGCGGGCAGTTGGTTGACGATATCGCCGCAAACCCAGTAGGCATCGGGTGAGTCGCTGACATAAACAACCTGTGCTAGCTCTCCGTCTGCGGCGGGGATAAGGCTTAATCCTTTGCCTGAAAACTGGGTGGCCTTCAGCCAATTTTGCTGTGCTGCTGGCAATTGTTCATGCCATTGTGAAAAATCTTCAGTTGAAATTATCGACAAGGGGATGCCGTTGGAGCCAGTTATAAGTAGTGGAGTCATTGGGTATCATCTTATTTGAGGTCAAAAAATCAATTAAGATTATCACGCTAGCGCCACAAGGTGAATGTGGCGGGTGATTTACTGCGGGGTATTGCTGGCTTTTTCTACGACGTGTATATCACGTTTATGCTGTTGGGCCACACGGTTAAGTTGGGCCTTTCGCTCTGATAAATTATTGAAAGAACTGGGCAGTATCTCAACGCCCACCACCTTAGCCAGTTTTACCACTAACGGAATAGTGATTGGCGCAAAGGGTAACACGGCAAAAACGCCTAAACCTAGGCCCTTAATAAGATCGGCTAATTGTCTATTGGCTAGCTTTAACTCATCTTTACTCGCCTGTTTACGAGTGTAGCGTTTGTAGGTCACCAACATCTCTTTGGTTTCCTGCTTTTCTTGTGACAGGGCATCTTTAAGTACCAGCATGTCGCGTTTTAAACGCAGACCGACTCGACGTCGACTGATGTGAAATACTCTAAAGGGGGCTTTATGTAATTTGCGGTAAATTTTCATAGCGTGATTGTCTCATAGGGCAATCATGACACCTACCTTTATCTCTGCTTTATAGGGCATTTTTTGGCGTTATCTATGATACAAACCGTTTATTGTCATCACGTAATAATGTATCGCTTAAATGAATATCGCTGGGTAACGCAGGCAAAGTTAAGTAGGTAGGCGTTCGCTCATTTGTTTAAACAGGTTTTACTTACTTGTTTCAATGGGCTTTGTTTAGAGATGCTGGCAGTGTGATCCTCGTAGAAAACTCTCCCGTTATGTGTTGGTACATAACGGGGGAGTTGATTTAGGTCGCAACAAAGGGGTTACACGCGAAAACGCGCCACTAAAACCTGTAATCCGGCTGCCAGTCTGGCCAGATCGTCACACGCCTGTGCGGTTTGCTCTACCGATTGGCCGCTTTGCTCTGCAATATCACTAATAGTGGTAATGCTGCGGTTGACCTCTTCTGCGGCCAATGATTGTTGCTCTACGGCGGCCGACACTTGGATATTCATGTCGTGAATCGCCTCTACCGACTGGTTTATCTCGTTGAGTGTACTTTGGGTGCCCGCAATTTCAGTGACGGCATCATTACTCTTTTGGCTGCTACGTTCCATAACGTTGACCGCTTCTTGAGTGCCGCTTTGAATACCTGCGACCATCTGCTCGATTTCACCCGTCGATTGCTGCGTGCGCTGGGCTAGGTTGCGCACTTCATCGGCCACCACGGCGAATCCTCGGCCCGCTTCACCCGCGCGCGCGGCTTCAATCGCGGCATTGAGGGCGAGTAGGTTGGTTTGCTCTGCAATATTACGGATCACCTCAAGGACTTGTTCAATGCTGCTACTTTGCACTTGTAGATCGCGGATGGTTTGCGAGGCTTGTTCCACTTCTGCCGCGAGCGAGTGAATCGCATCGACGCTGCGCGCAACCGTGCGATTGCCCTCTAAGGCGACTTCAGTGGTCGATTGCGCATTTGCTGCCGCGTTATGGGTATTGCCCGCTATCTCTTGGATAGAGGCGGCCATTTCGGTCATGGCGGTGGCCACTTGAGTGGTTTGGTCACGCTGGGTCACTACACCTTGGCGGGTTTCCCCAGCCACTGCCGATAACTCTTCTGTGGCGGCGGCCATTTGATTTGTTGAGTCGGCGACTTGCTGTACCAGCTCTTGAATTTTAGAGATAAACAGGTTGTAGCCTTTGGCTAAATCACTTAATTCATCTTGACCGCTCTCATCTAGCCTGCGGGTCAGATCGCCTTCACCTTCGGCGATATCTTGCAGGGTCGTGACGGTTAATCTCAATGGTCTAATAATGGTTTGCGACAAGCCGTAAGCAATAAACATGGCAAATGCAATGGCTGCGATTGCCATGATGATGACGAAATTGCGCGTATTACTGGCAGAATCAGCATAAAAGCTTCTGTCCATAGCAATTTCAACAACTGCAATAGGTTTACCAGAGAAGTCATTAATACTTCTGACCAGTGTTGCCCATGGGCGGCTTTGGCTATTATTTTGGCCAATAACGGTTTGGCCATTCCACGCTGCTAAGATAGCGTCTTGACTGACGAACGATTGCCCATTAATGGTTGAGGCTAACACTTTGGTGCTGCCATTGTTGACGGCATGAATCGCAATATCCACATTGCTACCAAATGCTTGGCTAAATCGGCTGGCGAACTCTTGAGACAAGTTAAGGCCAAACTCAATAGACCCTGTATGTTGTCCTTCGAAGCTCATCGGTACTAAGCCGCGGATCCCTATGCCTGCAACGCCACCGTCCATGCCTCTAACGGGTTGACGTGAGCGATTCACTTGTACAATTGTTTCGCGCAAATTGGACAGGTCGTCACCGTATTTGTCTAGTTTATGCAAGCGTAAATAAGAGGTGGCAGGGGCAGTATGAAACTGAAATTGCGCTACGCCATAGTGCTGTTTAAGCACATCAAAAACGGGCTTGAATTCGCGGGTAAGCTCAGCACGGTTGCCCTCTGCAAAGGCTTGTTTTACCGATGGTTGATTGGCGACAATCGCGCTCATGGCTTCGGCAAACAGCGCCTGAGTGTTAATTTGCGAGCTGGCGGCGCCATAGAGGCTCTCCATTTCCCGTTTCTCTGCTTCTGAGATCAATTGATTAGAGTTGACTAAGTAAAATATCGCCATAATGGCGACAGTCAGCGCCACTAAACTGGTAAAACCGCCCGCCAGACGAGTTCCGATGGTAAGATTTCTAAACACTTGTTGCCCCTTTACTTTTTTTATTTGCAGCCCGTGTGGCAACAAATCAAATTGAGATGGTTACATAATTAAACACGACGAATTCCCTTCTTTATGTTTATGAGTTTGCTTGTTCTCGAGCTGGCGTCATTTTTGGCTCTTGCATATATAGCGACAATTTTAAGATAAAGTTGATCTAGAACAAGGAACTTTACCTATAAAAATGCCCGATAGTGGTTACGCTTACAAATAAGCGCTACCTAGGCTAATTTTTGCTAACACAGTTAACATTTTAGTTGCCTTTGATTACCGTTATTGTATGTTTGCATGCTGAGTATAGTTAATGCTGTTACGGTTGCCGCAAGCATTTTACAGAGACTCATTTTGGATTAATAGCGTCTGCATCTCACAATTAATAAATACTTGTAACAATCTTGCATTGAAGTTTTAGGGGCTATTTATTAAGCTGTCTTTAACGCGCAAGGTTTATCATGGTTTTACACATCTATATCATCCCAATATAGCCAATTGCTTTTAGTTAGTGTTTAATTTATAAGTTTTATCGTTATGAAATAGTAAGGTTTTTATTTTTAATCTTATTGTTTTATTGCGTTCGGTTTACCCTTTTTATCAGTTGCCTATTTTTCGCTTTATTGCCATGATAATGGCCGCTCAATCGCTAACGCAAAGTTAGGTCTACTGGAGGGTAAGGGGGCGATGTTTGTCATGCTCTGGTTTGGATAATATGGGGCTTATGATTGGGGACAGTTCGATCATAAGTGCCTAGGTAAGATAGTCGGCTCAGCGCTGCGTTACAGTGAAGGCGTTTGAGCCTAATCGCATGCCTTGGTGGCGATGCGTTAGTGATAATAAATTTACACAGGTTAGGTAGAGTAATTATGAGTAAGAAGCCAAATATTACAGTATCTTCTATCGACTTAGCTCGATTAGAAAAAATGATTGATTCGTTAGATGGCCAGCACTGTGCTGAAATTGATGACCTAATGACTGAGCTTGAGCGGGCAGAGATCCTGCCTCCTGAGCAGATGCCCGCTAACATAGTGACCATGAACTCGACAGTGCGCTTTAAAGTGGCCTCATCGGACAAGGAGTTTTCGTTGACCTTGGTTTATCCTCAAAACCACAATGGCGATGTAGGTCAAATTTCAATTTTGGCCCCAGTGGGCAGTGCGTTACTGGGTTTAAAAGAAGGCGATGAAATTGAGTGGCCAAAACCGGGAGGAGGACAGTTATTGGTTAAGATCATTGCGGTTGAATATCAACCAGAGCGCGCGGGTGAATATCATTTATAAATGTCATGACTGAAAATTGTCAAGGCTACGCGCAATACGCTTATTCAAGCTAAATTCAAAATACCGTGCTGCGTTAACGTGAGCCCAATGCTTATTATAAAATAACTCTGGTATTAACAGGTTATTGATTGAATGAGTTGATAATTGGGCTCACTATTTATTAGACTGACTCTTTATTACATCTACATCGTGAAATTCATGCTGAGTGAGTTTAACTCTGTAGGCTTTGGTGTTTGAGGATAAATCGGTACAGCCAAGAGAGGCGTTGCTCATCACATGATGGTTACATCGCGGCTGTCGTTACCTTAACCCTGCCTTGAGCATTCGCGCTTGAGCTGGGTCGCCAATTAAAGTGCAACACTCACGGATACCCGCCACGGATACAAGGGGGTTGTGTCACTAAAAGCTACAACTACAACTACAACTACAACTTAACCATAGCCCACAAAGGATGTTGCTTATGGATCATCAAATGAAATCACTTTTGGGTATTGAACTGCCGATCATTCAAGCGCCCATGGCCGGGGTACAAGGCAGTGCATTAGCGATAGCCGTTAGTGATGCTGGCGGTTTAGGCTCCTTACCATGCGGTATGTTGACGCCAGAGCAAGTGATAGATGAAATCAATACCATTAAGCGCGCCACGGCTAACCCCTTTAACCTCAACTTTTTTTGTCATCAGGTGCAAGCCTATGACGCGCAGCAACATGCCAATTGGCAGACACAATTATTGCCCTATTTTAATGAGCTGGTGATCGAATGTGACAGTCAGCCTAATGGTGCCAGTCGAGTCCCTTTTAGCCATGAGATGGCCGATGCTATTGAAGCATTTAATCCGCCTATTATTAGCTTTCATTTTGGTTTGCCTGAGCCAACACTGCTTAAACGGGTTAAAAGCTGGGGCACTAAGGTGATCTCATCGGCGACCACGCTTAAAGAGGCACTCTGGCTTGAGGCCCATGGTGTCGATGCCATCATTGCCCAAGGCTTTGAGGCTGGCGGCCACCGTGGCATGTTTTTAACCCGTGATGTGTCAACCCAAATGGGGCTGGCGGCGTTGGTGCCGCAATTGGTGAGTCAAGTCCAGGTGCCAGTGATTGCCGCTGGAGGGATAGGCTGTCACCAAGGGGTTAAAGCCGCACTCACCTTGGGGGCGGTCGGGGTGCAAGTGGGCACGGCTTATCTGTTGACGAACCAAGCGTCCACATCGCTGCTGCACCGTGAGGCCATCACGAGTGATGCCGCTATGCATACTGCCATTACCAATGTGTTTTCAGGGCGCCCGGCGCGAGGCATTGTTAATCGCCTGATGCGAGAATTGGGCTACATTAGCCCACACGCACCAGATTTCCCCTATGCTGCGATTGAGTTGACTCAATTGAGACAAGCGGCAGAAAAACAACACAACAGCGATTTTTCACCCTTGTGGTGTGGGCAAAATAGCCAAGCTTGCCGCGCCATTTGTGCCAGCGAGCTGACCCTGTCTCTAGCGGGAAAAATACAATAAGCAAACCTGTTTAGGCGCGGCTATATCACTTGCAGGTGGCCGGTTTTAACCCAAATGACGGTTTCTTGTTCAACGTAGGGGAAATGTTCGCTCATGTGCGGGCTGCGAAGCCAAGTATGGGTTGGATATACCCCAAATTCATCACGAAACTCACCCGAGAGCACTAGGATCTCCTCGCCACCAAAATGGCGGTGGGGTTGAAAACGCTCGCCCGCAGGCCATTTGACTAAGGCCACATGCTCATGTTCAAACTGATGTAAGCCCATGACTTGAAGGCCACCTATGCCTTGTCGCCAGGGAGTATTGCGGGTGTCGATGCGCACAGTGCTGCTGTCATGTGGATCAAATTGATTAAGCTTAACCAATAAGGTGCAACCTTGCTGGCTAAAGGGGGCGTGCTGGCTGCCGGGAGGGTTACGGATGTAACTGCCGGCAGGGTAGTCGCCGTGCTCATCAGAAAACACACCTTCAAGTACTAAAATCTCTTCACCCAGTGGGTGAGTATGAGTGGCAAACGCCGAGCCTGCCTCATATTTGACTATGCTGGTGGTGTGGCCAGACTCTTTGGCTTCACGCTCAAGTGGCTTACGCCATACCCCTTTGGCTGGGCTTGCTTGCCAGTCTTGCTGTTGGGTGTCGATAGCCAACCGCTGAGTGAAATCCATGTTGAACATATTGTTATTCTCCAACTCATTGATGTGCTGTGTTTAAGCCCATATGGGCTTAAACGGGATGTAGGCTATGGTAGACCGAGATTAGCGCGATTTTATTGCGCGTAATATGTCGATTAACCGGCGCGCAGTGCCAGTATCTCATCGAGCGAAAATGGCGCAGGGTAGCGGCTAAAGTCGCGGTCTTGCTTATCGATAGCATAGATAGACATGCGATCGGCGAGTTCATTACCTTCAATGCCCACGTGGGCGGCAACATGGGATATTTTGAGCTCAGTTTTGAGCTCATCATACAGTGCGTGAGCCTGTTGGATTATCTCTAAATTAGCAATGTCGCCTGCGGTTTTGCGCTTCCAGCCTTTGGCTTTCCAGCCATAAGCCCAATTGGTGATGCAATTTAAGGCATATTGAGAGTCACTGTGAATATGAACGCTGTTACCGCGTGCAAGTTCGGTTTTTGCCATCAGCAGTGCTTGCTGCAAGGCATTTAATTCGGCGGTGTTATTGGTCCCCTTAGGGTTATATAAACCGTACCACAGCTCGGCAAGTTCACCTTGTCGATACAGTGCTAGCCCAGATCCCGCTTTGCCGGGATTGGGCTCACAGCCGCCATCGGTATAGATATCCACATCACTGTCTGGGGCCGCGCTGGCGTTGGCAGTGGCTTGGCTTTTCGGCTTGTTAGCCGATGGGCTAGGGCGGGCACTGACGCCACCTTTAGCAAAAGCGGCTTTGGCTTCGGCTTCGGTCTTAAATGACTTATAGCGGGCGCCTGCAAAACCATCGACTAAGGCTTTGGTTTGAGGCCAGCTGGTAAAAATACCGGTTTCTCGTCCTGCCCAAACCACATAATATTTTGTTGCCATGTTTATCTCGTCTTAAAGTTGTGCCAGTCGTTGTGAGTATTATTGCTTGCAGTCTCGCAAGAGTTTGACGAAAAATTCAGTGCCTTTACGTTCGGCAAAGGCGATATTACGCTCGGGGATCGACTCCGGATCAGCATAATTGGCCAGCGCCTGTTCCATGCTCGCTTCATGAATAATATGCAGTGTCGGATAAGGGGCGCGGTTAGTGTAGTTGGCCGCACTATCTTGTGGCTCGCCATCGAAACAGTAATCTGGATGAAAGCTGGCCAGTTGATACATCCCCTCATAGCCTTGCTCAATAAGCAGATCATTGGCCATGTCGACCAAATCCAGATAGAGGTAAAACCCTTCAAATCCGCGCGGTAAGATCAGTAGCGTGGTTTCTATCTCGCTATGGGCATCGAGAAGTTGGCATTCATCGATTAAGGCGTTGAGCACTTCATCGAGTTGGCGGTTTTCCACGACTTGGTAACGTATGGTATCGGCCAACACCTCTTGGCGGGCAAATGGGCAGATATTGTATTTCATGATGACCCGTTCGACCCAATGCTGCATCTCGGTGGCTATGGCCTGGGTAAAGTCATCGGTTGCTGGTCGTTGCAGTGTCACCTAGTGTCTCCATTATTATCAATATCCCCTAAGCCTATGACGGCGCAATCGTTGGGGAGAATTAAGGCGCGATCATAGGGATGATAGACAGCACAAGCAAGAGTGCCATGGTGATGTTAAACGCTTTTTGTTGCCGTTGGTTTTTTAGTAACCGTTTTAAAGCAACCCCAAAGCCTAACCAGACGATGGCACAGGGAAAGGCCACGCTTAAAAAAACCGAGGCAATGGTGAGGACTTGACCTGTGAGCGGTTGCTCTAGGGTGGTAAAGGTGGCTACCGCGCCCACTGCCATGATCCAGCCCTTAGGGTTAACCCACTGAAAAGCCGCGGCCTGGATAAAACTGAGTGGTCGACTAGTGTGTTTGCCCTCCATCTTACTGCTGCTATTAGCAATCAGCCAGGCAAGATAGAGTAAGTAGGTGATGCCAATATATTTTATAGCGACATGCAGTATGGGGTAACTTTGAAATAGGGTGCTTAAGCCTAGGCCTATCGCCAGCACCATGGCAGGAAACCCAATGCAGATCCCCGCAAGATGAGGCAAACTGGGTTTGATACCAAAGTTGACTCCTGAAGACATCAACATGATGTTATTAGGCCCTGGGGTAATACCAGATGAAAACGCAAACAGCGCAATAGCCAAGACAAGTTCCATGGACGTAATCGTATAGTCGCTTAAAGTCAGTGGCACATCATCGCTGAGAATATCACGCCTTGCCAGTAAAAAATGTCAGTCATCATATCGGCGCTATGCTTGCGGCAGGATTTGTTACCCTGCTTGCGATAGGGTGATAATCCCTTGTTGCTTGTTTAAAGAGGGGGGAACAAAAGCGGTGGTAAAAGCGGGCTAAAAATGTTGGTCAAAAGGAGTTAACCCCCATCGCCAGTCTACAGCCTCCTCTTTTCACTTTTTGAGGCAATACTCTCAGATTTTATAGCAAGTTAAGCGCTTATCTATGATGACGATTGTCGATAATGAGCGAGGCGAATAAAGACAAAAGGCGCCATCGGCGCCTTTATTGAGCATGGCTAAGAGAGTATTAATCCTCGTCTGAGCTGAGGCTTATCTCGTAGGAGGTGAACTTTCTTAGGTTGATAACGCCCGTATCAAAAATCAGGTACTGGCCTTTAATCCCCATAAGCGTGCCGCTGACCACAGGATCTTTATCAAAGTTATGTGAGGCTATTTTGCTGGGGAACGCGTTGACAGGGTAATCAATGGCGACAATCTCTTCATCGAGTTGCTCAATAGCATATTCACCATGTTGCATCGATAACTCGTGCATCCGGGTCTCTATTTGCGGTAGCAGCGCCTTGGCGTGGGCGGCTAAATCTAGCGGCTGGGCGTTGCCCTTGAGCATAGTGCGCCAATTGGTTTTGTCGGCAATCATTTTTGCTAACTCCACTTCCACTAGACCCGATAACTGCCTGCTTGAGACCTTCAATATGGCTAAGCCTTGGGTGGCGCCCTGATCTATCCAGCGGGTCGGCAACTGAGTATGGCGGGTAATACCCACTTTTAGGCCCGAGGTGTTAGATAAATACACATAGTGCGGCACGAAGCAGTTATCTTCGCCCCACTGCGGCTCGCGGCAGGTGCCTTGTTCAAAATGGCAGGTTTCCGGTTTCATAATACACATATCGCAGCTGGCGAGCTTTTTCATGCAGACGAAACAATGGCCTTGTGAATAACTTTTCTTGGTTTTTTTACTGCAATGACTGCAGTAAATATGGCCAGTGTGAGTAAGGGTGACTTGACGGCCGATAAGCGGATTCATCTCGATAAGTTGGTCAGACAGTGGCAACTGGTATTGTACTTGGCCTTGGCTATCGAGCGCAGAACGCATCTTGTGGATGTTTCCGCTGATTGGGGCATTTGGCATCATGGAGTCCGATATAAAATAAATAAAAATAGCTAAATAGTGCGAGTAGCGTCGCGATGACGCTAGATTATATCAGATTGCTAGCAATGTTTTTGATTGGTTTTACCGATTGTTAACTGGCCGCGAAGCGGATGATGAATTAACAATCGGTATCGCAGGTTCCGCTTAAGCTTAGGCGTTGGTATCGAGCACCACGTCATCGCCGATAGTATAGAGCGCTAAGCGCAACTGTTGTTCGATGTCATCATTAGGAATATTTAGGCTAAAGCTAGCCCTAAAGAGCGCCACGCCAGTGTGACTGGCGCTCTCATATTGGGTCGATAGTCGCTCTATATTGAGTCCGAGTTCACTAATTTTATTGGATATTTGGTGTACAAGCCCGGGTCTGTCGTAGGCTACCAGCGAATAAGCTTGGTAGCGGCTAGGGGTGAGCTTATGACGGGTTTTGGCATAGGTTAGGCTTAAGCCATCGATACATTCGAGGTTCTCGAGCAAGGTTTCCCAATTGGCTGCTGGCACTTCAAGTAATAAGATAGCCGCAAATAGACCATCGATATGACGCAGCTCTGAGTCGAGCCAATGGCCACCGTGTCGGCTAACGATATGAGCTATCTGTTCAACTAAGCCTTGTTTATCGGCTACTTGCAGGGTAACTAGGTATCGTAACATTTCGCTAAAACTCCGTAAGTTGGTTAATATCGATGCCATTGTGTCGCTGTAACAATAATGTCATCTTGACGTCATATAATCTCGACCGTCAGCAATGGGATGTGGATGTTTGACTATTGTTAACATAGGTGTAACAACAATCCCAGTGAAAACTCTACAGAACAAACATAAACGAGGTTCTTAATGGAAACTCAGGTAACTCAACCTGGTTCTACTACAGCAAAACTGTTGATGGGAAGGGGCTCTAATCGACGAGCTTGGCAAGATAAGCTCACCCAAATAGGAGTAACGCTTGGCGGCATCATGGTGTTTGTGGCCTTGCTGTTGATCTTCTTTTATCTGCTGTATGTAGTGAAGCCGATTTTTGATGGCGCCGATGTGACGCCGGTTATGACCGCTCAGCTCGATAAACCCGATGTCGCCACCTTGATGGTGGGCAGCGATGAGCAAAATGAAATTATCTATCGGGTCACCAGTCAAGGTGAAGTGCAGTTTTATCGCACCGCCACAGGTCAGCTGATTGAAACCAGTAGCATAGAGATCCCCTCCGATACACGCATTGTCAGCAGTGCCACCGCCTTTCCTAGCCAGCAACGCTTCGCATATGGCTTATCAAATGGCCGGGTGATCATCGCCGATATTCAGTTTGGCGTGACCTATCCAGATAACCAGCGACTCATTACCCCGAATATCAGTTTTCCGTTAGGGCAACCTTCACTGCAAGTGGCCGATGGGGATGTGGCGCTCAATCAGCTCACTTTTGCTTACTCAAGCGATAGAATGAGCTTTGCCTATCGCAGCGACGCGGGTCAATGGTTTCTTTCACGCCAAGAGGGCGAAGAGAACATGATGACCGAGGAGGTGGAATGGACAGCGACCTCCAGCGTGATAAGTGATGCGCCAGTGCAAGTGCAGCAGCAGTTAATGACGCCAGATCAACGCCAGTTACTGCTGCGTTCGGGTAATCGGCTATTTGTCTATGATATTCGCGATGCAGAAGCGATCACCTTAATGCAGGTGATTGAATTGGAGCGAGCCAAAACCAAGGTGACCGATGTCTCCTTGTTGGCAGGTGCCAGTTCGGTATTGGTAAGTTATGATAATGGCTTGATATTGCAGTATTTTCAGGTTAATGGTGACAAAGGCCGCCAGTATCAAGAGATCCGCCAATTTAGCAATCAGGCGGGTGTTAAGCGTATCGCTAGCGAGTTTTATCGTAAAAGTTTCGCCACTATTAGCGACTCAGGCGAGTTAAACCTCTTATATACCACCAGCCAACGTAAGCTATTTTCCCAACGCTTTGATCTTAAGCAACCTGGCGTGATGGGCTTTAGCCCGCGCTCCAATGCCTTAGTGGTCGAGGCGGGCGGGCAATTACACTTGTTTGCCGTGGACAATAGTCATCCAGAGGTGTCGTGGAGCGCCATGTGGGACAAGGTGTGGTATGAGGGGTATCCTGAGCCGCAATATGTATGGCAGTCGACTTCGGGATCAGATGATTTTGAAGCTAAACTAAGCCTAATGCCCTTGGCATTTGGCACCATGAAAGCGGCCTTATATGCCATGCTGTTCGCCACGCCGCTTGCTATTGCTGGCGCTATCTATACCGCATACTTCATGTCGCCAAAGGTGCGTGCCGTGGTAAAGCCCACCATTGAGATCATGGAGGCCTTACCTACGGTGATTTTGGGTTTCTTAGCTGGTTTATGGTTGGCGCCGTTAATTGAAGATAATCTCCCAGGGCTCTTGCTGTTACTGGTGCTGCTGCCCTGCAGCATTTTGCTCACCGCTTTTGCTTGGCATCAGTTGCCTGGGCGCTGGAAACAGCGCCTGCCAGAGACCTATCAAGAACTGATGCTGTTACCGGTTATCGTGTTTGTGGGGTGGTTCTCGTTTTACATTAGTCCCGTGGTTGAGCAGGCATTCTTTGGCGGTGATTCGCGCATGTTTATCACTAACGAGCTGGGGATCACTTTCGACCAACGTAATGCCTTAGTGGTCGGCATTGCCATGGGCTTTGCCGTGATCCCAACGATTTTTTCCATCGCCGAAGATGCAGTGTTCTCTGTACCGCGTCATCTGTCTAACGGCAGTTTGGCCCTAGGGGCGACTAACTGGCAAACGTTGACCAAGGTCGTGCTACTGACTGCCAGCCCAGGTATTTTCTCTGCAGTGATGATGGGGCTTGGGCGCGCTGTCGGCGAAACCATGATAGTACTCATGGCCACGGGTAATACGGCCATTATGGAGTGGAGTGTATTTGAAGGCATGCGCACCTTGGCAGCCAATATCGCGGTCGAGATGCCAGAATCTGCCATTGGTAGCTCCCATTATCGAGTGCTGTTCTTGGCGGCGTTCGTGCTGTTTATCTTTACCTTCTTAGTTAACACCATTGCTGAAGTGGTGAGACAGCGTTTACGTGAACGCTACAGCTCATTGTAGTGGAGGCCAGTATGTTTTCGACATTAATATTTTCGCCTGTGACCTTAAGAGGCTTATGTAATGGGTAAGTGGTTTAAATCGGGTTCGCCGTGGATCTGGATGACGGGCGGCGCCGTGAGTATTAGCTTGATTGCCGTGTTGGGATTGCTGCTGTTAATCGCATGGCGCGGACTGAGTTATTTCTGGCCAGCAGAGATCTATCAGTGGGAGTTAGTGGATCAACAAGGAGTACGTTCAACCTTGATTGGCGAGATTTACGACACCGAAGCTGTTCCTACCGAGCGCTTGTTGTCGGCGGGGCACCAGTTTAAGCAGCATCCAGGTGAAACGGTCACCCGTTACTTAATTAAAACGGGTAACCGTGAGTTTGTGAATTTGGACTTTCGTTGGGTGTTGGCCACTGACATCGTCTCGCGCACCGCGCCCTATGATGTGGCTAAGCTTGAGCGCAGCAAAAATGGCGATTTTTACGGTTATCCTATTGCCATTATCGAAGATGGCAAACGATTAGCGTTAGATGATGTGGAAGCCTCATTTGAGGCACATATCGAGCGGGCCGTCGCCTTGAGTGACCAAGCGGTGTCGCTGCAAAAAGGCGACATTGGCTCGATTAACTATCAGCTCGAAAACTTACGTCTCAAGCAGCGGGGTTATGAATTAGATAACGCCCTGACCGACAGCCGTAAGCAGGCGCTAGCGAGCGAACGTGAGCGGCTGCAAAATGAGTACCTTGAGCTGGAAAAAACCTTCTTTGCCCTGCGTCAAGCGGCGGCTCGCGATGCGGTTGTGGTGCGCGATATGCGCGGTGAAGAGGTGGTGCTTAAACTCGATACTATTTTAGGCGTCACCTATTCTAATCGTTTAGGCATCGTCGGTAAGTTAGTCCACTGGTTTAAAGGGGTGGGCAATTTTGTCAGCGCCGATCCCCGCGAAGCCAACACCGAAGGTGGCGTGTTTCCGGCCATTTTTGGTACCGTATTTATGGTGATGTTGATGGCGGTGATTGTGACCCCCTTTGGTGTCATTGCCGCAGTTTATCTACATGAATACGCCAAAAAAGGCCCCGTCACTAAGATGATCCGCATTGCGGTGATCAACTTAGCCGGCGTGCCGTCGATTGTATACGGTGTGTTTGGTTTAGGCTTTTTTGTCTATATGTTGGGCGGCTCGCTCGATCAACTGTTTTACCCCGAGGCCTTACCATCGCCCACCTTTGGCTCACCTGGGGTGATATGGGCCGCACTCACCTTGGCTATTTTGACTTTGCCTGTGGTGATTGTCTCCACCGAAGAAGGCTTAAGCCGTATTCCCAGTGCGGTGCGTCAAGGCAGCTTGGCACTGGGGGCGACGAAAGCGGAAACCCTATGGCGCATTGTGTTGCCCATGGCGAGCCCTGCGATTATGACCGGACTTATTTTAGCGGTAGCCCGTGCT
The DNA here is from genome assembly GCF_056173105.1 of Shewanella sp. QJM3NY_23. NCBI lineage: Bacteria > Pseudomonadati > Pseudomonadota > Gammaproteobacteria > Alteromonadales > Shewanellaceae > Shewanella > Shewanella sp. QJM3NY_23. The sequence goes on from NZ_CM149657.1 coordinate 1,650,807, forward strand.
GCCGGTGAGGTGGCGCCACTGATGTTGGTGGGTGTGGTTAAATTAGCGCCCACATTGCCGATAGATATGAACTTTCCATTTGTGCATTTAGAACGTAAATTCATGCATTTAGGTTTCCATATTTATGATGTTGGTTTCCAGAGTCCCAATGTTGAAGCGGCGCGACCCTTAGTGTATGCGACCTCATTTTTATTGGTGTCTGTGATTGTGAGCTTAAACTTAACGGCCATCGCCGTGCGCAACCACTTGCGTGAGAAGTATCGCTCGCTAGAACATTAATTGGGCATAGATTACATAGTGCTTAAGCTCGGCTTGAGCGCCAATATCCCTTTATCCTGAAGTGATTAGGAACAGATATGATTTCGATAGATAAGTCGGTAATGCAAACCGCGTCGGTAGATTTAGATAACTTAAGCAGTGAGCAGACGGCACTAGAGATCCGCAACTTGGATCTTAAATATGCCGATAAACAGGCGCTCTTTGATGTGTCGATGAAGATCCCGAAAAAGCAAGTGACCGCCTTTATCGGCCCCAGTGGCTGTGGTAAGTCGACCTTGCTGCGCTGCATCAATCGCATGAACGATTTAGTGGATAACTGCCATATCAGTGGCGAGATTTTACTGCATGGGCAAAACATTTACGCCAAAAATGTCGATGTAGCTTCATTACGTCGCAATGTGGGCATGGTGTTTCAGCGTCCGAACCCGTTTCCTAAGTCGATTTATGAAAACGTGGTGTATGGCTTGCGTTTACAAGGCATTAATAATCGTCGTCAACTCGATGAAGCAGCGGAGCGCTCGCTGCGCGGCGCGGCCATTTGGGATGAAGTCAAAGACAGATTACACGATAATGCCTTTGGCTTGTCGGGCGGGCAGCAGCAGCGTTTGGTGATCGCAAGAGCCATTGCCATTGAGCCAGAAGTCTTGCTATTGGATGAGCCCACATCGGCCTTGGATCCTATCTCGACCTTAACCATTGAGGAGCTGATCACCGACTTAAAATCGCAATATACTGTGGTGATAGTGACCCATAATATGCAACAAGCCGCAAGGGTGTCAGACCAAACGGCCTTTATGTACATGGGAGAGTTAGTGGAATATGCCGACACTAACACCATCTTTACCACCCCTAAGCAGAAGAAGACCGAAGATTATATCACCGGGCGTTATGGCTAATCTCATTGAGATAGCAAGCTTTGCTTGGTGGGCTAAGTCTATTGCCGATGGCACGGAATTGATGACATTTAACAAGGTTGAATTTTAATGGAAAACATGAACTTAAATAAACATATCTCGGGTCAGTTTAACGCTGAGCTGGATGATATTCGTCATCGCGTATTGGCCATGGGTGGCTTGGTCGAACGCCAGTTAGAGCAAGCGCTCGATGCGCTTGGCAATTTAGATGTCGAACTGGCGCAGCAGGTGATTGAGGGCGACCATACGGTCAATGGTATGGAGGTGTCTATCGATGAAGAGTGCACCCGCATCATCGCCAAACGTCAGCCTGCTGCCAGTGATTTACGTTTGATCATCGCCATTTCGAAAACCATCACTGACTTAGAACGTATCGGCGATGCGTGCGTTAAGATTGCTAAGGCGGCATTAGATAAGCGATTGAAAAATCAACAACCTCTATTGGTCAGTATCGAGAATATGGGCCGTCATGCCACCCGCACCTTACATGCCACTTTAGATGCCTTAGCGCGCATGGATGCCGATGTCGCCCTTGAACTGCATAAAGAAGATATTAAGCTCGACAGTGAGTATGAGGGCATTATTCGCCAGTTGATGACCTATATGATGGAAGATCCACGCTCAATTCCCGAAGTACTGGATGTGTTATGGGCGGCTCGCGCGGTCGAGCGGGTAGGGGATCGCTGCCAAAATATATGCGAGTACATCATTTATTATGTCAAAGGCAAAGATGTGCGCCACACTTCCTATGAAGAGATGAAAAATATCTAGGGCCTGTTGATCTTTTAAGGTTGTTTTTGCAGCGAATTGCTGGGTATTTATACAAGGCAGAAGCTTCGCAGTGTAGTTATTCTACATAAAAAGCTGAGAACGCAGTAAAAATCCCCAACAAACGCTGCCCGAAGGGTTCGGCTAAAAACGTTTTACTCTTTGTTAAGTGAATTTTGCTTAGATGACTAGGCTGCAATCCACTCGCCTCGATTAAAACGTTTTTTTCTCGAACAAAATTCAACCAGCAAAGATCAACAGGCCCTAGCCAGTCGGGCTAAACTCAGCCGCAATAAGGGCAGTCTTCAAGACTGCTCTTTTGTTTATCAGTATCGATTAATATCTGCACGATTTAGTCAAGGGGTGAATTGATAAGGGATTTCGGGTATACTGCGCCAGCTTCTGGTGAAGGTAGATTGTATTCAATAGCGCTTTATTAATGGTTGTTATTTAATGTAATTTGTTGCGTAGGTCGAGATTGTTTTGACCTATGCCGTTGTGTATATCTTGTTTAAATGTTCACTCAGAAGCGTGCTAACCCTGGCCATATGACTTAATGGCATCTCATGGGTAGCATCAAATTTAACTAGGCAGTCAGCAGTTTGGCTGTGTGGTATTAGTTTATGTTGAGAGGAACTATGTCGATAAAATCGAGTATCAACCCGCCGGTGTTTTTTTCATCGGTGGTCATGATCTTTATTATGGTGTTTGTGGGCGCAGTGTGGCCTGAACAAGCGCAAACCATCTTTAAATCTGTCCAGCAGTGGTTAGAGATTAAAACCGGTTGGCTTTATATCTTAGCTGTGGCGGTTTTTTTAATTTTTATTATCTTTGTGATGGTCAGTCGCTTTGGCGACATTAAACTGGGCCCCGACCACTCTGAGCCCGATTACAGCTATCAAAGCTGGATAGCCATGCTGTTTTCGGCAGGTATGGGGATTGGTTTGATGTTTTTTGGTGTGGCAGAGCCGGTGATGCACTTTTTAGCGCCGCCCGATGCCGATCCGCAAACCATTCAGGCCGCCAAAGATGCCATGAAAATCACCTTTTTCCACTGGGGTATTCATGCTTGGGCCATCTACGCTGTCGTGGCGTTGTGTTTAGCTTACTTCTCTTATCGCCATAAATTACCCTTGCTGCCCCGCAGTGCTTTATATCCGTTAATCGGTGAGCGCATTTATGGCCCAATAGGTCATGCGGTGGATACCTTTGCGGTATTAGGCACCTTGTTCGGTGTGGCGACCTCATTAGGCTTTGGCGTGTTGCAGGTCAACTCTGGGCTCAATTACCTGCTTGGGGTACCGATTTCTGCCATGGTGCAGGTGATCTTAATCATCGTTATCAGCTTAATCGCGACCTTATCGGTGTTTTCTGGCCTAGACAAAGGGGTGAAGCGCCTCAGTGAGCTTAACCTGGGTCTCGCCATCTTACTGCTGATATTTGTGTTGCTATTTGGCCCAACGGTCGCCTTGTTACAGGCGTTTGTCCAAAATACCGGTGCTTATTTAAGTGACATCGTCGGTAAGACATTTAACCTTTATGCCTATGAGCAAAAGAACGATTGGATTGGCGGTTGGACCTTGCTTTATTGGGGGTGGTGGATCTCTTGGTCTCCATTTGTGGGCACCTTTATTGCACGCGTATCCCGTGGACGTACCATTCGTGAATTCTTAATCGGTGTGTTATTTGTGCCTTCGGCCTTCACCTTTTTGTGGATGACCGTATTTGGTAACACAGCTATCGACGCCATTATGAACCACGGCGCTACCTATTTGAGCGACGCGGTCTCCTCTGATGTGTCGGTGGCCTTGTTTAAGTTTTTCGAACATATGCCAATGTCGACCCTGTTATCGACTATCGCCTTATGTCTGGTGGTGACTTTCTTTGTTACCTCGTCTGATTCAGGGTCGCTGGTGATTGATAACCTGACCTCGGGCGGCGATCCCAATGCACCGGTATGGCAGCGTATTTTTTGGGCGTTATTGCAGGGTGTGGTGGCTTCTGTGTTGTTGCTTGCTGGTGGTTTACAAGCCTTGCAAACGGTGGCGATAGCCAGTGCGATGCCATTTTTGCTGATCATGCTATTAATGTGCTTTGGTCTATTTAAGGCATTGCAGGACGACTGGCTTAAGATCAACAGCGTACAATCGCATAATACCAGTGTGCAATACGCTAAGACCAACGTCAGTTGGGAAGATCGCATCGATGTACTGGTGTCGCATCCCAGCCATGAAGATGCCGTGCTGTTTTTAAAACATGTTGCCGCACCCGCTTTAGAAAAGGCCTGTTTAAGCTTTGTGAAGCGTAATATTCCGGCGCAGATGCAATATGTTGAAGACAGAGTGCGCTTTATCATCCAAGAAACAGAGCAGGGTGACTTTGTCTACGGCTTAAGGATACGGGCTTATACTATCCCTAATCCATTAGAAGCCGAGATTAAAGACGGCGATGTTAATTATTATCGGGTGGAAGTGTTCCTTGAGCATGGCGGTCAGCATTATGACGTGATGGGTTACACCGAGGAGCAGATTTTGGCCGACGTGGTGACCCAGTATGAGCGCTATTTGCATTATCTGCATCTGTCGAGCTCAGAATATGTCAGCGACGAAAACACTTAATATCCAATAGATCACTGCAAGTGATTTAAAAGCCCAAATCTTAGGATTTGGGCTTTTTTTATTGGGATGGTTAGCGCTGTTGGTGCTGCACTATTTTGGTTGCACTTAGGTAGACCAATGATTATTCTTGCAGGCAATTATTTTTTGAAGAGAGACAGTTCATGTCAACCCATCAAGGTCAAAGCAAGCTAGACAAAGTGCTGGCTGAGGCGCGCGAATATAAAGCCAAACGAGAAACCGGTTACCGTGAGCAGGCGTTAAAACTCTATCCTTGGGTGTGTGGGCGTTGTACCCGCGAGTTTACTCACTCCAACTTGCGCGAGTTGACCGTACATCATCGCGATCATAACCATGACAATAACCCCTCAGATGGATCAAACTGGGAGCTATTGTGCCTCTATTGCCATGACAATGAACATGCTAAGTATGAAGAGCTGATCCAATATGGCGCGACCACAGAAACCAAAGTCGAGGCGGCCACCTATAACCCGTTTGCAGACTTAAAAGGGATGATGAGCAAAAAGTGATAAGCGCCAACGGCCTATCGCTAGCATAAGATGCCGAGCCGTTATCAACTGTCTTGCTCAAGCAAGCGTTGTTCGGCTTGGCGCCACTTGTCACGGCTAATGACCTGCCCCTTATTCTGCGCGCTGGCCTGAGACGGCTTGCTCTGTTTTAGCAGGGCTTTGCGTTGATTAACCGCTTCGATAATCGCCTGTTGACGGGCCTCGCTGGCCTGTCCCCAACCAACAATCTCATCAATATGGCGAAAACAGCCCACACAAATATCATCGTCATTAAGGCCACAGCGTGCGACACAGGGTGAGCGCATAGGTAAACTCTTGTTCATTGTTTTGGGCGCGATTCTACGTCAGTGGCAAGGCAGATTCAACGTCGCTACCTTTGTGCTTAACAATAAAGCCCTCCTAGGCGTTTTTGCTGACGCTATTGAGATTATCTAATCACTATCACTTGAGCCGCCTGCAGAAAACACTTACTTTAAGAGGTACTTCAATCTGCTTACCTCACGAGTTATGTTATGCGCAGCAATATTCAGTTTTTCTTAATAGTCATCATGTTAATCGGCGTTAGCGGCTGCTCATTACTGGAGATTAAATTAGAAAGTGGTATCGAACCACTACCTAAGGAACAGCTGAATATGCGGGTGTTTAGTCGTGAGTTCAGTAATACCTTCTACACAGGGGTTGAGCATAGCGCCGATAAAATTGCGGCGCTAGCGCCCGATGATGTGGCTATCAAGTCTAACTCCCTGATGTGGAAAATCAACAGTGAGCAAGCTTTGCAGCGGGCGATCTTTCAGGCATCGCCTATGGCAGCTATGGTCGATACCTGAACCTTAACGGCTCAAATGTCGGCCTTTTTTGCCTCTGGCGCAGGTCAACAACTGTTTGGCGAGCAGCAAGCCATTGCCGTCACCGCTAGTCAGCAACTGCAACAAGAGTTCGAGCAGACAGTGAAAGGCTTTGTCAACGAGGTCGATTTTAAGCAGTATCAGGCGGTTGTTAATCAGTACGTGGCCGATAATCCACTGACCGATATCACCTTTGTGCGCCGTTCCGCTTTTAGGGATTGGTTAGACTTTAAAGCCATTCATGAGTTTGAAGCGGTGACCACATTTGGTACCGTGCCCGAGGTGATGAGTGATATTTCCGATCGCATGGCGATGATATCTGAGCAGATGCCTAAGATCCTTGGCTGGAAAGCAGAGCTTTATGCATTGCATTCAAACCTAAATGTGGAACATATTCAGGTGACCTTGGCCAGCATCAGCGAAACATCGGCGCGTTTTCACCGCTTAATGGAGCAGAGCCCACAAATGATGCAAGACTTAGCGGTGGATCTGCGCCGCGAACTGACCCCACTATTACAACAGCTCAGTGAAGCGACCGATAGCAAACTCGTGCAGCTGTCTGCCGAGCGACAAGCACTCGAATCTATGGTTAAAAATGAGCGCCTTGCCCTAGAGGAGATGGTGGCAAGAGAGCGTATGGCTGCCGCAGCCAATTTGGATCAAATCGCCCAGCACTCGGTTGAGGTGGTGTTTGCGCAATTAACCGCCACGCTCAAGAGCCTGATCCTCTATTTTGTCTTATTTTTGCTGGTGATCTTTTTTGCGCCGCTCGGCTTGGGCGTTTGGCTGGGCAAACGCATGGCGCTTAAGCCGCAATCGCCTCAATAGCGCTATGCTGGCTGCGGTAACTTGATTACAATAAAAAGGCACTCACCGAGTGCTTTTTTTTTATGAAGGAATCAACATGTCTTATGGTCAAACCCTGCAGGTACTCGGCGCATTACTACATAGCAGCCGTGGGTTATGGCAGGTCAAAGCATTCGAATGTCATCATCTGCCTTGGGAGGCACACTACCCGACCTTGGCTAAGCAGGTGTGGCAAATAGGCGATGATGATATCGACGCTATTGATGTCGATACGCCGCGCTTACTGTCGACCTTGCTGCCAGCACTGACGCACGATCTTAACGCAATGGCCAATGGGAAGTCAGCTTCTGCGACTCAGGCGCAGGTATTCTTAGATTCGCTGGGGTTATTGTCGGGCGGCGCGCCAGACCAAGAGCTGCGCCATGCGCCACGCGCCGCTCAACCGCAGGCAAGTCACGCGGTACAGAATGTGGCAGTCACCGGCTTAGCCGATGAGGTGGCGCCCCATTTTAGCGCCCACATTAAAGGGCGTAAGTGGCAGCAGATCAGTGCATTTACCCAGGCCATTGCCGATGATAAGCACGATGTGCTCGAGTGGTGCGCCGGTAAAGGTCATCTGGGGCGGTTAATCGCTAAAGCGCAGCAGCGAAGTGTTATCAGTCTTGAATGGCAATCGGCCTTATGTAATAGCGGTCAAGCCTTTGCGCAGCAGTGGTCACTGCCGCAACGGTTTGTCTGCGCCGATGCCTTTAGTCCCGATGCCGCTCGGTTGCTAAAACCGGCTCAGCAAGCGGTGGCATTACATGCTTGTGGCGATTTACATGTGGCGTTACTGCAACAGGCAAGGTGCGCGAACACAGCTTCACTGGCAATATCACCTTGCTGTTACCATCTTATTCGCGCTAGCCATTATCAGCCGTTATCGCAGGTTGCTCAGCAAAGTGGACTTAACTTAAGTCGTCACGATCTGCAGTTGCCTTTGCAGCACAGCGTTATCGCCAATGACAAGGCCACCGAGCTGCGCCATAAAGAGGTGGCGTGGCGCTTAGGTTTTGATAGCTTGCAGCGTGAGGTGAGCGGGCATGATCATTACTTGCCGATACCGTCGGTAAAACAGAGTCAGCTCAATGGCGACTTTAAGGCATTTTGTCTCTGGGCCGCAGCGCAAAAAGGCGTATCCTTGCCGGTAAACTGGCCTGTGGAGCATTATTTGGCACTAGGGTATCGACGCCAGCGACTCACGCGGCGTATCGATCTGGTGGCGCACCTGTTTCGTGACGTGCTGGAGCAATGGCTCTTGCTTGATAGAGTATGCTTTCTCGAAGATGCGGGTTATCAGGTCAAGTTAACCACTTTTTGTGATAAGCAGATCACCCCGCGAAACCATCTGATTTTGGCTCAGCGTCACCCCCATGACTAAATCGGCGCTGCCTTGGTTCTGGGCGAATGCACGTGCCACTTGGTGAGATAAAACCGATAGACTTGGTTAAAGAGGCGACACTTGTCGGCTTATTGTCGAAAAAAACCGCTCTATGGTGGTTTTTTATTGAATCATGCGCCGTTTCTTGCTCAAATGTCGGGTTATCAGTGAATAATAAATATTGGCGCGGTTAGTGTTGATATATTGAGCGAACTACACGGTTGCATGAAATATTCTCGCGTTTTTATAAATAGTCTAGCCTATGAGCTGGCACCTGTAGTGGTCTCCACTTCAGAGTTAGAGTCTCGATTAGCCCCTCTCTATCAAAAATTTAGGATCCCAATGGGGCAACTTGCCGCATTAACCGGGATCCAAGAGCGTCGTTGGTGGCCTAAAGGCCACAGATTATCTGACGGCGCCTTGGCTGCGGCGCACAAATCAATTGAAGAAACCGGCATCAGTGTTAGCGATTTAGGCGCGGTGGTTTACACCGGCGTTTGTCGTGATCAACATGAGCCCGCCACAGCATGTCGCATCGCGGCGGAGCTTGGCGTCTCAAAAGATACTGCCATTTACGACATCAGTAACGCTTGCCTTGGGGTGTTGTCGGGTATTCTCGATATCGCTAATCGCATCGAGTTAGGCCAAATCAAAGCCGGGCTTGTAGTTTCGTGTGAATCGGCGCGCCATATTGTCGACATCACCATAGACAACATGCTGGCTGAGCCAACGATGCAAAATTATGCGCAGTCGTTAGCGACCTTAACTGGCGGCTCGGGCGCGGTGGCGGTGTTATTAACCGATGGCAGCATCCCCTTAAAAGGCGATCGCCAGCATCAGCTGCTGGGCGCGAGCCATCTGTCGGCCCCCGAGCATCACAATTTGTGTCAGTGGGGCTTGCAAGAAGCGGGCACGCAACTGTACCGCGAATTTATGCGCACCGATGGTGTGGCCCTATTGAAAGAGGGGGTCGAGCTGGCACGACATACTTGGAGCCATTTCCTTGAGCAGCGTAACTGGCTGGTGGAGCAGGTCGACAAAGTGATTTGTCACCAAGTGGGCGCCTCTAACCGTAAACAGGTACTCAGTGCGCTTAATATTCCGCAAGAGAAAGAGTTTCCCACCTACCAATTTTTGGGCAACATGGGCACTGTCTCGTTGCCGGTCACCGCTGCCATGGCGCATGATCAAGGCTTTTTGCGTAAAGGCGATCAGGTGAGTTTTCTTGGGATAGGCAGTGGTCTAAATTGCATGATGCTTGGGCTTAAGTGGTAATTGGCCACTGATTGTCCCCATAGTGTTGTCTCAATCAAACAGATTATCTCGATAGCGGCGCATCGGTCGTTATCGAGGACAAAAATGGTATATAGGAAAGATCATGCTCGATACGCTATTTCCCTTTAAGCGCAATTATTTCGATATCAATGGTAACAAACTGCATTACGTCAACGAGGGCCAAGGCGAGCCGGTGGTGATGGTGCACGGTAACCCAAGCTGGTCATTCTATTATCGTAACTTGGTATCGGCCTTAAGCGATAACCATCAGTGTATTGTGCCGGATCACATTGGCTGTGGTTTGTCAGATAAGCCAGACGATAGCGCATACGATTACACCCTTGAGCAGCGTATTGATGATTTAGAAGCCTTATTAGATCACCTCAACGTTAAGCAAAATATTACCCTTATCGTGCACGATTGGGGCGGTATGATCGGCATGGGCTTTGCGGCGCGTCATCCTGAGCGGATTAAAAAATTAGTCATCCTCAACACTGGCGCGTTTCACCTGCCAGAGGCAAAACCCTTTCCGTGGGCCTTATCTATCTGCCGCAACACGCTGCTAGGTACGGTATTGGTGCGCGGTTTTAATGCTTTTTCATCGATTGCATCTTATGTTGGCGTTAAACGTCAGCCTATGCCGAAAGCGGTTCGCCAAGCGTATGTTGCGCCGTTTAACTCTTGGGCCAATCGCATCTCGACGCTGCGTTTTGTGCAAGATATTCCGCTTAAGCCTGGCGATAGAAACTATCAGTTGGTGTCGGATATTGCCGCCGCCTTGCCACAGTTTGCCACACTGCCTGTGATGATCTGTTGGGGCCTGCAAGACTTTGTGTTCGATAAGCACTTCTTAGATGAGTGGCAACGGGTGTTTCCGGGTGCTCAAGTGCATGAATTTGCCGATTGTGGTCACTACATTTTAGAAGATGCCAGTGATGAGGTTGTCGCTCATGTTCGCCAGTTTATGGCGCACTAATGACACCGCCCGTTTGCAGTAGCCCAGCCGATAGCTTATCCGGTAGCTCATCTGTTAGCCCAGTGCAGGCAAATGTCGTTGATAAACCACAATTAAATGCCGATGGTGCCAATCTGTGTCGCCATCTGCACAGCGCCGCCCAGCAAACCCCAACGCAACTGGCGGTGGCGGTGCAGCAGGCCCACGGCGGTTTGTTGACTAAAAAGTTCAGCTATCAAGAGCTTAGCTTCGATGAACTCGATAAGCTCAGCTCGCGTATGGCATTTGCCCTCGAGCAATACGGCATCACTCGCGGCATGAAAGCCGTGTTAATGGTCACCCCCAGTATCGATTTTTTCACGCTCACCTTTGCCTTGTTTAAGGCGGGGATCATTCCTATTTTGGTTGATCCTGGCATGGGAGTAAAAAACCTTAAGCAGTGTTTTGCAGAATCTCAGCCCGATGCTTTTATTGGTATTCCTAAAGCGCACCTCGCTAGGCGCTTGTTTGGCTGGGGTAAACACAGCATTAAAAAACTCATCACCGTTGGCGGCAAGGGCTGGTGGGGCGGGGTGTCCTTGCCTCAACTCTTAAGCCAGGTGCCAGTGGATAAGCCTTATCCAATGGCGCTGCTGAGTCATGATGAGATGTGCGCCATCTTATTTACCAGTGGCAGCACTGGTACGCCAAAAGGGGTGGTCTATTCCCACCGCATGTTTGAGGCGCAAATTAGCGCGCTTAAACACGATTATCAGATAAGCCATGGCGAGCGTGATTTAGCCACTTTCCCGCTGTTTTCCCTCTTTGGCCCAGCGCTAGGCATGGCTTCTATTGTGCCTGATATGGATGCCAGTAAACCTATTACGGCCAATCCTAGCCATATCTTTGCCGCGCTCGAACGCTATCAATGCACTAACATGTTTGTTAATCCGGCGCTGATTGAACGTTTAGGTGAGGCGGGCACAGATAACCACGCGGTAACACTGCCTAGCCTAAGACGGGTGATCTCCGCCGGTGCACCTGCCACCATCGCTTCTATAAAACGCTTTAGTCAGCTACTCAATGATGATGTTGAGGTGCTTAACTCCTATGGCGCGACAGAATCCTTACCCATCAGTAAAATGGGCAGTCAGGCCCTATTTGCCACTACAGATATCACAGATAACGGCGGTGGGATCTGCGTAGGTGACGCCATAGAGGGAGTCGATATTGCCATCATTGGGATCGATAACGCGCCCATTGCTCAATGGGATGACAATTTGCGCTTACCTGCGGGTGAGATTGGTGAAATTGTGGTGTCAGGGCCTATGGTCAGTCGATGCTATTATCAGCGTGACAGCGCGACGCTGCTTGCCAAAATAGTAGGCAATGACGATGTTATTTATCATCGTATGGGAGATTTGGGTTATCTCGATGCTGACGGGAAATTATGGATGTGCGGGCGCAAAGCGCACCGGGTCGAGGCGTTAGCGCCTGACAATGAGGGCAGCATCAAACGCTATTTCTCTATTCCCTGTGAGCGTATTTTTAATACGCATCCCAGCGTTAAACGCTCCGCCTTAGTGGGTATCGACATCGACGGTAACACCACGCCCCTGATCTGTTTAGAGCTGAAGCAAGGTTTAAGCTGCAGTTGCTCGGCGCAGCTGTATCACGAATTACGTGAGTTAGCCCAAACCCATGAGCAAACAAAAGGGATAACACGGTTTGCCATTCATGGGGGGTTCCCAGTCGATATTCGTCATAACGCTAAGATTTTTAGAGAAAAATTAGCACTATGGGCCCAAGCCACTTATAAAGAATAAGCAAAAATTGCCCCATTGATCTCGCCGCAAGGTAAAAGATAAATGAGTCTGACTGAGCAATGGCCGATAAATGACTGAAAAATGATGATGGCTACGGATAGCATGACAGCAGAGAGTATAACAGCAGGTAGCATGACAGCAGAGCACACCACAGCGCCAAGCCTGGCGCAGTTTCACCCACAAGAGCAAGCCGCCTTACAGCAATTAGCGCAGCGTGCGCCGCGGGTGTTAGTCACTGGCGCTGGCGGTTTTTTAGGTAAGGCGATTTGTGAGCGGCTTGTCGCTGCTGGCATCAAGGTCAGTGGTTTGGCCCGTGGCACTTATCCAGAGCTAACCGCCATGGGCGTCAATATGCTCAAGGGTGACATTATTGATGCCAAACAGGTTTCTGATGCGCTGCAAGGTTGCGATTTGGTGTTTCATGTGGCCTCCAAAGCGGGCGTGTGGGGCGATAAATCCAGCTATTATCTGCCTAATGTGGTGGGCACCAACAACATTATTAACGCCTGCTTGGCGCATAATATTCCGCGCTTGGTGTATACCAGCACCCCCAGCGTCACTTTTGCCGGAGTCGATGAAGCATTTATCGATGAAACGCAGCCCTATGCCGCCAGTTACCTTAACTATTATGCTGAGTCCAAAGCCCGCGCCGAACAACAGGTGGTGGCGGCCAATGGCCAAGTGTTGGCCGATGGTAAGCTGTTAAAGACGGTATCGCTCAGGCCGCACCTTATTTGGGGGCCTGAAGATCCCCATTTAGTGCCACGCGTGATTGCGCGTGCTCGGGCCAAACGACTGAAATTGGTTGGCCGAGACGATAAACTTGTCGATACCATTTACATCGCCAATGCCGCCTATGGTCATCTATTGGCGGCGCTGGCCTTATATGACGACGCGCCATCTTGTGCGGGGCAATGTTATTTTTTAAGTAACGATGAGCCCATCACCATGGCGGCCATGCTAAATAAGATCTTAGCTTGTGCACACTTGCCTGCGGTTACCCAACGCGTGCCAGCTAATCTTGCCTATGGGGTGGGGGCACTGCTCGAAGGTGTCTATTGGCTGCTGGGTAAACAGCAAGAACCCATCATGACCCGTTTTGTCGCTAAGCAGCTGTCGACCAGCCACTATTTTGATATTTCGGCGGCCAAAAAGGATCTGGGTTATCAACCGCTGATCTCTATCGATGACGGTATGGTGTTATTAGCCTCTTGGTTACAGCAACAAAAGTGACTTTAACTATCTGTCTAACGCCTTAATTTATACGCGCTAACTTATCCTCCCATATACGCACTAACAATGAGTACTTAATATAAGTAGTTAACCTGAACTCGGGATAAGAAATTGAACTAATAGCCCTCTTTGTGATCAGATCTCTCGACCAAGATTAATCAATCACGCAGAGGGCATATGAATAATTTAGTGGATGTATTTTGTGATGTCGATGATTTTTGTAATGCTTTTATTCCTCAATGGGAACAACAGTGCCTAACCGATGGAACTCGCAAGCGTAAGCGCGCAGGCAGAATGACGATGAGTGAAATTATGACAATTATCATCGCCTTCCATATGTCTAATCATCGTGACTTCAAGAATTTTTACACAGGATATCTGGCTCGTTTCTACAAATCTGATTTTCCAAACTTACTCAGCTACACTCGATTTCTTGAAGTCATGCCGCGTGCAGTCATTCCAATGTGCAGTTATTTTTCCTCTTTAAAAAGCGAACCGACAGGCATCGAGTTCGTTGACTCAACGAGCATTAAGGTTTGTCATAATTTACGAATTCCAAGGCATAAAACGCTAGCAGGTCTCGCCAGCCGAGGAAAAGGCACGATGGGCTGGTTCTATGGTTTTAAACTTCATCTTATTGTGAACCATCGAGGTGGCATCGTTGCAGCCAAAATAACACCTGCGAATGTTCATGACACGAAACCCGTAAAAGATATGGTCGTTGAATCAATGGATAAACTCTATGCTGATAAGGGGTATATCGGCAAAGCGTTAGCAGGCGACCTATTAGAACGTGGGGTAACTATCGTTAATAACGTGCGTAAAAATATGAAAGCAAAGGCTTTATCATTATGGGATAGAGCCATGCTTTCTAGACGATTTATTATCGAAACAATCAATGACCAGCTAAAAAACATCTCACAAATAGAGCATACACGGCACCGCAGCGTACATGGTTTCATGCTTAATGTGATAGGTGGTTTAGTGGCTTATCAACTCAAAGAGAATAAGCCACAACTCAATATTACATCAGCAGAATTCAACGTGATTTCAGTGTTACGTTAAACCGATCTGAGGTTAGTTAATATGATTCGTTAATATGAGATTCATTAATAGTGTTTGAGTTGTTGCGACTCACTCATCATGACTTAGCATGTGTGCCATTTGGGCTAAGGTTTAACAAGCCACTTGTTCTATGCTTTGCAGTGGCATGTGTGCACACCCTATCCAGCATCCAGCATCCAGCATCCAGCACCGTTATCTATCTCCTACAAACCCCATCAACGCCCATAATGCCTACGCCAGAGTCTCACTGAATGGGTTTAGCCGAATAAAAAAGGGTTAATGCTGACAAAGCCAATATCGGTAAAGCCAATATGGGCCAGCTAGACTGACTCAAGTTAGCCTAGGTGAGGCTAACTTGAGTCAAAATCTGGCAACGCCTTGAATAATCTCATTCTTATCTGGTAGCACGCGTCTTATGTTTAATTGACTTCACCTCAGACTACGCATAAAGTTGTAGCCAAAAAATATCGCCAACAACATTTTGCTAACGCGATCAATACGTTTAGGGTATCTCTTTTACATGGATGAGCAGGTTTTTTATTTTGGTGATTGGCAGGTTATTCCCTCGGCCAACACCCTTCGCTGCGGTTCAGTGGTTAAACAACTTGAGCCTAAAGCCATGGACGTATTGCAGCTGCTCTGTCGCCATCAGGGGGAGGTGCTCAGTAGTGATGATATCGTGGCACAATGTTGGCCATCGGCCGATATCGGCGACAATCCGCTACACAAAATTATCAATCAACTGCGCCGCGCCTTAGGCGACAGTGCCACCCAGCCCACTTACATTGAAACCATACGTAAGCGCGGTTATCGCACGCTTGCCGAGGTGAGTTATCCTGTCGGGAGTGAGCAAGCAGCCAAAACCCAAGTCTGGCAAGGCGACTCTCCCTATCCCGGCCTCAAAGCCTTTGGGCCTGAACACGCAGGAGTGTTTTTTGGCCGCAGCGAGCAGGTCGCCACCTTGTTAGAACGCATTGCTCAGCAGATCCAGTTTGGTCGTGGGTTCTGTTTAGTGCTTGGCCCCAGTGGCAGTGGTAAATCCTCTTTGATCAGCGCCGGTGTGATGCCCAACTTAATGAGCGAGCACGGTTATAATGGCCTTAAAGTTAAGTCTTTTAGTTACTTAGATCTTGCTGATGTTACCAGTGGGCAACTGCTGATGGATTTAGCCAGTGTGATGCTCGATTGGGAGATCAACGATGTGCCGGTATTTGACGGCTCAAGCGCCCAAGCGTTAGCCCAGTTGCTGCAGACCGAGCCCAAAGCCGTGATTGAGCATTGTAACACTGCACTTCGAACCCATGCGGATCATCTGTCGGTGCTGGCACTGTTTATCGACCGCTTAGAGGTACTGCTCTCATCGCCACTGTTTAGCGAGAGCGAGCGGCATCAATTTGTCGAATTGATTGAGCTGCTGGCCAGTTCGGGCAGTGTATTCATTATCAGCGCCTGTCGTAACGATTTTTACCCCTTGTTGGTTGAGTACCCTAGTTTAATGGCGGGTAAATCTCGCGGCGCCCATTTTGATCTTGCGCCGCCGAGTCGCCAAGAGCTGTTACAGATGATCCGTCTGCCAGCGATTGCGGCCAATTTAACCTGGGAGTTTGATGAGCGCAGTGCCATGCCGCTCGATGAGCTGATCTGCTCCGATGCCGCTGGTAACCCTGACACCTTGCCTATGCTGCAATTTGTGTTGCAGTCGCTGTATTTGCAACGCAGCGAAGATAATCAATTAAGTGCCAGTGTCTACCACCAACTTGGCGGTATCGATGGCGCGATTGGCAAACAAGCCGAAGAGACCATTTGCCAGTTAAGTGCGGCGCAGCAAGGCTGTTTACCCCGAGTCTTATCACTGCTAGTGACCTTAAAGGAAGATGAGAACAGCATTACCAGCCGCACTGCGCGTTGGTCACAGTTAAACAGTCAGGATGAACAGCAGCTAGTACAAGCCATGGTCGATAGCCGTTTGTTTGTCTCCCATCTGCAAAATGGTGAGCCCTGTTTTAGTGTTGCGCACGAGGCCTTGCTCAGGCGATGGCCTAGGATCACCGCATGGATAGAGGCGCACCATCATAGCTTAAGCATTAAAAGCCGCCTGTTTCATCTGTCGCAGCGCTGGCTGAGCGAAAACAAACAAAGTGCTTACTTGCTTGCGGCAGGTAAACCGCTCAATGAAGCTGAGCAGCTTTGTGATAACCCGTTTTTTACCCTAGATAAACCAGAGCTGGCGTTTATAGCTGCCTCACGGCGTCGCGCCCAAGTTAGGCGCTGGACGGGGCGCGCGACGGTCGCATTGTTATGTCTGCTCACGTTTATCTCTATCTTAATGAGTGTTAAAAGTCACGATGCCGAGCAACAAGCCCAGCAAAAGCGCTTGGCTGCAGAAAACTTACTCGGATTTATGGTGGGGGATTTTGCTGACAAGCTGCGCGGCATTGGCCGAATGGATCTGCTCGATGGGATCAGTAATAAAGCGCTGGAATATTTCAGTGACTTTTCGGTGGATGATGATGAGAAACATCTCAGTTTCGATGCCCGTTTTCAGCATGGTCAAACCTTAGAGGCGATGGGTGAGGTGGCTTATTCGCGTAATAAAGTCGATGAAGCCCGCAGCGCACTGTTAGCTGCTCAAAACAAAATGGCGCCGCTGTTAAACTTGCACCCCAATCATTTAGATTTACTCAAAGCCTTGGGGGCCAATGCCTTTTGGCTAGGGCAACTGCATTACGATAACAGCGATTGGCGTGCCACACAGCCTTGGTTTGAACAGTATCTCAATTATAGTCAGCGGATGTATCGAGTGGCGCCTGATAATGTAGACGCCATGATGGAGCTCTCTTACGCTCATAACTCGCTGGGCTCTGTGTATATGAAGCGAAAGGATTTTAGCCGCGCTACCGCCGCCTTTGAGCAATCACTGCAACTGAAGCTACAAGCGCTAACGCTAGAACCTGATAACAGTCAGCGAATTGCCGATGTGGCTAATGCACGATCTTGGCTAGCAAGTGCCATTTTATCAACTGGTGAAATTGATCGCGCACTAGACATCCATCAACAGATCCAAAGTGAGTTTGAACTGCTCCAGTTTAAGAAGCAGCCTTATTTACTTGACAGAGTAACGAGTAGTTATTATATATCATCAAAGTTATTGTTTTGTAAGGGTAATATTGTTAATGCTTATGAGAAGGCATCCAAAGGTTTAGAAACTATTGACGAGGCGTTAGTGGTAGATCCCGATAATCAAGTTTGGAAGTCAATTAGATATTATTCATTGTTCCAGTTGCTGGAGCTGAGCGATCAATATTTTGACAGCGACAATGCCTTTAATATTGAGAGATTAGCGGTTTTGTTAACGGCAGATGAACAACTGACTCGCTCAGCTAAAAATAGGGAAGTGTGGGCCGCGTTTCAATACGCGGCGGCGCGGCACTTGTTTAATGTTGGCAAGCATGAACAAAGCCAGCGCTATATTGAGCCTGCTATTGCGTCCTATCAAGCGTTAACCAAAGAGTTTAGCCAAAATTCTAGCTATACCCTGAGATTGGCAGAAAGCCAGTTATTACAGGCGCAGCTATTACAAAAAAAGTTATCACAAAAAACACCTGTTAACCCAACACAGCACAGCGCAGAGATCACCGCACTGTGCGCTAAGGCCCACAGCCTGCTTAGCCCGATAGTGTTACAGGATAAAGATCCCCGTTACGGGATCCCGCTGGCTAAAGCGCTCGACTGCTTGGGCGAGTTAGACAATAGCAGCGAGCTAGTGCAGCACCTCAGCAGCGCAGGCGTTGGCAGTATAACGTTTTAGTGCTTGGCTTTATTTATTCTGTCGTCAGCCAGTAGTAAACCTGTAGTTCAACCATTATTCGCTAATAGCACTGCTCACATAAGCGATTTAAATTGTTAATCAAGTTGTAAACATTAGCTGTATAGGTAAAAGTTGTAATAAAAGACAGTTAATTTATAGGTAGTGATGTCAATCATCATTTTTGTTCTAGTGCTTAGTTTCTAGTGCTTAGTTTCTAGTTTCTGGCGTAATTTAAAAGGAAATCAAATGTCTAAAGCAGCCGGTCAGGCCCATTATGTGAAAGTGAATGTCGATTTAGAAAACGGTGAACCCGTATTCAGTTATCGCCATTTTAACGGCGAGCCTTGTGAAGGCGATGTTACCATTACCGAGGCGGGTACGATTACTTATCAGCTTAATGATAATACCGGCAAAGGCCTTAAATTCACCGGCGTGGGCTTTATAACTCCCTTCGATGGTATTGTCGATGCGGTAACGATTAGCAGTGATGGCACCTTAATTCAAATGGTGGACCTAGATAACACCTCAGGCACCACCAAATTCCAGTTTGTGTTATCCAATGCCGCCAATACATTGCTAGTGTTAAGTCCCGATCCAGAGGTTATTAATCGAGATGTAAAATAATGTAAATGTTAGGCGCTGCATTGAGTTGCAGCGCTTTTTGTGCTTTCGCTCCCTCCCTTAATTTTCTTCATTGAACCCCTTGTTTTATTAATGTCTCGTTATGCGCGTGCATAGATTAAATGGCTTCACTGACTCGGTTGGCATGAGGTTGGTTAACGTTGGGGCGAACAAATACATAATTAGCGACTCTTTATCTGTGTTGTCTATCGCTTATCTGTGTTGTCTATCGCTTATCTGAGTCGCTTATCTCAGTCGCTTATCTTAGTCGCTTATCTTAGTCGCTTATCTGAGTCGTTTATATTGGTTGTGCATATTGCTTATGTATATGTTGCTGCAGGTTGTTTGTATGGGTTATTTATCTGCATTGTTTATCTTGTTGAGCCAATAATCAGCCTCAATGAGGTGCTTTTCTCGCTTGAGTTAATCTTCTGTCACTATTTAATATCAATAAAACCAATGGTTTGTGTGGGAAGGGTACCGAAAGGTTAATTTCGCTTCGCTGCTGTAGTCTTTATCCCATAAGGTGAAAGCCGTGACTGCCTGCCAAGGTCGAGGGATAAGATATGCAAGCTGATAAATGCGTAAACATGATTGAGCAATACCGAGGTGATAGCTTGGAGACACTCAAGAAACTGGATGATAGATGGGCTGCCTACCGTGGCGATGCTGATGCTACAGCAGATAGTTCTTTATCAACTCACCGTGGGTGTGTTGATACTGATAGTGCGGCCATACTGGACACACCTTTCAACGCAAATGTAGCCACGCTTAACTTCCCCTCTACCAAGGTGCAGCCCGGACTGTTAACCACACTGGCCAGTGTTATTAACCATGTTAATGAAGCCATTTTTATCATTAATGAGCAAGGCGTGTTACAGATGCTCAATCCGATGGCTGCGACCTTATTTGGCGCATCAATAGAGGACTTAACGGAGCAACCTTGGAGTGATTTTTTGCAACCTGAGGTGAAAGAGCGCTATTTATCCCTACTAGCACAAGGGGCTAACGGCCAAGAAGCACTGGCGAATATGGGCACTAAGGAGATAGTGCTGCAGCGCGCCGATAGCTTGAGCTTAGATGTCGACTTATCCCTGTCTTATTTACCCGCTTCGCCAACGGGGCAGGGAGCACTGTACATGGGCGTGATGCACAATTTAACTCGCCATAAGGCGCAATACCAAGCCTTAAGGCTGCAGGCGCGCACCGATAAGTTAACTGGATTAGCCAATCGCCATGCGTTTGATGAAGAGATAGAGCGTTGCTGGGTCGATTGTAATAATGGCCATCAGCCACTGAGCTTAGTGGTGATCGATGTAGATTATTTTAAGCTGTTTAATGACAGATATGGTCATGTCAATGGTGATGCCTGCCTGAAGAAGGTCGCGGCGGTGATTGACAGTGCATTACCCACCAGTCAATGCATGGCTGCGCGCTACGGTGGGGAGGAGTTTGCGCTTATTTTACCTAACTGTGATGCTACCGCTGCGCAGCTTTGCGCCCAACGCGTACAAACTGCCATTAATCATTTGTCATTTACCGACTTGAGGTTACATGGTTCGGTGCGTGTTAGTGTCAGTCAGGGGATTGCCGTGGAAACCTTAGGCCAATATCGCACCTCTAAATCCCTGCTGTGCGCCGCCGATACTGCCCTGTACCGGGCCAAATCTGATGGTAGAAACCGTATTAATATCAGAGTCTAATGGGTATCTGCGTAATAGAGAGCCTGACGGCTCTCGATTACGCTGGCAAACTGGCAGGCTCAGTACTTAGCACTTAGTTTGCGCAATTAGCTTTTAGCTTTTAGCCATTAGCCGTGACTGATAAATTGTGGCTGTACTTGCCCGTTAGCGCTTTGCTCACCCACCATTTTTGCCACCGATGTCATTGCATTGGTCAGCTGAGTGAGTTGCTGCTGATCAATGCAGTAAGGCGGCATAATGTAGATTAAGCGCCCAAAAGGGCGGATCCAGACACCTAAGTCAACAAACGCCTGCTGTAACTGGGTGGTATTCAATGGTTGTTGCATCTCTATCACCCCCACTGCGCCCAGCACTCTCACCGCGGCCACGCTAGGCAATGTGCTTGCTGGCGCTAATTCTGTCTGCATTTGCGCCTCAATTTGTGCCACCTGCTCAATCCACTCATTGCGGGCGATGAGATCTAAACTTGCACTGGCCGCGGCGCAGGCCAGTGGATTACCCATAAAGGTTGGCCCATGCATAAAGACCCCCGAGGGCGAGTCACTGATCCCTTGGGCAACATCGTCACTACAGAGCGTGGCAGCAAGGGAGATATAACCGCCTGTTAGGGCCTTACCCACACATAGGATATCGGCTTCAATAGCGGCATGCTCATAGGCAAACAACTTACCGGTGCGGCCAAAACCTGTGGCAATTTCATCTAAAATCAGCAGCACTTGGTATTCATCACACAGGGCTCTTAAGCCTTTGAGGTAATCGCTCGAATAAAAACGCATGCCGCCAGCCCCTTGCATGATGGGTTCGATAATCACCGCCGCAATGCTCTGGTGGTGTTCATCGAGTGCATCGCGCATCGAGCTAAGATCATCGTGTTGTAATGGCTCACCAAATGGGGTTTGCGGCGCATTAACAAACAGCTGTTGGGTGACCGCATTACCAAACATGGTGTGCATGCCGCCTTCGGGATCGCACACGCTCATGGCGGCAAACGTGTCACCGTGATAGCCATTTTTTACCGTTAAGATACGTTGCTTATTGGGCAGCTGCTGGCCTTGCCAATATTGCAGCGCCATTTTCATGGCAACTTCAACGGCAATCGAGCCAGAGTCGGCTAAAAACACCTTGGTTAAGTTATCACTGGTCAAATTGAGCAGCTTTTTACACACGTCGATGGCGCTGTGATGGGTGATCCCGCCAAACATAACATGGCTTAAGGTGTGCAGCTGCGCTTGCATCGCCTCAAGAATATAAGGGTGACTATAACCGTGGACACAGGCCCACCATGAGCTGGTGCCGTCGATCAGTTGCTGTCCATTGTCGAGGGTGAGTTCACAACCATCGGCTGACACTACGCCAAAGGTAGGCTGGGCGTGGGTCATAGAGGTATAAGGATGCCAGATGTGTTGTTTGTCAAAATCATAATCGATAGGGGGTGTCGCGGTCATAGCGTCTCCGTGGTTAATTGTTGACCATTAGTCAACTTGGCGCACTGGTTGGCGTTGACAGATTAAGACCTAAAGGTATGCTAAGCAACATAAATGTCGATGAATGGTATGACTTCATCGCGATCATATTCAGAGTAAGGGCCGCTATCAATGTCACAAATACCACTACGTCATGACTGGCAACGTGATGAAATAGAATCACTTTTTGCATTGCCGATGAACGACTTATTGTTTAAGGCCCACAGTATTCATCGTCAAGTGTACGATCCTAACGAAGTGCAGATCAGTCGTCTACTGTCAATTAAGACGGGGGCTTGCCCAGAAGACTGCAAATATTGTCCTCAGAGCGCCCGTTATGACACCGGACTTGAAAAAGAGCGGCTGATTGAAATTGATAAAGTCCTTACCGAGGCTCGCGCCGCGAAAGCCGCCGGTGCATCGCGCTTTTGTATGGGCGCGGCGTGGCGTAATCCCCATGAGCGCGATATGCCGTACCTTAAAGATATGGTGGCAGAAGTCAAAGCCATGGGTATGGAAACCTGCATGACGTTGGGGATGTTGTCGCCCTCGCAAGCGGAAGAACTGGCTGGGGCTGGGCTTGACTACTACAACCACAACTTAGACACCTCGCCAGAATATTATGGCGATATCATCACCACTCGTACCTACCAAGACAGATTAGACACCTTATCGAATGTGCGCGCCGCAGGCATGAAAGTGTGTTCTGGCGGTATTGTCGGCATGGGTGAGCAGGCGAGCGATCGCGCTGGCTTATTGCAGCAATTGGCGAACATGGAGCAGCACCCTGACTCTGTCCCTATCAATATGTTAGTGAAAGTGGCGGGCACGCCATTTGAGAATTTGGACGATCTTGATCCGTTAGAGTTTGTGCGCACCATTGCCGTTGCGCGCATTATTATGCCTCACTCACGTGTGCGTTTGTCGGCTGGACGCGAGAGCATGAGCGATGAGCTACAAGCCATGTGTTTCTTTGCCGGCGCCAACTCGATTTTTTACGGTTGCAAATTACTCACCACCAGCAACCCTGAAGAAAACGATGATATGGCGCTATTTAAACGTTTAGGCTTGCACCCAGAACAGGGTAAAGCGGCAACCATTGAAGAAGAAAAAGCGGTATTTGCCAAGGCCGAAGCCATCAAGGCCAAGCAGACACAGCCTTTTTATGATGCGGCGGCGCTCTAATTTAATGTTGAACGTGTTAAGTGCCTTGATGTTGGCCATATGAGTGCAGCCACACCTAAGGTGAGTCGACTGAGCCAAAAAATCGATACCCAGATGGCGCGCGCCCGTCACGCAGGGTTACTGCGTCAGCGCCGCGCCTTGGCAATCGCTAAGGCGGGCGATGAGACGCCAAATGAGTTTATGCTCGCAGGTGTCAGCTTTATTAATTTCAGCAGTAACGACTATTTAGGCCTGAGCCAAGCTTCTGTGCTGGTGGAGGCCATGAGCCAAGGTAGTCAGTTATATGGCGTGGGAAGCGGTGCATCTCCTTTAGTCACGGGCTACAGTGAGGCGCATCGTCAACTTGAACAGGCCTTGTGTGAGGCCAGCGGACATGAAGCTGCCTTGCTATTTTGCTCGGGCTTTAGCGCCAATAGTGCATTGATGAAAACCTTGTTTGACCGCCATGATACCGTGGTGGCCGATAAGTTGATCCATGCCTCACTTATCGATGGCTTACGCGATAGCGGCGCACATTTAAAGCGCTTTGCCCATAACGATATTGATGCGGCGGTTAAGCTTATTGCCACTCATCAGCCGCAAGCGGTGATCACCGAAAGTGTCTTTAGCATGGATGGTGACTGCGCGCCGTTGGGGGCGCTGTATCAAGCATGCCAACAGGCACAAAGCTGGCTTATCGTTGACGATGCCCACGGTTTTGGGGTGTTACCAGTGGCAAAGCAGCCGCGGGCGAGCGTTAGCAACTGCGACGTGCAGGTGGTCACTTTTGGCAAGGCGCTGGGGTGTCAGGGCGCAGCGATTTTAGGCTCGCAAGCGTGTATCGATTTTATGGTGGCCAATGCCCGCCATTACATCTATTCGACGGCGCTGTCTCCTGCTAATGCCTATGTTGCCTATCGCGCGGTCAAATGGCTTGGTGAGTCAAGCAAGGTCGCAGACACCTTGCACGGCATCATTGATGCCTTTAGGCGGCAATGTCAGCAAGCGGGGATCACGCTGAGCGACTCGGTTACGCCAATTCAACCCATAGTGATAGGCGAGCTTGAGCGCTTACAAGCGGTAACCGATGGGCTTAAAGCGCGAGGCATTTGGGTCGGGTCGATACGGCCGCCAACGGTGCCTAAAGGCAGTGCCCGCCTAAGAATTACCCTTAATGTGAATCACACTCAGGCGCAGCTTGACCACCTGATAGCCAGCTTGGTTGAAGTGCTATAACGCGCTAGCCAAACAATACTGCGCATGCGGTAATGCTAAGGTCTGTGTGGGTCAATCACCTTAATCCGAAATTTATAGCGCCTAAATTAAAAGTCTAAATTAAAAAGCTTAAATATTTAACGCGTCAGTCATTAATAAAGTGGTACAACAAACATGCTTATCTCCTCTCTCTCTGCTGCCTATAACTTGCCAAGCATAATGGGTCAGCGCTGCCCTCTGGCGATGATGTTATGACGCTGAATGTGAGTGCCGTCGATAAGATTGCCCAGCAGTTCTCCCACGCTGCGCAGCAATATCAGCAACATGATGTGTTGCAACGTATTACCGCCCAGGTACTGCAAGAGGCCATGGGCTCAACGTCGCGGCTGTTAGATATTGGCTGCGGCCCTGGCACCGATTTTTCATTTTTGGGGCCAATCAAGCAAGTGCTGGCGGTTGATATTGCACCAGGCATGTTGCAGCAGATGCGTACGCGCTACCCTGAGTATCTCAGTGTTTGCGGGGATGCTCAGTGTTTGCCCTTGCAAGATAACAGTGTTGATGCCATTTATTCGAATCTGGCGTTGCAATGGTGCGCCACACTCAATAGTGCAGTGCAAGAGATGGCCCGCGTGCTATCACCTAAGGGGGAGTGTTATTTGGCGATTGTTGTCGATGGCAGCTTGCAGCAACTTAAGCAGCTGGGGTTGCGGGTTAACCGCTTCCAGTCGGCAAAGGAGATCTTGGCCAGCTTTAACCATGAGCAGTGGCAGCTGCGGGAGCAACAGGTGATGCCTATCACGGTGCACTTTAACCACCTTAAACCTTTGCTCTATTCAATCAAAGGGGTTGGAGCGTCAGTGCGAGGCGAGGGCGATACTGGCCAAGCGCAGCCGCTTTTGCGCGGACGCCAAGATTGGCTGGCGCTCAATAGCCAAGCAGAGCAGATGCGCCAGAATGCGGGATTACCGCTCACCTATCAAATTTTGTTTATTCGCGCCAAATTAAAGGGGTAATTTATGCAGTATTTTGTCGCAGGGACCGATACCGATTGTGGTAAAACATTGATCGCCTCAGCCTTACTGTATCGGGCCAAGCAAACCGGCACGACCTTGGGGATAAAACCTGTGGCGTCAGGATGTGAGTTTACCCCTGATGGGCTGCGTAACAGCGATGCATTGAGCTTAATGGCACAATCGACACTTAAGTTGGCGTACTCGCAGGTTAATCCATTTGCTTTTGCCCCTGCCATCGCGCCCCATATTGCGGCGTTGCACAGTGGCGAAAACCTAACGGCGGCGGCTATTATCGAGCACTTGGCAGCGCTACCGTTAACAGATGTCGATTTTGCCATTGTCGAAGGCGCAGGAGGCTGGCGCTTACCTTTAAATCAAGAAGAGTTTTTATCTCAGGTGGTGCAGCGTTTATCTTTGCCTGTGATTTTAGTGGTGGGGGTGAAGCTGGGTTGTTTAAACCATGCCTTACTCACACAGGAGGCGATACTTGCTGATGGCGTGCAGATTGCTGGTTGGGTAGCTAATATGGTGGATCCGGCGATGAGTGTCGCACAGCAGAATCTCGACAGTTTACATCACCTTATGTCGAGCCCCTGTCTGGGCGTGGTGCCGCATTTATCAGCGCACGATACCCAAGAGCATGTCAGTCAGGCGGCCCGTTATTTGTCGCTTGATGCGCTCTGTTAATGGTTACTCGATAACATCATGGCTTACCAGTCAATATGATGTTTCACTTATTTGTTAATATTAACCAAGATTAATGCCATATCTTATTAAAAGTAGTGCAATATTAATTTTGGCTTAATACTCTCGCCCTAGACTGCGGCGACGGCCGTTGCGGGTGATTGATGCTCGATAACACACCGGATATTATTTTTTTACGTTTACCCCTTGATATCTGCTCTTTCAGACATATTATGTCATCAAGAGAGTTAAAGATGGCACCAAGGGTGTCTTACCGGAGCAGGAGATTAAAATGAAGCGTATTTTCCTATTGATAGCAACAAACATGGCAATATTGTTGGTTGCATCAATTGTTATGTCCCTTTTAGGGGTGAATACCTCAACCATGAGCGGCCTATTGGTGTTTGCCGCGATATTTGGTTTTGGCGGCGCGTTTATCAGCTTAGCTATCTCAAAATGGATGGCGAAGAAAACCATGGGTTGTGAAGTGATCACCACCCCAAGAGATCATACCGAACGTTGGTTGCTTGAAACCGTAGCACGCCAAGCAAAACAAGCGGGCATTAAGATGCCTGAAGTGGCGATTTATCAATCTCCAGAGCTCAATGCGTTTGCCACAGGCCCGAGCAAAGATAACTCGCTGGTTGCGGTCAGTAGCGGCTTGCTTTACGGCATGACGCAAGATGAAATTGAGGGGGTGTTAGCCCACGAAGTTAGCCATGTGGCCAACGGTGACATGGTGACCTTGACCTTAATCCAAGGTGTGGTGAATACCTTCGTTATTTTTGCCGCACGCGTAGTGGCAGGCATTATCAACACTTTTGTGTCGAGCAACGATGAAGAGGGTGAAGGTCTGGGTATGTTCGCCTATATGGCGGTGGTGTTTGTGCTCGATATGCTGTTTGGTATTTTAGCGTCAATCATTGTGGCGTACTTCTCACGTGTACGTGAGTTTAAAGCCGACGAAGGCGGCGCACGCTTAGCGGGCAAACACAAGATGATCGCGGCGTTAGACAGATTACGTCGTGGCCCAGAAACTGGTGCGATGCCAGCTCAAATGGCTGCATTTGGTATCAATGGTAAAAAATCGATGGCTGAATTACTCATGAGCCATCCACCGCTTGAAAAACGCATTGCCGCTTTACAAGCGAAATAATGACCTAGGGTATCTCTTAAGTCATAGCATGCAATAACACTGCGTAGATAAAACGGGAGCCTAAGGCTCCCGTTTTTTATGGGCCAATGTCGTAAATTGGCTAATACCGCTATACTGGTTAAGGATTGTTCACTTGTTGATGCCAAGTCGATTCCATTTTGCATAGACGGGGTGTGACAAGTGTCACTTTTGTCAGCTCGTAGGGTGTTTGGGCTATAGATATTTGATTCAGTGCACATTTTTAGTAATAAGCTGTTGTTACTATCGCCGCCACATAAAGCGTTGCTAATTTGTAAGGTCTCGGCTAGCTTAGGCTTGGTCACGTACAGACAAATTAGGACATGGGCAAGATGGGCCGTGATTAAAAACAAACACCCACTATGCCAACCATAAAGAGGATATGATTGTGAGCAATAAAATATTAAGCGCATTATTTGGTGCAGGCTTAGCCGCATTGGCATTATCGCCAGCGGCAATGGCTGAACCACAAGAATTAGCAGAAATGCATGCTGAAATGGATGGCTGTGAAGCATGCCATGCCGATGGCGAGCCATCGGCAGATGGTGCTTATGAGGTTGAGCAGTGCCAGAGCTGTCATGGTACCTTAGCCGAAATGGACGCAGTGCATAAGCCACATGATGGTAATTTGGTGTGCGTAGATTGTCATGCTCCCCATTCATCGAATGTGGGTGACAAGCCAGGTTGTGATAGCTGCCATGATGATGGCCGCACCGCAGAATCAGCGTTGAAGCAGTAATGTCATAGCGCATTATTTTCGTTAAAAACACCAGCAATATTGCTGGTGTTTTTTTATCTGTTTTTAACCTCAATATATTAGTGTTATCGAGTGCATTGATTAAGAGGAGGGCACAGTTACTCAATGGGGGAGTCGTGACGAGATGATAGTTCACCCAGATGTTTGCTGTAATGAGGCCGCGCTAGGCTAAAACAGACGATGAACTGGGCCTTTATTAATTGGAATAATTGTTCAGCATTGTTGAGTTATTAGTTGGATTGAGTAAAATGAGCGCTATCAAAGTCTCAAGCCCATCCCGATGTGGTCACAATGAGTGTTTTAGCCTAATAATCAACTGAAGCAATGCTACACATTTCACTTTATGCGTAAAAGCTGGTCTAATCTTGCCCATGTTCTATGATTACCCTTACTATTTACAGGCTTTTATGTGTAATAGGAGCAGGTCGGAGCAATCAGGGAGTTATTATTTGGTGTTTAAGTTGTTATCATAAACATTGGTTGAATGGAATACGCCATTGGTTGGCGACATGGAGTGTACAGGATGTTCAAAGTAATCAAGTGGGTAGTGGTTTCACGTTCGCAATTGTTGAATGATTTACTTGAAACACGTTGGCCGCAACAATTTTTAGTCAAACTCGCTAAAGTGGCGCCAGAAAGTCTAGAGGCGACCATGAATGAAAGTAGTTATTCACTGGTGGTGATTGATTTAGCCACTGTGGATGTGCAGCGAGCTTACCAACTACAGAAACAGATAAAAAAGCGTCATTCGGCACGAGTTGTTTTTTTGCATTATCCTGAGCAGATTGATGCACGCTTTTTGATTTCTCCCATCACGGCGGCGGTGTTCTTTCGTCATGCGAGTCTTGAACAGGTCGGCCAATCCTTAATCGATGTATTGAGGGGGCAGCGCATTATCCCTGCACAATTACTCTTGGCTGAGACCGATGCTACGCTCGATGATGGGAGCGATAATTTAACCATACGCGAGCGAGAAGTGCTGCAGGCATTGTTAAGCGGTAGCACCAATATCGATATTGCCAATCAGCTTTTTGTCAGTGAAAGTACCATTAAAACCCATCTTTATCGGGTGTTTCGTAAAATAGGCGTATCGAGTCGGGGGCAGGCTATCGCGTGGGCCCAGACTCACCTGCACGAAGTGCAGCAATAATATAACGGATACTTCTCTGGCCACCATTGCTGAGCGGCCAGAGAGGTTTTGCCATTTCCCACCTCTTTTACCCAAGTGTTATTACCATTTTCTTTGGCGATAGCGACTAATGTCTCTGTCTGCTGTGCTTACTCGATTTTTGCCATCTCACTTGCTAGGATTTTAGCGTTAGAGTTAGCTATAATCAGTCGCGTAAATAATAAGTGGTTGTTATAGATGCCGATCGCAAATCACTGATTTGTGGGTATACTGGCAGACCCAAATAGAGAGAGGACGCGAAGATGGCCGAAGAAACAATTTTTAGTAAAATCATTCGACGAGAAATTGCTGCAGATATTTTATATCAAGATGAGCTAGTCACAGCATTTCGCGATATTCAACCTAAAGCCCCAACGCATATTTTAATCATCCCTAATCACCTTATCCCGACGATTAACGATGTGAAATCATCTGATGAAAAAGCCTTAGGCCGGATGATAACAGTTGCCGCCAAACTTGCCACTGAAGCGGGCATTGCCGAAGATGGCTACCGATTAGTGATCAACTGTAATAAGCATGGTGGCCAAGAGGTTTTCCATATTCATATGCATCTGCTAGGTGGCCAATATTTAGGGCCATTAGTCACGCAGCCGCTAAGCTAACGCCTGATTGAGCATCTCATGAAAACGAATCCCGAGTTTTTTCCCTTAACGGATTTAGCCAGCCGCTTTGTGGATCAATTAGTACAATGTCGTCGGCTAAAGCTCAGTGTGTTAGAAGCCAGCGAACATCATGTGCTAATTGAGTTGCCATATAGCAAAGCGTTAATCGGCTATCCCGAAACGGGCGTCATTCATGGTGGAGTGATCACCACACTCATGGATACCGCCAGTGGTACTGCAGTGGTGTGCAGTATTTTCGATAAATACAAATCATTAGAACTGTCGCCGACGTTAGACTTGCGGGTCGACTATATGAAACCCGCCGCGCCCAATAAGAGCGTGTATGGTTTTGCTGAGTGCTACAAACTCTCGTCCAGTGTGGCTTTTACTCGTGCAATAGCTTATCAAGATTCCATTGATGACCCGATTGCCCATGCGGTGGGATCGTTTATGCGGATAAGCCCCGATATGGTTGGCGAGCCCTTTAGGCGGGCGCTGATGGGAGAGGTATCATGAGCGAAACGGATATCCCTAGCGGCGAATTAAATGTTAAAGATCTTGTTAAAAAAGCCACCGAGTTAAATGACTTTAGCCACTTACTCGAACATGTGCCTTATGCTCAGTTTATCGGCATGCAGGTGTCGCGCTTTGGCGATGAGTTAGTATTTCAACTGCCCGCTAAAGATGACAATATCGGTAATCCGACGTTGCCCGCATTGCATGGTGGCGTGATAGCTGGGTTTATGGAAATGTCGGCTATTTTGCAATTAATGGTATTTATGCAGGCGACCAAGGTGCCAAAGGTAGTTGATTTTTCAATTGATTACCTAAGAGCTGGTCATCACAAAGACAGTTTTGCTGAATGTAAAATAACCCGTCAAGGCAGACGGGTTGCCAATGTAAGTATTAACTGTTGGCAAACCAATCGAAAAGCCCTTATTGCCACGGCAAGGGCGCATTTTCTGATTGAATAATCATTAGGCTGAGATCATCGTGCGCCGAGGTCAATAGATCCTAAATTAAGCGAGGCGAGTATGAAAAAACGAATACTATTTACCGCGTTATTGATGTTAACGGCTTGCGCAAACCATACCGCAGGGGTGATGGCCAGCTCAACCGGCGAGGTGAGGGTCGACAACAACGCCTTTCATCGTCAAGTGACTGTCGATAATGTGCAAACGCGTTATGAGGGGGCGCAACTGACGGCTTCTGGCACCCTTACAAGCCAAGTGGCGACAGATGTTCGAGTACAATATAAATTCACTTGGTTTGATATTAATGGCTTTGCTATTGAAGATGAAGGCAGTAGTTGGAAGCCAGTCAAATTGCATGGCAAGCAGCAGTTACAGGTTCGCGCAGTAGCACCCAATAATACGGCAGTGCGCTGCCAGTTGTATGTGCGTGAGGCTTTTTCTAACTAAGATGTGCGTACGACGCTGCTCATCTAAGGTTAAGTTTGAGTATTGCTGTCGCTTGAGGCATGGATGCGATAAGAGTTATGGCTCACAGGTCTGATGACTCGTCATTATCATTAAAAATGGCCTAAATTAACGTTAAAGATGTCAAAGACTTGTATTGTTGATGTATAATGTTCGGCGCCAAGGGGTGTTAGTGACTTACGATCGGTTTTTATATTGATCCCATAGTTGACTCACTGAGATGTCTATCGACAAACCCTTAGAACCTGATCCGGCTAATACCGGCGTAGGAATGGGCCACACTAACTGCATTATATGATCTATCTGATTACTATAATCTCACTGTGCTTTCTTTCTCGCTTATTTAACTGCCGGATCTCAAAAATTTATTTGAGGTCCTATGTTTACAATAAAATCTTTATCTCCAATAGCGTTAGCGATCACTGCGGCGTTAACTCATTCAAGCCTTGCGGCAAACACGACTCCAATTGAAACCGATGAGATGGAAGTCATTGTCGTCACATCCGATTTTCGTCAATCAGCCCTAGATAAAATGCCGTCGAGCATCAGCGTCATCGATCAGCAACAGATCGAAGATGAAGGCGCACAGCATTTTGAAGATCTGCTCAATTCTATTGCCAACTTTAACTGGTCTGGTGGTAGCTCACGGGCAAAATATTTTCAGATCCGCGGCGTGGGTGAGCAAGAAGAGTATCAAGGCGCGCCCAATTCATCAGTCGGTTATATCATCGATGATATCGATATGTCGGGCTTGGGCATGGTCGCCAGCATGTATGATCTGCAGCAGGTAGAAGTACTCCGCGGCCCACAGGGCACAAGGTATGGCGCTAATGCCTTAGCGGGCTTAATCTACCTTAAAAGCAACGATCCCACGGCGATGTTTGAACATGGCGCCGAAGTATCGCTAGGTGACGATCAGCTGCGCACCTTTAGCGGCTTTAGTTCGGGACCTTTGACCGATTCAGGCACCTTGCTGTATCGGGTCTCGGTGCAGCAACATCAGCAAAACGGTTATCGCGATAATCTCTACACAGGCCAAGATGACAGCAATGGCCGTGATGAGCTAAACACCCGCCTTAAGCTGCGCTGGTACGCCAGTGACTCTCTCACGGTAGATTTTAATCTGATGCACGCCAATTTTGATAACGGCTACGATGCTTGGACGTTAGACAACAACGGTTTCGATACACTGACCGATGCTCCCGGTGTCGATAAACAGCGCACCACAGGCAGCTCACTTAAAATCACCTATTCGGGTTACGACACGTTTGAATTGGTGTCGTTAACATCAATGGCGCAGACCGATACTCATCATGGATACGATGGTGATTGGGCCAATCCCGATTATTGGCACGCAAGAGTGTGTGACGCAGCCCCGTGTGAGTATGACTATACCTGGGATAAAGTGGGCGATCGTCAAACGGTGTCACAAGAGTTTCGTCTCAGTTCGACCGATGCAGGAAAGCTGTTTAATGGCAGCACCGATTGGTTATTGGGCGCGTATGGTATGAAACTCGATGAAGATAATCACACCACAGAAGTGTACAACGGCTGGCCAGAAGCACTGGTTGCCGATTATAACGCCACCAATATGGCATTATTTGGTCAGCTTGATAGTGATTTGGGTGATGATTATGCCCTCTCAGTAGGGCTAAGAGTCGAGCGCAGAGAAAGCGATTATCAAGACAGCGCAGGAGATGGTTTTGACCCTTCAGAGACCATGTGGGGTGGGCATATTGCCTTGAGTAAGGCGCTCAGTGATGATCATCAAAGTTATATCCGCATCGCGCGAGGCTATAAAGCCGGTGGCTTTAATATGTCTCTGCCGGCAGAGCTCAGTGATAAAAAAGAGTATCAGGCCGAAACCCTGTACAACTATGAACTTGGGTTAAAATCGACTTGGCTTGAGGGTGATGTCAGTACCAATGTCAGCGTGTTTTATATGGATCGCAGCGATCAACAGGTCGCAGCATCGCAGCAAAATCCTGCTGAACCGCAAAAATTTATTCTGTATACCGAAAATGCCAGCAACTCCTATAACTATGGTGCAGAGTTTGAGGGGCGTTGGTATACCAGCGATCACTTAACGCTTTACGCCACCTTAGGTTGGCTAGAGACGGCTTATGGCGATTATCAATATCAAAATAAGTATGGTGAGCTTGTGGATTTAAGCGATCGTGAATTAGCCCACTCGCCAAACTTCACCCACAGCTTGGGGGCCACGTATCGTAGCGATAATGGGTGGTTTGCCAACCTGACGAGCAGCGGTAAGAGTGAGTTTTATTACTCGGACAGTAATGAATCTAAATCTGATCCTTACACCATTTTTAACGCCCGTATCGGTTATGAGACCGAGGTGTGGTCAGCCTATTTATGGGGCCGTAATCTCTTTGATGAGCACTATGGTGTACGCGGCTTCTATTTTGGTAATGAACCCGATTTAGGCTGGGCCGACAAGCAGTACATTCGCTATGGCGATCCACGTCAGCTAGGCTTAACCCTTAAGGTCAAATTGATGTAATGCCCATCGCATAGAGGATGAGGCTGCTGGCGACTCAGCGGCCTCGAATTCAAATTTATCAATAGCCTAGGCTATATTTTCAATAAAGCCTGCTCAGTATAGGATGAAATAAAATGCAATCAACCACGATGAAATTAACCGCTGAAATCAGCATGTATCCGTTTAAAGAAAATTATATCGAACCTATACAGTGGTTTATCGATCGTCTCGACAGCTATGAGCATATCGAGCGTAAGACCAATGCCATGGCAACGCAAATTTGTGGCGATTATGCCGCGGTGATGAATATGCTGGCGAATGAGATGCAAGCGGCCCATGAAAAATGGGGTAAAGCAGTGTTTGTGGTGAAATTTATTGGTGGCGAATTGGACTTGTCTCACACCCAATAATCTTGCTTACGGCTCAGCTGAGTTCACGATAAGAGTATGATATTAATATGATAGATCTTTGGACAGATTTACTGTCGACCGTATCTGGCGCACTGGCGCAGGCTCATCAATTGACGGGATGGGAGGGCGTAGCGGTCGTGCTGGCTATGGCGTATTTGATGTTGGCGATGCGTGGCAATATTTGGTGTTGGGCGGCGGCCTTTGTCAGTACCGCTATCTACACTGTGCTGTTTTGGGAAGTCTCTTTGCTAATGGAGTCGCTGCTCAATATCTACTATATGGCGATGGCGGGTTATGGCTATTGGTTGTGGACAAGAGGACGCGGTGGCGATAAAGGGGTCGATATTATCAGTTGGTCTGTGTCTCGCCACTTGCTGTTGATTGGCCTAACCAGTGTTATCTCCTTGCTGGTAGGGCACTTTATGGCGACGCAGACTCAGGCGTCTTATCCTTATCTCGATGCCGCGACGACCTGTTTTGCTGTGATGACCACTTATTTAGTCGCCAAAAAAGTACTGGAAAACTGGCTCTACTGGGTGGTTATCGATCTGGTGTCGATTTACCTGTACCTCAACAAGGGGCTGCTACTGACTAGTATCTTGTTTATTTTGTACGTTGGCATGGCGGTCGGTGGTTATTTTATCTGGCGCGCGAGCATGCGCGAGCAATCGATGAATCAGGTAAATCATTACGCTTATGAGTCTTAACTTGTGACCATGGCATCGCGCTTAGTGCATTCGTTACAGCAACAACTTTCTGCTGTCATCAAAGACGAACTGGCCGCCAAAGGCTGCAACCTTGCCCATGCCGTGCATATTGAGCGCTTGTCTCATGGTTTAAGTAATCAAAATTACCGTATTGTCACAGGCGAGGGGGAATTTGCGCTGCGCATTAACAGTGCAGCCAGTAATGCACTTTGCAGTCGTCACAGTGAAGTGCAACTTTGGCGCAGTGCCGCCAAGGCGTCGATTGCGCCACACTTAT
The DNA here is from genome assembly GCF_056173105.1 of Shewanella sp. QJM3NY_23. Taxonomy (NCBI): domain Bacteria; kingdom Pseudomonadati; phylum Pseudomonadota; class Gammaproteobacteria; order Alteromonadales; family Shewanellaceae; genus Shewanella; species Shewanella sp. QJM3NY_23. Next base: position 1,686,047 of record NZ_CM149657.1, read on the forward strand.
ATTATGTCTCTGATGATTATCGATATTATCTCAGTGAATTTATTGTAACGACCGTGGATTGGGGCCAGTTAATGAGCGCCAATAGCAAGGCCCCGCAGCTTGAGCTTGCTGATGCGGTTTGTCCCACTGCCCATCAAGGGTTATTGTCCTTGCTGCAAGGGTTAAGTGCATTGCCCGTGCCCGATAATGCTATCTCGGTCGCCGAGCAGTGGCACGAGTATCTCGATAAATTAAGCTTGCTCAGTGGAAAGCTCGGGGGATCCTTGGACCTGTCGCCAGCTTGGTTGGCGCGTTTTGAGCTGTTAACCTGCCATGGGCCAAGAGTGCAGCAGTTACTCGATATCCTTGCAGATTGCATGGTGGCGCCGCAATTTAGTCATCGCGATCTCAATCCACATAATGTGCTGCTTAGCGGCGATAGACTCTGGTGTATTGATTATGAATATGCCTGCAGTTCACACCCCTTAGTTGACTTAGCCAGCGTATTAGCGACCCATAAGTTGTCAAGTTCGCAGCGCCAATGGCTGATAGCTCACTACCTTAAAGACCATAGCAAACTCAATGGCGCAGCGTTTAACGCTGTGCCTGCTGCGATTGAGCTCTACTGGTATTTTGCGCTCTGCTGGGCGTTATTAATGGCCTGTCATGCGAGCTCACCTACTCGCACCAATGCAGCATCTTATCTAGCAAGCGACTACCTTGAATATTTTGATGAATTCCTAACGTTTCTCGCATCTTAGTTGGCCATATATTGCCGCAAGGTATGGCTTGAGTGTGAGTTAGCCTTACGAGCTTGAAAAGTAATCAGAGGGCCATTTGCCATTAATTAATCGAGATGCGAAAGATTATCATCTTGGTAAGGGTCTATTTTATCAATCATGATAAAGAGGATTTTTTGATGCAGGTTATTCGCTTATACCAACAATGGCTCAAAGGCATATCACAGTTCGACGGCGTCGTCGCGTTAGGGCTACGCCTCTATTTAGCGCCCGTATTGATGCAGGCCGGGTACAATAAGTTAACTCACTTTAGCGATACCGCCGCTTGGTTTGGCGACCCTAACTGGGGCTTAGGCCTGCCTATGCCCGAGGTGATGGTGGCCCTTGCGGCGGGAACCGAGTTTTTTGGTGCCATCTTGTTACTCTTTGGATTAGCTACCCGTCTGGTGACCATTCCACTGAGTATTACTATGCTAGTGGCTGCATTGAGTGTGCATTGGCAAAATGGGTGGTTGGCGATTGCCGATCCCAACTCTTGGTTAGCCAATGAGCAGGTGGTCGCCTCTGGCGAGAAGTTACAAGCAGCTCAAGCGTTACTGCAACAATATGGTCATTATGAATGGTTAATATCATCAGGTAAGTTGGTGGTGCTCAATAATGGAATTGAATTTGCCATCACCTATTTATTAATGTTGTTGGCGTTAATGGTGATAGGGGGCGGGCGTTATACGAGTCTCGATTACCTGATTGCCAAACGGTACCAATGAATTTAATTGTCGCTGGGTAAGAGATAAGTCCTACTGTTTTAGTAGGATTTTAAGTGCCAATTTGCTACTCTTTGCTCGTTGATTTGCTCTATTACAGGATTATTTTGTGGACGCTCTCGAACTGCTATTAACACGTCAATCTTCACCCCGGTTAGTGGCTCCGGCCCCTGACGAGTCTCAACTTAACACCATTTTAAGTGCCGCGGTGCGCGCTCCAGATCATGCGGGATTAAATCCTTGGGAGTTCATTATTGCCAGTGGTGAGGGCCTCGACCGCTTAGGTGCGCTGTTTGTTGATGCAGCCGAAGCCGACGGCGGCGACGCGACCACTACGGATAAAGTGCGCAATATGCCACAACGTGCGCCTATGGTGATAACCGTGGTTGCTAAAGTGGTCGAGCATGCCAAAGTGCCCGCTTTAGAGCAGCACCTTGCGGTGGGCTGCGCCTGCATGGCGATGCAACAAGCGGCATTTGCCTTAGGCTTAGGCGGTATTTGGCGTACTGGTGGATTAGCATTTAATCGTCATTTACATCAAGCGTTAGCACTGGATGATGAGGCACAAATTATCGGTTTCTTGTATCTGGGCACCCCAGCGGTAAAGGCCCCGATAAAGCCTACGAAATCGGCGCAAGACTTTGTGCGCTATTTGTAGCGGTCAGTTATGCCCATTAACTTATGCTGTCGTTCGACTTTGGTCGGGTTTACACACAAGATGAAACTGGCACAGTGGGGTATGCCTGCCTCATACCCATGTACAGGTTTTCACCCTAAGTGATTATATTTGTGATTATATTGCCCGCTAAATTATAGCGGGCATTTTTTTGTGTTCTATACGGGGTTGCGCAGCGTATGCTTGGCTCATTGAGGTTGAATGTCGCTGCTTTATGTCAATCATCTTGCAAATGACTAGGCCTAGTCGCAGCAGATAAAAGTGCTATCCGCCTTCGGATATCCAGCAATGAACTTCGCTGCTTAATCGCCTTCATTGGCTTAGTTCACATATTGATGCTTGTTCAAGCAAGGCGATTGTTGTTAACTTAACTGCTTATATTATGAAAGCGCAGGCAGTTTATGCTAAAGCTGATACGTTGGTGCAATAAGAGAGCGAGTCATTAATAGATCATATTAAGTGGATATTATGCAGGAGCCATTATGAAGCAAGATGCGCGTGTAGGTTGGTTGCAAGGTGAGCGGGTAGTATTAGAACCCATGACGCAGGCCCATGTTGCAGCGTTAGCACTTGCTGTAAGCGATGGGAAATTATGGACATTATGGTATGCCAATGTGCCGCATCCCGATGAGATGAACGCCTATGTAACACAGGCGATGGCTGACGAGCAACGCGGTGAAGCGTTAGCCTTTGCAGTGCGTGATACCCTGTCGGGTCACATCGTTGGCGCAACTCGCATCATGAACTGGGAGCAAGCTCATCGCCGGCTAGAGATAGGTCACACTTGGTATAGCAAAAGTGCACAGCGCAGTGGTATCAACACCGAAGCTAAATACCTGTTGCTTAAATATGCCTTTGAAACCTTAGCGGTCATGGCGGTGGAGTTTCGCACCCACTGGCATAATCAAGCCTCACGCGAGGCGATAGCGCGTCTAGGCGCTAAGCAAGATGGGGTGTTACGTAACCATCGCCTGCTTAAAGATGGTACGGTCAGAGACACTGTGGTCTATTCGATTATTGACAGTGAGTGGCCAGAGGTGCAGCGGCAGTTACGCCAACGCATGGCTCAAGCCTAGCGAAGGTGATGGCTCAGGAGATAGAATGGCTAAGGAGAAAGCCGTGCAATCAGGAGTGTTGTCAGTTAAGTTTAGCGTTAGCACCATTCAAGGAGGATAGATGTCAGGTGAAATCAAGCGGGCGAGCCCCGGCGATATGCAGGTCGTTGCGCCATTATTCGATGAGTATCGCCAGTTTTATCATCAAGCAAGTGATATTGAATTGGCACAAGACTTTATGGCGGCACGCTTAACTAATCAAGATACGGTGATTTTTATTATTCAAGATGAACGGGGTAACGGCTTAGGTTTTTGCCAGCTTTATCCTAGTTTTAGCTCTATTTCTGCCCGTGCGACTTTGATATTGAGCGATCTGTACGTGACCCAACATGCTCGCTGTGTCGGGCTTGGGCGACGCTTACTCACTTGCGCCATTAACTATGCTAAGGCTAAAGGCGTGGTGTCAGTTGGCTTAACTACCCATCAAGATAATCATCAAGCTCAAGCCTTGTATAAGTCACTCGGGTTTGTACAACAACAAGATTTTTTAAGTTATAGTCTTGATATTGAGTGATATCTAAAGTAGAAATAACGCAATATTTATGCTTAATGCAAAGGAATTTCCATATGCGCTTTTACACTCCACTTTCTGCCGCGCTGCTTACTGTTTTTAGTTTGTCGGCCTCGGCAACCCAAGCGCCGGCCTCTGAAGCCGAAATCGCGTTTAATCAAGAGGTGGTGCAATGCGCTGCTTATTATCATATTGCATCCGATGCCATCAGCAATATGGATGCCCCACAAATGAAGCCTGTGGGTGAGCGGCTTAAACAGTCGGGGGAGGCGGCGTTGACACTGGCAAAACAGTATCAAAGTGAAGCGCAGGTCGAGCAATTATTGCAACAAGCCATTGCCAAGCAGCAGGCTAGCCTGCCCGACAATAAAAGTTTAGGCGGCCTGATGGGACGTTATAAAACCCCTTGTCAAAACCTGCTGGCTAATCCACAGCAACGCCTCGACTATTGGATAATGGCCACCATGTGATCACGATATCTATGACTTTAGTTTGTGGTTACTGAGGCAGTAGTCACCAGCTTTTACAGGTGTAATTAGGATAAAAAGTAAACTAAAAGAGTGCACTAGCACTCTTTTTTGTTTGGTGTTGAAACTTCATTCGGACTGATACGGTCTAGTTAGCTATCGTCTATTTAGAATAGATCCTGTATGTTTTGGGTTGTTCGCTAATGCGGCCAACAGTGATGTCGGAGAAGCCATGAATATCTACCTTTTGATTGCAGCAGTATTGGCCTCAATTACCTGTGTTGGCGATTTTGTGATGGCCAAGCCGCAATTTTTACGTCCCATGCTACAAGCCGATTTCGATCCCACGACTAAAACCCTAATGCACTGTGTATTTCACTATGTGTCGATATTTTTGGTGCTATCGACACTGGTGTTATTTGCCTGTGGTTTGCAACTGGTGTCAACGATGCAAACCTATGCCTTATCTTTGTTTATTAGCCTTAACTTTATGTTGTTTGCAATTTGGCAAATTTACATTGGCTATTTTGCCGAAGCTAAGAGTGCACGTCGCGTACAGTTTCAGTGGGTGTTTTTTATTATCATTAGTGTGTTTACCCTGTTAGGCGTGTTTACCGATTAAGCGATAACCTCAAAAGGTAGTTGATATTGGGCTGTGTAGCGTAAGAGTCTCAGTACAAATTTGTCTAAGTGTAATTGAGTGTAATATTATCTAAATTCAATTGCATAGTGCTGCGCTATTGAGGCACAGTGAACCATTAGTATTTTAGTCGACGGAACGGCTGCGGCGCTGTAAGCCTTGAGAGTGTGAGACTCACAACATGATAAATGTAAAACGATTAGTTAAATCCTACCAAATGGGAGAGTCGCCGGTATTGGCATTACGCGGGGTCGACTTTACCATACAAGCCAACGAGTTTGTAGCCATCATGGGACCCTCTGGTTCTGGTAAATCGACCTTAATGAATATTATTGGTTGCCTCGATAAACCTACCAGTGGCTCTTACTGCTTAAACGCGCAAGAGGTGAGTCAACTCGATGATGACGCCTTATCTGCAGTGCGTAACAAAGAGATAGGTTTTGTATTTCAAAGCTTTCATTTATTACCGCGTCTCAGTGCATTACAAAACGTATTATTACCACTGCGCTTTGGTGAGCATGCCGACGATAGCACGGATTATGCGCAGCAATTACTGGCACGAGTGGGCTTAAGCGATCGTCAAGATCATCGCCCCAACCAATTATCCGGTGGGCAGCGTCAACGAGTTGCGATTGCCAGAGCCTTGGTGAATCGACCCACCATTTTATTGGCCGATGAACCGACAGGTGCCTTAGACAGTAAAACCTCAGTGGAGATAATGGCGCTGTTTACCGAGCTCCACCAAGCGGGGCAAACCATCATTTTAGTGACCCATGAGGAGGAAGTCGCGGCTTATGCTCAGCGGATCATCCGTATGCGCGATGGCGATATCGTCAGCATTGAACAGCGAGGTGTACATGCCGCATAAGGTGTTTTTTGGCGGTTGCGCCGCATTGGCTGCTTGCATGATAAGCTTTTGCAGCTGGGCCGACGATAGTTTTCCCTCATTACTGTTAACGGGCAAAATCAGCTCGGTTGACTCACAAACCTTTACCGTACCTAAGGCCGGAGATGCTTGGCGCTATCAAATTCAGTGGATGCTGCCCGAAGGCACTTTAGCCCAGCCTGGGCAAAGTGTGGTGATTTTTGATAAAAGCCAATTGACCAATCAAATTGAGCAGCTAGAGGCCAGTTTATTGCGGGTCACGGCGCAAGAGCAAAGTACGGCTATCGAGCTAACGGGTGCGGTATTGCAAGCACAGTTTGATCTTAAGCAGCGCCAACTTGAGGTGGAAAAAGCCCAGCTTGATGCCGATGTGCCATTAGCCTATCTAGCGGCTAAACAGTATGCCGAAAACCAATTCAGTTTGATGCAGGCCCGCAGCGAGCTTGAAAAGGCGCAGCAGGCCTTAGTTGAGGCGTTAGATAAGCAAGATGCTAGCCGTCAACAGTTAGCCATAGATAAACGCAAAGCCCAGCTGGAGTTAAGCCAGGCGCTGCAAGGCATAGCGCAACTGGAATTAACCGCGCAATTTGCCGGCCCTCTCTTGTATGAGCGCCATCCATGGACAGAGACCAAATATGGCGTGGGCGACACAGTGCAGATAGGTCGTCAAGTGGCGACGATCCCAGCGCTAGATAAACTCGAAGTCGTTGCTTGGGTTAATGAGGTGGATGTTGACCGTCTAAGGCTTAAGCAAGCCGTTAGTCTGCAACTCGATGCCCATGTTGAAGTGACCTTCGATGGCACTATTGCATCTATTGGGAAGCAAGCGATGCCTCAACCAGCTTGGGGGCAGAGCAAATGGTTTAAGGTCGGCATCGATTTTGCCAAAGAAAATGCCCAAATTGAGTTAGTGCCGGGTATGAGTGTGCTGGTGGTGACCAAGGAGTTAGCTGATGCGCAAGGGTAATATGATGCAGGTGTGCTGCGCCTTATTCGTCAGTATGTTACTGGCAGGCTGCGGCCAACAGGCGTTGACACGCGTCGAACAAGGGGTATTGATCCAGCAAGTCGAGGTGACAGGTGAACTGGTGTCAGCCGATACCGTGGCGATGATGCCGCCGGCGCTCCGTCGTGTATGGCAATATCAAGTCAAACAGTTGGCTCCAGAGGGCAGCGAAGTGGCCAAAGGCGATGTGGTCGCCAGGTTAGATACCTCTGAGTTAACCCAACGCCTGTCGGTCAGCGCGGCGCGATTGGCGGCGACCAAGCAAGATATTGAAACCTCTAACCTGCGCAATGCCAAGCGGCTCGAACAACTGCGGCTCGATCTTGCCGAAGCCCAGATGAACCATGAAAAGGCGGAACGAAAATTTAAACTATCCGATGAAACCGTGGCGTTAATCGAGAAAGAAAAATACCAGCGTGATGCCATTATTGCCAAAGATAGAGTGGCATTGATTAAGCAAAAAATGGCACTAGAGTCCCAAGGCGCCGAGCAGCGTCAAGCCATGTTAGCCGGGGATGAGCAAAAGTTTGCTTCAGAAGTGGCAGCCTTAGAGAAGGGGATCGCGTCGATGACCTTAAAAGCACCTCGCGCGGGCATGGTGGTGTATGGCAACGATCCGCAAGGCAATAAAATTAAAGAGGGCCAATCGGTGTTTGCCGGTGACGCCGTGTTATCTATCCCTGATCTATCTCATATGCAAGTCAACATGACCGTGCCCGAAGTGGAAGCACAGCGGGTTAAACGCGGTCAAGTGATTAACATTCGTCTCGACGCCAATCCTGAGCGCGTGTTTAAGGGCAAAATAATTGAGTTGGGCGCGGTGTTTCGCAATAAGAATCAAGATGTCCCCATGGTGGTGTTCGATGCCGTCGCCAGTATCGATGAGCCCGACAGTGAGCTGATGCGACCTGGGATGACGGCCAAGATCAGTATTGATATTGCTCAGGCGAGCCCCTCGTTATTAGTGGCTAAAGAAGCGGTGAGCTTTGACGGTGGCCAAGCGTATGTACGCCAGCCCACTTGGCTGGGCGAACGTAAACAGCCAATTACTATTGGTGATATGGGGGCCGAGCGAATGGTGGTCAGTCAAGGTTTACGTGCCGGTGATGAGGTGTTACTGCCATGATGTTAGTGCATTTTTTTGATTGTTGTCGTCTTATGAAATCCTGCTTAGGCCAAGCTAAGCTGCGGTCATCTGATTTGATGAGCAGCGTACTTTGTAGCAGTCTACTGCTGCTTGGCTGCAGTCAACCCGAGCACGATGGGGTGTTAACCATGGAGGTTAAGCTGCGCGATTTTAATGTGCAGATCCCAGCGACCGGTGAGCTGGAGGCGAGCCAATCGACGGCGGTGACTGTGCCTTCAGGGGTGCGTGAACCGCAATCCCTAGCCTGGATTTTAGCCAACTTTAGTCTAGTCAAGGCGGGGGATGTAGTGGCGCGCATGGATCCCACACGCCAAGCCTATTTACTCGAAATGGAAGCGTTTGATTTTAATAAGCTGGATCTCGATAAACAGATGCAGCAACAAAAAGATAAAACCGTAAGCCAAGAGCTGCAGGTGGGTACGCAGGTCACCAGTGAAGAGCGAGACTTGGCCGAGCGTTTCTTCAGTGAAGATGAACGGGTCTACACCAAAATAGAGATCATTGAGCAGATGCGTAATCAAGATTATTTGGGTGCCAAGATGGACTATTTTGATTGGGGATTGTCCCAGCATGATGCACAGGCACAAGCCGAGCAGCAGCTTATCGAGCTTAAGCAGCAGGGGCATAAAGCGAAAATTGATCGCTATGAAAATAACCTCAAACAGATGGAGATCATCGCTCCCCATGATGGCCTATTTGTGTATCAGTCTGGCTGGGACGGTGCCATGCCAGTGGTCGGTGACATGATGTGGTCAGGGTTTACCATAGGCACCTTGCCCGACACCTCTGTGATGCAAGCTAAGCTGTTTGTGCTTGAGTCAGAGGCTGCAGGGCTTTCTGTGGGGCAACCAGCTCATGTCTATCTCGATGCTTACCCAGATAAACGTTTCAGCGGTAAGGTCAGTCAGCTCGATGCGTTAGCAAAACCCAAAGATAAAGACAGCCCAGTTAACTACTTTCAGTTTACCGTGAGTTTAGATGAGACCCTGCCGGCGATCATGCAACCGGGGCGACAGCTGAGCGCTAAAGTGGATGCGGTGTCACTCAATGAGGTGTTGACCGTGCCTAACCAAGCGCTATTTCAAAAAGAGGGCCGCTATTGGGTGTACCTCAAAACGGCAGAGGGTTTTATCGAGCAGGGGGTCGAGCCAGGACAACGCAGTATCGATATGACGCAAATTACCAGCGGACTTAACCAAGGTGATGTGATTGCCTTAACCACACCGCCCAAAAGGAGCCGCTTATGAAGGTGATTAAGGGATATGTTGAGGGCGTCATTCAAGCGTTTGACGAGATGCGCCATCATAAATTGCGCACCGCATTAACCTTGCTGGGGATGATATTTGGTGTGGGCGCGGTGATTGCGATGCTCAGCGTAGGCGAAGGCGCCGAGCGTGAAGCCTTGCGGATGATTGAGTCCATGGGAGTGAACAACATCGTCATCAATGCGCGGCCCGCCGATGGAGATGCGTTAAAATCTATCCGTGAACACAGCATCGGCTTAAGCCTGCGCGATGTGTCTAGTGCGGCCACCACCTTGCCTTTTGTTAAAGATTGGAGCGCGCAAAAGCAGGTGAAAACCTTTAGTTTATTTAGCCCGCAAGGGCGCAGTGATGCCACTGTGGTTGGGGTGACGCCCAGTTACTTTAATTTGAGTGCGCTCAAGGTGGCCAAAGGCCGCAGCTTGACCCAAGCCGATCAGAGTCATTATCGTCAAGTCGCCGTGCTGGGGCCCGAAGCCGCGCGCAGTTTATTTCCGCAAGATAAACCCGTTGGCGGACTGATTAAAGTTAACCATCAATGGTTTGAGGTGGTCGGCGTGCTGTCTGAAGGCGAGGCGGTGCAGTCTAAAATTCAAGGAGTTAAACTTGGCGGCGAACGTAATCAAGTGTTTATTCCACTGGCAACGGCATTAAAGAAGATGAACGTTAAACCGTTAGAGGATGAACTCGACTCGATTAAGTTGGCCATTGCCGATGGGGTTGAGCCTTCACTGGCAGCCAAAAGTTTAGGTCATCTATTTGAGCGGCGTCACGGTGGCGAGAAAGATTATGAGATCGTGGTACCTGCCGATCTATTAGCCCAACATCAAAAAACGCAGCAAATATTCAATATTGTGATGGCATGCGTGGCGGGGATCTCTTTGCTGGTGGGCGGCATAGGGATCATGAACATCATGTTGGCAACGATCATGGAGCGTACCGCTGAAATAGGCTTATTGCGTGCATTAGGGGCAAGACGTAAAGATATCGCGCGTCAATTTTTAATTGAGAGTATCGCTATCTCTGCCACGGGGGGCGTGATAGGCATAGTGGTTGGCCTGTTGTTAGCCTTAGTGATATCTGCCGCTGCGGGCTGGCCGGTGGCCTGGTCTCCCTTTGCCGTGCTGCTGTCGCTTGGGGTGTGTATGACCATAGGGATAGGTTTTGGGCTTTACCCAGCGCAAAAAGCCGCGCGTTTAGATCCCATCGTGGCGTTGCAACGTGATTAAAGCTGCGTTGTTTTGCAAGGTGAGCAAACCGTGAGTGATGTTACTCGGTAACTCATGATCTTGACGTTCTGACTGGCAGCTTAGCCCCTGCGAGTTTACTTTGCCGCCGTTATCGCGAATGAGTAACAGCCTTGGTCTGCCTGGCAATTGTCAGGCTTGGCCGAGCGAGTTAATAAAGGCTCTGCTGTGTCAGTGCTTGGCTGGTTATCGTCAAACAAGACTTGAGTCACACCACTTAACCAACCGACGTCAGAACTGTGGTTAACATAGGTGGAAACGTCGACAAAGGTCAGCCAAAAGGCATAGCCTACAATGGAGTAAATGGTTAAGCGGAACATGAAAGTACCTTGGTGGTTGCTAAATTAGAGACGCACTATACGCGCTAATTTTGTACAAATAAACTGTCAATGTTTTGCCGCGAAATAGTCATCATCCATTTTTTGTTAGATGCTGTTTTTATTGGTTTTTTGCCCGAAGAAGGCGCTGGAAAGTTTAAGGCGCCAAATAAAAAATCAGTGTCAGATTTTCGTTATAGCGTCAAAGTTTGAATACGTAAGGCATAATGCATAGTTGAGGTTCATCGTGGCTCGATGGTAGACAAGACAAAGAAACAACTCGCTTGATTTATAAGCGAGTCGTCAACTTAGTGCAATTCGTGCCAATTACTGGCATATTGCGTGGCACGAACTACACAAGATTCACTCTGTTGCTGTGGTGTGACTCTTGAAGTCAGCGGTTTACCTTAATGGTGTTTTTTCCACATCATGATCCCCGCGACAATTATCACTAATGCCACAAGCGGTAATATATCGTATAGATGGTGGAATAAGCCAATACCACTGTGTCCTCCGTGTGCCCACGCCGCTGCAGGTAATAAACTAACAAGTAGTAATAATGCTCTGTTCATGGTGATGCTCCATTTTAGGTATAATGATTAATTGGTTTCTAGCGCTAACTGCATCAGCAGCATCTCTTCACCGGCAACGATGCGCGTGTCAAAACTGTGGCATTTGGGGCAAATGACAGTGCGCTCGGCCACTTCGACAGTGGTGTTACATTGCTGGCAACTGAGTACGATGGCTTGATGCTCTATGGTGAGCACGGCCTCTTTGGCGCGTCCTTCTAGTTTAAAGGTATCAAATGCGGTGGCTAATAAGGCGGGTTCAACGCCACTTAGCACACCAATTTTTATCACCACTTCGGTTATCCTCGTGGCGTTATTGTCACTGGCATATTGCTCGCATTGCTCCAGCAGAGCGCCGACGATGGAATACTCGTGCATTAGCAGATCCTAGGTAATAATTCGCCTTGGGGGAGGTCGAGATAACGACTGCTACCCCACGGCGTGGTTAAGATCACCTTGCCATGATGATTATCCTCCACTTGTCCAATAATGGCAGCGGTTTGGCTATCACCATAGCGATTGATAATTTCAACCACCCCAGATGCGATGGCTTGTGGCACGGCCAAAATAAAGGTGCCTTCGTTGGCTAAATCATGGGGTTCAAAGCCATAGAGTTCACACAGACCTTTAACCTCATCACTGACGGGGATCTGTGACTCGGCCACACTAATGCCTACCTCTGATGCCTGCGCCCATTCATTGAGCACGGCTGCCAGGCCGCCACGGGTGGCGTCGCGCATGGCATGGATGGTAATATTTGCGGCGATCAGTTGTTCAACTACAGGCCATAAGTTAGCGCAATCACTGCGTAAATCTGACTCTAGGTTAAGCCCTTCGCGGGCCATCAATATGGCGGCGCCGTGCCGGCCAATGTCACCAGAGACAATGATGGCATCCCCTGGCTGCAAATTATTGACCGAAATATGGGGTTTGAGGATCCGCCCAACCCCTGAGGTGTTAATAAATAAACCATCGGCGCAGCCTTTGGGCACCACTTTAGTGTCGCCGCACACCACGCGAGTGCCGCTTTTATGCAGCTCACTTGCCATACTCGCAACAATCTGTTTGAGCGAGGCGATGGCAAATCCCTCTTCAATAATAAAGCTACAACTGAGATATTGTGGCTCCGCGCCCATCATCGCCAGATCGTTGACCGTGCCCGCCACGGCCAATTTGCCAATATCGCCGCCAGCAAAAAACAGCGGGCTCACGGTAAAAGAGTCGGTGGTAAAGGCGGTAGGCCCGTCTAAGTTGAGCACGGCAGCGTCTTCTTCACTGGTTAAAATTGGGTTAGCAAAGGCCTTAAAGAAGATAGACTTAATGAGGTTATTCATCTCTTTGCCGCCACCACCATGGCTAAGTTGAACGGCTTTTTCGGTGGGCAGCTTAATCTCTACAGACATGGGTTAGACTCCGTTATAGCGATAATACGCGTTGCAAGCCCCCTCGGAGCTCACCATGCAACTGCCTAAAGGGGACTCGGGCGTACAGCCACGGCCAAACACCTTGCAATCTTTAGGTTTGGCGATACCTCGTAAAATATCGCCACATTGACACGCTTTGTGATCGTCAATGTCGGCGACGTTAAGCTTTTCACTAAAAATACGTTCGGCGTCGCGGTGGGCGTATTCGGGCCGTAGCATCAATGCCGAATTGGCCACAGGCCCAAGGCCACGCCAACGAAATTGGGGGCGTATCATGAGGTATTGATTGACTTTTTGCTGGGCATGCAAGTTACCATCTTCACTAACCGCGCGGCTGTATTGCACATCCAACTCGGCTGTACCGGCTAACTTTTGTTTGACGATACGTAAAATAGATTCCATCACATCCACGGGTTCAAATCCGGCGACCACCACGGGGGTGTGGTAGCGCTCAACCGCAGGGCGATACAATTTAGCGCCACTTATCACGCTCACATGGGATGGGCCAATAAAGGCGTTCACTGTGGCTTTGGGATCGGCCATCACGGCATCGATGGCGGGTGGCACTAATACATGATTGATATGAAATAGCAGGTTATTAACCCCTTGCTGCTCAGCTTGTTCTATCAGTACCGCGGTCATCGGAGTGGATGTTTCAAAGCCGATAGCAAAGAAGATCACCGTTTTTTCAGGGTTCTCTTTGGCGATGGTGAGGGTATCGAGAGGATCATAAATGGGGCGAATATCGCAGCCTTGTGCCCTAAATTGCGCCAAGCTACCTTTAGAGCCTGGTACGCGGATCATGTCGCCTAACGTCACTAAAATCACATCGGGCTGGGAGGCTAAAATGGCGGCGTGGTCGATACGCTCTTTAGGCATAATGCACACAGGGCATCCGGGCCCATGGACAAATTCAATATTGGCGGGTAATAGCTGATTGAGGCCGTATTTCATTATGGTATGAGTATGGCCACCGCAGACCTCCATAATATTGATGTTCCCCGGATATTGGCTCGCTAAGGTTTGGATCTCTCGGGCCAAATTATGTATGGTCGTGGGATCTCTAAATCCTTGGTAAAGCTGACTTAGGTCAATCATGCTCAGTGCTCCTGCTCCATCTTGTCGACTATCTCTCGATAGAGTGCCAAGCTCTGCTCGGCATCAACCTTATCGATTTTATTCATGACAAAACCGATATGGATAAGCACATAATCATCCATGGCTAACGGCTCACTCATTAAGTGGCTAGATACTTTGCGTTTAACCCCCATGGTTTCAACCGTTACCGCTTGCTCATCTGGGTGAATCGCAACCACTTTTGAGGGGATTGATAAGCACATGCTTAGGCTCTCCTATGGTCATTGAGCCATTGTGCAAAGGCAAACATGCTGTCACTGTCTTTAACAGAAGTGATGAGCACCTCGGCCTTTGGATTGAGTTTTTTCACTTGGGCCTTGGCTTCCTCAACATCAAAATCAAAATGGGGCAGTAGATCGGCTTTGGTGATTAAAACCAAATCGGCTTTACGGAACATCACCGGATATTTTTCTACTTTATCATCGCCTTCCGGTACCGATACCAACACGATATTGAAGTGGGTGCCCACATCATAAGAGGCGGGGCAGACTAAGTTACCGACGTTCTCGACAAAGCATATATCCAGCGGATTAAGGTTCACATGATGCAAGGCACCGTGCACCATAAAAGCATCGAGGTGGCAGGCTGAGCCGGTTTGAATTTGGTAAGCGGGGATCCCTTTGGCAATTAAGCGGTCAGCATCGCGCGAGGTTTCTAAATCACCTTCAATCACGCCATAGTTGAGCGAGGTATACTCTTTTAAGTGTTCCAGCAAGGTGGTTTTGCCACTACCTGGGCTGCTCATCAAATTGAATGCGGTTATTTGATGGGCCTCAAAATGTTGCCGATTGTGGACCGCTTCATGATCGTTCTTATCGAGAATTTTGTGAATGACGGAGAGGGTTTTGCTGTCATTGAGTTGCGGGTTACTGTGCAACTCTTGATGGTCATGGCTGTGGCCGTGATGATGCTCATGCGCGTGGTGATGACCGTGGTGGTCCGCATGTTCTGCGCCACTGTCCAGGGTCGGTTCGTGTCGAGTGATAGAGCAGCCGCAATCTTTACACATGATGAACTCCATTTAATCTAATGCTAATAAACATTTTGCATGGTGACAGCATTAACTTCATTGATACGGGTCACTTTATTAACAAAATGTCAGTATTTTTATCAATCTTGCTGCACAGCTTGCAGCCTATTTTTGGCGGTGGATCTCATACCAGAGTTGGCCCATTGCGATGCCACCATCGTTGACGGGCACCTGCTTGGGGCTGAGCACTTGCTGGTTACGTTGTTTGATCCGCCGCCGAGTGTGTTTGAGTAAGTAACGGTTTTGAAATACGCCGCCTGTGAGTACCACAGGTAAGTGGGCGTGTTCACTGGCCAAGCTGTCGATGGCGTCTGCTAGACAATCCATAAAAGCGCGGGCAATCAGTCCTTGCCACAGGGGGGAATTATCGCGCAGTGACATGGCATCGAGGATCTGTTGCCATAGGTTATCGGTTTGCCACACACAGTCCACCAAGGGTAAGGTAAAGCGCAGCGGCGCAGGCTCATTAGTAACGCGATTGGCTGCCCTCTCCAGTAACATGCCCGCTTGCCCCTCAAATTGGGTGCGGGTCATTAAGCCCAGTAAACAGGCGAGGGCATCGAATAGCCGACCAATCGAGCTGGTCTGATGGATGGCGACGTCCTTGCGCCATAACTGATATAAGTTTTGTATCAGCCGCGGTGACATCCCTTGTATTACGGGCAAATTGAGCGCGGCGATCGCCTCGGGCGAATGCTGCTTAAACAGCAGGGCGAGCATGATCCGCCGCGGATCGGTAATCGCTTGCTCATGACCAATTAACGCCATGGGCTGTAGGTGCACGATGCGCCGATAACCCTTCACGTCGGCCAGCATCACTTCGCCACCCCATAACTGCTTATCATCCCCAAGGCCTGTGCCATCAAAGCTAAAACCCAGCACCTTACCTGTGTATTGCTGCGCCGCCATGACGCTGAGTATATGGGCGTAATGGTGCTGCACTTGGCTATGGTGACAAGCTTGCTCTGCTGCATAGTCACGTGCCCAGCGCGTCGGCGCGTAGTCAGGGTGGCGGTCGCTCACCACATAGCGGGGCGTAAACTGATATAGGCGGCTAAACGTGGCTAAGGTATCGGTAAAATAGTGTTCAGCCTCTAGGCTAAAGAGATCGCCGATATGTGGGCTTAACACCAGATTATGGCCAAAACCGAAGGCGAGGCTATTTTTTTGCTGCGCGCCGACGGCTAAGGTATGGTCTTTAACGCTGTGCTGCCAGTGGAGGGTCAATGGCGCGTAGCCCCGTGCTAGGCGGATCACTTGCAGCTCGTCATCTATCATCTGCACTACGCTGTCATCACAGCCATTTAAAATAGCGCGATCATGATCCAATATCGCATCGACCACGCCAGCCAGTTGGTTTTGAATACCAACGCTTTGGGTAATGATAGGCTCACCGCTTCGGTTGGCGCTGGTGGCCACTAGGGGCCGTTGCAACTGCGCCAATAACAGGTGATGTAAGGGGGTGTAGGGTAAAAACAGCCCTAACCGGTCAATATCGGGAGCGACACCCGGGCTGAGCAAACTGGGGTTATCGATGCGTTCGAGTAAGGTGATAGGCCGCTCGGCGCTGCACAGCAGTTGCCACTCAGCCTCACTTGCCTTGGCCAGGGTTTTGGCCATGTTAAGGTCACTGCACATTACGGCAAAGGGCTTGGCTGGACGCTGTTTACGGTCGCGCAGGCGCATCACGGCCTGATGATTGCTGGCATCGCATACTAGATGAAACCCGCCCAAGCCTTTGATCGCGACAATATCTCCTTGTTGCAACAAGGCAACGCAGCGATCTAGCGCGGCATCACTGTGGGCTATCGCTTGGCCATTGGGTGTGGTTAATGTCAGCTGCGGCCCGCAGTTAGGGCAACTGACAGGCTGAGCGTGGTAACGCCGGTTTAGCGGATCGCCATAAGCCTCGGCGCATTGCTCACACAGGCTAAATTTCGCCATCGAAGTATTGGGGCGATCATAAGGTAAAGCATTGATTAAGGTGTAACGCGGCCCGCAGTTGGTGCAATTGGTAAAGGGGTAGCGAAAGTGACGATTATGAGGATCTTTTATCTCATTGAGGCAATCTTCACAGCAGCTTTTGTCGGCTGATACCGCGACCTGCGCCCCCTCGCTAGCTTGACTCTGAATGATCTCAAAACTTTGACTATTAGAGAGTGGCGCCATGGTCTCTTGAGTCACACTGTCGATACGGGCGAGCGGAGGCGGCGTTTGAGTTAATGTCGCTATAAATTGCGTTAGCTGCGCGCTTGCCCCTTGCAGCTCAATGGTCACGCCCAGGCTATGGTTAAAGGTTAAGCCGCTCAAGCCTAATTCATGGGCTAGGCGGTAGACAAAGGGGCGAAATCCCACCCCTTGGACAATGCCCGTGACCAGTAGTTTAACCCGATGCAGTGATGCCTGTGGCGCTGCTTGCGGCTCAGCCGCTACGTGAGCCGAAGGCCGTTGAGATGGGGTGATAGTCACGCTATTTTCGCCGTTTTTTCAACAATAAAGCACCGATAGCATGATTATTACCGTCGATAGCCAATTGCTGATTGCATTTTATCGGAAAGTTTTTACCGACGCGCAGCACCACACGTTGGCACAATAGGGGATTTCCCCACTCGCTTCCCGCCAATGCCACTGAGCGGACGCCAATATTTTGGTCTAAATGCTCTATCCAGTTGGCGAGGTAATCGGCTAACGAGTCGTGCATGCCAAAGGCCAGCTTGCGGTTGTCTCTGTCATCGGCGAGGCGAAAACTCATTAGGGTGCCTAGTGTCTTGCACCAGTTTAAGCTGCGGTGTGCTTCTCCACGTGTAAGCGGGTAGTCGATACGTGGTGAGTTAGCGCCGCGGTGGGCTTGAGCCGCGGCCGTCAGCGCATCACTGAGGTCATTGACCTGCATCGAGCGACTTGGTAGACCCAATAAAATCGCACCAATGGCCCACAAGGTCGTGAGGTTATTATGTGGTGCGGGCAGTTTAAGATCGAGCAACCTGAGATAATCATCTGGGTATTGCTGTTTAAATTTCTCCAGCACCTTGCGCTGCGGACTCTGCTCTAACTGATGATAGATTTCATAGCCACTGTCTGGCAGGCTGGGCAAGGCGAAAAACAGTTCACTCTGGTGTTTAGCGTCGAGCGTTTGAATTTGGCCGCCGTGCTGCTGGCTAAAATAGATGATGGCGCTGTGTTTATCCACGCCATGCTCTAGATTTACGCTGTGTAAGGCCGATAGCCCATACTCTTGGGGCGTTAAGCTGATTAAAGCCGCTTGCTGTTGTGGCGTCGGTTCGCCAGTCACGCGTTCGACCCGATATTGCTGTTTGTCATGGCAGGCATAGTAAGTCTGCTCGCCGTTGTGCAGTAACACATCATCATGCAGTGCTGGCGTGGTGCGCCTAAGTTTGACAGGCGATTGATCGCTGCAATCGATATCGACCCAGGCACCATCGATAAAGGCCAGTGGCTCGCTGTGGCGAGGATCGTCAATATAGAGCCAGTCAACGCCATGTCTTCGCAGATGCTCAGTTAAAATCACCAATAAGCGGTTATAAGCAAAGCAGAGATCATACAGGGGGGCGTCGAGCTTAGGGTGATTATCTATGGCTCTGGCCGTGATCAGTGGCTTTTCGATGCTCGACAGGGCAAGCACTTGGCGATCCGTTAAGTGAAACTGGGCATTAAGGGTATTGGGATTGCACACCAATAATGTGGGACGACCCGTTGGACTCAGTGGTTTAAGGCTCAAGGTGACGGGGAGATCGCCTGTTAAGGTTAACGCTCCATGGGTGAGCAGTTCTGTGCTCAGCGCCGCAATATCGGCGCCGGTGAGTCCTTGATAGTGAGGATTGATGCTTCGCTCGCCGTGGCAACACTCGCACACCAAGCCCAAATCGCCAAACTGGGGGGATTGGTTATCGCCAAATTGCGGTGTACATTGCTGGCAAAACTCTTGGGTAATGGCCCCGCCTTTCAGTGGGGTGGTGCTGCCGCTTGGGCAATCGATTAAGGCGATGCGTGAATCGGTCAGCCATACCGAGATTAAAAAGTCGTGTGCGATGGCATCGGCTAACGTTTCTAGTTGCGGTTGCTCACCCTCGGCTTCGATAAAATAACAGCCTTTTTGGTAACCTACGCTGATCGTTAGCTCAGCGTAATTTAGGTATTGGTTACATAAGTGCGCGTACAGCGGCACCGGACGTGAGCAGGTAAATTCAAATCTGATTATTTTCATTTATGATGACACCACGCTTGTAAGAATCGGGAATGAGCTTATCGATAGCAATGTTGTTGATGCGAGTCACGGTAAACCCCAGTGAGCGTAAATGGTTCAGCGTGGTCGCTTCCATTAAAGGCACCGCGGCGGCGACGCTAGCGGTAAGGCCGAGGGTCATCGGCTCGATAAGGGTAGGGGTGCAACCGAGCACAAAGGTTTTTGGACGATCGCCAACCATCTCCATCATGGTCAAGGTTTGCAGCATCTCCACTTCGTGGGCACTGCCTTGCCAGTCTATTTCGCTTGGGGCTTTGTCAAAATCGAAAAAGTAAACTTCGCCAGGACCGACGCCATTAGCATTGACTGTGTCGACGACAATCAGATAATCATATTGGCAGATAATAGGAATAAGGCCTTGGGCCAAGGTTCCCCCATCCATGATATCGAGTTGATGGGTTGGATGGGTAAATTGATAGTTTTCTTGTAGGTAATTAACGAAGTGTACGCCGATACCCTCATCGGCGTACAACACATTACCAATACCAAGTAGCAGTATTTTCATGACATCCTTGTTAATGCTTTTTGGGGTGATAATCGTATCCAGACACGATAGAGTCAACCGAGTTATGTTTAAATCGAATACCAGTCCACACCGCCATATAGACGTGGATCACCACAAAGATGACAAACACCCAAGTAAAGTAGTGATGCCAAATACGCACTTGTGCTAAACCACCCATCTGCGCGGTTATCCATGCGGCAGGCTCCCACATGAGGCCACCGAGCCCCAGATGATAGACATTAGCATAGAGGACGAGACCTGTGATGCAGATTAACGCCGCAATGAGTGAAATCACTAAGTAGGTCACAAATTGCAATGGGCCATAAACGCCTTTTTTATCAAGGTGTCCCATCCACAGATAGG
Source organism: Shewanella sp. QJM3NY_23 (assembly GCF_056173105.1). NCBI lineage: Bacteria > Pseudomonadati > Pseudomonadota > Gammaproteobacteria > Alteromonadales > Shewanellaceae > Shewanella > Shewanella sp. QJM3NY_23. The sequence goes on from NZ_CM149657.1 coordinate 1,706,096, forward strand.
ATTTGAGCTGCACAATCCAACTCTTGATACTGGTGACATCTTTAAAGGAGCGCCGCTCAATATCGCTCTTAGCAAAGAAGAACAGATAAGCTCGCACCACAGTGATGGCGCACAGTACAAAGCCAAACACGATGTGAGCAAAACGTATCCAGCCTTGCACCAGTACATCTGAGCTGCTGGGCGCAACCAAGAATGGCCAGGCGATATAGAACCCCGTAATGACAAGAACCAGTATGGCTAGCGCTCGCAACCAGTGAAAAATTCTGATCGCGGCGCTAAATATAAAGGCTCTCTCATAGGGTACAGTTGGTGTATCCATGAGTTGCTCCTTAGGTGTTACTGTTGGCATCGAGTCGGAATTCACCCAAATCTTGGCCTTTGTAATCCATTACATGGACAGAACACGCCATACAAGGGTCAAACGAGTGAATAATTCGGATCACTTCCAGCGGCTTAGTGGGATCTTCCAGTTGCAATCCGATGAGCGCCGCCTCATAGGGACCCACCTTACCTTCATTATCGACAGGGCCAGCATTCCACGTGGTGGGCACTACGGCTTGGTAATTTTCCACTAAGCCATTTTTAATGCGGATCCAGTGGCTGAGAGCCCCCCGCGGCGCCTCAATCATGGCGTGGCCGACATATTCACGGTCTGGGTCCATCTCGGGCTTCACATAGGTGCTTTCATCCACTTGAATGTTTTGGATAAGTGCCTCGAAGGTTTTTAAGCCCTCCTCGGCCACAATCAAGGTTTGTAGCATGCGCGCCGCGGTCCGCCCAAGGGTGGTAAACAAGGCTTCAACGGGTAGGCCGGTTGCTTCGAGTAACCCATTAACCGCCTTGACGACCACTTCGTTACCACGTGCGTAGCTGACCAACAGACAAGCCAGTGGGCCTACTTCAACGGGTTCACCTTGATAACGCGGTGATTTCACCCAAGAGTATTTACCGTCACCGTCTAGGGTGGGCAGTTTGCCGTATACCGTGTCGCGTTCAACAAAGCCGGTGTAGTTTGGGATGGTGGTGCCATCATAGGGATGTTGCGGTCCGTCAGCTTCATACCATGCATGGCTGACATCTTCCTTAATCAAGTCGGGATTGAGGTCGCTGACATTGGCTAAATCGCCATTCATGATCACCCCTTGGTCAAACAGGTATTCGCCATTGGCCAAAATAAAGTCATTGGTCGCCATGAAGTTTTTCACGTTGACCCCACCTAATACGCTTGGCTCGTTACCAAAGGCGTCGGCTGCCATGACGATATCGGCTTGATAGGCACGGCGAATAAAGTCCGTTACAGTGGCGTGTTTTTGCTTCCACTCTTGCAGGCGAGCAGGGCTTAACATATCACGTACCGAGGTCACGCCGCCGACCACTAAGGATTGTGGATGGGGCTGCTTACCACCGAAAATCGCCATCATTTCTGCGGCCACCCGCTGCACTTCAAGTGCTTTTAGGTAGTGCGATAGGGCGATCAGATTTTGCTCTGGGGTAAACTTATAAGTGCGGTTGCCCCAATAAGCGTTGGCAAAGGGGCCAAGCTTACCCGTTTCGACAAAGCCTTTAACCCGCTCTTGTACTGCTCTAAGTTCACCTTCACCGGCCGCAATTGGTTTATCGGTATACTTGAGTGCCACTTGGGCAGCCGCGGCAGGATCGGCGCTTAATGCCGAGACCACATCGACCCAATCTAGCCCATGTAGGTGATAGAAATGGACAATATGATCATGCATGTACAGTGATGTCAGCATTAAAGAACGCAGGTATTTGGCATTCAGTGGAATGGTTAATCCAAGCGCATTTTCAACCGCTTCTGTGCCGCAGCGGTAATGGGAATAGGTACACACACCACAGATGCGCTGTACGATGAGGCCGACATCCATGGGGGTACGTCCCTTGAGGATCACCTCAATACCGCGCCACAAGGTGGATGAGGACCAGGCCTTTTGAACAACATTATTTTCATCAACTTCAACTTCGACGCGTAAATGGCCTTCGATGCGAGTGATGGGGTCGATAACTACACGTTTGCTCATTTAACTAGTCCTCTTTCGAATTGGCAAATACGCTGGCAACTGCATGGGCGCCGATACCAATGGCTGTCGCCCCTAAAATAACGGCTCCGACAGTGTCGGCGGTGGCATCGAGTCCGTGAAGTAACTGTCTGCCTAGAGGCTTCTCAAAATCAGCCATATCATCCCAGAAGTTGGGCTCAGAGCAGCCCATACAGCCATGGCCGGCCAATACAGGCCAACTGGTGTGATGATTAAATCGTTCGGTAGGGCAGTTGTTGTAGGTGTACGGACCTTTACAACCCACCTTGTATAAACAGAAACCCTCTTTGGCCCCGCTGTCACCGAACTCTTCGACAAATTCACCAGCATCGAAACGACCACGACGTTCACAGTTATCGTGGACCCGAGCACCATAGGCCCACTTAGGCCGGTTAAACATGTCTAAGGCGGGTAATTGGCCAAACATGATGAAATACATCAGCGTTCCGACAATGTTTTTCTCACTGGGTGGGCAACCACCTAAGTTAACCACCGTCTTATTGACCACTTGGTCAACCCCTTTAGCGCCCGTTGGGTTAGGCGCTGCGGCCTGGACGCCACCAAAGGCTGCACAGGTGCCGACTGAGATAATGGCAGCGGCGCCTTCGGCGGCATGTTTAACAATGTGAAGTCCCGTATGGCCTTTACAGCCTACGGTGAGGCAGGCGCCATTATTGGCCGTGGGTATCGCCCCTTCAACCGCCAGCAGGTAGTTACCTTTATAGGCTTCTAGGGCATGCTCGAGGTTCTCTTCTGCTTGCCAGCCTGCTGCGGCCATTAAGGTTTCGTGGTATTCCAATGACACATGGTCAAAGATTAGTGAATCTAGGTTAGGGGTATCGGCGCGTATCAGTGATTCGGAGCAACCGGTACATTCGGCCATATGCAACCAAATCAGTGGCACTCTATCGGCCAGTTCGGCGGCTTCGGCCACTAAGGTGCTAAATGGAAGTGGTAAAGCCAGCATTGCAGTTACTGCAGCGCTCCACTTCATGAAGTCTCGGCGTGAAATGCCATGCTCTTCCATTTTGCTTTGCAAAGAATGGGCATGACGGGGTGATAAGCTGCGCAACATCTCGAGACGCGCTTGACCCTGTTGGTATAAGGCGGCATGTGTGTCCATGGTTGACCCTTTGTTGTCATTCTGATGCTGAAATGTGATGTATCGATTCGATAACTAAGTGTAGGCCGCAATTTAGGTATATTTGTTGATATGTATCAAGCTTTTGGGAAGTTGTGATCGAGTCGATACTTTTCAGTTAATTCGTATGAGGCAGATCATGTTTATGCTCACGTTTGGGACAAAATGTCGCGTTTTTTTGCGCTTATGTGAGCTAGCGCAGATCAGCGTGCCAGCTTATGTCATCAAGACGTCAGTCGTTGGTATTAGGTTGTGATGGTTTAAACTTAATGCACACAAACAGCGTGCAATCATGCGTCGCATCAAACAAGCCGCTCTTAAAAGTCCTTTAATAGGCCGCCGTTACATAAAAAGTTAAGCAAAATTCTCGGTTGATATTGCCAACCTTATATACACTTACTATGGCCAATCAAATAAATAAGTGGACTATTTTTGTTGATGATAAAAAAGCAGGCTTGCTTAGATCTGCTGATTTAAGTCAGGCATAAGTTGAGTTATTAAATTGATAAGCTCTTAGTAACGTAGGTTAGCCATTAAGAGTGATTTATTAATTCATGCGATTGGTATTAGTGCACACAATCCTAGGAGCTACACTATGGAATCGATGAAAGTCGTTGATTATATGGACCGTCAACCCGTGTTATTACATCCGGATATGACACTGGCCGCGGCGGTAGAAAAGCTGCTGACACAAAAAAAACTCGGGGCAGCTGTGGTGGATCATGGGGGCAATTTAGTGGGGTTTCTGTCGCAACAAGATTGTTTAGCTGTGATGTTAAAAAGCTCGTATCACTGTGATTTAACGGCTAATGTTAGCGATTGCATGCGCAGTGACGTATTAAGTGTTACCCAAGACACGCCAATCATCACCCTAGCGGAACAGATGTTACAGGCTAAACCCAAAATCTACCCAGTGGTAGAGCAGGGCAAGGTGGTCGGCATAGTCGATCGTAATGCGGTGCTCAAAGCGATAAATCTGTCGATGCAAGCCTGCTATCTCAAGCCTGCTTAGGCATTATTACTCCTTGCTTCTCGTCGCGTTATTTTAAAGGTGCGTGAATTAAAGTGACGCGAGGGTGAGGCTTATCTCCTGCAGAAATGCACCATTTGCCATACCAATAGCGTGCGTTAATTGGTAGGATCGCAGCCTTGTGTTTTTCTTTTATGGGTTTTGCATTTGAATTCGCCACTTCACCCCCTGTCTAATGCCTTCTTAAAGCAATGTTATCAAGCGGATGCCTCTAAAATTAGGCGTCGTCTCTTTCGCTTAAATAAGCAAGCCGATTCCGATAAGAAGCGGGATGAATTGGTCAAACTTGAAGCGCTGGCAGTTGCCGCTTGGGACAAGGTTGAGCAACGTCGCAGCGGTCGCCCGCAAATAGACTATCCCGAGGCGCTGCCTATCTCGCAAAAACGTGACGAAATAGCGCGGGCAATCGCGGGTCATCAGGTGGTGATTGTTGCGGGTGAAACTGGCTCAGGTAAAACGACGCAGCTGCCTAAAATCTGTTTAGAGCTGGGTCTGGGTTGTCGTGGACTTATCGGCCATACGCAGCCGCGTCGTCTGGCAGCGCGCAGTGTGGCAAGCCGAGTCGCTGAAGAGCTCAACAGTCCATTAGGTGAAGTGGTGGGCTTTAAGGTGCGCTTTGCCGATGCGATAAAACCCAGCTCGTACATTAAATTGATGACCGATGGTATTTTATTAGCTGAGCTGACGTCCGATAAATGGCTCGACCAATACGACACCATCATTATCGATGAGGCGCACGAGCGCAGCCTGAATATTGATTTCATTTTAGGTTATTTAAAAAATGTGCTGAAAAAGCGCCCCGATCTCAAAGTGATCATCACCTCAGCCACCATAGATGTAGAGCGTTTTTCCCAGCATTTTGATAATGCGCCTGTGATTGAAGTCTCTGGGCGAACCTATCCGGTTGAGACGCGTTATCGTCCTTTAGTGCGTGATCAAGACGAAGATTTAGATTTAACCGAGGGGATATTTGCCGCAGCAGAAGAGCTGATGGCCGAAGGCCCCGGTGATATTTTGATCTTTATGAACGGCGAGCGTGAAATTCGTGATGTGGCCGATCAGCTCAATAAACGCCAATATCGCGATACTGAGATCTTGCCCTTATACGCACGTCTCTCTTATGGCGAGCAGTCTAAGGTGTTTAAGAGCCACGTTGGCCGGCGTATCGTATTAGCAACCAATGTGGCCGAAACGTCGTTAACCGTGCCCGGAATTAAATACGTGATCGATCCCGGCACCGCCAGAATCAGTCGCTACAGTTACCGCACTAAGGTGCAACGCCTGCCCATTGAGCCCATCTCGCAGGCCAGCGCCAACCAACGTCTTGGCCGCTGTGGTCGTGTGGCGCCAGGTATCTGTATCCGTTTATATGATGAAACCGATTTTATTAATCGGCCCGAATTTACCGATCCCGAAATTTTACGCACCAACTTGGCGTCGGTTATTCTGCAGATGTTGGCCATTGGCCTTGGGGATATCGAAGGTTTTCCATTTATTCAGCCGCCAGATCCCCGTTACATCCGCGATGGTTTCTTGCTGCTCGAAGAACTGCAGTCGGTTAAAAAACACCAAGGTCAGCTGCAGCTGACGCCACTTGGGCGCCAATTGGCATCGATTCCGGTGGATCCCCGTTTAGCACGCATGGTAGTGCAGGCCAACGAGTATGGCTGTTTGCATGAGGTGCTGGTCATCGCCGCAGGCTTGTCGATACAAGATCCCCGTGAGCGCCCGATGGACAAAAAGCAGGCGGCGGACGAAGCCCATCGTCGCTTTAATGACAAACATTCTGATTTTGTGGGCTGGGTTAACTTGTGGAACCATGTCAAAACTGAGCAAAAAACCTTATCAGCTAGCCAGTTCCGTAAACTGTGTAAGCAGGAGTTTTTAGCTTACCTGCGAGTACGAGAGTGGCAAGACTTGTATGTTCAGCTGCGTCAAGCGGTGCATGATCTTAAATGGAAACTCAACAGCGAACCGGCCGAGTATCAACCCCTGCATCAAGCACTGTTAACCGGTTTGCTGAGCCATATCGGCTTTAAAGATAAAGACAACGAATATGTCGGCGCCCGTAACCGTAAGTTTTTTGTGTTTCCAGGCTCTCCTTTAGCCAAGAAAGGCCCTAAGTGGATCATGGCCGCCGAGATGACCGAAACCTCGCGCCTCTTTGCTCGCTGCTGCGCCAAAATTGAGCCTGAATGGATTGAACCCTTAGCTGGCCATTTAATTAAGAAAAGCTATGTTGAGCCCCATTTTGAGGCCAAGCAGGGCAGTGTCGTGGCCTTGGAAAATCAGCAGCTATATGGCCTGACCATAGTCAATCGTCGCCGGGTGCAATATGGGCCGATAGATCCCGTTGAAGCGCGTGAAATTTTTATTCGCAGCGCCTTAGCTGACGGAGAACTGCGTACCAATGAAGCGTTTTTCGTCAAAAATCGTCAGTTGCTGGAAGACATTGAGTCGTTAGAGCACAAGTCGCGTCGGCGCGACATTTTGGTCGATGAACAGGCACTGGTGGATTTTTACCAGAGCCGCATTCCCGCTGGTATTTATAACGCGCCCAAATTACTCAGTTGGTGGAAGCAGGAGAAAAAGGTTAATCCCGATCTCTTAGACTTTGAACGCTCACAGCTGATGAAACGCAGTGATGAGCATATCTCGGCGCTGGATTTTCCCGATCATTGGCATCAAGGCAATTTAACACTCTGCCTAAGTTACCACTTTGAACCTGCCGATGTTGATGATGGTGTCTCGGTGCACATTCCTGTGGCGTTATTAAATCAGATAGACAGTAACGGTTTTGACTGGCTGGTGCCGGGCTTGCGAGAAGAGAAGTGCATCGCGCTGATAAAGTCTTTGCCTAAAACCTTAAGGCGTAACTTTGTGCCCGCTCCCGATTATGCCAGAGCCTGCTTACAGGCGATGACATCGACCGAGGTGAGCCTGCTCGAGGCCATGTGCAAACAGTTACTGCGCATGAGCGGGGTGCGGGTCTCAATCGATGATTTTGATCTGTCGCAGTTACCTGCGCATTTGTTGATTAATTTTAAGGTCGAAGATGACCGCGGTAAGCTCATCGCCCAAGGCCGCAACCTAGAGGAGCTCAAGACCCAGCTGCAAGGCCAAGTCAGTCAGGCGATTCGCAATGTGGCCGACACAGGTATTGAGCAGCAAGCGTTGACCGAGTGGAGCTTTGGCGACCTGCCCAAGCAGTATCAGCAACGCAAAGGAAATTTTGAAGTCAAGGCGTTTCCAGCGCTGGTGGATGATAAAACCAGTGTCTCTATTGCTTTATTTGATGATGAAAATGAGGCCCAGCGCGCCCATCGAAATGGCCTGCAGCGCTTGTTGCTGCTTAACATGCCGTCGCCTGTGAAACATCTGCAACAAACCTTGCCCAATAAAGCCAAGTTGGCGATGTATTTTAATCCCTTTGGTCAGGTTAATGAGCTGATCGATGATATTTTATCGGCGGCAGTGCAGCAGTTACTGGACGAAAAAGGGCTGGATATTCGTAGCGCCGCGCAATTTGAACAAGCAAAAGAGTGGGTGCGCCAAGAGCTTAACCCCACAGCGGCCAAGATAGCCTTGCAGGTGGAAGAGATTTTAACCTTGTATCAAAAGGTGAAAAAACGCCTTAAGGGTAAAATTAGCTTCGATATCGCCTTTGCCATGAGTGATATTCAAGCGCAGCTCGACAAGTTGGTTTACAAAGGATTTGTTGAGCAGTGTGGCTGGCAACGATTAACCGATTTAGTTCGTTATATCAAAGCGATAGATAATCGTCTCGACAAGTTGCCGGTCGATCCCAATCGCGATCGTTTGCACCTGCAAAGCATTAATAATGTGCAGCAATTACTCGAGCAACAACTGGCTAAGGTACCGCGAACTGCGGCTATTCCTCAGGCGCTGCAAGATGCCCGCTGGATGATAGAAGAGTACCGAGTGTCCTGTTTTGCTCAGGTGCTGGGCACAGCCTATCCGATCTCAGAGAAGCGGATTATCAATCGGATTAACGAAGCGTAAATAGCGCTCAAGGTGGTTTGTCGCACACGGCCAGTAAACGAATGTCACTGGCCGTGATGCGCGTTAACGCAACTGCTGACGCCGATTAAGGGCAATAAGTTTATCTAGGATGCGCTCACCATCCATACGAATACCATTGTGTTCATATTCTGAGGTGAGCCAATAGGTTAGGTTACCCACTTGGGCTGAGGTTTCTAAACTGTAGGTCATCTCGACAAACATATCTTCGCTGTAAATGGCTGCCGCGACCGGCACCTGATTGCTTGCCAAAATATTAACATCGTACAGCATGGGCCAATCGGCTTTTTCGGCTAGCAGGTGCGCAGCATGTTTGAGTGGTTTAAGGTTAGTAAATTGCTCAAAAAACCAAGGGTATACCATTTCACCAGTAAATAAAAATGGACTATCGGCACGGTAGTTAAACTGTTCAAATTGGCCTCGTACGCGCTGCGCCGACCAGTTTGATGCGTGCTGCTGGCAGTAAATACTCTCGTGCAGCAAGGCAAAAATCGGGTTGGTATTAAAATCGAGTAACTGGCAAAAATGCGCTAAAAATAGCGGATTCATCTGCACGCCTTGGTCGGTCTCCATCAAGGCTTGCTCTAACAGGTAATATACGGCTTCGGGGCCTTGCTCCATGCCAATATTGATCCCCAGCAGTTGCAACATTTCTACCGTAAGTCGCTCGCCAGTGGCGATACGCACCTCATGGGTGCTGATATATTGTGCGAGGTTTTGTACTAATTGCTGCGCGTCGGGAAAGCGCGTGAAAAAGTCGTTATTTTTGCGCTGTACTCTTTGATAGGTAGCTTGATAGACCTCATCACAGCGGCGAGTGAGCGAGGGAATACCGCCAGTGATGTAGGCTTCTTCGAGGCCATGTGGGGCATCGTTGAGGTATTTAAGTACACAAAAGCCGCCAAAACTTTGCCCTAGAATACTCCATTTCTTGCCCGGACAAAGCTGCTGACGTATCGCTTCTGCATCGGCAATGATACTATCGGCGCGAAAATGGCTAAGGTACTCGGCTTGAGCGGCGGCGTCTAAATGGCCCAGCGATACTGCGTTAACGGGTGATGACAGCCCGGTACCGCGTTGGTCGAGGAGTAATACCCGATATTCTTGCAAGGCTCTTTTTATCCAGCCGCTGTTTGCGACAGGCCTTACGGCGCCAAATCCTGGGCCACCTTGAAAAAACACTAGGTAAGGCAGCGTTTTATCGCTGTGGCTGGGCGAGACGAGTTCGCGAGCAAACACACTGATGTGTGGCCCATTGGGCTGTTGGTGATCCAGTGGCAGCATAAAGGTGTGTTTAATGGATTGGATCCCAGACAGTATTTGGCGATTGCTCATGTGTATCCTTTTGATTTTTAGTGGATGTAGCCCGCAAGAATTGTATATAAAAACAATAGCGTGGCATAGATTATCCTAGATCAATATATTGATAACCGATATTAGTTAAAACTGACGTGTTATCCTAATCTATGCTTAATTGAAATAGTGGAAGTAGCAGATGAAATATCAAATTGTGCCGGTCACACCTTTTCAGCAAAACTGCAGTATTATTTGGTGTGAAAAAACCAAGTTAGCTGCGGTTGTCGATCCCGGTGGCGATATCGCTCGTATCGAGCAGCAATTGGCTCATCATGGTTTAACGATAGCGAAAATCTTGTTAACCCATGGTCATATCGATCATGTTGGCGGTGCAAAAGCGCTCAGTGAAGCCACTGGCGTTGATATTATTGGTCCCCATAAAGATGATGAGTTTTGGTTGACTTCGTTAGCGGAGCAGAGCAAACATTTTGGTTTTTTACCGGCGCAGCCTTTTGCCCCTCACCGTTACCTTGCGGCGGGCGATACCGTCTCGGTTGGCGAACAAACACTGCAAGTCTTGCATTGTCCCGGACATACCCCTGGGCATATTGTGTTTTTTCATCAGCAAGCTAAGTTGGCGTGGGTTGGCGATGTGCTATTTAAAGGCTCAATTGGTCGCACCGATTTCCCGCAGTCAAACCATCAACAGTTAGTCGAGTCGATAACCCAAAACTTATGGCCATTAGGCCGTGATGTGACCTTTATTCCTGGCCACGGACCTATCTCTAATTTTGGCGCCGAGCGCGAGCAAAATCCTTTTGTTGCCGACCAGTTATTAGCCTAAGCTTTCTCCTAACACTTTTGCCTTGCCGTTAGTCTATGCCGTCAGCATGACTAATGGCCTTTGGCGTTCCTTTGATTTTTCAAGCAATAATATTGGTTTCCTTATCTGTGCTTTGTTAGGCTAGGCCGATATGTACAGTGAAAACCTATCGATTGAATGGTTCCATTGAATGCTTGCTTGCCAAGCACGACAGGTGCTCGGCGGCATCATTTCATTTAATACCCGATGCTGAATGACAGCCTAAACTGAGAGGTGTCTCAGGCGAATGCCTCAGCGATATGAATCATTGCCTGATGACAAGTATGGCAATCGGTTGGGTCTTATCCTTAATTTATGCGTCACAAGCAGGAGGCACGCGGCGATGTCACATCATATTGAAGATCTCCTGAGCAGCTGGCAAGCGGCGCCCGATGATGACTGGGTGCTGGCAGCGATCACCCAAGTTGAAGGCTCGGCCTATCGAAAAGTGGGCGCCATGATGCTGATCCATTCTCTGGGTAAGAGCGTTGGGGTGATCAGCGGTGGCTGTTTAGAGGCCGATTTAAAACGTTACGCCCAAAAAGCATTACAAACCCAACAGGCGCTGAGTGTCTGTTACGACGCCAGTGACGAGTCTGACGCCAGCTATCAGCTGGGATGTGGCGGCGTGGTGCACTTGATGCTTATTCCACTGTGCCAGCAGAACCACTACCTTAATTTTCCCGCCCTGAGTCAGGCATTAAAGCAGGGAGGGCGGTGCTATTACCAGCTCAGCCTGTGTGATCCGAGTGCGCCGCAAGGGGCGATAACCACAGCGGTATGGGGCACTCAGGCACAAGTTGATAAACAAGCGCTTAGCTTACAGTTGAGTGATTTTAACCGAGCGGGCATTCACCAGAGCGAACAGACCACCTTAGTGATCCCGCTGCGCAGTCGCTACCGTATCGCCATTTTTGGCGGCGGTCTGGATGCCCAGCCGGTGTGTCGTATTGCCATGGAGTTAGGTTGGCAGGTTGATGTGATCGATGAACGCACCAGTTATGCGCGTAGTCATGATTTCGTCGGTGCCCGCGTGCTTAAGCAGCCAATCGAGGCGCTAGATGCGTCATTTTGGCACGGCCTCGATGGGGCGATTATTATGCACCACAATTTATCCCTCGACGCTCGGGCCTTGGCTTCGCTACATGGCAATGGCGTGAATATCGCTTACATTGCTCTGCTTGGCCCTAGGCATAGGCGCGATCGCGTGCTGGCGTTAGCCGAGCTCACCTCTGATGCGATTAAACCGTTTTTGTCTGCGCCGGCGGGCTTGGCCTTGGGCGGAGAGCTGCCCGCATCGATTGCGCTGAGCATCTTGTCTGAGTGCCATGGGGTGTTGCATCAGGCCAAACTTAGGGCGTTGCAAGAGGTGATGTTATGACGCACACAACTCAGTCGTCATCCCAAACTCAGTCGCCATTACAGATGATCGCCTTGCTGGCCGCAGGCGGGAGCCGCCGTTTTGGTGGGGCCAAATTAGCCGCCCCCATTAAGGCTGACAACTCAATTGATGACTCACATACGGGCCACAAACAGACGCTTCTTGGGGTCGTGTATGGGCGTTTATCCCAGGTCGCCAGCCATGTGGGCGCACAGTTAGTGGTGGTAGTCGGTGGGCATAGTGAGGCGGTGATCGACGGTTTACCTGCCGATGCCAAGGTATTGGATAACCCCCACTGGCAACAAGGGATGGCCAGCTCCATTGGCGTTGCGACTGAGTATGCGCAGGCGAAGGGCGCCGAGTCGTTAATGATAACCCTGGGCGATCAACTTGCCTTACAAGTTACTGATTACCTAACCCTGTATGGCGCCCGCGCGCAAGCCAGTACCCGTGTTAGTGCCTATTATGCCTCGGCCCCTGCGGTGCCCGCGATATTTCATCGTGATGACTATACTGAATTACTTAAATTAAAAGGGGATAGAGGGGCTAAGGCGCTGCTTAAACGCCGTTATCAAGAGGGCAAATTGATTGCTGCAAACTTACCCCGCGCCAAAGTTGATATCGATACCCCAGAACAACTGCATGATTTTTATAAGATATAGGTGCTCAGCACCTGTTTAACTATTCGTACACCCTGTAGTCGCTGTCGGGGTTATCAAGGAGAAATAAGATGTCCAATAATCCATTAGGACTCAAGATTAACGGCAAAGATTATACGTTGGATGCCGACCCCAATATGCCCGTGCTGTGGGCCATTCGCGATCTGGTCGGTCTCACCGGCACTAAATTTGGTTGCGGCGCAGGCTTATGTGGCGCCTGTACTATCCATGTTGATGGTCAACCTAAACGCGCCTGTTTAACTAGCCTAAAACAGGTACAAGGTAAGCAGGTTACCACCATCGAAGGCTTGGCATTTGAGCCGTTAAAACAGGCATGGCGTGAGCATAACGTGCCGCAGTGTGGTTATTGCCAAGCTGGGCAGTTGATGTCTGCTGCGGCCTTGCTAACTCAGACGGCGCAACCGACAGAAAGCCAAATAGATGATGCGATGGCAGGTAACCTGTGTCGCTGTGGCACTTATACGCGCATTAAGGCGGCGATTCAAACGGCGTCGGGTCAAAAAGTCAGCCAAGCCGACGCCCATAGCGAGTCTGAGCAGGAGGCACAAGTATGAGTCAATTCACTGCAGTACAAAATTTTAGTCGCCGCGACGTATTAAAGTTGTTTGGTGTTGCCGGAGGCGGATTAGCCTTAGGAGCCAGTGGTGTAAGTTGGAGCCCTATGGCGCTTGCACAGCAAGGCACGTCAGAGTCTCGGCTTAATCTGTTTATCGCTATCGGTGAAGATAATCAGGTGTATTTAACTTGTCATCGCTCAGAAATGGGCCAGGGGATCAGAACCGGGATCCCGCAAGTGTTGGCCGATGAGTTGGGCGCTAAATGGGATAATGTGGTGGTGGTACAAGGGCTGGCGGATGAGCGTTACGGCAGCCAAAATACCGATGGCTCACGCAGTATTCGCCGTGGTTTTGATAAGATGCGAGAGATGGGGGCGATGGCTCGTACCATGCTAGAACAAGCTGGCGCAGAGCGCCTTAAGGTGCCCGCCTCTGAGCTAAGCTGCATTGAAAATGAGGTAGTGCATTCTGCCTCTGGTCGACGCCTGAGTTTTGGTGAGCTCGCCTTAGCGGCCGCTGCGCTGCCTTTGCCCGATCCTGCTAGCTTAACGCTGAAATCGGCGCAGCAGTACACCCATATTGGTAAATCCCATGGGATTGTCGATATGGAGGATATTCTCACTGGCCAAGCAGAATTTGGTTACGATGTGCAGCTTGATGGGATGCTATATGCCAGCATTACACGCCCTCCCGTGGCAGGCAGCGTCCTAAATAATCTGGATGACACTAAGGCGCGTGCTACCGCTGGCGTGGTCGATGTGATCACCTTGCCGGCGCCTAAAGGTGCGCCGAGTTTCCAACCCCTAGGCGGCGTGGCGGTTGTTGCAACCAATAGCTGGAGCGCCATCGAAGGGCGCAAACAACTGAGTATCAGTTGGGGGAAATCGCCTAATGATGAGCATGACTCACAGCAGTATTTAGCCGAGCTCAGTGAGCGGGTGAAGCAACCCGGTAAAGTGGTTCGCCAGCAAGGACCTGTCAATACTGACTGGCCAGAAGAGCAGACCATTAGTGCGCTCTATACCGTGCCTTATCTGGCTCATGCCATGATGGAGCCCCCGACAGCTACCGCCAGAATGACAGCCGATGGTGTTGAGTTGTGGGCATCGACTCAGACCCCGCAAAGTGCGCAGCAAACCGTGGCCAATGCGCTGGGGCTCAAGGTTGATCAGGTGATCATACATGTGACCTTGCTCGGTGGGGGATTTGGCCGTAAGTCGAAACCCGATTTTTGTGTCGAGGCCGCCTTATTAGCCAAACAAACTGGTAAGCCGGTGAAGGTCAGTTGGAGCCGCGAAGATGAGCTGCAAAACGGTTATCTGCATGCCATTAGCGCCCAGTATTTTAAAGGCAAAGTGGGGGCCGATGGCGTCGAATCCATACTGCAACGCAGTGGTTTTCCAAGCATCAGTTCTACCTTTAACGCCAGTGTTGATGAGCCTAGCGCCTCAGAATTGGACATGGGCTTTGTCGATGTGCCGCTGAGTATCAACAGCTTACGCTGCGAATCAGTAAAAGCACAGGCACATACACGAATCGGGTGGCTGCGCTCGGTGTGTAATATTCAGCACGGTTTTGGGATCGGCTCATTTGTCGATGAATTGGCACATAAACGCGGCCTAGCCACAGTGCAAATGTGGCGCGAGCTGCTTGGCAGCGATAGGCACGAGACCTTTGAAAACCAAGGGTTTACCTATGGTAACTATGGTGACTCTCTGAGTCGTCATCCTGTGGATACGGCCCGCTTTAAAGGGGTGATTGATGCGGTAGAGCAGGCCATGACTCGTCAACCTAAGCCCACGTCGGGTCAAGGGTGGGGTTTTGCCGTGCACCGCAGTTTTACCGCGTTTGTTGCCACCGCCACCTTGGTTGAGGTGACGGATAATAAACTTAAGGTGCTTAAATCGATTATCGCTATTGATGCCGGTACGCTGGTTAACCCTGATCGCGTTCGCTCTCAGCTTGAAGGTGCGGTGATGTTTGGTTTGAGCCTGGCCTTAATGGGGAAAATCAGCTTTAAAGCGGGGCGGGTGCAGCAGTCGAATTTTCATGATTACCCATTGTTACGTATGTCACAGTGCCCAGAAATCGAGACGATAATAATCGCCTCGGATGCGGTGCCTGCAGGGGTGGGTGAGCCAGGCGTACCGCCTGTGGCGCCAAGTGTCGTCAATGCCATTTTTGCTGCAACAGGCAAACGCATTCGTCAGCTGCCGATTAACGCTCATATGTCGGTGTAATGCCACGTCAATTAACGGTTTCAGGTTAATTGGCTTGCTATGACGTAGCGTAACGTAGCGTAACGTAAACCCATGATCTGCTATAAGTTAAAGTGGGTTATTTCAGTGTTACTTGGGCACATCAGCAGATGTGCCCCATTTTTTAGCGTTATTGTTTAAAGAACTATCAGTCAAATCAGCAACGCCGCTTGAGTGTTGCATCACTTTTGTTATGGGTGTTAATATCGCCGCCATCTTACCTCCCTTGATTTTAGGTGCGCTCAGCCGTTTGGCATCATGCTGTTTTGACTCTGCGGGTATCTGCAACTGCTAACACATTGTTGTTCATGGTGTTAAGCCTCACAAGTTAATGTGGTTTAGCAGAGTATTCCCTAATACTCAATTCATCGTCGATGTCACATTTTCTATCGATACTCATACAGTAATATGTTGCCTGGCCGATATAAATCTTAGACATCGCCAAGTCATTCTGCTGCTAATGCGGAAACGTTAGTCGGTGAAACTGCTCGTGGCTCATCTCGTCGTATAAAAATAAGTGGACTCCCATGAAAGCAAGCGAATTTAGAAAGATAGATGCATTAATGATTAAGTTAAGCCTCAATGGTAAATTTTGGGTGGTGTGCGCTATGGTCAGCGTCATAACCTTAAGTATTGCCCTGCTTAATCTCAATCAACTCACCCAATATGCCCACAGCAGCTCTGTTGCACGGGCGCAGGCCAGTCTCGACGCTTATGCCAACATTGCCAAGTCACAACAGCTCACAGGCGCAACACTTGCGCAGTTTGCCACGCAGCACGGCTTGAGTTTAGCCAATCGCGGCGTCAATACACGTCAGGGCGATAATGTCACCGTCAGCGCCCCAATCGCTGGTCAATTTTTACAGGCTAACACCAATGTTGCCCAGTGGGAGCAAGAGGTTAAGGGCGATGGCTGGTGGATGTTTTGGTTGGCGTTAATAGGTTTATATCCGCTGTATCAACTGAGTTACTGGATCTCAACTTCACTTGGTGCTGGCTTGTGGGACATGTATGCTGCCATTAAGCGTTTAGCGGACGGTGATCTATCATTTAGGCTTAACTTTTTTGGTACCGATGACTTCAGTCTGATAGCTCGTGAAATCGATCGCAGCGCCGATAATATGAGTGAAATGGTCACCGCTATAAGCAATAATGCGGCCACGCTGGCCGATGCCGCCGATGAATTTAATCAACAGGCGCAGCAAAATGATGAACTGGCTAAATTTCAGCGGCAGTTTCTCGACACGGTGGCGGTGGCGATGGATCAAATGACTGCTGCCATTAGTGAAGTATCTCAAAATGCAGCCAATGCCTCTGATCATACTAAACAAAATGCCGATGCGGCGGCCGACAGCAAATTACGCATCACCGAAGCGATGGCGCGTATCGGCCAGCTTACCCAGCAAATCGCCTCAGCGTCCAGCGCAGTAGATGCATTGTCAACCAATGCCACCGAGATTGGCGCTGTGGTCACCACCATTAATGGTATTTCAGAGCAGACCAACTTATTAGCATTGAATGCGGCCATTGAGGCGGCGCGTGCAGGTGAACAAGGCCGCGGTTTTGCCGTGGTGGCTGATGAGGTGAGAACCTTAGCTGGGCGCACCCAGCAGGCGACGGTTGAAATCCAGTCAATGATTGAAGGCTTGCAAACCGGCTCTGGTCAGTTAGCTAATATTACTCATGAGATTGTTGAGCAGGCCGAACTTGGCCGAGGAGCCATAGAAACGGTTGGCGCTGATATTGATAATATGGCTGACTCAATCGATCATGTTTTTGATATGAATTCACAAATTGCGGCATCTGCCGAACAGCAAAGTGTGTCGGCTCGTGATATTGCTGGCCAGTTAAATGATATCCGCCAGCAGTCGCAAACCATTAAAGAAACCGCCGAACGCTCAGTGGTTCTGGCCACCTCACTTAAGCAGTCATCGACTGAACTTGAGGGGATTTTAAGCCAATATCGTTTAAGTTAATGCCGCTAATTAGGCTGTAAGCCGTTACGTACAGAATAAAAAAACAGTACAAAAAAGGTTCAATAACGTCCTTTCTAAGACGATATTGAACCTTTTTTATGGGGCACTTTACTGGTGCAGTGCTTAATGACTCATTAGCCAAACAGGCCGTTATGGCTCTAACTCCAAAGCTTCTCTAACAGCTAACGTGTCTCACAAGCAAGGTCTGGCATTGGCGTGCGTCAACACACTGTTAGCACAAATGAACTTGAGATGGCATACGCACATACGGCACATTTATCTCGAGTTATCTCATCTGTAGTTTAAGCTGTGGTTATTTAAAGGTACTCCAAATCGGCGCATGATCCGACGGCTTTTCGATACCGCGCAGGTTGTAGTCGACATCAGATTCGATTAAGCGCTCAGCCAGTGATGGCGTGGCTAAAATCACGTCGATACGCAGACCGCGGTTATCATCAAATCCCTTGCTGCGATAATCAAACCATGAATAGCGTTCACTGCGAGTGGGGTGTAATTGACGGAAAGTATCGACTAAGCCCCAGTCGAGTAGCGTGCTGAGCCATTGACGCTCTTCTGGCTGAAAACTGCACTTGCCGGTTTTTAACCAACGTTTAGCGTTCACTTCACCGATACCAATATCCAAATCGATGGGAGAAATATTGATATCCCCGATGATGGCGATATCATCTCCTGGATGGCAATGGGTATTGAGATACTGCATTAAATCTTGATAAAACTTACGTTTAGCTGGATATTTCGTTTCATGGCTAATGTTTTCGCCCTGTGGAAAATATCCATTTATCACGGTTAACGGTCTACCATTGTCTTGGTCAAAGGTGGCGATGATCATGCGGCGCTGAGCATCGTCCTCGTCGGTAGGAAAGCCTTTTTGTACACTGAGCGGCTCCCGCTTAGACAGCATGGCTACCCCATAGTGCGCTTTGCCACCGTGGTAGTGCACCTTATAGCCCATAGTCTCGACGTCAGCGAGTGGAAACGCTTCATCATGGACCTTAGTCTCTTGTAAGCCGATAATATCGGGGGCATGGGTATCGATAAGGGCTTGAAGTTGGTGCAGTCTAGCTCTGAGGCCATTGATGTTAAATGATACGATTTTCAATGTGTTTGATCCTATCAATTTTATGGCAATACGCGTTTAAACGGTTTGATAATCACCTTGGCATAGACACCTGCGGCAACGTATGGATCTTGATCTGCCCAGGCTTGTGCGGCTTCCAGTGAGTCAAATTCAGCCACTACAAGTGACCCAGTAAAACCAGCTTCGCCAGGGTTTTCATTATCAATAGCAGGATGGGGACCGGCCAGCATCAGCCGACCTTCATCGGATAACTCTTGCAGCCGCGCTACATGTGCAGGACGCACTGATAAGCGTTTTTCTAAGCTATTTTCAATATCTTGAGATGAGATCATATACCACATTATTTGAGTTCCTTTTTATGTTCTTCTGGCATGTGTTTGTAGAGATATACCACAGTAACCACAGTGTTAAGTAGGGTAAGGGCTGTAAGGCCAAACACTTTAAAGTTAACCCACGTCTCTTGGGGTAGGCTAAAGGCGACATAGATGTTAAGCAGAGCACAGCCCACAAAAAACAGCACCCAATACCAAGTGACATGGGCCCATATTTTATCCGCGACAATCAACTCTTTACCTAACATGCCCTTTAAAATAGGCTTATTAATGAATTGGCTGACGGCTAAGGCGAGTGCAAATAGCGCATACACCACGGTCACTTTCCATTTGATAAAGGCATCATCATGAAACACTAAGGTCAATGTGCCGAAAAAACTGACCATGGCGAAGGTGATAAGGTGCATCTTTTCGATTTTTTTGTACATCAGATAGGTGATGATCAGCTGTAACGCCGTCGCCGCTATCAGGGCGCCACTGGCGATATAGATATCGAAAAATTTGTACACTGCGAAGAAGATCACTAACGGCAAAAAGTCGAGCAGTTGTTTCATAAGTTTGGTTTCAATCAGTCAATAAACATAATGGCCGAAGTGTAGCACGCATGCTATGGGTGAAAAAGATATCCAATGGGCACAAGCGGATAATTAGCCATGAATTTAAATTAATGGGAGCCAGCAAACATGTATTAGGCTTAGGCGTTGCTAAATGTACCGCTGCCACGGGGATGGCGACTTTCCTTATTCAAGTTGTAACTGCAGTGAGTGCACTTCGAGTTGGAAATCCCCCGCTTGCTTGTCGCTAATTAAGATCCCCACTGCACTTAGTTGATTAAAGTCGGGTTTAGGACGCGTAGGGTAGTCGCGGCCACGAAAGGTTTCGATAAACTGTTGCGGGGTAAATTGCCATTGCTGCAGTTCCCCGTTTAATGGTGTAAAACCGGTTTTATAGGTGGTTTGGGCCATGCCATCCCCCGTTTTTATCCTCAGTTGATAGCGCTTACCGTCACCTTTTGCCGTAAGAATAATGCGGTTAGCGGCTCTTTTTTGCGCCACAAGTGGGTCGGATGATGGCTCTTCAAGCTTCAGTTGCCATGGCGTTAACGGCTGATTGATGGAGGCAAAACCGCCATTGTTTTCCAGTGAAACCGTGCCAGAAAACAGCAAGACGTTGCCATTATTATTTATCCGGCTGCTTGAGCGCCCGCCCATCACGCCGTCATTAACTATGCGCCACTGCGATTGTGACGTGTCATCGAGATTCAGTAGATCAATACTGTGCATGTGAGTTCCTGCGTTGGCTGTTATGGAGGCGATAAGTGATGTTAGCAGCATGGCTGAGACACCTCCTAGTTTGAGCATACTGCGATACGCTAATAATGGCTGCCATAATGACAGTGCTGCCAACAGAGTGAATCGTTGCAACGCCTCTTGATGATGGTCACGACAATGGGTTAGCAGCATGGGGGGACTCCTTATGATTATCAATACGTTATCTCAACACATCGGCATTGATATCATCAACATGAGTATCATGGGTACCAATTTAACCCATGACGATTTAAGCGCACAGCGAAATCAACGGCATCGCCTGTAACAACTGCTGTAAATCACGGTACACAAAACGTGCCTGATCTTCATAAGCTTTGTGCTCGTCAAAGGTTAACAGCACCGATTGCATGCCAGCGCGATTAGCCGCATCGACGTCATAATGATGGTCACCGACAAAGGCAATTTTATCCGCCGCTAACCCCCATAAAGCCGCCACATGTTTAAGGCTGCTGGGGTCGGGTTTGGCTGGGCCATCTTCGCGGCTCAGAATAAGGTCAATGGGGAGATTGTTTTGCGCTACTTTTTGCATCGCCGCCGCTTTGCTGTTGCGGGTCACAATTGCCATAGGGATCTGCTGCATCAACAGGAAATCCAATAAGGCCTCGGTGCCATTGAGCAGCCGTGCTTGCTGCGCATCAAGCTGCTCGGCTTGTTCAATAATCTTATGGGCGTGGGTCGCTTGTGCAGCTGGTAGGCTTGCAATAAAGTGCAAAATATCTTGTTCGCTAGGGCACTTAATCGCCTGGCGTAATGCGCTAAAATTCAAATTAGAGCTGACTAACGTGCCATCTAAATCAAAAATCACGCCTTGAAAGCTGTTGGTAAAACGTTGCATCTTGTTCCTTATTCGACCTAATTGGCCAGCTTATTCAGTTTCTTGATAAACGCAGCTAACTTGGCGTCGCTTGGGTAGTCGAGCAAATATTTACCATGAAATAACAACGTAAGAGTAACCTGATTATATTTCAGGTAGGCGGTATAACCGTCAAAATCGCTCCATGCCAGCATATCTTGATAGTAATAGCCGTCGTTACCCTCGGTGCTAAGTTGTTGCGCGGGGGCGCTCTTTGAGTCTTGGACTTTAGTGCCTTTATCGATCACCAGTCCATAGACTCGTAGCGCTTGGGTCATATTAATTGCGTGATTCATTGGGCTTCCATTTAACTGCTGTATTGAGTTAGAGGGATAATTCAATACTGGTTTTGTTATCGAGTTGGGGAGCCACGCCAATCATCTCATCGTAGGCGGTATAGAGCTCAAAGGTGGCTTTACACACGCCCATCTGTTTCAGCTGAACTTTGGCTTGATCAAGAGACTGACACTGCATTGGGCTGAGATCGTCATGGGTTAACTGATAAAAATTACCTTGGGGATCTTCACCGCCGACAAGGTAGCGGGTGGCATCTGCAGTATTAATGATGGTGGGTGAAAGGTGCTTTGCTTTAAAGAGTTCAATCAATTCATCTTGCGTCATGTCCAACTCCCGAAACCATAATGGTCATGGTATTACGCCAGCCTTACTTTAATCGATCACTTTCATCGACACTTGTTACTGTCATCGGCACCTCTGTCCTAAAGCATTACGCAAAGGTACTCGTTCACATCTGTGCATTATAGTCTCCTCTTTGGGTTAACAATCTGCTTAAGGTACTTTTGTTTTGTTAACAAAAACCTATAATGGCAGGGCAGATCAAGATAAAAACAATAAAATGAACAGATTGGAGTGATGTTGATGATGATTAAACAGTTAAATACTGTTAAGCAGGCGATAGCGTTATCGCTAGGGATATTG
Source organism: Shewanella sp. QJM3NY_23 (assembly GCF_056173105.1). Lineage (NCBI taxonomy): Bacteria > Pseudomonadati > Pseudomonadota > Gammaproteobacteria > Alteromonadales > Shewanellaceae > Shewanella > Shewanella sp. QJM3NY_23. Next base: position 1,727,926 of record NZ_CM149657.1, read on the forward strand.
AGCTTTAGCAGCAGCGCCGCTGATGTGCTGACTGCCGAGGAGGTCATCGGCCTGCAGCAGGTGGCGCAGGCGCAAGTGAGCCCATCGGGTGAAAATGTGGCGTTTACGCGCTATGTGCCTCGACAATTATACAAAGAAGAAAATGGGGCCCACTGGGCCGAACTGTACTTGGTAGATGGTAAGGGCGTTGAGCGCCCTTATATTACTGGGCAGGTGACCATTACGAATATTCAGTGGTCAGCCGATGGCTCGTTAGTCTATTTCTTAGCAAAGATGGGTGAAGATAAACACACCGCCCTGTATCGCATCCCCTTTAATGGGGGGCAAGCGGTTAAGACCTTGTCGCTTAAAGGAACCGATGTCGTTGATTATGCCCTGAGCCATAACGCAAAGCAGGTGGCTTTAATCGCTAAACCAGCCAAAGATAGCAGTGTCGATGAGTTAAAAAAACTCGGCTTTATGGCCGAGGTCTACGAAGAAGACTTACCCCGTCAGCAACTATTTGTGCTTGAACTGGCCGTGAATGATGAACCGCTAACGCCAGTCGCTTGGCAAATAGATGATGTGGTGTCTGCAGTGCAGTGGTCGGCAGATGACAGCCAGTTATTGGTAAAGACTCAGCCTAGCGCATTAATTGACGATCAATACATGAAATCCCAATGGCACATTGTCGATGCCAACAAACAACAGGTCATGACCTCTTTTATCACCGAAGGTAAATTAGGCGCGGCAGAGTTTTCCTATGATGGCCAATATGTGGCAATTATTGGTGCGCAAGATAAACACGATCCAGCGTTAGGCCGCCTCTATCTGGCCGAGACGAAAACAGGCAAGATCAGCTCATGGTTACCCAATCACTTGGGCCATGTGAGTGATTTTGAATGGAAGAACAAGAGTAACGAGCTGTATTTTATCAGCAACATCAATACCGACTCTTTAGTTGGTTTACTCAAACCGGGTAGCAGTGATTACCGCACCGTGGTCAAACCTGGGCAACTCATCGCCTCACAATTGAGTTTATCAGACTCAGACAACACCTTGGTGATGCGTGCCAATACCGCTAAGCACCCTAATGAGGTCTATCAACTCAGTAGCGCTGCATCTAGCGCGACTCGTTTGAGCAATTCTAACCCTTGGCTAGACAGCAAACGCTTTGCCAAGCAAGAATCCATTTCATTTAACACCAGTGATGGCGTCGAGATTGGCGGCATACTCATCTACCCACTGGATTATAAAAAGGGCCAGCGTTACCCCTTAATCATGTCAGTACATGGGGGGCCAGAGAGCCATGATAAGGACGGTTGGTTAACCAACTACTCCCGTCCAGGGCAGCTGGCAGCGGCGCAAGGCTACGCGGTGTTTTACCCCAATTACCGTGGTAGTACAGGCAAGGGGGTTGATTACTCCAAGCTTGGGCAAAACGATTATGCTGGCAAGGAGTTTGACGATTTAGTCAGCTTTAAAGACCACCTTGTGGATATGGGGCTGGTGGATGCCAAAAGAGTCGGCATCACCGGCGGCTCCTACGGCGGTTACGCCTCTGCGTGGGCGGCGACTAAGTTAACTGAGCATTTTGCTGCCAGTGTGATGTTTGTTGGCGTGAGCAATCAACTGTCAAAGTTTGGTACCACAGATATCTCCAACGAGATGCATCTAGTGCATGCACGCTCATACCCATGGGAAAAATGGCAATGGTATTTAGAGCGCAGCCCCATTTATTGGGCGGGTCAGTCTAAAACGCCTCTGCTAATCATGCATGGTAAAGAGGATCCGCGAGTGCATCCGGCGCAGTCGATGGAGCTGTATCGCTACATGAAAGTGCAAGGTAAAGCGGTGCGCTTGGTGTATTACCCTGGCGAAGGTCATGGTAACCGTAAAGCGGCCGCCCAATATGATTATCATCTGCGTTTGATGCGTTGGATGGATCATTATCTTAAGCAAGGTGCAACCAGCTTGCCTAGCTTCGAGTTAGATCATAAAGCTAAGCTAGAGGCGGTAAAAAACCAAGCTTAAAGCATGGCGTGTGCGCTTGATTGACGCTCAATTAAGTCAGCATTAATCATCATTACCTTGATAAAAAAGCGCCTGTTATTAGGCGCTTTTTTGTTGAGTCATACTTTGATAACTTGTGTCGATTAGGCTTGGTTACATTCAGCTTGGTTACATTAAGGTGGCGGCTTTCATATTACGGGTAAATTCGGCTAATGTGGCCAGTAACCTTGCAGGATCTTCTTGATGCTCGGCGATGATCTTAACCACGGCTGAGCCTGAAATCGCCCCAACAGCGCCGGCAATAATGGCCTCGCGCACCTGCGCAGGCTCGGCAATACCAAATCCCAGCAGAGGCGGCGCGCCGTTAAAGGCCTTTAAGCGGGTTAGAATATCGGCGATGGGCATACCTGCCTTCGACTCTGTGCCCGTTACGCCTGCACGAGACAACAGATAGGTATAACCTTTGCCGTGCTCACTCACCAGTTGCAGGGTGTCGCTATCGGCGTTGGGCGGCGCAATAAAAATGGGCGCTATGCCATGGTGCGTTGCCGCCTCGATAAAGGGTTTGGCTTCCTCCACGGGCACGTCGGCAATTAGCACCGAATCGACACCGGCCGCCTTGGCCTTGGCATAAAAAGTGTCGATGCCATTGCTAAAGACTAAGTTAGCGTACAGTAACAGGCCGATGGGTAAATCGGGATACTTGTTCCGGATCTGGCGCAACATATCAAAGCAGATACTGGCGGTGGTGCCACTTGCCAGCGAGCGCAGGTTCGCGCCTTGGATCACTGGGCCATCGGCGAGCGGATCGGAAAACGGGAACCCCAGCTCTAAGGCATCGGCGCCATTATCGACCAAGGTGTCGATTATCTGTAGCGACAATTCAGGGCTTGGATCACCCAAGGTGACGAAGGGGACAAAAGCGCCCTGATTGTTGGCCTTAAGGGCGCTAAACGTGGCGTCATAACGGTTACTCATTGCCGCTCTCCTGTGGTGCTGACTTAACTTGTTGTTCGAGAATGTCGGCGACGGTGAAGATATCTTTATCACCTCGCCCCGACAGGTTAACCACGAGAAGGGTCTCTTTGGTGGCTTGTTTGGCCAATTTAACGGCGTAGGCGAGTGCATGAGCCGACTCCAACGCCGGAATAATGCCCTCACAACGCGCTAATTGTTGAAACGCTTCTAAGGCTTCATCATCGGTAGCAGACTCATAGGTGGCTCGCCCAGTTGCCGCCAAATGGGCGTGCTGTGGCCCTACCGAGGGGAAATCCAGCCCTGCCGAGATAGAGTAAGACTCCTCAATTTGGCCCTCTTTATCCTGCATCAATGGCGCCTTCATACCAAAGAAAATGCCAGTTTTACCGTGTTTAAGCGGCGCGCCGTGCATCGGCGTGTCTATGCCTAAGCCCGCGGGCTCGACACCGATAAGCTGCACCGAGGGTTCATCGATAAAGTCGGCGAACATCCCTATAGCGTTTGACCCGCCGCCGACGCAGGCAATGACGGCATCGGGCAGGCGTCCTTCGCGCTCGAGGATCTGTTTTTTGGTTTCGGCGCCGATCATCCGCTGAAATTCACGCACTATGGTAGGGAACGGATGCGGCCCTGCCGCTGTGCCTAATAAATAGTGGGCTTTGTCATAGCTGCCAGACCAGTCACGCATGGCTTCGTTACAGGCATCTTTTAAGGTGCTAGAGCCTGACGTCACCGGAATGACTTCGGCGCCCATCAGTTTCATCCGAAACACGTTCGGTGATTGACGTTCGACATCTTTGGCACCCATATACACCTTGCATTTTAACCCCAGCAGGGCGCAAGCCAGGGCGGTGGCGACGCCGTGTTGGCCTGCCCCTGTCTCGGCGATGATCTCTTTTTTGCCCATGCGTTTAGCCAGTAAAGCTTGACCTAACACTTGGTTTGTTTTGTGGGCGCCGCCATGGAGTAAATCTTCACGCTTTAGGTAGATTTTGACTAAAGGGTTGGGACTTAAATTACGGGTTAAGGTTAAGGCGGTAGGACGCCCGGCATAGTTTTTCAGCAGGTCGTTAAATTCGGCTTGAAAGGCTTCATCTTGCTGCGCATCGACAAAGGCCGACTCCAGTTGCTTCAATGCTGGCATCAATATTTGTGGTACATACATACCGCCATATTCGCCAAAGTAAGGGTCAAGCTTAGTCATAATCGTGTCCTAATGTGTTGCCCAGAGTGAGTGCTGGGCGAAATGTCAATAAATAAACGGATTGTGTGATTAACTTAATACTGTCTCAAGGCCTTAAAGGCGGCGCTCAGTTTATGGCTATCTTTTAGCCCAGGCGCGCTTTCAAGGCCGGAGTTAAAGTCCAAGCCGAAAAATCCTTGTGTTGCCGCGTGCGCTGCGTTTTGGTCATTGAGCCCGCCAGCTAACATGGCCTGTGCTTTATAGGGCAGGGCCAACTGCCAATTAAAACACCGCCCGGTGCCGCCAAATTGGCCAGCGTTATCGACTTGTTTGTTAAGCCGTTGGCTGTCATACAGTAGTCGATCGATTTTGGGGGGCACTTCGATGTTAAGGTTTGCTGTGCCGCTATCGACGCTAATGGGGAGCGCTTTCCATATCTGCGCGTTGCAATCGAGAGCCTTGAGTGCCTGTTGCAGCGTAGCGATATCTTCGGGGGTTTCCTTGCCATGTAATTGCACCGCAAACAGGTTAAGCGAGGCCGCAATCGCGGCAATAACCTCAGTGGCCTCATTGACAAAAACCCCGACAAATCGCAGCGCTTTACCTCTGCCGCGTTGGCGCTGTACTAGCTCAAGTGCGCGCGCTGGGCTGATATAACGGGGAGATTTGGGGGCAAAAATCAGCCCGCCGTAGACGGCACCGACGTCGGTTGCAGCTTGTATATCAGCATCACGTGTCAACCCACACACCTTGTTGTGTCCTAGTGTCAACGCGCGGCACGCGATATCTAAATCGTCCTCGGCCATCAAGGAGCTGCCCACCAAAAAACCATCGACTAACGGGCTCAAGCGGCGTACCTGAGCATGCTGGTAAATGCCTGACTCACTGATGATCACCCGATCTTGCGGTATGGCGGGAGCGAGCGCCTCTGTGGTGGCTAAATCGGTGGATAGATCGCGAAGATTGCGATTGTTTATGCCAATAATGGCGGCATCGAGCGCGATGGCTCGCTGCAGCTCGGCTTCATTGCTCACCTCGGTCAGGATATCAAGCTGATAGACCTGCGCTTGCTGAGCCAGAGTACGATACTGCGCATCATCGAGTACAGATAACATCAGCAAAATTGCATCGGCACCTTGATGCGCCGCCAGTTTGATTTGATAAGTGTCGACAAAAAAGTCTTTACACAAAATCGGTTGTGCAACGCGCGCCCGCACCTTAGGGATATAATCCATATCCCCTTGAAAAAACTGCTCATCGGTCAGTACCGATATTGCCGCAGCGTAATGGGCGTAAACATCGGCAATGGCTTCAACATCAAAGTCTTGGCGAATTAGCCCTTTAGACGGACTGGCTTTTTTGCATTCAAAGATAAAACCAGCATTAGGCGCTTTTAATGCATCAAATAGACTGCGATCCGACTGCTTGGGCTGAAGTGATGCTTCAGGAAAACGCAACTTGAGCGCGGCAATATGTGCCGCTTTGGTCGCAACAATACGGGTTAATACGTTACTTTGGCTTGGCGCTGCTTGATTACTCACAATGACTCCTCGTATTAATTGGCGGGGCGGCTGGCGTTGGCGAGCTGCTCAAGTAAGGTGAAGGCTTTGCCACTGTCGAGTATGGCTAACGCCTGCTTTACCCCCTCGAGGGGAGTGTCGCTGTTGCCCGAAATATAGAGCGCGCACCCTGCATTGACGGCCACAGCATTGCGATGTGCTTGGCTGCCTTGCCCCTGTAAAATGGCGCGCGTGATGGCGGCATTTTCAGCTGGGGTGCCACCTTCAAGCTCGGCTAATGTCGCTTGCTCAACCCCTAATGCCGATGGGGTAAGGGTATATTGGGAGAGCTGCTTGTCTTTGAGCTCGCACACTAAGGTGTCACCATGCACGGCCACTTCATCTAAGCCACTGCCATGCACCACCATGGCCCGTTTGAGTCCTAATGTGTTAAGCACATTTGCGATAGGTTCAACTAACTCACGGCTATACACGCCCAGTACAATATAATCTGGGTTAGCAGGGTTGATAAGCGGACCTAACAGGTTAAATAGGGTGCGGGTTTTTAATGATTGGCGCACCGGCACGGCATGACGTACTCCGCCATGGTAATGGGGCGCAAATAAAAAGCATAACCCCAACTCATCGAGGCAGTCGCGTGCGGTCTCTGGCGCCATGGTTAAGTCGATACCAAATTGCGATAGTAGATCCGATGAGCCTGATTTACTCGATACGCTGCGATTACCATGTTTAGCCACTTTGGCGCCAGCGGCGGCGGCCACAAAGGCTGCGGTGGTGGAGATATTGATGGTGTTATGGCCATCGCCGCCGGTGCCGACTATGTCGACTATCCCTTGGCTGCGGGTGGTGGCATTGGGTATCGGAAACACCTTGGCGGCGGCGCGTAGCGCGTCGGCGGCACCGGAGATCTCATCGATGGTTTCACCGCGCATCTTCATCGCGACCAACATGCCAGCCATAGTGGCTTCACCCATTTCACCTTGAATTATGGCGCTAAAGAGCAAGTTAGCTTGGTCGCGACTGACGCTCTGACCTAAATACAACTTATCGATAATCGCTTGTAGGTCGCTCATTTACAGTGCTCCTTTATCAGTACTTAACCCGAGTTTGTCACCTGTTAGATAGTCCAATGTTTGGGTTAACAACTGGCTGCCTAAGGTGGTCAAAATTGATTCGGGGTGGAATTGAAAGCCAATGGCTTTGAATTCCTTATGGCTAATAGCCATCGGTATGGTGTCTGTGGTGGCTATCACCGCTAAACAGTCGGGTACTTGGGTGGCGACTAAACTGTGATAGCGGGCTACCGGCAGCGGCGAGGGCAGTCCGTGGAAGATCCCTTGCCCTGAGTGTATGGTTGGGCTGGCCTTACCGTGTACCACCTGTGTGGCGCGCTCAACTTTACCGCCAAAGTGTTCAACCATAGCTTGATGGCCTAGGCAGATCCCCAACATTGGGACTTTGCCTGCCAGCAGGCCAATAAGCGCCATTAAGCAGCCTGCTTCATGGGGTGCACCAGGGCCTGGTGATAAGATTAACGCCACGGGTTCGGTTTCACTGAGCAGCTTATCGGCGATAAAGCTTGCCGCCACATCGTTACGGTAAATAATCACTTCACAACCTAGGCTGCGAAATTGATCCACCAGGTTGTAGGTAAATGAATCGAAATTATCCAGCAGATACAGTTTCATTGTCCGCCTCCCATCTTGATGGCTGTAATGACCGCTTGTGCTTTTTGGCGGGTTTCATCGGCTTCGGCCTGGGGATCGGAGTCAAACACAACCCCTGCGCCAGCTTGAATATGCGCCGTTCCCTGTTTAACAAAGGCTGCGCGGATCACTATGCAGGTATCCATATCGCCTAGGCCATTAATGTAGCCAACGGCGCCGCCATAGCTGCCGCGCCTCGCTTGCTCTGCGCCGCGGATCAATTGGGCTGCACTGACTTTTGGGGCGCCCGTTAAGGTGCCCATATTCATGCAGGCTTGGTAAGCGTGTAGGGCATCGAGGTCGCTGCGCAGTTGGCCGGTTACGCGGCTGACTAAATGCATCACATGGGAGTAGCGATCCACTTTAAGTAACTCGGGCACTTGGCGACTGCCGCTTTGGCTAATTCGTGCGATATCGTTACGGGCAAGATCCACCAACATCAAATGTTCAGAGAGCTCTTTTTTGTCCAGTCTTAGCTCCAGTTCGATACGGCTGTCTAGATCGAAATCGATGTCACCATTGGCTTTTTTGCCACGTTTACGTGTGCCAGCAATGGGATAAATTTCCACTTGATTGGTTGCCGCCTCATATTTAAGGGCGCTTTCGGGGGAGGCGCCAAACAAGGTGAAATCGTCGCCTCGAAAATAAAACATATAAGGGCTGGGATTGGTAAGGCGCAGTGCGCGGTATGCCCCTAATGTGTTCGGGCAAGGCAGGCTAAAGCTGCGTGAGGGCACCACTTGAAAAATATCACCAGCAATAATATGTTCTTTTAAGTCGTTGACTATGTCGATAAAGGCTTCGTCGTTAATATTAACTTGGGTTGGCGCATCAATTGGGATTAAGGCATCGATAGGGTTGAGTGTGTGACAGGCACTTTTTAGGGTCTCAGCACGCGCTGCCAGCGCTGCTTTAACACTCGGTTGCTGGCTAAAATCATGGGTTATCAAGTTGGCAGTTTGCTGCTGATGATCGACTAAAATGAGGGTTTCAGCTAGATAGAATAGGTAATCAGGACAGCTATTTTCACTCTCTGATACCGAGGGCAGTGGCTCGACGGTATCGATAAGATCATAGGCTAATACGCCGCCTAGAAATAACGACTCAAACCCTACATCATCACCGCAATCGATATGTTGCACTAAGACTCTAAGGCCATCTAAAGCGGAGGTGGCTTTGAGTCTGGCGTCTTCATCGAGCTGGGTTGGCGCTTGATTGAGCGTCAGGATTAAGCGATTGTCGTTAAGCTCGGCATTGTCGAGGTTAAAAAAAGCCTTAATGGGCGCTAACAGTGACTGTCCATTAGTATTGAGTGCAGTAAAGATCAGGCGAAATCCTTCACAACGTATCATCATCGCGGCGTGCGTCATCACGATACTTTTTAGGTGGTCTTTACTGTCTATCTCTGCTGATTCGAGCAACATGGTGTGCGGCGCATTTTGGGTAAGCTGTTGATACAAGTTGAGTGGATCGTCTTGGTAAGTGATCCGCTCCTTTACTGTGTTGACTCTTGCCAGAGAGGGTAACGCCATGTGTCTGCTCCTGCGCCGATCAAATCGTTAATTTGATTGGTATTAATTAATAAAATACGTTAATAAAATTAAAGCCTTAAATGCAAAAAGCCCGCATTTAATGCGGGCTTTTTGTTTAAATCTAGTCTCTTTTACATGAGCACAGAATTTCACACCACCCGCTATGTTGGGAAGTGCCACCACCAAATGATGTGATTAAATTGCTGTGTCATAAAATTGTGTCTCTAAAAGTCATGTAAAAGTTAAATTATGTCGTTGGCTATATAAAAACATCAGCATGGTAGTGATGTCAATGGAATATTTTTCTATTTCTAAAAATAGTGATTAATGCCAAGGCACAGCGTTATTTGACCATCAATGTTTGTGTAAATAAGTTAAGCCAATTAGATGTTTCTAATGGCAAACTCGAGTAGAATATGCGGATGACAGATGAAACGCTTTTAATCGATCTACACAGCCACACCACCGCATCTGATGGTCAATTAACGCCATCAGAATTAGTCGCTCGTGCCCTTGAAAAAGGGGTGCAGGTGTTGGCCATTACTGATCACGATACGACGGCGGGCCTCGATGAGGCGCACCATTTTAACAATGCGCAGCCTGAGCCGCTAAAATTGGTGGATGGCACCGAGATATCGACTCGTTGGAATAACTTTGATATTCATATTGTTGCCTTAAACATCGATAGAACAAACGCCACGCTTGATGGGTTTCTCTGTCAGCAACGAACCCTGCGCGAAACCCGCGCTAAAGAGATAGGCCTTAGGTTAGAAAAAGCCGGTATCGAAGGGGCTTACGAAGGCGCAAAAGCGTTCGCGGGTGGCGCGGCATTAAGTCGTGGCCATTATGCGAGATGGCTGGCAGAACATGGCTATGCGGTCAATCAGGCGTCGGTATTTAAGAAATACCTTGCCCGAGGTAAAACAGGCTATGTACCTAATAATTGGTCCGACATGGCCAGCGCCATTGAGATTATTCATCAGGCTGGCGGCGTTGCGGTATTAGCGCATCCAAGTGGCTATAAGTTGTCGGCTAAATGGCTAAAGCGTTTAGTGCGCGACTTTAAAGCGGCCGGCGGCGATGCCATGGAAGTGGTGCTGGGTCAGCAAACCTTAGATGACCGCAATAATTTAATTGCCCTTAGCAAACTTAATCAGCTATTCGCGTCCCTTGGCAGTGATTTCCACTTTCCGGGTAGCTGGATTGAGTTGGGTAAAAATATGTTCCAACCCCAGGGGGTCGACTGGGTTTGGCAAATGGATAAATGGATGGAAAGCCGATGAGTCAATTTTTTTATGTTCATGAGGAAAACCCACAAACGCGTTTGATTAACCAAGCGGCGCAACTGATTAAACAAGGTGGAGTGGTAGTTTACCCCACCGATTCTGGTTACGCCTTAGGGTGTTTATTGGGTGAAAAGGAGGCGATGACGCGTATTGCGCGCATTCGTCAGATTGATAACGATCACGATTTTTCCTTGATGGTGCGTGACCAGTCTGAGCTGGCAACCTACGCCCGCGTCGATAACCAAGCTTATCGTGTGCTTAAAAACAACACACCGGGGCCGTTTACCTTTATTTTTAAGGCGACCAAAGAGGTGCCTAAACGTCTGCAAAACCCGAAAAAGAAGACCATAGGTATTCGGGTTCCCGACAATATTATCGCGCTGGCCTTACTTGAAGCGTTGGATGCACCGCTGATGTCGACCAGTTTGATCATGCCAGGAGAAGAGTTTACCGAGTCTGATCCCGAGCATATTCGCGATATTTTAGAGCACCAAGTGGATGTGATTATTCATGGTGGATACCTAGGACAGAAACCCACCACGGTGATCGACCTGTCTGAAGGCGAGATTGAGATATTGCGTGTTGGGGCTGGCGATGTGAGTCAGTTTGGTTAATTTCCTGTCTATTGGGTGATTAAGCAGGTATAATCGCGCGTTTGATAAAAGCCATACCGTTAAAATGGTGCTGGTGGCTATCGTTTTACCCTTTGAAAAATAAGGGATATTGGGAGAGCGGATGCAGGGTACACAGCAAAGTTTACCTTTAGCCGTGGTACGCGGTGAAGTGGTTAAACACTTACCCGCCGATCTTTTTATTCCTCCCGAAGCGCTCGAAGTATTTCTTGAGTCGTTTGAAGGTCCGCTCGACCTGCTGCTGTATTTGATCCGCAAGCAGAAACTCGATGTGGTGGATTTGGCCATTTCGCCTGTGACGGATCAATATCTTGAATATATTGAACTGCTGCAAGGGGCTAGGGTTGAATTAGCCGCCGATTATCTGGTGATGGCAGCAACCTTGGCCGAGATTAAGTCTCGGCTTTTGCTGCCTAAACCGGATGTTGAAGATGAAGAAGAGGAAGACCCTCGCGCGCAATTGATTAGGCAATTAAAAGCCTATGAAGTGATCAAAGAGGCGCAGCAGCGCCTGGATGAGTTACCCCGTTTAGAGCGTGATATTTTTCAAGCCAGAGCCTTACCTGCTGCCGATATTAAGCCGGTGTTGGTACCGCCTTCGGTATCGTTAGTGGAGTTAGCTGGCGCGTTTGCCGCGGTGCTTAAACGGGTTGAAGCGACTGAGCACCATCAAGTTCACCGGGAAACCTTGTCTACACGTGAACGCATGATCCAGATCTTGGCTATGCTAGAAGGTAAGTCCTACGTCCCGTTTGAACACCTGTTTGATGTTGCCGAAGGGCGCAGTGGTGTGGTGGTGAGTTTTCTGGCGCTGATGGAGTTGGTCAAAGAGTTACTGGTTGACGTCATTCAGGCCGAGCCGTTGTCGACCATTCACGTTAGGGCGTATTGAATTGTCGAAAAATAAACTGCAAATCAATCCAGAACAACTTAAGCAGCTGATTGAGGCGAGCTTATTTGTGATGGCGAAAACGGTATCGATAAAACATTTAAGCGAGAGCGTACTGGCCAATTTTAACGTTTCACGGGTTAAAATTAAGGCGGCAATTGACGCTTTGCAGCAAGACTATCAAGGCCGCGGCGTTGAATTGGTTAAAGTGGCTGGGGGCTATCGTTTTCAGACCATTGAAACCTTAAGTCCTTATTTACAACGTTTATGGCAAGAGAAAGCGCCGCGCTATTCAAGAGCGACGCTAGAAACCTTGGCGGTGATAGCCTACCGTCAACCTGTGACACGTGGCGATATTGAGTTTGTCCGCGGTGTAGCAGTCGGTAGCCATATTATTAAGAGTTTATCCGATAGACATTGGATAAAGATTGTAGGCCATAAAGAGGTGCCGGGACGGCCCGCTCTGTATGCGACTACAAATGAATTTTTAGCCTATTTTGGCTTAGATACGATAGCAGATCTTCCTGCTTTATCTGATGCTGAGTCATTAGCGGCGCTGTTTTCTGGTGTGACCCGTCCTGAGACGGACATAGACGCGCCAGAGTCCGCGCCCAAAACTACAGAAGAGTCTACTAATGAGTGATTCTAAACCAGCCGTTTCAGATGCTTTCACTACCGTTCGTTTTGTGCGTGTTAAGTGCTGAAAACATAAGCTAAAGTCACTTTTTCAGTAAAAATTTATTCGATTCCATTCAGAACCTACCTCGAGATTTGTGTACATAATCGCGTACATAATTTCGCTATGTACACAGTGGTGAAAGGATATGGCGTTAACTGATTCGTGGTTAAAAGCAAACTTAAACAAAGAGAGTGCTAAAGCTTTCGAGCGTACTGATCGTGACGGACTAAGTGTTAGGGTTACCGCTAAAGGCGCTATCACATTTCAAATGCGCTATCGATGGAATGATAAAGCGGCTCGCATCGATATCGGCCCTTATCCTTTAATGACACTTAAAGAGGCAAGGGATTCCTGCGACGAACAGCGTAAGCTGTTGCTCAATGATATCGATCCGCGTGAAGCTAAGCGAGAGAAAGCGGCAAAAGCCAATGCTGATGATGGCACAGTAGAGAGTGTTTTTCGTGCCTGGCATAACTCGCAATTTGGTGAAGGCCGCTCAAACGTCAAAGAGCAAACGGCAAAAGAATACCTGCGCGCGCTCGAGATAAACGTATTCCCAACGCTCGGACAGAAACAGGTCGACAAGGTGACGCTTCACCAATGGCTCGATCTGCTTGAGTCGCTTGCCGCCAAGAAGCCTACTATTACCAACCTAGTGTTAACCGTTAGCCGCCGTGCGTTAAAGTGGGCCGTTCGCCGCCGCTTAATTAAGTCGAATGAGTTAGCTGGTATCGAGTCAAAAGAAGATTTAAACATCTCATTAGGTAGCCGTTCACGCATCCTGAGTAATGATGAATTAGCGATTTTGCTGCAAGGTATAGAGCACGCTAATCGTCAGCGATTGGGTAATCGCATCCTTGTCTTTTTAGCGTTGTTCTATGGTTGCCGCGTCGGCGAGCTGCGCCTTGCTAAGAAAGCACATTTTGATTTAGATAAAATGGTGTGGACGGTACCTGTTGAGAACCACAAGACAGGCTACAAGATGAAGCGTGCATTACTGCGCCCGATCATAGAAGAAGTGAAGCCCGTTATCGAGCTTGCTATGTCATTAAGCGATGGCGATCTGATGTTCCCTACCAAAGACGGTGAGGTATATTCTCAAGCTGTTGTCACTCGCATGGCTAAGCCAATTATCACTTGGTCTATTAAGAACGGTACGCCGCTTGGTGATGATTGGACTATGCACGATTTGCGCAGAACGCAGCGCACTAACATGAGTAAAATCACTACGACGGAAGTCGCTGAAACCATGTTGGGGCATAAGCTGGATGGCGTGCAGTCAATCTATGATCATCACGATTATATAGAAGAACAAGCGAAAGCGTATAAGGCGTGGTGGCATAAGCTGCAGCAACTTAAAGATCCTGCAGCTTATGAGAATGTGGTGGAGCTTAAGGCCGCGCAATAGTCGCCTTATTTTTTATTCGCATGCACTCATCAAAAAAATTCCAAGTCTAAAATATATCACGATATTACAGTGATATATTTAATTTTTAAATAGAGGGATAAAGCCTAATATCTAGACATTATTTGGTGAATAAGATATATAAAAGTAGTGTGTCAGTTAATGTCCTAAGGAGAGGGATATGGTGACTGGGAACGTAATACAAAGATTTTACTTTATTGAATTGTTGGCATGGTGGAAGGGAAACATTGGCAACAAGCAACTCATCAATCAATTTGCCATTAGCCGTCAACAAGCCTATCAAGATTTAAAAAGTTACCTCGACCGCTATCCCAATAGCTTAGTTCGTACAGCGAAGGCATATGACCCCTCATCCGAATTTGTACCGTACTTTATTGCGTCGACTGCAACTTCAATAGACAGAAATAATTACCTCCAATGGTTCGTAACCAAGCAATTGCATTTTTCCTCACCGGTATACTTGAATGTAAGCTTGTTAACGTTGCCACATCGAACTGTATCGGCAAACGTAATCCGCGTATTAGTACAAGCCATTCATCAACAAAAGCGCATGGAAGTTAATTATGTTTCTATAACTAATCCAGAAAGTGATGGTCGGATCTTCCATCCTTACACCCTAGTTAATACGGGGTTGAGATGGCATGTCAGAGGCTATTATGAAAAGTCTCAAGGTTATCGCGATCTAGTATTAAGTCGTTTTCTTGGTTATGCCGAATTGCTCGATGGTCATTATCGAGGTGTCGACGCTGATTTTGCCTGGCAAACTACTATTCTACTCTTACTACAACCTGATCAACGTCTTTCTCAAGAAAAACAAGCTGTGTTAGCCAATGATCACAAATGGAAGGTGGCCAGCCTATTCTTCACATCCGTGCAGCACTTGCTAATTACCTACTGCACGAAATGCGGGTTAACACCAAAATGCTTGATGGCATTCCGGAAACCCAGCAACTGGTATTGGTCAATCAACATGATATAAAACAGTGGCTCTTAGTGCTTAATTGAACGGAAAATAACAAATCGCCAATGTAAGGTAAAGTCGCTTTACCTTAGTTTTTAACCAGTGTTGTGATGCGCTTTGAACACAGTAAAGTGGTCGCGACTGAGCGAATAACAAGGGAGTCAAGTGAGTAGGGAAATGGACACCGATGAAGTAAGTTATTTTCAATATTGGGGTAAGGCCAGAAAGGCTTCTTTACAAATGGAGGCTGATTACCACCTGCTGGCTTATCACTGTTTAGATGTGGCTGCTGTTGGTCATTGCTTATTAGATGACAATAGAGTGCTTACGAAAGATCTCGCAAATTTTTTAGAGCTTACACCTAAGCAAGTGCAAAGTTTATTGGTATTTTTTCTTGTTCTTCACGACCTAGGGAAATTCGCATCGGCCTTTCAGCAACTGTTTAGCATTGATAATGAGTGCTTATTAAAAGTAGATCATTGCACTCAATACGACGGTAAATCTTTCCGTCATGATCGTATGGGTCTTTATTTCTGGCAACAATTAGAATTTCTCGTTTTCAATGAGTTGTTTTCAATACCAAAATTAAACAAAAGAGATCGACAGCACTTAGAGATAAAAAAATCGTTAATGGTGATCATGGATTGCATGCTTGGCCACCATGGGCAACCCGTTGATACAAAAGATCCGGGTGCCATTAAGGCTTTTACAGAGCTAGCCAATATGATTGCAGTAGAAGAATATTTCCGTGATGTGGTGGATTGCTTGCAACCAGAGCTGCCTATTGAAAAATTTAGCTCAAAGGAATGGCGAAAAAAACTAGAGCAAGTGAGTTGGCAAATCGCAGGGCTTGCGGTGTTAGCTGATTGGGTTGGCTCGGACAGTCGCTTTTTTACCTACCAATCTGAACCTATTGCACTTAAAGAGTATTGGTTACAGGCGCAACAAATTGCTAAAAGCGCTTTAGCTGCAACGGATCTCAATAAAGCGCCGATCATAAAACCGTTTCAATCTATCCAAGCGCATTATGGTTATGCCCCAACGCCGCTGCAACGCTGGGCCGAAACTGTCGAAATCAACAATCAACCCCAATTATTTATACTTGAAGATGTTACCGGTGCAGGTAAAACCGAAGCCGCATTAGCGTTAACCCATAGGCTAATGGAAGCCGGTGCAGCAGAAGGTTTTTATTTTGGTTTACCGACCATGGCTACATCCAATGCCATGTTTGCTCGCGTTGCTAAACATTACCAGCAAATGCTAACAAGTGAAGGATCACAGCCAAGCATTGTATTGGCACACGGTGCACGGGAAATGAACGATATATTTCGTGAGGCAGTACTAGCATCAGGTAGTACAGACACCAATTATCACCAAACAGACAGTACGGCTACGGCACAATGCAACCAATGGCTAGCCGACTCCAAGAAAAAAGCCTTATTAGCACCCGTTGGTGTAGGCACTATTGACCAAGCTTTATTAACCGTACTACCTCGACGTCATCAATCATTGCGCTTATTAGGGTTAAATAGAAAAGTGCTAATTTTTGATGAAGTACACGCTGCCGATGAGTTCATGTTTGAATTACTGGAAAGCTTATTAGCCCTGCATTTACATCAAGGTGGTTCAGCCATTTTGCTTACCGCAACCTTGTCATTAAAGCAGCGCCAGCGTTTAGTCAATGTATGGCTAAATGCTGGTCAACTTCCGAGCTACCCATTACAGCAGCAAGCGTTTCCACTAGCCACAAAAGTCGCATTACAACAACAGTCGGTGCTAGAGCAACCATTGGCAAGTCGTAAAGATGTCAGTAGAGAGGTCGCGATTACCACGCTCAATACCCTTGATGCGTGCATCGACACCATATTAACCGCTGTAGCTCAAGGGCGGTGTGTAGTGTGGGTGCGCAATACAGTGGATGATGCCTTAGCTGCATTTAAAAACTTACAAGAGCAATTGGAAAACCCAGAAGACTGTTTATTGTTCCACAGTCGTTTTGTCTTGGCTGATAGAAAAAGCATTGAAAATAAAGTGTTGAGCATTTTCGGTAAGCAAGGTGATAACACTGTCCGTAAAGGCAAAGTACTGATAGCAACGCAAGTGTTTCAAGAATCATTAGATGCAGACGCCGACATCATGATCACCGACATATGTCCTATTGATGATTTAATACAACGTGCAGGCCGTTTGCACCGCCATACTCGTGATCATCAAGGGCGACACCAAGCTAACATTCAAGATGCACGTACTCCAGCTACCCTCTATATCCATGCGCCTGAATTTACCGCTACGCCTATGAGTGACTGGCTAAGTAAAGACTTCCTCAATACGCAATATGTTTACCGTTCACCGGGGCGTTTATGGTTAGGCTTACGTGAGTTATTAACGTTAGGGGCTATTCGCATGCCGAGTGAGGCGCGCCAACTGATAGAGGCTGTTTACAGCGACGACGCTTATAACACCATTCCTGCAACACTCACTAACCAAGAAAATCAATTAATTGGTGAGGAGCGCAGTAAAGCCGCTAAAGCTAAATCCCAATTATTACAATGGCAGCAATTTGGCTACAGCGCAGAAAGCGCCAGTGGTTGGTATGAAGATAACAGCGACATTAGTACCAGGCACAGCGATATTGAAACGGTTGACGTGTTGTTATTAAAACAAAATGAAGCAGGCCAACTGGCTCCTTGGATAGATGATGAAAAGTTTGCCGTGCCGTTAAGCACGGTGAAAATGTCAAAACATAAATTCGCCGATAAATTACAACCCGTCCCTGCGACCTTTGCAAACACCATCAGTAACTTAGAGCAACAATACCAACAAATAAAATACCTACAACTTTGGTTACCAGAGTTAGAGGAAAACTATACCTACCACTCAACAACTGGTTTTTGTCAGGTACAAAAACAGGAGGTGTTATGAACCTAGTTAAAGACCCATGGCTACCATTTAAATTGCGAGACGGCAGTGAACAAACCTTACCCATGTCAGCCATTAGCCGTGCGGACATAGTCGACTTTGCCCTACCTCGTGCTGATTTTCAGGGGGCGGCTTATCAATTTGCCATCGGGCTATTACAAACCGTGTTGGCGCCAGAGGATGAAATTGCTTGGATTGAAAATTTTGAGCAAGCGCCCACTGAAGATGAGCTAGTACTAGCATTTAATAAAGTACAGCATGCCTTCAATGCAACGGGTGTTGGGCCGCTATTTATGCAAGATTTCGAGCAGTTGATTGAACAAAAGCCCACAACAGTTGCTGGTTTACTAATAGAAGCGCCCGGTGCTAATGGTATAAAACTCAATACCGATCATTTCATTAAACGCGGTATAGGCAATCAAATGTCGCTAGAAATGGCGATGTTAGCGCTCTTCACTCTGCAAATAAATGCGCCCTCTGGTGGCGCAGGCCATCGAGTTGGTTTGCGAGGTGGTGGGCCACTCACTACTTTAGTTATGCCACAAGATGAAAACGCTAATTTATGGCAAAAACTCTGGCTTAACGTCATCAATCGCGATCATTGGCGGTATTCCGCCCCCAATTTTCACGATGGCTCGGTTTTCCCTTGGTTAGAAAAAACCAAAACAAGCGATAAAAAAGCCACTGAAATTTATGCACCCAATGTGCATCCATTGCATATGTATTGGGCAATGCCACGGCGAATGCGCTTAATGGTCGAAAGCAAAGCTGCTGAATGTCAAATCTCAGGTTTGCCGACAGAGCAAGTCGTTAGCGAATACCGTACCCAAAATTATGGACACAATTATTCTGGCACTTGGGCACACCCCTTTACTCCCTATAAGTGGAATCCTAAAAAGCCCGAAGAAGAACACTTATCTGCCAAAGGCCAACCCGGTGGAATTACATATAAAACATGGGACAACCTGACCTATACCAATGACGTTGATGGTCAGCGTTGCGCCACTGTCGTAGAGCATTTTTATACAATTGCCGATATGTTGGCCGAAAAGCAAAGTGCTATTCCCCGCCTATGGGTATTTGGTTACGACATGGACAATATGAAAGCACGTTGCTGGTATTCCACATCAATGCCGCTATTTGCGATACCAGCTGAAAAACAAGAGAAGGCATTAAGGGAGATTAAGCAGTTACAAGCAATTTGTAATAATGCACTTTGGCATTGCCGTAGCCAAATAAAAGCCGCTTGGTTTGATAAACCGGGCGATGCAAAAGGGGATACGTCCTTTATTGATACCGCCTTTTGGCAACGCAGTGAAGCTGCATTTTTTACCGCGGTTGCGGCACTCATTTCTCATCCCGAATGTCCTCCAGATGTTGCTAAAACATGGTTGCAAACACTCCGTAATATTTGCGTAGATTTATTCGATGAATACGCCTTATCAGAACTGGGTAATGCCCGTGCCATGGCTAAACGCATTCAAGCGCGCCAAGCATTAGTTGGTTGGTTATTTGGCGGCAAAGAAATTAAAGCCTTTATGGCCAACCATCAAATTGACGTTAAAAAGGACATAGCATGAGTAGTCTCTCTCCAGAATTAAGTTGTTTACGCTGGTGGCAAACGATGTTCTTGCCTGCTGAACAATTAAAAGAATATGGCTTGCAAACAGCGCCCACATTATACAAAGCCCAGCTAAAACGTTGCGAAAGCTTAAGCGCCATTATGCTAACCGAAGGTTTCCGAGCTTTATGGTTGAGCTTACCGCCAGAAATCATCGAAAAGGCAACCGAAAAAGACTTTGAATGTTGGGCAACGCTTGCAGGTGTCTTGGTCTATGTAAAAAGTGATAGTAAACAGAAGCTTGCCCAAGCAGCTGGCAGTAAAAGTGATGGCGATAAGTCAGTCGTCAGCGAGTTACGATTTGCCCAGCTGCAAGATGCGAGTACCGCCGAAGAGTTATTGCGTCGCATGCGCCGAATTTTGCAGCAAGTCAACAATGAGGTTGCTGTAACAGCATTGATTAAAGACGTACAAAAATGGTTTTCTGAGCACCATAACTTTCGCCCGGAGCGAGCAGAAAAACGCATTGCCGTGCAATGGGCCATGGAGTATTACCGTGCTGCATCAGCGAAAAATTAACTTAATTTAAAACAGATATTCAATAACCTAATCAAATAAATTTAAAACTAAGGAATGAACATGAGCCAATTTATCCAATTACATTTATTAACCTCGTATGCTCCTGCTAACTTGAACCGTGATGATTTAGGCCGGCCAAAAACTGCCAAAATGGGTGGTTTTGAGCGCCTGCGAGTGAGTTCACAAAGTTTAAAACGCAACTGGCGCGTATCTGAATTATTTGAAGAAGCCATGGCGGGTAAAATTGGTACACGTACCAAGCGATTTGGTGAAGAAATTTTCAATGCGTTAATAGCTAAAGATGTCAAAGAAAAAGAAGCAAAAGAATGGGCTACAACAATTGCAGGTGTCTTTGGTAAAAACAAAAAAGACTCATTAGATATTGAGCAACTTGCCCATATTAGCCCTGCCGAACGTGATGCAGCCTTGACTTTAGTGGCCATCTTAGCAGAGCAAAACCGTGCACCCACCGAAGCAGAGTTAGCGTTACTAAAAAATGAGCATACTGCAGTCGATATTGCTTTATTTGGTCGTATGTTGGCATCAAGCCCCGCGTTTAATGTAGAAGCGGCTTGCCAAGTGGCACATGCTATTAGTGTACACAGCGTAGTGGTCGAAGATGATTACTTTACCGCAGTGGATGATTTAAACGATGGTAAAACTGATGCAGGCTCAGCACATATCGGTGAATCTGGTTTTGCCGCCGCCTTGTTTTATAGCTATATCTGCATTAATAAAACCCAACTAATTGAAAACTTAGCTGGTAATGAAGAATTAGCCAACGCTGCGATACGCGCATTAACCGAAGCCGCGGTGAAAGTGTCACCAACAGGTAAACAAAATAGTTTTGCATCTCGTGCTTATGCCAGTTTTGCCCTTGCCGAGAAAGGAAAGCAGCAACCACGCCAACTTTCAGTAGCCTTTTTAAAGCCAGTCAATGATGCAGATCAAGCCGGTGCTGCCATTGCGGCATTAACTAAGCAAGTGACAAATTTTGATAAAGTTTACGGTGAGTGTGCTGATACCCGCTGCCAGTTTAATGCCATGAGCGGCGAAGGCTCATTAGCCGAGTTACTTGATTTTGTCGCTAAATAAAGGGAGGCGGCATGAAAGATTATTTGGTATTTCGACTCTATGCCCCCCTTGCCAGTTGGGGGCAAGCCGCAGTAGGCGGTGATAGGCCCACAGGCTTACAACCTACTCGTTCGGCTATTTTAGGGTTGCTTGGTGCAGCCCTGGGTATTCAGCGCGACCAACGCGAGCAGCTTGAAGCTTTGCAGCAATCGGTATTAACCGCTGTTAAGCAAACGGTACCTAGTACTTTGCTACGTGATTACCACACGGCGCAAGTGCCTAGTGCAAGTAATAAAGTGGTGTTTCGCACACGCAAAAGTGAGTTGAGGGAACCGAATTCTAAATTGAATACGATTTTATCAAGCCGTGATTACCGCTGTGATGGTGTGTGGATAGTGGCGATATCGCTATCTAAAGACGCTAAATATACCTTAGCCATGTTGCAACAAGCATTGCTAAAACCAGTGTACAGCCTAAGTTTAGGCCGAAAATCGTGCCCGCCAGCGTTACCACTTAAGCCAACATTGGTGCAAACAGCTGCGCTGAAACAGGCACTAGATACGGAGTTCCCGGCGCTGACCCGCTCGCTCAAAGAAGATAATTTATGGTTAAAGGCCAATGGTTGGGTCAGTTATTTTTGGGAAGGGGATAAGGCCGAGTTTACCAGTGATGCCGTATTAACGACGCACCCATGGGATGACCCAATTAGCCGAGAACGCTGGCAATTCAAACAACGTGAAATGCATCAAATTTCACTAAAGGAGGACGTGAATGTACCTATCTAAAGTGCAGTTACTGCCTACTGTGCAGGCGGGTGCTGAATTGGCTAAGTTAAGCCAAAATGGGGTATATGCTTCGCATCAATTGCTTTGGCAATTATTTCCTAACGAAAAGGAAAGGGAATTTGTGTATCGAGAAGAGCAGGATGATTTTGGTCAACCACAGTTTTTTGTTTTATCTAAAAAACAACCCACTCCCACACCGTTATTTACCATTGAGAGTAAAGCCTTTACACCGCAATTAATGGCTGGCAGCCGTTTGGCGTTTAAATTGCGGGTTAATCCAACCATTTGTATTACGCCAAAAGAGGGCAAAAGCCAGCGCCATGACGTATTAATGCATGCTAAACGACAAAACCAACATCATGCGAAAAATGCTGAACAGCTTAAAAGTATAATGGATCACGCCGCTATCCATTGGCTTGCTGATGAAAAACGCTTAGCACAATGGGGGGTAGCGCTTGATAGCCTGCCTCATATCATGGCCTATAACCGGCACCATAGTAATAAACGCTCAGGCCTGAAAATACAATTCTCAAGTGTTGATTTTGAAGGGTTATTAACGGTGAAAGATCCTGAAGTATTTATGCAACAATACCAAAAGGGGTTTGGCCGGGCAAAAGCCATGGGCTGCGGTTTGATGTTGATCCGCCGGATTAGCTAAGGCGTTAATCATGGCTTTTATTCCTTTAAAACCCATACCAATCAAAGACCGCCACTCTATGATATTTGTTGGTATGGGGCGCATAGATGTTCGAGATGGTGCTTTTGTAGTTATTGATGAAGTTAACGGTGAGCGTATGCATATTCCTGTTGGTTCAGTTGTTTGCATCATGCTTGAACCGGGAACTCGAATCAGTCACGCTGCGGTTAAATTGGCTGCGACTACTGGTACATTATTGATTTGGGTGGGTGAAGCGGGCGTGAGGCTTTATTCGGTAGGGCAACCCGGAGGTGCACGTTCAGACAAATTACTTTACCAAGCAAAATTAGCATTGGATGAAAATTTAAGGCTCAAGGTGGTGCGTAAAATGTTTGAGCTACGGTTTGGTGAACCTGCACCTGAACGAAGGAGTGTGGATCAGCTGCGTGGCATTGAAGGTGCGAGGGTTCGCAAAACTTATGAGCTACTAGCCAAGCAATATGAAATTGAGTGGCAGGGAAGGCGGTATAACCCTAAAGATTGGCAAGCCGGAGATGTAATTAATCAATGTATCAGTGCCGCAACATCGTGTTTATATGGCGTAACTGAAGCAGCGATATTGGCCGCGGGATATGCTCCCGCGATTGGCTTTTTACATTCAGGCAAGCCACTTTCGTTTGTTTATGATATTGCTGACATTATCAAGTTTGACACCGTAGTACCTGCGGCATTTAAAGTCGCCAGCAAAAGGCCTAAACAGCCAGATAGAGAAGTTCGTATCGCATGTCGTGAAGCTTTTAGAAAAGATAGAACATTACAGCGACTTATCCCCTTAATAGAAGAAGTATTAAATGCGGGAGAGATAGTCCCTCCAAAGCCATATGAAGATGCGCAACCACCAGCTTTGCCAGAACCAACGTCATTTGGTGATGAGGGGCATCGTACAAGTTAAGGAATTCTAATGAGTATGTGTATTGTCGTAACAGAAGCTGTTCCACCAAGACTAAGGGGACGCTTAGCGGTATGGTTACTTGAGATAAGAGCTGGTGTATATGTTGGCGATGTAGGCCGCAGAATTAGAGAAATGATTTGGCATCAGGTCACTGAATTGGCTGAACAAGGTAATGCAGTGATGGCATGGGCAACGAACACAGAATCGGGCTTTGATTTTATTACTTATGGCGAAAATCGTAGAGAGTCGATTGATTTTGATGGATTAAGGCTAGTTAAATTTAAAGTAGAAGAAGCTAAATGAAAGGCTAAATAGAGCTTTTTGTGAACTATCTTGACGTTCTTTAAAAATATGGTGGATTTTTGTAAGGATGATTTTTTCTTTGGAAACAATCATGTATATTTAGAGTGTTCCCCGTACCTACGGGGCTGAACCGTAACCGGTGAAGTGCCAGATTTAACCACGGCCGTGTTCCCCGTACCTACGGGGCTGAACCGCATATAGTGAGTTGTATGGTAGCTGTGATGCTGTGTTCCCCGTACCTACGGGGCTGAACCGCCAGCTAAGAAACCTGAGATAGCACTAGCACCGTGTTCCCCGTACCTACGGGGCTGAACCGTGACTCAGCAGCTCTTACTGAATCTAATTGCTGTGTTCCCCGTACCTACGGGGCTGAACCTTCTCTCAACAGGCAGCCACTGAGTGCTTCTCAGTGTTCCCCGTACCTACGGGGCTGAACCGTCACTATCACAGGCACAAAAGCTTGCCAATAAGTGTTCCCCGTACCTACGGGGCTGAACCGCTTGGAAAAATGATGTAAAACAACTCATTAGTGTGTTCCCCGTACCTACGGGGCTGAACCGTCGGGTGATGGACCAGGAAAAGGCGCTGATTCGTGTTCCCCGTACCTACGGGGCTGAACCGTCGGGTGATGGATCAGGAAAAGGCGCTGATTCGTGTTCCCCGTACCTACGGGGCTGAACCGATTGCCATTTATTGCAGAGGCAATCTGTGGATGTGTTCCCCGTACCTACGGGGCTGAACCGCTGTTTAGCCTGAAAAAGACCGAGGTCTTTAAGTGTTCCCCGTACCTACGGGGCTGAACCGCTCATTAGCAATCTAAAAGAGTTGTCGGCTAAGTGTTCCCCGTACCTACGGGGCTGAACCGTCTATCTAAATCGGCAAAAGCAAAAAAGGTTAGTGTTCCCCGTACCTACGGGGCTGAACCGCGCACGCGGAATTATTGCAGAGGTTCACACCTGTGTTCCCCGTACCTACGGGGCTGAACCGGAAGTGTCAGAGGTAATTGCAGCGAGGGAGTCGTGTTCCCCGTACCTACGGGGCTGAACCGGGATCGCAGACGTTAAAAACGAAATAAAGGTTGTGTTCCCCGTACCTACGGGGCTGAACCGATGACGTAAAACAACTCATTAGTGAACTTTGCGTGTTCCCCGTACCTACGGGGCTGAACCGAGGGCTAAATATGTATAGATCGCTATCTGCCGGTGTTCCCCGTACCTACGGGGCTGAACCGCGGTTAGTGTTGAGGGTACGGGCACTATTTTAGTGTTCCCCGTACCTACGGGGCTGAACCGGCGTTATTCGCCACCGCACCCAAACATGAGCTGTGTTCCCCGTACCTACGGGGCTGAACCAGATACATGACCAATAATCCAGTTGAGTTATTCCGTGTTCCCCGTACCTACGGGGCTGAACCGTTAGGGCATTTAGCATTGTCGCCGTCGGTGAAGTGTTCCCCGTACCTACGGGGCTGAACCGGCCGAGACTGTTTTATCTGAAACGCAATTAGAGTGTTCCCCGTACCTACGGGGCTGAACCGCATGTGAAGCTGAAAAAGCAGCGGTTGATTAAGTGTTCCCCGTACCTACGGGGCTGAACCGCCATCTATGTAATCTGCCAAATCATTCACATGGTGTTCCCCGTACCTACGGGGCTGAACCGCCCATTATGCTGCCTCCTTCAACTGGGTAATCGTGTTCCCCGTACCTACGGGGCTGAACCGTCTTTTACCTAAAAACACTTTTTACCGCCATCGTGTTCCCCGTACCTACGGGGCTGAACCGCTGAAATAACATGGAAAATAAGGAAATATTTAGTGTTCCCCGTACCTACGGGGCTGAACCGTTTTGCGCTGACTGTAGCGAATCAGAATAGCCGTGTTCCCCGTACCTACGGGGCTGAACCGTTTTACGAGATCAATTGCATGATTTAGAAACCGTGTTCCCCGTACCTACGGGGCTGAACCGGGTCTTGGCTGTCATGGGCGGTTTGAGCTAAGGTGTTCCCCGTACCTACGGGGCTGAACCGCTATCTTGTAGTAATTGTCAGCTTTGATTATTGTGTTCCCCGTACCTACGGGGCTGAACCGTCTTAGTGCTAATACCGTATGTTTGAGCCACTGTGTTCCCCGTACCTACGGGGCTGAACCGCGTTGAACAGTTCAATGAATTCATAAAAGACAGTGTTCCCCGTACCTACGGGGCTGAACCGTAGGACTTCGATGCTAGTCACCCAATACATTAGTGTTCCCCGTACCTACGGGGCTGAACCGCCATGCAACTGTTATATCTAATGGTATCGCAAGTGTTCCCCGTACCTACGGGGCTGAACCGCCGTCTGAATTTATCAACAAACCCTTGCTTACGTGTTCCCCGTACCTACGGGGCTGAACCGTCTTAGTGCTAATACCGTATGTTTGAGCCACTGTGTTCCCCGTACCTACGGGGCTGAACCGCGTTGAACAGTTCAATGAATTCATAAAAGACAGTGTTCCCCGTACCTACGGGGCTGAACCGCCATGCAACTGTTATATCTAATGGTATCGCAAGTGTTCCCCGTACCTACGGGGCTGAACCGCCGTCTGAATTTATCAACAAACCCTTGCTTACGTGTTCCCCGTACCTACGGGGCTGAACCGCAGCTTAGAAAATTCTAATATACGCTGATCGCGTGTTCCCCGTACCTACGGGGCTGAACCGGTTACCCACCTTTGCCTTCATGGCCTTAACCAGTGTTCCCCGTACCTACGGGGCTGAACCGCACTCGTCCGCGCTATCTACTGACTCAATATGGTGTTCCCCGTACCTACGGGGCTGAACCGTAATCGGGGCAACCATAAATTTGCTGCACCGGGTGTTCCCCGTACCTACGGGGCTGAACCGCCCTCGAAATATGAAATATGAGGCCGTATATATCGCTACAAGCAATACAAACAATAGTATCGGCTCTTTACACGGTTAAATGCTTTGAAATTAAACGGTCGTTTAACATTGTTATTTTGCGTGTCAGAAACTTAGCACGTATAATTAGACCACTTTTGAAATTGTGTACATCAGTGTGTACATGGCAACAGAATATACAATAGTGAGGTGGTATAACTCCTTGCTTTAAAAATACAATTTAATAAAGAGTCTACTAATGAGTGAAAAATTGCAGAAAGTCTTGGCCCGTGCAGGCCATGGCTCCCGTCGTGAGATGGAGGCATGGATTGCTGCAGGTCGAGTTAGTATTGACGGTGAAATTGCCAAGCTTGGCGATCGTATCGAAGCTGATGCCAAAGTGCGTATCGATGGCCGCAGCGTATCGGTTAAATCTGAAGAAGATTTAGTCTGTCGTGTGATTGCTTATCATAAGCCTGAAGGTGAGATTTGCAGTCGTAAAGATCCCGAAGGACGTCCAACGGTATTTGACCGTTTGCCTCGTACGCGTGATTCACGTTGGGTGGCAGTGGGTCGTTTAGATATCAACACCTCTGGGTTGTTGCTGTTTACTTCTGACGGTGAATTGGCTAATCGCCTCATGCATCCGTCACACGAAGTTGAGCGTGAATATGCGGTGCGTACTTTTGGTGAAGTGTCTGACGCTGTTATTCAGCGCCTTCGTAATGGGGTGACTCTTGAAGACGGCCCTGCTCACTTTGATAAAGTAAAGCCTGCGGGCGGCGAAGGCATGAATAAGTGGTGGCATGTGTCACTGGCTGAAGGCCGTAACCGTGAAGTGCGCCGCTTGTGGGAATCTCAAGAGGTGCAGGTTAGCCGTTTGATCCGTATTCGTTACGGTATGATTGAGCTGCCAAAGACACTGCCACGTGGTGGTTGGGTAGAATTGCCGATTGAACAGGTTAACTACCTACGTAAATTAGCCGGTCTCGAAGAAGAGACCCGTACCTTAATGGGTACCGATAAACACAGTGTTGCCCGCTCTAAAGTGAAAAGCGCCAAGATCCGCCGTGCGGTGCGCAAGCACAAGACCACTGCGGGTAAGACACCTCGCCAACGCACTTAAAGTGAGCTGGTGAGCACTGAGGCATAATGACGAGCCTCACACTATGTCGTGTGACTGAATGTACGCCGTTTGGGTGTATATTCAGTCGCTTGGCTATATTGTTGAATTATGATGTTTTTACATTTAGTGTGTTGTTTATAAAATTTTTTATATATGACACATGCTTGAAAAGCATTTTTACTATTTCACTTATGGCCTAACAACATTCATCATAATTGCGTTATTTTGCTTTATATAAAATATGCAGCATAAGACGCTTACAAAAAGCCGCCTACGCGGCTTTTTTTGTACTTGCCATGTGGCATCAGCCCATTAACCCTGATGCTGGTCATCATTCCACTCATCATTCCACTCATCATTTCATTCCTCCTTTAATTCATGATTCGATTGTGATGACTTCACTTAGTCTTTTACTTGCTGATTCAACTTTATTCAGCTGAGTTGCTGGTCGTTCTGCATAGTCATCAGCTTGCAAATAGAGTTTCGCCTGGACCTTGCTAAGCCGTTTCATGGTGCATTTTTTTACCGCGTTATTTTTACCATTCTATGCTTACCATTTTATGTTTGAACGATAAAAATTCACTCATGCGGCTTTATCACTCATGCAGGTATATCTATGAGATTTAGGTATGAGGTTTAGGCAGCTTGAGGGGCAAGCTTGAGCAGTCGTGGTGATGGCGTGACGTTTACTATCTTGGCATCTATTTGCCTGTGCCGTTGAGTCGGTGATGGTTGCACTTATCGCGCGGTTCACGCTTAATGGTGGACGTGATAAAGGTAATGAAGGGTATGCCATGGCGATGAGATTAAATTGGGTCAAGAACATCTGGGACAAGGGATCACATAATGCCTTTAGCGACCTCACCTTGTTTAAACAGCGGCTGTATTGTGCCTTTAGAGAGGGCAGTGCACATGTCTCGCCCGATGGCATGATTCGGGTGTTAGCATCACCTGATGCAGGTGTCACTTGGAACTTAGTGGCAACATTAACCCATAGCGATGCCGATCTACGTGATGCCAAGTTGGTGGTGTTTGAGGGGCAACTGTATCTGTTTAGCGGTGCGACCTTCGCCAAAGGCAGCTCGCCGCGCATTCAATCTTATTATTGGTATTCTCATGATGGCAGCACTTGGTCTAAGCCCGTGGCTGTGGGCGGTCAAGATGAATGGTTATGGCGCATTACTGCCCATCAACATCGCTTACTTGGCATTGCCTATTATGCCGATGAACATGATGGTTATGTACGGCTTTACCAAGCACAGCTTGCCGAGGATGCATTGCTCGACTGGCAACCCTTAGTTAGTCACTTGAGTCGGGCTGGATATGTCAATGAGGCGGGATTAAGCATTGATGAACAAGGCGTTGCCTACTGCTTATTACGCCGAGATCCACTGTGGCAAACCGATGAACGGGCGTTGTTAGGGCAATCAACAGCGCCCTATACTCACTGGCAGTGGCGGGTATTAGACAAACGTGTAGGCGGACCAGTAAGTTTTATCTACCGGCAGCGGTTGTACGCCATTGTGCGTCTATATGACAACCTAGTGCGGACATCGTTGGTGGAAATTGAATTAAATACAGGCACTGTGGTTGAGCGTTTGAGGTTTCCATCGGGTGGTGATACCAGTTATGCTGGCATTGTGCAGCAAGGTGATGAGTTATTGGTCAGTTACTACTCATCCCATGAAGGAAAATGCGCCATCTATTTTGCCAATGTGACGCTTGGTTCGAGCTAAAATAGCAGGCTGAAAAAGTAGCGCTAACATTTGGTTAACGCTAATGTTGTCAGTGAGTTAGCCTGAGCTCGTGACGATGTTCGTGGGCGTGTTCTGCCGCACATTGTTGACAACGCTGCTCCAGCGGGTTGAGGGTTAAGCGCTGCGCTTCTATGTCTGCCTCACAGTCGGCGCATAAGCCATAGAGACCAATATCGAGCTGGCAAATTGCCGCATCGAGCTGGGTAAGTTGTATAAATAATGGCTCATCACAGAGTTTTGCTGCGGTTAAGGCATCGATCAATGCCGATAACGAGAGTGTCTCACTATCAATCGATAGCTGGTGTAGCGCTAGCAGTTGGCCTAACTCTTCCCTGAGATTAGCTTCAAGCTCTGACAGTTCATGTCTGATATAGGATCTGCTCACAAATCATTGCCTAGTTTAATCGTGTTAGGTAACCAGTCTAAACCGCTGACTCAACTTGACTATGACGAAGATCAAAAGTGAGTGATATTTTGTTAAATATCGACACTAATCGAGCGCGCTGTATCTGTCGTTGCCAGCTTACCTGTGGATCACGCTAGCTGCTACGCAGTAGCGATAGGATTTCAGCAGTATTTTTTAGCACTCTAACCTGTAAAAATAAGGCTTCACCTTCTACGTAATGACGGGCAATAAATCTCAGCCACTGTTTTATGCGAGCGGGGTAATATTTCTCTTTTTCGCTGACAATTTCAAACTCTGAATATTGGATCAGTAGCGCTTTTACCTCGGGCCATGTCATTGGTAATTGGTTGCCTTTAACAACATGGGCCAGATTGGGCACAGTCAATGCTCCGCGGCCAAGCATCACATCATCACAACCACTGGCCTCTTTGCAATTAAGGTAATCTTCACGGCTCCAAATTTCGCCATTGGCGATAATGGGCAGGGTAGTCGCCTGTTTGATTTTTTGAATATAGTGCCAATGCGCAGGAGGTCGGTATGCCTCCTCTTTAGTGCGAGCGTGTATTGTGAGCTCGGTAGCGCCAGCGGCTTCAATGGCCTGTGCAATCTCAATACAACGGCTTTTATCATCCCAGCCCAGACGGATCTTAGCCGATACCGGTTTATCTAACGGCACCGCGTCTCGCACCGCTTTCGTCACCTGATAAATGGTTTCGGGCTCTTTTAAGAGCGCGGCGCCGCCATTGCTGCGGTTAACCATAGGCGCAGGACAGCCATAGTTAATATCGACACCACGAGAGCCCAGTTCAATGGCCCTAAGCGCATTTTCAGCCATCCAATTAGGGTGTTGCCCCAATAGTTGTAACCTCACAGGCGTACCCGCTTCGGTATGACATTGATATTTTAATTCGGCGCACAGTCGATAGAACACTTTTTCTGGCAGCAGTTGGTCGACGACGCGAATAAACTCGCTTATCACCATGTCATAGCCGCCTACAGCTGTAAGTAACGCACGCATAGGTGCATCAGCAACACCTTCCATAGGGGCCAAAATTACTCGCATTGACTCGGTTCTCTCTCTTATGAGCATCGTATTAAGGATGTTACAGGTGGCATGGTTTGGTACCAGTGCCGGTTGTTATTCCGCCACGTGAGCATCAATGGTACGCAGCAGTTTAAAGGGCGCTCATTCTACGCCATGGCTAGGGGAGTTACAAAAATAAAGCGAGCATGCCCAACTGTGATTATATTTAAGTGGTGATAAATTGAGCTGTACTAGCATAGCATTTGTATCATAACTGTGATGCATGATAAGTTTTTGCAATAAAATGCGATGGTGTCAGGTCATATGATACGAGCCGGCAACATTATGGAGTTGGCAACCAATTGCATACCATTGGATGAAGGAAGGAAAAGATTATGAAATTAGTTAAACAAACTGCGGTCGCTGTTGCTTTAGGTACTGTTTGTGTCGGTTCAGCTTTTGCGGCGCAAGCACAAGCTAATCCATTTGGTTATAGCGAAATGCAGGCTGGTTACCAACTTCTCGACGGTGAAGGCAAATGCGGTGAAGGTAAATGTGGTGAAAACATGAAGAAAGCCGTTAAAGAAGGTAAAAGCGATGAAAGCATGAATAAAACCATGCAAGAGGGCAAGTGTGGCGAGAACGGCAACAAAGCTATGAAAGAGGGCAAGTGTGGCGAGAACGTCAACAAGGCTATGAAAGAGGGTAAATGCGGCGAAAGCATGAATAAAACCATGCAAGAAGGCAAATGTGGTGAAGGTCGATATGGCGCCGAAAAGAAAGCCATGAAAGAAGGTAAGTGTGGGGGCGAGACCAAAACTAAAGAAGGTAAATGTGGTGGCAATAAGTAATTATTGTCTTAGTTGATTTATAGGTTTTTTATAAAGCATTACTTTGATGTAGCTTGGGCGGTAGTTAGTGTCAAAGGTGAGTGGTAAAGGGGTTCACTGCATTAGGATGTTGATACGCTCAACGGCAGCGGTTACGCCCATCTTTGCTATAAATTACTAGGCCAGTCTT
Organism: Shewanella sp. QJM3NY_23; assembly: GCF_056173105.1. Classification (NCBI taxonomy): domain Bacteria; kingdom Pseudomonadati; phylum Pseudomonadota; class Gammaproteobacteria; order Alteromonadales; family Shewanellaceae; genus Shewanella; species Shewanella sp. QJM3NY_23. Next base: position 1,759,729 of record NZ_CM149657.1, read on the forward strand.
TTACTGGCCTAGTTTCTTTAATGCACAGACGTTATATATGAGTTTAATGATAAAGAGGAGCTTATGGCTCAACTAGCAATAGCAAGCGTTGGTTTAGGCTTACGCCGAGAGATGCTTAATGAATTTTGCCAATCGGTACCGAGTGGGATCAATTTTTTTGAGGTTGCGCCTGAAAACTGGATGACCTTAGGCGGTAAGTTTGGGCGTCAATTTAGGCAGTTGACAGAGCAACACCCATTTTTCTGCCATGGATTATCACTCTCAATTGGTAGCCCTGCGCCGCTGGATACCGATTTTGTGCAACAGGTTAAACGGTTTTTAGACTTGCACCAAATCGAGACTTATTCTGAGCATTTAAGTTACTGCTCTGGCAGTGGTCACCTGTATGATTTAATGCCAATCCCCTTTACTGATGAAGCGGTTATTCATGTGGCTAGGCGTATTAAGCAAGTGGAGTCGATACTCGAGCGGCCATTTATTCTTGAAAATGTCTCCTTTTATGCCGCCCCTGGCAGTCAAATGAGTGAACTTGAGTTTGTCAAAGCTGTATTAAGCGAGGCGGATTGTCAGTTATTACTCGATGTAAATAACATTTATGTTAATTCGATTAACCACCAATATGATGCCCTATCCTTTTTACAGGCGATGCCCACCGAGCGTATCGCTTATTTGCACATTGCCGGACATTACCAAGAGGCGGTTGATTTAATGGTAGATACCCATGGCAGCGATGTTATCACACCCGTGTGGCAGCTACTGCAACAATGCTATGCCCACCACGGGGTCTTTCCAACGCTATTAGAGCGCGATTTTAATATCCCCAAGACAGAAATATTGATGCAGGAGATTAACCAAATACACGCTTATCAAGCGGCGGCCTTGTCACAACAGGAGCTGCGTGCGTAAATGAATTTTATAACGGTGCAGCAATCCTTTATCGATTACATTCGTGATCCCGCTTTACCTTTACCGCCGGGGACTGATAAACGCCGGATGCGTATTTATAGAGAGCTATTTTTCAATAATATTAAGGGATTTGTGTCGAGTGGCTTTCCGGTACTTTGCTCTTTATATGATGAGGATGACTGGAATACGCTGGTGCAGGATTTTTTTGTGCATCATGATTGTCAAACACCGATCTTTATTGAAATTGCACAAGAGTTTTTGCTGTTTTTACAGCATGAATATCAACCTAAGAAGCATGACGCGCCCTTTATGTTGGAGCTTGCACACTATGAATGGCTTGAGCTGCTGGTGGCGACAGTGCCTTCGCTGCCTGTGCAATGCTCATTTAGCCCAGCAAAGCTTGATGATGAGACTCTGTGCCTGAATGTCGCGGCGCAAGTGGCGCAATATCACTATGATGTGCAGCATATCAGCCCCAATTATCGCCCGTTAAGTCCGAGTACCCAGCCCCATTTTTTCTGCATCTACCGTGATTTACAAGATGAGGTGTGCTTTTTACACCTAAATCCATTAACTGCACAGGTATTGGCTTACATAGACCAGAGTAATTGTGTGACTTTTAGTGAAGTCTGTCAGTGGCTTAAACAGACTTTTAATCAGATGGATGGTGATATGTTGGTCAATGGCAGTCGGCAGATGTTAATCGAGATGATTGATAAAAACATTATCTTAGCCCTGCGTGGTTAATTTGTTGCTCATAAGACTTTCTATCGAGGGCACATCTCACTATAATGGCCGCGAAAATTGATCTAGATCAATATAAGTCATTAATCTCGAGTGAGGAAGTCATGAGTCAGCCGTTTAAAGACCCGTTTAATATTGTTTATTTTGTTGGATTTTTGCTCGTATTAATGCTGCCAACATTACCAGCCACCTTATCTTGGTTGAAGCACCTACAACTGCTGTAGTCTCAATTCTGAACTCAGGTATACTAACCACTCATTGTTGAGTGGTTTTTTATGTGAGGGGTTAATGGCGCTAAAGCGTGGTTTTTTGTTATTAGTTGGCCTGATAAGTTTGTTATTAGGGGTTATTGGTATTGTCGTACCTTTATTACCAACGGTGCCATTTATCCTACTCGCAGCGTTTTGTTTTGCCCGCTCGAGCAGTCGTTTACACGCATGGTTAATGTGCCACCCTTGGTTTGCTGATGCTTTGCGAGATTGGGAAAGCAAACGCGCTATGCGCAGGGGATTGAAGCGTAAAGCGTATGTGGCAACTAGCATAAGTTTTGCCATCAGCATTGCCATAGTGCCACTGCTGTGGGTGAAAGTGATGTTGCTGTGTATGGTGACGTTATTACTGCTTTATTTACGCCAGATCCCTGAGTTGGAAGAGTAACCCTAGTAAGCTTTATTGCGTCATGGGGCAACGACATTATTTTGGTTAGTTTGCAGCAAAGTCGCATAAAACAGAGCTTAAATGGCGAATGGTGATATGGCGCGCCAGTCTTGACCGCGCTTTGTGACGTCCGTTGTTGCAACCCTTTGCAAAGGGGCTTAAGCTTTAGCCGAAAATTCTTATCTAACTGGCCTTATGGTCAGTTTTTCCCGTAAAGGGGTTTAATTGACAAAGATGGTAGCAATGAATATAGACAAGTTAGCCTTGATCAAAGAGAGCATTAAAACAATTCCTGATTATCCCAAACCAGGCATCATGTTTCGTGATGTAACCAGCTTGATGGAAGATCATGATGCCTATCAAGCAACCATTGAAATGTTTGTACAACAGTACAAAGACAGTGGATTTACCAAGGTTGTCGGCACTGAGGCTCGTGGCTTTTTATTTGGGGCTCCCCTGGCATTAGAACTTGGCTTAGGATTTGTGCCAGTACGTAAACCGGGCAAATTACCGCGTGAAACCATTTCAGAAAGCTATGAGCTTGAATATGGTCACGACATGTTAGAGATCCACACCGACGCGATTAACGCCGGTGATAAGGTATTAGTGGTCGATGATTTATTAGCCACAGGTGGCACTATCGAAGCTACGGTAAAACTTATCCGTAAGCTCGGTGGTGAAGTGAGCCACGCTGCCTTTGTGATCTCCTTACCCGATTTGGGCGGTGAGCAACGCTTAATTGATTTAGGCCTTGAGCTAATGACGTTATGTGAGTTTGACGGCGAATAATATCCTGATTATCTCCTTCTAAATGCTACGATACGCTGACGTATTCGTAGCATTTTTGTTTTTTAATACCATATTTATCTGATTGATTTTCAAACACTCATTACGACTTTTTAACGTTATCGATTAAACATGCTGCGACGGTGGCGTAATGGTTAAAAATAACCATAACCAAGGCCGCTGCTTGCTAGCGAGTTACGCCTTAGCGTGTTATTGTTTGCCCATTGTCGGAAGCGAGTTCCGTTATTGATTGATGACACAGTTGGGGAGTTCCATGTCATATCAGGTGTTAGCCAGAAAGTGGCGCCCTGCCAAGTTCGAGCAAGTTGTCGGCCAGTCACATGTTTTACATGCTTTGACCAACGCCTTGACACAAAACCGCTTACATCATGCTTACCTGTTTTCAGGCACCCGAGGTGTCGGTAAGACCAGTTTAGCGCGGTTATTTGCTAAGGGACTCAACTGTGAGCAAGGGATCACGGCCACGCCATGCGGCGAATGCAGCAGCTGTGTTGAAATTGCCCAGGGGCGCTTTGTCGATCTCATCGAAGTCGATGCGGCGTCGCGTACTAAAGTTGACGATACTCGTGAACTGCTCGATAACGTGCAATATCGGCCATCACGTGGTCGCTATAAAGTCTACCTTATTGATGAAGTGCACATGTTGTCTCGCAGCAGTTTTAATGCGCTGCTTAAAACCCTAGAAGAGCCACCAGAACATGTGAAATTTTTGCTGGCAACGACCGATCCTCAGCGACTGCCTGTTACCGTATTATCGCGCTGCCTGCAATTTAACTTAAAAAGTTTAACACTCGATGAGATCTGCCAGCAGCTTGCTACTATTTTGGCTCAAGAAGATATCGCGTTTGATGATGGCGCGATAAAACTGCTGGCCAAGGCAGCCAACGGCAGTATGCGTGATGCCTTAAGTCTGGCCGATCAAGCTATTGCCTTTGGTGCAGGTCAGGTGCAACTGAACCAAGTGCAAACCATGCTCGGCACCATAGACGAGCACTATGTCATTGTATTACTCAATGCATTGTGTGATGGCGATGTGGCTAATTTGATGCAGGTGACTGATGAAGTACTCTCTTATGGCGCCGATCCGTTTGAGGTGTTACGCAGCTTACTGGAGTTGTTGCACCAAATTACCTTAACCCAATTTGCCCCCGCCGCCGCGCAATTATCTCGTTATGCCGAGCAGATCAAGGCGTTTGCCGAGCAGCTACGCCCTGAGCAAGTGCAGCTTTACTATCAGTTACTCTTAACTGGGCGTAAAGATCTGCCCCATGCACCGGATCCTAAATCAGGATTAGAGATGGCGTTACTGCGCGCTATCGCTTTTGTCCCAGAAGCGCCAGTGAAACGCTGGCAAGTGGAAGCTAATCATAAGGTTATTTTACCGACCAGTGTTGCTAACGCTGCTGAAGTGGCGACAAGTGAGGTGCGTGATGATAGTCAAGCTAAGCATGACCATGTTAGCAGTAATGATACAAGCCAAGCGTTAGCCAGTCAGCCCAGTGTTGAGGTGAGCAAACCTGCCCTTGATACTGCCGATAAGGCGGGCGATGAGCAGAATAAACATCAGCCCAATGGCCGCGATATCGATGAGGCCAGTGAGCCTACTCAAGCAGAGGAGCAGGGTAATATCGATTGTGATGACACCGCCTTGCTTGCAGAACAAGCGCTTATTTTAAGCCAAGCACAAAGCCAAGGGCTGCCTGTTGCCGCTGAAGTGACTGATGATTTACCAAGCATCGAACTAACTAGCTCTACTGCCGCTGATTTGCCAAACGGGCAATACGAAACGGCGGCACAATACCGTGGGCAGCAAAGCGCTAGCAAGTCACATTCGGCTGACGCTTTATCCGAGCCGGAGATTGATGTTGCCGTGGCGCCGTCAATGGGGCATCAAGCTGTTGATGATTATTCGATGCCACAAGAGTATTTGGATGATGTTTACGAGGTGAATGACGCCGATCCTAGCGATTATGAAGCCTACCTTGCTAGCCAAATGCAGGCCAATGACAGTGGTCAAACGGCAGTGGCTGACGCGTATCAAACGCCTTATGGCACAACACATGAGCCAGTCAGTTCAGCCAACGATGAAGCAGGCGCTAAAGCTGACTTACCGTTAGACAAGGCACCAGAGCAAGAAGCTGGCCTATTTTCAGATGATGATGTACTCGATGCCGTTCTTTCTGCGAGGCAATCATTGCTCAGCGACTTAGATGAAACCTCGTCTAAGGAGAGTGACACAAAAAAGCCTGAAGCGGGGCGACAGGCCTTCGTGCCGCCTAAGCGCGAAGCGCCATCATCTCAAGCTGATGAGCAAGTGGCAGTCGTAAGCGAGGCAGCCTCTTTACTTCATAAAAGTGATCAAGCCTCTGCCCTTGAGCATACGGCTAGCAATAGCGTAATGGTTGATGAGCTTGATGATAGGCCACCATGGGAAGCGCCTGTACAGGCTCAAGCTCCAACCGCAGACGATAAAGCGTTGTCGACGCCGGACACGTCACATGAGCCAGAGTCGCAGTTAACCCAGGCTCAGTCGTCAGCTGCCGCTGGTGCAACACAGACAATGATGTCCCAGCAAGCTGAGCCTGAAAATATTCAAGCTGATCAAGACAGTATGCAGATGCCTGAGGCAAGTGAACAGACTCACTTGCCCACGCTTACTGCTGACATTAGTGGTAATGAAATCGATCTGCAATGGTACCGACTCATGTCGGCACTCGACATTGGGGGCAGGGTACGGCAATTAGCGGTTAACTCAGTATGTCAGCAATTTGTTGACCCGTTGCCGCTCGTATTAAAACCCAACCAAAAGCATTTGGCGGCGCCTGGCGCGGTGCAGCAATTGGAAGCGGCGCTATCCAAAGCCTTAGAGGGGGAATGCACGGTTACCATTACCGTTGGCATGGAGCCCAATCGTGAGACTCCGCTTGAGATCAGGCAGCGTTTTCACCGAGAACTGTTAGGCTTAGCGCATCATGAATTGCTTAATGATGATAACATTCGCTGGTTGAGTGAGACCATGAATGCGCAGATGGAGCCTGATAGTTTAAGCTATGCCCCTGAGCGATTAGGCCAACGTGGCAAGACGATTGCGCTTATTAATAAATCGAACTTTATTGCTAAAGCAGAGTCATAATGGCAATCGTGATGTGTATTAAGTTCGTGGGTATTTAGATCATAAGTTTGTAGATTGGTGATCAGCATTGATTGCTTCTTGGTGCTAATTAAGTAAGATTAGCCAGTTTTTTAATATTGAAGAGAACTCGATATGTTTGGAAAAGGCGGTATGGGTAACCTGATGAAACAGGCCCAAATGATGCAAGACAAGATGGCCAAAGTGCAAGAAGAGATTGCACGTATGGAAGTGACGGGTGAAGCCGGCGCGGGTCTTGTAAAAGTCACTATGACAGGCTCTCACAGTGTTCGTAAGGTTGACATCGATCCTAGCCTGCTAGAAGACGATAAAGAGATGCTAGAAGATCTGATCGCAGCAGCCTGCAATGATGCAGCGCGCCGTGTTGAAGAAAATCAAAAAGAGAAGATGGCTGAAGTGACTGGCGGTATGCAACTACCACCAGGCATGAAGATGCCATTTTAAGCTAGCATCATGATGTAATCGCTGTTTATGGCAGCTCTCCGTTTACGAGTAAATAGGGATGCAATAGATAGTAATGCACTAAAAGCCTAAGCACGCCTTAGGCTTTTTTGTTGCTGAAAATCGATAAACCCAATTTTATAGCAATTGTATTCGCTAATTAATGGATCTTATTCAAGCTGTTAACATCGGTGAAATGGCCTTGGGTAACATAAGTCAATTGACCGGTTGAGTTTGGCATTAATTAGGGCTCATCATGCCGATGATTTATGATAATATTCTGCGCATAATTTGATGAGAACTCATTGGTCATGTCAATGAACTACTTATCACTATAGCCAATAACGCTTTATGTTTTAACCAGTAGGATGCCCGCTTAATTATGAAATTTAGTCCCTTGGTCGATGAGCTAATTCAGTCATTACGCTGTTTACCCGGTGTCGGTCCTAAGTCGGCGCAGCGCATGGCGTTTCAGTTGTTGGAGCGTAATCGCAAAGCGGGGCAGACCTTAGCGCAGGCGCTGGCCAGTGCCATGAGTGATGTGGGTCACTGCAGCGCGTGCCGTACTTTTACTGAAGAGACCTTGTGTCCTATTTGCGCCAGTAGCCGACGCGGCCAGTCCGATCTTATCTGTGTGGTGGAAACCCCAGCGGATGTGTTAGCCATTGAGGCAGGCGGGTATTTTTCTGGTCGTTATTTTGTGCTCTTAGGGCATTTATCGCCCCTCGATGGCGTCGGGCCCGAAGAGTTAGGCCTCAGTCTACTTGAGCAGCATCTGGCCAGCGGTGAGATTAGCGAGTTAATTTTAGCGACTAATCCAACAGTTGAGGGCGATGCAACGGCACATTTTATTGCCGACATGGCGCGGCAACATGCTGTAAATGTCAGTCGCATTGCCCATGGTGTGCCAGTGGGGGGCGAACTCGAATATGTCGATAGCACCACATTAGCCTTGTCATTCAACGGGCGCTTACCTCTGTAATTATCATAGGTTTATCGTGACTCTTTTAAATCCAGCACCTTGATGCTGGATTTTTTTTGAGCAAATGAACCGCTCTGACAACTTTAAACTTGAAAAGCAAAATTCTAACCCCATCTCTTAAGCCATAGAGCGTCATTTGTGAAATTTAAGAAGGAATAATCGATGTCACAACAAGAAACCCATGGCTTTCAAACTGAAGTCAAACAATTACTTAATTTGATGATCCACTCTTTGTACTCTAACAAAGAGATTTTCTTGCGTGAATTGGTCTCCAACGCCGCCGATGCTGCCGATAAGCTCAGATACCAAGCATTGACCAATAATGATCTGTACGAAGGTGACGGTGAGTTACGCGTACGTGTGAGTGCCGACAGTGAAAAGGGCACCATCACCATTGAAGATAATGGTATTGGTATGACTCGCGATGGCGTGATTGAGCACTTAGGTACCATCGCTAAATCAGGCACCGCGGAGTTTTTTAAAAACCTATCTGGCGATGAGTCAAAAGATTCACAGCTTATTGGTCAATTCGGTGTGGGCTTCTACTCTGCCTTTATCGTGGCCGACAAGGTAACCGTACGCACGCGCGCTGCCGGTCATGCTGCCGATGAAGCTGTGCAGTGGGAATCAGCTGGCGAAGGTGAATTTACCGTTGAAAACATAATAAAAGAGACTCGCGGTACAGAGGTTATCTTGCATCTTCGTGAAGAGGAAAAAGAGTTTGCCAATGATTACCGTTTGCGCTCAATCATCACTAAATACTCAGATCATATCTCTGTCCCTGTAGAGATGTGGCAAGAGGGAACGCCAGCGCAAGAAGCGACAGAAGAAGGTGGCGAGGCCATTCCAGCTACCGAGGGTTACTGGAAGCCGATGAACAAAGCCACCGCGCTTTGGACTCGTAATAAGAGCGACGTGACTGACGAAGAATACCAAGAGTTTTACAAACATATTTCCCATGACTTTGTTGATCCACTCATGTGGAGCCACAACCGCGTAGAAGGTAAGCAAGAGTACACCAGCTTGCTGTATATCCCTGCAAAAGCGCCGTGGGATCTATGGAATCGTGATCGTAAACATGGTTTAAAACTGTTTGTGCAGCGCGTGTTTGTGATGGATGATGCCGAGCAGTTTATGCCAAGCTACTTGCGCTTTGTGCAAGGTCTGATTGACTCTAACGATCTGCCGCTCAACGTATCGCGCGAGATCTTGCAAGACAACAAGATAACCACCGCACTGCGCACTGCTGTGACCAAGCGTGTATTAAGTATGCTTGAGAAACTGGCAAAAAATGAGCCTGAAAAGTATCAAACTTTCTGGGCAGAGTTTGGCCAAGTGCTTAAAGAAGGCCCAGCTGAAGATTTTGCCAACAAAGATCGTATCGCTGGTTTGCTGCGTTTTGCATCGACTCACACTAATGAAGCTGCACATACCGTATCGCTCAGTGATTACGTGAGCCGCATGAAAGAGGGCCAAAGCAAGATTTATTATATTGTTGCTGACAGCCATGAAGCGGCCGTGAATAGCCCACATCTTGAGTTGCTTCGCAAGAAAGGGATTGAAGTGCTATTGATGTCCGAGCGCATCGATGAGTGGTTAATTAACCACTTAACCGAGTTCGAGGGCAAGCAGTTGCACTCGGTCACTCGTGGTGACTTAGAGTTAGGCGATCTTGAAGATGCCGAGGAAAAAGAAGCGCAGAAAAAACTGGAAACGGAATCTGAAGGCTTGATCAAGCGAGTGAAGGCCGCGTTGGGTGACAAGGTTTCTGACGTTAAAGTCACCACGCGTTTGACCGATACCCCAGCTTGTGTGGTTGCAGGTGAAGGCGAAATGTCATCGCAGATGATTAAACTGATGCAAGCCGCTGGCCAAGCAGTGCCTGAAAGCAAGCCCGTGTTTGAACTTAATCCAGAACACCCGCTGGTCGCACGTTTAGATAACGAGCAAGATGACGAGGTGTTTGGCCAATGGTCTGAGCTATTATTACAACAGGCGCAATTGTCTGAAAAAGGCAGCCTAGCCGACCCATCGGCATTCATTAAGTTAATGAACAAGATGTTGCTGGCGGGCATGAAGTAATTAGCCGTCAAACGCAAGAGGCAGTTTAACTGCCTCTTCTTATATGCACTTAATCTATGCGAAGGGATCTTATGGATACGGTATTGGATTTAACTAAAGAGAACATCCAACAAGTGGTTGATGCGTCAATGCAACAGGTGGTGGTGTTGACTTTTTGGAGTCAGCAAAGCCCTGAAAGCATGACATTGGTACAGACACTAGAGCAAATGGCCAGCGCACAGGCGGGTCGTTTTGTACTCGCGAAGGTCAATTGCGATGCAGAGCTGGAAATTGCGAATTATTTCCAAATCCAGAGTGTGCCGACGACCTTGCTGCTGCGCGATGGTAAACCAATCGATGGCTTTGCTGGCGTTCAAGAGCCTGCCCAAATTGAAGCCATGTTTGAGCCGCATTTGCCACAGGTTTGGCAATTACAACTGGCAGAGGCGAAAACCTTACTCGCCACAAATGACGTTGAGCAAGCCTTACCGCTATTGCAGCAGGCCTATCAAGCCAATCAACAAGCGGAAGTTGCCTTGGTCTATGCCGATGCGCTATTAACCCTTGGTAATATCAATCAAGCTCAAGTGCTTCTCGATGGCGTAGGGCTGGCAGATCAAGATGGCTATTATCAAAGCTTGCGAGCGAAATTAACCCTCGCGCTCGATGCTGCCGACACACCTGAAATTCGTCAATTGATGGACAATGTCGAGGCCAATCCACAAGACTTGAGTTTACTGCTCTCTTTGGCAAAAGCCCTGCATGGTGCTAACCGAGATGAAGAGGCACTGGAAAGGTTATTTGCTGTGTTGCGACAAGACATCGGCGCACATAACGGTGAGTTGAAGCAGTTATTTATGGATATTTTGACGGCGATGGGTCAAAGTAATTCGATTGCTAATCAATATCGACGCAAGTTATACAGCTTGCTGTACTAATCATTGTGCTTTTTTTATCTGCTGTTTGGCTTTTAGTGCTACTTAATGACTAAAGGCCAGTTGATTTAACTGTATCAGCCTAAAGTCGAACTAAAACCGCGGTTTCTTCACTTCAAAAGGGCGGCCATATGTGCGAAGATCGCCGCCCAATGATAAAAATAATTCCAATTGAATCATCAAAACTAATAATCAACTCTATGCGAAATAAGAGGACTCTCAGATGCGCATTATGCTATTAGGTGCCCCAGGTGCCGGTAAAGGTACTCAGGCCCAGTTCATCATGGAAAAATATGGTGTGCCACAAATTTCAACGGGTGACATGTTACGTGCCGCGGTTAAGGCGGGAACGCCACTTGGCCTTGAAGCAAAAAAAGTGATGGATGCAGGACAATTGGTGTCTGATGAGCTGATTATTGGCTTAGTTAAGGAGCGTGTTGCACAAGACGATTGTGCAAAAGGTTTCCTGTTGGACGGCTTCCCACGCACTATTCCACAAGCCGATGCTATGGCGGCTAGTGGCATCGAAATCGATCATGTGATTGAAATCGATGTGCCAGATGAAGAGATCGTTAAGCGCATGAGCGGACGTCGTGTTCACCCAGGTTCTGGCCGTGTTTATCACGTGGTGTTTAATCCACCTAAAGTGGAAGACAAAGACGATGTGACGGGTGAAGACTTGGCCATTCGCCCTGATGATGAAGAGAGCACTGTGCGTAAGCGTCTTGCGATTTATCATGAGCAAACTAAGCCATTGATTGAATATTATGGCGCCCTCGCAGTTAAAGGTGGCTTGACTTACAATAAGTTTGACGGCACCCAAAGCGTTGCCTCTGTCAGTGATGCCATTGTTAAGGCGATCGGCTAATTAGTCTTGATTAGCGGCAGTGTACTTACAGTCGCTTACAGATGTAATACAGTATAAAAGCTCACTTCGGTGGGCTTTTTGCGTTTAAGTCTCTATGGTTACGATTTAGCCGTGTCCTTTGGTTGTTTTGTTAGTCATTCAATGTCATTACCGTAGTATAAATCACTGCTTAGTCGCATTTTATATGGTAAAATCTGCCGCCATTTTAGTAGGGTAAGGGCTGTGGTCGTTTTCATCGACTCAGTTCTGTAAATAGTGAATTAAGAGGGTCTGGTTTACTATTTACTTCAATTCGATTTTGCATGGATGCGACACAAGTGAGTTAGGTATGAAGTTTCCTGGTCAACGTAAGTCTAAGCATTACTTTCCAGTTAAAAATCGCGATCCATTACTGGCGCAGTTAACCCTGCAACCACAACATATTACTACCCATATCAGTGGTATCGATCAAACCTTGGTCGATATCGAAGCTAAAGTTGAAGATGAGCTGCTTAGCCGCTATGGATTGCCTAAAGGTAATTCGACGCTTATTGACGATGATAAGGCGCACCAACTTTATACTGAACTCAAACAATCAAACATGATTAGTGATGAGTTTGCTGGCGGTACGATAGGCAATACCGTCCACAACTACTCTATTTTAGCTGATGATCGTTCGGTGTTGTTTGGGGTAATGAGTAACAACATAGAAGTGGGCAGTTATGCGTATCGTTATCTCTGTAATACCTCTTCAAAAGTAGATTTAAATTACCTACAACCGGTTGATGGCCCTATTGGTCGCTGTTTTACCTTGATCTCTGCTTGTGGTGAACGCACCTTTGCTATTAGCAAAGGCTCAATGGACAAATTGACTCCGGAGTTTATCGATAAAGAGGTGATCCAAACCTCATCGGCGTTAGTGTTAACGGCTTATTTGATGCGCGCCAGCGGTGGCGATCAGATAACGGATGCGGCGTTAACGGCCATCAAATACGCCAAAGAGGCCGATGTGCCTGTGGTGTTGACATTAGGGACGCGCTTTTTAATTGAAGAAGATCCACAGTGGTGGATCAATTTCATCAAAGACAATGTCTCTATTTTAGCGATGAATGAAGATGAAGGCGAAGCGTTAACCGGTTTTCGCGATCCGTTAAGCGCTAGCGATGCCGCGTTAGAATGGTGTGATTTGGTGCTCACCACAGCGGGTCCGTTAGGCTTGTATATGGCAGGCCATACGGAAGATTCTGAAAAGCGTGAAACCAGCCATACTTTGCTTCCGGGCATTATTCCTGAGTTTAATCGTTATGAGTTTTCTAGACCCAAACTTAAAAACGATTGTGATACCCCAATTAAAGTATTTGCGCACATTCCACCTTATATGGGCGGGCCGGAAGTGATCCGCAATACTAATGGTGCCGGTGATGGTGCTTTGGCTGCATTACTCCATGATTTGGCCTCAAATACCTACCATAAAGCCAATGTGCCAGGTTCGAGTAAACATAAGCGCGACGGGTTATGTTACTCCTCGTTTTCACAGGTCTGTAAGTACGCTAACCGGGTCGCTTATGAGGTGCTAGCCCAGCACAGCCCACGTCTTTCTCGTGGCTTACCAGAAAAAGAAGACAGTTTAGAAGAGGCATACTGGGAGCGTTGAATTCCCAAGTAGCATAGAAATCAAAAAGGCGTCCATTGGACGCCTTTTTTCATTTTCGTTTGCTTTTATCAAGCCGCTGTAACATCCACTTACTTGCATGAGCCGCTGTTATGTATCATTGCCCATGCATCGGGAAATCAGCTTAGTCTTTGACCTCTGCATTGACTTGGTCAACAAAGCTACCAGCAGTTTTACCCGCTTGAGTATCATGAAACACCACTTCGTTAAATGCGCCTTCTGATTTTGCAATCACCAATGTCGCCACTGAATCGCCAGTTACGTTGACGGCTGTTCGTACCATATCTAGAAGACGATCAACCCCCATAATGAGCGCGATCCCTTCAACAGGCAGACCCACCTGATTAAGTACCATAGCGAGCATAATTAAGCCCACTCCAGGCACCCCTGCAGTACCGATGGAGGCCAGCGTTGCGGTGACGACGACCATGGCATAATCGGTAATGGTTAAATCGATACCAAAAACTTGCGCGATAAATACGGTCGCCACCCCTTGCATAATAGCCGTGCCGTCCATGTTGATGGTCGCGCCCAGTGGCAAGGTAAACGACGCCACTTTATTGTCGACACCAAGACGATGTTCACAGGTTTCAATGGTCACGGGCAGTGTTGCATTTGAACTGGCAGTACTGAAAGCAAACAGTTGCACATCACGCATTTTACGAATAAACAGCAGAGGGCTTAAACCTGAGAACACTTTCAGCAGTGTGGGATAAACAATAAAGGCATGGATCAGCAATACGCCTAATACCACAAAGAAGTACTTAACTACGCTTTCGAAGGTCTCTAAACCGAGTGTTAATGCCAGTTTGGCCATCAAGGCGAAAATACCATAAGGCGCTAACTGCATAATTAAGGTGACAACGCGCATGATCACTTCATTTAAATCAGTAAATAATGCGGCAACGCGTTTACCTCTTTCACCAATGTGAGAAACCGCAAAACCAAAAATAACGGCAAAGATAATAATTTGCAGCATGTTACCTTCAGTCATTGCTTGTATTGGATTACGAGGAACTAAGTTGATCAATACATTGGCAAGGCTGGGCGCTTCCTTGACGCTGTATTGCATATTTTCTGTCGCCAAGGAGGCATTACCTGGGTGAATAAGCAATGCAATAAGAATCGCCATACTAAGCGCGATAGCGGTGGTAAATAAATAAAATGCAATGGTTTTTCCACCCAGACGTCCTAGAGTCGATGGATCGCTTAAAGAGCAGGTACCGCAGACCAGTGAAATAAACACCAGGGGAACCACGAGCATTTGTAAGCTGGAGATAAAGATAGTGCCAATAACATTTAAGATCCCATCAGTAATATAATCTTGAAGAAATTGACTTTCGGAAAAAAAGTAGCGAAGTAGCAGACCAAATAAAATCCCAGTCCCCATACCAATGAGTATCTTACCGGTTAAACCAAGCTTCTTTTGTTGAGTTTGCACCATAGTGTGTCCTGTATTATTTTTATACTTCTCATTTAGCCATAAAGCCTAGCAAGAAAAGAAAAACGAGGAAATGGCTATATTGATACTATTTAGGTTACGTGTGTAAAAATAAGTGCGAATAATCTCTAAAAGGTTACAATAAAGTTTTACTAGCTGTAACAGTAAGTAACGCGCTTATGTTAGCAGTAATAATTATAGTGATAAACTGAGTAACAGGGAGTCTGACAATGAAGTCAGCGTATAAAGTTTTACCTCATATTTATTTTTGTTTTTTATCGTAGCTTGTAGTGGTGGTGGAGGCACTGATGGTGGCTCGGGCGGTGAGACACCTCCGGCAGTTGATGATGTTTATAGCCTGACATTAGTATTAACGGATGCCACTGGACAGGTCATTAACGATATTTCTAATGCTACACCTGGTAAATTAAAAGCCACACTGTCTAAAAATGGTAGTTCACTATCTGGTGGGCGTATTGTATTTACCCTTGAAGGAGAAGGGGCTTTAACGCCTGATAGTGGAGTATCCGATAGCGCAGGTCAGGTAACTGTTGATGTATTGCCTGGTGATAAATTGGGTTCAGGCAGTGTGACTGCCACTTATAATTCTACGAATGGAGATACTGTAACGGCCTTGGTCTCCTTTAATACATTGGGAGATGGCGGCGCACCAACCGATGGTGCTCAAATATCCCTCATTTTAGTTGACGATCCTGTCAGTCAAAAGTCTATCGACACTATTTCATCATTAGCATCTGGTTATTTAGTGGCAACCGTATCTGGTATCTCTAAAACTACGATTGTGCAGTTCTCCAGCACCTTGGGCGAGATCCCAATCGATACCGCTGCCACAGACAATGGCAAAGCTTATGTGCAAATTTTAGCTGGCACCACACCTGGTGCGGGTACTGCAACAGCGACCTTGTTGTCTGGTGAAAAAACGGATTTAGTCTTTAAAATCGGTGCAACTAATGTTGAGATGGGCAGTGGCACACCGTTTCAAGCTGGAGTCGCTTCAGTTTCGCCAGCAGAAGTCTCAGCCGGTGGTACGGCCAGTATTTCAGTATCACTGCAAGATGATACTGGAGCCGTATTTACTGAGCCTGTGGAAGTGAATTTTTCATCTACATGTTCAACTAAATCAGAAGCTGAAATTAGTTCGCCGGTATTGGCGATCAATGGTGTGGCAACCACGACCTATTTGGCTAAAGGGTGCGTGGGAGATGATGCGATAAATGTCAGTGCTAATGTGGGAGGGAAATCACTTTCAGCCAGTGCTTTGGTGAATGTGTTGCCTGCAAGTGTCGGCAGTATTGCATTTGTCGAAGCCTTGCCAGAGGTGATTAATCTTAAAGGTACCGGTGGGGTTGAGTCCTCAACAGTCAAATTTAAAGTATCAGATAAAAACGGTATTCCCGTCAGTAATCAAAAGGTTCTTTTCTCTTTAAATACCGATACTGGCGATGTGGAATTAGATCCTGATTTTGCAACTACTAATGCTCAAGGTATCGCTCAGACAGTGGTTAATTCAGGTACGGTGTCTACATCAGTCAGAGTCACCGCGATTGTGGATGGCAGCTCGCCTGAAATATCGAGCCAATCTAAACTATTGGTTGTCTCAACTGGGTTACCAGATCAAGACAGTTTTTCTCTGTCTGCCGATAACCTTAATCCTGAGGGGTGGGATTATGACGGTGTTGAGGTGAATGTGACGGCGCGCTTAGCCGATGCCTTTAATAACCCTGTGCCAGATGGTACCGCCGTGACCTTTACCGCAGAAGGCGGTGTCATTGACCCGTCATGTGTCACTGTCAATGGTGTGTGCTCGGTTAAATGGACCAGCCAAAACCCAAGACCTACAGGTAAAACCTTATTCGATTTGGCTCAAGAGCCATCTCTAGATGCAGATATAGGTCAGCCCTATGGTGGACGGGTAACCATTTTAGCCAGAGCCATTGGTGAAGAGTCGTTTCCTGATCTCAATGGTAATGGTCGCTTCGATGCCAATGAAGTCGTCAATTTTAGAACCAAGCTTAATGTTTCAGGTAAACCTTATGATCTAGATGAGGCATTTGTCGATCATAATGAAGACTCGTTGTTTAACCCAAGATTTACCGGTGAAGCGGGTGGTGACGCAGAGACCTTTGTTGATTTTAACAATAACAAGGTATTTGATATTGCTGATAACTTATATAACGGCAGTCTATGTACGTTAGATGCCAATGGCGACGGGCACGATGGCTGTTCAAGCGTTAAAAAGTCACTCAATGTGCGTGCATCGATTGTCCTAGTGATGGCGGGTAGTGATGCGGTGTCATCGACACCAGTTATCGAAGATAGCTGCATAGATGACAAAAACGTAGTGGATCCGTGTGACGGGTTTAACGATAACCAGACCTTGGATATTATCGGTAAATCAACCGGTGGCGTATCTATCATTATTGGCGATTTGCATAATCAGCCTTTACCAGCAGGCACTAAGATAACCTTTACGCCGTCAGCAGGCAGCCTTGCGAGCAAAGGTGAATTTATTGTCGAATCGACTAATGATAACCGTGCGGGTATTTACAGCGTGGTGATTAAAGGCGCTGATCAAGCTGATTCTGGAACATTAGTGATTGAGGCTGTCACACCGAAAGGAAAACTAAGTCAAGTGGCTACCATCCCTGTGATTATCCACTAGATAGCATAAGGCTGAAGCTCATCAAGCTCAGTTAAAGGGACAGTAAAGTCAGTAAAAAAAGCGCACTTTAACGTGCGCTTTTTTATTGATTATTTAGGATTCAGGTTTTAGCTTATTGTTGAAATTGATAGACACTACCCAGTTTCATAATTTGCGTTAGTTCATCAAGGGCGGTACGCGATTCGATAACAAGCTGAGGATCGGCAAGATCATCAACGGCCAGCTCATCACGATAATGCTTATCGACCCACAGATTAAGGCGAGCGTAAAGCGCATCACTCATTAATGTATGCTGGTTTACGGCTGCCACTTCCATCTCATTCATGGCCACACGTAAACGCAGGCAAGCTGGGCCACCGCCATTTTGCATACTCTGCTTCACATCGAAGTAATGGACCTGCTTAATGGGGGTGCCTAAGGTAACGACTTCATCAAGATAAGCTGAAACTGCTGGATTATCTTGGCAATTTGTGGGGGCAATAATGGCCATTTCACCGCTGGGTAGCGTAATGATTTGAGTATTAAAAAGGTAGCTTTTAACCGCATCATCAATGCTGACCTTGGCGGTGGGCACCTCAATAAAGTGCAGTTCTTGACCATTAAATTTACGCTGGATCTCGGCGATTTTCGCTTGGGTGTCGACAAACGCTTGCTGATGATAAAACAGCACATTTTGGTTACCCACGGCGATGACATCGTTATGAAACACCCCTTGATCAATCACATCAGGATTTTGCTGGATAAATACCGCGCTGTCATCATCGAGTTGGTGTAAGCGTGCTATCGCTTGTGACGCTTCTAGGGTTTGCCTAGCGGGGAAAAGCTTAGGCTTGGCCGCTAAAGGGTTGGTCGCTTCTTGGCCGTAGACAAAAAGCTCGAGCCCAGCATGACCATATTCACTGCATAAACGGGTATGGTTAGCCGCGCCTTCATCACCAAAACTGGCCTGTTCTGGTAGATGTTGGTGGTGGCTAAAATAGCGAGAGTTATTAAACGTGGCCTTAAGAATGTTGCCTGTGGTGATTGGTTCTATGCTGCGGTGTAATTTATCGACTAAGTTAGCGGGAGTAAAATGTAACTTACCATCGTGGGTATCGGCACTGGGCGAGACCGTGGCCGCATTTGCCGTCCACATGCTTGAAGCGCTGCAACATGCTCTAAGGACCGCAGGGGCTTGCTTAGCCGCTTTACTTAATACTTGCGCATCAGTGCCAGAAAAACCAATTCGACGCAGTGTATGTAGGTCTGGTCGCTCCTGAGGGGCCAGTATGCCTTGAACCATTCCCATATCAGCAAGCGCTTTGGCTTTTTTCAAGCCTTGTTTAGCGGCCGACTTTGGGCTTGAGGTCGACGCGGCATTGTTTAGTGAGGCGACATTGCCAAAGGAGAGTCCTGCATAGTTGTGTGTTGGTCCAACGAGTCCATCAAAATTCGCTTCGTAATGCTTCATTCCCTTTCCTTCAATATCATTATTATTGTAGGCAAATCATTATATGGTACTTGATGATTTGCTGAATTTGGGCACCAGTATACGTAAGGTGACGTGCTTAACAAGTTGGCACTTTAGGCAAGTGAGTGGCGATAGGGTTATAAGTGCATAAGTATCACTTATGAGTGCACAATAATGGAAAATTAGCATGTTATGGCGAAATATTATTTTTTACATTTTTTTAAGAAATGGTTAAAAATTGGCTGTCTGTGACAAATAAAACAGGGATTTGCTTGAAACTCGGAGTACAACACTCTATATATGGAGCCAATTTACAGAATTTTGAGACTTTTTGGCGCAGATCATTCTATGGGTAAATCGCTAGTTATTGTCGAATCACCGGCCAAAGCCAAGACTATTAATAAATATCTCGGCAAAGATTACATCGTGAAATCGAGTGTAGGGCACATTCGTGACCTACCAACATCTTCCACCAGTGAGGCGAAGTCTTTGACGAAAACGCCCGCTGAAGTGCGCAAGATGTCTCCTGAAGAAAAGGCAATTTATAAAGCCGCAAAAGCCAAGCAAGCTCTCGTCGCTCGCATGGGGGTAGATCCTGAAAATGGCTGGAAAGCCCAGTATCAAATTCTGCCCGGTAAAGAAAAAGTCGTCAAAGAATTACAATCTCTTGCTGAAAATGCCGACCATATCTTTCTCGCAACCGATTTGGATAGAGAAGGAGAGGCGATCGCCTGGCATTTACAAGAAGTGATTGGTGGGGATCCGGCGCGCTATCAGCGCGTTGTGTTTAATGAGATCACCAAAACTGCCATTCAAGAGGCCTTCAGCCATCCCTCTAGTCTAGATACCAATATGGTTAATGCTCAACAAGCACGTCGTTTCCTCGACCGTGTTGTTGGCTTTATGGTATCGCCGCTGTTGTGGAAAAAAGTGGCCAGAGGCTTATCTGCGGGTCGTGTGCAATCGGTTGCGACTCGCTTAGTGGTTGAACGCGAAAGCGAAATTAAAGCCTTTGTGCCAGAAGAATTTTGGGACATTCATGCTCAGCTAAACACGCTCAGTAATGAATCGCTTAAAATGCAGGTCAATAAGTACAAAGGCGATGCCTTCAATCCGGTAAATGAAGCTCAAGCCATGGCGGCAGTGGCGACCTTATCTGGTGCCACTTTTGTGGTGAGCGATCGCGAGGATAAAGGCACGTCGAGTAAACCGTCTGCGCCCTATATTACTTCGACCTTGCAACAAGCGGCGAGCACCCGATTGGGTTTTGGCGTAAAGAAAACCATGATGATGGCGCAGCGTCTCTATGAAGCTGGTCATATTACCTATATGCGTACCGATTCAACCAACTTGAGTCAAGAAGCGTTAGATAATGTTCGAGAAATGATCGCCAATGATTTTGGTGATAAGTATTTACCCGAAGCCCCGATTCGATACGGTAGCAAGGAAGGCGCACAAGAGGCCCACGAAGCGATTCGTCCCTCCAACGTAAAAGTGACGGCTGCGAGCCTTTCTGACATGGAGCGTGATGCTCAGCGTCTTTATGAGCTGATTTGGCGTCAGTTTGTGGCCTGTCAGATGACACCTGCTAAATACGATGCTACTCGCTTAACGGTATCTGCTGCCGATTACGAATTAAAGGCGACTGGTCGTACGCTTAAATTTGATGGTTGGACGCGCGTACAAACCGCCATCAAGAAGAAAAACGAAGAAGATAACACCTTGCCGTTTGTCGCTAAAGGTGACAATTTGGCACTAGAAGAGTTGCTACCCAAACAGCATTTCACCAAGCCGCCAGCGCGTTACAGCGAAGCGTCATTGGTGAAAGAGTTAGAAAAACGCGGAATTGGTCGTCCATCGACCTATGCCACGATCATCTCAACCATCCAAGACCGTGGTTACGTCAAGGTGGAAAATCGTCGTTTCTACGCCGAGAAAATGGGTGAAATCGTGAGCGAAAGCCTCGTGGGCAGTTTCGAAGAGTTAATGAGTTACGACTTTACCGCGGGCATGGAGCAAACGCTCGATAACGTGGCCCAAGGTCAGCTTGATTGGAAAAAAGTACTCGACAACTTCTACAAAGATTTAACGGCGCAATTAGAAAAAGCCGAGTTACCACCAGAAGAGGGCGGCATGCGTCCTAACGAGATGGTGCTAACTGATATTCAATGCCCGACTTGTCAGCGTCCTATGGGTATCCGCACTGGCACCACTGGGGTGTTCTTGGGGTGTTCTGGTTATGCCTTGCCGCCTAAAGAGCGTTGCAAAACCACCATGAACTTGACCCCAGGTGAAGAGGCTGTGAGTGAAAATAGCGAAGATGCCGAGACGGATGCGCTGCGGGCTAAACATCGCTGTGGTGTCTGTGGCACGGCCATGGATAGCTACTTAATTGATGAGAAGCGTAAGCTGCATGTGTGTGGTAATAACCCTATGTGCGGCGGCTATGAAGTCGAACAAGGCCAATTTAAGATTAAAGGATATGAAGGTCCTATCTTAGAGTGTGACCGCTGCGGTAATGACATGGAGCTTAAAAACGGCCGATTTGGTAAATATTTCGGTTGTACTAATAGCGAATGTAAAAATACCCGTAAACTGCTTAAAAGCGGTGAAGCGGCGCCACCAAAAGAAGATCCGATCCATCTACCCGAGCTCAAGTGTACCAAGTCTGATGGTTACTTTGTATTACGTGATGGTGCAGCGGGTATTTTTATGGCGGCCAGTACTTTCCCTAAATCACGTGAAACTCGTGCTCCCTTAGTAGAAGAGTTGGTTAAATACCGCGAACTATTATGGCCTAAGTATCAGTATCTTGCCGATGCACCAGTGGCAGATGATGACGGGAATAAGGCGTTCGTGCGCTTTAGTCGTAAGACCAAAGAGCAGTATGTCGCTACCGAAGTTGATGGTAAGGCTACAGGTTGGACCGCTAAATATATCGATGGTAAATGGGTGACAGAGGCCAAGCCTAAAGCGAAACCCAAGGTTAAGCCAAAAGCAAAATAGCTTGTGATAATAAAAAAGCCCTAACCTTGTTAGGGCTTTTTTTATGGCGATTAACTTCGCGATTCAACGCATTTTATAATAGGCTAATATAGAGATAACCATCAGTGTAATAGCTTGATATTGGTTAATGGAATTACAGCTAACTCAATGGAGCGTGAAATGAAAACAGTATTATTAGGTATATGGGCCGCCGTTATGAGCCTGAGTGTGTTTGCCTCAAATTGGCAAGTGAATAATCAAGACTCAGTGGTCAATTTTATGTCGTTTAAAAATGGCGATATTGCAGAGATCCATAAGTTTACTCAGATCACCGGTGAGTTAGCTGCTAATGGCGATTTTTCTTTATCGATTCCATTAACCAGTGTATGGACCAATATCGATATCCGCGATGAGCGCATGAAGCAGGTATTATTTGAAACAGCGCAGTTTCCAAGCTTGTCATTAACCGCCGCTATTGATGCTCAGGCCTTAGATAAGCTGGCTGTGGGCAGCATGGACACCATGGCTATCCCAGCTAAGGTTATGTTACACGGTCAATCTAAAACGCTGGATATTACGGTACGGGTTGCCAAACTTAATCAAAACACCTTGTTGGTTACCAGTGAAATGCCTCTTATCATCAATGCTGCCGATTTCGACTTAGCAGCAGGGGTCGAGAAACTGCGTGAATTGGCCGGCTTAAGTGCTATCAGCAAGGCGGTGCCAGTATCATTTGTGTTAACTTTAAACCGTTAACCAAAAACGTGCACTTTAGACGAGACTGACTACGCGATTTGTACCATAATAGCGGCAATTACCGAATTAAGGGCATGGGTGAGAGCATGCTCTTTAATTAATGTTTGTTAAGGCTAATCATGGTTACAGATAAAGACGGATATATCCATCTCATACAATATCTCACCGAGCATCTGGGGCTTTTTGAGTCGTCAGATAGCACCATAATTGGCGGCGACACTGTGATGGAGTTGTTTGAAGAGCAGCTTGCGGCGCAGATCATCATGGTGTGTGGTCAAAACCCCGCATTAACCTTTGCTCAGCGTAATACCGTTATACGAGAAGTCGATGCGATTGTTTATGATCTAGAAGAGATTTTGGCTAAAGTTGCGCATCATAATGCCACCTCTGAGCAAACGCTGTTTATTACTGAGTTTTCAGGCTTAATCAAAAATTTATTCGACCAAGAAATTGCAAAGTTACAGTAATGTCCTTTGAGCGGCTTGCCTTACCGATCCCTGATAAACTGACCAAACAATGATTTGTCAAAGTAGCACCGCTGCTTGAGAGGTTGCTAGAGGCAAGAAACCATGAGTTTTTGACCTTGTAGAAGACGTTAATCTTCGCCATAAGTCAGTGGTTATAGCCGGTTGCTCTTTGCATGTGCATTTATCGAATAGGGCCATTTAATCGGCACTTGATTAGACAAGGAGTAAGCAATGATCGAGTTACTCGATGGATTCAGTCATGAAGTGATAGCAATGAAGGTGGATGGCGTGCTAACTAGTGATGATTATAATCAACGGTTATTGCCTGCTATCGAAACCAAGCTAAAAGATCATGCAACGATTAAGCTATGGTATGAGTTGGGTGAAGACTTTGAAGGGGTATCGGTTGAGACACTTTGGGATGATGCAAAATTAGCTTTTTTTCATTTGACTGACTTTTCACGAGTTGTCATCATCACTGGGCGTGATGCACGTATGGCTTCAGTGTTAGCCTGCATGGTGCCTTGTCCTGTTAAAGTCTTTGCGCGTGACGATAGGCATGCAGCGCGTCAGTGGTTAGCCGACCAAGAGGTCACCGAGTAAAAACAATATATTGCCATTAAGCCGACTCAAATTGTCGGCTTTTTAATTGATTAGATATGAGGTGTTAAATGCTTAAAGTCATTTGTTTTTGTGCCATCTTGCTTACCATGCCAAGCTGGGCTGCACAAAAAGAGATCATAGGACAAACGGCTCCATTATCTGTTGAAGAGGTGGGCCTCATCTACGACGCACGTATGGACACGGGAGCGGCAAATACCTCACTACATGCCACCGATCTTGAGATTGAAGGCGGTAGCGCGGCCAAAATGAAAGATAACATCGGCAAAACCCTTTGGTTTACGACACAAAATGAAGTCGGTGAAGCACGGCGCTTAAGCGCCAAAATTGTCAAAGTGTCCACAGTGAAAAATTCACAGGGAAGAGAAACGCGCTATATGGTGTCATTGAATGTTGGTTTCGATGGCAAGGAGCGGCAAGTGAAAGTGAACCTGCGCGATCGTAGCCATATGGATTACCGTTTACTGGTTGGTCGTAATTGGCTTAAAGATCACTATATTGTCGATGTTGCTGAAAAGCAGCTGATAGGTCCAGTGGCAACGATTAATATCGTGGAAGCAGGATTAGGGTATAAGACTCGTATTGATACGGGAGCGGTTGAAAATTCACTGCATGCCGTTGATCTTAAGGTCGAAGGCGGCGTCGAGGATATGGAAAAAAATGTCGGTAAGATGATCGCTTTCACCACCGAAAATGAGCAGGGTGAAAGACAGCGGATGCGTAGCCGCATCGTGGAAACAACATTGATTCGAAACGCCCAAGGCAGCGAGATCCGCTATATGGTTGAGCTTAACGTGGGCGAGCCAGGTAAAGAGTATAAAACCAAGGTGAATTTACGTGATCGCTCAAAAATGACCAATAAACTGCTTATTGGGCGCAATTGGTTGCAGGGGCATTACATGGTCGATGTCTCTCGCTAGTATACTTTCAAGACGGTATACCGTTTTACTTTGACTAGCTTGTGCGCCCTTTGTGCGTCTATTTATTTGTCTGTCGATACATAGCTATCAATCCAAATCGCTTTCAAATGGACATCGATACGGTAACTGCCGCTGCTCAACTTTAGCCTCATGTTTAATCGCTACATTATCGCGGTGTCAATCAGAGTAAGATCAGCCTCTAGCCGAGTGAACTTTAGTTGCCAGGGCTAGAGTTGTCAGTACTTGTTTCAGCTGGTGCACGTCGCTATAAAAATAGCCAATATGTGGCAGTTATCACGAAGCGTAAGCCTTATACCTGTTTGTGGCTGAGTTGAGCAATATTAACAGCAATGTATTTGCTGGTTACTCAAGGGGATCTGGCAACGTATCTCAGTAAATTGACGGGCCAGCGATGTGATACTTATTTCGCCCTCATAATGGGTGGCTAACCAACGGTTAAGTGTTACTAAGGTGCCATAACCTTCATGGTTAGTCAGTTGTGCTTGTAATTTAGTTAAGGCACTGCTTGAGAGCCCAATACCATTATCGCGCAGTGTGATTGTGAGTTTGCCATCCTGGTAGCTCACATCAAGATGTAACGTTTTTGGACTGTCGAAAGGGACTTCATTGGGAAAAGCGTGTACTAGTGTATTATTGATTAAGCGGTAACTTAGATAAAACAGGTGCCAAGAGGGCAGAGACACCGCCAGTGATTGTTCGCTGTTCACCTGCCACTGCACTTGTTTCTGTTTCAGTTGCGGCGCAAGCATCGCCAACATATCTTGTAAATATTGTTCAATTTGGATGGATTTTGTTTCTTGATGCTCGTTAAGCAGTAGTGGTTGCGTATGACGTAAGATATCAATCTGCTCGGCTAGTTCGTCTATTAGGTGTTCATTTGTGCCGCTTTGATTAGTTGCGCCGGTAGCGGTTCTTTGCAGCCGAGTAAATAGATGTTCGAGTGCGGTTAATTGTTGCTTATTAAGTTGCTGCACTAAGTGCAATAAGAGCTGTTGCTGCTCGTGTTCGCTATTAGCCGTTGCAATGGATGAGTTATTTGCTGCAAAGGTGTGGCTATTAGCGGTTGTGGCTGTTGTTTGTAATTGATTCTGTTGCTGCGCCAAATTGAGCGCTTGTTGTAACTGTGCATGTTGTTGGGTTAGCGTTTGAATGCGCGTATCTAGCTCTAGCTGACGTGATTTTAAACTACTGATATCCATAGCCATGGCGCCCAGAGCCATGAGATTCCCGTCGGCATCGTTGATAGGGTACTTAGTCACTAAATAGGTTAACTCACCATGTACGGTGGGAATGGGTTGTTCGAAGCTCTGCGCGTTGTCATTATTTTTGATAATGGCATCATGGTGCGCCACTATCTCTGCGATATGCGGTGGGTAAATATCACTGTCTTTTGCGCCCAGTATCTGCTCGCGCTCTAAGCCTAATATTTCACAAAACTTGTCATTGACTAAAGTGTATCTACCGCTCATGTCTTTGATGCAAATTAGGTTCTGGGATGCATTTAGCAGCGAATTAATCAGCTCTTTTTTATTTTCCAACTCAGCTTGAGCCTGTTGTTGCATCGATAATTGTTGCTCCAGTGCAAGGTTGCTGGCATCTAGGCTGGCGTAGGCTATCTCTAATTGGTTACTGCGGGCTACAAAGGCCTTCGCGAGCTGACCAATTTCGTCTTGACGTGTGTTGGCATCGAGGGCCAGCCAGCCTAAATTGCCACTTTGTAAGGCTGATGATATTTGAAAGATAGGCCGAATAAACAGCTTATGCTGAAAGATAAATAAAATGATCAACGCCACCAGTTGTGACAGTAACAAAAATGCTCCAATCTTCACCGCGATTGCGTTGGCTTGCTGTGATAACCCTGAGATAGGGGTAACTAGAATAATCTTCCATAAGGTCTCTTCCATGGTGAGGATCGAGATCAATACGGGTTTGTTGAGTAGTGGGCCTGAGTCAAGCTCTAAGGTGACCACAGATTGTGTAATGGCTTTAGGTTGCAGCGAGGCGTTGATAACCGCTACGAGTCTGTCATGCTGCGCTTTAGCGGTGTGATCCAGTAATGGTTGTAACTGTGCACTTTGATAAGCGGGTTTAGCCATGACTTGTTGATAAAACTGCTTATCCATCTGCTCAATAGCCGCGCCAAGTGGGGCGAGAGCAGGGTAATGGCTCACTAAATCGGTAAAGGATTTGCCTAAATGTTGCGACTCATTGGCGTGGTTTTTAAATGGGTCGCTTAACAGATTATTATAGGCATCTAAAGCGATAATATAACCTTTAGAGAGCGGGTTTTGATCTGAAAAAGTAAATTGTTTATCGATTCCGCTCAATGCCATATCCACTGACGCGGCGCCGATAAATTGATGGTTAACGCGCATCGGAACGGTAGCGGTGATCATCAATTGTTGGGTGTAAGGGTCGATGTAGGATTGCGACCAATGGGTATGGCTATCTTGTAAATATTTCGCAGGAGTATACCAGCTCGTTTCATCGTACCTTGGCCCATCGCCCGTTTGATTATAGCCATTAACTTGCCGAAAATGCAGGGTGTCATCTTTAGCCCAGAAAAAACCATTTAATGACGCTGCCCCTGTCGCTTTTTGAGGCTCAGGCCAAATGCCGCCGCTGACAATCAGTTGCTGATCATCTTCCATCGTCAGCAGTGGCGGAATTAACTTATTAATTTGTGCCGCTTGGCCTTGGTAAGTTTCACCGACTGTGCCGAGTGAACGGGCTAAGGTTTCCACTTTAGAGGTCACTTGTTGTAATTGAGCGATAACAGCGTGGGCATAGCTTTGGCTTAAGGAGAGCTGGGTGTCGATATGATGCTTTTTTTCAGCGGTAAAAATAAACCAAGTACTGGAGGCAATAATGAGTGCGGCAACGACAAATTGAACGAAAGTAAATTTAACCGTCAGGCTGTTTTTCCATCGGGTATTGCGCATTGTTGTATTGTGTTTAGTGTGAATAGCCATTTTCAGTAGCAGTTCCTTTTACCCAACGCGATGTGATCGAGTTTAATCAAAACAGACTGAGATTAAATAGTAAAGCAAAACAGTGCGCTAGCCTTATAGTTAATAAGACTAGCGCCACTTGGATATTAAACTTTTAGGCCGATGAGCAGCTGATCTAATTGCTCTGCGGTGGCGTGTAATTCATCACAACCTGATACAGATTGGTTGGCTGATGTCTCAACCTCATGGGATTGATTGCGTATTTCCATGAGGTTTGTGGCTATTTCGTTAGCCACCGCAGATTGCTGTTCTGCAGAGGTCGCGATCATGACGCTCATCTCGTACACCTTTTCACTATGGTGGGAGATGGCTTTCAAGTCATTACCGGTATCGAGTACATGTTGCTTCCCATTTTGCGCCATCTCCACGGTGCGCTGCATCACTTGAGTTAAATTTTGCGAGCCGTTTTGTAACGCTTCAATCATGGTTTTAATTTCGATGGTAGCGGCTTGAGTTCGCCCAGCCAAGGTACGCACTTCATCGGCGACCACGGCAAAGCCTCATCCTTGTTCACCAGCGCGAGCAGCTTCAATGGCGGCATTTAATGCCAGTAGGTTAGTTTGCTCAGAAATCGCATTAATGGTCGACACCACTTCATCAATTTTGCTGGCATTCTCATTAAGCACATTAACGGCATGGGAGGCATCACCAATCTCATTTGATAGTGCGCCAATCGCATCAACCGTGACAGCGATATCTTTAGATCCCGCCTCAACTTGTTGGTTGGCAGCTTGTGTTTCACTCGACGATAGCTCGGCGTTGCGTGCCACCTCTTTAACAGCAGCTGTCATCTGCTCCATCGCCGTGGCGAGTGAGTCTAAATGCTGACGTTGTCCTGCCGCCAAGTGTTGCCCTTCTTGTGCCGTTTGCCTAAAGTTCTGTACCACTGCGCGAATTTGACTACTGGCTTGTGATAGTTGGCGTACCAGGTTGTGTTGGCGCTCAACTAAGGTATCTATGCTGATCGCTAAGATGCTAAATTCATCTTTCACTTCGAAGAAGTTAAGTCGACCCGTGAGATCGCCATCGGCTGCGCGTTTTAGCGCCATCACGCTGGTGTAGAGCGCACCGCCGACAAAGGTTGAAATATAATAGAAAGCGATCAAGATGATTAGGGTCAACACTACTAAACTGGCCAATACATAGGGTTTAGCCGAATCAAGAGCATGACTTAAATTATTACCCTTAACGACGGCGACAAGCCCGCTATCGGTTACGCGGCTATAGGCGTTAACACTGTCGTCACTGATGGTACTGCCACCTCCTTGTGATGCAATGCGCGCTATATCAGCAGATAACGATTCTGTGTATGTTGCTATACCTTGTTGAGTTAAAGCACGTTTAAAGGCTGATTGTTGCTCTGTAGGAATATATTGATAACTGAGCTCAATCACATCGGCCAACTCTTGTACATGGTTAACACTTGTGGCTTGATGGCTTTGACGCAGTTGATGATTAAACTGACCATATAAAATGGTGGCTAAGCCAATTAAGGTGATAATTGGAATAATCGCTAAAATGATAAATTTTGTTTTTAAGGTCATGTGGATCAGGTATTGGTCTATCCACCTAAACTTGACTTCTTTCATCGAAACTCTCGTTTGCTATGCAAAATAATATCTATGTTATCGGATCGAGTTGTAATTACTTAACATTAAATGCTACTCGCTATGACTGTTTGTTGCTTATTTGTGTTTTTTGTTGTGGTTATAGGCATAATTATTATCCGATAATCCCTTTAGTTGGGCACCACAGATAGCATTTCTGCCATGCTTTTAATCTTAAAACCCGTAATCCTCTGTCTCAGCAGCTTAGATCCACGAAACTCTAAGGAAAAATAGCAAATAAGCCCTAGTCAAACGGCCTAGGGTCACGTAAAATTTGTCTCTTTTTCTATTTTCGCAAGATAAATAGTCAGCATATAGAAAGTCTTGGCTCTCGAACTCGGGAGCGGGCGTACTGGAAGAGATGATGTCACAGTTAACAGAAATCGTAGAACAGGCCTTGCAGGCTATCGAAGGGACAGATGATCTGAAAGCCCTCGATGAGCTTCGTGTCGATTACCTTGGTAAAAAAGGTAAGATCACCGACATGATGAAAATGATGGGTAAGCTTAGTGCAGAAGAGAAGCCTGCTTTCGGCCAAGCAGTTAACCAAGCTAAGCAAGCCGTACAACAGAAGTTATCTGAGCGTATAGACGGGCTGAAATCAGCCGAACTTGAAGCCAAATTAGCGGCAGAAAGTATCGACGTAACCCTGCCAGGACGTCGTATTGACAATGGTGGACTACACCCAGTTACGCGAACTATCGAACGTATTGAAACTTTCTTTGGTGAACTGGGTTTTAGCGTCAAGCAGGGGCCTGAAATTGAGGATGATTTCCATAATTTCGATGCGCTCAATATTTCAGAGCATCACCCGGCACGTGCCGATCATGACACCTTCTACTTTAATCCTAAGTTGATGTTGCGTACCCAAACCTCGGGTGTACAGATCCGTACTATGGAAAACGAAAAGCCGCCGCTGAGAATTATCTCTCCGGGCCGAGTTTACCGTAATGACTATGATCAAACCCACACGCCGATGTTTCATCAGGTCGAAGGTTTATTGGTTGATGAGCATGTTAACTTTGCGGAGTTAAAAGGGATCCTACACGATTTCTTACGTAACTTTTTTGAAGAAGATTTACAAGTACGCTTCCGTCCATCTTACTTTCCTTTCACTGAACCTTCAGCGGAAGTCGACGTGATGGGTAAAAACGGTAAGTGGTTAGAAGTATTGGGTTGCGGCATGGTACATCCGAATGTGCTGCGCAGCGTAGGGATTGATCCTGAAAAGTATCAAGGCTTTGCCTTTGGTATGGGAGTTGAGCGTTTATCGATGTTACGTTATGGCGTTAACGATTTACGTTCATTCTTCGAGAACGATCTGCGCTTTCTTAAGCAATTCAAATAACGGAGCGAGTAAAAATGAAATTTAGCGAATCTTGGCTTCGTGAGTGGGTTAACCCAAGTGTAACCCGAGAAGAATTATCTCACCAAATTACCATGGCAGGTCTTGAAGTCGATGGAATCGACGCCGTTGCAGGTGAGTTTTCTGGCGTGATTATCGGTGAAGTGGTCGAATGTGGCCAACATCCTGATGCCGATAAATTGCGTGTGACTAAAATTAATGTGGGTCAAGATGAGTTGATCGACATTGTCTGCGGTGCACCTAACTGTCGTTTAGGCCTTAAAGTGGCCGTGGCTATGGTCGGCGCAGTATTACCGGGCGACTTTAAAATTAAGAAGGCTAAACTTCGTGGTCAACCGTCATTTGGTATGCTGTGCTCCTATGGTGAGCTAGGTATCGATATCGAAAGTGATGGCATTATCGAGCTACCATTAGATGCACCAATTGGCACTGATGTACGTGAGTACCTTGATCTAGATGATGCCGTGATTGACGTCGATTTAACAGCTAACCGCGCCGATTGTTTAGGTATGGCGGGTCTGGCTCGCGAAGTCGGTGTATTAAATCGTCAAGCAGTGACCGAGCCAACATGGGAAGCGGTAACACCGACGATTACTGATGCGGTTGTTATCGATAACCAAGCGCCTGCGGCATGCCCTCGTTACTTAGGCCGCGTGGTTAAAAACGTTAACGTTAAAGCGCAAACACCAGTATGGATGCAAGAGAAGCTGCGCCGCAGTGGTATTCGCTCTATCGATCCGATAGTCGATATTACTAACTATGTGTTGATTGAGTTTGGTCAACCTATGCATGCGTTCGATTTAGCCACGCTAAACGGCGATATTGTGGTGCGTTTGGCTGATGGTGAAGAAAAACTGACCTTGCTTGATGGCAATGAAATTACGGTGCCGGCTGATACTTTAGTGATAGCCGATCAACAACAAGCATTGGCGTTGGCCGGTGTCTTTGGTGGTGAAGCATCGGGCGTAACTGCTGAGACACAAGACATTTTACTTGAATGTGCTTTCTTTGCGCCGCTGGCCATTATGGGCAAATCACGTCGTTTAGGGTTACATACTGATTCATCGCATCGTTTTGAACGTGGTGTCGATCCAGAGTTGCAAGCTAAAGTGATGGACAGAGCGACGCGGCTAGTGCTTGATATCTGCGACGGTGAAGCAGGCCCAGTGATTGAGTCTAATTCCGATGAGCATTTACCCAAGCCAGTTAGCATTACGTTACGTCGCAGCAAGCTTGATCGCGTATTGGGTCATCATATTGCTGATAATGATGTCACTGAAATTCTACAACGATTAGGTTTTATCGTTGAGCCCATCGATGGGGCTTGGAACGTGACCACGGCTACTTACCGTTTCGATATGGCGATTGAAGAAGACCTTATCGAAGAAGTGGCGCGTATTTATGGTTACAACAATATCCCCAATACGGCCCCAATAGCAGCGCTGCGCATGCCAGATCATAAAGAATCTGACATTGATTTAAAGCGTGTGCGGGCAATGTTGGTGGCGCGTGGTTTCCAAGAAGCGGTAACTTATAGTTTTGTCGATCCTAAGCAGCAAGCACTGATCCATCCTGATGCGCCGGCAATGATTTTGCCTAATCCTATTTCGGTAGAGATGTCAGCGATGCGTTTGTCGATGTTTACTGGCTTATTGACTGCAGTAGGTTATAACCAAAGTCGTCAGCAAAACCGTGTGCGTCTATTTGAAACCGGCCTGCGTTTTGTACCAGATGAGACGGCAGAGTCTCAAGTACGCCAGCAAGCGATGTTGGGGGCAGTGATTTCAGGCAACCAAAATGATGAACATTGGTCAATGGATTCTAAAACTGTCGACTTTTTCGACCTTAAAGGTGACTTAGAAGCCATAATCGGCTTGACAGTATCTGATGAAGAATTTACTTTTAGATCAGCATCTCATCCGGCGTTACATCCGGGGCAATGTGCTGAAATATTAAGAAATGATCGCGTCATAGGTGTCATTGGAGCCGTCCATCCAAGCTTAGAAAAGCCATTTGGATTAAACGGTAAAACCATTATTTTTGAACTTGAATTAGACGCTTTATTGCATGCAAGTTTACCGCTAGCCCAGGCTGTGTCTAAGTTTCCAGCAAACCGTAGAGACATTGCTATCGTTGTTGATGAGCAGGTATCAGCGGGCAATGTTATAAATTTGATAAGAAAAGTTGGCGAAAATCAGTTGGTTGGCTTAAACTTGTTCGATGTATACCAAGGTAAAGGTGTTGAACCGGGCAAAAAGAGCCTGGCGATAGCACTTACACTACAAGACAACGCTCGTACACTTGAAGAAAAAGAAATTGCTGAAGTCGTCGAAAAAGTAGTTTCCGAACTCAAGTCAGAGTTCAACGCATTGTTGAGGGATTAAAAGTATGGCACTTACCAAAGCCGAAATGGCAGAACATCTTTTTGAAACACTTGGTATTAATAAGCGGGTTGCAAAAGAGATGGTAGAGACGTTTTTCGAAGAGATTCGTCAAGCACTCGAAAACGGTGAGCAGGTCAAGTTATCTGGCTTTGGCAACT
The DNA here is from genome assembly GCF_056173105.1 of Shewanella sp. QJM3NY_23. Classification (NCBI taxonomy): domain Bacteria; kingdom Pseudomonadati; phylum Pseudomonadota; class Gammaproteobacteria; order Alteromonadales; family Shewanellaceae; genus Shewanella; species Shewanella sp. QJM3NY_23. Next base: position 1,792,802 of record NZ_CM149657.1, read on the forward strand.
TTGACCTAAGGGACAAAAACCAAAGACCGGGAAGAAACCCAAAAACAGGCGAGGATATTCCAATTTCTGCTCGTCGTGTGGTGACTTTCCGTCCAGGACAGAAGCTCAAGAGCCGAGTCGAAGAGGCTAATAAAGCCGATAAATAACGTTAGTTATCGAGACAGTTAAGGCCACTCAACGAGTGGCTTTTTCTGTTTTTTATTTGTCTATTTATCTTACTTTTTTGCAAGTTAGAGGTTTAATTACTTGTCTAGAAAACCCAAATATTTTGATCGCCGCTTTAACCTTAGCTTGTTACACCCCAAACTTTGGCCAACGTGGCTGGCGATCGGTGTGTTGGTCATTTTTGGTTCGATGCCAGCACGAGTGCGCGATCCCATAGCGCGCATGATCGCTAAATTAGTTAAAAAAGTGGCTAAAAAACCGCTGCGCATTGCAAGGGCTAACCTAGAAACCTGCTTTCCAGAAAAATCAGAGAGCGAAATTAGTCAGTTACTCGATGATAATATCGCTAACTTTGTGATGATCTTGCTAGCACAATCAGAGTTACTTATTCGCTCAAGCGATAATTTACGTCGCCGCGTCATGCTTGATGGCTTTGAACATGTACAGCAGGCGCGTGATGCGGGCCAACCAGTCATCTTCATCATGCCCCATGTGTGGGGAATTGAGTATGCGGGGCTGCGTCTGAATCTTGAGTTGCCTATGGTCTCTATGGCTAAAGCGCACCGCAATAAACTCTTTGATTGGTTTAATAACCGTATGCGCAGCTCCCAAGGTGGCAATATCTATATGCGCGATGCCGGCATTCGGGCACTACTTTCTGAACTTAAAAATGATAACAGTTTCTTTTATCTGCCCGATGAAGATTTAGGCCCAGAAAAAAGTGTATTTGCGCCTTTTTTTGCCACGGTAAAAGCGACTCTGCCCGTGGTGGGAAGATTAGCGTCGGCTGGAAACGCGCAGGTGATGCCCGTTAAAATTGGCTACGATCAACAGCGCCGCAAATTCCAGTTAACTGTCATGCCCGCTATGTCTCCAGATGAGATGCAAGGTAAAGAAAATGAAGCCTTAGCGCTTAATCGCGTAGTAGAACAGGTGATCAGTGCATATCCTGAGCAGTATATGTGGTTTTTAAAAGTATTACGTACTCGTCCACCAGGTGAGGCGTCAATTTATTGAGTCGAATATTTACCTCGTATTGATACTTTAACTAGGCTAAATAAACAGGTGAGTCGGCAACTATTGCGATTTATCTGTTTATTGTCACATGTTGCCATTGTGCTAGACACTTCAAGTATCTGAATCCATTCTCAATAGTCTTATTATGCGCCATTAAATAACTCAATGGCTGCGTTATATCAAACATCTCATTGTGACATGATTTTTAGGGCACAGTAAGGCACTAGATTAAAGAGTAATATCGCTAATTTATAATGTGCTAAAAATGAGAAGTAAAACCCGTTTAATTGTTCCTTAGGGATCAGCATAATACGGCTATGTAGACGTTTAATGGGGGCGTTGAAAGCGATAAGCATCACTGCCATATAACTAAACAATACAATATTCAGTACAGTGCACCAGCCTAAAAAAGTACTGACGTAACCGATAGTGTCTATGTGGAGAGTATCCATAGTCGTCCCTTGTTATTAACGAGTCGTTATTCTTTCATTATAATTCGCATTAAGTCGCTTATGCGTTAATTTATGCCTTGTTCTTTTTAAAAGCGAGAGTCTTTGATTTTGCGATGGGATAACAACCAGCAAGGGGCCGATCATTGGGCCATTTAACAATGTCGAGTGACAAAGTTAAGCAGGGGTTGGCTAAAAAAACCGCAATGCTAGTAGCGATTACGGTTTCATAGAAGACAATGCGAAAGTGGATCAGCGATTAATCCACAATTAGTTGATACTCATTACGCAGCACATCAATCACTTCTTGGCGAGGATTGTCGCTAAGATTAAGTTTCTCACCAATAATGGTTTCTGCTATTCCAACATAGGTATTGGAGATATCCATCATCACGTCTGTCGGCAGCTTATTATCGCGAGCGAGGGCAAAGCGCTCGGGCATACGCTCTTTGTTGAGTAAAATATCAGGATAAGGGAAATGGTTAAGTAGCCACTGGCGGAACCCTTCTTTCGATTTCTCGACGATTTTACCATTACGATGTGCTTCACCATCCCAAATACGTGATGAATCAGGTGTGCCAACTTCATCCATATAGATAAGCTTTTCTTGGCCGCTGGCATCTTTTACATAGCCAAATTCAAACTTGGTATCAACAAAAATCTGATCTTGTTCTGCTAGCGCATCACTGATGACCGCAAAGCCTTCTTTGAGGAGTTTTTCATATAAGTCGATGTCGCTTATTGAACGAAAGTTGAAGGCGTTAAGGTGACGCTCAAGATCGGCGCGCGACACGTTTACATCATCGGCTTCAGGTACGCCTTCAAGACCCGTTAACACCCCTTTGGTCGATGGGGTGATTAGCACTTCATCCAGCTTTTGATCTTTTTGCAGCCCTTCAGGTAGGGTGATACCGCAAAAATCACGTTCGCCTTTGCTGTATGCACGCCACATGGAACCGGTGATGTATTGTCTTGCGATCGCTTCAACCATTACTGGCTGGGCTTTTTGTACTATCCATACGAATGGATGCGGCACATCAAGAATATGACTATCGGCTAGCCCTTTCTCTTTGAACAGTTTGAACCAATGGTTTGAGATGGCATTGAGTGCGGCGCCTTTTCCGGGTACGCCATTAAGGCCATTCTCGCCTTGCCAAATACAGTCAAAGGCTGATATACGGTCACTGATCACCATAATGGCTAGCGGGGTATCGGCAGGCACATCGTAGCCTTTTTGCTCGATAAGACGGGCGCTATCGGCTGCGGTTAACCAATATACGCTGCGCACTTTGCCTGAATGAACGGCCTTATCGGTACGAATTGGCAGATCATCATTAACGGCTAAAACTTTGTTTGATTGATTCATAGGGTATTATTTTTAGTTGTCATGTTAGAGGATGAGATAACGGCGCAATTGTAACAGAACTGACAGGTGGCAACAGTCTTTTCAGTGGCATAACTTACTTGAAAACAGAGTGTTTTGTTTAATGAATTATCGCTGATGATGTTAGTTGAGCATTACTGATTGTGGCTGACGTGGCGTATAAAAAAGAGCCCGAATGGACTCTTTGCATCATGGTTTGCTATGTACGGAGTGACTTACTATCGACTACTTATTATTTGCTACTGGCTCGATTGACTGTGGCGCTTGAGCAGATTAGCGGTAATGTCGGCAAGGCTGAGTTCTTGATCTTCTAGCAGCACTAACAAGTGATAGATAAGATCGGATGCTTCATCGATTAGCTCAGGTTTATCATTCGTCGCCGCGGCGAGCGCGGTTTCTAATCCCTCTTCGCCAACTTTCTGCGCAATACGTTTAGTGCCGCGCTCAAATAGATGAGCAGTGTAGCTCGACTCGGCATCTTGGCCCTTACGTGAAGCAATGAGCTTAGTAAGGTTATCGATAAACGGATGGGCATCGCCATCAGGCCAGCAGCTTTCACGTTCGAGGTGGCAGGTAGGCCCATTTGGGATCACTTGCACTAATAAACTGTCATTATCACAGTCACAATCGATGGCCACTAAATCTAGGGTGTTACCAGAGGTCTCACCTTTGGTCCACAGCCGTTGTTTACTACGACTAAAAAAGGTCACCATTTTGGTGTCTAGGGTTTTTGTTAATGCAGCTTTATCCATATAGCCGAGCATTAATACTTTACCGGTAAGGTGGTTTTGTACCACGGCAGGAATAAGTCCCTGCTGTTTATCCCAATCTAAATTGGAAAAATCTTGTCTGTTTTTCATTGTTAATCCTTGAGCCTTATCAGCTTGCGGTTACAAACGCATCTGGATGCCATTATCTTGTAGGTAACGTTTTAATGTTTGAATGTCGATGATCCCTTTATGAAATACACTGGCAGCTAATGCCGCATCCACTTTGGCCTCTTCAAAGACTGCTTTAAAATGCGCCATAGTACCGGCACCACCTGAGGCAATTAATGGGACATCGCATATCGCTCTGATCATTGATAGCTGTTTTATATCATAGCCTTGGCGCACGCCGTCTTGGTTCATCACATTGAGTACGATCTCGCCGCAGCCGCGTTTTTGCACCTCTTCGACCCAGTCTTGGGTATACCACTGGGTATCTTTGGTGGCGGCTTCATCCCCTGTAAACTGCTTGACCTTGTAGCTATTGCTGTCGGCCTCATAAAAGGAGTCGATACCGATGACGATGCATTGGCGGCCAAACTCATCTTGCAGGCGATCGATAAGGCTAGGATCGCTTAAAGCCGGTGAGTTAATCGAGATTTTATCGGCGCCAAAGGCAAGTTTTTCTCTCGCTTGCTCGATGGTTTTTATCCCACCCGCAACACAGAAGGGGATATCTATCTGCTCGGCGACGCGGCTGACCCAACTTTTATCGACAACCCGATCGTGCGCGCTGGCAGTGATATCATAAAACACCAGTTCATCGGCGCCCTCAACGGCATAACGTGCGGCAAGCGGCACTATGTCACCGACAATTTCATGGTTACGAAACTGCACGCCTTTAACGACTTTACCTTCGCGGACATCGAGGCAGGGAACTATACGTTTGGCCAACATGCGATAGCCTCCTCGACACTAAAGTTTTCAATTAACAGTGCTTTGCCAATAATAATGCCGCTAGCGCCGCTATCTCTTACTGCTGCAACGTCCTCGAGAGTAGCAATACCACCAGAGGCTTGCCATGCAATATCGGGATAAAGCTGAGCGATCTCTTGGTATAATTCGGTGTTACTGCCCTTAAGGGTGCCATCACGACTAATGTCGGTCACCAGTGCGTGTTTTAGGCCATAAGGTTTAAAAGCCTCAACCAATGATTCAAGGGTCTTACCCCCACCCGATTGCCAACCCGAAACGGCAACGATTTTTTCACCTTGCTCGTTGATATTAACATCGAGTGCTAAGCAGATGGCGTCGCTACCATATTTGGTAAACCAGCTTTGCACCAGCGCGGTCTCTTTCACCGCGAGCGAGCCGATCACCACCCGTTTGACCCCGATTTCGAGTAGCTCTGCCACTTGCGCCTCACTGCGAATGCCGCCGCCCACTTGAATATTGGCATCGAGTCCGTTTACTAACTCAGCTATTAATGCTGTTTGGCGTTTTTCAGGTGCTTTCGCACCAGTAAGGTCGACAATGTGTAGCCATTTTGCGCCTTGAGCTTGATAAGATTGCAGTTGGCTTAATGGGCTTAAGGCAAAAGTTGTTTGCTGGTTATAGTCGCCTTGATAGAGGCGAACCACTTGGCCGTCGATAAGATCAATTGCGGGGATGATCATTGGGCGACCTCCGCTTTTTGTGGGTTTAGACTGTCACGGGTCATTTTCATAAAGTTTTTCAGTATTTGAGCGCCAATGGTGGCACTTTTTTCAGGGTGAAACTGCACCCCCATAAAATTGTCTTTCGCGATTGCAGCGCTAAAGGCTTCACCATATTCACTCTGGGCTATGGTGTATTGACTGATTGGCGCGCGGTAGCTATGAACAAAATAGACATAACTGCCAGCGGCAATCCCTGCAAACAGTGGATGGGCCGTTGGCGTTATCTGATTCCAGCCCATGTGCGGCAGTGGCAATCCATGGCTATCGAGGTCGCTAATCTCGGTATCGATAAGCCCTAAGCAGCGACAACCGTCAGCGCTGTTTTTTACTGCAAAGTTACCGCGCTCAGTCGATGAGTTGGTCATCATCTGCATGCCTAGACACACGCCGAGCACGGGCTGAGTCAGTGACTTAATGGTATTAACGAGGGCTTTGTCATTAAGTGATGCCATTGCCGCTTGAGCGCTACCCACACCGGGCAGTACTACGCGGGTGGCGGCGTTGATCTTGGCTAAATCGTCACTGATTTGAGCATCGGCGCCGATACGCTCAAAAGCGTAGCGGACCGAGCTTAAATTGGCGCAGCCTGTGTCGATGATAATGGTGCTGTCTTTATCATTGCTCATAACACACCTTTACTTGATGGCAAGGCATCACCTTCGACTTTGACGGCTTGGCGAAGGGTGCGACCAAGCACTTTAAAGAGGCTTTCTACCTTGTGGTGATCGTTATCGCCATTGGTGGATAAGTGCAGGGTGCAGCGCAGCCCATCGGCGAAAGAACGGAAAAAATGCGGCACCATTTCGGTGGCCATTTCGCCCACCATTTCACGCTCAAATTGGCCGTCAAACTTGATGAACGGTCGCCCTGATAAGTCTAGCAAACAAGAGGCACTGGCTTCATCCATAGGAATGCTAAAGCCAAAACGGGCGATGCCGCGCTTGTCACCTAGGGCTTGCCTTAGTGCGTCACCAATGGCCAACGCGGTGTCTTCGACGCTGTGATGGTCATCTATTTCTAAGTCACCATCGACACTGACATCCATCTTAAAGCTGCCGTGGGTGGCAATTTGGTCGAGCATGTGGTCAAAAAAGCCAATGCCAGTATTGATGTCGCTTTTCTGTTGGCTATCTAAATCAATGGTGACGCGAATGTCGGTTTCTTTGGTGGTGCGCACGACCGTGGCTACGCGATCGCTGCAAAGGAGCTTATCGGCAATCGCATCCCAGTTTAGGGTCTCACGGTTGTACTGCAGTCCGGCTATTCCCATGGCATCGGCAAGACCTAAATCGGTTTCTCGGTCGCCAATCACCGCAGAGGCGGTAAAATCGACGCGGCCTTCGGTGAGGTAAGATTTGACTAAGCCCAGTTTGGGCTTACGACAGCTGCAGTTTTCATCATTAAAATGGGGGCAGATCAGCACGTCATCGAAGGTCACTCCTTGGCTGGTTAAGATCTGCATCATCATATTTTGCGGGGCATCAAAATCATCTTTAGGGAACGAAGGTGTGCCTAATCCATCTTGGTTACTGACCATCACGAGTCGATAACCCGCTTTTTGCAGCTTAAGCAGCGCAGGGATCACCTGTGGCTCAAAGACTAACTTGGCTAAGCTATCAACTTGCTTGTCAGTGATAGGCTCTTCGATGATGGTGCCATCTCTATCGATAAAAAGGATCTTTTGCTTCATCTTTTGTCTACCTTCAATTTCAATTCTTATTCTGTGCCACTAGTTAGTGGTTATATGCGGATGTCAGTGCTTCGCGGCCACTAATCAATAAGCAGTTTGATTAACGTATCAGTTTGTTCATCACAGGCAAAACTAAAGCGAATACTGTTGGCAAGGGCGGGATCTTTATAGGCGCGCGCCACGACACCCCCTTGCTTAAGTTTATGTTGGATATCGGTCACATCATTAAAGGTCGCCAACACAAAGTTGCCATTGGCGGGCAGCACATTAGCGCCGATGCGCAGCAGTGCCTCACTGAGTCGTAAACCATTTTGTTTCAGTTGGCTAACCTGTTGTTGCATAGTCTCGATGCCTTGTAGGCTTAGCGCCTCGCAAGCAAGATTCGATACAGGTAAAGGTACAGGGTAGGGCGCGATGACTCGCATCACCATCTCAGTAATCATCTTATTGGCGAGCATAAAGCCGCAGCGTGCGCCAGCCAATGCAAACGCTTTGGACAAGGTTCGCAGCACCACAAGGTTGTCAAACTGGTCGATAAGGTTGGCAACGCTATAGTCGGGGCAAAACTCAATATAGGCTTCATCGACAACAACGAGTGCATCAGGCAACTTAGCGATAACCTGCGCTATTATCTGTGGGCTAATGACGGTGCCAGTAGGATTGTTGGGGTTACAAATAAACACTAGTTTGGCATCGCTAACTTGCTCTGCGATATCATTTGGCAGCTGATACTCATCATTGAGGCGCAGGGCGTTAACGCCGACATTAAAGGTTTGTGCGCTAATGGCATACATGCCATAGGTCGGGCCAAAACAGGCGATGCTATCTTTGCCTGGCATGCAAAATGTGCGGATTAACAGCTCGATAGCTTCATCGGCGCCGCGACTGGTGATGACTTGCTCTCTGCGCACTTGGGCGTATTGCGCATAGGCGTTAATGAGCGCTGGTGGCTGACATTCAGGGTAACGGTTGAGATTATCGACATCACTGTTGTTAAAAGGCGACTCATTGGCATTGATCCAAATTTGACCCTCGCCCCCAATGCGGCGCGCAGACTCATAGGGCTGCAGCGTCAGCAGCTCTGGGCGTGCAAGTCGCTCGGCAGTAGTTAACTTCTGCTGACTCATATTACGCTCCCTTATCCATACTCGTTTCGGTTTCAATGCTAAGCAGGCGCACTGCAATGGCATTTTTGTGAGCATCGAGTTGCTCGGCGCTGGCAAGCGTCATCACGCTTTGTCCTAGCCCCATTAAGCCTTCGGCACTGAGCTCTTGCACGGTAAAGCGGCGGCTAAAATCGGCAAGCGATAGGCTAGATACGGCTCTGCTATAACCGTAGGTGGGTAACACATGATTGGTGCCACTGGCATAATCGCCAACCGACTCAGGTGTGTAAGCCCCTAAAAAGACTGAACCCGCTGCGCGAATTTGCTTAAGCAGCTCACGGGGCGCATTGGTTTGAATAATTAAGTGTTCAGGGCCATAACGGTTGGACACCTTGGCCGCTTCATCCATATCCATAACCAATATGGTACGGCTGCAACTTAGCGCCGTTGTGGCGATATCGGCTCTAGGTAATAGAGCAAGTTGTTGTTGCAGGGCTTGATTGACCTCATTGGCCAGATTTTGGCTGTCGGTGACCAGCATCACTTGAGAATCGGGGCCGTGCTCCGCTTGAGACAGCAGATCGGCGGCAATAAAGCTGGGGTTCGCGTCTTTATCTGCGATGACTAATACCTCTGATGGGCCCGCTGGCATATCGATACTCACCACGCAGCGACTGTCTTGCGATACCAGACGTTTAGCTTCGGTGACATAGCGATTACCTGGGCCAAAAATCTTATCTACCGCAGCAATAGTCTCTGTGCCTAATGCAAGGGCGGCGATGGCTTGGGCGCCGCCCACTTGGAATATCTGCTTTATACCGCAAGCGTTTGCAGCATAGACAATGGCATCATCAATTGGCGGGGGGCTGACGAGTACTCGTTGCTCACATCCTGCAATTTGGGCTGGCAGGGCGAGCATCAATACGGTGGATATGAGCGGCGCACTGCCTCCAGGAATATAAAGCCCCACTTTCTCGATGGGCTCACTGCGAAGTTCGCAGCGCACGCCGGCTTGAGTTTCAACATCAATGCCTTGAAAGGCTTGCGCTTTATGGAAGGTTTCAATATTGCCCATAGCTTGGGCTATGGCGGTTTTTATTTCATCGCTAACTCTTGTGCAGGCAGCCTTTATCTCAATGTCAGACAGTGCAAGCTCATCCAACTCGACGCCATCAAACTGCTTTGAAAATTGCTTGAGCGCGACATCGCCGTCGTTAGCCACCTTATCAATAATGGTTTTGACACTTTGCTCTAGCGCCAAATCGCCAACGAGGGGAGAGCGTTGCAGTGCTTGTTGTTGCTCGCCAAGGCTTAACTCTGCCCACTTAAGTTGTTGCATCTTGACCTTAATCGCATCGGTACTCGTCGTTAATGTCATAGTGTTAACCCATCATTTTTTCGATTGGCATGACCAGTATTGAACTGGCTCCGAGCTGAGTGAGCTCCTCCATGGTATCCCAGAACAGATCTTCAGTGCTTACCGCGTGGATAGCGACGCGATTGGTATCATCGTTAAGGGGCAGTACGGTTGGGTTTTCAGCGCCAGGTAATAGGGCCACAATTTGATCAAGGGTTTCGGTAGGCGCGTGCAGCAGAATATATTTACTCTCTTTAGCGCGTACAACGCCATTGATACGAGAAAGAATCTTGTTGATCAGCGCTTGTTTGTCAGGGGTTTGCTCTTGAGTCGATTGAATGATGCAGGCCATAGAGCGGTAGATCACTTCAGTTTCGTACAGGCCATTTGCTTCTAAGGTGGCGCCAGTTGATACCAAGTCGCAGATCCCATCAGAAAGGCCTGCGCGAGGGGCAACTTCGACCGAGCCCTTAAGCATACAGTCGCGATAACTTATGCCCTTTTGCTGCATATAACGGCGAAGTAGGTTCGGGTAAGAGGTGGCGATGCGCAGTCCTTCGAGTGAGGTCGCATCTTGATAATTAAATTCATTAGGTACAGCCAGCGATAATCGACAGGCGCCAAAATCGAGTTCTCTGAGCTTGAGGCATTCAGCTGGTTTGCCTAAGGTTTGACGTTCAATCTGTTCCTCTTCAAGCACGTTTTCACCTATGATGCCCAGATCAACCACGCCATCCATCACAAGGCCAGGGATATCATCATCACGCACCCGCAGCAGATCGATAGGCATATTGTCAGAGTGGGCAATAAGACGTTGTTCGTTAACGTTAAACTTAACCCCGCAGCTTTTTAATAACTTTTGTGATTCTTTTGATAGTCGGCCCGACTTCTGGATGGCGATACGTAATCTGCTTGACTCTGACATAACTGACTTCCTCTATGGTTGATTCTATAATTTTTTAAAAACTGTTTTAAAACAAAATATTAAGCTAGAAACTAAAAACCCCCGGAATTCCTTCCAGGGGTTTTTGATCTGTCTTGAATCAACCGCCAGAAGGAAATAGTCCTCCGGCAGTAAGCGTCCGAAGGCTACCGCATATGATGGTGATGATGGATAGTGTTCAAACGCTGGGTCATGTTCTTTTCTCGTATCAATAATTTGCTAAAGCGGCGATGCTGTCGCCTAAGTTGTATTTAAACTAATCAAGATTGGATATTTATGCAACCCCTAATTTGCATAATGAGTAATCTTCATCTTCAAGCTGCGTGGGAAAAGGCGTTGTGCATAGTCAAAATTGCTTAGGCCGTAGTGAAGTCGCTTCATACGTCGAATAATCGGTTGGGTGGTGAGCAGTAAAGGTAACAAGTTTTGTCAGTGAGATAATGCCGACCACTTGTGCTCAGAGATGAAACACGGATAATGCCCACACAATAGCACTGACAACCCTATGATGGATTGAGATTGACGAGCAGCAGATTAACCCAAGAAGTGGCGCGTATTTTCGCTGATGACGGTGTTATAGCCCAAGGCGTTAGCGGCTACAGTTGCCGCCCGCAGCAGCAACAGATGGCAGCTTTAGTCAGCCAAGCGATGTCGTGTGCAGACAACTTGGTGGTTGAAGCGGGCACTGGTGTGGGTAAAACCTACGCGTATTTGGTGCCAGCACTGCTCAGTGGTCAGCAAGTTATCATCAGCACCGGCAGTAAAAACCTACAAGAGCAATTGTTCTTTAAAGATATTCCTGCATTGCTGGCGATGTTCGATATCAAACTAAACGTCGCGTTACTCAAAGGCCGCAGCAATTATCTTTGTCAGCTCAATATGGAGCGGCAACTCAACGGCGCCGATGTGATGGACAGCCAAGTCCTTGATGATTTGCTGCGCATCAATCAATGGGCAGGACAGACTCAAGATGGTGATATCGGCGGTATCCATAGTGTGTCAGAAAACTCAGCAGCCTTGCCTTTGGTGGTCAGTTCAAAAGAGAGTTGTATTGGTAAAGCTTGCGAGCATTATGAGCCCTGTTTTACCCGTAAAGCGCGGCAAAAGGCGATGGATGCCAAGGTGATTGTGGTTAATCATCACCTGTTTTTTGCCGACAGTGTGTTGAAAGAGACTGGCTTTGCCGAGTTGTTGCCCGATACCGACGCCGTTATTTTTGACGAGGCACATCTGCTGCCCGATATTGCGGTCACTTACTTTGGTCAGCAGCTGAATATTAAAAGCGTGATTAACCTGATCGAACGCTTTGCAAAGCTTTACCGTGAATCGATGACTGACTCAGCGCAGATAGCATCGATGACGGCCCGTTGTTACACCTTAATAGAGCAGTGGCAAGCTCAAGTCTTTGCTACCGAACAAGTTAATTGGCGTTATCTGCTGGCCGACAAAGCAATAATGACAGCCTCATGGGCGCTGTTACAAGAGCTGACCGCCTATCAAACACTGTTAATGGGGTACCTTGGCCGTAATGAAGAGTTTGATGATAGCGTCGAGAAACTTAATCAGCAATTAAGTAAATTAGCGGTGTTTTTTCAATGCGATAATCACAACTGTGCCTACAGTATCGAATACGGTTATCGGCATATGACGCTGCGAATATCGCCAATTAATGTGACTAAAGAGTGCCAGGCATTATTTAGGGCTGATACCAGTTGGATTTTTACCTCGGCGACGTTACAAATTAATCGTGATTTAGGCTTATTTACTCAGGCGTTAGGATTAAAAAACGCGCAAACGGCGATCTTAGACAGTCCATTTGATTATGCGCGCCAAGCGCTATTTTGTGTGCCGCGTCATCTCAGCAGTGTCAGCCAACATGATAACGCCACTAAGCAGCTGGTTGATGTGGCGATAAAAGCCATCAATGCCGCTAAAGGTCGCACTTTTATGCTGTTCACTAGCCATCGAATGCTTAATCAGGTGGCCCAAGCGCTGCACGGGCGAGTGCAATATCCCTTATTAGTACAAGGGCAGGCGGGCAAACAAACCTTGCTGAAAAAGTACCGCCAATTGGGTAATGCGGTCTTGTTGGGTACGGGGGCATTTTGGGAGGGCGTTGATGTGCGCGGTAAACTATTAAGCTGCGTCATTATCGATAAACTGCCGTTTATGTCACCCGATGACACCTTGTATAAGGCAAGGGCCGAGGGGGTAATGCGTGATGGGCTCGATCCCTTTATGAGTTTGTCATTGCCCCAAGCGGTGATCACCTTAAATCAGGGCGTCGGTCGATTGATCCGTGATGAAAAGGATCGTGGCGTGTTGATTTTATGCGATAACCGTATCGTTAATCGCCCCTACGGACAGGCATTTATCAACTCATTGCCACCTATGCACCGCACCCGGGATCTTGACCAAGCGATTACCTTTTTGCAGCAGATAGATTGAGCGCTAACAGATGGCAACGCTCACTTTTAAGGCTGGCATTGATAACTGATTTTTAAGCACTTTAACTAACTTAAGTGAAATCGATTACATGGCATCTTGTCTTACTGCTATTTGTGCTAATAGCGACTTAGCGGCTCAAATAAACAGAGCATACGGACTGTTTATTTGAGGATGCGACTGATTGAGTTTAATGCAGTTTCATTCTGGGGCGCACCACGCGCATCATTTTTTCTGCCATCCATAATGCCAAGGTTTTCGGTATGCCATGGATCGCCTTTTGATGCATGCGGTATAGCGAAATATACATAAAGCGAGCGATCTTCCCCTCAACAAACATGCTGTTTTTGGTTAAGTTACCCATCAAGCTACCGACGGTACTGTAACGCGATAGATTGACTAAAGAGCCGTGATCGACATAAACATAGTCTTGCAATGGCAGTTGTTTTATCTCGGCAAGCATATTGTGTTCAACACATTGGGCCATCTGATGTGCCGATTGTGCGCGCGGTGGGACAAAACTGCCATCGGCTTGCTGGCATGCACAGCAGTCACCAATCACATAGACGTTATCATCTTGGGTACTTTGCAATGTGCCTTTTACCAGAATTTGGTTGGCGCGGTTAAGCTCAAGCCCCTCAATCTGTTTAATAAACTCAGGGGCCTTAACCCCCGCGGCCCACAGCATCAGGTGCGCATCGATGAGTTCATCATCGGCGGTGATAAAACCTTGCGCCGTGGCTTGATTAATACGGGTGTTTTCTCTGATATTAACGCCCAGTGCCGTTAACTCCCGAGCCGCACTGGCGGCAATCCGCTCAGGTAACGCAGGTAAAATACGCGGGCCCGCTTCAATCAAGCTGATGCTCAGTTTATCGGCGGTCATCTTACTTAAACCGTACATTTTGAGTTGCTCGGTGACATGGTATAGCTCTGCCGACAGCTCAACGCCTGTGGCGCCGCCGCCAACAATGGCAATTTTTAGTGCGCCGAGTTCATCCGATTGATGCACCCGAGTAAAGCTGTCTAACAATGCATTATGGAATCGATTGGCTTGCTGGTGGGAGTCTAAAAAGTAGCAGTGCTCTTGTACCCCAGGGGTGCCAAAATCATTACTGATACTGCCAACAGCGATGACTAATTTATCATAACTGAGCTGCCTGCTGGGGAGTAGGGCTTCCCCATTAGCGTTCATGATCGGGGCAAGCGTAATGCACTGAGCCTTAAGATCGACATGATTGAGCTCGCCTAATTGAAATTGATAACCGTGGCGCACCGCATGGGCCGAATAGACCACACCATCGAGATCGGCATCGAGTGAGCCGGTGGCGACTTCATGGAGTAGCGGCTTCCAAATATGGGTGCGGTTTTTATCGATTAAGGTGATCTCCGCTTGGCTTTTTTTCCCCAGTTTATGCCCAAGTTGGGTTGCCAGGCCTAGGCCTCCAGCGCCGCCACCCACAATAATGATCTTAAGTGGTGGGCTCATACTTGTATCCTGTGTCATGGTGGTGCCGATCCTTGTGGTCAGAATGTCTTATGGGCTGAGTATGTTGGCTATTTGGCCTTTATGGTATCGTTTTTAATCAATTTGACCATGAAATAATTTTCAACAAAGTGACTCTTGCCAATTGGCCCAAAATACGAAAGCCTTTTTACGTACCGCGGTTGCGTGATGGTAATGATAGCGATTTATGAGGTGCAGCTTGATGTTATTGACTTATGTTGCGCTTATATAGCGAGGTTATGATGCAACAAGGTGAACACAAGTGCGCAAAGCGGCGCAATATCTTGAGTTAGCTTTAGTCTATGCTCGCTTTTGGGCTATACCTGATTTGAATTTACGTTATAATCGGCGTCATTAAATATGTTGTCGTCCCTCGATTGCTGTGATTCTCGATTACTGTGATTATTGTACCGAGTCATTTCGCGCTGCGATACTGGTTACCTTAATGAACATCGATTGACGATAAACATCTGCTTTTATTCCTATTTTGGTTAGATTAATGCCTGATAATACAGACAATACTTCATCTTTGACCCTGCTTGCGCTAGACACCTGCACCGAATCTTGCTCGGTGGCCTTAAGTTATCAGGGGCAAGTGTATGCCCAGCAGGCCGATGCGCCGCGTGAACACAGCCAAAGGCTATTATCTATGGTCGATAAGGTGCTCAATGATGCCAATATTGGGTTAAGTGATGTTGACTTGATAGCCTATGGCCGCGGCCCTGGCAGTTTTACCGGTATACGCATCTGCACGTCAATGACTCAAGGATTGGCGTTAGGCCAAGACTTACCTGTAGTGGGTATTTCAACTTTACAGGCGATGGCGCAGGCGACAATGGATATCCATGGCGCGGCGCAAGTCGTGGCTGCTATCGATGCCCGTATGGGCGAAGTCTATTGGGGCGAATTTATCAATCAGTCTGGTATAGCGACACTGATTGGCCGGGAAAGCGTGTGCGCTCCAGCTGAAGTCTGCCGTGCTTTAGATTATCAGCAAGCGGTGATGGCATGTGGCACCGGCTTTGATGCTTATCCTGAGCTGCTTATTGATGGTATGTTGTTGGCACCAGAGGCCAAGTTTCCAGAAGCTAAATATATGTTGAAACTCGCTGAAATCGCCCATGGTGCGGGACAATCTACAGATGTAGAAGGACTTGAACCGGTTTATTTACGTGATACCGTTACGTGGAAAAAGCTGCCCGGTCGTGAGTGATCTGTTTTAAACTTATAGCAGTAGTTGGCTTTGAGGTTAACCCTAACAAGTTTACAATGCTAAAAGCTAGGCTGTTGTAACGAGTAATACATGAGTCAATATCGATAATCTAATCGTTGTCGTGGCGAACGGCATGAATCAAGCGCCGCGCTATGAGGTAAGTTAATGCAGATCCAATCAGGTCATGCGCTGCGCAGCAATACATTGCCAAGCGCAACAAACATCAGTGACAGCATTGCGCCGCTTAAGGCGACGCAAGTCTTGCCTGCGATTATTGATGTCAAAGCGATTGAGTCTAGCGATCTATTGCGCCAACAAGGCCAGTCAGTCGCCGTAGAGGTGGAACTTGACAATGCCGATAACGCTGACAACTTAAGTACCACGCAACTCGATGCCCGTCTCGATGCCAAGCTCGAGTATGAACAGAACACTCAAGCCAAGCTAGGCGCGATTACAACTTACCTTCACCACGAACATGCCGCCCAGCGAGAAGCGATTTCGCAAATGGTGGGTATCGACACGTATGCTTAAGCGGCTCACCGTGGGCAGGCTTTGGTTTGATTTAACTTCTTTTGTCTCTATTTGGAGATTAGCCGTTTCTGCTGGGCTGAAATCGCTTTTGTCACCTGATGTCTCAGGTTATGTGTTTGCTTATGTACGCGATTTAAGTTTCTACCATTTAATAAGTCAGTACCATTTAAGTTACTATTACTTAAATAACAACAGCTTAATTAACCATCGCTTAAATCACAGTCACTTGTCTAGGTTGAGTTACTAATGGCGCCGCTCGGTCAATCAACGGCACGTAGTGCAATCTCAATCCCAAGTCGTGGTCAGTTTATTGTCGAACTGCTGCTGGCACTGGTGCTAACGCGTATCCCCTATATCAGGGTGCCGTTTAAATGGTTAGAGAGTTATTTTCATGAGCTCTCTCATGGCTTGGCGACTTTACTAACGGGCGGCGTCGTTAGCCATATCCAGCTGTTTCCTAATGGTGCAGGGCTCTGTTTTAGCCAAGGCGGTTGGCCTGTGATCATAGGTTTTGCTGGGTATTTTGGTGCAGCCTTATGGGGATTATTGATTTTTAATTTAGCCACATGGCGTAAGGGAATACGGCTTAGTTTTGCATTTTTAGGCTTAGCAGTGTTGTTGACCATGTTACTGTGGGGGCGCGATCTGCTGACGCTAGGTATTTTGTCGCTATTAGCATTGCTGTTTTTATTACCGTTAAAGTTAAGTCACAGTCCAATATTGACGCTATCACTTAGGGTGATGGCATTGATGGTGATGCTCAATGCCTTGGCCAGCCCAACGGTGTTATTTGGCTTAACAGGTCAGGGGGATGCCGTGATGCTGGCGCAGCAGACATGGGTGCCGGCCGTGTTTTGGGTGACAATCTGGTTATTGACCAGCCTGCTGATGTTATGGTTGTGCTGGCGACGTATCGATAGCGCTGCTAAATCGCGAATGACTAGTAACTAATAACTAATAACTAAATAACCAAAATGTAACTCGGAGCGGTTGTCTTTTTACGGGTGTTTTTACCGCAGTTTATTGGCTATTTTGGTAAGGCGGCGGTAAGGCGGCGGTTATGATCTTTAGCCTTATCCATAAGTAGTTGGCTCCCTAAGTAGCCTACCACACGGGCAAAATAGCTAATAAACGCGATCCTTTGAGTTTGTTTCAATGCCGCTATTGCGCCGTTATGCGCTTGTCGTTTAACCCGTTGGGCATCATTGCCCATGCCTGACACTAACATCATTGCATTAGAACAAAAAATCAAGTTCGAAAGATCAACTGACCCTAACTGTTTATTTAAGTATTATTTATTGGTTTAGGCTGATAGGTTTAAGGTTTTATCAGGGAGAATTATAATGAAAAAAATGACATTAATTGCCGCGTTATTAGTGCCATCGCTGTTGGGGTCTGTAGCAAATGCACAAACCGAAGTGGATCCACAACTGACCGCAGCCCTAAGCAATGACCTACGCCAAGAGGCAAATCTTCAGCGAGACGTATATCGTCATCCCGGTGAAACCCTCACTTTTTTTGGTATTAAACCCACAGATACCGTGATTGAATTGTGGTCTGGTGGACGCTGGTATGCAGAGATTTTGGCGCCATATTTAGCCGCTGAAGGACATTATATTGCTGCAAACTTCGATGCAAACCCGCCAGAAGGAGTTAAGTTACCTGACTATCAAATTCGTTTAGGTAAGGCATTAGAGCAGTGGCTTGATGACAATCGTTCAATGCTTGGTCAAGCTTCTGCCTTGGCATTTGCTCCACCACGCCTGACCGAGTTAGGTGAAGATAACAGCGTCGATGCGGTGCTGACTTTTCGTAATCTTCATAACTGGGCCAGCTCAGATCAGTTAGAAAATGTATTTGACAGTGCGTATCAGGTGCTAAAACCTGGTGGAGTACTGGGTATTGTTGAACATAGGGCTAAGCCCGGAATGGCGTTAAGCTCTGGTTATATGGTGCAAGATGAGATCATCGATTTGGCGCAGCAATCAGGCTTTACTTTAGTGTCTAGCAGCGAAATTAACGCCAATGCCAAAGACAGTAAAGATCATCCTAAAGGGGTGTGGACCTTACCGCCCAGCCTGAGATTAGGTGAGCAAGACAAGCAAAAATACCTAGCAATAGGCGAAAGCGACCGCATGACGCTCAAATTTATCAAAAAGTAGTAATAAATGCCTGACAAAAAGAGCCTGCTATGGCAATCTTGCGGCGCAGAAAATGAGGTAACGATTCAGTTGCCTCATATTCGTTTGGCCGCAAGGGTATGGGGAAGCGACGATAAGCCATTATTACTGGCATTGCATGGTTGGTTAGATAATGCCAACAGCTTTGCGCCTTTAACCCAGTATCTTGATAACTTCCAAGTGTTAGCCATTGATTGGCCAGGGCACGGTCGCTCAGAACATCGACCCGGCGCCTATCCGCTTCATTGGATTGATTATCTTTATGATGTCGATATCTTGCTTGATGCTGTGATGGCGATTAAACCGGTTTATGCGGTCATAGGCCATTCACTCGGCGCTATTGTGACCTCAGCTTATAGCGCCGCATTTGCCGATAAAGTGCCCCACTGGATATTGATTGAAGCAATGGCGCCACTATTTGAAGCACCTGCTAATAGCCGGCAGCGATTGGCGCGTAGTTTCCAAGGTTATCGCCGTTTGCTGACCAAAAAGAGGGCGCCCTCACGAAGTTTTACACTTGAGAGTGCCGTAACGGCTCGGCATCGTTTAACCGGACTGGCCACGCCTTGGTGTCGGCTTATCATCGAACGTAATGTTAATAATGATGAGGCAGAGATGAGCTGGCGTACCGATCCTAGGCTGACCTTGGACTCGCCGATGCGGCTTAACCTCGAACACGTGACAGGATTAATGCAAGGCCATACTGGGCGTGTGTTGTTGATTACAGCTTGTGATGGTTATCAACGCGATCCAGAAATCGCCCAGCAAGTGCTTGATTGGTATGATGCAATAACCCATGTAGAACTCGATGGTGACCATCATCTGCATATGGGGAATGCACAGCAGGTGGCAAAGCACATTTGTGAATTTTTAGGCTGACATGAGTCAGTCGATGGAATAATCATCGGTACGCAAAATTAGTCTAGGATTTTTACTCTAATTATGTGATGATGTTCAAAATTAAAACGCCTGTATGATTTTTTGGGTGTTACTTACAATATAAATAAGTCAGTGTTTAGTTTCTGTTTTTTGAAACGATTAGTGATTGATTTCATTCACAATAACTCTGCCTCGGGATTTAGGAGAGATCTAGTGGAACAGCTTTGGACGAACAATTTACCCGATGATGTACCCGCCATTATTAACGAGAAACAGTACAGTTCGCTAATCGATCTGTTCGAAAGTTCGGTGGCAAAATATGCCGATCAGCCTGCATTTGTGAATATGGGCGCGACACTGACTTACCGCAAACTCGAAGAGCGTAGCCGTGCGTTTGCCGCCTATTTACAAAATGAACTTAAACTGCAAAAAGGCGATCGCGTTGCCATCATGATGCCAAACCTGTTGCAATATCCTATTGCGCTGTTTGGTATTTTGCGTGCTGGTATGGTGGTGGTTAACGTCAATCCACTGTATACCCCTAGAGAATTAAAGCATCAGCTTAATGATTCGGGTGCCAAAGCGATTGTCGTCGTCTCTAACTTTGCCAGTACGTTGGAAGAAGTGGTTGAAGATACCGCTGTTGAAAGCGTGATTTTAACTGGGCTCGGTGACTTACTGAGCGCGCCTAAACGCACCCTAGTGAATTTCGTGGTGAAATACATTAAGAAGATGGTACCTAAGTATCATCTCCCACATGCCATTTCAATGCGCCGCTCTTTATCTAAAGGCCGCCGCATGCAGTATGTTAAGCCGTCTCTTGATGCCGATGACGTGGCCTTTTTGCAATATACCGGTGGCACCACTGGCGTCTCTAAAGGTGCGATGCTCACTCATGGCAACATTGTCAGTAATCTACTGCAAGCCGATGCCGCTTACTCTCCTTTACTGGAAAACGGCAAAGAGTTTGTGGTCACGGCGCTACCCCTATATCACATCTTTGCACTAACGGTTAACTGCTTATTGTTCCTACATAAAGGAGCCAATAATCTATTGATCACCAACCCGAGAGATATCCCAGCGTTTGTGGCTGAGTTAAAGAAGCACCCATTTACGGCACTGACCGGGGTGAATACCCTGTTTAATGCCTTGGTGAACTCTAAAGAGTTTCAGGCGTTAGAGTTTTCTGCGCTTAAGCTGTCTATTGGCGGTGGTATGGCGGTGCAACGTGCGGTAGCCGATAAGTGGCAGGGGCTCACCAAGACTAAATTACTAGAAGGTTATGGCCTAACTGAAGCTTCACCTCTGGTGGCCTGCTGCCCTTATAATCTTGAAGGCTATAATGGTTCGATTGGCTTTCCTGTTGCCAATACCGATATGCAAGTGCGTGATGATGACGGTAATGTATTAGCGCAAGGGGAAACGGGAGAGTTGTTTGCTAAAGGCCCACAGATAATGAAAGGCTATTGGCAGCGTCCTGAAGAAACGGCCAAGGTCATCGATGCCCAAGGCTATCTCGCGACCGGCGATATAGGTTACATGGACGAGCAAGGGTTTTTCTTTATTGTCGATCGTAAAAAAGACATGATCTTGGTGTCAGGTTTTAATGTGTTTCCTAATGAAGTCGAAGAGGTAGTTGCACTGCATCCAAAGGTGATAGAAGTCGCTGCCGTTGGTGTACCGCACGAGGTCAGTGGCGAATTGGTGAAGATTTTTGTGGTCGCGAACGATAAATCTTTGACCGAAGAGCAGCTAATTAAGCATTGTCGTCATCATTTGACGGGATATAAAGTGCCTAAGCTGGTAGAATTTAGGGATGAGTTACCTAAGAGTAATGTCGGCAAAATTTTACGCCGCGAACTCCGCGATGAGGCCAAATCTGCGTAGTTAAGCTTAGTTAGTAGAGATTAGCCATTAGGTATTAACCGTATTAATGTTAACTCAAAGCCGGCGCTTATTGCCGGCTTTTGTGTTAATCGCGGTGACATTAAACAAGCGCACGTTGAATTAATGTCACTGCGATAAGTAAAGCCGTGTTTGGGGAGATGAGATTGTTAGCGTTTCAATATGTAGAGGATGATGCAAGCCTAACTGAGCTTGTGGCGCAGTATAGTCAAGCGAGTGTGCTGGTGCTGGATACTGAGTTTGTTCGCACACGCACCTATTATGCGCGTTTAGGCTTAATTCAGGTGTATGACGGGAAATCGTTGGCCTTAATCGATCCATTGGCGGTGAATGATCTCAGCGGCTTTTGGGCACTGTTCCAACGTGACGATATTATTACAGTGTTGCACTCTTGTAGTGAAGATCTCGAAGTGTTAGCAAAATATGGCCTATGCCAGCCTAAAGTCTTGTTCGACAGCCAAATTGCTGCGGCTTTATGTGGCCTAGGACATGGCTTAGGTTACGCTAAGTTGGTAGAGCACTGTTTAAATATTACCTTAGATAAAGGTGAGTCACGTACCGACTGGCTTAAGCGCCCTTTGAGCGAGGCGCAGTTACATTATGCGGCCAATGATGTCGAATACCTCTATCAGCTGTATCCGCAACTGGTGATTAAGCTTGAGGCGACGGGCCGATTAGCTTGGCTTTATGAAGAAGGTGAGCGCATGACGCAAGGGCGCCTTGATGCTCCCGATGGTGAAGCGGCTTACCTTAAAGTGAAAAATGCTTTTCAGCTTAACCCTAAACAGCTGGCATATTTAAAAGTGCTGGCTAAATGGCGTCTTGAAAAAGCCCTTGCCAAAGATTTAGCCCTTGGTTTTGTGATTAAAGATCATGCATTAATCGCGCTAGCTAAAAAACAGCCTAAAACAACAGCCGATATCTTTAAGATGTCTGAACTTACTGAGCAAGAAAAGCGGGTTCATGCTAAGGCGATAGTGGCTGTGATGGCCACCGTGGATCTGGCTAATTTGCCCAACGCGATTGATGTGATTGCATTAAAGCCGGGCTATAAGTCGGCCTTTAAAAATATCAAAAACTGTTTAACAGAGATTGCCGAGCAGCAGGATGTGCCGATGGAGCTGATTGGCTCAAAACGTCATATTCATGAATATTTACAGTGGCGCTGGGAAGGGCAAACGGGGGATTTACCGCTATTATTGTGCGGTTGGCGAGCTTCACTGGTGCAAGATAAACTGCAGCAGTTGGTCATTTAACTTAAGTGCGCAGTTAGGCTTACATCATGATGTTGTTTGACTCATGAATAAGTCGTCATGATAATGTGCTATAAATAAGCCCTCAATGATGAGGGCTTATTTGTCTTTGTACCGGTCTACTATTTGCCATTTTTATCAAGCTAAACAGTATCCATGGTGAGGTTACGACTATTTTTCAGGCAAGGTCACGTTGAGTTCAAGCACGGATAGATGGTCATCGTTTTGATCTAACTGCACAGTGACTTGGTCTGAGTCAATCTGCACATATTTACGGATCACTTCGATGATCTCTTGCTTCATCGCAGGAAAATAGTCAGGCACATCGCGCTCACCACGTTGGTGGGCCACAATGATTTGCAGTCGCTCTTTGGCAGTAACTGCAGTGCTCGGTGTTTTCTTGGTTTTAAAATAATCGAGTAAAGACATAATTAGCTACCAAATATCCTTTTTAAGAATCCTTTTTTCTCTTCGGTGATAAAACGCATTTCAACGTCTTCACCGACTAAACGGGCCACACTGTCGCTATAGGCCTGACCTGCATCACTCTCTTGATCTATGATAACGGGAATACCAGAGTTCGAAGCTTTTAATACCGCTTGTGATTCAGGAATAACCCCTAAAAGTGGGATGGCTAAAATTTCTTCAACATCAGCCACGCTCAGCATTTCACCGGTTGCCACACGAGTAGGCGAGTAACGGGTTAACAATAAGAACTCTTTGACAGGCTCTAAACCGTCTTCAGCGCGCTTAGATTTACTCTGCAACATGCCTAAGATACGGTCTGAATCGCGCACTGAGCTAACTTCTGGGTTGGTCGTGACGATAGCGATATCGGCAAAGTAGAGTGCCATCATTGCGCCTGTTTCAATCCCGGCGGGAGAATCGCAAATAATGTACTCGAACTCTTTACGCAGTTCGTCAAGCACTCGGCCAACGCCTTCTTTGGTCAGCGCGTCTTTATCTCGAGTTTGCGAAGCCGGCAAAATATACAAATTGCTGGTACGCTTATCTTTGATTAAAGTCTGGTTTAAATTGGCTTCGCCGTTAATCACGTTGACGAAATCATAAACCACCCGACGCTCACAACCCATTATTAGGTCGAGGTTGCGTAAGCCGATATCGAAATCGACTACGACTGTTTTATGTCCTTTTAAGGCCAACCC
This sequence comes from Shewanella sp. QJM3NY_23, assembly GCF_056173105.1. Classification (NCBI taxonomy): domain Bacteria; kingdom Pseudomonadati; phylum Pseudomonadota; class Gammaproteobacteria; order Alteromonadales; family Shewanellaceae; genus Shewanella; species Shewanella sp. QJM3NY_23. The sequence continues at coordinate 1,816,417 of NZ_CM149657.1, forward strand.
AGTGGCTATCGCTGCGCTAGAAGTGGTTTTGCCCACTCCGCCTTTACCTGAAGTGACAACAATGATTTGTGCCATGTGCATTTCTATCCTTAATGTGTTGCTATAGCGATAACGCGTCGAGGGTAAGGCTGTCACCTTCGAGCCGAATACAACCGCTTTTTATCGTGGCATGTGCCTGAAGATTTTCGGTTAGCCAATATTGTCCAGCGATGGACACAAGTTCTGCGTCCAGCGTTTGTGCAATAATGACGGCATTTTTGTCACCATTGGCACCCGCCATGGCTTTACCTCTAAGACTACCGTATATATGTATGCTGCCATCTGCAATCACTTCAGCACCATTCCCCACAGCGCCGACAATAATGAGATCGCCATTTTGAGCGTAGATCTGCTGTCCTGAGCGAATATTTTGTTTCACTATTTTGGTGGTTCTGGGTAACTGCGGTTGGTTAGCACTCTGTTTACCGGATTTAATGATGGCCAGTCCAAGTGATTTGGCCTGATTGGCTATAGCGCTTGGTGCCCCGGTGATCCCTACAATGACTAAGTTACGGGAAAGCAACAGATCTTTAAGCCCTGCTAAAGGGTAATTAGCATCTTGAATACTGTTTAAGTTGACCACTAGCGGTGCACCGATAAAAAATTGCGGCGCAATAGCTAATTTACTGTCTAATTCAACGGCAACTTTATTGAGATCAGCATGATTAATGTGCAGTACTGAAAGCGTAAATGAAGAGCCTTTTAATTCGAGGCTAGGTTTCTGCATTCCTAATTTTGCTCTTTATAAAATAAACCAGCTTAGCCAGTTAGAAATTACTATAATCCTAGGCCACATGGTATAGTGTGCCTCATTTGCTGGCAAGTTGAATAAACAGGAATTTCACTCAATATGATCTGTGCAGTATACAAAAGTCGACTTAAAGCGGACTCTTATCTGTTTGTTGAAAAACGTAATGAATTTGAACGGGTACCTGAGCCATTGATGCTGATGTTTGGTACGCCAGAATTAGTCATGATACTCCCATTGGATAAGCGTCAACATTTAGGTATTGCCGATATCAATAAGGTCAAGGTTGAACTCAAAGACAAGGGCTATTATCTTCAGTTACCACCACCACCGATAAACCTACTTGAAGAATATAAAAAAGAGATCGGCTATAGTCGCGACTGATCCATTACGTGACTTATGATTAAAGGAATGTGCATGTTTGCAAATACATTGTGGGGAAGCCTACTGTTAACCGTCGTGTTATCTATTTCTGCGGCAGAAGCTGCCCCATCAGATCTAACGTTTGAGCAATACCTGGATATGTTGCAACAACAGGCCCTTGCTGAAGGGGTATCTGATGCTACCGTTAGTGCTATTTTTCCGCAAATTAAGCTATTTAAGAAAGCGTCGTTTAATCTAGAGCCCCCCAGTATCCCTTTGACTTTAGAGCAGCATTTAGATCAGGTGACGACCACATTAATCGAGCAGTCGAGAAGCTTGTATCAGGCCAATAAAGCCCAATTTGATCGCTTAGGTGCTCGCTATGGCGTGCAGCCTCGATTTGTCATCGCCTTATGGGGGTTGACGTCAAAATCGGGGGATGATGTGGGTCATTATCCGATATTGGCTGTCACGGCTTCTAATGCTTATCATGGTGATAACGCCGCTGAAAACCGACAAGCATTTATTGATGCTCTTAAAGTGATTGAGCGCAAGCAGATTGATTTTAATGCACTGAAGAGTAATGCCTTAGGCAAAATGGGTTATGCGCATTTTTCTCCTAGCGATTATGACCGCTTTGGCCAAGATGCTGATGATGATGGCATTATCGATATTTGGCATAATCTCAATGATGCGTTTGCATCGACAGCCTATTATTTAAAGCAATTAGGTTGGAATGACCAGCAGACGTGGGGGCGGCAAGTGCAAGTGCCTAAGGCTATTCCACTCGATCTGATTGGCATAGAGACACGCAAGAGCTTTGCGCAGTGGCAGGCATTAGGGGTTAAGCGTTTCGATGGCACTAACTTGCCAAACAAACAAGATATGCAAGTATCGCTCATTATGCCTGACGGAATTAAGGGGCGGAAATACTTGGTGTATGACAATTATCGTGCGTTAACCCAGTGGAACGCATCTGATTATTACCTGTTGTCTTTGACCTATCTGTCAGAGCGGATCAAGTATCCAGCCATACAATAATAGGGCGTTAAAATAACAGGGCGATGGTATCAGCCATACCAGGCTAAAATAATGTCAACCCGCCTGCGTGTGCAGGCATTGTATAGAATGAAAAACATGGCGTTTTGGAAAGAGAAAACCTTGGCACAGATGAACAGTGAACAGTGGGAACTGTTGTGTGATGGCTGTGGCAAGTGTTGTTTAAATAAGATTATTGATGATGAGACAGAGGAGTTGTATTACACCAACGTCAGTTGTCAATTGTTGGATGCGCAGCAGTGTCAATGTCGTCACTATGAACAGCGTTTTGACTTTGTTCCCAGCTGCACTAAAGTGACACTGGATAATATCGCTGAGCTGACTTGGTTACCCGATAGCTGTGCATATCGGCGGTTATATTTAGGCCGCAGTTTACCTAGTTGGCATCCGTTAGTGGCGGGTGACAAACAGCAGATGCATGCGCTGGGGATGTCTACCCAAGGTAAAGTGGTTAATGAAACGAAAGTGAAATATTTAGAGGATCATATTGTGTTATGGCCGCTCAAGGATTGCGAGTAACCGCGCCTGCAAATGTTGAACTTATCATACCGAAATTGACACTATCTAATAAACCTGAACTCGGGATAAGAAATTGAACTAATAGCCCTCTTTGTGATCAGATCTCTCGACCAAGATTAATCAATCACGCAGAGGGCATATGAATAATTTAGTGGATGTATTTTGTGATGTCGATGATTTTTGTAATGCTTTTATTCCTCAATGGGAACAACAGTGCCTAACCGATGGAACTCGCAAGCGTAAGCGCGCAGGCAGAATGACGATGAGTGAAATTATGACAATTATCATCGCCTTCCATATGTCTAATCATCGTGACTTCAAGAATTTTTACACAGGATATCTGGCTCGTTTCTACAAATCTGATTTTCCAAACTTACTCAGCTACACTCGATTTCTTGAAGTCATGCCGAGTGCAGTCATTCCAATGTGCAGTTATTTTTCCTCTTTAAAAAGCGAACCGACAGGCATCGAGTTCGTTGACTCAACGAGCATTAAGGTTTGTCATAATTTACGAATTCCAAGGCATAAAACGCTAGCAGGTCTCGCCAGCCGAGGAAAAGGCACGATGGGCTGGTTCTATGGTTTTAAACTTCATCTTATTGTGAACCATCGAGGTGGCATCGTTGCAGCCAAAATAACACCTGCGAATGTTCATGACACGAAACCCGTAAAAGATATGGTCGTTGAATCAATGGATAAACTCTATGCTGATAAGGGGTATATCGGCAAAGCGTTAGCAGGCGACCTATTAGAACGTGGGGTAACTATCGTTAATAACGTGCGTAAAAATATGAAAGCAAAGGCTTTATCATTATGGGATAGAGCCATGCTTTCTAGACGATTTATTATCGAAACAATCAATGACCAGCTAAAAAACATCTCACAAATAGAGCATACACGGCACCGCAGCGTACATGGTTTCATGCTTAATGTGATAGGTGGTTTAGTGGCTTATCAACTCAAAGAGAATAAGCCACAACTCAATATTACATCAGCAGAATTCAACGTGATTTCAGTGTTACGTTAAACCGATCTGAGGTTAATAAATATATAGTGGTTAGATCTTAGTTAAAAGCCACACCATAAAAATGCCCGAGTAGTGATACTCGGGCATTTTTATAGTCGATTAACTAAGAGGCGCAGGCTTAATTACGCGAGTCTTTGGTTTGACTCAAAGCGGGGATGGCGAAAATAACCAAGGCCAGTAAATAGACACTAAATGCCACAATCATCCATTGTCCCATAGTGACACCAAACAGTTGCCATGGGATATCGGTACACATGCCTGTTGGCATAAATACCGAAGGTAACCATTCATGCAGGGGCATCCAGCTTGGAAATTCCGGTAGGAAAGAGCAGGTCGAAAAAGGCGATGGATTAGTCTGCATATCCACCAACTCAATGGCCAGCTTCATGCCCCATATGGCGCTAACGCCCCATAATAAAATGCTCAACAGACGCACTACACGATGGCGATAGCCTATGCAGCCAAATGCAGCAGCAAACAACACGCCAAACAAGGCTAGGCGCTGATAGATGCACATCACACAGGGTTCAAGTTGCATCACATATTGAAAATATAAGGCACAGCCTTCGAGTGCCGCCGCACTGGCAAATAATATTAACCATGCGGTACGAGACTGAGCAAAGCGAGTGAGTGGACTCAAACAATCTTCTCCTATAAAAAACGCCTCTCACATTGAGAGGCGTTTTTACGACTTTACGAAACAACGTCGCTGAGGTCAATCAACAAATTAATGACCGCTAACAGCACCTTGGCTCACTTCGGCTACTGAATGATGGATCAGCATCTGTGAATCATAGAGGTACTGGGTCATATCAGTTAAATACCCGGTTTCAATCGCCAGCACGCCGACCACCGATAACACGATAGTGTAAGGTAGTGCCATCCAGACCATACGGCCATAGGAGAGGCGAATGAGCGGTGCGATGGCAGAGGTCAACAGGAATAAGAACGCAGCTTGACCGTTAGGGGTCGCAACTGACGGTAAATTAGTACCGGTATTAATCGCCACCGCGAGTAGATCAAACTGATCGCGGGTAATTTGACCATCCAATAACGCTGCTTTTACTTCGTTAATGTAGACGGTACCCACAAACACGTTATCACTGACCATCGACAGTAAACCGTTAGCAATGTAGAAGATCACTAATTGGGTGTTACCTTGATAACTTAATGCCCATTGGATCACTGGAGCAAACAGTTGTTGATCGATAATGACACCCACAATAGCGAAGAACACCGCCAGTAACGCCGTGAAAGGTAGGGCTTCTTCAAACGCTTTACCTAAAGCATGTTCGTTAGTGACACCATTAAATGCCGTGGTAATAATGATGACTGATAAGCCAATTAAGCCTACTGATGCCAAATGGAATGCCAAACCAACAATCAACCAAATACCCACTAACGCTTGGATAGCTAGCTTCATTTTGTCGTGTTTAGTCCGACGTGCATCCTCGTATGAAGAGTAATCAGCCAAGATCTTGTGTACCGCTTCTGGTAATTGTTGACCATAGCCGAACACTTTAAACTTCTCAACTAAGAAACAGGTGAGGATACCGGCAACAAACACGGGTACTGTCACTGGTGCCATACGCAGAGCAAACTCACCAAATTGCCAATTGGCTTGGGCTGCGATGATCAGGTTTTGCGGCTCACCCACCATGGTACAAACACCACCTAATGCCGTACCTATACCTGCGTGCATTAATAGGTTGCGTAAAAATCCGCGGAAAGCTTCCAGTTCATCTTCACATAAAGAGTGCCCATCACCATGCTGATCACTGGTGTGATCATGATCATCGGAGAAATTTTTGCCCGACGCGACCTTGTGATAGATCGAGTAGAACCCGACAGCGACGGCAATGATCACTGCAATAACGGTCAATGCATCGAGAAACGCCGATAAAAATGCCGAGGCAATACAAAACATCAAAGAGACGATAATTTTCGAGCGTACCTTAGTGATCATCTTAGTGAAGACAAATAGCAGTAGCTGCTTCATGAAGTAGATACCGGCGACCATAAAGATCAACAGTAATAACACTTCAAGGTTGGCTTCAATTTCATGCAGCACTTGGCTAGGGGAGGTCATACCGATGATCACGGCCTCGATGGCTAACAGCCCCCCAGGTTGTAACGGATAACACTTTAAGGCCATAGCCAAGGTAAATATGAACTCAACCACCAATAACCAACCGGCAATAAATGGGTTGATATAGAATATAATGGGGTTAATCACTAGAAACGATAAAATTGCGATTTTGAACCACTTAGGAGAGTTTCCTAAGAAATTGTCAATAAACGCCCGACTCATAGTCACAGGCATGGCACCCTCTCAAATGTATAATTGTTTTGATAAAAATAGACAAGGAACGGTCCGAAGTTCGGACAGTGTAGCCTAATGATATCTATAAATTAATACTTTTATAAAGCTAAAGTTTAAAAACACAGGGCTACAACAAAATTTGAATTGGTTATTTTTTGATATGCAGCACGTTTAAGTGAAAATTGAGAGCTTCGTCCTTCTAGGTGTGAGTAGTTAATATCGCGGATTAGGTTTCCATTTTTCGTCGCTCTGGTATGATCAGTATTAAGATAATCTCATTTATTTGGAATAGTGGCCTGATGACAACTGTCCCCCAAGCACCAGTACCGCCGAAAAACAAAGATATAATTGAAGCGAAAGGGCCCGCAAGCTTTGCTGAAAAATATATTGTTCGCTCTATTTGGGAAGGGAAATTTCCTCCCGGTTCAATTTTGCCTGCTGAGCGTGAACTATCGGAACTTATCGGGGTTACCCGTACTACACTTCGAGAAGTGTTACAGCGCTTAGCACGAGATGGTTGGTTAACCATTCAACATGGTAAACCAACTCGGGTTAATGATATTTGGGAAACCTCTGGCTTAAATGTATTAGAAACCATTGCCGAACTTAACCCTGCTGGCGAGCCTGTATTACTAGAACAACTCTTGTCGGCTCGCACCAATATCAGCGCTATCTATTTTAAAGGTGCAGTGCGTTATAATCCGGATAAAGTATTAGAAGCTTTGGCACCATTAGCGACATTAAAAGATGAAGCAAAGGCCTATATCGATTTCGACTACCAATTGCATCATGCGCTTGCCTATCATTCGGGTAATCCGCTTTATGTATTGATCTTAAATGGGTTTAAAGGTTTATATAGCCGAGTTGGTAAAGAGTATTTTGCCATTGATCAGGCTCGTGAACTGGCGCTTGATTTTTATCAGGCACTAGAGGCGTTAGCCAAAGAGCATAATCATAATGACATTCCTGTGTTGATGCGCAGTTACGGCATCAATAGTGGTAAAGTTTGGCAACGACATAAAAATGATCTCTTGCTTCAGGCTGAAAAATCATTGTGATGACAAGCTAAGCTGCAACCGCCAATCCAAGCAGCATACATAGTGAGGCTTGTTGCTATCTGCTAACTTTTAGTGTTGCTAATGTCATCAACACAAAAACCGCATTCACATTCGTTTGTGAACTGCGGTTTTTTTATGGATGTCGGTTGACCTTTCGCTATAGCTATTCTCGGCGTGGCATTATCTCGTCAACCGAATGCGAAAAGTAATGATGCACTTATTAAAGTTTAAATTGGCTAATCGATATTAAAGTTGTAATAGATATCGAGTGATTTCTCTACCGTGCCTGAGACACTTTCTAAATAGAGCTGAGACAGTAAATAGTAGCGCACCGTCATCTCATAACCTGGGTTAAAGACACCAATACCATATTTGACCATTAAGTTATCACCAATAAAGCCACTAATAGCCACCTTACCATCATCATTAGCATCGAGCTGTACATTAGAAAGACCAAATTTCTCAACGATGCCTGTCGCTGAACTGCCAATGTTATTGACTGCACCGCCACCCAATTGGTTACCAAGGGTTAATGCCGCTCCCATCATTAAGGCGTTATTTTGTGAGTCACTATTATTGTTAAAGCCAGTTCCCTTGACAATGTATGACAAGATCTCCGCTTGCTCTTTGGCAGGGGATGAGAATAGAGTAACTATGGGTTTTAAAGGCGTACCAGTGACGCGGACTCCGGCGATGACATCTTCGCTTTTAATTTCTCGTACCGCTTCAATATTGAGGTTAGGTACATCGATAGGCCCTATAAATTGCACTTCACCGGTGTTGATTGCGAGTTTCTGCCCCATAAATTTATAAAATCCATCAACCACTTTTACATCGCCATACAACAAAGGGGGTTTAAAGGCTTCTTGACGAAGCGTTAAGGTGCCTTGTAGTCGACCCGTTAATCCCATACCGTCAATGGTTAACTGATCGCCTACTTGGATGTCAATTTTAGAGGTGATGGCGATAGGATTGACCTTCTGCTGTTCACTGGCTTTACTATCGTTAAAGACCACATCGCTGGATTCGGCAACGCCACCTTCTGGCAATTGGACAATGTTGATATGGCCCGATGGCACATCAATTTTACCGCTAATGTCGAGTTGCTTAGGTCCAAATTGAATATTGATCGCAGGCGATACATCTAAAATGACCATGGGAGGCTGGATCACGGCTAGCTTGTCGCCATTGACCGCTAAGTTTCCTTGAAACGCTTCACCACTCCAATCAATGTCACCACTGACGCTCGCTTTACCATCACCCATTTGCCAGCCGCCTTGAATATTGGCCGTTTGTCCCTGCAGCTGGATAGCAATATTGATGGCATCGAGTAAGGTTGGGTTGGCTGCTGCCAATAGCTGTCCCTGTCTCAAGTGGATGTTGCCGGCAATCTGCGGTTGGCTCAGTGATCCCGATAACGTTAGCTTACTGTCGATTTGACCTTTTAATGTTTCTAATTGTGGAGTGAAGTTGGCCAGTGCTTGTAGGTCAATCTTATCGATATTTATGCTACCCGATAAGCGCTTATCAGGGCCCACACCTATCTCAATATCACTGGTGAGTTGTGCTAGCTCCTGTGCATCAAGCTGTGTGGTTAACATGAGTTTATCGGCGTCTAATGAAGCGTTGAACTGCAGTTGCCGATAATGGGTTTCCAGTTTGCGCTTACTGGTTTGTAATAACACATGCCCAGCACTAAAAGTTAAATCGACCCGCGCTTGAGGTTTTTGCTGAGGTGCCCAGCTAAAGTGTGAGTCCAATGTTGCCGGACCTTGCCAAGCGAGGTTTTGTGGCAATATCGGTTTAAGGAGTGCACCCACATCACCGTTAAACTGCACATTGGCATCGCCGGCGCTGCCGAGTTCGGCTGTGTCACTGAGGCAGAGTTTTCCATGTTGATGCTGCCAGCAAAATGGCGCAATCTGCCCTTGCTGTGTTTGATTATCCCAATCGAAGAGAATGGGCTGATCCAGCTGTACTAATCCCATCTGCGAATTAAGGTTAAGCTTATCCACAGACAGTGCTAATCGCTGTTTTACGCTATCAAACGTCGATGCCATAACGGTATCTAGCGTAACGTCGCCATCACTTTGTAGGCTCAGTTGCTGCGTTGCCTGATCGCCTTTGATCCCAAGGTTGATGGTATTGAGTTTGATTGCTGGAGTCGATATATCCGATGCTTTTAGCGATAACGCCAATTGGTGATCATCTAACGGGCGATAGAAGGCTTTTATATTGGTTTTGTGGACCAAATAGTCGCTGAAACTGAGCTCGTTACTGTCGACATTGACTGTCACTTCAGGATGGTCGCTGTTACCAGAGACATTAATGTGGGCCTTAATATTGCCTGCGGCCTCAGAGTGCCATAAATTGAGTGCAGGTACAGACAATTGACCATTGAGGGCCCATTGTTGGTCAACGTGGCCCGATAAAGCTAACTGAGCATCTAATGCATGGATGATTAAGCTGTCGGCATTAAGCTGCCATTGATTGTTAACTTTGATATCCCCCTCGAGTCGGAGCGGATAGTCATCAACATGGCCTTGAAGCGAGGCCTCTCGAATGCCAATTTGCCACGCTTGCCCCGTCACTTTTCCCTGGCTGGTCAGTGAGCCGGTAATGTCTGTGCTGGGTAGCACTGTGTCGCTATTAAGCTTAAGGTCGGCCAGTTGTAAAGCCTCGCTTGTTAGTGCTAAATCCCATGAGATTTCATCGCCGTAACTGACCGACCCGGTTGCCTGTAGCTGACCCATATCGCTGACAATATCTAGCTGGCTTAGCGCGATAGTCTGTTCGCTGTGGCTTAACTTGGCATCCAGTTGTAACCTAGGATGATAAGGTGTTAATACCTGCGCGTTTATCTTAGCTTGCTGCTGGCTGAGTGAGCCTTGAGTGTCGAGTGTGACAGCTTTTGCTTGATACAGTGGCGCATCGAGTGGCCACATTAATTGCTCGCTAGTCAACTTGAGCTGGTAGGGAAGCTCGGGGTCGACTAAATCAATTTCACCTTGTAAGTCTAAGTTAATATGTCCTTGACCCGTTGCGGTTAACTGCAACTGCTGCATATCGCCGCTAAGGTCAAGGCTGAGCGCTTGCTGGGTCAAGCTTGGCAGTTCGGCTATCTTATCGATTGTCGTCTGAAGGTGAAGCGTCATTGGATAATGGGCGTTAAGGGCAATATCACCATCGAGACTGACTTGGCCGTAATCATGGTTGACTTGCAGTAGCTCTAGGGCAAGACGATAGTCAATGTAGTTGCCTTGTAAGCGGATTTTAGCGAACTTGTCAGTGCGATCGCCCAGTTGCAATTGGCTGTCGTTGAGCTGCAAGTTATCGATAAAAATCGGCATGGGCATGGCCACTTGGGGCAAGGAGGCTAGGGGCCATGGGCTATCATAGGTAGCTGCTACCTCTGTTTGTGGCTCACTCTTCGGTGCTACCGCGGGCTTCTGCTGACGGGGGGCGACGTTATTGCCCTCACTTGGTGGGAGAGAGACGAATAAGTCAAGGCTGTCCAGAGAGTGAATGCGTAAGCCATTGCTTAACCAGCTGGCTTGGCCACTGATCTGCTCGGCGTTAAACTGCATCTCATTAACCGCCACCTTAATCTGTTGCAATTGAGTGTGGGTCAGTAAGATAGTGACAGGCAGCTGCAGTGGCTGCTGTTGGCTATCATCATCTGCAGTGGGCGCAGGTGAGTCAGCGCCAAGTTGGTGGGTATTAATATCTACACTCACCGCCGTGGCGGTTAATGCCTCAACACAGACCTGACGTTGTAGCAAACAAAGCGGCCGCCAATCAAGGACTAAGTCGTCAATGGCAACATTTAGGCCATCCATTTGCCAACGGGCATGGGTCAAATTAAGTTGCTTATTGAGGGTGCCAGATTGATAGCTAAGTTCCAATCCATCGATAAGGGTATCGGCGATATTCACAGCAATTCGACTGCCAAACGGGGTACCAAACAACACTGCTACTAAAACTAACAGCAAAAGCGGTACGTAGAGAACCAAGCGGATGGTATTTTTTAGCCAGCGCAGTAATCTGGCGCTTAAGGTTTTAGTCTGATCTGTTGTTTTGGCTGGTAAGTCTGAGCTTGATGGCTCTTGTGTCATTTGGGTCATAACTCGGCTCCCATCGACAAATGGATGCGCCAGGAGCGTTCCACAGTTTCAGACTCGTTAAGCCCTACCCCTAAATCGAGCTTAATTGGCCCAATAGGGGAGATCCAATGTATCCCCGCGCCGACGGCCACAATAGGTTCAATTTGGTCGACATCAAAGGCATTACCGCCATCGACAAAGGTCGCCACTCGCCAAGTCGGGGTAACATAATATTGGTACTCAATACTGCCCACCATTAAATAGCGTCCACCGACGACCATGCGAGCTAATTGATTATCTTGTGTTTGGTAGTCGATATAGGGGCCTAGTTCATTAAAACTGTAACCACGAATACTCTGATCGCCACCGGCAAAATATCGTAATGAGGGAGGGATGTTCGCTAAGTCATCTTCGGCGGCAAGGTTGGCACCTAGATCCATACGAGCGACCAAGCGGTGTTTGTCGAAAAAGGTATCAATCCACTTAAACTTGGCTTGTAGCCGTGTTAAACGCACTTCTGAGCCCAAGCTAGGATCGGCATATTCTAGACTGTAATATTGAAAGAAACCTGATTTAGGATCCAGCGAGTTATCGCCGCGATGCGTGTGGCTTAGGCTCGTGCCCATGAGCAAAAAATTAGGATCGTAATAGATATCTGATTGAGTGTAAGACTCTTTAAGGGCATCGAGTGAATAGGTGAGCAACCAATTATTATCGAGGCGCTTTTGCCTTAACACCCCGGCGCTACGTTTAGTGGACTCTAGCTCCCCGGTATTAACGTAACTGCGATCGTTAGCGTCATACACTTGCGTCACACCGTACTTGTCGCGCAGCAAACCGACGCGAATTTTAAGCTGGTCGTCTAGCGGATGGCTAAGCGGAATCGTATAAGTGGTCAGAAATTTGGGGCGATCGGGTGACCATTCGACACTGGTTTCTTGTGAGTGGCCATAACGATTGATCTGCGGAGTACGCCACGTGACGCGCACTCTAGGTTCGACGCTATTGTTGGCCGAACTACCGATATCGACACCCAGCCCCAATTTAATCGAGTGGCTGGGTCTTGGCGTCAGCTCGACTTTAATAGGGACTTTTTGTTGTTCAATTTTATCCAGTTGCGGCAATACTTTGATGTTAGTGAAGTAACCCGTGTCGACCAATTCCCGGTTTAAATCCCCCAGGGCTCCGGTACTGTAATTGGTGTTGGGTTCGAAGGGAATTAATTGATCGAGTAATCCTGGGATCAGAGTGTGGCCGGTAAAGTTAACACTGCCCATTTTATATCGTGGTCCAGAGTCATAATGCAGATTGATTTGGGCACGATTGAGATCACGGTTAATCACTATGGTATTGGTGACGTAGCGGCCATCAAAATAACCTCTGGCTAATGCCAAGGTAAGCAGTTGCGACTTTATGGTTTCATACTGACCATGGTTAAGAATATCGCCAGGTTTCATTTCGAGTTTAGCTAGCCATCTGTTGACGGCTTTATCTTGGCGAATTTCACCGCTTAACTGAATATCAATCCATTGGACTCGAGTCGGCTCACCCGGAGTCACAGTTAAAGTTAGTTGCCAGGGGCCTTGCTCGGGGCTGGCTAATTGCTGTTCTACCACGCCGTGGTAGTAACCGAGGGAATGCAGCGCTGCGTCCAGGTTATCTGCCGTATTAAACAAAAAAGCGCGGCGTTGTACCTCTGATGTCGGTAAAGGGCTTAAGTGGGCATTGATATTTTGAGTTAGCGCCTCATCAGCGCCCACCACATTAATGTTAAGCCATTGATTTGCTGATGCTAGTGATGTATGAATGCCTAGCCAAATGACCACAAGGATGAGAAGCGATTTAACGAAAAAAATTCGCAACAAAAAAGCCTTTATCTAATTGGAAAGTGATTAAGCTTTATTGTCGCAGATTATTACGGTCAAGCAAGATGATGATTGTAATTAATAATTAAAATCGGTACAAACAATGCAAACCATAACAAGGAGCCTTAGGTGAACAGCACTATCAAATTATTTAGCTTAACTGCACTCTTGAGTATCGTCGCTACCACGGCCAGCGCGGCGGCACCCTCCCAGCCGTTTTCAATAGCCATTCATGGCGGTGCAGGCACGATTTCAAAAGCTGAGTTGAGTGATACACAACAACAAGCTTATCGCGCCAAGTTAAAGCAGGCGGTTGATGCGGGTTACCAAGTATTGGAAAAAGGTGGGGATAGCTTGAGTGCCGTGACCGCCGCCATCAGTATCTTAGAAAATAGTCCCTTGTTTAATGCTGGTGTTGGCGCGGTATATACCTTTGATGGCCAACATGAGATGGACGCCGCCATTATGGATGGTCGCACCTTAAATGCCGGTGCTGTGGCTGGGGTTAAACACATTAAGAACCCCATCACGCTCGCCCGCAGTGTGATGGAGCATTCGCCCCATGTGATGTTGGCAGGAAGTGGCGCAGAGGAGTTTGCGTTGACCCAAGGCTTTGATTTAGTGCCAGTGACGTATTTTGATGATGACCATCGCTATCAACAGTTACTCGATGCCAAAGCCAAGCTCAAGGTCGCTGATGAGCGCGGCGGATCACAAGGTGCCGGATTGTTTGACGACCCCGCTCAGCTTGATTATAAGTTCGGCACCGTAGGCGCCGTCGCACTGGATAAGCAGGGTAATTTAGCCGCAGGCACCTCCACCGGAGGCATGACAGCCAAACGGTTTGGCCGTATTGGTGACTCGCCCGTTATCGGCGCAGGCACTTATGCAGAAAACAAGGTGTGCGCCGTGTCGGCAACGGGGCATGGAGAGTATTTTATCCGTTATCATGTAGCGGGTGATATCTGCGCGAAAGTGAAATACCAACAAAAATCGATTATACAGGCCGCCGATGAGGTGATTAATCAGCGCTTGATCACCGCTGGTGGTACTGGTGGGGTGATTGCTATCGATCAACGCGGCAACATTGCCACGCCGTTTAATACCCAAGGCATGTACCGCGCGACTCGAAAAAGCGGCGAGCTTGCGCAGGTATTGATCTGGAACAATAATTAACAAGCATCAGTATTTGTATTAGGCTAAGCGATCGCTTAGCCTATGCCCGCCATTGGATAGGCCTCAGATAATTTTACCCGCTTTGATAACAGAGGCCGCGCATATGTTAGCCCCAAGTAAGCCCCAAGATGAGCCCTGTCGGCTATCGACGTTAACCGCGTTGCATCTTCTGGACACCGCTCCAGAGGAGCGTTTTGATCGTGTCACTCGACTTGCTAAGCGTTTGTTTAATGTGAAAATAGCCTGCGTCAGCCTTGTTGATGAACATAGACAATGGTTTAAATCAGCCATCGGCACTGATGTGCGTCAGACCTCAAGAGATATCTCCTTTTGTGGCCATGCTATTTTAAATGATGAGCTGTTTTATATCAGTGATACCACCCAAGACAGCCGTTTTGCCAACAATCCGCTAGTCACAGAACCACCGCATGTGCGGTTTTATGCAGGGCAACCGCTACATGCACCCAATGGCCAATTGATGGGGACCTTGTGCATTATCGATGATCAGCCTAGACAGTTAACGGATGAGGATAAACTGGCACTTAAAGATCTGGCGATGATGGTTGAGGGTGAGCTCGCAGCTATCGAGCTGGCGACCACTGATGAGCTGACCGGGATCTCTAATCGACGTGGTTTTATGGCGCTAGCACATAAGAGTCTGCAAATGAGTCAACGTCACCATTTGCCGGCTTGTTTGGTGTATCTTGACTTAGATGATTTTAAGCCGATTAACGATCAATATGGGCATGGTGAAGGCGATAAAGTCTTGTGCTTGTTTGCACAGCAAATGTTAGCAGCATTTCGTGACTCAGACATTATCGGTCGTATTGGTGGTGATGAATTTGCTGCTTTTTTTGGGGATTGCACTTCAAGTGCAGCACATGAGGCGGTCGTGCGATTTAGTGATCAGTTACGTCAGGTTATGCAACACAAGCAATGGCCTTATCCACTGCAATTTTCTTATGGCATAGTGGCTGTGGCGGCCAATGAACCCACAGATATTACCCGATTGCTGCAGCAAGCCGATGAGCACATGTATCGCCATAAACACCAAAAGAAGAGCTTAAGGCCTGTCAGTATAACCTCTGGTGAGTGATCCCACGCACAGCACTTGATGACCCTGCCATGGCCATAAGATCAACTCAGCATAATCGATTTAATTTAGTGATTATGGCCCTTAGTTGTGAATAGGGCTTAATGTATAGGTTGATGCGGCTATTCATCCCTTAATCAAATATCGATTTATTATCAGGCGATAACCTCTAGCATTGCAGCTATGACAGCCATGACAGCCATGACAGCATAGAGGTTAAATCGATGGCTGGCTCAGCCAAAGCCTTACCCTAAGAGTAGCTCGCCAAAAACAAAGCCAAGTAGCACAGAGGTGCTAATGGTCACCACACCGGGAATAAAAAAGGGATGGTTAAAAACCCAGCGACCTATGCGGGTCGAGCCAGTATCATCCATCTCGACAGCAGCCAATAAGGTTGGGTAGGTTGGCAAAACAAATAATGCACTGACCGCGGCAAAAGAGGCTATCGCCGTCATCGGCGCAACACCAATGGCTAGCGCAGCAGGCATCAATGCGGTGGTGGTCGCACCTTGTGAGTAAAGCAGCATAGATGCCAAAAACAGCGTTAATGCCAATAACCAAGGATACTGCTGCAATAACTCGGCTGCGACGTCTTTAATTTCATCAATATGACCCGCGACTAAGGTGTCGCCAAGCCAAGCAACGCCCAATACGCAAACACAGGCGCTCATTCCTGACTTAAAGGTTGAAGCTTCAGAGATCTTACTGGCATCGATGTGAGTAAAGGTTACAATCGCCGCGGCCGCCGTTAACATAAAGACCATGATTGCATCGTTACGGCTCAAATTGGGGTCGGTGATAAGTGCTACTGAGTCGGAGATAAGGGTGGCGTATATGATGACACAAACAATGGCACTGATAAAAATGGCCGTCGCGAGTTTAGCACTGGGGGCAATCTCCTGCGTTTTACCTTGTTGCTGGCTAACCAGCCCTTGGGCTAAACGCTGCTGGTAAATCGGATCGTCTTGTAATTCACAGCCCATCACATTGGCTACCATAGCACCCACCATACAAGCACAAAAGGTCGCCGGAATACAGATGGCCAACAACGTTAGATAATCAACCCCGAACGGTTCGAGGATGCCTGAAAAAAATACCACAGCGGCAGAGATAGGCGATGCGGTTATGGCGATTTGTGAGGCGACAACGGAAATTGATAATGGTCGAGACGGACGGATCCCTTGCTCTTTAGCGACTTGCGCAATGACGGGAAGGGTCGAAAATGCGGTGTGGCCAGTGCCTGCGAGTAACGTCATTAAGTAGGTTACGACCGGGGCGTAAAAAGTGATCCGTTTGGGGTTTTTTCGTAAAAAAGCTTCGGACAGTTGCACCAGCCAGTCTAATCCTCCTGCGACCTGCATGGCTGCAATGGCGGCGATCACCGACATGATGATCAAAATCACATCCACCGGAATATGGCCGCTATCTAGCCCTAAGATGAGGGTGAGCACCAGTACGCCCGCGCCGCCAGCCAGACCAATACCTATTCCACCCATTCTCGCGCCCAGATAGATAAAGGCGAGTACTACAAATAGCTCAGTTGCGATCATAAAAACTCCACGGTGTTAAAAAACCAAAAGGACGGTATGAGAGCAGGGAAGCTTATTAATAGTATGACTTGCTTATGCGATAAGCCGATTTTACGCGCTTTATCGCTATAGTAGCGCCACCTAATTCACTTTTTCTGCACCATGTGAGCTGGTTCACGCCAATGTATTAAGCCTAAGGACTGAAGTCACAAATGAGTTATTAGTCCTCTTGGTCATTGTGATTTACATAGTCGCGTTGCAAGGTGGCTTAAGTTGCAACATCTTTGTCATCAGGCTGTATTAATTACTCACGTATATTAAGTTGCCAAATCAAACATTTGGTTAAATGCCCTGGCACAGTATTACTGGTAAGAGGCATTTAAATAAGATGATTCGGTAATCCCCCCGAAAAATAACAGCTGTTAAAAGTAGAGTTTTCTCGTAAGTTAAACGCAGGAGGTTCTATATGAAAAAGTCGCGGTACACGGATAGTCAAATTATGACGATTTTGAAGCAAGCTGAAGCTGGTACGCCCGCACCTGAGCTTTGCCGAGAGCACGGTATGAGCAGTGCAACGTTTTATAAATGGCGTGCTAAATATGGGGGAATGGATGCATCACTCATGGCTCGGATGAAAGAGCTAGAAGATGAAAATAGGCGACTCAAAAAAATGTACGCAGAAGAGCGTCTTAAAGCTGAAATCATTCAGGAAGCTATGGCAAAAAAGTGGTAAAGCCCTGTGAGCGAAGAGAACTCGCTCAGTTTGCGGTGGCTAACCACAACATCAGTATTAGTAAGGCCTGCTCGGCTTTCTTTATCAGTGAGACATGCTTTCGTTATCAAGCAAAATTATCGGCGGAAAATACACAGATTTCAAATTGGCTAATTAAGCTGACCGAAGATGAAAGTGATTGGGGCTTCGGTCTGTGCTTCGATTATTTACGTAATGTAAAAGGCAAGCCATGGAATCATAAGCGAGTGTACCGAATTTACTGTGAGCTAGCGCTGAACCTGCGTATTCGTCCAAGACGTCGACTCAAACGAAATGCACCGGAACCACTAAAAGAGCCGATAAAACCTAACCAAGTATGGTCTGTCGACTTTATGCATGACCAGTTATCAGATGGTCGAAATTACCGATTATTTAATGTCATAGATGATTATCGGCGTGAAGCTTTAGTGATTGAACCAGGATTTTCACTTCCTGCTGTAAGGGTTATTAGAGCGCTAGAGCAGGTATTTGAGTATCGAGCTAAGCCAACAGTTATTCGCTGTGACAACGGCCCTGAGTTTATCAGTACTGAGTTTACAACGTGGGCTAAATGCCAGAATATTCGAATTGAATATATTCAACCAGGTAATCCACAACAAAACGCTTATATCGAACGACATAACAAAACAATTCGGTACAGTTGGCTCAGCAAGTACCTGTTCGAATCAATTAAAGAGGTGCAGGACTATGCAACTAAGTGGTTATGGTTTTACAATCATGAAAGACCACATAAAGCTAATAACGGCAGGCCACCACTGATGGCTGCCTAACTTCTATTTTTAATTGCAGTTAAAAATGGGAGGATTACCATTCAACCATACGTTAAGCGAGTAGCAGCCTTGTAAATGCCACTACTTAGCGACAATAGATGTTAAAGCTGCTGTATAAAATACATCACTATTTAATGGACTAATTTAGGGGTTAATATGTTGACCAAAGCAAGCTCGCTTGCCATAGCGCTGTGTGGTGTTGCCACCTTCGCTCAGGCAGCCGATAATCTGATTATTTCAGAATATGTTGAAGGAAGCGGTAATAACAAGGCCGTAGAACTCTACAATCCAACTCAGCACCCGCTCGATTTAAGCTTATATCAACTGCAATTTTATTTTAACGGCAGTAGCAGTGCCGGCTCGACGATTGCGCTGTCAGGCATGTTAGCCGCAGGAGAGACTCATGTAGTGGCTGACGATGAGGCCGATACTGACATATTAGTCGTAAGCGATACGCTCAGTGATGTCAGTTTTTTTAATGGTGATGATGCGATTGTGTTATCTCAACAAGGGCAGGTAATTGACAGTCTTGGACAAGTGGGTAGCGATCCCGGTTCTCAGTGGGGCTCGGGGTTACTTTCAACCCAGGACAATACCTTGCGCCGCGACATCAATAATCTCCTGGCGGATGTGATCATCGATGATGATGTCACCTTATCTCATTGGATTGGCTATGCTAAGGATGATATTTCCGATCTCGGAGTATTTGGAGCGACAACACCGCCAGATCCAACCGATCCAGATGAGCCACTAGCCTGCTATACACCAGCAACGCCGATCCATCAGATCCAAGGTAGTGGCGATAGTAGCCCGCTAAATGGTCAGCAAGTGATTGTTGAGGCGATAGTGACTAGCAATCAAGCATCTGGCCTAAAAGGGCTGTTTTTGCAGATGGCAGATAATGAAGCTGATAATGATGTGAACACTTCTGAAGGGGTATTTGCTTATACCGCAGGTGCGTTGGCATATGCTAGCGGCGATCGTATTCGACTTAAGGCAACGGTTAAAGAATACAATGGATTAACTGAACTTATAGATATTAGCTCTCATCTCTTATGTGCCATAGCCCAACCTATTCCCAGTGCAGCAAGGGTAACATTACCTGTCGTATCGACCTCTCAATTGGAAGCCTTCGAGGGCATGTTGGTTACTTTTAGCCACAATTTAGTGGTCAATGAAGTGTATGATCTTGGACGTTATGGCGAAGTATTACTTGGCAGTCAGCGCCATTATATCGGTACTCAAGTGGCGGCACCGGGGGCTGATGCCCTTGCTGTGACGGCGGCAAATGCTTTAGACCGAATTATTTTGGATGATGGCTTAACTGGGCAAAATCCTGATCCGATACGTTATCCTGCTCCTGGCTTGTCAGCGAGTAACACGCTACGTGTCGGCGATACGTTAACTGGGTTAATCGCCGTGATGCATTATGGGTTTGGTGAGTATCGCTTAATGCCAGTCGAAACCGTTAATTTTGTCACGAGTAATCCGCGCAGCGATGCTCCTCAGTTAGCGTTAGGGGGCGATCTCACTGTTGCCAGTTTTAATGTTCTGAACTATTTCAATGGTGATGGTAACGGCGGCGGTTTTCCAACGGCGCGCGGTGCCAATACGTTAGAAGAGTTTGAGCGGCAAAGCATTAAGATAGTTAATGCCATGGTAGCAATGGATACCGATATCATTGGCTTGATGGAAATTGAAAATGATGGCTTTGCACCGGACTCTGCGATTGCCGATCTGGTTAATGGCTTAAATCAGGCCTAGGCGAGTCGCGTTACCAATATATCCAGACTCAAAGCGGCAATATTGGTAGTGATGCGATCACCGTTGGCTTACTGTATCGCAGCGACAAGGTTAGTCCTGTGGGTAGCGCACAAGTGTTGTCGAGTAGCAACTCGCCACTCGATGACAATGGCGCACCTTTGTTTAATGAGATGAAAAATCGTCCCATGTTGACTCAGCAGTTTGTGGCTACCAACAGTGAGCAAAATCTAGTGGTGGCGGTTAATCATTTAAAATCCAAAGGCAGCGATTGCCTGAGCTTAGGCGACCCAGATCTTAACGATGGTCAAGGTAACTGTAATCTCACTCGTACACGTGCCGCTAAAGCGATAGGTGAGTGGCTTAAACAGCAATATCCTCAATTACCGACTTTAGTGATTGGCGATCTGAACGCTTACGCGAAAGAAGATCCACTGACAACCTTGGCTGACGCAGGCTTTAATGAACTCTTTGCTCATTTAGGTAAAACTGGGGCTTACAGTTATATTTTTGCTGGCGAAACAGGGCAACTGGATCACGCCTTAGCCAATGAAGCATTACTCGATAAGGTTATCGATATCACCGGGTGGCATATCAATACCGATGAACCCAAGGTACTTGATTATAATCAAGAGTTTAAGTCAGCGTCTCAGCTAGGCTCGCTATTTAGTGAGGACGCTTACCGCTCATCAGATCATGATCCTGTGGTGGTATCACTGTTATTAGCCGCTGAAAATAGTGCGCCTGAAGCCCGTTTTACTTACAGTGTTAAAGGTAAAACCGTTACTCTTGTGAGCACTGCAACGGATGCCGATGGGGAGATTGTTGCGAGCGAGTGGGATCTGGGCAATGGCGACACTGCAACTGGTGAACAAGTGACTTACCGTTATGTTCGCCACGGGGATTATACCGTAACACTGACAGTCACCGATAACGCTGGTTTACAACACAGTACGACAAAGGTGGTGAGCACCAAGGGCGGCGGTAAAAACCAACCGCCAGTTGCGGTGATTGAGCATATAGATCTGTGGTTGGTCGATCTGTTTTTATCAAAAAGCTACGATAGCGATGGTTTTATCACTCGACATCAATGGCAGTTTGATAACGGTCGTCGCCAAAGCGGGCCTGTTGCCTTCAGTTTTGCTGGCGCGGCGTCAAAGGTAAAGCTGCAGGTTACCGATAATGATGGCCTTAAAGGCAAAGCGAAAGTGGCGTTTTAAGCCCAAGACTCGGCGTTGTCAGCTCGGGGCGCTGTCCCGGTGTTGATAATGGGATATATCATGCCGCCTAGGTGACAAGGCGGCATTTTTTGTTTCTGCTGCTGAACGCAATCGATGGTGTTAATGGCGTTTTTAGATAAATAACAGTAATAAGCACTTAATGCCAATGTTAGGGCATCAAAGCAGTATTAGCGTGCTTTTGGGCCTAGATACTTGGATCGGGATTGACGTTTATTCTCTTTTTAAGTCAAAAATATTATAAACAGTAATCATTTTCATTATCAGATATTTGCCGCTAGCCCAGTGTTTATGGGGGAAACGGCGCAAAAGAACACATGCAGCTAAGCTACAATTAGGTTTCACCCATGGCAAAGATGGATCAGTTATGGACAGCTACAAACGATTGTTAGTGGTTATTGATGAACACGATTTTAGTTTTAGAGGTATTTCAAGAGCGGCCTACATGGCCAATAAAAGTCGAGCTCATATTCTAATCATGCTGCTTGAACACAGCCATTTCGTCACCCGCTTAGTCGAGACATTTCACCACAGTCAAGCATCAGGTTCCAGCAATGTAGGTAACCTCGCGCAAACGATTAGCGCTAAGCGTCACTCTCTAGCCGATTTTATTCAGTCAGTGGCTCAGACAGGCGTTGCCATATCACCTGCATCAACATCGTGTCACTGCATTGATGATGTGCTGCAGTGTTGCCGAGATTTTCAAGTTGATGCCGTGTTGATTAGTGCCTCTACGCGCAAGTTATGGCATTGGTTGGCGATTAAATCATTAGATGTGAGATTACTTAAAGAGTCACCGCGGCCTGTGGTGATAGTGAAAGATCATCCGTGGCATCCTGGTGGGCGTATTTTATCTCTGGTTGAGCCTTGTGCCGAGGGGCAACACAAGTCGCTCAATGAAGCGGTATTACAAACGACCGAACATTTTACCCAACTGCTGAAGGGGGATTGTCATCTGCTCGATTGTTATTATGGTGAAAATCCCAGCATCTCTTTTCAACAACCAATAACGCCTGAAACCGATGAGCTGTATCATTTACGCCAACTGTCGCTCTATTCGAGTCGTTATCATCTGCAACCGAACCTGAGCCGTCATCATGAGTCAGCCAGTCATTTTCATGTGGCTAAAGCCCTCCCCGAAGATGCCATTGCTAAGGTGGCTAAGCAGGTGGATTCGGAATTAGTGATTATGGGCGATAGCGGGCAATCCAATTTGCTTTCAAACATGTGTGGTAACACTGCTGAGCAGGTGATCGATCGTATCGATTGCGATCTGTTGGTGGTTAAACCCCGATCATCGGCGGTATATCATTAGGCAAAAATAAAAGGCGCCAATCGAGATTGACGCCTGAGTTTAGTACATATGCTGATCACTTAATACCGAGCACTCGCAAGGATTATTTTTTAATCCAAACACCCTGTGGCGTTTGGATATACTCGCCCTTATCTGCGGCGCCAATGGCTTTTTCTGCAGCCAGTTTAGCCACATCTTCGACGCTGATGCCATTTTGAGTCGCAATTTTTTGATAATGGGCACGGCGTTTGGCGTTGACCGAGTCGGCCAGTTGTTTGGCTTCGCTGTTGTTGACTATCAGCCCTAAATAACCATTAGTCTGCTCACCGACAAGGCCTTGACTCTTGGCCTCTTGTAAGGAGATTGCGAATGCATTTAGGCTCAACAGTAATCCGGTTATGAGTATAAGTATTTGACGTTTCATGATGATCCCCTGATCTCAAAATGGGTTAAAATAGCTCGTTGTTATTCAGCAATTCATCAAGCTCTTTATCGACCTTGATTTTGATCTCATGTTCAATTTTAACATTGAGATTAATCACAATAGGCTTATCGGGCGGCTCGATTTTAACCGTGGGGGTACACCCTATGGTACTTAATAGCGCGGCCGCTATCGTGGTGCGTATTAACGTCGGCAATATTTTCACTGGTGATTCCTTTTTCTGTAGCGATGACCGTTTAAGGATCATCCAAGATGAGCTCAGCTTAATCCTTTATAGATGACCATAACCTGAACATGATAAGGCACGCTTATTGTGCCATCGACTGTTCAATATCCTGTTGTAGCCGATCACCTATCTGTAAACTCTTGAGCAACTGCAACATATTCTCTTCTTGAGCGTAGTTCAAGTGAATAGGGCGTTCAATATCTTTAGCTTTACCTTTTACATTGACATGCAGCACGGCATCGCCATTGGCGGCCATATCAAAACGACTCGACAGCTCGCTATAGTGCAGCTCTTCGAGGACAGAAAAGGCAAAATCCAAATAGGGCTGAGAGGCGCGCATCTGTATCACTGCAGGATTATTGCTGACTTTAATTAAGCCACCCGGAGCGCGCGCGGCCAATTTACCGCCTCTGACCGACACTTTGCCATCGACAATTTGCATCGGTAAAACACCGTCGAAAATACCGTCGGCGTAAATACCTTCTTGTGGCTGAATGGTCAGTAGCTGGGCTAAATCTAACGCCTGTAACACTAGATACGCCTCTGAGGGGTGATGTAAGTCGAGCGAGAACTTGGGCAGTAGCAGATGGCCTCCTAGGGTATCAGCACTGGCGTTGATATTGATCTCTGCCGTATGCAGTTGGGGCGCGCCAGCCTCTAGATTAGATGATCTGCTTTGAGTGGCTGATGCGCTGTGATAAGTCCAATTAAATTGAGAGTTAGCATTGATATTATTGAGCACCACACCTGGATTAAATGCCTGTACCTTAAGGTTTACGCCATCACAGGCAATGCTACGTTTACTGGGACGCTGCTTAGCCGCACTGGCATTAAGATGACACTCGCCAGCAAGATTGACCTGTTCAAACGGCAGTAGGTTAATGCTGCCTTCGCTTATTTGCATCTGTGGTGTTAGCTGCATTGAAAAATCGAGCTCATCGGGCTGCCATGTAAGTTGATGGCGGCTTGTTATTTGGATATCACCTATGGTCGTGATCGGCAGGTTGAGGGCAAAACTGCTACTGAGTTGGTTAATAAATTGCTGCAGATCGCTATTAAGCGTGAATTCTCCTTGCAGCGCTGCACTGTCGTTGTGTTTTTGCAGTGTCAGCTGCTGATGACTGCGCATCGATAATTGTCCCGCCGTCCATTGCTCAGCCGTACGTAGTCGATGTTGGCTGGCACTTGCTTGCCAATCAAGTTGTTGAGTCAGCCCCAACTGGTTGATAGCGAATAGGTTGCGTTGGCGGCGTTTTTTAAATT
The DNA here is from genome assembly GCF_056173105.1 of Shewanella sp. QJM3NY_23. Lineage (NCBI taxonomy): Bacteria > Pseudomonadati > Pseudomonadota > Gammaproteobacteria > Alteromonadales > Shewanellaceae > Shewanella > Shewanella sp. QJM3NY_23. The sequence continues at coordinate 1,841,085 of NZ_CM149657.1, forward strand.
GATAATACTGCTGATTGATACTGACATTTTCAAGCTTAAGCTCAAGTTGATTGTGCCATGGTGCGTTCAGAAGCTGCGCGGCAAGCGAGTGTGATGATTGATTCTGCTTCGACTGCGTGCCCGCATTGACTACAGCACTTTTGTGTTGAGTAGGCCCTTTGTTGTCAGCAGGGCTTATGTCCGCAGCAGAGGATGCTTCGGGCTGTAAGTCGATGGCGCCCATATTTAGGCGGGCGGCGTCTATGTTGGTTGTGGTGGCAACAGTGTGTTGCTCCTCATTCATACGCCGCTGCGTCAGTTGCGTCGCCTTAAGTTGCAGGGTGAGAGGTGGTAGATAAAGTTGAGTCGCGCTTGAGTCCGCTTGTGGCGGTGCAGGCGAAGTGACAGATGCAGCTAACTGCTGATTAAATGTCACCGTGCTAGCTGGCAGAGTTGCGACTCTGGTCGCACCGCCAGTTACTAATGGGGCCGCGCGCTTATGATTGCGCTTAGCGCCGAGATGCAGGCGCAGCGCCTCTGTGCTGCTTAGAGTGAGCTCTGCACTGGTCAGTGTTTGTGCCGGCTGCGCCGCGATGGCACCACTCAACTGGGTCAGTTGTGGGTTAACAGTGGAGATACTCAAGGGTTGCAATAGCCACTGGCTTGCGCCGTTGGCCTGCTTGCTAAATTGACCACCGCTTAGCTGCAGCTCAGTGCGATGACTCGCAAGCTGGTATTGCTCGCCAGTTTGGCTGAAGGTGAATTGATTGTCACTGCTGCCTATGTCGATATGACCAAATTGCAGTTTAACCGCATCGGCAGTGTTAAAGCGCAACGGCTCAGTGAGTGCAAGAGTGAACCGTGTTGAGGCGACATCAAGAGATTGATGACGATAATATGGCCCGTTGATTATCAGCTGTGCCTCAGGCTGCACAGTCAAGGCAAAGCTCGATGCTACAGCCCCTGCCGACACCGCTGTGGGGTAGGTTGCATTGGCGCTGCCTGTTGCAGACAACGCTATCTCATCGGCGCGTAGCTGCGGATCTTTCCTCGTATCACAGGGGGCAATAGGGGCTGCGTTTTCTTGCTGCGTTGAAAAATTTACACATAAGGTTGATGGCAGCAACAGTGTCAGCTGCCAATCGGTGGTGACACTGGTTTCATCAATTTTATTAACGCACTTGAGATGTTTTAGCTCAGTGTTAAGGTGTGATTTGCCCAGTAATAGCTCTGCTTGTAGGTGCTCAATGCTTAATTGTTGTGAATTAATTTGATAGTTAAGCGGGCTGGCAAGTCGCAACGTAAGATAAAGTGGCTGGCCAGTTAGCACGTCGCCAGTTTGCTCACCATGTTGAGTGCGCAGAGATTGCTGAGAGTGCAGAGCGTCCTGATCTGGGAGCGAGGGGAGGCGGTGATTATCAGCCGAATTGTTATCAGCCACGTTGCTTTCAGACAAGGCGGTTGTACTCAATAGCCTATCGAGTGTATTGAGCAAAGGCGCGAGGGTCGTTGCCCCGCTATAGAATGCCTGACGTTGCAATGGCGATATTGCCAGCTCAAGTTTGGTTGGCGCAAGGCTTACGCTTAGGTCGCTAACTGGACCTGTGATCTCAAAGGCAATGCTATTTGATGGCAACAAGTTGCTTGGTGCCGAAACGGGGGCTGATGCTGAGTCAGGGTTGTCCTCAATCGGGATCGCGGTTGGCGTTAATTGCAAAGGTGAGTTAAATACTGCACCAGCCAAGCCGTTAAGTGTTAGCGAAAACGGCTCCAGTTGATGGCTGGAATCGATGCGGGCCTTGGCAATATCGAGCCGAGTCGATGAAATAAGCTGGCCGCTCACATCTATATTCTGGGTATCTAACTGGTGTTTCAGCGCGATAAATTGGCGTAGCGGTGGCGTCTCTTGCTGCTGCGCTGGCGCCGATGCTACCCACTGGGCCATGAATGCTTGGAGGGTATCTAAGGATAAGCGAGTGTCGAACTGCCAGCTCTCGTCAGATAGTTGCGCATCGAGGCCAAACAGTAATTTATCATGATGACTTAACTGGCTGGTCACTCTTCCTTGATTATCGATATTAAGATAATCCAGACTTAGGCTCAGTTGTTCACTCGGGATCTGCTGCACACTCAGTTGCGTCTGTCCTATGGCTATTTTAGGTAATGCTGCCATATCGAGCGACAGTGCTGGGCTAGTCGTAGGGGCAGTATCTGTACTCGGGCTGGGAGAAAATAGCGTGGGTGATAACAGCACCTTAATGCGCCTAATGGCCAGCGTGTCGATATTGTCGAGGGAAAAGTGTGTCCATGTAACGGCATCATCGAAGGTCACTTGCAGATCGCTGATGGCGATATGGCTGTCGTTGACCTGTAAATTTAACTGTGCGATATGGCCGTTGAGCACACCTTCAAGATCGACATTGAGGGCACTGATTTGGGTATTGGCCGGTAATAGGTAACGATTCGCTAGGCTTTGGGTGATACCACTGAGATTGGCAGCCACTAAACCGAGGGCCACAACCACTAGCAGCGCCGTGATCAGTAGCGCTGCCATTAGGCGTGATTGACTCAGTCGCTGCCACATCCATCCCTGTCTCTTTGTCATATCGTTCGGTTGTTGCCCTTAATGTCGTTGGCTAAACATGCTGCGCCACAAATAGAGTCGTTACGATCAGTCTAGCAGTTATGTCGGGCGGGCCGTCCATTGGCGCAACATAAGCTGCTCAGTTGGCCCAGCTGATCTCAGTAGTTAAGGTATGACTGCCATAGGGGGCAAGGGTGACTTTATCTTCAAGCACATTGGCCGCTTCGAGGCATACCATGGTGAGATAATCATCATGATTAAAGCGTGCTAGGCGCTTGGATTTATCAATCCATGGGTTCCACAGAACTGCCGACTGGCTATTGCGGCGACAGACATTAATTATCCCTTGGGGCGTATGTAGCTGCTGTCGTGGGCCAAGGGCGTTATAAACCCTATCGGTTTCTTGGTTGAATATCACTTCATCTGTGGCCTGCGGATAGGGCCCTTTACCAAATTCAATGTAATGGGCGCCACTAAAGCCAGTGGCTTTAAGTTGGTGAATATCGTCAATAGGGAAATAAGTATGTAAGGCTTGGGTTAGGCTCACGGTTTCATCGCTGAGATTGGTATTAATTAAGCTGACGCTTAAGGTATCGCTTAGGGTAAACAGCAGCTCGACTTTGGTGTCATGGGGCCAGCTGATCCTGTCTTCATCATTGATGGATAAACTAAATTTAAGTTCGGCTATGTCATTGCGCAGCTGCACCGAATCGAGTGTCCAAATACGAGTGCGCGCAAAACCATGTTGCGGCCATTCTGGATGGTTGCTCATACCGAACCAAGGCCAACATACGGGAATACCACCACGAATACCATGCCCGGGCTGATAATCATCCGCGCTCGACACCCAGAGTAACGGGGGCTTGCCTTTAGGGGTGAAACGGTCGATCTGCGCGCCTTGCATAAAGATCCACGCCTCGCACAAGGGGGTGTCGATTTCGACATAGTCGAGTCCGTTAGGGTGTTTTTTGGTGGTAACAGAAGCCATCGTCTTATCCTATTGCCTAATATTGGCCTGAGGCCGCAGAGGTGTTAGCTTAACGTTTTTTTTATTTAAGGATAAGTATCGCCTTGATTTTTTTTGCTGTTTTATTATCCCCGCTCAATATTATTAACCTCAGATCGGTTTAACGTAACACTGAAATCACGTTGAATTCTGCTGATGTAATATTGAGTTGTGGCTTATTCTCTTTGAGTTGATAAGCCACTAAACCACCTATCACATTAAGCATGAAACCATGTACGCTGCGGTGCCGTGTATGCTCTATTTGTGAGATGTTTTTTAGCTGGTCATTGATTGTTTCGATAATAAATCGTCTAGAAAGCATGGCTCTATCCCATAATGATAAAGCCTTTGCTTTCATATTTTTACGCACGTTATTAACGATAGTTACCCCACGTTCTAATAGGTCGCCTGCTAACGCTTTGCCGATATACCCCTTATCAGCATAGAGTTTATCCATTGATTCAACGACCATATCTTTTACGGGTTTCGTGTCATGAACATTCGCAGGTGTTATTTTGGCTGCAACGATGCCACCTCGATGGTTCACAATAAGATGAAGTTTAAAACCATAGAACCAGCCCATCGTGCCTTTTCCTCGGCTGGCGAGACCTGCTAGCGTTTTATGCCTTGGAATTCGTAAATTATGACAAACCTTAATGCTCGTTGAGTCAACGAACTCGATGCCTGTCGGTTCGCTTTTTAAAGAGGAAAAATAACTGCACATTGGAATGACTGCACTCGGCATGACTTCAAGAAATCGAGTGTAGCTGAGTAAGTTTGGAAAATCAGATTTGTAGAAACGAGCCAGATATCCTGTGTAAAAATTCTTGAAGTCACGATGATTAGACATATGGAAGGCGATGATAATTGTCATAATTTCACTCATCGTCATTCTGCCTGCGCGCTTACGCTTGCGAGTTCCATCGGTTAGGCACTGTTGTTCCCATTGAGGAATAAAAGCATTACAAAAATCATCGACATCACAAAATACATCCACTAAATTATTCATATGCCCTCTGCGTGATTGATTAATCTTGGTCGAGAGATCTGATCACAAAGAGGGCTATTAGTTCAATTTCTTATCCCGAGTTCAGGTTATGTTAATAACCCGCCGTTTCACTACCCGCACGTCTTGGATCTGATGCGCCATAGATCCCTTCAGGAGTAACCATAATCGATTGGGTCGAGCCAATAGCATTGCCTATCGTCACTTTGTGGCCTTTGGCTTCTAGCAGCTTAATAGTGTCGCGATTGAGGCTTTTCTCAACCCTCAGCTCATCTGGCAGCCATTGATGATGGACTCTGCTGGCATAGCTGGCTTCGGCAATGTTGAGCTTATGGTCAATCACATTCATGATCACCTGTAAGGTGGTGTTGATGATCCGCGAGCCCCCAGGGCTGCCGGTGACAATAAAAGGTTTGCCATCTTGCATTACTATGGTCGGGCTCATTGAGCTTAACGGGCGTTTATGCCCCTCAACCGCATTAGCATCACCGCCAATTAACCCATATCCGTTAGGCACGCCGGGTTTTGCCGAAAAATCATCCATCTCATTATTAAGTAAAATCCCCGTGCCTTGAGCCACTAAACCAGAGCCGTAACTAAAATTAAGGGTGTAGGTGTTCGCGACTGCGTTACCCCATTTATCGACCACAGAATAGTGGGTCGTTTGTGGGCTTTCATAGCCCGAGACTTTACCTGGGTTGATAAGATGACTTGGGGTCAATGTTTCTAAGGTGATGGTTTTAGAACGCTGCTCGGCATAGGGCTTACTGATAAGCTCAGCCACCGGCACAGAGACAAAGTCGGGGTCGCCTAAGTATTTACTGCGATCGCTATAGGCGCGTTTCATCACCTCAGTCATCACATGCAGGGTATCGGCGGTGTTATGGCCCATTTTATCGATGGGGAAGGGCTCGAGCATGTTGAGCATCTCTATGATATGCACGCCGCCCGATGATGGCGGTGGCATAGACACTACCCGATAACCGCGATATTCGCCACTGACGGGTTCGCGTTCAACCACATGATAGTCGGCCAGATCGGCCAGAGTCATGATACCGCCAGCGTCGGTTGCTGCGGTCACGATTTTTTCAGCCGTACTGCCTTGATAGAAGCCTTTACTGCCTTGCTCGGCGATAAGTGTTAGCGAGTGAGCCAGATCCTGTTGTACTAAGGTGTCGCCAATCTCAAAGTTACTGCCATCGGGTCGATAAAAAATTGCTTTCGAACTAGGCCATTGGCTAATGCGACGTTTAAGGCCTGCAAGGGAGGTGGCTAAATCTGGGGTAACGACAATGCCTTGCTTGGCTAAAGTGATGGCGGGGGCGATGACTTGTGCTAGGGTCATGGTGCCATAGTGCGCTAAGGCTAACTCCATGCCCATTACGGTGCCGGGCACGCCTACGGCGAGGCCATGTTCACGGCTGAGCTTAGCGACGGCGTCGCCTTGCGCGTTCAAAAAAATATTCTTATCGGCTTTTGCTGGCGCGACCTCGCGATAATCGATGGCAATAGTTTTATTGTCTTTGGCGATATGAACCAGCATAAAGCCTCCGCCGCCGAGGTTACCCGCGCGCGGTAGGGTAACCGCTAGGGCAAAGCCAACGGCAACGGCAGCATCGACGGCATTACCTCCTTGCTGCAAAATATCCACCCCAATTCGGGTGGCGAGCGCTTCTTGGCTGGCGACCATGCCATGCTTTGCCCATACCGGTTGGACGGTAGCGCTATTACTGTATATTGATGATTCAGCCGCGTGGCTATACTGGCCTAAGGTGAAAGGCAGTGAAAGCGATAGGGCGATAATGAGGGTGTTAAGTGGGCGCACAATTGATCCTTTGTGTCTAAATTTGTCCCTCAATGTGCCGACTATTGCTGTTAAAATCAAGCTGCTGGCATTATTAATAGCAAGTCATTGCTGTCAAAAGAGTCCAGTTAAAACAGCTTTTTGTCAAAGCGTGCTGTCAAAAAGACGCTTATCAAGTAGCCATTAGCAAGTGATGCTTGCCACAGCGCGTTGCTGCACTTAAACCATCATCCTAAAGGAGTCTTGTGCCCTTGTTTACCTTCACGTGCGTCAGTCAGATATGTCAAATAGGCCAGCGGCAGTGGGCGCAGTTAATGGGCAGTGATAACCCCTTTAGCCGCTATGAATTTTTACACGCATTAGAAAACAGTGGCTGCGTGAGTATCGAAACGGGCTGGCAGCCGATGCATGTCATCGTCAAGCGGGCTCAGGATGAAGCGACTTTCGGTACTAATATCGATGCTGAAACTAACGTAGTCGCTGTCATGCCTATGTATCTTAAGACCCATTCCTATGGCGAATATGTGTTTGATTGGGCATGGGCGCAGGCCTATGAGAGGCATCAACTCAACTACTATCCCAAACTCGTTAGTGCAGTACCTTTTACGCCAGTGACCGGGCCGCGGCTGGTAATATCGACGCAGTTAAATGCCGCACAGATGCAGGCGTTGTTAACGCAGCTCAGTCGTTACCTTGAACAGCAGGTTGCACGTGTTGCAGGCTCTGGCTGGCATCAACTGTTTCATCCTCACGCCGAGCATCAGCGTTTGGCCAGTACCGGGTGTTTAACCCGCTTGGGCACTCAGTTTCATTGGCATAATCGTGGTTATCATGATTTTAATGAGTTTTTAGCGCAAATGAGCAGCCGCAAGCGCAAAAACATCCTCAAAGAGCGACGGCAGTTACAGGATAAATCGCTGCATTTTCGGTTTGTTGAGGGGCAGCAGATCACCTGTGATGCATTGCAACACTTTGTGGCGTGTTATCAAGCGACCTATTTTAAACGCTCAGGTCATAGCGGTTATCTTAACTTAGCTTTTTTTACTCAGCTGGTGGCCACCATGGGCGATGCGATACGCCTGTTATTGGTGAGCCAGCAAGAGGAAGGCGGTGAGTCTATGATTGCGGCGGCGCTCTATTTTGTCTCTGACAACACCCTCTATGGGCGTTATTGGGGCACCTTAGTTGAGCTCGATGGGTTGCACTTTGAGGCCTGTTACTATCAGGGGATCGAGTATGCTATTACCCATGGGCTTAAGGTGTTTGATGCGGGGGCTCAAGGCGAACATAAGGTGTTACGGGGTTTTGAACCGGTGGAAACCTACTCGGCCCATGAGATAGTCCATGGGCAATTTCGCGCCGCCATCGCCGACTTTACCCAGCAAGAACGGGCACAGGTGCAGCATTACATGACACAGCTTAAACAGGCTCTGCCTTACAAAAAAGGGCAAGAGTGAAGCGGTTTACGTTAGAGGCTGGCGTCTAACCTAGCGCCAGCCAGCAACCCACACCCACCATTAAGCTTCCGGCGATGCGGTTGAGCCACTTAATATTGTCACCACGGCTTAAAAACAGTTTGAGGGATTTACCGCCGCTGGCATAAGCCAACATGCTAACAAATTCGGTCAACATGATGACGGATAACAGCATCATCATTTGCGGCGCAATGGCGTTATCGACATTGATAAAAGGCGGCAGTAAAGAGATCATAAAGGCCCAGCCCTTAGGGTTAGCGATGGCGGTGACAAAGCCTTGAGTAATAAGGGCGCGATTACTGATCGAGGTCGAGGTTTCTAAACGGGCGAGTTTACCTTTGGCGCGCCACATCTGCACCCCGATAAAGGCGAGATAGAGGCCACCAACCCATTTTAAGATCTCAAATATCTGGGGGTAATTGAGCATCATGCTGGCCACGCCCATTACGGCGGCAATGGCCACGAGTGCCACGCCCACCAATTCACCTATCATCATCCACAGGGTGCGGCGTACCCCAATGCTCATGCCTAAGGTCATGGCTAAGGTCATGCACATACCTGGGGTTATCGAGACAAAGAAAAAGGTCGGTAAAAATACCGCAATAAGAATGTGTTCGGACATGGTGATAAGGACTAATAAGTGAATATAAACAGGCCACTAGTGTAGTGATTTATCGCATGGCTGCCAATAAAAAACCAGCTGTTGAGCTGGTTTTTATTATCCTATGAGAGCCGGTGGGCTTTAGAGCACACCGCGGCGTACTTGATCACGCTCAATGGATTCAAATAACGCCTTAAAGTTACCTTCGCCAAAACCTAAATTGTTTTTACGTTGAATAATCTCGATAAAAATGGGCCCAAATAGGTTTTTGGTGAAAATCTGTAATAGGTAACCCTCTTCATCGCCATCGACCAGTATTTGGTGATGCTTAATACGTTCTCTGTCTTCGGTGACTTGTGGCAGCTTGTCAAAGATGGTGTCGTAGTACTCGGGAATGATGTCTAATGTTTCAATGGAGCTGCCTTCCATCGCATCGAGCGAGGCTACTATGTCGCGGCTGCGAAAAGCCAGATGTTGTACACCCGGGCCATCATATTCTTTTAAGTATTCATCAATTTGGTTTCTATCATCGCCTTTACCCTCATTGATCGGGATACAGAAACTGCCATCGGGTGAGCGCAGTGCATAGGAGATCAACGCCGTTTGCGAGCCTTTAATATCGAAATAACGCACCTCGGTAAAGCCAAACACCTCTTTATAGAAATTAGACCAATGCTCCATGGTGCCTTTGTAGACATTATTGGTCAGGTGGTCGACTTCGATAAAACCTTTCTCTTGGGTGATAACGGGCTCATCTAAGTCAATAAAGTCATTGGCATAAATGTTGTTTTGTTCACCAAAGGTGTCGATAAAATAGATAAGGCTGTCACCAATACCGTAAATTGCAGGATAGGGCAGATCTTTCGCTGCTTCTGTAGCGGGCTTTGCACCGCGCGCCACGGCACCGTCAAAGGCAAATTGAGCGTCTTCCACACGCCAGCCCATTGAGCTAATAGCTGGGCCATGCTTTTTGGCAAAGGCGCAGGAGAACCCTTTTTTGTCATTATTTAACAGAAAGTTGATGTCATTTTGTTTGTAGTAAAAAATCTCTTTCTGCTGATGTTTTTTTAACTTAGAGAAACCAAAGTCGATAAATACCTGATGCATAAACTCACTGTCAGGCGTGCAAAATTCTGTAAATTCGATACCTAATAGTCCTAGGGGATTTTGTTCGCTTGCCATGTCAATGTCCTCGTTCAATATGTTATCTCGCCGCGGTGTATTGCTCCATCGGCCTGAGTTGTGTTGGGTGTTGGCAGCTTGGCTACCATGAGTGGTTATTGTTTTTCTTCTATCCACGAGCGGTTGTAATCTGGGCTCATACAAGCTTGTACGTGCTGGGTGAGTTGTAGTGGGGCGAACGTATCGACCATAACGGCATATTCATATGTTTCGGTTTTGCCTATGGAGGCTTCGGTGCGTCCCGGTTGGGGCCCATGTGGTACCCCTTTTTGATGCAAGGTGAGGTAACCGGCCTCAATGCCAGTTCGGCTCATGAAGTCGCCGTCGACATAATAGAGCACCTCGTCACTGTCAATATTGTTGTGGTAGTAAGGTGCCGGGATCGACTGGGGATGAAAATCATAAGGGCGCGGCACAAAGTTACAGATGACAAAATTATGGCCACTAAAGACTAAATGCTCTGAGGGCGGCAAGTGAATTTGCCCCACTTTTGGCGCGTAATCTTGGATGTTAAACGCCCAAGGGTAAACACAGCCATCCCAGCCGACTAAGTCAAATGGGTGCCATTCCAGTTGGGTGAGCTGGTAGCGCTCGCCAAATTTAGACACTAACGGAAATGTTCCTTGCTCTACTGTGGCGGCTTGCAAGGTTGGCACCCGAATATCGCGCTCGCAATAGGGCGCCGATTCGGTCAGTTGACCATATTCGTTACGAAAATGTTTGGGGACTTCCACCATGGAAAAGGATTCAATTACCAACAGGCGGACATGATCAACATCGGTAAATTTAAGTTGATAGGTGGTGCCTCGCGGGATCACCAGATAATCCCATTTATTAACACTAATGGTGCCATATTCGCTGTAAAGCGTGCCTTGTCCTTCATGAATAAACACCACTTCGTCGGCATAGGCATTACGATAAAACTCGTCGGTATCTTGGGTGACTTTAGCGGTATAGATCGCCACATCATTATTGAAAAAAATCTTATTACGGGCGGAGAAAAAGTGGCCTTGGCGATCCACTTGCTTTGAGTCAAGTTTGTAGTTTTGGATCAGTGGGTCTTGCCAAGTATCGCCGTGGTTTAAGTCATATGGTGCCACCGTCAATGCTTTGGTGGGCATATTGTGGTGATATTTATTGGAGTAAATATTGGCAAAGCCGTGGGTAGAAAACAGCTCTTCACGATAAAGCTCACCATTGTCTTTTTTAAAGGTGATGTGACGCTTGGGTGGGATCTGCCCCTGCTTGACATAAAACGGCATAATGTTCTTCCTCGGTGCTTTACCTGCACACAGATCTTGTTATTGTGGTGAACGCGTTTTTTGTGATCGAGTTATCAATTTAGTTGCTAGCATTAACAAAAAAAAGAATAATAAATAGCTTAACTAAATCTAATATTTAGATAGTTGTATTTGCTTTACGCTTTGGAAGGCTGATGAAAATTGATATTGAAGCATTTAAGGTACTCGAGGTATTAGTCGAAGAGGGCAGCTTTGCCAAGGCGGCAGAACGTTTACACAAGGCGCAATCGGCAGTGAGCTATCAGGTTAAAAAACTTGAGCAACACTTAGGTGTAAAGCTTTTTTGTCGCGATAAGTATCGAGCCGAATTAACCGCAGAAGGCAAGGTTATGTTGGCCGAGGGTCAAAGGCTGCTGCAGTATCTGGGGAATATTGAGCATTTGGCCAGCCGATTTAGCCAAGGCTGGGAGCCTAAATTGGAATTGGTGGTCGATGGATCATTACCCATGGAGCCGATAATGCGCGCGCTTAAGCAAGTGGCCGAGCAGAATATCCCCACTAAAATCCAGCTTAATGTTGAATTTTTAGGTGGGGTGCAACACAGGTTTGAGCGTGACGCCGCCGATCTTATGCTGGTGAAAGATTATCGCTCTGGCCCTAACTATTGCCCTCAACCTTTGCCCATCATTAACAGTGTGCTGGTGGTCTCGCGCGAGCACCCACTCGCCGCGATGCAACAAGTGGCCTTATTTGAGTTATTGCAGCATGTGGAGCTCACTATTCAAGATTCATCCCCCAGTGTGCACCACAGTGACCAATTACAGTTTGGTGGCGATAAGGTGTTTTATTTATCAGGTTTTATTATGAAGAAAAATGCGCTGCAGATGGGCTTAGGTTTTGGGTGGATGCCTGAATTTTTGATTCAAACTGAACTGGCCTCGGGGGTATTAGTGGAAGTGGACTTTGTCGGCGCCAGCCGTTACAGCTTTACTCCGCAACTTGTCTCCACCATGGAGCGGCCTTTAGGCCGAGCTGGTCGTTTATTTACCGATTTGATTTTAAAGGAGTTTGCACTGTATCAGCACTCGCTCTGATAGGTTATATCAGCAGCGACTTCTTTAATTAATTTGCCAGTGAATCTGAGCGTCCATTTATATGACTATCCCTCTTGTGCGGCGCTAGTCTCTCGAATTATGATCCACCGCTAGGCATATTATTAGCCGTTAAGCCATGGTTCAGCCGCGTTGACTTAGCCTAATTACCCGTTAGTTGGTAAAGGTGACGTGCTTATCTCTTTTGTCGTTAGTTCAGTGCTACGCGCCCCATTGTTCATTGTTGGTTGCGTGTTCTGACATTTCGCTTTAGGAGGTCGGTATGAGTGATATTATGTCAGTACAAATCGCTGCATTATATGCGCAATATGCTAAGCATTTTACCCAAGGAGAACACCTTGTGTGTAGCAGTAAACTGCATGACTTTACTGAGCAGTTGCATGAGTGTGGTCTGTTACTGGATCGCTTGGACTGGAATGATTGGTATCAAAATAGCCATCTTATCGATAGACCTGAATATATTGGTGATGCTAGCTTGCAAGAGTGTCAGTTGCTGCTGACCGCTATGACGCGTCTTGAACGCTTTAGTGCAGGCTTGCTCGACAATATGCGTCGCCAAGGGGTGTTATTAGCCATTTTAGAGCGACTTAACCAGATGACCCATAGCCCAAGCAAACGCTAGCGAGATTAATTTAAGCAAAATCATTATAGGCTGCTCCTTAATTGCTTGTCGGAGCTATGAGCGCTTGGCAATATGACTGTACTGGCAATGAATAACGCGCAGCAACTAATTACTGCGCGTTATTTACCTTGCTTAACTTAACTTTTCCTATTGGCCCAACGTTTATCTAACCAAAGTGCCGATTGTTTCATCTGGCGTTGACTCAGTTTGAGCCAACGCTTGGCCCATGGGTATTCCACACTCAATACTGCTAGCCCTATAGGCAGTAGTAGCCATGCAGGGCCTGGCAGTATTATTAGTACAGCACCAAGCAATACTAAGCTGCCTCCTATCATGGTGATAGCCATTTTACGCAATGGGTTACCCATTAATGATTACTCCGCAAATAGTGATCAACATATTGAGTTAAACGGCTTTGCTTTTGATGGTTTGTCCTATTGGCGTTAGGCTGAGTAGGGCCAGTTTTAAATGCTGGAGCCCAAATGGAATGCCGATAATGCTGACAAATAAAGCCAGTGCATGGGCAAGGTGGCCTATCGCTAACCAGAAACCAAATAATATAAACCAGATGACATTGCCTATCATACCCAATGAACCGGTACCCAGATCCTCAACGCCAGTCAGCGATTTACGGTTGTGGCTCTCTTGACCAAAGGGCCAAAAAGCCATTTCGCCAATCACAAAGCAGGCGCGGCCAAAGGGAATGCCAATAATGCTGATAAAACAGAGTAGGCCTGCTAACCACCAGGCTAACCCCATCACTAATCCACCTAAGATGAACCATGCAATATTGAGTAGTAAACGAATGACGGTCATTGAGCGCTCCTATTATTATTTTCACTTATGCGATCGATTTAATGCCGACCTAAAGTATTCAATACATCGGTTTTTGAATATCTGTTGTTAACTAAAATGTACCTTGATGAATAGCAACTTATTATGGGGATGATCGCCAGTTACAGGCTAACGCATCTCACTTTATGACAGTAAGTGTTAATCATCTAGAAATGCAATAAAGCGATAATCGTGCCAATATTTAAACTGCTGTTTATTATGCCTTTTAATTTTTATTACAATCACAGATGGTTTTTTTCACTACTGTTTAGCGCATCAGACTAACGAATAGGGGGGCAAATCATGCTATCTAGATAGAGCGCCATTGAGGCGCTAAGGTACTTGAGATTGAAGTTAGCCAAGGCGTAACAGCCCGTGTAAAATGGAGTTCTTTATCTATGATCTGCTTATGATACAACTGACTGATACACCGGTGCATATGCTACATGTTGATGGGCATGATGTTTTTGTCAAACGTGATGACTTGCTCCATCCGGCATTTTCTGGCAATAAGGCGCGCAAGTTTGCCTATTTTCTCGAGCAGGATTTCCCCGGCATTAGCACTGTGGTTGGTTATGGTTCACCCCAGGCTAACTCACTTTATTCGATGTCCGCGCTGGCTAAACTTAAGGGCTGGCAATTACAGTTTTATGTCGATCATATTGCCAGTTATCTGCTTAATCATCCGCTGGGTAATTACCGTGCTGCGCTGAAAAATGGCGCCAATATTATTGATTTAAGTTCGCGTAACGATAGGGCAGATCTCGATTGTGCGAGCTATATTGAGCAATGCGTATTGCCGGGCCGTGACGATCTGTTATTTATTCCAGAAGGTGGTCGCTGTCAGTATGCCAAACCGGGAGTGCGACAATTGGCGTGCGAAATCATAGCGTGGAAACAGGCCGAGCAGTTAAGTCAGCTCGTGGTTTTTTTACCTTCAGGTACAGGTACGACAGCCTTATTTTTACAAAACAGTTTTACCGAACTTGATGACAGCATTCAAGTGATGACGTGCTCAGTTGTTGGCGGTGATGATTACCTTAAGCTGCAATGGCGAATGTTGGCTAGCGATGAGTCAATGTTTCCTCAAATTTTAAGCCCGAATAAGCGTTACCATTTTGGTAAGCTCTATCCCGAATTTTTTCAAGTATGGCAAAAGCTTAAGCAAGCAGGGATGGAATTTGAATTACTCTACGATCCACTGGGCTGGCTAGTATTACTACACTATCTTGAAAATAATCCAATGCAAAAGGTGCTCTATCTGCATCAAGGAGGATTGCTGGGAAATGAGTCTATGTTGCCGAGATATAGGCGAAAATATGGTATTTAGCATCATTTGGCTAGGTCAGTATCTGTGAAAGTGATACAACCTAAGCCAAATGAAGTGTGCTCAGTCGTTGACGAATGGTGTCAATCCTACTTGTTGCGTTAGCAACCTTCGATACGGTGAGAGGAGGTGTATCGAATAGCGTGAAGGTTATTTATTGCTTGAAAGTAACCATTTCATAAACTGTAACGCTTCGGTACGTTTTGAAAAGGTTTGTCTATTTTTACCAACACTGTCAGTAAATGCGATAGACGTTTTGTTTGATGATATTGAGGCCACTGGAAAATTAACCGTGATCTCTTGACCGTTCATATTGTACGACATAGGCCATACTCCTTTAATAATGACTGCTTGGTTAGCAGTTGAAATTTAATAATAAAAATATCCTTAGCTTTAGCGAAAGATGAATTCTAAGTTACTGAGACTATCCATTTCTTTAGCGCTAATCAAGTCGACGTTGTGGGTTATCTGATAATCCTTGTTAGACAGATCACAACATTGAAATGTTAGCCTATAGAGTTAACCATCTTTTGATGACAAATCTATGACAAAAGAGATGCTGCTGATTTTTGTTGGATGCGATGACTGAAGGGTCGAGCTACACAAGCAAATGGGGCAGGAAGTTCAATTGACCGAGTATATCGACAAGCTAACCTTTGTCAACATATTGCAGTCATTATTATCGTTTTATTTCATTCGTTAGCCTTATCGCTATCATTATGTGCATTTTACGCAACATACGTGAGTGGCTAAGTGAGTGATAAATGTGTGTCGTTTTAACAGGGCGCTGTCTTTAGGTATTGTTTTATTAAGGCTTGTTTGCTCAATGAGTGCTTTTAATATTAGCTAATATGCTCGCCAAGGTTTGATGCTGGAGTTCGTTGAATAACCTTATGGCAACACTATTGGCAACATCATGACGATTGCAGAGGTTAGCTTGATACCTTTGATGAGGCAAAGTGGCGAAAAGGTCATTAAAAATATAGATAACATGTGATCTTCAATGGCTTAAGGTGATTCTAAATCCGGCTATACGAGTTATAATCAACACCAAATAAGATACACACATTTAAAAGCAGTAACGGGAAGATGTATGGCTAACGTGTTAGATTCAGTTGATCAAAGAACAAAACTGGTGGGTGAAAATCGTTTAGAGCTCTTATTGTTCCGTATTAATGCCACCCAGTTGTTCGCCATTAATGTCTTCAAAGTTAAAGAGGTGGTTAAACTGCCGGCGTTAAGTCATCTTCCTGGTAGCCATGACAGCATTAAAGGCGTGGCCAATATCCGCGGCGTATCGATTCCAGTGATCGATTTACGTCGCGCCATTGGGTTTCAGCCGATGGCAGAGAACCTTGAGGCTAATTTAATCATCACTGAATATAACCGCAGCGTACAAGGTTTTATGGTGGGTAAGGTTGAGCACATCATTAATATGACCTGGGGCGACATTATGCCGCCTCCGAAAACCGCTGGTAGTAACAGTTATTTAACCGCCATTACTAAAATTGAGGTCGATGGTGGAACACAATTAGTGTCAATTATCGATGTAGAAAAGGTGCTGGCTGAGATCATCCATTACGATATCACCCTATCGGATGGCGTGTTAGATGAGTCATTGGTTGAGAATATGGTGGGGCGTAAGATTTTAATTGCCGATGACTCCTCAACGGCTAGGCGGCAAATTAAAGAGACCTTAATGCCCTTGGGTATCGAGGTGATAGAGGTATCCGACGGTTTGCAAGCGCTGAAGTTGTTGCAAACCTGGTGTGATGAAGGTATTAACGTTTACGATGAGATTTTGATGTTGATAACCGATGCAGAAATGCCTGAAATGGACGGTTACCGGCTCACCCATGAGATACGTAATGACAAACGCATGCAGGAATTATTCATCACCCTCAATACGTCACTCAGTGGTAGTTTTAATCATGCTATGGTCGAAAAGGTGGGCTGTAATAAATTTATCTCAAAGTTCCAGCCGGATTTATTGGTCGGTGTGGTGCAAGACCGTCTCAGGCAGTTAGTCGAGGCTTAAACTTGAGTTTCTTGGCTGGCGATGTCAGCCAAGATTTGCCGTTTGACGGCTTTAGTACTAACGATATTAAGGCGGCAGACTCTTACCGCGTAGGCAAAACGATCTCGCCCTACGAGCGTGACAATATCATGTAAAAAGTGGCGGTCTAATCCTAGCATCTGGCTGTAATGCTCTACAGCATTGGCAATACTGCGATACTGAACCCCATCAAATTCAAATGCCAGTTGATAATCTTGATTGTCAATCAGCACTCCATTGATGCTCAATTGCCAAGGCGTAGCACTTACACGGGTTTTAGCCACTTGATACATAAACCAAGCACTCTTTTTAAACCCCTCAAACACCTTACACGAAAACTCTGACTCGGCGAGTTCTTGCTCTGTCCAGTTTTCACCTATGGCTAAATGTTTGGCATAAATACGCATCAACTCATCTTTAACTGCCATATGGCAATCCCAAATAGAGGTTAATGGTGAGCGTTTGGCAATGCAGAGGCACTCTTTACAGCTGGGAACGGCTAATGAGGGGTGGGGAGTGTAAGGCTGTGCTTCATAATGCAGCACGCAATCGCAAGGCTCGGCACAAAACCAACAGGTATGACGTTGCTCAAATGGGATATCGATTAACGGGATGTCAGCAGACAAGGGAAGTTTCCTCGGCTGCTGACATCACTACAATAAGACTTGCCAAGGAATTATTCTTGCTCGATATCGACTAAGTTTTTAGCTAGGCCGATAGGATCTAACTCTAAGCACTCTTGCTCAGCTATCCAGTCAACGCCCACTAATACACCATCATCATGCAGGTCTTTAACCCAGTATTCTAAAAACTCTTCTAGGCTAATGGCTGCGGGTTGATAATCTTGCCATTCGTCGGTGCAATGCACTTTTGCCTGCGCTTCACTTGACCACAGCGGCATTACATCCGTTTCTTCATATTCTGAAGAGTCACATACCACCCAGCCTTCGCCAGTTTCGTCTTGAAGACCCCAAACGGCTTGGTGTTCTTTTACGTTGTCGATAAAACTTGCTAATACGGGATTGCTATCAGTCATGTTGCTCTCTTAGAAGTCGATTAAAAACGGCCCTATTATACGCCAAGTGAGTGCTCGACCAAGTGATTGTTTTATGAAAAAGTGCACTATTTAAACGCTCACTCTTAAAAGCGGCAATTCCAACAATAATTAATCATAAAATACTTAGTATTAATAGTTTCTATCGCTATGATGTCAGTACGCTATCATCTTTTTTAGGCTGTCAGTTATTGGGTAGCGTGTATATTCAGCCCTAGTATTGTGGAGTCCCTATTTTGACTAAAATGTTCACCCTTGCCTCATTCATGTTTGCCTCGAGTCTCAGTGCTTTTTCAGCCTTGGCTGTTGACCCCATTAATGCGGAACAAGATTTCAATATTTGCGTCGATAATCTTAAGCAGCAAGCCATAGCCGCTGGCATTTCGACCAAAACCATTGATGAAACCTTGGGTCAGGTTAAGTATGTGACACGCGTTATTGAGCTGGATAAAAAGCAGCCTGAGTTTAGTCAAACATTTGAAAATTATTTTACTAAGCGCGTGACCGATTGGCGTGTACAAGAAGGGCGCCGTTTATTAAAGCAACACGGTCCATTACTGAGTCAATTACAACAGACCTACGGCATTCCTCCTCAGTATTTGATGGCTTTTTGGGGGCTAGAAACTAATTTTGGCTCTTATAAAGGTAAGATGCCAGTGATTGATTCGCTGACCACGTTAGCCTGCGATCAACGTCGCAGCCGTTATTTTAGTGGCGAATTACTTCAGGCATTGAAGCTCAAGGAAGCCTATCAGTTTGATACCAGTGACATGGTTGGCTCGTGGGCAGGTGCCATGGGACACACTCAGTTTATGCCGTCGGCTTATGCACAATATGCGGTCGATGGTGATGGTGATGGTAAAGCCGACTTATGGAACAGTACTGCCGATGCGCTTAGCTCTGCGGCCAACTTTTTAAAACAATTAGGCTGGGCACGTAATGAGCGTTGGGGCCGTGAAGTCTTGGTCCCTAACGCCTATGATTATCGTTATTTGGGCGGCAAAGCCACCTTACCACTTACCCAGTGGGCAACACTTGGGCTAACTAAAGCTAATGGCCAGCCGCTGTCGACCCCAGATATGCAAGCGGCCTTATATTTACCGGCAGGTTATACTGGCCCTGCATTTTTAGGCTATGACAATTTTAATGTGATCATGCGTTGGAACCGCTCTGAATTTTATGCCATCGCGGTAGGGCACTTAGCCGACCGTATTAATGGCGCGCCGCCATTACGTGTAGCGCCACCGCAACAAGCTAATATCAGTCGTGACAAACTCAAAGCGTTACAGACTAAGCTCAATGAAAAAGGGTTTGATGTCGGCACCCCAGATGGCGTACTTGGTAGTAATTCGCGAGCCGGTTTACAGGCCTATCAGCGCAGCGTGGGATTAATCGCCGATGGTTTTCCAAGTGATGAAACCTTCAAGCTGCTGGGTTTGGAATAATCATCGAGCGCTTCATGATGCGTCCATGGCGGTGGGCATTATTGCATTAGCCTAATTAAATCGTGCCTAGGCAGTGATAGCGCTAGAGCAATGAAACAAGTTTTGTTAAGCTCTGGCGAATTTTATTTTTGAACAGAGACAAAGGATCCTTGATGAGCATTAAAGATGATATGGTGGTGCAGTTTAACTACACGTTACGTGACGAAGCGGGCGACGTGCTTGAGACCAACGAAGGGTTAGATCCCATCGCTTATCTTCATGGTCATGACAATATGATGCCCGGTGTCGAAAATGCCATTACCGGTCGCGAAGTGGGTGACAGTTTCTCCGTGACATTGCCACCAGAGTTGACTTACGGTATTCGTAATGAAGATGCTGAGCAGCGGGTTTCAGTTAAGCACCTTCAGGGCGCTAAAGTGTGGAAACCCGGCATGCGCGCCATTATCAACACTGACCAAGGTCAGCGCCAAGTGACTGTGGTTAAAGTGGGTAAGTTTATGGCTACCGTGGATGTTAATCATCCTTTAGCCGGTCGCGAGTTAACATTTGATTTAACGATTGTCGATGCGCGCGAAGCCAGTGCCGAAGAGATTGCTCATGGTCACGCCCATGGGGTTGGCGGCCATCACCACTAAATCTTTAATGCCTTAGCCTCAGTGATTAATCAGTGAGGCTAAGGTGAAAATTAAGTGCCATATCGCTAAAAACCCAGACAAGCGTTTGGGTTTTTTTATGTTCATACTCAACGCTAGAAGACGGGTCTAATAATGGTGATTAATTTCGCTCAAGGTAAGATTGTGGTGTCGATGCTGGAGATCCAAATATTGCTTTCGGCAACGGGCGTGTCGTTATATGCCATGGCAGAAGACATTAAGCTGATCCGCAGCGCGCTCACCTTAGTGGCCGATGCGGGCGCAGTACGTTGGAGCATTAAACTCGACTCTATCGAACAGTTCGATGACGTGGTAAACGAGCTTGGCATTGACGGCTAAGCTCGCTGGCAACTTAAGCTACTACATCAATATTTAACCATGGTGGCTCTCACTAAGCATATTCTCATGGCGCATTGAAACGACCTTAATCACGACCATGGGGACTGAGTAGATCCAGCCTTGGCCCAACAGGCACAATTCGAGTGGGATTAATTTGCCCATGGCTGAAATAGTAGTGCTGCTTAATGTGTTCAAAATTAACCGTTTCTGCAATCCCGGGGTATTGATACAGTGCTTTCATATAAGCGTGAATGGCAGGCATATCGGCCAGCCTGTTACGGTTGGTCTTAAAGTGGCCCACGTACACAGCATCGAAACGGATAAGCGTGGTAAACAGGCGCCAATCGGCTTCGGTGATGGTATCACCAGTGAGATATCGTTGGGTCGTCAGGCGTTGCTCTAAAGTATCGAGCGCACTAAACAGGGTATCAAATGCCTGCGCATAGGCGTGTTGAGTGGTCGCAAACCCCACTTTATAGACGCCATTATTGATGGTTTGGTATATCCAATCATTTAGCGTATCGATTTCAGTTCGAAGTTTACTGGGGTAAAAGTCGGTGGTATTGCCAGTAATATCGTCAAACGTATCGTTAAACATGCGGATGATCTCCGACGACTCGTTACTGACAATGGTGTTGTGGTGCTTATCCCACAAAACAGGGACGGTAACTCGGCCACTATGATCCGCTTTTGCTTGTTGATACAGTTGATACAGATAATCA
Organism: Shewanella sp. QJM3NY_23; assembly: GCF_056173105.1. NCBI lineage: Bacteria > Pseudomonadati > Pseudomonadota > Gammaproteobacteria > Alteromonadales > Shewanellaceae > Shewanella > Shewanella sp. QJM3NY_23. The sequence goes on from NZ_CM149657.1 coordinate 1,862,127, forward strand.
TGGCCATTAAGGCTATCTGGCTCAGCCCCGTCAATATGTATGGCATCACTACTCTGGTTTGGCCCACTAAACTCCCAGCCATTAGCCAACATATGCGGCTCCACTACGGTCACATCGATATGTGATTGCAGTGACTTTAATGACCGAAAAATTAAGGTGCGGTGTGCCCACGGGCAGGCCAGCGAAACATAGAGATGGTAACGGCCCGATTGAGGTTCAAATGTGGGGTGAGGGTTGTCAGGGGTTGGCTTTGTTATCCAATGACGAAAGGCGGCATCTTCTCTTACAAATTGCCCCTCGGTTTTTTCTGTGTCGTACCATTGGTCGACCCACTTACCACCTTGTAGTAATCCCATTAGTTTGCCTCGTTATTAGCTGGTCTATTGAGTGTATAAGCCCACCAACGAAATAAAAAGGCCAGAAAACGGCCTTAAAATATCGAATTTTTCGAATAGTTGGGAGTGTTCAGCCTTCCTGTTATGATTGCGCACCAGCGGATTGGCTTAATTTTTGTTGGCCATTCCCCTTAAGTGTGCTTAATAAGTGTGCTCAATGGCGAGGTGAGAGCCATTGACGAGTAGGGCTATCGTTTCGGTGGCGCTTCAGATAACAACCTAAACCGTGACACTCATTTTTTCGACTGCGCGTGTGTGAATTGAGCAACATTAGCATCATCACTGCGGTCATCATTACCGTAAACAATCAACCATTTCTTGTTAAAGGATATAAAAATGTCGAATCAGCCATTAGAGCAGATCACCATAGAACCCAAGTCAGCCGCTAAAGCTTGCGTGATCTGGTTACATGGATTGGGAGATTCAGGGGCAGGTTTTGCCCCAGTAGTCCCCATGTTGGGCATGCCAGATGCGCTAGCTGTGCGGTTTATTTTCCCTAATGCTCCCACTATGGCTGTGACCATTAACCAAGGGTATGTCATGCCCGCTTGGTATGATATCAAAGGGATGGACATGGATAATCGCGCCGATATGCCTGGCGTGTTGCATTCAGAAATAGCAATCGCCGCTTTAATCGATCAACAGGTAGCAGCTGGGATCCCAGCAGAGAACATTGTCTTAGCAGGCTTCAGTCAAGGTGGGGTGATGAGCCTATTTACCGGATTACGTTACCCTAAAAAATTAGCTGGGATCATGGCGCTTTCTTGTTATCTGCCAACAGGCAATGCATTACCAACGCAGCTAAGTGAAGCCAATTTAACGACGCCTATGTTACAGCAGCACGGTGAGCAAGATGAGGTGGTACCGTTATCTTTAGGGCTGGCGGCATTTGAGCTCATTCGCGCCGCAGGTTATCCAACCCAGTGGCAAACCTATCCTATGGGGCATAGCGTGCTGCCTAATCAGCTACAAGATATTGGCCGCTGGTTAACTGACTGTTTCAGCTAAGCACAAATTAGCTGCCGTTGATAAGCCATGATGCGACGTTAGCGGCTCAATATTATGTTAGGCGTTAAGCCGTACCCTCCAACTCAACCGTTAACGCTATATCGCGCTTATCTAGTCTCCTAAGTTAAGCGCGCCGCAAATCACTTTTGTGGCGTGCTGTTAAGCATCCACACACAGGCATCGCTCCTATTGACGCTTTAACCAGCAATAATGACCTTGAGTTAACCAATAAAAAGCATAAAAGTTTCATTTTCGTAGCAATCACTAGAGGGTTGTTACTGCTTTGTTGTTTTGCAAAGAGGATGCTGGGTAATGCCAGCTTGGCTTGTGTAAGTGATTTAAATGTAGCGATTTTATTTCAAAGTGAAGCGCTAATGTTTGTGTTTGTTTTTTAGTTTTAAATGCCCTTGTTTTTGTCAACGAACAATGGCATTGATAAAATTGTTTTAAAATAATGAGTTAGCTCAAGCTTGTTCATAAAAGTGCCACAATTTAGGTGTAATGTTTGTTATTATATTGGCTGGCGATAACTCCGATTCGCCGGCACAAGAATAATGGTTATTAAAAACTAAAATTAGGGGTTGATGTAATAATGAATAAGCTTATTAAAGGATTAGTTGCGACAGCAGTGCTCGCTGCACTTGCTGGTTGTAATAGCGATGATGATCAAGTTAAAACAGCATGTGAACTTGCAGGTGATGCTTGTAAAACATTTACTGTGATCCACACCAACGATAACCACGGTCGTTTTTGGCAAAACAGCAAAGGCGAATATGGTATGGCCGCTCGTATGACGGTCATCGAACAGATTAAAGACGAAGTTGAAAGCCGTGGTGGCCAAGCCATCGTTTTGTCTGGTGGTGATATCAATACCGGTGTTCCAGAGTCTGATATGCAACAGGCTATTCCCGATTTTGTCGGCATGAACCTATTGGAATACGATGCAATGGCTGTGGGTAACCATGAGTTTGATAACTCATTAGATGTGCTCGATATGCAGCAAACGCTGGCGAGATTCCCCATGTTAGCGGCTAACATTTACCATAAAAATAGCGGTGAGCGCTATTTTGAACCCTACCGTGTGTTTGAGCTTGATGGTGTTAAAGTGGCCATTGTCGGTTTCACAACCGTTGATACACCTAAAATTGTTAACCCGGAAAATGTTGAGCCACTAAGCTTTACCGATCCACAGGTCGAGCTTAAAAAAGTATTAGCTGAAATTGAACAAAATGAAACTGTGGATATGGTATTTGCACTAACCCACATGGGCCATTACGCCAACGGTAATCATGGTACTGAGGCCCCAGGTGATGTGTTGTTAGCCCGCTCAGTGGAGGCTGGCCAATTACAAGCCATTATTGGTGGTCATTCGCAAAATCCAGTGTGTATGGAAGGCAGCGAATATGCCGACTTCAAACCTGGTGATGAGTGTAAACCTGATGTGCAAAATGGCACCTATATCATGCAAGCCCATGAGTGGGGCAAATATGTGGGCCGCGCCGATTTTGAATACCTAGACGGTGAGCTAACGCTGGCAAGTTATAAGTTGATCCCAATTAACTTAAAGACTGAAGATGACGCTGGTGAATTGGTTTACGTGACTGAAGAGATTGAGCAAGACCAAGATGTGTATGCCATGCTCAAGCCTTACCAAGAGCGCGGTCAAGAGTTGCTTGATGTGGTGATCTCGTACACCGATGGGGTATTTCAAGGTGAGCGAAATGTAGTACGCGCTCAGCAAACTAACCTAGGTCAATTACTGACAACCGCATATTCTGAATTTGTGACCAATAACTTTAATGTGACGGCCGATTTTGGCGTAATGAACTCTGGCGGTATTCGCGCATCGATTGCACAAGGTGATATTTCTTATCGTGATGTACTGACCGTGCAGCCATTTGGTAACTTTGTGTCATACGTCACCATGACCGGCGCTGAAGTGCAAGATTACCTGGCCGCTGTTGCTGTTAAAACCGGTGGTGGTTACCCACAATTCAACAAAGTCGCAATGCAGGTTAATTGTGATGCAGGGACTGTCGATATTGCTCAATTAGGTGGCCGCGCCTTTGACCTAGAGCAAAATTACACCTTTGCACTGATCCATTTTAGTGCAGCGGGTGGTGATGATTATCCTATCGTTAACCAACACCCAAATTATATTGACACTCAGTTGACCGATGCCGCGGTATTCCGTGATTACTTCGTTAAAAACCCAAGCCTATCGATAGCCGATTATGCGCCGGTAGATGGTGAGCTCACGTTCACTAAAGCAGGTAAAGTCGTTGCAAGTTGTGCAGCAGAGTAATGACATGATTTAACTAACACCTTGCTTATGCCAAAGGCGTTAGGGTTATTACCGTTACACTTTACAGCGTAAAAGCAGCCGCAAGGCTGCTTTTTTATTGGCGGTTAATAGATAAGTTAGACGCGATAAAATTTTTTGCATTGATGACTTGAAAACAATTTGGCCTATCCCTATATAGTCTGTAGGAAGCGCTCAATGAGGCTTTCGGGTCGATTGAAATACAGTGCCTTTGGGGCTGTGCAATCGATCATTAACAGGGCTGTCACCCTCAGTGAATTAACGTGATCGAAGTGGCAGTCAAACGGTGCGACTCAAGCCCACTATATGGGCGGTCGGCCAAATTTTCACTATATTGCTTAATACAAGGATATAAAAATGCGTAATTATGATCTATCTCCCCTTTATCGCAGTGCCATTGGTTATGACCGTTTAGCTCAGCTTGCAGAGCATGCTGCAGCGAACAAAGGTAACTCAGGTTATCCACCTTATAATATCGAGTTACTCAGCGAAAACCGTTACCGTATTACTATGGCTGTAGCCGGCTTTTCGATGCCAGAATTAGAGATCACCAGCGAAGGTGATAAATTGATTGTGAAAGGCACAAAGGCGGAACAAACCAACGAACAACGCAAGTACTTATATCAAGGTATTGCTGAGCGTGGTTTTGAGCGTACGTTCCAGTTAGCCGATTATGTCACCGTGATTGGTGCCGATTTAGAAAACGGCTTACTCAATATTGATCTCAAGCGTGAGATCCCTGAGATGCTCAAACCGCGTAAAATTGAGATCAACCACTCAGGCTTGCTCAATAAAGAGTAATATCGCTTTAGCCAATGCGGCTTAGCCAGCATAGCTAACGCCAACAAAAAAGGGAGCCTAGGCTCCCTTTTTTGTTCTCAATTGGTGCTAATGACATAGAACACCTTACAACCTACACCTTAGGACAAGCTCATTAAACGGCTTATTTTGCCGCCGATAACCCCGCCATAATGGTTTCGTGTAAAAACGCACTAAAATCGTCGCCATGGTTGGCTAGCATCTTCGGAAACATAGAGATTGGAGTTAAGCCCGGAAAGGTATTGATCTCATTGAGTAAGATCTCACCTTGCTCGGTTAAGAAAAAGTCGATACGTGACAAATGACGCAGTTTCATGCCATCAAATACTTTGATGGCATACTGCTGTATTTGCTGGGCGATAGCCGGCGAAACATCGGCAACCACTTGCGTAGTCGCCTTACTGTTAGCTGCATATTTTTCATCGAAAGTATAAAAAGTGTCGCCAGCACAGATCACTTCACCAGGCAGGGTCGCCACTGTCTGCCCTTTATATTGATAGACAGCCACCTCTAATTCCCGTGCCTTGATGGTTTTTTCAACGACCACATAGGGGGAATATTTAAAGGCATCGGTCAGCGTAGTTTGGATAAGCGCTGCATCATCCACCCGGTAGCAGCCAACAGATGAGCCTTGTGAGGCGGCTTTAATGAAAATTGAGCCCCAGTCCGCCAAGGCTTGCTGCGTTTGTTTAATGGCATCGGCATCGAGTTGATTTAAAAACAGGTAGGGGGTATTGGGGATCCCCAGTGCGCTAAACCACATTTTTGCGGTGACCTTGTTAAAACAGTTACTCGAACCTTCTGAGTTACAGCCAAAATAGGGCAGTTTTATTAGCTCAAAATAGGATTGAATATCACCCGTTTCACCCGGATAGCCATGTATACAAGGAATGACGTAATCCACAGGCCAAGGCGCTATGCTGTCATCTTCGAAACGGATCTCTTTACGATTAGTGAGCTCACAGCGGTGGCCGTCTTTGGTGGTGTACTGACCATGGCCGTCAAGTTCGACACGTAGCACATTCACTTGGTCTAATTTTGCCAGCGAAGTTTCAAAATAGTTAGCTGACAACAGTGAGATAGCGTGTTCATCACCGCCACCACCACATAACAATAATAGATTGGTCGGACTCATCGGGTCTCCGTTTACAACTGAATGTAGATGTTATGATGCACTATGACGCGCTAATAATTTTATGCAAGTTTTGCTATCAAGCGCCGTTATCGTTTGGCGATTTTATAGGCTTGCCAGCCTATTTTATGTTGTTACTGCCATAAGCGTTTCGCCAGTCCTGATGCGCGCTGTGTGGCTTGACGGCAGGCCTGTTCAAACACACGCTGGCTACCTAAACAGGTAAAATGGTGTTTAGCGCGAGTGATCGCCGTATACACCAACTCTTTGGTGAGCAGTTGCCGCTGGGCGACACTTGGGCGAGGTGGCATGACTAACGCCACGTGGCTAAATTCGCTGCCTTGGCTTTTATGCACTGTCATCGCATAACAGGTGTCGTGGCTTGGCAGGCGCGCCGGTAACACTTTGAGTAAGGTGCCATCGGCTTGAACAAAATGGGCCATCAAGCGATGTTGGTTATGGGTATCGGGCAAAATAATGCCGATATCACCATTAAACAGACCAAGGTTATAATCGTTACTTTGGATGATCACCGGCCGCCCTGCATAAAATTCAGTGGCCGGGTTGACCAGCTTTTCCTTGGCGAGGGCCTGGGTGATACTGGCATTAATGCCATCAACGCCATATTCGCCAGCACGCATGGCGCACAGCACGCGGTAACGATTGAAGCTGTCGATAATACTCATGGCGTCTTGCGCTTGAGTGATCGCCTCAAGGTAGTGACGATATTGCGCCACGCTGCGCTCGAGCAAGGCGTTTAAGCCCAAATTGGCTTGCTGATGAATCTGATGCTCAATCCACAGCAGTTCCTCATAACCGCGCTGCCAGACCTGCATTATGGCCGCTAAATTACTGATGTTAACGGCGCTGGCCAGTTGACCAATGCCGGCATCCCCCTTAAAGCGGTGGCTGTGCATCAGCATCGCCAAACTGTCACCGAGCTGGGGTGATGCACTGACAAAGCCATTAAGATCTGTCCCCGTGAGCTGGCTGAGTAATGCTGCCTTATCTTGCGAGTAGCGCATTGACCATTGACCATTTCTGTCTTTTAACCCAGCGCAAATATCGGCCAGCACAGCGCCGGCTTCTACCGAGGCCAGCTGATCCTGATCGCCAAGTAAAATAAGCCGAGCATGACTAGGCAAGGCATTAAGCAGTTTATACATCATAGGCAGATCCACCATTGAGGCTTCATCGACCACCAAGAGATCCAGTCGCAGTGGGTTGTCGCTATCGTGGCGAAAACGGTGCGAGTTGGGGATAACCCCCAGTAAACGGTGTAGCGTCGAGGCTTCCTCTGGCACCTGCTGTAATGCGTTAAGATCGATAATGTCACTGAAGGGGGCCAGTTCAGTGGCTAGGCGCGCTTTAGAGGCTTTAATCGACTCACTTAATCGCGCTGCGGCCTTACCCGTGGGCGCAACGAGGCGGATAGTCATGGTCTCTTGCTGACACAATAACAAGAGTAGCTTAGTCACTGTGGTGGTTTTACCCGTCCCAGGGCCGCCCGTGATCACCGCCAGCTTTTGAGTGAGCGCTGTGGCCGTGGCGATTTTTTGCCAGTCATATTGCCTCTCGGTAGGGGCAAATAAGCTGGCGAGCATATTGGTGCTTGCGCCGATATCACTCACCCTAATGGGCTGGGCTAAGGCATTGAGTTGCTGTCCCACGCGAGATTCAAACTGGTAATAACGTTGCAAGTAGAGGTTGGAACCATCAAGGATCAGCGGTTTATCGAGTTGCTCAGGCGCTAAGCCGACCGCATCGCAGCGACTCAGCTCAGCGATGATCTCCTGTGGACTTAAGGTGATACGGCATTGAGCTTGCTGCTCACTCATGGGGTTGTCGACATCGATCTGCTCAATGGGCAGGCAGCTATGCTGCAGTGACAGTTGGCGGCTGAGCAGGGCGCAGATTAAGATAAACAGCTCATTGCTGCTCGGATGCAGCGCACTCATCTGCAGTGCAAAATGGCGATCGAGTGGGGTTAATAGTCGTTCTTGTTCCCACTGTTTTAACAGTGCCGTTAAGGGTTGCTCTAAGGTTATCATAGTGCGAGCTCCGCAGATGTCCCACTGCCCAAAGGCTGATGGGGGGCTTGGAATAGATGGTCGAGTCGCTCTATCAGGGCTTGGCTGGGTTTATCATAAAACACCCCAGCACCAGGTGCTTGCTGTGACATACCGCGTAAAAATAGGTAGTAACATCCGCCGATATGCTGATCGTAACAATAGTTGGCTAAGCGCAGCTTAAGGTAGCGGTGCAGCGCCAAGGTGTAGAGGATGTATTGCAAGTCATAACGGTGGCTACTAATGGCCTGTTGCATCTGGCCTTGATGATAATGACTCACATCGTTACCCAAATGATTGGACTTATAATCGGCAATGTAAAATTGGCCCTGATATTCGAAGGTTAAATCGATAAAGCCTTTTAGCATGCCCTGTAGTGCATCGAAGCTGAGTTCGGCGCTATAACCAAACTCGCTAAGTAGCTGATTCAATGCGCTGGCCTGTAAGTGCGATATCGGTAGGTAAAATTCCATTTCGACTAAGGTTTTGCTTGCTGGAAGTTGCGCCAAGCACAGGCCACTGTCATTGAGCGGCGCACCGAGCAGGTCCATATACCACTGGTGCAGCACAGGTTGCCAGACGCTATCGATGCCAAATTTTTCCATCGCTATGGGCAGTTGCTCCTGTAGCGTGACATCGGCGCGGGTAAAATCAATCAGCTCTAATACCAAGTGCATAAAGCTACCTGCATTGGCGCCGCGCTCGAAGGTGAAACGTGACATCTGATTATCGAGATCATCTTCAATCACGTTGAGCTCAGGAAAGGCCTCATCGTCACCGCCGGGCATGACACGTTCATGGGCTTGGTTTTTTACCAGCCCCGAATAACTGCCGACCCGCCATGGGGTGGTTTGAAGGCGTCGCAGTGCCTTAGGCGCTAGGCTTAGGTTATCGACACTCGTTGGCGCCAGCACTGTGGCGCTGGCTATTTCCTCGATGCTGGTGACACTTAACGCATCACTTGCCAAGGCTTGGGCACGCGCTTGTATATCGCTAAATTCACATTTGGCCTCTTCGATGCCAAGCAGATAGCCAATGGCGGTTTCGTGTAGTTGGCTGCTAATGCCCGCTTTTTTGGTGTAGCGCGAGTGGTTTGCCACATACAGATAACAGGCGAGCACGGGGCGAGTCAACGCCACGTAGAGTAAGCGTAAATCTTCGGCCAGCGTTTCCCGTTTATGCCGCGCCCAGCCCTCATCACTCTGCTCTATGTCCCACAGCAGTTGGTTATCTTGGTGGTACAACATGGGGGCCGGCTTACGGCGGTTGTCGCGGGCAAGGCTGACAAAGGGCACAAAGCAAACTGGGTATTCTAGCCCCTTACTCTTATGGATAGTGACTATCTGCACAAGGTTTTGCTCGCTTTCGAGCCTGAGCTGCGCTTCTTCTGTGCTGTGGCTGTCGAGCAGCGCCTGCTGATACCAATTGAGCAGGGCGCTGATCCCGTCAAGCTCGCTGGCTTTTTGCTGTAACAGTTCGCCTAAATGCCTAAAGTCGGTTAAGCGGCGCTGGCCGTCAGCGGTACTTAACAGCCGCTGAATAAGCGCGGTATCGCTGGCCATGGCCAATAAACAGGGCATAATGCCGCGTTTTTGCCAGATCTGCTGCAAGCCATTAAATTGTTCCAGCAGTTGCTGTCGGCTGTCTTCATCGAGGTTAAATTGATGAATAGCTTCGGCATTGTAGCCCAGCAGCTGGGTGGCCAGCGCGCTTCTTAGCGCGCGCTCATCCTTTGGATTAGCAATCGCGACCAACACCAGTGCCAGCTCTTTAGCTTCGAGGGTGGCAAATACACTGTCACGGCTGAGAAACACTGCGCCTATCTGGCGCTCGCTGAGGGCGGCTTTAATGTAGGCGGCTTCGTTACGGTCTCGAACCAGCACCGCAATGTCTTTGGCCCTAAGGGGTTTATCGTCCAGCAGGCATAAACCTTGCTGCGCCTCGGTTAATAGTCTGGCTATCTCATTACAGGCATCTTCGGCGAGCAAACTTCTCGCGGTGGCTTTATTGAGCCCTTTGTCGGGATCTTCACCGAGCAGTTTGAGCCGCAGTGCACTGTTATCGCTATTGGCCTCGATTAAACGTTTGTTATCGGCAAAGGGAGAGGGCGCCACGATCTCAAACGGAATAGCTTCGCTAATAAAGGGATCGTGATGTTGGCCAAATAACTGATTCACGCCGGCTATCATATTGCGACTCGAGCGGAAGTTAGTGTCTAAGCTGTAGTGGGCTTGAGCCTGCTGGCGAGCGTCAATATAGGTGTGAATATCGGCGCCCCTAAAGGCGTAAATGGCCTGCTTGGGATCGCCAATCATCAATAAGCTTTGCGCCGGATGCGCTAGGTTCTCGCCCTGCTGATAGATGTGGCTAAAAATTTGATACTGCAGTGGATCGGTATCTTGAAACTCATCGATAAGCGCAATAGGAAAACGCTGGGCGATGCTGTGAGCCAAACTCTGCGCTGCGTCGCTGTTATCTTTACTCGGCGCGCTCAGTGCACCCGCAAGGGTGAGCAGCAGATCGTCGGGTGTCAGCAGATTACGCTCCTGTTTTTGCTTTGCAAAACGGCTCGAGATCCCTTGGCGCGCCGCAAACAGAAAGCTGGGCACAAACTGAGTTATCAATTGATTCAGATTGTCGATATGGGCCAACAGCGGCGCTTGCTCAGCCGTTGGGATCTCGCCGCCTTTATTGAGTTTAAGCTGGCTTAACGCGAGCGCATCGAGCACTTTGCTATCGGGCAGTGATTGGCCATGATGAGCCCAATTGTCCATCGCCGCTAACATGGCAGCGAGTTTGGGAAAACCTTGATCTTTTTTACCAAACCGCACTCCATTGAGCGGCAGCTGCAGCAAGAGTTGCTCGAGTGCATCGCGCTCACGCGGCCAGATGAGTCTTAAGCGACTCAGGCTTTGGCTCAGCGCCTGGGCTATCTGTTTAAAGGGCTGCGGCGTGGGAGTCGCTTTGGCTTGACTGGCGCCGAGCAGCGGCCTGAGTTGCTGGGCCAATCCATCGGGATCGCTAAACTTACCTTGCACAATTTGGGCAAGATAGCCGGGCAGCGGATAGCAGGTTTCTCGCCAGAAATCGCGCACCGCATGGTGTAAAAACTCACTATCATCGAGGGTAAATTCAGACTCAAACAGCAAACCCGATTCAAACGCCATGTCGGCTAATATGCGCTGACAGAAACCATGAATAGTAAAAATGGCCGCCTCATCGAGGGATTTAAGCGCCAAATCGAGTCGTTTACGCGCCAGCGGTAGCTGCTCTGCTGGGGTCTGTGCGTAGAGCTGCTCAATCAGGGGATCGCTCACGGGCAGGCCAATAAAACAGCGATAAGCCAGCTGGATTTTTTTACGAATGCGATCCCTCAGTTCACCTGTGGCGGCATTGGTAAAGGTCACCACTAATATTTGCTCGCAGCGCAGTGGCTGCGGGCAACCATGACCCAGCAATAGGCGCACATATAGGCCCGCGATAGTATAGGTTTTACCTGTGCCGGCGCTGGCTTCAATAAGACGGGTGCCGTCAAAAGGGAGGGTAAGGGTGTTGAGTATGGTGGTGCTCATGTTAGCGTCCCTCCACAAAGGTGGCCAGCTCACTTAATGGCGCCTTATAAAGCAGGCTAATTAAGGGCGATAATAGTGTTGTGGCAGGCTCGCCAAATTGGGCCTCAGTGAAATCTTCTGGAAAACGAAATAGGCGCTGGTAATGGGGTTCGAGCCCTTCACCCATGGCACCTTGATCATCAAGCCACTGTTTCTGCGCCTCGGCAAGTTTGCCTGTGTGGTCGCCTTCGGCTTCGACATAGCTCATGGCCGTGCGCGGAATAAACATCAACGGCTGATGTTGGCCACGGTGAAAATAGTCGACCCACACACTGAGCTGATTGATGGCTTGCTCGCACGTAATTGGGGCAAACCCATAAAAATGGCCAATATCGAGCAGATAACTGTCGCCAATGGCTTGGGTGCCCATGGCGTTAAGGCAAAGGTGGCGCAAATAAACCCGAATAAGATCGCGGGCGTTGGCCGTGCCTGGACGATAATTGACGAGCCCTTTGGCCGATAGTGAGTCTATCCGCCCCACTAGGTGGCTTTGGCGGCTATCGTTAAGGGCGATAGCTATCTCTAGCGCGTGGGATTGTTCGCCTTTTAGATAGTTAGCTCTGCCGATAATGGGTTTAATATCGTGTAGATATTGATTAAGCAGCAGATCGTCAAACGGCGCTAGTGGCAGTTGGCCCGCCAGTTTGAGTTTATGCAGCAGTTGCTCGTCGGGCAGCTCTTGCTGCCGCTTAATGGCATCATCAATCAAGTGGGCTTGCAACTTGTAGCGAGATAATGGATTGAGGTTAAAAGGCTCATCATTGTCATCGGCTTGAATATCTAGGCCTAAATCCAGTTTCAGCGAGCGGTTAAAGAAATACTGCGCGGGATTACGATAAAACCGGATCAGCGCCGAGAGCTCGATTTCACGGCTGTCATCATCACTGCTAACCTTGAGCGCTTGCTCAATAAAGCGGCTCTGTTGGCCTTGCGCGTCGCTGCTGTGACTGGCAACGGGGCACCATTGCTGGCTATAACTGTGCTGTAAGCCTTGGCCGGCTTGATACAGACGCTCATCGAAGGGCTGTAGCGGCTGCTGTTTTATCAACTGCGCGGCAATGGTTTTGTCAATGGCATCAATATCGACAGCGCCAGAGTCTGGCTCATTAACTGTAGCTTCGAGCGATGCAGGCAGGTAACACAGCTGGCAATATTCTATCAGCTCTGAGACCAGCATCGAGGGGATGCGCTCACTGTTATCGCGCTCACTATGACCTATGTAGCTGATATACAGTTGCTGCCTTGCCGATAACATGGCTTCTAAAAACAGGTATCTGTCGTCGAGTCGGCGTGAACGATCGCCTTTGCGCGCACCAAACTGTGCGACTAAATCAAAGCCTACCGGATGTTGTATCCTAGGGTAGACACCATCGTTCATCCCCAGTAAACACACCACCTTAAAGGGAATAGAGCGCATCGGCATTAAGGTACAAAAATTGACACTACCGGCTAAATAACGTTGACCAACGCGGGATTCTGACAGTTGGCTAACAAACCAATGTTGCAGTACGCTAATATCCAGTTCGCTGCTGTATTGGCTCTGGTTTAGCTCTTCACTTAGGCGGCTAATGGCGCCGCGAATTGCTTGTTCTTGATTAAGCTCCTCCTCATCGCAATCATAAAACTCATCGACTAACTGCTGCAGCAGGCCGATACGCTCATTGAGCGAGCAAGGTTGATTGAGCGCCAGGGTAAATTCATCGAGCGCTTCGATAAAATTGAGTAACTTGCCTAAGGCCTGAGCCGATTGACCTTCAATGCCCTCTAACGCCAAGTTGTCTTGGTAGATAGGGGCGTGATCGCTAAAGCTGTAACCTAAAATCAATCGCTTAATACCAAAGGCCCAAGAATTTTGCTCAAAGGCGGGCAGTTGTTGTGCCTGACGCGCCTTGGCATCACGGCCCCAACGCACGCCAGCTTGCTCTAACCAACGACGAATAATACCCAGTTCATCATCACTGATATCGAAGCGGCGCAGTACCGCTGGCACTTCCACAATGCCTAAAATATCGGTGAGGGCGAAGCGGCTCTGATTTAGGGTTAACAGGTGTAAAAAGCTGCTGATCAAGGGCGACTCTTGGGCGGCGCCGCGATCGGCAATGGCGTAAGGGATATAGTGCGCGCCACTTTTAGCCGCAAACACGGCGTCGATATAGGGCGCGTAGGCCGCAACATCAGGCATCATCACCACTATGTCTTTCGGGCTGATGGGCGTTTCGCTGCCCTCTTGCTGTGCCAGTAGCGCCAATAAATGATCATGCAGGGTTTCAATTTCGCGCAGCGCACTGTGGCAGCTTCGAAGGGTGATAGAGTCATCATTGGCGTGTAACCGTCGCCGCCCTTCGAGGCTTAAATAGAGCTCGCCATCGGGGCCAAGGCTCTTACCGCGGGTGGTAAGCTCCAAAATATCCTGCTGCACGCCGTGTAATAGGGTGTTATTGCCGGGATCTTGATAGCATTCGAAGTTAAAATTGGTATCTTCTTCAGGCAGTTCGAGGATCAAATCCAGCAGTTCACGGCCCATCTTGCCATTATTGGCAAGCAAAGGGTTACCCACTTCCAGTTTATCTTCCCAGTCCATACACAGTTGCTGCTTATCTGCATATTGCAGCGCCATACGGGCGCGCAGACGAGGGTCGACAATGTCGCCCCAATAGTGCTGACAAGGGCTGAGGTTGAGCATCACCACATCGATGCGTTTGGCTAAGAAATAGAGCACCTCTAGGGTTTGCGGTGCCATGGATGAGATACCAAATACAAACAGTCGTCGAGGTAAGCCACTTAAGTCGCAGTTAGGATCATCTAAGGTATCAAACAGTGCCTGATGCAGGTTGGCCCTGTGGTAGGTGCTTTGGCCTAACTCTTGATTGTTGTATTGGATAAGCGCGCGCCAGAGTACAGGTTGCCACTCTTGTGCTGGGCTAAGGCGCTCATTTTTGGGTGGCAGCAAAGGCTCATTAGCCTCCCAAGCTAAAATCCAATCGGGGCGATAGACCAAGTATTGGTCAAAAATATCGGCGATTTGACCGCATAACTGATACAGCTTAAGCGAGTGAGTCGCGTTGAGATCATCTGTGATGGCATCATCATCTAGATAGTGTCTTAGGGGCGCAAACACAGGTTGTGCCAGCAACTGCGGCAACAGCTCCATTAATTTCCAGGTCATCGCCGCTTTGGTGTAGGCATTTTCTTTGGGCACGTTAGGCAGCAGGGTGTGACACAATTGCCAGATAAAGCTTGAAGGCAGGGGAAATTCGAGCGCCGCAGCAATGTGGTTGTGCTGTGCAATCGCCAGACGCAGCCAAGTGGACATGCCCGGGCTTTGCACCAAAATTTGCTCGCACGATAACAGCGAGTCCATGGCCTGAGGCGATTTCAGCTCATCAGCCAATAATTGGGCTAACGATTCCATTCGATTTGACTGAACCAAGTAAAGCATAGTGGGCCTTTATCTTTATGATGCTGCGCGCGAAGGTGTGCGCAAAGAGTGACAAACTTATAGGGGTTATTCTATGGTGTTAATGCTTGATAGCCAATCATCAAGGTCAATTTTATCGAGTGAAACAAACATTTGCCTGAAAAAACATCAGCGCGTAGCTTGGCGGCTATTAAGGCTTAATATCGCCAAGCGTAACTGCCTGCGATACCTCGTTATCTGCTGTTGTAACGCTTGGCGCTCACTAGGGCTGTGAGGCTGGTATTTTAACGCCATGTAACAGTCGATATACCGCTGCAAGGGAACGGCGAGTGTCGGCAAGTGCGTTGCAACGCGCTGAGCATAACGCTGCGGCGGTTCGTCGGTTTCACGGGGCAGGCCTTTTTTTGCCAGCAAGGCGGTGATGGCATCGAAGCCTGCTTTAAGTCGGTCTGGCTGGCGTTGAAACTGCAATAATCCAACACTGTAGGCAATAGCGACGCCAATAAGGGCCATGGTACAGATAATCAATATGGCCAGTTTAGTACTGTCAACATCGCCCAGCAGGCGTTTAAGCAGTTGCTGCTGACGCTGGTTATCAAAGCCTAATACCCATTTGCTCCAGTAGTAGTCGATACTGGCAATGGATAACCTGAGCTGGTTAAGTAAGGGGTATTGTCTGAGCCGCAAACTACTAAAAGGACTCTCTTGTAGATAGCTATCTGCGGGATTAAAAAAGGCATCAAATCCCTGTTCGACGCGCTCTGGCGCAATCATAGCGGTGGGATCAAATCGGGTCCAACCGTGGCCAGGAAGCCATGCTTCGACCCAAGCATGGGCCATATATTGATACACGCTGAGATATTGTGCGCTTTGGTTCCACTCTCCGCCTTGGTATCCGGTCACTAAGCGGGCTGGAATGCCAGTTTGACGCGCCATAAAGGCGAGGGCGCTAGCATAATGCACGCAAAAGCCCGCTTGGTTTTCAAACAGAAAATCATCTATCTGCTGTGGTCCAACAGGTGGCGGTTGCAAAGTATAGTAATAGGGCGACTCATTGAAATAGCGCATCATGGCAGCCATACGCTGCTGAGGATCTGGATAGCTTTGCTTAAACCGCTCGGCTAACGCTAGCGTTTTGGGATTACTGCGTGCGGGTAACTGTAAATTACCTTGGATTTGCGCCTCGCTTAACTGGATGTCTAAACTCGCCTCAGTGTAGGAGGCGACGCGATATTGATATTGCTGCTCCACCGAGCTTATGGCGTATAGCCGACCGTCGGGTAGGTTAATCACCCCATCGCTTGGGCTGTAGGCAAGGTCTAGGCCAAATAACCAGTGCTGATGACTGGGCTCGGCGATCACTTGATATTGCAATGCTTGACCTACAGGGCGTTGCCTTTGCGCCGCTTTAGCTTGACTGGGGTTGGCTTCAAGCTGCTTTATTGCCGCAGAAGGGGTCCAGCTTTTACCGTCATAATGCTCCATCACTAAGGCGCGCCAATAGCGTTGGTGGTGCTGTGGCGGTTCGTTGTCGAAGCTGACCCGAAACGCCAGTGCAGGCGAACGGGTTAATTGGTTGATATCACCGAAGGAAACCGTATCTGACAGTCCTGTAGTGGCATTATTGGCGTTAGGCACCAACCACAGTGGGGGTAATCGCGGTAGCACGATAAATAACAGGATCGCCAGTGGCACGCTTTGTAACAGCAGCTGACTCGCCCGCTTGGCGGTATGCATCATCGCCTCATTTTCACGGTATAAACTGAGTAACACCGCTAAATTAAGGGTGGCGACTAGGGTCAGTTGTAGGGTAAACCACAGACTTTGTTTTTCGATAAAGGTGATGGCGATTAAGAAAAAGCCGACCATGACGACCGCGCGCACATCGCGGCGGTCTCGCATCTCGATATACTTAAGTGCGTAACCTAAAATCAGTAAGTTAATCAAACCATTGAGCATGCCTATTTGGCTGGTGACTAACACTAACGTAGCGGCCGATGCAAGCGCGAGCAGGGTGACCAGATAGCGCGGTGGACGAGCGACTTTGGCGCTAAAAATGCCCACACGCCAGACGAAACAGATGGCGCAGATGGCGAGAGTCCAACTGGTCATTTTATCGTGCAGTGGCGCCAGCACGGCAATATTAACCAGTAGTAACCAGGCGAGCGTGTGGCGCGTGATGATCTCCTGCTGATCAGCCATTATGCTGCTCCTGCGAGCTTGTTGGCTTCTCTGGTGTAGTAGCATTTGCTTGTGTATAGCTCGGCTCCTTGGCGTGGAACATTACGTGCGGTGAACCTGAGCTGACAGCGTTGGGAACCTCCGGGTAGACGGCTAGCGCGGTGAGGCATTGCAGCCGATGTGCTGCGCCGCTATTGGGAGCAATAGTGTGCATCGGGAGCTGTAAACCAAATACCTGCTGAGTTTGCGATAAGGTGTCTACCGTCCATGTCAGTTCACTGAGGTGCTGCTCAATGTCAGGATGCTGGGCGTTGAGTATTAACCAGGTGGGCGCGCTCACGGGCTCACCAAATGATTTGGTGAGCATACCTCGGCCTTGCGCCAACTGTTTCCATGCGATTTGGTTGAGCGACTCGCCGCTGACATACGGCTTTAAGGTATTAAATTCTTCCACCCCCGCCGCCAAACTTCCCTTTAGATGAGCTTGCTCATGGGCGTGAGTTGCAGGTTGGCGAAGTGGTGTCATTACCGCTTTAGGCGCCGCAAACACCAGTTGGCGGTTGGCCAAATCGATAACCGACCAAGCGCGGCATAATCCCAACGGGTAGCGAGTCTCAACGGTTAATCGACCTGGGTGGATCCAGCCACGACCTTGATTGGTAAAGGGCAATAATAAGCGCTGTTTTTTATCATCGACACGCGCCGCGCTAAGCGGCGCATTATTGCCATAACGCAATTGGATTTGGTGTTGGGCTTGCTTAGCCGTTAACTCAACAGGATAGAGCACATCTTCCCCCGCATAGACCGCGGGGCCCTGTGCAGCGTTAAGGGTAAGGCCTGCGAGATTGCGGTAACTGTAGATAATACAAGTATTAAAGATACTCAGTAGTAAGAGGCTTAGGCCTATCACTAAATTGTTTTGGTAGTTGGTACCAAACAGAAATAACAGTACCACCACCCCAAGCCAAAATAATCCAAATGCGCTCGGCAAAATGAAAATACTCTTATGCGCTAAGGTTATTGGGGACTGCGCAGGTAAGCGGCGCGACAACCAGTGTTGCCACCAGCGCTGATAAGGTTTGAGTCCAGCCTTAGCCTGTTGCATCGGATTAGCGTATGGGGTTCGTGCTGCTAAGCAATTTTTGCGATAGTGCCTCACCTTGTTGCTGGCTGGTGTGACGCAGGCGATGCTCTGCCACTGATGCAAATACCGCTTGTACATCTTCGGGGACGATATAGCGTCGCCCGGCAATAAAGGCCCATGCTTTGGCGGCGCTCAATAGTGCTTTACTGGCTCGCGGCGACAGCCCGTAACCTTCATGTAACTGACGTGACCCATCGACCAGAGCCAAAATATACTGCAATAACGCATCGGAGGCGCTGACCGTACTGACCTCTTGCTGCAAGGCGCTTAAGGTGACAGGATCGATGCATTGCGGCAATGGCGCACTTTGTGGTGATAAATCCTCTCCCTTAAGCATCGCCAGTTCTGCCGCCGCGCTCGGGTAGCCAATGGTAAGGCGCATCATGAAGCGATCGAGTTGTGATTCTGGTAAGGGAAAGGTGCCCGATTGCTCGCTCGGGTTTTGCGTGGCGATCACAAAAAATGGCTTGGGTAGTGGGTGAGTAATGCCATCGACTGTCACCTGATGTTCAGCCATGGCTTCGAGCAGCGCACTTTGGGTTTTAGGGCTGGCACGATTGATTTCATCGGCGAGGATCATCTGTTTGAAAATCGGCCCGGGATGGAATACAAATTGTGACTGTTCTTTATCGAAAATCGATACGCCAATAATGTCGGCTGGCAACATGTCACTGGTAAATTGCACCCGCTGATGACTCAAGCCCAAACTTTGAGCGAGTCCCTGAGATAGGCTGGTCTTACCCATGCCGGGCAGATCTTCTATCAATAGATGGCCTTTGGCCAAAATGCAGGCTAATGCCAATTTGATCTGTTGTGGTTTACCCAGTAACACCCGTTCCAGTTGGGTTAATAATGATGCAATTGTGGGATTAGCCATATCAGTCCTTTTTAGCCTAAATGGTAACTTAACCTTGGCGTGTTAAGTGGCAAATTATCGATAGTTGCAAGTGAAGATTGGCAGCTTAAACGTCACCTGGGTGCACTTTTGTATTTCGCACTTTACCCTGTGGCTTAATGGTGCCGACCGGGTTAATTGTTAGGCCTAAATATTAAAGTGAGTTGAACAGCTATTTCAATCAAATACTATCTATATCAATTGCTAGCTATATCAATTGCTAGCGAGATTAATTGTTATCTCACCATTCATTACTTCAATGTAATGAAAAATGATCACTTATTTTTATGCCCTGCAGCTCAGTGTTGCAAGGTCCTGAGTCTATGAGTCCAGCGTCGTCATTTCAGCGTCGTCATTTCAGCGTCGCCATGATGTTAACACTGGCTCATGTTGCGCTTAACCATACTCATCAAAGGGCTCAATGACAACCGCTTAAATATGGCAAGGCTGCTAAGCCCTTAAATTGGGACGAATGATGGATGTCGCTAGGCGCGTTGAGTACCATAACATGCAGTTGACGCTACAGTTTGCAGTCAAGCTTAGCTTGTATGAGGCGGATATGAACCCCCGCCGATATTACAGCAACGCATGCAGCTTGGATGATAACGCGTTGATTGATGCTAATGATCCCTTGGGAGTTTAGCGATGACTTAATACTTGAACTGCCATTCTTGCGCCGAAAACAGGTCGACAGGCTTGTCCTGTTTGACTTGGTATATCACTCGATAGCTCAGCACCGCTTGCACGTATTCGCGGGTTTCGCGAAAGGGAATAGACTCTATAAAGGCGATAACATCCAATTGGCCATTACTCTCGTCGAGCCAGCGCGTCACTCGGTGGGGCCCAGCGTTATACGCGGCGGTAGCCAGCACGCGGTTATTATCGAAGCGCTCAAGCAGGCTGGCATAATATCGACTTCCCAGCTGGGTGTTGAATTGGACGTCATATAGGCTTTTTTTACCTAGGTATTTGAGGCCACTTTTATTGGCGGTTTCTTTAGCGGTTGCAGGCATGAGTTGCATCAGGCCTCTGGCTCCAACACCAGATGTGGCATAAGGGTAAAAAGCGGACTCTCGCCGTGCAATGGCTCTTAAATCGTCAATATCAACTTTCGCTTGTTGGCTAGCGATTTCAAAAGCGCGGTTTGCCGCAAACGGAAACCGCAGCGTCATGTCGTTCCATAATTTACCTTGAATGGTCGCTTGTACCGCTAAATCATCCCACTGGTTTTGCTCTGCCAGTAATGCGTATTGCGCCTGTAAGGGTGTATCGTGCCTGCCAAGCAGTAACACCCATTCGGCACGGGCATCGATAGTTTTATCTAAGGCTAATAACTCGGTCACTCGTGCAAGCCCTGGGTCATTGGTTAATGTGGTGGCTAAAGTGGCATCAAAAACGGTCGCCTGGTGTTGCAACTGCACTTGAGTGTTGAGTAAATAAGCCGCGCAGAAACCATAAAAATTCCGCTCCTTACTCAAGGTCGATAATAGTGTATTAGCCGTTTTTTCATCTTGGCTCAGTGCGCGTTTAGCTGCCCAAAATTGCCAACGGGATTTGGATTGTTTAGCGCTACTTAAACGAGGTAAATAATTGTCGATATTTTGCTGATCCTTATCTCGTATCGCCCAGCGTAAACGCAGCTCTTTAAGGTCGTCACTGTCAATTAAAGGCAGCAGGTTATCGACAAAAGGTTGCAGATCAAGATTTTGAGTTATCAGGGCGCGTCTGACCAAATAGTGACTGAGTTTACGTCCTTGATGCTCACTGAAACGACCCGCTTGCTGGTAAGTAACGTATAACTTGACGCTTTGCTGTAGATCTTGTTTGGCTAAGCGGCGTAATCCTGCATCGACAATGTCAGCATTAATCGGCGCAGACGCCATAAATTTTTGAGTGTGGCGCAGACGCTGCGGATCTTTATACACCGCCAAGAGTTGTTTCGCTTGGGTTTGATTATTGACCTTAGAGGCTAAGTAGCGCAGCAAGCTATATTGACCACTATTGAAGGCGAGTAACATACGTGACCAGACTAACGCTTGGGTGCGATAGCCGGCTTTTTCCCAAGCATGAAACAGTGGGTCGCAGGCTTTAGGGCGAGACTGGCCATAGAGCCACAATTGCTGTGCGCCTTGATAAGCCGTTTCAGATTGTTGTTGAGCCAAGTTAGCCCGATAAAAATAGCATTGCAGAGCCACATCACGTGGTGTTGTGGGTGAGATTTTCAGAAAATCTTGCCAGCGTTTATCTTGACCTGCAGCCAGTAAATAACGGTAACGGGCTGTCGCGTACAGTGGTGTATCTTGAAATCGCTCGAGTTGCCCCAGTGCTTGCTCTGCTGGTAACTGGAGCATATCGTCCAGCTTGGCGTGAAAGTCTAAATAAGGGGTCAGGGGATAACCTTCTAACTCTTGCCTAAGGGCGAGATAGCGCTCAGTATCACCTTTTGACAGTGCTGCCCTAGCATCGAGGTATTGCTGCTGTTGTGGCGTAAATGTGGTGCTATGAGCCGCAGCGCTGAGTAGCGCGGCGGCAAGGGCAAGAGAATAACAGTGACGTTGAGCGTGTCGGCGTAACCTCTTAAACATGTTAATGACCTCTATCACAATTAAATTATCCATTTTGGTGAAGCAAGCCGCTATGTTTAACAATCTCTATGTAACACTCACTGCTCTATCTCACTGTGCTATGTCATGTCACTGTTATTCGTCACTGTTAATCAAGGTTAACTGCTTTCATTCAAACTATGCCACGCTGGTGCTTGTTGATGACAGCTAGGATCTTAGATTAATTAAGCTTCATTTCGGCATTAGGGACACTTAAATGTTCGTCAAGCGCCTTATCAAGTAGCTGACTATCTAGCTGTTTTGAGGTGGTGACGCCAAGTTGCTGCATCTGGTGTGCTTGCCTAATCAGATTGCCTTTACCCGTACTGAGTTTGCCCATGGCGTTATTATAGCTCTTGTCTAATGAGTCGATGCTACGGCCAATACGTTCCATATCTTCAAGGTAACCACATAATTTGTCGTATATTTTACCCGCTTGTTTAGCAATACGTTGTGCATTTTGATTTTGATACTCATAGCGCCAAATATTATTAATGGTACGTAGGGCAACCAGTAAGTTGGTCGGGCTGACTAACATAATATTATTGTCTAAAGCATAGTTGATAAGCCCGGGTTCATGCTCTAACGCGAGTAAAAATGCAGGCTCTAGTGGAATAAACATTAGCACATAATCTAGGCTTGTTAATCCGTGTAGCTGTTGATAATCCTTTTGACTTAGTCCCTTGATGTGATTTCGAATCGAGTTGCAATGTTCTTTAATGGCGGCAGCTTTAGTCAGCTCATCGTCGCTATTGAAGTAGCGCTCATATGCCACAAGAGACATCTTTGCATCGATCACCACATCCTTATTTTCCGGTAGGTGCACGATCACATCTGGCTTAAAGCGCTGGCCTCGATCGTTTTTAAGATCTTGTTGAGTCTCATATTCGTGCCCTTCGCGGAGGCCGCTTTCTTGTAGCACTCGTTCAAGGATCACTTCGCCCCAATTGCCCTGTTGTTTATTATCGCCTTTTAAGGCTTTAGTCAGATTGATTGCATCTTGACTCATCTGCAGATTGAGGGCTTTTAACGATTCCAGTTGATGATTAAAAGCACTGCGCTCTGCCTGTTCAACCGTATAGGATTCTTGAACTTGCTTTCTAAATCCTTCAAGCTGCTGTTTAAAGGGAGACAGTACATTTGAAAGGTGTTGCTCACTTTGGTTTTGCAAATTTTGTGATTTGGCATCAAAAATTTTGTTAGCTAGATTTTCAAACTGTTGCGTTAACCGTGCTTCTGACTGATCCAGGTGAGCTATCTTGTCTTGCAGTGCCTGTTGCTCGGTTTCAAATTTGACCGTGAGGGTTTGCTGCATCGCATTGGCTTTTGATAATGCCAGTTGGGTTTCAAGCTGTTTGCGCTGAGCTTGTTGCAGCTGCACTTCCAGTTCGCTGGCACGCTGGGCTTGAGCTTGACTCATACCCAGTAAGCTAAGTTGATGGTCTAACTTTTGCTGTAACGCATTGTGTTGATCTTGCTTGTCGTCGAGACTGGCTTGCATAAACTCGAGCTCATGCTGACGATGTTGCATCTCTTGGGTATGCTCATCGATTAACTGCTGTTTTACTGCCTGCCATTTACTGCGGGTTAATTTTTGATTGAGTAATGCACCAATTAATAGGGATAATAATGCTACTGCTGCTAAAACAATGAGTTCGGGTAGAGTGAATGGGATGGCTGTTGGCATAAGGGAGACCTGTCTTTATCGATGGCATAAGCCTCTCACGAGCTGCTGTAGGGTTCAAGTACGCACTGGCTAAATGATTAACAATTAGTGGTTAAATATGTTTAATTGAAATTTTTTTGCGCGTATCTCTTTCTAATGGATTACAACGCACATATTGGTGAGGTTTCTTGTGGCGATAAATAAAACAACTAAACGTACCGTTAGCTCAAGCTGGAATGAAAAAGCGGCTCATGTGACACCCGAGGCGGTGTTTAATGACAGACGTAACATTATTAAAGCGCTGGGCCTTGGCGCGATAGGCGCCAGTATTCCTGGACAGGTGCAGGCGGGGATTTTTGACCTGTTCGGTAAGACAACATCCTCGACCCCCTTTGTGACGCGTCCGTTAAGTTTCAGCGCAAATGCTGCGTTTGGCCAAGGGGAAGTATTAACCCCTGAGCAGAAAGTGATCTCACATAATAATTTTTACGAATTTGGTACCAGTAAAACCGATCCTATTGATAATGCTCAGGGGTTTAAAGTTGACCCTTGGGTGTTGAAAATTGAGGGGTTAGTCGATACGCCATTGACGCTGGATCTTGATGATTTGACGCGCTTGTTGCCGTTAGAGGAGCGTATTTACCGGCTTCGTTGTGTTGAAGCTTGGTCTATGGTGATCCCTTGGGTAGGATTCTCGCTTGGGGCATTGCTGAAAAAGGCTGGGGTCAAGGCTGGGGCGACCCATGTGGCGTTTGAAACCTTGTTCGATCCTGATCAAATGCCGGGACAACGCAGTCGTTTAATGGGCGGCGGCATTCATTATCCTTACGTCGAAGGGTTACGCTTAGATGAAGCGATGAACGAGCTCGCCTTTATGGCGGTTGGTCTTTACGGCAAAACATTACCAGCGCAAAATGGAGCGCCCATTCGTTTAGTGGTGCCCTGGAAATACGGTTTTAAAAGCATTAAGTCAGTGGTGCGTATTCGCGTGATGGATAAACAACCGCCAACCAGTTGGAACCAGCTTGCGTCCCATGAATATGGTTTTTTTGCCAATGTGAATCCCGCGGTCGATCATCCAAGGTGGTCTCAAGCCACAGAGCGGCGTATTGGTGAAGGGGGGCTCTTCTCGGCGACGCGTATCGCCACATTACCTTTTAATGGGTATGGTGAGCAGGTCGCCCACCTCTATAAAAATATGGATTTAAAACAGTACTATTAATTTTGTAGCTTACAACTTTGTAGCTTAGTAATGTAATTGCTTAGCCTTCCGGTGGCAGTTGTTTGTCATGTGAAAGAGAGCGCTTGGCAAGCATGTTATATCATCAGGTGTTAGCCGCTATATATCCTTGGAGTGTTGTTTGTTGAGATTAAAAGCCAGCCATGTGATGGCAATTAAGTCGTTATTTCATCTACTGGCTCTGCTGCCCATAGGGTATTTGGTGTGGACGGTATTGGCCGGGCGTGCTGGTGGCGATCCGGTGCAGTACATTATTCATTTTACCGGGATGGGAGCATTAAACGCACTGCTGGCGGTGTTATTAGTCACCCCGGTTGCCAAACGGTTTAAGATCGGGGCAATAATTCAGACTCGGCGTTTATTAGGGCTGTATGTATTTGCCTATGCAACGCTGCATATCAGTGCATTTATCAGTTTAGATTTACTGTTTGAGTGGTCACTACTTGCCAGTGAAGTGGTTAAGCGCCCCTATATTCTTGTAGGAGCCAGTGGGTATGTACTGCTGTTGTTATTGGCTATGACCTCGGTCAATCGCGTGAAACGCAAAATGGGTCGTCGCTGGCAAACCTTACATAATGGGGTTTATCTAATTGCGATATTAGCGCCGATTCATTTTTATTGGTCGGTGAAGTCAGAAGTTATTGAGCCGAGTATCTACCTCATCCTGTTCAGTGCCTTACTTTTAGTTAGACTAAATTGGCGTCAGTTAAAAAAACGTTTTCAGGTGCGAGCCTGTTAAGCTTTGTTGCTTTGTTGCTTTGTTGCTTTGTTGCTTTGTTGCTTTGTTGCTTTGTTGCTTTGTTGCTTTGTTGCTTTGTTGCTTTGCACGATGCTGACAAAAGGGGTTAAGGTTGAAGCTGATCTGATGATTCAAGGTGAAGATTAATTAATTTTTTACTGGCCAGGTGACTAAAACAAAAGCTATTGCCCGCGACTTTTTTGGCCGCATACATATTTTCATCAGCCACTCTAATTAAGCGTAGACGGCAAATGTCATCGTTTGGATATACGGCAATGCCGATGCTAACGGTCAGATTGACCTGTGTTTCTTTATAGACAATAGCAGGTGATAAGTGGTCAATAATTTTCTCTATGACCATTTGCACCTCGTCTATTCCATTGATAGGCTCAAGCCAGACTACAAATTCATCTCCGCCTAAGCGACCACATATATCTGAACTCCTTAAGGTATGTTGTAAACGATTCGCAACCGTCACTAACACCTTGTCACCGACATCATGGCCAAGGGTATCATTGACCTGCTTAAATTTATCTAAGTCAATAAACAGCATTGCTGCTAAAGAGTGAGTTCGCTGACACCTTGCTAAGGCAGTATCAATTTGGCGCTCAAATGCGCTGCGCGAGTAAAGCCCTGTTAAGTCATCATGTTCTGCGACATATTTTAATCGCTCTGTCTGCAATGTAAGCTGCTTTGTTTGTGCATCAACCTCTTGCTGAAGAGCATCTTTCTTTACCGTCGTTTCAAAGAGCCGTTTGCTCATGGTGTTAAATTGTTGAGTGACCGTTGCCAACTCGTTTTTACTGTTGATCTTAATCTCGTTACCTAAGTCTCCTTGCGTCAAGCGAACAATGCCGGCGGTTAACCCTTGTAAGCTTTGATTAAAACTGTTTAGGGTCGAGATGGTTAATAATACTAATACCACTGAGCCTATGAGTAATACGAGCACCGCTACGAGCAGAATCAAAGCTTGTTGCTGGGCTGATTGGTCGAGTACTTGTCGTTGCAGTTTAGTCAACTCTTCACTCATGGTTTGTATGGTGATATTAAAGCGTGCAGTGAGCATACCATTGGCTGAGGTTATCCCTTGATGAGGTTGCGAAACAATATCATCGCTAGCAATGGATAATAGCGAGCTTAAGTTATTGACCATTCTGCGTAGGTTAAGTATGTAGACATTGTTACTTGGTTGCATAGGTTTAGCGATGGTTAATTGTTTTTTGAGTTGTAATAGCGCCGCTTCGGTTTGCATTAAAGCATCATTATCTTGAAACTCTTGCAATACCCACAAGCGGCTGCGCAATACTTCAACTGATTCGTCGAGTTCAATGATGTAGGTCAGCTTATCTAGGCTTTGTTGTTGTAATAATTTTAAGCCTGCAAACACAACTATAATGAGGGTTGTTAAGAATAAACTCAATATTAACATTAACTTAAGTCTTGTTTTTATCATCATTTCGCTACAGCTTCCCTAGTGAGTAATGGCCTGAGCCAGTGCAGAATCGTCTAGGTATAACCTAAAGTCGGGTAAGGGTTGTTTTGCTACTGCTTCACTGGCAACAGCCCAGCGCGCTTGGGTTTGCAGCATTGATAATAAAGAGTTATTTAGCGACAACCTAAAGATATAGTCGTTCCATGACCACTCCACAGCGGCTATGGACATATTGAGATAGTCACTAACAATTTGTTTAGCAAGTTCTGGTGACTGGATTATGAATTCTTGTGCTTCATTGAGTGCTTTAAGAATATTCACATGTTGCTCGTAATGCAGTGAACTGTTGATCTCATTACTGACTAAATTAAACGACAAGTTATAGGCGCCTTTACTAGGATATTGATAAATATCATCACCGGCCTGTTCAAATAGTCGATAGCCATAGGGTTCCCATACGGCAATGGCATCAACCTCTTTGGCTAACAGAGCAGGGCCTAATGCTTGGGCTGACATGTAGATCTTTTTGAAATTTAAATCCTCTTGTCCTGTGACGATTAATAACGAATCAGTAAAAAACTCGCTGGCACTGGCTTTTACGATGCCGATTTTTTTATGCTTAAGTTGATTGATATTACGATTATTATCAGTATTAAGCGTGAGCAGTTTAAGGTCATTATCGGATTCGGCAAAGCTGGCCAATAAACGAAAATCCTGACGGCTAAAACTATTGAACATCACCACAGACTCTGAGCTGGTGGCTAAATCGACATCGCCATTTATCATGGCATCAAAACACAGGTGCCCACCTGGCAAGGGCAGCAGTTCGACATTCACATTATGGCGATTAAATAGCCCTTGTTGCTTGGCTATTATTACAGGAGCACTGAGGGGCGTGGTTGATATCGCGATTCGAATCGTTGTTATTTGAGGTGATGATGAGGTGTTGGATAAGAACAAAGGTAGGGTAATACCTACGATAAGTGCTAACGCTATAATTATTCCTGTTGGCTTCATATTGCAGTCTCACCCTTTATTATCGAATTTTTATTATGGCGATATTTTTATTGTTTAAGCGCTCACTGGTAACGTTGCGCCGCCGTATCACAACAGATCGATATCTCAGTTAATCCAAGTAAGTGTAGTTAGATTTAACTAAAGGGGTAAAATATGTCACAGGTGTTTAACCCTTGAGTGGGGGGATTAATAGCGTTAGCGATAGACCTTTGTATGAAATAGCCGATGCACTGATAGTGAGTCTATGATGCCATGCAGGTGCATTGGTTATCATGCGGTGAGTCATGGCCTTGTAACATTGACCTTGTAATATTGATTAACCATTAGCCATTAGCCATTAGCCATTAGCCATTAACATTTGTGTTAACTAAGCCGCTATCGCAGATCAACATAATGGGTGGCATCAATGGATGGGGAAATGCCCAAGTGTCTTGTATCACAAAACTTAACGATGAAATATTAGACTGAATGTGATCAGTATACTGTCTAGTTTCAATAGGACTTAATCGATACGCACTTTAATATGCGGGTAATAGGGCGTTTTATTATGGTTTAAAGCGTACTTACTTCCATAGTGACATACCTATGATAGGCGACTGACATAGCATTCCATGAATGGGTAAGGAAGAGGCGACTCAGGTGATATCGTGAGCTAGATATAATAGTAATTACTGGGTTACAAATGGTAATAATAGTGGTCAATCATAATGTTCATTAACATAATGGCACCCATTAATTAGGCTATTATCTGCATTCTAGTTTAACAATTGAACAAGCTAATTTTTAGTGCTCTTATTCAGTGCTCTTAATGTCACTACTCTGAGTTTCACTACTATGATTTTCAGTACCCTCAGTACCCTCAGTACTCTTAGGCTTTAGCTATCAGCTTTAGTCATCTGAACCTTAGCAAGGCGTCAATTAGTTATGCTGCATGCACTCACATCACGGTTATGCTAATTACCGTGATGATTGCGGGTTGAGAGCATAGGTTAACTCTTCTGCTGGCGCATAATCTCTACAACTTCATCAAATGAGAGGTTGTATTGACGTGATAGATTAATGATTTTGGATTTATAAGTTTGGATGTTTTCTTTTTTAGCCTGCTTATATTCTTCTTCATCGACCAATTTATTGACCACAGCTTGTAACGTGGTTAACCGGCGTAAATTATAATTAAGCGACTTAAGGTACGTTTCCATTTGGTTGGCATTACGAGCGTTCTCTAATCCGCTGGTTTGCTTCTTTTCGTAGCCGTATTCGTCGAGAGCCGAGATGGCATCTTGTAGATCAAAATTATCAGTCATGTTATCTCAAGTAGATCGATAGTAAGGGAAATAAAATCAATGTCACCCACAATCCTACAACTGAATATGCCACAGAGATAGGGTCTGTTAGGGATTTCGACTAATTATAGATTGTTAATAGATATTCTAAAACTACTTAATTGTAAATTTATCTCATGTTCATTTTAATGTTGCCTTGCTATAGTAACTTATTCATTTTATTGATGCACGGAGGCGCATATGCTTGACTTACTGCCCGATCTTTTCGACCTTTATGAGTCGGATTTATCTTTACTTTCACCTCATTATCGCCAATTTGGTCAGAAATCCATATTTTGGGGTGAGGTGGTGACTGTTAAATGTTTTGAGGATAACTCTAAAGTTAAACAGATATTATCCCAGCCCGGTGAGGGCAAAATATTAGTAGTTGATGGTGGTGCATCCACAAGACGTGCGTTATTGGGGGATATGATAGCCCAAAATGCAGTAGATAATGGGTGGAGTGGCATTGTCATTAATGGATATGTTCGTGATGTGGCTGCATTGAAACAGATGCCGATAGGGATCCAGGCATTAGGAGCTAATCCGATAAAAACGGATAAACGCGACATAGGGGATGTTAATGTCCCATTAGAGATAGACCGCGTTATAATTAAACCCGGCATGATGCTTTACGCCGATGATAATGGTATTGCGGTGTCGTCAAAACGACTCGAATTACCTCTAGAGTATTAAGCGTATCGCTATCTATTCATTCACCAGATGGAACCTGTTATGAAATTTATTAAATGGTTGCTACTTGCTGTCGTTGCATTATTTATTGTACTGGCCCTATATTTAACCGTGATATTTGACCCTAATGATTTTAAGCCGCAAATTGTCGATGCGGTAAAAAAACAAACGGGGCGGGATTTACTCATCAATCAAGATTTAAGTTGGACCTTTTTCCCTGCCATAGGTATTTCTTTGGGTGACATTACCCTGTCTAATCCGCAAGGGTTTGAACACTCAACCATGGTTAGTGTTGATGGCATTGTGGCTGAGGTTGCACTATTGCCCTTGCTCAGTAAAGAGGTGGATATTGCGCAGCTGAATTTAGACGGTTTAACCGTTAACCTTGATACCTATAAAGATGGTCGTAGCAGTTTTGATGGCTTAACTTCGACTAAGAATAAGCAAGCCGATGACGCGGCCAGCGAACAGGCTCCAGCCAATGTGCAACTGAGTCGTCTCAATATTGGCGGCGTCGCCATTACCAATTCTCAAATTAATTTATATGATGAGGCGAGCGGCAAGGTTCAAGTCTTCAGCCTTGATGAACTTAATTTAGGTGTGTTTTCATTGGGGCAGCTAGCGGATTTGTCATATAAGTTTAGTGCCAGCATGCCTGATGTGAAATTGGTTAGCGAAGGCGCTGGTCAATTAACCGTGTCTGAAGATCTTAAGCAAATTAGCTTAAGTGATTTTGCCGTCAACAATACCATCAAAGGCGCAGGTATCCCCAATAAAGCAATGACCGTTGATTTAATGACTCAAGTGACGGTCAACACCCAAGATAAACAAGTCGCGCTTATGCTTGAACGTTTGGCGATCGACTCAATTACTGCTAGCGGTAAATTCGATATTCACTATGGTACTGCGGTGCCTAATGTGATTGCGTCTCTGGCATTTGATGATATTAACCTCGATAACTTGCTACCTAAGAGTGAAGCGGGTGAGGTCACTGAGGCGACTCAAGCAGCAGAGACTAAACAACAGGAGCCCGATCTTGCAGGCCTGAAGGCGGTTAACTTAGCCTTAGATTTGAGCATCAAATCGATTGTGGTTAATAATTTGACCACCAATAATTGGCTAATGAAGCTGGTGTTAAAAGAGGGTGTATTGGATGTTAAGCAGCTATCGGCTGAACTTTATCAAGGCACCTTAACCTCATCGGCACGTCTCGATGGACGTCAAGCGGTGGCCAACTATCGTTTTGACAGTAAGATCTCTGGCGTGAAAGTACGGCCGTTATTGACCGCTGCCGCAGATGTCGATTTGTTAGCGGGTACCGCCAATTTTAGTATTGCGGGTAACGGACAAAGTTTAATTAGTGACAATATTAAACGTAATCTAATTGCTAAAGGTCAATTTAGTGTGACCGACGGTGCGCTCTATGGGGTGAATATCCCGCAAATGCTTCGTGATGCTAAAGCAAAGTTAAGCGGCGATCTTAATGCGACATCAACAGGTGAGAAAAAAACCGACTTCACCAGCCTAACGGGCAGTTTTTCACTGGCAAAAGGGGTGTTCAATAACCCTGATCTGGCGATGGCCTCACCACTTATTCGCCTCAGTGGCAAAGGTGATGCCAATATTATTACCCAAGCGCTAGATTATAAGTTGACAACATCTGTAGTCGGGTCTCTTGAAGGTCAAGGTGGAAATGAACGTGATGCCTTACATGGTGTTGAAATTCCTTTTGCGATAACCGGAACCATGACCGAGCCCGAGTTTAAACTTGATACGGCGGCCTTGTTTGATGCCAAATTAAAACAAGAAACGGATAAAGTGAAAGACAAGCTCAAAGATGAACTGTTTAAAAAACTAGGAGGATTCTAATGCTGAAGACTTCAGTCATATCTCTGCCCTTGTTACTCTTTATTACGGGCTGCGCTTATGCTGAACAGCCTGTTAAACCAGCTGCAGTTTCTGCAGAGGTACGCGCAACAGAGCAGGCAAGCAGTGTAAACGTGGTGAAAGGCCAGTCTCCGTTTGCCGATCGCAAGGCGATTGACCATCCTACAACTGAGCGACCAATGGATCCTAAAATGCCTCAAAAGAGTTTATTTAAAGGTGAGTTGACTTCGACGTTAACCGATAAAGGCCTTAAAGTGACCCTAACGGTGAGTAATCCCAATGATTACGGCGTGCCAATTCAATATCGTTCAGGCATGACAGCGGATCTCTGGGTTGTCGATGCCGATGGCAATCGCTTGTGGGCATGGTCCAATGAGATGATGTTTACTCAAGCGTTGAGAGATGTCGTCATTGCGCCACATCAGCAGGTTAAGGCTAATTTTATGATCCCAGCGGCACAGTTAGCGGGTTTTCCCCCAGGTGCGATGCTTCTAGCACGTTATGACGGTGTAGCAACCGAGTCTAGCGAGCAACAGGTGGCATTGACGGATATTACCGTGCCATTGGCTCGATAGTGTTTACGCCAAAGGTAATTCAAGCTGAGGTGTGAACATTTAGTTAATTCGTGATGGTAATTCAAGATGGTGAGTCAAGATTGCCCACAGCCCAAAATGAAGTGGTTCATTAAGCTTGATAAAGTAAAAAAGCGATGCCTAAGGCATCGCTTTTTTTGTATGCATCATTTTCTGTTTTAGACTCTGGAGCGGGTGACATCAACATGCACAGTTAACTTTTGCCCTGGCTGTAAATACTTTTCCCCAGAGAGATTATTCCACTGCACTAATTGATTAACCTGTACCTTAAATTTAGCGGCAATTTTTGCCAGTGAATCGCCACTGCGAACGGTATAGTTGACGGTACGAGTAACACTGCTTTTATTGCTTTGTTGCCAAATGACTAAGGTCTTGCCGAGTTTTAATGGATCTTTTGGCGCCATCGCATTCCACTTGGCAAGGCTCGACACCTTAACATTATGGGCTTTGGCTATTTTCCAAAAAGAGTCACCAGGTTTAACGGTATAGTTAAGCTTGATACCTTTGCCACTGCGAGATTGCTGTTGTTGCAAGCGCTGTTCTGCCGACAATAGGTATTGCGAGGGATCTTTCGCCGCGACGGGGATCAACAGATGCTTGCCAGCAATGATCGTATTGCTTTGCATATCGTTAACGGCGCGCAGTGCCGCTGGTGTGGTGTTGTAGCGCTCGGCAATCTTGCCTAAGCTGTCTCCTGATTTAATCTTATAACGTTGCCATGTAAGGCGATCTGCGGCCTCGCTTTGAGAAAGCACTATTTCAAATGCTTCGGCTTTATCGATTGGCAACACTAATTTGTGTGGCCCTTGTGGCGCAGTGGCCCATTGGTTAAAACCTGGATTAAGCGAATGCAGTTCATTAAGTGTCATATCTGCCATTTTCGCCGCGAGTGCCAAGTCGATTTGGCTGCCTATTTCAACCACTTTAAGTTGTGGCTGGTTAGGGATTGGGTGCAGTTCAATGCCATATGCTTCGGCGTTGTTAATGACATCGGCTAAAGCAATTAACTGTGGCACATAACGCTCGGTCTCACGCGGTAAATCAAGCGACCAGAAGTCACTGGACATCCCTTTACGTTGGTTGCGCTTAATGGCATTAAGCACTCGACCTTCGCCTGTGTTATAGGCCGCAATGGCGTATAACCAATTTTGATGGGTTTTTTGGTAAAGGTATTCCATCATATCGAGTGCCGCGGTGGTCGCCGCTGGCACATCGCGGCGGCCGTCGTACCACCAGTTCATCTCTAAGCCAAAATATTTAGCCATTGGCGAGGTAAATTGCCATAGGCCAGATGCGGCACCATGGGAATAGGCAAAGGGGTCAAACGCACTTTCAACTATAGGCAACAAGGCTAGCTCTATAGGCAAGTTACGCTTTTCAATTTCCTCAACAATCAAGTACATAAAGGGTTCAGCACGCTCAGAGACGCGAGCTAGGTGTTGTGGATGCTTGATATACCAATCGCGATATTGCTTAACCAGTTTTTGATCCGGCACCGGCATGGTGAGCCCTAAGCGGATACGTTGCCAGACATCGGTGACCACGACAGGCTCAGGTTGCTCCGCAGTGGGTTTAACAAGCGGGGTTACAGGCGTTTCAACCTGTGATGGTAGCGGTGTTACGGGTTGTACGGTTAAGTGCTGACAACCAGCAAGCAGGGAAAACCCTGCCGCCATCAGGACAAGTGGTAAGCGCATTAAACATTATTCCTTACAGATATGTCCCAGTATCGTACCTCGGATGAGAAGGGGGGACTTAATTAGCGCGCTATTGTAAATGATTTCCTAGAAGTTGTCTTTCCATTGCCTAAGAAGCGTGAAACTGGTGGTTTTATCCTGGATAGGTTGTTGAAATTGCTTGTTGAGAGATTGCTGTATCTTGGGGTCATCAGCACGCAAAAAGGGATTAATTGCATTTTCATGGGCGATAGTGGTGGGGAGTGTTGGACGATTTACTGCTCGATATTGCTGTGCTTGTTGAACATAGGTGTGTAGCGCACTATTGCTCGGGTCAACCGTCAAAGCAAAGCGTAAATTGGCCAATGTATATTCATGGGCCGGATAAACAAGGGTGTCGCCATTGAGCTGACTGAGTAAGGTCAACGAGCTCAACATTTGCTCAGGTGTGCCTTCAAATAACCGACCACACCCGCCGCTGAATAAGGTGTCACCACAGAACAGGTGCGAGCCTATATGGTAGGCGATGTGCCCTAAAGTGTGTCCCGGTAAGTGAAAAATCGCCACTGGTGTATTAATGCCCTCTAAGGTGATCGCGCTAGTGGCTTGAGTGATGTTGTCAGTTATGCCCGCGATGTTTTCGCTTGCGGGGCCATAAACCTTCAACATCTGGTTAAAGTGTTGCTGCAACTGAGCAATACCGCCAGTATGATCATGGTGATGATGAGTGATCAAAATACCTGTTAATTCAAGTTGATGTTCGGTCAAATACGCGATGACAGGCTGGGCATCACCAGGATCGACCACATAGCAATGGCGTGAGTCTGGCGATTTGATCAGCCATATATAGTTGTCGTCAAAGGCTAAAATAGGAGTAACTGAAATCATAATAATGGGTGCCTCAAAAAAGTGTGTCAGCTTGAGTAGTTTAATGAGCGAGGCTATTGCGTGTATAGTCCTTTAACGATTTAATACAAAATATTGATTTATAAAGATCGCATTTAATAAAACGGCAAGACTTACCCCATTGATACCACTTGTTGCAAAACGGGAGCGCATTGTGTTTATAACGGCCAGCAAACCACAGCGATGGCAAGACCTGCCTAATGGTCAATGGTTGCAAGAGGCCATTGAAGATAAGCTGGCGCCATGGTGGCCTAAAGTGTTTGGCTATCATCTGCTCAACCTTGGTTCACTCAGCGCCGGGATAGATAAACCCAATTTACCCGTTGGCAAAACATTTTCTATCGCGCCCGAGGGCGAGGCATCGCTGGCTGGTCATTACAGTGAATTACCCATCCAAAATGGGGTTATTGATGCAGCGGTATGCAGTTTTTTACTCGACTTTGAAACTAACCCTTACAGCGTACTGCGCGAAACCGATCGTGTATTAATTTCAGGCGGCTATCTGTTTATTGTCGGTTTTAACCCGTTAAGTCCGGCTATTTTGGGGAAAATACTGCCCCGTTATCAAGAGCGGCTCCCTTGGTCTGGCCGATTTTTTACTCCAGCGCGGGTGAAAGACTGGCTGGGATTGCTGGGTTATCAAGTGGTAGGTGATGAGCGGCTTGCCTATCACCATTTGATGACAGATATCACAGATGAAAGCATTTGGCAGCACGCTCTGCAAGCCTGGTTGCCTGGTAGCGGCGCCGTGTACATTCTAGTGGCGCGTAAATTAGAAACGCCTTTGACTCCCATCGCCGATCGTCAGCGAGTGCGCCAACCCAATTGGTCGGCAGCGCCAACCGCTGGCCGTAATGGGCCTTTGCGGGTTTATGATAATGATAAAGAGTGAATAAATGAGAATCACCCTAAAGCAACTGATGATTTTTGAGGCAGTTGCACGCAGTGGTCAAGTTGCAAGAGCCGCTGAGCTCGTCAATTTGTCGGCTCCAGCGACCTCAATGGCACTGGCCGAACTGGAAAAGCAGCTCGATACGCGTCTGTTTGAACGGGTCGGAAATCGATTACGCCTTAATGCTCAAGGCAGTTTGTTATTACCCTTAGCCACTGAAGCCTTACAAAAAGTAGAACAGATTGAACAACTGTTTTCATCGCCAGAGGCTTCTTTGAGCGGTACCTTAAATGTGGCCGCCAGCTCGACCATTGGTAATTATCTGTTGGCGAAAAGTGCCGTGGCGTTTTGCCAGCAATTTACCTCATCAATGGTGGATCTTAATATCACCAATACTCAAGCAGTAATCAAAGCGGTATTGGAGTTTAGCGTTGAAGTGGGTTTTATCGAGGGGCAATGTTTAGACAGCCGTATTAAAGTTGAGGCATGGCATAAAGATAAACTGTTGGTATTTTGTCATCCAGGGCATCCACTGGCAGGGCAGCAGGTAGAGCCTGAGCAGGTGCGTGGCCAGCATTGGGTGATGCGTGAATCTGGCTCGGGTACGCGCGATTATTTTATCAATGCGGCGAATATGCTCGATCTGCAGCCGATTGAAAAATTCAGTTTTTCTACCCCAGATGCGATTAAACAAGCAGTGAGGCAAGGTGCAGGCCTTGCGGTATTGTCGGAGCTGACGTTAGAGAAAGAGTTAAATCGTAAAGAGTTGGCGGTGATTGAAGTCAATGGTTTAACCCTAGCGCGGCAGTTTTACCGCATTAGGCACAAGAGCCGTAACCCGAGTGCCCTTTGTGATGCATTTGATCATTTTAGTCAGCGATTTTTAAATATCGCCCCTTGATACAGGTCGCCGATCACTGGGCGTTATCGATATATCCTTTATCTACTTGCGTGGGTTTGGCTTCGGCGGCGAGACGTGCCAAGGTGTCGCAGCGCTCGTTTTCTAGGTGACCAGCGTGGCCTTTAACCCAGCGCCACTCAATCTGGTGAGATTGAGTGGCGGTATCCAGGCGTTGCCATAAATCGATATTTTTTACTGGTTGTTTACTGGCGGTGAGCCAGCCGCGTTTTTTCCAGCCGTGGATCCATTGGGTTATCCCTTGGCGCATGTACTGGCTGTCGCTGGTTAGGATAATATTGCATGGCTCATGCAGTGCTTCTAGGGCGATGATCGGCGCCAGCAGCTCCATGCGATTATTGGTGGTGAGGGCAAAACCATCGGCAAGTTCTTTCACATGGGCCTTATATTTCATTACCACGCCATACCCACCGGGGCCGGGATTTCCTAAGCAAGATCCATCGGTGAAGATTAACAGTTGTTTCAGTCCAGTCATCAAGTTGCTACCATAGCGAATAATCTGGGCAGTATACCCAAAAATGTTAGATAAAAGCGGTCGTAAACATGAATCTTATCTCTAGCGCAAAGCGCCAAGTTATTCTCGATACCGAAACTACCGGTATGAACCAAGGTGCTGGTGCCATTTATTTTGGGCATCGTATTATTGAAATTGGTTGTGTTGAGGTGATTAACCGCAAGCTCACGGGGCGTCACTATCATGAATATATCAATCCGATGCAGGCGATTGATGAAGAGGCGATAGCCGTTCACGGCATCACCAATGAATTTGTCGCCAATAAACCGGTATTTGCACAAATCTCACAATCCTTTATCGATTTTATTGCTGGCGCTGAAATCGTGGCACATAACGCTAACTTCGACGTTAGCTTTATGGACCATGAGTTTTCGCTATTACAGCCAAAAGGACCTAAAACCAGTGATATTTGTCAGATCCTCGATTCGCTCGAACTGGCCAAATTTTTACATCCTGGGCAAAAAAATAACCTAGATGCATTATGTAAACGCTATGGCATAGATAACTCTCGCCGCGATCTCCATGGCGCATTACTCGATGCCGAGATTTTGGCCGACGTCTACCTCATCATGACGGGTGGCCAAACTAAGTTTGAGTTGTCTAATGAAAAACCGGGGCAAGAGGGTGGCGGAATTCAGCGTTTAGCGCCTAATCGCGTAAAACTTAAAGTGATCTCAGCTGCGGCCGATGAACTAACTATGCATGAAAAAAGGTTAGATTTAGTTGAAAAATCAGGGCAATGTATTTGGCGAGGATAAGCGTCATCCTATGAAAAAATGGTTAACATCCATCAGTGTGACATTGATGCTGGGTTTGGCTAGCATCAATGTCGGCGCACAAGTGGTCGATTCGACTTATGCTAAAGCATTAAAAAATCGCTTTCGAATTGATCATATGGTCGATGAGGTAACCTTGTTTATACAACGTGATTACGGTAGCTCACCTGTAATTGTGGTGCTACCCGATGGGTCTAAATGGTATCAGTCGCGTCATCCTGAGTCTGTTAAATGGGCCGATGGTTTAAGTGGCGACATCATCACCATCAAAGATCCCATGCCCGGCCCATGGCAACTGTTAGGCCAGGTGGTGCAGGGGTCAACAGTTGAGCAAGTCTCCAAGCTGAATATCGATGTTCAGCCATTACCACAGCCGGTTTATCAAGGAGAGCGCCTTAAAGTTGTCGCCAAGTTAATGGGCGATGAGCAGCGCATGCGCATGCCTGGGCTTGATTATCTCGTCAATTGGACTGTGCGTTTTGTCAGTGAACATCGCCCAGGAGACGCAAACTTTGCCGAAGGCACCTTAATTGTGGGCAGTTATAAAGATAATGGCGAACAATTTGATGAGCAACCCGATGATGGGGTGTTTACCAGCGAGATCAATTTAACCCAGCCTTGGGGCCATTACCGCTTTCAAGTGACGGCAGAAAATAATATTTTCAACCGCGAGTTTCGTCGTAACTTTGTGTTGTCACCTATGCCCATAACCTTACAGATAATTGAACCAGACGATCATCTTAATGGACGTTGGCAATTGCAATTGGCAGTGGATGATAGCCAGCTGGCGCTAGAGACGACCCATTTTGAGTTTGAACTGGTCGGCCCCGCTGGGATGAGGTTAAACTTGCCGCTGCGGAGTATCACGCAAAAAAACGTTGAGCTGCAACTGCCTAAAGTCACCGAATTTGGTAGTTATCGAATTAAGGGCTCAGCGGTATCCACTACCCTCAGTGGACGTGAAGTGGTACTTAAACTACCTGAACAATTTTTTAATTTAGTTCCGCCGCCTGCACCTATGCCAACGCCAGAAGAGTTAGCCGCCATCGCCGCCCAAAAAGCCGCCCTTGCTGAAGCAAAAGCGAAAGATGATGCGTTATTTTGGATAATGACCATTAACGGCACCTTGTTGATACTAGGCCTCATCGGTTTAGTCGTGTGGCGCAAACGGCAAAATTTGCACCGTGCTTTGGCCGTAACCGAAGCGCGTTTAGCGCAAGAGCGGACTCAAGATATAGGGCCAACACTGGACGAAATAGACTTATCAATGCCAGAAGATCAGCCAGCAGATAAGACAGAAAGTAATCGATAAAGTCTAAATTGATGATTTTTTAACTAATCAAATCGTTTTGTTAAAATAATGATTGACGAGGGTTTATCGCCTCAGTAATATGCATCGCAACTTGATGTGGAGCGGTAGTTCAGTTGGTTAGAATACCGGCCTGTCACGCCGGGGGTCGCGGGTTCGAGTCCCGTCCGCTCCGCCAATCAAGTGCCTAATTTAGAATGTAATATTAGTTGTTTTAAGATTACATGACCTTTTTGGAGCGGTAGTTCAGTTGGTTAGAATACCGGCCTGTCACGCCGGGGGTCGCGGGTTCGAGTCCCGTCCGCTCCGCCAAATTAAAAAAGCCCTAGCATCACTGCTAGGGCTTTTTTAATTTACATTTTTTATACTCATTCATGTCAATACCACTGCGGCCGAGTTCACTGCGCCAGCATTCCCCTTATGGCTTTACTGTTGCATACCATCGACATTGATTCTCCTATTGTCATTGTGGGATATGACTGATGTTTACCATGGTTATGCGCCGCATAATTGATGGAATTAGAAAAAAATCGACAAGCATGCACTGGGCACGCATGCTGTAGAGTGTATATTTTTGATTAAAACGAAAGGACATATCAATGGTTGAGCAGATCACTGCCATGTTAGGATTGGTCGGTATTTTATCTATTCTTTGCCAATGGTTAGGCTGGAAGCTTCGTTTACCTGCCATTTTACCGCTATTGATATGTGGTTTGCTCGTCGGACCAGGCTTTGGGATTCTCAACCCTGACGCTGTATTTGGTGACCTACTGTTTCCGATCATCTCTCTTGGTGTGGCGGTGATTCTATTTGAAGGTGCGCTGACACTTAACTTTTCTGAGATCCGTGAACACGGCCGAATGGTAACCAATCTTGTCAGTATAGGTACTTTAATTACTTGGGCCATCATAGGTTGTGCGACCCATTTTATCATGGGATTCAGCTGGGAGTTGTCGATGTTATTTGGCGCCTTAGTGGTGGTAACTGGCCCAACTGTGATTGTGC
The DNA here is from genome assembly GCF_056173105.1 of Shewanella sp. QJM3NY_23. Taxonomy (NCBI): domain Bacteria; kingdom Pseudomonadati; phylum Pseudomonadota; class Gammaproteobacteria; order Alteromonadales; family Shewanellaceae; genus Shewanella; species Shewanella sp. QJM3NY_23. The sequence goes on from NZ_CM149657.1 coordinate 1,902,311, forward strand.
CCATGCTGCGCAGTATCAAACCTAAAGCACAATTAGCCAGCATTTTGCGTTGGGAAGGCATAGTTATCGATCCCATTGGTGCTTTGCTGGCGGTGTTAGTGTTTGAATACATTGCCGTGGCCGCCGATCCAACGACCCATGTGCTTCACTCTTTAGTCTATATGTTAGGCATTGGTATCGGCTTAGGAGCGAGTGCTGGCTACGCCATCGGCATTGTGATACGCCGTGCCCTCGTGCCGCATTATTTGAAAAATACTGCCGTATTAACCATCATGCTGGGCGTGTTTGTGTTGTCAAATTTGGTGCAAGAAGAGTCAGGCCTGCTGACTGTGACTGTGATGGGTATTTGGCTGGCGAATATGCGCGGCGTTGATATTGACGATATTATTGAATTTAAAGAAACCCTCACTGTGTTGTTTATTTCGGGCCTGTTTATCTTACTTGCGGCGCGCTTAGACTCGCAAGCATTGCTGGATTTGGGCTGGCAAGGTATTGCATTACTGTGTGTGGTGATGTTTATCGCGCGGCCCGTTAGTGTGTGGTGTTGTGGCATAGGCAGCTCTTTAGCAAGAGCAGATAAATGGTTTTTAAGTTGGGTGGCTCCGCGAGGCATTGTAGCCGCTGCGGTATCATCATTGTTTGCCATTAAACTGGAAAGCCAAGGTTTACCCGGCGCCGAACAGATAGTGCCCTTGGTGTTTCTTATTATTATTGGCACAGTGGTGGCGCAGAGTCTTACAGCCAGCCGCTGGGCCCGTTTTTTGGGAGTGAAATCAGGGTCATCACAAGGTTTACTTATTTTTGGGGCCTCAAAGTTTGCCAGAGCACTTGCCAAAGTCTTATTGAGTAAAAATGTGCCGGTGATCCTTGCCGATAATAACTGGGATAACATTCGATTATCGCGTATGGATAATATTCCGGTGTATTTCGGTAATCCTGCTTCAGAGCATGCTGAAAACGCGATCGATATGAGCGGGGTTGGCCGCTTATTAGTGCTATCACCTTATCGACAGCTAAATCCATTAGTGACCTTTCATTACCAAGATGTATTGGGCAAAGATAAAGTGTTTGGGTTAAATAATAATGAGGGCAACAGCGCCCGCCATAAGCTGTCAGAATCTTATCAGCAACGGTTATGTTTATTTGGTGAGTCGGTTTCCTATACCCGTTTAGCCACAACCATGGCAAAAGGCGGCGTGATAAAGGTAACCAGCATTACCGATAACTTCACGTTTACCGATTTTAAACGTCGTTACGGTGAAATGGCGTTGCCGCTTATTTATCTGCAAGAGGGCAAAGTGAAGCTTATTACCGAGGCGATCACAGACTTACCAGTGGGCATTGAGTTGATAAGCTTGTTATCTGCCGAAGCCCTAAGTGATACTCAGGTGAGCGACGAGTCTAAAGCGAAAAAGGTTAAAGAGGCTAAGTCTAAGCCCGCAGATAGAGAGACTGATAGTCATAGTTAAGTGGAGTAAATCATTTAGTTGTTACTTAACACCTGACATCAGATCTATTCTTGTATCCATAATGAGTACATCAACAAAGAGGGCACCTATTTAACCTGATGGGCTTGTAATGTAATAGGGTAGTTTTAACTAATGCTTTGGCATAAAAATAGCCCTAATGCGTTAATCATAGGGCTATTTTTTGTGAACTTGGGCGCGGATAAGCAAGTAAAGGTATTAGATCACTGCTTGTTTTTCTTCTTTAATCCTAACCCTAACTCACGGCCACGAATTCGCGCATAAAATGGCAATGTGATCAGTAATATCGCCAGTAACAGCACTTCAATCGCGGCAAATACCAAGGCGGTGTCGGTCACATACAGTAAGGTTAATCCATGCAGCATATACAGGCAGATAATAAAACTGCCCCAAGCATAGGTGTAGGGATCGCCGCTTAAAATGCCTTTTAATGGTGCCAGTAAGGGCAATATCCATAACAGACTAAAAATTAGCGAATATTCGCCACTTAGCCCTTGATTACCAAACCATGCTGTCATCAATAACAACAAGGTCAGGTAGCAGGCACGGCTGATTTGAAATAGCTTATTTGAGCTCATTGACCATTGACGCCTTATAAAATGCTTAATACGTTTTCGGGAGGGCGTCCGATCGCCGCACGGTTATTGGCTAACACTATGGGGCGTTCGATAAGTTTAGGGGTGTCTACCATCGCTTGGATAAGCAGTTCATCATCTTCAATATCGGCTAGACCCTGGGCTTTATATTCATCTTCTTTCGTACGCATCAATTGGCGAGGCGTGATCGCTAATTTATCGACAATGCCGCGGATCTCAAGCTGAGTGAGAGGAGTCTTAAGGTATTCTATGATTTGAATATCACAGCCTTTTTCTTCAAGTAACGCCAAGGTTTGACGGCTTTTTGAACAGCGAGGGTTATGAATAATACTTACTTGCGTCATAGGTTGTCTGCTGGTTGTCAAAAGTTGCCGATATTCTACTGTAAAAGGTGAGCGGAGTCACAAAGAGTTCGCTCACCTCGTTGTTACAGCTGTTCGATCGCTTTCTTCGATTGTTTAAATTGGCGAATACGGGCTTCAATACGTGCCAGTTGTAGTGGATCTTGTTCTGATAAGCGATAGGCAAAATTAAGCTGGTCAATCGCACCGTCGTAATCTGCTGCTAAAGCCATTGCTTCGGCTTTAATGTAATGCTCCATCGATTTATTGCCGACCTCTTTATAGGCGTCACTGAGTAAGTACAGTGGTAACTGATTTTGTTTATCGAGGAAAATCATCTCCTCCAAAATAGGAATCGCCTTTAGTGGTTGTTTGTGTTCAATATAAGCATTAGCTAAATTGGTGTTGATCACCTGAGAGGTGGGTTTAAGTTGTCGCTGTTTCTCCAGCATAGCAATTGCTTGATCATGTTGTTTGCGTTCCAGCAGTAAGTCGGTTTTGGTATCTAAATAAAACAAATTATTGGGCGCTTGAGCCAGTAGTTCATCGATAATCTTTTCGGCTTGTTGAGGTTGCTTTGCTCGCAGTAGCGCTAAGGCTAAGCCGTACTCGGCAGCTTGTTTATATTCATATTGGCCTTTTTTCAGCTGATTTTGAAATAGGCTTAATGCGGCCTCTTCACTATAGCTTGAGAAGCGCACTTGAATACGGGCCTTAGCTAACTGAAAATCGAGGTTATCGGCGATATATCGATGCGGATATTGGGCGGCGCGATTACGTGCTTCACTGATCCGTGATTCAGGTAGTGGGTGAGTCAATAACATTTGTGGCGGTGTAGTGGTAAAGCGGTAGCGAGTCGCTAGTTTTGCAAAAAAGTCGGCGGCGCCATTAGGGTCAAAACCGGCATCAACTAATATTTGCATCCCAATTCGGTCGGCTTCCTTCTCATGGAGACGGGTGTAGTTAATTTGTGATTGCGTCGCCAAAGCTTGAGTGGTGGCCATTGCCGCCATTCCCGCCTGCGGCGCCGCAATAGTCAACAAAATGGCCCCAAGTAGACCCACCATGGTGGCCGTTGAGCTCTTATCTCTGGCTTCAATCGAGCGAGCCAAGTGACGTTGGGTCACGTGGGTGATTTCGTGGCCGATAACCGATGCTAGTTGGCTTTCATTATCAGCATTTAGGAACAGGCCTGTATGAACGCCGACATGGCCGCCAAAAAACGCAAATGCGTTGATCTCATCATTGCGCAGCAAAAAAAAGTAAAAGGGGGTTTTGACCCCGCTGGCGTGGGCTACCAGTTTATTGCCTAGCTCTGTCATATATTGATTTAAGACAGGATCGTTAAGAATAGGTGCAGAGGAGCGTATGACGCGCATATAAGCATCGCCATAGGTATTTTCTTTTTCTAAGCTGAAGGTGTTTACCGCGGCCGTGCCGAGATCCGGCAGGTCATTATTAGCAAAACCCAAAGGGGCTACAGCAAACAAGGCCAGTGACATCGCCCCCGCAAGGAGGGACTTGGCTGTGTTAATTTTACTCAAACTTATCCTTAGCGGGCTATCAGCATATCATGTTGATTATTAGAGTGAATAGAACACCATTAGTTCATTTATGTCGAGTGACACCTTGTAATAAAAGCAAAGTATACTGCAACTTAATTGATAACTTGTGGTTTAGTCAGAGACTTAGGATAATAGCCGGAGTTTGTCTTTAGCAAGTTGATTATGACTTTTATTGATTTAACCTCTTATCGATGTCCCTTAGCCTTAGTTAAGCTTAAGCTGGCGCTTAAACAGATGAGCGATGGCGAGCAACTACTGGTGAGTCTTGCTGATAAAGGCACACGTCAAGATGCGCCGCGTTTTTTAACACGACAAGGTTATCTGTACACCGAGCAGCAAAATAATGACCAAGTATTAGTACTCGCCGTTGTTAAAGCAGCGCGGTCGTAATTGTAATGCATTACTGAGTAGGAAGTGTGAATGTTATCCTTATTGAGCAATTGGTATAAAGACCGATTTAGCGATCCCCAAGCGGTAACCCTAGTGTTTATCATTGTGGGTATTGCCCTGGCACTCTATTTTGCGGGTGGGCTGCTAGCGCCACTCTTGGTTGCCTTAGTGTTAGCCTTTTTGCTGGAGTGGCCTGTCGCGCAAATGGGCCGTATTGGGATCAATCGCACCACTGGTGCCTCATTAGTCTTGGTGCTGTTTATCGGTATGATGATATTGCTGATGTTTGGTTTGGTGCCCAGCCTCTGGAAACAAGGACTCGGATTAGTCACAGATTTACCTTCTATGCTTGATAAAGGGCTTATCACCATCAAAGCGTATGTCGAACAATACCCTCAATTTTTAAGTACCGAGCAGTTAGATACCACAGTTGGTGAGCTTAAAAAGCTACTCGATACTCAGCATCTGCTGGATTTAGGTAAACAGCTTATTGGTTACTCAGCATCATTATTGGTATTAATGGTTTACACCATTTTAGTACCTTTGCTGGTGTTCTTTTTCTTGAAAGATAAGGACCAACTTATTCGTGGTAGCAAGCGCTTTATCCCGTCTAATCGTGATTTGGCGCGTAAAGTGTGGTTAGAGATGAATCAGCAAATCTTTAATTATATTCGTGGTAAAGTGATTGAGATTTTTATCATTGGCGTGGTCAGCTATCTGTTTTTTGCCATTATGGATTTACGTTATGCCGCCTTATTGGGCGTGTTAACTGGATTGTCGGTTTTGATCCCCTATGTTGGCGCTACATTGGTGACTCTGCCTATTGCCTTGGTGGCATTCTTTCAATGGGGCGTAAGCCCTGAGTTTGGTTATTTGATGTTAGGTTATGGCATTATCCAAGCACTAGATGGCAATGTGTTAGTGCCAGTGTTGTTTTCAGATGCCGTTGATCTGCACCCAGTATTTATTATTGCTGCAGTATTAGTGTTTGGCGGGCTGTGGGGTGTTTGGGGGGTATTCTTCGCTATCCCGTTGGCGTCTTTGGTGAAAGCGGTGATCAATGCTTGGCCGCAAGTGAATTCGGCTTCGTTAATGGTAGATAAACCTGATGATGAAACTGCAGAGAAGCAAACATCAGCTGCACCATCTGCCTAAGTGTATTCATTCTGCTAAGTTGCAAGGTCATCGCCGGGTTAAGGGGGGGCATTAAGACTGTGTGGATTAAGCTTTTGCTGAATTAAGTGCAGTAGAATAGGGTAGTTGAGCCCAACGTCACGCTAACAACTTATATTGCAACAATCATTTTGATAATAAAAAGCCAGCAATTAAGCTGGCTTTTTTGTTATCTATTAAGTTATTGCTAACTGGCTATCAATAACTTTCATCACAACTTCATGGTGATCTTTGGTTTTAAATTTATCGAACACATGTAGGATTTTTCCGTCTTGGCCGATAAGGAAGCTCAGTCTATGGATGCCATCATACACTTTGCCCATAAACTTCTTCTCGCCCCACACACCAAATGCATCGGCAATGGCATGGTCTTCGTCACTTAATAATGAGAAGTTAAGTTGATGTTTATCGGCAAAACGCGCCAGCTTAGCCACAGGATCTGGGCTGATACCCAATACAGTGATCTGGTTGGCGTCAAGTTGAGGTTTGCTGTCTCTTAAGCCACAAGCCTGCACTGTGCAACCTGGTGTAAGTGCTTTAGGATAAAAATAAACCAATACGGGGCCGTCTTTTAATGCAGCTTCGAGTGAAATGGCTTCATCGTTTTGATTTTTTAAGGTAAAGGTTGGGGCTACATCCCCTTGGGCTAAGGTTTTCATTCGCTTTCCTTTTGATTGCTGTCGATCCCCTGCATACGTTCAATATTGCAGCTAAGGTTCAATTCTTCGGCCAGTTCGATGATATTTTGTTCGAGTTGTTCGATATCCACTTTCTCTGGCACATTAATGGTTAAAAACACATTTTGTATTGGCTCACCGTCAGCGGTTTCTTCAGCGTGCGAGCGTACGGCTGCAAGATCAAGTGAGCGGTCGGCCAAAAATTGTGTTAAGCGTTTCATGGTGCCGCGCTGATCTTGACCATTAAAAGAGACTTGCAGGCGTGACACATAATGGCGTGGCGTGTGCTTCGAGGTGCGTTTCATCACGCTTAATAGCCCCAGTTCGACACTTAATGCTGGCAAATTAGCTTCCATCTTAGTGATGGCAGGCCAGGAACCAGAAATCATCATGATCAAGGTAAACTCATTGCCGAAAATGGCCATTCTACTGTCGACAATATCGCAGTCACATTCACTCGCAAGGCGTGCAAACTTACTGACGATACCGGGACGATCCGCCCCCAGTGCGGTGACGACCAGATGATTAGACATGAAATTCCCCCGTGTTGCTGTGAAAATAGTACAAATAAACGCCGCTAAACGATAACGTTTTTTTGAAGCACGACATGCTAACACATGTTAGTGATTTTGCGATCCCTGTCTTAACAAACGCTCAAACAAATAGTCAGGGTGCCCATAAGGTGAAATTCTAACGCTGTGGCGAGAGTTATGCTTGTTTTTAACGCTTAGCATCAGTACCATAGCCAATCCTGAATCCTTGGGGAAGTCACATGATAAACGGAAGCATTGTAGCCTTAATCACACCAATGAATAGTGATGGCTCAGTCGATTATGCAAGTCTAGAAAAACTGGTCGAATACCATATAGAACAGGGTACTGACGCTATTGTCGCGGTTGGCACCACTGGCGAGTCTGCTACTTTACCCATGGCTGAGCACATTGAAGTGGTCAAACACGTGGTTAAATTTGCTGCCGGACGCTTACCTATCATAGGTGGTAATGGCGCTAATGCAACGGCGGAAGCGATAGAGCTGACCAAGGCACAGGCAAACAGTGGCGTAGTCGCCATGCTTGGTGTCACACCTTATTATAATAAGCCGACACCTAAAGGGCTTATCGCGCATTATCGAGCGGTTGCGGCTTCGACCGACATTCCACAAATTTTATATAACGTACCAGGCCGTACTTCGGTAGATATGTTACCCGAAACGGTGGCTGAACTCGTGTCTGTGCCTAACATTATTGGCGTAAAAGAAGCGACTGGCGATCTCAGCCGCGTCACAAGGTTACGTGAACTATGTGGTGACGACTTTAAACTTTATAGTGGCGATGACCCAACGGCACGTGAGTTTCTCAGTTTAGGTGGCGACGGAGTAATTTCAGTCACCAACAACATCGTACCTAAAGCGTTTAAAGTGATGTGTGCTGCCGCGTTAAATGGTGATATGGCCACCGCGATTGCGATAGAAGAGCAAATTAAACCTCTGTTTAGTGCTCTATTTTGCGAAGCCAACCCTATTCCTGTTAAATGGGCTGCTCATCGTATGGGTTTGATAAGCCACGGTGATATTCGTTTACCTTTGACGGAACTTTCACCCCAGTTTCATGGTCTGTTGCTAGAAGCGATGAAAAATGCCCGAATAGAGGTTCAATAATAGATGCTAAAGCAAGTCACCCCAATTTTACTGATTGCAGCTGTTTCAGCCTGTAGTTCACCCATTGATAGACGTCAGGCTAATGGTAGCGATGAGTATGTGTTATTGGAGTCTCAGCCCAAGTTGGTGATACCCCAAGGGCTTAATCAACCTAAATACAGCAGTGAATATGATATTCCGTCCGTTGGTAACAAGGTCGATACTAGCCTAGTGGGTAAAAAACTGGATATTCGTCCGCCATTACAAGTATTGCCCATGGCCGAAGGTACTCACGTTGAGGAATCGAGCGACAGTATTAAGGTTGTGGTCGAATCGATTGATAATGATATCGACTTAAGAGTCGAGATGCTTGATATTCTTAAAGCTTATCTTAATAGCAAGTCTATTAAGATGGTTAAAGAAGATGATGAAGCCGGGATTATCGAAACCGATTGGATAGAGAACCAAGAGTTAATCGACTCTAATTTATGGGGCGCAGACGACGTTTATTTAGTGCGTCAACGTTATCGCTTTACCGTTAATGTGCGTCCTCATGGCCGCAGTGGTAATTTAGCTATCGAGCTTATCGATCATGAAGAGCGTTTTGATGGCCAAGATCAAGATGTGATCCTAAGTGGTGAAGATAAACGCCGTTATACGGTTGATATGCTTAATAACACTATTGCATTTATGAGCGTTAAACGTGCGCAATTAATTAAGGCTAAGCGACTGAAACAGAGCCTAGGTATCGATGTGAGTCTAGTGAAGGCGGAGCCAACCGCTGACAACGAGTCTGGTGTGAGTTATTGGTTAGCTCAAGCGCCTTACAATCGCACATGGGAGCGCTTACGCATCGTCTTACCGGAAATGGGCTTTGAAGTTGTCGACATGGACAGTAACAAAGGTCTCTATTTTATCAGTGTTAATGACGACTCTGGTTTCTGGAGTTCGTTGTGGAATGATAACAAGCTTCCGTTAGAACAAGGTAGCTATCGTTTACGTATAGAACAAGATAGGGATAATACTAATACGCGTATTTACCTTAACGATATGAATGATGAGCCTTTGAGTAATGAGATGATTGAAACTGTCTACCAGACATTAGCCGATCTCATGCAAGAAGATCGTAAAATGCGCTAAATCCACATCCTGTGATGATGTTAAAAAGAGGCTAGTATAGCCTCTTTTTTTATGCATTATGGTTAAGGTTTCCCTCATCGCCAACCGCAATTGATCGCTTTATCCATTTTGGGCGTACTGCAACAGTGTTTGCTGCGTGTTAAGTTTGTAACCAAAAGTAAAACCCCTTGATGCGCCTTAAATCCTAGGTAAACTACCGTTAACAAATTGATGCCATTCGGAAGATTGATGAAAAAAACTATAATAATCTTAATGATATTAGCGGCAATCGCTGGCGCCTATTATTACTACAACCCATCTACCAGTCAGCAGAGTGTTAAGCCAAGGCCGATACCTAATGTGGTTATTGCCAAGGTGGAAATGCAGCCGATCCGTGATGAAGTTGAAGCCCTAGGTACGGGCAAAGCCAATGAATCGATCACTGTCACACCTAAAGTGACCGACATGATCACCGAGCTGAATTTCGAAGACGGGGACATTGTCGAGAAAGGCCGGCTATTGGTGCGCTTACAAGACAGAGAGCAGATAGCCAGTGTTACGGTCGCTCGGGTTAAGATGAACGATCATAAAAGAGAGCTGGCACGTATTAGCTCACTAGTGACCAGTCAAACAGTAGCCGCACTGGAACGAGATCGACTACAAACCTTAATCGACACTGCCAAGGCGCAGTTAGAGCAAGCTGAATCAGCATTAAAAGATAGGCGCATACTGGCACCGTTCTCAGGCCGCCTTGGTTTACGTCAAGTCAGTGAAGGCAGTTTGGTGACACCAGGTACTGTTATAACCACGCTCGATGATATCTCCACCATTAAATTAGATTTCTCCGTCCCCGAGCGCTTCTTGCAGTCGCTTAAAGTGGGTAAGACGGTAGAAACCAGTGCGGTTGCCTACGATGGCGTGATGTTTAGCGGTAAGGTGGTATCCATCGATAGCCGAGTCAACCCCACCACGCGCGCGGTTGTAGTGCGTGCGGCTTTGCCCAATCAAGATTTACGTTTATTGCCTGGTATGTTGATGAAGGTCAAGCTTATCAAGCAAAACCGTGAAGCCTTAATTATTCCCGAAGCGGCGATTATTCCTATCCAGCGTGAGCAATTTGTTTATCTCGTTAACGATGACAATGTGATAGAGCAACGCCAAGTTAAACTGGGTATTCGTAAACGTGGCTGGGTGGAGATTGTTGAAGGCCTACAGGTGGGCGATCAGGTTGTGACCCGCGGTATTTTAAAGGTTCGCCCTGGTGATGAAGTGAAAGTGCAGATGAGCGAAAACTTTAGTTTTCTTCAGCAGGCTAAGGTGGAGCCTCTAGTATGATCTTGACGGATTTGTCGGTAAAACGACCGGTTTTTGCTTCCGTCATTAGCATCTTGTTGATTGTATTTGGCTTAGTGGCGTTTGATAAGTTGCCACTGCGCGAATACCCCAATATCGACCCTCCGATAGTGTCGGTTCAAACTAATTATCGCGGTGCAAGCGCAGCGGTAGTTGAAAGCCGGATAACTCAGCTGGTTGAAGACCGTATCAGTGGCGTCGAGGGGATCCGTAATATTAATTCATCGAGCCAAGATGGACGTTCGTCGGTGACATTAGAGTTTGATGTTGGCCGAGACATCGAGGCGGCCGCTAACGATGTCAGAGATCGCATCTCGGGGTTACTCAACAATTTACCTGAGGAAGCCGATCCGCCAGAAGTGCAAAAAGCCAATGGCGGCGATGAAGTGATCATGTGGCTTAATCTGGTCTCGGATCAGATGAATACCTTGCAGCTGACTGATTATACCCGTCGTTATTTAGTTGACCGTTTCTCCGTTCTCGATGGTGTGGCCAATATTCGCATCGGTGGCGGTAAAGTCTATGCCATGCGAGTATGGATAGATCGTCAAGCTTTAGCGGCGCGAAAGCTAACCGTTGCCGATATTGAGCGAGTGCTGCGCTCAGAAAACGTCGAGTTACCTGCAGGCTCTGTCGAATCTCAAGATCGTCATTTTACCGTACGCTTAGAGCGTAGCTTTAAAAATGCCAACGATTTTGCCAATTTAGTCTTGGCTGAAGGTGATGATGGATACCTGATTAAGTTAGGTGATGTGGCTAGAGTCGAAGTGGGCTCAGAAGAGGAACGCATCACCTTTAGAGGCAATAAAGAGTCGATGATAGGCCTTGGCGTCTCTAAGCAATCGACCGCTAATACCTTAGATGTGGCGCGCGCAGCCAACGCCTTAGTCGATAAAATCAATCCTACCTTACCCGCAGGGATGGAGATTAAGCGCTCATACGACAGCTCGGTATTTATCGAAGCCTCGGTCAAGGAGGTGTATCAAACTTTATTTATCGCCATGTTTTTGGTGATAGTGGTGATCTACCTATTTTTGGGCAGTGTACGCGCCATGTTAATTCCGGCGTTGACAGTGCCTGTATCGTTAATGGCGACGTTTATTGTACTTTATGCCCTAGGTTACACCATTAACTTGTTAACCCTACTGGCGATGATTTTAGCCATTGGTATGGTAGTTGACGACGCTATTGTAGTACTAGAGAACATCCACCGGCGGATAGAAGAGGGCGATTCGCCATTAAAAGCCGCTTATTTAGGTTCACGGGAGGTGGCGTTTGCGGTCGTCGCGACCACGTTAGTGTTAGTTGCCGTCTTCATGCCCATCACCTTTTTAGAGGGTGATTTAGGTAAGCTGTTTAAAGAGTTTGCCGTAGCCATGAGTTCTGCAGTGGTGTTCTCAAGCATTGTCGCTTTAACCTTAAGTCCGATGATGTGCTCTAAGTTACTCAAACCTGCTGGGCAGGAATCTTGGTTGGTGAAAAAAATCGATGCTGGAATGGACAGCTTGACGCTCTTTTATCGTGCGACGCTCACCAAGGCGATGCAGCATCCATTTGTGGTGTCCTCTCTGGTGATTATTGCGCTGGGAATGAGTGGCTGGTTAATGACTCAAGTGCCACAAGAATTTGCCCCCCGTGAAGATAGAGGCTCAATGTTCTTAATCGTCAATGGACCACAGGGTGCCAGTTTTGAATATATCACTCCCTATATGGACGAGATTGAGTCACGCCTGATGCCTTTGGTTGATAGCGGTGATATTAAACGTCTGCTTATCAGGGCGCCACGCAGTTTTGGTCGTAGTGCCAATTTCTCTAATGGGATGGCGATTATCGTATTAGAGGATTGGTCGCAGCGACGCAGCGCCTTTGAGATCATAGGTGATGTGCGGGCACGACTGGCCGATCTCGCAGGTGTGCGAGCTTTTCCTGTCATGCGACAAGCGTTTGGCCGAGGAGTGGGTAAGCCGGTACAGTTTGTCTTGGGCGGCCCAAGCTATGAAGAGATCGCTAAATGGCGTGACATCATATTGGAAAAAGCCAAAGATAATCCTAACCTTATTGGCCTAGATCACGATTATCAAGAAACCAAGCCACAACTGCGTGTGGTCATAGATAAAGATCGCGCCGCTGCCCTGGGGGTATCAATCTCGCATATAGGTCGAACATTGGAGTCGATGTTAGGCTCAAGACTCGTGACGACCTTTATGCAAGGCGGTGAAGAGTATGATGTGATCATCGAAGGTGAGCGCGATAATCAAAACACCGCCCATGATTTAACCAATATCTATGTTCGCTCCGACCGCACTCAGGCGTTGATCCCGCTAGCTAACTTAGTGTCGGTGGAGGAGTTTGCCGATGCAAGCCAGCTTAATCGCTATAACCGAATGCGGGCAATCACCATTGAGGCTAATTTGGCCGATGGCTACAGTTTAGGCGAGGCGTTAGATTACCTTAACGAGCTTGCCTATACCTATCTGCCAGCTGAGGCGGTGATTAGCTATAAAGGGCAGTCGCTGGATTATCAAGAGTCGGGTAGTTCAATGTACTTTGTATTCCTACTCGCCTTAGGGATTGTCTTTTTGGTTCTGGCTGCGCAATTTGAGAGTTATGTTCATCCTATAGTGATCATGCTGACGGTACCGCTAGCCACATTAGGCGCGCTGGTCGGTTTATGGCTTACAGGTCAAAGCCTTAATATTTACAGTCAGATAGGCATTATTATGTTGGTCGGCTTAGCGGCTAAAAATGGTATTTTGATTGTTGAATTTACCAATCAGCTACGTGATAAAGGCTTGGTATTCAAAGAAGCGATTGTACAAGCGTCAAGCCAGCGTTTACGCCCCATTTTGATGACGGGGATCACGACAGCGGCAGGGGCTATCCCCTTGGTGATGGCGCAAGGGGCTGGGGCAGAAACCCGTTTTGTGATTGGGGTTGTGGTATTGTCAGGCATTGTACTTGCAACTATCTTTACACTGCTTGTGATCCCCGTTGCCTACTCATTACTGGCGCAAAATACCAGTTCACCTGAAGCGATTAGCAGGCAGCTTGACCAAGAACTGCAACAACCTAATTAGTCTAAGCGATGAATAAAAAGCCAACCTTGTTCGGTTGGCTTTTTTTATCTATGACGTTTTGCTAATTAACAACGTCAAAAAAGGTGTTATATCTTTAATGTTATAAGGATTTTTTATCACCAATGCGATGCAATAAGGGAGTTAGTTGCGATGAAAACTGAGATTGTGAACATGACGGCAGGGAGCACGAGATCAGCGCCGGTGACGGCACAAAAAGGAGCGATTCGCTGCGATGGTCGACTCAGCAAAACCCGTTATCACTTACAGTTTGAGCCTTTTGATACGTCCGCCATCATAGGTCCCACTTCATTAGCCTTAGCTGATGTTGTTAAGGTCGATACTTGCTGGGGTAAAGGTGCCGGGATTTTACCTATTACCCCTGACGGTATCGAAGTCACCTTAAAAGATGGTAGCCAGTATCAATTTATTGTTGGTGATCCACAACAATGGACTGCACTATTATTAGGGCATAAGTGATAAAGATATTAGGGGTTAAGTGATATAAAAGAAAGGCTTACCTTAGGTAAGCCTTTCTAGTAAAGATGAGTGGGTATCACGCTTCAGTGTAAAGATGTCGGTGTTTAAGGCTTTGGGTTGGCATCTGTATCGCTGTTATCGCTAGCGCTTGGCGGTTCCGCTTGAGGCGAGTCACTTTCTTCCTGCTGGCCCTTGTCCTTAGACTTAAGTTTAGGCTTTTGGGCGTGCCCCTTGCCAAATTGATGCATCTTAAACTTAGCGCTGTACTTGAGCACAGCAAGATTACTGGCTATCACAGCGATGACTATGATGATAATTAACCAAGTTTCTAGACTCGACATGACTCACCTCTGGTTATTATTAGTCGACGGCTAAACGTGCTTCGCAGATGCGAATGTCTTCAGGAGTGTCAACTTCTGGTGAATCGAATGCACTGATCGCCACTTTGATTTTATAACCGTATTCTAGGGCGCGAAGCTGTTCTAATTTCTCTAAATCTTCCAGACGGCCAAGAGGCAGCTTAGCAAATGTCGATATGAAGGCGCGCGTGTAACCGTAAATGCCTAAATGTTTATAGACAGGATAGTCCTTGGTATCACGACCAAAAGGGATTGCGGCACGGGAGAAATACAAGGCATTATAATCGTTATCAAACACCATTTTAACGTGCATAGGATCGTTTAATTCACTCTCTTTAGTGATCTGAACGCCCAAGGTTGCCATATCAAATTCACCGGGGTGACGCTCAAACAGACTGACGATCTGTTCAATGGTGATAGGGTCGATGAGTGGTTGATCACCTTGCAGGTTAATGACTAAGTCATCGTCTTTTAACCCAAGTTGAGTGATAGCATCTTCAATACGGTCAGTGCCAGATGCCGCATTTTCATCTGTCATGATGACTTGACCGCCAAACGATTCTACCGCAGCTTTGATGCGTTCATCGTCGGTGGCCACATAAATGGCGGTGATTCCTTTTGCCAACGCGGCACGTTCATATACGTGCTGTATCATTGGCTTACCGTTAATCGGAGCTAGAGGTTTGCCGGGGAAACGGCTAGAACCATAGCGCGCAGGGATTAACAGAGTTACATTCATTATAGATACCTATTTTTACAAGTAAGTGGCCTCAAGATAAAAGGCTCATATAGAGCCTTATGCGAGAGGCCGGAGGTTAGATACGACGGAACAGCTTAGTGAGCATCTCGTCGGTGACTTTTTCTTCCCATCCGCTACCGTAAACATTATCCCAGAGTGGGCCCATGCTCTTAGTCACCGCGACCATCTTAGCGATGGTTTCATCAGGAAGATCTTTACAAATATTTTTGGGTAGTACGATATTGTGCTTTTTCATCATATGGCGAAATTCTGCTACGCCTTCAGGATAAAACTCTTCAAGTACATCAAAGGCTAAACAATTACCTATTCCATGGTGGTAGCCTAAGACATAGCCTAGACCATAAGAAACGGCATGGCACGCACCGACTTGGCTATAAGCGATACTCATACCGCCCATGTACGATGCCATCATAAGCTTGTCATCTTTTTCTGGATGATCGCCTAAAAATACTTCACGGCAAAGCTCCATCGATTTTTCGGCAAAGGCTCTAGCAAATTCATTCAGGTAAGTGCCTTGTAGTGACTCGACGCAGTGGATATAGCAATCCATGCCCGTGTAGAACCACTGATCCCTTGGTACGCCATCGATGAGCTCAGAATCCATGATGATTTGATCAAATACGGTATAATCTGAGTTCAAGCCTAGCTTACGTACAGGGCCGCATAATACTGCGGTACGGGAGGCTTCTGCACCAGTCCCTGATATCGTTGGAATCCCCACATGGTGTACCGCTGGGTTTTTAATCAGATCCCAGCCTTGGTAGATGGCCGAACCACCTGGATTAGTTAGCATCAAAGAGACCGCTTTGGCCAAATCCATGGTAGCACCACCGCCTAACCCCACCACACTGACGGGGAGTTTAGAATTAAACGCTTGTACTTGTTCAGTTAATGCATCAACTTGCGCCGTTGTTGGTTCATCATCGACATTAACGTAAATGGTTAAATCATGTGCCTTTGCCGGTACGCGGGTACCAAGGGGTTTATGTTGATGAACATCATCAACCAAAAACACTACAAAGTCAGTGGCTTGCTGGCGCTCCGCGCCAAGCACCTTATCAAGCTCAGCAAATGAGCCTCGACCAAAGATCATCTTAGGAACACACTTAAAATTTTTAAAACT
Source organism: Shewanella sp. QJM3NY_23 (assembly GCF_056173105.1). Classification (NCBI taxonomy): domain Bacteria; kingdom Pseudomonadati; phylum Pseudomonadota; class Gammaproteobacteria; order Alteromonadales; family Shewanellaceae; genus Shewanella; species Shewanella sp. QJM3NY_23. Next base: position 1,918,444 of record NZ_CM149657.1, read on the forward strand.
CATTACCACATTCTCCTTCTGGATTAGTACTGTAAGAGCGGGCCTGCGCAGTTAGTTTAAGGTTACTGCGCGGCGGGCATTATAGGTGTTTTAAGCAAAAGCACGCTTAATGTTTTCGATACGCTGCTTAATCTCATCTTCTGTCCAAGAAAGTTTGATTAGCATAGAAATAGTACGGCTCATGATGGCATCAGACTTAGGAACGGCAACCTGAGTGTAATCGGGTTTATCTTTTATGAGAGTAATAGGCAAGGCTGCTGGAGATTTAAGCTCTTGAATGTGCTTCCAGTTACGCAGGTAATGCCAGTTATTAACATACCAGTAGAAGCAACCGTCAACGCCATTTTCTGCCAGTTTTTTACTGATCTCAACGGTACGGGCTTCGGTGGGCATCATAAAGGTTAAGAAGCCAGCAGAGTCGCCTTGTGGATCGGGAATTTCACGAAATGAGACTTCGGTGAGTTCTGCCATGGCCTCTTTTAGCCATTTTTTATGCTTACGCTGGATCTCAATAATCTTGTCGAGTTTACGTAGCTGTGCCAGCCCCATTGCTGAGTTCATTTCTGAGATACGGAAGTTAAGCCCCATTATAGGGTGGCCTTCGGCGCCGCGATCGTTACCTATATGATCGTGACCATGGTCTGAGAACATATGGGCATGATCATAGATGGTGTCGTTATTAGTGATCACCGCGCCGCCTTCACCGCAAGTGATGGTTTTAACCGAGTCAAATGAATAACAACCTACATCACCAATGGTGCCCAGTGCTTGGCCTTTATAACTGCCGCCGATGGCTTGGCAAGCATCTTCTAAAATCACTAAGTTGTGTTTCTCGCAGATGGCTTTAATTTCGTCCATCTTTGCCATAGAGCCACACATATGCACTAAATTAATCGCCTTAGTGCGTGGGGTTATCGCCGCTTCAATACCTTCTGGCGATAGGCAGAGTGTTTCATCAATTTCAGCAAAAACCGGCACGGCGCCGGCCATGAATACGGCTTCCACTGATGCCACAAAGGTAAATGGCGGTACAATCACCTCGTCACCAGCACCAATACCTGCAGCGGCCATGGCCGTTTGCAGTGCGGCGGTGCCACTAGATACTAGGTGGGCATGTTTAACATTCATTTTTTCGCACAGTAACGCTTCCATTTCACGCGTTTTCCAGCGGTCATTACGCATGTGATCGAAGTTATATCGAAAGGTAAATCCGTTTTCCATTACATCTGCAACTTCTTGCTTCTCTTCAGGACCAAATAGTTCAAAACCAGGCATTGAAAGTTTCCTTAGCGTTCGCTGCGCGCCGTGCGCGAAAAAAGATAGTCGATTATAACTGGGATGAGGGGGCAACTGCGATGTTTATTAAGCAATATTTATCTGAAATAGGGATTTTTTGCAGCACGGCTTTGGTTTGAGGCTGAATATAAAAAGCGCACGATAGGATAATCATGCGCTGTTATATTTTGCGTGACTAGAGCCGTGAGCTTAACGGCGATTAATAATATCTTTGTCGACGGTCACATCAAGATCGGTCAGCAAGCCATTTTCTACGCCATAAATCCACCCGTGTACTGCGACATTGTGGCCGCTCTCCCAAGCGTCTTGCACTATGTTGGTACTGACCACATTGCCCACTTGCTCTATCACATTAAGCTCACATAAGCGGTCGAAACGGGCCTTGTCGTCAAGCTGAGCCAGCTCAGTGTCATGCAGGCGATGAATATCTCGAATATGGCCTAACCAGTTGTCAATTAGCCCCAAGCGTTGCTTGCCCATGGAGGCCTTTATGCCACCGCAGCCATAGTGTCCCACCACCATGATGTGTTTCACTTTGAGCACTTCTACTGCGTATTGCAGCACAGATAAGCAGTTTAGATCCGTATGAATGACCATATTGGCGATATTACGATGCACAAATACTTCACCTGGCATCAGATCGATGATCTGATTGGAGGGCACTCGGCTGTCTGAGCAGCCGATCCATAAGTATTCTGGATTCTGCTGCTGTGCTAGTTGTTGAAAAAAATGAGGATTCTCTTCGAGAATTCGGCCCGCCCAGCGGCGATTGTTGTCAAACAGGGGTTTAAGTAGTTTCATTTTATAACATTATGTCTTTTGAAAGATTTTTCGCTGAGAATCTTAGCACTGAATATTACCTTGGCTGGTCTATTCAGTGCTAAATACTGTAAAACGTTTCATCTTAGGTACTTATTAGCCCTTTATGTGCTGAGTATGAAATGCTAACAGGTGTTGATTAACTAGGTCTGCTTGCTCAAGATTGGCCATGTGTCCGGCTTGTGGCAGGTGGATATATTGACTGCCATCAATGGCATCGTGCATCAGATAGCCTTCGAGTATGGGGTGCAATCTATCATCTGCGCCTGTCATGATAAGACAAGGCAAGGTTAATTGCTCAATATCTTCCATGATATCGCGTCTGCCATAGAGGATGCGGCCTAAGCGGTGTAGCGAGTCGATACGCTCAGGTGCAATGACACTCAATTGCTGCTTAAAGGCTTTTATTAGCTGCGGATTATCTTGCTCTGCTGAGGCACTAAAGTAACGCGTTGCAAGCTGGTTTATATTGTCAGCAGAGATTGATTTAGTCCGGTTTATTTCATCGAGCATGGCGTAATAGTTGGCGCGGCTCACTTCGGGTTCAAAACCGAGAAAACTGCCCAGCATGACTAAACTGTTGACCCGAGCTGGCGCGAGCAAGGTTAGCTCCGCGCCCCACATGCCGCCGATGCCTTGGCCAATAATGGCAAAGGTGTCGATATTGAGGCTATCAAGTAAAGCCAAGTATTGCTCAGCTAACTGCTTAAGTGAGCGGCAAGAGGCGGGCAGTTTATCTGACTGACCATGTCCCCACAGATCAGGCACGATACAGCGATAATGTTGACTGAGCACAGCCAGTTGTGGCTGCCAGCTGGTGCTGTTACATAGGTAGCTGTGGCCGAATAACAATACTGGGCCTTCACCTATGTCAAGATAGTGCATTGTATGACCGTCAATAAGCTGGGTGTGTTGTGTTAGTTGTTGGTTCATGGTGACTCAATATAAAGTATAAAGGTTAGCCCGCAGGAGAGGGGGCAACATGGAACACATAGTGGCTGACTAAGTGTTCGAGTCTCGCTAATATCGCGTTTTTTAATGCTATGGGTTGCTGCGACAAGATGGTGGCGAGGCTTTGAGTCTCAAACGCAGCAAGATAATCGTTAGCTTTGGGATAATAACTCAAATGCCATGGCTCAGGGCTGACGCCACTTAAGCCCGCCTGAAACGGAAAATAAAACCCAAAATCGCCACTGTAACGGGTGAGCCAAGAGTGCAGCGCATGGCAGGGGCCATGGACTTGATATTCGCTGGGCACAAGTTGTAACTGCTTACGAGAAATCTGATGCGCATCAAATACGTCAATATCTGTGCCCCAATGATGGCGCGATGTGCCAGGCAGCGCCGACCAACGTAAGATGGCATCGATTAATTGATCCTCGCTAAGGTGTCCGATATCGATAGGCTGTGAGCGTGCATCAAGTACTGCGCGTTGCCCCTTGGCTTTGGCGTTCCATATGGCTAGTTGCCGTGGAAGATCGCGATAAGCGGAGCAAATTTGTAATGAGATGTTGTCTTTGGCAGCTGCGGCTTGCATCAACATCAATTGTTGGGCGGTATCGCTTTGTAATTGATGGCCTTGATAATCAATAAGCTGATTATTTTCAAGGCCATAAAGGTAGCCAGTGTTTAGCACAATAGCTTTTCCAATATACGCTGATATACCAAGGCAAGCTGTTCAATATCGGCGACCTTAACGCATTCATTCACCTTGTGGATGGTGGCGTTCACTGGGCCGACTTCAATGACTTGGGCGCCAGTAGGCGCAATAAAACGGCCATCAGAGGTGCCACCAGAAGTTTGCGGATCGGTATCGAGATTGGTGATCTCTTTAATGGCTTCTTTGGTGGCTTGCAGTAGTGGCCCATCTTCAGTTAAAAATGGCAAGCCGTTATAGATCCAACTAATGTCATAATCTAAGCCGTGGGCATCGAGAATGTTGAGTACGCGCTGGATTAAAATCTCGGCGGTCACCTCGGTCGAGTAACGGAAATTAAACATCACCTCAAGTGCACCCGGAATAACATTCGATGCGCCGGTGCCGCCATTAATATTGGCGATTTGGAAACTGGTTGGCGGGAAAAACTCATTGCCTTTATCCCAAATCATGCGCGCCAATTCATCCAGTGCAGGTGCGGCCTTATGGATCGGGTTATCAGCTAGGTGAGGGTAGGCGACATGGCCTTGAATCCCTTTGACTGTCAAGTTTCCAGTGAGGCTCCCACGGCGGCCATTTTTGACTATGTCACCTAATTTGTGGGTAGATGAGGGTTCACCCACTAACGACCAAGTGATTTTTTCGTTACGAGCTTCGAGTGTATCAATGACACGCGGGGTGCCATTAATAAATGGACCTTCCTCATCACTGGTGATCAAAAAGGCGATTGAGCCTTTATGGTTAGGGTGTTGCTCGACAAAGCGCTCGGTGGCAACCACCATGGCGGCGAGCGACCCTTTCATATCTGCTGCGCCGCGTCCATGCAGATAACCGTCAATCACTACAGGTTCGAAAGGTGGAGTATGCCAGCGATTAAGATCGCCTACCGGTACTACATCGGTATGACCGGCAAAGCAAAACAGCGGGCCATCATTGCCTCGTCTAGCCCACATATTGGTGGTGTCTTCAAACACCATAGATTCAATGGCAAAACCTTTCGCGGCGAGGCGATCCGCCATGACCTGTTGACACCCTTCATCGAGAGGGGTAACCGATGCGCGGCTAATCAGATCTTGCGCCAGCGTTAACACATCGTCGGACATTAGCTGAAGATCTCCTGGTATTGTTCGGCCTTAAAGCCAACCCATACCTTATCTTGAATCACTAATACCGGCCGCTTAATCAAGGTAGGATGAGCAAGCATCAACTCGATAGCTTTGTGCTTGTCTATGGCGGTTTTATCGTCATCACTAAGATTTCTAAAGCTAGTACTGCGTTTGTTAAATAGCGTCTCCCAACCTAAGGTCTCGACCCAGGCTTCTAAATCGGCTCGGTTTAGACCATCGTCACGAAAATCATGAAAAACAACCGTTTTTTGATGTTGTTCTAGCCACTTACGGGCTTTTTTAACGGTATCGCAATTTTTTATGCCATAAAGGGTCAAAATGGGGTCTCCTTGCTACATGAGTTACGCTATCACTTTGCTATGGCCTGCATTGTGTCATCGAGTCTTGCCCGGCTCAAGTGTTACGATAGGCGACGATAATAATAGATCTAAAAAACGTTGATTTGAGGTCACGTTTGATATGACATTATTGCGCCATTTAGGCGCAATAATGTGTTGATTGTATAGTTGTATATAGATCATGAAGTTCAGCATTAAAAAGTAATCATTAATCGCTAAACCCTAAATCAAGACTTAAGCGTTACGCCTTCGGCGATTTCTATAGCTGCACTGAAAAGATAATGTCTTTACCCGCCTCGATAGAGCCTTGATGTTTATCAATACGCTTAATATCCTCCATATTGGCCAACACCACAGGGGTAAGTAAACTTTCCACATGGGTTTTCAGGTATTCGAGATCAAACTCCAATATGGGATCGCCCATCTTCACTTGCTGGCCTTCTTCGGCTAAGCGTTTAAAGCCGTTGCCGCGCAGTTCGACCGTGCCGACACCAAAATGCACAAACAGCTCTAAGCCATGGGGAGATTCAATGCTAAAGGCATGGTTAGTCTCAAATATTTTGCCGATAGTCCCATCGATTGGCGCCAATATTTGGTGACCCTTCGGGGCGATCGCTATGCCGTCACCAACTATCTTTTCGGCAAATACCACATCGGGTACTTTTTCGATGGCAACAATCTCACCCGACACGGGGGCGAACACATCTATACCACCACTGATAGGTGGCTGGCCTGACACTAAGCGCCGAATTCGACTTAAAAATCCCATTAATTAGTCCCTATGCTGATGCACAGCTGAACGGTTAATATATTTTTGATAGCATACTCAATAATTATCAAGAGTGACAGCATGTTAACAACTCATTTAGTGTCTCTATGCGTGAAATCACTTTAGCATGTTGCGCCAGTTCGACACACTCAATGTAGGTCCAGCGGCTGAGCTCTTGTTTTATTTCAAGTAAGGCGGCCACACTAACGCTTAATTCATCAATGCCAAGACCTACTAATAAGGCGGTAGCGCGCGGATTACTGGCCAATTCGCCACATAAAGACACGGTGACCTTGGCAGCATTGGCTTGGCTAATGGTTTGACTGATGAGCTTGATGATCGCCGGCGAGAGTACCGGATAGCGCTTGATGAGCTCAGGAACGCCTCTGTCGGCGGCCATAGTATATTGTGTTAAGTCATTGGTACCTATGCTGATAAAGTCGAGTAATGGCAACATAGACGCTAAATTTAATACCGCCGCGGGTGTCTCGACAACGATACCGATTGACAGTGAACCATAGCCCTTTTCCTGCTCAATGAGTTCAGTTTTACACTGCTCGATAAGCGCCAATATCGCCTCAAGCTCTTCGACCTGATTGACCATAGGAAACATTAATCGAATCGGTCCCTGATTGGCCGCACGCAAAATGGCCTTTAACTGTACACAAAACAGTTGCGGGTGAGCAAGGGTGTATCGTACACCGCGTAGCCCTAATGCTGGGTTTTCTTCTACGGGCATCGATAAAGCTGGTACCTCTTTATCAGCGCCGATATCGATAGTACGAATCGTCAGTGTTCTGCCGTCAAGTAGCTGCAATGCATCACAATAAAGTTGATATTGTTGCTGCTCATCGGGCAGTTGCTGGCGGTTCATCAACATAAATTCGGTGCGAAATAACCCCACACCTTCACCACCAACGGAGCTAAGGTGATTGATTTCGCTGATGCAGCCTACGTTAGCGAGTAGGGCGATGGGGTGACCATCAGAGGTTTGAGTAGGGTGATCTTTAAATTTAAGTAACTCTGTTTTACGCTGTAATGCTTGTTGCTGAGCCAGTGTCAGTTGAGCAATCTGCTCGGCATCGGGGTCGATAAACAGTAAACCATTTAGGGTATCGATGGCGACAGGCGTACCATCGGCGATATCATTAAGATTGCATTCACATCCCACTAGGGTGGGGATATCGAAGCTGCGCGCTAAAATGGCGCTATGGCTGGTGATGCCCCCCGTTTGTAATGCTAAGCCTGCGAGGTTATCTAGCGGTAACAGGGCAAATTCAGCTGGAGTGATATCTTTGGCGATCACTATGCTGTTGCGGGGTAACTCGGTTAATGCACTGCATTTTCCCGTGAGTAGGGCGGTTATGACTCTTTGGCCTAAAGCTAATATATCATCAGAGCGACTGGCTAAATAAGGCGAGTCCATCGCCTGCAGTGCTTGGGCTTGTTTAGCAAAGGTATGTTCTACCGCTAATGCCGCGGAAAACTGTTGTTCAGTTATCGCCGCGCGAAGCTCAGCTTGCAGATCTGCATCTTCTAACAGCAGTAAATCTGCCTCAATTAATTGGTAATGCTCACTATCAGGATCGAGATGCTGCGCACTGTGTTTTATTTGCTGAATTAATGAGGCGAGCGCTTTGTCGAGTCGCGCCTGTTCAATGCCCAGCTGTGCAGGCGGTAAAAGATGGTAATCGAGCTGGCTGTGATAAGGGGTGACCACTTTTGCTTGCCCAAAGGCGATTCCCCCCGCCACGGCTATCCCTTTAATGCGCATCTCGAATTCCTTGTTAACTTAAGGTGATCAGCAGTTCAGAGACATGCTCTACCGCCTGTTGTGCCTGTTCACCGTCAGCTGTGACAGTAACAGATACCCCTTTATATAAACCTAATGTTTGTAGCTTAAACAAACTCTTGGCACTGGCATGTTTGCCTTGGCACTCGACGAGAATATCACAATCGTATTGTTTCGCCGCTTTTACTAATAACGCCGCAGGACGGGTATGAATCCCGTGCTCTGCCAATATTGTGACTGTTCTTTGGTACATAAATAGACTCTTTAACCGAGGAAATAAAGCGATTGATCATTGGTAATGAATGATTTGGTAATTGTTTTTTTTAAGCGCGCCAATGGCCAGTTCAAGCTTCTCCTTTTTGACAAGCACATAATCGGTATCGAAGGTTGAAATGGCGAAAATACTGACTTGGGCTTTAGCAAGGGTGGTCGATACACTTGCCAATATACCTGTCATGGAAAAACCTAGCGGCCCTACAACTTCTAAGCAGCGCCAATCTCTTTCTTGCTCAAGGCTATCTAGGGCTAATGCGGCTGGGACCACTACAGACAATTCATCTTTGGTTTTTCCAATAAAAAACATAGGTTGAAGTAACACGTCGGGATTAAGCATTGTGTCGGGACTAAAGCTGTGGATAGTGTAAAGCTGCGGGTGAACTGCCAACGTCATGCGCGCCATAATCCTAGCTCTCGCTTTAGGGGAAATAACAATAGCGTTAAGCTTATCACAGTTTACTTAAAAAAAAGGAGCGCTAAATAGCGCTCCTTTTACAGGTATAGGCTTTAGCCCTACACTTTAAACTGCCCCAGAATTTGGGTACTCGTCTGGCTAATTTGCTTAAGTGACTCGGCCGCTAGACGGTTACTTTCGTTAGCTTTAACAGAGACCTCTGATAGTTCGGTGATGCTGCAGACGTTGCGATTTATCTCTTCTGTCACCAAAGATTGCTCCTCTGTTGCGCTAGCAAGTTGAGTATTCATATCACTGATATGGGCGATTAACTCCAAAATGGCGTTAAGTGAGTCGCCAACCGCTTGTGCTTGGGTCTGTAGCTGCTCCGATTGCCCTTGATTTTGGTTGTTACTGGCGATCACACTCGCGACACCGGTTTGAATATCGGTAACAATTTTTTGGATCTCATTGGTCGAGTCTTGTGTGCGGTTAGCTAATGCGCGCACTTCATCGGCGACCACGGCAAACCCGCGACCATGGGTACCCGCGCGAGCGGCTTCAATGGCTGCATTAAGTGCAAGTAGGTTGGTTTGATCTGCAATGCCTCTGATCACTTCTAAAATATTGCCAATTTGTTGTGAAGAGACCCCAAGGTGTTCGGTGATCACCTCGGCACTGCGCAGTTCTTCCACCAGCTTATGGGTATTACTCACAGTGCTATCCATTTGAGTTTTACTGTCAAGGGCTTGTCGTTTAACACTGTTTGCGGCATCGGCGGCTTGCTGGGTATTACTGGCCATCTCTTGGGTGGTCGACAACATTTGGTTAATGGCAGTGGCAACATTGCTGGTTTCTTGATGCAGATGATCGACACTGGCATTGGATTCACCCACGGCATTGAGTAAACGATCGGCATCTTGGTTAAGATGATGACCAACGGGCTGCAGCTCTGCGACCATATGGTTAATTTTACCGACAAAAACATTAAATGCTTTAGCCAGTTCTACCACCTCATCGTTGCCCGTTATGGGTAGGCGTTTGGTTAAGTCACCTTCACCTTGGGCGATGTCGTTCATGGCATCAATCGCTTGAGTTAACGGCGCGCTGATAGAGTGATTAAGTACCAAGAAGAAGGCAAAAATGGGCACGGAAATCAGCATCATTATGCCTAAATAGTCATACATCACGCTAATGGTTGTGTCATTGACATCACTCATGTAAGCATTAGTCACTAAGGTCCAGCCCCATGGCGTAAATGCACTGGCTGACACTAATGCCTGCTCTTGCTTACCATTGCTAGGATCATGCATATCGACAAGATGTTGTGCCAATTCTCCTTGCTGGGCTTGGCTTATCAGCTGTTTAAAAGCGGCAGGATCGCCTAGCGCGTTGACAGACTGACCGACTTTTTCTGGATTGGCTCCATGAGCAATAACGGTGTTATTTGCATCAAATAAGATGAAATAGCCATGTTGGCCATATTGGGCATGATTAATCAGCTCGGCGGCTTCACCTTGGGCAGCCACTGTGTTGATCTTACCTTGCTGAATTTGCATGTGATGAGAGTTAATGATGCTAAGCATGGTTGAGAGTTGGGCATCATTTTGTACCCATTTCTCGTTAATCAGGTTGTTACGTTGCTCATTAATCGAAAAACTAGCAAAAACGAAAGTACCAATGGCGGCGAGTATTAACATAAAAATAAGCCGTTGCAGTATCGTAAAGCGTCTAAGAATCGCGAGCATGATGTCCCTTATTATGTTGCGAACTGTTCTTTGTAGCCAATATACCTCGTCATGTATCTGAATAAAATCAATAGCCTATTTATAGGTTTATTATTAGTAAATAATTGATCTAGCTCACGCATTTTTGGCAAGGTTAGTCGCTTTTATACCAAGGTTTACTTTACTTTTTACCTGCAAACTGAATTGGCTGCAAGATAATGAAATGAGGTGATTCAGTTGCTTAAGACTCAAAAGTCTGTGGTACATGCGCTGTGGCGTTAAATTATGATTTAGCTTTGATTTTTAGGACATTAGCGCGCAGAATTAAGCATTGATTTTTTTTTGGAATAAACATAACGATGACATCTCAAGTGATCACCTCCGATGATATTTTATTAAAGCTTTGCCACTCTGTTTCTCATGTGCTGTCCAGTACCACATCCAGCCCTATATCTCATGCAGCTATGGTGCAAAGTATTAATAAGACCTGCTTAAAACCCGACCTGGGTTGTTTCTCTATCTTTGATGGGGGATTCTCTGGCTTAGTGGTGATTAACTTCTCTGCTAAGGCTGCGATTGAAATTTATCAAGCTTATATGAAGCAGATGGGGATGCCAGAATCAGAATTAGCCTTTTCGCACACGTCAGATGAGGTGGCCGATATTATGGGTGAACTGATGAATCAGATTTTAGGTGATTTTATCGTCAAGGTGAATAAAGAGCTACAAACCTCAATTAATCAAAGCCAACCCAAAATGCTCACTATTAATAAAGAGCTGACCATTTCAATTGACACTAATTTGGATGAAGCTGTCGCAAGACGTGTAGCCTTCAAAACCGCAGAAAATCATATTTTTTATCTGGAATTTGCGATGGATAAAACCGAGTTTATTAAACTGGCCGACTTTGAACATGATGAAGAGCATGATCCCGATGCGCTATTAGCACAACATAGTCCTGGTGGTTCTGCATCTTGGGCTAAATCGGTAAATCAAGCTGTGGTAGTCGACGATGATGCCGATGACTTAATGAAAGAGCTAGGTATTTAATTGATACTAGCGATGAGCTATATAAAGTAAAGCAACGGCTATTACCTTTTCGGGTAAAAGCAAAGCGGCATTGCTAAAAAAGGCATCTAGCCATTTAAGGTGAAGAGTAAGTTAGTGTGTATGCTTAAGCGTATTTAGCTTAAGCATTTAATAGAATATTGCGCTTCGTCATTATCCTTGATTTTCACTACCCAAATGCCATCGCCCGCTTTAAATCTACTGATAGTCTGCGTATTTTGCGAAGAAACGCTCAAGGTTAGCTTTGGGCTGTTTTTGCAGCGCTGTCATCATGGCAAAACTTGGTGTTACGCACCGCCAGCGTTGACATAAAGTGTCGAGAATATGCTGCCATAACAACGCGGTCATCTCTGCATCGGCTAATGCGCGGTGAAAGTCACCTTGTTGCTCAATACGATTATGGGCCACTAAGGTTGATAATTGATGATTATTTGCCTCTGGGTAAATACGCCGAGCTACCAACATTGAACAGGCAAAACGCCCTGGATAGTGGCGGTGTATCCGTGCCAATTCAGCATCAAGAAAGCGCTGGTCGAAACTGGCATTGTGTGCAATGAGGTTAGCGTCACCCATGAAGTCGGCAAAATCATGCATCACAACGTTGCTACTAGGGGCCTCGCTTAACATGGCATTGGTAATGCCTGTGTACTGCTCAATAAAATGAGTGATCTTGAATCCCGGATTAATTAACTGCTGAAAACGGTCAACAATCACACCTTGCTGCAATTTCACTGCACCAATTTCGATGGCGCGATCACCCTGAGTAGGGGAGAGACCCGTGGTTTCGAAATCTAATACCACCACGCTGTTTGCACTGTTCATATTATTGTTTATCCATAAAAAAAACAAAACCCTGACGATTCACATCGTCAGGGTTTTCAAGTTTAAGAATTAACCTAAAAAGTCAAAAATTACTTCTTAGCGTTTCTTTCTTTAACTTCAGCGATCACTTTTTCAGCTACGCTGTTTGGACATGGTGAGTAGTGTGAGAACTCCATAGAGAACTGACCACGACCTGATGTCATTGTACGTAGTGAACCGATGTAACCGAACATTTCTGATAGCGGTACGTCAGCTTTAACACGAACACCAGTTACACCAGCAACTTGGTCTTTGATCATGCCACGACGACGGTTAAGGTCACCAATTACGTCACCAACGTTGTCATCTGGGCTGAATACGTCAACTTTCATGATAGGCTCAAGAAGTTGTGCACCGGCTTTAGGCATAGATTGACGGAACGCACCTTTAGCAGCGATTTCGAACGCGATAGCTGACGAGTCAACTGCGTGGAAAGCACCATCGGTTAGTTCTAGTTCAACGTCTAACACAGGGAAACCAGCAACAGTACCGGTATTCATCATGCTAGCGAAACCTTTCTCAACTGCAGGCCAGAATTCTTTAGGTACGTTACCACCAACAACTGATGACTTAAATGTAAAGCCAGAGTTTTGCTCACCAGGACGGATAACATAATCAATTTTACCAAACTGACCAGAACCACCTGATTGCTTCTTGTGCGTGTAGCTATCAGCAACTTCTTTAGTGATAGTTTCACGGTAAGCAACTTGTGGCTCACCCACAATTAGGTCAACACCGTAAGTACGCTTAAGGATATCAACCTTAATGTCCAGGTGAAGTTCACCCATACCTTTAAGGATGGTTTCGCCTGAGTCTTCGTCAGTCTCTACGCGGAATGATGGATCTTCAGCGATCATCTTACCGATAGCGATACCCATTTTCTCACTGCCGCCTTTATCTTTTGGCGCAACAGCGATAGAGATAACTGGCTCTGGGAATACCATTGCTTCAAGAGTACAAGGGTGCTTAACATCACATAGTGTGTGACCTGTTTGTACGTTTTTCATGCCAACGATAGCGATGATGTCACCAGCTTGCGCTGATTCAAGCTCGTTACGCTCGTCTGCTTGCATTTCACACATACGACCAATACGTTCTGTCTTACCCGTTGCGCTGTTAAGGATGGTGTCACCCTTCTTAAGCTTACCAGAGTAAATACGTACGAAGGTTAGGGCACCAAAACGGTCATCCATGATTTTGAATGCAAGCGCTTTTAGTGGCTCATCAACAGAAACTACGGCTACTTCACCAGTTTCATTACCTTCTTCATCAGTCAGTGGCTGAGGATCAACTTCAGTTGGTGAAGGTAGGTAGTCAACAACTGCGTCAAGAACTAGCTGCATACCTTTGTTTTTGAATGCGCTGCCACAGTATGTTGGGAATAGATCAAGATTACGTGTACCTTTACGGATACAACGCTTGATGTCTTCAATAGATGGCTCTTCGCCTTCCATGTAAGCTTCCATCAGGTCATCGTCCTGCTCAACAGCAGTTTCGATTAGCATTTCACGGTATTCTTCAACTAGGTCAACCATGTCAGCTGGTACGTCTTCGATGGAGTAGTTTTCTGCTTCACCTGAATCGTCCCATACCCATGCTTTACGAGTCAGTAGGTCAACAACACCTTTGAACTCATCTTCGATACCGATTGGTAGAACCATAACTAGTGGCGTAGCCGCTAGTACATCTTTAGTTTGCTTAACAACGCGTAGGAAGTCAGCACCCATACGGTCTAACTTGTTTACGAAGATGATACGAGCAACACGTGATTCGTTCGCATAACGCCAGTTGGTTTCTGATTGTGGTTCAACACCACCAGAACCACAGAATACACCGATACCACCATCAAGTACTTTAAGAGAGCGATATACTTCTACTGTAAAGTCAACGTGGCCAGGGGTGTCAATAACGTTAAAACGGTGGTCTTTCCAAAAACAACTTACAGCAGCAGACTGAATGGTAATACCACGCTCAGCTTCCTGTTCCATGAAGTCAGTTGTAGATTCACCGTCATGAGTTTCACCGGATTTATGGATTTTACCAGTTAGCTTAAGGATACGCTCAGTTGTAGTAGTTTTACCCGCATCAACGTGAGCAAAGATACCAATGTTTCTGTACTTTGATAAATCAGTCATTTTTCTACTCTATTGGAGTTACGTTCTAAAATTCGGGGGGAAGTATATCAATACTTTTAGAATTGTTTTATAGATTTTTCTTAAAATCATTCAATTTTGCCCAATTAGGTCAACTTTCCCCTTTCACATAATTGTTTGTCACCAGCTACAAGCCTCGCCATGCCTTGTGTTGTCGCTTTTTTGTTCACTTAGCGCAAGGGTTTTTATCACTTATATCATTTTGTTTAAATGTAAGCCGCTTTCAGCACTGAACATTATGTGAGTGACGGCGATGATACTTAAATGGGGAGTGTCTTGTAGGAGATTGTGCCAAGCGCTGCTAACATAACGGGCAAATCTCATTGCCTAGACAATAAAAGGCAAGGGTGTCACTTATCAGGAGTATTTAGCGTGGCAATTGAACACAGTGAAATAACCGGGCTATTGAGCACGCTTAACTGCAGAACCAACTTTACCGTTAAAAAAGTGACCGAATATATGCTGCCCGAGTTAAAAGAGCCTTTTTATCTCTATGGGGCTGACAAAGATTGTCTATTGGTTATCCGCCCCGCTTACGAGGTGTTTTTAGCCGAGTTATCAGCCCTTGATGGGGTAAAATATAAAGCAGGATTTGTACACCATAGTGAGATGACCCGTTTTCCTAAGCGAGTACAAAAAAGCCTTAATGGTATCCATTATGGTTTAGGTTTTAAATTTACCGATGCAGCCGCATTAACGCGTTTTATTACCCGGTTAATTGCGATTAATCAGGGTCACTAAGTCGATTTTATGATTGGCTCAGTCACATACCGTGGAGTGACAGGCAGTAAAGGGTTTTATACACTCGCTGGAGTTCTGTTATAATCAGCGCCACGATTGTGATGCCGCTTCTTGATAGACTTGTTGATTAATTAGCTGGGCTACAATCTATTTAGCTAATTTTTGTCCCATTTTGCGTTTAATGCTGCCTTGCAAGGCGCCTTGAAGTCAGGTTTAGGACTCACACTGAGATTTTACATGTCATTTTCTACACTTGGGTTTTCTACACTTGGGCTAAACCCAGCCATCGTTACCGCGCTTAGCGAATTAGACTATTCTACCCCAACGCCTATCCAAGCCGAAGCGATTCCACTGGCCTTAAAAGGCAAAAACTTGATTGCCGCAGCCCAGACTGGCAGCGGTAAAACCGCCAGTTTTGTATTGCCTATTCTGACCCGTTTAGCAAACGGTGATACGCAACGTAAAAAACGGGCGCGGGCATTAATCTTGACTCCTACGCGCGAGCTTGCCTTGCAGGTCGATAACAGCATTGCTCAGTATGGTAAGTACCTTAATGTTAAGTCGATGGCGATTTATGGTGGTGTTGAGTTAGCGGCGCAAAAGCAGCAACTCATCGATGGCGTCGATATTGTGGTGGCCACCCCTGGTCGCTTAAGGGATCTTTACACCCAACGCGCCATTCATTTTGACGAAATCGAAGTGCTAGTACTCGATGAAGCCGACAGAATGCTCGACATGGGCTTTATCGAAGATATCACCAAAATCATCGACAGTTTGCCTCAAGATAGGCAAAACCTGTTGTTTTCAGCGACCCTATCTCGCCAAGTACGCGAATTGGCAAAAGAGACGGTTCCTAACGCAATTCACTTGTCGGTGACTAAAGATGAATCCGCTAAGCCTAATATTGAGCAGTGGATCACCACTGTGGATAAAGATAAAAAGTCGGCTTTATTGAGTCATCTTATTCAACAGCATAACTGGCCGCAGGCGTTGATCTTTATCGAGACCAAGCATGGCGCGGCTAAATTAGTTAGCCAACTTGAAAAACGTGGCATAGAAGCCGATTGCATTCACAGTGGCCGTGCTCAGGCGATCCGAGAGCAGATATTAGCGGACTTCAAGGCAGGTAAGATTAAGTATCTTATCTCCACGGGAATATCTGCCCGTGGAATCGATATTGATAACCTTCCGTTGGTGATTAATTATGACTTGCCTTTTCCTGCCGATGAATATGTACATCGAATTGGCCGTACCGGTCGTGCTGGTGCTAAAGGGCAGGCGATATCACTCGTCTCTAAAGATGATTTTAAAAATTTATGCATGATTGAGAGCCGCTTGGGTCATTTACTGGAACGTCGCGAAATTGAAGGGTTCACACCGCGTAAGGCCGTGCCAACCTCAATTTTAAATTACCGACCTAAACAGCGTATTGAAGAGGGAACATCGCCCGTTGAGGGCCAAAAAATGCCACCAAAGGGTAAGGCGCGAGCAACGCGCAGCGCTAAAGGGGATAACAATAATGCTGACTCACGCTCTGCACCTTATCAATCGAGCATCAGCAAAGCTAAGTCTACTCATGAGGCTAAGTCTACTCATAAGGCTAAGTCTACCAATAAGGTGGATAAGCCAACTTCAGTGCCAGGCTTTAACCCGTGGACCGATAAATCTTAATATAATACGCCTACTGAAGGCGTTGCTTTAACGTCACCGGCGTCAACTTGGCTCAAGGTTATGCTTGAGCCAAAGATTGCTGATACAGTTAATTGCTAGCTGCTAGCAGCTAGCACTAATACAAGTCGTGACTAACAGACAGATGCTCAATATACGGTGTGAATGGCAATGCGAAGGGCAAATGATACGGCCGCCAGCGCTAACCCCTACCACGTTAAGACGAAGCTCTGATTAAATATTATTTATCTCTACCTAACTCGAACTATGCGCGTTGTACTTGCGTAATCACGCGCTAACTCCTATGATCCTCCGGATTTTTATTAACAGGCTTTATCATGCTAAACGCGTCACTATCACCAAGTTCAACCGAATTAGTTATTAATGTACTCACTATGGTGCTCAATGAGGGGAAACCCTTAGACAGAGCTTATTCGCATCATTTCTCTGGGCTAAAGTTAGCGCCTTCAGAACAGGCAAGGATCACCACAGTGGCGGGCGATCTATTACGTCGGTTAAACCTATATTGTTATTTAGCAGATATGGCGCCAGCAGATATTGAGCGCTTAGGTTCACGCTTACTCAATGCTTGGCATATGTTCCATGGGCTCGAGCTGCCAAAATTGCCATATACCTTGACGATAGAGCAAGACGATTTTGAGCAGCGTTTAGCGCAGGCCAAGCTTGACTTACCGCTGTTTGATGGCTGTCCTGAGTGGCTTGACGAACTCGGCACAGCACAAATGGGCAGCCTTTGGCCTGCTGAGCGCGCGGCACTAGCTATGGCGCCGCAGCGCTTTTTACGTACCAACTTATTAAAGTGCCAGCCAGAAGAATTACAGCAAAAATTGGCACGCGAAGGGGTGCAAACACTACGGGTTGATGGTGTAGACACAGCGTTACAAGTGACATCCGACTCGGCACTGTTTCGTACCGATAGCTTTAAAGCAGGATTGTTTGAACAACAAGATGCCGGTTCGCAACAGGTTGCGGCAGCTGTGGATGCTAAACCTGGTATGCGCGTCATCGATGCGTGCGCCGGTGCTGGCGGAAAAACCCTGTCGATCGCCGCGCAAATGCAAGGTAAGGGACGCTTGTTAGCGATGGATGTCGAGCAGTGGAAACTTGACAGCCTTAAGCAACGCGCACGCCGCGGTGGCGCGCACAATATCGAAACCCGGCTCATTGCCAGCAGCAAAACCATTAAACGCTTAAAACTGACCGCCGACAGAGTATTACTTGATGTGCCTTGTTCAGGCCTTGGGGTACTTAAACGTAATCCCGATGCCAAATGGCGTGACACTCCAGAGCGTTTACCAGTGCTAGTGCAGCTGCAAAAAGATATTTTGCAAAGTTATAGTCGTATGGTCAAAGTCGATGGCATATTGATTTACGCCACCTGTTCGATAATGCCACAAGAAAATCGCCAGCAAGTCGATACTTTTTTGGCTGCCAATCCACACTTTAGTTTTATTGATGATGAAACCATCAGTGTGGCTGAGTCAGGGTTTGATGGTTTTTATCTTGCCAGAATGAAGCGCGATGCTGAGTAAGTTGACGGGGCAGCGCAATTCAACGATAGGATAATGAGCGTGGTGCGGCGGCACTAAAAATAGGGAAAGCTATGCAGACAGGGAATAACCTGACGGATGTCGTTATTAGCCAAAGTAGTGCTGTTGAAATAAGCATTAAACGTTATAACAAAATTCTTAATATGTTATTAGCTGGCGCCCCGCTAGCTGATATTTTGGCGGCGCTGGTTAACTTGATTGAGCAGCAACAACCCGGAACCCGAAGCTCCGTGTTATTGCTTAGCAGTGATGGACAACACTTACAGTGTTGTATTGCGCCAAGTTTACCTGCCCACTACAACCACGCCATCGAAGGGCTTAAGATTGGCGTCGGGATAGGCTCTTGTGGCGAAGCGGCCTATACGGGCAAACGTGTCATTGCTGATGATATTGCCAACCACCCTAATTGGCAGCATTATCGGCAGATTGCACTCGGTAATGATTTGTTAGCCTGTTGGTCAGAGCCCATCAAAGGCAGTAATGGCAACGTCTTAGGCACGTTTGCTATGTATTATGCACAGGTTAAGTCCCCCAAGCCCGCCGATCTGCTGTTGATCCAAGAAGCGGCGCGCCTGGCGAGCCTTGCCATTGAACGCAGTCGCAGCTTTCAGTTCCAACGTCAAGCCAGTGCTATTTTTACCCACCTTCCTATTGCCTTAGTCACCACTAATGATCAATGGCGCGTGCTTACTGGCAACCCTTGTTTTTATCAGATGATGCAAACAAGTAGTGCGAGTCAGTACTTTGTCCCAGGCGAGCATATCTTAAGCGAAGAAAAGCCAGCGATGACGGCGTTATTCAATCAACTCGAGCATCGCCTACATTGGCAAGGTGAGGTGCAGATCAGGCGCGATAACGGCACCGCATTCTACGCTGATATAACCGTTATGGCAGTTGATGATATTGGCGGTGATGAACGCGTGTATGCGTGGCTTTTTTTCGATATTAGCGCGCGAAAGCAAGATTTAGCGTTAATTGACTTCCAAGCAAATTTTGATGCGTTAACGTCTTTGCCTAATCGCAGCCAACTGTTTCAGCGGATAGAGTCGCAGATTGAGCAAAGCCAGTCGGGTAAGGGTTTTACCCTAATGCTGATGGATTTAGATAATTTTAAGCAGGTTAACGATAACCTCGGGCACCATTATGGCGATCAATTATTAATGCAGGTCGCACAGCGGCTCAACCAGGTCATTGACTCTCAAACCATTAGCCATCAAGGTGTTGTTGCCAGACTGAGTGGGGATGAATTTGCAATACTTTTGCCCAACGTACTCGATAAACAGAAAATCAGCGAATTGGCACAGGCATTAAATCAGGCGTGTGCCCAGCCGTATTTACTCAGTGATGCTCAGCGGGTTTACACTAGTTCAAGTATTGGTATTGCGCTTTATCCTCAAGACGCCGAGAGCTTAGAATCTTTACTTAATTGTGCAGACCAAGCCATGTACGCGGCTAAAGATGCGGGACGAAATCAGTTTACCTTTTTTAATTTAACCATGCGCGACAACGCCCAGCGGCTCGCGTTACTGTACTCTTGGTTGAAAACGGCGTTACTCAATAATGAATTTGAGGTGTATTATCAGCCGGTTATTAACCTAGTTAACGGTAAGATCATCCACGCCGAAGCGTTATTAAGGTGGCGCCATGGTGGGGATTTTATCGGCCCAGATGAATTTATTCCAGTTGCTGAATCCAGTGGTTTAATTATCGATATTGGTCATTGGGTGCGCGAGCAGGCAATGCATTTGATTGTGGAGTATGGCGAGGATTACGATTTTTCGGTCGCGGTCAATGTGTCAAGCCAAGAGCTATTGACCCACTCGCAACAGCAGGGATTATTGGCTTCTATTGAGTCGATTGTTACCACTTTAGATAAACCATTTGATTATAACCGCCTAACCATAGAGATCACCGAGTCGGTGTTAATCGATCAAGCGAGTAGTTTAATTGACCAATTAACCCAGTTACGACAGTTGGGCTGCAGTATTGCGGTGGATGATTTTGGTACAGGTTATTCATCGCTGTCTTATTTATATCACTTTCCAAGCGATCAACTCAAAATCGATAAAAGCTTTATCCATAACTGTGAACATTCGACTAAGCAACAAGCATTAGTGAATGCCATCGCTAAAATGAGCCAAGCATTAGAACTCAACGTTGTGGCAGAAGGTGTTGAAAATAAAGCACAGTTAGATTTAGTGCAGTCGATGGGCATTCAATTAGTGCAGGGATATTATTTTTCGCGCCCTTTACCTAAAGCCGATTTCATCGCGCTATTGGGTGAGGTTAATGGTACAAGCCACACATTAGCAGCATGGCTAACCTGTGAGCTGGATAGTCGCCTCTGATAACCGTGGCTAACCAGTGACCGATGACAAGCAGTTGTTAGTGATGTTGCCCAACTAAACTGTGGGATATGTCTCAATAGCGGTATGGCCCATGTTGCATCAACTTACTTTTGTTTTAATGAATTCTTTTATATTTATGTGCATTAAAACAAAGCACTCGGCATGATGACGCGGCGCTGTATTATTTATCTTCAACCATAGCCGCTATTTATCTGCGCTTAGCGATATTGCGCAATATCTGTTCCTCAGTGGAAAATGGGGTGTTTATCGACTAGGGAAAGCGGGCAAATAATGCTATGATTTGGCCTTTGTCGAAAGATTAATGGCCTGATTATTGGGCTATGGAAGATGTCATTGTTTGCACTAACCCAGGTTTTTGCCCATCAACAAGTTTTCGCGGGATTACAGCTGCTATTAGCGGGACAACTTAACGACGTTAAGCTGTCCGCCACTGAGATAGCAGGGCACTTTACAACCGAGCAAGGACACTACGCCGCTCATCTCTCACTTGTGCCCAGTGATCGCTTTAGCGGCCATTGCAGCTGCCACGCTGCCAACTGTGCACATATCGCCGCTTTGGCCATAGAACACCTTGCACAGCAAAGCAATAATACCAATGAACGCAGCCGGCGCATCGATACGGCAATTCGTTTATTTAAGAGTGAAGCCAATCAACAGTTTGACCCGTTCCCAGCGATGGCTCGCCACAGGGTACTGTATGTGATTTATGGCGATGAAGGTGCGCTGCGTTTAAGTGTTCATAAAGGCTATTTGAATAAAAATGGCACCTATCAGCTAAGGGGCAAGTTAGGTTTTGACATCATTGGTAGTGCGCCATTGCCTAAGTATGTCAGTCAAACTGACCAACAGTTATTGTCACTGTTAACAGCCCAGCTCAGTGGCGATGAGATCCTCACGCAGTTCGAGCAGATAGACTTAGCGTTACCGCCCAGATTGACGAGCGATTTTTATCGCTTACTCTGTGCCAGTGGCCGCAGTTTCTACCAAACGTTAGATAAGACGCCACTGCGTTGTGATGTCCACTACGATGAAGATTATGTCGATACTCACTTTCTTGTCGCTGTCAGTGACCAGGTGTATGTCGAGCCAGTAAGCTGCACAATCGTTATTGATGAGCGCCAAAACAGTGAATTAAACCAGCAACTGCTTGAACACATTGATCGTGACGGAGAATGGCAGCCCTGTATCGAAGTGGTGCGCCACAGTATCGATTTCCCCTGGCAAGTGCAGGCGATGCAGCCGTTAGATGTGGCGGTATTTACTATGGTGCATCGCGGCGTAGCATACTCCTTAGCGCAACTGCTTTATATCGCTTGTGATCATCAACCCTTATTAGGCCAAATCGCTCAGTATCAACTGCAACTTAATGCGTTAGCGCTAGTTAGCCATTGTTTTGAGCCACCCATCGCCATGAGTGTGCCAGCGGGCACGCGGGTGATCCCTGATGATATTAGCGAACATGCTGTCTTCTTTCGCCAGTTATCATTGGCGGGGTGGCATGTCCATTTTGCCGCTAAAAATCGTTTTGTAAAATTAGCGGCCAATACTTGGTACGCCGAAATTAATACCCCAAATGCCGATTGGTTTGAACTGAGCTTAGGCGTTGAGGTAGATGGCGAGCGCGTCAATATTCTTCCCTTACTCATTAATCTTATTCGCCAAGGCAAGTTAACCGATAAAGCGGGGCGCGAGCCAGTATCACTGGAGCTCGAGTCGGGTGAGATTTTGATCTTGCCTGCAACCCGAGTCGCGCGGATCTTAAGCGTACTGGGTGAGTTATTTGACCAGCAACCGCTTAATGAAGCACAACATTTAGCCTTACCGCGTCACCAGTTAGCGCGATTACCTCAGTTAGATGATGCCATGCGCCAAGATTTAACTGACAAGCGCACTAAAGCCCTTAAATGGCTCGGTGCCACTTGGCTGAAGAAACAAGCGCAGGCCTTGACCGCCTATTTACGGGCTAACCCCAAAGCGGCAGCCTTCAGTGCACCGGCAGGGCTCAAGGCTGAACTGCGGCCTTATCAGGCCCAAGGCGTCAGTTGGTTACAGTTTTTAAAACAGCACCATTTTGCCGGGATCTTGGCCGATGATATGGGGCTAGGCAAAACCATTCAGACCTTGTGCAGTTTACTGCTAGATAAACAACAGGGGCTATTAACCGCGCCAGTGCTGGTTATCGCGCCCACCAGCTTACTGAGTAACTGGCAACGTGAAGCGGCGACCTTCGCGCCGTCATTAACGACCTTAGTCTGGAGTGGACGAGCTAGGCATGAGCAGCTATCTCAGCTTAATAAGGTGGATATGGTGATCACCAGTTACGGGATCTTGGCTCAAGATGCACAGCTGTTATTAGCCCAGCAATGGTATCAAGTGATTTTAGATGAAGCGCAAACCATCAAAAATAGCCGCAGCCAAGTGACTAAATTGGTTAATAGGTTAAAGACCCAACACCGGCTGTGCCTCACGGGGACACCGATGGAAAATCACCTGGGTGAGCTGTGGTCTTTATTTAACTTTTTGATGCCGGGCTTTCTGGGCACTGCCGCCCAATATCAACGTCAATTTAAACTGCCGATAGAAAAAGATCAGTGCGATACCGCGCGGCGTAAGTTAGCCCAGCGGATCGCGCCCTTTATGCTACGCCGCACCAAAGCGGAAGTGGCGACCGAACTGCCAAAGAAAACCGTCATAAATACCCTGATTGAACTTAGCGAAACACAGGCCGATCTGTATGAAACGATTCGGTTAACGGTCGCCGAGCAGCTGCAACTGGCCTTACTGCAAACCGGGGCCAAGGCCAACCGGTTGGCAATAAGCAATGCACTGTTAAAGCTGCGGCAAGTGTGTTGTCATCCGGCTATGCTCAAACTCGGCAATGTGTCTGACACAAGCCAAGCAACGGATGCCCAATACCTTGGGCTCGAATATCTTGATAATGGTAAAGGCAATGACAGCGACGCTAGCGAGGCCGCCAAGGGCAAACTTATCGGCGCAGATATTCAGTTAGCTGAGCTGACAGATGACGGGCCACAAGTGTCATCCAAGCTGGCATGGCTTGCCAATAAATTACCTAACATGATTGAAGATGGGCGTAATATCCTTATTTTTTCATCGTTTACCACCATGCTCGATCTCATCGCCGCCCAGCTAAACCAGCAAGGGATCGATTATGAGATGTTAACGGGTAAGAGTCGCCATCGAGATAAAAGCATCGACAGGTTTCGCAGCGGCGAGGTCAATGTGTTTCTTATTAGCCTTAAAGCGGGGGGCTCAGGCCTCAATTTGACCGAGGCGGATGTGGTTATTCATGTCGACCCTTGGTGGAATCCTGCGGCCGAAGAGCAAGCCAGCGATCGCGCATACCGTATTGGTCAGCAAAAGCCGGTGTTTGTGTATAAGTTGATTTGCCAAAATACTGTCGAAGAACGTATTCAACAGCTGCAGCAATCCAAACAAGCATTAGCGCAAAGCATGTATCAGACAGAAAGCCTGTCGGTAGCCGAGATGGACAGTGATGATTGGCTCGCGCTATTGCAACCTATTGATGATGTGCCACCTGGTTAATATTGGCAATAGTGGTTTGTCAGTTGGCTAGTTATTATTGGTTTTAGTCACTTGGCTTGTTACTTTACCTAAGTCACAGTGACTCTTCACCTTGTATGGTGATCAGTAACGTGCGCTCGCTGGCATGGTTTCTCGCCTCACACAGGTATATCCCTTGCCAAGTGCCTAAATTAAACTGGCCGCGGGTGATGGGGACACTCAACTGAGCCCCCAGCAAGGATGACTTAAGGTGCGCAGGCATATCATCGCTTCCTTCATAGGTGTGGGTATAGTAAGGCGCATTTTCTGGGGCGAGGCGATTAAAATATTGCTCAAAATCCTCGCGCACGCTGGGATCGGCATTTTCGTTCAGGGTCAGTCCGGCCGAGGTATGCTGTAATAGCAGGTGGGCCAGACCAATATTAAGTTTGCGCAGTTCTGGCACGGTAGCCATTACCTCATCGGTTATCAGATGAAATCCGCGTGGCTTACGCGTTAAGATTATCTGTTTTTGTATCCACATGGGGCATTATCTCCTCATCGTATTCAGATGTTTGCTTGTAATCACCATTGCAGACTCTAACTCATTGCAATCGTAAATGACGATTCTCAACCACTGTCTCAATAACTGTTTCAATGACTATTTCAACTGTTATCGTAATCACTGTCTGATGGCTATCGTAAATGTTTTCTCAATTGCTATTACAACTTATCGCACAATAAAGACCATAAAAAAACGCCCCTAAAATTAACTCTTAGGGGCGTTTGTCTTGATCAGTAAGCTAATCGCTTGTCGCTTAAAAGTTGGCTGATTTAGGTGCGCGTGGGAAAGGGATCACATCGCGAATGTTAGACACACCCGTCACATAAGATACCAAACGCTCAAAACCTAGGCCAAAACCTGCGTGTGGCACAGTGCCATAACGACGCAGATCACGGTACCACCAGTAATCTTCTTTGCTCAGGTTCATTTCAGCAAGACGCATATCGAGCACATCTAAACGCTCTTCACGCTGGGCACCACCGATGATTTCACCGATGCCTGGCGCCAATACGTCCATCGCGGCAACGGTTTTGCCGTCTTCGTTAAGGCGCATATAGAAGGCTTTAATATCTTTTGGATAGTTCTTCACAACCACTGGGGCTTTGAAGTGTTCTTCAGCCAGATAGCGCTCATGCTCAGATTGCAGATCAATGCCCCATTCAACATTGAAATCAAACTTTTTACCGCAGTTTTTGAGGATCTCAACTGCATCGGTATAGTCGACTTGAGCAAAGTCGCTATTAACGAAGTTTTCTAAGCGTTCAATAACGGTTTTATCGACACGTTGGGCGAAAAAGGCTAAATCATCAGGGCGTTCTTCAAGTACGGCTTTGAAACAGTATTTCAACATGCGCTCGGCTAGACCAGCCACATCATCTAAATCGGCGAAGGCCACTTCAGGCTCGACCATCCAAAATTCAGCAAGGTGACGGCTGGTGTTTGAATTCTCGGCGCGGAAAGTAGGGCCAAAGGTATAGACCTTAGACAAGGCGCTTGCGTAGGTTTCAGCGTTAAGCTGACCCGATACCGTTAAAAATGCCTCTTTACCAAAAAAGTCTTCTTTATAGTCGACTTTACCGTCGTCGGTGCGAGGTAAGTTTTCCATATCCAGGGTCGATACGCGGAACATTTCACCTGCACCTTCACAATCTGATGCGGTGATCAGTGGAGTCGAAACCCAGATGAAGCCTTCTTCGTTATAAAAACGGTGGATAGCTTGTGACAGGCAGTTACGCACGCGCGCTACAGCACCAATAATATTGGTACGTGGACGCAGGTGAGCTAATTCACGAAGGTGTTCGATAGAGTGGCGCTTTGCTGCCATAGGGTAGGTATCAGGATCATCCACCCAACCAGTGACTTCAATATTGGATACTTGCAGCTCAAATGCTTGACCTTGGCCTGGTGATTCAACGACGTCACCAGTCATTACCACAGAACAACCTGTGGTCAGTTTTAGGACCTCTTCGTCATAATTGGCTAAGCTATTTGGCACCACGCCCTGGATTGGGTCAAAACAGGAACCATCATAAACGGCAAGAAAAGAGATGCCGGCTTTGGAATCTCGGCGAGTTCTTACCCAACCGCGCACAGTAACTTGCGAACCAACCGCAAAATCACCTTTAAATACAGAAGCGACAGATGCAATGCTCATTGTTGCTTAGTTCTCCAACGAATCGTTTTATTAAAAATTTTGGAGGTTTATATTACCTTGCTGGCGGCTTTTCTCAAGGGAAAAACCACATATAAACACAGTTGACGCCAAATAATCCGTCCTTTAACGCTTAGCTTGGGTTAAGTCTGTGCAATTATCATCACGCCCCATAACCGGCTAAGCCATCTTAATGGCACTCAATGGTGTAAAAGGGCAAAACTTGTTAGGCTTAAAATATCGCCACCTAAAGAAATGATGTCATAAAGTGCATCGTCATCTTTCATTGGTGATTGAATGAGTTAGACTCAAGATTAGCCGATTGCTCACGTGATGGAATAAATGGATATCCATAAGCATGGTTGATAGCTCTGTTAATGGCTCTGGGCTTATTGTGCACTCTAATGACGGCTTAGCGGAGCTAAGCAACAGTTGATCTACTGTTAATGGAAGATAAAAGGCGACTCAATGACAAAAATTAAGGTTTTCCAAATATTATTAGGTTCACTGTCGATTCTGGGCTGGTCGCTAGCCGTTTATGCGCTGCTGTTGTTTGATGCAGCAAGGCCTGATCGCGCGGTTGGTTACTTTATCAGTAAAGGGGCTAGTGTGCGTTTGAGTTGGGACCCTGAAATCACCTTACGACTCGAATATGTGATTTGGACCTGCGCCGCCATAAGTCTACTTAATTTAGGGTTTAATTTTTATGTGGCGAATCGTAGTCGCCTGGGTTACTGGTTTAATATCCCGCTATTGCTGCTAACTTCAACTGCGGCAGGGCTTTACTTGAGCTTTATGATTTAAGCTAAAGTGAATTTTAAATTGCTGAGGTGGGCACCATAACGCTGCAGATGCGCAGGCTTTATCTTTGATGGTGGCGACTATACTGTTAAGTAAGAGGCTATCAATCAGAGCGGATTTTAGTTCAGCGGTGAGTGAATTCAGTAGTCGGTCAATCTAGCATCCCATTTCATCGTTACTAAGCTGACGACACATTTTGTCAATCATCGCCGCAGTGGCTCCCCAAATCATATGCTGATTAAAGGGAATAAAATACACTGGGTAACTTATCCCTCGGCGAGTAAATCGCTTCATGACGCGGTTATCTGGGTTTAATAAGAATGACAGCGGCACAGTAAAGAGCTCATCCACCTCGCCCGGATCTAAAATAATCTCAAACTCTTGCTTAATAATGCCGACAATGGGGGCGATGGTAAAACCCGTTAAGGTATTAAACATGGGGTATTGCCCCAACACTTGCACATTACCTTGTGGCAGGGCGATCTCCTCAAAGGCTTCGCGCAGCGCCGTCGCAGTATAATCCACATCTTGCGCTTCTACTTTACCGCCGGGGAAACTGATCTGTCCTGGGTGGGCACGAAGGTGAGTCGGGCGCCTAGTTAAGATAAGGTGCAGTTCGTGCTCTTTTTCGATTAGCCCCACCAATACCGCCGCTTCACGCAGCGAGCGAGTGATTTGAGGGGCGTTATCTTCGGGCAACAGCTGCAGGGCGTAGCGCTGCTTAAACTCGTCCAGTGTCATGACTCTTCGCTAAAATAGGGAGGATCTTACTTACCTTATCATAGCTCTCTTGATATTCGGCATCCACTTGCGAGTCAGCCACAATACCGCCACCCGCCCAGCAATATAAACGCTGCTTTTCAGCCACTAAGGTGCGAATGGTGATGCTGGTGTCCATTTGCCCATCTTGACTCAGATAGCCGATGGAGCCGCAGTAGAGGCTGCGTCTTGAGGGTTCAAGCTCTTCAATGATCGCCATTGCCCGAATTTTGGGCGCGCCAGTGATCGAGCCGCCCGGAAATGCGGCGCGCAGCAGATCGCTAGCATGATAACCCACGTCGAGTGTTGCTGTGACTGTGCTGACTAAGTGATGCACCGCCGGAAAGCTTTCGATGGCAAACAGGCTTGGCACGCTAACACTACCAGGTTTGGCCACTTTACCTATGTCATTGCGCAGCAGGTCTACAATCATTAGGTTTTCAGCGCGATCTTTCTCTGAGCTGGCAAGCTGCGCCGCAGCATTACGGTCAGCAACGGGATCGGCTGCTCGGGGTAAGGTGCCCTTAATGGGTTTAGTTTGAATTTGATCTTCGCGTAGTTGAATAAAACGCTCAGGCGATATAGACAATAAGGCATGGTGTTCTAGGCGTATAAACGCTGAAAAGGGCGCACCATTGCTTTGGCGCAGGGTTTGGTAGGCTAGCCACTCATCCCCCTGATAATTGGCCATAAAGCGCTGGGTAAGATTAATTTGATAGCAATCGCCACTGTGCAGATAAGCTTGCACCGCATTAAATTTAGCGTGGTAGTCCGTTACATCGATTTGTGCTTGCCAGTCGCTCGTCAGCGCAAAAGTGGCGTGGCTTGGCATGCTGGCTAATGCTTGCTCAATCTGTGTCAGTTGCCATTGTAACTGCGCCTCACCGTGATAATGCACCATTGACCATTGTTGGGTGTGATAGTCAAAAATCAGCGCCCAAGGATAAATGCCGACATTCATATCAGGTAGGTCTATATCTTTTTCTGCAATGCTGGGCAAGGATTCTAAGCGCCGGCCCAAATCATAACTAAAGGCGCCGACGGCGCCGCCACTGAATGGCAAGTGGCAGGCTTTAGACTCGGGAAAATACCGCTTAATTAGTTGCTTAAGCAAGGTAAAGGGATCGGCATTGCTGTGCTCTACACCATGTTCACTCTTAAACTGTGGCTGCTGCATAGCGCTGGTTTGCGGTAAATGAGTGATAAGCGTGGTGTCGCCTTGGGTGACTAAGGTGGCGATAGGATCGATACAAATGATGTCGTAACGGGCATCGACATGCTCGGCATTGGCCGAGTCGAGGAGTATGGCCCAAGGACGCTGTGAAAAATGGCTAAATACCTCGGCGGTAGAGTATTTCCACGGTAAGGTTTTTACTGCAACACCTTGAGTAGACGAATAAACCATCAATTAACCTTTGTAAAATGTGATGTTCCCCTAAAAGTCGCGAAAGAGTATCATATTGTGACTGGATTCAAAAAAATAGCCGACCCTGTCACAGGGCATGAATAACTAAACTGCAACCAAGGAAACGTCTGTGAGTATAGAACAGCCCATCATTAAGCAAGCGGATCTTATCGAAAGCATCGCCGATGCATTGCAATATATCTCTTATTACCACCCAAAAGACTTTGTCGATGCCATGGCCGAGGCTTATGAGAAAGAAGAGAGCGCGGCGGCTAAAGATGCGATCGCTCAGATTTTGATTAACTCTCGTATGTCGGCCGAAGGCAAGCGTCCACTATGTCAAGATACCGGTATTGTCACCTGTTTTGTTAAAGTGGGCATGGGCGTTCAGTGGGACAAGACCGACATGACGGTGCAGCAGATGGTTGATGAGGGCGTTCGCCGTGCTTACACCAATCCTGACAATCCACTGCGTGCCTCGATAGTGGCCGATCCTGCTGGCAGCCGTAAAAATACCCGTGATAACACACCGTCGGTTGTGCATATCGATATGGTACCTGGCAATCATGTTGAAGTGGCCATTGCCGCTAAAGGCGGTGGATCGGAAAACAAATCTAAGATGGTGATGTTAAACCCATCGGATGATATTGCCGCATGGGTCGAAAAAACCTTACCGACCATGGGCGCTGGCTGGTGTCCACCGGGCATGCTTGGCATAGGCATTGGCGGCACCGCCGAGAAAGCCGCTGTGATGGCCAAAGAATCATTAATGGATCCCGTTGATATTCACGAGTTGCAAGCGCGCGGCGCAGAAACCACTGAAGAAAAGCTGCGTCTGGAGATCTTCGAGCGTGCTAACAAGTTAGGCATCGGCGCGCAGGGGCTCGGCGGGTTAACCACAGTGCTCGACATTAAAATTAAATCGGCGCCAACCCATGCGGCATCAAAACCTGTGGTGATGATCCCAAACTGCGCCGCCACGCGCCACGTGCACTTTCATCTTGATGGTACAGGCCCTGCAGAGCTCACGCCGCCATCACTTGCCGATTGGCCAGAGATCACCCGTGAAGCGGGCGAAGATGTGCGCCGTGTCAACCTTGATACCGTCACCCAAGCCGATATTGAGCAGTGGAAGAGCGGTGATGTGCTATTACTCAACGGTAAAATGCTTACCGGTCGCGATGCGGCACATAAGCGCATTCAAACATTGATAGAAAGTGGCGAAGGCTTGCCAGAAGGCGTCGACTTTACCGGTAAATTTATCTACTACGTTGGCCCAGTCGATCCTGTTGGCAACGAAGTGGTTGGCCCTGCAGGACCCACAACCGCAACCCGTATGGATAAATTCACCGATCTTATGCTCGAAAAAACCGGGCTTATGGGCATGATAGGTAAAGCTGAGCGTGAACCTGCAACCGTTGAGTCGATTAAGAAGCATAAAGCCGTTTATTTAATGGCGGTTGGCGGCGCAGCATATTTAGTATCTAAAGCGATTAAGAAGTCACGGGTCGTGGCATTTGAAGATTTAGGTATGGAAGCTATCTATGAATTTGATGTGCAAGATATGCCTGTCACTGTTGCCGTGGACAGTGACGGTGTGAATGCCCATGAAACAGGTCCAGCAATGTGGAAAGTCAAGTTAAGCTAATAGGAGAGTCGAACGCCAGCTTATGTCACAGCATCAATGTGTCATCGAGCCAGTGTTAGTTTTTCGCGGCACTTATTGATCATCGTTAGGCACAAAAGTACACATTCGCTATAGGCGAGAGTCACTTGTGTTAGCCACTTGTGTTAACCAAGTAAATAAAAATGGGGGGTAGGCAACTTGCCTAATCCCCCATTTTTGTTTAGTGTGCTTGCGCATACACATTCTCGGGTCGGGCTTATTCCGGCGTTCATTTGAAAAAGATGATAATAACAATGAAAAAAACTGCACTCATATTAGCCTTGGCAACTGCCGGCATGACATTTGGCGCTAATGCCGCGTCACCAGAGCCTTTTAAGGTTCAACATCTGGTCAAAATGAATAAACTGCATTCGACTGCCTTGTCTAATGATGGTACTAAAATCGTTTATGCTGTTAAAAAAGTTGATGACAAGGGTGAGGCGCAATCAGATCTCTACATTCAATCGTTAGATGGTTCACAGCCTGTAAAACAGCTGACCTCGGCTCCAGGTACAGAGCACAGCGTTGCTTTTAGTCACGATGATAAAAAAATCTATTTCCTAGCCGCCCGTGATGGCAGTTCACAGTTATATGAGCTTGCGCTTGATGGTGGTGAAGCCAAACAGATTTCTACGTTACCGCTCGATATTGAAGGCTTTAAGCTGTCACAAGATGGCGCGCAAGTGGTACTCAATATGCGCGTATTTCCACAATGTGAACAGCTAAGCTGCACGGCGGATAAGTTGGCCGCCGAGGCTGAACGCAGCTCAACAGGGCGCGAGTATAAACAGTTAATGGTGCGTCATTGGGATACATGGGGCGATCATACACGCAGCCACCTATTTGTAGCCAAACTTGATGGCAAGCCCATTACGGCGCCTATCGATGTGACCCAAGGTTTAGACACAGAAACGCCACCTAAACCTTTTTCAGGTATGGAAGAGGTGACCTTTACCCCAGACGGTAAATATGTGGTTTATAGTGCTAAAGCCCCCAGCTCATCTCAAGCATGGCAAACCAACTACGATTTATGGCAAGTGCCAGTGACTGGCGGCGAGGCGAAAAACCTGACCGAGGCTAATAAAGCTTGGGATGCGCAGCCGACTTTCTCGGCCGATGGCCGTTATATGGCTTACTTAGCCATGAGCAAACCGGGTTTTGAAGCCGACCGCTACCGCATCATGTTACGCGATACGGTGACCAATCAAGAGAAAGAGGTCGCGCCGCTGTGGGATCGAAGCCCCAGCTCATTAATGTTTGCACCAGACAATCGCACCCTGTATGTGACGGCACAGGATGTGGGGCAGGTGAGTATTTTTGAGGTCAACACTCAGTTTGGCGACGTTAAGACTATCTACAACGAAGGCAGCAATAGTGTGGTTGGCGTGACTCCAGAGCGCATCGTCTTTAATCATAAAAGCTTAGTTGAGCCGGGCGATCTTTATACCGTGGCACTAGACGGTCAGCAACTTAACCGACTCACGCAGGTTAACGAGGCTAAGCTCTCGCAAATTAAATTTGGTGAATATGAGCAGTTCAGCTTTAAAGGCTGGAACAATGAAGATGTTTTTGGTTACTGGATAAAACCGGCTAATTACAAAGCGGGAACACAATATCCTATCGCTTTCTTAGTGCATGGCGGTCCACAAGGCTCATTTGGTAACTCTTTTAGTAGCCGTTGGAATGCACAGCTTTGGGCGGGAGCAGGTTATGGCGTGGTGATGATCGATTTCCACGGCTCTACCGGTTATGGGCAAGCCTTTACCGACTCAATCACACAGGATTGGGGCGGCAAACCGTTAGAAGATCTGCAAAAAGGGCTCGCGGCGGTCACCCAGCAGCAACCTTGGTTAGATGCTGATAAGGCTTGTGCACTTGGCGGCTCCTACGGTGGCTACATGATGAACTGGATCCAAGGCAACTGGAATGACGGTTTCAAGTGTCTCGTTAACCACGCAGGCTTATTTGATATGCGCTCTATGTACTATGTGACAGAAGAGTTGTGGTTCCCTGAATATGAATTCGGTGGCCCTTACCAAGATAATAAAGAGCTGTATGAGAAGTTTAATCCGGTGAACTATGTCGATAACTGGCAGACACCTATGTTAGTTATTCATGGTGAAAAAGATTTCCGTGTCCCTTATGGACAGGGCTTAGCAGCATTTAGCTTTATGCAGCGTAAAGGGATCCCGTCAGAGCTACTGATTTACCCAGATGAAAATCACTGGATCTTAAACCCTGATAACTTAGAGCAATGGTACGCTAATGTCCTAGGTTGGATGGATCGCTGGACACAAAAGTAACCTTTTGAGTTCCGATCACAAAAAAGCCAGAACATTTGTTCTGGCTTTTTTATGCTTTATATTCCTATATCAATTGGTTACAGATAGCTTGTGAGCATTGTAGCCTATTGAAAAATGTCGTCTTGATTAACCTCAATTCAAAGGTTTTACTGTTACATCCCGTAGCAATAAGGGGTAATATCGACTCAGTTGACTGGCGAACTCTGCCAGATAAGGAGATATAAATGAGTAATTTGCGCGATCAAGTGTGGATTTGGTACCAGCAAGGAGAGATCGCGGCAGAACAAATGTCTAAAGCAATAACGCTGGCGGGTCGATCTCAAGCGCAAGTGCCATGGCGTGAGGTAATAGGGCAATTATTACTTTGGTTTGGTGTCCTCTTTTTTGCCGCTGGAGTGATCATCTTTTTTGCCTTTAATTGGCAAGAATTAAGCAAATTCGGCAAGTTTGCACTGGTGCAAAGTCTGCTACTTTTATCTACCTTAACCTGAACTCGGGATAAGAAATTGAACTAATAGCCCTCTTTGTGATCAGATCTCTCGACCAAGATTAATCAATCACGCAGAGGGCATATGAATAATTTAGTGGATGTATTTTGTGATGTCGATGATTTTTGTAATGCTTTTATTCCTCAATGGGAACAACAGTGCCTAACCGATGGAACTCGCAAGCGTAAGCGCGCAGGCAGAATGACGATGAGTGAAATTATGACAATTATCATCGCCTTCCATATGTCTAATCATCGTGACTTCAAGAATTTTTACACAGGATATCTGGCTCGTTTCTACAAATCTGATTTTCCAAACTTACTCAGCTACACTCGATTTCTTGAAGTCATGCCGCGTGCAGTCATTCCAATGTGCAGTTATTTTTCCTCTTTAAAAAGCGAACCGACAGGCATCGAGTTCGTTGACTCAACGAGCATTAAGGTTTGTCATAATTTACGAATTCCAAGGCATAAAACGCTAGCAGGTCTCGCCAGCCGAGGAAAAGGCACGATGGGCTGGTTCTATGGTTTTAAACTTCATCTTATTGTGAACCATCGAGGTGGCATCGTTGCAGCCAAAATAACACCTGCGAATGTTCATGACACGAAACCCGTAAAAGATATGGTCGTTGAATCAATGGATAAACTCTATGCTGATAAGGGGTATATCGGCAAAGCGTTAGCAGGCGACCTATTAGAACGTGGGGTAACTATCGTTAATAACGTGCGTAAAAATATGAAAGCAAAGGCTTTATCATTATGGGATAGAGCCATGCTTTCTAGACGATTTATTATCGAAACAATCAATGACCAGCTAAAAAACATCTCACAAATAGAGCATACACGGCACCGCAGCGTACATGGTTTCATGCTTAATGTGATAGGTGGTTTAGTGGCTTATCAACTCAAAGAGAATAAGCCACAACTCAATATTACATCAGCAGAATTCAACGTGATTTCAGTGTTACGTTAAACCGATCTGAGGTTACCTTAGGCTACGCTTGGTTTCGCTGGCAGGAACGCGAGACCAATCCCTATGGCTTAGGGGCGACCAAAGCCAATGCAGCCTTGCTGGCGTTAAGTTTTATGATTGGTGCCTTGCTCGCACTCGTTGGACAAACCTATCAAACTGGCGCAGATCCTTGGCAGTTATTTGCTATTTGGTCACTGTGCTTGTTGCCACTGGCATGGTTGGCGGGCTTTGATTTACTTTGGGTAATGTTTTTGGCCTTGGGTAATCTGAGTTTGGCTTTGTATTTGACGACCTGGCCCCTAGCTTGGTGGTGGCTCGATTATGATACTTTTCCATTAGCGGCGATAAGTGTATGTAATGGCTTAGTCTATATAGTGTTATGGCGCAAATAAGTTAGCCATAACACGATGTAATGCCCCAATCTGCCAGTCGCTCTGTATTGTCATCGCATTAAGTTCGCTCACTTGGTATGGCTGTTGGCAAGCCATCGATATAAAAAATAACGCCTCTTTTATTTTTTATGGGTTATATGCCGTGACAGTATTTGTGTTATCTCGTTTTGTATTGCACCAATTACTCCCCTTAGCCCTAGTCTGTTTTAGCGTTATAGCCGTCAGTACGGTATGGCTAACGATGCAGATATTTGTTAATGCCGTTGATGAGATGGGCGTGTTTTTGTTTTTAACCTTGTATCTTGTTGGCACTGCGGCGGGAGCATCGATGTGGTTAACTAAGGTACGGGCTTTATTCGACGCCGCGCAATCTAGCGAAGAGGTACAAAGATGACAACGGCAAATGGACAATTGTGGCAAACATTGCAACAGGCCAAATGTGTCAACTTAGACGCACCATTGCCTGACAAGCCTTTAATGCCGCCTTGGTACCTCACCATTCTCGAGGGGATTGCTGGCTGGATCGCCGCTCTATTTTTGTTAGGGTTTATAGGCAGTTTTTTGGCCATAGGCTTTGATGAAAAAATGGTTCAAGGTAGCTTATTTATTGGAGCTGTATTTGTGTTGCTGGGGGCTGTGTTAGATCGCAAATCCCGGGCGCAACAGGTGTTTATGTCGCAGTTGGCATTCGTGTTTGGTTTAAGTGGTTTGCTCTGTGTCGGTTGGGGATTATCTGAAACCTTGGGTCATCGCAATGAGTTGGCTTGGTTTATCTGTTTTGGTGCTCTGCTCATTATTCATAGTGCTTTTATCAATAATCGCTTGAGTGTGTTTCTTGACGGTATAGGCATGGCAGGGTGTATTACGGGTATCTTGTATCAATGGCAATGGATGAGTCTGATGCCTTTGGGGATGCTGGTGCTTGCAATAGTACTATGCCTGAGTTTAGACCGCTTGGGTACGCATTATGGCCGCTTATGTATTTTGGCCTACGCGTGTGTCAGTTGGACTTTGTTGGCCCAAGGCTTGTTGATTTTAAGGGTGTCGGGGTTAGATTTTTTTAATGACGCCATTGCTCACTTATCGATTTGGGCAGGGTTGCTGCCTTGGTCGGTCAGCTTGTTAGCGAGCTTGATTGTGGTGGGTTATATTTTCAATCAAAGGCACATTACACTGATGTCCAAAGCCGGTTACAGCACTATTATTGGCCTTATTTTGATTGGCTTTTTAGCGATACCGTTAACGGGGTTAAGTAGTGCGCTTCTGTTTTTGTTGCTGGGCTTACAGTTGCATAACAAGGTATTGACGACCTTAGCAATAATTAGTATCCCATTGTTTATTAGTGCTTATTATTATTCGCTTAATGTGTCCTTATTAGAAAAATCCCTGTTGCTGACCGCATTAGGAGCAGTGCTCTTATTGGCTCGCTGGGGGCTAAACCGATACCTCAGTGAACCGACTATGAGATCCGCGCAGGAGGCGCTATGACGCCAATTAATCATGTGAAATTCAGTATTGCGTTGGTCACCACGTTGACCGTCAGCCTGCTTATCTTGGTTAATTGGGATATCTTCACGCGCGAAGCGTGGCTCGCCGAAGGGGAAGTGGTGCGCCTTGAGCTTGCTCCTGTTGATCCTCGCTCGTTAATGCAGGGCGATTACATGACATTAAATTATAAAATCATGGGGCAGATCCTCAGTGTAGCTGGGCAACAAAACCTAAACGGTTACGTGCGAGTTAAGCGTGATCCTGATTTAGTCGCACAATTTATTGGCGTTGAAACAGCAAATATAAAGGGCACCGCTTTATCCGAAAATGAGCTGCTATTGCAAGTAAGGATTCGCGGCGGCCAAGTTAAATTGGCCACTAATGCGTATTATTTTGAAGAGGGCAAAGGTAAGCATTTTGCTGCGGCGACATACGGAGAGTTTCGAGTGGACCACAAAGGAGAACTGTTGCTCGATAGCTTACTCGATAAAGATTTACATAAGCTATAAGCACTGTCACAGGTAGGTTAGGTAAATCATATTTATCTAACCTACTGGATAAAAACAATAAATTCATCAAAAACCTTGTTTTACTATACTATTGCATGCAAAATT
This sequence comes from Shewanella sp. QJM3NY_23, assembly GCF_056173105.1. NCBI lineage: Bacteria > Pseudomonadati > Pseudomonadota > Gammaproteobacteria > Alteromonadales > Shewanellaceae > Shewanella > Shewanella sp. QJM3NY_23. The sequence continues at coordinate 1,955,698 of NZ_CM149657.1, forward strand.
ACCCGCCGATAGATAGTAGCGCTATACATCATCAAACTCAGATCTGCTAAGCAAATACCATTAGTCTGAAAGTGAAGGATCACCATGCAATTATTGCTGTTTACTGTTGTGTTAATCGTGTTGTGTACCACCCTAAAGCCAACCGATGCAGTACATAATGTGCAAGCCGTGACGAATAGCACTCTATGAGCGGTTTTTTTGATTAGCTCACGCAAAAATAAAACCAGTATTAGCCCAATTAACAAACCAAAAATAGCAAACTTTGCAGCATTAATGCTGCCCAAAATTAATATCCCCCGAATTCAGATAATAAGTGCACCACTCATGGTTAAACGGTGAGGAGAGATCAACTGCCTGTTGGTGATACTCTGTAGTCGCCAAACAAACATGAGTAGTTACCATGAATTACAAGCAGTTGATCGAGGGACAACGATACCAGATTGAGGCCTATTTACGCGAGGGTTTCAGTTATCGGGAGATAGGAAAACGTCTGAAAGTAAGTCACAGTACAATAAGCCGGGAAGTAAATCGCAATCGAATTCGGGATAACCATTACTTGCCGGAAGTCGCTCAGGCGAAGGCATTAAAACGCCGTTGTCAGTCCGCGAAGTCTAGAGTATCTGGACTGACCATCACCTTTGTTGAGTTCGGTCTCAATGAGAAGTGGAGTCCAGAACAAATAGCCGGTGTCGGTAAAATCATCGGATATAACGTCAGTCACGAGTGGATTTATGGCTATGTCCAGCGAGATAAATTATGCGGCGGCAAGTTGTACAAACAGCTACGCCAGAGTCACCGAAGATACCGTAAAGGTAACCGCGCGAATCGTGTGATTATCCCGAATCGCGTTGGCATAGAGCATCGTCCCGCTATCGTGAACAAGAAAAAGCGGTTCGGAGACTGGGAAGCTGACACGGTTCTGGGCAAGCAAGGTACGGGCGCGATTGTCAGCCTGGTTGAGCGGAAAAGTAAGCTGTACCTGATACGCAAAGTGCCAGCGAAAAGCGCAGCCGATGTGGCCCGGGCAATGGTTGGCATGTTGTGGAAATATCGAGGTTATGTTCGAACTATCACTGCAGACAACGGCAGCGAATTCTGTGACCACGAACAGGTCGCAGAAAAGCTTAAAACGGATGTCTACTTCGCTAACCCTTATTCGTCCTGGGAACGCGGACTGAATGAAAACTTCAACGGTTTGCTGCGGCAATACATACGGAAAGGCACCGATTTGCGGACGGTAACAGATAGGCAAATTAGTGAGATTGAACGGGCATTAAATGCCAGACCGAGAAAGTGCCTCGGCTTCAGGCAACCTGTTGCGGTATTCAATGAATTACGCAAGGCAGCCTAATTTAGCGAGTGGTGCACTTCGGAGTTGAATTCGCGCCCAATCGCCACTATTATGTTCTCCTTTACATCTATATTTTGTGGTTGCCATCTCTTGATCCATAATGTGAATCCGGCGGGCCGTAAATCTACTTAACCTCAGATCGGTTTAACGTAACACTGAAATCACGTTGAATTCTGCTGATGTAATATTGAGTTGTGGCTTATTCTCTTTGAGTTGATAAGCCACTAAACCACCTATCACATTAAGCATGAAACCATGTACGCTGCGGTGCCGTGTATGCTCTATTTGTGAGATGTTTTTTAGCTGGTCATTGATTGTTTCGATAATAAATCGTCTAGAAAGCATGGCTCTATCCCATAATGATAAAGCCTTTGCTTTCATATTTTTACGCACGTTATTAACGATAGTTACCCCACGTTCTAATAGGTCGCCTGCTAACGCTTTGCCGATATACCCCTTATCAGCATAGAGTTTATCCATTGATTCAACGACCATATCTTTTACGGGTTTCGTGTCATGAACATTCGCAGGTGTTATTTTGGCTGCAACGATGCCACCTCGATGGTTCACAATAAGATGAAGTTTAAAACCATAGAACCAGCCCATCGTGCCTTTTCCTCGGCTGGCGAGACCTGCTAGCGTTTTATGCCTTGGAATTCGTAAATTATGACAAACCTTAATGCTCGTTGAGTCAACGAACTCGATGCCTGTCGGTTCGCTTTTTAAAGAGGAAAAATAACTGCACATTGGAATGACTGCACTCGGCATGACTTCAAGAAATCGAGTGTAGCTGAGTAAGTTTGGAAAATCAGATTTGTAGAAACGAGCCAGATATCCTGTGTAAAAATTCTTGAAGTCACGATGATTAGACATATGGAAGGCAATGATAATTGTCATAATTTCACTCATCGTCATTCTGCCTGCGCGCTTACGCTTGCGAGTTCCATCGGTTAGGCACTGTTGTTCCCATTGAGGAATAAAAGCATTACAAAAATCATCGACATCACAAAATACATCCACTAAATTATTCATATGCCCTCTGCGTGATTGATTAATCTTGGTCGAGAGATCTGATCACAAAGAGGGCTATTAGTTCAATTTCTTATCCCGAGTTCAGGTTACTTAGCAAAATCATCATTAACAGGGTCTTTTAAATAAATTTAAAAGCCCATTAATTGTTTATTATTCTGATGGTATGTTGGTTTCTTCTATTGGTGGCTCGTTTTTATGTTTACATAGTATGTTGATGCTTGCGGCAGGTATTGCATTGTCCAATCAGTTAAAAACTGCTCCAACTCCTTTTTAGCGATAAGATCATGATAGAAAATATTTAAACACCCATTTTCATTATATTCGACAGTACCAGATTGGGTAGGGCACATAAATCCAATTGTACCAAATAATGCTAGATCGCCGCGTACAAGGTAAGCAACTTTCTCCGGGCATGAATGTGCCCTACAAGCGGTAGCTAAATAGGTATTGTTGTCTATTTCAACAATATTTTCCGGTGGGCCACCTAAACCGGCAATAATCTGCTCACTTAATAGTCCATTCCAAAAGTAGTAACCCTGTTTTTCGCCAAAAAAATGTGTAATGTGGTCTCGGAATTTTTGATCCCAAATCAGCTGGTTGGTATTTTTGAAGTCTGAGATCATGAAAGCTTCAGCAGTAACAAGGCGCGGATACCAGAGTAACAAAAATGTAATGGTCAAGATTAATATATTCACTTTATCTTATTATAAATTAATGGCTAATTAAGATTTTATACCTGCTATTGAATCGGTAGGGATTAGTTAATATCGGGGCATTGTTGCCCAAATTTAGGTAATTCAATACCATTTAATCCGACCCGCGCGCCGCAATAAAAGATATAATTGCTACAATCATGGTTGGTATCACTTATGTGTATTGTGTTCTCTGAAAAAGAGACCTCAAGCTGACAATTGATATTGAATTCAGAGTTTACCTCTGTATAAGTAAGCTTATTATGGATCATTTTCATCGGCAGGGGATCATCGGTTCCCTCGATAGGTGAACCTATGTGACAAACATGAAAATTTGCACCCCAAACGATACCTTCTACATAGTAATCGTCAGACACCTTTGAAATTTTTATATAGCTTGATACTGGCTTAGATTCTTCTGAGGTGAAACTAGTGATAATCTCGCTGGTTAAGTAACAGCCTTCTAAAGGTTCAGTATGAGATTCAGCATGAGCTGATATTATAAGTAGAATCCCAGTTAACAATAATAACTTCTGCATTTTTGCTCCTTAATGCCTAATACAAGCTTCCGATGCTTAATTGTCTCTGATTTGTGCTGAGTTAATCCCGATATCCCTAAAAGTGACTATCCTCCTCAGCGTTTGCAAGATGGATATTATTAAGATAGAAGGGGCAAAATGGCCTAATCTGGGATGAGTAACACAGTAAAGATGACATTAATGCCATTAGTCATTTCAATCCAATTAATTATAGTGCTACAAGCAAGCGAATCATTTTACCAAGCTTGTAAGCTGAATCATATAGGTTGGTGACTCGTGACATTATGCCAATATTTAGGCATATGTTCACTGTCTTTAAAACTTAATTTAGCCAACACCAAGCAGCATTGAATATTGGGTTAAGCAAGTATTTGCTATCTTGCGATAGTGAGCTTGCGGTAAGAGTATTGTGCTTGTGCATATCGGAAAATGCTGAGTCCCCTTGTTTAAAAGCCTGTTCGGCATCCTTGCCTCTTGCTTTCAAGTACACTGCAAAGTGTAGCTAAACGCGAGCATGAATTTTACCTTCGATAGGCAATCGATAATAGTGCAGGCTATCTTGATAACACCTTGAAGCAAAATAACACCCAGCACCAGGAATCCTTTAGTTAACGCTTTAAAATCATATGGTTAATCTTTACAGGTTAACCTATGTGAGATGCTTAATCTAACGGTATGCCTTCATTAATTCGATACCAACCGGTTAGGCTGTAACGGTCTTTATGGGATTGCAGCACTTCATGAGGAAAACGTTCACTTAAAAAAATCACCATGGTGCCAAAGCGTGGTTCTACAGTTTCAAAAGGTGTGGTTTCATCGGCTTGGTACATTAGCAACTCTCCGCCATCCCCTGGTTGCCAGTTGGGGTTCAAATAGAGAATTGACGTCAGTTTTCGGTTTGATTGGCCTTTAAAGGCATCCACGTGACGCTTATAAAATGCGCCCGGTTCATAATAGGCAAACATGGTTTCGTAATCGAACAAGCCTAAGAAAAAATAGCGATTAACCGCTTGGCGAAGTTGTTCTGACCAATCGAAATAGGTCGAAGCGAAGCTCATGGATTTATTTAACCAGCAGATTTTATCGCCGCGGATGGTGTCTATCACCTGTTGTGTTTTATGGCGACCAATTGCCGCGGGCTTAAACGCACTGGTGTCTAGTTGCGTTAAATTGTCCAGCAAGGGGTTGAGTACCGTCAAGGGGAACAGGTTTGGCAACACTACGTAGCCTTTAGCGGCGATGTTATCGCAGATGTCGTCAAAAATATTTGGGGGCAGTTGCATGTTGGCTTGTGAGTTCAATGATTCAAGTTTCATATGACGCGGTAAGGCGTTATAGACCAGTTACGCTTATTTACCTATTGAATAATTTCTATAGTGTAGACAAAAAATTTTAATCAGTAGTTGTCACATGAAAAAGGCGCCTAAGTAAGGGCGCCTAATGGCTAAATAAAAATCGTGTGCCGTGCATTAAATGAAGTTAACGCGATCGGCTTGTTACGTTAGCTATCTTGATAGTCTTTGCCGTAAAAGCTAGCAATAAACAATTGCTTGATTTCACTAATTAATGGGTATCTTGGGTTCGCTCCCGTGCATTGGTCGTCAAATGCGGCTTCGGCGAGTTCGTCAAGTTTAGCTAAGAAGTCGGCTTCGTTGACGCCCGCTGCTTGGATAGAATCAGGAATGCCAATCGTCTTCTTGAGTTGACTGATTTTCTCGAGCAAAGCTTCCACTTTTTGCGCATCGCTATCACCGGTTAATTTGAGATGTTCAGCCACCTTGGCATAGCGGCAAAGGGCCTTAGGACGATCGTACTGACTAAAGGCGGCTTGCTTGGTGGGCAAGTCGGTAGCGTTAAACCGAATCACGTTGCTTATCAGCAGTGCATTGGCTAATCCATGGGCTAAGTGAAATTCAGCGCCTAATTTGTGGGCCATCGAGTGACACACCCCTAAGAAAGCATTAGCAAAGGCGATACCTGCAATGGTCGCGCCGTTATGCACTTTTTCACGTGCGATTGGTGCGCTCGCGCCTAAAGTATAGGCGTCGGGAAGATGTTCAAACAGCAGCTCTAACGCTTGAAGCGCTTGTCCGTCGCTATACTCATTCGCCATCACGCTGACATAGGCTTCCAATGCATGGGTGATTGCATCGATACCACCAAAGGCGGTTAACGATTTTGGCATATCCATTACTAAATTGGGATCCACTATGGCCATGTTTGGAGTGAGTTGATAATCGGCTATAGGGTATTTCATGCCGGTTTTCTCATCGGTCACGACCGCAAATGGGGTCACTTCCGAACCTGTTCCTGAGGTCGTGGGGACTGCGACCATCATGGCTTTTTTGCCTAATTTCGGGAATTTATAGATACGCTTACGAATATCCATAAAGCGCAGCGCAAGATCGGCAAAATCCACATCAGGATGCTCATACATGACCCAGATAATTTTAGCGGCGTCCATAGGCGAGCCACCGCCCAGAGCGATAATGACATCGGGCTGAAAACTCTGCGCCATCTTGGCGCCTTGCTTCACAATCGCCAAAGTCGGATCAGCTTCGACATCATAAAATACATCGGTTTCAAGGCCTTGAGCTTTAAGGATCTTAATGGTTTCATCGCAGTAGCCATGATTAAATAGATACTTATCTGTGATGATTAAGGCGCGTTTCTTATCGCTGAGTTCTTCAAGGGCAATCGGTAAACTGCCACGACGGAAATAGATAGAAGAGGGGAGTTTATGCCACAACATATTTTCAGCTCGCTTAGCCACGGTTTTTTTATTGATTAGGTGACTTGGGCCGACGTTCTCTGAAATGGAATTGCCTCCCCATGAGCCACAACCTAAGGTCAATGATGGCGCTAATTTGAAGTTATACAGGTCGCCAATTCCGCCTTGTGATGCCGGGGTGTTGATTAAGATCCGCGCCGTTTTCATTCTAAAACCAAAGGCTTTGACTCGCTCATCTTGAGTATCTTGATCTGTATATAGTCCAGAAGTATGGCCGATGCCGCCCAACGTCACTAAGGCTTCAGCCTTATCCATCGCTTGATTAAAATCATCGGCGCGATACATGGCCAGTAAAGGAGAGAGCTTTTCGTGCGCAAAGGCTTCTAATGCCGAGATATCGCTGACTTCGCCAATCAACACCTTAGTCGATGCTGGCACCTTAATGTTGGCCATGGCTGCGATAGTTGCCGCACTTTGGCCGACGATATCGGCATTGAGCGCGCCATTGTTAAGGATAACCTTTTGCATCGCTTTAGTTTCTTTGGCAGACAAGATATATCCGCCATGGCTAGCAAAGCGCTGTTTGACACTGTCATAAATGGCATCGACGACAATGACAGCTTGCTCGGATGCACATACCACACCGTTATCAAAGGTTTTTGACATTAATATTGAGCTAACGGCGCGTTTTATATCGGCGGTTTCGTCGATAACAATGGGGGTATTACCTGCACCGACACCGATAGCGGGTTTACCCGAAGAGTAGGCGGCTTTCACCATACCAGGGCCACCCGTGGCGAGAATAAGGTTGATCTTATCGTGAGTCATTAGCTGATTTGACAAGGCGACACTGGGCTCATCAACCCAGCCAATAATATCGGCAGGGGCACCTGCAGCAATGGCGGCATCCAATACAATTTTTGCAGCCTTTATGGTGGAGGCCTTAGCGCGTGGATGGGGCGAAAATATGATGCCGTTACGGGTTTTAAGGCTAATTAAGGCTTTAAAAATCGCGGTAGACGTTGGGTTTGTGGTGGGCACCACAGCGCAAATTAAGCCCACGGGCTCGGCTATAGTGATGGTACCAAAGGTTGGGTCTTCAGCTAGGATGCCGCAAGTTTTATCATCTTTATATTTATTGTAAATATATTCAGAAGCAAAGTGATTTTTGATCACCTTATCTTCTAGCACTCCCATCGCCGTTTCTGTCACGGCCATTTTGGCTAAGCTGATCCGCGCATCGGCAGCAGCAAGTGCCGCAGCGCGAAAGATATGATCGACCTGTTGCTGACTATAGTTGGCATATTGGGCTTGGGCCTTAGCGACCCTTGCCACCAGTAAGTTAAGTTCCTGTTGATTGTTGACCGTCATAGTGGGTTCCTTAAGAAAATTTAGCAAAAATGTATTTTTGCTAAAGCCTCTTTGTGAATAAAAATTACAGTAATAAGCTTATAAACACAGTGATCATCGCCACAATTAAGCTATTTTCGTAATAAAATAACAACATTAGCACCTGCTTGAGCAATGGACGTTAAATCGGCATCATAAAAATCATCGACTCAAGCCCTGACTAATCAGGTATGCATAAGGTGAAGAGCTTAAGTGTGTAAAGATAAGCATCCCAGTTAAAGTGGACGTTAAGCGCCAAGCATAGCATTAGGTAAAATGATGAGCTTGCAATAATATCAAGGATATAGCTTCACTATCTTGGCTAGCGATATGTACTATTTACGACTACATTAGAGTGACGCTTGCTTATCGATATGTGCCGACAGCTCATATAAGGGGTTATCAAAGCCAAAAAATCGCGTTATTTTGATAAAGATGTGAAACACGTTAGAAAATCTCATTTGGCAAATCTGACGGATCATGTACAGTAGCGCCTTTTCTACCAGCAACCTTTTTAACCTAGTTAAAAGTCACTGAGGACATGGCATTGGATTTAACACTTTATGTTAAATTTTTTCTTGGTTTAGTCGCGATTATCAATCCGATTGGCCTGTTACCGGTTTTCGTTAGCTTAACCAGTCATCAGACTGAAGCTGAGCGCAATCATACGGGCAAAGTGGCTAATTTTGCCGTGGTGGTGATTTTATTAGTCACTATCGTTGCCGGGCAACATATCTTAAATATGTTCAGTATTTCACTGTCTGCCTTTAGGATAGCCGGCGGATCACTGATCGCCTTAATTGCCATGTCGATGTTACAAGGTAAATTGGGTGAAGTTAAACGCAACCAAGAAGAAGATCGCGAGGCTTCGGGCATGGAGTCGGTTGCGGTTGTGCCGCTAGCCTTGCCTTTGATGGCAGGTCCTGGTGCGATTAGCTCGGTGATTGTCACTTCGGCGCGATACGATAGCATCATGGTGCACATCGGCATGGGGATCACTGTGATTATCTTTGGTCTGGTCAGTTTTGCTTTATTTAGAATGGCGCCAGTTATTTTTAAAGTCTTAGGTAAAACAGGGATTAACGTTATCACCCGTTTGATGGGTCTATTAATGCTGTCTATCGGTATTGAAGTGATTGCCGCGGGTTTTAAAGGCTTATTTCCCTCTTTAATGGGCTAATGGCGACGGATTGGAATAGGCTTTAGCCATGACTCTAGTCTTGTTTGTACTGCTCACTCATTAAAATATCTTATGCAGTGACGTCATCGTTGAGTGACTATCCCTCGCTAATGGTTCTATTCAATAATAAAAAACGCGCATCGGCGCGTTTTTTTATTGAGTAGAGAATGCATAGTGAGTAGATAAATGACACTAAGCCGTTACTGTAAATCGATAAGCGAGCCTGCACGAGCACTAAACAGATGCTGATGCAGCCTTGCGGCAAATTCATCTGTCATACCAGAGATATAATCGGCGATGACGCGATGTGCATTGCCGTTATTATCATAGGTGGTTTGCCAACGCTCTTGGGTATTGAGCGGCAGCAGGCGTTGGGGATCCGAGGCGAAGGCTTCAAATAACTCCATCACAATTTGCTGACCCTTGTATTCTAACATCTGAATTTCTGGTTTACGGATCACCCGTCGGTAGACAAACTGCTTGAGTATATCCAGCGCGTGCTGAAATGCAGGCTCTAATACTGCGTTATAACGCAGCAAAGGCTCACTAAAGTGTGAGTTGTCATTAATCTCAATGGCAGTGACAAAGCCGTTGACCAGGGTACCGATAGCATCTTTACGTAGATGGTGTTCACTGGCAAACAACTTAGTGCCAATATTAACAAACTCTTGCCTTATCCAGCTGTCATCACTTGCAGCGAGTTTATCGGCCACATCCTCTTGCCACATGGCTTGAGTCACAATGCCCATCACGATGGCATCTTCAAGATCATGGATAGCATAAGCGGTATCATCGGCCAGCTCCATGATGGAGCAGTCGAGTGACTTGTATAAGGTGCGTTTGTGCTGATTAGGATCTAAGGTGGTATTAGAGACAAACAGCGCGGCATCATTATTTGATAATGGCGCGAGCACCCAATCTAAAATGGGCTTATCTTCGTCGAAAATACCCTTAACAGGCTGCCATTGTGACGGTTTGAGTTGCCGATAACTGCTCACAGTCGGTTTGGGCAGTGACTGATACAGTTGGCCATGACAGGCAGGGTACTTCAATACTCCCAGTAATGTGCGCCGACATAGGTTCATGCCGTAGTGCTCAGTGTAAGGCTCTAATGCGGTTAAAATGCGAAAAGTTTGGCCGTTACCCTCAAAGCCGCCGTCGCTGCGCATCATATAGTTCAGCGCGACTTCACCACCGTGGCCAAATGGCGGATGGCCCAAATCATGCGCCAAGCACAAAGATTCTATCAGGCTCATAGAGTCGAGTAGCGAGAGTAGCTCAGGGTATTTTTGTTTTAGCTGGGCGCAGATCCCGGTGCCGATTTGCGACACTTCTAAAGAGTGCGTGAGTCGGGTTCGATAAAAATCATTCATGCCAACCCCCAATACCTGAGTCTTGGCTTGCAGACGCCTAAATGCCGCCGAATGCAATATACGGGCTCTATCGCGTTGATATGGGCTGCGGTGATCGTTACGGCGCTGTTTATCCTCGCCTAAACGTCGCTCATGCCAAAGGCCTGACATCATACTGGTTCCTTATTAAGCCGGTGTTATTCACGCTTTAGCGCAATCACTACAATAGGCGATTGATATCGTCTAGGTTCAGTTCAAAACTGGGTATATAAGTATCGATAAAATATTTCACAGCAGGGTCGTTATTTTGCGCAAGTGACTCAGATAAACGCCGTTTGGCTGTGTTAAACTCGTGATTACCCGCTCGTTGCTCTTCTAAACACTTGAGGTAAGCACATAAGGTGTCTGCCGACTTAACTATCTGTTTATATTGCTGGTCTATGTTGTCGCTTGTGAGTAGATCACGATAATCATCTTTAAAATCATCGGGCACCATCTCTAACAGTCGATGTTCAGCAATGGCTTCAATTTTTTTGTATTCAGCTTCAATTTCTTTATTGAAATACTTAACAGGTGTTGGTAAGTCACCGGTTAATATTTCGCTGGCATCATGAAATATCGCCACGGTGGCGGCGCGATCTGGGCTTAAGTCTGTGGCAAATTTATTATTGCTGATAACGACCAAGGCATGTGCCACCATGGCAACCTGCAACGAGTGCTCCTGCACGTTCTCTGAACGGACGTTATACATCAGCGGCCAACGCTGTATTAATTTCATTCTGGCTAAATGGGCAAATAAATGGCTCATACTTCAATCTATTTTCTACGACTTGGATGATTACATTAACACACCCAATGGATTAAAACGTAGAGGGAAGGTGATAAAAAAAGCGATCACATTGATCGCTTTTTAAGTGATGGACTCAGCCAAGTAAGGTATTGTTTAGCATAGTCTATACGCTTAGGCACCTCACTTAGGCTTGTTAGAGTTATTAGCTGAGTATTGAGTGATTATTGGCGGTAGTTCGCTAAAAAATCACCCAGTTCAGTAATGGCTTTACTTAAATCTTCTTTGTGGGGCAAGAACACCACTCTGAGGTGATCGGGCTCGGGCCAATTGAAGGCGCTACCTTGTACCAGCAGAATTTTTTTCTCTCTCAGTAAATCTAATACCAAGCGTTCATCGTCGCGTAGATTAAACTTTTTCGCATCTAATTTTGCAAAGGCATACAGGGCACCGCGGGGCTTTTTACAGCTCACACCAGGGATCTGATTTAGCATTTCGTAACAGATGTCACGTTGCACAGCCAGTCGCCCTTGAGGCGCCACTAATTCGTTTATGCTTTGATAGCCCCCTAGCGCGGTCTGAATCGCATGCTGATTGGGTACGTTAGAGCATAAGCGCATCGAAGCGAGCATATCTAAGCCTTCAATATAGCTTTTCGCCGCTTTAAGGTTTCCCGATAACATCATCCAACCCACTCGAAAACCGGCAGCGCGATACGATTTTGACAAGCCATTGAAGGTCACTGTGAGGATATCATCAGAGAGAGTGGATGCTGGAATATGCACCGCGCCATCATATAAAATTTTGTCGTATATCTCATCGGCAAATAAAATGATGTCGTGCTGACGACACAACTCAATCACCTCGAGTAGCAAGGCTTTTGAATACACAGCGCCCGTTGGGTTGTTGGGATTAATTAACACTATGCCGCGGGTGCGATTAGTGATCTTAGCTTTGATATCATCAAGATCGGGAAACCAATCGGACTCTTCATCACAGCGATAATGCTGCGCCTTGCCGCCAGACAGATGCACCGCGGCGGTCCATAATGGGTAATCGGGTGAGGGCACTAACACTTCATCGTCGCTATTAAGCAAGCCTTGCATGGCCATAACAATCAGTTCCGACACGCCATTGCCTATGTAGATATCTTCGATGTCGACGCCGAATAAGCCTTGGCTTTGGTAATGTTGGACGATCGCTTTACGGGCTGAAAATAACCCTTTAGATTCGCTATAGCCTTGAGCACTGGGTAAATTGAGGATCACGTCGCGGACGATCTCTTCTGGGGCGTCGAAACCAAATGAGGCTGGGTTGCCGATATTAAGTTTTAAGATCCTATGACCTTCATCTTCAAGGCGACGAGCCTCTTTGTGTACCGGTCCTCTAATGTCATAACAGACGGTATCGAGTTTGTTGGACTTAATGATTGGGCGCATCTAAACCTCGTCAATGCTAACAGCGTATTAAAAATGTGGTACTAGCTTAAGTCTGCGAACAATAACGAAAAAATCACTGATTTGAAAGGGGCTAAAAGCAAAAAGACACGCAAAAGTCAGCACACACTGCTGTTTATGCGATTTTTGAATAGATCATTTAGATGATTGTACTGGTTAGTGGTAAATTGCGGAGTTTTTATCTAGTTTGTGGCGAGCATATAATAAAAAAGCCAGCATATTATGCTGGCTTAATTGATACACGTTTAAATAAGATTAAGCGCGTTTTTTGAATTCGTTAGTACGAGTATCGATTTCAATTAAATCGCCAGTCTTAACGAAGTCAGCTACGCTCAGTGTCGCGCCGCCAGCGATAGTTGCAGGCTTCATCACTTTACCTGATGTGTCACCACGAGCAGAAGGCTCAGTGTAAGTCACTTCACGTACGATAGTCGTTGGTAGTTCAACAGAGATCGCTTTACCTTCGTAGAAGGTCACTTGGCAAATATCTTCCATGCCGTCGACGATATAAGCTGCTGCGTCACCTAGGTTATCCGCTTCAACATCGTACTGGTTGTATTCAGAGTCCATGAATACATACATAGGATCAGCATAGTAAGAGTAGGTGCAATCTAGACGATCTAGAATGATATCGTCCATCTTGTCTTCACCTTTGAAGGTGGTTTCGGTTGTAGAATCTTGCAACACGTTCTTCAACTTCATCTTAACGATAGCCGCGTTACGGCCAGAACGAGTTGTTTCAGTTTTCTGCACAACCCATGGGCTGCCATCTAACATGATCACGTTACCAGGACGGATTTCATGAGCAGTTTTCATTTTACTTTTCCTATTTTAGGTTTTTCTATTTTCAACGCAGTATCTTAGCTATTTTTAACGAACTGAACTAGTCGCGAAGCAAGATCTGTGTCATTTAATGCGTCAATAGGCCATTGTTTTGCGTGTCGCATCATCGGCTTACTGGCTAAATTAAGTGTTTGCCACTGTTCAATCAATGTGGTGGTGTCGTCTTGATTGAAGGCCAAATTCAATGCTGTATAGCCCTTGGCTATTTCAGGGGGCAGATTATGACAATAAAGTTGCAAAAAGGCTCGTAATTTTATTAGGTGATAATCATCTTCTTGAGGATAGATGTGCCATATAAAGGGTTTTGCTGCCCATTGAGCCCGCAAAAACGAGTCTTCGCCGCGAACGATGTTGATGTCGCAGCTCCATAACAAGCGATCGAAGCCCGTTTGATCTGTCATCGGTAAGATATGCAGGGTTAAATTACCTAATTCAAATTGCTGGCCAGCACGGGCGTTAGCTAATGTCGGTAGCGATTGACTAAGGCTATTTAAACTGCGACCTAGGGGGATAAGCGCATGGGTCTTTCGCGCCGATGTTTGCCATAACTCGCATAAGGCATTGAGGCAGGGAGTCTCGTAGCTAAAGATACTCACCACAGTGTCTTGCGCTGCAATGCCGTTGAGCCCCAGTTGGTTAAACAAATCCAGTTTATTTTGTGGATCTGCCTGCCACTCATCTCTTTGTGTGAATAAGCTGCGTTCACATATGAGTCCACCAGTTTTAGCGGTGAAGCCTGGGAAGTAGAAATACTTTTTTAAACCACTATGTTGCAGAGATGGCAGCCCATGACAGCCTTCGACCCAATCTTCTGCGCTTAAGTATTCAAGGTTAAGCCAAACTGGCGGTCTTTGTTCGCTACTGCGATGGCAAGCTGTGATCGTATCAATCACTGCTTCGGGCAGCTCGCAGGCAAAGGCTTCAATCAGTACTGCGCCGCAGCGATACTCAAGATCCAAGGGTTGATGCCATTGCTTGATGGTGACACCATTAAAAGATTGTATCGCCAGAGTTGGGTTTAGACTGGGTAAAATATGCGAAAAACTGTGCAGATCATCGACCCACAAATTAATTTCAAGTTGATATTCTGCCGCCAATTGCTTAGCAAGGCGCCAAGTGACGCCTATGTCACCATAGTTATCGACTACAGCGCAAAAGATATCCCAATGTTGAGGTGTGCTATTGTTATCCATCTTACTGTTATCTTTGCTATCTTTGGTTATCTACTAGACTAGAAAAGTTGTCGGCTAGAATTGCAGCGGTTTCTATCTGTTTGTATCTATAGTGATGCGCTAAAAAAAGCGGCTAAATAAGCCGCTTTTTACATATCTATCATTCATCCCGCTAGAGCAAGATTAATCTTCTAATTCAGCTAGGCACATCTCTTCGTAAATCTGCTTAACCCAAGCATCAACACGCTCTTCGGTTAATTCAGGTTGACGGTCTTCATCGATGCCAAGACCCACAAAATGTTTGTCATCGGCTAAGCCTTTAGAGGCTTCAAAGTTATAGCTGTCGGTTGGCCAATGACCAATCACCACTGCGCCACGCGCTTCAACAATGTCGTTAACCATGCCCATCGCATCAAGGAAATATTCGGCGTAGTCTTCTTGATCGCCACAACCAAAAATGGCCACCAGCTTACCGTCAAAGTCAATTTGCTCTAATTCAGGGAAAAAATCATCCCAATCACATTGTGCTTCGCCGTAATACCAGGTGGGAATACCAAAAATGAGGAGATCGTAATCGGCGATCTGCTCTTTAGTACTCTTGGCGATATCTTTAACATCGACCATTTTTTTACCCAGTTTCTTCTGGATCATTTTGGCGACGGCTTCGGTGTTACCTGTGTCACTGCCGAAAAAAAGACCTACAGTTGCCATTGTCTTTCCTTTATCTAGTTCATTAATTTATTGATGCAAATTTGCAATGTGTTCAGCGATCAACCTGCTGCTGCAAAATTGACTCGATTAACTGGCTGCGGCTGATGTTACTGGCCAATGCCTTTTCATTCAAGGCGTCATACAAATCTTGTGACACCTTTAACTCTATACGTTTTAAACCATTAGCCCTGTCGCGCTGAATTTGATTGCGCTTATTGACCTTTAACTGTTGCTCTCTGGATAACGGATTACTGCGAGGACGACCTCGACGTTTTTCAGTAGCAAACAGGTCTATCGTTGTTCTGTCAGATGATTCTTTTGCCATTGAAACTACATGTTAACCAATGCCTGAGCCTTCCCAGGACATCTGTATTAATCCTTTTGCTATAAATCCGGCGCAGCCGAGAAACAAAACCAGCCATACAATATAACGGCCAAACTTGGGGACTTCTCCCTGTTTTAGCACATCATGTATCGCCATACCTATAAAGAAAAATATCGCTGCAAAGAACAGGTTTAAGCCTAAAGCCTCTATCTGTTCCATATACTGAGATAACATCGCTGCGTTCCCTCAGGTTAAAAAAAGAGGCGCGAATATACCATAGTTAATGACGCTCTGCTATACGATTTACGCTACGCCATTTGAAAATTATTACCATCATCTTAACCCTCTATCATCGCAGTTATGTGGTTAACCCTCTTATGATTACTGCTCATTTTGAGCAATAAACTCACTGACAATACGGTTAAAAATGGCCGGTTTTTGTGCATGTAACCAATGCCCAGTCCCCGCGATGGTTTTGGCTTGAATTGCAGGAAACTGGTCGAGAAAGGCTTGCCGATGTTCGGCTAAGACATAATCTGAATCTGCGCCGCGAATGCACAGGCTTGGGCCGCTATAAGGGGTGTACTGGGAGGCATCATTAAATGGCCAACCGATAAGATTGGCATAACATGCTTGCAGTCCTGCAAGGTTCATCTTCCAACTAAATCCAATGTCAGACTTTTGTAAGTTTTTCAGTAAAAACAGTGCGGTCACTTCGTCAATGCCAGCCTCTGTCAATTGCACCAGCGCCTGGGCCCGATTGGTTAATTGGCTTACATCTAGGCTTGTTAAGCCGGCAAACACGCTCTGATGTCGAGGTTGGTAAGCCACTGGGGCAATGTCAGCCGCGGTCATACTGATAACGCGTTCGGGATAACGCAGTGCGGTTGCCATGGCAATTTTACCGCCCATCGAGTGGCCAACAAAATGAGCCGCTTCAATGGATAGTTCATCTAATAGGTCAACCATCGCCTTCGCGAGGCTGAGGTAATCCATCTGCTGCCAATGGGGGCTGAGGCCATGATTAGGTACATCAATGCGGATCACTTGATGATTAGCCAAAGCAGCGCCTAATGCTTTGAGGTTATCGAGATTACCAAACAGACCATGGATCAGGACGACTGGCGACCCTTGTCCTGTGACGACGAAATTGACAGTAGACATAAGTGTGCAGTGTTGAAAATTTGCGCCAAATTGTGCCTGTAAATGGGGTTAAATAACAGCACTATCCCGTGATGCTTGGCGTAGCTGCATGGTTTTTCACCGATTGTGCGACAATTTGCGGTGTAACTGGCTATATAGATCAAATTTAGCCACACAGGCCTTTATTCCCTAAGGGCAGATAGCATACACTTGAGAGGATCTGACAAATGGGTGTATGGATCGATAAAGCAAACAATAATAATGGGTTAATTTTCACTGTTTAAGGAAGATTTTGGTCATGAAATATATTGAGATTGATGAAGAGTTGTATCGCCATATCGCAAGCAAAACTGAGCGCATAGGGGAGAGTGCTTCTGAGATCCTCCGTCGACTACTGGGCTTAGATATTGACGGTGTTAATGTTGAAGCCGTTGCTGCGCTGCCACCTGAAAAGATCAGCCAACCTGGCATGGACAGACACCCAGAAATGGCCAGCTCTGCTACCGCACGTGTTGATGAAGCCTCGGCACCGGCTATCCCATTATCGACCTTGGTTAACCAACTAACGGATACAGAGGCGTTAGCGCAACAAAAAGGCGCGGTGGGTCGTTTCTTATTTAGTTTAGAAACCATTTATAAAGCAATGCCACAGCAATTTGATCAAGTGTTGCAAATTCAAGGCCGCGACCGTCTCTATTTTGCCACTTCTAAGGCATCATTGCTTAAAGCCAGTAAGTCAGCCAACCCGAAAGAGATCGGCCAAAGCGGTTTTTGGGTAACCACCAATAATAATACTGCTAAAAAACGCACTATTTTAAGTGAAGTATTAACTCAGTTTGGTGTTGACCCAGAGCAAGTTGAGCTGATTGTGAACCAAATTTAAGCGCACACTATACACGTTTGACTGTTTACCTCAGATAGCTTAATAAAGCTTTTAAAATCATCGGATTATAATTAGGCGACTTAAGTTTGTATATTACCTGGTGTAAACTAATATCTAACTTATTCAGTAGGTTGTCATCGCAAGCCAGGTAGTGGGCTTGGACCTTGACATCGTATTTTACCCTCAGAGATCAGAAACAGGATTCAATTTTGGCGATAGATAAACGGGCAGGACTTGCTGCAACACAAATGGATTTGGTTAATATCCCTAAATTGATGAGCCATTATTATCGATTGTCTCCCGACGTCAACATTGACTCACAACGGGTTAGTTTTGGTACGTCAGGTCATCGTGGCTGCGCTTTTGCTAAGAGTTTTAATGAAAAGCATATTTTAGCCATAGTACAAGCTGTGGTCGATTATCGTCAGCAAGCCGGGATCACTGGCCCCATGTTAGTTGGCATCGATACCCATGCCTTATCACAAGCGGCGTTTGTGACCACCTTAGAAGTGTTAAGCGGCAACGCGGTAACCGCACGAGTGGCAGCCCATGATGAATTTACGCCAACGCCGGTGATCTCTCACGGGATTGTTCGGGCGAACTGCGCTAAATCAAAACCGGGCGCGGCATTAACCGATGGCTTAATCATCACCCCATCACATAATCCGCCACAAGATGGTGGTATTAAATATAACCCTCCCCATGGTGGTCCAGCAGAAGGTGAGATAACCGCCTGGATTGAAGCGCGCGCCAACCAGTATTTGGCTAAGCAGCTGGAGGGCGTTAAACGGCTTACCTATTCATTGGCGACCCACACCAGTTTAATTCAGCCTGTCGACTTTATGTCGGCCTATGTGGATACCCTTGACGATGTTATCGATATGCAGGCCATCAGCCGTGCAGGAGTGCGGATTGGCGTCGATCCACTTGGGGGGGCTGGTATTCATTATTGGGACAAAATTGCTAAGCGCTATCAACTTGATATTACCTTAGTCAATGACAAGGTCGACCCAAGCTTTAGCTTTATGCCGTTAGATAAAGATGGCAAGATCCGTATGGACTGCTCATCGCCCTATGCTATGGCAGGGTTGCTGGCGCATCAACATGAGTTTGATATCTGTGTAGGCAATGATCCCGATTATGATCGTCACGGTATTGTGTGCCCGAGCACCGGCTTAATGAATCCCAATCACTTCCTCGCGGTGGCAATCGAATATTTACTCACCCATCGTCCGCAGTGGGCTGACAGCTTAGCCATCGGCAAAACCTTGGTCTCCAGCGCGATGATCGATAAGGTATGCCTTGAGCTAGGTCGGCCATTGTGTGAAGTACCGGTGGGCTTTAAGTGGTTTGTTGATGGCCTGAGTGAGGCCACATTGGCCTTTGGCGGTGAAGAGAGTGCTGGTGCGGCATTTTTGCAACGTGATGGCCGCACTTGGTGTAGCGATAAAGATGGTTTTATTATGGCCTTGCTGGCGGCAGAGATCTTAGCGGTAACGGGCCAGACGCCTGCGCAGCGTTATCAGCAGATGGTTGAGCGTCACGGTGAGAGTTTTTATCAGCGCATCGATTCGCCAGTAACTCCCAAACGTAAAGCTAAATTTAATCAATTAATCACCCAAAGTGTCACTTGTGAGTTATTGGGAAGTGATACTTTGGCGGGCGATGCCATCACCGCTATCTTAACCCATGCACCGGGCAATCAGGCGCCAATTGGGGGGGTAAAGGTGGTGACGGCGAATGGCTGGTTTGCCGCGCGCCCCTCGGGTACCGAAGCCTTGTTTAAGCTCTATGGTGAGAGCTTTGTATCGGCCGAGCATCTTGAGCTGCTATTGGCGCAAGCGCAGCAGATGATAGAAGCGATGCTGTCGGCATAACGGCCATTGCTTAAGACGGTCACATAAAAGGCGGTCAACATAAAAAAAGCCAGCATCTCGCTGGCTTTTTTGTTGCGTCGTTAAACCGTCATCGACTTGCCTAAACCATTTAAGATTGTGGCTCAGGGTGTAGATCTGTGGGTGACATTGGAGTATCTCCTGTCGATTTTGGCTGAAATAACGCCTTAAGATCTTCAATCATCAGATAGAGGCAGGGGATCAATACCAAGGTGACAACAGTCGCAAATAACACGCCAAAGGCCAAGGATACCGCCATAGGGATCACCATCTGCGCCTGCATGCTGGTTTCAGTCATGATAGGCACTAAGCCGATAAAGGTGGTCAGCGAGGTCAGTAAAATGGCCCTAAAGCGGCGACAGCCAGCATTGATCACCGCGACTTTCATCGCCACGCCGTTTTGGCGTGAGCGATTGATGTAATCCACCATCACCAAAGAGTCGTTAACCACCACCCCAGCGGCGGCAATAATCCCAAACAGTGACAAGGCACTTAAATCTATGCCTAAGATCATATGCCCCAGAACTGAGCCGATCACCCCAAACGGGATCACCGACATGATCATAAAGGGTTGCAAGTACGACTTTAACGGCACGGCAAGCAAGCTGTAGATCACCAAGAGCGAAATGACAAAGTCGCGTAGCTGAGTACTGGCGCTTTCCATCTGTTCTTGAATATTACCCGACACTTCACTCTTCACTCTTGGGTATTGCTTCAATAGGTCAGGAATAAAGTTATCACGAATATCTTGCGCTAATTTAAAGGGTTCAGCCTGCGCAGCATCGACGGTAGCCCACACATTGATGGTGCGATTACCGTTTTCGCGGCGAATGCCATTCACCCCTTGAGTGACTTCGATTTCAGCCAGCTCTGACAATGGGATCTCAGCGCCTTGGGGCGTCTGGATCATGACCTCTGTCACATGGGTTATCGCATTACGCTGCGCCTCAGGATAGCGCAGCATCACCTTTATCTCCTCGCCGTTACGTAAAATCCGCTGCGCCTCCATACCATAGAAACTGGCACTCACTTGGGCGGCAATATCAGCTAACGTTAAGCCGACACTGTTAGCGAGGGGTTTAAGCTTAAACTGCACCTCTTTAGCACTGGATTGGCGGCTATCATTCACATCGCCGACCCCTTTTAAGGTGTTCAGTTTCGCTTTTAACGCCAAGGCCGCGGCGACTAGCTGCGCGTCATCTTTCCCCTCTAAACGAAAGCTAATGTCACCGTCATCACGGCCGCCACCAAATAAATTATCTTGTATGGTAAAGGACTTGACCCCGGCAATGGTGGGCATGGCTTGTCGCCAACGCTCGGCAAGGGCAAAGGTATCCATTGGCCTCAGTTCAGGGTCGACCAACTTGGTCATGATATTGGCACTGGTACGGCCTTCAAGATCAACCTGCATATCGGCTATCATTTTTTGCCCATATTCGGCTTCTATGGCTTTATCCACATCATATAAGGCTTGTTCGATAGCGAGCGCGGCCGCCAGAGTTGCTTTCTCCGAGGCATCAACATTCATCTCAACATTCACCCGCGGGAAATCATGGGGGATCTTAGGCTGACCCACATAGCGGATAATGCCACCAGAGTAGAGCCCAGCGCAGATTAAGATAAAACTGATAAACAGCATGATGACGGCGTAGCGATACTTTACCGCTAAGGTTAATGATGGATGATACCAATGGCGTATCACATATTGTAAGCCGTTATCGACTCGAGATTGCAGCGCGTTTACTGCCAATCTAAGTAAGTCGAGCGGCTTTTTAGAGCCGGGTTTAACAATGGTTTTAGGTTTCATACGGGCTAAGTGTGCGGGTAAAATGAGCTTAGACTCCACCAGAGAGAATAGCAGACACAAGATCACCACATAGCCAATAGATTGGCCAAATGCCGAGGAGGGGCCATTATCGAGCGTAATAGGCAAAAACGCCGCAATGGTGGTCAATACCCCAAAGGTTGCAGGCATGGCGACCCGTTTCACCCCGCGGATCACATTATCGATATTTTGCCCATGCTTTTCACATTCGGTGTGGGCGCTTTCTCCCATCACAATGGCATCATCGACCACAATCCCCAGCACTAAGATAAAGGCAAAGAGGCTAATGACATTAATGGTGACATCGATCATCGCCATGGGCATAAATAATAAGGTGCCAAGGAAACACACCGGCAGCCCCATCATGACCCAAAATGCTAAACGTACCCGTAAAAACAGTGCCAGCATGATAAACACCAATACGGCGCCACTTTTCATGCTGTCGAGCATCAGGTTGAGTCTGCCCTCAAGGTAGTAGGTCATATCGACCCAGGTTTCTAACTTGAGCCCTGCTGGCAAGGTTTGCTGTTTATCGTTAACGTATTGCTTAACGACTTTGGCCACATCTGTCATGCTCTGATCGTTCGACGCGCCAATAAAGAAAGTGACCGAGTTTTTGCCGTTAAATTTTGAGTATTGGATCCCTTCTTCAAAACCGTCGATAACGGTGGCCACATCCCCAAGCAACACATTAGTGCCATCTTCTAAGGTGATCAGCGGCAGGTTTTCAAATTCATAGCCAACATACGCCTGATTTTGTACCCGGAGATTGATATAACCGTTTTCCGCTTTAATTTGCCCAGCGGACATATTGCGCGAATAACCGCGCACTGCGCTTGCGACATCGCTAAACGTCAGGTTATATTCACGCAGCCTATCTTTGCTGACCTCGATGGCAACTTCATAGCCTAAACCGCCATAAAACTCAGTGATATTAACCAGCGGCAGTTGCATCAGCTCATCGTGAATTTTTTCGCCGAGTTCTTTTAACTGTTTAGGTGGAACGTCACCATACAAGCTGATGTAAAACACCTCTTGCCTTAACTTGATGCGCTCAACACGTGGACGCTCCATGCCATCGGGAAAGCTGGAGATGGAGTCAATTTCAGATTTGATTTCATCGAGCACCACTTGCGGATCATAGGAGTCTTCGATACGAAAGTAGCCCGAGGCTGAATTACGGTTTGAATAGGTGATCACCCGTTTCAATCCTTGAACCCGCTCAAGTGCCTCTTCTACTTTTATGGTGATCCCTTCTTCAACCTCCTGTGGCGCCGCCCCAGGATAGAAAGCACTGAATTGAACCCAGTTAATCTCCACTTGCGGGAAGAACTGTTTTCGAATGGTGTTGGCTGTCATTAAGCCACCTAGAATGATAATGATCATCAACAGGTTGGCTGCAACGCTATTACGTGCAAACCAGGCAATGATGCCTTTATTAGTATCAGGCATCCAAATTATTCCTTATCATCCATTGCCAGTTGAGTTGATGGGGTCTGGGTGTCTTCAGGTATCGGTTGTGGTGTTTCTAATGCCAGTGCCATGCCCGCTATGGGGTAGTCAAGGGCAGAGGTGATCACTCTCATACCTGACTCAAGCCCCTCGCTTATGACAACTTGAGCCCCTTGTTCACGTAGTATCTGCACCTTTTGATATTTAAGTTGGTTGTTATCATCGAGCAACGCAATTTTGTTATCGACAATAAGATGGCGCGCAACTGTCGTGACGCTTTGAGCTTGGCGGCCTTTGATATTGGCTGTGATATAACTGCCAAAACGCAGGGGCTGTTTAGGCGATACCAAACCGTAAGGGTCAACCACTTCGGCCACCAGATAGGTCATGCGACTACGGTCATCGATGACGCCCTCGCTGCGAACTATGGTGGCTTGCCATTGTTGTGGTAAACCAGCAACATCGCCTTGTAGGGTGACGCTAGCACCTATGCCACGATCGTTAAGGTAGCGGACTTCTTTATCGGGTAGCGGCAAGCGGATCTCGGCTTTTTGGGTACTGAGCACATTGCCAAGTGCGGTGCCCGTACTGACATAAGAGCCAAGGCCAACGTGACGGTTTTCAATTAGGGCATCGTAGGGCGCTTTGATAATGGTGCGCTCAAGGTTTCGCTTGGCGCGCAAAACACCGGCTTCAGATGAATGCAGACGAGCTAACTCTTGTGCAAGCTGGGGCTTACGCAGACTTAGGGGGGTAGGGGCGCCATTTTCGATACGTTTCCACTCCTCTTCGGCGACTTTGCCAAAGGCTTTTTCTTGTACTAAGGTCGCCTTGGCCGATGCCAGTGTGGCTTCTGCATCAATTAACGCCGCCTCATAATCACTTGGGTCAATCTTTGCCAGCACTTGCCCCTGTTTGACAAAGCCACCTCGGACAAAGGCATCAGCTAAATAAACAATTTCACCACTGACCTGTGATACCAACTCGGTTTCATATTTAGCCGCGACTATGCCATAAGAGTTAACAGCAAAGATCATTGGCTGCTTCTCAATAATATCGACCGCAACCACTGGGGTATTATCGACAACGGGCTTCTCTTGCGGAGGCTGTTTCATGGATGCCATGATGGCGTATCCGCCAATCCCGGCGGCGAGAACGACAATAGGTAATATTATTTGTTTTTTACTTGCCACAAACGGCTTCCTCTTGTTGAAGCTAAGTTATGCTTATTGGACGTCTAACGGTCTCGATAAGAAGACCATGATACGGACGTATTAACTTTAAGGTTGGAATGTTAGCCTAACGGCGCAATTGTTAAAGCCTAATAATGTAAACAGGTATGTAACAAGTTAGTTACCAGGGCTTAGGGTTAGGCTGCTAGGCTTGTTAAGCCTGCTCAACAAGGCCGACTTAACGATGGAGAGTAAGACCTAGGCTATTGTGCTAAGTTCGGTAATGAGGTCGATGATGAGCATAATGAGTGTCGATATAGCCTCAGCTATGCAAGAGTCGTTACAACAGAGCCAGTGCTTGGCGGGTCATCATGTCACTAAAACGATGTCGCTTATGGTGTGATGGTGCCCAGCCTGCTAAAAATCGTTCAAAATCAGCCCAAGCAAAGGGCAATAGTTGTTGCCATTCACAGATCGCTGCATCGATCACAGCCCCCGTTAAGGTAGCGCTAGCTGACTTGCGAAATTGACTAAAGTAATGTTCCATGAGCTCGTCATAATGTGTAAAGAGAATGGCTTCGTCCAAGCAGCTGCCTAAGAGGTAGATAACATCTTTAACCCCGCAACCTTTACCGACATATTGAAAGTCTAAGGCGGCAACACTCACGCTTTCACCATGTTCAGCGGCATCATTGCGAAAGCAAAAATTAGCCACTTTGGCATCGCCATGCACTAAAGTGTGAAATTGAGCTTGGTTTAGCCGAGCATCAATGGCCTGCGCTGCTTGTTTAAGCGCGCCGTCATCCATAGCGGAATATTCTTGCATTCGTGTGGCCAGATACCAGTAGGTGCCTTGAGGCCATAACTCCTCTGGCCACTCTTTTGCGGGATGCTGGATAATAAATTGGCCATGAAACGCCGCGAGCCAACTTAACACTGCCTTGGTTTGCGTAACCGTTAATGACTGATAACGCAGTGGGTAACCGCCAGTCTTTATGTTACTGCTATCCAAATCACTGAGTACCATAACCGACTCGTTAGTATTGTCATTTTGGCCGTGGGCGATATAAGTTGGCATTGGCGTGGCTGGCCCACACAAGTGCGCCCAGTGTTGATACCAATGTGCTTCAACTTGATAGGAGCGCATCTTACGTTGGTGAGCGATCGCATTATGCCACTCATAGGGATGGTCAACGTCAAGTGGGGGACTAATATGCTTTACAATGACACTGCGTGGTTTGGCGTTGATCTGCAGTTGATAACGGGCGATTTCACCATAACCGCTCCATAAGGTTTGTAGACTCGCCACTTTAACCACTTGAGTGGCATCCAATGTCGATGCTAAATATTGGCAAATATCCAAAACAGATGACCATCTAAAAAATAAGATGGTCATTGTGGCAAAAACATCCTCAGGTTAACAGAGACGTTAAATTTAAATAAGATAGCTTTTTAACTAGTATTAAATGTCATAAGGCGTTTCTTTGAAGCCCACAATGTAAAAAGTAGACAACATAAGGAAGGACATATGAGTCCACATATAGTGATCACCGGTGCCAATCGTGGCATAGGATTAGGATTTGTTAACCATTACCTAACACAAGGCATGCGCGTCACTGCGTGTTGCCGCGCGCCGCAACACGCCGATGCATTACAGCGGTTAAGCCAAAAGTATCCACAATTGACCTTGGCTAAATTGGATATTACCGTTAAAGCCGAGATGAATGCGTTTATTGATAGCCTTGCTGGTGAGCCAATCGATCTGCTCATTAATAATGCCGGTGACTATGGCCCCAAAGGGGTTACATTTGGCCATTGTGATGAGCAGGAGTGGCTTAAGGTAATGCAAGTCAATGCCATTGCCCCAATCATGCTGACACAAGCCTGTTATCCGTTATTAAAGCAAAGCAGGCAGAGTAAAGTGATTTTTATCTCATCTAAAATGGGCAGTATTGCCGATAATAATAGTGGCGGGGCATACCTGTATCGATCATCTAAGGCGGCGCTTAATGCCGCTGTAAAAAGTCTCGCCATTGATTTGCATGCTGATGGTATCGCCTGTGCTGTATATCATCCTGGCTGGGTACAAACCGCTATGGGAGGCCCTAATGCGCTTATCAGTGTAGAAGACTCAGTCGCGGGCTTAAGTCATTGTATCGACAAGTTAGTATTAACAGGCAGTGGTGGCTTTTATAATTACGATGGTAACCCGCTGCCTTGGTAAGTAACCAGTACCCACGATTTGAGATGGCGATGCTGCAAAGTTCGGGCGGCCATCAGCCCGTACATTCAATATGCCGCTCAGTGTAGGACATTGATACCTTCGATTGCTAAGTAACGGGCGGTAGAGGTATTGTTAACGCTCAAGATTTGGTACAATTTAGGGCCGCATGCAAATTCGATGAGATGTTATATAATTTTTTATTGTCATTTTCGTAGGTTTAAATTTGCTCATCGTAAAAAGGTCTGGTTATGAAACATGTTGTAGATAAAATGCTCGATAAACATGACGGTTTAGTGCATTCAGAAGGAGTGAAAATTCTTTCTCATACTCAAAGAGAAACCGACGAGTGGGTACAACATACAGTAATGATTGAAGGCTGCGATGCACCGTTTAAATTTAAGCGCACTAAAAAATACCGTAGTTTACAAGGACAGAAGGTGAATATGACCTACTACCCTGAGGTTGAAACGGTCGCTGGGCTGGAATTTGAGGTGATGAAAGTCGTGCGGATAAAACGCTTTTAAATACATTTAAACGTTATCGACGACTTAGAACATGACTTTTAAATTATTATTGGTTAGTCGCTACCGATAAGATTGTGAGGCGCAGGTTAATCAACGAGGGTTATCCGCACCAATTACACCCCTCGGCCGGTTTATTTTCGAGTTCAGTTTTTCACTAAATTCAACGTATGCTCAATCGTTACAGCAACTCTATATATTGCCTCACGTATACAGGCAGCATAACGTTTACAGAAGCCATATTCGTTAAGGTTATAACACCGACCACAAGCTGAACACTCATCAGCCTCTTCGCTCACTAAAGCAATTATCTGCTCGGTAACTGATATTGAGTGGCTTCACCAAATGAATATAAGTCACTCTGTGCGAAAAACGGCTGGCTGGTGGATCTGCTGTCAGAATGCATTAAATCAAAAAGGAGCCTAATGGCTCCTTTTATATGTTTATTAACTTATCTAACCGCTAACTTATCTAATCTCAATAGCGGTTAGTGAGTCTTACTTATCACTTGGCATTCATCAGGGCAACGGCGTTATCTAACATACGGTTGCTAAAGCCCCACTCGTTATCGTACCAAGCCATTACCTTGACTAGGCGACCATTAACGCGAGTCTGCGTCGCATCAAAGTTTGATGAGTAAGGATTGTGGTTAAAGTCGATAGAAACCAATGGCTCATGATTAACCGCTAATACTTCACTCATTGGCGCAACACTTGCTGCTTTTTCGATGATGGCGTTGATCTCTTCAACCGTGGTGTCACGGGCTGCGATGAAAGACAGATCGACCAATGACACGTTTACCGTAGGTACGCGCACTGCGAGTCCATCAAATTTGCCTGCTAATTCAGGTACCACAAGGCCAACAGCGGCCGCAGCGCCGGTTTTTGTTGGGATCATTGACATAGCCGCAGCACGAGCACGTCGTAAGTCAGTGTGATACACATCTGATAAACGTTGATCATTGGTATAAGCGTGGATTGTGGTCATCAGACCCGACTCGATACCAATTTCATCATTTAACGGCTTAGCAAAAGGCGCTAGGCAGTTTGTGGTGCAAGACGCATTGGAAATTACCGTCATATCTGGAGTAATAATGTCATTATTGACGCCGTATACAACGGTCGCATCGACATTTTTACCTGGGGCAGAAATAATCACTTTCTTGGCGCCTGCAGTAAGATGCGGTTGTACCGCTTCTTTAGACGTAAAGATACCCGTACATTCAAATACTACATCGATATTTAGCTCAGCCCATGGCAACTTGCTAGGGTCACGTTCAGAGAAGGTGAGGATTTTATCTTGGTTTACATAAATAGCCTCATCATCATGCTCGACCTTGGCATTAAAGCGGCCATGTACAGAATCGTACTTGGTGAGGTGAGCATTAATAGAAGCATCGCCTAAATCGTTAATGGCAACGATCTGGATTGGATAGTCTTTTTCGCTTTCATAAAGCGCGCGAAGTATGTTTCTACCGATACGGCCATAGCCGTTAATTGCAACGCGGATAGTCATCTCATATCCCTCAAGTAAATGTATAAAAGTAATCTGGTAGTAAAATTACCAAAATGACAGCTATCGTCAAGCTATATCGGCTGATATCGGTTAAATAGCGTAACAATTTCGCTGTTTCCTTTACAAAGATCAGGTTTTTTACAAAAAAACGGGCTTAATCTGTAAAAAAAATACTATTCGTTACCGATAAATTGCCATCCAAACGGTTCGACAAGTTACTTTATCACCTTTCATTGCGCACTTGGGTGTAATTGTTGTCGAATATCACTAGAAGCGTAGTCGCCCTGATTAAGATGCACAACTAAGGTTTGTGCTTGCTCTGTTAAGACGGCCTCAATCTGTTTATTCCCATTAACTAAGGCACTCATTTTCTGCGCCGAGGCGGTATTGTCGGTCATTAAGACGTTGGCCTTAGAAAACAGATAGGTTTTTTCTAAATCGCCTTGCTGCTGATAAAGGCTAGCGAGTCCCAATAGCCAGTCAGGATTAAACTGCTCTGGGCTGGTGGTCTCTAACAAATTAAAATACAGCGTCATTGCCTTTTGGTTATCTGATTTTTGATAGTAGGCGGCCAATTGTGCCAATATCAGTGGGTCGCTTACTTTGCCTGCGCGCTCAGCCTGGATCACTCGTGCCTGTGCCTTAGCATCGCTTAAACGGGTCCAGTGGTAAAAGGACAAATAGATGTCGGGATTATTTTTGGTTGTGGCTTGCAGCTGCGAGAGATTTTGCGCGCTGACACCAAAGGCTTTGGCGCGATCATTTGTGCGCTCTGGATGCAAAATATGCTCAACACCTGCAGCCAGCTCGATGCATTTGTTGTAATTTTCTAGGTTGATCAGCTGTTGATAAACTTGCTCACCAGAGGGCGACGGGCTGTTTTTTAGCACATAGCGTTGTTTGATCAGGTCTGCTTTTTCATATTTACACCAGCTATCGCGATGTAAATCGTCACAAAGCTCAGGATTATTTTTACAAATGGTGGTGGTATTAACACCATTATCACAGCCGAAAAGGGTGAAAACGCTTAAAACCGACAATAATGGTGTAATGATTACAAATTTTGTACGCAAGTCGAGTTCCTTTGGTGATTTTATCTAATATTATTACATATTTACGGAAAATATCTTACTAGATCGAAAGCCGTGTTTTCATTACAATAGCGCCGACCAACAAGGGGGATTTTGTACCGATAAGACTAGATTATTGGGCTTTTCTCTTTGTTACTCAAATATTTCTACAAATAAAGTAGTTAAAGTGAGATAAAGGATCTGTAAATGACCGCTGATAAACACCTACAAAGTTGGCAAGAACGTTTTGAAATGGCAGAGGCGATGCAGCCTCTGTTGGGTAAGCTGTACCGTAATCAAGGTGTAGAAGTCGTTCTATACGGTAAACCCCTTCTTAATGCTTCGACTATCGAAATCATTAAATCCCATCGTTTAGTACGCCGTCATGTTGGCGAAAAACTCAGATTGCGTGAAAGCTTCCCGTTTGTAGAAGCACTTAGCAAGCTTGCTGTAAAGCAATGCAAAGTTGATATCGGTAAATTAGCGGTCAACTACTGGCGTGAGCATCAAGATGCGAGCCAGATTGAAGCCTATATGAGCCAAGAATTGGCAAGTGCCATCGATCATGAAGATACACAGCAAGCGCGTGATGTGGTGTTGTATGGTTTTGGTCGTATAGGACGCCTATTAGCGCGTTTATTGATTGAAAGAACGGGCGTGAGCAACAAATTATGTTTACGTGCTATCGTGCTTCGCGGTGGTCGTAAGGGCGATTTAGAAAAGCGTGCCAGCTTGTTACGCCGTGACTCAGTCCATGGACCTTTTAATGGTTCAGTAGAAGTCGATGAAGACAACAACGCCATTATTGCCAACGGTACTTATATTCAAGTCATCTACGCCAACTCTCCTGATGAAATTGATTACACTCAATATGGTATCGATAATGCCTTAGTTGTCGACAACACGGGTATTTGGAAAGATGAAGACGGTTTAGGTCTTCATCTTAAATCGAAAGGTGCGGCAAAAGTATTGCTGACCGCTCCTGCGAAGGGGGCCATTAAGAATATCGTTTATGGCGTGAATGAGAATGATATTTTAGATGAAGACACTATCGTATCGGCGGCAAGTTGCACGACTAATGCGATAACGCCAGTACTCAAAGCCGTCAATGATAAGTACGGCATTATCAATGGTCACGTTGAAACGATCCATTCGTATACTAACGACCAAAACTTAATTGATAACTATCATAAAGCAGACCGCCGTGGTCGCAGCGCACCATTGAACATGGTGATCACCGAAACGGGGGCCGCCAAAGCGGTGGCTAAAGCGCTACCGATTTTAGCTGGTAAGTTAACGGGTAACGCTATTCGTGTGCCTACGCCTAATGTCTCTATGGCGATTATCAGCCTAAACCTTAATGGCGAAACCAACAAAGAAGATATGAACGAGTATCTGCGTAAAGTTGCCTTGTCATCTGAATTACAAAACCAAGTTGATTTTACCGAGTCAACTGAGATTGTTTCGTCAGACTTGGTTGGTTCACGTTACGCGGGCGTGGTTGATTCACAAGCCACTATTGCCGAAGGTAACCGTACTATCTTATATGTATGGTACGACAATGAATTTGGCTACAGCTGCCAAGTTGTTGGCGTGATGCAAAAGATGTTAGGACTGCAATATCAGTCATTGCCTAACCTTTAACTTATTAGTTAAACATCATAAAAACGCCTGAGTCTTTGATTCGGGCGTTTTTTTATACGGTTATTAACCTAGCTTGGTTAACAAAAAATCACAACGACCAATATTGCAGCAACCAGTTAATTAATCTCGATTATTGCATAATTTAGCGTTGACTCTTGAGCGTAAATCGGTAGAATGCCATTCCGCAGTCAGGGGAAAGCTTCTTAACTGGAACTTGATTGAGATTGAAAGCATTAAGATCTGCGACATTAGCTCAGTTGGTAGAGCGATACCTTGCCAAGGTATAGGTCATCGGTTCGAACCCGATATGTCGCTCCAATCTTCACGATTGGCCTTAACGCCTTCGATATAAGGCGCGATGGCAGAATGGCTATGCTGCGGATTGCAAATCCGTCGATCTCGGTTCGACTCCGGGTCGCGCCTCCACTTTTAGTTTTAGCGCAATTGCGATAAAACGCACACATTGCCCGTGTGGTGGAATCGGTAGACACAAGGGATTTAAAATCCCTCGCTGAATAAGCGTGCCAGTTCAAGTCTGGCCACGGGTACCATCTTAAGATGACAAAAAGGCCTCAACAAAGTTGAGGCCTTTTTGTTTGCGTCAATCTGCTTAGCCATAAAACGCCATGGAAAACCGATAGAGTGTCATCGCTACGCAATTAACCGATCGTGAAAATCTTGCCTATATATTGAAATATCGATAGTTATTAAGCAGAAAAATGAGATAACCCTTATCGCAACGCAAAAAAACGGATGCTGATGAAAATCCGCTATGAAGCCGTCGTCGACAATGGTATAAATGGCGGCGAACTCCCTACATTTACTCTAATTTTTAGGAATGCTGTCATGATATTTAACCAGGTTGAACTGGCTCCAGCCGATCCCATTCTTGGCCTTACCGATGCTTTTAAAGCCGACCCACGTTCAGATAAAGTTAATTTGGGAGTAGGGATCTATAAGGATGAGTCAGGTCAAACTCCTATTCTTAAGTCGGTTAAATTAGCAGAGCAAAAACTGCTTGATAATGAAACAAGTAAAAGTTACCTAGGTATCGATGGCGTACAGGCTTATAACAGCGCGGTACAAACATTGCTTTTTGGTGAGCAACATCAAGTATTGCAACAACAACGTACCGTGACCGCTCAGGCGCCAGGCGGTACAGGTTCTCTGCGAGTGGCTGCTGAATTTGTGGCACGTAATACTGACTCAAATACCATTTGGGTCAGTAATCCTACATGGGCGAACCACAACAATATTTTTCAATCTGCGCAGCTGCAAGTGAAACAGTATCGCTATTATGATGCGCCAACTCATAGCATGGATTTTGACGCTATGCTGGCTGATTTGGCCACCGCAAAAGCAGGGGACTTAGTGCTGCTGCATGGCTGTTGTCATAACCCAACGGGTATCGATCTTAATCAGAGCCAATGGCAAGCCGTTGCTGAGTTATGTTTACAAAAAGAATTAGTGCCCTTATTTGATTTCGCCTACCAAGGGTTTGGTGATGGTGTTGAAGAAGATGCCCAAGGGTTACGTTTGGTGGCCGATATCGTTCCTGAACTGATCGTGGCTAACTCATTTTCTAAAAACTTCGGTCTCTACAACGAGCGTATTGGCGCTGTTACTTTAGTGGCGAAAGATCAAGACACAGCTAAAACTGCATTTAGCCAGGTGAAGAGCACTATTCGAGGTAATTATTCCAATCCTCCGGCTCATGGCGCGCTGATTGTGGCCACCATTTTGGGTGATAATAAATTAAGAGCAATGTGGGAAGCAGAGCTACAACAGATGCGTGAACGTATCGCCCAGATGCGTGTTTTGTTTGTTGATACCCTTAAAAGCGTGGGCGTTAGCCAAGATTTCAGTTTTATATCGACGCAAAATGGGATGTTTAGCTTCTCAGGGCTGAACAAAGCGCAAGTCGAACGTTTACGTGACGAGTTTGGTATTTATATTGTTGGCTCTGGCCGTATCAGTGTGGCGGGGATGACCCGTGACAATATGCCAGCAATCTGCAAGGCTATCGCGCAAGTGGTGTAAATTACTACGACGCTAATGTACTGATCGCATGTGTTCTTTATAAAACGGTTATCGCCTTGTGCGCTAACCGTTTTTTTTTATGGTTTTGTATAGTTTTTATGTGGTTTTTATGTGGTTTTTTTTTGCAGATATGGGAGTGGTGCTAAGCCATTAAGATTCGAGCGCAGGAATCTGAGTGATAAAGGAGATAGCTTCTGCTAAGGCGCTGCGATCATGCAGGCCTACATGATGTTTACTGCGCAGCGGAAAATAGGTGATATTGCCGTCGGTGTGGCACTGCTCACCATGGCATAACACATGATTGACCACTTTATTCCCCAGCACTTGCTCACACCAATGTAAGCGCTTTTCGAGGCTAAAATCCACCGCCGATGACGGCTCGGCAGTTAAGTTGTCGATAAAAATCACCTTGGCGTTACTGCTCGCCAAAGCTTCGCTTAAGATAGGCAACAATAATGGCGGCATGATACTGGTGAGAAAACTACCAGGGCCCAAAATAATCAAATCGGCAGATTTTATCGCATTGCAAGCTTCTGCGGTGGCTTGAACCATTGGCTCAAGTGATAAAGCAATAGGCGATTCTTTCATGCCATCGACTTCAACTTCGCCCAGAATCTTAGTACCACAAGATTGTATGGCGACTAAATGAGTCGGTTCTTCCGACATTGGGATCACTTGGGTTTCGATATTGAGCAGCTTACGGATCAAGTTAACCGCATCAAGAGGGCGGACACAAAGTTCATCGAGCGCCAATAAAATAAGGTTGCCGAGATTATGATTATTCAACTCATGCTGGCCACTGAAGCGATATTCAAATAATAGTGAGCCTACAGATGGCCGCGATGCCAGTTGTGATAAACAATTGCGTAAATCTCCCCATGCAATGCAATCTTGCTGCTGTCTTAATCGCCCCGTTGAGCCACCATTATCAGTGGTGGCCACAATGCCTGTCAGCCTAGGGCCTAAAAATGATAATGCAGAAAGCACTCGTCCCAGCCCATGACCGCCACCAATGGCAACCACATTTGTAAATTGATTAAGTGCATAGTTGTGCATGCGGGTTTTTCCTTCCTGAATCCCCAATATATCGCGAGATATTATAGCGAATAATGTCTTGAGGCATAGTGGTTTTGTTTCGTGGCGTAGATCGCATATAATCACCTCCTAAGCCCTTAAAAGAGTTAGCAATTTGAAAACAGGTAGTGTGAATAAAGTTATCATAGCGTTGGCTGTTGTGGTGGCGTCCCTATTGGCGGTTAAGCTCTTGCTGGTTGACCAGCAGCCAAACGAAGAGAGCAGCCAAGGCCAGCTATTAAAAAATAAGCGTCAATACAGCCAGATCCCAGATTTTGAAGCGATTGCCGATGTGGCAGAAAAGAAAAAAGCTTTCTTTGATTTCTTACGCCCTGCAGTGCAGCATCACAACAGTATTATTGCAGAAGAGCGCAAGTTTCTGCTCGCATCACAACAACATCTCGCAGATGGTGAAATACTGTCTGAAGCGGAGCAGTTTCGTATTCAGCAATTAGCCAGTAAATACCAATACAGTATGCGCAGCGTGACCGTTAAGAATCTTAATCAGCTACTTAGACGCGTCGACATTATTCCAGAAGACTTGGTATTAATTCAGGCGGCAAATGAAACAGGTTGGGGCAGTAGCCGCTTTGCCAAAGAGGGACTCAACTTTTTTGGTCAATGGTGCTTTAGAAAAGGTTGTGGTCTTGTGCCTCAATCACGCAGTGAAGGGATGAGCCATGAAGTCGCCGTGTTTAACAGTGTCGATGATTCTGTAGGGTCTTACATGCGTAATTTAAATTCAAATGCTGCCTATTCGCTATTACGCTCTATCCGAGCCGATTTGCGCGCACAAGGGGAACCCGTTAGAGCTGATAAATTAGTGTATGGCTTACTCAATTATTCTGAGCGACAAGAAGCTTATATCGAAGAATTGCTCGATATGTTACGTCACAATAATCAATTTTTGGTGGAAAATTATGAACAAGGCTCTGCTGTTTAGTTGCCTACTACTTGGTAGTATTACTGCCCAAGCAACGCCGATATCACTGGAATACCAAGGTTTTTATCAACGCCTTAAACAGGTGAATAAAGGCCATTATCCGCTGATTGAGTTAACTTTTTCAGTACCTAAAGCACAAGGCTGTGTGGTAAAAAGTGGCTATATTGCAACCGAAAAAGAGCAGTTCCCATTAACCATTACTGACTCGCAGCGCATCTTTATTCCTTATGATGACAGGCTTAAGTCGGACAGGGCATTAGTGCATTTAGAGATGCAAAATGATGCTAGCCAATGTGGTATTGCCATGCAAATACGCGCCAAGCAAACGCAGCCGCAATATCAACAAGCTGACTTAATCATGTTGCAAGCACAAATGGATGATCTACTGCATACCATGCAAGGCTTCCCTATGCGTTATTTTACTGATGATATTCGTGGCCTTAACTTTGAGTTTAATCAAGCCGCGACGGTAAAGATTGATGGTGAAACCATTGGCTTTAATGGTGTTTTTCGATTGTCTCGAGAGCGTATCAATCAGCTAGATAGTATTAGCTTTGATCGTAGCCCTGATGTCGTCAGCCCTTGGGTCAATTCTAGCGATAAATAACAGATAGGTTTTATTCAGCCCTTTACTGGCTGTTGTCGATAACGGATAAACCATCACAGACATAAAAAAACCTCCGATGGAGGTTTTTTTATGTCACGCTCTGACCATTAAATGCTAAGGCGTATATGTACTGACAACCTCAATTTTTAAGGCATCGGTATTGCGCTTAGCCGCATCTAAGTCGATATGACCGTTATTGGCAATATCGAGAAAATCAAAGGCGGGCAGATCTGACTCAGCCACATCACCTTTCATCGGAGCGTCGGGATCGCGCGTAAGCGAGGCAAAGTCAAATTGCGCTCTGTCGACCCCTTGCGATGGGCTGGTATTTTGCATGGCGGTAAAAATAGTTTCGATACGGCCAGGAAACTGTTTGTCCCAGGTGCTGAGCATCTCTTTTACCGCTGCGCGTTTAAGATTTTCTTGTGAACCACACAGGTTACAAGGGATGATTGGAAAATCTTTTAAGGCGGCGTACTCGGCAATGTCTTTCTCTCGGCTGTACGCCAAGGGACGAATAACCACATTAGCGCCATCATCTGAGAGTAATTTAGGTGGCATGGCTTTTAGTTTGCCCGCATAGAACATGTTTAAAAACAGGGTTTCGATAATGTCGTCGCGGTGGTGGCCAAGGGCAATTTTGTTGGCACCTATCTGCTGCGCAAAGCCATATAAGGTGCCCCGGCGTAAACGACTGCACAAAGAGCAAGTGGTTTTACCTTCAGGGATCTTATCTTTAACGATAGAGTAGGTGTCTTTTTCAAGAATATGATACGGCACATTTAACGTATCGAGATACGCTGGCAAAATATCTTCAGGGAAACCCGGTTGCTTTTGATCAAGATTGACCGCGACCAGTTTAAAAGAGATCGGCGCACGCTGCTGTAGATTAAGTAAAATGTCGAGCATGGCGTAACTGTCTTTGCCACCCGAAAGGCAGCACATGACAGTATCACCGTCTTCAATCATATTGTAATCAGCGATAGCGCTACCCACTTCACGTCTAAGACGCTTCTGTAGCTTATTTAACCGTGTGGTCTGTTTTTTTAAGAGAGTATCATCAGACATAATAAAAAACGCGCCTAGTATCATCAAATTCTGGGCGCGTAGTATAGCTTAAATCAATTGTCTAAAGAAGCGGTGCGTTAGCTGTTACTCATCTTCAAGCGGCGACTTGTAACCATCAGGTTTGACAGCTAATAGATCACAATTAATGCTGTCGATTACATGCTCCGCGGTATTACCAATTAATGCGGCCGAAAATCCAGTACGGCCAACGGTGCCAAGGATCACCAGTTCGGCATCGAGTTGCTCAGCCAGCTCGGGGATCACATCTTCAGGTAACCCTTCTTTAATATGACAAAAATCGGTTGAGATGCCATATTGGCTGGCCAAATGCCAAACTCGTTGTTCATGCTGCATACGAATGGTTTCGCTATAGGTATGTGCATCAAAGTCGGGCAGTTCAATTGCTAAGTTTACCGGTGTGCCTGGATAACCATTCACGAGATGCACTTTAGCGTCAAACTTCTTGGCTAAGTCTTGGGCGTGTTCGATTATCTTGCCGTTAAGAGTCTGATGATCGTCATCTTCTGATGCAACGTTGATGGCACACAGTATTTTGCCGGCCACTGGCCAGTCATGCTCTTTAACGAGCAGTACGGGTACGGGCGCTTTGCGCATTAAGTGCCAATCGGTTGGGGTAAAGATCACCGATTTTAGCTTATCGTGCTGATGGGTACCTTTAACAATGAGGTCAAATTCACCTTCGATTGCATGCCGGATAATGCTTTCAAACGGGCGGTTATGCCACACAACTTCGCTTTGAATGTCGATACCACTGTCTTTGTATTGCAGCAAAATATCGGCTAACCATGCTTGTCGCTGAGCTATCACGCCTTGGCGCATGGCTTCACGTTCTTGGCCCGATAAGATGGAGGTCATTTCGTAGGAAAAATCGAAAATAGACAAGAATACCCTAATGGCGGCCTTGTTTTTTATGGCAAGTTTAACCGCTCTTGCGAGTGCCGGTTGTTCATCGTTTGTAGGGTCCACTACAACAAGGATTTTATGATAGTCCTTCATAGATCATTCCTTTATCTGACGTTGTAATTTAATAATGGGCGATAACGGGTAAATTGCCTTGTCTTAGATCAAGTTTACCCATTAAAACGCTTGTTTAGCGACCGATTCTATTGTTACCGGCTAGCTTATTAAGGGACTCAAAATCGATGATAGTAATGTACTTTCCTTTTACTTCAATCAATTCTGATTTTTGAAAACGACCCAGTAGTCGACTAATAGTTTCGACAGTCAAGCCGAGATAGTTGCCGATATCACCGCGGGTCATGGTTAAGCGAAACTCTTTAGGAGAGAAACCACGGTTACCAAAACGGTTAGCGAGATTACTGATAAAAGCGGCGAGACGCTCTTCGGCATTTTTCTTACTCAATAGTAAGATCATCTCTTGGTCGCTTTGAATTTCGTTACTCATTAAGCGCATGATCTGCTGACGTAATTTAGGCATGGTGCCAGATAAATCGTCAAGGGTTTCGTAGGGGATTTCACACACCATTGAGGTTTCTAATGCTTGGGCGAAGCTCTGATGAATTTGCGAGTGAATACCGTCAAAACCAATCACGTCGCCAGCTAAATGAAAGCCAGTGATCTGCTCATCGCCTTGCTCGGTAATGGTGAAACTTTTAATGGTACCTGAGCGAATGGCATAGAGAGATTTTAGTGCGTCGCCAGATTTAAAAATCTGCTCACCTTTTTGGATAGGCTTTTTACGCTCAATGATCTCGTCGAGCTGATCTAATTCATTGTTATTTAATGTGAAAGGTATGCAAAGGCTACCCATACTACAGTCATGACAATGTATAGCGCATCCCGGGGCTGCCGAACGACGATTTTTAATGGTATCCGTCATAATGTCTCTCGAATTTCACAGTTATGCCCATGTTAAACTAATTTAATAGTGTGAGCTAGTTTAGCTGCGCAATTGCAATATACAAAGTGTGTATACCAAAGCCAACTAACAAAAGGCCGCTGATCATACGCACCGAGCTTTGTAACACGAACTGGGCAAAAACTTGCGCCGCGACACCAGCACTGAATAGCGCTGGCAGGGTGCCTAGTCCAAACGCCGCCATGATAAGGGCCCCTTGTTGCGCCGAATTCGCCGCGACTGCCCAGGTTAAGGTGCTGTAAACCAAGCCGCAAGGTAACCATCCCCAAATTAAGCCGGCCACAAAAGCTTGTTTTAAACTTTTAATGGGCAGTAACCGATTGGCTATGGGGCCTAATACTTGCCAAACCCGTTTTCCGAGCCGCTCGATTTGCACAACGCCAGACCAGATTTTGGCGATATATAATCCGGTAGCAATCATCATGACTCCGGCTAAAATACGCATACTCAGCAAATAGATATCTAAACTAAACAGGGTACTGAGTAAGCTGGCCGAGCCACCAATTAAGGCGCCAGCTAGGGTATAACTGAGGATTCGTCCGGCATTATAACTGACAATAAATTGCAGTTTACCAACCAGTACATTGCCTTTAGTTTGCGTTGGCATCTGCTGTGATATCGCCCCCACGAGCCCACCGCACATACCGATACAATGACCTGCGCCCATTAACCCCACCAAAAAGGCACCGGTAACCGTAAAATCGATCACTGCGGTTTGCTCTCATCGTCTTTTGGCGTTGACGGCTTGACGTCATCATCAAACAAAATTGATACGCTTTGGCGATCAAGATCATCAAACTGCTCAGATTTTACTGCCCAGAAAAAAATCCCCACGGCGATAAGCACAAACAACATCGCAATGGGAATTAATACATAGATAATACTCATACTCGTACCTTCAATAGTCTAAGGCTGTTCGCCACGACAATAAGTGAACTGGCCGACATTCCGATGGCTGCAATATAGGGCACAACGTGACCTGTGACCGCTAACGGAATAATAAATAAGTTGTAGCCCAACGCCCAGAGGAGATTTTGTTTAATGATTTTGCCTGTTAACTTGGCAATCGCCATCGCATCGGTAAAGCGGGCCAGTTGATCGCTCAATAAAATGAGGTCGGCACTATTTTTGGTTATGGCAGCGCCGCTGCCCATGGCAACGGATAAGTTGGCGCCGGCTAATACAGGTGCATCGTTAATGCCATCGCCAAACATGGCCACTTGTTGTGTTTGTTGCAAGTGTTCAATTAGGCGTAGTTTATCCTGCGGCTTAAGCGCTTTATGCACATCGGTTATGCCCATGGCTTGAGCCACTTCATCAACATGAGCCGAGCTATCGCCACTGGCAATGCTCACCTTGCAGCCCGATCCGCGTAGCTTGTTAACGGTTGCTAAGGCATCGGGGCGAATGTTATCAATCAATTCGAAACTGGCAATGAGCTGTTTATCGCGGCTGAGGTATACGCATTGCTGCGCGCTATGAGGACAGTCAATACCAAGACGCTGGTGTATAAAATCGGCACTGCCAATAATATAGTGCTGCTGATTTATCATTCCTTCGATGCCACAACCTGCAAGATTACGCCCATTATCGACCCGAATATCATCGGCGCGATAACGTTCAAAGGCACGAGCAATAGGGTGCAGTGAGGTGGACTCTAAGGCCGCCGCTAAAGCTAATGCTTGCGTTTGGCTAATGTCACTGTGTAACCGAGTGTTAGCCACCGTCAGGCTGCCACAGGTGAGGGTACCGGTTTTATCAAATACCACATGATTAATTAGCGGCAGTTTTTCAAACACTCCAGGTTTACGTGCCACGACTCCCATTCGGGTAAATAATCCGGTAGCGCAAGTGACCGCAGTGGGGGTTGCAAGCGCTAGCGCGCAGGGACAGGTTGCCACCAGTACCGATAAGGTGACCCAAAAAGCATCTTCAGGCCAATAGGCCTTCCACACTAAGTAAGTTAACAAGGCAATAATTAAAATCGTCCAAGTAAAGTAATTAGAGATGGTATCAACGTGAAGCGCGACTGTGGGTTTATTGTTGGATGCGGCTTCTTGCAGACGAATGATCTCAGCGACTAACTGATCTTGCCCGATGGCAGTGACGCGCACCTTAATTGGGTGGTCAACATTGATAGTGCCAGCAAATACTTGGCTAGACACTCGTTTAGTCACGGGCATCTGCTCGCCAGTTAACATCGCTTCGTTAACACTGCTGCAGCCTTCAATAATATCGCCATCGGCGCTAATGGCTTCACCCGGTTTAATGAGGATAATGTCGCCAATGCGCAAACGTTTCGCCGGAATTTCACTGTGCTGGCCGTCAGCATCAACTAAATGCGCGGTTAAGGGGATCAGTTTATGTAAATTATTGGAGCTGATTGACGCTTTTTGGCGCGCGTTCTGTTCAAGGTAGCGTCCCAGCAGCAAGAAGAAGGTAAACATGCTGACCGATTCAAAATAAACTTCACCTTGACCGCTGACAGTAGCAATACAACTGGCAATATAGGCACCGCAGATGGCAATGGACACTGACACGTCCATATTTAACCGCCCCGATAGCATGGAGCGAATGGCACTAAAATAGAAAGGCTGCGCCGAGTAAAACACCACTGGCGCGGCAAACATCATGCTTACCCAGCGGAAATAGTCGCGATATTCGACATCAAGAACGGTAAAATATTCTGAATAGAGGGCGAGAGCGAACATCATCACCTGCATGGTGGCAAAGCCGGCTAACCCGAGTCTTAATAAAAATTTACGGCTATTTTTTTTGGTTTGGATCTCTTCATCATCGACTTGATAAGGCGCTGCCTGGTAGCCGATATTACTGATTAAATTGAGGATCTCACTGAGTTTAATACGGCTTTGGTCCCAAGTAACCAAGGCTCGTTCTGTAGTGGTGTTGACTGCGATATTCACTATTCCATCGACCGGCTTTAACTTATGTTCTATCAACCATGCACATGCTGCGCAGGTAATGCCATCTATGGTCAATGAAACCTGACTGATATTGTCCTGATGATGGACAAAATCTTGTTGTACCTCTTTAAGGTCAAAAGCTGAGTTGGCGCTGAGTGCTTCAGGCACCAGTGCCGTTTGTTTGTTGCCAGGCTCAGTACGGTAGCGGTAATAATTACTCAAGCCAGCGTCTATGATTGCCTTTGATACCGCTTGGCAACCCGGACAGCACATGGGTTGCGGGGTATTATCAATAACGGTGACAAACTGCGAGCCAGTTAATACTGGCTCACTGCAATGAAAACACTCAAGGATATTCATGTGAAAACTAATTTAGCCAGTACTGAGCATCGTCTTTAAGATCAAGACGTTGTTGAATGCGCCAGGTTTGATCGAATCCTTCGAGGCGTACTTCCCAGGCACCAGAGATAGGTTCGGCTAACTTGATACGGTAAACCTGATTGCCATCGGCTGTTGTAATTTGGCTAAAGTCGCGCTGCTTTAGGGTGGGGTGAAAAAACGATACACTCAATGCCGCTAAATACACTTCACCGCCGTGCTGCACAATGCGGACTTCATCATCATTAACTAACATCTCAAACTGTAAACCTAACTGTTTGGCATGCTTAATTTTACGCAGATCCATATTGATGGCTTTACCATCTTTATAGTAATCCTCAGACACGAGCGAGTCCTGGGTATCGATGGCCACCATCAGCAAATTAACGCTGGCGATGACGGCGCACAAGGGCAAAATAATAAGAAACCAAGGCCAAAATTGTTTATACCAAGCTTGCGGTGTATTCATGAAAACTACCTGTTGAATTTGTTGGGCTCATTTTACCGATAATTGAGTAAAAGCACAGCTAAAAAAAAGGCCCCGATCATCTCGAGGCCTTAATGTTACTTATATGTAACTACTTGTTTGACAAGCTATAAACGTAAGCAGTGATCACGTGAACTTTCTCTTCACCTAAAACGTCTTTCCATGCTGGCATGACACCAGAACGGCCGTTTTTGATGCTTTCAACGATCACGCCACGACTACCGCCGTATAACCAAGCAGAGTCAGTCAGGTTAGGGGCACCCATAAACTTGTTACCAGTACCGTCCATGCCATGACAGGCAAAACAGCCTTTCATGAATGAGCCTTGCCCCTGAGCTGCCAGTGCGGCGTCGTGTTCACGACCAGAAAGCTTAACCACATACTCAGCTAATCCTTCAAGTTCGCTATCATCGATAGGTAAACCGCCTTTAGGTGGCATCATACCGTGACGACCATTCATTAGCGTCGTTTTAATCGTCGCTAAATCACCACCGTACAACCATGCATTGTCTGTCAGGTTAGGGAAGCCAGTACTACCACGGGCGTCACTACCATGACACTGTGCACAATTTTGTAGGAAGAGACGACCACCGACTTTCAATGCTTCTTCGTCTTTAACTAATTCTTCTAACGGTGTTGCAAGGTAAGCCGCGAAGATTGGACCAAATTTTTCGTCGGCTTTCTTCACTTCTTGGTCATACTGCACCCAGCGACCTTCTTTTGCTGCTAGTTCAATAGCGGCGGCAGAATCAGCTTTAATACCATTCTCGGTACCAATGCTTTGGTTCGAGCTTGACCAGCCGAGTAAGCCTTTGTAGTTACCCAAACCTGGGTAAAGAGCGAGGTAAATCACACCGAAAACGATTGTGAGATAAAACATATAACTCCACCACTTAGGTAGTGGGTTATTGAGCTCTTCAATACCATCAAAGGCATGGCCCATTGACTTGCCTTCTTCAACACCAGTAGTGTTTTTAGAGACGAGTCTTAATAGGATAAAACATCCTGCGATTACCACGATTGTGAGTACGGTAATCCAAATACTCCAGAAGCTACTCATCATCACTTATGCTCTCCTGAGTCCTTGTTTTTCTCGTCATCCGAGAAAACAAGGTTAGCGGCTTCGTCAAATTGATTCTTACGACGACCGCTATAAGCCCACGCAAAAATACCGACAAACGTCAACATAACAACAATGGTGATAATCCCTTGTATTGTGCCGTAATCCATATTTATGCCTCCAATTTATTTCAGTGCGTGACCTAGCGACTGTAGGTATGCAATTATTGCCTGCATCTCAGTTTTACCTTCAACGGCCTTCTTGGCATTGTCGATATCTTCCTGAGTGTACGGCACACCGAAACCACGGAACACTTCCATCTTTTGAGCAGTTAACTTACCGTCAAGTACGTTTTCTGCTAACCATGGGAACCCAGGCATGTTTGACTGA
Organism: Shewanella sp. QJM3NY_23; assembly: GCF_056173105.1. Classification (NCBI taxonomy): domain Bacteria; kingdom Pseudomonadati; phylum Pseudomonadota; class Gammaproteobacteria; order Alteromonadales; family Shewanellaceae; genus Shewanella; species Shewanella sp. QJM3NY_23. The sequence continues at coordinate 1,999,474 of NZ_CM149657.1, forward strand.
GGTACCACAGCACGAGGATCGATTAAGTGCACTTCGTGCCACTTGTCACTGTAACGTCCGCCTACACGAGCAAGATCAGGACCAGTACGCTTAGAACCCCAAAGGAATGGGTGTTCCCACACTGACTCACCCGCTACAGAGTAGTGACCATAACGTTCAGTTTCTGCACGTAATGGACGGATCATTTGACTGTGACAACCAACACAACCTTCGCGGATATAAATATCACGGCCTTCAAGCTCTAGCGCTGTGTAAGGGCGTAATCCATCGACAGGTTCAGTGGTATCTTTTTGAAAAAGTAGAGGAGTGATCTGTACCAAGCCACCGAAACTAATTGCAATAACGGTAAAGATGCCTAGCAGACCGATGTTTTTCTCAACTATCTCATGATTAAATTTCATCTAATCTACCCCTTATGCTTCAGCAAGTGCTGGCAAAGATTCTTTTGGTGCTTTTACGGTCTTGAACACGTTATATGCCATTAACAGCATACCAGTCACAAAGAACACGCCACCTAAGAAACGAACAAAGTAGAATGGATACGATGCTTCCAAACCTTCAACAAAGCTGTAGGTCAAGGTACCGTCAGAGTTAACTGCACGCCACATTAGACCTTGCATCACACCCGAGATCCACATAGATACGATGTAAAGTACGGTACCGATAGTTGCCAACCAGAAATGTACGTTGATCAACTTAGTGCTGTACATACGGCCGTGACCATAAACAGAAGGAATTAAGTGATATAACGAACCAATTGACACCATTGCAACCCAACCCAGTGCACCAGAGTGAACGTGACCAATGGTTCAGTCAGTGTAGTGAGAAAGGGCGTTAACAGTCTTAATCGCCATCATTGGGCCTTCGAAGGTAGACATACCATAGAAAGACAATGAAACCACAAGGAAGCGCAGGATAGGATCGGTTCTTAACTTATGCCAAGCACCTGATAGAGTCATGATACCGTTGATCATACCACCCCAAGAAGGCGCGAATAGAATAAGCGACATCACCATACCCAGTGATTGTGTCCAATCAGGCAGAGCAGTGTAGTGAAGGTGGTGATGACCGGCCCAAATATACAATGCAATCAATGCCCAAAAGTGAACAATAGATAAACGGTATGAGTAAACCGGACGACCCGCTTGCTTAGGTACGAAGTAATACATCATCCCCAAGAAACCAGCCGTTAATAGGAAGCCTACCGCGTTGTGTCCATACCACCACTGTACCATGGCATCAACTGCGCCAGAGTAGAGTGAATATGATTTGAACATGCTCACAGGTATCGCCATAGAGTTAACTATATGCAGCACGGCTACCGTAATAATGAAGGCACCAAAGAACCAGTTCGCGACATAAATGTGCGAGGTTGTTCTTTTTACAATAGTACCGAAGAATACAATCGCATATGTTACCCAAACGACGGCAATAGCGATATCGATAGGCCATTCTAATTCAGCATACTCTTTGCTACTGGTTAGACCCAGTGGCAGAGTAATCACGGCTGATAAAATGATGGCTTGCCATCCCCAGAAGGTAAATGCAGCTAACTTAGGTGCAAATAAACGGGTTTGACAGGTGCGCTGAACGATATAGTAAGATGTTGCAAAAAGTGCTGAAGTACCGAACGCGAAAATCACAGCGTTAGTGTGCAGTGGTCGAAGACGACTGTACGTTAGCCATGGAGTATCAAAGTTCAGTTGTGGCCATATTAACTGGGCCGCGATCAATACACCGATTGACATACCAATGATTCCCCACAAAACTGTGGTTAATGCGAATTGGCGGACAACGGTGTAATTGTAATCAGCGCCTTGAGGCTGGGAATGATTCATCATATTGCTTCCACTGCTTATTACTTGTACTTATTGTTAGAGTAAAGCGACACTTTACCCGTTAGAAAATGACGTTAACAAGCCTGCTTCCTACGAAACAAACTTGATTGAGTCAACGTGTTGCTCAACATTAATGCAAATTAATGTTAAGTATCGCAATGATACTTGAGCAATATCAAAAAAGATAGGAATTATGCGGAGTACAACATTGATCCAGATCAAAGTCCACGTATAGAATGTAAACACCATGATTCAAAAGGTTAAAAATTGTGCTACACAAGCAAATAACTCGCATTAACATTACCGTCATTAGCCTACTTAGCACGCTTTTATTAAGTGCATGCTCCGAGCCTAATAATAGTGTTGTAAAGGGTGATGAAACAGGACAAATAGCTGCATTTACCGTAGACCAAACCTTATGTCAGTTTGCCCAAAAACCTTGTCAACAAACAATAAATGACATTGATGTCAGCTTAAGCATTTCACCAGGTTCGACGCCAAGTGAACAGCCCTTAGCCGTTTCATTAACCTTCTCTAAACCCGTAAAATTATTGAGCGCACGCGTTGAAGGAAGAGATATGTTTATGGGGGTTATTCCTTTAAATTTAACTGAAAACGACAAAAGCAGCTATAAAGGCACGTTAATCTATGGCTCATGTAGCAGTAATTACATGGTTTGGCGGATGTTTGTAAGCTTTAGTGTCGCTGAGCAACAACAGCATGTTATGTTCGACTTTTTAGCCGACAATCACGCTGTCGATAATCCACGCTAATCCATTTTTTGTCGATTGGCCATCATCATGAGTACGGCTAACGACGAAACATAAGATCAGGCCATCCTTGTTCGTTTTAAGCTGCGTATCGAGGCTGTTTATTAAACTAACTTGCTGTTGGGATTTAATATTGGGTAAGTAAAGCACGATAACCTTATTGTCCTGTGTAAAGCTTTGATTCAATGTTTTCCGTTTAATCTAAATACTCGAATTGATTAATTAAATTAAGCTATTAAATGCATTAATCATGATAAAATTAGCGGTATCAATCGGTATACTCTCCAAGTAATTTGCTAATGCCAAACAATCACGCTCCATCAATCACATCATTGCCTAATGTATTGCCATTATTTGAGTCAAAAGACTTTCTCGAGCAAGGCAACCCCATTATCAATCAACATATCACTGCATTGAGCATAAATGGCATTGAAGATGCGGGCTTTATTTATGAGCTCTCTTGCGACCTATTATTTTCTCTGCGCGACAATGAAAACAGCTATAAAAGTTACCGTAGTGAACTCAGCTGCTTTTTACATTGGTGTTTTGATGTGGTTAAGCAATCACCCGGGCAGATCTCACGCCGAGATATCGACAAGTTTGTAGCCTATTGCCAGCAGCCCCCTAAAGCGCTTATTGGCTATTATAATGTGGCGCAATTTAAACTTGATAAAGCAACGGGGCAGCGTCTACCTAATCCGCTTTGGCGACCCTTTGTCGGTAAAAAGCAACTTGGCGTCGAGCAGATTTATGAGCTGAGTGACAATGCCTTAAAAACCAAAATGGCGATTTTGTCATCTTACTATGGTTTTTTAATGGCCGAGGATTATTGTGAGCGCAATCCAGCGCAGGCTTGGCTGAATCACTCGCGATTTGCTAAAAAGCATAAATTTTTAGTCAATCAAGACGATATCGACAGCTTGGCTTTTACCGAACTGCAATGGTCATATGTCATTAGCAGTGTTGAAGGGCTTGCCCAAACCTCACCAGAGACTCATCAACGCAGTTTATTTTTAATTAAGCTCATCTACTCTTGCTATTTACGAGTATCAGATGTCAGCGCAAGGGCGGGATATAGCCCCATCATGGGGCAATTTACTCAAAATAAACAGACGGGTATTTGGCGCTTTAATATCCCGCAAAGCAAAGGCGGCAAGCAGCGTTCAGTGCCTTTATCCAATGCAATACTCACTGCATTAATCGAATACAGACAATATTTAGGTTTAAGCGATCTACCAAGTTCTAATGAACAAACACCACTATTTGTACGTCATCGCGCTGCTGGCCGAGGTAGAGAAAGCGGACTGATCAACGCTAATCTTGGTATTCGCCAGGTGAGGGAAGAAGTGCAAAAAATTATCGAGTATAGTGCCGACTGCGCCGAAGCTGACGGTATGATAGAAGATGCCAAAGCGATGCGATTATTGAGTGTACATAACATTCGTCATACCGGGATCACCCACGATATTAATTTACACGGCAGACCGTTATCACATGTACAAGCCGATGCCGGACATGAAAGTATTGATACCACATCGCAATATTTACACACCAGTCAATCGGATCGCCACCAAAGTGCGGCGAATAAACCAATAGATACCTTATCGGGAATAAAATAAGGTAAATGACAAGGGGAGTTGTGTTGGTGGTTTAGGCGGCAAAGTCAGGCAGTCAGCCGTTTCATCTATGGTTCTAAGTCATTTGTACCTGACTGCATGGTTGATATCGCACAGATATTCTGAGTCGTAATTAGAGTATATTGCGAGAGCTTTTTTGAGGGCTAGGGCAGTCTAATTATACGCTTGTATGCCTTATTAGTCAGAGGTTACAACGAAGGTTATTCAAACTTATAAAATAAACATGACCTTACTTTTTCGATTCAGTTTGAGGATCTTATTGTTCCACACAGAGTAATGAATAACTATTTGAGCGGGCAGGGTATTACCCACTTAAATGACATCCACGCAAATATTCTTGTAGAGTTACATATTGTTTATACGTAAACCTTCTCATTACGGCTAAAAATGTTGATTCAATAAAAATTAATAAAACAAATCTGCTTAAACTCATAGCGGTAAACATTTTCTGTACTGTTCATCACCTTTAATTCATTTACTTGAATCTGCTATGCATCTGAACTTGATGCTTATTATAAGAAAAGTTTACACCATATTTAACCAATATTTTAATGCCGATAATGATACTTATCGGCATTAAAGGTCAATGTGAAAAGGGGTTGTGTTCACAACTATTATTCCGTTATTCCGTGACTTTCTCAACCTATTTTGTAGGCTTTAATTATTAACATTAGTGTCATCATTAATAAAATACATTACCGATCATCTTTAATGTTAGCTTGTAAGGCATCAACCTGAAAAGTATGAAATAGTGGTTATCACTACATCAGTGAAACCTTGTAATTGATTCAACGGTCACACTTTAAATCGTAAGGTAAGCTTATTTATGGCTTATTTTAATGCTTTCTAAACTCAGCTTATTTGCGTGTCATAGTCAAACGATAACTCTCATTAATCGCTCAACACTGTGAGTGTTAACGTCATTGACTAGCTATATCGGTATAAAAAGGTTTAATAGCTTAAAATTCAGGCGGCGCTACGCGCATAAAACAAATCAATGCGGGTCTACCTAGGCTAGATTTCACGTAGCGACGCGTTGAAAATGTGTCCTGGCACTCAGTTGAGTGCCAACCGATTAACGTTCACTACAGTGTTGAGGGCAACAAATGCTGTTAAACGAAATTGATTAGAGGTGCTTTAGGCATTGCATACGTTCATAACTAGTCTGCGGTATTCAACAAATGTGACCTCAGCGGATAACTACCGAGCAGTGATTCAGTTAATGATTCATGGTACCAGACGATTATCAGTAGCATTGATCTATCTAAATGGGTCTATCTAAACGCTCAATACTCAATGTTACGTTGCTTGACAGTCTAAAGCGATAAAAAGCAGTTTCATTCTAGGACGTTATAGGACGCTACGATAATTATGTCTGGACGATGTTGATGTACATAAAAGCGCTAGCTATCGACCCATGATTCAAGGCATTGGTAATTAATCACCTTAATTGGAATGAGAGGAGTCTGAAATTGAGTGAAGCTTTCCACATCCGCACACCTCATTTAACATAATATACATTGTGCGCAGCTATGTGTGTGAGGATATAGAAGTGCCACTAATGATACTTATCGGCATTGGCGCGTCATTTCTCCTGCGCTCGTCGGCATTGCTTGTCATGCCTTAACGATGTCTAGATGGTTCGTCTGCTGTGACAATTTTCTGATAATTAGTCCAAAACATTTAAACTCAAGGCTGCCAAAGTTATTGACGGGGAAATTTAAACTATCGACTGGATACTCAATGGTTGGATATATATTTCGACACTACGGATGTCCGTAGTCATATTGCTAGAATATATCAACATTTTATCTGCGGTACTGAGTGCCATTTGGTGGTGTATTGTGGTGTGAGTAAGTCACGGCGCATTATCCATTTGGGTTGAATACCTTGAGCGGCAAGAAATACTGCATCGGTTCCATAACGTTGATTAATACCATCTAAGGTTTGCATGAGGGGTAAATTGGCTTTTGAGACAGTAAATAAATCGAGCTGACAGTATTTGTCACTGGTTAAATCAAGTAACCCTATGCCAATTTTGTAATACCGCACCCCTTCCCTAAATAACTTATGTGCCGCTTGGGTCATGGCTTTGGTTAGCTCAACGCTGCAATTGGTGGCACAAGGCAACTCGACTAAGGCTTTAAAGCCAGTGGTTTTAAATCCTGTGGGTTGGTCGTCATAGGGAGAGTTATTGGCAAATAGCAGCATGGTTTGACAACATAAGCCTTGCTTACGCGCTTTTGCTGCAGCAATGGCAACATGTTTACTTAAGGCTTGTAATAACGATGACTTATCGCAAATGCGTTGCCCCATACTTCTGGTGGAGAAGATCTGCTGCTTATCAGCTCGCGCTTCATCCCACACTTTACATACCTGGCCGTTGAGTTCTCGCACAGTGCGCTCAACCTCGATACCAAATTGTTTACGAGCGGCGCCTGGTGGCATAGTGGCAAGTTCATATGCGGTGGTTATTTGCATTAATTGCAGCCGTTTACTTAGCCGCCGTCCAATTCCCCATACATCACTCACTGCCAATTGCGTTAAAATGGCCACACGTTCCTGCTCGCTATCGATAACACAAACTCCTTGATAGCATTCAATTTTCTTTGCGGCATGATTAGCGATTTTCGCCAATGTCATGGTTTCGCCCATACCAACACAAACCGGTAAACGGGTTTCTTTCCAAACGGTACGGCGGATGAGTTGGCCTTGGGTTCGTAGGCATGGAATTGCCGGATAACTCTTTTTAAAGGAAAGAAATGATTCATCAATCGAATACACATGCTGCTCAGGAGCAAAACGGCCAATGATATTCATCATTTTATTGGATAAATCAGCATACAACTCATAGTTGGACGAGCAGGCAATGACCCCGCGCTGCTCACACAATGATTTCACTTTAAAATAAGGTACAAATTTTTGGATGCCGGCTTCTTTTGCCTGTCGATTTGCGGCAACAATACACCCATCGTTATTACTTAATACTACGATAGGTTTACCGCGCCAATCGGGACGAAAAACCTGCTCGGCACTGCAATAAAACGCGTTGGCATCGATTAAGGCAAACATAAAAACACCACCTTAATGATCCACCAGTTGTGGGCTTTGACGGTGACAACGAATCGATCGAGTGACAACGCCTTCGATATTAAAAATATCGTGCTCGTGAATGCTAATAGGTTGATAGTGTTGGTTACATGACAGCAACAAACGTCGCTGGATGTCGATGATTTTACAGACAAACTCACCATTAAAGTTGGCCACTATGACATCGCCACTGCGGGCGCATTCATGGCGGTCAACAATAATCACATCACCATCAAAAATGCCGACGCCTTGCATTGAATCCCCCTGTGCCAACCCGATGAAAGTCGCGTTGGGATGTACGATCAGTAGTTCATCTAAACTTAAGCCTAATTGGCAATACTCAGCCGCAGGGCTTTCGAATCCAGTAATGCCAGCACTGGCTGGAAAAGGAATAACGCGCATAGATAAGACCCAATAAAATATACTGTATATAAACACAGTTATTTTAGCAGCCAGGTACAAAGGCGCAAGTTTATTTATCAGCGGGGTTAAGTTTGACAACGAGTAATGTCATTCAGCAGGCTAATAAGTTATGCATGAGTTGTGTGTGGCGTGAAGATGACGCTATTTTTATCTGGATCATTCACTTAAGTATCACCTACTGGCATATTCTCTTTAAAGGATCCGCTATAAATCATAGGGAATAGATTATTTTTAGTATGAAAAATAATCAAACAAACCAATTTGTTAATAATATGGCCTTAATTGAGTAAATGACTGCTGTCATTTGTGTGACCGCTGTTTACACTGAAGTTAATATTTTCATATGAGATAGTTAGCGTATGCCAATCTCCCCTCTTACCAGTGCCGAACTTTACCTACCATCCCTGCTAAGCAGTTTAGATGCCAAAGTAAAATCGACTAAAAGCCTTAACCCGTTAGATAAAATCGTTGGCCAAGAGCGGGCCCAAAGTGCCGTTGAGTTTGCCATGTCGATGCAGGACAAAGGCTACAATATTTACGCCATCGGCCGTAATGGTTTGGGTAAGCGGACGATGGTAATGCGCTATTTAGACCGCTATGATCCTGGTCTGCATCATCCGCTTTATGACTGGTGTTATGTGGTTAATTTTGCTGACGCTCGCACACCCAAGGTGCTGCAACTGCCTCAGGGTAAAGGCGCCCAATTTAAAAAAGATATTGAAGAGTTGATGAAACGGCTTGTCAAAGCCCTACCCTTGGCATTCGATAACGAGATTTACTATACCCGGGCAGACAAATTAAAAGCACAGCTTGCCAGTAAACAAGAAGCGGCATTAAATAAGATCACTAAAGAGGCCGCGGCTAAACACATCAGCCTAAGTATTACCGCTCAGGGCGGCTATGAATTACTCGCCATGAATGGTGATGAGCCCCACTCTGAAGCCACATTTGCGGCATTAAGTCATAAACAGCAACAGACGCTTGAAAATAACATCAGTGAAATAGAATCAAAACTGCGTGAAGTGGTGCGTAAATTTACTGCTTGGGAAGAGCGTTATAGCGATCAACAACAAAAGCATGACGAACAAGTGGCCCAAGATGTCTTAGTGCATTTAATGGACCCGTTAAAGCTAAGCTATGCTGACTATCCCGTGATTAAAACCCACCTGCATGATATGCATAAGGATATTATCGATAATCTGGATATTTTCTTAGAGCAAAATGAAGAACAGGTTGCGCTTGCTTATGCGTCGATGCAGAAAAAAATGCCCCGCCGATATCAAGTGAATGTATTGGTTAATCAAGCCGATAAAACCATGCCTATCGTGGTGGAAGAGAGCCCTAATTATCATAATATTTTTGGTTACATCGAAAATGCGACCTTTAAAGGCACTATTTTTTCTGATTTCTCTTTGATCCGCCCAGGCAGCCTACATCGCGCCAATGGCGGGGTGTTGATGATCGATGCCATCAAGGTATTAGAGCAGCCCTATGTGTGGGATGGATTAAAGCGCGCACTGCGGTCACGCCAGTTAAGTTTAAGCTCGCTCGAGCGAGAGGTAACCTTGTCGGGGACCATTTCGCTTGATCCCGAGCCAGTGCCGCTTAATGTCAAAATTATCCTCTTTGGCGATTATCAAACCTACCAGTTATTACAACATTACGATCCTGAGTTTAAAGAGCTATTTAGAGTGACCGCCGATTTTGAAGACGAGATGCCTCGCACCGCACAATCTGAGGCGCTTTACGCCCAATTTATCTCCAGTATTGTCAGTGGTAATAAGATGCTGCATTGCGATCGAGGGGCTATAAAACGGGTTATTGAGTTTAGTGCGCGTCAGGCCGACTCAAAGTATAAATTATCCCTACATTCAGCCGACATTGCTAACCTATTACGTGAAGCTAATTACGTGGCAAAATCCAGCAACGCTAATATGATAAGGGTGAGCCATGTAGAGCAAGCTCTTTATAATCATGAGCTTAGAGTGTGCCGTTTAAAAGATAATGTGATGCAAAGTTTTATCGATGGCACCACTCTAATCGACACGGCCAATAAGGTTGTCGGTCAGATAAATGCGTTATCGGTTATTGCCACCTCGGATCATCAATTTGGGGTGCCTAATCGTATAACGGCCACCACAGCTTATGGTGAAGGTGCGGTATTTGATATTGAACGCAAGGTGGATCTTGGCGGCAGTATTCACTCAAAAGGGGTGATGATCTTAACCGCATACTTGGCAACCTTGTTTGGCCAAACCGATAAAATCCCCCTGTCGACTCACCTCACCTTCGAGCAAAATTACGGTGGCGTCGATGGCGACAGCGCATCGATGGCCGAGTTATGTGCTATTTTATCGGCGTTTTCGGCACTGCCATTAAGACAAGATATTGCGATAACAGGCTCGATGAATCAATTTGGCCATGCTCAGCCTATCGGTGGCGTCAATGAAAAAATCGAAGGCTTCTTTGATGTTTGTACCATAAAAGGACGCAGCGATAGCCAAGGGGTGATTATTCCACAGGCCAACGTGCAAAATTTAATGTTACGCGATGACATCGTCGCTGCGGTTAAGCAAGGCCGTTTCTCCATTTGGGCGATTAATCATGTTTCAGAAGCCATTGAATTACTCACAGGCATAGCTTGCGGCGAGCGGGACTTTGAGTTTGAAGATTATCCGCCGCAGACAGTGTTAGGTATAGCGGATAAACGCCTGCAAAAATTACGACAGCATGCGAAGCAACAAGCCAAAAAAGCCGACTAAGCCATAGGCCTTAACACGCGCCACAAAAAAAGCCGGCAACTGCCGGCTTTTTTACAACTTACTATCAATACAAGTTATCAATACAAGTTATCAATACAAGTTATCAATATAAGCAATACAAGTTATCAATATAAGGGAGTAGCTTATGCCAACGCATCTTGTAATGGCGGAACTACCTGCTTTTTACGGCTCAACACACCATCAAGCCAAACGCGGCCATTTTCGGTCGCTTTGCCATAGGCGCGGGTGGTGAGTTCGCTGTCATCAGACACCACCAACATTTCAGACCCTTCTTTCATGATATCGGTGAGCAACAACAGCACACTGTGACGGTTACCTTCCGCTTTTAAGGCGGCGATATCGGCTTCAAGATCGGCTTTGATGTCGTCAAATACTGACAAATCGATCACTTCAAGCTGACCAATACCGATGAGTTTGCCATTCATGTTGAAGTCTTTAAAGTCGCGCATCACCAGATCGCGTACTGGCGTGCCTTCGACCGCAGACTTCACCTTAAACATCTCCATGCCTAAGGCTTTGTAATCTTCAACACCGGCAATTTCAGCTAGCGCTTCAACACATTTTATGTCGGCAGTGGTGCACGTCGGAGATTTAAAGATCACAGTGTCACTTAAAATGGCACATAGCATGATGCCAGCGATATCTTTAGGAATTTCAACACCATAGAAATCGTACATCATCTTGATCACTGTGTTGCTGCAACCCACTGGGCGGATCCAGCACTCAAGCGGAGTCGATGTGGTTAAGTCACCCAGCTTGTGATGGTCGACAATACCCACAATAGTGGCTTGGTCAATATCGTCAGGCGCTTGGGTTAATTCAGAGTGGTCAACAATATACACTTCTTCGCCAGCATAACTTTCTTTAAACTCTGGCGCGTCAAAACCAAAACGCTCTAAAATAAAGGCTGTTTCTGGTGAAAGTTCACCAAGACGAGCTGCAATGGCCGCTTCGCCTATCTGATTTTTGAGGTAAGCCAGCGCAATTGCGCCGCAAATAGAATCTGAATCCGGGATCTTATGTCCCACAACGTACATTGGCATAATTAACTCTCGATGAAAATTTTTCGGCATTTTATCAAAGTCGACATCAATTTACAGTAGCTTAACGCGATAAAATAGTGGAATTGGCATTAACATTATTGGTCATTCAAATAGTGTACTCAGCCGCTGAGCCTAGCTTAGCCGATAAACGCTTATTTAAACGTCACCTAACACATAAAAGCCCGCCAATGCGGGCTTTATTATGATGTTTAATCAACTGAGAGGCTATTGCTGCTGAAGAAAACTCACCACACTGGCCTGCTCGCGCTGTTTTAACATCACACAGTTAGTAACCTGCTCATTGAGTTTAGCTAAACTGCGGCCATAACCGGCGACGTGTTCAACTTTTGGGGTGAAAAACACCTCAGCCCGCTCAAGTGGCGCCAGCTCACAACCGCTGGCAAGGTAGCCTGGTAAACGAGGTAGTGCAAACGGCGGTAATTTACTGGCAATCGCATCATAATGCGCATAAGCCCAATCACGAAAAGCTTGTTTGCGATCATCACGATACAGCTGCCCCGCATAAAGATAACTCAGATCCGGCGCGGTTATCGCCTCGCTCAGACTGTAAGCTAATATCTGTTGCTGCAACTTACCCGCAGGCGCATAACCTAAGGCATACAACAGATGGGTGCGTTGTTGAGCATCTTTAGTGGTTTCAAACTGACGCTGCATCTGCTCAAGCAAGGTGTCGTCGCCATTAAACGCGGCTATCTGCAGATAAGTACCAATCAAGTAGGGATCAGCCGCATCGCTTTGCGCTAAATACGCCTGTGTCTGTTTGGTTGCTGTTGCAATGACATTGGGATCTTGTCCCTCAAACCCTAGCAGCGCGATCAGTGTTGGGCGCAGTTTACTGATCTGCGGATCTTCGCCATCGACGGTCGATAAACCGTAACGCTTGACCGCTAACTGAGCTCTGGCGGTCACAAACTTGGCCCATAACTCACGATTACTGGCATCTATAAAGGTCTGTTTTTGTGCCTGCAACAGCCCTAATGCACTGGCGACCACCTGTGGATGCTGATCATCGACAAATTCACCGATAATATTGAGCAGTGCGCCGCCATCAATAAAGCCTGCATCAAGCAGTGCATCGGCGCCCGACAGCAACGCGAGTCGCTCACGTGGATTGAGTGTCGTTTTGGCTGTGGCTAATAATGCACTCAGTTGTGGTTCTGGCAGTAACCAACGGTAATAGCCCATGCCATCGGCATCGGGGAAAACCCAAGTGGGGGCAAAGGGCAATGTAAAGGTTTGACTTGGCTTATCAAGCAGTAAGGTTTGTTGCTGACTCTGTTTCGCATCGCCAAATTTAAGCGACACTGGCACTGTCCAGGTTTGCGCTGGAGCTTGCGTCCCTGCGCTCACAAAGCGCTGCTGAGATAAGGTTAATTGATCACCATTAAGACTGACTTTCACTAGCGGGTAAGATGATTGCTCGATAAAAGTGCGCAGCACTTGGGGCACATCTTTACCAGAGGCTTTCGCCAGCGCGTTCCACAGATCATCGGCGGTGGTATTTTTATAAGCATGATCTTGAATATATTGACGAATACCCGCCTTAAAGGCACTTTCCCCAATCCAGTTTTCAACCATGGCAAGCACAGCTTCCCCTTTGCTATAGGCTAAACCTAGGCCATCCATAATATCGGCTTCATTATTAATCGGCTTACGGATCGGCTTAGTCGATAAACGCGCATCTAGGCTCATGACGCGGTTTTTGGGCAAACGTAAGTTTGACTCAAACTCTGGGTGAGTCTGATGGGTAATTTTAGCGGCCATCCAGCTGGCAAAGGCTTCGTTTAACCATAAATCATTCCACCACGCCATGGTCACTAAGTTGCCATACCATTGATGGGCTAGCTCATGAGCAACAATGGATACCGTACGTTGACGGGCACTTTGGGTGGCGCTGGCATCATCGAGCAATAAAATATCTTCACGGTAAGTGACTAACCCGGCATTTTCCATGGCGCCAAAAGGAAACTCAGGTACGGCGACAGAGTCCAGCTTTGCAAAAGGATAATCAACACCAAAGTAGTCCTCCAATGCCCCTAATACGATAGGCATCTGCTCGGCGGCATATTTGGCTGAGGCAATTTTACCTTTAGTGGTGATCACCCGGCCAGGGACACTCATGCCCTTCACTTCTATCTCTTCAAATTGCCCCACCGCAAACGCCACCAGATAAGAGGAGATGGTCTGCGTTGGCGCAAAGGTATGTATGGTCATGCCATCTTGCTGCTGCGTGTCGACCTCGGGTGTATTGCTATACACCTTTTCGCGACTAGGAGCGCTAATGGTGAGCTGAAATGGGATTTTATACTCAGGCTCATCGAATAGCGGAAATGCACGGCGTGCATCACTCATCTCAAATTGGGTAAACAGATAAGGTAAGTCGCCATCGATAGTCTTATATAAGCCGACCGATTGCCGATTATAGGGGGCGGTAAAATCGAGCGACAAGGTGTATTCACCAGGGGTAATAGTATGCGGGCAGCTGAGTTTCACTATGCCAGTGTCGAGCATGGTGGCCGACATTTCACAGGGCTTATCGCCACTCAAGGTCACATTACTGGTAGTGTAGGCCAGCCCATTGATGTCGAGCACCTTGGTGGCGTTGAGCACGTTAAGGGAGATTTGGGTCGAACCTGAAAAATCATCGCGGGCCGGATCCAGTGACAACTGCACCGCTTGAGAGATAGGTTTAGCGACTTTACTTAATACAAATTCATTGGCACTTAGGCTAGTGCAACTGAGCAACGCTACGGTCACGAGTCCGCCGTTAACGATACGGTACATGAAATCTCCTTTTTAGAAATAGAGTGATGATTAGGTGGTATCGTCGTTCACTGCACAGGCTGATATTTATGTTATACGGTTAAATATCAGTAGGTTATAAAATTACGACTGACCATTTACATTGATAATTGTTAATTAATCTCTGCTGCTGGCTATGCTGCTTTAAACCGCGAGGCAATATAGGCTGTGGCAAATTTGTAGCGAATGTTAACAAATGTGCGCTTAGCATAGCTAGCAGACGACACATCTACTTACTAAAAGGGTAATGTCACATGCTGTGGATGTACGCCGCTGAACCACGCTTTACTCAGTGTGCGACTAGGCATGCGACAATCATATCGGCTAATGTCGTTACGTTGACAATGCCAGCCTAACGAACTGGTTTTTGGTAATACACAACGGGCACCTCACCGGTAGGCGTTGGGTAAGGGGCGACTTTTTGATAGGTCATGCCCAGTTTTTGCATGATGTTAATCGAGGCTATGTTGTCTTTATCGGCCACGGCAGAGATGTGGCTAACCCGGGGTTGCAAGATTATGGCATCACTCACAGCGCAGGCCGCTTCAGTGGCGTAACCCTTGCCCCAAGTACACTTTTTAAAGCGCCAACCGAGTTCAATATCATGGTACTTGGGCTTATCGCTAAAAAAATCCATAGGACGCACTAAAATCCAGCCAATAAAGGTCGATGGTAAGGTCGCATTGTCACTTAATGTCGTGACCTTCCATATGCCCCAACCTTGTTCTGGATTGGTATAAGCATTAAGCCGTGGCAGTATGATATTAGTTATCTCGTCCATGGTGCTAGGCTTACCGCCGTTAATGTAACGCATCACCTCTGGGTCTTGATCCAGCTCAAACAGCAACTGGGCATCATCTTGGGTCAGCATCTCAAAACGTAATCTGGGGCTATTGGCGATGTTCATATGTGGCTCCTTATCCATATTTTATTGAATCGACTGCCATTTCATGGCTACACATAATAGCCTTAAACTTAGCCAACACCCAAAGGTAAGTTAATGAAAAATAGTTAAAACTGATTTATGCTGGGTCCGTTAAGCGATACGTTAAGTGCCAGCTAAGTGCCAATCAATGAAAAGTAGGAGTCAATAAATGGAGCGATATTTTAGCGTCACGTTTAGGATTGCCAATAGGATTCGCACTAAACACTACAAAACGGAGCAAAGCGCGATGCGCGGCATTGGCAAGTGGTTGGTTAAACATCAAGATGAACGCGATATCAACGCCTCATTTTTCAGTGACACCCAAGGTCACTTAAGTTTTGACGCTCCTTTTGAAGCATCACCATTAAGCGACAGCGTCGATTTTTATAAAAGCAAAGCCTGGCTAAAGCTGCGTTTAGAGGCCTTAGAACGCTATGGCCGCCGCTGCGTATCTTGTGGAGCATCGGTGCAAACGGGCGCGGTACTGCATGTTGACCACATCAAACCCAGATCGCGTTATCCGGAACTGGCGCTGGATATCAACAATCTACAGATTTTGTGCGAAGCATGTAACCTAGGCAAGATGGCATCGATGGAGCAAGATTGGCGGTAAGTGATATTGATGTTAGATAATAAGGGGGCGCACATCCATGTGCAGCTCTGTTGGGAGATAACAGAAAGAGTGATTTATCCGTTAGAAGTCGTAACGCAGACCTAAACTCACAATGGTGTCGTCAAAGTCTGAGTATTGTTTAACATCAAACTGGCCGATTTCGGTGTGAATACGTGTCGATTTAGCTAAGCGGTACTCAGCGCCAACAGCCCACTGGCTGACTTCAGGCACAGCTACTGCCGCGTTACCAAGTGCATCATAAACGCGATGCGCAATCTTACCCGTACCCGAATCATCATTACCGTATTGCGCTTTTAGCAATAGTTGGTCAATTTGATACGTGGCGCTGACGATAAAGCCGAAGCCATCACGATCTTCATAATGCGGTTTGTTCGGATTCATCAACTCAGTTTGTTGCATTATGGTGCCAAGCTTTAATTTATCGAGCTTGATATGGCCAACAACGCGCGTTGCTTTAATATCTTCGATACCGTCAGAGTAACCCGCGTTCAGGTAGACGTTACCGCTCTTAAAGAACTTATCACCATAGGTCACTGCCACTTGATAGTTAGGGTTGTCTTTGCGAACATCGGATTCGGCAAAGTAGTTGTCTTCCATCAAATAGCTAGCGCCTAGCTGTAACTTGTTCCATTTAGGGCTCTTATACTCGAATGAATCGCCATGGCGTTTGTCACCCGGCATAAGACGATCGTGCTTTAGGCTGTAATTATCAAATGCATCGGCAAAGCCTTTGCCCATCTTAAATACAGAGTCGATACGACCTACCGCAAGTGCGCCTAAACTGTCGTGCTTAATACCGATAAACGTCGGACGTGCAGAGAACGGATTGTTTGACTTGCTTTGTGATGCGCCGTTAACGCCCACTTCAACCTTATAAAAGATTGACCAGTCTGGATTAAGCGCCGTTTCGCCTTTAACCCCAAGACGGCTGAAGTTGTTTTCTAAAATAGTGCCACTTTTACCGTCGTGAGTTGCGCTACCCGAATCTGAGTTAGTCACTGAATAGTCTAAACGACCATAAAAATTAACCGTATCATCAGCAAACAGCTGTGGTGACATAAGTAGACTGGTGGCTAATAAAGAAAGCGTAAATGTTTTCATAATCATCATCTCTTATATTTGTATAAAGGGGTTATTTAGTCGCAGGACGTTTGTGTTCCACAATCACACCATCGGCGCGCATCTGCTTATACAGAATATCGGCATGCTTTAGGTACAGATCCCATGAACTTGAACGCTTAGTGAAACCGGTTGCCGCGTAGCTACCGCTGTCACCTGTTGCAGGTAAATCATTGATGTCAAATAGTGATCCACCAGCCTTAAGATGTTCGTTAAGTGCATCAAACATCACGTTAAAGCCGATGCGTGCAGGCTCAACATAATTGATAGAGTCATACTTTGATTGACGATAATATTTTTTCATTGAGGCATCTGCTATCTGCGCTTTTTCATCAGCGAAGATCTCATCAAACTGCGCCTTAGCGATCTGTTTGGTGTCGGTATCAACCACGACACGCAACATGCCAGTGATCCCGGTTCATTTACCTTTGCTGTCTAGCACTTTTTCGGCGTGTTGATAGAACTTGTAATGGGTACCTTGAGTTTGGATTTGATCATAAATTTTGGCTGTTAATGGGATCATCGATTGCTGAATACTGTTTGATGCACCCGCAACAATATCGATACCTAGGTAGCGTAAACGGTTTGGCTCTTTTAGCTTGTTAGCCAATTTAGGATCGTGATTTGGGTTAGGTTCGAAGATGAGTTGGTCTTTCTCCATCATCAACTTTTCCATGGTCAGTGCTGATTGCACCCACGCCGTGCCTTTTTTCTTACCCATAGTGAAGTTGTATTCAGACATACGCTTAGGTACATCTTGGTATAAACGGGTGTAGTAGTTAGGGCGGCCGCTCTCGTTAAACTCGGCTAAAATAACGTCATCTTTGTTGGCGCTGTTAGTGACGACGGTCATGCTGCCTTTATGGCCCTGACGGAAACGTGCTTCCTCATAGTAATAGTCACCAGAGATCAAGCCCAATTGTGGTTGAATCGACCATTTCAATTTAAAGTCATCGTCACCTGAGGCTTCTTTTGAACCAACAGCCACATATTCAGGTTGAATACCGTTAGCACGTGGTAGTTTATTAACTGCTTTTAAAATACCGTTTGATGAATAAGTGGCACCTGAAACTGCATCGATACCTTCATGACCGTTGTTTTTAAGGACTTTTGCCAATAAACGCTCGGCATTAAGAAATAATGATTCTGTTTCATTATGAGACTGGGTTTTAATATCGACAATATTGCCCTGCTCCACTTTGACTTCGAGTACGATTTGACTTTTTTTACCTTTGGCTTGTACTTGATGCACGCCATCAACATATTTACCTGGCGCAACTTGAGTGGCACAACCGACAGTCGTTAAGCTAGCAAGCGTAATAGCGGTGAAAATAAGGCTTTGTTTAAAACGTTTATGAGTGGTCATCTTTTGATTGCCCTTTTTATTTAATCATTGGCTATCAGCATAAACCGACCAGATATTTCGACAATTGCGGAAAACCGCAGGTTTGCAACTTAACGTTAATAACTTTGAACAAGGTAACATTTCTCGCGAATATAATAGGTAGCACCACTAATTTAGTGCTACTTCTTATAGCAGGCAATTAATCAATAAAGATGCATTATGAAATATTCACTCCCCACATTATTCGCTTCGGCGGTTATTTTATGTAGCAGTGCTGCTGCGTTAGCAAATGATGTTAACGCGGCAAAACTGTTACCTAGCGATAAATATTCGCCCGAGACACTAACGCAATTTTATCAATGTGAAGCTAACGGTTTAATCAGTTTTGATGACAAGGTCGCGACACTCAACACGGTTAAGTATTTTGGCACCTCGGTCACTATCAATCTGTACAATATAGATAGTGTGCAAGCAAAAACAGCGCTGTGTAACGCATTGGCCGTGATCCAGGAGTACCACTATCTGGCATCCAATTACAGCACCTATCCCCATGTAACCAATATCAAAACCATTAATGAGTCTCCCAGTAAAACCCATAGTATCGATCCGCAGCTGACCGCGCTTATCGCATCAGGTATCGATTGGTATAAGCAAAGCAATGGCTATTTTAATATTGCCCTGTCGCCGGTGATCGACCTGTGGCGCAATCATCGTTTTGCCTGCATTAAGGCTAATAATGATCCCAGCCAGTGCAGTATTCCGACACCTGTAGAATTAACTGCTGCAGCCAAATTGACTCACATAGAAGCGATACAACTCGATAGGCAAGCCAATACCATTCGCTTACAAGATGGCATGAGTATCGATTTAGGCGGTATCGCCAAAGGCTGGATGGCCGAAAAGGTGTATGACCAATTAAAAACCGACGGTGCACAGCAGTTTATGATCAATGCAGGCGGTAACATTCGTCACTTTGGTCTGCATCCTGAGGGGCGTCAGTTTGTCACTGCGATTGAAGATCCGCTATGTAAAAAAAGTGACTATCAATTGCCTAAATGCGCCACCTTTGAGGGACAGTTCCATGAAGTAGTGACAGGTCAAGACTTGACTATCGTCAGTAGCGGTAATTACTTACGTTACTTTGAGGTGAAGGGACAGCAATATCATCACTTAATAGACCCAACGACTCTTTACCCTAAACCTAATGGCATAGCGACGACTGTGGTCTTAAATAATCAACAGATTTATGCTGATGTGATCTCAACTATGTTATTTTTAATGCCGCGAGATAAAGCGCTAGATTTTGTGAATCAGCATGATTATGTTGAGGCCATTTGGTATTTAAACGAACAAGGCGATAAAGTTGAATCTAACCGTTTTAACCAATTTAGGTTGAGCCCTAAAAATGAGAACTAGATCTCAAATCACTCTAAATTTGCAATGCAACTTGAGTTAGTAATGGGATCGAAATCATAAAGCCAATTTAATAGATTAAGTTGGCTTTATTTTTTAAATCAAAAAACGCATTGACCATATTTAACAATAAGTGAAGTTTTCATTTATTATCCGCCATTGAGTTTAAATGAAACAACCTTGTAGTTAATTGAATAAATCATCCAGATAAATTAATAAAAGCAACCAATCAAAAGCCAACTAAAGCAATAAGCCTATAAACTAATTACTTTATTGCCCATAATAAGTGTGACATGTAAATTAGACTGGGCTAAATATGACGCAATCATATGGCTTAACATGCCAATTCTATTTTACGGAGCCATGCATGGGTGCGTATTAACTTAGTGCTTATCAAGGTGAATGCTAGCAATAATTTTGCTGTGTTTATCAGCCAGTGTTGTCATCTTCGTTTTAAACTTGTCCATTAGCCGCTTTGATCACTTTGAGTGATGATTTTACCCAAGTTTAACGTCAAAATAAGACCATTTGCAGCAAAGCGCCCTTTATAGTTAGGGCTCCTTACAGCTGAGGACTCCTTCCCCTTTACCGTTAAGCACGCTTTACTGATGAGTTCGCGATACGGGTAAGTCCCAGTAGCCCTTGTGAGCCAGATCACCTCCTGTAATTAAGCAATTAAGAAAATAGCTCAAAGTAAGTCATAATGCTGACTATGATATTTGCTATTGGCCTTTGAAATGAGTTTGCGCACGCAAAATCCACTTTTCCCGCAATCAACCCACATTAACTTCAGAGCTATGTTTAGGACAATGCTCAAGAGCATCATCCTACTACTGGTGATGACCATGGGGAGGGCTTATGGCGCAGACGACATCACCATAATAACCGCTCAAGGTACACAAGGTGGCGTTGTTAATAACAGTAAAGTAACCCGCAATCGCCCCTTAACTGTGGGTGCGCTGGCTTTTTCTGCGCCAGAGGTGGTCTACCAACGCTGGGCGCCGACCTTAGCACGGGTGAGCAAAGAAACTGGGCTGCCACTGACATTAGTGCCACTCACGCCCGATCAGCTGGTCGCAAGAGTCGCCAATAATGAGCTCGATTTCATTATTGGTAACGCGCTCATTACTGTAGCATTTAAAAAAGATTATGGCGTAAGCCACCTACTAACCTTAGTCCCTCACACTCGAGTAACGCCAGAACATGCCATAGGCTCAGCCTTAATCGCTAAAAAAGATCTTAATATCAATAGTCTTAACGATCTTAAACAGCTTAGGGTTATCTCAACAGATCCCAACGCCTTTGGCGGCTTTCAAATTATTGCCGGAGAAATGGTTGAACAAGGTATTGCACCGCTTAGTGATCTTAAGCAATTAGACTTTGTTGGTTTTCCTCAAGATAAACTGCTCAACTATATTATTGAAGATCGTGCCGATGTAGCCATTTTGCCCAGTTGCGTGTTAGAAACCGCCATTAACAAGGCGGCGATTTCGGCCGATAAACTGCACGTTTTATTACCCCAGCTGCACAGCGACTTTCAATGTCAGGTATCAAGCAAACTTTACCCCTCGTACGCGTTTTCTAAACTGGGGCACACAGATCATCGTGTTGCGACGCAGGTGGTACGCGCCCTATTGGCTATCGAGGCAGACGATAGTGAAGCTATTAACGGGCGTTACCAATATTGGTCGGCGCCAGTGCAAGACAATCACGTATTTGCCTTACTCGAACATCTAGATCGCTGGCCCTTTGTCACCAACTGGCAGCGACTGGTTGCCGATATAACGCCTTGGGCCATGCTCACCGGCTTAGTGTTACTTTTGGGATACTTACACCACCTGCGAGTGAAACGATTAGTGGTGAAGCGCACTCAGGCCCTAAGCGATGAAATGGCGCAGCACAAAAACACCCAAAAGGCGTTATTTGAACAACAAAAACAATTTTATAAGGCGCAGCGAGTGCTATTAACCGGTGAAATGGCTTCAGGTATCGCCCATGAACTCAATCAACCGCTCGCTGGGATCCGTTATCTCACCCAAGGGTGTATTTATCGTCTTGGAGACGGTCATGATGAGTTAAAATCGGCCCTCACCAAAGCGATCCAACAAGTGGACCGAGCGCAAAACACCATCAAACGCTTTCGCCAGTTTTGCCACCAGCCCAGTGTGCTACAAGATTGTGACTTGCAAGAGCTTATCCAAGATACCCTTAATTTAATGCAACCAGACTTTAATCGAATGAAGCTGCAACCCCAATTGACCTTAATGCCACTTACCGTGTGTATTGACGTGAGTTTGATGCAGCAAGTACTGGTTAACTTGCTGCGCAATGCGCTTGATGCCATGGAAACCATAGAGCAACCGCAACTGGCGATGTTAATCTGCCAAACTGAACAAGACGCGCACATCGCTATTACCGATAATGGCACAGGGTTAAGCGAAGCGGCGCAGCAGCGACTATTCTTCCCTTTTGAAACGTCAAAAGTGCATGGGCTCGGGTTAGGCATGGTGGTATGTAAACGCATTATCGAAGAACACGGAGGAAAAATCCGCGCCATGAACAATCGCGAACTCAATACCAGCGACGCTCCCTGGGCAACCCTACACCCACGTGGTGTAACCATACTCGTGACTCTTCCACTGAAGGCAAAGACAGATGTGTAAATTGTATTTGGTCGACGATGACCAAGATGTATTGGACTCTTTGAGCTGGATGCTCGACGCACTGGGTCATCAAACCCAGTGTTTTCTCTCCGGAGAGGCGTTTCTTGCCCAGGTTGATTTACAGCAGCCCGGCATTGCCATATTAGATATTCAAATGCCCAGCATCGATGGTATTGAGTTATTAGACAAGATAAAATCTACCCTCAGCCCGATTGCCGTCATTATGCTCACAGGCCATGGCACCATCAATATGGCGGTGCAATCGATTCAAAAAGGGGCGCTCGATTTTCTAGAAAAGCCAGTCGATGGCGATAAACTCCACAGCTTAATCAAGCTGGCGGAGCACGATACCGCTAGCCGCTATGCCCAGCGTACCCAACAAGCGAGCGTGAGCGAGCGCATCGACAGCTTAACGCCACGCGAGCGGCAAGTGATGTATAAAGTATTAGAAGGTAAACTCAATAAGGTGATCGCCAATGAACTTGATATCGCCCAGCGCACCATTGAATTACATCGACAAAAAGTGATGCAAAAGATGCAAGTTAGCAATATTGCAGAATTGGCGTATCTGATGGCGAAAAGTGATGCCGACATCAACGTACCGCGCTCATCACCTAAATAGGAAAGCTGCATGAATGTAAAACGGGTTATAGCCGCTAACAGCATCGCGCTTATTATCATGTCTATGTCTACATCGACTTGCGCCCAGACATCACCCGCTAGACTCTCGACTTATGACGCGAGCAATACAGCAAAAACCTCAGAATACCAAAATGTGGCGGAGAGCTTTAACCACCAATTTCACCGAGAATTAAAAAATAATAAGGTGCCTGGCGGCGCAATGGTTGTCGTGCAAGGTGATGAGATTATCACCCTCACAACCTTTGGCAAGCGCAGTAAAGACAGCAATGAAAAGGTTAATGCCGATACCGTGTTTCGCCTCGCCTCGATATCAAAAACCTTTGCCGGCACCCTTGCCAGCTTATTGGTGCATGAACACGATCTTAGCTGGCAACAACCAATAGTCACTTACGTGCCCGAGTTTCGCTTATCTGATCCCAAGCAAAGCCAGCAAATCACCCTAGGTCATATCGTGGGCCAAAGCAGCGGTCTCATGCCTAACAGCTACGACAACTTGATCAATGCCAACGTACAATTGGATAATGTGATCCGTCAATTTACTAAACTAACGCCCATCTGCAATCCCGGCGTGTGTTATAGCTATCAAAATGTTGCCTTCTCATTTATTCAGCAGGCTATCGAACAAGAAAGCGGTCAACCCTATGATGAGCTGATTAACCAACGACTATTTGTCCCTTTAGCAATGGACACGGCCTCAGTCGGCTTTGCGGCGTTTAATCATGCCAGCAATCGCGCCGAGCCACATATTAAAACCCGAAGCGGTTTTAAGCGCGTCAAGGTTAAACCTAATTATTATCAGTTAGCCCCCGCCGCAGGGGTTAATGCCAGCATCACAGATATCAGCAAATGGCTTATTGCCAATATGGGTTATCGGCCCGATGTGGCCCCCAACGAGTGCTTGAAGATGTAACCACACCAGGTGTACGCACCACCAAAGAACTTAGGCGACGAGATTGGCGACCTTACCTTGATGACGCCCACTATGGTAAAGGGTGGCGAGTCTATCAATTTGAAGGTCAAACGTTGATATATCATGCAGGTTGGGTAGCGGGTTATGTGGCAGAAATTGCCTATTCGCCAGAGCTTAAGCTGGGGATGGCCATTTTACTTAATGGCGAATCGAGAGTAGTGAGCGAGCTTAGCGCGCAATTTTGGCATCAAGTATTTAGCCTTCATAACCATAACAGGCTCAATTGATAGGTAAGCTAATAGCGTTAGATGACAATAACTGAGTCGTTTCTCTCAATGAAGGGCTATACCAAGCAAGAATAATGGATTAATAAACAGATAAAAAAAGGAAGGCACGTGGAGGAGTGCCTTCCGAAGGTGATGGACAAACTCAACTAGAATGTGTCTGCAGGGATACACTCTATAGTCAAAAATACGTTTGCTCCAAAACGACTGCGTTAAACCAAATGGATTAATACCAACCAGCCAAAACAGTCCCTATCAAACGATAAACGCACAATACGAAATGCTTCAGTAGATGCTCGATAACGATGATGGGGCACGGAGCAGTGGTAGTCGTTACGTGACGCGAATGTAACAAGATCACTCTTAATCTGTGTTAACGCTATTTTTTATGCCAGCCTAACGCTAATAACATGTCGAGCTGGTTAAAATTCGCATAGAATACTCATTTGAATAAAAATACCGCTTTATGCACTTTTGAAAATATAACCCCGAGATATTTTTAACCGATATTCAGAATGAGGCATAACTATTCATCATTTAGCATCACCAAGCCATGAACGATAGACAATAAATACCCGTAATTACCCTATAAATACGTCAAAGCGTTTTACCATCGAGTTGATAAAGAGCGCCGTGCCGTTGCTAGGTATCACAACAACAGCGGCTAGCTCTTTTAGATTATCGGTTAAGGCTGAGTTTAAAAGCTGTTTGTAAGTCCTGTAACGGTGAGAGATCTAGGGTGCTTTTACGGCTACGACTAAACAATGATGACTCAATAAACAGTGAGAACCAGGCATTAAGGCTATTAGCGTTGGCGACTTCACCTGCGCTTGCTAGCGCTAACGCGGCCACTTCGGCGGTACCTAACTGGAAATCGCGACTGCCCTTACGTAAGCCATAACGCGCAGCGGTCTCTGGGGTAAAAGATAATAGCGGCAGTTGATGTAAATAAGGGCTTTTACTGAACATTTTAATCGCTTCTCGCCAACTACCATCGAGTAACACCAATAAGGGCCGCTTTCCTGAAGGAGACGCTTCGACTTGGCCTGTTTGGGTCACCGACTCGACAACCGCTTGACCCGGTTTAGCGTATTCACTGGGAAACACCACATAAGGTTGATAGTGCGGCGAGTTAAGCAGGTTCAATAGTTTGCGATTAGCGTAGTTACGCGACCAAATATAAGCATGGGTATCGGGAATAAGATCGGCAATTAAGCGTCCCGAATTACTGGGCTTTAACACTTCATCGTCGTACATGATCAATAAAAAACTGACATTGGAGTCAAGCTGTCGACGAAATTCACAGGTACAAAACTGCTGCGCCAATAAGCAGGCCTCGCAGCGTAGCAGGTTTTTACCGCGAGCATTATAGGGTCTGGTTGAGATCGCTTTACGATATTGATATCGCTGGTGGATAGCGTGAGGTGTAAAACCCATAATCTATTTTTTGCCTTTAAAAAATTTCAATGCAATGGTGGCGCCACATCTATCGTTGTGTCGACGATACGCCAAAGGTTCCTCTATTATAGAGGACAATAAAAAAGCGAGCATCTGCTCGCCTTTTTGATGGGTTTATCACCACTAGAGTATGCGGCGCAGTAAAAAGTCAGCCTTAATGCGCCGAATGCGATTCATAATTTTGCGCACCGGCGCTGGGTAATCTTTTAAGGTTTCAATTTGACTGTAGTGATACAAACGCTGGGTATGCTCAAGAATATGCGCCTGTTCATCAGCAAAGTGTGATTGCCAGCAACCCTCTTTATCGTGGATAAGCAAGCCATTTTCTAAGTCCAGCGCCCAAGCACGCGGATTAAGATTAGATCCGGTGATCAGATGATACTGTTCATCCGAGCTTATTCCCTTGAGGTGATAACTATTACGCCCATGTTTCCATAAATGAATGTTCAGCTGGCCAGAGTCGATAGCCCACTGCTGGCGCTTAGCAAATTTACGCAGCGCCTGTTCATACAGGTAAGGCAGTGCGCCAATGGTGGAGAACTGCTCTTCTGGCGGAATAAAAAAGTCGTTAGCCGTTTTGTCACCCACCACGATATCGATGCGTTTTCCCTGCTTAAGGTGCTTAGATAAGGCGCGAGACAATATATAGGGCGGATTAAAATAGGGAGTACAGATAAACAGTGAGCGCTTAGATTCAGCAACCAAATCAACAATCAGCCGATTAAGTTTATTACGCTTACGACCCAGTCCCACTAACGGCGTCACTCGATTACCGCGTTTGGTGGCAGTAAACTCATATTGTGCCGCGCTTAAACGCGATTTAAGTGTGCGTACATCGGCCTTATCGGGTAACTGTTCGCTCTCTTGCGGCTGAGTCAGTGACGTTACCGCTTTATCGCTAACAATGTAATCTTGCACCATTTGGCGCATTGAGCGAGCGAGCTCTGGCGAATCAATCACGTGATAACGATCGAAGCGGTATTTGTCGCCTTGATGTAGATAGATATTATTTAAACTGGCGCCGCTATAGATAACGGTATCGTCAATAATGAAGCCCTTGAGGTGTAATACCCCCATAAATTCACGAGACTTAACCGGCACCCCTAAAATCGTGATCGGATGTTGTGCCTGCTCCATCACCTTGCGGTACATTAAATAATTGCCACTATCGCCTTTGTGACCAATCAGTCCGCGGCGCGCACGATGAAAATCCACCAAGACGGTGACATCTAATTGGGGGTTGTTGGCTTTGGCATCCATAAGCGCCGTGAGAATTTCACGACCCGCTTCGTCATCTTCGAGATACAATGCGGCGATCGTAATGGCAAATTTAGCCTGAGAAATCTGTGTTAATAGTTCGGCTTTTAGTGCCGAGGGGGTTAGCAACCAACGAATTGAATCGGGTTGTAACGCAATACCACCTAGCTGATCCAGCAAGGTATCCTCCTTCGAAAAATAGTGACCATCACGGCAATAACAACGGGGTATCCCCAAATACATGCCTTAAGGCTTTACAACTGACCAACGCAAACCTGCGTGATAATGTGTCGTTATGCCCCGTGATGTATGTCAGGATCTTGGTCTCACATGAGCACTTTAATGAAATAACCACTTGCGCATCTTTGGGATGACTCGATTAATTAGCGCAATTGACTCGCATGTTTAAACCACATCTTCGACCCAATACTATCGGGTATTTTGGCCTAAATGCATAAGCAATGTCTCATCAGCAAACCATTCTAGTGGTATTGCGTAAAGCCTCATCGACGCAATTATGGCCCATGGTGAGCCTATCCTTCTCTCAAGGGGATAGAAATTACCGACTTACGCTACGTGGGGCAAGGTTTTTCTACAGGATTGCGAGTTGACGAGCAAAATAGTGGCTTTAATTTAACCAAGCACACCAGTGTCGTCCAATTATTAACCATCAATATCAAATTTATGCCGCCGTCACGGCTTTTTCATCATGCAAACGTTACAATAAAATGTTTGCGTTTAAATGAGATCATTATGAACACTAAAATACTCATCACCCTAGCCTTAACGTTACTGGCGGCCTGGGGGATTTTTCATTTTAAAACCCAGTTAGGTTTACTGATATTACCGCTATTTATTGCACTGGTGCTCTTTGTCACCTTGCGCCTGTACCGTTTAATGGAAAAAGATGCGCCTGAAGATAAAGATGAATAAAGCCGCGCGAGTCAAAAACTAGAGAGATAAGGCCTGAGTATTAATTCTTGGGGTGATCAACATCTGATAAGCAGAAACGCTTGGCTTACAGTAAAATGCTCACCAAAGAGAGAAAGTTGCTTGCTCCTATGGAGCTGTCCATAATGAGCCTTTAGCCTCAACGTTATCATTGCCATGCCTTTTAAACTGTTTGCCACCCAATATGTTCCCTCTCGCCGCTCATTATGGCTCAGCCTAACTCTTGCAGGTGCGCTGACCAGCGCAGCACTGACCTCACAAACGGGCTATAGCGCCGAGCACGCTAGCGCAGCGACAACAGCCACACGGACATCAACACCCCAATTACAGACACCATTTCAAGTACAGGCTCAATCACAATCTAAGTCGCAAGCAAACGCGGTGACATTGCAGCAATTGCAGCCAGCAACGTTTGAAAACATGACTCGTCAGTTAGCCCCACGTCACTCCCAATTAGCCATCGGCGTGGTCGACTTACATTCAGGCCAGGCGTTATATCAGCACAATATTGATACTTTAATGCAGCCCGCTAGCACCCAAAAGCTGCTGACCGCCGTTGCAGCAACGGCTCAACTGGGCAATGCCTTTCGCTTTACCACCGCCCTTTATGGTCAATCAGTGAACCATAAAGGAGAGCTTAATGGCGATCTCTCTATACGCTTTAGCGGCGATCCCAGCCTCACCCGCAATGATTTAAGCCATTTAATACAACAGCTCTCCGAGCAAGGCGTACATACCATTAAGGGGAACGTCTATTTAGTGGCTCAGGCCGAAGAGCAGCTTCGCGCTCCTGGTTGGGTGTGGGACGATCTAGGCATCTGTTACGCCGCGCCTGTGTCGCAATTTGTCATTGATAGAAATTGCATTTTCGGTGAACTCACGCCGCAACTTGGCAGCAATCACAGCCAGTTGAATTTTCCAAAGGATCTTCCTGTCACCTTAACGACCAGTGCCCAGTTTGATAAAAATAATCAACGGGCATTGTGCGATTTGGCATTACAACGCTTACCCAACAATCACTTTCACTTAAGCGGTTGCTTTGCGGGTAACCAAGCATTGAAGCTGGCCATCGCCATTAATGAACCAGCCCTTTACGCCCAGCAAGTAGTGACTCAACTTTTTGCCAAAAGTAATGTGCGCCTGAGCGGTAACGTGCTGCTCAGCAACCAAGTCAACCAGCAGGCCAAATTGCTGGCGCAGCATTACTCGGCGGCCTTGCCTGAACTGCTGAGCACCATGTTACTGACCTCTGATAACTTAATTGCCGACAGCCTATTCAAAGCGCTAGGCGCGGATGTGTATCAACAGCCAGGCACATTTCTCTCTGGCACTAAAGCAATGAAACAGGTTTTAACTGATGAAGGCATTGACCTTGACTATGGGCAAATTATCGATGGCTCAGGGCTATCACGGTATAACTTGTTAAGCGCAAGGCAACTGACGCAGGTATTAATGCTTATTTATCAAGATGAGCGCTTTCGGTCTTTATTGGCGCAGTTACCGCTGGCCGGGCGTAGCGGCTCTTTGCGATACAAATCGGGTTACCGCCAAGCGCCATTGCAAGATAAGGTGCAGGCCAAAACAGGTTCAATGCAAGGGGTCGACAACTTAGCGGGCTATTTAAGCTTAAATGCTGAAGATAATCTGCTATTTGTGATCCTTGAAAATGGCATCGACCCACAGCAAAAGCAGACACAACCCATGCCCTTTAGCGCGCAATGGTTAACGGCGTTATTGAAAGAATCCCAACCAACGCCCTCTCAGTAAGCGTTAGTAACAAAAACGCGTCTAAGTTGGTCTTAGACGCGTTGTTTATGTCGCTTTTATAGAGCTATTCGTCAGCATTTAGAATAGCGATTCATCCATTGCCATCACAGTCGCATCGCCACTACTGACTTGAGCTAAATGGTAATCGACCTTAGGTAACAGTTTAGCCATGTAAAAATCAGCCAATTGCTGTTTGGTTTGGCTAAATTGTTGATCTTGATGGCCTGCGGCTTTATCGGCCATCAATAACCAATAATAGCCATACATTAGATGACCGAAGGCATCGAGAAAATCGACCGCCGAGGCATTGATCAATGCAGGTTGAGTCAATTTGTTATCGTTGATCTGGTGCGCCACCGTTAATAGGGCTTCAAATCGTGAAGCCACCGCATTTTTATGCTCGTCACAAATGTGCGTCATCGCGGTCAAGGTTGCTTGATGTTCAGTGACAAACTCAGTCAATGCAGTGACATTATCGCCTGTGGTTTTACGGCCTAAGAAATCGATAGCTTGGATACCATTAGTACCCTCATAGATTTGGGCGATACGAGTGTCACGCACTAGCTGCTCAATGCCAGTTTCACGAATATAACCGTGACCACCAAACACTTGCTGAGCCATCACCGCGGCATCTAAACCTCTATCGGACAAAAACGCCTTAGCAACAGGAGTCATCAAGCCAACATAACGAGCGGCTTTGGCTTTAACTTCACCTTCACCATATTTGGCTAAATCCAATTGTTGACCGGTATAGACTGACATTGCACGGCCCGCTTCGGTATAACAACGGATATTCAGCAGCATGCGCCTAACATCACCGTGGACCAAAATAGGATCGCTTATCGCCCCAGTTGGTGAGCCGCCAGCGGCAACGCCTTGAGTACGCTCTTTTGCATACTCAGCAGCCATCTGATAAGCGGCTTGAGATGTACCCAGCCCTTGAATACCAATGGCTAAGCGCTCATAGTTCATCATGGTGAACATGCAGACTAACCCACGATTGGCTTTACCAATGAGGTAACCTTGAGCATTATCAAAGTTCATCACACAGGTCGCAGAGCCCTTAAGCCCCATTTTGTGTTCAATCGACCCGACGCTAACACCGTTAGTCTCACCCAGCTCACCGTCATCATTCACCTTAATCTTAGGCACTAAAAATAGCGAAATACCGTTTGAGTCAGGCAACTTGGCCAAAACCAGATGGATAACGTTGTCGGTGAGATCGTGATCGCCACCAGTAATGAATATTTTACTGCCGCTAATAAGATAGCTGCCATCATCTTGTGGCACTGCTTTGGTGCGAATGTTACGCAGATCCGAGCCCGCTTGCGGCTCTGTCATGTCCATGGCTCCAGCCCATTCACCGCTATAAAGCTGAGGTAAATAGGCTGCTTTAAGTGCATCACTGCCATGAGCGTTAATGCATAAAGCCGCGCCCGCCGTTAATGAGCCGTACAGCGTAAAAGCGTTACAGGCACTGTAAGCCATCTCATCGACAAGAACCCCGAGCATTTTAGGCATTCCCATACCACCGAAATCAGGCTCACCGCAGAGTCCGACCCAACCGCCCTGTGCATATTGGTCATAGACCGCTTTGTAACCGTCGGGTGTGATCACCTTATCACCTTGATGACGCACGCCTTGCTCATCGCCACTGCGGTTTATAGGATGGATCAAATCACGCGCGATTTTATCGGCTTCATCCATAATAGCCACCGCGGTATCCATGTCTACCGACTCGGCAAGTTGAGGTAGCTTAGCCCAGGTTTGCGGTGCATCAAATACACCTTCTAGCAGGAATTTCATGTCGGCCAACGGCGCGTAATATGGATTCATCTTTTACTCTCAAACATCAAATTAAAACAGTTGTTTTAATCTATACTAACTCGTTAACAGAATAAAGCCTTTTGTTAAGGAACCGTGGGCTGCTTCCATAAAAAAAGCCCCGCAAAAATTGCGAGGCTATTTGATAAAAATTTACAGCGATCACCACATTAAATCGTCAGGGATCACATAATCCGCGTAAGGATCGTCTTCAGCGACTGTCTCTGCTTGCTCATCTTGTTGCCACAAGTAACCGCACCATTCAGGTACCAATAAGTGGACTCGTTCAGCTAATTTATGCGGCACCAAATAACTGGTCTCTTCATAACGAACGATCCCAAGTTGGCCATTAAGTAGTTGGCTTTGCAGCTTGTCGGTGATGTAAACAGAATAAATTTTAGTGCCTAGAGTGTAGTTAAATTTAACTTCAGCTCCTTTAGGTACATCAACGGCGAGACGCTTAAACTCGGTGATAAGCCCTCTTACTTGGCCTTTTTCTGTCGCCTGGGCAAAACGTTGCTCATTGAGCGCTTTGTCTTTGGCAATTTGAGCCTGCTTCTTGGCGGCGATTTCTTGCTTTAGCGCCTCTGAGCCATCATCTACCTTGGCTTTACGATCGCGGCGTTTTTGGGTTTTAGTATCACGCACTTTTTGTTTGCTTACTAAACCCGCTTTTAACAGTTGTTCTTGAAATGGGTTCGCCATGGGTTTCT
Organism: Shewanella sp. QJM3NY_23; assembly: GCF_056173105.1. Lineage (NCBI taxonomy): Bacteria > Pseudomonadati > Pseudomonadota > Gammaproteobacteria > Alteromonadales > Shewanellaceae > Shewanella > Shewanella sp. QJM3NY_23. The sequence goes on from NZ_CM149657.1 coordinate 2,031,786, forward strand.
CACTATCCTTGATAGCAAGCATTGCTGCTATCTCGTTATGGGTTATAAAATGAGTCTATCTATTAAATACAGTCATTAAGCACGAGGGCTCATCTGGGCTAATTTACTCAGTTCGGTCATCGCCAAACTTGCGCCGCCTAGGGACCAGCCACCATCAACAGGTAAGATGGTACCTGTGATATAGCTCGCCATAGGCGAGGCCAAAAATAACGCGGCATTGGCAATGTCTTGGCATTGACCATTGCGTTGCAGTGGCACGCTTTGAGCCACCCGTTGCTGTAATGCCTCACTCGGCGCTAAACGATTAAAGCCTTCGGTGTCGGCAATGGGGCCCGGAACTATCGAATTAACGCGGATCCCTTCACTCCCCCACTCTAATGCTAAACTTTTAGTTAGCATATCGACGCCGGCTTTGGCAGCGCTGACATGTGCCTGCATTGGCATGGCAATATAGGCTTGGGGCGCTGAGATCTGAATGATGCTGCTACCCGGTCTTTTCAGCAACGGATAAGCCTGTTTTAACACCTGAAAACTGCCCAGTAAATCAATGTCCATCACAGATTTAAAGCCGTTTTCGCTCAATTGAGCTGCCAAGGCGGGGAAATTCCCCGCAGCGCCACTAACTAAAATATCGATATGCTGATATTGAGTGGCAATAACGGCAAAGCCTGCCTTTACCCGCTCAAGATCGCGCACATCGAAACTGACACCGAGCATGTTTGCATTTGGGTTAATGCTTTGCAGTTGGTTAACTGCCGCATCGACTTTATCTTGGCTACGGCTCGCCACTGCCACATTAGCACCAGCATGGGCAAATGCCTTAGCAATGCCTAAATTAATGCCACTGGTGCCACCGACAACGACGACATGTTTACCTGAGTAATCGAATATTGCTTGGTTATCTTGCATGGTATTTCAATCCCTCCAATCATCTGTTGCCGTTTAAGTTAGGCGCGCTCCCCTTAGCCTGTCAAGTATCTGCCAGCACTAAGCTAATGAAGCGTGAATAGCACTGAGCGCCGCAAGCGGATCAGCCGCTTTGGTAATTGGACGACCTATGACTAGGTAGTCTGAGCCTGCAGCAATGGCTTGTGGCGGTGTCATGATGCGATGTTGATCGCCTTTGTCGGCGCCTGCTGGACGAATGCCAGGGGTGACCAACTTAAACTCAGGCCCAAATTCAGCCTTTAACATACTGGCCTCTTGCGCCGAACAAACAATGCCGTGTAAACCCGCTTGTTGAGTCAACGCAGCAAGTCGTTTTACATGCTCGGCGGCGGATACATTGATCCCCAATAACTTAAGATCGTCATCGCTCATCGAGGTCAATACGGTCACAGCAATTAACAATGGGGCTTTGTCACCATAAGGCAACAGTGCTTGCTGAGCCGCTTGCATCATGGCTAAGCCACCACTAGCGTGCACATTGGTCATCCATACGCCAAGCTCCGCCGCTGCAGTAACCGCTTTAGCTACGGTATTGGGGATATCATGAAATTTTAAATCGAGAAAAAGGTCGAAATCACGACGGTGGATCTCTTTGACTAAATCGGGCCCAAACAGGGTAAACATCTCTTTACCCACTTTTAGGCGGCACATGTTGGGATCTAATTTATCGATTAGCTGCAAAGCTTCGGTTTTATTATCGTAATCTAGCGCCACTATAATGGGTTTACTGCTCATCTTGTTCTCCTGATGCTTTGCATGTAGTACGTATTATTCGCCGTCGAGTCCGCGGATCCGCTTGATAGTGCCCCAATGTTTACACGAAGGACAATGCCAGTAGAGTGTGTGTGACGGGAAACCACACTCAACACAGCGGTAACTAGGACGGAATTTAATTTGTTGTTCGACCAATTCGGCTAGCATATTGAGGCTTTTCTTTGCCTGGCCATCTTCAGCATGTTGCAGTTGCATCTTCATCAGATGCTGGAAACTTTTCATGGTTGGGTGTCTATATAAGCCATCGAGTACCAGTTTTTCGGCGTCTTGGATTTCGCCTTGAGCTATCATCTGCTGTGCCAGCGTAATAGCGACACTGGCGCCAGCACCCTGCTCTAATGCTTCTCGCAACAGTTCTCGGTAAGCAGGTTGATCTTGTTTGTCCTGGTATGCTTCTTTCGCGATGGCCAGTGCTTCAGGAAACAGCTCAATATCGACCTCTTTTAGCCTATTGAGTATCTCTTTGCACCGACTAACATCTTGTTGATCAAGATATATTTTTGCCATATTTAACAAGGCGCGACCACAAGTACTGTCTTGCTTTAATGCCTGACTCAGCATTTTTAATTTGAGTTCACTGTCTTGTTGTTCATCAGCCAACTCACAATAAAGGTGTGCCGATAGATGCTTCAGCGTTTGCTGGCGTTTACGTTTGAGCGTTTTGATGATATCGATGGCTTTTTGCCAGTCTTTGGTCACTTGATAAATAGCCACCAACTGATCTTCAGCTTCTTCGCTGTGATCATCTTGTCGCACTAGGGCTAAAAATATCTCTTCTGCGCGGTCGTAAAAACCCGCGGCGAGATAATCTTTGCCCAGTTCCATCATGGCAATATCACGCTGTTCGGTGGTCAAGCTTGGCCTAGCAATCAGATTTTGATGAATGCGAATTGAGCGATCGACTTCGCCACGTTTACGAAATAATGACCCCAGAGACAGATGGGTGTCTATGGTGTCATCGTCAACATCGAGCATGGAGATGAAGAGATCAACCGCTTTATCTGATTCATTTGAAAGAAGAAAGTTAAGACCGGTAAAATAATCTCGGCTGAGCTGTTTACGCTTACTATTCTGTTTGTGCCGTATACTACGACGCCCCATATACCATCCGTAACCGGCGGCAATAGGCAATAACAGAAACAGGATCTCTAACATACTAAGCGTTCAGTTCTTTGGGTTTAACTTGGTCTTCAACCGTGGCAACATCAAGGGCTGATGTGGGGACTTGGGCTTCCAGTTGGGCTATTTTTTTATTGGCTTGGCGTATTGCCAGCTTCATTTTCGCGATATGGTACACGGCAAAAATCCAACTGACGAGAAAGCCAACTAAAAAAACCACACCCAACACCACAGGGAGACGATATTCGCCTTGGGCAACAAAGTAACTAATGGTTACCAACTGTTCATTTCGAGCACCAAATAATAAAGCAAGCACGAAAAACAAGGCTACAAGGATGGTCGCAATAAATGACTTCACGTTACACTCCATAAACGCGTAATGGTGAGATGATTATCTAAGAATTTAAGCTAACTAGCCAGCTATACCTATGATTTAGGCATAAAAAAGCCTCCGAGAGGAGGCTTTTAAAACGATGTCATTTACGAGTTGATCGAATCAACGCGCTCACGCAGTTCTTTACCTGGCTTAAAGTGCGGCACATATTTGCCTTCCAATTCGACTGAAGTTCCAGTTTTTGGATTACGGCCTGTACGTGGAGCACGATAATGAAGCGAGAAGCTACCAAAGCCACGGATCTCGATACGATCACCGCTTTCTAATGTTGTTGCCATTTGCTCCAACATCTCTTTGATTGCATTTTCAACTTCTTTTGCCGACAGCTGCGACTGCCTAGTGGCAAGTTTTTCGATTAGTTCGGATTTAGTCATCCTGTACCCTCTTTAATCAAGCCAAACACAGTCACCTAACGGGGATGAAACATCCCCGAACTTCAGGCGATTTACTTACGAGCTGCTTTGAACGCTTCAGCCATAGCACTGCTCATAGCAACGTCATCTTGCTTGTTCAGGTTAGCCATCGCTTCTTTCTCATCAGCTTCATCTTTCGCTTTGATAGATAGGCTGATAGTACGGTTCTTACGATCCACACCCATGAACTTAGCTTCAACAGCATCACCTACTGAGTATACAGTAGACGCGTCTTCGATACGCTCACGTGAGATATCAGCAACACGTAGATAACCTTCTACAGTGTCAGCTAGCTCAATGGTAACGCCTTTCGCGTCAACAGCAACTACAGTACCGTTTACGATAGCACCTTTCTTCTTATCTGCAAGATAAGCATTGAACGGATCGTCTTCAGTTTGCTTAACGCCTAGGCTGATACGCTCGCGTTCTGGATCAACTGACAGTACAACTGCGTTGATTTCGTCGCCTTTCTTGTAATCAGATACAGCTTCTTCGCCAGTACCGTTCCAAGAAATGTCAGATAGGTGAACTAGACCGTCGATGCCGCCGTCAAGACCGATGAAGATACCGAAGTCAGTGATTGACTTGATCTTACCAGTAACTTTGTCACCTTTCTGGAAGCGCTCTGCAAAATCATCCCATGGGTTAACTTTACATTGCTTAAGACCTAGAGAAATACGACGACGCTCTTCATCGATGTCTAGTACTAGAACTTCAACTTCATCACCTAGGTTAACAACCTTAGATGGGTGGATGTTCTTGTTAGTCCAATCCATTTCAGAAACGTGTACTAGACCTTCAACACCTTCTTCGATTTCAACGAAACAACCGTAGTCAGTTAGGTTAGTTACGCGACCAGTTAACTTAGTGTTTTCTGGGTAGCGCTTGCTGATTTCTAACCATGGATCTTCGCCAAGTTGCTTAAGACCTAGTGAAACACGAGTGCGCTCACGATCGTACTTAAGTACTTTAACGTTGATTTCGTCACCAACGTTGACGATTTCAGATGGGTGCTTAACACGTTTCCACGCCATATCAGTGATATGTAGTAGACCGTCAACACCACCTAAGTCTACGAATGCACCGTAGTCAGTAAGGTTCTTAACGATACCTTTAACCGCTTGACCTTCTTGTAGATTCTCAAGAAGAGCATCACGTTCTGCACTGCTTTCAGATTCGATAACAGCACGACGAGAAACAACAACGTTGTTACGCTTCTGGTCTAGCTTGATAACTTTGAATTCTAATTCTTTGTTTTCTAGGTGAGCAGTGTCGCGAACTGGGCGAACGTCAACTAGAGAACCTGGTAGGAATGCACGGATACCGTTTAATTCAACAGTGAAACCGCCTTTAACCTTACCATTGATGATACCGATTACAGTTTCAGCATCTTCGTACGCTTTTTCTAGAACGATCCAAGCTTCGTGACGCTTAGCTTTCTCACGAGAAAGTTGAGTTTCACCGAAACCATCTTCAACAGAGTCTAGGGCTACGTCAACTTCGTCGCCAACTGCGATTTCAAGAACGCCTTGTGCGTTTTTGAACTGTTCAGCTGGGATTGGGCTTTCAGACTTCAGACCAGCGTCAACAAGTACCATACCGTTCTGGATTGATACTACAGTACCACGAACGATAGAACCTGGACGGAACTCAAGTGTTTCAAGGGATTGTTCAAATAGATCAGCAAAAGATTCAGTCATGTTTAATTTACTTTAAGTAATAAACCACAGCCCATCCTAGACGTGGAGTCAGATTAATCATTTGTCGCATCCGTGAGACAAATAGTATAACGCGCGTCTTTACAGACCCACGTCGGGTAATTTTTGTTTGATGTGCGCCAGAGCAAGCTCTACCACTTCATCAATGCCCATTGTTGTCGTGTCGATAACAAGAGCGTCCTCGGCTGGGATCAAGGGAGCAACGGGGCGATTCATATCGCGCTCATCGCGTTCAACGACCTCAGCTAAAAGACGGTCGATATTAACATCGAAGCCTTTGTCCTGCAACTGATTATAGCGCCGCTGCGCCCTTTCCTGCGCCGAGGCAGTTAAAAAAAGTTTAGCCGGTGTTGAGGGGAATACCACTGTGCCCATATCGCGGCCATCGGCGATTAAACCTGGCGCTTCAGCGAAGGCTCGCTGGCGACGCAATAATGCTTCTCTAACACTCGGAAATGCCGCCACTTTTGAGGCTGCGTTGGAGCATTCTTGGCTGCGGATATCGTGGGAAACATCCTCTCCTTCGAGTACCACTTTAATGCCGTTGTGATTAGATGTTATAAATTGAACATCGAGATGGGCGGCCAGTAGTGCTAAAGATGCTTCATTGTCTAGTTCGACATTATGGTGAATAGCCGCCAAGGCTAAAACACGATAAATAGCACCGCTATCAAGCAGCTTCCAACCTAGTCGAGAAGCAAGTAATTGACTGATAGTGCCTTTACCCGCACCGCTTGGGCCGTCAATAGTGACGATAGGAGCCCGTTGTGACATATGTTTCTCCAAATTAAATCCATCTTCCCTAACGATCTTGAATGCCGTTCACGAAAAAGAGCGCGCGCATTATAAACCAAAACCCGCAACAAAGCGGTAAAAAGTTAACATTAATCAGAGGAGGATCAGCTTAGGTTCAGAAAAAGGAAGCCATAAACTATCAGCTTCCTAAGGTGTGCAAAGTTTAAACTGCTAGTGCAGCAAACTTTTCAAAGTAATTAGGGAAGGTTTTCGAAGTGCAATCGGGATCATTAATGGTGATACCACAATCGGCAAAGGCCAACATGGAAAAACACATCGCCATACGATGGTCATTGTACGTATCTATCTGCGCAGTGTGAGGCTGTTCGGGAGGCGTCACGGTAATATAGTCGTGGCCTTCGTCGACCTCGGCGCCTACTTTACGTAACTCGGTTGCCATGGCAGCTAAACGGTCGGTTTCTTTAATGCGCCAATTATAGATATTACGAATCGTGGTCGGCCCTTTGGCAAATAAGGCCGTCGTTGCTATTGTCATCGCCGCATCGGGAATATGGTTCATGTCAAGGTCGACGCCAGTTAATGGCGCGGCGCGGGCAATAATATAATCATCGCCCCACTCTATCTGTGCGCCCATTTTCGCCAGTACATCAGCAAACTGAATATCGCCTTGAATGCTGTTACGCCCAACACCTGTGACCTTAACTTCGCCGCCTTTTATCGCTCCGGCCGCCAAAAAGTAAGACGCAGACGAAGCATCCCCTTCGACTAAGACTGTTCCTGGCGATACATATTGCTGCCCAGCAACAATCTCAAAGCACTGGTAGTTATGGTTTATCACCTGAACACCAAACTGAGCCATCAAAGCGATGGTGATATCGATATAGGGCTTGGAGACGAGTTCACCCTTAATTTGAATATTAACGGCCTCTTTTGCTAATGGCGCCACCATTAATAAGGCCGTTAAAAACTGGCTAGAGAGATCGCCTGCAATGGTGACATCACCGCCATTTAAGCCGGTTGCATTAATCGTCAGAGGGGGGAAACCGTCGTTTTTAAGGTACTCAATATCAGCGCCAAGCACCCGAAGTGCATCGACTAAGTCACCGATAGGGCGCTCTTCCATACGGGGCTCACCCGTTAAGGTAAATTGCCCTGTCCCTAAGGTAAGCGCCGCACATAATGGTCGCATTGCGGTACCCGCATTACCTAAGAATAAGCACTGAGGTTGCGATGCATGGAGCGCACCGCCAAGCCCTTCGAGTTCACAGACGGTTTTGTCATCTGAAAGCCGATAGTTAACACCTAATTGTTCAAGTGAAGCCAACATATGACCAATATCATCAGAATCGAGTAGATTGGTCAGTGTGGTCGTTCCTTTGGCTAAGGTTGCTAATAATAATGCACGATTAGAAATGCTCTTAGAGCCAGGAATGTTAATCGTACCTTGCACTTTGCTTATGGGCTCGAGTCGTAGTTGCTTCATTAATCACTCTTTTATCATTGCACGACCTATTTATCGGCCTGCGGGTTATCATTAACGTTATTACCATCACGACAAAATGGCGATCTGTTCAAAAGACTTTGAACCTCGTAGTTATAAAATTACTGATTGGCGCGCAGTATTCAACCCTTTTTTACTATTTTTACCCATTATTGCGTCGTTTTATTACTAAGCGGTTAAAAATAGGGTTTGTAGCCTGTGGTGATCCCTTAATGACTTAGGATAAATTGCTCTGGCATGAATTATTGCCAACTGAACAATGAAATCATTTCATCATGTTGACTGTTACTTAGAATAGGGTTTAGTTTATTCTTAATCACTTCACCGCATTCGCCGCTTACGGCCCAAAACAACAATAAAGGTTATCGAATATGTTTGAAAATCTGAGCCCTATGCCAGCAGATCCTATTCTAGGATTGATGGCTCAATACCGACAAGATCCTCATCCGCACAAAGTCGATTTAGGCGTTGGCGTTTATAAAGATGCTGTCGGTAATACTCCCATTCTTGCTTGTGTAAAGCGGGCCGAACAACTGCGTATCGATACCGAGCAGACCAAGGTATATATTGGCCCAACAGGCTCATCCGAGTTTAATCAATTAATTGCCGAATTAGCTTTCGGCAAAGATCATCAAGCCTTGCAAGAGGGCCGCATCCGAACCGTGTCGACTCCAGGAGGCACTGGCTCGCTGCGTGTCGCCGCTGATTTTATTAAACGCCTTAACCCCAATACCACCGTATGGGTTAGCGACCCGACATGGGCTAACCATATAGGGCTATTTGAAGCCGCTGGGTTAAGGGTCAAAACCTATCCCTATTATGATCACGCCAACAAAACCCTTAAGTTCGATGAGATGCTCCAGGCGTTGGCACAGATTGGCAAAGACGATGTAGTGTTACTGCATGCCTGCTGTCACAACCCAAGCGGCATGGATTTGACCAATGCGCAGTGGAACAAGGTCGTTGACCTCACAGTGCAACAAGGGTTCACCCCGCTCATCGATATGGCTTACCAAGGCTTTGGCGATGGTGTTGACGAAGATGCCTACGGAGTTCGGCAAATGGCAACTCACGTCGACGACATGATTTTATGTAGCTCTTGTTCAAAAAACTTTGGTCTCTATCGTGAGCGTATTGGTGCCTGTTCAATTGTGGCAGCATCGAGTCAGGCTGCCGAGGTGACATTATCGGTATTGTTATATGTAGTGCGTTGTCTTTACTCTATGCCCCCGGCCCATGGCGCCGCGATAGTAGAGACTATCTTAGGCAACACAGAACTAAAACAACAGTGGCTCGATGAACTGAAAGTGATGCGGGATCGGATCAATAGTAACCGCGCCATGCTGGTTAATAAACTGCTAGAAAAAGGCGTTAGCCGTGATTTTAGTTTTATTGCCCAGCAAAAAGGGATGTTTTCTTTCTTAAGCATCACACCTGAGCAAGTCGCACGATTGCAACGCGATCATAGTATTTATATGGTGGATTCTAGCCGTATCAGTATTGCGGGAATTGCTGAAGGAAATGTCGACTACTTAGCTGAATCAATTGCCAAAGTGCTATAAAACAAAAAAGTTCCTAGGATCTTTATCCTAGGAACTCATTTAATATAAATCACTTGTAACAGCTAGCTGCGACTAATGTTGCTCAGCAAAGTCCCGCATAAATCTGACTAACGCTTCAACACCCTCAATGGGCATGGCGTTATAGATACTGGCTCGCATTCCACCGACACTGCGATGGCCTTTTAACGCGACTAAACCCGCTTCTTTCGCCTGAGTGATAAATTGCTCGTTGAGCGATTCATCTTTTAAGTAAAAGGTCACATTCATTTGCGAGCGATTGGCTTTAGCCACGCGGGTTTCATAAAAGTCATTGCTATCGATAAACTGATATAGGGCTTGGGCTTTTTGCGTATTGAGTTTCGCCATCTCGGCAATCCCCCCTTTACCCTTAAGCCATTTAAACACTTCAGCAGCCAAGTACCAGGCAAAAGTCGGCGGCGTGTTGTACATAGAATCATGCTTAACGGCTAAGCGGTAATCCATGATTGAAGCTTGCGGCAGTTGCGGCAGAGCCAATAGCTCATCTTTTACGATAACAATACTCAGTCCTGAAGGACCTATGTTTTTCTGCGCACCCGCGTAAATTAACCCAAAACGGCTTACATCGATGTCACGCGACATAATGTTCGATGACATGTCAGCGACAATCGGCCATGGCGAATCTAATTCATCAAAAATTTCGATACCATCGACAGTCTCGTTAGGACAGTAATGTAGGTAACGATAATCTTGATCAATACGGCTAAGATTTGGAACGACAACACTGCTGATATTATTACTTTTTTCGACAATATCAAGCACGTCAATATTCTGCTCACCTACCAGTTTAATCGCTTCTTCTGCCGCGGCTAAAGACCAACTACCATCGACTAAATAGAGTGCCCTACCATTGTTGCCTAAAAAATTATTCACAACAGCAGCAAACTGGCCTCGACCGCCGCCATGCATAAACAAAACATGGTAGTTGTCGGGTATTGACATTAGCTCACGCAGATCTGCCTCGGCTTGCTCTGCCAGCGCAATAAACTCTTTACTGCGATGACTGACTTCCATCACCGACACACCTTGGCCATTCCAATCTAATAACTCCGCTTGTGCCTGTTGCATAACGGTGGCGGGCAACATTGCAGGGCCTGCACAGAAATTATATGTCGCGCTCACTTCTCTTCTCCTTTGACCTTTGATGTGTCATTGCGTGGGTACAAATGGTTATGTTTAATTATGGGTAATACGTTTCGGGGACTACGTTTCAAGTACTATATTTTAGTTTCAAAGTTTCACGTACTCAGGATTTGACTTGCACAAACAAAACGAGCGTCCCAAAGGACGCCCGTTAATTTACCTAGCTGTTACTCAGCGGGCTCTGTATCGTGTGTATCACCCGATGCACCCTCAACAGGCGCTTCATGAGCGTCGACTAAGATAGGATTACCCTCTTCGTCTAGTTCGACTTCATCTTGGATCTCATCGATACGCTGTAGACCGACCACTTTCTCATCTTCTGCGGTGCGAATGATAGTCACACCTTGAGTGTTACGACCAATGCTCGATACGCCAGTTGCTGGTGTACGCACCAAGGCCCCTTGTTACTGATCAGCATGATTTCATCATTTTCGCCAACTTGAACTGCACCAACAACGGCACCGTTTCGTTCGCTCACCTTGATAGAAACCACCCCTTTAGTGCCACGGCTCTTAGCCGGGTACTCAGACAAGGCTGTACGTTTGCCATAACCATTTTCGGTCACGGTAAGGATATCGCCATCACCTTTTGGCACGATAAGTGAAACCACACTGTGGCCTTCTTCTAGCTTAATACCGCGTACACCGGTTGCCGTACGGCCCATGGCACGCAGGGCTATAATTTCTTCGCCAGTTTCAGGATCGATTTTCACTTCACCCGTCTCAGAGTTACGGGCTTTTTCATTGAATCGAACCACTTTACCTTCGTTAGAGAACAACATGATATCGTCATTACCATCGGTAATATCGACACCAATAAGCTGATCGCCATCTTTCAGGTTAACGGCAATGATACCGTTAGCACGTGGGTTACTGTAGGCGGTTAATGCGGTTTTCTTCACTGTACCGTGCGAGGTCGCCATGATAATAAACTTATCTTCAGCGTATTCACGTACCGGTAAGATTGCCGTGATATGTTCACCATCAGACAGTGGCAACAAGTTAACAATGGGTCGACCACGGGCGGTGCGACTGGCTAACGGTAGTTGATACACTTTCAGCCAGTACATCTTACCAAAGTCAGAGAAGCACAAGATGGTGTCGTGGGTATTGGCGACCAATAATTTTTCGACGAAATCTTCATCTTTAACCTTAGTCGCTGCTTTACCTTTACCACCACGACGCTGAGCTTGGTAGTCAGACAGAGGTTGGTATTTAGCATAACCAAGATGAGACAGGGTCACGACCACATCTTCTTCGTTGATCAGATCTTCAAGGCTCATGTCAATTTCGTTGGCATTAATGATGGTGCGTCGTTCATCACCGTACTGCTCTAAAATCTCTTCAAGCTCTTCTTTGATCACTTCCATCAGACGCTCAGGGCTGCTCAAAATAAGCAATAGTCCAGCGATGAAGATCAGTAGTTCTTCATATTCTGATAGAATTTTCTCATGTTCTAGACCCGTTAAGCGATGTAAGCGCAGTTCTAGAATCGCCTGAGCTTGTTGCTCAGTCAGGTAATATTTACCATCGCGAATACCAAACTCTGGCTCTAACCATTCTGGACGTGCGGCATCATCACCCGCCTTCTCGAGCATGCTTTGTACATGACCCAGTTCCCAGCCCTGTGCCACCAGTTGTACTTTGGCTTCAGCTGGGGTTGGCGAGGCTTTGATAAGCGCAATAATAGGATCGATGTTTGCCAGAGCAATGGCGAGTGCTTCCAAGATATGAGCACGTTCGCGAGCTTTACGCAGTTCAAACACGGTGCGGCGAGTCACCACTTCACGGCGGTGTAAAATAAAGCACTCGAGCATCTCTTTAAGGTTAAACAGCTTAGGCTGACCGTCGGTCAACGCCACCATGTTTATACCAAAAGAGCACTGCATTTGAGTTTGGGCATAAAGGTTATTAAGGACAACCTCACCCACTTCGCCGCGCTTAATCTCGATAACGATACGCATACCGTCTTTATCTGACTCATCGCGCAGGCCGCTAATGCCTTCAATCTTCTTATCTTTAACCAGCTCGGCAATCTTTTCGATTAGGCGAGCCTTGTTCACTTGATAAGGGATCTCATGAACGATAATGCGTTCACGGCCATTGTCTTCAGTTTCCACTTCCGCTTTAGCGCGCATGACGGCGCGGCCTCGGCCAGTATTGTAAGCATCAATGATGCCTTTGCGACCGTTAATAGTGGCGGCAGTTGGAAAATCAGGCCCTGGAATATATTCCATTAGCTGTTCAATCGATAAGCTTGGCTCTTCGATTAACGCTAAGCACCCTTTTACCACTTCGGTTAAGTTGTGCGGTGGGATATTGGTTGCCATACCAACAGCAATACCTGATGAACCGTTGATTAACAGGTTAGGTACGCGCGTCGGTAATACGGCCGGAATGAATTCGGTACCATCGTAGTTAGGTACAAAATCGACGGTTTCTTTGTCTAAGTCAGCCAGTAAAGAGTGAGCTAACTTCTCCATACGAATTTCGGTATAACGCATTGCAGCTGCAGAGTCACCGTCGACCGAACCAAAGTTACCTTGGCCATCAACTAGGGTGTAACGTAGCGAGAATGGCTGCGCCATACGAACGATAGTGTCATAAACTGCAGTATCACCATGTGGGTGATATTTACCGATAACGTCACCGACAACACGTGCCGATTTTTTATAGGGTTTATTCCAATCATTCTTGAGTTCGTTCATCGCGAATAACACGCGGCGGTGAACAGGTTTGAGTCCGTCTCTTACATCAGGTAGAGCACGGCCAACGATAACGCTCATGGCGTAATCTAAATATGAATTCTTTAATTCGTCTTCAATATTAATTGGTGTTATAGATGAAGCCAGATCAGTCATAAACTGCTCGATCCCTTGAAATTTAGCCGACACCCCACTGTATGAAAATAAAACAGTGTTGTATCAAGCCTGAAAACGTGATTTGGCATTCTAACACAGATAATTATTGTCGCTAGACCCTATTGATATTTCCCAGCAAATATATGATTAAACCGATAAACATTGACTCAAATCAAACCCTGTATGCTTTGACAGCAAAGTCACAGCATAGCTTGCGCAACCTGATTGATTATCCTTTGTTTATTAATTGCTATCGGTATAATAGCACCACAATAAAATCTCGATGAGAGGTCCAAGAGTGTCTAACCATAGCAATGTTGATCCACAGGAAATCGCTAAATTTGAAAAGATGGCAGAAACCTGGTGGGATCCTGAAGGCGAGTTTAAACCTATTCACAAACTCAACCCGCTACGACTGAACTTCATCGACCAAACGGTCGGTGGCCTGTTTGGCAAGCGAGTATTAGATGTCGGCTGCGGTGGCGGGATCTTGTCTGAGAGTATGGCCCGTATTGGCGCCAAAGTGGATGGGCTAGACATGGGAACAGAGCCATTAGACGTCGCTCGTCTACATGCGCTTGAGACCGGTGTTAAGATCAATTACATTCAAGATACCGCTGAAGCCCACCGCGATAACCACCTTGGTACTTATGATGTAGTCACCTGCATGGAGATGCTCGAACATGTCCCCGATCCTGCCTCTGTCATTCAAGCTTGCAGTGACATGGTTAAACCAGGTGGCTATGTGTTTTTCTCTACTATTAACCGTAATATTCGTGCCTATATAGAAACGGTACTGGGTGCTGAATATCTGCTGAAAATGTTACCCGTAGGCACCCATGATCATAAAAAATACATCAAACCTGCCGAGCTTATCGCGATGGCTGATAATGCCGAGCTTATCTGCAGCGACGCCACGGGGATCACTTACAACCCGATGAGCGGCATGTTTCGTTATACCAAGAGTCTCGATGTCAATTATATGATAGCGACTATCAAAAATGACGATGCCTAATAGCGCGATCCTTGGGGTGCTGTTTGATTTAGACGGCACCTTGGTTGATACCGCGCCCGATCTTGTCGCGGCGCTGAATCTGGCTCTGCACGATTTTGATTACCCCAGTGTTGCGCTTGAAGATGTACGTGACGCCGCATCCAATGGCAGTTTAGCCCTAGTCACCGCGGCTCAGCCGACACTCGATGCTGCGCAAAAAGTCCAACTGCAGCAGGCGCTGCTGGCGCATTATCAACGTATCAATGGCGACCATGCTAAGTTGTTTGATGGCATAACAGAGGTACTGCGCTATTTAATTGATAATGGCATTGCCTTTGGTGTTGTCACCAATAAGGCAGCACGATTTGCCCGCCCATTATTAGCCACACTGCGCTTAGGGCAACAGCCCCTTATCGATTGTATGAGCAGCGTTATCAGCGGCGACACTACCACCCAAGGTAAACCCGCCGCAGCACCGATGCTGTTAGCTGCGCAGCAGCTGGGCTACCATGCACATAACATCATCTATATCGGTGATGCACGGCGCGATCTTGAAGCGGCGCAAAATAGCCACATGCTTGGCGCCATTGCCATGTGGGGTTATATTGCCGAAGATGATAATCCTACTCATTGGCCGCACCAAGTATGCTTTGATAAACCACAAGCCATTATCGATTATCTGACTCAGGCTTCTGTAAACCACAGCGTAAACTAACCATTAATAGCCAGCAAATCGCACTAATCGCAACATTAAGCGGTTTGTTGGTGTTGATTTAACAAAAACACCATGAGTTTAACGGCGTTTCAATGAAATGTTGTTCCTAAGTGTCGCTTTACCATTGCTTGTATGCTTTTACTTAGAAACAGATTGATGAATGTTAACAGTGATAGGATCGCAAACTTAGCCCAATGATGAATAAACGATCGCCACGATCGATGATAAAACTAGCGTTCTATTCGTTTAAATTTAATCGCTCAAAAGTGACTTCAAATGAGCAAGCATAATTGAAAACAAGGCTTAAAGGTTAGCCATTACTAACCCTAAGCGTTACCCCCAAGATATCCACAACTTGTCCCCTAAAATCTCGCTTGCAAAATGCCGCCAACCTCACTATCTTGTATCCTATATTTTATATAACACCATATATTGTGTGTGAGTGACGATCGAAGCCACTAGAACCTAAGTTGTATTTTGGTAATTTTCGTTAACTTTTCGATTGTTTTGACAGGGAAACGTTGAGTGTTTTTTTTCAACTCATTTGACCGCAATATTTAATCAAGGCTTATCTTTAATGAACAGCACTATGCAAGTCACTAAACGCAGTGGCGAACGTGAAACTATCGATCTCGATAAGATCCACCGAGTGATCACTTGGGCGGCAAAAGGACTGAAAAATGTCTCTGTCTCTGAAGTGGAATTACGTTCTCACCTTCAGTTTTATGATGGAATTCCAACTGAAGCAATCCATGAAACCATTATTAAGGCTGCCGCAGATTTAATCTCGCCAGAATCACCTGATTATCAGTTTCTCTCTGCCCGTTTAGCTATCTTCCATTTGCGTAAGAAAGCCTTTGGTCAATTTGAACCACCCAAGCTGTATGATCATGTCGTTAAGCTGGTGGAGATGGGCAAATACGACAGCCACATCCTAAGTGACTACACCCGCGAAGAGTTAGATTTGCTTGATGAGCATATCGATCACT
The DNA here is from genome assembly GCF_056173105.1 of Shewanella sp. QJM3NY_23. Lineage (NCBI taxonomy): Bacteria > Pseudomonadati > Pseudomonadota > Gammaproteobacteria > Alteromonadales > Shewanellaceae > Shewanella > Shewanella sp. QJM3NY_23. The sequence goes on from NZ_CM149657.1 coordinate 2,047,711, forward strand.
GGCGCGACATGAACTTCTCTTACGCAGCCGTTAAACAACTCGAAGGCAAGTACTTGGTACAAAACCGGGTTAGCCATGAGATTTATGAGAGCGCCCAGTTCTTATATATCCTGGTTGCGGCATGTTTGTTTGCCAAATACCCAAGAGAGACGCGTCTAGATTATGTAAAAAACTTCTATGATGCGACTTCAACCTTTAAGATCTCGCTACCCACCCCCATCATGGCGGGTGTGCGTACCCCTACGCGTCAGTTCAGCTCGTGCGTACTGATTGAATGTGGCGATAGCTTAGACTCAATCAATGCCACCGCGTCGGCCATTGTAAAGTACGTATCACAACGTGCCGGTATTGGTATTAATGCTGGTCGCATTCGTGCGCTAGGTAGCCCAATTCGTGGCGGCGAAGCTTTCCACACGGGTTGCTTACCTTTTTATAAGTATTTCCAAACCGCGGTTAAGTCGTGCTCACAAGGCGGCGTTCGTGGCGGCGCAGCGACCCTCTTCTACCCTATGTGGCATTTAGAAGTTGAATCACTGCTGGTATTGAAAAACAACCGTGGTGTTGACGATAACCGTATTCGTCATTTGGACTATGGGGTTCAGATCAACAAGTTGATGTATCAACGCTTGATCCAAGGCGGCATGATAAGCTTATTCAGCCCATCTGACGTACCTGGCATGTATGATGCGTTTTTTGAAGATCAAGCCGAGTTTGAACGTCTTTATCTGCAATATGAAGCGGATGACAGCATTCGTAAGAAACAGATTAAAGCCGTAGAGCTATTTGCGTTAATGATGCAAGAGCGTGCTTCTACTGGCCGTATTTATATTCAAAACGTCGATCACTGTAATACTCACAGCCCATTCGACTCAAAAGTAGCCCCAGTGCGTCAATCTAACTTATGTTTAGAAATTGCACTGCCAACCAAGCCATTGAATAATGTTGACGATCCTAACGGTGAAATCGCACTATGTACCTTATCTGCCCTTAACTTAGGTGCAATTAAGAATCTTGAAGAGCTAGAGCCATTAGCAGACCTTGCTGTACGTGCGCTAGATAATCTACTCGATTATCAAGATTACCCTATCACCTCGGCTCATAAAGCATCGATGAACCGTCGCACCTTAGGGATAGGTGTGATTAACTTCGCCAACTACTTGGCTAAAGAAGGGGTACGTTACTCAGACGGTTCAGCCAACGGCATTACCCACAGAACCTTTGAAGCTATCCAATATTATCTATTGAAAGCATCGGTGAACTTGGCTAAAGAACAAGGCGCTTGCCCATTGTTCCATGAGACCAATTACGCCAAAGGCATTTTACCCATAGACACCTATAAGCGTGACTTGGATAAAATTTGTGACGAGCCATTGCACCTTGATTGGGAAACACTGCGTGAAGAGATAGTGACTCATGGCCTACGTAACTCTACGCTGTCGGCCCTGATGCCATCAGAGACCTCATCACAGATCTCAAATGCCACCAATGGCATTGAACCTCCACGCGGATTAATTAGCGTGAAAGCCAGTAAAGATGGGCAGCTTAAGCAGGTGGTACCTGACTTTGAAAAATATCAGCATAGCTATGAACTATTATGGCAAATGCCGAACAACGATGGTTATTTGCAATTAGTGGGTTTAATGCAAAAGTTTGTCGACCAATCGATTTCTGCCAATACTAACTATGACCCAAGTCGTTTCCCTGGGTCAAAAGTCCCTATGCAAGTGTTGCTAAAAGATCTATTGACCGCTTACAAATACGGTGTGAAGACACTTTACTATCACAACACTCGTGATGGCGCCTCAGATAGTCATGACGATATCACCGCCATTGAAAAAGAAGATGATAGTTGCGCTGGCGGCGCGTGTAAGATCTAATCACTTGATGTTTATCATCAGTATTTAACGTTAATATATGGGGGCTTAGCCCCCATTGTCGGAAGATAGAAACATGGCCTATTCTACATTTTGTCAAACCGCTAATAATGCTTCACTGGAACCCATGTTTTTGGGGCAATCAGTCAATGTAGCGCGTTATGATATTCAAAAATATGAAGTTTTTGAAAAACTAATCGAAAAGCAATTATCCTTTTTCTGGCGTCCAGAAGAAGTCGATGTCAGCAAAGACAAAATCGACTACGCTGGCCTACCTGATCATGAAAAGCATATTTTCATTTCAAACTTAAAGTATCAGACTCTGCTTGATTCGATTCAAGGCCGCTCACCTAACGTGGCATTTTTACCCTTGGTATCATTACCCGAGTTAGAAACCTGGATTGAAACTTGGTCGTTTTCTGAAACCATTCATTCACGCTCATACACTCACATTATCCGTAACATTGTTAACGACCCATCGGTAGTATTTGACGATATCGTCGCTAATGAAGAGATCCTTAAGCGTGCTAGCGATATCGCCGAGTACTACGATAAGTTGATTGTCCTTAGCCAAGCCTTCCATTTGTTTGGCGAAGGTACGCACGAGATCGACGGTAAACACGTCGTGGTCACCCAGCGTGAGATCAAAAAAGCACTGTATCTGTGTATGGTGTCGGTTAACGTATTGGAAGCGATTCGTTTTTACGTGAGCTTTGCCTGCTCTTTTGCATTCGCTGAACGTAAAGTAATGGAAGGTAACGCTAAAATTATTCGATTGATCGCCCGTGATGAAGCACTTCACTTAAATGGTACCCAGCATATCCTTAAGATTATGCAAGCGGGTAAAGACGATCCAGAGATGGGTGAAATTGCTAAAGAGTGTGAGCAGATAGCCACAGATATCTTTATCAAAGCGGCAGAGCAAGAAAAAGAGTGGGCAAAATACCTATTCAAAGATGGCTCAATGATCGGTCTTAACGAACAGATCTTATGCCAATACGTTGAGTACATCACTAATGAACGTATGAAATCGGTTAACTTAGTCAGCCCGTACGCAGATCAGAGCAACCCGCTGCCTTGGATGAAGAACTGGCTAGAAAGTGATTCAGTACAGGTCGCGCCGCAAGAGGTAGAAGTATCATCTTACCTTGTGGGCCAAATTGACTCTTCAGTCGATGAAAGTCAGTTTGCCGATTTTGATCTGTAATCATATAGCTCTGTGATTGAGTGACGAATCACCCTGCATGGCTAAATCGATGCATCCTATTTTTAGTCACCATAACGTGAGCAATCATAGCTCAATAAATAGATGTTAGATAATTATAAGCATGACGTTTAAGCAAGTGACCTTTAAAAAAGCGCCCATTGTCAGCCTACAAGGCCAGCCAGTGCTGCTCTATACTGAGCAGCACGTCAGCCTGCTACAGGCTCTGGAGCAGAAAAACGTTAAGGTATTTTCAGAATGCCGAAACGGCTTTTGTGGCGCCTGTAAAACCAAACTCAATCATGGCTCGGTGATATATCATACTGAGCCTTTAGTTGAACTGGAGGCCGATGAATGTCTGCCTTGTTGCTGTCATCCCGATGGCGACGTGGACTTGGCCTTATCGGCTCAAGGCGCTAATGTGGTCATCACTCGTGCGTCAAGCTCGAACAACAGCTCTGCCACAACGGTTAATCAGTCAAGACAAAATCAACTGAAATGTTAATCCTTCATGCTTAAGGATTGTCATTGTGCTAAACGTGCAACGATTACCACCATTAGTCATCCTTGCACTTAGGCTCATCTTTAAGACTATCGCAGATAATTAACAGCATTGCTGGCTTAACAAGCCCCAGCCATTGGTTCAATAAAAGGCTAACCGATAAGGTTAGCCTTTTTATTGTATTGGAAATCACGAAACAGTAATTTGGTTCAATTTACCTAGGTAGTATTATTGATTTTACTTCAGGGTTGGAATTAAAAGAAACTCGGTACTCGAAAATTCCAGTGTCTGAATTGTAGACTTTCATAGAGTTAACATACCCCGATTTATGAGTCGGGGAACTCGCTCTGCGAATAAACTCATTGAAAAAATCCTCTAACTCACCTTTAGATTCAGAAGCAAAATAACCAAAACAAACATCATTATTACAGGCAACGTCATAATCGCTAAGAAGTGGATTCACATCTGACTTGTTTATATAGTCGCTAATACGGTTTTCATACTCAACAGTATCAGACTCTTTATTTGTATAATTAGGCAGTTCTTTAACAATCTCTCTATATACTGGAGATGTCATTATTGCTGCTAGAGTAACGCCATCAACAACATTATCACTCACGATCGATTGATAAAGTTTTTCACCAATGTCGCTAACTTTTATCTGCTTATCTCCTATTTTATAACTTTGCCTATCAGTTTCAGAAATCTGATTATTTGATTTACCTTCATAACTGTTAGATAAAGCATTGCTGCCATCACTCACAAAATCAAGGTTTTCACTTTCTTTAACTTCATTACTTTCTGATAAGGATGAATCATTGCTTGAACTATAAAAATAGACAAACACAATAGACATTATGGCTAAAATAAGTAGTGATGATAGTACTTTTTTATTTGCAATCATGATTTACCAACTCTCAAGTGATTATTGAATTCTAGTGTGTTCTACCATAATGATCTAGGATTGTGCCTAAGCAACTATTTTTCACATATTGGAATAGGATTAATTACGTAAGCAAAGTCGCCGCTCGATAAGGAAATCGCGAATATATAGTCACATTTATTTATAATCATTATTTCCCTATAAAATTATAAACAGAACATATTTAAATATAGCCCACAGTATCCCCCTGTGTCAGGATTGTTGTCACCCCTTAAAATCATCCAATAATTAAATAAAGGGGGCGGTCAATGAGAGCTCAATGGCACGATATTCACCTGAACGTAAAGACGCTGTCTTAAAGAAATTATTACCTCCCCACAATATGACGGTCACGGAAGTGGCTCGCAGTGAGGGGATCTCCTACCAAACCCTGTATCATTGGCGAGATAAAGCCAAAAAAGAGGGTCGCCCTGTGCCAGGTAAAACATTAACCAGTAATGATTGGTCAGCTGAAGCTAAGTTTGCAGTTCTCATTGAAACAGCACCAATGTCAGAAACTGAAATCAGCCAATATTGCCGAGAAAAAGGCTTGTTTCGAGAACAAGTTCAGCAGTGGAAACAAGATTGTTTAGGTGGTTTTAAGACGAGTGAAGTTCAAGCTAAAACGATTAAGCAGCAAGCCAAATCAGACAAGGCAGAAATAAAATCCCTGCAACGAGAATTACGTTATAAGGAGAAGGCACTCGCTGAAGCTGCGGCTTTACTGGTGCTTAGAAAAAAGCTCAATGCGCTTTGGGAGGACGACAGCGAGGAGAGTTAACGCCTTTGCCTAAGCGCATAACACTGGTGGATTTAATACAAGAAGCTTATGCCCACGGTGCGCGTCTTTACAAAGCTTGCGCTGAAGCAGAGTTAAGTAAACGGACGTATCGCCGCTGGTATCGAGCAGGAAAAGTGCAGGCAGATTTAAGGCCTACGGCAGTAAGACGGGCGCCTGCTAACAAGCTTAATGATGATGAGCAAGAGCAGATATTGGCAACCTCTAATGAGGTAAGGTTTGCAAGCCTACCTCCCTCACAAATCGTGCCGACACTGCTTGATGAGGGGGTCTATATCGCTTCAGAGTCGAGTTTTTATCGAGTGTTAAAAGCCAATGAACAATTAAATCGGCGTGGGCGAAGCCAAGGCGTAACAAAAAGAAGCAAACCAGATGCTTACGTTGCAGATGGGCCAAACAAAGTATGGTCTTGGGATATTACTTATTTAGCCTCGGTCATCAAAGGGCGCTTTTATTATCTGTATATGTTTGAGGATATTTATAGCCGTAAGATAGTGGGTTATGAAGTCCATGACCGAGAATGTGGTGAGCTAGCGGCCGAGTTAATGCAGCGCAATATGCTACGTGAGCAATGCTTCAAAAAACCGTTAGTACTGCACTCTGATAACGGTGCTCCGATGAAGTCATTGACGATGAAAGCCAAGCTTGAAGAGTTAGGTGTTACCGCTTCGTTAAGTAGACCAAGCGTAAGCAATGACAATCCTTACTCCGAAGCATTATTCAGAACCTTAAAGTATCGGCCGGAATGGCCTAGCTCTGGCTTTAAAAACATCACCGAGGCACGGGAATGGGTAGAAGAGTTTGTGACTTGGTACAATACCAAACATAAGCACAGTAAGCTCAATTTTGTATCACCGAGTGAGCGACATGCGATGCAAGATAAAGCGATTTTATCTAAGCGTAAGGAGGTACTAGAAGAGGCAAGATCAAGAAACCCTAAACGCTGGCCAAACGGTATAAGGAACTGTGACGTTATCGGTGAGGTAGTGTTGAACCCAAAAAAAGAGTCTGAAACTGAAACAAGAAATGCAGCTTAAAATTTAAGTAAAGAGTGCCAACTACCTTGAAAAACACCGGTATTGCAACCATGCTAGCAACTGGCCAGATTCACGTCAACAAACTGTTAACACTCTGAGTTGTAGGTTTTTCCATAATGTAGATAATAACATTATCCACTCTAATTGAGATGTAGGAAGGGAGTGAAGAAGCTATATTGGTTGGTTTATCAATAATTGTATTAGGCGTTTACGGCCAATTCTAGATTGGTACCCCATCAGTCTCTACATCGACAAACGACACTGCTACAATAAAGTCGTTTTTGCATCAGTAATGTCGTAGCAACACCACGTTATTCGCTTATTATGCTGAGATCTGATTATAAGATGGGATAACCCAAGTGTTATCCCATACTCAGTTAATTACAAGCTGATAGCCAGCTCTGCCCCCTGACGGATCGCGCGTTTAGCATCCAGCTCTGCCGCAACATCGACGCCGCCTATCAGGTGCACGGGTAATCCCGTTGCTTTCATCTCATCGACCAAAGTACGGTTCGACTCTTGGCCAGCGCACAAGATAACATTATCGACGTCAAGCACGCGTGAGTCATCACCCACCTTGATATGTAAACCTTGTTCATCGAAGCGTTCATAGTTAACTCCAGTTAACATTTGCACTTGATGGTGTTTTAACACAGAGCGATGGATCCAGCCGGTGGTTTTACCCAGCCCTTTACCCATTTTACTGGTTTTACGCTGCAGTAAATAAATCTGCCGCTCAGGCGCCGATAGCTCTGGCTCAGTGAGCCCGCCAGGCTCAGCATACGTCTTGTCAATGCCCCACTGTTTAAACCACTTGTCCGGTTGCAGTGTACTCGACTCACGTTCACCAAGATAATGCGCCATGTCAAAGCCAATACCGCCCGCACCAATCAAGGCTACCCGCTCACCAACGCTAACTTCACCGCTAAGCACCTGCTGATAGGTCACCACCTTAGGGTTATCAAAACCAGGAAGTTCTAGGCGGCGCGGCACGACGCCTGCCGCAATCACAACCTCATCAAAGGCTTCATCACGTACCACAGAAGCATCGAGACGAGTGTTGAGTCTAAGCTCAACATGATGGCGTTTCATCTGCTCAGTAAAGTAGCGAATGGTTTCATTAAACTCTTCTTTACCTGGGATCTTACGCGCTAAATTAAACTGACCTCCCACCTCGCTTTTCGCCTCAAATACCACGACTTGATGACCACGCATAGCCGCATAGATTGAAAATGCCATGCCGGCAGGGCCAGCGCCCATCACGGCAATGCGCTTTTTGGTCGCAGCTGGAGTAAAGTTAAGCTCAGTTTCATAGCAGGCTCTTGGGTTAACCAGGCAGGTCGCACGCTTAAGGGCAAAGGTATGATCCAGACAAGCCTGATTACAACCAATACAGGTATTAATCAGCTCGCTTTCACCCGCAGCGGCTTTGTTAACAAACTCGGCATCGGCAAGAAACGGGCGCGCCATCGACACCATATCGGCCTGCCCTGAGGCAATGATCTGTTCACCTATTTCGGGCGTGTTAATGCGGTTGGTGGCAATTAACGGTACTGTTACTTCCTGCTTGAGTCGCTCAGTCACCCAAGCAAAGGCGCCGCGCGGAACACTGGTAGCAATGGTTGGTACCCTAGCTTCATGCCAGCCAATACCTGTGTTGATAATCGACACCCCAACCTGCTCAAGGGATTTGGCTAAACTGACCACTTCATCCCAGCTCGAACCATTATCCACCAGATCCAACATAGATAGACGGAAAATAATAATAAAGTCAGCGCCAACCTTAACACGTATCGCCTTGACGATTTCGATGGGAAAGCGAACGCGATTGTCAAATGTACCGCCCCATTCATCCTCACGCTTATTGGTACGCGAACAGATAAATTGGTTAATCAGATACCCTTCCGATCCCATGACTTCGACGCCATCATAACCGGCTTTTTTAGCCAAGGCCGCCGATGTCGCGTAATCTTTTATCGTGTTTTTCACCTGTCGAGATGACATGGCCGAGGGGGTAAATAGAGTGATAGGCGATTTGATTTTGCTTGGTGCCTGTGAAAACGGGTGGTACCCATAACGCCCGGCATGTAAAATTTGCATACAAATTTTACCGTCAGCCTCATGAACCGCATCGGTCACTATTTTATGTTTAGCCACTTGCCACGGGAAACTTAATTGACAGGCATGTGGGGCTAAGCGGCCGCGCAAATTGGGGGCTATTCCGCCAGTTACAATTAGCCCTACGCCACCTTTAGCACGCTCTTGATAAAATGCTGCCAGTTTCTCAAAACCGCCCTTTTCTTCTTCAAGCCCGGTATGCATGGATCCCATGAGTACACGGTTCTTGAGTTGAGTGAATCCAAGATCTAAGGGTTCTAATAAATGTGGAAACGACATTCAAACATCCTTTTTAAACAAGTGATTTAAACTAGCATACCCGTTGTTTGTTTTAAGCTCAATACACAATCAAAGGGCTATGAAAAGATTCATTTACAATTGTGTTTCACCCCAAAGAGGATTTTCAGTTAGCATAGGGAAATCTAGCTAATATAGGAGTGGATGATGTCCGCTAAACCCTCAGTTTTTAAAAGGATCTTAATCGGTTTGTGGAAAGGCCTTAATGGTACTCGCAAGCTAATACTTAATCTGTTCTTTTTCGGTTTCCTCGCGCTCATTGTGGTTGCCATGAGCAGTGACGAGCTGCCTACCGTTGAAGATGGCTCTGCGTTAGTGCTCAATTTATCCGGCACTGTAGTAGAACAGTTACGTCAAGTTGATCCCATAGAAGCAGTGATGAAAAGCAATCAAGGCGCCGATGTTGATGGTGAGATTTTACTGGCCGATCTGTTACGCACCATAGATAACGCCGCCACCGATAATCGCATAGCCGCAATTGTACTCGATATTGGTGAACTCAGAGGCACGGGGATCAGTAAGCTGCAAAGTATCGGTGAAGCGTTAGAGCGCTTTAAAGCATCAGACAAACCGATCATTGCCATGGGCAACTGGTATGGCCAAAATCAATATTTTTTAGCCTCTTTTGCCGACACCATTTATCTAAATCCACAAGGTGGAGTTGAAATTGATGGCCTAAGTCGTTATCGCCAATATTATAAATCGGCGTTAGACAAACTTAAAATTAAGGCACATGTGTTTCGGGTTGGCACCTTTAAATCGGCGGTTGAACCCTTCGTACGCGATGATATGTCAGCAGCAGCCAAAGAAGCTAACAGCGCCTTACTTAACGATATTTGGACCAGTTACGAGCAAACGGTTGCCCGTAATCGCGGTCTTGAGCAAAGTGATTTAGTGCTCACATCTGAGCAGTACCTTGCCGAGCTAGATAAAGCTAAGGGCCGCTCGGCAGAAATGGCCGTGAATATGGGCTGGGTCGATAAACTGGTCTCGGCTGAGGCCTTTCGTTTAGCCATGATAGATAACGTGGGTAAAGCCAAAGAAGGTCATCAATATAAGCAAATAAATTATTACGATTACCGCACGCTTGTAAAAGAGTTACCACCTCTGATGATACAAGACACTGTTGGCATCATTGTGGCCAAAGGCAATATTCTTAATGGTAGTCAACCTGCTGGCCAAATTGGCGGTGAAAGCACCTCAGCCCTGCTGCGTAAGGCGCGCTTTGATGACAAAGTCAAAGCGGTTGTGCTACGTGTCGATAGTCCTGGTGGTAGCGCGTTTGCCTCTGAGCAGATCCGCCAAGAAGTGCTCGCACTGAAAACCGCTGGTAAGCCGGTGGTTGTCAGTATGGGCAGTTATGCGGCTTCTGGTGGTTACTGGATCTCGGCCAGCGCCGATTATATCTTTGCCACGCCAACGACCCTAACAGGCTCTATTGGTATCTTTGGTATGGTTGCCACATTTGAAGATTCACTGGCTTCCCTTGGCGTGTACACCGATGGAGTGTCAACATCAGACAGAGCTGCATTCTCTGTCGCTAAAGGCATTAGCCCTGAGTTAAAACAGATCATTCAACGCCAAATTGAGCGCGGCTATTATGACTTTATTTCACTGGTCGCCACTGAGCGCGATATGGAATTGGCCGAGGTCGACAGCATCGCCCAAGGTCGTGTTTGGTCTGGTAAAAAAGCCCTCGATTTGGGATTAGTGGATGCGCTCGGCGATCTCGAGCAAGCCGTAACCAAAGCGTCTGAGCTGGCTAAACTGGATAAGTTTGACACTCGCGTGATTGAGCAAGAGCTCACACCTCAAGAACTATTTATTCAGGAAATGTTCGCCAGCGTTGGCGCCTATTTACCTGAATCGGCATCAAACAGCCAGTTAGCAGATAAAATCATCGGTCAATGGAGCAAATTTGCTCAAGAGTTCAGTGCCTTTGACGACCCAAATGGCGTGTATCTCTACTGCGATACCTGTAATTTTTAACCTCACAGATCTTGACCATTAACGACAAGTGTTAATCAAAAAGCCCTCGCATTTTCGCTGGGGCTTTTTATTCCTCCTCACCATTAATCATGCCCATAAGACACGGCAATAGGTCATATTGCCGTCTCCATGTGGTTCAGCTGTGGGTATGTTAGCGCCTGCAGATTTTTGGTAACGCCACACTCAGACAGAGAATCACCAAAGTAGAGGCGGATTATGGGCAATTGCTAAGCGCTTACCTGCTATAACCTTTTTTATTAATGCCAACCCCAGTATAATCGCGCCACCCTTGCGATTAACCAGCCACCATTATTATGACAAAACGCTCAATCTACGTTGCCTACACAGGCGGTACCATCGGCATGCAAAAAACCGATAACGGCTTCGCGCCGGTACCAGGGTTCTTAACCGATTGTGTTAACGATATGCCGGAGTTTTTCCATGCAGAGATGCCCAGCTTTGTCATTCATGAATATCAGCCGTTAATCGACTCATCCAACATGGCGCCCAACGATTGGCAGATGATCGCCAATGATATCAAGGCTAACTACGACAAATACGACGGATTCGTGATTTTGCATGGCACTGATACCATGGCCTTTACCGCCTCGGCACTCTCTTTTATGTTACAGGGACTCACCAAACCCGTGATTGTCACCGGCTCGCAAATTCCATTGGCGCAGTTGCGCTCCGATGGGCAAACCAATTTGCTTAATGCCTTGTATATCGCGGCAAACTACCCGGTGGCCGAAGTGTGTTTGTTCTTCAATAATAAGCTGTTTAGAGGCAATCGAACCACTAAGGCCCATGCAGACGGTTTTGACGCTTTCGCCTCGCCTAACTTTCCGCTGTTAATTGAAGCCGGGATTAAAATTCGTCTGCGCGCAGGCAAGATCAGCCAATCACAAGCCAATACCCTTAAAGTGAACAATATCAGCCCGCAGCCGATTGGCGTGGTCACCTTGTATCCAGGTATCACCACTGCCATTATCGACAATATTTTACAGCAACCGGTTAAAGCGTTAATTTTATTAACTTATGGCGTGGGTAACGCGCCGCAAAATCCTGAGTTGCTCGACTGCTTACGCCGCGCGAACGAACGCGGAGTGATCTTAGTTAATTTAACCCAATGCATGCAGGGAAAGGTGAACATGGGTGGCTATGCCACTGGTAATGCGTTGGCACAAGCGGGGGTGATCAGTGGCTTTGATATGACCACCGAAGCGGCGTTAACCAAACTGCACTATTTACTGTCTACCGATTATAGTACGGCGCAAATTCGCGAAATGATGCAGCGGGATCTGTTTGGGGAGTTAACCGAAGATTAAAAAAATGCCCCTAATTATGGTTAAAAACTTATGTTTAAAGACCAATGGTTAGGGGCATTATTTAATTATAATTCTTCGGCTTTAAACGCGGCGATGCTCTCGCCTTTAAACTGTTTTTTAAGCTCTGCTTTAGACAGCTCGTTTAAGGTGCCTTGGTTACCTATGGTAAAATGGTCAGTTTGATTTAACCTTCTTGCCTGATAGAGCATCACCAGTTGTAAGGTTTGCTCTTTTTGTTCATCAGACAACACACTGCCATCATCCCACTTGCCCAATTCAGCAGCGCTTAATAAGCGCGCATACACTTCATCTGGCATCTCATCGATTACTTTATTAATGTCACTCATACACTTTTCCGTTTATGTAATACTATTCGCACTCTGGCAATGAGGTAACCCACAAACCCAAACACTACGCACGCACCAGCAATGTTGGCCTGCGCACCTTCGGCAGGCTCTCCGCCCCAAAACCAAATCACCACCCCAGCGATGAATAATGTCATAGCAAAAAAACTATGATTCATTAACTGGTTACTGCGTTTAATATGGCTTATCCGATTAAGCGATTCATTGTCACCACTGGATTTAGCTGCGCAGTGAGGACACGTTTTCGCTAGGCTGGATATGCGCTTATTACAATTTGGACATTGTATTAACGCCATATCAGCCCTCCATTACTTAATATCGTCAACCACGGCCAACATGGCCAACAACGAGGCTTCACCTAAATAGATACAGCGCTCTGGCGACCAACCCGACATAGGATCAGCCATATTCGCATTATCTTTAAAGGGCATTTCCAAGGTATTGGACAAGCAGCCAAAGGTTTCGGCTACCCAGTTTGAGGCAACCGTAAGATTCGCCTTGCCCGGCTCATCTTTATCGTAGCCAAATTTATCTTGAAAATCGGCGCTGGTCAGTAGCAAAGCATCGACAAAGCGACGCTGTAACTGCGCCATCTTATCGTTAAAGCACGGCACGCCTTCGCAGCCGGCCAAAAACACATAAGGTAAGCCTTCATCACCATGCACGTCGTAATATAAATTCACCCCAGTTTGCTGCATTTTGTTCACAACATGATACACCTCGGGGCTTTTCTCCAGTGAAGGGGTTTGCCATTCGCGGTTAAGGTTGACGCCCGCAGCATTAGTGCGTAAATGGCCTCTAACGCCGCCGTCGGGATTCATATTCGGTACTATGTAGAAATTAGCTTTGTCTAACAATGCCTTGGCTGTCGGGCAATCACCGTCGAGTAAGTTGGTCAGCAGGCCTTCAACTAACCACTCGGCCATGGTCTCACCTGGATGTTGGCGAGCGGTGATCCAGATATTAGCTTTATCGGGATCTTCATCGCCGACTTTGACTAAGGTTATATCGCGCTCATCAAGTGTGAGGCCTAGATGCTCTAGCGACACCAAAGGATGTACTTGAACGGTGCTGAGCAGATCTTGGTGACGCTCATAACTGTATGGCGCGAAATAGGCGATTTGAATAACGTCACAATCGAGTTCAACCTCAATGGTCAATTTACCGTCTTGATAACGGGTTGGCAGACGAAACCACTGCTGGCGATCGTAACTGGCGACGGCTTGGTAATCTTCCCAACCCTTGGTGTAAGATGCCGAGCCGGCATTCATAATATTAAGGGTATAGTGTTGGCCGACAGTGCCCTGCAACTTAAAGTTAAACCACTGAAAAAATTCCCCGCCTTCATCTGGTCTGATCGCCAGCTGTATATCATTTATATTATCTTGATTGATGACATCAATATTACCGCCATCGAAATTGGCACTGATCCGCATATCCATTCCTTCATATTATGTCGCCGCATAGGGCAGCGTTGTTATCTGAAATCACTTATCAATCAAATGCACTCACTACACGATGAGATTAAGCTCACGCCGACACCAAGAGTGGGATCAGGCCTGATGAATGGTCATGTGCCGTTATATCCATGATAAAACGCATAACGGATTAACAATCTATTTTCACCAGCAAGCATGCCATAGTGACCCGATGTCATAATGACCGATAATAAGTACGCTTGATATTAATGCCCATAGGATAAACTAAATTGGCTCACTTTCGCAGTCGCTATCACAAAAAAGCCGCCAATCTTGATCAAATACACCGCTTAATTGGCAAAACTGTACCCTTGTCCCCGTACCGTATTAATCATGCTTTTGGGCAGATTGGTCTGGGCAAGTTTTCGACGCGTATTGCTGATGTGCATATCGAGGTTACGATCGAACTGACCTAACTCTTTTTTGAGCACTGCACGTTGTAACTCCTGCTTGGTGACCACTTTGCCTTTACGCTCAAACAGGTATTTGATCAAATTAAACTCTGTGTGTGTCAGGGTGACTCGGCGCTCATCCACTTCAATACTGTAATCGAGTTCATTAAAGTTCATTTGCTTAAACATACAGCGTTGTTGTGGCCGAGGTTGGGTACGGGCCAGTTGAATACGACGCTGCAACGCGGCGACTCTGACCTGTAATTCTCTGGTGCTAAAGGGTTTTGCGATAAAATCGTCGGCACCTAGCTCGTAACCTTTAATTCGAGTCTCTTCATTATCATTAGAGGAGATAACAATGACAGGTAAGCTATCGCGGCGAGATTTTAAGAACGCAAAGCCATCTGCACAGGAAATATCAATATCGAGTATGATAAGTTCCGGCTGCAGCTGTTCAACTTTGTCTAGCGCTTCTTTGCCATTATTGGCATGGTCAATTTGACAAGCTTGTGAATACAAGGCTTGAGCCACGATCTGTCTTACGCTCAGATCGTCATCGATAAGTAACACCCTGTCCATCTACGAACCTTAATGATAACAATTATCATTAAGGTTACATCTTTTAAGTATGCGATGCCATTACTTTTTATACGTAGTCGTGGCTTTTAAGCAAGATTTAATCACATCGTGATAAGGCTCACACCATTTGCCCTACCCTAGACTCAAAGTAACCCACAGTAGCGACACAACACTTGTATATAAAACACCCACCCCATGCAGGCACTATTAAGCTCTCAATATTAGGCAGGCTGGCGATAATAGGTAGGTTATCGACATATGGCGGCCATGAATATCAGCAGCCAATAAGCTCTACGGATACAAAAAGGGCTAAAAGCACTAAGTCCACATCAACTCAGAACAAGAAAAACAGTCAAACTACCCATAAAACTCCCATAAAAAAGCGGCCTCAACATTGCAATGTTGAGGCCGCTGCTATAGCAAGATTAATGCATATTAAGCCGTTACTGCTGCGCTAACATCAACTGACGAATGTATTTTACTGGCGCACTGCCATAACTTAAAAAGGTCTCATGGAAAGATTTAAGGTCAAACTTATCCCCCTCGACCTGCTTTAACTCTTCTCTAAAGTCATAAATCTCACGGTAACCGGCATAATAACTGGTTAATTGCACTTGGCTCAATGTCGCTCGGCGCCATTTACCTTGCGCCTCGGCTTCCTGCTGAAACGCCTCTTGCGTCATCAGTGCTATCGCTTCAGCCTCTGTCATGCCTTTGACTTGGATGGCATAATCTAAAATGGTGTTGGCAATGACTCTCAGATTCCATTTGTAATACATTAGCCACATTTCTGGTTCAAAATTACCGTAACCTTCTTCCAGCATCATACGCTCAGTGTACACCGCCCAACCTTCGACCATAGCGCCATTACCAAAGAGGCTTTTGACTAAACTTGGCGACTCATTAGAATAAACTAACTGAGTATAGTGACCTGGGATCGCCTCATGAATATTGAGAACCTGTAAAATCCAGTGATTATATTCGCGTAGATAGCTTTCAGCAGACTCATCACTCATGTCATCGAGTGGCGTCACATTGTAATAAGTGTTGCTGGACTTTTCATAAGGCCCTGGGGCGCTAATAGAAGCCCCCGCAAAACCGCGCATGTATTCAGGTGTTTCACGCACCACTAACGGCTTGTTAGGATCTAATGTGACTAACTGTTTAGCGTTGACAAACTTAACCAACTGAGGAATTTGTGCACGCACCTCATCAACAAAGTCTTCCCGTTTAACATGTTTGGCCGACAACTTATCGATCAGCTGACGAGTCGCCACCGTACTGTCGCTTGGCATAGGCGTGGTAAAATAAGTCGACCACAACTGAGCGGTGATCTTGGCCATTTCAGCTTGAACGCGATCTTTATCGGCTAACGCTTTCTCATACAATGCCTTTGCTGTCATGCCTGACTGAATATCAAAGGCAAACTTTTGCTCGTATAGCGACTCACCAATCCTAAAGCTACGCGCGCCCTCTTTTTCAAGCTGACTTTCTAATGACTTAAGCCATTGTATATGTTCATTAATGGCGCTAGTTGCCGCGTTAAAACGACTAACAAACAGTGCTTTTTCTTGCTCGCTTAATCCTGAGCTTTTAACCGTGCCTAGCAGTTCATCAGAAAAAACCGCAAACGCCCCCTCATTTTGCATCACAGCCAACTGAGTATGCTCAAGGGTAGGATTGTTAATGTTAGCGCGCGCGGCATCGTAATAAGCGGGAACATTTTCCATGCGGCCTAAAAATGAGCGCAGGCGTTCATCGAGCGGCGCAAAATCTTCATTGATGATCTGCGCAAAGCCACCAGCGACATTATAAGCCGAGGGATCCCATTGCCATGATTTAAAGGTCTCTATCTCCCATTTATCCCGCAGTAGCAAATTTTCAATCAGGCGATAATCGATCAGTTGACTCGCCGACAGTGATTGCGGCTCAAACTGCTGGAGTAGCGCCAACTGGTGTTCGATAAATTGCAGCGATAGCGCACGATTAGCCGCATTCGGTACTTTTAACTGTGCATCATATTGATGGTAGCCACTGTACAATGCCCACGTTGGTGACTCCTGCCAAAGTGCGTCGATAAATTGCTGTGAAAACTGCTCAAATTGATATTGTGTCGCTTGCGTCATGGCAGGCTCACTCGGTGTTACAAGCTGATGCTGACAGGCAGTCAAACCGCCTAACGCGAGCACAACGGCCGCAGCGAGAAAGGATTTTTTCATCTTGGCTTCCCTAATAGGTTTTAGTTTATTGTTCTAGTTTATTTTGATTTTTTAATCATTTGGCGCTGTATTTGTCTTTAGCACCAAACTGATGCTTATCTGTAAGCGTTACTGACTCACACTTTTATCACCATGACTTGCGTCAAAGATAAATCATAAGCGGCATTGCTAGTGGTTGGCATTAAAGAGATAACAGCAGGACTTCAACCTTTGCCTAAAGCCCGCGTGACATAACGTGCTAAACCTACTAATAGCCAATTACCCATGTGTTCTATACAGCTTAATTTAGGTCAAACGCCGCCAGAGTTAATCACGTTAGCGGATAAATTGCAGCTAAAGGGTTAATATTGACAAAGATTGTTACAAAAAACCTACTCAATCTACAGCCTATAATCAATGCCTTACAGTGGCTATCAGGCCTCCCCCCTTTGTCGATACAGCCCTTTGTTGATATGGCCACATTATTGCTATAGATCGCAAAATTGATTCTGCCAGTACACTTGAGTGTCAGGTCAGAATCAGGCTCAGCTTTATTTAAGGCTCTAGCTGACCCAAAGCCCAATTGTAATAAAGAGCTATTCAATTAAATGCTTTTGATTAAATGCTTTTGATTAAATACTATTTAATCAAAAGCGATTCAATCAAGCTTATTGCAATAAAAGCCCTATTGATAAAGCACTTGCAGTGCGATCCATGATGACTGCAGTAGCCAAGCGCACTAGCCTAAATGTTGCTGGCACCAGGCTTTCACGTCGGCAAACGGATAAGACTCTAACACGGCAAAATTAGGATCGCGGCGTAATTTAAGTTTGGTAAATAAAGGCGTGGGTAAACCACATAAGGCACGGGCTAACATATTGGCATCGGCTCGATCGCCTAATAGGCGCAGCAATCCGTCACACAGCGCTGCAAAAGGTTTGCTCGCAAGTGGCGTCAATCTGGTGTTATGGGGTAACACGGCCGCACCTTGTATACATACCGAGCAATGACCACAGTCTTGCGTCAACTGTTCATCGGCAAAATAGGCTGACAATCTGCGGGTTAAGCAATGGTCACTGCCTAGCATATCAACCATGGCTTGGATCCGCGCAATCTCACTTTGCTCTTTACGTAAAAACTGCAGATGTAATTTCTCAACTAAAGCATCAATATTTTGATCAAACTCAAGCAGTTGATAAACCTCGGTCATTTGCTTAGTTTGCAATTCTATCAAGCCTTTCTCTTCAAAATAATTGATAGCAGATACTGCCCGGCTTCGGTCACTCGGATAATGCCGATTCAGCGCATTAAAATCGATGGTATACCAAATTCTGGCTTTATTAGCACTAGAGAGCAATGCGTGCACAAATGCCTGACGCTCACCGCTAAAGCGTGCAATAAGCTCGTCTTCGCTGCACAACAACTTAAAACGGTATTCGGCGTAATAGCTAAAAGCGGGTTTGATCACCTCGAGCATCTCTAAATACACCAATAAGGTTTTTAAGCTTAAAAGGCGCACATTAGATTGCATTGAGAGAGTATTGAGCATCACTTCCCATTGTGACGACTGTTGTTTGGCTTGTACGATTTCATGTAACACAGAAGCGATACCTTGTTTATCGGGCGTATCCCCATACACAAAGTTTTGTAACACATTAAGGTTATCGGTGTTGGCAAGGACTAAGCAGTCAGATGGTAAGCCATCGCGTCCGGCTCGACCTATCTCTTGAGCATAGTTTTCTATCGACTTAGGCAGATCATAATGCACCACAAATCGTATATCTTGTTTATCGACCCCCATACCAAAGGCGATCGTCGCCACAATGATCGGGCAATTTCCGGCCATAAAATCGCGCTGTATGGCTTGACGAATATCGCTGTCCATCCCTGCATGGTAGGCTTTAGCCGCTATATTGGCGCGATTAAGCGCACTGGCCACTTGCTCGGCACTTTGCTGTAACGTGACATAGACAATGCCGTGCTGACCTTGACGAGGTCGTAGCCAGTCAATCAACGTTGCTAGCTTATCTTCGCTGCTCACCCCTTTAACATTAAGGTGTAAATTGGCGCGATAAAACCCGGTTAGCGCAATATCATCACGGGGAATGTTAAATTTAGCCCCCATATCCTCAATCACTTGTGGTGTAGCCGTCGCCGTTAACAACAAGGTTTGAGGAATACCAAGATCACGTTGATATTGAGGTAGTTTTAAATAATCAGGCCTAAAATTGTGTCCCCACTCTGAAATACAGTGGGCCTCATCGACCACCAGCAATGAGATAGGCACATTGGCGATAAATTGCCGAAAGCGTTCATTGTTAAACCGCTCAACAGAGATCATTAAAATCTTAATCTGACCTTGGCGGATCCCTGCCATAACCGCTTGGGTTTGTTCATGGGTTTGGGTGGAATCAATACTTGCAGCCGCGATGCCTTTTTGATGCAAAAATGCCAGTTGATCTTGGATCAAGGCCAATAAAGGAGACACCACAATCGTTAAATGCGGTAACGCTAACGCGGGTAATTGATAGCATAAAGACTTACCCGAGCCAGTGGGGAAAATAGCCGCTGCACTGCGACCAGCCATAATGGTTTCAACCACTTGCTGCTGACCAGGACGAAACGTATCGAAGCCAAAATACTGTTGTAAAAGTTGCTGCACAATAAAAGCCTATTACTGAGGGCCCGCAAAGGAAGCCAGTCTGCCTAGCCTATCTTGAATAGGCAAGTACCATTAAGAATCCACTTATTTACATCAATGAAAACTTAGCCACTATAGGGTTGTGATCTGACGCCTTAGTTTTAAATGACTCGGCTTCAATTAGCGTTAGGCCGCGATAATAAAGATGATCAAGCGGTAAACCAAAAACCCTATGCCTATGATCAATATGATACTTAGCTTCTTTTAACTTAAGCCGCTCTGTGAGTTGAGCGACAACCCGCAAACGTCCCTCACGCCAGGTATTAAAGTCACCGGCAAGCACCACTGGCCCTTGATGTAGCGCCACTTTTTTAATGATCTGCTCCCACTGTGCTTGGTAAGTATCAAGGCGCCAATCAAAATTCACCCCATGCAAATTAATCACCAATAAGGATTGATGGTTCGAAAGCCGGTATTGTGCAATCAAGGTCGATTTGGCAAAGCGGATAAGCGGCTCAGGGGCTTGAAAAGCACAGGCTTCATAGGCCGATTGCCAGGAGATGTTCATCACCCCCATAGGCACATTCAACCATTTAAAGCCTTTCGCCATCACCACATGTTGTTGCTGTTGTTGTAAATAACCAGCAAAACGGCGTGTTAAGCGTGCTTCTTGTAATAGCACTAACTCGCTTTGAGCAGTCAGTTGTTGCAACACCGCCTGCCATTGAGGTTTTTGTTGTTTATAAATGTTCCACACCGCAATATTGAGCAAGCCATCTCTGTCCAAAGGCTCTGAAGTGCTCGTCTGCTGGCATTGCGATACAAACATGGGCTCAACTTGGCTCATCATCACCTCGGCACTTCCATTAAGTTGTTGTACTACAACAACATAAAATAATGGCAATAGAAGCATTATAGCCCCTAAGCCTATTTTTACTCGTGTTGAAACCAATCAATTTCCTTACTTAAGCCTATAATTCACTCAAATTTATGTGTATAGCTACGTTTTATTATGATAAATCAGTACAATCAAGCATAGCGTGCTCTATTACAACAACCAAGGCTAAGTGCCACACAATTATGGAAAATTTTTATCAAATACTCACCATTGCGGGCGTACTACTCTATTGGTTAACGCTGGGCGCGGTAGCGGTACGCGTGGTAATTAAACGTCGCACTATAGGGGTGTCATTTTCTTGGTTACTGGTTATCTACTTTCTTCCCTTTATCGGTATTGTCGCTTACATGCTGTTTGGCGAGTTACACTTAGGAAAATCTCGAGCCAGTCGTTCTAAAGCGATGTTTAGACCTTACGGCCAATGGTTTGCCAAGCTGTACCAGCATCCTCAACACCAACCGCACTGCCAAAGCCACTATGGTGTTTCTATTAGTCAATTGTGTGACAGCCAATTGGCCATCCCCTCTTTAAGTGGCAATAATCTGATACTGCAAAACACGCCAGAACAGATTTTAAACTCAATCATTGCCGATATTGATGCTGCTAAAGAGAGCATCATCATGGAGTTTTATATTTGGCATCCCGGTGGTAAAGCCGACAATGTGGCCCAAGCCCTGATCAGTGCAGCGCTGAGAGGTGTGAAGATAAAGCTCTTGCTTGACGCTGCCGGTAGTCGCCCGTTTTTCAAATCTAAATGGCCCAGCCAACTGCGTAGTCACGGCATTCAAGTCGTCGGGGCTTTAGCCGTGAGCCCGCTAAGGATGTTCTTTCGGCGTCTGGATTTACGCCTACATCGAAAAATTGTAGTTATCGATAATACCATTGCCTATACCGGGTCAATGAACCTCATCGATCCGAAATACTTTAAGCAAACCCAAGGTGTTGGCCAATGGATTGATGTGATGGTACGTATCACAGGACCTGTGGTGCCGGTTGTCAGCGCTGTTAGCGCATGGGACTGGGAAGTAGAAACCAACCAGCGCGAGTTACCGCAGCAACCTATTGATGGGCATCTGTTACCCTGTTCAACCTCTCTGGTGCAGGTGATCCCATCGGGTCCGGGCATGCCAGAAGAGGTTATCCATCAAGTATTACTGCAAAGTCTTTATGAAGCTCGGCGTAAAATTGTTATCACAACCCCCTACTTTGTGCCCAGTGAAAACCTACTCGACGCGCTGGCTACCGCTGCCCACCGCGGTGTTGATGTGAATATTATCATTCCACGTAAAAACGACTCCACCATGGTGAAATGGGCCAGTCGTTCTTTCTTTGGTGAGTTGCTTAAAGCGGGAGTGAAAATTCATCGATTTAATGGCGGACTGCTGCACACCAAGTCGGTGGTGATCGATGACGAACACTGCCTTATCGGCACCGTTAACATGGACATGCGCAGTTTATGGCTGAACTTTGAGCTCACGCTTGCTGTTGACGATGTCGTCTTTGCCGCTAAATTAGCGCAATTGCAGCAACAATATATGGATGATGCCGAGCAGCTCAATTTAGCCCGCTGGCAAAATAGAGCGCTTTATAAACGCTTCATTGAACACGTATTTTATCTATTTAGCCCCTTGTTATGATGAGTCAATAGCATTGGCTGTCTATCACAGTTGTCAATTACTGTTAGCTGTCATCAGAGAGCCCCTTGACACTCAACTGTCACACTCAGGGTAATAATTGCAGGGGGTATTGATGTGTGACTATTCAGTGCTTGGATATTAAGCAGTCGATTTTTATGCACTTGACACTGAGCTATTGATATTGGAGCACCATGAAATTACAGCATTTTTGATAAGTTAGATGTTTGAGCTCTTGGTTATTTGAACACTTGGGTATTCACGCTCTTGCATATCAAAATACCCAGATACTGAGATACTGAGATACTGAGATATTATCGTTTATCTTTTAGCCAGCCTCCAGAGTTTATAAACTCTGCAGACTTAACCCGATAGTACCTTGTACGGTTAACGCTTCAATCTAACAGTGGGCTAAGTATCTCTAAGATGACTAACATCATCGCATACATTGGTCAATTTAAGGCAAAAAAATACCTGCACATGGCAGGTATTGTTAAAACTTAAACTAAAATGATTAGTTTTGTTTTCTGACAAACTGTGACTTCAACATCATTTGACCGTTGCCATCAACTTTGCAGTCGATGTCGTGATCACCATCAACGAAACGATTAATAACCGCTTTAGTGCCGACTTTAAGCACCAGTGAAGAGCCTTTCACTTTAAGATCTTTAATCAACGTGACCTTATCACCTTCGGCCAATAAGTTACCCACGGCATCTTTCAAGATGATGGCATCTGGATCAACGATCTCTTCGTTCGGATTCCATTCATTAGCGCACTCAGGGCAGATCAATAACGTGCCGTCTGAATACGCATAAGGAGACTCACATTTTGGACATGGTGGGATTATATCGCTCATCACTAATTCTCTTTAATTTACAAAATATAACGGTCAAAGCTTTATCAATAACCATAATCGTCTAGCATACATGATGCCTTTGACGCTTGCTCTGACCATAAATGATAATAGTATTATAATAAAATTATCATATTTCAGCTAGCCAACTTTGATTTCTATGCCGTAAAAGTAAATTAACCTCAGATCGGTTTAACGTAACACTGAAATCACGTTGAATTCTGCTGATGTAATATTGAGTTGTGGCTTATTCTCTTTGAGTTGATAAGCCACTAAACCTCCTATCACATTAAGCATGAAACCATGTACGCTGCGGTGCCGCGTATGCTCTATTTGTGAGATGTTTTTTAGCTGGTCATTGATTGTTTCGATAATAAATCGTCTAGAAAGCATGGCTCTATCCCATAATGATAAAGCCTTTGCTTTCATGTTTTTACGCACGTTATTAACGATAGTTACCCCACGTTCTAATAGGTCGCCTGCTAACGCTTTGCCGATATACCCCTTATCAGCATAGAGTTTATCCATTGATTCAACGACCATACCTTTTACGGGTTTCGTGTCATGCACATTCGCAGGTGTTATTTTGGCTGCAACGATGCCACCTCGATGGTTCACAATAAGATGAAGTTTAAAACCATAGAACCAGCCCATCGTGCCTTTTCCTCGGCTGGCGAGACCTGCTAGCGTTTTATGCCTTGGAATTCGTAAATTATGACAAACCTTAATGCTCGTTGAGTCAACGAACTCGATGCCTGTCGGTTCGCTTTTTAAAGAGGAAAAATAACTGCACATTGGAATGACTGTACTCGGCATGACTTCAAGAAATCGAGTGTAGCTGAGTAAGTTTGGAAAATCAGATTTGTAGAAACGAGCCAGATATCCTGTGTAAAAATTCTTGAAGTCACGATGATTAGACATATGGAAGGCAATGATAATTGTCATAATTTCACTCATCGTCATTCTGCCAGCGCGCTTACGCTTGCGGGTTCCATCAGTTAGACACTGTTGTTCCCATTGAGGAATAAAAGCATTACAAAAATCATCGACATCACAAAATACATCCACTAAATTATTCATATGCCCTCTGCGTGATTGATTAATCTTGGTCGAGAGATCTGATCACAAAGAGGGCTATTAGTTCAATTTCTTATCCCGAGTTCAGGTTAAATTAACTTCTCACTTTTGGATTATGCGTCGGTGTTTGTTGACCATAACTCACATCATGCTGCTCAAGATAGCCACGAATAAGCTGGCGCACCACTTGTGATGGGGTTAAATCTTGAGAGGCACAGAGTTGCTCAAAAGCTTGCTTCTTGGCAGGATCAAGTAATACGGTAAATCGTGCTGTTTTATTTTCCATTGAGTAGACCTACACCTAAACATTATCATCTGATTATAATCAATCACTCCTTGAATGCCTACCGTTGTTACACGTAAATCTGATTCGGTTAGCAAGCTGTTTTGCCTTAGATTCTGTTTTAGCACTCATTATTCAAAGAACAATAAATAAGCCTAACCGATTTGAAAAATTTTAAGCTGTGCAGATAATGGGCTTAACGAGCAATACTGAAGAAAAAGGCTTTAGGCTCCAAAGCGACAAGTGAACCAGTAATCAACTGATTGAGGCTTTTACAGTTAGAGAGGAAGTAGTGGCGATTCACAAGCAATAAGGAGTCTATGCCCTGTCTAGTTTTGAAGTGTGAAATTGTGATACGAAAAAAACAGACGGAAGCATCGAATTTGCCCCCAAAATGCCCCAAAGCAGAAACGGGAACCAGTAAGTTACTGATTCCCGTTCTTTTAATTTGGCGGTGAGAGAGGGAGTCGAACCCTCGATACGTTACCGTATACACACTTTCCAGGCGTGCTCCTTCGGCCACTCGGACATCTCACCGTAGCATTAGCGTTATCGGATCTTTAAGATTCGATGCGGCCAACGGAGCGACACTTTACGCAAATCACTAAACTGGGTCAAGCAATAAAACAACTGTGTCAAGCATTTGCGTAATAGTTCACCAGTTTTCTTGTTTCCCAGCCCTATTCTGGTTTGGATCTGACGAAAGTGTCTAATATCTGTGGTGTACAACATGATGCATATGCAAGCAAGCTGATGAAAACCTAAATCGCCCGCCCTACTCGCTACTCAGTGAGTTACTTAAATTTACTCACGAGTTGTGACATAGCGCTGACATCGTTAAGCAAGGCTTCGTTTAGCTGACTGAGCTTATCGGATACATCATGAGTATTACGATAAATCTCACTTATCTTCATCGCATTTTGATTCACCTCTTCAGAGACTGCCGACTGTTGATGAGTTGCCGCTGCAATTTGCTCGTTCATGCTATCGATAACACTGACTTCATTCACAATACGCACTAATTCTTCACCGGCACGACGAGACTCGACAACACTAATCTCGGCACGCGCCTTGCCCGCTTCCATCGCTTTTACGGCGAGCAGTGCGCCACGCTCTAGACGCTCTGTCATGCTACGAATATCTTCTGTCGAAGTTTGAGCTCGTTGAGCCAGATTTCTGACTTCATCGGCCACCACGGCAAATCCACGTCCCATCTCACCTGCACGCGCTGCCTCTATCGCGGCATTGAGTGCTAATAAATTGGTTTGCTCGGCAATGCCGCTGATCACGCTAAGCACATCGACAATCCCTTTAATATCTTTATCAAGGTGGTTGATTGCCTCTGCAGCTTCATCTATTTCAATCGCCAGTTGATTGATTGACTCAGCCGTACGCTCTACTTCTTGGCTGCCCTCTTGAGCTTCTTTATTGGCTTTTGCCGACGCTTCTGATGCTTGCACCGCATTTTGAGCAATCTCTTGTACCGTGGCACTCATCTGTGTCATGGCCGACGCAACTTGATCCACTTCGCTATGACCTTGAGTGACATCTTCGCGCATATTGCGCGCATAGCCTTCCATCTCTTGGCAGGCATCGAGCAAGCCTTTAGTGTTAGTGCGCACCGTGCCAATAACCGTTTCAAAATCAGCCATCATGTGGTTAAACGCTTGTCCCAATTGCGCGATCTCATCACGTCCAGATATGGCTACCCGTACGCTCAAATCATAATGTTGCTGCGATTCAGTCACTTTATGGTATAGGCTGCGCAGTGAACTATGCAGATAACGGCCGATGAGCAGTGACAATACAATGACAACTAAACCTGAGGTCAGCATCAACACGATAGCGCTGATCATCAAGGTGGTAGCTTGGGTCAAAGCTGCACGGGTATCAGTCAACAGCTCGTTGGATAAGCGCAGTTCAAATTGCCGCAGCGCTTCGATTCTCGCGGTCGACTTGGCAAACCATTGAGTCGAACTGTTAGCTTGTAGCTGTTGTGGGTCTTGGCTAAAGGCGATACTACGTAGCTGATTTACCTCGGTAAAAACCGAAGAATTAGCAAGTTGTTGATACGCGGATTTAACCTGAGGAGTCGCCAAAGCCAAGAAGCGCTCTTCATAGGTATTTTGCTCTGACACTAGTGTGGCAAATTTAAGAAACATATTCGGCTTAAAACTGGGGTTACCAAACGTAGAGCTCAGTACAGCCCGCTCGATTCCGGCACGTTCTTTCATCTGCAAATATGCCGCGAAACTAGCAGATTGAATGGCAATAGCGCGGCTATCTCCCTGTAAGCTGGCGTGGTCGACAATCGCTAATAATGCCGTATTGAGGTCGCTATAATACTGCACCTCCTCTGCCACACTAATGGTCTGTTGATCGATACGGCGGCGCACCTCATCGAGTTGACTCAGCATACTGTTAACGCTGTTCATCTGAGTTGCAAAATCAGGTGAGATCGCATGGTTTAAGGTAAAGGATCTAAATGTATCAACTTGTTGATCGCTTAGCTGACGTTGACTAGGCAACTTATCGGCAAATGCTTGACCTTTTGATCCAAGAAATCCGGCGCTCATGCCGCGCTCTTTTTGCAATTCATGGACTAAATTACTATTCACTTGTGAAAACTCAGCCAGAGTTTCTATTTGACTCAGTCCTTGTTGCATTTGGTATTGGCCATAAACAACGTATAAGCCAAAAAATAATGCCCCAAGAATAGGTGGCACTATCACCAGTAATAGCTTGTTTTTAATTGAAAGATTACTTATCCATTGCATATTCATGATTGGTTACCCATAACACCGCATTTTTTAAGCCATTGTATTGTCATTTGAGTAAGACGCTCCGGAATATTATCTGGTCAATCACTGCATAGCGCCTGGGTTTGTAAACACTAGCATGACATTTAAATGTCAGTAAAACATCAGCGACAGGCGCACCAAATGGGACTGTTTTTAGCACTTCAATCAAGCAAGCACAATTAGTCTCTGGTCTAGTACTGCGCCGAATTAGAGCAAATTTAAACATAAAAAAAGCGCCTTTAATGGCGCTTTATTTGCTTAATATCAAGTTTGCTCAGCGGTTGGATAATTAACTGCCTTATCGACCATTTTTAAACGGCAACTTATGCCGTTAAGCATTACCCTTAATTTGCATATTTAACGTTTTGGCAAAGTCGAGCATCCTGTCCAAGGGCAACAGCGCCCTTTGACGCAATGACTCATCGACAAATATCTCATGTTGTGCGCTGTCACTGTCACTTAACGCTGCCTCAATGGCTTGTAGGCCGTTCATCGCCATCCAAGGACAATGAGCACAGCTTCGGCACGTTGCTCCGTTACCACCAGTGGGCGCCTCAATTAATGTCTTGTTAGGTGCAGCTTGCTGCATCTTATAGAAAATGCCTTTATCGGTTGCCACAATAAAAGTGTCGTTATCCATTGATTGTGCAGCTTTAATCAACTGGCTGGTTGAGCCCACCGCATCGGCTAACTCGACCACACTGGCGGGTGACTCAGGATGAACTAGCACGGCTGCATTTGGATGCAGTGCTTTAAGCTCACGCAAGGCCTTGGCCTTAAATTCGTCATGGACAATACACTCACCTTGCCACATCAACATCTCGGCGCCAGTTTGCTTGGCAATGTAACTGCCTAAGTGTCTGTCTGGGCCCCAGATGATTTTTTTACCTTCGCTATCTAGATGCTCGACAATTTCCAGTGCAATGCTAGATGTGACCACCCAATCGGCGCGGGCTTTGACCGCTGCAGACGTATTGGCATAAACCACTACGGTATGATCGGGATGAGCATCGCAAAAAGCACTGAAGGTTTCGATGGGACAACCAACATCCAATGAGCAAGTTGCATCAAGGGTGGGCATTAAGACGGTTTTTTCTGGGCTCAAGATTTTTGAGGTTTCGCCCATAAATTTAACCCCAGCTACAATCAATGTCTTAGCTGGATGATCGCGCCCAAATCGCGCCATTTCAAGTGAGTCAGATACACAACCGCCAGTCTCCTCGGCTAATGCCTGGATCTCTGGGTCGGTATAGTAATGGGCTACTAACACCGCGTCCTTTTCTTTTAAAAGCTGCTTAATACGCGCCTTATAATGCTGTTTTTGCTCATCATTTAGCGGAATAGGTTTAGCGGGAAATGGATATTGTATGTTTGATATACTTGGAGCTAACTGACTCATGCTTAAACCAAAAATAGTGGATTAATTTGCGTCATTATACTTAATTCAGGCCAAAGATTAATAGCATTAAAAAAAAAGAGCGCTAAGCGCTCTTTTTCAAAAAAACGTTTTGTTAATGCATAGCCAGCAGCATCTCTTGAGGCTGCTCAAGATACTGTTTCCACAAATTACAGAAGCGTGCAATGGTGCCGCCATCGATAACGCGATGGTCACCCGACCAACTCACTTGCATGATCTTACGAGCCTCTACCTCGCCCAGCGCATTAAAGCGCGGCAACGTTTGCAGTTTACCTAACGCCACAATCGCTACCTCAGGTTTATTGATAATAGGCGTTGCGACTGTGCCACCTAATGCACCAATATTAGAGATAGAAATGGTGCCACCTTTAAGGTCCTGCGGGCTCACCCTGCCACTTCGGGCATCTTTAGTTAACCGAGTGATCTCACTAGCCACGTCAAGAATCGATTTAAGCTGTACATCTTTAACATTAGGCACCAATAAGCCCACTTTCGAGTCGACCGCCATGCCTATATTGTGCGAAGCAAAGAAGGTTTGCTCGGTGCAGTCGTCATTAACTCGGCTATTGATATCGGGGAATTGACTTAAGGCCAACGACATCGCTTTCATAAAAAACGGCATCATAGTGAGTTTTAACTCATCGCTAGAATACCGCTGTTTCAACGATTCGCGCAGGGCAACTAACTCAGTTAAGTCTAACTCTTCGCAATAGGTGAAATGCGGTATGGTCGATACCGACTCCATCATCATCTTCGCCATCACGGCGCGAACGCCGCGAATGGGTTCGACTCGCTCTGATTGCTTATTCTCAAGTGTGGCGATCTGCTCGGCGCTGCTGGCAGCTTTAGCCGCTTTGGCTTTAACGGCTTCGCCACCACGATAACGTTCGACATCTTCTTTATAGACGCGGCCATGTTTGCCCGTACCAGGCACTTTGGCTAAATCGATATCATAACTGCGCGCCAAGCGTCTTACCGCTGGGCTGGCGAGTGCTTTACCATTGCTAGGTAATGTACCATCGACCTCTAAGGTGTCATTATCTGTCGCCGCATTATGAGCACTAGCGGCATGCGGTTGCGACACAGCTTGAGCTGCAGGCGCCGACTCCACCTCCACTTCAATAGCAAATAACGGTGAATGCACTTGGGCAAGTTGGCCTTTGCGGTAATGCAGTTTTACAACCTTACCACTTTTTATGGCCGGAATTTGCACCAGTGCTTTGTCGGTCATGACATCGGCAATGGGTTGGTCTTCGACCACCATGTCACCTTCTTTGACTAACCAATCCACTAATTCACATTCGACAATCCCCTCGCCAATATCAGGCAGTAAAAACTCTTCAATGGCAGTGCCCACTGCACTTGTGCTGGCATCATCTTGCGATGAATTATTTTGAACGCTAGCTGAGTTAACGGCCGCTTCCTCCGATAATTCAGTCTCAGCAATATCATCCAGCTCCACCGAATAAAGCGGTGCATGCACTTTTGCGACATCGCCTTTTTTGTAATGAAGTTTTTTGATAATACCAGCATGGGGTGCGGGAATTTGCACTAAGGCTTTGTCTGTCATGACATCGGCAATGGGTTGGTCTTCAACCACAGTATCGCCTTCGCTCACCAGCCATTCGACCAGCTCGCACTCAACGACCCCTTCACCTATATCGGGTAAAATAAATTCTTTAATCATGCCTGCGCTCCTAATATTTCATCGATGCTTTGATCGCTTCAAACGTTTTGAGCGCATCTGGCATATATTCTTTTTCGTGCACCAAGGGGTAAGGTGTATCTAGGCCACACACTCGGCTAATGGGAGATTCAAGATACAAGAAACACTCTTCTTGAATCGTGGCGGCAATTTCTCCAGCGAAACCACCCGTTAATGGCGCTTCGTGATTGATGAGCAGGCGACCGGTTTTCTTAACTGACGCCGCGACTGTCTCCACATCCCATGGGGCAAGTGTACGTAAATCGATGATTTCGCATGAAATGCCCTTTTTGGCTGCCATCGAAGCTGCATTTTCGATGATCTCCATCTGCGCCCCCCAAGCCAGTAAGGTGATATCTGTGCCCTCTTTAACCACTTCCGCTTTACCTAGCTCTATCTCATAGGCGCCTTCAGGGACTTCACCGACACTGGCGCGGTACAAGCGTTTAGGCTCGAAAAACACCACAGGGTTGTTGTCGCGAATAGACGCTAATAATAACCCTTTAGCCTGATAGGCATTTCGTGGCACAACCACTTTTAAGCCTGCGGTTTGAGTGAAATAAGCTTCAGGTGATTGCGAATGATAATGACCACCAGCGATACCTCCGCCATAAGGAGTGCGGTAAGTGATGCCACCGACGTTGAATTCGTTACCACTGCGATACCTAAACTTGGCCGACTCGTTGACGATTTGGTCAATGGCAGGAAAGATATAATCAGCAAATTGGATTTCGGCAATCGCGGTCATGCCGTTTGAGGCTAAACCGTTAGCAAAACCGGCAATGCCTTGCTCAGTCAGTGGGGTGTTAAAACAGCGATCACGGCCAAATTTTTCCTGTAAGCCAGAGGTGGCACGAAATACGCCACCAAAGTGGCCTACATCTTCACCAAACAATACTGCTTTCTCGTCGGTTTCCATTGCAATGGTCAAGGCATCATTGATGGCTTGTAACATATTGATCTTTGCCACGATTTAGACTCTCCCTGCACTATTTGGATAGGACTCTGGATATTTCTTAATATGCTGTTTAAGATTTTTGAGTTGCTGTTCGAGACGCGGCGTTGGCGTGTCATACACATCGGTTATCAGTTCATCTATGGTCACAACAGGCAGCTTCTCTGCCACTTTAACCGAGGCTAACACCTCTTGACGATATTTGTCATACAGTGCGCTGTCATCGCTTTCGGCTAGCCAACCTTTATTGATCATCCACAATTTAAAGCGCTGCACGGGATCATGCTGTTGCCACTTCGCCTCTTCCTCTTTGGAGCGATAGCCAGAGGGATCATCAGACGATGAATGTGCGCCTAAGCGATAGGTCATCGCTTCAATGAGTACTGGCGCATTATGCTCTAACGCATAAGCTCTGGCTTGCTGGGTAGCGGCAAGCACAGCTAACATGTCGTTACCATCTACGCGTATGGTGTGCATACCATAGCCCACCCCTCGGCTAGCAATACCATTGCCGGCAAACTGCTCACTGGTCGGCGTTGAGATGGCATAGCCGTTGTTACGGCAGAAGAAAATCGTCGGCGACTTGAGCACGGCGGCCATATTCAGTCCGGCGTGAAAATCTCCTTCAGAGGCGGCACCTTCACCGAAGTAACAGATAGCAACATTACGTTTACCCTGCATTTTAAGGCTATAACCGACCCCTGTGGCCTGTGGTATTTGCGTCGCCAGTGGCGATGAAATGGTTTGATAATGCAAGGCACTGCTACCATAGTGAATCGGCATTTGACGGCCTTTCCCCAGATCTTTTTCATTACTGAACATCTGGTTCATAAACTGCTCGGTGGTAAATCCACGGTAACGCAGCGCGGCATGCTCACGGTATTGCGCTAAGATAACATCTTCATCATCGAGCGCCGCGACACTGCCAACGATAGACGCTTCTTCTCCGGTGCAGGTCATATAGAAGCTGATGCGTCCTTGACGCTGTGCGCCTAGCATGCGTTCGTCGAGTACTCGGGTGAATACACAAGTGTCATGAATTTTTTCAGCTAATGCTTGGTCAATCACAGGTAATACTGCTTCTTCAAACGTGGTGCCGTCTGCTTGAAGGATCTTTAAAATCGGGATTGACAGCGAATCCTTATCAAGAAAGCTGACCCTATGGACAGTTTCTGTCGTGCTCTTAGTGTTGCTCATACTATTCTCTTATCAGCTGAGTTTTCTTGTTATTTATTTGCTAGCGATTGAGCATAACACTCAATCTCTGGCCTGTATTATCTTCACACGTGAGGTTCAAATTACGTTAACGTAAACTACCTATCAAGCCCAACATGTTTAAAGGAACTAACTAGCATCTAACATTGTTGTATATTTAGCTTTACAATCCTGTCGAGCGTGGCCTTAACTAACCTGATAGCCCTCTGCGGGCACCAAACAGAGCACGGTTCTTTGCCCGACGGGCACATTGGCATTAGGAAACACGATAGACTCTAATGCAGCATCAACCTTAATCTCTGCACCGCCCTCTTTTGCCAGTACATAACCTTTAGGAAACGCGGTAAAGTTCTCCACGTCATTGGTAAACGTAAATTCAAAATCGTCATAACGCTTATTAATAGAGCGATTAACTTGGTAAAGGTTAAGCTGAGTGTTATCAAATGCGGGCAATGCCAAAGGCTCACCTTTAATCAATTGAATTAACATTGTTTTTAACGCAATAAAGCGTGTCATATCATTTTGACCCATCGGCATAACCTTGCCAAGTTCGATAGTAAAAGCATGGGCTTGATAATTATGAGCAGAAAAGTAACTAAAGGTGGTGGTTGGCTCGTGGTGAAATAACACCGTCTTAATACCACAAGCGGCTAAAAACATCAGTTGTTCACCACTATAAGGCGCACCTTGACGATAGGGATAAATGGCAAATTTTTCATGCTTGGAGCCACGAATAGCCGTGTGTAAGTCATAGTGATATCGCGGCGAGTTAGGCTGACCGCCAGTAAAAAAGCGATCGACATAACGCTCAAGCTTCTTGGCTCTCACACGCTCGGCATTGATAAGCCCTTGCCCACTGGAGTGTGCCCCACTAAAAAGCCGGTTGAGGTTTTCTTCGACAAAACGGGTGCCATTTAAAATAGCCGCAGGATTACCGATTAAGAAAAGTAACCTTTGCTGCGTGATGAGTTGGCCGCAGAGTAACTGAGTGATCAGCGTGTTACACAGTTCAATGGGTGCGGTTTCATTACCGTGTATGGCACTGGACAATACAATATTTTTGACTGGTGCATCGCCGCTAGACAACGGCTCAAATGCTATCACCCCGGTATCCCAAATATGTACGCGGGTGTGTTCGCCTATGGTAAAGGTAAACGGCTCTGGGATAGATTTTGGATTTGCGAGGGTAAATTGCAAAAAGTCATTCGACAAATTTAGTGCTTGTTGCACACAAAACTCCTTACATTATTCATACCTTACAGACCATGTTGATCTGCTGTAATAGGCATGACTCCTTGGATTTATTAGTATTATGTTTATCAAGGGCTGATAGTACCATTTAACGGATCAGACAGCCATTTGTCACCACACAATAACTCAGTAACCGGTAAATTAAACTTGCATTCTCATTAAAGCCATCACACAATAAAGCCATCTAGACGTCTACAGTGGTTGCAGGGTGATACTGAGAATTTCATCCTTACCTGCTAATAGGCATATATCAATTAAAAGTCATGAGGTGTACAGATGGCTATAGCCACATTTGGTGCTGGTTGTTTTTGGGGTGTAGAGTACTTTTTCAGACAAATTGAAGGGGTGACAGCGGCAACCTGTGGTTACATGGGCGGTGACGATAAGCGCACCACTTACGAACAAGTCAAACAAGGCAATAGCGGTCACGCTGAAGTGGTTCAGATTGAATATGACGAACACCAAGTCAGTTACCAACAACTTTTAGCCGTATTTTGGTCTAATCACAACCCGACCATGCTCAACATGCAAGGCGGTGACATAGGTCATCAATATCGCAGCGCGATCTTTTTTTATGATCAGCAACAAAAAGCGGCTGCAGAGCAATCGAAACTTGCCTTAGCGCGAAGTGGAAAATGGGGGATGCGCCAAATTGTCACAGAAATCGTGCCAGCGATGGCGTTTCACCGCGCCGAAGAGTACCACCAAAACTACTTAGAAAAGAATAATCTACCCAGTTGTCACTTGACCTATTAAGCCACGATTAATCACGGCAATACTTAAGTAATGTTAAAACTAATCAGGCTATTTTTAACGCGGCAATGGGCAATACTGGCATGTAGCCTGCTCAGTTTTTGTGATGAACGACTTGGGTTAAATGGCTTTTTATGCAAAGCTGTTCATTAATGTAACAAGCACTTTTATGCAACCCTCTCTTTTAATGTCTGCAACGTTATATCAAGTTTGTGTGCCTTATAAAAAAGCCGCCAACCCATTATAGGTTGGCGACTTTTACTAATCAGTCGTCATCTAATCAATCTATGTCTCATTGGACCATTACTCATTCATCACATCTGAACAGCCACTCATGCGTCGCAGCGTTTTATGTGACGATTGACTGCATGCGACTAATTTATAGGCCTTAGTATTTATAGGCCAGTAT
Source organism: Shewanella sp. QJM3NY_23 (assembly GCF_056173105.1). Taxonomy (NCBI): domain Bacteria; kingdom Pseudomonadati; phylum Pseudomonadota; class Gammaproteobacteria; order Alteromonadales; family Shewanellaceae; genus Shewanella; species Shewanella sp. QJM3NY_23. The sequence goes on from NZ_CM149657.1 coordinate 2,082,688, forward strand.
TTATAGAGCTTAGTATTCACCGCAGTTAAGTCAGTTTAATCTCAGTTTTCATCAACAAAACTGGATCTACACCAAACCTATGCCGTTATTTTTGCAATAATACTTTGCTCGCCGGGTAACATGGCTTGCATCGATGCGCGCGCCTTAACCCGTAAATATAAAGCACTTAAATATGGCCAACGCGTCGCATCTATCGTCTCGCCAGCGTGCTCCATATTAACCATCTGACAACTGAAAGCCAGATCCGCTAAGGTGAGCTTTCCTGCGACAAAATAATCGCTACCCGCTAACTGTTGCTCAAGGTAATCGAAATGAGCAGGCAATTTTTCTGTCAGTGTTAACTGTACTGCAGCTTCGTCACACTCTTTCCCCATACTTTTACTGAGAACACGCTGCGCAAACACACTAAAGGTTGTCAGAGGTGCTAGTTCGTCATCGGCATATTTAGCTAACCAGCGCACGCACGCATTTTGCTCAGCATTATCACCCAGTAAGCTCAACGCTTGTGGATACTGATCTTCGAGATATTGGCAGATCACGCTCGAATCGGCCAAAGTGAAATCTCCCACTTTAATCGCTGGAATACGGTTGAGTGGGTTTATCTCTTTATACCAAGACGGCTGATCAAACGGCGAAATTATCTCTAATTGATAATCCAACGCCTTTTCCGCCAAGCACAAACGTACTTTACGCACAAATGGCGACAGCGGCACACCATAGAGTATCAGGCTCATTGTAAATCCTCAGTTAATTTAGAATTAGTTAATTTAAAAAATGAGCCATGCTATACACCTTAAGCCACGAACACAAGACGCAGTAATCACATCGGCTTCACCACTAAAATAACAAAAAGCCATATCTTTTGGTGCATCTTAAAATTGGATGGGGACGCCTTAATCCTAAACCATATAACGCCGCATTAAAGTGTAAGAACACGCCCACAAAGGCACGGTAAACGGCACGGCTACAACAATAATAAGGGGTCTTAGATACACGTTTGAGTTTAGCGAGAGAGCGGCATAAAACCTCCTGGTTTCATGCTCAATCAAAGCTTAGTCAGAGGCTAATGTCTATAAGCGGTTAGGCAGCAAAATTTTGCAGCATGAGATATCTAGAAGTGAAGCATACGAGGTGATTAAGGTATTGAAAATATTGAGTTGCTTATAAAAAACTAATTGGCTAGCGTTGCTAAGGGATAGTTACGGTTAGCCTAAAGTGTCATTTAAGATCCGGACCTAAACCAGCGTGAACTCTCGCGCCGCTATTTACTATACAAAGGTATCACTTCAAGTAAGCTCGGGCTTGTTCAACACTCGGGATAAGGACGCAGCTGCGCGCGGCCTATCCTTATTTGTTATGTTTCGCCCTACAACGACTCACCAACTTCCCAAACGCACGCTACACAAGATACAGGTTTAACATATCTATTTTGTTTAGTATCGAACGTTACTTTATGAAGTGACTTTACTTGATAATTTGGTAGACATTCAATATGCGCTTGGCGACCATCGTCAGGTAATTGATAGTTAAATACGTCAACTAAAGCGCAAAATAATCGAATACACTTTTTTTCTTTGATTCGACCAAGTTTTTCAATGTCATTTTGATAGGCTGTAGTTGTATCTCGCAACTTAAATTCAATCGCTATTGTATAACCAGAATCCAATTTAAAAACTAAATCGGTGGGTCCGCCATTTTTAAGATCGTATTCCCTATACCATTCAACTTTTGTTTCACCAAAGATATTCTTTGACTCTTTGACAATCGCCTTACCGCATTCATATGCAAAAGCTAATTCAGGCATATGAAATATACCCTGTTCTATATCAGATAGTTCTCTATTTTCACTCTCAGCCACAGAGCAGATTATCTGAGCAATACGATTAATATCCATAATTCCCCTTTCAGAAACATAACGTTCGAATAACGGGCGTTTACTAGCCCAAACTGATTGAAACGCCTCAATCACAACGTTTCTTTGAAAAAATGCGCCACGAGTAAACGTCCCAGTTCATTTGCTTGTTAGCACTATACATACCCCTTGCCAACTTTTTGGAGAGCAGAGAGCATCATCAACACCTCATTTGCCACATAACTACTTCTATTACCCTCGAAGCCATAGCGCCAAGAAACGAAGTGATTGTTGTATTTTTCAAAAAATGCTTGTGCTGATAGTGAAAAGCCTATTTCACTGAGCTGAAGCTTGATTTTGTCTTTGTATTCTTGTGCCAAACTAATAAATAGACTAGACAGGTGATGTCCATGCTCACCACCTTTACTTACGACCTCTTCGTATTGAACAACGCCTTCACAATACTCAGAGGGGGCTTTGAAAACGGTCTTTCCATCAAAAGCTTTTAGATATAACTCTAGTGCGAAACTGGCATTTACGATAAAAGGGGCACCGCGATGAATCATCGCTGCTGCTTCATGTAGGGTAATCGCTGCAATATGAAACGCTTCTGCTTGATAATAAATACTTGGTTCTACTGGTCGTACAATTTTCAATATGGCCTCTCATAGTGCTAACAGCTTATTATCTAGCTGCTCGATAATGTTCCGGTTCAAATTACAACTTAGGCGCAATCAGCCCAATATAACCGACTGTTTATAAATAAAAAATGATAGAAATGACATCTAGTTTTATCAAAATCAAGCCTGCAAAATTGAGCATTTTGATGTAGCGGTCTCTACAACCTTTTACAAAATATCTTATTTTCAATACCTTACTTATTCTACGGAGATTTATCGAGCGAAAATTATCAAAAACCAATTACGACTGTATATATACAGTTACCGTTGTACAATTCCGATGAAAAAACCCTCTTTTATTGAAGCTATCCGTGAACAAATTAGAGTTCGCCACTACAGTTAGCAAACGGAAAAGTCTTATCTTTACTGGGCGCGCTATCTCATCAGATATAGCCAAGTTCAACGAGCATTAAGAGTCGCCACAAAACAGGCTCAGGTGGGTAAGCGAGTCACAGCCCATACTTTCAGGCATTCGTTCGCGACTCAACTTCTACAACATGGAACAGGTATAAGAACCGTACAAGAACAGCTTGGACATAAAGATCTTCAAACCACCCAGATTTATACTCATGCAGCGGGTATCAACCAAACTGGCATCGTCAGCCCACTGGATAGATAAAAACCTAAATCTTGTCATTAGGACCGAAGTGAAATTTTGCCTTGTTTGCCTTTTTAAAAATTTAAAAGTTAACCCTAGCGGTGTTTTTCAAGGTAGTTGGCACTCTTTACTTAAATTTTAAGCTGCATTTCTTGTTTCAGTTTCAGACTCTTTTTTTGGGTTCAACACTACCTCACCGATAACGTCACAGTTCCTTATACCGTTTGGCCAGCGTTTAGGGTTTCTTGATCTTGCCTCTTCTAGTACCTCCTTACGCTTAGATAAAATCGCTTTATCTTGCATCGCATGTCGCTCACTCGGTGATACAAAATTGAGCTTACTGTGCTTATGTTTGGTATTGTACCAAGTCACAAACTCTTCTACCCATTCCCGTGCCTCGGTGATGTTTTTAAAGCCAGAGCTAGGCCATTCCGGCCGATACTTTAAGGTTCTGAATAATGCTTCGGAGTAAGGATTGTCATTGCTTACGCTTGGTCTACTTAACGAAGCGGTAACACCTAACTCTTCAAGCTTGGCTTTCATCGTCAATGACTTCATCGGAGCACCGTTATCAGAGTGCAGTACTAACGGTTTTTTGAAGCATTGCTCACGTAGCATATTGCGCTGCATTAACTCGGCCGCTAGCTCACCACATTCTCGGTCATGGACTTCATAACCCACTATCTTACGGCTATAAATATCCTCAAACATATACAGATAATAAAAGCGCCCTTTGATGACCGAGGCTAAATAAGTAATATCCCAAGACCATACTTTGTTTGGCCCATCTGCAACGTAAGCATCTGGTTTGCTTCTTTTTGTTACGCCTTGGCTTCGCCCACGCCGATTTAATTGTTCATTGGCTTTTAACACTCGATAAAAACTCGACTCTGAAGCGATATAGACCCCCTCATCAAGCAGTGTCGGCACGATTTGTGAGGGAGGTAGGCTTGCAAACCTTACCTCATTAGAGGTTGCCAATATCTGCTCTTGCTCATCATCATTAAGCTTGTTAGCAGGCGCCCGTCTTACTGCCGTAGGCCTTAAATCTGCCTGCACTTTTCCTGCTCGATACCAGCGGCGATACGTCCGTTTACTTAACTCTGCTTCAGCGCAAGCTTTGTAAAGACGCGCACCGTGGGCATAAGCTTCTTGTATTAAATCCACCAGTGTTATGCGCTTAGGCAAAGGCGTTAACTCTCCTCGCTGTCGTCCTCCCAAAGCGCATTGAGCTTTTTTCTAAGCACCAGTAAAGCCGCAGCTTCAGCGAGTGCCTTCTCCTTATAACGTAATTCTCGTTGCAGGTATTTTATTTCTGCCTTGTCTGATTTGGCTTGCTGCTTAATCGTTTTAGCTTGAACTTCACTCGTCTTAAAACCACCTAAACAATCTTGTTTCCACTGCTGAACTTGTTCTCGAAACAAGCCTTTTTCTCGGCAATATTGGCTGATTTCAGTTTCTGACATTGGTGCTGTTTCAATGAGAACTGCAAACTTAGCTTCAGCTGACCAATCATTACTGGTTAATGTTTTACCTGGCACAGGGCGACCCTCTTTTTTGGCTTTATCTCGCCAATGATACAGGGTTTGGTAGGAGATCCCCTCACTGCGAGCCACTTCCGTGACCGTCATATTGTGGGGAGGTAATAATTTCTTTAAGACAGCGTCTTTACGTTCAGGTGAATATCGTGCCATTGAGCTCTCATTGACCGCCCCCTTTATTTAATTATTGGATGATTTTAAGGGGTGACAACAATCCTGACACAGGGGGCTAGGGTCAAGTCGCTATCATAAGCGAGTACAAGTAGTGGTCGTACAAATAGCAAAAAACCCGTTATCTTTCGATAAGGCCTTTTGTTTTAATGTGGTAAAGAGATAGCTGACTTTAAACAATAGGAACCCGAGGGTTCAAGTCGCTATCTTTAACTAGTAATAATAGCGGAAGTACAAATAGTGATAGTACAAACAGCAAAAGCCCGTTACCTTTCGATAAGGCCTTTTGTTTTAATGTGGCAAAGAGATAGCTGACTTTAAACAATAGGAACCCTAGGGTTCAAGTCGCTATCATAAGCGAGTACAAATAGTGATAGTACAAACAGCAAAAAGCCCGTTATCTTTGAATAAGGCCTTTTGTTTTAATGTGGCAAAGAGATAGCTGACTTTAAACAATAGGAACCCTAGGGTTCAAGTCGCTATCATAAGCGAGTACAAATAGTGATAGTACAAACAGCAAAAAGCCCGTTATCTTTGAATAAGGCCTTTTGTTTTAATGTGGCAAAGAGATAGCTGACTTTAAACAATAGGAACCCTAGGGTTCAAGTCGCTATCATAAGCGAGTACAAATAGTGATAGTACAAACAGCAAAAAGCCCGTTATCTTTCGAGTACAAACAGCAAGAAGCCCGTTATCTTTCGATAAGGCCTTTTGTTTTAATGTGGCAAAGAGATAGCTGACTTTAAACAATAGGAACCCTAGGGTTTAAGTCGCTATCATAAGCGAGTACAAATAGTGATAGTACAAACAGCAAAAAGCCCGTTATCTTTCGATAACGGGCTTTTGTTTTAATGTGGCGGAGAGATAGGGATTTGAACCCTAGATGGGCTATAAACCCATGCCGGTTTTCAAGACCGGTGCATTCGACCACTCTGCCATCTCTCCGAACGCCGCGAATAATATAGTGCTCTTTAATCGATGTAAAGTAAAAATGATATTCGCGGCATCAACTGCTTAACTAACCATCAACTAAGGGCTATCACCTACTATCGTTTTATTTTGAAAGCAGATGTTGCCCTTTCGATGAAAAATGCAATTAATTTTCGTCGCTGTGGATACCAACACGCGAGTTATCCGGCGCCGCCAGTTCTTTGCTCAACTTTTTACTTAGCTGGCTCCAGCTATTTAAACGGCGCATTTTGTATCCAACCAGCACACCTACTGACGATACGACAATTGCGATAGCGATTGTCACTTCAGCATGTATTGCCCATATCGCAACAATCGATGATGCGCCGAACGCTAAGCTTATCTGCAAAAAGTTCTGTAAGCCTGCCGCCTTGGCTGAAGCTTGTTTAAAGACCTGCAGCGCACAATTAACCACAATAGGATAACAAGCGCCATTAGCCGCCGCTAATACCGAGAAAATACATAACAAAGGCCAAATGGTCTCGGCCTGGACCACTAAGGTACTAAAGGCGATCCCAGCAACGCACATGCCAAACAGTAACAATAAAATGGTTAAGGTCTGCTCAGCACCGACTCGACGGATAAGCACTTTGCTCATGTAGCCACCCACTATAAACATGACAGTTTGAGGTATAAAGCTCAGGCCAATTTCAGTGGCTTGGTAACCGTGTTGTTCCATGGTGATCGGCCACAGCGTCAGATACGAGAAAAACGCCGCAGAGCAAGCCCCAAATATTAATACGTTACCCAAGTATTGTGGGCTCTTAAGCATATCAAGATAACTCACCCCCACCTTTGTAGGTGCTTCGGCGTTATTTTCAACTTGCTCCGATTTAACCCACATCATGGTTGCCAGCATCAACAGCACTGTGAGGCCAGTCAATAGCATAAATATGCTGCGCCATTCACTATGCTCTAATACGTAGGCGCCAAGAATGGGCGCTAACGCAGGTGATAGTGCCACCAAAGGCATAATATTACTGAACATCTTTTGTGCTTCAGTCGCTTCATATTTATCGATAACGATGGCTTGCCAAATCACGGCAGCGCTGCAGGCACCAATGGCCTGGAAGAAGCGGCCAAGATTGAACAGCCACATAGTATCACTCACCGCAACCATATAACTGGCACAGCCAAACACCATTAAGCCAAATAGTAAGCTGTTACGCTTACCAAAGCGCTGCACTAATGGCCCATACAACAATTGACCGATAGCCAAACCAGCTAAGAAAAAGGTCAATGAGCTTGCCACATGGCTAGGGGTGGTTCCAAATGTTGCTTCAATTGCTTTGAAAGCAGGTAAATACATATCAGTTGCAACAAAACCCAACATACTCAGCAACGCAAGATAGATAAAAAACAGCAATTTTCCGCATTTATTCATAAAATTCATACATTCACACTAGTAACAAAATAACGAGTCGCGGAGTGTAGATACTTGCTTATTGGTTGTGAAGCGTTTATTTTTGCTTACAGGTTTGAAAAATTCTCACAGCAAGGACCTAAGAGTATGCTTTCAGAACAATCCATGAAACTTGTCGATATGGTGGCCCGCGCGGGCAGTTTTACCGCCGCGGCCAATAAGCTGCATAAAGTGCCTTCTGCTGTGAGTTACGCAGTTAAGCAAGTAGAAGAAGAGTTAGGTGTGATGCTGTTTGAACGTCACCACCGTAGTGTCAGCTTAACGCCTGCGGGCGAGCACTTTGTCAAACAGGCCCGCCAAGTGCTCACCAATATCGAAGCTCTAAAAGACAATACCAAACGTGTGGCTAATGGCTGGCAGCCGACATTATCTATCGCGCTCGATAACATTGTCAGGGCCGACAAGATCAGTGTGTTGATTGCCGATTTTTATCGCCATTTCGACAATGTCGAGCTGATCATTCGCATCGAAGTGTTTAATGGGGTTTGGGAGTCTATCGCCACAGGTCGCAGCGATATTGCCATTGGTGCAACCACCGCCATCCCTGTTGGCGGCGATTATCGTTTTAAAGATATGGGCCATATCGATTGGACCTTCTTGGTCAGTAAACATCATCCATTAGCTGCAATAGACCGCCCTTTACTTGACGATGAACTTAAGGCCTACCCAGCAATTTGTCTTGAAGATACCTCACGAGAGATCCCCAAACGCATGACCTGGCTGCTGGAAAATCAACGCCGCTTAGTCGTTCCCGATTGGATACGCGCAATTAACTGCTTCCGTGAAGGGTTAGGCATAGGTTATATGCCCAAACATTTTGCATCGCCCTTTATTCAGGCGGGCGCGCTTATCGAAAAACAGTTAGAACGGCCAAAAGCCGCTAGCCCTTGCTGCTTAGCCTGGAACGATGCCAATATGTCTCCGGCGATGGCGTGGGTATTGGATTACTTAGGCGACAGTGAAAAATTGCAACGAGATTGGTTTCATTAATCATTTAGCATCAATCAATTAGTATTAATCACCGACTAACGCTTTTACCACAGCGCTGGCTCAGGTATGATTTAACCATGGACATTGACTAGCGTAAAATTCTATTCATTTAATGGAACTGTTGAATATGAATGAACTCAAATGATCATTGAGCACTTTTACTATAGAGTCACACTGATTAAGCGATAACGCTAAGCAAAAGTTATTTCGGGTCACTGGAGAAAAAGATGACACAAGAAACACTGTACGCAGGACATGCTTCGACAGAAGTTGTTAATAAACTGCTTAAAAATACCTATATGCTATTGTCGATGACACTCGCATTCTCTGCATTATGTGCCGGCCTAGCAATGGCGATGCAGATTGGGCCTATGATGTCATTGGGATTATCCCTTGGTGGACTGGTACTGTTATTTGTCACATTAAGAAAAGCCGAAACTGCTGCTGGGCTATTTTGGGTGTTTGCATTTACAGGCATGGAAGGTGCGTCTTTAGGCTATATGCTTAACCACTATGCGGGTATGGCGAACGGCCCACAATTGATCATGCAGGCCTTAGGCTTAACCTCTGTGGTGTTTATCGCCCTGTCAGGTTATGCCCTAACCACGAAAAAAGATTTTTCATTTATGCGCGGCTTTTTAATTGCCGGTTTGGTCATTGCTATCGTTGCGGGTATCGCCAATATCTTTATTGGTAGTGGCACCGTATTTATGGCGCTTAACGCGGGTGTCGCATTATTGATGACGGGGTTCATTTTATATGACACCAGTCGCATCGTTAACGGTGGTGAAACCAACTATATTCGCGCGACTATCTCGCTATACTTGGATTTCTTAAACTTATTTATCTCTATCCTGCACCTAATGGGGATTGGCGGCGACGATTAATTTACCGCTTAACCTCTCTCCCAAAAGGACTTCGCGTCTGTTTGAGATACAGGGATAAATTGCGATAGAATAGCTCCCAATTATGGGAGCTTTTTTTGCTCCATTATCGGGAATATTGATCTTCATGAGTAAAATTTTAATTCAAGTCAATCAACCCGCCTACGGTCAAAACACCAGTTTTAAAGCATTGTGCTTTGCTAAGGCGGCTATCGCTGAGGGTCATGAGATCGTGCGGGTATTCTTTTATCAAGATGGCGTGTTATCAACCAACGGTTTAAATAGCCCCGCGTCTGACGAATTCGACCTCACTAAGGCATGGATAGCATTAGGGCAGCAACATAATGTCGCCTTAATTAATTGCGTCTCCGCTGCATTAAGACGCGGCGTATTATCGCAAACAGAAGCCAGCGAACAACAACTTGCCCATTGGAACTGTGATAGCCCTTTTGTCATGGGCGGTTTAGGTGAGTTGGTTACCGGTATAGAGCAGGCTGATAGAGTCGTCTGTTTTTAGCGTCTCTTTTAGGAACATCATGAAAAAAATCACCGTAGTGTTTCGCCATGCACCTCATGGCAGTGCCAGTAGCCGTGAAGGGCTTGATTTTGCGCTGCTTAGCGCCAGTTTTGAACAACAAGTCACCTTAATATTTGTCGATGATGGTGTGCTCAATCTGCTTGCTAATCAACAGCCAGCACAAATTGGTTGCCGTGATTATATTGCAACCTTTAAGGCCCTGCCCCTCTATGATATTGAGCAAGTGTTTATTTGCCATCAATCTTTACAGGATAGAGCACTCAACCTTGAGCACTGTGCGATAACGGTCGAACCACTAGAGCCAAAGGCAATAACCGCGCAATTACAGCTAGCCGATGAGGTGTTTGTATACTAATGATATTACATATTATTCAAGCAGAAGATACTGCGCTAACCACATGTTTGCGCTATATGGCTGAGCAAGATATCCTGCTATTATGTGGCGATGCCGTTAATCTTTTGCTGCAGGTGAAGTGGCAACAAGCGTTAGCACAGCGGAACGTATTGCTGCTGCAAGATGATGTCGAAGCTCGTGGACTTGGTGACCTGTTGGCCAATTATTGCTGTATTACTCAACAAGGGTTTGTTCAACAAACTTTGCTTAATTCAAAGGTGATAACCTGGTGAACTACATACAATATCAAACTGAAAAAATAGAAACAGATGCTCAAGGGTATCTTAAAAATGTCAACGATTGGCATGAGGAGTTGGCCAAGGTCATTGCCGCGGGTGAGAATATCGAACTCACACCAGCCCATTGGGAGGTGATACATTTTGTGCGCAATTTTTATTTAGAATACAACACCAGCCCAGCGATACGTGTATTGGTTAAGGCCATTGGTCAGGCGCTCGGCACCGAAAAAGGCAATTCTAAATATCTTTACACCCTATTTCCGGTGGGGCCAGCCAAGCAAGCGACTAAAATAGCGGGCCTGCCAAAACCGGCAAAATGTATTTAACCAAACGGCGTTCAACCTTGATGCAGCATAATCATGTCGTGATGATTAATGAGCAATAGCCCAATAAGCATTAGCGCCGTGATTCAATACAAAAAAGCCTAGCATCGCTAGGCTTTTTTATTATAGGTTTTTTAATATCACCAAGACTGCTTTACCAAATGTAGCTAGCATGACGCCAACGAAAATACAGATAATGACTACATAGGTCAGCCACTGAAACGAGTGCCTACCGTTATCCATTAAGCCTATGTTCTCTAAGCGTTAGCCTATTTGGGTCATGCCGCCCATATAAGGACGTAACACCTCTGGTACCGTAATAGAGCCGTCGGCATTTTGATAATTTTCTAACACGGCAACCAGAGTACGACCAACGGCCAGACCAGAACCATTAAGCGTATGCAGAAGCGCAGGTTTTTTGGCTGATTTTGCTTTATAACGCGCTTGCATGCGACGAGCTTGGAAATCTTGCATGTTGCTGCATGATGAAATTTCACGATAGGTATTTTGCGCTGGCAACCAGACTTCGATATCGAAGGTCTTCGCCGCGCCAAAGCCCATATCGCCAGTACATAACACCACAGTACGGTAAGGCAGCCCTAGCTTTTGTAATACCGTTTCTGCATGTTGGGTCAGGCTTTCTAGCGCCGCCATCGACTCTTCTGGCTTAACCAATTGCACTAATTCAACTTTATCGAACTGGTGCTGGCGAATAAGTCCTCGCGTATCACGACCGTAAGAGCCGGCTTCACTTCTAAAACACGCGGTATGCGCAGTAAGCTTAACGGGCAACTCGTCTTCATCGATAATGGTATCGCGTGCAAGGTTGGTCAATGGTACTTCTGCCGTTGGGATCAAGCTTAAGCCTTGACCCTCTTCAGTAGCCGGTTTGGTGTGAAACAGGTCTTCACCAAACTTTGGCAATTGGCCTGTGCCTAACAGACTGTCTTCGTTGACCAATAATGGAACATAAGCTTCGGTATAACCATGTTCGTTGGTGTGCAGATCAAGCATGAACTGCGCCAAGGCACGGTGCATACGGGCAATTTGTCCCTTCATCACGATAAAGCGAGAACCGGTGATTTTAACTGCATTTTTGAAATCAAGACCACTGTGCAGCTCACCTAAATCAACATGATCTTTGACTTCAAAATCAAATTGTTTTGGTTCACCCCAGCGACGGATCTCCACATTATCATTTTCGTCCGCGCCAATAGGAGCCGACTCATCAGGCAGATTAGGCACGCTCATCGCAATCGCGTTAAGTTCGTCGAGTAGGGTCGCTAACTCTGCTTTTTTACTATCAAGCTCTGCACCCAAATCGCCTACTTGTGCCATGATAGGCGCCACATCTTCACCTTTGGCTTTGGCTTGACCAATGGATTTAGAGATGGCGTTACGCGAAGCTTGCAGCTCCTCGGTCGCCACTTGCAGTGACTTACGCTTTTCCTCTAACTGGCTTAAACGACCAACGTCAAGAATAAACCCACGGGTTGCGAGACGCTCGGCCGTCGCTTCTAATTCTGTTCTTAAAAATTTGGGATCTAACATGTTTTTAGTTTCTTAATAGTTAAATGCGAGAAAAAACCAACTGCTGCCCAATGTAAACCATGAAAAGGCATAGACAAAGGTTCAGAGCGATATTAATAAAAGCTTTCAACCACTGGCCTTGTTGAATTAACAGCAAGGTTTCATTGGAAAAGGTTGAAAATGTTGTCAGCGCCCCTAATAGACCTACCGCCACGAGGGCTTTCATTTCCGGACTGACATCACTGACTTGACCGAGCGCATAAATCACGCCCATCAAAAATGAGCCAAGGGTATTGACGACCAGTGTACCAAAAGGAAATGCTGAGCCAAATACCTGAATCATCAATATTGAGATAAGATAACGAAAAACCGCCCCTATTGAGCCCCCTATTGCAACAAACAGTAGATTACTCATAGCGTTTCAACTCACTTTGGCTGTCGAGCTGAGCTAATAATTCGAGTTTAGCCTTAATGCGTTTTTCAAACCCATGCTCGGTTGGGTAATAAAAACGACTCTGGGCTAACTCTTCAGGGAAATAACATTCACCACTGGCATAGGATTGCGGCTCGTCATGGGCATAACGATAACCCTCGCCTAAACCAATATCGGCCATCAATTGTGTCGGCGCATTACGCAGATGATTAGGCACTGGGGCCTGTCCAGTTTCACGCGCCAAGGTTCGGGCAGCTTTAAAGGCGGTGTAAACCGCGTTGCTTTTGGGCGCACTGGCTAAATACACTATGGCTTGGGCTATAGCACGCTCACCTTCAGAGGGGCCTACTCGATGAAAACAGTCCCAAGCATTAAGCGCCACAGTCATTGCCACCGGATCGGCATTACCGATATCTTCAGAGGCGATGGCTAGCAATCGTCTGGCGATATAGAGAGGGTCGCAACCGCCTTCAAGCATGCGGCAAAACCAATACAGCGCCGCATCGGGCGCAGAGCCTCGAATCGATTTATGCACCGCTGAAATAAGGTCATAATATTGATCGCCATTTTTATCGAACCCAGCCAATTGCTGACCCGCCACATCGATTAACAGCGTTTCATTAAAATATTCGCCATCGGCAATCATGTCGCTCATTAGCTCAACAAGGTTTAGCGCTTTACGCGCATCTCCTTCGCAGAGCGCAGCTAACTTTGTCGCCACCGCATCGGGCATCTGTAACTGACGTTTACCTAGGCCGCGCTGCTCATCATGCAGCGCCTGTTGCACTATGGCTTTGATCTCATCATCGGTTAAGCGTTTAATTAAATAAACCCTTGCCCGCGACAAGAGTGCGTTATTAATTTCAAACGAGGGGTTTTCGGTGGTGGCGCCGATAAAAATTACCGTACCATCTTCAATAAAAGGCAAAAAGGCATCTTGCTGGCTCTTATTAAAGCGATGCACCTCATCAACAAATAACAAGGTGCGCTGCCCACGAGACTGGGCGACATTTTTAGCATGTTCAATGGCGGTGCGTATCTCTTTAACGCCAGAGGTGACAGCGGAGATCCGCTCGACATGGGCGTTAGTGTACTTGGCAATTAACTCAGCTAAGGTGGTTTTGCCTGTACCGGGTGGTCCCCACAGCATCATAGAATGAGCTCGCCCCGCCTCAAGCGCTTTGCGCAGTGGTTTGCCAGCATCGAGCAGATGACCTTGGCCAATATATTGCTCTATCGTTTCTGGACGCATTCTGGCCGCAAGTGGCCTAAAGTCAGGGGCGAAATCAAAGGTTAACGTTGACACGAGCTAGCCTACTTAATTGCTTTCAAGCGTTGATCGTCAATATCGACGCCTTCGGGAACCGTAAATTCAAACAGGCTCTTATCGGCATCAGCCAGCGTCGCTTGCTCTGACAAGTTAAACTCGCTGAGATTCCCTTGCTGATCTTCAAGCTTCATGGTTTGTAAACTGCTGGCGTTAAAACACACTTCAACCTTGGCGACCCCAGCATCGACATCTTTAGGCGCAATGGAGTAACAGTTGTCAGCTTGGGTAACCTGATATTGTTGCCAAGTATAGTCATCACGGTGAACCAATAAAGCGATGGGAGATGCCTCAATAGCCTGATTTAAATCAAGTACAGACACCTCCTCGGCAAACGGATTGTAAATCCATACATCTTGGCCATCAGCCACAATGAGTGACTCATCTGGTGAGGTTAAATGCCAATAAAATTGATTGGGCACGGCAAGGGCAAATGTCCCCTCTCCCTGCTGGATAACCTTACCGTTAATATCAGTAACGGTTTGGCTAAATTGGGCTTTTAAACTGTTTAAATCGCTTAGCTTTTGCTTTAAAGAGACCGCATCATCGGCACTGGCCTGCGCGGTAAACAGCAGGGGTAAGCTTAAAGCGAGTAATGCAATTCGAGTCAACATCATGATTTTCTGTTCCTATTTATGTCTAAAGCGCAAAAGTAGATCAACGGTATTTATCGCCAAAGATAAGTTAATACACTTTAGGTGGAGGCGGCGCTAATACCTCTCGGTTACCATTATGCCCTTGAGAACTCACCACACCTTGCGCTTCCATCTGCTCAATAATACGCGCTGCTCGGTTATAACCAATCTTAAATTTACGTTGAACACTAGAGATAGAGCCGCGGCGTGTTTCTGTAACAAAGGCGACGGCATCGTCGTAAAGCGCATCAGTCTCTTCATCGCTTTCAGCTGCTTCGCCAGGCAACAATACTTGTTCACCTTCCGCTGAGCCCTGTAAAATTTCATCAATATATTGTGGCTTACCGCGGCGGTGCCAATCGGCAACAACCGCATGGACTTCATGATCGTCAATAAATGCACCATGCACCCGATTAGGCACACTCGTACCTGGTGGCAAGTAAAGCATGTCACCCATACCGAGCAAGGCTTCAGCACCTTGCTGATCGAGAATGGTACGCGAGTCGATGCGTGATGACACTTGGAACGCCATACGTGTTGGAATATTGGCTTTAATTAAGCCGGTTATCACATCGACTGAAGGGCGCTGAGTCGCTAAAATTAAGTGGATCCCTGCCGCACGTGCTTTTTGAGCGATACGGGCGATAAGTTCTTCCACTTTTTTACCGACAATCATCATCATATCGGCAAATTCGTCCACAACCACCACAATTGAAGGCAGTTTATCCAGTTCGGGGGCTTGCTCTTCCATGCTGTCTTGCGAGCGCCATAGCGGATCGGTTATCACCTCGCCTCGCGCCTTGGCCTCTTTAATTTTGACGTTATAGCCCTTGAGATTACGCACCCCTAATGCGGACATCAACTTATAACGACGCTCCATCTCACCGACACACCAGCGCAGTGCATTGGCCGCCTCCTTCATGTCGGTCACCACTTCACACAGTAAATGTGGAATGCCTTCGTAGACAGACAATTCGAGCATTTTAGGGTCAATCATAATAAAACGTACATCGTCTGGGCCAGACTTATATAGCAAGCTGGTGATCATCACATTGACCCCGACCGACTTACCCGACCCAGTGGTACCTGCCACCAATAAATGAGGCATTTTACCTAAGTCAACGACAACAGGTTCACCCGCAATATCTTGCCCAAGTACCATACTCAAATGTGATTGGCTCTCGGCAAAGGCTTTACTGTCCAAAACATCACGCATAAAGACCGTTTCGCGGAATTTATTGGGCAATTCAAGCCCCACATAGGCTTTACCCGGGATGACCTCGACAACACGCACACTTTCAGCCAGCAGAGAACGGGCCAAATCTTTCGATAAGTTGGTTATTTTAGACGCTTTAACCCCTGGGGCGAGTTCTAATTCAAAGCGAGTCACCACCGGGCCAGGGAAAACCCCGACGACATTAGCGACGATATTAAAATCGGCAAGCTTAACTTCAACCAGCCTAGCCACTTGATCCAACTCTTCAGGGCTTATGGGATTAGCTTTGCGGTTAGGTACATCCAGTAAAGAGATGTCGGGTAATGGCGTGGTGGGTTTAGTGGGTTGTGCACTATCGCCACCGGGAAGGACGACAACACCATCCACGATTTTGGCTTTCTCAGTCTCCTGCTTAGCGGCAACCACTGCGCCCGTTGAATGCCTGTCATCAAAATCGATCTCATCATCAAGGTCAGTGTTGATTGACGGCGCTAATTGGCTAAATTTCGCTTTATTCGGTTTCTCTTTGGTGTGTAATGACGGAGCGTCATCCACATCGGCACTAATATGAGCCATATCGATAATACTGTCGTTATCACTCACAGACCGATCATCTAAGCGATTATCTTGCTCATCATCTAGGTCTTCAACTTCAAACGCGTCTTCATGACGTTGGCGGCGCTGTTCTTTAAACCGATTAACTACAGACATAAAGCCTTTAGTATCATCAGTTTCGGGTGCGCTAGAGAACTTTTCAGGAATCGTTTTTAATTGCCTAAAGCACCAAATAGTGCCATAGCCGATAGCATCAATAACGGTTAACCAACTCACCCCCGTGAGCAAGGTGAAACCTGCGCCGACAAAGCAAAGTAACAGTAAAGTGGTACCGAGTTGGTTGAAATAAGGCAACATGGCACTGCTGATCACATCACCCGATACTCCGCCTGCAGAAAACTCATAAATATCGTTAGCATTCATACTTGCGAGCGCCGCAAGGCTAAACATGATCAACAAAAAACCGATAAGCCGCAGGCCAACCGAGAAGTAATCGATCTCGAGGAGTTTATGGATACGTTTAAAAAGCAACCAGCCCGTTAAAGCGACTATCACCGGAATAATATAGGCTGTATAGCCAAAAAAATAGAATAAAACATCGGCCAGCCAAGCCCCTACCGCGCCAGTCAGATTTTTAATCTCACCGTCGAAATGTGATTGGCTCCATCCGGGATCAGACGAATGAAAACTACTTAATGCCAGTAGAATAAATGTTGCCACCATACAGCAAAAAATCAGTCCACCTTCTAGTAGACGCTGTATGCCACTGAGTGTTTTTACACTATTTCCCTTAGACAAACGAAAACCCATGATGCAAAAATAATAGGTAGCGCTAAGATATCAAAATAATCTGCAAGGTGCAGCGTTTTCCCTGTTGATACAGCGTAATAGATGAGGATAATGGGGGTTGTTGATGAAATTATATGCGGGTTAAAAAAAAAGGAGCTTCAAAAGCTCCTTTTGACGACTTAAAAAGATCTATGACTCAAGCGTGACATTAATTGCCACTCTATTGGTTTGCTTCACTTCTTCCATCACCACGTATGTACGGGTATCTGAAACCGCTGGCAACTTCAATAACGTTTCACCTAACAAGCGACGATATGCGGACATATCTGATACGCGAGTTTTTAACAAATAGTCGAAGTCTCCAGAAACCAGATGACATTCTTGAATATCATCTAATAACTGAACTGCCCGATTAAATTTATCAAATACTTCAGCAGTATCACGATTAAGCGTTATCTCAACAAACACTAATAAAGACGCCCCAAGAAAATGAGGATTTACTAACGCTGTATAACCATTGATATACCCCTGCTTTTCGAGTCTTTTAACTCTCTCTAAACAAGGTGTAGGGCTTAAACCTACACGCTTAGATAACTCAACATTAGAAATGCGGCCATCCATTTGTAACTCATTAAGAATGTTACGATCGATCCGATCTAAGTCTTTTATAGGACTCTTTTTATTATTAAGCATATTTTTGACCTTGCTTTATCACTAAAACAATATTTAGCTCTGCATACACCCGAAATACGGCAGTATTAACTGCCGAAGTGATACTATACTAGATTTCCCTGAAACAATCACGTTCAGGTCATATAAAATAACAATACAACCCACAAAAATGGGTTTTTCTACATTTTGAGGCTCGAAGATGATAATTGGTGTACCTAAAGAAATCAAAAACCACGAGTATCGTGTCGGTATGGTACCGTCAAGTGTCCGCGAATTGACCAATAAAGGTCATGTTGTTTACGTGGAGACCAATGCTGGTTTAGGCATTGACTTTAATGACCAAGACTATATTGATGCTGGGGCATCTATTTTAAACACTGCAGAAGAAGTGTTTGAAAAAGCAGAGATGATTGTCAAAGTTAAAGAACCACAAGCCGTTGAACGCGCCATGTTGCGTCAAGATCAACTGCTATTTACCTACCTTCACCTTGCGCCAGATTTGCCACAGACGAACGATCTTGTTAACAGCGGCGCCGTTTGTATCGCTTACGAAACTGTCACTGATAACCGTGGTGGTTTACCGCTACTGGCTCCTATGTCTGAGGTTGCTGGTCGTATGTCGATTCAAGCCGGTGCCATGGCACTTGAAAAATCTAAAGGTGGCCGCGGTATGTTACTTGGCGGTGTACCTGGGGTTGAGCCAGCAAAAGTGGTCATTATCGGTGGCGGTATGGTTGGTACCAACGCGGCGCAAATGGCGGTAGGTCTCGGTGCTGATGTGGTCATTCTGGATCGCAACATTGATGCACTACGACGGTTAAATGCCCAGTTCGATAACCGAGTTAAAGCCATCTATTCAACAGCTGCCGCTATTGAAAAACATGTATTAGAGGCAGACTTGGTGATTGGCGGAGTGTTGGTGCCTGGCGCTGCAGCGCCGAAATTGGTCACTAAAGAGCATATCAAGCAGATGAAGCCTGGTAGCGCGATTGTCGATGTTGCTATTGACCAAGGTGGTTGTGTTGAAACCTCTCATGCGACCACGCATCAAGATCCTACCTATATTGTAGATGACGTAGTTCACTACTGCGTGGCGAACATGCCAGGTGCAGTAGCACGTACATCGACTGTTGCATTAAACAATGCAACCCTACCCTATATCATAAAACTGGCAGACTTAGGTTATCGCAATGCTTTATTGCAAGATAAGCACTTGCTTAACGGTCTTAACGTTATGCACGGCAAGATCACTTGTAAAGAAGTGGCTGAAGCCTTAGGGCTTGAATTTGTCGACCCAAACATTTTGTTAGCTTAAGTTCTGGGTAATACACAATAAAGGGAGCCTTTTGGCTCCCTTTCTCGATTAGGTCAATCTAAAAGATTGCCTTTACCCTCAACATTAAATTCCCTACAATCGCTGCAATTCGCTATAAGGCACGGAGAGAAAGATGAGCCAAGCTAGACACTGTAACTTACTAATTTTGGGTTCTGGCCCCGCTGGATATACTGCAGCCGTATATGCTGCCAGAGCTAATTTAAAACCTGTGATGATCACCGGAATGCAACAAGGCGGTCAATTAACCACCACGACTGAAGTTGAAAACTGGCCGGGTGATGCTGACGATCTTACTGGTCCAGCATTAATGGAGCGGATGCAAAAGCATGCAGAGAAGTTCGACACCGAAATTGTATTTGATCATATCAATGAAGTGAATTTACAAGTCCGTCCTTTCCAATTGAAAGGTGACAGTGGCGATTACACTTGTGATGCTCTGATCATCTCAACGGGTGCATCAGCCATGTACTTGGGACTCGAATCTGAAGAAGCATTTAAAGGTAAAGGGGTTTCGGCCTGTGCAACCTGCGACGGTTTCTTCTACCGTAACCAAAAAGTGGCAGTGATTGGCGGCGGGAATACCGCAGTTGAAGAAGCCTTGTACTTGAGTAATATCGCTTCTGAAGTTCATCTTATCCATCGTCGTGACAGCTTCCGCTCTGAAAAGATCTTAACCAAACGGTTAATGGATAAAGTTGAGAGCGGCAACATCATACTTCATCTGGACAATACTTTAGAAGAAGTCGTTGGTGATAACATGGGTGTTACCGGCCTAAAGATGAAGAGCACCAAAGATGGTTCAATCACAGATTTAGAAGTAATGGGTGTTTTTGTTGCGATTGGTCACAAGCCAAACACTGAAATGTTTGCAGGCCAACTCGAAATGAACAACGGTTACATCAAAGTCCAAAGTGGCCTAGATGGTAATGCAACTCAAACCAGTATTGAGGGCGTATTTGCAGCGGGCGATGTTATGGACCAACATTATCGTCAAGCTATTACATCCGCTGGTACTGGTTGTATGGCGGCGCTCGATGCCGAACGTTATCTTGATGCGTTAAAATAACTTGACCGTCGATTAAAAAGCAGGCTTGCCCTGCTTTTTTTGTACTACACAAAGGTATATAAATTATAGACATATCAACGTAAGTGCTGTTAATAGCCTATATTGAGTCAACTTTATGTATTACTCCCCTTCTACCAATCACTCGGTTTATTAAAAATCATCACTCGCTAACGCCTTTACTTTCAGAGCCATACTGTCATCAATAATAAGTGCATTGGAACTTACGTCTCTAAAGAAGGTAAGATATTGATGCCCTAATACCTGCCACCAGAAAACTCACAGGCCGCTGGCTCGTTGTTTTAGTAAAGTGCACAAAATTATTAGCAACCAATACATTAGTGATATACAGCAAGAGAATAGCAATAGACATTAGGGTAAAAATACAAGCAATAAAAAAGGGGCCCTAAGGCCCCTTTTCCAAGCAATACATACTAATTACTTAGCTAATGCTTCTTTTGCTTTTTCAACTAAAGTTGCAAATACAACTTTGTCGAATACAGCGATGTCAGCCAAAATCTTACGATCGATTTCGATAGACGCTTTCTTAAGACCGTTGATGAAACGGCTATAAGACAGACCATTTTGACGAGAAGCCGCATTGATACGTGCAATCCATAGTTGACGGAATTGACGTTTCTTTTGACGACGGTCACGGTAGGCATATTGACCAGCTTTAGTTACGGCTTGCTTTGCAACACGGTAAGTACGTGAGCGAGCTCCGTAATAACCTTTGGCTAGTTTTAGTACTTTCTTGTGACGAGCACGAGCGGTTACACCACGCTTAACTCTAGGCATTGTTCTTTACTCCTTTAATTAAGCGTATGGTAGTTGACGTGCGATTGCTGGCACATCAGACTTTGCAACTAAACATTTTGCACGTAAGTGACGTTTACGCTTAGTGCTCTTCTTTGTCAAAATATGACGTAAATGGGCTTGCTTGCGCTTAAAACCGTTAGCGGTTTTCTTAAAACGCTTTTGTACACCCTTGTCTGTTTTCATTTTAGGCATTGCTAAAACTCCGCATTGGGACATTAATAAAACGCAAGGCGAGCAGAGTCCCTAAAAAAGGTCTCTGCTACTTTTTATGGTTGCCTTACTATTTCTTTTTCGGCGCAAGTACCATCACAGCCTGACGTCCTTCCATTTTTGGAAAGGACTCAACAACTGCTATCTCAGCCAAGTCATCTTTAATACGATTCAAAAGATTCATACCAAGACTCTGGTGAGCCATCTCGCGACCACGGAAACGAAGCGTAACTTTCGCTTTGTCGCCGTCATTTAGAAAACGCGTCAGGTTGCGTAGTTTTACCTGATAGTCGTTTTCATCAGTACCGGGACGGAATTTTATTTCCTTCACCTGTATCTGTTTCTGCTTCTTTTTTTGTTCTTTTTGAGCTTTCCCTTTCTCAAAAATGAACTTCCCGTAGTCCATAATACGACATACAGGCGGCTCAGCATTAGGGCTAATCTCTACCAGATCAGCACCAGCTTCGTCTGCAAGCTCTTGAGCTTCCTTGAGGCTGACAATACCGATAACTTCACCATCTAACCCACTTAGACGTACTTCTGATACGCCTACAATGAGTTCGTTAATTCTATTTGCCGCTGCTTTGCGCGCATCTGTTTTTTTGATCTTTATGACCTATTCCTCCAACATATTTAGACTACGGAGCGAAATTTGTTGTTTGACCTTGGCAGCAAAATCTTCGATTCGCATTTTACCCAAGTCAACACCATCTCTGGTTCGCACCGCTACTTCCCTATTTTCCATTTCTTGGTCACCAACGACCAAAAGATAGGGGACACGCCTTAGTGTGTGTTCGCGTATTTTAAAGCCTATCTTCTCATTCCTCAAGTCTTTCGAAGCACGAATTCCCTGATCTTTGAATAAATTGACAACTTCATCGACATAATTTGATTGTTTGTCGGTAATATTCATGACAACCGCCTGCACAGGAGCAAGCCAAGTTGGGAATTTACCCGCATATTCTTCAATCAAAATGCCAAGGAAGCGCTCTAAGGAGCCTAAAATAGCACGATGGATCATCACTGGCGTTTGACGACTATTGTCTTCTGCAACATAAGTCGCACCTAAACGCCCCGGCAGTGCGTAATCGAGCTGCACTGTACCACATTGCCATGCTCTGTCTAAGCAATCATGCAATGTAAATTCAATTTTAGGGCCATAGAAGGCACCTTCGCCAGGCAAAATCTCATATTCAATCTCATTTGCCTGCAATGCGTCCATTAATGCTTGTTCGGCACGATCCCACATGTCGTCATCGCCGATACGTTTTTCAGGGCGAGTAGACAACTTCACCACGATATCTTTGAAGCCGAATGTTTCATATGTATCGTAAACCATTTTGATACAGGCGCTAACTTCTTGTTGCACTTGTTCTTCAGTACAGAAGATATGTGCATCATCTTGAGTAAAACCGCGGACGCGCATCAAGCCATGTAATGAGCCTGAGGGTTCGTTACGATGGCAGCAGCCAAACTCAGCCATACGTAAAGGGAGATCGCGATATGATTTTAAACCTTGGTTAAAAATCTGTACATGACCTGGGCAGTTCATCGGTTTAACCGCATATTCACGGTTTTCTGATTGCGTCGTAAACATGGCTTCAGAATACTTATCCCAATGACCACTGCGTTCCCAAAGTACACGATCCATCATTAATGGACCTTTCACTTCTTGATAGGTGTATTGACCTAACTTTTGACGAATGAACTTTTCTAATTCTAGGAACAGACTCCAACCATCATTGTGCCAAAACACCATTCCTGGTGCTTCTTCTTGCATATGATACAAATCAAGTTGCTTACCGATTTTACGATGGTCTCGTTTAGCCGCCTCTTCTAGACGAGTAAGATGGGTCTTTAATGCTTTTTTATCAGCCCATGCTGTACCGTAGACACGTTGCAACATTTTATTGTCGGAGTTACCACGCCAATAGGCGCCAGCCACACTCATTAACTTAAAGTGATGACAAAACTTCATGTTTGGCACATGAGGACCACGACACATGTCGATATATTCTTCGTGATGATAAAGTGCTGGCGAATCATCTTTACTGATGTTCTCATCCAAAATTGCCATCTTATACACTTCACCACGCGACTCAAAAGTGTCGCGTGCTTCTTGCCAGCTGACTACACGTTTAATCACCTTATAATCGGTTTTTGCTAGCGCTAGCATGCGTTTTTCTAGCTCGGCGATATCATCTTCGGTCAACTTATGATCGAGATCGATATCATAATAAAAACCGTTATCAATCACAGGCCCGATCGCCATCTTGGTTTCTGGCCACATTTGCTTGATGGCATGACCTAATAGATGCGCACACGAGTGACGTAATATTTCAACGCCCTCTTCATCTTTTGCCGTGATGATAGCGAGTTCAGCATCCGATTCAATCAGATCGCAAGCATCTTTTAGCTCACCATTAACGCGACCAGCGATACAGGCTTTAGCAAGACCTGGACCGATATCGGCGGCGACATCAAGTGTTGATACGGCATGAGCAAACTCGCGCTTGCTACCATCAGGAAGTGTAATTACAGGCATGAAAATTCCTTATCCAGTGGTGACCCCCACGTAGGGCCACTTGGTTAGTTAAGTCAAAAGAAATAAGCATCTGAAGAGCAAAACATTACTAAAGTTTTGGGATTCCTCAATGCAGGGCGGTCATTTTAGGGGGCTGAGCCATAAATCGCAAGAGTAATGCCGTCTTGACTCTACTTATCTCACGAAAAACCATTGATTGATTGTCATCAATTAGCGACTTATTTGTCATTCATCGGTCATAGCGGCGCACTACTCTGATAGACGTTAATAACAAGGAGATTACTCCCATGTTAAAGTCACTATTACTGGCAAGGCAACGCCACTTACTCTTGTGCATGTGTCACTCGAGGCACACGGCAAAGAGGATGGCGCGATAAATTGATCCTCCCTAAATCCCCTGAAATACATGGAGTGATATCTTATGTCATCTATGTAATCTATTTCCTATGCCTTATTTCCTATAGCATAGGCAAGGACTAACAATGGCTCATGCTCGTCAATGAGCTGCTAGTTGATCACATTAATCCAGGTAACTACTAGCCCTTAAGCTCAAGGCTGTTAAGCTCTATCACTGTATTTTATGATAACGAAGGACGTCATTTAACATGAATAATTGGGTGCTGATTACTGGTGGAGCACAGCGAATTGGCCGTGCCATCGCATTACATTTACATCAGTTGGGCTACAACATCGCACTGCACTATTCACGCTCAAGCTATGATGCAACAGCGCTCTGCGATCAACTTAATGCCACTAGAGCAAACTCCTGCCGATTATTCCAAGCTGACTTGAGTCAAGCTCAAGAGATAGAGCGCCTTATCGACCAAGTTTCACAGCAATGCCCCGCCTTGAAAGTCGTTATCAATAACGCATCTTTATTCAGTGCCGATAACTCGATTGTCGATCACAGCGCCTTGACTACCCTATTATCGGTAAACCTAATGGCGCCCTACCTTATTGTACAAGGGGTAAAGCGCATATTAACGGATAATCAGGGATGTGTGATTAACTTAATTGATATCCACGCAGACAGGCCATTGTTGGGCCATGGACTATACTCAATGTCGAAAGCTGCGTTAAAAATGGCGACCTATTCATTAGCGCAAGAACTTGGCGCAAAAGTGCGTGTAAATGGGGTCTCTCCAGGCGCTATACTATGGCCTGAACAAGCCAATGATGCTGCCCAAGAGCAAGTGCTAAAGCAGATCCCACTGCGGCGCTGTGGCACAGTTGACGACATCGCCCACGCAGTGAACTTTTTAATTGATGCGCACTATATTACTGGTCAAGTGATCGCCGTTGATGGTGGTCGCAGCGCAACAGGTTACCAAGGAGCCGACGGATGAGAATTATAGACAAAGTGATCAGCTGCCCCCATTGCGGTCATCATCAACATATTAACATCGACATCAGCTGTGGCGATCAAGACTATTATGATGACTGCCGCGTATGCTGTAACCCCATCCATATGCGTACTCACGTTGACGCTGCTCAGCATAGAGTTGAGTTGTATATTGACTCTGATGATGAACAAGTCTACTAACTCTTAGGATACTTGCCAGTATCAGATCAAGCTTCGCTGTTTGATAATAGCGACTGCGGCAAAGTGACAACTAGAGTTACCACTCTCTTGCTGGGATAGTGAATTAACAGGCATGTAACGCTAGAGGTTAAGCTAAAATCTTGGCGTACTGCCAATACTCAATCACAATACACAATGCTCAATGTTCAATACCAATGCTCAGTTAATTTAACGTATTAGCTTAAGCTCAGTGAGATCATCTCAATGACTTCATATTAGAGACTTACTCACGCAACGTGTTAAATACCAGGATTTAAGCGCAGCGGCTAGCAAAATGCTGGCCACTGCAAGGTTGCAAATGGTGCTCTAGTTGCTCTGCTGTGCAAAACGTTTAGCCAGTACTCGCTCTACGGTATCGACAATCGCTTGCGTTTGACTGTCTATTTCAATATTAAGTCGATCACCTTGCTTGCATTCACTGAGGTTGGTTAATGCTAAGGTTTCAGGGATAAGATGTAACTTAAAACTGTTCTCAGTCACTTTCCCTACCGTTAGACTACAGCCGTTTACACCGACAAAACCTTTATAAAGAATATAATTCATCCACTTAGGGGCAACCTCTAATGTTAGGTCAAAATGTTGCTCGGTATGGCTAACGTCAGTGATCAACGCCTGCGTATGAACGTGGCCCGATAGAATATGGCCGCCAATCTCACTACCGAAAGTGAGTGACCGTTCGATATTCACCAACGAGCCTACGCTTAGGTTTGCTAGATTCGTGACGTTTAATGTCTCTTCCATTACATCAAAAAACACCCTATCATCAGCAACCTTAGTCACCGTTAGGCACACGCCATTGGTGGCGACGCTCGCCCCAGTCACTAATCCCTGTATAAGATGTGAAGGGAAAGCGATTTCGATCGTATTGAGTCCATTTTTTTTAGTAATTGCCACAACATTGCATGTGGCTTGAACAATACCTGTAAACATATTTTACTCGCTGTATTAAGGCTTTATCCATGAATCAATTCGGCTTTCAAGCCAAAAAGCTCGTTCAATTAGCGCTGCCAGTGCTTATCGCTCAAGTCACTCAAACCATGATGGGCTTTATCGATACCGTAATGGCAGGTCGGGTCAGTGCGGTCGATATGGCCGCTGTGGCTATCGGAGGAAGCCTCTGGTTACCCGCCCTACTGTTTGTGCAAGGCCTGTTGATGGCCTTTACCCCAGTATTTGCCCATCACCATGGTGCGAACGATCAAAAAGCGATTCAACCGATTGCGTTTCAGGCCGCCTATATTGCCATAATTGGCAGCCTTGTGGTTATCTCCTTCCTGTTTTTTGCGCCACAGATCTTTAAATGGATGGGCTTAGAGCCTGAGCTCGCTGCGTTAAGTGTGGAGTACCTCTATGGGTTTGCATGGGGGGTACCCGCCTTTGTATTGTACCAAGTCCTGCGAGGATGCAGCGAAGGGATCTCTTACACTTTACCAACGATGATCATCGGGTTTGTTGGACTCGCGGTCAATATTCCAGCCAACTATATCTTTATCTATGGCCACTTTGGTGTTCCGGCCATGGGTGGTGCTGGTTGTGGTATCGCGACGGCATTGGTCTTTTGGGCCATGTTGATTTCGATGACTCTTTATATGCAGCTGCATTCACGTTTCAAACAGCTGGCGCCGTTCAGTGCATTTCACCTACCGAATTGGTCCACCATTTGGACCATGACCAAACATGGTATGCCGATCGCGATGGCGCTGTTCTTCGAGGTTAGCCTGTTTGCTATTATCGCGCTATTACTTGCCCCTATGGGTGCTAACGTCGTTGCAGGCCATCAGATAGCCCTCAACTTCTCATCTATCGTATTCATGTTGCCACTGTCCATTGGTATTGCGGTATCGATTCGGGTGGGTTATTACCTAGGACAAGAAAAAGAGGTCGTTGCTAAACTGGTAACCAAAGTGGGATTGCTCATTGCGTTTTCCTTGGCGGTGATCACCGCAATTATCACTGTCGCCTTTAGAACTCAAATTGCACTCCTTTATAACAATAACCCTGAAGTGGTCACGCTTGCTGGCAGCCTAATGTTTTTAGCCGCCTTGTATCAACTCTCCGATTCGGTGCAAGTCGTCGCTGCTGGTGCATTAAGGGGATATAAAGATACGCGCAGTGCGTTTTACATTACATTAGTGTCTTACTGGGCTATCGGCATGGTATTGGGTTACTTGCTTGCCCAAACGGATCATATTGTGCCAGCAATGGGCGCACATGGCTTTTGGATTGGACTGATTGCTGGCCTGACTTCGGCGGCGCTACTATTTGCATTGCGCCTTAAGTATATCCAAACACACCGCGCAGCCATTAGTCCGTTATAAAAATTGACTGCACAGTGCCAAGATGATGGCGATAAGGTCATCATCTTGGAGGATAAAACCACAAGTTGCACAGCAAATCACCGCTTAGCTAAAAAATTACTTTTTTTACTTGCAACAACAGTAAGATCCCCCTTAATATAGCGCTCGTTCGATGGCAACAGCCAAACAACAAACAATACAACCGTAGCTCAGTTGGTTAGAGCACTACCTTGACATGGTAGGGGTCGGTGGTTCGAATCCACTCGGTTGTACCACTTCTTTTATTGCAGAAGTAAAATAGCGATATGCACTGAAAATACGGACGCGGGATGGAGCAGTATGGTAGCTCGTCGGGCTCATAACCCGAAGGTCGTCGGTTCAAATCCGGCTCCCGCAACCAATTTTCAATTGCGATACAACCGTAGCTCAGTTGGTTAGAGCACTACCTTGACATGGTAGGGGTCGGTGGTTCGAATCCACTCGGTTGTACCACTTCTTTTACAGTAGAAATAAAACAACTGTAACGCTTAAAATACGGACGCGGGATGGAGCAGTATGGTAGCTCGTCGGGCTCATAACCCGAAGGTCGTCGGTTCAAATCCGGCTCCCGCAACCAATTTTAAAGTGATAAGCCAGCGAAAGCTGGTTTTTTTGTATCTAAAATTCCACAATGCCCTACTCTAATGACTATCTACATCACTCAAGTGCAACTGAACACTTATAACATCTACAGATAATCAACTGCTTGACTAATCGTAGGACGTATCAATTGTAATCTGACAGCATTGCAATCTGCTTGAGTAGCCATTCTGTCAATCTCCCTTGTCTTCTTTATAATTGATTTAACTAGAATGATGATCAGCATTATTTATCTGATGACCACATTAATGACATAGCGGCTTATTACAAGAGTAATGCCCTTAGCTCGCAACTCCTTACCCATACTGAGCCAACTAATAGTAATACTTATCCTACTAAAATCTTAGAGAAAAAATAATAAATTGAGTTACACTGCTAAGGGATAAGTGGCAATTGGAGCTCAGCATGAGTCAGCGGACATTACACTCTTTATTTAAGCCAAAATCGGTTGCCATTATTGGTGCATCTAATGGAAAAAAACGAGCAGGTAATGTCGTGATGCGCAACCTTTTATCAGGGGGCTTCTCAGGCCCTATCATGCCCGTCACCCCAAAGTATGAAGCCGTGCTCGGTGTGTTAGCTTACCCCAATATCGAATCATTACCCTTAAAGCCCGATCTCGCGATTATCTGCACCGCCGCCGCCCGTGTCCCCGCCATTGTTGAACGACTGGCTCAATTTGGCTGTAAAGTGGCCATTATTAATGCCTCTGGTATGGCGATGCAAAGCGATGATGAAGGCAATAATTTATTGGCGTTAACCCGCCAATACGCAAAGCGCTATGGCATGCGTTTATTGGGCCCAAACAGTTTAGGCATGATACTCCCCAATTTGGGGCTCAATGCCAGTTTAGCCCACACTAGCGCCCTGCCAGGAAAAATCGCCTTTGTGTCACAATCGGCAGCCATATGTACGACGGTGTTGGACTGGGCTAATAACAAGGGGATCGGGTTTTCCTCTTTTATCTCCTTAGGTGACGCTACCGATATCGACTTTGACGAATTACTGGATTTTCTCGGCCGAGACTCTCGCACCACAGCCATTTTGCTCTATGTCGACTCTATCAATGAGAAGCGTCACTTTTTATCTGCCGCTAGAGCGGCCGCACGTAATAAACCGATTTTAGTGATTAAGTCGGGACGGAGCTTAGAAGGGACTACGGCCGCCAAATTACATACGGGTGGGATTGGTGGTAATGATGCCGTCTATGAGGCCGCTTTTAGACGTGCTGGTATGTTAAGGGTTAACGACCTAATTGAGTTATTTGCCGCCGTTGAAACCCTAGCCCACTCCTCTGCCTTAGAAGGTGAACGTCTCGCCATCATGACTAACGGCGGTGGTCCTGCGGTACTCGCACTCGATCAGTTGATGTTAAGCGGCGGCAAAGCCGCGCAGCTTGATCAAGCCTGCACCGATGCCCTCAATGCCTTATTACCCAGCACATGGTCAGGACAAAACCCGGTTGATATTGGCGGTGATGCCGATGCAGAACGCTACACTCAATGTTTAAACATTTTAATGAATGCCGATATTACCGATGCGATTTTAGTGTTGCACTCGCCGTCGGCGCTGGGTGATAGCGTGGAAATTGCCGAGCGTATAGCGACGTTAATCGCCTCTCACCCTAATCGTAATCGCATCAATGTGCTTACCAATTGGAGTGGCGAAGATTCAGCTTATGCAGGACGCAGATGCTTTAACCGCGCGGGGATCCCAACCTATAGAACATCAGAAGGTGCCGTGGGGGCCTTTATGCACATGGTGGAATACCGCCGCAACCAAAAGTTATTACAAGAAGTCCCTCAGTCTATCCCCGATAATATTCCCACCGATGCCGAGCTGGCACGGCAACTCTTAGGTCAAGCTTTAGCTAAACACAAAAAAGTGCTCGAGACCCATGAAGCGATGGCGATCATGAGCGCCTATGGCCTTAATACCATCGAAACCCATTTCGCCACTTCGGCGCAGCAGGCTGCTGAACTTGCTGATCAAATAGGCTACCCTGTCGCATTAAAAGTGCAATCACCTGATATTCATCATAAATCAGATGTGCACGGTGTCATACTCAACTTAACGACTCGTAATGAGTTGATGCAAGCAGCCGATGCCATCATCGGCCGTGTGCATAGCTTAAATCCCGATGCCATTATTGAAGGTATGATAGTGCAAAAAATGGCTCTTACCGCTGGAGCTCAGGAGATCCGGGTCGCGGTAATTAACGATCCTGTATTTGGTCCGGCAATTTTACTCGGTGAAGGCGGCTCAGAATGGCAACCCAGCACCGATGCCGTAGTTGCCCTGCCCCCGCTGAACATGACCTTAGCACGCTATATGGTGATCCAAGCATTAAAGACCCATAAACTCAAAGACAGACACTTACCCTTAGGGCTCGACATGAATGCCCTGTGCGTGATGTTGACGCAAATTTCTCACCTGATCATCGATTGCCCCGAAATAGCGGGCTTAGATCTCAACCCAGTACTGTGCGCCGGAGAGCAAATCACCCTGCTCGATGTCAACATCCAGCTGCAAGAGGGGGTGATAGATAACAGTAATCGTCTGGCTATCTGCCCCTACCCTAAAGAGTTAGAGCAACGCGCTAGATTAAAAAACGGCCTAGAGATCATGCTGCGCCCCATATTGCCAGAAGATGAACCTAAACATTTAGCCTTCGATAATTCCCTTTCTGACGAAGACAGATATAAGCGCTATTTTGGAGTCCGCTCTAAGATGACACATGAAGAGATGGCGGTTTTAACTCAGATTGATTACGCCAGAGAGATGGCGTTTATTGCCACCACCAAAGGCCCTGACGGTGAAGATATCACTTTAGGTGCTGTGCGGGCCTCTATCGATCCTGATAATACCGAAGCCGAGTTTGCTATGGCGGTTCGCAGCGACCATCAGGGGATTGGGCTAGGTAAACTCCTTCTCGAAAAGCTGATTGCCTATTACAAGGCCAATGATACTCAAGTATTGACCGGGTTTACCATGTTTGAAAATCGCAATATGGCGAGCCTAGCCAAAAGCCTTGGCTTTACCGTAACGTTCGATATGGATGAACGCTTAATCAAGATGGATATGCAATTAAAACCAAGTGAGTAACTTACTATAGTAAACCGATAAAACAGACCAAAACCACTACGCTAACGAAAAAGCTCACTAAAACAGCTAATGGTTAGGGTCATAAGATACTGACGTTAAATAGCGTACCTAGCTGGGATTAACGTGCCAAGGTTGTCAAATGGCGTCGTTAAATAGCGTCAGGCCACTATCAATGTAAAGCGTAGCAACGAATATAAAGCATACCACCTGGTACAGACCTCAGCTTTTAGCCTTTAACACAGTTACGTCCCGCTGATTTGGCCCGATACAGTGACTCATCGGCACGAATAAAATAGCTGTCTCTATCATCACCACTGCGTAAACTCGCCACCCCAACAGATACAGTGATAGCACCAAGGGACAGCTTATTATCTTTACCTATGCTCAAACGTCGCTCTGCAATACGGCTTCGCAGTAACTCAGCCACCACCATAGCACCGGCATGCTCGGTATCTGGCAGTAACACCACAAACTCTTCGCCACCATAGCGCGCGACAAAATCTTCGCCTCTAACGCCTTGCTTCAGCGCCAGCGCAATATAAGCCAGCACCTTATCGCCAACCAAGTGGCCATGAAGATCATTAAATTGTTTAAAGTTATCGATATCGATAATCAATAAACTGCTATGGGTATTATGTTGTTTAAAATATTGAATATGACTCAGGAGTTCTTCATCGAATGCACGACGATTATATAAAGAGGTCAGTTGATCCGTCATTGCCACCAGATTTAAGTTTTGCATCTCGGACTTAAGACCAACAATCTCTTGGCTCATCATAGATAGACTCTGCTCCATCTGCTGATTACTCAACACCACACTACTGACTTCTTGGGCTAGTGCATCGATGAGGCCATCCAAGGTTTTTTGATCTGGAGACAGTGATATATCATTACAAAAATCGCTCAGACTCTGGCCAAACTTAGCAGTACCTGCGGTCATCATAGACAGCTTAGTCATTAAGCTATTAATCAGTAATTGGGTTTCAACCTGGACGGTTTGAATCACTTCCGGTGATTGTTCTTGAATAAACCGATTATGCAAGCTAGCGTTAATGTCTCGGGTAAAGCTTACCTGATTTGATAATAATCCATCTATAGCACGTTTCAAATCAAGGTTAACCCCACGAAAGTACTCATACCATACGGCGTAATTATCGGGTGTAACCGGAATATTGAGTTCGGACATACGGGGGACGGCATGCCGTAAAATTTTAGCTGAAAGCTCCGTTTCAGAAATATGTTGTGCTAAATTCATTCATTATCGCCATTGATTAGTGACTAAAACACAGGGGAAATACTGAGTCTTATAAACAACCGACCTAAGTTGGTGAGCAAGATACCTCTACCATAAACAATTATCCGCACTTTCGCAGCAACTTTGTTACTGTTTTGTTGCACTTAGACTGCTTTTATCTATATCGGCTCTGCAACTTGAAAACAGATCCATCGCTGGAAGATAAAGGCTGGTAGTCACATTCATTAGCCCGAGTAAGCTCGAAAATAAATTGTCATGAGAAAAGCCTCCTTGGGTTGCAAATTGAGTTAAACAATCGATATTCAATTGATTATCAGCAGCAAAATCAGCCGAAAACCAAGCCAACAACGGGACAGAAATTTGTTCTTTTGGTGCAAAAGCATAAGGCGTACCGTGCAGGTATAAACCTCGCTCACCTAACGACTCTCCATGGTCTGACACATACAATAATGCACTATCGACCTTATGTTGCGTCTCTTTTAGCCGCTCAATAACCTGAGCCAGAATATAATCAGAATACAAAATTGTATTATCATAGGTATTGATTAATTCAGCATCACTGCAATTTTGAATATCACTACGCTGACAATCTGGAATAAAGGTGCGGTGCGCATCGGGATAACGCAAATAATAAGTAGGACCATGAGATCCCATAATATGCAGTACGATAAGGGAGTCTTGGGGTACTGGTAACGCTAAGTGTTTATCTAACTCGGCTAATAACACCTCGTCATAGCAATAATGGCCGTCACAAAATGGATTGTCTGCACTCATATCAACCTTAAGATATTCAACCCTGTCGCACACTCCTTTGCAACCACTGTCATTATCGAGCCAATTGACCTTAATACCAGCATAGCTGAGCACATCAAGCACGGTATCTTGCGCCTGAGCCTCGCGTGCTTTATAGCTTTGCCTGTCCATACTGGAAAACATACAAGGTAGTGACACTGCCGTGGCGGTGCCACAAGAAACCATGTCTTGAAACGCTATCATATCAAAGGGCTGAGTATGTACATTCGTTGCTCTATGGTAACCATAATAGCCATAATTCATCGAGCGAGCGGTTTCGCCCACCACTAATACCAGCAAATTAGGTTTTTGGTTAGTACCGGCAGAGATATTTTTGGCATCAATACCCTGTCGTTTATAGACCAAAGGAGTTTGTAAATAATTGCTATTGATATATTTCGCCAAGGAGCCTACGGCATAGGTTGGTACTATATAACGCTTGATTTTATCGTTATTTCGACCAAACGCGACATAATGTTGATAATAAAGCATGCCAATTAGACCAATACCTAGTCCCATTACTAATATAAAAGCCAGCTTGTGTAATAACTCTTTGAAGAAAGGTTTATAGGTAATATTCATCCTATAAATCAATAATGCGGGTAATAAGCCTGTAACAATAACAGTGACCACAGAGTCAAGGTTGAGATAGGTAAACGCCTCGCTGCTATTGGTTTGTAAGGTATTTTCAATCATGCCGTAATCAAACACGACACCGTACTCTAACGCGGCAAAAAACAACGCCGATGACAATAAAGTCAACACCATAAAAAACGGTTTAAGTATCCACTTAATACTAAACAGTGAAAAAATAATGCTCAGCGAAAATAATAAAAAAAAAGGCAGACTGGCGACAAACAGATAATTGACATCGCCCTGCTGGGCGATGCCTTGTCTGACTAATTTAAACAAGGGAATATTAAAAATAGCAACATAAAACAGTGCAATAAGGAAAGTAAACTGGTTGGTACTGAATCTATTAATGAAGAATTTCAAGTATAAGTCCCTATACACTACCTGTATTTACGCTATGAATAGCGCCTCGTCAAGGCGCCATCTCAGCATAAACCACAGTCCTAATAAGACTTAAACACTACCACAACGCAAATTACTGACAACAAATTATTTACATTTAATTCAACACAGCTGACCAGAGCTTATACAGATTAAAATTCGTGGTTCATTCGCTCAAACAAGCCCAATAAACAACGACGCTCAGCGTCACTCATTTTCATCGTCAACTGCTGAGTCAATTGATGATGCAATTCATCATGTTGCTGATAAATTACCTCACCAGCTTCGGTTAACGTTACCAATACAGCGCGTCGATCCGTTTGCGGTACTTGCCTCATGACTAAGCCGCTGCGCACCATCTTATCTATCTGCACCGTTAGTGTGCCAGTGGTGATCCCCATTTTTTCAGCTAACTCCTTCATGCGCATTGCTCCGTTAACCCCTAAAATCTCAACCGCATGAATTTGTGATAATGAATGCCCGGTGTCTTTAACTACCGCCAGTTCCCACGAAGAGAGCTTGTCATAAAACTCAATAATTTCATGACTTAATTTACGATGATTAATGTCCATGACCATCAGTCCCTCCCGCTAAAGAATGCGACTCAGCTAAGGTAAACACCTCAATCGTTAAGTGATCGATCCGTTTAAATGAGGCTAGCTTTTGCCTAAAATACTCCACCTCTTTGGGATTTGGGCTAACGATTGAGACCATAGCTGCGTGATGGTTGGCACTCACAGGCCAAACGTGAATGTCGCTTACTCGATGTTGCTCTTCTTGTTCTACAGCCTCAACCATTTGCTGTAAATAGGCTTCATCAATACTGGCATCGAGTAAAATGGGCGCCGTTTGCTTGACTAACCCCCAAGCCCAAAAACTAATAATGACCGCGCCAACAATGCCCATAGCAGGGTCTAACCACTGCCAACCCAAGAACTTGGCAAATAAAAGCGCGCCGATGGCCAAAAGTGAAGTAAGCGCATCGGCCATCACATGGAAATAGGCTGCACGCAAGTTATGATCATGCGCTTTGCTTTGTCCCTCGCCGTGATGATGTTTGCTTGCTTCATGTTCATGTTCATGTTCATGTTCATCAATATGGTGAGTATGTTGATGTCCATGATGATGGTTATGTCCGTGATGATCGTGACTGTGATGATCTTTGAGTAAAAACGCTGAGATCACATTAACGGTTAAGCCAATTAAAGCCACAAATATGGCTTCATTAAAATGGATCTGCTCAGGGTTAAGCAAGCGACTAACCGATTCGACCACCATGAGTAATGCTACCAAACCTAGCGCTATGGCACTGGTAAATCCACCGAGTACCCCAACCTTGCCTGTACCAAAAGCATATTTAGGATCGTCTGCGTATTTTCTGGCATAGTAATAGGCAAATAAAGTGATCATAAACGCCGCCGCATGGGTGCCCATGTGCCACCCATCTGCCAATAACGCCATCGAACCATATACTGTGCCCGCGACAATTTCTGCCACCATGGTCACTAGCGTTAAATACAATACATAACGGGTATTGCGCTCACCATCGGTGTTTAAACGCACAAATTGGTGGGTATGTTGCCATGGTTTGGCATTATGATTCGCCATAAGTAAATTTCTCAAAAAGTGACTGACAAATAGTATGTCTTTCGAATATTTTGATTATCAAACTAAAATGACAGCAAAACAAGCCTATAAGTTAAATTTACATTGGCAATCGAAGTAAATTATTACATGTAAATACTTGTACTTAGGTTAAGTGATACACAATACAAAGGACTACACCATAATGAAGAGGCCATCTCTGGTTTATCAGTACTGTTGTTGTATAAAGCTATTTGTCCATAAAAAAACCTCTGCTATTGCAGAGGTTTTTTGTTTAATGTGTCTTAATACTTAGCGTCAAACTGCGCTCGGCTTAATTAAATGCCGCTGATCGCTTCTTTACACAATTGGGTAATACGTTCCCAGTCACCTTGCTCCATCGCATCGGTTGGTGCAATCCAGCTGCCACCGATACAATCAACATTATCCAATGCCAAATAATCTTTATAGCTACTAGGAGTGATCCCCCCCGTTGGGCAAAAACGAATATTACTCAATGGACCGGAAAAGGCTTTTAACGCATTAACCCCACCAGAGGCCTCTGCCGGGAAAAACTTAAAATTGGTGTATCCCAGCGCCATGCCCTCCATCACTTCAGAGATGCTGGCAACACCAGGGATCAAGGGCACAGTCCCTTCCATCGCCGCTTTAAGCAGCTCAGTGGTAGCACCTGGGGTGATCACAAACTGTGCCCCTGCATCTACCGCTTGTTTTAACTGTTCGGTGTTTAAAATAGTTCCGGCGCCAACCAAAGCTTCAGGGACTTCTTTGGCTATTTTAGTGATCGCCTCTAATGCGCAAGGTGTGCGCAGGGTCACTTCTAATACACTAATCCCCCCTGCCACCAGCGCCCGAGCTAAGGGCACTGCATCTTCAATCTTATTAATCACCATTACAGGAACGATTGGGCTACGTTTAAAAATATCTTGCGGTTGTATTGACCAGTTATTCTCAGCCATTGCTTTAGTCTTCCTAAATGATTAATAATTTTCGTCGATAGTCGTGGTGCAACGTGCACCCGTCTCAGGACTACTTAAGTTTGAACGCAGTGCCGAGAACAGTTCCCGTCCCATGCCGTAACTGCTGCTGCGTAAATTAACTTTCTCAGCCTCACGGGTCGACAACACGGTTTCATCTACCAACAAGGTCAGTTCGCCGCTGTTGGCATCGACGCGAATTAAATCGCCGTTCTCTACTTTAGCGATCATGCCGCCATCTAAGGCTTCTGGTGTGAGATGAATAGCAGCAGGCACTTTACCCGATGCGCCAGACATGCGCCCATCGGTCAACAAAGCGACCTTAAAGCCTTTATCTTGCAGCGTGCCTAAAATAGGAGTCAGCTTATGTAACTCAGGCATGCCTATCGCCTTAGGACCTTGGCCCTTAACGACGACAACGCAATCTTTGTCCAGCTCACCGGCTTTAAATAAGGCTTCTAACTTATTTTGATCGTCTATGACGATAGCAGGGGCTTCTACCACACGATGCGAGGGCGATACCGCCGAGACTTTTATCACCGCACGACCTAGATTGCCCTTAAGCAGTTTTAAGCCGCCATTGGCTTGGAAAGGCTTTGCCACTTTCGTCAGCACCTCAGGATCTAACGACTCACTTGGTCCCTCGACCCAAACCAGTTCATTATCAATCAGTTTAGGCTCTTGGGTGTAACGACGCAGACCAAAACCGGCTACCGTATTAACCTCTTCGTGCAGTAAGCCTGCATCGAGTAGCTCTTTAATCAATAACGCCATGCCGCCTGCGGCGTGGAAATGGTTAATATCAGCATGACCATTAGGATAGACACGTGCTAATAACGGTACGGCATCGGACAGCTCAGAAAAATCATCCCAATTAACAATAATACCGGCAGCACGGGCAGCAGCCACAATATGCATGGTTAAATTAGTTGAGCCACCTGTAGCAAGTAAGGCAACAATACCGTTAACTACCGATTTTTCGTTCACCACTTCACCGATAGGCGTGTACTGTGTGCCCATTTCAGTGAGACGACAAACCTGCTTAGCCGCCATCTTGTTTAAGGCTTCACGCAGTGGATCGTCTGGATTAACAAACGAAGACCCCGGTAATTGCAGCCCCATCACCTCAAGCATCAACTGATTACTGTT
Source organism: Shewanella sp. QJM3NY_23 (assembly GCF_056173105.1). Lineage (NCBI taxonomy): Bacteria > Pseudomonadati > Pseudomonadota > Gammaproteobacteria > Alteromonadales > Shewanellaceae > Shewanella > Shewanella sp. QJM3NY_23. The sequence continues at coordinate 2,120,835 of NZ_CM149657.1, forward strand.
AGCCGTACCGTAAAAGGTACAAGTGCCGGCGCTGTGATAAGACTTTGACTCGGCTTCGAGTAGCGCCGCTCTGTCGACTTGACCTTGGGCAAACTGCTGACGAATACGCGCTTTCTCTTTATTTGGGATCCCCGACTTCATCGGACCAGCAGGCACAAACAGCATAGGCAAGTGACCAAAACTCAAGGCGCCTATAAGCAACCCTGGTACGATTTTGTCACAAATACCCAGTAATAATGCCCCATCAAACATGTTATGTGACAAACCCACGGCGGTAGCCATCGCGATCACTTCGCGGCTCAGCAAGCTCAGCTCCATGCCTGGTTGACCTTGGGTAACCCCGTCACACATGGCGGGTACGCCACCCGCTACTTGCGCAACGCTGCCCACTTCTTGGCAGGCCGCTTTTAGCAACTGAGGATAATGCTCATAAGGCTGATGCGCCGACAGCATGTCATTAAAGGCCGTGACAATGCCGATGTTTGCTTTGGTCAATGCCTTAATAGCACTCTTATCGGCGGGGCTACAGGCTGCGAAGCCGTGGGCTAAATTGCCACAACTTAAACTACTGCGATGCACCCCATTAATTTTAGCCTCATTAAGGGCGGCTAAATACTGAGCACGAGAATGCTGGCTTCGAGCGATAATTCTATCGGTAACTGACTGGACTACTGCATGCATAATAACTCCTTAGGCGCTCCAATAGACATCGACTGGCGTGCTATGCTGGCCTAATACGGCGCGGATAGGCATCGCTTTTTCGTCTTCATTTTCGAGCGCTTGACGGTAAACTGCTAACTTTTGTTCACCGACAATATGTAAATAAATTTGACGGCTAGCTAACACCGCTTTTTTAGACAAGGTCATGCGTCCATGAGGCGCAGCACCAGGATTGACCGCTAAACAGAGGGCTTGAGTGGTTAATGCCAGCTCGATTTCAGCGGCGCAAGGAAACCATGAACAAGTATGACCATCGTTACCCATGCCCAATACCACGACATCAAACGGCTTGGGGAAATTAGCCAGATGTTCAATCGTCATATCAACGCCGGCTTCTGGGGTCGCGAACATATTTTTTAGTCCACGAAATTTAGCCGCTGCCGCGCGATGCTGTAACAGATGTTGTCTCACTAGCTTTTCATTAGAGTCATCTGATTCGGTATCGACCCAACGCTCATCGGCCAAGGTGATGTAAACATCGCCCCATTCGATAGCCTTATGGCTCAATAACTCAAATAATGCTATGGGTGTCGAGCCACCGGAAACCACGAGGCTTGCCTTGCCGCGCGCATCAATCGCCGCTTGTAATTGATTAGCAATACGCTCAGCAAGTTGATGTTCCAGCGCGGCTTTATTATCAAACGACTTAAACACTGATTCTTTAATCATGACAACTCCTTCCTATTCGTCCCACGAACGGCCGTCTTTGGCGATTAACGCCACCGACGCTACAGGGCCCCAACTTCCTGCTGGATAGGGCTTAGGTCTTTCATTACTCTCTTCCCAAGCTTGAATAATGCCATCGACCCATTTCCACGCTTGTTCCACTTCATCGCGGCGCACAAATAACGCTTGATTACCTAACATAGCCTCGAGTAATAAACGTTCGTAGGCATCGGCAATGCGATCGTTTTTAAAGGTATCTGAAAAGCTTAAATCCAGCTTGGTGGTTTGCAATCGCTGTTTCTGCTCAAGACCAGGCACTTTATTCATCATCTGAATTTCAACCCCTTCATGGGGTTGCAAGCGAATGGTTAATTTATTGGCAGGTAGATTGCGATAACTAGAGCGATATAAGTTATGGGGCGGGTTCTTGAAATAGACAACAATTTCTGAACTCTTAGTGGGCATACGTTTACCGCTTCGCAGATAGAATGGCACGCCAGCCCAACGCCAATTGTCGATATCGACTCTAAGCGCCACAAAGGTTTCAGCTTTAGACTGCGTATTGGCGCCCTCTTCTTCTAAATAACCCGGCACGGGTGTGCCTTTTAAGAATCCGGCCGAATATTGACCGCGTACGGTATTTTCATAAATATTGTCGGCGTCGATTTTTCTTAATGACTTAAGCACCTTCACTTTTTCATCGCGGATACTGTCGGCATCTAAGTTAACCGGTGGATCCATTGCCACTAAGGTCAATACCTGCAATAAGTGGTTTTGGATCATGTCGCGCATTTGGCCTGCTTTGTCGAAATAGCCCCAACGGCCTTCAATGCCCACTTCTTCAGCAACCGTAATTTGCACATGGTCAATGGTACGATTATCCCATTTAGAGGCAAATAACGAGTTAGCAAAGCGCAGGGCGATCAGGTTTTGTACTGTCTCTTTACCTAGGTAATGGTCAATACGATACACTTGATTTTCGTTGAAATAGGCACTGACCTGATCGTTGATCACTTTAGATGATTCGAGATCTGAACCAATCGGCTTTTCGAGGACTACACGGGTATCAGGGAAAATCAGGTTTTGTTCGTGCAGACAACGACAGATGTCGCCAAAGATAGCGGGAGGAGTGGCAAAATAACTAACCATGACACGCTTTTCTGGCTCCAATACATCATGAAAAGCCGCGTAACCTTCTGGCTCAGTAAAATTGGTGGCGATATAAATGCAGCGTTTAAGGAAGCGTGCCAAGGTGTGTTCGCACAGGGTTTCTTTAACAAAGTTAGATAATGCGGTGTTCACTAACTCTTGATATTGCTCTTGAGTAAACTCATCTTTAGCCACCCCGAGTATTTTGGTCTCTTTATTAAGTAGGCCGGCCTTATCAAGCTGGTATAAAGAGGGCAATAACTTACGCCTTGCTAAATCGCCTTTGGTTCCAAACAATACAAAATCACAAGCTTTGGCTTCTGCTGATGTCATGCCCATAGCTTAAAAGTCTCCTATACCAAAGTGGCCCATCGTATCGATGAGTAATTCACATATTTGTTGTAATATAACAACAGAATTCGTTAAATGCATCTAAATTTTACAAAAAATGACCTATCAGTAAACTAGTAACAAGACGACAAAATCTGATATGCTTTTCTCGATTAAATGTCTCTATATAGTAGCAAGTTTGCTGTGTAGTCAGATTATAGTTCGATATATAAAGCCAGACTTTAGCACTTTTTGTTTGTTTCTATAATGACATAAAAGAATAAATATAATTACATTACTATCGAGTGGATGTACGCATATGAATACCCTAGAAAAGGTTCAAAAAAGCCTAACTCATTTCAGTAAATCGGAACGTAAAGTCGCTGAGGTCATTTTAGCGTCACCACAAACAGCTATCCACTCCAGCATTGCAACATTGGCTAAAATGGCCGATGTGAGTGAGCCCACAGTCAACCGGTTTTGTAGACGCTTGGACACAAAAGGATTTCCAGATTTTAAGCTGCACTTAGCGCAAAGTTTAGCTAATGGTACACCCTATGTCAGTCGCCACGTCGAAGAAGACGATAGTCCAGACTCTTACACCACCAAAATTTTTGAATCATCAATGGCTGCGCTCGATACCGCCAGACAAAGCATGGATACTGCCGCCATCAATAAAGCTGTGGATATCCTCACTCAGGCAAAGAAAATCTCATTTTTTGGTTTAGGGGCATCGGCCTCTGTGGCCCATGATGCACAAAATAAGTTCTTTCGTTTCAATGTGCCCGTCATCAGTTTCGATGACGTGTTAATGCAACGTATGAGCTGTATTAATAGTTCTGAAGGTGACGTGGTGGTCCTTATCTCACACACAGGCCGTACCAAATCCTTAATCGACATCGCCCGTTTAGCGCGGGAAAATGGCGCAGCTGTGATTGCTATCACTTCACGTAACTCTCCCCTGTCCAGTGAATGTACCTTACCCGTAACAATGGAAGTACCAGAAGACACTGATATGTATTTACCCATGGCCTCTCGCTTAGCTCAGTTAGTCATTATTGACGTGTTAGCCACCGGCTTTACCCTACGCCGCGGCCCTCGTTTTAGAGAGAGTTTAAAGCGGGTTAAAGAGGTGCTAAAAGAGTCGCGAATCGAGAAAGATCCTATACTCTAAGCAGCCCAGAGCGTGATTAAAGGCGAGTTGGTTTATCCAAATCGCCTTTTTTTAACCTTTTAGTGGCTGTGCCTCACAAAATTAATAACTTGAGGTAGATCATTTTGTTTGTAATTTTCCTACAAAACTGAAGTTTGTCTGTTAATATAGAGTAAGATTTTTTAACTTTAACGGAGTATCTCATGTTCCGCAGAACCAAAATTGTAACGACACTCGGTCCAGCCACCGATCGCGATGACAATCTACGTCGTATCATTAAAGCTGGTGCAAACGTTGTTCGCCTAAACTTCTCCCACGGCTCACCCGAAGATCACCTTAAACGCGCGGCTGATGTGCGTAATATCGCCAAAGAACTGGGTGTTCATGTGGCTATATTAGGTGATCTACAGGGGCCCAAAATCCGTGTATCCACGTTTAAAGATAATAAGAAGGTGCAACTTGACCTTGGTAAATCTTTTGTCCTAGATGCCGATTTAGCCAAAGGCGAAGGCGATGAGCACCAAGTCGGTATCGACTACAAAGAACTACCCAATGATGTCACCATTGGCGATATCTTGATGCTCGACGACGGCCGAGTGCAACTTAGAGTTGAAAAAGTTGATGGTAACAAGGTGCACACGACTGTGACAGTTGCAGGCCCATTGTCTAATAACAAGGGCATCAACAAAAAAGGCGGCGGCCTTTCTGCGGCGGCGCTAACAGAAAAAGATAAACAAGATATTATTACTGCAGCCGCGATTAAAGTCGATTACCTCGCAGTGTCATTCCCACGCTGCGGCGCTGACTTAAATTATGCCCGCGAATTAGCGCGTAAAGCTGGCAGTAATGCGTTAATCGTCTCTAAAGTTGAGCGTGCCGAAGCGGTTGCGACCGATGAAGCGATGGATGATGTAATTTTAGCATCCGATGCTGTGATGGTTGCTCGTGGTGACTTAGGCGTCGAAATTGGCGATGCGGCACTGGTTGCCGTACAAAAGAAACTGATTAGCCGCTCTCGTCAGCTCAATAAGAGCGTGATCACCGCGACCCAGATGATGGAGTCGATGATCACCAGTCCAATGCCAACTCGCGCCGAAGTGATGGATGTGGCGAATGCTGTGCTTGATGGTACCGATGCCGTGATGCTTTCTGCCGAAACTGCAGCTGGTGACTTTCCTGAGGAAACGGTATTGGCTATGGCCAATGTCTGCCTTGGCGCCGAAGCTCACCCAAGCGTGCAAGTATCAAAACATCGTTTAGATGAGCGCTTTACGTCAGTAGAAGAAACCATTGCACTGTCAACTATGTATGCGGCCAACCATCTAGAGGGCGTTAAAGCCATTGTCGCGTTAACCGAATCAGGTGCTACGCCACAATTGATGTCACGTATCAGCTCTGCGCTGCCTATTTTTGCCTTATCACGTCACGATGTGACACTGGCCAAAATGGCGCTGTATCGCGGGGTACACCCTTTCTACTTTGACTCTACCGCCCATCCTGCCGATGAACTGGCCAAGAAAGCGTTAGAGGCGCTGCAAGCGGCGGGTTACCTCAACAGTGGCGATATGGTATTGATGACCAAAGGTGATGCTATGGAAACCATTGGTGGCACCAATACCTGTAAAGTACTTATCGTGGCGTAATGATGACACTCTCATCGAGATAGCGCCATCGAGCTAAAACGGCTAGGTATAAAAAAGGTACGCATTGCGTACCTTTTTTTCTATCTGTTGCTTGCAAGTTAAGTCAGTCATTTCAAGCTAAGCTTACATGCTAAGGCAAGCTTAGCTCACTTAAACCTTATTGGCTCATCTAAACCATTCACTCTATATAACACAGTCTATGTGACTCACGATAAACAACTGACAATAATAAAGAACTCACAATAAACGACTTGGCCTTAATCAGTTAGGTCAGATAGCGGAGTGATTAGCTTAACCACTCAGCTATAAACGTTCGAAATCATCCACAGCAATAGCCACTTGGCGCAGCTTATCCGCATCAATCAATTGCTCAAACTCATTCTCGCTAATGATGTCTGCTTCTAACGCCTGTTGATAGAGCATCGCTGGAGCGAGCTTTTTGGCAAGCTTACCCTCTTTTTGCGCGCGTTTGATTTTTTTGTTCAACCCATCGCAAGCATGAAGAGCCACAAAAGCAAGCTCCACTTGCGCCATACCGCCCTCATCGCCATCAAAGTTAGGGCACAAGAATGTTAGTCTGTCTCTGGCAGGACCTGGTTTAAGCATGCCTTGGCAAACTTTTATCGCTAACTTATCCTCTGGAGCATTGAAATGATTGCCTAGCGGAAATACCAGCAAACGCATCAACCAGGCAACAGGACGATTAGGAAAATTGCGTAACGCCCCTTGTAGTGCATTTGCCGCCTTATGCAATCGTGTCTGCATCACATAGTGCACCGCGGGTAAATCATCTTGTTGGCGGCCATTGTCTTCAAACAATTTTAACGTGGCAGAGCCCAGGTAAAGCTCACTGAGTACATCGCCCAAACGTGCCGACAACATCTCTTTACGCTTTAAATCGCCGCCCATGATCAACATTGAAAGGTCGGTCACAAACGCCAGCGCCGCAGAGATGCGAGTCATGTGTTTGTAATACTGCGCTGTACTGCCACTGACTGGCGCGGCGTTAAAACGACTACCACTGAGCGCACTAAATAACGTGCTGAAGGCATTACGGCAGGCATAACCCATGTGACCTAACAGTAAGTTATCAAAGCGTGCTAACGCCGCAGTATCATCGTCCATTGCCGCGGCTTCCATTTCGGCTAACACATAAGGATGACAGCGGGTCGCGCCTTGACCAAAGATCATTAAACTGCGGGTCAGAATATTAGCCCCTTCCACAGTGATCGAAATCGGGTTCGCCATATAACCGTGGCCTAAATAGTTTTTCGGCCCAAGCTGGATCCCCTTGCCCGACTGGATGTCCATGGCATCGTTAAACACATCACGGCCCATCTCGGTCATATGGTATTTGGCTATTGCGGTAACCACCGACGGTTTCACTTTGAGATCGATGCCTGTAGTGGTTAATCGGCGCGCCGCCTCTAGCTGATAAGTATTGGCAATGATCCGCGCCATCGCCTCTTGAACGCCTTCAAATTGCCCAATAGCTAAACCAAACTGATGCCTAACGTAGCTATAGGCTGTTGTGGTTTTAGTGGCTAGGTGTCCCGATGCTGTCGCCAATGCAGGCAGTGAGATCCCTCGGCCTGCCGATAGGCATTCCACCAGCATGCGCCAACCGCGCCCAGCGTATTGAGGGCCACCGATAATCCAATCGAGCGGAATAAACACCTCTTTGCCCTGAGTGGTACCGTTCATAAAGGCCATATTCAGAGGATTATGACGACGGCCGATCTCGACACCTGGATGATCGGTCGGAATAAGCGCACAGGTGATCCCAAGATCAGGGTTATCGCCTAGTAGCCCATCGGGATCACGCATTTGAAACGCGAGCCCCAATACTGTCGCGACCGGCGCTAAGGTAATATAACGTTTATCCCACGTGAGACTTAGCCCCAATACTTCTTCACCATCAATGATTTTACGACAAACGAGCCCTTCATCAGGAATGGCACCCGCATCAGAGCCGGCCTCGGGGCCAGTCAGGGCAAAACAAGGCACTGCTTCACCACTGGCTAACAAAGGTAACCAATGTTCACGCTGCTCTTTGGTACCATAATGGGTCAGTAATTCACCAGGGCCTAATGAGTTAGGCACCATAACGGTAACCGCGGCACTTACACTGCGACTGGCCAATTTACTCACAATAGTTGAATTAGCATAAGCAGAAAACGCTTTACCACCGTATTCCTTAGGAATAATTAGCGCAAAAAAGCCTTCATCTTTAAAGTATTGCCACAATTCTGGCGGGAGATCCTTACGATTTTGTACTATGTCAAAATCGTCAATCATCGTCAGCGCCGTCATCACTTGATTATCAATAAACGATTTCTCTTCTTCACTCAGAGCAGGCTTACCGTAACTGTGTAAGGCGTCCCAATTGGGCTTACCGCGAAACAGTTCTCCCTCCCACCATACATCACCGGCTTCCATCGCTTCCTTTTCTGTATCAGACAGCGGCGGTAGTACCTTTTTGAAAAAGGCAAATACTGGCCGAGTAATAAACTGCATGCGGATACTTTTAACGCCAAACAACACTATGATGAGCAATAGTGCCAAAATAAAAAGAGTCATAACGCCCCCCTATTGGGTACTAACGGGTACTGCCACGCCGGCAGCGAGATATGGAATAACTTTGCGAATAACGGCTTCAATATCATAGTGCTCGTTAAAATCAGCCTGGGCTATTTCGGTTAATGCATCGGCGGATGCCATAGTGAACACCACAGTGCCTAAGGTAAAGTGTAATCGCCAAAACATCTCTGCGGGGGGAATATGTGGTGCACTTTCTGCCACCGCCTTCACAAACTTGTTAAGGTGCTCACCGTAATGAGTGGTAATAAACCAGCGCAGATGCCCCTGGCTTTCGATATAACCCCGGCCGAGTAATTGTAAAAAAGTACTGGTGCCGTCCACTTTGAACTTATTTAATTCAAGTAAAGGTTTGACTAAAGAGGAGAAAATTTCATTTAACGATGGATTACCGCTGGCTTTGATGAGCATTAGCTCTTCAGAAGCTTCCGGCATAAAACGGTCTAAGTAGCGCGCCAGTACCGCCCTGATAAGCTCTTTTTTTGAGCCAAAATGATAATTGACCGAAGCAAGATTGACCTCAGCTTTACTGGTGATCAATCTTAATGAGGTTTCTGAAAATCCACGCTCTGCAAATAGCTTTTCGGCGGCATCCAGTATTCTTGTTTTAGTGTCGGATCGACTTGCCATTCCGTGACCTTAACTCTGATTTAAACATGCGTTTAAATTAAACACTAGTACACTTTTTGTCAAATGAAATTCCGCCGTAGCATCATACTTTAAGTATTGGGATTACAGATAATCTAACAGCAAATGGCCTGTGACTTTAAGACAAATGAGGCTGAAACCGCATAACAAGATTAACTCAATGCCATTAACGCAAATGCGCCCCTTTTCGCGTTAACTCCCGCGTATTCATTCGTGCATTTTCCGATTTTGCCAGCATCACCATTAATGCGCCCGCTCCTCCCCACTCTCTTGGCGCGCTATGATAGCCAATCACACCGTCAATCGAAGGTAACCAATGAACTAAGCAAGATTTAATTAACGCGGGAAACGGTTTGTTATTAACCCCGGTACCATGGATGAGTATCACGTTACGGTATTCACAACTCAAACTGCGTTGAATAAAATCAAACAACAACTCTTTAGCGCGCGCCACATTATAGCCTTTAAGGTCTATATCGGCTTGCATAGCATACTGACCTTGGCGAAATAATTTAAACACTTGTTGCTGTACCCCTTCACTTTTCATGCTGATAACAGCATCGGGGGCGACAGGCTCGATCACATTCAGGTCATCACTTGAACGAGATAGTGCTTCTCTGCGTTTAGTTTCAAAGTGTTTATCTTGTTGTGACTGAGATGAGGCAATATGAGAGCTAATTGCCGTTTTATCGCCATTTAGAGGTATCACATCTGCCATAGAGGCCAGAAATATCGCACTTTCTTCTTCTGTCATGGTGTTGTTTGCTCTTAATTCATTGCGATTAATGGTATTAACGCTATAGCGCTACATCATATCGATGTGAAACACTATTTTGACTGTAGCAGACCAAAATATCCAGCGAGTATACTTGTTACTTGTGCTGCTTCACTCATTGAAATACTACCTTGAGGGCGACTATGAACATGATTTAAACCCACCTAAAGATAAAGGGATAAGACGAAGGGCTGCGTGACACACTTTGTTAATATCTAACTCTTTCCCCGTAAAAGGGCATAGATTATAGTGGCGCTAGCATTAGTAAAAATGAATATCTTAATGAAATTTCTGACACCCTTAGTCCTTATCTGCAGCGCGCTGTGTTGCACCTCTGCTATAGCGCAACATACCGATGGGGATAATGAGGCCTTAAACCAGTTTTATCGCCAATTTAGCAGCGCATTTGCCCAGCTCGATGCCACTGTGATTGCAGATCTGTATGCAGAAGATGCCAGTTATATCCCTGAGCAACAAAGCAAAGCGATCACCATGGGCCGAGAAAATATCATAAACCTATACCAAAAATTTTTCGGTAAGATTAAACACAAAAACGCCCAAATTGAGGTCGACTTTCGGGTTATTGACCGACAAATATCTGCCCAAAGTGCAACTGATATCGGCTATTACCTTATCCGTTTTTATCCACCAAAAGAGAGCGAGGAGCCAATGAGCGAATTCGCGGGCAAATTTGTCACTGTCTCAAAAAAACAAGCCGATGGACGTTGGTACTTAACGGTGGATACCAATAATCGCGGGGAGCCGGCATTCTATTACGATGCGAAACCGCTACCAAACCTGTATTATGGCAGCCAATTTTCAACAGCCAGTAATAAGTCGAGTCATGAAAAGTGATCCATTAACGGGTGAGCAAGTCTTCAAGCACAGTAATACAGCCCAAGAGTGTCCCTGCGGTCAACATGTAAAAGGAGAGCGCTTAACCTATCAAGAATGCTGTAAAATATATCATCAAGGCGCGCTTGTACCGACCCCTGAAGTCTTGATGCGCAGCCGCTACAGTGCATTTGTCATGCGTCTGCATGATTACCTCATCGCCACACATCATCCAGATACCTTAAATGGCTTAACTAAGTCGATATTAGATAGCGATAATCAGACCCAATGGTTGGGGTTGAGCATTCAGCGTAGCGCAACCACTGACGATAATGGCGTGGTTGAGTTTCATGCATGGTATCGAGAAAACAATCGACTAGATGCCATACATGAAGTATCGCAGTTCATTAGGCAACAAGGCGTATGGTGGTATACCAGTGGTGAGCAGCTTAATCCGCAGCTCCCCAAGCGTAACGATCCTTGTATCTGTTATAGCGGACGTAAGTTTAAGCAGTGCTGTTTAAATCTAGCGAATTGAGAATAAAAGCTATGCTCGTGTTCGCGCATACTCGCACACGCACAAGAGACACATATCGTTAAGGTGCTGTAACCAGTCCCCCACACAAAGACTTTTTATAAGCGATAACTACGCGACAAGCAAAAAATGGCTCACGGCAAAATCTGCTACTGGCGATATGTTTGGCGCTATGTTAAGCCCGAGCGATCAATGGGCTTTAATAGGGGCAGCGCCACTTAACACACCAATACTGGCTCGTAAAAATTGACTGAACTCGGCTTCTCGTAGCGCCGGGCTGTATAAGAACCCTTGGGCCTGATGGCAACATAACTCAGATAAGAAGTCTTCTTGCTCCAGGGTTTCCACCCCTTCAGCAGTCAATGAAATATTAAGCGCATAGGCCATCGCCACAATCGCGCTGACAATTTCACGGCTTTCATGACTTACCCCTATATCAGAAATGAAAGAGCGATCAATTTTTAATTTTGAAATAGGAAACTGTTTTAAATAACGCATCGAGCTATAACCGGTACCAAAATCATCGATGGCTAATCCAACACCCAGCTCAGCCAACTCTTTGCATAAATGGGTAACATAGACAATGTCTTCCATCAGCTCCGTTTCAGTTATTTCTAAAATCAGCGTGTTAGGCTTAATTCGGTAACGGGTCACCAGTTGCCAAATTTGATCATATAAGTTTGAGCTAAAAAACTGTTGTGCAGCGACATTGACGTGCATCGAAATATTAATGTTGTCCCGCTGCCAAAGATTCAATTGACGGCAAGCGGCTTCTAGCACCCACTCACCTATGGAGTTGATCATGCCAGACTTTTCTGCCACATCGATAAACGCACCAGGATACAACACGCCTCGCTTAGGGTGATTCCAGCGGATCAAAGCTTCTGCGCCAATATAACGATTACTCTTCAAATCTTTAAGCGGTTGATAATAAAGTTCAAATTCTCGGCTTTTGAGCGCCAACTGCAGTTCTCTTTCGATAACTGCAGTCTCTTTAAAGGCGCTCAATAAAGCATGATTAAACACTTGAATGGCATCGCCTTGCTTATTTTTAGCATACTGCAGCGCAATGTCGGCACATGTTAATGGGGCAAACATTTGCTCTAATGTTTCAATACAAACTACAGATAAGGCGGGTTTAACCTCAAATAGTTCATGCTTAATCATCACAGGCAAACACAAGTGCTGATATAACCGATTAATGAGTAAGTTCATTCTGTACTGACTGTCGAGCGTATCAATGACTAAGGCAAACTCATCACTGCCAACCCGCGCCAGCAGTTGTGTTTTACTAATGCTAGCAAAGTGGCTTAAACGCCGTGCCATCTCTATCAGCAGTAGATCTCCTTTTGCGTGCCCATAGGTATCGTTAAAGCGTTTAAAACCTTTAAGGTCGAGCAAAATCAGATGACCTTGAGTGACATTGTCCAATTGCTGACTAAAATGACGGCGGTTGTATAGGCCTGTGAGTGGACAGCGCCATGCCAACCGCTCTAATTCTGTTTGATGTTGACGAGCCTCTGAACAATCTTCTGCGGTGACCAGAGCATAATCATTGCCCCTTTTAGTGGTAAATGGCTTAACCGAATAACGCAGCCAATAACGGGTACCATCTAAGCGGGTTATTTGCACTTCACCTTTAGCCGTTTTCCCCCGCTTAACCTCAGCGAGTGCCGTTCTAGCTTCACAGGGGGACTGTTTAAAAAAATCAAGGTGATTGACGTCAACGCCAATCACCTTTTGTTTGGGTATACCTGACATGGCATGGTGAGCACCATTAACATATTCGATAATATCAGTTTGCAGATTAACCACCATACTGACCTGCTCTGAGTGCTCTATGGCCTTAAGAAACAGGCTCAAGCGCTCATCGGTTTCATAAGCGCGGGCCGTCGCTAAGGTGAGTGCCAATTGGTCAGCGACTTGTGCGGCAATATGCAGTTCACTTTCACTCCAAGTATGGGCTTCAATGTGTTCTAAAAACAGTACGCCTTCGAGATGACCGTTAATCCTAATGGCCACATCTAAGGTACTGGCAATACCTTTGGGGCGAAGATAGCACTCGTGAAGCTCTTGCACCCTTGTATCCTTGTGCACAGCAATCGCATCAACAATTCGATGTTGCTTAAGCTCTGATAAATAATGGCGACATAACGAGGGAGCGGGACGTGGGAGAGCAATAACGGATAAGTTATCGTAATGGGCGACAAGACACGTTGAATCACGTTCGAGCGAAAACAGGCAAACACCAACATAATCAATAGCTAAGTGCTCGCTTAACTGTTGTGCAGCTAGCAAGGCAGTTTCGTTAAACAGTCCTTGCTCTTTCTCTAACGAATTGACAATGGACTCGAGCAGATATTGGTATTTACGTTTTATCATAGCATCCTAAAACCAACAGGCCTGATAAGCCTGCTGAGGCTTTGTGATATAAATAAGCTTTAATTGGGCAAGCAAATAAAGTGTAATAATATTAAAACCTAACCAACACTTAAACCTATATCTGCAGTAGACAAATTTATAAGTTGTTGTGTAATTGATAAATCATTTTTTCGGCGCTAAACGCGAAAGTCAATGACAGGGTTTTCCCTGTCTCATCGTCTATCACTTCCACTGCTACATTATCGAAACGCGCTGTGGCTGCATTCACCAAGCGTTCAATTTGCGCCTGGGCGTCATCACCTGTAATCGCTATGGTTAATACCCTATCATGCTCATCTATCACAGCACCGATATCGGCATAGCTGCCGCAGTCATTACAAGTATCATTAACCAGATCTGATTGTCTTTCTTGAATGTTTTTCATATTCACAACGCTAATAAGTAAACTAAGACCATCATTATAGTGATATCTGGCGTTAGATACGAGACACGGGTCAAATCTCAACTTAAATTTGAAAAACAGACCCAGTCTAATAGGGCTTATACCATGATGTCAGCCATCGTACGTTGCGCCACCACCTGATCGGCAAAATGTACAATATCATCCATGCCAATTTGGTTATTAAGTTGACCACGATAGCGCGACTGAGTCACACGGTCGCAATTATTTAACACCGCATTCATCGCTATACTTTCGTGCCCGCGGATCACCAGAGCTTCAGGCGTTAGGCTTTGCTGCAGATGAAAAGCACTCATTCCCTGTTGGTGAAATACCGCACTATTATCGATTACAGCTTGCTCTGTAATATTAACTAACAAGGGTTGTGATCGCGGTAACTCAAACCGCTGACGTAAGCGGCTATCGGTGTCTTCCAATGAGTGCGGCAGATGAAACTGAGCCATATCACGCGCATCATCTGAAAGCATGGCAAGTAATAAGGCAAACTCCCCACGCCTATCATCTGAAACAGCATGATTAAGCCGGGTGCCTAAATTGACCTCATTGATTAATAACCGATTGGTTTGCATAAAAAAACATCACTAAAACAAGTCGTTGGTATTTTATCGACCGCTTAAACACTAACTTTAGTAATTATTTTAATTAGGGGGTTTACAGAGGATGAGTTTGTGACTACTATTGCCGCCGCAATTGAGGAGGGGTTCCCGAGTGGCCAAAGGGATCAGACTGTAAATCTGACGGCTCAGCCTTCGAAGGTTCGAATCCTTCTCCCTCCACCATTTGCGTACAATATGATATAAAGAGATATTCGTGGAGGGGTTCCCGAGTGGCCAAAGGGATCAGACTGTAAATCTGACGGCTCAGCCTTCGAAGGTTCGAATCCTTCTCCCTCCACCATCTTTATCTCTGATGCTTAAATTAGTTGTAGTTGGCTTTACAACTGATGCTAAGTTCATCGTGTTATATTGGGTAACAAAAAAGTAGTAACAAAAAGTAATATGTGGAGGGGTTCCCGAGTGGCCAAAGGGATCAGACTGTAAATCTGACGGCTCAGCCTTCGAAGGTTCGAATCCTTCTCCCTCCACCACTTTTCTGTTCATTAACTCTTTGATTTTTCTGATTATATTCCCCTGCACTTTACACGATATAAAACATCCTTCGGTTTAAAATCTTCTGTTCCTTTAGTACTGTCACTGTAATCGTCCACTGCAATAGTTTACTGCAATAGTTCGCTGCAATCGTTAACAGCAATATTGTTCACCCATTGATGATAAAGAACATCTGTTATTAAATGCTCCGCACACCTTGTCACCCCAATGCATTGCCCTACTGCGCCCTTTTTAAGACCTAATAGCTAAAAATAAGTAGCATTAACCCATGCTGTAGCGGGTTGCAACAGCGAAACAGACATTGGCCATTAATGTATAACTGTCAGTATTTCACTACGCTTACGATGCAATAAAATCACAATGGTTAATCTTGTCTCTATATCGGCTGACAAAACATCGTTATAATTTATAACTAAACGCTATATAAGAATTGCATGCAATCCCTCTTCTAGAGAGGTCAATCATATTGGAGAACGAATGGAACGCTCGTGGGTTAACCAAGCAATCGCAAAAATTGAAGCCGATTATCAGCGTAGTGCAGACACGCATCTCATTCATTTAGATATTCCCTCGCTTCAAGGGGTCGATATCTATTTAAAAGATGAAAGTACTCATCCCACAGGCAGCCTTAAACATCGCCTGGCGCGTTCGCTCTTTCTCTATGCTTTATGTAATGGCTGGATCAAGCAAAATACGCCCATCATAGAGTCGTCATCAGGCAGTACTGCGGTTTCTGAAGCCTATTTTGCACGATTACTCGGCTTACCCTTTATTGCCGTCATGCCTACAAGTACCGCCAAAAGAAAGATCCAACAGATCACAGCCTATGGCGGCCAATGTCATTTTGTCGAACACTCCAGCGAGATCTACGCCGAATCTCAACGTTTGGCCGATGAGTTATCGGGCCATTATATGGATCAATTTACCTATGCAGAACGGGCTACCGATTGGCGTGGCAATAATAATATCGCCAATTCCATATTTGAGCAGATGAAATGTGAGCCCCACCCGGTTCCTCGTTGGATTGTCATGAGCCCAGGCACGGGTGGCACCTCGGCGACGATCGGCCGCTATATTCGTTACCAAAGAGAACAAACACAACTGTGTGTGGTCGACCCGGAACACTCCGTATTTTATGATTATTTTATCAGTGGCGACGCCAGTGTCACCTGCACACAGGGCAGCAAAATTGAAGGTATAGGTCGCCCACGCGCAGAGCCGTCATTTATTCCTGGCGTGGTGGATAAGATGGTTAAAGTTGCAGACGCCGCCTCTATCGCTACGATTTATTGGCTAGAACAGCTCATTGGCAGAAAAGCCGGGCCCTCGACGGGTACCAATCTGTTTGGCGCACTGCAACTGGCTTGTGATATGCATAGTCAAGGCCAGCAGGGCTCTATCGTCACCTTGTTGTGTGATTCAGGCGAGCGGTACTTAGATACCTATTACGATAGGCTGTGGGTGAGTGAGAACATAGGTGATATCACTCACTACCAGACCCTACTGGAACAATTTAATCAAACCGGTAAGCTTGATTAGTCGATATTGAGATACTTATGAGTCTGTATCGATAAACGCCAATTACGCGCGATACAGACTTGCATGGCTAACTGCGTTGCCCTTGGCTTTTGACTTATCGGCTGTAAGCAGATGGTTTTGCCCAAGGTATCGATATTCGTCAATAGCTCATCGAGTTCATCAATATGGCTCTGTTTGGCGACCGGATGCTTTATCTCATCGGCGCGTTGTAATGCCTGCTCCAGCACCTTATAACCGCCCTTCATATTGACTTTCGGCGACACGGTAACCCAGCTACGTGGATCGCACTGCACGTCAAAGGTACCACTGGTTTCAATCTGGCATTGATACCCTTGCTCCGATAACGCTTGTGTCAATGGACGTAAATCGTAAATACAAGGCTCACCGCCCGTGATCACCACATGTTTAGCAGTAAAACCTTTGCGTTGCCATTGCACCAAAAGTTGCGCTGCATCTAGCTCTGCCCAGCGGCCAATTTCACCATCGACTTGGATGACTAGCTCAGGGGCGACGCGGTTTTCAGGCAGTGTCTCCCATGTGTGTTTGGTATCACACCAGGCGCAGCCTACTGGGCAGCCTTGTAAGCGAACAAAAATCGCGGGAACGCCGGTATAAACACCTTCCCCCTGAATAGTTTCAAATACTTCGTTGACCGGGTACTTCATGGTTAACCTCATCGCTATGGGGCCGCTTTTATAGAAGATTTAGCGCCCACTGGCAAGTATAACGCGATTATTTATCTCGCAAGTGGCTTAAATCCTCTTCCAAACGGCTTTGCGCTCAACAAGACATTTTGCAAGCGTTGCAGCGTCAGTTAAACTAACGCCAAATTTTGTTAACGATAAACCTTCATGTCTAAAGCAGTTGTAGTGTTCAGTGGTGGCCAAGACTCCACAACCTGTCTAATACAGGCGTTAAACCAATACGATGAAGTTCACGCTATCACCTTTGATTATGGACAACGACATCGACAAGAGATCGACGTTGCCAAGCAACTCGGTGAGCAGCTTGGCGTTATCAGCCATAAAGTTCTCGATGTAACGGTATTGAATGAGCTGGCAATTTCAGCATTAACTCGTGATGCCATTGAAGTATCTAACGAGCTAATGGCCAATGGATTACCCAATACCTTTGTGCCGGGCAGAAATATTTTATTCCTCACTTTGGCGGGGATTTATGCCTACCAACTGGGGGCTGATACAGTGATCACTGGGGTGTGTGAAACTGACTTTTCGGGCTATCCTGACTGCCGAGATCAATTTGTTAAGGCGATGCAATCGGCCTTAGAGCAAGGCATGGATCGCAACTTGACCATTGAAACGCCATTAATGTGGCTTAATAAGGCACAAACTTGGGCGCTGGCCGATAAATACCACAGCCTAGCGCTTATTCGCGATAGCACCCTCACCTGCTACAACGGCATCATAGGTGATGGTTGTGGTACTTGCCCTGCCTGCCTATTGCGTAGCCAAGGGCTACAAGACTATTTAGACAATAAGACAAGAGTCATGGCTGAGCTTAACCGCCAATGCTAAGTTCATTAAAATCAAGTTCGAAACCCTATGGGCTAGTGCTACTCATAAGCATTGTCTGTATCGCGCTCTATTTTGCCCCGTTCGATAGTAGCCTCGCCTATCGTAAAGCGGCCATTACCCAAGGTGAATGGTGGCGCTTATTGACAGGCAACTTGCTGCATACCAATGCTTGGCATTTGGCGATGAATCTCGGCGGATTATGGGTATTGGCGTTTTTACATGAGATGCATTACCGCGCAGCAAACTTTAGCCTGCTGTTTGTCCTGTTGTGCTTATTACAGGGGGTAGGGCTTTACTGGGGGTTTCCCACATTACTGGGTTATGTAGGGCTTAGCGGTATGTTACATGGCTTAGTGACCTATGGTGCCCTAAAAGATATCCAACGCGGTATACGCTCAGGTTATCTCTTGTTAGTCGGTGTGTGCGCTAAAGTCGCTTACGAACAAATCTATGGGGCGAGTAAGCAGATCACCCAACTGATCGATGCCCGCGTTGCCACCGAATCGCATTTAATCGGAGTGTTCACGGGCATATTAGTGTTTATTGGCTATAAGCTTATTCGGCGCTGGTCCAAATAAACTGACAAATAAATAAGTCATCACCCCTACATCCTTCCGCTAACGGATGTGGGGGGATTTATCCACTCTACTTTTATCTCATTAACGACTCAACGCTCATTAGATTTAGGCTTTTATTAAAGCCTCTCTTAACGCATGGACTTGATCACGTAGCGCCGCGGCTTGTTCAAACTCAAGATCGCGCGCATGTTGATGCATGCGTTTTTCCAACTCATCAATTTGATGGCTCAGGGTCGCGGCATCTGCAGCAACATAATCCCCTTTAGGTTCGGCCACTTTATGATAGGAAGGTAGCACCCTTGCGGTATGCTCGTTGCCGCCGATATCCATCACATCGGTGATCCGCTTTGACAATCCTTTAGGGGTAATGCCATGTTCCAAGTTATATTGACGCTGTTTTTCTCGCCGCCTTTCGGTCTCATCAATCGCCTTAGCCATCGATTTAGTGATCTTATCACCATAAAGGATCACCTTGCCGTTTACGTTACGCGCTGCGCGGCCTATGGTCTGAATCAGCGAGCGCTCAGAACGTAAGAAGCCTTCTTTGTCTGCATCTAAAATACAGACTAAGGAGACTTCTGGCATATCGAGTCCTTCACGTAGCAGGTTAATGCCAACAAGCACATCGAACACCCCTTTACGTAGATCGCGAATGATCTCCACCCGCTCTACCGTATCAATATCTGAGTGTAAGTAGCGCACCTTCACTCCATGTTCATCTAAGTACTCGGTAAGATCTTCTGACATGCGCTTAGTCAGCGTAGTCACCAATACCCGCTCGTTCACCGCAACCCGTTTACCAATCTCTGATAATAGGTCATCGACCTGTATTCCAACCGGACGCACTTCAATCTCGGGATCCAGTAGCCCTGTTGGGCGCACAACCTGCTCGGCGATTTCGCCATCACTCTTGTCGATCTCATATTGCGCAGGCGTGGCTGAAACAAACACGCTTTGAGGCATTAAGGCTTCAAACTCTTCAAATTTGAGCGGGCGATTATCTAACGCCGACGGCAAGCGGAAACCGTATTCCACTAGATTCATTTTACGCGAGCGGTCACCTTTATACATGGCGCCAATTTGCGGTATGGTCACATGAGATTCATCGATGATCAGTAAACCGTCAGCGGGCAGATAATCCAGCAAGGTCGGTGGCCCTTCGCCAGGGCGGCGACCTGATAAGTAACGCGAGTAGTTCTCGATCCCCGAGCAATAGCCCAGTTCGGTCATCATTTCGATATCATACTGCACGCGCTCGGAGATCCGCTGAGCTTCAATAAGCTTATTATTATCCAATAGGTACTGTTTACGCAGACGAAGCTCAGCCTTGATCTCTTCGGTCGCGGCAATAATTTTCTCCCGAGGCGTCACATAGTGGGTCTTGGGATAAACCGTGGTTCTAGCTATACGCTGTAAGATATGCCCCGTTAATGGGTCAAATAGGCTAAGTCTGTCGATTTCATCGTCAAACAGTTCAACGCGGATCGCATCTCGCTCCGAGTCTGCCGGGAAAATATCGATCACCTCTCCTCTGACCCTAAACGTGCCGCGCTGCAACTCTATGTCATTACGGGTATATTGTAATTCACTTAAGCGCTGCAATATCTCGCGCTGCCCCATTAAGTCGCCCTGACGCAGATGCAACAACATTTTCAGGTAAGAATCAGGATCGCCCAGACCATAAATCGCCGATACCGAGGCGATCAGCACCACATCTTTACGCTCCAGCAGTGCTTTGGTCGCCGATAAGCGCATCTGTTCAATATGGGCATTAACCGACGCATCCTTTTCGATAAAGGTATTAGTTGATGGCACATAGGCTTCAGGTTGGTAGTAATCGTAGTAAGAAACAAAGTATTCAACGGCATTATGAGGAAAAAACTCTTTCATCTCGCCATACAGCTGCGCCGCCAAAGTTTTATTGGGTGCCATGATAATAGTCGGACGTTGTAACTGCTGTATGACATTGGCGACAGTGAAGGTTTTGCCTGATCCGGTCACCCCAAGTAATGTCTGACACGCAAGGCCAGACTCGATGCCGTCAACCAACTTCTTTATTGCGGTAGGTTGATCGCCGGCGGGCTTGTAATGGGAGACAAGTTGAAACGATGATTCACTCAATGGGACACTCCTAACTAGTTCAGCAGGCTATCTTAATCGACCTAGCCACTTTAGCCAATCTCGCGGCAAGGATTTAGCTAAACCATTTTAACGCGCGATGATTATTAGGGCCCAGCTCCCATTCGGGCAATTAACTGAGATGAAAGTTTAATACGACGGTCACAATAAACGACTATACGGCAGAAATGGGCGTCAAACCCAACCCAGCCGCGACATTAATACACAAGAGCCGCCCTCAAATTAATTACATATTTACAACACCTAAAACACATCTTAAATTTGGCTATTGCTTTTTTTAACCAGCTGAAATTAAACAGATAATAAAAAAACAGTTAAATCTAGTCATTTTAAGTACAAGCCGCAATACATAAGGGTTTGGCGGCCTATTTTGCAGCTAACCCACAGGCTTATCCACAGATTTAGTGGATAACTCTCATAACCTCAGTAGCATCGCGGCTTTGGCTAAGCTGAGGTCATTCAAGAATATGGCCGCTGTGCGTGTAATTTTACTACATTTGATATAATTTCGCCTAAGTCGATAACCATGGCCGTTTCCTCCTATTACGATAATGAACAGAAGCTTAACTTGCCAATATGGATTGCCTAACCATAATAAAGATGCAGAGAAGATAAGCAAAATGCGCACTAAGCCAGCAGGATGGGCATTAGATGAGCACTTAACCGCATAATTCTCCTTTTTTTTCTCCCCATCAGTTGACTCGTGTCTAAGAGCGATTTAATATGCGCTCCGTCTTCAACGACGAGTTGCTTTAAACGTTTCCCCTGTAGTTCAGTTGGTAGAACGGCGGACTGTTAATCCGTATGTCACTGGTTCGAGTCCAGTCTGGGGAGCCAAAGCGACACAATGTAGAAGACAAGTAAAATGCGTTTCCCCTGTAGTTCAGTTGGTAGAACGGCGGACTGTTAATCCGTATGTCACTGGTTCGAGTCCAGTCTGGGGAGCCAACGCAGTACAAAGAGTGTAAGATAAAAGCCGATGTGAATTGGCGATGTAAAAGTTAATGCGTTTCCCCTGTAGTTCAGTTGGTAGAACGGCGGACTGTTAATCCGTATGTCACTGGTTCGAGTCCAGTCTGGGGAGCCAAGCTTTTAAGAAAAATGTAAATGTAAAATAAGTATCGATTCCCCTGTAGTTCAGTTGGTAGAACGGCGGACTGTTAATCCGTATGTCACTGGTTCGAGTCCAGTCTGGGGAGCCACTTATTTTTAAATAACATCATCAAATATCGATTCCCCTGTAGTTCAGTTGGTAGAACGGCGGACTGTTAATCCGTATGTCACTGGTTCGAGTCCAGTCTGGGGAGCCACCTCTTAAGTTACACCATCATCATCTCCTTATCGATACAATCACCATTAGCCACCACTGTTTTGATAATAAAATTCCGCTTTAATAAATAATCAGTTAGACTAGTTAATAATCAATTTATCCAAATTTAGCTAGAGATTCTGGACTCACTGTTTATGGGCGTTACTAAGACATTTCACCTAGTTTTACTGATAGTATTCAGCGTGATTTCGTTATTCAGTTATCAGTATGAACATCAGCGCGCCTCAGCCGTTGCCAGCCAATCTCTGCAACACTATATTCAGAGCCCGCTTTGGCAAACCTCACTCCCCACAGACGGGGAAACACTCTTTAGCCTCTTAAACCGCGATTATCATTTTCAGTTTTTTCAATATATTCATCAATTAGATGGCGCCCTTAGCTATACCAGTGGTCAGCTGCACCCGGTAAATGATGACATCATTGCCGCGTTATTTAGCCAAGATCTTAGCGACACTCGTGTCTTGGCTCAAGGACGATTACAAGCCAAGCTAGACGACAGTCATATCAAAATCGAAGCCAAACAGCGTTTTATTAAGGCGTTAAGTGTTATTTGGCTAACTTACCTAGTGATAGCCCTTCTATTTAGCTTATTGATGATGCGTCTCAATCGGGCTATTCGCTACGCTAGTAAATATATCAATAGCTTATCTGAGCTTAAATTTGACGCCTTAGCCCAATCTGCCTTTCGCGGCGAATTAGCCCCACTTGGCCAAGCGCTGGAAAAATGTCGTGCTTCACTCAATAGTAAATTTGACGAAATACAGCAGCACAATATCAAACTCAATAAAGAAGCCTACCAAGATCCTGTCACCCTATTTAGCACACGTGCAAAGTTTACTGAAAAACTGGACAGTTTAGCTCAGCCCGGAACGCACTTCGGCGTCATGGCAATAATCAAGGCCACAGAATTAGGCCAAATAAATCGCTCCCAAGGACGCGAAGCCGGAGATAATTACTTAGCCGGTGTCGCCTCATGTGTACGCAAGAGTATTCAAGACATTGCTCATGCCGAGTGTTTTCGCATCTCGAGTGCCGATTTTGCGCTGTTTATCCCCGATATGACACTTAAAGACGCACAGCCTTTACTGCATAACTTGAAAGCAAACTTTGATCTGTTTCAGCAAACAATCGATGCCGAATCCGTTGCTTATACTGGTTTAGTGCCTTATCAGCAGGGCAATCAAGCGCTCTCATTAGTTTATCTTGGCGACGCCGCTGTGAGCATTGCCCAAACCATGGGGCCCAATAGCTTCCATGTCCAAGACAAAATCAATGGGGATGAGTTATTTGGCGATTCAAAATGGAAAGCCGCCATTGACGATATTATTAAGCGCCGTGCCGTTAAGTTTCATGCACAAGATATTCAACCTTGCCGCGGCGCCGATAAAGTATACCGAGAGTTGTTAGCCCGATTTTACAGCAGCCAAGGTAAGTTTTTACCCACAGCAACAGTCATTGCCATGGCCGAGCGTCATGGTATGAGTGTTGAGTTGGATAAAATGATTATTCTCAGTACTTTTAAATTACTTATCGACAACCCGAGTCTACAAGGCGCGTTTGGCATCAATATTAGTTCTAACTCAATGACACAACCGGCCTTTATTGCCTGGGTCAAAACCCTGTTTGTTCATCAGCGCCAAATCGCCTGTCGCATAGTATTAGAGGTCAACGAGGCGGGAATGCAAGCCAATATCAATCAGGCACATAAATTTGTTAGAGAGATGCACGGTGTTGGGGCGCGTGTCGCTGTGGAGCATTTTGGGATGGGGTTCACCTCCTTTAAGTTTTTTAAAGAAGTACGCCCCGATTTTATTAAACTCGATGGTAGCTACACCCAAGATATTGAATCTGATCATAATCGCTTTTTTGTTAAAATGATCGTCGATGTCGCCCGTAAACAGTCCATTTGCGTTATTGCATCAAGCGTCGAACGCCAAGAACAAAAGTTAATATTAGAACACTTGCTGGTGGACGGATTGCAAGGCTATTACATCGCTAAACCCCAACCCATCATACTGCGAGATGAACAATCCTCAGCCAATTAAACCGTAAATGAAATAATCCCTGCATTCTATGTGTTGTTTATCGATGCCGAAAGGTCGATAATAGCCGCTAAATTAGATATAGATAACCGATTGAGATGAGCGAATATCTCCTGCTTTTGGTCGGCACTGTGCTGGTCAACAACTTTGTTTTAGTTAAATTTCTCGGATTATGTCCCTTTATGGGCGTCTCCAGCAAACTAGAGTCCGCAATAGGTATGTCGATGGCGACTACCTTTGTGCTTACGCTTGCCTCCATTTTGAGTTATCTGGTCGACAACTATCTATTGCAACCATTTGAATTAGGCTACCTTCGAACCATGGCCTTTATCTTAGTAATTGCCGTCGTGGTGCAGTTCACCGAAATGTTAATCCAAAAGACCAGTGCATCTCTACATAGAACATTAGGGATCTACCTGCCGTTGATCACTACTAACTGCGCTGTATTAGGTGTGGCACTGCTCAACGTTAATGAGAAGCATGACTTCATCGAATCTGCAATTTACGGATTTGGCGCCGCTGCAGGCTTCTCCCTCGTGCTTATCCTCTTCTCAGCTATGCGTGAGCGCCTAGCGGCTGCGGATGTGCCAGCGCCGTTTAAAGGTGGCGCAATAGCCATGATCACCGCAGGCCTAATGTCACTGGCCTTTATGGGCTTTACAGGTTTGGTAAATTAACCATGTTTGAGATCGTCATCGCCATTATATTACTGGGATTACTCGCACTATTTTTTGGCGCGCTACTAGGATTTGCCGCCGAAAAGTTTAAAGTCGAAGGTAACCCAGTGGTCGAGCAAGCCGAAGCCCTTTTACCACAAACTCAATGTGGTCAATGTGGCTACCCTGGTTGTCGCCCCTACGCCGAAGCCATCGCCAATGGCGAAAAAATTAACAAGTGCCCGCCTGGTGGTACCGCCACGATGGAAAAATTGGCCGAGTTAATGGGGGTAGAACCTGAACCCTTGACCGCCACCGCCGAAACCCAAATCAAAAAAGTGGCTTACATTCGAGAAGAAGAGTGTATTGGTTGCACTAAATGTATCCAGGCCTGCCCGGTCGATGCCATTTTAGGCACCGGCAAGCAGATGCACACTGTTATTGCCGATTACTGCACTGGCTGCGATTTGTGCGTTGAACCTTGCCCAGTCGACTGCATCGACATGTTGCCAGTGACCCCAAACATTCAAAATTGGAATTGGAAACTTAACGCCATTCCCGTCATCAACATTAACGAGGAATCCAAGTGTTAACTTTATTTGAACAAATTGATAAAGGAACACTATGGCGCGTGGCGGGAGGTATTCATCCGCCTGAGTTTAAAACCTTATCAAATCAATATAATATCGCCCGCTTGCCTTTGGCTGACCAATATGTCATTCCGATCCCTCAGGTTGGCGAAAGCTGCACCTTGGCGGTGGCCGTCGGCGATATGGTGGCCCAAGGGCAACGGCTCACCCAGGGAGACAGCTTTCGTCATCTGCCTGTACACGCACCAGTATCGGGCCAGATTGCGGCTATCGAAACGCGCCCAAGCAACCACGCCTCGGGCTTGCCTGTGTTGTGCTGTATCATAGATAACGATCATCAGCAGCGGCTTTGTTCTGCTATCCATGCGCCATTAAGCCAAGATGACGTTAAAGCGATGGCCAGTGATGAGATTCTCACCAGAATCCAACGGGCAGGCGTTGCTGGGCTTGGCGGCGCGGCGTTTCCAACCCATATAAAATTAAAACCGGTCAGTGATATTGAGCTCTTGATCATCAATGGTGTCGAGTGTGAACCCTATATCACCTCAGATGACCGCTTGATGCGCGAACATAGCACAGAGATTATACGCGGCATCGAGATTATTCATCAGTTACTGGCGCCCAAACGCATCGTCATCGCCATCGAGGACAATAAACCCCAAGCCATTGAGCAGATGACACATGCCCTCAACAACAGCGACTTACCAGCCCAGTGCGCGCGGGTCACCGCGATACCCACTGTGTACCCTTCTGGCGGTGAAAAACAACTGATCCAAATCATTACGGGTCAAGAGGTGCCATCGGGTGCCATTCCTGCCAACTTAGGTATTTTGGTACAAAATGTGGGCACCGCCTTTAGCATTGAGCAAGCCGTCTATTGTAACGCCCCGCTAATAGAGCGAGTTGTTACCTTAACGGGCAATAATATCGGCCAACCGGGTAACTATTGGGTGCCAATTGGTACTCCCATTGAGCATCTATTGCATTGCGCTCAATTTAAGGGAAATGACCAATCACCGATTATTATTGGCGGCCCCATGATGGGTTACATGCTGCCCAATCGACAGGCTCCACTGCTTAAAGGTACAAACTGTATACTGGCCCCCGATAGCAGTGAAATCGCGACGCCAGCTCCAGAGATGCCTTGCATTCGCTGCGGCGAGTGTGCCCAAGCCTGCCCTGCGGGTTTGTTACCCCAGCAGCTGTTTTGGCATGCCAAAGCCGAAGAATACGATAAAGCGGCCAGCTATAACCTTAGAGATTGTATCGAATGTGGTTGCTGCAGTTATGTCTGTCCAAGTGACATTCCCTTGGTGGAATATTACCGGGTCGCTAAATCTGCGCTGCGAGTTGAAGCTGAAGAGAAGAAACAAGCAGAACTGGCCAAACAGCGTTTCGATTCGCGTATGCTGCGCTTAGAACAAGAAAAGCGCGCCCGTGAAGAAAAAGCCAAACAAGCGGCACAAAAACGTAAAGCCGCCATGTCTGGCACAGATAAAGATGCCGTCGCCGCGGCAATGGCACGGATAAAAGCCAAAAAGGCGGCTGAAACTGCCACTACAGCTGCGCCCACATCCAACACTGAGGGCAGTGCAAATGCAAGCAACACGGCGACCCAAGATAAAGTAGCCGCCGCTATTGCCCGCGCCAAAGCAAAAAAGGCCGCTCAACTGGCGCAAAGCAGCGATGCGCATCAACAAGCTGAGCCAAACGATGTAAATGTCAACAACGCTCCATCAGCGGCGCCATTGAGTGAGGCCGAGGCCAAGAAGGCCAAAATCGCTGCGGCGGTCGCTAAAGCCAAGGCAAAAAAAGCTGCCCAGCTGGCGCAAAGCAGCGATAAAAATGAGCAAGCTAACACCAATGATGAAGACACCAGCGTCGCTCCATCAGCGGCGCCATTAAGTGAGGCTGAGGCCAAAAAGGCCAAAATCGCTGCCGCGGTCGCTAAAGCCAAGGCAAAAAAAGTTGCCCAGCTGGCGCAAAGCAGCGAGGCCCCATCATCAACGCCAGTAAGTGGTACAAGTGAAGCTGACCAGCAAGATAAAGCCGCTGATAGTATTGATGCTAATAGTATTGAGCTATCGGCAGCAGAGATTAAGCAACAACGTATTGCCGCCGCAGTGGCAAAAGCAAAGGCCAAAAAACTGGTCAAGGCCGCTAGTGCAGCTCAAGATGATGAGCACGAGGATTAATCATGGCTTTTAAGATGGCATCTTCGCCCCATATAAATACGAGTGCACAAACCAGCACATTAATGCTCAAGGTCATGGCCTGTGCACTACCCGGTGTGCTGGCTCAATGTTACTTCTTCGGCTGGGGCGCGATTATCCAAGTGCTACTGTCTATCGCCGTTGCGATGGCCACTGAAGCGGCGGTTTTATCGTTACGTAAGCGCCCAGTTTGGCCAACATTAAGTGATAATAGCGCCGCACTTACGGGGTTATTGGTCGGCGTGGCCATTCCTGCGCTTGCCCCTTGGTGGATTAGTGTCATTGGTGTGATATTTGCCATTTTAGTGGTTAAACACCTCTATGGTGGCTTAGGTAACAATATCTTTAATCCGGCGATGGCAGCTTATGTCATGCTGCTGATCTCCTTTCCCTTACAGATGACCACCTGGGTGGCCCCTGCGGGCGCAGCGCTCAACGATGTCAGCTTATTGGCAAGCTTGCAGATTATTTTTCAAGGGATAAGCCCTGCAGAAGTATTAGCCTATCGCGCCGGTTTTGACGGCATGAGTATGGCGACCCCGCTCGATGCGATTAAAACCTCGCTTTCAACGGGACTGACCATCAATGAGGCACTGGAAAAGCCTACCTTTGAAAACGGCTTTGGCATTGGCTGGGTATGGATTAATGTCGCCTATCTGTTTGGCGGTTTATGTATGCTTAAGCTTAAGCTGATCCGCTGGCATATTAGCGGCGCTATTATCGGCAGCTTATTTGTCTGCGCCAGTATCGGCTATCTATTAAGCCCCGACACTCATACGGGCCCATTACTGCATCTATTTTCTGGCGCGACTATGATTGCAGCCTTTTTTATCGCCACCGATCCGGTTACTGCGGCAACCAGCGTTAAAGGGCGCTTACTATTTGGTGCATTAATCGGGGTATTGGTTTACAGCATTCGCAGCTTTGGGGGGTATCCTGATGCATTCGCCTTTGCTGTATTGTTAGCCAATCTGTGTGCGCCGTTTATCGACT
The DNA here is from genome assembly GCF_056173105.1 of Shewanella sp. QJM3NY_23. Taxonomy (NCBI): domain Bacteria; kingdom Pseudomonadati; phylum Pseudomonadota; class Gammaproteobacteria; order Alteromonadales; family Shewanellaceae; genus Shewanella; species Shewanella sp. QJM3NY_23. The sequence continues at coordinate 2,149,452 of NZ_CM149657.1, forward strand.
ATTATGTGAAGCCTCGCGCCTATGGCCATCGAGCAAGCCGTTAAGTCATGCTCAGGAGAGTAAATTGAAACGTTCTATTGTTAAAAATGGCAGTTTATTGGGGTTATTTGCACTGCTGTGCACCGCCTTAGTTGCCATGGTTAATCTGTTTACTGCCGATCGTATTAAGCAGCAACAAGATCTGCAATTAATGCGTACTCTGCATCAGATCATTCCCGATGAGATACATGACAACGCCTTAATTGAACATTGTATTTTAATCCATGACGCTGCCGCGCTTGGCGTGGATGAACCTTTACCCGCTTATATCGCCAGCCAACAAGGTACACCTGTGGCCATCGCCATCGAGACCGTCGCACCGGATGGTTATAATGGCCAAATCAAATTGATTGTCGCCATAGATGTGCAAGGTAAGGTGCTCGGCGTGCGCACCCTAGCCCATAATGAAACTCCTGGGCTGGGTGATAAAATTGAGTTGCGTAAATCAGATTGGGTCTACCTGTTTAATCAGCAGCAGCTGAACGATGACAATGATAAGCTGTGGGCCGTTAAAAAAGACGGCGGACAATTTGACCAATTTACCGGCGCAACAATCACCCCCAGAGCCTATGTCGGCGCGGTAAAACGTACCCTGCAGTATTTTAATGCTAACCAAGCACAACTGCTTAACCGCCCAGCTAATTGTGAGGTTTCCTATGAGTAATTATCGCGATATTGCCTGGCAAGGCTTATGGAAAAACAATCCAGGACTGGTGCAATTATTGGGCTTATGCCCATTGCTGGCCGTAACCGCGACCCTAACAAACGCCATCGGGCTGGGTTTAGCGACCTTAGTCGTATTGGTTGGCTCCAACATCTTAGTATCGCTAGTGAGAGACTTCGTCCCTAAAGAGATCCGTATTCCGGTATTTGTGATGATTATCGCGGCGCTCGTGACCTGCGTACAACTGCTGATCAACGCTTACGCCTACGGTTTATATCTGTCACTGGGGATCTTTTTGCCGCTGATTGTCACTAACTGCGTGATCATCGGTCGCGCCGAAGCCTTTGCCTCGCGTAATACCGTCAGCAAAGCCGCTTTCGATGGTTTAATGATGGGCCTCGGCTTTACCTTAGTCTTGATGGTGTTAGGGGCGTGCCGTGAAATTTTAGGCCAAGGCACCCTTTTTGATGGCGCTAATCTGCTGCTTGGCGACTGGGCGGCCGATCTGACCATCCATTTCTGGCAGGTAGACACCAATTTCTTGCTCGCCATGCTCCCACCGGGGGCATTTATCGCCATGGGCTTTTTAATTGCTGCCAAAAATATCATCGATGACAAGATTGCCGCACATCGCCCAGCTCCAGAGCCAGAGCAAGCCGTGACCCGAGTTAGAATTACCAAGGTAAGTTAATCGATGAATAACGAAAAACGCCGCCAAATATTAGAGATCCTGCGTAGCAATAACCCTAAGCCGGAGACAGAGCTTAACTTTGCATCACCGTTTGAGCTTTTGGTTGCCGTCACCTTGTCGGCCCAAGCAACTGATGTGAGTGTTAACAAGGCCACTGATAAATTGTTTCCTGTGGCAAATACCGCCCAAGCCATTTTAGACTTAGGGGTTGATGGTTTAAAACAGTATATTAAAACCATAGGCTTATATAATAATAAGGCCATTAACGTCATCAAAGCCTGCCAGATATTAGTTGAAAAATATGCAGGTGAAGTGCCCGAGAACAGAGAAGCCCTCGAAGCCTTACCTGGTGTGGGCAGAAAAACCGCTAATGTGGTGCTTAATACCGCTTTTGGCTGGCCGACCATTGCGGTGGATACTCACATCTTTCGCGTTGCCAATCGCACTAAATTTGCCATGGGGAAAAATGTCGATCAGGTTGAGCAGAAGATGTTAAAAGTCGTACCAGCTGAATTTAAGGTCGATGTACATCATTGGTTCATCTTACAAGGTCGCTATACCTGCTTGGCCCGTAAGCCTCGCTGTGGCAGCTGTATTATTGAAGAGTTGTGCGAGTTTAAAGACAAAGTCTATCCTGACGAAGACTGAGGCTAGCCCTATCGCAAGCGGCTTTTATGCCCAAGCAGACTCAAGTTATCTGCCAACAAAAAAGCCGCTAATGCGGCTTTTTTTTAGATATCGATAACCTCATCAAATTAAGAGACAGTGCATTTTTACGGGTGTTTTTTACCACACAGTGGCTCTTTGGGTCGTTCAGCGGCGTCATCCATGTCGCTTAGATCAGCATGAGCGCTCGGGCCTTGACGTAAAAGCTGCTCATTAAGCCCTTTCATTGAAACAACACACCAGTTATCAATATCAACAGCGGTTTAGAACATTGATACAAAGAATATTGATAGCACCAGAGCGATGGTGACAGCTAAGCCTAAGGCCATTTTTAATTCGCTAGACATGATTAAACTCCTTTAAGTACGTTAAGTCATTATGCGGCTAAAGCAGATTTGCACCAAAGTATTTACTGAATTCTGTGACCTCAGTCATAGGCGCTATAGTGGCAATATGACAGGAGGCCTGTGCACCTTTCTAGTCATGCTTTAGTAATGCCACAGTTACTATTAAAGTGATTGGCTACTGATTCAGGTGGTGAGTAGTAGGCCACTATTATTGAGCCTAATCCTATGTTTAAACAGACTTTAGCGACCTTTTAGGCAGAGATGACCACTGACCTTAATTAGGGGTATAATGGCCGCCATCTTAAACCAGAATAAGAGGTCTTCATGGCACAACTTCTTCACACTATGCTTAGAGTTGGCAATCTCGAACGCAGCATCCATTTTTATACTGAAATCCTTGGCATGAAACTGCTTAGACAATCTGAAAACCCAGAATACCGTTATACCCTCGCCTTTGTCGGATTTGACGACGAAAGCACAGGTGCCGCAGTGGTAGAGTTGACCTATAACTGGGATACCGATAGCTATGATCTAGGCACAGGGTTTGGCCACCTTGCCATTGGCGAAGCCGATATCTACAGTCGCTGTGCTGCAATTGAAGCCGCCGGAGGTAAAGTGACCCGTCAACCCGGCCCTGTTGCCGGTGGTAGTACTGAAATTGCCTTCGTTGAAGATCCAGACGGCTATAAAATTGAATTTATTCAACTTAACTCGGCGCAACAAGGCCTAGGCTAAAACGTTAGCTGACTTAAATAACGTTTTCTGACGCTAACGGCTATCGCCAAGTCAGCTATGTTAAAGCAGCAAGTTAAGCATAAAAAAAGCGCCCTAAGGCGCTTTTTTATTTTAGCTCTTGATACTCAGCAATGCATCGCTAAATACCTCAAGCTAATTATCGATTAAAACTTGAACGTCACACCAGCAAAGTACTGACGACCTACCGTGTCATAGACTTCAGGTACCGTACCGCCGTCACTGCCGTTAGACACACGTGATGGCTCTTCATCGGTCAAGTTCTTCACACCAGCGCTCATGGTTCACGCGTCGTTTAGGAAGTAAGTTGCCGACAAGTTGTGATACAAAATCGCATCCACTTTATTGCCTTCGGCTAAATCTTCCATTTCACCGATATAACGGTTGAAGTACATTAGGTTCCAACTATCTTGACCAGCCTTAATACTGAAGTTATTACGCACTTCTGCATAGGCACCGAAGTTACCGTCGATAGTGTCGGTATAGTCAATACCGTCTTGCTCGAAGTTAAGCAAGTAAGTGGTATCGTTAACAATCGCCCAATCTAATCCTAAACCTTCAAAGTTGTAGGCTAGGTTAAAGTCTATACCGCTTGTGTCTTGAGTACCCACGTTAGTTAGCGAGTTAGTTAAGTTATCTAGATCGCCATTCGGACCGATGTTAAAGGTTTCGCATGCGCTCTGATCGCCAGCAAAACAGTCTTTAAGGCCAGCTTGTGTGTCTAAACGCGCAATCGCGTTATCCACTTTAAAGCGCCAGTAATCAAGCGTTAACGACATGCCTTCAACATAGCTTGGTGAATATACTAAACCGGCAGTATAAGAGTCAGACTCTTCTGGCTGTAAGTTTTCATCTGATGTACGGTTAACCAAAATCTGAGGATCTAATGCATTGCCCCAAGGATCATCAAGATAATCGTACGAACCTGAGTTACCGCCGTATAATTCGCTTACACTTGGTGCACGGAAACCGGTTGCAGCCACTGCGCGCAGCATTAAATCATCAGTTGCTTCATAGGTCAGGCCTATTTTCCACGTTGATGCATTACCAAAAGTCGAATACTCGTCAAAACGCAGTGCAAATTCACCAGTTAACTTCTCAGTGAAAGGTACGCTCACCTCTTGATAGACAGAGATAACGTTATAATCGCCATCGGTAGGATCTTGCTGCGCTGAGGTACTTTCACCCGCAACTACGATTGGGTCTGGATTATAGTAACCACTTTCGCTGCGATATTCTGCGCCGATGGCAAAGCCAACAGCACCTGCATCAAGCTCAAACAATTCACCGTTTAGACCTGCAGATAATACATGCTGCTCGTTACCACCATCTGCTTGTTCGCTGTAGCTTACGCTATTAAGCAAATCGGCATCGGTAACAGGCTGCCCTGTGAACCATGCATCTTGATTGGCGTAGATGGCATTAGTCATCAAGGCGCCATTGATTGAGTTTTCAACCGATGTGCTAGCCTTGTTCTTACCATAGGTGTAGGACAAGTCCCAGTTCATGCCAGTATGCACATCCAGTGCACCTTCAACACCAATTGACGCACGCAAAGTATCAGTATCTTGCTTATAGATACGTGAACCGACGTCATTCATACGTTTTCTATAATTAACAAGGCCTTTATCATCGGCCACAATACCAGCACTGGCCATATCGGCATCGATATCGATACACTCGAGCGTGTTTTGACCCGGCACACAGACATCTAGCATTAGATTGGCTGGTTGCGGCGCCAACTGTTGGCTGGACTTACGCTTGGTGTATAACACGTCAGCGTTAAAGATAATATCGTCACTCAACTCTTGTGTCATGTTGGCAAACAAGCTGTAACGTTCACTCGGCGTTTGATAGTAGCTATCTTGGGTATAATCATAACCCCAATCACGCTCTACCCAGTTACCATTTTCATCTTTGATCAAACCGCCTAATGAACCATTTGGCAAAAATGAACTCGCGCCAGGCGTAGTCCAATCACGATCAGACTGGATCACACCACGACGGTCAGAATAAGCAGCACCAATGGTGTAATTACCTTTATCTGTGTTGAAACCGTATAGCGCACTGATATCGCCGTTTTCACCATCACCTTTATCGGTAGCACCACCGTTTAGGTCGATTTGGAAACCTTCGAAATCTTTCTTAGTGATGATGTTCACCACACCAGCAATAGCATCAGAGCCATAAACTGCTGAAGCACCATCTTTTAATATTTCAACACGGGCGATCATAGCGACCGGGATAGAGTTCAAATCCACTGCACTATCGGCACCAGAACCCGAGTTAACCATGCGGCGGCCATTTAGCAGTACTAGCGTACGCTGTGAACCCATACCACGAAGATCAACCTGAGCGATACCGTCAGCACCGTTATTGGTGCTAGAGCCCACTGCGGCGCCCGCCATAGACGTTTGTGCTTGTAGCATCTGGTCTACCGAAGTAAAACCTTCTGCTTTAATTGAGGCCGCGTCGATAACGGTAACAGGAGAAGCCGTTTCCATGTCTTTACGTTGAATACGTGAACCAGTAACGGCAATACGCTCAAACGATGCGCTTTCTTCTGCAGCAATGGCATTGCTTGAGGCAATAAAACCACTGGTAGAGACTGAAGCAATTAATCCCAACTTAATTGCAGATGCTAATTTTGTTCTTATCATGTAACGATAACTCCCTTGCCTTCATTATTATTGCACGCTGTTAACTATTAATATTTATTCAGCGTTGGGCCTGATACTGTCTCGTCACTTAACACACGTCAACAACCACAATTTTTAACTATTGATAATAAAAAGTTAATAAACATAGTAGTAGCGATAACAATTAAGCGCGTTAATTAAGCGCAACTATAGATTAATGTCGTGATTTGAGGTTTTTTGTTTATAAAATAGCTACCGATCACGTTTTTAAAGCCAAGAATCACATACATACAAGCAACAACGTAAATACCAAAAATGTGACACGAATCACGCTTTACCGGTTATTATGACGCTTCCCGCCTAAACTGACGTTAAAAAAGACAGTGTTAATTAATTAACAATTAGCAGGTTTGGTATTAATAATGTGATGCTTACCATCGCGTATATGTTTAAATTGAGCGCCAAATACCATGGCGGTTAACGCATTAATCAATAGCCTTTAGTTAGAGAATACTGTCATTATTTACCTATTTACTCTATTTGTTGCCCTATTTAATGTTGACGCCGAGAAGCACTCGTCTAATTTACAAACTAAAAGCATCGCATTTAACAAAGGCGATACAATTAGAGGGGGAAGGTTGGATTATTGCTTTGCAGACTGAAATTTCGATCGATTGTTAATTAATTAACAATCCAAGTGGTGGGGATCATTCATGCACAAATAGTGAATAGCCAGTAGATCAAGATTAGCGAGTAATGCTACAACCTAAGCATGATAACGCTGTCAACTCGCGCTAGATAAAGCACAAGCAAACGCACATAAAAACGCAGCGCGGCCCATTTAATATAAACGAATCGCGCTGTCGTTAAGTAAAGCTGATAAGTCTGAGATTCGGTTAATCAGGCTTAATCAAATTGAAATGTTGATAGGCACGTGGCGTAGCAATACGCCCTCTTGGGGTGCGTTGTATAAAGCCTTGTTGGATTAAAAACGGTTCGAGTACATCTTCGATAGTCTCTCGCTCCTCACCAATCGCAGCGGCTAAATTGTCTAAGCCAACGGGGCCACCCATAAATTTATCGATGATCGCCAGTAACAGTTTACGATCCATATAATCGAACCCTTCAACATCGACATCGAGCATATCCAGTGCACTTTCGGCTACATATTTAGTGATCTCGCCATCGTGTTTTACCTCGGCGTAATCCCTTACCCGGCGCAATAAACGGTTGGCGATACGCGGTGTACCGCGAGCGCGACGCGCCACTTCAAGAGCGCCATCATCCTCAATTGGTAAGCCGAGTACCTTAGCTGAGCGGGTCACAATGCTACTGAGATCGGCAACATTATAGAACTCTAAACGCAGTGGGATACCAAAACGCGCGCGCAGTGGCGAGGTTAATGCGCCCGCTCGTGTGGTTGCGCCGATCAAGGTAAAGGGCGGTAACTCCAGTTTAATCGATCGCGCCGCAGGTCCCTCACCGATCATGATATCGAGCTGATAATCTTCCATTGCCGGATACAAAATCTCTTCCACCACAGGACTGAGGCGATGGATCTCGTCGATAAACAGCACATCGCCCTCTTCAAGGTTGGTTAACAACGCGGCTAAATCGCCTGCTTTTTCCAGTACTGGGCCTGAAGTGGACTTAATATTGACCCCCATCTCATTAGCCACAATCATGGCTAAGGTAGTTTTACCCAGACCTGGCGGGCCATAAATCAACATGTGATCGAGCGCTTCGCCGCGTTTCTGCGCGGCTTCAATAAACACTTTAAGCTGCGCGCGGGTATCATCTTGACCTGTATACTCATCGAGTAACTTAGGTCGCATAGCTCTGTCTATCTGCTCATCACGTTCCTCAATACCTTGAGGTTGCGCCTGAATTAATCGATCGGCTTCTATCATTTTATTCTCACTTAACAGGCTATAACATCGACTTTAACGCGGCTTTGATCAGGGTTTCTGAGTCCATATCTTCTTGATACACCCCAGAGACCGCTTTACTCGCTTGGGCGGGTTTATAGCCTAACGACAATAATGCGGCGATGGCATCTTCTTCGGCTGAATTGACCTGTGGCTTAGCTGAGTAGTTTGATTGCAAGACAAATTCACGCTCAGAACCTTGTGAAGCTTCCATTAGGCTCTTAAGTTTATCGCGCATCTCGACTAATAAACGTTCGGCGGTTTTCTTGCCGACGCCCGGCAGTTTAACTAAGGTCGCAATATCATCGTGTTCAACGCATTTAACAAACTCACTGGCGGTCATACCTGACAGAATCGTTAACGCCAATTTCGGCCCCACACCATTGGTTTTAATCAATAAACGAAATAATGCACGTTCTTGTTTGGTGATAAAACCGTACAAGAGCTGCGCATCCTCACGCACCACAAAATGGGTGTAGATCACCGCTTCTTGGTTTAGATCGGGTAACTCATAAAAACTGGTCAGTGGTAGCTGTAATTCATAGCCCACACCGCTAACGTCAAGCAAGACTTCTGGGGCTTGTTTCTCTACCAATAACCCCCGTAAACGACCAATCATCTGTATCTTCCGTATGTTCTGCTACTGGCTTTACCGCCCATGGCGATCAGGCTCTGATAGGTATGAAAATGACATACTGCAACGCCTAAAGCATCAGCCGCATCGGCTTGGGGCGCTGCTGGTAAGGTTAATATTTGCTGGATCATGTGTTGTACTTGAGACTTTTGCGCCCGTCCAGTCCCCACCACGGCATTTTTTATCTGGGTGGCTGAATATTCGGCTACCGGTAAATTGGCATTGGTGGCGGCCACTATCGCCGCGCCGCGCGCCTGTCCCAGCTTTAATGCTGAATCAGCATTCTTTGCCATAAAAACCCGTTCAATGGCGAATTCGTCGGGTTGATACTGACGAATAATTTCGCTAATGCCATCAAATATAATTTTTAAACGAGAGGGTAAATCATCGGCTTGGGTGCGTATGCAACCACTGCCAAGGTAAATTTGGTGTCTTCCCTGACACTGGATAACGCCATAACCTGTGATCCGCGATCCTGGGTCAACACCTAAAATGATGGGCATGGCATTACTCTAAGGCCTGTAAGATATCATCGGCAATCTCTGCGTTATGATACACCTCTTGTACATCGTCATGATCTTCAAGATTATCAATAAGTCGTAGAAACTTAGGGGCGGTATCGGCATCCAATTCCGCTTTGGTCGACGGTACCATGGTCACTTCAGCATTCACAGCTTCAAGGCCTGCTGCATCTAACGCATCTTTAACCGCGCCAAAATCTTCAGGAGTGGTGTACACATCAATCGAGCCATCATCATGGGTCACCACATCATCGGCGCCGGCATCGAGCGCCGCGTCCATAATGGTGTCTTCATCACAGCCTGTATCAAAGGAGATCACGCCGCGCTTTTCAAACAGATAAGCGACAGAACCGTCGGTGCCTAAGTTACCACCCGATTTACTAAAGGCATTACGTACGCCTGATACGGTGCGGTTGCGATTGTCGGTCATGGTCTCAACCATCACCGCAGTGCCGCCTGGCCCATAGCCTTCGTACATAATGGTTTCTAATACTTGACCATCGAGTTCACCAGCGCCGCGCTTAATAGCACGCTCTACTGTGTCACGGGTCATGTTATTGGATAAGGCTTTATCGATAGCGGCGCGCAAACGTGGGTTAGAATCGGGGTCTGAGCCCCCTTCGCGGGCGGCGACGGTCAATTCGCGAATGAATTTAGTGAATAATTTACCGCGTTTGGCATCTTGCGCTGCTTTACGGTGCTTGATGTTGGCCCATTTACTGTGACCGGCCATAACTGACTCCTTATTTCGAAACGTTCTCGAAAAAGCCGAGCTTTCGCTCGGCTATGTTTATCTTGTTATTCTGCGTCTTGCTTGGCTTCAGGTTTAGCTTCAACCACTGAGATGCCTAGCTCATCGAGCTGAACCGGGTTGGCAAAGCCTGGGGCATTAGTTAGCGGACAGGCCGCCGTGGTGGTTTTAGGGAACGCCATGACATCACGAATCGACGTGGCGCCAGTCATCAACATCACGATACGGTCAAGGCCGAAGGCTAAGCCTGCATGTGGTGGCGTGCCGTACTTTAACGCCTCGAGTAAGAAGCCAAATTTCTCTTGGGCTTCCTCATCATTAATGCCCAAAATGCGGAATACCGCTGACTGCATTTCACTGTTGTGAATACGCACTGAACCACCACCGAGCTCACAACCGTTGAGCACCATATCGTATGCATCAGAGATAGCTGCCGTTGGATTAGCTTCAAGTTCTGCGGGGCTAATGCCACTTGGCGCAGTGAATGGGTGATGCATGGCATGTAAACCGCCATCCGATGTGCGCTCAAACATTGGGAAGTCCACAACCCACAGCGGTTTCCACTCACCTTGCAGCAAGTTGAAATCTTCACCCACTTTCAGACGTAGTGCCCCCATTGCCTCGGCAACGATATTCGCTTTATCGGCACCAAATAAGATTAAGTCGCCATTAGATGCATTGGTGCGACTTAAAATAGCGTTAACCACCTCTTCACTAAGGAACTTAAGCACGGGAGATTGAATCCCTTCAAGCCCTTTTTCTAGCTCATTGACTTTCATCCAGGCTAGCCCTTTGGCACCATAGATGTTGACATATTTGCCATATTCATCAAGTTGCTTACGCGACAGCGAAGCGCCACCAGGCACGCACAATACGGCGACGCGACCATCTGCATCGTTAGCAGGTTCTTGGAATACTTTAAAGTCGACGTCTTTAACTAAGTCTGCTACGTCAATTAATTCAAGCGGGTTACGCAGATCTGGCTTATCAGATCCGAAACGACGCATCGCTTCTGCAAAGGTCATCTTAGGGAATTCGCCTAAGTCGACATTCAGTAACTCTTTAAACAGACCGCGAACCATCTCTTCAGTCTTGTCCATCACCTGTGCTGATGACATAAACGAGGTTTCGATATCGATTTGGGTGAATTCAGGTTGACGGTCGGCGCGTAAGTCTTCGTCACGGAAACACTTAACAATTTGATAGTATCGATCGAAACCTGACATCATCAACAACTGTTTAAACAGTTGTGGCGACTGTGGCAAGGCAAAGAATTGGCCTTTATAAGTGCGGCTTGGCACTAAATAATCGCGCGCGCCTTCCGGTGTTGCCTTGGTCAAAATAGGCGTTTCAATATCAAGGAAACCATTGCCATCGAGGAAACGACGTACGGCACTGGTCACTTTTGAGCGAAATACAATGCGTTCAGCCATTTCTGGGCGACGTAAATCTAAGTAGCGATACTTAAGACGCTGCTCTTCGGTGTTATGCTGGTTTTTGTCCATGTTGATGGGCAGTGGCGCAGCGCTGTTAAGAATACGCAACTCTTTACCCAAAATTTCAATTTCGCCAGTACGCATCTGGTCATTGACTTGGCTTGTAGGACGAGCACGCACAAGCCCTTTAACTTGTACACAGAACTCACCACGCAAGGTGCTGGCAATGTCAAATACTTCAGGCAAGTCTGGATCATACACAACCTGAACAATACCCTCACGATCGCGGAGATCTAGAAAAACAACACCACCTAAATCACGGCTACGATTAACCCAACCGACAAGAGTGACTTCTTCTCCAACATGAGACCCGTTGACGTCTCCACAATAATGACTGCGCATCTAACCCTTTCCTTTCATCCACAAAGCGGTGCTTGAGGAATATTCAATACATGACAAAAGCGGCATTATAGTGAAATATTGCCGATTTCAAAACAACTTCATCGTCTTAACATGAAGTAAACCTGTGGGATGAGCAAATATCCAGCAATTGGCGATTTGCCGTCGATATGATCACGCACTACGATAGCAGCCACCGCCTTGTGCTGTGGCTCGCGATAATCGCTCATCGGCTTTTTTGAGTATCTCGACCGCACAGTCGCCATCGCGTGGGAACATCGCCACCCCAATACTGACCGATAGTGCCACATCTTCAGCATCGATAGCAAAAGGTGCCGAGCAAGTATCGATAATCGCCTCGGCTACTTGGCAGACCTGAGTCAGCTCTTTGCTGTGATTAAGGATAACCACCAACTGCTCATCGTTAAACTTGGCCAAGGTATCAGATTTTCTCACCAAGGTACTGAGCTTACTTATGGCTATGTTCATCAGCTGCTGGGGTTGCCCTGCACCTAGGCGCTGCTGGAGCTGTGTTAGGTTATCAAAACCGATAAACAGCACGGCAAAAGGCTGCATTTCACGGCGATGGGTTAATATCGCTTGCGTTAATCTATCATCCAATATGCTGCGATTGGGCAGGCCAGTTAACGGGTCAAACTCTGGTGTCGATGAAGTGGCCAAGCTTGCCCCTATATGGGGGCGGTATCTTTGGCGCTTTCGAACAGCATTGCGCCACCATAAGGCTAGCATCAACATTAATACGACCACCAGCAAGAGATAAAAGGCCTGCTTCCAACTGATAGACACAAACGAATGAGGGGATTCTTGCTCAATCCAACGCTGGTAGATCTGCTGTTGCTGCGCGGTAGACAATTGTGCAATCGCTTTATCGAGCAGCGGCACTAACGGTTGCAGTTGTGCGGTTAATGCAAAATGACTCTGCTGATCGGAGTAATCGGCTAACACCGACATTTTTAACTGACGATGATCGCTGTCGCTAAGCTCAACTCCCATGTTGATCACTTTTTCAATAAAACCATCGGCGGTGCCTTGCAATACAGCGTCAATACCAGCACGCGTATTGGGGACTAAAATAAGCTCTATGCCTAGGGTGTTATTCATCAGCTGCGGGATCAAATGATAACCTTCGACGATTGCTAAACGTTTACCGCTCATCTGCGCCAAACTAAAAACTAAAGCATTATTAAGGTTAGTCACCAATCCCCAAGGCGATGGCCAATAAGGGCCAGAAAACACCAACTCTTTTTCACGTTCAGCGGTTAAGGCGGCACTGCCGACAATATCGATATCACCACGCTTGAGTGCAGCGAGCATGCTGCTCCAGTCCTTAAACATCACGGGAACAAACGTCAGATGCAGCTGCGCGGCCAAACGCTGGCTAATGTCATGATTAATCCCCTGAAATTGGCCATCTTCGCCTTCAAACTCCATCGGCGGCCAATCTTGCAGGTAACCGATATTAAGTGGCCTAAGGTTAGCTAAATAGCGCTGCTGCGCAGGACTGAGCGGCAGCGCTGTCGTGCTCGCTTTTACCGTCCTGTCATTGTTGTCTAAAATCCATTTACTTTCGAGATTAGCCAGTTCAGTTGCCGAGATGAGGTTAAATCCGGCGCGGATACGTTTAATCAGTCCCTCATCTTCGCTGCGGGTTAACGCATAAATATCACTGGTGAATGTGAGCTCCCGGTAAGGGTAAAAATCTTGCCAAGCATCGGCCTTGATTAAATAGTGCTGTGTCCATGCAGAAGCCGCAACAAAAGCTTTGATATCACCCTGTTGCACCGCTGCTATCATCTGCTCAACATCATTAAATAAATGCAGCTCACTGTCTGGAAAGGTGTTGTGCAATTGATCTAAATAGGGTGCCGACGCCACCGCGCCGATACGATGACCCGCAAGGCTGTCGAGAGTAGTTAACCTCTTTTGGTAACTAAATAGATGACTATTAACTTGATAGGTTTGCCATACAGGACGTAAATCCGCGTAACGGGTATCGGCTAAAGTAGTTGCGAGGCTAGTATCTGCCACAATATTGCCCCCCTCCACCTGCAACGCCTCATCCAATGGATAACCTATGTGAATATCGGCGCGGCGATAAGCCACATCCTCTAAGGTGGCATCGAAGGTATTAGTGCGGAAATCGACCGCGATACCGGTTTTTTGTGACCACAACTTCCAGATGTCGATATACAGACCATGGGGCTGACCATCGCCACCAATATCGACATAAGGTTCGATACCCACAGGCGTGGCAATAATCAGCCGTTTAGCATCATGGCTAAATCCCAGCCAATGCTTTTCTATCGCGGCGCGCATCGCTGGCGTCACTAATTGAAAACCTTGATTGATTTTGGCTTGCAGTGCTTGGTTACCTTGTTTAACGGCAGGTAGAATAGGAATGGTTTTAATCAAGAGTCGATGCTCTAATGGAAAGGCTTCCATCACCGCTCGGCTCACCGCTTTATCGCGAAGATACCCTTCCATCCCCGCAAACACATCAACTTCGCCGTTAATCACGCCATTAAGCAGTGCATCGCGTGAATCATAGTAGCGGAAATTAAGCCCACTTAACTGCTTGATTAAATTTGCTTCATGAGATGAGCCACTCACAATGCCTATTCGATATGGGATTAAGTCGCGTAAATGGTTTTTATTCTGTAGCGATTTACGCACGTATAAATAGGTATTAACTGAAGTGATAGCATCGGCAAAGTCATAGCGCGACTCACGCGAGTCAGTATGTCCCATGCCGATGTGAATATCGGCATGGCCTTGTGCCAATTGGTCGAGAGAGTCTTGCCAATCTAAACGCTTAAACTCAACAGCTGTACCCGTTTGCGTGGCCCATTCACGCCACAAATCGACCAAGATACCTTTAGGCTCACCACCATCATCAACAAACTGATAAGGAAAACTGTCGGTGCCCATCACCAAGACTAACGGCGGCAGTTCACTGTCGGCCCGCGCGCATGACGACATACACAACGCCATGGCAAGGAGTAAAGGATAAAGTAATTTCAATGATCTTCCCTAGAACGTCAAGGCGTTGTGAAATATATGTTGTAATTAGGATATTAGACAGAATTTTCTCTAGAATTTCCAGTACTAGGCTTGCTGCTAACGCTGATGTTTCGCTAGAATGAAAAATCGAACTTATCTAATCAATACTCATGAACTCATCTCAAGATACAATATTCGCCCAAGCATGTGAAAATATCAGTGACTTTCAATTCGATGACAGGGTTGCTGGTGTGTTCAATGATATGATTAAGCGTTCCGTGCCAGGTTATGCCCAAATTATCAGTACATTAGGTGATTTCGCCGACAAATGTGTCTCACCCAATACCCGGGTGTACGATTTAGGCTGCTCGCTGGGCGCAGCGACCCTTAGCGTGCGTCGTCGCCTTGACGGACGCGATTGCCGTATTATTGCCGTCGATAATAGCCAGTCTATGATTGAGCGCTGTCAGCAAAACTTAAATGCCTATGTTAGCGATACGCCTGTCGACCTGATTTGCGGCGATATTCGCGACATTGAAATTGATAATGCCTCCATGGTCATTTTAAATTTTACCATGCAATTTTTAGCACCAAATGACCGCGAAACATTGCTCAATAAAATCTACCGCGGCCTGCAACCCGGTGGCATTTTAGTGTTATCAGAAAAGCTCACCTTTGAAGATGCACCAGTACAAGCCTTACTCGACGAACTCCATTTGGACTTTAAACGCGCCAATGGTTACAGCGAACTGGAGATCAGCCAGAAACGCAGTTCACTTGAAAATGTCATGAAACCCGACTCATTACCACAACATGAGCGGCGATTAAAAGCCCAGGGCTTTAGTCATTTTAGTGTGTGGTTCCAATGTTTTAATTTTGCTTCTATGGTGGCGATAAAGTGATAAGTTTCAGCTCGTTTTACAAACAGATTGCCGACTCTAGCCTGCAACATTGGCTCGAAACCTTGCCCGCTATTTTGGGGCAATGGCAACGCAATAATAAACATGGTGATTTACCCAAGTGGGAAAAAGTCCTCAATAAGCTGCATTATCCTGAGCCCGATGAGATTAACTTTACTAGCAGTGTGACCATCGGCAGTGGTAAGCAACTCAGTGACGGCGAACGAGAAAAGCTGCAAAACCTATTAAAAATTTTTAAACCTTGGCGCAAAGGTCCTTATCACCTGCACGGTATCCATATTGATACCGAATGGCGTTCAGACTGGAAATGGGATCGCGTCAAACCGCATATTTCACCGCTGGCCAATCGTACTGTACTCGATGTGGGTTGTGGCAGTGGCTACCATATGTGGCGCATGCTAGGTGAAGGCGCTAAGCATGTGGTCGGAATTGATCCGTCTCCTTTATTTTTATGTCAATTTGAAGCGGTAAAACGCTTAGCCGGCGAGCATCACCCGGTGCACTTTCTTCCCTTGGGGATAGAGGAGTTACCGCCACTGGATGCCTTTGATACGGTATTTTCCATGGGGGTATTGTATCATCGACGCTCGCCTATCGACCATCTATTGCAGCTGCGAGACCAATTGCGTGCCGGTGGCGAATTAGTATTAGAAACATTAGTGGTCGATGGTGATGAAAATACCGTATTAGTCCCTGGTGACCGTTACGGAAAAATGAACAATGTGTGGTTCTTACCTTCGGCTAAAGCCTTAGCTGCTTGGCTAGAAAAAGCCGACTTTACCGATGTTCGCTGTGTCGATATTGATGTTACCTCATTGGCAGAGCAGCGCAGTACCGACTGGATGCCTAATGAGTCACTGGTGGATTACCTTGACCCTAATGATATCAGTTTGACTGTCGAAGGATATCCAGCGCCAAAACGCGCCACATTTATCGCCACCAAGAATCAACCGAATAAAGATTTGGTTTAACTGAAATAGTATATGGGATGGACTATGTTAAAACAGATAACTGCCATAAGCGTTGCAACCCTGTTAGCGGGCTGTGCAACGACCGACGTCAATAAGCCTATACCGGTTGATGCCGCCACACTCAATAGCAGCCTCAGTCAACAGCAGAGCGAATTAGCCAGCTTAATAAAAAATAGTCATGCAA
The DNA here is from genome assembly GCF_056173105.1 of Shewanella sp. QJM3NY_23. Lineage (NCBI taxonomy): Bacteria > Pseudomonadati > Pseudomonadota > Gammaproteobacteria > Alteromonadales > Shewanellaceae > Shewanella > Shewanella sp. QJM3NY_23. Next base: position 2,166,016 of record NZ_CM149657.1, read on the forward strand.
GCCATGAACAAGCGCTCGGTGCCATTAGCACCCTGTCAAAGCAAATTGACGCCTTGAATCAGTCGGTCGCTAAAATCAATTTACAGCAACCAGAAAAGAAAATTATCGAAGTGCCCATTCAGTGCGAGCCGTCTCCTATTGGTGATAAGTTTATTTTAGGTGCGGTGGAAAATGTCTATATGGACGAAGTGAAAGCGGGCTTCGAGACTCGTATCGATACTGGCGCCGAATCATCCTCATTAGATGCACACAATATTATTTTGTTCGAGCGTGATGGTAAACAATGGGTGCGTTTTGATGTGTTTACCCAAGGTTATGACAAACCACCACAAACCTTTGAGTCTAAAGTTGAGCGCTTCGTGCGCATCAAACAAGAATCCGATGAAGAAAGTGATCGTCGCCCAGTGATCCACGCTCACTTACAAATAGGTTCATATAAAGCCGAGACCGATCTTAATCTTGTCGATCGCAGCCACTTAGAGTACCAACTGTTGCTCGGACGTAAATTTATGCAAGATATCGCCGTTGTCGATGTTGCGCAAAGTTTTATTCATGGCAAAACCATGCCTAAACAGAGCACGAAATAACATAGGATTATTGGCTGATGCATTCTAGAAAACCGTTTTATATTGTTGTTGCGCTCCTCTTTTTAGCGGGTGTGGCGGCAAGTGTTTATCGCGGCATTGAACACAATGTCCCTTTCCTTCCAGGCAAACAGGTACAAAGCTGGGCCGTTGATGCCAAGGTGAGTTTCCAAGCCACAGGACAACCTGCTGAGGTCACCTTTTCATTGCCAAACGATCCGGCATTTGAAGTGCTGGTTGAAAACGCCACGTCCCCGGGCTATGGACTGACCATCGCAGAAGATGAAATGGGGCGTCACGCCACTTGGTCGATCCGTAATGCCATAGGTCAACAAGACTTATATTACAAAGTCACCCTTGTGCCCACCGGCAATAATCAAGTGATTGCCCTGCAGGAACCCCAACCTCCCTTACCTTACAGTTGGCCTGCAACCGAGCAAGCCGCCGCCGAGCAAATTATGGACGAAGTATGGTCTCGGAGCGCGACTAATCTCTCATTTGCCCAGCAACTGAACAAAAGTTTTAATGCGACCGATCGCAGCCAAAATATCGAGCTTTTACTGTCGGGTAATACTCCTGCCGATCTGTTTATTCAAATGCTCAATAGCAAAGGTATTGCGGCGCAAAAAGTCAACGCGCTATTTTTAGAAGATCAGCGTCGCCGCCAACAGTTAACCACCTTCGTTGAGGTGTACCATCAAGGCGAATGGCTGCTGTTTAACCCCGCTAATGGTACCCAAGGTCGCCCAGATAACCTACTTATCTGGGATCGCAAAGGTAAATCGACCCTTGATGTGATTGGTGGCGTAAATTCACAGGTCAACTTTTCGATGCTGCAAGATACCCGCTCAGCACTGGCGACCTCTATCGATATGCTCAAAAATAAAGATGCCTTGGATTTCTCACTGTATCAATTACCGCTAGAGGAACAGAGTCTGTTTAAAGGGATTTTGCTGATCCCCATTGGTGTGTTGATGGTGGTATTTCTACGCGTCATTATTGGTATTAAAACCTCTGGTACCTTTATGCCAGTACTGATCGCATTAGCCTTTATTCAAACCACACTACTGACCGGGCTTATCGGCTTTTTACTCATTGTGGCGTTCGGTTTGATGATCCGCTCATACCTATCTGAACTCAACTTGCTGCTCATTTCCCGCATATCGGCGGTGATCATTGTGGTGATAGGCATCATTGGCCTGTTTACCTTAATCTCTTATAAATTTGGTCTCAGCGAAGGGCTAACCATTACCTTCTTCCCGATGATCATTTTGGCTTGGACTATCGAGAGAATGTCCATTTTGTGGGAAGAGGAAGGCGCTAAAGAGGTATTAGTACAAGGCGGCGGTAGCCTGTTTGTTGCGACACTGGCCTATCTCGCCATGAGCGCAGCTTGGGTTCAGCATTGGGTCTTTAACTTCCTTGGCATCCACTTGGTGATTTTAGCTGTGGTGTTACTCATGGGTCAGTACACAGGTTACAAGTTATTAGAACTCAGACGTTTTAGACCTTTGGCGGGACAGTAATCATGCTATTTGCGCGTCCTAAGGCGCTAAGGGACAACGGGGTCCTGGGCATGAATAAGCGTAATATCGACTACATAGGTCGTTATAATCCGCGTAAATACTATAAACGGGTCGATGATAAGTTGACCACTAAACAACTGGCCTTGGCCAATGATATTGCGGTACCCGCCTTAATAGGCACAGTTTCCCAGCAGCATGAGATTGTGCATATTCCGGAGATGGTCAATAACCGGAGTGGTTTTGTCATTAAACCATCACAAGGCTCGGGCGGCAAAGGGATCTTAGTGATCACTAAAGTGGCTAATGGCCATTACTATAAAGCCAACGGCAACGAAGTCACACCCAGTGAAATCGACCGTCATATATCCAACATTCTCAGTGGATTATTTTCACTGGGCGGTAAACCCGATGTGGCAATTGTCGAAGGTCTGATTAAATTTGATCCAGTATTCGATGGCTACTCCTTTGAAGGTGTGCCCGATATTCGACTCATCGTATTCAAAGGCTTTCCGGTCATGGGGATGCTGCGTTTATCAACCGCCGCCTCTGACGGTAAGGCTAACTTACACCAAGGAGCGGTAGGCGTTGGACTCGATATTGCGACAGGACAAGGCTTGCATGCGGTGCAATTTGACCGCCCCATTGAACGCCATCCAGATACCGATAGAAAGCTGACCGATATTGTAGTGCCCCATTGGGATACCTTGCTCCATACCGCTTCTAAAGCATATGAAATGAGTGAGTTAGGCTACTTAGGCACAGATATGGTACTGGATCAAGAGCTAGGTCCACTACTACTTGAGCTTAATGCTCGACCCGGTTTGGCCATTCAAATCGCTAACAGTCAGGGGATTTTACCTCGTCTGCAACATGTCGAGCAGATGAGAAATAAATTCATGTCAGTGGAAGAGCGCGTCGCCTATGCTAAAACGCATTTTAGCAATCGCCCTAACACTTAATGTGGTGCAGGCGGCGCAAGCCGCCTCGCCCATTGCGCTGTTATCCGAGCAATGCCTTCGCTATGAGATAGCCCCATGGATGGATAGCCCCCCAAGCGTGCCATCTGTGCAGGTTGTCAATCTTGAACGTGACCTTATTGGCCTGTTTAACCTGAAAGACAGCCTACGCTATTATCAACAATATGCACTTAACTCGGCGAGCCAAGAAGCCCTATTGCTTTGCCAACTTCACCTTGGAGATCAAATTGATAAGCTATATCATGATCCCAATATTGTCAGCTTAAGTCAGGCGTTAAAGAGCAGCTTTCGCCCGGATGAACAGGCAATCGCAAAGCGACTGACTCAGCTATTACAAGGTGAAATGGACATCGCCGATAAAGCGGCGTTACACACCAGCGAAGCCAGTATCACTTTCGCCCTAAGGCAACAGGCACTGTCATTGGTGATGAGTGACGAACGCTGTCTGCTGAAACCCGTTAATGATGCAGAGCTTAATGACCCCATTCCCCGCTTTAGTGAGTCGATAGCCAGTTACTTGATTGAGCAACGTGATCCCCATTGCCGTCAGCAAGTCTGGCAAGCCTATCAACTGCGGGCCAAAGACAAGAGTGAACGCGCCCTTACCCATGTTATTGCCGCAAAGCAACAACAGGCTGAACAGGCGGGGTTTAGCGACTATGCCAGTTTCAGTTTAGCGTCCCAGCATATCGCGACGCCACAACTTCTGAAACAATATCTCGACGCAATGACTCAGCCAACCCTTGCTCCTTGGGAATTGGGGATTGCACTATCTCAAGCGGATAAAACACCACTTCAGCCGGTATTTACCCAAGTGATGTTAAGTCAAATTTACCAAGCGCTACAGCCCTTTGGGATTAGGGTTGAAAGCCTCAATGACAATATGATCCGTCTATGGCATGGACAACGTCTGCTTGGGGATCTATTTCTCAGCCAAGGCGAGCCTAACCAAGATACAAGCATTAGAGTCACCCCGATACGCTACAGCGTTGTGGGGCAACAGTTTGGCCAAGTATCACTTAGCTTTCCAGACATACTCAACTCTCATCGCGCACAAACACAGCTGATTGAGGCATTTAGCAATGCCTTAGCATCGCTGCTTAAAGGGGGGCGCTTCTATCTCATCAATACCTTGGCAGACACTCAAGACAGTGGCTTAGTCGGTCAATATTGGTTGTCATTGTACTTGCAACAGCGGTTATTGCCGCCGGCGCCAAAAGAGAGCCGCGAAGCGCGTTTAGCCACTTTTGCCGAGCAACAGAGTGTTTTTCGAAGCAAACTGGCATTAAATCTCTATCAAACAACGTCTCACGCCTACCCCGATATGGCGCGCGAATTTGAATTGAGCTTTACTCAACCTTGGCCGCAAGCTAATGAGGCTATTTATAGTTTCATGGGTATCGTTAGCCAAGGGCCGCGCTATTATCAACGTCTTTGGCAACGCAATCTTGCGCGGCTAATTGACCAACAAGCCACAATCGATAAACCAGCGTTATTCGAACTGCTGTTGATTAATGAAGCGCAGTTACCTATTACACAACAATTAACCCTTATTTTTGGCGAACCAGTGTCGACCTCCTCTTTAATAAAAAGGATCCAACATGATCAACACGCGTCCCTCTAAATATCTCATCGCAGTGCTCGGCCTAAGTGCAGCATTGCTATTGCCCAGCGCCAGTATCGCTAAACAAGTCGAACAAAGCAGCACGCTTAACGCTAACGAGGTGCGCCAAGGTATCCAGACCCATCTTGAACAAAACCTCTACCAACTGCCTCCAAGAGTGCAAGGCCATTATGGTATTCGCCTATATCGTATGACTGGTGATGCGAAATATGCCAATGCCGCACTGGTCGATCTGTATGCCGTGACCGAGTCACAGAGTTTTTATGCTTGCCAGTTAGATAAGCCTGGATTTATCGACACCGAGGCGAGAGAGGCTATCGCGATTCTTGGCAAGGGCTCGCGCGCTAAAGCACGCAAAAAAGCCCTACAGCCTTTTCCTGAATTTCTATTTTACACTGATGTGTTATTACGCTTTTCCAGCCGAATCGACGAATTTGGCTTACAGGGCCCCTGCCATGACAAACTAATCAAGGCGTTAAAATCCACCGATCTCAAAACGGGATTAACCGACAAAGCCATGATTGAAGCCTGGGCTGCGCAGCTGATCAATTACGCCTACTGGGCAAAACAACTTGAAGTAGGTGATTATATCGCCGACTACAAACAGGCTTTTAATGATGTCTATCCTACAAGTCGAGATAGCGAGCTCAACAAAAAACAATTTAGAAACAAAATCTATGGCATGACCCACTTTATTTTTGCCGCAAGTGAGTATTACCAACAGCCTGTTGATGCTAAAGAGTTTGCTTGGATTTTAGATTATTTCGCTGCCAACCTTGAGCGGATTTTGACCGATGCTACCGACGATATTATTGCCGAAGTCGGCATCAGTTTTCATTTAGCTGGTTTGTCTCAACACCCAGTGGTAAAACAAACCCAGCGACATATTATTAACGCCTATGATGAGACGCTACATACTATCCCCTCACCTAAAGGCAATCCCGATCTCGCCTTAGGTGAACACCGAAATGTATTGGCTATGATGCTGCTGAATTGGCCAACTACTTTGCATCAAGGCCCCTATTTTCATGAGCTTAAGCGCACCCAGAAATACCTGCCTAAACAGGTAAGCGTTAAACCTTAGCCTAATATCGAGCCGCGCTGCGGCTTGAGTAACGAGATTGAATATCCATGAGCCAAGCAAAATCAACCTTAGAACAGTGGCGGATCCTGCAGGCAGTAGTCGATTACGGCGGCTATGCCCAAGCCGCCAAACAACTGAATAAGAGTCAGTCATCGTTAAATCATGCGGTCGCCAAATTGCAATCGCAGCTTGGCGTGGCCTTACTTGAAGTTAAGGGCCGTAAAGCCTACCTCACCGAAACCGGTGAGGTATTACTGAGGCGCTCTCGTCATATTACCCGTTCGGTCACCGAATTGGAGATGCTGGCCAATAAATTAGAAAAAGGCTGGGAGCCATCGCTCGTCATCGCTCGGGAGATCATCTACCCGATGGAGACCCTTATCGATGCCCTAAGTCAATTTGAACCTCAAGGACGTGGTACGCGCATCACCATTCTCGATTCGGTTATCAATGGTACCGTTGAATTAGTCGAATCTGAACAGGTCGACATTGCCATTGCCGGCTCGCCGCCCAAAGGGTTTGTCGCGGAGCCGCTGTGCCATATCGACTTTTTGTTAGTCTGTCATCCAAGCCATCCATTGGCACACCGCGATGAACCTCTATATGACCAAGTCCTAGCCGAACATTTACAAATTGTGATTAAAGACACGGCCCAGATCGCTCGCGCCGATTCAGGATGGCTTAAAGCTGAACAGCGCTGGACGGTAACCAACTTCCATGAAGCCTTGGTTATTTTGCAAAAAGGTATCGGTTTTTGCTGGGTACCAGCTCACTTGGTGCAAGGGTTACTCGACAGCGGTCAGCTTTACCGCCTTGCACTGCAAGGCAGTAGCCATAGACAAGCGGGATTGAGCTTGATCATCCCCAATCGAGATAATCAAGGCCCAGCATCGCAATTACTGGAGAGCTTGATATTGGCTCAGCACCAAACGAGCAACTGATGGCAGTAGACCGCTGCCACTCAGTATCGTCTCTAACGCGACGCGGCCCGCTTTATATTGGCTGGCATTTGTCATTAAACCGAAATACGCAAAGAGGCTAAAAACTGTTCTGGTCCACTCAAACAGGAAAGGTGACAAGGTCAATTGTAGGGTGAAAAGGATCACAAAGAGCTAGGAAATATGTATCAAACTGTTCTGCTAAAGCCCTTGATGACGCAACAATCATAAGCTAACAGCGACATCGACTTAGTTAATACTTTCAATTACTTAGACAACAAACGCCGAGATAACGAGCATTTAGACAACAACAGAGTCATCAGCAAAGACAACGTCATTAATGAATAAACAACCACCAACAACCCGTTATACCTCAATATCTATCTGTTGTCCTATTAGCTGGCTTGGCGCCATTCCCTGACTAGGCTGATACTGCGACTGGAGTAGTGCTGAAAACGATCCCGAGCCAAAGGCTTGCTGCTTATCGGTATCTAAATATTGAGCCTGATGTACCGCGCCAATCTCTTCTATCCCAGGAGTCGCAGCGTCATCAGGAGAAGCTGCGGATGAAGGCTGAGTAAGGTCACTGGCAGATTGCGTCCCCGCTAAAGACGTCTCCACTCCCCTTGATAACACAGCTTGTTGACGCTCTATCGCAAGCTCTTGATTTGCTTCATTCATCTTGCGCAGTGCTTCACTGGCTATGCGAATATCGGCCATCGAAGGCGCAACCGGTGCCATCGCCGCGGCATACACTTGCTTCATTTTGCTTAACGTGGCTTGTGGATCGCCGGCCACCACGGATACATCAATAGCGACCTCTCCAGCTACCGCATAGCGCTGACCGTCACTTCCCTGCTCATAGGTAAAACTTGGCGGCCCAGCCAAATTGCCACCGACACTTGCATGGGCCTGTTCATGAGCCCGCACCTCGATATCACGTTGACTTAGCTGTGTTAATTCAGCTTGTTGCGCAAGTTGTTCAGCTTCGGTTGCTCGCTGAGATTGCCCGTCACCTAGTGCCAGTGGTGCCTCATTCACCGCAGTATCGTCTGTGCGATCAGCTATCACGATCGAAGTCGCGCTGGTTATATCCTTATCTGCTATTACGCTTCTTGCAATCTGCCCAGCCTCTTCCTTTGTGGTAGTGATGGCACTAACGTTTAACATGGCCCCAAGACCGTTAGGACCCAGTGACAGATTAAAGCGACGTGATAGCTCTGCTGTCATAGCGCCAGTTGCTGATGGGGTTAACTCAGGTGTCGGCTTCAAATGCTTTGACACAGACCGTTCTGCCGCAGACTCACGGCTTATAGCTGGGGTATGTGCCGCTGATGCTAAGGTTGGCGCAGCGTGCATTAATGTGGGAGATAATAAGGTTAACGGTTTTTGCAGCGAAAATTCTGATGACTCTGGCGCGCCACCAGCACGCCAAGAGGCATGGCTGGCTGATAACACCTTAGGGCTTAGCGTTACATTAACAACGCTGTTCACAAGGTTACACCTTGATATCGATAACGGTTCCTAGGGTTTCTGATGACACGGCTATCACTTCTGTGGCAGCCTCGGCTTGATTGAGTGATTCAAGAGATGATACCAAGGCTTGGGTTTTATCTGTTTGTGCGACAGGAGTGTAAGTATCTGTTATAGATACATTTGTGTTTGGCTGAGATGGTTTAGCCACATCCACCGTTGCTTGGGTTAACCCAGATTGAGCACTCTGTAACCCCGACAACCCTGAGGCAAAACTCGATGGGATCTGCATAATAGTGTCTCCAATTCTGTCATAAAAAATACCGTTTGATTATTAGCCAACTGGCATTAAAAGTACAGCACTAAGCAATAATAGCAGCTCAGTTTAGTGATCAGTTAATCACTAACTGTGCCACCAATACATCCAACTGACATCCGTTTCTTTCAACTCGATGACACTCCATATATAATCGCCACACTAGCGTTAATTAGCGCAAAGTAAAAACGTGAAAAATTTGAGCGTACACACGTAAGCCAGGTAGTGTTTGTAAACATGAGCTGTTACACTGCGATAGACGAGGTCTAACCAGATGATACTAAAACCCATGACAAGCCAAGAATTATCTATAACTACTGATAAATCATTACCTAAAGCGCCATACTCACCAAAAGAGGAACTGGCAAACGCCATTAGCCACGGCCTAGGTATTGTGGCTGGCATAGTAGCATTAATGGTGTCTCTCACTAAGGGATGGGATCACCTATCAGGAGTGCAGCTTACAGGTGTTATCATCTACTGTGCGAGTATTATACTGTTATTTCTCTGCTCGACTCTCTATCACAGTGTCAAGGACCCTCACCTTAAACATAAACTAAAAATTGCCGATCATTGCGCGATTTACCTGCTGATTGCCGGAACATATACCCCGCTGTTGCTTATTGAACTGGGCGGTGAGAAGGCACTGTTTATGCTCATTGCTATCTGGGGAATAGCCTTGGGTGGAGTGTTATTTAAAACCATCTTCATTCATCGTTTTAAAATGTTCAGCGTATTGCTTTACTTAGCGATGGGCTGGTTATGTATGGTGGTGCTAGACGACCTGATTGCCGCCATGACGCCGCTTGGTTTTAGCTTATTGCTCGCGGGTGGCTTGTTTTACAGTGGTGGCGTGGTGTTTTACGTCGTTAAGCGCATTCCTTATAACCACGCTATCTGGCATTTATTTGTGTTGGCGGGCGCTGTCAGTCATTTTCTCTGTGTCTACCTCACCGTTATCTAACGTTAATCTATTGGGTTAATTTACTGCTCGCGACGATTAAACTCAGCAAATGCGTCGCCAAGCTGCGCCGCTTGAGCGAATAAACCCGCTTGGCTAAACAGTAATTGCACACATTCGAGTGTACATAATCCCCCCTCAACTTGGTTACGTCGTAACTGATATGTTGAATCTTGTGTCGCTTGTAATTCCAGTCGATTTGCCTGTTGTAAATAGTGGCTTTGGCGCACCATTTTACGCGCTTCTTGCCACGTAGCATCCAAAATGATGATCGACTTTTGTGTCACTGTTTTTGCGTCACCAAGTGCAGTGTCATCGGCTTTAATTAAGGCGAGATCTGAGTCAATATTCGAGGCAGCTGGCTTATCGGTAGCTGGAAACAATAGCAAGGCTTGACCCGTTTGACAGGCTTGTTGCAACCCCTTATCAGGATTGATACGAGACCAAACAAGCTGCTTACAATACTGTGGAAAATGCGCTAATGCTAGCTGACCGGTATTGGTTGGGCGAGTCAGCTCTCGCTCATGGGTAAGTAACACTATATTCATCTATTTAACTATTTATTTATCGTTAGCGAGTTGTTTCTATCTGTGGGCTATTACACAATTGGGCCATCATTTTTTATGTTGATTAACCGAGTCTCACATTGCAGCTCTTTTCAATCGGGGCGACATTCATCACCCCGGTGAGAACAAGGTTCAATAAAGATATTCAACTAGCGGTATTTACTGGCTTTCTTTAGGGCTATTTGCTGTTTGAGTGTTGATAGGTGCTCGATGAAAATTTTGCCGTCCAGATGATCCATCTCGTGCTGCAGCACGATAGCCAGAAAGTCATCGGTTTCTATTTCAATGCTCTGGCCTTGACGGTCAAGCGCTTTGACCTTGACCTTTTCATAGCGAGTGACCTTAGCGCGGTAACCCGGTACCGATAAGCAACCCTCTTCGCCGATAAACTCGCCGCTGCGTTCTATAAATTCAGGATTGATGAGTACTAATGGCTCATCTCTATTGTCAGACAAGTCGATAACGATAATGGCATGTAAGCTACCGACTTGAGTAGCGGCTAAGCCAATACCGTCATCGGTGTGATACAGGGTTTCGAGTAGATCGTCAATAAATGGCTGCGCCGCGGCGATATCTGCAACGGGCTGCGCCTTACGCTTTAAGCGTTCATCGGGAATAGTCAGAATATCCAATACTGGCATAGTGTTAATTTAGTCATGAAAATTTGGCGCTATTATGACCTAACTGACGCTAAAGGCAACGTTAGCGGGATTTTATTTACTGAACAATCCCCTGGGTTTAAGCCAAATGCATTTGAGTCAATATTGAATTGTTCTATGCTAAACACTAGGCTATAGCTATCTTCCAAACGGTATTAACTCATTGACAGTAACTCGGCGTTAATGTGGTTTATCGATATTCGGCATTGATGAATCTATCACAGGAACTCAACTTGAACTGTTCGACTCTTTCACCCATGGCGCGCATTTGGCACATTGTTGGCTTAATTCCTGAAGGTAGGGTGAGTTCATATGGTAAAGTGGCTGACTTAGCTGGATTACCTGGCAGAGCTAGGTATGTATCTCGAGCGCTCAAATTGGCACCTGCGGAGCTTAACCTTCCATGGCATAGGGTGATCAATAGCCAAGGTAAAATCGCTTTTGCCGAACATACGCCCGCTTTTATAGAACAGATGCAACGATTAAGAAGTGAGCATATTGTGGTGAACCGTGGCAAGATAACATTGTCGAATTATCAATGGCAGCCCGATCTTGCAACATTAGTGCTGGAATTACCTTTTTAACACTCGCTTTTATACCGGAGATAATCTTGTCAATCATGAAGCCTATTATTATTCTATCCAGCCTACTTGCGCTCAGCATTAATGCTATGGCAGCACAACACCCGCTGACTGCGCATATCGCAGAGTATCAAGTCAATTATGGCAGTATCGAACTCGGTAAAGCTCGCTATCAGCTAGCGCCTGCACAAAATAACCTATATCAATACCGCTTCGACAGCGATGTCAGCCTGCTAATGTTGTCAGACAAACGAACAGTACAAAGTACCTTTACCTTAGACGGCGAGCGGCTAGTCCCCATGCGCTATACCCATGAGCGCAGTGGCACCGGACCACATTACCAAGAACAATCGGCTTATGTTATAGACCAAAATATCGTTCATAGCCGTTACAAAGAGGAGCGCGCCAAATTCCCTTATAATGGCAATCTATTTGATCCTCTCATGGTGCAGTTACAATTTCGACTCGATATGATGGCTGGATTGACAAATTTGCATTATGTCATGCTTAAAAGCGGGGAAATTGATGAGTATGATTTTAACGTCGTTGGTAAAGAGCGGATGCTCATCGAAAGTGGTCAGTATGATACGGTTAAAATTGAAGTGGTTAGAGACAATAATAAACGCCAAACCTTTTTTTGGATGGCACCTGACTTAGGTTATTTGCCGGTTCGACTGACCCACTTTGAAAAAGGCAGTAAGCAATTAGATATCACATTGCTCAGTTATCAATTTTCTCATCAGCCTGCTGAGGTGGTTAATCAACAGACGGCTAATCCGTGATCCATTTTGCTGTTAATGGCAAACCGTTAACAGCTTAAACTAATCAGAGCCTTAATCGCCTATGCTCTACGCAAATTTAATACTCAAATCTTGGCGCTCAGATCCGCTCCGATTTTAGTGCTTAAATCTTAGTTATCAAATCACTGCCAAGAACGATTTCACCTCGGCAAAACACTTGCCAATCACCCGGTTGCAAAATCTGCCAGCGTTCATTATCAGTTAATGGCCGCGTGGCTATCACGGTGACGATATCATTGGCAGTGGTTTCCTGATTGAAATCAATTACCACATCGGTATCAATTAACTTAGCTTTGCCAAATGGCGCTCGGCGGGTGATATGACATAAGTTGTTGGTACAATAAATCATTAAGTGTTCGCCATCACTGAGGAGCATATTAAACACCCCAAGACTTCGAATATCCTCTGCTAAAGTGGCAACATAAGCATATACATCAAGCCAATTATCAGGTGGCGTATCACCAAAATGTTCTGCGACTTTTTCTAAGATCCAACAAAAAGCCAGCTCACTGTCGGTATCCCCCACCGGCTGATACCGGGCCACGTTGAACTTAGCGTGATAATCACTTAACTGACCGTTATGAGCGTATGTCCAGTTTCGTCCCCAAAGCTCACGCGTAAATGGATGGGTATTTTCTAACGCCACACAACCGCGATTGGCTTGCCTTATATGGCTTATCACCACTTCACTCTTAATCGGGTAAGACTTGATTAATTTAGCCACATGGGATTGGCTACTGGGCTTAGCATCTTTAAAAGTGCGACTGCCTTTGCCCTCATAAAAGGTTATTCCCCAACCATCGACATGCGGGCCGGTCACCCCGCCACGTTCGGCTAAGCCAGTAAAACTAAAAACAATATCGGTTGGCACGTTAGCACTCATGGCCAGTAGCTCACACATAAAAAAGGCACCTTCACTCTCAAATCAGTCATTAAAATCATTCTAACTAGTTGACCCAGTTTGTGGAATCCTAGTGTCAATAAAAAAATTTAAACAATTGTTTGAAAATTGCTTGTATAAATGTCACGAGAGGGTTAGATTTTATGCGACACAGGTCTGACCACAATCTATAATTGTGATAACCGTCATATAAAAAGAGCTGACATTAGTGCAGTTAACAGTCGCAATTGAAGGAGAATAACAGTGACAACCTTACTTTGGATTTTAGTGATGCTCTTTACGTTAGGCGCATTAGCCTACCTAAGAGTTTCTCTGCTCACCTCAAGCATCATTGCCGCCATTATCATGGCAGTCGGTACCGCTACAGATGCCATCGCCATGCTGTCTTGGCTCGTCTTCTTTGCGATTGTACTTCCGCTTAATATCGCTGCTTTTAGAAAAAGCGTTATCACGCGCCCGCTGCTTAAGATATACAAAGGCATCATGCCTGAAATGTCTTCAACAGAAAAAGAAGCTATCGAAGCAGGTACAACCTGGTGGGAAGCCGACCTTTTTGCCGGTAAACCTAATTGGAAAAAATTACACAACTACCCTATTGCTCGCCTAACCGCTGAAGAGCAAGCCTTTCTTGATGGTCCAGTTGAAGAAGTCTGTAAGATGCTCAATCAACATCAAGTGTCTCATCAATTAGCTGATCTTCCTCCTGAGATCTGGCAATACTTAAAAGATCACGGTTTTTTTGCCATGATCATCAAGAAAAAGTACGGCGGACTCGAATATTCAGCCTATGCGCAATCACGCGTATTACAAAAGCTGGCTGGCGTATCCAGCGAACTGGCTTCTACTGTTGGTGTGCCTAACTCATTAGGCCCTGGTGAATTATTACAACACTATGGTACTGCCGAGCAGCAAAACCACTACTTACCTCGCTTAGCAAAAGGCTTAGAAGTCCCCTGTTTTGCATTAACCAGCCCAGAAGCTGGCAGCGATGCTGGCGCAATTCCTGACTTTGGCGTGGTCTGTAAAGGCCAATGGCAAGGTGAAGAAGTGCTCGGTATGAAACTGACCTGGAACAAGCGTTATATCACCCTTGCCCCAGTTGCGACCGTTTTAGGCCTTGCCTTTAAGCTGCAGGATCCCGATAAATTACTCGGCGATAAAGAACATTTAGGTATCACCTGCGCCCTTATCCCTACAGATGTGCCAGGTGTGGAAACCGGTCGTCGCCATTTCCCGCTTAACTGTATGTTCCAAAATGGTCCAACCCGAGGCAACGAGGTGTTCGTTCCCTTAAGCTTTATTATCGGCGGGCCAGAAATGGCAGGTCAAGGCTGGCGCATGCTGGTGGAATGTTTGTCTGTGGGCCGTGGTATTACCTTGCCGTCAAACTCTGCCGGTGGTGTGAAAACCGCAGCCGTAGCGACCGGTGCTTATGCGCGTATTCGTCGTCAATTTAAGTTACCTATTGGTAAGCTTGAAGGGATTGAAGAGCCAATGGCACGCATCGGCGGCAATGCCTATTTAATGGATGCGGTAACAACCTTAACGACAACCGCTATCGATTTAGGCGAAAAACCTTCAGTGATTTCTGCCATCGTTAAGTACCACTTGACTGACAGAATGCAAAAATGCGTTATCGATGCCATGGATATCCATGGCGGTAAAGGCGTGTGTTTAGGTGAAGGTAACTACCTAGGTCGCGGCTATCAAGCGGCACCCATCGCCATTACGGTTGAAGGGGCAAATATCTTAACCCGCTCGATGATAATCTACGGTCAAGGGGCTATTCGTTGCCATCCTTATGTATTGGCTGAAATGGAATCAGCATTTGATCCTGATGCAAACAAAGCACTAAACGATTTTGATTCGGCGCTATTTGGCCATATCGGCTTTACGATTAGTAACTTAGTGCGCAGCTTCTGGTTAGGCTTAACCTCAAGCCGATTCTCAAACAGTCCCTATAACGATAAAACCAAGCGTTACTACCAACAGATGAACCGTTTCAGCGCTAACTTAGCTTTATTGTCTGACTTAGCGATGGCGACATTAGGTGGTGGCCTTAAGCGTAAAGAGCGTATCTCTGCTCGCCTAGGCGATTTGTTGAGCCAGCTTTACTTAGCGTCAGCAACACTAAAGCGCTATCAAGATGAAGGCCGCCAGAGTGAAGATTTAGTCTTAGTGCAATGGGCTGTTGAAGATTCGTTGTACAAACTACAAGACTCGCTTGACGATCTATTAGACAACTTCCCTATGGGATTAGGACGCTTATTACGGGTCATTATCTTCCCATTTGGCCGTCCACTTAAGCGTCCAAGTGATGTACTGGATCATAAAGTGGCTAAGATCATGCAAACGCCCTGCGCCAGTCGTGACCGTTTAGGTAAAGGTCAATTCTGGACGCCATCTGAGTTCAATGCTGTAGGTATCCAAGAGCAGACCTTTAAAGATATCCTCGCTTGTGAGCCGCTGCACGATAAAATTTGTAAGGCATCGGGTAAGCGTCATCCTTTCATGTGGTTAGATAAGCTAGCCGCCGAAGGAAAAGCCTTAGGTATTCTCAGTGACGATGAGGTTGCATTACTTGAACGCGCTGAAATTGGCCGGATGAAATCAATCAATGTCGATGATTTTGATCCTGCCGAGTTAAAAGCCCAGGTCGTCGCGTCTGCCGCCCAACATCAAGCGGCATAAATCGCTCAAGAAACGGCTAACATAAAAAAGCCCAAACGTGAGTTTGGGCTTTTTGTTATTTCTGTTTCGTCTAATTAAGTTGTTAGTTTGGCAACTTAATTAATGAAAGCGCGGCAGATAAATCACATTGTAGCTATCTTAAGTGCTTGAGAGATAAAGGCTTAAGTGTTTTATGGCTAAGAGCTTATCACTTACAACCTAAGCATCTCTTTGACAAACGGGATGGTCAATTTACGTTGATGAACTAACGACGCTTTATCTAATCTATCAAGCACATCAAATAAGGTACGTAAATCACGGGCTAGACGGTTCAGTAAGAAACGACCGACATCTTCAGGCAACTGTAAACCACGCATCGCCGCGCGGCGTTGTAGTGCTGCTAGCTTTTCATCATCGGCCATAGGCTGAACTTGGTAAGTCAAGCCCCACTGCATTCTAGAGATTAAATCGGGTAACACAAAGCCGCTATCGACTGCAGAAGCACTGGCACTGACCACCAATTTACAATTTTTCTGCTCTGCTACACGGTTATACAGATCAAATAGACTCTCTTCCCATAAAGGATGGCCGGCTATTGCATCAATATCGTCAATACAGACAAGATCAACTTGCTCTAATCCTTCTAGCAATTCGGTTGAGATACTGGCATGGATCCCCAGTGGCAAATAGAAACTGTTGCGATTAAGTTCATTAGCACGGGCACAAGTCGCATGCATCAAATGGGTACGACCCGATTTTACCGGCCCCCATAGATAAACGGCCTTCTCCGCACTTCCATCAGCACAGTCTTGTAAACTTTGAATTAATTGATCGTTTCCGGCCGCTGGATAATAACTGTTAAACGTTTCATCATCAGGCAGATAAACGGGTAACGACAACTGTAATGGGGAATGGGATGCCACTAATTAAATCTCGATATCATTTGTTTGGTAAAAGAAAGGTTCCAAACATAATGGAACCCAGCTTACATTAATGACCAAGCCAAATATAGTTAATGGTCTCACTCTGTGATGGTGCTAACGGATCAGCACCGCCTACTGGCATAGGCGTTAACACAGACTGCGGTTTAATTCTTGATTCTAAACTGAGTAGACGGATAAGATCTGCTTTAGTACCAAATAGCGCTAAAGTAAACTGGGCCGCCCCACCCTGTAACCGTGTTAACGAAACCTGTTTTACCGCACTCAGTTGGGTAAGGTAGTTTTCAATATCAACCAGTTGTTTACGTTCAGTAATGTCGATAAAAGTAAGTTGAGCACTGAGTGCTGCACCGCTATCGGCAACCGCGTACTGGCTGACATAATATTCACTTATCGTTAAAAACATCTGATTAAGGGCACTATCAATATCGGTAACCACTCCAGCGTCTTGTACCAATGGATTAAACAAAGCACCGCCTTGGGTTCTTGGATACAATACCATCGAATAATGTAATTGATTGTCTGCGGTAGGTTCAATCGAGCTCATCATAAAATAATCGGTATTATAACGAGCAGATGCGCTAGCGACTGCATCGACAAATAAGCCACGCACATCGCTGACGCTAACATTCATCGCATCATCAAGATCCATCATTGGCAACAATACCGGTAGTCCACGAGCCTGAGCTAATTCATCAATATAGGCTCGGCTCTCTGACGTTGATGAGTCATTCAAAATGGCACGTTGACCATCTTGCTGCAAGCTTAACCAAATGAGAGTGAGTGGACGCTGGCTTCCCCATACAGGCAACCGAGCATCACGAAGTAATTGGATTATTTTTTGATGATCGAAAGTAGCACGTAAATATTGCTGACCGTCGGTTTCTTGATACCCAAACTGACGAATAAGTGCGGTAGGGTTGTTAAGTGCAGCAACAATACTCGGCGCTGATAAGGCACTTTTATTGCCGGTATTTTTAAGTATCACATTGTGCAATGCTTGTGCTAATGCGCTATTTTTCGTTTTAGTGGTACGGTCCGCTACCTTGACAATACTCATATCAAGTTCAGTCACTTCTGCCGCAACGGCTATATGTGCAACCATCAAGATGATGGTGGTAAACAAACCATAGGTAAGACGCTTAAACATCTATATCAATACTTTAACTAAATACAATGGCTGCAGTGTAACACAGTTTGTGCGGTTCTTGCCTGCATCCCCCCTTGCCTGAGGTGATTTTTTATTAATTTTTTTTAACCCAATGCAAAATAATGTGACCGTAACTAATGCAAATGAAATGACTAAACGTTAAAATTGTTCGGTTTACCTAAAAAAAGAGAATGAAAATGAATCGTTTAGCAATTCCATTACAAGGCGCCCAGATGTTATTTGTCGCCTTCGGCGCACTGGTATTAATGCCACTATTAACTGGCCTTGATACTAATGTCGCTTTATTTACAGCAGGCTTGGGCACCCTGTTGTTTCAACTTGTCACCCGACGACAAATCCCTATCTTCCTCGCTTCCTCTTTCGCTTTTATTGCGCCTATTCTTTATGGCGTACAAACTTGGGGGATCCCATCGACCATGGGCGGACTCATGGCGGCCGGTTGTGTTTACTTGATTCTAGCAAGTATCGTCAAAGTACGTGGTGATGGTTTTATCAAGCGTTTATTGCCGCCAGTGGTCGTTGGGCCGGTCATCATTGTGATTGGCCTAGGGTTGGCCCCTGTTGCGGTCAATATGGCTTTAGGTAAAAGCGGCGATGGTAGCCTAGTTTTGGTTGATGGCAGCGTAGCATTAATGATCTCTTTAGCATCGCTACTGTCTACCATCGCGGTAGCCATATTTGCCAAAGGCGTTGCCAAATTGATGCCGATTTTAGCTGGGATCATTGTGGGTTATTCTCTCAGTTTAGCCATGGGCATTGTTGATTTCACCCCAGTACATAACGCCAACTGGTTTGCTATCCCAAGCTTCGTTGCCCCTGAGTTTAACTGGCACGCCATCGCCTTTATGATCCCTGTGGCAATAGCCCCTGCTGTTGAACATATCGGAGATATTTTAGCGATTTCAAACGTTACTGGTAAAGATTACATGAAAAAGCCCGGCCTACATCGCACCTTAAGTGGTGACGGCATTGCCACCATAGCAGCATCTGCACTTGGCGGGCCACCAAATACGACATACTCAGAAGTCACGGGCGCGGTAACGCTTACCAAAAGTTTTGATCCCCGCATCATGACATGGACTGCCATCACCGCAATCACCTTAGCTTTTGTGGGTAAACTGGGAGCACTGATGCAAACGATCCCCATTCCAGTGATGGGCGGTATTATGTGTTTATTATTTGGTTCTATTGCGGCAGTTGGGCTTAACTCGCTCATCAAAAATCAGGTCGATATGGGCGAGCCGAGGAACCTGTGCATCGTAGGTGTTACTTTAGTCTTTGGTATTGGTGGCATGGCCTTTGGTATTGGGTCATTCAGCCTAACCGGTATTAGCCTATGTGGTATTGTCGCCATTACCATGAACTTATTACTGCCAGCGACTAAGCCAGAAGCAGCGCTTACCGAGTAACACATCTACTAGGCTTAAATTAAACATAAAAATGTATGGTCCGCCTCGTTATTGCAAATGATATTTTCGATAACGAGGTTGGTTTGCGCTAATGTATTCGGAGTCTTCATTAGGTGCTTACCACCCGCTCCACGATGAGTTCCGCGCTAGATTGTCCTCAAAAAGCCAAAAGCATACTGCGTTGCTGTTTTTTATGTCAGGTCTTCAATCTAGTGGTCTGACCGTTCTGTCATCTTCTCTATCATCTGCAAACTCGGGTTAAACTCTTACTTCAAATGCTTGCTTGGTCGATAACACTGACCACGCTATCCGCACTAATTTATTCGCCAAAGCAACAACTGCTACATTAAATGGCTTTCTCGCTCTAAGCTCAAGTATCCATTCTCCAAATACCGCCACCGCGACTTCAGGCCTAGATAAAATCGACCGAGCACCATGAATGAACAAGGTTCTTAGCGCTTTATTGCCGCGCTTACTTATTCCTAATAACGTGCTTTTACCGCCAGTTGAGTATTGGTGTGGGACTAATCCTATCCACGCAGCTAACTGGCGCCCGTTTTTAAAGTGACTCACATCAGAGATATCGGCTAAGCACTGGCTTGCTGTTAAATCTCCTACACCAGGAATAGATTTCAGCAATTGAGCGTCTTCACTTTGCTCGACAAGCTGTTTCAGCTTTCTATCTTGTCCTGCAATACGCTCATTAAGTTGTTCATAGTATTCATGATGTTCAATTAGCTCCTGCATTAACATCGGAGGAATGGGCTCTTTATTATCGGCAAGCCATTGAAACAAGGCTTTCATCTTGCTATGTCCTTTAGGGAAGCTCATACCAAATTCAAGCAAGATAGCTCCAATACGGGACATGCACGCGGTACGCTCTTTTACGTAACTAGAACGAATACGTTGGAGCACTGAGATAACCTGAGCAGTTTCAGTTTTAACACCAACAAAGCGCATCGATGGGCGCGTTGATGCTTCCGCTATCGCATCGGCATCAATATAATCATTTTTATTGGTTTTAACGTAAGGTTTAACGTACTGCGGGGGAATGAGTTTAACTTCGTGCCCAAAAGACTGGCACTTTCTGGCTAACCAGTGTGAGCCACCACATGACTCCATCGCGATGATGGTGGCGGGTGTTTGAGCTAAAAACGCAATAAGTTTTGTACGAGATAAGTGCTTTCGAAATTGCTCTCGACCGCTATGGTCATGAGCAACAAGGTGAAAAGAAGATTTGCCTAAATCGATCCCAATGACTTTAATAGTAGACATGATGGTTCGCCTCTTTGATTGCCTAACCCTAAGCTTAGCTTAGGGGTGAGGCGGACCATCTAATTAAGCCCTTCAATCGAAGGGCTTTTAATATTTAGTAAATGCCTAAGCTAATTATAATTTAATTAACGCCATATATTGCGCTTTAGCTAACAGCACTCGAGTAATGATTAGGCTTCTGCGTCTTGTGCAGGGTATTTTGCCGCAGTTTCATTAATCAAAGTTTGCAACTCACCTTTTTGATACATTTCAGTCAAAATATCACAGCCACCAATAAGTTCGCCTTCAACCCATAACTGCGGGAAAGTAGGCCAATTAGCATACTTAGGCAGTTCTGCGCGGATATCGGGATGCTGTAAAATATCAACGTAAGCAAATTGTGCACCGCAATTAATCATAAGCTGTGCCACCTGAGATGAAAATCCACAGCTAGGTAGCTTAGGTGAACCTTTCATGTAAACGATGATTGGGTTTTCAGCAATCTGCTGTTTGATTTTTTCTACAGTTTCATTTGTTTGCATCTTCTTTCCTAAATATTGCAGCAAAGCTACTTAAACAATTTTGCCTATTGTACGTCAGGATGACTAAGAACAAAAACCTACTTTTACCAAGGTTATTGAATAGAATAATTTAACGATTGAATTAATCGGTAAAATCAGCCAAACAATGATTCACATCACAATTTTATCAGGTAGAATGGCTAGCTGTGAGCAAACAGAAAAGACAATTGAATGTCAATGGAGAAAAAACATGGCTTTTGAATTACCAGCACTTCCTTATGCAAAAGACGCATTAGAGCCCCATATTTCCCAAGAAACGATTGAATACCATTATGGTAAGCATCACAACACTTATGTTGTGAAGCTAAACGGCCTAATTGAAGGTACTGAACTTGCCGAGAAAAGCCTAGAAGAGATCATCAAGACCTCTACTGGTGGTATTTTCAATAATGCGGCTCAAGTTTGGAACCACACTTTCTATTGGAACTGCCTATCGCCAAATGGCGGCGGCGTTGCCACTGGTGATATTGCAGTCGCTATTGATGCAGCCTTCGGCTCTTTCGATGCATTCAAAGCACAATTTACTGATTCTGCAGTGAACAACTTTGGTAGTGCATGGACTTGGTTAGTAAAAAAAGCAGACGGCTCTTTAGCTATCGTCAATACCAGCAATGCAGCGACACCATTAACAGAAGATGGTGTAACACCACTACTGACTGTTGATGTGTGGGAACACGCTTATTATATCGATTACCGTAATGTGCGCCCTGACTATCTTGCTCATTTCTGGGAGCTTGTGAACTGGGAATTTGTTAACAGCAACTTCGCTGCTTAATGAATAGTGTCACAACAAAAAGGAGCCTTAATGGCTCCTTTTTTGTTTTTAATCTAAGGATTTTTAAACAAATCATCATCAGCCACATATGCAACAGTTGCATTTGCAATGTTTTGTTATTGTTTTCATTATACTTTTTGCTACCCAACTCACATTTCCCGTCTATCATTAGGAGTAGGTAACTGAAAGTTCAGTTGCCCCTTAAGATTTATTGCTGGCTTCAGGGGGTGGAAAATGGGCATATTCGAGCATTATCAACAGCGCTATGAAAAGAAATTAGATGAAGAATATTCGCTACAAGAATTTTTAGCCATTTGCAAAGACGATCGTATTGCGTATGCATCGGCAGCCGAACGCCTGCTTATTGCAATCGGTGATCCTGAGGTTATCGACACCTCAAAAGATTCGATTTTAAGCCGAATCTTTTCCAACCGTTTAATCTCTCGCTATCCTGCATTTAAAGATTTTTTCGGTATGGAGGAAGCGATAGAACAGATAGTGGCCTATCTAAAACACTCGGCACAAGGTCTTGAAGAATCTAAACAGATCTTATATTTACTTGGGCCTGTAGGTGGTGGTAAATCATCCCTAGCAGAAAAGCTCAAATCATTAATGCAGCATGTACCTATTTACGTACTCAGTGCTAATGGAGTGCGTAGCCCAGTGAATGACCATCCATTTTGCTTATTCAATCCTGATGAAGATGCCGAGCTGCTCAAGAGTGAATATGGCATTCCGGGGCGCTACCTCAAAACCATTATGTCGCCATGGGCCGTCAAGCGTCTCCATGAATTCGGCGGTGATATCTCTCAATTTAAGGTCGTTAAAGTCTATCCTAATATTTTAGATCAGCTGGCCATTGCCAAAACAGAACCTGGCGATGAGAACAATCAGGATATCTCCTCACTCGTGGGTAAAGTCGATATTCGCCAACTCGAACATTTTGCCCAACATGATGCCGATGCTTACTCCTACTCGGGTGCACTGTGTCGAGCCAATCAAGGGTTAATGGAGTTCGTTGAGATGTTTAAAGCCCCTATAAAGGTGCTACATCCACTACTAACTGCTACCCAAGAAGGTAATTACAATGGTACTGAAGGGCTTTCAGCCCTGCCCTTCAACGGTATCATTTTAGCGCACTCTAACGAGTCAGAATGGACCACCTTTAGAAACAATAAAACTAACGAAGCGTTTTTAGACCGCGTCTATATTGTTAAAGTCCCCTACTGTCTGCGGGTGTCTGAAGAGATTCAAATCTATAAAAAATTGCTATTCAACTCTGAGTTATCACAAGCCCCATGTGCTCCCTATACTTTGGAGCTACTGGCCCAATTTAGCGTATTGTCTCGCATTAAAACACCTGATAACTCATCGATATACTCAAAAATGAGAGTCTATGATGGTGAGAGCTTAAAGGATACAGATCCCAAAGCTAAATCTTACCAGGAATACCGTGATTACGCTGGTGTCGATGAGGGTATGCAAGGATTATCGACCCGTTTCGCCTTTAAAATTCTCTCTAAAGTATTTAACTTCGATCACAGTGAAATAGCCGCCAATCCGGTGCACCTTTTTTATGTGCTCGAGCGACAAATCGAACAAGAGCAATTTCCTAACGAAACGGCAGAACGATACCTAGAGTTCTTAAAAGGCTACTTAACTCCCAAGTATGTTGAATTTATTGGTAAAGAAATTCAAACGGCCTATTTAGAGTCCTATTCAGAATATGGTCAAAATATTTTCGACCGTTACGTTACCTATGCTGATTTTTGGATTCAAGATCAAGAATATAGAGATCCAGAAACCGGCCAGCTATTTGACAGAGCCGCCCTTAATGCTGAGCTCGAAAAGATTGAAAAACCAGCAGGGATCAGTAATCCAAAAGATTTTCGCAATGAGATTGTTAATTTTGTATTACGAGCTAGAGCTAACAATGAAGGCTCTAACCCACTATGGACCAGCTATGAAAAGCTGCGCACTGTTATTGAAAAGAAAATGTTCTCCAATACTGAAGATCTATTACCGGTTATCTCTTTTAATGCCAAAACTTCGACCGATGATCAGCGTAAACACGATGATTTTGTCAATCGAATGATGGAGAAAGGCTATACCAAGAAGCAAGTAAGACTTTTATCAGAATGGTATCTGCGCGTGCGTAAATCATCTTGATAATATTAGGTGGGGAGATCTCTCCCCACGAGTTGTTTGGAGGTGCGCATGGCTAATTTTATTGACAGACGATTGAATGTTAAGGGAAAAAGCACAGTCAATCGGCAACGATTTATCAATCGTTATAAACAACAAATTAAAAAAGCGGTCAGCGATGCGGTGACTAGGCGCAGTGTTACCGATGTAGACAAAGGTGAAAAAATTGCTATCCCTACCCGTGATATTAGCGAGCCCACTTTTCATCAAGGCCGTGGTGGCGTTAAAGAGCGGGTTCACCCGGGTAACGATCAATTTGCTCGAGGAGATAAAATTGAACGCCCGCCCAAAGGACAAGGTCAAGGCGGCGGACAAGGTGATGCATCTGACTCTGGGGAAGGACAAGATGATTTTGTATTTCAAATATCTAAAGATGAATATTTAGAGTTGTTGTTTGAAGATCTTGAACTGCCGAACTTACAAAATAATCGCCTCAATAAACTGGTAGAATACCAAACCTATCGTGCAGGGTTCACCAATGATGGCGTGCCTGCCAATATCAATATAGTGCGTTCACTGCGCTCCTCATTGGCACGGCGCATTGCCATGTCATCATCAAAAAAAGCCCTATTAACCGAACTTCAAGCAGAGCTAGAAGCGTTGGAGCAAACACCAGGTTCTGAAGCTGAAAAGATCATTAGCTTACAGCAGCAGATAGCCGAATTAGAGGCAAAAATAGCCAGAGTACCGTTTATCGATACCTTCGATTTGCGCTACAACAACTACGCAAAACGTGAAGTCCCCTCAAGTCAGGCGGTAATGTTTTGTTTAATGGACGTGTCTGGCTCTATGGATCAAGCCACCAAGGATATGGCAAAGCGATTCTACATATTACTCTACCTATTTCTCACTCGAACCTATAGTAATTTGGATGTGGTCTATATTCGGCATCATACTCAAGCTAAAGAGGTAGACGAGCATGAATTTTTTTATTCACAAGAAACAGGCGGCACTATAGTATCTAGTGCACTTAAATTAATGCACGACATTCAACAACAACGTTATCCTGAAAATGAATGGAACATCTATGCCGCTCAAGCATCAGATGGTGATAACTGGGCTGATGACTCACCAGCCTGCCGCGAGTTATTAGCAAAAAAATTACTCCCCGTAGTGCGTTACTTCAGCTACATCGAAATCACTAATCGTGCCCATCAAACCTTGTGGCGTGAGTATGAAGGGCTTCAAACAACTCACGATAATATTGCAGTTCAACACATAAAACGAGCTGAAGATATTTACCCAGTGTTTAGAGAGCTGTTTAAGAAACAAGCGGTTTAATAAGGGGACAATTATGAGTTCAAATAATAGTAAGAGATTGGATGATGGTCCAGATTGGACATTCGACTTGTTGCAATCGTATCTGACGGAAATTGAACGTGTCGCAGCTCATTATCGACTCGATACCTACCCTAATCAAATTGAAGTGATCACAGCCGAGCAGATGATGGACGCCTATGCCGGTATCGGTATGCCAATCGGTTACACTCACTGGTCCTTTGGCAAAAAATTTATCGAAACCGAGCAGGGTTATAAACGCGGTCAAATGGGATTAGCGTATGAAATCGTCATCAACTCCGATCCCTGTATCGCTTATCTAATGGAAGAAAACACCATCACCATGCAAGCCTTAGTGATGGCTCACGCTAATTTTGGCCATAACAGTTTTTTTAAAGGCAACTATCTGTTCAAAACCTGGACCGATGCCAGTTCAATCATAGATTACTTAGTATTTGCAAAAAATTATATTCGCGAATGTGAGGAGCGTTACGGCACCGAACAGGTCGAACTCATCATCGACTCATGCCATGCCTTGATGAACTATGGGGTTGATCGTTATAAAAGGCCCAGTGAAATCTCGTTAAAAGAGGAAAAAGTTCGTCAAAAAGAACGTGAAGAATATCTACAAAGCCAAGTCAATGATTTATGGCGAACCATTCCCTTAATGCCCGCTGCTGAAAAAGCGCAGTCAAATACGAGTTTTCCTGCCGAGCCGCAAGAAAATATCCTCTATTTCATTGAGAAAAACGCACCGCTATTGGAATCCTGGCAACGTGAAATTGTGCGTATCGTCAGAAAGATGAGTCAATATTTTTATCCACAGAAACAAACTCAGGTGATGAATGAAGGCTGGGCAACCTTCTGGCACTACACCATTTTGAATCACCTCTATGACGACGGTCTCGTCAGTGACCGCTTTATGATTGAGTTTTTAAAAAACCACACTAACGTTATCGCGCAGCCCAGTTACAACAGCCCCTACTACAGTGGTATTAACCCGTATGCACTAGGTTTTAATATGTTTGTGGATATTCGACGTATTTGTGAGTCACCAACAGAGGAGGATAAACGTTGGTTCCCGGAAATAGCTGGGAGCAACTGGCTAGATACCCTGCATTTTGCGATGGAAAACTTTAAGGATGAAAGTTTTATCAGTCAGTATTTATCACCTAATATCATTCGCCAATTTAAGCTGTTTAGTATTCTTGATAATGACCAAAAAAATTACCTAAATGTCTCGGCTATTCATGACGATCAAGGCTATAAGGACATACGACAAATGTTATCACAGCAATATAATTTATCTAATCTTGAACCTAATATTCAAGTGCAGAACGTGGCAATATCTGGCGATCGTTCATTGGTATTAAGGTACATCCCCATCAACAACATCCCTTTAGATGATAGCTGTAAAGAGGTCGTTAAACATCTACACCGTTTATGGGGATTTTCAGTGACATTAGAAGAACTAAGTGAACAAGGTGATACAAGGATCATCGTAACTTGCCCTGACAAACAGGCAGAATTAGATCAAATATAAGCAATTTCAACCATAAAAAAAGCGCCAAATAGGCGCTTTTTCTTATTCAATCTCGCATTAAGCGAAAGTGAAATCCACGTGCTCGATAAGAGGCTTAAACGCGTGACGTTGCATAGCTTGAACACGAACCTTAACTTCTTTACCATCTAAAACGATAGTGATATCAGAAGTATAGAAATCAGCATTCGCTTGAATGTTGATGATATCTTTGTGTTCGAATTCAATAGAAACAGGTTCTTTACCCGCACCATAGATAACAGCAGGAACTTTACCAGCATGACGTAGGCGGCGGCTCGAACCTTTCCCTATTTCAGTACGGGCTTGTGCGGTAATTGCGTAAGACATAATTTACTCACTTAATATAATAAAGTTTTAGGTGACCATCGCTTTCGACCAACGATGACCTCATTTAAAGCGAGCGAATACTAGCATAACCCAGACTACGACACAAACACTTGTTAACCCCCTTAGTATTACCAAGTTCTTACCGGTCCAGTATCCACATGTACAAACCCAGAGTTAGGGTAAAAGCCCACACCACCTAACTTTAAAGACACCGCGGCATCACGCAAATCTTTTAAGTTAACATCAGGTATCGCAATATCCATTGCCATTCCCTTCATGTGGTAACTCTTCTTTGCTACGCCATTACTCTTTTGCGCTAACATGTGATTAGTTTTCGGTGAACGATAACCAGAAATCACATGATATTCATGTTGATCATCTATATTTAACGTCTGTTTGAGTAAATAAAGTAGATCGAATAATCGCTTATCCATTGGAGCCACTTCATTTTGCCGATGATCTCGTAAAATATGATTAAAATCTGTGAGAGTATTATCCTGATAACTCCCATCAATCCAATAGCTTCCTTGCCCCTTTTCCCCTGTATGTCTGTTATAAAAGCTCAAGCTACGTACGCCTTTAGTTGAACGACTCGCTTTTACTTTAGGAGACACCATCGAAAACATTGCTACACCACCTAGGCCTAACAACAACTGCCTACGTGAAGGACACACTATTGACATCAATACCACCGTTCATTATTTGCACAAAAACAGCGCATAAATTAAACGGTTTTGATGGTGAGATCAAGCTAATGTTTTGCCACAGCCCTTTATTCATCAGGGTTTGAGGCATTATTGGCCTGTAGATCCGAAATAATATTTTGATTTTTCTTATATATATCATCCCTAAACTGGGCAATATTGTGTTCATCAAGCCAGGATGTCCAATAAACAAGGTGCACTGGTAATTTATCATCAAAGGCGAACCATTGCGTTTTTGTTCGCTCAATTTGCATGTCGACCCAAGTCTGTTTATCACGCACTAGGTTCGATGCTATCCAGTTAGCCAACTGCTCGACTTTTTCGACGCGAATACACCCTGAAGATAACGCCCTATCACTTCGCGCAAAAAGGGCTTTATCCTGGGTATCATGTAAATAGACGCTGTATTGATTTGGAAAATACAATTTATAGCGACCTAAGGTGTTATTAACACCCGGCTTTTGCACTAAGCGATAAGGAAAATGACCTCTAGCAAGATCTCGCCACTCTTCATCGCTTTTTACCACTAACTCCTCCGAGTAATTAAACACTTCAAAATTATGTTGATTAATATAACCACCATCTTGGCGAACTTTAGGCAGTAGATCGTATTTAAGTAAACGCCTTGGCACACGCCAGCTGGGATTGATCACTAAATTGCTGATCTCCCCCTGTATAACGGGTGTTGGCCGATAAGGCTTACCCACAATCACCTTAGACTGCAGCACGGTTCGATCTTCATCTACCAAAACTAAGTCATAAGCCGGAATATTGATCAGCAAATACCGCTTACCTATGTTGTGCATATATTTAGCACGATTAACAAAATTGACTGCCAGCAACCGAGCACGATTTGTCGGTGTTAAGTTGAGCCAGCGCAGGGTTGCAGGTCCAATAATGGCATCGGGGTTGAGTCCATGACGCTCTTGGAAAGTTAATATTGCGCGGCGTAATTTGTCATCGTAAACGTCGGTGGATTGATAAGGCTCAGAATGATTGACCGGCGTGGATGTTGTTGGTGTTGGTGTTGGTGTTGGTGTTGGTGCAGAACTTAACAAACCACGGTATTCTGACCCCACTTTATATGTCTCTATATTTTGACTTTCCTTACCTTCACTCATGTCTTGCGTGACATAGTCTTGGTTAACATTGCTCTTATCGATATCTTGCTCATCATAATCACCTAACCATCTCAGGCGCTCAACAATATCACTAATATCAGGGTGACTATCACCTGGCTTTAACCAACCATTGGGTTCTATCCTTGTCCAGGGCTGCACCTTAGCTAACCACAAAAGATAGCGAATGCGGTTGTTTACAGGCAAAAAACCTTCAACATCAGGCTCAAGCGCCAACACGGCGGTATAGG
Organism: Shewanella sp. QJM3NY_23; assembly: GCF_056173105.1. Taxonomy (NCBI): domain Bacteria; kingdom Pseudomonadati; phylum Pseudomonadota; class Gammaproteobacteria; order Alteromonadales; family Shewanellaceae; genus Shewanella; species Shewanella sp. QJM3NY_23. Next base: position 2,195,251 of record NZ_CM149657.1, read on the forward strand.
GATCGTCATCATTAATTAAATAGGGGGCAATAGCGTTGATGTCATTCTGCAGCCAAAATTGCGCGACTGAATCTTTTATCTGATAAAAATCATCAACAGATAAAGGTTCATTTGCAGTTAATATCCGCTGGTATCGTAAGAAACGTTCATTCGACTCAATTAGAGAGATCAACTGCACTTGCTGTAACAGCGATGTGGTTGCGGCTTCCATTCTGGTCTCTGAGACAGCTGTAGACATCCCCCACAGCAAGATAATTACCGTAACTATACTTCGCATCATAATCCCTCCTCGAGTAATTATGGCGCAAATACACGCGAGCAATGCCACACATAAAGACAGATTTTGTATAAGCTAACCGTTTATCCAAACTAAATAGCTAAATAACGCGATACTGAAATAAGGTTTACCAACATAGTTTCTCGATCCCTTGGCCCACTAGCATCAGTATTTTACTACCTGCTTTGCTGTACGATTATGATCGTTATAGGGTTTAGGGCTGAGACTAAAGACTATTTAATTAGGTTGCACATAATGTTGGTTAAGGTTTGCGGCAAGCAAACTGGGAATGGGAATGCAGAGATATATAAATAAACAGCAGAAACAAAAAAGCCCCAACAATTGTTGAGGCTTTTTTGTCATCTTAAAATGGTACCCGTGGCCAGACTTGAACTGGCACGCTTATTCAGCGAGGGATTTTAAATCCCTTGTGTCTACCGATTCCACCACACGGGCAATGTGTGCGTTTTATCGCTATTGCGCTAAAACTTAAAGTGGAGGCGCGACCCGGAGTCGAACCGAGATCGACGGATTTGCAATCCGCAGCATAGCCATTCTGCCATCGCGCCAAATTGAATGTCCAATTTACACTGTAAATTGGAGCGACATATCGGGTTCGAACCGATGACCTATACCTTGGCAAGGTATCGCTCTACCAACTGAGCTAATGTCGCATCATTCTTTGCTACATTTATTTTCAAACTTAATTTAAATTTTGTTTAACTTAAGTTTAATCAACAATGTTGCTTTGTTATCTAGGTTAAGCTTTAGTTGCTTCCCCTTGACTTCGGAATCGAATTCTACCGATTTTAGTTCCAGTGTCAACGCACTATTTTACAATTTGATGTCGTTTGCACACTAAGTGATCGCATTGCGCTCTAATTGTTCGATTCGTCGGTTAAATCGCCCCAGGCAGCCATAATATAGCTAACCATGGACCAAAATGTCAGAATAGCAGCGACATAAAACAGCACAATGGCGGTATAAGTCAAAAAGTCATTCGGACGCCAAATCAAACCGACAATGGCCACCATCTGGGCAGCGGTTTTGTACTTACCAATCCATGACACGGCAACCGAGCCCCGCTTACCTATTTCGGCCATCCACTCACGCAGCGCAGAAATCACAATTTCACGGCCAATCATAAATAGTGCGGGCAAGGTTAACCAAATATGGTCATATTCAGCCACCAGCATCACTAATGCTGTGGTCACCATGATCTTATCGGCAACGGGATCGAGAAAAGCGCCAAAGCGAGTCGACTGTTGCAATTTTCTGGCAGCGTAGCCATCCAGTGCATCAGTAACTGCAGCTAACCAGAACACAAAAGCAGCTGCAAAAGGTGACCAGCTATAAGGAACATAAAAAAGAACTACAAAAACAGGCAGTAAAACTAGCCTGAACAGCGTAAGTGCTATCGGTACATTAAACGGCATGACGAAACCAATTATCTAAAAGCAGCGCCAATCTTGCCTTAATTTTGTTACCCTCGCAATGCATCATGTATTGTTTGCGCCATTTCTAAGCTAATACCTGGGACTTTTGCTAATTCAGCCACACTTGCGCCTTTCACTTGCTGAAGTCCCCCTAAATATTGTAACAAGGCCTTACGCCGTTTTGGCCCAACCCCTGCAATCGACTCGAGTGTTGAGGTGTTACGTGTTTTTTGGCGTTTGTTTCTGTGACCTGTGATCGCAAACCTATGTGACTCATCACGAATATACTGGATCAAATGCAGTGCTCCCGAGTCGGCCGGCAGATGAAACACTAGCTCATTTTCACCATAAATAAGGGTCTCTAAACCGGGCTTACGCCCTTCCCCTTTAGCTATGCCAATTAGTGTCGGGGCGATATCTAACTGAGCAAATTTCTCATCGACGACGTGCTGTGCGATTCTGAGCTGGCCAATACCGCCATCAATAAATAAAATATCAGGAATTTTGCCATTAGCATCGATTTTATCGAACCGTCGACTAATTGCTTGCTTCATTGCCGCATAATCATCACCAGGGGTGATCCCCTTGATATTATAGCGGCGATACTCTGACTTATTAGGCCCTTCACGATTAAACACCACACAAGAGGCCACCGTACTCTCCCCCATGGTGTGGCTTATATCGAAGCATTCCATACGACGGATCGGATTCGACAGCTCTAATGCCTCTTCGAGTAACAGGAATCGCTGCTCTATGGTATTTTGCTGTGATAATCGCGTTTCAACCGCATTTTTTGCATTGGTATCGGCAATGCGCAAGAAACTAGCCCGTTCGCTGCGCACCTTCGTCTTAATCGTCACGCTTTTAGCGAGCGCCTGTTCAATCGCTTGCTCCAACTCATGTATATCATCAAAGTCATGGCTAACGATGATCTCTTTTGGCAACGTACGTTGACTGTCGAAATTGAGATAAAACTGCAGCATAAAGGCGCGTAGAACCTCATCGAGTTCGGTCTTATCCGGTACGGCGGGATAGTAACTGCGGCTCCCAAAAATTTTACCGCCGCGGATAAACAATAAATGAAAACAAGCAACGCCAGAGGCAAAGTACACCCCAATAACGTCCATATCTCCGCTGCCGCCCGACACCTCTTGTTGCTCGACAACCCGGCGTAGTGCACTTATCTGATCCCGAAAACGCGCAGCAGCCTCATAATTAAGTGCTTGTGCTGCTTGTTCCATCTTGCCTACCAGCGTTCCCATTACCTGCTGATCTCGCCCGCGTAAAAATAGCGTGGCGAGTTTAACCTGTTCTTGGTACTCCTCATCGGAGACTTTACCGACACAAGGGGCGCTGCAACGGCCAATTTGATACTGCAAACAGGGGCGGGACCGCGCCTTATAGTAGATATCGTCACATTGACGGATAGGAAATAACTTTTGCATCAAATGTAAGCTTTCTCTAACGGCGCCGCCATTAGGATATGGACCAAAATACTGGCCTCTCTCACGTTGAGGCCCACGATGATAGGCTAAACGAGGATGCTGATGCTGACTGAGAAAAATATAAGGATAGGATTTATCATCTCGCAGCAGCACATTGTATTTTGGCATGTACTGCTTGATGTAATCATTTTCGAGAATCAGCGCATCCGTTTCGCTGTGTGTTAGCGTAACGTCAATATCATGGATATGCGAAACTAAGGCTTCGGTTTTGACATTGTTTAAATTTTTGCGGAAATAGGAGCTAAGGCGTTTCTTAAGATCTTTAGCCTTTCCCACATAAATAACGGTCCCCTGGGCATCATACATACGATAGACACCTGGGGATGAGGAGACGGTTTTGAGAAAGCGGGTCGAATCAAATGCAGAGATAGTCATACCTAAACGCTTGTTGGTCTGGAGCAATTAAAACAATTAAAACTGGCCTGTATCCAACATCTTATAACGAATGGCTAAGCGGGTCAGTTCAACATCGCCATTGATCCCCAACTTATCAAACAGACGATAACGGTAGCTGTTAACGGTTTTAGGGCTTAAATTAAGTTGCTCAGAGATATCACTAACCTTCTCACCATTGGTGATCATCATCATGATCTGCAGTTCGCGCTCAGATAAACTTTTAAACGGGTTATCGTCCGTTTGATTAAATTGACTCAATGCCATCTGCTGGGCAATTTCGGGCGATAGATAACGCTGACCGTGGGCCACTTGACGAATCGCTTGGATCACCTCAGGCGGCGTAGCTCCTTTGGTTAAGTAGCCAGAAGCCCCAGCTTGCATCACTTTGGTAGGAAACGGATCTTCGGTATGAATCGTTAGCACAATAATTTTGGCATGGGATTGATAGCGTAAGATCTTACGGGTCGCTTCGAGTCCGCCAATCCCCGGCATGTTCATGTCCATCAAGATCACATCGGCTTCGTTATTACGACTCCATTGCACAGCAGACTCGCCATCACCGGCTTCACCCACCACCTTAATGCCACGCTCATCTTCGAGGATACGACGAATGCCAGTTCTTACCAATTCATGATCATCAACCAAATATACAGATATCAACTTAAAATCTACCTTGATAACTAACACTAAACCGACATTGGTTTATGTACGATAACACCATGTAATTTATCCCAATTCACTTTAATAAGAAAGGATAAAATGAATTCATCTAAGCCAATGAATTATAAGTAATCTATTTCAGTTATTTACCGTTCAAAAAATTAGCAAACCGCCAGTTACAAGCTAACGGTTTACTAACTAAAACACTACATCGAACCAGACTCATAACGACACTATCAGTGCCTGTACAAGCCTATTGCTACGCAAGTGAATCGCTTAAGCCACACCATGACAATTAATATGCTCGCACACTCCATTTCAAAGTATGGTCTGCATAATGAGGCTGTGTTACTCGATGGTATCGGCCGGAATATACACCCAACCTTGCATTAATACCCGAGCACTACGACTCATACTCACTTTTTCCACCTCCCACTCACCCGCTTGTTGCGTGGCTCTCGCGCCCACTTTTAACGTGCCAGATGGATGACCAAAACGCACACTTGTGCGCGCCTGACCACCCGCAGCCACATTGACTAAAGTACCGGGGATCGCCGCAGCGGTGCCAATGGCCACAGCAGCTGTGCCCATCATAGCATGGTGTAATTTGCCCATAGACAGCGCACGAACTAACAGATCTACATCATTTATCGTCACCGTTTTACCACTTGATACGCTATGGGGTTTTGGCGGCGCGACAAAGGCGACCTTAGGGGTATGCTGACGGGTCTTAGCCTCATCAATCGATTGAATAAGCCCCATTTTAAGGGCGCCATATGCCCGAATGAGTTCAAATTTAGCCAACGCCGCAGCATCACCATTAATCGCCTCTTGCAACTCGGTGCCATCGTAACCCAGCTCCCGTGCATTTAAGAAAATAGTGGGAATACCGGCATTAATTAAAGTCACGCCAAACCGCCCGACGCCCGGCACATCAAGCTCATCAACCACATTGCCGGTGGGCAACATGGCGCCCGCTTTATCGGCGGGATCGACAAACTCAACTAACACCTCAGCAGCTGGAAAAGTCACTCCGTCGAGTTCAAAATCGCCCAACTCAAGTACTTCACCATCGAGCATAGGCACATGCGCAATAATGGTTTTATGAATATTGGCCTGCCAAATACGCACCACTGCAATGCCATTTGCAGGAACTTTTTCGGGGTCAACTAAGCCTTGGGAGATCGCAAAAGCCCCCACCGCAGCCGTTAAGTTACCGCAATTACCGCTCCAATCGATAAAGGGTTTATCGATTGCCACTTGGCCAAAAAGATAGTCAACATCATGATCCGGTTGACCGCTTTTAGCCAAAATCACGGTTTTACTGGTACTCGAAGTGGCTCCACCCATCCCATCGGTATGTTTACCATAAGGATCTGGACTGCCGATCACCCGCAATAATAGCGCATCGCGCGCCGCGCCAGGCACTTGCGCCGCAACAGGCAGATCGTTTAAGGCAAAAAACACCCCTTTACTGGTGCCGCCACGCATATAGGTCGCGGCAATTTTCATCTGTTTCATGGACATTCCTGTGATCACGTTGGCGACGACATCAAACGCTAGTATGTCATCGCCAACTGACGTCATTTAGGCCTTTTTAGCCTCGAGAAAATCTTGAGCAAAACGCTGTAATACGCCACCGGCTTGATAAACCAACACCTCATCGGCAGTGTCTAATCGACATGTCACAGGCACCTCGATGCGCTCGCCATTTTGACGATAAATCACTAAGGTCAACTGGGCTCTGGGGGTCGGCTCACCGACAACATCGAAGGTTTCACTGCCATCAATACCATAGGTTTTACGGCTCTCGCCGGGCTTAAATTCGAGCGGTAATACGCCCATACCCACGAGGTTAGTACGGTGGATCCGCTCAAAACCTTCAGCCACAATCGCTTCAACGCCAGCCAGTCGAACACCTTTGGCGGCCCAGTCTCGTGATGAACCTTGACCATAATCGCCGCCCGCCACAATAATCAAGGGCTGCTTGCGCTCCATGTAGGTTTCAATCGCTTCCCACATACGCGTCACTTTGCCCTCGGGTTCGATACGAGTCAGTGAGCCTTGCTGTACTTCACCGTTGACCACGGCCATCTCATTGATGAGTTTGGGATTAGCAAACGTGGCTCGCTGCGCCGTAAGGTGATCGCCGCGGTGAGTGGCGTAGGAGTTAAAGTCAACTTCTGGTAACCCCATTTTGGTTAAGTACTCCCCGGCGGCACTGCTGGCTAAAATGGCGTTGGATGGCGATAGATGATCGGTTGTGATGTTGTCGCCCAGCACTGCCAGTGGACGCATACCTTTGAGGCTACGCTCCCCTGCTAACGCTCCTTCCCAGTATGGTGGACGACGAATATAGGTGCTTTGCGCACGCCAATCATACAGTGGGCTAACTTGCTCACCGTAATCCACGGCAATATCAAACATTGGCGTATAGATCTCTCTAAACTGCTCGGGTTTGACGCTGGCTTTCACAATGGCATCAATCTCTTCATCAGTTGGCCAGATATCTTTAAGGCGCACGGGCTCACCCGATTGATCGACACCGAGAATATCCTGTTCAATATCGAATCGAATTGTGCCTGCAATCGCATATGCCACCACCAGCGGCGGCGAAGCCAAAAAGGCCTGCTTAGCATAGGGGTGGATGCGGCCATCGAAGTTACGGTTGCCCGACAATACCGCGGTGGCATATAAGTCTCTGTCGATCACCTCTTGCTCAATAACTGGGTCTAATGCCCCGCTCATGCCATTACAAGTGGTGCAGGCAAAGCCGACGATGCCAAAACCCAATTGCTCAAGTTCTGGCAATAAGTTGGCATCTTTAAGATAAAGCTCAGCCACTTTTGAGCCAGGTGCAAAGGAGGATTTCACCCAAGGTTTGCGTGTTAAGCCCAATTCATTGGCTTTTTTCGCTAATAACCCTGCCGCAATTACGTTACGTGGGTTACTGGTGTTGGTGCAACTGGTGATGGCGGCAATGATCACCGCGCCATCAGGCATCAAGCCTGCTTCATTTTCGACGGTACCTGAGATCCCTTTTGCGGCAAGGTCACTGGTTGCCACGCGCCGATGCGGGTTTGATGGCCCGGCGATATTTCGCACCACACTGGAGAGATCGAAGCTCAGCACACGCTCATACTCGGCGCCTTGCATACCATCGGCCCAAAGCCCTGTGTGCTTGGCGTAATTTTCGACCAACTTCACTTGCTCACTATCACGGCCGGTGATCGTCAGATAATCGATGGTCTGCTCGTCGATATAAAACATGCCGGCAGAGGCGCCAAATTCTGGGGTCATGTTAGAGATGGTCGCGCGATCGCCTAAGGTCAAATTGGCCGCGCCTTCACCGAAGAACTCTAAATAGGCGGAAACCACCTTTTGCTCACGTAAAAACTCGGTTAACGCCAGCACAATATCGGTTGCGGTAATCCCACTTTGGCGCTTACCGGTTAACTCGACACCAATAATATCGGGTAAACGCATATAAGATGGACGGCCAAGCATCACGTTTTCAGCTTCCAGTCCGCCCACACCGATGGCGATAACCCCTAGTGCATCGACGTGTGGAGTGTGACTGTCGGTGCCCACTAAGGTGTCAGGAAAGACAACCCCGTCGCGCGTTTGGATAACCGGCGACATTTTTTCTAGGTTGATTTGATGCATGATGCCGTTACCGGGCTGAATGACATCCACGTTTTTAAAGGCTTTTTTGGTCCAGTTGATAAAGTGAAATCTGTCTTCATTCCGGCGATCTTCAATGGCGCGGTTTTTGGCAAACGCATCTTTATCGAAACCGGCATGCTCGACGGCAAGCGAATGGTCGACAATTAATTGTGTCGGTACCACAGGGTTGACCTCGGCAGGATCGCCGCCTTTTTCGGCGATGGCATCGCGAAGCCCTGCCAAATCGACCAGTGCGGTTTGCCCCAGAATGTCGTGACACACGACCCGAGCAGGATACCAAGGAAAATCAAGATCGCGTTTGCGCTCAATCAGTTGAGATAGCGCATCGTTAAGCATGGCGGGATCACATCGCCTCACCAAGTTTTCGGCAAGCACTTTAGCGGTATACGGCAGTTTATCGTAGGCGCCAGGGCTTAACGCCTCGATAGCGCTACGAGTGTCAAAATAGTCAAACGATGTTCCGGGAAAGGGTTTACGGTGTGTTGTATTCATAACGTCATCCACAGATTTTACGTGCACGCCATGTCGATATTCACCTTGATGACCCAATGACATAGGCTAAGGCGATGTCGTCTATTGGCATACAGCGCAGCATAACGACCGTAATACTGCGCTAAAAATGAAGTAGCAAGCGGCGATAAGCCAAGCTCACAGAGCCACTTATCGCCATAATGTTTAACCTTAATTGCTTAGATTATCGCTCGCTGATAGGCACCACTTTACGCGGCTCGGCACCGACATAGTCGGCGCTTGGGCGAATAATGCGATTATTAGCGCGCTGCTCCATCACATGCGCCGCCCAGCCAGTTAAGCGTGAACAGACAAATATTGGGGTGAATAACTTGGTCGGGATCCCCATAAAGTGATACGCCGATGCATGGAAAAAATCGGCATTACAAAATAGCTTCTTGGTGTCCCACATAAACTCTTCACATGCCACCGAAATGTCGTATAGCGAAGTATCGCCAAACTCATGGGCTAACTTTTCAGACCACGCTTTGATGATCACGTTGCGAGGATCAGAAGTGCGATAAATCGCATGGCCAAACCCCATGATTTTCTCTTTGCGCTCTAGCATGCCAGCCATCTGAATTTTGGCATCTTCTGGTGAGCTAAATTGTTGGATCATCTCCATCGCCGCTTCATTAGCTCCGCCATGCAGTGCAAGGCGCAGCGAGCCGATAGCGCCAGTAATACAGGAGAACATGTCAGACAAGGTTGAGGCACAAACGCGGGCGGTAAAGGTCGATGCATTAAACTCATGCTCTGCATATAAAATCAGCGATACATCCATCACGCGGCGATGCTGATCCGATGGTCCCTTACCATTAAGCAGCTTAAGAAAATGGCCCGCGAGTGAGTCTTCATCGGTTGTACAATCAATATCGACGCCATCATGGCTGTAGCGATACCAGTAACACATAATCGCAGGAAACGCCGCCAGTAAACGATTGGCTGCATTATATTGCTGGGTAAAATCGACTTCTGGTTCAAGATTGCCCAAAAATGAGCACCCCGTGCGCATCACATCCATCGGGTGGGCGTCACGAGGAATTCGCTGCAATACCTCTTTTAGCGCCTGCGGCAGATCACGCAGTGACATTAGCTCATTTTTATAACCATCGAGCTGTGCGGCAGTGGGCAGTACGCCATTAAATAGCAGGTAAGCCACCTCTTCAAACGTGGCATTCTCAGCCAGATCCGCCACATCATAACCACAGTAGGTCAAGCCAGAGCCAGATTTACCCACTGTACATAACGCTGTTTCACCAGCACTTTGGCCACGCAGACCTGCACCACTTAACTTTTTATCAACCATAATGTGTTCCTTTTTGGAATCTAAATTATTTATTCGCCAAGCAGCACGCTTGGCGCGTAGGGTTTTATACTGTCCTTAATTGAGCGACCTCTCAGCGATTAGCTGTGCAGCTCAAGCCACACTATTTATTTTTACCTTCGGCAAATAAGCTATCTAACTTTTGTTCGTAATCGTGATAACCCAGATAATCATAAAGCGCCATACGCGTTTGCATCGTATCGAGTACCGCCTTTTGATCGCCATCGCGTAAAATCGCGGTGTAGACATTTTCTGCCGCTTTGTTCATCGCTCTAAAGGCACTTAACGGGTAGAGCACCATGTCCACGCCCCACTCACCAAGCTGGGCTTTGTTCCATAATTCGGTTTGACCAAACTCGGTAATGTTCGCTAATAATGGCGCATCGATGGCACTGGCAAATGCGCGATAATGGGCTTCGGTTTGCACCGCTTCGGCAAAAATACCGTCGGCGCCAGCGGCAATATAGGCCCTAGCACGTTCAATCGCCGCCTCTAACCCTTCTTGAGCAAACGCATCGGTGCGAGCCATGATAAAAAAGTCGGGATCGGTGCGCGCATCGACTGCTGCCTTAATGCGGTCAACCATCTCTTCGGTCGAGACAATCTCTTTGTTGGGGCGATGACCACAGCGCTTTTGCGCCACTTGATCTTCCATATGTACCGCTGCAGCGCCGGCCTTTTCCATATCTCGAATCGTTTTAGCAATATTAAATGCCCCGCCCCAGCCAGTATCGATATCCACCAGTAAGGGCAAGGCGCAAGCTGAGGTGATGCGCTGCACATCAACCAGTACATCATTGAGCGATGTCATGCCTAAATCTGGCAAACCATAAGAGGCGTTAGCCACGCCACCACCAGAGAGGTAAATGGCTTGATGGCCAATTTGCTCTGCCATCATCGCGGAATAGGCGTTTATCGTGCCTACAATTTGCAGTGGCTTATTATTTGCCAGTGCCTCACGGAACTTCTTTCCTGCGCTCATGCTTAATTCCTCTTAATGTTTTCTCTATGCAAGCTTGTTTTGAATATTGTTTTTTGAATACATGATGTGGCGCCGCATTAATATCTCGGCCAGCTCTTCATCACGGTTAGCAATAGCCTTAACAATATGCTTATGCTCATCAAATGCCGTTGTGACTCGCGGCCCCGCCATGCCCAGTTGTACCCGATACATGCGCACCAGATGATAAATGCCATCAAACAGCATAGAGATAAGGTGTTTATTCTTACTGCCCAAAATAATGCGATAGTGAAAGTCCACATCACCCGCTTCCTGGTAATAAGACTCTCCCTCTTTAACATCTTTAAAATGGCTTTGTAGCAAGGCTTCAAGTTCACCAATTTCAGCATCAGTCATATGCTTAGCTGCCAACCGTGCCGCCATCCCCTCGAGTGACTCTCTAATCTGGTACAATTCAGATAATCCCGCAGCGGTTAACGCTACCACTCGCGCCCCCACATTTGCCTTACGCTCGACAATATGGCTCGACTCCAAACGATTTATCGCCTCACGGATCACCGCGCGGCTGACGCCGTAGGTTGTCGACAATTCAGTTTCACTCAGCTTAGCGCCCGCTGCGATCACCCCTTCGACAATATCCTGCCTTAATTGATAAAAGGTTTTATCTGCCGCGGTAACGGGTTGTAGGGGTTGAAATGTCATCTCTAAGGTTAGCCTGCTGAATTATCACGTTGTCGACAATATAGCTTTGAAGGATTAAGTATTCAACCCAAAGCGACCATATTGTCGACAAAAACGTTAATAGTTAGACTAAAGTTGTAATCAAACTGTGACTATTACCGTGATTGAATCTAGCTAAGCTGCGCCTTAATAGCGCATCAAAGTCAATCGCAATAAATTAACAATGGGGAAAAGTCGATCCCTAGGGAAAGATTCATCAGTCTCGAATAGTAAACGGTGCGATCCATGGAGCTATTGCTGGCATTACTATATTGTCGATAGAAAGTATGTTCATATTGTAACCATCCCTTATATCGATCATATTTTAAGGGAGGGTTACATCAGCAACTACTTGGGCAAGCCAAGCCCAAGAAAGTGGCTATTATTGCATGCGTCCGAAAGATGATAGTCATCCTCAATTCGATGCTAAGAGATGGCGTTATGTGGGATGAGAATACAGGTAAAAATAAGTTATTGACGCCATAGTCGTTTGTTAGTTGCCTTGCCCTAACATGTTCCACTATTTACTTTTCTGAGATTCTTCGGTCTTCATGAGTCCTATGATGTCTTTGAGCTTATCGATAGTTTGTGGCTGAAAATCAACTTGCTGAATTTCTTTAAATGCACTTTGACTTTCCATGTTCCAGTTTTCAAAGATAGACTTCATATCCTCTTTGCTTACATCGTTACCATATATTTCTAGGTACAGTTTGCCGAAACTAATAGCGTGTGTACGTTCAGTTCGCTTAAGTGCTTCATGCATATAGGCATTTGATTGGTTGTATGCGTGCTTTGCCCACGCACAAAAAAGGCCAATGACAATTAACCCCTTGAGCATGAGATAGCCGAATAACAGCCAACTAATATCAGCTTTGTCCGTATTGCTGAACTCATAAGCACCGTAAGCTAGGGCCAGTAATGAAGCAACTACCGCACAAGCCAATGCTACATTCCCCTTAAAACTCCAGTCGTGAGCCTTTGTTTTGTACTCCGTTTCTTTGGTTTCTAGGGCAGACAGAGCATTTGATACATATTCTGGTACTTTTATGTCAATTCTCTTCTGTATTTGTTTTTCGTGTTCTTCTTTTAGTTGCAACAATTTAGCAGATAAGTCATTTTCGCGCTTTTTGAGAGTCTCATGCTCTTTTTGAGCTCGAATCTGCTGATCATGTAAATGCTTTTCTGATTGGGCAATCTGTTGTTGTATCAACGACAACTTGTGTTCAGATTGTTGAATGCGAGCTTCTGCCTGCTCTTGTCTTAATTGCGCTTGCTGTTCTAACGATCGGATGCGGTCTATCGCTTCTTTTTCTAATGAGTTGTCAATTCTGCTTGCCGTAATGTGGCTAAGCTCCCTATCTAGAAGAGTTTCTTCGTTAATTAAACGCTTCCACTCCTCACGGGCTTTTACCGGTAATGTATTTAACAACTTAGTTCGAAGACTTGACGATGAACTAGAAAGAACCCTAAATTTAGCTTCATTCGATAAGCTAGAAACAATTTTCCGGATGTTTGCTTCTGAAGCTAGCAACAAGTACTTATTAATTCGATTTTCAGGAATTCGCTCAAATATTGCATTAAGCGATTTTGGGGATTGCGACGAAAACAGGTCATTTAGATTGCGCTCACTCATATGTGATAGAAATCTGTTGAGCTCTTGCCCACTACTTTTTACAAGTAGTGCATCAATCTCACTAGTTTCCATAGAATGATAAAGGTTTATCAATTTATCTTTAGGCATATTGCCTATTCTTACGTCTTCCAAATTATCCGCCTATTATGAATATGTACCACTTGGGCAAGAACGTCTTAGTATTTATGCGTTGCGCTGTCTGCAAGGCATAAATCGCTTGTTGGACTTGGCCGCTGCCACATCCATGTATTTGGTATGTATTATGCTATAGGAGTTTGCTTTTCTGCGGTAGTCGTTTTTTTGAGCTTAGGTAAGGTAATCAATTGGTCTTCTTTAGTATTTTTATATTTCATTCACTACTCTTGACCGCAAATACTCGTGATTAACTGTGCTTTTTAGACCATTAATGCCACTAAGTCATGCCACTAAGGCCGCAGGCCTTTGCCTCACTGATATTTATAGCAAGGTCTTACTCACAGTCTTACTCACAGTGGTTATCGACAACTTAGCCGTTATCGCTTTTTATCTCGCGCATTATCGTCAGCCTGTCTGTCGCAAAGGGACATTGGTCTTTTGCAATAATGCCAAGAATTGCAGCTTGATGACCCCTACGAACTGTAAATAGCCTTGCTGGCATTTCGGACACCGCCACTGACAATCTCTTGCTCTGCTATAGACTTATCAGGCTTAAACTGTAATAACGGGAGCTGTGGTCTGATTGTCGCCAGCTTTTTTCGCTTGCACGCATTGGCTAAAAAGCCTAAGTGGCGAACTCGCATCACACCTTTAGGCAACACATGTAATAGATAGCGGCGAATAAACTCTTTAGCATCAAGTCGCATCACTTTGCGTTTATTGCCGTCTGCATAGTCTGTGTAACTAAAGCTAATACTCTCAGCTGTCACCGCCTTAATTCTCGACTCATGTAGCATGCCTTTACGGGTATAGCGCCCCAGATATTTCACCCCTGTGGCTGCACGCCTTAAATACGCTTTGCTGTACACACACCACGCTTTACTCATTAATGCTTCAGGTTTCGGGGCATCAAGTTCACACGCCCTGAGTGCTTGCATCATCTTGGCTCGATACACAGTCGCAAGAGCTTTAGCAGGAAATAAGTAGTCCGAGGTTACTCCTCGCCATTTGCCCTGTACTGTTAAAGCACCTCCAGGGATTAAACAGTGCAGATGAATATGCTGACTCAAGTTGTGTCCCCAAGTGTGTAATACCGCTGTTGCGTCTAGTTGACCTTGTAGCTGCTTACGGGATGCGCCGAACTGACTTAACGTCTGCCACACCGCCTCAAACAATGCACCGTAAAGCGCCTTAGCTGTAGTACAAACAGCAAACAGCCCGTTATCTTTCGATAAGGCCTTTTATTTTAATATGGCGAAGAGATAGCCGACTTTAAACAATAGGAACCCTAGGGTTCAAGTCACTATCATAAGCAAGTACTGGTCATGGTAGTACAAACAACAAAAAGCCCGTTATCTTTCGATAACGGGCTTTTTGTTTTAATGTGGCGAAGAGATAGCCGACTTTAAACAATAGGAACCCGAGGGTTCAAGTCGCTATCATAAGCAAGTTCTGGTCATGGTAGTACAAACAACAAAAAGCCCGTTACCTTTCGATAAGGCCTTTTGTTTTAATGTGGCAAAGAGATAGCTGACTTTAAACAATAGGAACCCTAGGGTTCAAGTCACTATCATAAGCGAGTACAAATAGTGATAGTACAAACAGCAAAAAGCCCGTTATCTTTCGATAGCGGGCGTTTTGTTTTAATGTGGCGGAGAGATAGGGATTTGAACCCTAGATGGGCTATAAACCCATGCCGGTTTTCAAGACCGGTGCATTCGACCACTCTGCCATCTCTCCGAACGCCGGCAATACTATAAGCATAGCGTTAAGATGTAAACCCAAATTCGTAAAATCCGTGCCACTTGTCGAAGAAATATACCATTCTACTTTTTGCAGCCTGCATCTGTTGCTCATAATTCACCTGTATATGGCAAAATAACGAAACTTAATAGGGCGACATCAAAATTGTGCTAACATCTGAGCATGTTTAAATAATACTCTCCAATATGAACGCGAATCCAATTGCTCCAGCTTCTCTTTCACCCAATTTTGCTATCCCATCTATTGCTAATATCGTTGCCACTCATCAAGCAAGACTGCTAGGCCAGTCTCGAACGCTCGACGCTTTCTCCCTGTTAGCCAGCACGAGCGATCAGCATATGTATTTAGCCGATCAAAGTGGGATTGATAGAAAACGATTTATTCAAGCCTTGGTTGAAAGTCAGCCGCTTCATTCGGTGCAATATTTAAACCGCATAGCCCAAGATGGCCAACAAGCGCCTCAAACCAATAGTACCCTTGTGTGGCAAGCCGAGCCAGGTGAGGATAACCTCAGTGCTACCACGTACCGTTATCGCTACCTCAGTGGCAATATTAAACGCCGCGACTTGATTGGCCACATCAGTAGTCTCAATTCACAGCATTATCATCCTGGCGCCTTTGCTGATTGCCGTTACCTGTTTATCTGCGCTGAATCATTATGGAAACGCGAGGGCTTATGGGAGTTAGTGTTACAGACCATAGATCGCGCAGAATATGACATTCATTCTAATTGGCCCGCTATTGCACTTAACTGCAAAATTATTTTAGTCGGCAGTAGTGCGCTCTATAGCGTCTCTTATATTGAAGAGCGCCTATTTGCCAGCCACTTTCCCCTATTAGGCGAATTAGTCACTGAACTGACCCTGCCTGAATTTTCTGAACAAGATTACCTGCAATGGTTGGTCACATTAGCCGATGATAAAGGGATAACCCTAACGCAATCGGCATTGGCACCGCTGTTTAACTTCAGTTCTCGACTGGCGAACCATCAGCAACACCTGAGCTTGTTAACGACTCCTTTGCTCCAGTTAATGGAGCAAGCCTGTGCATACAGCCAGAGCCAAGAGTTAACCGATGCAGCAATAGCTCATGCGCTGGCACAACAAACCCAGCGCCATAACGCTTCTCAAACCCTGTCAGCACAAAGTTTTGATGATAACTTTATTAACCTGCCGACCAGCGGTACCATGATTGGCCAAATAAACGGCCTCACCGTATTGGATGCCGCCGAGTATTGCTACGGTGAGCCAGCACGGATTACCGCTTCGGTACATTATGGTGACGGTGAGGTAGCCGATATTGAACGTAAATCTGAGCTAGGCGGTAATATTCACGCAAAAGGCTTAATGATCCTCTCCTCTTGCCTGTACCGTATTTTCGGTAAAGATGCACCACTGCATTTAAATGCTAATATTGTGTTCGAACAGTCTTATCAAGAAATTGATGGTGACAGCGCCTCATTGGCCGAATACTGTGCCTTGATGTCAGCCATTGCTGAACATCCTATTGAGCAAGGTATTGCGGCTACTGGCGCGATAGACCAATTTGGTCAAGTTCAGGCTATCGGCGGCGTTAATGAAAAAATTGAAGGTTTTTTTGCCCTGTGTCAACGGCGTGGACTTACAGGCACCCAAGGCGTTATTCTGCCAAAATCTAATGTGCAACAACTGAATTTACACCAAGATGTTATTGATGCTATTAATAGTAAACAGTTTCACTTGTACCAGGTTGATCACATTGACGAAGCAGTAACCATACTGATGAAGATGCCAGCTGGGATCCCAGATGATAATGGCCAGTTTCCAGAAGACACCTTGTATCGCTTAGTGCAAGACCGCTTAGAGGGCTTAGCGGGTTATCCAGATGAAGAAGTCTCATTTTTTGCTAAGTGGCTCGCGAAACTAAAAATTTCTAGCTGATCGGAGTTGTTTAGCTTACACGTGTTCGCTAACCTTGGCAGCTCAAATTGCGGAGTGATGTTAATAATGAATAGAGCAAACAGTTTTAACAAAGAAGAATTAGTGGCTTGCGGTCACGGTACGTTATTTGGCGCCAACTCTCCTCGCCTACCTATCGACAATATGTTGATGATTGATCGCATTACTAAGATTAATGCCGATGGTGGTGAATTTGGCAAAGGTGAGATTGTAGCCGAATTGGATATTGACCCTTCTCTTTGGTTTTTTGACTGTCACTTTCAAACCGATCCCGTAATGCCTGGTTGTTTAGGGCTAGATGCAATGTGGCAATTAGTCGGCTTTTTCCTCGGATGGGAAGGCGCAGAAGGTAAAGGACGCGCACTCGGTGTGGGTGAAGTTAAATTTACTGGCCAAGTCTTACCTGATGCCAAAAAGGTCACCTACAAGTTAACCATTAAGCGTAAAGTTTATCGTAAGCTTGTGATGGGTATTGCCGATGCGGTGATGGAAGTGGATGGTCGCGAAATCTATTCGGCTAAAGATCTAAAAGTGGGTATCTTCTCTGATACGTCGACTTTTTAATCGAATCATCTCCTTATCAGTATCAGCCTGATATAAAAATGCCCTCTATAACATAGAGGGCAACTTTCAATCACACTGTCAATTATTTATTAAACAGTCCACTAAGACGTCCATCAACGCCTTCGCGCCACCCTCCTAACCAATGCGACTTCGAGTCTAATGTTGAATAAGGACAATTCTCTTTAGAGCGGCCTCCTATTCCTGCCTTAAATCCTTTTGAAAAAGCTCTATCTAGACGATCTCGTTTTTGTCTTTTCATGCAAGCATCCTCTGTTCGAAAATCCATGAGGCCAAAGCCTCATGGATACAAATAGAACTTTTTGCAGCTGAGATCAATCAAAAAAGTCGCTTTTTAATCGGTTATTTTTTAAGCTTATGAGTTGCTTGTTTAAAAAAAATCGAGGCATAAGCCTCGATTTTTATTTCAATTTGTTCTAAGAACTAAGATTAGCCTTTACGGCGTCTAAACCAAAGCAAAGGTAAGGTTAAAAGCCACATAAAACTGGCTGCGCCTTTACGCTCATAGTCACCATTCCCGGAGTTATCGCTCTCTTTTACAGTACAGGCGGCACCTGAATTAGACGGCTGCATAACAACCATTCGAGGGATAAAGGCCGTCACAGGTTGACCATCGGCATTGAGTAAGAATAACGGTTCACCATTGTCACCAATCACCAAATCACCATTACTGTCGAACTGGTAAGAAGGTTTACGAATAAATGCCGTACCGACAATGGTGCCGTCTTCATTGATGCTGTTGGCTTCAACGATACGGATCTCACTTTCATAAGAGAGTAAATCCCCATTGCCATCAGTTACTTCAACTTTATTACGTGCCCAACCGCCATTGCCGTCTTGAGTATAGCCTTTTGATTCACACACTAATAGTTCGTTAAGGTCGTAAAACTCACTGTTAGTCTTATCGAACAAGAAACCAGACTTTAATCTTGGCTTCTCTTTCTCACTGGTGGCTTCGATATAGCCTACCACTTGATCTTTATTGTTAATATCTCTTGGGCGCGAACTGCGATCAGAAACACCTTGATAAAAATCGTTTGGAGTTACGAATGTTGGAGATGCTTGATTGGTATCTAAATAGAAGAATTTATCGCGTGCATACCCTTCTAAATATTGCTTGTAGCTACCCACAAGGATGCCATTATCATTAATATCATAGGCAATCGAAGAGAGCTGATCGTCCGTCATCTTAACCCAATGATATTGATAGGTGCCGTTGCTGTCTTTTTTCCAGTAGGCGGCATCAAATGCCAGTTTATCGGTGTCGTTATTACGATAAACATGTGAGCGCCCTGCGACGGTGCCGTCCTTGTTAATCCCTAAACCTTGAGCAGTAAATACCACATCTGAAGTCGAGGTTAATCCCAGTGGCAACTCGGTTGGCGTCACGCCGTTATCATCAAGCTGCCATACCATAGCGCGAGTTTGGTACAAAATACGACGAAAGCCGCTAGCATCAGGATATTGATTGAGCTGCACACAAACATCGAGAGGATAAACTTCGCCAGTAATACATGCATTGAGACGTTCAACACTACTATTAGCAAGGGCTGTACTGCCGTAGCCTGTTACCTGATTATTATCATTAATCGCCGCAGCGACAGAGAGACCACCGACAACAACATCAGTGTCATCTTTAGTGTAAGTAGTATAAGGCGGGGCTATCGCAATATCAGTACCGTCGGCTTTTTTAACGAAAGCACGTTCTTCAAATTCGCGGTAATACCAATATTCTTGCCCGGCAGTCTCGCCGGTATAAGCCACTTTTTGCTCTGGCCCGGTGTAACTGCCCACACGTAGACCCGCATTATTGATACCATAGTAAGAGGCATTAATTGAATTGATCGTCTCGGGATTATCTTCGACAGTATCAGCTGGAGCCGTAGTACCAAATACCGAGTCGAATATCGGTAGCCAGCTACCTGTGGCGCCATTTCCCTCTGCGATGAAGGTAAAGTTATTCGCTTCAATAGGCGCATTTATCGAGTAAGTGACGAGCTGCTCAGGAGAAATACCATCTTCAATATCGATGATGCTGTTATCGTCATCATTAACTTCCAGCTTTTTCTTACCTTGAGAGATACCCACCAACTGATTTTGTTGGTTAACAAACATGCCGTAACCGTTAATCGTCGAGGCTAAGGTACCATTAAGATCATAATCTTCAATATTTTGAATTTCATAAACGGGTGCGGCAGACACTGTCTGTAATGCACTAACAACACCGACCGCCACTAATGATAAGGCGCTATTAAACTTCAACTTCATTCACTAATTTCCTATTATTTTATCGTTTATTTTAGCGCTTCTAGCTCTTCCCAACGCTCGAAAAAAACTTCTAACTGCTGCTCTCGCTCTGCCAGTTCGCTTAAACGACTGCTCACGACATCTTGTGCTTGAGCATAAAAATCCGGTTCACTAATTTGCGATTGTAAGGCTTTAATCTCAGCCTCTAATTGCTCCATTTTGGCCGGTAAACCTTCGAGTTCTCGTTGTAGCTTATACGATAACTTTTTCTCTGGTTTAACCACAGGCTTAGCCTCTGGGGCTTGAGCAACTTTGGGTTGGACAGCGACTGGCGTCACTTGTTCCTCAGAATAAAATTTTGCGCCTTGCGACACCGCATCTTGATAACCACCAACGTATTCGCTCCAACCGCCATTGCCGGTGAACCACCATGAACTGGTCACAGTGTTATCGATAAATGCACGGTCGTGGCTGACCAACAACAAGGTGCCTTGATAATCAGTTAGCAAAGACTCTAACAATTCAAGCGTCTCAATATCAAGATCGTTCGTTGGCTCATCGAGAATAATTAAGTTTGCTGGCCGCAGCAATAGTCGCGCTAACAGCAGACGATTTTTTTCGCCGCCCGACAGTGCTTTAACTGGTGTACGGGCGCGCATGGGCGAAAACAGGAAATCTTGTAGATAGCTTAAAATATGCCTATCTTGGCCATTAATGGTGACGGTTTTCTTGCCTTCACCGACGTTTTCTTCAACCGTTTTCTCTGGGTCTAATGCTTCGCGGTACTGGTCAAAATACGCCACCTCAAGCTTGGTGCCCACTTTAATTTCGCCAGACTGAGGGGTCAATTGACCAATCAATAGCTTAATTAACGTCGACTTACCACAGCCATTGGGGCCAATTAACGCGATACGATCGCCACGCATTACACTGGTGGAAAAGTTCTTAACCAAATTTTTATCGGGTAAGTTGTAATTTAAGTCATTAACCTCAAATACCAACTTGCCGGAGCGTTCGGTATCGGCGACGGCCATCTTAGCGCCACCTTGGCGATTAATCCGTTCCATTCGCTCCATACGTAACGCTTTTAACGCCCGAACTCGGCCTTCGTTGCGGGTTCGACGTGCTTTAACGCCTTGACGGATCCAGGTTTCTTCATCGGCTAACTTTTTATCAAACTGGGCATTTTTTTCGCTTTCGACGCGCAACCATTCGGCTTTGCCGTCGAGATACGCCTGATAATTACCCGGCCATGATGTGATCACACCACGATCTAAATCGACAATCCGTGTTGCCATGCGTTGAATAAAGCCACGGTCATGACTGATAAACACGATAGCGCCGCGATAGTTGAGTAAAAAGGCTTCTAGCCACTCAATGGTATCGATATCTAAATGGTTGGTCGGCTCATCGAGTAATAACAGATCTGGCTCACTGACCAGAGCTCGCGCTAAGGCCACTTTGCGCTGCCAACCACCAGATAAACTCATCAGGCTCGCATCGGCATCAAGACCCAAGAGTTCGCACGTTTGGTTAATTCTTGAGTCTAGTTGCCAGCCATTAAGGTGGTCGATATCCTCTTGCAAACGCTCCATCTGTTTCAACATGCGATCCATCTCATCGACAGAGGCACTTGCAACATCATGGGAGAGCTGATGATAACGTTCTAATTTTTCACCAACTTCTTGTAAACCAGCGGCAATATAAGCATACACAGTTCCCTGCTCTGCTTTGGGAGGATCTTGTTGTAAGCGGCTGACTTTAATATCGGTGGCGATGTTAAATTCGCCTTCATCAAGCAACACTTCACCACACAGCACTTTCATCAAACTCGATTTACCAGCCCCGTTACGGCCAACAATACAGACCCGCTCTCCAGGCTCTATGGTAAAGTCGGCGTGTTGCAGTAACGGCGTGTAACCGTAGGCTAATGAGCCATTGTTAATACGAACCAGACTCAATTTACGCTCCTATAAACTGTTTTAATTGTGAGATATCGAACGGCCAATTTAATTGGGCTTGCGTATCGGCACGCAAGAAAACAGGTATACGGGTGCCGTATTCCTGGGCTAATTCGTCGGTATCACAGATATCTTGCTTAACATAATCGATCCCTAAGGTATCAATTAATGCTTGTGCCTGTTCACACAGATGGCAAGCATCGGTGTGAAACAGGGTAAATAAAATACGATTAGGCATGGGTAATAAGCCAGGTATTGTGGATCTGAGGATTGCGTTTGTAATCCATAGGTAAGGTCTGGTTATCGATATTAGTCACCACTAAGCCGAGCTCAGCAAGCGCCTCACTTTCCATCTTAAACTTACGCTTATTGTTAGAGAAGATGATCTCACCCTTTGGATTGAGCAGCTTCACTAACCCACTGAGCAAACTCACGTGGTCACGCTGCACATCGAATGAATCTTCCATGCGTTTAGAGTTAGAAAACGTCGGTGGATCGATAAAAATCAGATCGTACTTCTCTTGGCAATCAGCAATCCACTGTAAGCAATCGCTTTGAATAAACTGATATTGACGCCCAGATAGCCCATTTAAAGCAAAGTTATCTTGAGCCCAACTCAAATAGGTATTTGACATATCAACGGTCGTGACCGACTTAGCCCCACCAAGTGCGGCATGTACCGATGCCGATCCTGTGTAGGCAAATAAATTCAATACCGAACGCCCTTTTGACTTCTCGCCCACTAGTTTACGGGTTAAACGGTGATCGAGGAACAAACCTGTATCTAAGTAATCCTTCAGGTTTAACTTAAACTTAGCTCCATACTCTGTGGTAACCAGTTCCAATTTTTTGGCATCAAGCTTTTGATACTGATTGGTGCCTTTTTGACGCTCACGCGTCTTAAGAATAATCTTATCTGGATCGACCCCAATGGCATTAGGCAGCACTAACAATATATCGGTCAAACGGCGCTTAGTAACCGATTCTGGTATATCTTTAGGCGCAGAGTATTCTTGGATAACCACGTAATCTAGGTATTTATCCACTGCCACATTATATTCAGGAATATCGGCATCATATAAACGATAGCTATCGATACCTTCGCGCTGAGCCCACTTACTTAATTGCTTAAAGTTCTTTTTGATTCGGTTGGCAAAAGAGGTGGCCACTTCGCTAATCTCACCGCCTTGGGCCAACACTTGGCTCGGTTCGATACGACGGGTGCTTTCGGCATGCAGTGTATATAAGTTAAAGGCACACTCTAACGCGCCATTGAACATTTTCATCTGTTTATCGGCTTTAAGTTTAAGCGCCGAGAGTAATTCAATGTCGCTGTTGAGCACGGCGATTTTCCAGCCACCGAACTCACTCTTAAATTTGTCACCTAATTGATAATACAGCTGCAGCAGTGAGGTGACTGTGCCTAAACGCTCACCATAAGGCGGATTGGTAATAACAAAACCTGTAGCAACAGGAGGCGTCACATCAAGCGCATTAGAAACGGAGAACTCAATTAACCCAGCAACGCCTGCATTTTCAGCATTACGTTTTGCCAGTGCCACCAGGCGCGAGTCGATGTCTGAACCAAAGAACTTGATTTGACAACGGCTGATACCCAGCGATGCACGCGCTTTAGCTTCGTCCATCAAACCTTGCCACACACCGTCTTGATGACGTAACCATTTTTGAAAACCAAATTTAGCGCGATAAAGCGCAGGCGCTACATCACAGGCCATCATCGCCGCTTCAATCAAAATCGTACCGCTACCACAGAAAGGATCGAGCACATCTTGCGGTGCCTCTTTCCAACCACTGCGCACTAACATATTAGCCGCGAGGTTTTCTTTTAATGGCGCTTCACCCGTGGTGGCACGGTAGCCGCGCTGATGCAGTGCTGGACCAGAGAAATTGATCCCCAGCGTCACCTGACCACGGCGATAATGGGCATCAATCTTGAAGTCTGCATCGACCCGAGATACGTTCGGACGTTCACAACCATCGTCGCGAAAGCGATCTACTACCGCATCTTTAACCTTTAAAGCACCAAACTGGGAGTTTTTGATAAAGCCGCCCACACCATGGAAATCGATGCTAAAGCTACTCTTATTTGAAAAGTGCGTCTGCCAATCGACACAATATGCTGCATTATAAAGCTGCTCGGGCGTTTCACACGGGCCTTTGTAAATGACTAAAATAATACGGCTGGCAAGACGAGACCATAAGGTAATACGATAAGCCAATTCCAGTGGTGCCGAAAAATACACCCCCGCAACACTTTCTTTAACGTCATTAGCACCAAGCTCGATTAATTCGAGCGATAATGCGTATTCATAGCCTCGTGGGGCTGCAGCAAAAAAATTCAACATGGATAAATAGACACACTTCAAAAATCAATCCGACATTATACCTTGTCCAACCACTAAAAGATAAAAAGTTCTATCCATAGCTAGACATAAATTCCGCGATACGCTTAATAAGCCTGCAGAGTGCCGCTTTAATGAACGTCTAACAAGATAAAACCGATTGCTGCTTGCAATGGCACCCTGGTATCGATATAGTTCGCCCCGCTTTGAGGCACACCTAGTTACTCAGTGATTAAGCATGTTGACTAAGCAATTCTGTAGTAGCGGAATTAAAAGGCTACAGCGTTTGATACATACGGACGCGGGATGGAGCAGTATGGTAGCTCGTCGGGCTCATAACCCGAAGGTCGTCGGTTCAAATCCGGCTCCCGCAACCAATTCTTTAGTAGTAGAATTAAAACACTACAGCGTTTGATACATACGGACGCGGGATGGAGCAGTATGGTAGCTCGTCGGGCTCATAACCCGAAGGTCGTCGGTTCAAATCCGGCTCCCGCAACCAATTCTTTAGTAGTAGAATTAAAACACTACAGCGTTTGATACATACGGACGCGGGATGGAGCAGTATGGTAGCTCGTCGGGCTCATAACCCGAAGGTCGTCGGTTCAAATCCGGCTCCCGCAACCAATTCTTTAGTAGTAGAATTAAAACACTACAGCGTTTGATACATACGGACGCGGGATGGAGCAGTATGGTAGCTCGTCGGGCTCAGCACTTTATATAAGCAGCGAAGGTCGTCGATAAACTTTCAAAAAAAGCAATCCGGCTCCCGCAACCAATTCTTTAGTAGCAGAATTAAAACACTACAGCGTTTGATATATACGGACGCGGGATGGAGCAGTATGGTAGCTCGTCGGGCTCAGCACTTTATATAAGCAGCGAAGGTCGTCGATAAACTTTCAAAAAAAGCAATCTGGCTCCCGCAACCAATTCTTTAGTAGTAGAATTAAAACACTATAGCGTTTGATAAATACGGACGCGTTATGGAGCAGTATGGTAGCTCGTCGGGCTCAGCACTTTATATAAGCTGCGAAGGTCGTCGATAAGCTTTCAAAAAAGCAATCCGGCTCCCGCAACCAATTCTTTAGTAGCAGAATTAAAACACTACAACGTTTGATACTTACAGACGCCAGATAAAACAGGTCCCCCCAACCGACTCTACACTTTATATAAGTAGCTCTATTTATATAAACAGCTCACTTTATATAAACAAAAGTCGTCAATAATATTGCAAACAAGCAATCTGCCTCCAGCAAACTATATTCAAGTCAAAAAGTAACCATTACACCAATTCATACCTTCAACAATTCAAGTTCAATCATTAACCTTAACTTTCCATTCGCCTAGTTATACCAATTGAAGTAAATATATGATCTAATTGGTGCCCCATTATCAATTAGGTATCTATATGTCTGTAGCTGAATTAGAGCACTTAGCAAAAAAAGAAAAACGCAGTCGTATTAAAGTTCGCTATCTTGCCATCTGCCATTTTCTTGAAGGCAAATCACGAACTGAGATTGCAAGGTACCTAAGGGTAGCGAGAGGCAGTGTAAATAAGTGGGTCACCCTCTACTTGACGGACGGAATTGATAGTTTGAAGGATACGCCTAATCCTGGTCGGCCATCTAGATTAACACCGCAACAGCTAGAATCTGTCGCAGGTTTTGTGAAGGAAAGAAGTTCTTCTACTTATGGCGGACGGCTTCAAGCAAAAGACGTTGGTGAGTTTATACACACTCAATTTGGTGTTGAATATGAGGGCAGAAATGTCTATAGGCTGCTTCATCAATTAGGCTTTTCGTGGATAACAAGCCGCTCTAAGCATCCGAAACAAAATGAAGAGGCTCAACGCCTTTTTAAAAACCTTCCTCATGGAAACGATCCTTAACACCCCAGGCCATTTACCGCTTGATAGGATCGATGTGTGGTTCCAGGATGAGGCCAGATTTGGCCAGCAAAACACGACGACTCGAGTTTGGGCGCTAAAAGGCTCAAGACCAAGAGCAATTAAGCAACAACAATTCGAATATGCCTACTTGTTCGGCGCAGTCTGTCCCAGCAACGGTAAAACAGAGGCATTGATCACGCCATGTAGTAACAAAGAAGTCATGATAGAGCACTTGTCATTGATCTCTCAAACAACTCCTTTAGGGCGACATGCTGTCGTTATTATGGATGGAGCAGGCTGGCACCAACTGTCTTTAGCTGACGAGTTTGACAACCTTACCATTATCAAGTTGCCACCGTATTCCCCAGAACTCAATCCTGTCGAGCAAGTATGGCAATGGATGAGACAAAATGAGCTAGCCAACCGTTGTTTTGATGGATATGACGATATAGTGAATCAATGTACTAAAGCATGGAATCGTTTTAGGAGCGAGCGAAGCCGCGTAAAAAGAATATGTGATAGAGATTGGATTAACCTGGTCAGTTAATTAATTCAATTGGTATTAAACACCCGATTCAAACCTTTATTGTCTTCTTTGTTAAAATATCCATTTCCAACCTCTATTAAATCCCCCTTTATACTGCTTGCACTCTAATCACTCTCGCTGCCTATTGCCTTGGCGCGTATTCCACCATTAGCAAGCACAATTGATAAGTCACAACTTAACAGTTAATTACATAGCAAAATAATAAGGTCGAACCTTACAAAGGAGATCAAAAAAGGGGCCTAAGGCCCCTATCATGATATTTAAAACTTAATCCAAAACCCAAAGAGAATGACAAGGCTGAATAAGCGATACCTTAAGCTGCAGCGATTTGTCTATTCACTTTTACTGGATGAAGTCTATCGTTCATCACTTTAATGCATTCAAACTGTTGCAGTTGCTTAGTGTCACTCAGTGATAGTTTTGGCGATAACAACATCACCAGCGACGCCTGAATGTTGCTTTCAACAACCATAACATCAACATTAACGCCCTGGCATCTGAGTTGAAACATTTTAGCCAGTTCGCTATAAACACAAATCGCCGATGTATCAAAAAACCACGACTTTGGCATTTGTGGTTTTAATAAATAATGAGCCGCTGTCGCATTTAACGCTAGCTGAACTTTAACAGCATCTGCAATACTCATCGTTTTCGACAGACGCTCAACAAATTCAATATAGAATTTCGCGTGCTCAACATTAAACTGCATCGCCGTTAATGCGTCAGGAATGAGCAATTTTACTTTATAGGGAGTCAGAAATTCCATATCCGAGCCTAACGAAACGCTTAATACTCCATACGCGTCGTTATATATCCATTGCCAATCCCTTTGTGGCATTAATAACATAACGTGTACCTAATTACTGTCAATACAGACGGATAATAGATGATATTTCATCCAATATCAAAAAAAATCTCATGATTATGATATAGATAACAATACGTTATATTGATCTAGCGCGATCACAATATCGATCGCGCCAGATCTTAGATCGATACAGGATCGTTATTTGTGTTGAATTCGGTAAGCATCAACAATTTCTTTAATTAATTCTGGACCACGATAAATAAACCCAGAATAAATTTGTAACATAGTGGCACCCGCATCAAGTTTATCTATAGCATCGCTCGCACTGTTAATACCACCAACGCCTAGGATTGGAATTTTCCCTTTAAGACAGCCTGCAAGTTGTTTAATGACTTTTGTTGACATTGAATTCAATGGCTTACCACTTAACCCACCAGCTTCATTTGAGTTAACTAAACCGCTAACACCATCGCGAGTTAACGTGGTGTTGGTCGCTATCGCGCCATCGAATTCATTACGAATTAGTGAGTCCGCAATTTTTTCGATCTCTTCTAATGACAGATCGGGTGCAATTTTCAGTGCGATCGGCACGTATTTACCGTGCTGTTTAGCAAGATCATTCTGTTTAGCTTTGAGCGATCCCAATAGATCATCAAGTAAATCACCATATTGTAATGAACGTAAACCTGGTGTGTTGGGTGATGAGATATTTACCGCAATATAGGCTGCGTACTGGTACACCTTTTCCATACAGATAAGGTAATCTTCTTTACCCTGCTCTACTGGCGTGTCTTTATTTTTACCAATGTTGACCCCAACCATGGCGCCTGATTTTGCCGCTTTTAAATTGGCGACCAAGTTGTCGACCCCTTTATTATTAAAGCCCATACGATTGATGATGGCTTTAGCGGGTTTTAATCTAAAAAGACGAGGTTGTTCATTTCCTGGTTGTGGTCTTGGAGTCACGGTACCGACTTCAATATGACCAAAACCCATTGCATGAAAAGCATCAATGCATTCACCATCTTTATCCATCCCAGCCGCTAAGCCAACAGGATTAGGAAAGGTAAGTCCCATAAACTTAACAGGAGCAGGCTCAATCTGCTGTGCATAGAAGCAATTAAGCGGTGAATTAGCCGTGGATTTCAGACTGTGAATAGCCAGATTATGTGCTTTCTCTGGATCCATCTGAAACATGACTTTTTGTGCAATTTTATAAAACATGCATTCTCCTAGACCGAAAAAAGCCCCGGCTATTGCCAGGGCTTATTATTATTATAAATTTTACGATTGACCATCACAATGGAGGATCAACAGATTCAGCTCACGTAACGCGACTGAGAACTTAGCAAACTCGTGGGTTTGCGATGTCTTAAAGTCTGCAAGCATGTGGAACCATCTTTCCAATAAGCCCTGATTGGATTCGATCCACTGTGCAATAATGGTGTCAGCATCACAACTGTCGGTACAGGTACGCAGTACAACCGAACTTAGCGCACGTTGTTGCCAATCAAGCTCTTCTCTAAAGGCCGCTCTAGCTAATGCTTGCCAATGGTTAGCCACAGGCTGAGCACTAATCTGTTCAAGGAACCAATGCAATTCCACTTTCGCGCCTAGCTTAAAGTAAGTTTCGGCCACTAACGCGACTGGCTTATCTTCAAGTTGCGCAATTTGTGAAATATCCAATGCAGAGAACAAAGTACTCATGTTAACCACATCAGTGGCCACTTTATCAGGCACACCTTCTTTAACCAAAGCTGCAATCTCAGTACCAATCTCGTTGACTTCATCTTCGACCATATACTGATGCACATTTTCACGCAGTGCTTCAAAGACGGGTCTATAGAAAGCAACGGTTTGTTCAATGCTTTGATTACGGCTGCGATGACGTAAGAACCAACGACATGCTCGGCGTAAATTACGACGCAATTGATGTAGCATTTCGCCTTGAACAGCCGCAGGAACCACACCATTGAGTGCCGTGATAGATTGAGTTAATTCAGCTAAACCAAATACTTCACGTGCCATAGTGTAACAAATCGCAGCTTCGGCTACTGAGGCACCTGTCTCATCTTGCATACGTTGTACAAAATTAAGCCCCATATCGTTAACCAATTCGTTGGCTAATGACGTCGCAATAATTTCAGCACGTAATGGATGGTTCACCATACGATCACTGTAATTTTGTTGCAGTTGCTTAGGGAAATACTCAACTAACAACTGACTCAAGAAGCTATCTTCGGTAATTTCTGGGGTCAATAACTGCTCTTTAAGCACCATTTTCGCGTAAGCTACCAGCACAGATAACTCTGGACGCGTCATGGCTTTACCATTGGCCAGACGTTCGGCTAGCTCATCATCTGAAGGTAAGAACTCCAATGTTCTATCAAGCTTATCTTCTTTCTCAAGATAGTGAATGAAACGAATTTGCTCTTTCAGTTGCTCGGCGCCACGTACTTGAGTCACAGAGATGGTGCGCGTTTGATCTTTACAATCTTGCAGTACAATACGGCTCACTTCGTCAGTCATCTCGACTAATAAGCGGTTACGCTGCTTCAATGTCATCTCACCTTCTGCCACTAACGCATTAAGTAAGATTTTGATATTCACTTCGTTATCTGAGCAATCCACTCCACCCACGTTATCAACGA
Organism: Shewanella sp. QJM3NY_23; assembly: GCF_056173105.1. Taxonomy (NCBI): domain Bacteria; kingdom Pseudomonadati; phylum Pseudomonadota; class Gammaproteobacteria; order Alteromonadales; family Shewanellaceae; genus Shewanella; species Shewanella sp. QJM3NY_23. The sequence goes on from NZ_CM149657.1 coordinate 2,225,246, forward strand.
AGTCGGTATTAATGCGGCCACCGGCTACGGCATATTCAATACGGCCTAATTGGGTACAACCTAAGTTGCCGCCTTCGCCGACGATACTCGCCTTCACTTCACCGCCATTAACGCGCAGTGCATCGTTGGCTCTGTCGCCGACTTCGGCATGTGTTTCGCTCGATGCTTTAATATAAGTACCGATACCACCGTTCCAAATCAGATCAACGCGCATCTTAAGCAGCTCTTTAAGCAGCTCATTAGGCGTCATCGATGCTTTTTTGGTGCCCAACATCGCCTTGATCTCTGGGGTCAAGGTGATGGATTTAGCACTGCGCAGGAAGATGCCACCACCTTTTGAAATCAACTCTTGGTTGTAATCTTCCCAGCTCGAGCGCGGCAAAGTAAACAAACGGGCACGTTCTGTGTAGCTGGAGGCTGCATCAGGTGTTGGGTCGATAAAGATGTGCATATGGTTAAATGCAGCGACTAAGCGGGTATGTTCAGACAACAACATACCGTTACCAAATACGTCACCGGCCATGTCACCTATACCTAAACAGGTAAAGTCGGTGGTTTGACAATCGATACCAATCTCACGGAAGTGGCGTTTAACCGACTCCCATGCACCGCGCGCGGTGATCCCCATCTTCTTGTGGTCGTAGCCATTACTGCCACCCGATGCAAATGCATCGCCTAACCAAAAGTTATATTCCTGTGAAATGGCGTTAGCAATATCAGAGAAGGTGGCGGTGCCTTTATCGGCGGCCACCACTAAATATGGGTCATCTTCATCATGACGTACCACATTGACAGGCGGAACGACTTCACCTTCGATGATATTGTCAGAGATATCTAACAAACCACGGATAAACAAGCGGTAGCACTCTTGACCCTCGGTGAACATGGCATCACGACCACCTTCGGTTGGCAGTTGCTTACACACAAAGCCACCTTTCGCCCCAACGGGGACAATCACGGTATTCTTTACTTGTTGTGCTTTAACCAAACCCAGAACTTCGGTGCGGAAATCTTCGCGGCGATCGGACCAACGCAAACCACCACGAGCCACTTTACCACCCCGTAGATGAACCCCTTCTACACGCGGCGAGTAAACAAAAATTTCAAACTTAGGCAGCGGACGTGGCATTTCAGGAATAAGCTCTGGAGAGAACTTAAACGAAACGTATGGCTTATTACTGCCATCGGCCAAGGTTTGATAGAAGTTAGTACGTAATGTCGCATTAATTAAGTCGAGGTAACGACGAATAATGCGGTCATCATCTAGGCTAGACACATCATCTAGGCGCAGGTTTATCTGTTCGACAAACTTGGCCAATGTGCGTGTTTTCAGTTTAGGATTAAACTTACGAATGAACATTTTAACCAATAAATCAGCGATTTGTGGGTAACCACTAAAGGTTTGCTCAATGTAGGCTTGGCTAAAGGTAGCATCAATTTGACGCATATATTTAGCATAAGCGCGCAGTATTGAGACTTCGCGTCCCGTTAATCCCGTCGCTAACACTAAACGGTTAAAGCCATCATCTTCTAATTCTTTGTTCCACACTTGTGATAACGCAGTCTGGAATCTATCTTGACTGTCAGCTAAGTTATCGACGGCGGCCCCTTGAACTGTCATCAAGAAGTCTAGAATCCAGAAAGTGGCTCCATCTGCCGTTTTGACTTCGTATGGACGTTCGTTAATCACCCGAAGTCCGAAGTTTTCAAGCATAGGCAGCACATCTGAAAGATGGATAGGTTCATCTTTATGGAACAGCTTAAGCCTAACTTTATTGTCGTTTAATGCAGTTTCTTGCGGCTGATAAAACAGCATGCCTAACTTGTGCTCATCATCAAGCGCTTCTAGGTGTTCAATATCGACCACCGCAGAGCTCGGCAAAGCATCTTCTTTATAACTGCGTGGAAATGCCTCGACATAACGCTTAAGCAAACGATTGCCCGACTCTTCACCTTCTGCCGAAATTAACGCGCTACTGAGTTTATCTTCCCAAGAACGCGCCGCTTCAATCAGGTTATTTTCAATAGCAGCCACATCTACATCCGTATTATTATTATCGACTTTAACAATGTAATGAGTACGTGCCAGCGTTGACTCGGAGAAATAAGTCGTGAATTCAACGTCTTCATTAGTATTAAAATGTTGCGCCAAAATACGTTGGGTATCTTCACGCAATTTAGTGTTATAGCGATCTTTTGAGACATAAACCAAACAAGATAAGAAACGGCCATAGCCATCTTTACGCACAAACAGTTTAAGCTTGTCACGATCTTGCATCTCAAGTACGCCACGCGCCATGCTGGCCAATTCTGATTCACGTGCTTGAATAATCTCATCACGCGGCAGCGTCTCAAGAATATGCATTAAGGCTTTGTAATCATGAGAACCGGCCGTTAAGCCAGAGGCATCTAATACCCGCTGGATTTTTTCTGCTAACAGAGGGATCTCACGTGGGCTGCGATTATATAAATTAGAGGCATACAGACCGATAAAGCGATCTTCACCAATCACATTGCCCTTTTTATCGAAGCGTTTAATACCGATATAATCGATATAGGCTGGACGATGTACACGGCTCTTTTCACTGCTTTTGGTTAAAATAAGCAAACTTTTATCGAGGGCTTCTTTACGGGCAGTATCAGACAGAGTAGATAACAATAAGCCTTTGTTAGACTTAGGCTTACCGGGCACATTCATTAGGCCTAAACTGGTGTCATTATCGGGCACCAACTCTAAGTCACCTTCAACTTTATTGAGGCTATAACGGCGATAACCAAGCAAGGTAAAATGATGATTATTCAAATACGTTAAAAAGTTAATCGCTTCGTCGAGATCGCGTTTTTCACCAGGGAAAGGACGTGTGGCTAACTCTTTAATGGTACTGGTTAACTTGTTTGACATCTTCTGCCAGTCGTTAACCGATGCCGACACATCCACCAGTACAGAAGCAATCTCTTTCTCTAAACTCTTGATATCTTCATCACTGCTAAGGCGATCAATTTCGATAAGAAATACAGCGACTTTTTCTGATTTTTGGTTTTTATCATCGCCATAGGTAACATTAACAATAGCGTCTTTATCTCGCTGCACCGTGAGCGGCGTATGCAGCATCATATGGGTAGTGATGCCCATACGATTAAGGGCCATACCTACCGAATCAACTAAGAACGGCATATCTGGATGGATCACCTCAATAATAGAGTGAGATGATTTCCAGCCATGTTTAGATTGGCTTGGGTTAAATACGCGGATATGAGTTTCGCCGACAGGCGTTTTATTTGCGACATTCCAAAGACTGAGTACTGCACCGTAAAGATCGCTATCATTACGTGCATGTAAATCATCTTTTGACATATGAGCATAAATGCAAGTGGCGAATTGCTCGACCTGCTTAGCTTGTGAATTAGGGACTTTTGAGTGAATGAGGTTGACTACATTTTCAAGTAATACTGAAGGCATTGCATCTTTCAAGGCCATGTTACTGTTTCCTTTAGGGTCTATGGCAGCGCTTTTCTTAATTATCTGGATGCTAGAGCATATGACGGGCCAAATAATGTGACCTAGGTCATAGCGCGAAGTCTATTACTAAATGTGCCATATTTCGAGGATTATTTCAGTGGTAGATCCTGCTTAATTGTGTAGCTCGCAACGTTTAATGTCATTAGATGAAAAAACAATCGAAAACTTAGCGTAACTATTCAAAATGTATGCAAAAAAAAGGAGAGCATCTGCTCTCCTAATACATTACTGCTTTGGGTTTCGCCAGAATACAGCCCCTATCGCGGGTAAAATAATTATGGCGCCTAACATATTTACTAAAAACATAAATGTCAGCAAGATCCCCATGTCCATCTGGAATTTTAATGCCGAGAAGAACCAAGTGCTCACCCCAATCGCCAACGTTAAGCCAGTAAAGATCACCGCACTACCTCGTTCGATTAACGCTTGATGATACGCTTTTTGCACCGGCATCCCGTCACGCAGTTTTACAGCCATGGTCGATAAGATATAAATGCCATAATCGACACCAATACCCACGCCCAATGCAATCACGGGGAGCGTGCTGACCGCAAGACCAATATCAAGCTGAGTCATTAAGGCTTGCGCTAAGGTCGATACCACATACAGAGGTAAAATCACCGCAACCGTTGCCCTTAATGAGCGGAAACTTATCAAACACAGTACAAATACGGCGCCGTAAACATACAGCATCATAGGTAGCTGCGCCTCGGCAACCGCTTCATTGGTGGCAGCCATCACGCCAACAGGGCCCGATGCCAATTTGAAGCTGATTTTATCGTTATCCATTTGCGCCGATAACGCTTTGACCTTGTCGGTCACCACTTCTATGGTTTCGGCTTTATGATCGGTTAAAAACAGGTAAACCGGCATCACCGAGCAATTTCCGTTAAGCAGCCCCGACGTGGTGGGGATTTGCCCTACCGCTTGCACCAGACTCGCTGTGGTGCGCGGTAACACCTGCCATTTTGGATTTCCTTCGTTAAAGCCGGCGTTAACCCGCTTAGCAATCGATGCCAAACTCGCGGTCGACTCAACCCCTGGGGTATTGGCGGCTAACCATTCAAACTGATCGATTTGCATCAAAACATCATGATAAGTACAAGCTTCAGGGAAGGCCTCAACAATGACCGTCATCACATCTGTAGTGACCGAGAATTTGTCGGTAATATAAAAAGTGTCTTGGTTATAACGACTGTCAAAGTGCAGCGCTGGTGCGCCGCCTTGCAAATCGCCAATTTTCATTTTATTAGCTTGTTGCACACCAACAGCAAACAAGATCACCGTTAGCACTAATACCACTGCAGCGTACTTGGGCGTGGCAAAATAGGATAAACGTAACCAAAGCTTATCTATGCCGGCATGTGACTTAACCGCTAACGGATTAATCTTGGTATAAGAGATTAATAAAGGCAACAAAATCAAGTTAGTTAAGATAATGACCGCCACACCCAGTGATGCCGATATCGCCAATTCGCGAATAATACCAATGTCGATGGCCAGCAGAGTCATAAAACCCACAGTATCGGACAACAGCGCAATGCCACCAGGCACTAGCAAGCTTCTAAAAGCCAGCGCAGCGGCCGCTTTAGTGGTTTCACCCTCACCCACTCGGCGGCGCACGGCATTGATCATCTGCACACTATGGCTAACCCCAATAGCGAATACCAAAAACGGGATCAGAATCGACATAGGATCCAGACCAAAGCCCATAACCGTCAATAAACCTAATTGCCACACCACAGCCACCAAGCTGCACGCTAATGGCAGCAGGGTCAATTTGACTGATTTTGAAAACAGGTAAACCATGATTGCCGTCACCAAAATGGCAATCAAAAAGAACAACACAACCCCTTTAGCGCCTTCAGCAACATCACCGGCCATTTTGGCAAAACCGATGATATGAATTTTAATATGTTCATTTTCATACTGACCGCGTAGCTCTTTTTCCAACTGAGTGGCAAAGGCTAAGGTGTCTAACGGCTCACCTGTTTGAGGATCAAAGTCCATTAACTGAGCAGTGACCATCGCCGCTGAATAATCTTCTGCAATAAGACGACCAACGATACCGGCTTTTTCAATATTGCTGCGCACCACTTCCAGCCCAGCGGGCGTGGTAGAGAAATTAGCGGGGATCACCGGACCACCGGCAAAACCATCCTCCACCACTTCGGTAAAACGAGTCGAAGGAGAAAACAACGACTTCACTTGCGCCCTATCAACGCCTGGGATAAAAAACAGTTGATCATGTACTTGCTTTAGCGAATCAAAAAAATTGGCATTAAAAATATTACCGCTGGTATCTTCCACTGCCACCATAATGCTATTGGCGCCACCAAATTGTTTTTGATGCTTTAAATAGGTTTGCATATAGCTGTGGTTAAGCGGAATGTTTTTAATAAATGCCGCGTCCATGCGTAAATGGCTGGCTTGAAAGCCCAAAAAGAGTGTCACCACTACAAACGCAAAAATTACCAATCCCCGTTGCCTAAAAAGGAACGACTCTAATCCATTAACTACTTTATCTAACATGTCAGGGCCTTATTATTCTTGTTTTAATTCAATGAAACCTTTTGTACCCGCAACCCATTGTTTACCATTAGTATCCCGACTAATAGTGACCAGGTTTTCACCTTGACGTTGTGCGACCATTGCAACAGAACCATCATGATAAACATCGATAATCACGCCAGCATTACCCACGAGCCTTATCTTGTTATCATCGACTATGAGTCCACCATTTAAGGTCGACTGGATCGGCAGTGCTATCTCTTGCCAACTATTTGCCCCATCCTCGCTCTTAAACAGATGACCACGCAGCCCCATAACGTAGACACCTTTGCTTGTCACCAAAGCATTAAATAAGGAGCCGTCATAAGGAAAATCGAGCCGCTGCCAACTGATGCCTTTATCTTCTGAGACCGCAGCTAACCCTAACTCACCCACCATTAATAAACGCGAATCATCTAGCGGCACCACGCGATTAAAATGGGGCAACAAGGTACTACGTTCACTGAGGTATAAGGCTTCATCTTCGGCTTTTAAGTCTTCAAGGTAGGCAATATCTTCTTCAAATAACAGCTCACCATGAAACTCTGGCTCCCATGTATTGCCCCCATCTTTACTGCGATAAAACATGCCATAAGCCCCAATAGCGATGCCGTTTAACTCATCGAAAAACAGCACATCCATGAGGGGTTTTTCTATCTCAGGAGAACTCATCTGCACCTGCCAACTAAGCCCGCCATCTTGGGTGTGTAATACCGTGGCATCGTGACCCACTGCCCAGCCAAGCTTGCCATCAAGCAGATAAACCTTAGTTAAATGGGCTTGAGTTGGTGATGGACGCTGCTGCCAGTTGTCATCAAATACAAACAGATGCCCACGCTCACCAACCGCCACGGCAGTATCTGCCTTGAGGGTCGAGTCTAATACTAAGGAGTGCACGGCTAATGGCTGAATGGATGAGCTCATATCTGTATCGGCGCTCACTGTGTTTATGTGCGTGGTGAGCAACACAGACAACAAGGCCAATCGAAGCATGCTAAACGACATACAAACTTCCTTTTGTAATGGAGAGGCCTTTTGGCCTCTCCCTAATTGGTGATTAACGAATACCCGCTCGTCGTAATGCTGCTGGAGTGAAGTTTGCCTCACTCAACTGTGCATCAAAATTATACATACGACCTTCGTTATCTAAGCCCATAGCAAGATAACGACGCGATTGCAGATCATGGATAACTTCTAAAGTGGTCCACAAGGTAGGCACTTCATAGTAGTTAATCGCATGAGCTACGCCGACGCGATACAACTCATCACGGTTATCGTACATATCGGTTAACGACACCTGCCAAGAATCTTCATCGATATAGAACATGCGTGTTTTATAGATATGACGCATGCCCTCTTTAAGCTGCGCCTTGACCACCCATACACGGTGTTTTTCCCAGCGAACATGCTCAGGATTGATATGACCAGCTTGCAAAATTTGGTCATATTTGAGCTTATCTGAATGCAACTTATAGTCGTTGTAAGGGATATAGATCTCTTTCTTACCCATTAACTCCCAGTTATAACGCACAGGCGAGCCGTTAAACATGTCAAAGTCATCTGTGGTGCGCAGCCCATCAGATACTGTGCCTGGTGTATCAAATGCCACATTGGGGGCTTTACGCACTCGGCGCTGTCCCGTGTTATAGGTCCAGGCCTGGCGCGGCAGAGCTTCTTGATCCATCGTCTCTTTAACCAATAACGCGGTACCGGCTAACCGTGCAGGCTGGGTCACTACCTGCTTGAAATAAAACAGTGTATTGGAGGCCTTTAACTGATCTAAGGTCATTTCTGGACGTGAATATTCAAAGCGCAGCTCTTCAGCAGTTTCAACCAAGGTATAACTGCCACTGGCCGTCGGTGCTGCTTGACTGCGCGAGGTTTCAAGGTCAACACCACGAAAACGCAATACATGGTTCCAGATAGCTTCTAACCCATTTTGCGGAATTGGAAATGGGATCCCAACGGCGGCACCTGAAATACCATTACCGTCGGCAATTAACTCGGCGCGAGTCGCGTTGGCCTTGGTGGCATCGTAGACAAATTGTGGTACCGAAGCCGTCCTGCGAGTCTGATACACATTCATCTTGTATGTGTCTGGATACAGCTCAAACAGTTTTAACTGCCCCTCTGTGAGATTTGCCTTGTACTTATCTTTGTTAGCATTAGTGATGGTAAATTCAATTTTATCAGCAGCAAAAGGATCGGGATGATGCATCCCTTTTTCATAACCTGCGACCACTTTCGTGATACCGCCATCCCATGCAGGAATAGTCCCATCTGCGTTAGCCGCTTTTTCGCCGCCAAGTGGCGTTAATGATGTGCCTAATTTGGCCGCGTCGGCCTCTGATACTTTGGCAATGGCTGCAGGGGCGCTCAATGCAACGATCACAGCAGCTGACAATATGGCTAATTTCTTCATCGTTATTGTCCTTGTGAATTAGATTGAATACTTGATGTTAAATGACACGTAATCACGATCAGACATCTGATTAGTCGTGCCTACACCACCAAAGAAAGAGTTATAGGAGAAATCGGCTCCCCAACGATTTTGATAATCGAAGTTAACCCCGATAGCGACCGCTTTCTTACCTTCGGTAAATAGGAACATAGGATCAGGGGTTATCCCTTTAACGTCATGAGAGAAGATAATGCGCGGTGCCATGTTCACACCCGCAAACAAGTTGTTGTAGTCCGCCTTGGCTACAATTCGATAACCCCATGAAAAATCAGTTGGGAACGGATTGGTTTCTGGGCCGTTATGAAGGGCTTCGATAATACCAGGCATATCAGGATTTCCCCCTGAGCGAGCCGTGCCTGGGCCATTTAAACGCATCTCATCAAAGCCAGGCATATCGTGGATCCACACACCACCGACTTCGGCTAACATGGTTAAGTTACTGGTGCCTAAAGTAGGACCAAATAAATGCGTAAAGGTGACCTGTGCTTGAGTAGTATCACGCAGAATATACCCTTTGGCTGACTCGCCAGAGCCTATACCTTCAATTTGCGATATGCCGTCTAAATCAGGGCGCAATCCGGCATTGGCGAGTTGCTGAGGCATGGCGGCAAATAAGAGTTCAACGTCATCAATTTGCAGCGGCTCATCTTGACGATGGGCTATTTCACCAGCAACGGACGTATCACCAATCAAGGTGTTAAAACTGAAACCATAAAGCTGAATATCTTCAGGATATTCAATTTGTGCCTTAGAAAAGGTTTCTAGCCCTAATAAGGTGTTACGATCGACCGTGCCTCCGGCAGCAGCAACTGCGCCCAGCTTAGCTAAATCTCGCCCAATGGCCTCGGCAGTAAAATTAGCTGCGGTGCCACTGATCAAAGGACGGCGGCTATGATAGTTCATGTAATACAAACCAAATTCGGTTTCGCCAAGTTCTGGCGCATAGTAACCAAACTTAACACCGTACTGTCCTGAATCACTGGCACTAGCTTGATCTTTAACTAGAGTGGCTTTGGTCGGATACGCTAAAGCCAATCTCCCCAAGGTCTCGGCATCATATTGCCCCGAGGCCATCATCTGTAGCAAGCTATTGTATTCTGAGACAATAAAATCGAGATTCATATCTGGGTTAGCATTAAAGCCAAGTTGCGCGTTTTGACCATAGCCACCATAACCAGCAAAGTCATTGGTGGAAAAAAACGAGCCGGGCGTTGGCACCCATACTGGTTCCCAATCATATTGGTAGAAGGCTTCAACAGATAGGGAAGCGGTAACACCCAGTGACGCCCACACCATGCCTTGTGGCCTAAACGCTTCTTTTAACTCGGCACCAGGGGCATTAAGAATATTCAAATCCACCGGGTTAATCACCCCAATACCGTGGGCAATAAGGGTACTTTCTCCCCAAGATACTACTTGGTTACCCACACGTACACTAAGCGGATTCTCACCATCATTAAAATCAAAATCGCCATAAACAAACGCATCGAGCAAGCGCACATCTTTACATTGAACTTTAGAGGCCTCGGAGTCAGCACAAGGATCATACTCTTTACCCGTTAATGGGTCACTGTAACCATAGCTACCGTCATTCGCCTTTTGATCGTAAAAATACATACCACGAGCAAACAAACCGTAATTTTTATATTTTAGTGATAGCTCATGTAAACCTTTAAACACCATTGAAGTAACATCACCTTGAGAATAAAGCATATTACTCAAGTCACCGTTACTGGAATATGAGCCGGGCTGAGCCCAGATATCTGCTGAAGAATATTTGGTATTGTTAAACGCGGAATAATTTGACCAGTCGAAGCGCGGGTGATTCACTTTACCAATATGATCTTCCCAGTTTCGCTCTTCAACTCGCCAACTTGCGCCAGCACTCCAAGTTGAATCAAACGAACCTTGCACTTCCCCCCAATCAAACGACACTGCCTGAACAAGGGGTGTGGTTGCGATGCTCAACGCTGCAATAATCCCCAAAGCAAGCGTTGACTTATTAAAGCCATTTTTAAGATTTTTCATTTTAGCTCTTCTCCGTAACCTGCTGGATTCTTTGTTATAGGAATGGTAGCCAACATCTTGTTAGCGTACAGGTAACACCATTGTTACAGCATTTACTATCGATGAGCAAGGTGTAAAAAGAGAAAATTACCTTGAGATTTGGACACTTAAGCCAAATAAAACCGTACATTTCAAACGCACGATTTAAATAAGCAGATACAAGAGATTAACAAAAAGGAAGGTGTATCAAAAAAGCAATAATAAACAGGCAATTATATTTATAAAATAGGAGAGATTAAGCTAGAGATTTACGATCATCCGTTTGAAGTAATCACTCTAATTTATTGTACTCGAGTCAAAGAACGAAACTGCCCTGCATCATCGAGCTCTAATCTAAAATGACCAGACAGGCCACCAGGAGTTAAGAAAGGTCGAAAGTGACGGGCATTGATCCACAGCGTTTTCCCCCCTGTTTCCTTAACTTCGACTTTATCCACATATCCTTGATAATAATTTAAAAAATCATGGTAACTGACATAAATTGAAAAGAAAAAGACCATAATATCGTCAACAATAATAAGAACAGAAATGACGAGGCAGACACTGCCTCGTCGCTTAAGGTTTAGGCTAGCGCCTTGGTCACTTTTTCAAACAGGTCGTTAGATAGTTGCGGTAAGGCGAGTATTTGCTGCAATGACTGCTTCATCAATACCTGCCGGCTCTCATCAAACTTCTTAAACTGTATTAACGGCGTAATAATGCGCGCCGCAACCTGCGGATTAAGCGTATTTAACTCAATAATGACATCAGTTAATAATTGATAACCTGCACCATCTTGACGGTGGAATACCGCTAAGTTTGCCGCCGCAAACGCTCCAATTAACGCACGAACACGGTTAGGATTTGACAGGCTAAAAGCAGGGTGTTGCATCAGGGCTTTAATCGCGTCGATGCGTTCATCTCCAGTACAAGTGGCTTGTAACGTCAGCCATTTATCCATCACCAGAGGCGTTTGAGACCAACGCTGCTGAAAATCATCTAGCAGCGTTTGTCTAAGCACACTGGCTTCACTATTGAGCGCCGTTAACGCACCTAAACTGTCAGTCATATTAGTCGCATGACGATATTGGTTTTCGGCTAAGGTTTGATGTTCATCTGACACATTAAGCAATAATAGCAAGGCCGCATTCTTAAGCGAACGCGCCGCAGGTGCATCAATCGCCGCCAGCTCTCGGTATCGAGCCAATAACTCATCTTCACAGCCACAGGCTATCTCTTCAAGCACGAATGTACGCGCCATCGACAAGGCATCGATATCAGCCTCATTGACTTGCTCAATCAGGGTCGACAGATTGGGAAAATGTAGTATTTCGGCCAGTAAGGCCTGATCGAGATCCGGCTCCAGCAATAAGCCTTTTATTGCATCAATTAAACGGCTGTCGATGTGCATGCTTTGACCTGCTTGAAGGCTAGCCACATTGTGCCACACAGACTGGCTAAATAAGGTCACCGATGCTTCCCATTTAGCAACTTCACTCGAGGCAAAACGGATTAAGTGGAGCAGCTGCTCAATACTGTAGTTAAAAAGCAATTTTACTGGCGCCGAGAAATTTTGTAATAACGACGGTACAGGGACACTTGGCAGATCATCAAACACAAAAGTCTGCTCTGCTTGTGTGACATTGAGTACCCGATTGAGTATCGATTCACCCTCGGCGCTCAGCAGTTCGAGATCAAACGGAATATGTAACGGCCATTTTTCTGCTTGCTCTGCAGTAGGCAATGTACGCTGCGAAATATGTAAGCGATACTGCTTCGCCCCAGCATCATATTCCTCTTTGACTGTGACTAAGGGCGTTCCCGATTGACTGTACCAACGTCTAAATTGGCTTAAATCGACACCGCTGGCATCTTCCATCGCCGCCACAAAATCGTCACAGGTGACCGCCTGACCATCATGACGTTCAACATAACATTTCATCCCTGCCTGAAAGCCGGTTTCACCTAACAAGGTGTGCATCATGCGGATCACTTCAGCCCCCTTGTTATACACAGTCACGGTATAAAAATTATTCATTTCAATTACAGATTCGGGACGAATGGCATGAGCCATAGGGCCGCTGTCTTCGGCAAATTGCTGGTTTTTAATGATCTTAATCGCATGAATACGGTTAACCGCGCGCGAACCAACATCTGAGCTAAACTCTTGATCCCGAAAAACGGTTAACCCCTCTTTCAAGCTTAATTGAAACCAATCACGACAAGTGATGCGATTACCGGTCCAGTTATGGAAATACTCATGGGCCACTACAGATTCAATGCCATGATAATCATCATCCGTTGCCGATGCGGTATCGGCCAACACGTACTTGGTGTTAAATACGTTTAGGCCTTTATTTTCCATGGCGCCCATATTGAAAAAATCGACCGCAACAATCATGTAGATATCGAGATCGTATTCCAAATCAAAACGCTGCTCATCCCAAGCCATGGACTTTTTAAGTGATGCCATCGCATGATGGGATTTATGTAAGTTACCTTTATCCACAAAAACTTGCAGTGCAACTTCGCGACCACTTTTGGTCACAAAACTGTCTTGAAGCAGGTCGAAATCACCAGCTACCAGAGCAAATAAATAAGCAGGTTTTGGAAACGGATCCTGCCAGCAGACGAAATGACGACCACCATCAAGGTCGCCAGCCTCTACTTTATTACCGTTACTGAGCAAATAAGGAAACGCTTGCTTGTCGGCTTCCACTCGCACAGTGTAAATCGCTAACACATCTGGGCGGTCGAGAAAATAAGTGATGCGTCTAAACCCCTGCGCCTCACATTGAGTGCAGTAGGCGCCATCGGACATATAAAGGCCTTCAAGGGCTGAGTTCGCCCCTAGATCAAGGCGGGTGATCACTTGCAGTTCAAACTCAGCGGCTAGATTTTCCAGCAACAGCTGACCATCTTGGACTTGATAAGGATAAGGGTTGCCATTGACGGTCAAGGCCTCAATCGACAGCGCTTCACCATCGAGTCGTAAGGAAGTCGCGCTGTCATTTAGACGACGCACTTGGCTGGTTGCCGTCACTCTGGTATCACTGCCAGCCAACACAAAATCAAGCGCTACATGGCTAATGGTATAATCTGGTGCGCGGTAATCTTTTAGGTATTTCGCTTGAACTTGCGTCATCACAGTTCCTCTTGTCACTTAAAATTTGATAAAAAAAACGCGCCAATAGCGCGTTTTTTATTATAACCAGCCGTTTACTTAGACTGATTTTTAGCCACTTGCTCCATATCTACCATATCGAGAGTGATAAACACGGTTTCATCTAAGAATGCATCGGGTAACGCCATCTCATCGTCGGCATCGTCGAGCGATGTCAATGGTGCTAGGCCTTTAACAGCGCGGCGCTCGTTTAAACGTGCTAACTGCTTACTATCACTAGCCTCACGTTCTGCAATACGCTCTTTTTCCACTAAGGAGACACTGGTTTCTTTATGACTTTTCTTAAATTCGGCAATATCTTGATAAATATAGCTAAATTCTACATCTTGTTTAATACGCTGTTGATGACGACCATCTAAGTTAACCACTAAGTTTGGATTGATGTCGCCTAGCGTGCTGTATTGTGCCATCGGCACCTTGTCCCACGGCAATGCATTATCTTCTTCGGCTTCGCCATATTCGCCCGGCTCTAAGGCACTAGGGAACGGAATATCGGGTGTGACACCTTTAATTTGGGTGCTGCCGCCATCGATGCGGTAGAACTTAGCGATGGTATATTGCACATGCCCAATCGGCTTATCGTACATATCATAGATACGCCCGAGGCTTTTATGCTGCTGCACTGTGCCTTTACCAAAAGTCGACTCACCAACGATAAGTGCGCGATCATAATCTTGCAACGCCGCGGCAAAAATTTCAGATGCAGAAGCGCTATAGCGATCGACCATCACTGTCAGTGGACCTGCATAAGCAACCCGACCATCATTATCACGGTTTTGTGAAACTCTACCGTTGGCATCACGAATTTGCACCACAGGACCTTGTTCAATAAACAAGCCGGTTAACAAGGTAGCTTCGGTTAACGCGCCGCCTCCGTTGCCACGCAGATCAATGACGACGCCTTCAACATTTTCTTGTTTCAGTTTGGTCAGCTCTTTAAACACGTCTTGCGACAGGTTCATGTAAAAGCCTGGGATCTTAATGACACCGATTTTGCGACCAGCATAATCTCCGCTTGAAGGCTCAATCACCTCAGAGGTCGCTGCGCGATCTTCTAGCCGAATCTTATCGCGAACTATCGTCACATAAGTGGGTTTAGCTGAAGAGCCACCTTTCTTAGGTAAGACTTGCAGCACCACTTTACTGCCTTTTGGGCCTTTAATGAGTTCAACAACATCATCGAGACGCCAGCCAATCACATCGACGATCTCTTTACCTTCTTGGCCAACACCAACGATGCGATCTTCAGGGGAGAGTTTTTCACTGTTGGCCGCAGGGCCACCAGCAACTAAACTTTTTATTACGGTGTAATCTTCATCCATCTGCAGCACCGCGCCTATGCCTTCAAGGCTTAGGTTCATTTCCATTTGGAAACGCTCAGCGTTGCGCGGGGAAAGGTAACTGGTATGCGGTTCAACCGAGCGAGAAAAGGCATTCATCACACCTTGAAATACATCTTCGCTCTTAGTCTGGCTCAAGCGTTTGATGGCGTTGTTGTAACGCTTTTCTAGCACTTCAACAATTTCATCCCACGTTTTACCGGTGAGTTTGAGGTTGAGGGCATCGTATTTGACCCGCTGACGCCATAGCTCATTGAGTTCGGCTTCATCTTTTGGCCAAGCAGCCTCTTCTCTATCGTATTGATAGCTGTCACCAGGGACATTAAAATCAATCTCGGTATCGAGCAGGGCTAACGCATAGGCGAAACGGTCATATCGACGCTGTTGAACCAAGTCAAACATCTTATACGCAGCGGCTAAATCGCCACTCTTAAGCATGTCATCAAATTCGGTAGCATAGACCTTAAAACTGTCAATATCGCTTTGTAATAGCACATTACGGCGATAATCCAGTTGTTTTAAGTAGCGGTCGAACACCTGCATAGCAAAGGCATCATCAAAGTTAAAACGATGATAATGATTACGTGCATAGGTGTCCGCCACTCGCTTACTCGCCACTTTATGCTGTGGCTCTTGATTCAAAGAGGGCAACTCGCTTGATGGAATTGTAGGCGTCAATGCCCAAGCCGAGAATCCTACAAAAATGCTGGCAATTGAAGCTACCAGAGTTAGTTTTCGCATCAACAAGTTACTCCTTTGTACAATAGAACAGTTATAGCAGGATATGTTCAACCTTCACTTTAATGGTTAATCCTGAATCTAACTGCACTTGTATATCTTCTTTTTTGATGTCGAGTACGACACCCGCTACTGGTGATTTACCAAGTTTGACATTGACGCGTTGATTTGGTTTCAACTCGCCTAAAACTGCAGGTGTCAAATTCTGTACTGCAACGTCAGGTTTTGCCACTTTAGCCGCCGCAGGCTTGCGCTTAGGCGCTGGCTTTTTAAAGGGCTTTTTTTCAGCCTTAGGCTGAGTATTTTCGCCTTTGCTAGCCGCCGCTTTCGCTAAACGTTTAGCCTTGGCTTTTTCTTGACTCTCTTTCAGTGTAGCTTGTGCATGATCGATATGCTCTTGCTCTAGCTCACCGCATTCGTTGCCATCAAGGTCGACACGCTTTGCCCCAGCTTTGATACCTTTCAGGTAGCGCCAACTGCTAGTATAGCGACGTAAGGCAATTCTCAATTGAGTTTTACTGACTTTAGAATCATCAGCTAACCTTTCAGCCAAGTCCTGAAACAATCCAATTTTAAGGGGTTTAGTTTCACCTTCAGCAATAAAGCACAAAGGAAATGTTTCATATAAATACGCAAGAATAGCGTTGGTGTCGGTCAACTTTTCTGTTGATTCCATCATTACTTCCACAGTTTAAAAAGGGACTATCACCACACCAAACATGTGTTGGTGGGCGTGTCGTTCATATTTGTTGGATGCAGTTAACGGGCGTGATCTTACCTAGCGTAGATACACCCGTTAGCGTTTCGTCCAACATACCTTATCAATTACACTTAACAAACGCCAAGTATTCATTTCAAGCAATGAAATATTCCCCAGCGTTTTTGATGTTCGTCAAGCAGCCTATTATAAGCCTGCTAGATACGAATGCGACCATCAATTGCGCAAAATTGGTGTTAGTTTAAGCAAATAAAGCCTTTTCCAAACTTTTTACTACTAATTCAAGGCCATTTTCATCGACTTGATCAAATCTCGCCAAAGATGGGCTATCGATATCGAGAACCGCGATCACTTGGCCATTACGTCTTAATGGGATGACAATTTCTGAATTACTCGCCGAATCACAGGCTATATGACCGGCAAATTGATGTACATCGGCGACACGTTGCGTGGTATTGGTTTGCGCTGCTGTACCACAAACCCCCTTGCCCATAGGAATACGAGTGCAAGCCACTTTACCTTGGAAAGGCCCTAATATCAGTTGTTCGCCCTCAACCAGATAAAATCCAGCCCAATTGATATCGTCAAGGTTGTCATTAATTAATGCGGAAAAGTTGGCCATGGCTGCGATAAGGTTGTCTTCGCCGCTAAATAACGCTTCGGTTTGGCGAGCTAAAGTGTCATAACACACAGAGGTCATAGAGTGTCCTAATAAATTATGCTTTTGATTCAGTTTTTTTACTGGCTTTTTTTACAGCTGCCGGTTTGGTTACCGATCCGCCCTTTAATAAGCCCATCAGTTGATCTTTATTTTCAGCTAAATAAAAGCTGAATTTTTCCAGTGCATCGTCATCGAGGCCTAACTGAGCCTGTTCGATAAAAGGAAGAAGATTGTCTGCGATATCGAGCATCTTATCAAAGGCATCGGCCTCTTTTTTAGATGTGAATGTCATCTTCTCTACCCCTTCTCTAACTACGACAAATTTCGTTATAACTGCCATGCCTGCCCTCATACTGTTTTTATATACAGCTGTAGAATCTCATAAATACAAGTTGTTATGCAAGTGTTCAAATTTATCTGATAGAATCTTGTTCTATTATTTTGCTATCAATGACTTCACTGACACTGAAGCAACATGGTAACGACTTGCAAAAACAACGGCTTTTTGGATCTGAAGAATAGGGGGCAATAATGTATTTCACCCGCCCCAAACGATAGGAATATCCATCATTACTTCCGATAGAAACGTGTTAGACAAGAGCATTATCCTGTGCCGCTCGTGTGACTTAATCGTCAGCAAGCGGGCGTTACCTATTGGGGTAAGAGCCCTCTGTCCTCGCTGCCATAGTAATTTGTACGACACCCCATATTGCTCCATCAATGGTATGCTCGCCTTATGTATTACTGCTTTAGTACTGTATTTTCCGGCTAACATTTTCCCTGTATTAGAGTTACATTTTTTAGGGAGTGTACGCACCACAACCGTGATTCAAGGCGCTATGTCGGTGGCATCTCAAGGGTATTGGGTGGTCGGTATTGCTGTTTTAGTGGCCGCGGTTATCGCTCCTGGTTTACTCATTTTGTCTGTATTGGCACAAATTTTAATCGTTAAGTATCAAATGAAAAATCCCTTTTTTCGTAATATTTACCGACACCTGCTGCGCTGGCATAGCCTGTTGACTGAGTTGACTATGCTGGAGATATATATGATTAGTATCTTTGTTTCAGTGTTTCAACTCTCCGACTACACCGACCTCTATTTTGGTATAGGGACATTCTGTTTCAGTATTTTATTTATTGTGGTGATTTTCTTGCAGCGTGAATACGATATCGAGCATATGTGGAACCAGCTCAATGAATGACACTCACAGCAACTCGCAAGGACAAGCTGCGGGGATCACCAGTTGCCCTACTTGCGCCAAACTTTGCCGAATTGAAGATAACTATTGCCAACGTTGCGGTCAACGGGTGCAGAGCCGAGATTATGCCAGCATCCAAAAAAGCTGGGCACTACTGATCACCGCCGCCATTTTGTTAGTGCCAGCCAACTTGTATCCTATTACAGTTATGACAAGCCAAGGCCAAGTTCGCCGAGACACCATATTTAGCGGTATTAATCATTTGATCCATTTAGACTTATGGCCTATTGCTATCATTTTATTTACCGCCAGTATTCTAGTGCCAATGCTTAAAATTATCGGGTTGGCGACCTATCTGCTTGCCATGAGTTATCGTTTACCCATTTCAAAAAAGACATTAATGACAGGCTTTCACATCATTGAATGGATTGGCCGCTGGTCAATGTTGGATCTGTTTGTTATATCGATAACGGCAGCCTTAGTTAATATGGGGCAGATATTTGATGCTAAACCCGCCCCTGCTGCAACGGCCTTTGCATTAGTGGTCTTACTGACACAACTGGCGGCGAAAGTATTAGACACGCGTTTACTCTGGGACCGATTGGAAGCGAAAGATGACAAAAATTGAAACACCTAAAGTGGTAAAGAAAAAGTTATTTTCGCCAATTTGGCTGTTACCTATCATAGCGCTAGTGCTGGGCGCTTGGCTGGGCGTTAAGAGTATCCGAGAATCGGGTATCGATGTGCGTATCCATTTTCCAAGTGCCACAGGTATCGATGTCGGTAAAACCTTAGTACGTTATCAAGGTTTGACCGTCGGTAAAGTGGTCGACATTAGTATCGATGATGCTCTGCAAGGTGTGAATGTCGATCTGTTGATGGATTATCGTTCCACCCCATTTTTAAAAGACAACACCAAATTTTGGCTGGTCACTCCTAAAGCCTCAATCACAGGTGTTGAGGGGCTCGATGCGCTTTTTTCCGGTAACTATATCGCCATTCAACCTGGTGATGGCAATGATCGCAGTGAGTTTATCGCCGAAGATCAGGCCCCGCCAGTCGCACCAGGATCCGACGGTTTAATGGTGCAATTGAGTAGCCCAACCTTAGGCTCGCTCGATATAGGCTCGCAAATCTTTTATCGCCAAATACCTGTCGGTAAAATTTTCAGTTATCGCTTAGTCAATGACAGCAGTATCTTACTTAATGCTTATATACAGAAGCAGTACACACATTTAGTGAAACAAAACTCGCAATTCTGGAACGTCTCAGGTTTAGCCGTCGATGCATCACTGTCGGGTATCAAGGTGAAAACAGAGAGTCTGTCAGCCATTTTAGCCGGTGGCGTCAGCTTTTCCTCTGATCCTAATGGTCTCCAAGCCGAGCCAAATCAACACTATACAATTTTTGATAATAAAGATGCCGCCATTGGTGGCGTGGGGTTCTCACTGCTGGCCAGTGACGCCGATGCCATTCAAACGGGTGCAAGCATTGTATTTCGTGGCATAGAGATTGGCCGCGTAACCCACACACATTTAAGTGACGCTGGCGTCCTATTTGATGCAACATTCGATACCGATTATGCCCACCTCTTGAGTGGCACTGCACAATTTTGGGTCGAAGGCGCCGACATATCGACACAGGGTATCAAGCATGCCGCACGCTTACTCACAGGTAGCGTGATCAATTTTATGCCCGGTACAGGTGAGCCTTTAGCACAGTATCCACTACTCGATAGCGCCCCGCCATTACATAACCAACCTTTCGCGTTGACATTAACGGCCAGCGAAAACCCGGGCATCAACATTGGAGCACAGGTTCGGTTTAAACAGTTACCTATTGGCAGTGTCAGCGCCGTTCGGTTTAAGCAAGATTACAGTGGCGTCGAATATTCAATAGAAATATGGCCTGAGTATCAAAATCTTATCTCATCTGGTAGTTATTTCATTCCTGAATCAGCATTAGCTATTGACGCATCAATCGAGGGTGTAACGGTCAAAACCCGTGACTTAGGCACACTCACCCAAGGGGCGATCAGTTTAATTCAAGGCAAATCTTTAACCCCAGTAAAAGAGCACACTACCTTAGCCTTATTTAGCTCGCAGAAACAGGCAAAGGAAACCATCAGCCTAGCGGCTCAGCGACGCATCACCCTGTTGAGCCCAGACGGCGCCGATTTAAGTGCGACATCACCGCTCTATTTTAAAAAGATGCAAATTGGCCAAGTGCATAATGTGGCTTGGCAGCCGCAGAGCAACAATTTTGCCATCACCCTAGGAATTGATAAGCAATTTGACTCACTGTTAACCCCTAAAACTGTGTTTTGGCGTAACAGCGCCTTGACTGTCGATGCCAGCCTACGGGGCGTCAATGTAGAGGTAGCGCCTTTGAATGGGGCTATCAAAGGCAGCGTAAGTTTAGGCCTACTCGATAGCGATAATGCTGTTAATCGCCAACACTTATATGGCTCTAAGGCGCTTGCTTTAGCCAAAGCAACCCCTATCACACTTAGTTTTCCCGCCACAACTAAGTTAGCGGCTAAGGCAGCTATTCGCTATTTAGGTCATCAGGTGGGTGAAATCGAGCAGGTTAAACTCAATGACGATCTCAGTACGGTCAGTGTCGATGCTTATCTTTATGGGGATTATGCCAAGGCATTTACCCACCAAGATGCGCAATATTTTTTAGTCGATGCGCAGATTTCGTTATCTGGCATTCAGGCGGCTGAAACCCTACTTACCGGCCCATACGTGGCAGTCCTTCCTGGTAATAGCCAACAGTTAAGTCAGCATTTTATTGGCCTGACCGACAACCCAGTGCAACTAGATGATGGTTCGCTGCAGGTGACCCTTATCGACAGCAATTTAGGCTCCATAAAAATAGGCAGCCCCATTATTTTTCGCGGCATTAAGATTGGTGAAATAGCCCATTACCAATTATCAAACAACGGAACTGAGGTCAACATGCGAGCACAAATCGATACGCGCTATCAACATTTAGTCAATCAAAGCAGTCAATTTTGGGATATGTCAGGCATCAAGGTCGATGTCGGTCTATTTTCTGGCGCTCAAATAGAAACAGGATCACTTGAGACCATACTCACTGGCGGTATCGGGGTCGCGACACAAGCGGTGACCGGTCCAGCCAATCGACTGAGCAGCAATCAGGCTTTTACCCTACATGACAAACCACAAACTGACTGGCTTAATTGGGCGCCAAATCAACAGCCCAATCCATAATCATCATTAAGCAACTAACATAAATGAACCGAGGGACGAGCCTCGCGGTTGCGAGGCATTAATGCGACTCATATCGCGACTAGACCAATGAATATTGCGTAAACTGAAACTCAATAAATGGTCAGTAACAATAGAGATGTTCAGTACCGCGAGGAAGCTTTCACCATGTCAAAAGATCTGCTGCGTACAGCAGCCATCAACCTAAAAAAAGCAGTACCACTGATGTTAAAACATCAGATCCCCACCACCCCGACAAATTACGCATTATGGTACGCCTATGTGGGTGAGCAACATCCGGTATTAGTTGAAAAAATGGATAACCTCGTGGCCCAGTATCAAACTTGTCCCCCCGTCAATGCTCAATTACTGTATCGTGAGCACTTGTCTGATCCGGTTGAAATCGATGTACTGGATATGCGACAAAACTTAGAGGCCATGACACTGGAACTATCGCAATCGCTTAAAGATACCAATCATGATGCCAAAGGCTTCCAAAAGCGGATAGACCAAAACTTCGAGCAACTCAATCGCATTGAAGAGGAAGGGGTCAGCCTAGAAAAAGTTCTCGGGCTAGTACGTAATTTAGTGAAAGAGTCTGATGACATACGCACCAGTACCGAATTTTTTACCGCCAAATTACAACAGGCACAACAAGAAATAGATGCCCTGCGCGGCCAGCTGAAACGCTCAGAAAAAGATGTCTATTATGATGCGTTAACTGGTGTGCTCAATCGCCGAGCGTTCGATCAAGATTTGGCCGGCATTATCACTCAAGCCCCTGAAGGCACCTGCCTTATTTTGGTCGATATTGACCATTTTAAAGGCTTTAACGACACCTATGGTCACCTACTTGGCGACAACGTCCTAAAGGCCGTCGCTAAACGTCTAAGTGAAGCGTGCCGCGATGGCAGCAAAATTTACCGCTTTGGCGGTGAAGAATTTGCCATTTTAGTCCCCAAAAGCCACCAGCGTAAAGCGCGACATCTGGCCGAGGCCATGCGCCGTTCACTGGAAAAAGTCAGTATCAAAGATCGTCGTAAAGACCAGTTGATCGATACCATTACCGCCTCTTTTGGGGTCAGCGAATGGCAGAAACAAGATAGTCCGGCCCAGCTAATTGAACGCAGTGACGGTTTTCTTTATGATGCCAAACGACTCGGGCGTAACCGCGTGATGCCCATCTAAATCTAAATGAGCCCCACACGCGGCGCTGAAAATAAATCTGCAGTGCCGCTCATAATGCAATAAACATCAATTAAGCAGCAACTGACGCCAGCTGTATTTGTGGCTTTGCCGCCACGGGCTCAGCTATCACCACAAAACGCCAGCGACTTTGCGCACCCAAGCTGTCAAATGGATAACAGGTGACTAAGGTTAGCTGCAAATCATCTTGCCCATCAAGCAGCCGAGTATCAGCTTCGGCCACTATTTGAATCGACACCACCCGATAATCAATCGTTGTTGACGAGCTATCTTGCACCTGCAGTCGCTGCCCAGGTTGCACCCCTTTTAAATGGGCAAAATGAGTATCTCTATGGCCGGCAATCACAGTATTGCCCCAGCCATTAAGTTGGTTTGCCCCCATTAACGTGGCAGGACCAAACGCCAAGTTTCTGCCAGACGCGCCCGCTAATACATATAAGGCTTGTCCCTGCAATTGCCCCTGCCCTGAAACAAACTGCAGCTTAGCCACTGGATATGTGTCGGCCCAGCTCCATGGCTTATGTTGCTTACCATCGTTTAAGGTATCGCTCCACGCCTGCTCGATTAGAAATTGGGCAAAATGTGCCTTCGCCTGCATATAGCCTCCTTTACACAATAATACAATCGCAACGATACCAACCAATAGCATGATGCGATGACGATGAGCGCTTATCTGTACTGGCATGGTTACCCTCGTATACGTTGCAAGCACATCAACAGGCCGCGCTGCATTACACCGGCATAACTTAACCAATAAGCACCAAGTAGTAGCAGCAACATGCTGCCAATGGCTAAAAAGAGCCGACTCTCACTGGCTGTTTGCGGCCATTGCCCCATGGATGCTTGAGGCAGCAATGTGCTGGCTATCCCATCAAGACTCATTTGCTCTGCGGGTCTCACGATACGATTATCGACAGCCACTAGGCTGGTATAGGGGCTCAACAAATGGTGGTCCAGTGCGATTTGAGTCACTTGACGCTTTATACGCTCAACATTACTACTATTTTTACTCAGCATGAGCGCCGCAATCTGTTTGCGTGCCCAAATGAGATCAAGCCCTTTGGTTTTATCATCGCGTTGCAATGCGACTCGCCGTTGCCACTGCGAGCCACCAAAGTTACCCGAAACGATAAGCTCATTACTCTGGTATTGATGTTGATTCGATTTGAGTTTGACCGCCACCATCACAGGCTCGCCTAAATAGAGATCGCCAATATTAACGGGCCAATAATCAGGAATAGTGCCATCGCTCAAGCGTAAATCGATATTGCTCACCAAGGGATGTTCGATCTTGGCCAGCAGCTGGCCAACTTGCGTGCTAACCTCATCCAGTTTGCCGACATAGGTGTATGTGCCACGTCCGGTTTGCGCCGCTCGTTGCATGAAAAAACCATTAGGCGCGGCGCCAATCCCCACAGTAAACAGACGACTCTGGCCAATATGATCGGCAATCAGCTCAAACAGCTGCTGCTCGTTAGCAATTGCGCCATCGGTAATAAACACCACTTGCTTAAGACGAGTATCAATTGATGGCTGTAACTCATATGGACTCGAATGGGCAAAGGCACGCAGTAACGCTGGGGCCATTTCGGTGCCACCATCGGCCACGAGATGTTGAATAAACTGATTAGCCAACCCTAAATTCGTCGCCGTGGCTGGTAATGCAGATGTCGATAATGTCTGCACTGTCGATTCGAACGCGATCACATTAAACGTGTCCGCTGGAGTCAGCCCCGCGAGCGCATATTGCAAAGCGCTTTTAGCTTGCGCCATTGAATCGCCGTGCATCGAGCCCGACGTGTCGATCACCAACAAGAGTTCCCGCGCCATCTTATCGGCGTACTCCGCTTGCGGCGGCATCACCATAACAATGGCATAGTCATTTTCGCCACCTTGCTTATCGGCAAGCACTCTATCTTCAGCCGTTGCCCGGCGGTGAGTTTTACCCGACTGAGCAAAAGCAACGGCGGTCGGTGCTCGTGTCAGTTCAGGACGCCAGCGCAAGACAAAGTCTTTATCTGCCGCTAGAGTCTGGGTTAATTGCAGCGCCATAGCCCCCTGTTCAAGTGGCGCTTGCTTGAGCCTATGATAGGGCGCATCAATACTGGCTAAAGGTAGACCCGCATCGAGATGAATATTGAGGCTAACCTTGCCAACCAAAGACGCAGAGCCGGCTTTTTTTGCCGCTAACAGCTTTGCTTGAGCATAAGTACCATTGCCATTAGCTGGGGATGAGGCCACAGCGAGAACATTATCGTAGCGAGGCGTGATCGCCAGCGGAAAACGTAAGCTAAACTCCCCCGCTTGGTAATTGACCAATTGCTGATATGCAATCTCTACTACTAAGGTTTCACCTGGGGCTAAGTTAGCCACCTCGGTGGTAAACATATTCGGCCGCTGCTGCTCGAGTAAGCTAGCTTGTTTCCCACTGGTTTTTGCCTGCTCAAACTGCTGTTTCGCCTCTGCTTTAGGAAATATCTCACCTTGCAAGCGTCGCTCACCAATATGCAATGTCATACTGTCGATGGCGGCATCGTGGGGTAACGGAAACAGGTACATGCCGTTAAGCCACTGAGCGGTGTCGTTGCGAAAAAATTGCTTCACCTGCACTCGGTTGACCCAGCCCGATATCTGCATATCGACTTGAGTATCAATCGGCAATGCACTGAACGCGAAGGCATTGGGGTGTGAAGTCCCGGATAATAAAGCCTTAGCTGACTCAGTTAACGGCTCTGATGATGACGCGGGTGAAGGACTAGATAATGAATAGATAAGCTGACTGCTCCCCAATAAGGTTTCATCATCAGACTGCGCCAGCACACTGCGGGGCAATAGGCCACTAAGGGTTAAAGTGGTGCACATCGTCAGGGCTAGCCAGCGCTGCCATTTGTGGTGATTAAGCCATAATAAAAGCGCTACAAGATTGAGTCGCGCAGCCCCCTGAGATAAAAAAGCCCCCCTCAGGGGGCAAAGGTGGGTAGAACGGTAATAGCCAATATCCATGTCTGTGTTCCTTGTCACTCGCGCTTGAGCCTAGTTGGCCGCAATGGCGGTATCAGCATTTAACAGTTGGATGGTCACGCGGCGGTCAAAGAAATCATTTTCAAAACTCTGCTCATCGTTAACCGGTGCACTGGCGCCATAGGCTTTGGCGTCAAGGCGCGTCTCATCCACACCCTGCTTAACAAGGTAACGGCGAACTTCAGCCACCCGCTGCTCAGACAAGGCTTGGTTATAACTCGAGTCACCACGGCGATCGGCGTAACCGGTTAAATCTAATGTTAATTCTGGCGACAGTGACATCAGATCCGCCACATCATTAAGCTGGCTTTGAAAATGAGGTTCTATCTCCGATGAACCGGTTTTAAACTGTACATTTAAGCCTAATGCCAGCTCTTCAAGGCCCGCTTGCTGATGCTGCTTTAATTGAGCTAACTCACGCTGCGCATGGTTGTATTGCTCACTGACCTGCTCAAATTCACGGTTTTGTTGGTTGAGCATGGCAATCTGTTGCTCTTGTTCAGTGAGCAACGCATGCTGGGTTTTTATTTCACTGTCATCGGCCACCGCTTGGCCTATCATACCGCCAGTAAAAGCCCCGATAATCGCCCCGACAGGTTCACCCACAACGGCGCCCAATATGATACCTGAGCCGACGCCAATTAGCGCTTCGGTGTCTGAGGAGGCTTCAACACTTGCTGGAGCACTGCCACCTAAATTGCCACTCTCTAAATTACTGTTATCTTGAGCACTGTAAGCAAAAGAAGAGGTCAATAGCGCGCTGGCGATCAGTACGGCAATAATCTGCTTTTTCATCTTGTTATCCTTAATGTAATGTCCCGGCAAAAATGATGGTGAAGCAAAACCGGGGACATGATGTCGATGAGTTCATTAAAACGCAGTTAAGTGGCGCAGGCAGGGAACAAAAGTGGCATTACAGCGACCAATTGTGGCAACAAAATGGCAATTCCCTTAAGTCACTTTTATCAATAAAAATTTGCTGTATAGTCACCATCCATTAAATAGTCATACTGCGATGAGAGAGCAATGAAGCGTATTGCAATAGTGGAAGATGAAGCGGCTATCCGTGAAAACTATAAAGAGGTGCTGCAGCAGCAAGGTTACAGCGTTCAAGCTTATGCCAATCGCCCCAGTGCGATGCAAGCTTTCACCACCCGTCTGCCCGACTTAGCGATTATTGATATTGGCCTTGAAAATGAAATAGATGGCGGCTTTACCCTGTGTCAATCACTGCGAGCCATGTCTAGCCAGCTGCCGATTATTTTTTTAACTGCTCGTGATAGCGATTTTGATACTGTCTGCGGCTTACGCTTAGGCGCCGATGATTACCTGAGTAAAGATGTGAGTTTTCCTCATCTTATCGCGCGTTTAGCCGCGCTGTTTCGCCGCTCAGAAATACAAGAAAGCAGCACGCAACATGCCCAGCTCATTGAGCATGGTCATCTGTCTATCGACGTTAACCGCATTCAGGTGTACTGGAAGAATCAGCCCATTGAGCTCACCGTCACTGAGTTTTGGATGGTGCATGCCTTAGCCAAACATCCGGGGCATGTGCGCAGCCGCCAAGCCTTGATGCAAGACGCCAAAATCTATGTTGACGACAGCACCATCACATCGCATGTCAAACGGATCCGCAAAAAGTTTATCGCCCAAGACGACACCTTTGACTGTATCGATACCGTCTATGGCATGGGTTATCGCTGGGATAACCAAGGCTAGTTATGTTTCCTTTGCCTATTGGGCTGCGCACCAAAGTCGCCATACTGTCTCTATTTTTGCTCTGCCTACCCTGGCTGGGCTATCAATATGTGTGGGAGATGGAAAAATACCTACGCCACGGTCAAGAAAAAACCCTCGAAGGCACGACCCAAGCATTAGCGACCGCGCTGCATGAGCGACCAAAACTGTTCGACAAACAGGCCAGTTTTTTGTCACGAGTGGAGCAAGGACGAGACTTGTACGCCTATCCACTGGCAAGCCCTATCCAGCTCGATGGCAAACTCAGCGATTGGGGTAATTATCGCCACCGCAGCCTGCATTACGGCCAAGAGCATCAACTGTTCAACCTTGACGATAATCATCCACCCGCGATCCACTTTAACCACATGGTCGGCAAGTATTCGGGCTACCTGTATGCCTTTTTTGAAGTCACAGATCCGTATGTGGTATACCGCGGCACCAATAGCTTAAGCATTGAAACTAATGACTACTTAGCCATTGCAACTCAGGCTCCCGACGGAAAATTTAAGCGTTATATTGTCGCCACCATCCGTGATGGCTGGATAAGCGCATTCCAACTGCCTGAGAACCCTAAGCGAAAAACCCCTGTCACTCCAGAGCTGAAAATTCAAGGTAAATGGCGTAAGACAAAACAAGGTTATAATATTGAGCTGCGGATCCCACTGGACATGGTGGGCAGTAAATTGGGATTTGCCATCGCCGATGTTAACGATAAACGCCACCGACAGGTAGAAGCCATTGTCGGCACCTCGGCCACAGACGATGTGAATGAATTGGGCACTGTATTGGTTCCGTCTCCTGAAATTGAAAGTATTATCAAAGGCATGAGCCATAACAGCTCACGCATTTGGGTGGTAGACAAACATGGGCGAGTCTTGGCTAAATCGGGTGATATTCACAGTAACAATAACGTTTGGGCTCAGGCGGCAACCGAGCGCAGCGATGAAAGTGCATGGGAGCATTTTAAACAAGAATATTTACACCCACTCTACTATCGCGTACTGACCACGCCAGCAAAAGACTTTGTCGACTCGCTACAAGATTCAGCTGTGCTCGAAGGTAGCCATATTAAGCGTGCCTTATCGGGCAAGTTTGGCTCAACGTGGCGCTTAACCCCCGACGGTAAAGCGGTGGTCTTGGCTGCTGCCAGCCCGATTTGGATTGACGATACCGTCATGGGTGTGGTGATTGCCGAAGAAACCACTCATGGTATTCGCACCCTGCGCAACAAGGCACTCGAAAAACTGTTTAACGTGATCATTACGGTGATGAGTATGGGGACTCTTGCCCTGTTCTTTTTCGCCTCGAGCATCTCCAGTCGCATCCGCAAACTCAGGGATGAAGCCGAACAAGCCATCGACAGCCAAGGCCGGATTAAACGGGCCATTGTGGGCTCAAAGGTGCGCGATGAAATTGGCGATTTATCACGTAGCTTTGCCAGTATTGTCAGCAGGTTAGGTCAATATACCCATTACCTTGAAAACATGTCATCACGATTATCCCATGAACTGCGCACCCCAGTTGCCGTAGTGCGTTCATCGCTGGAACACCTCAACGCCCAATCGTTGCCACCTGAGCATCAAAAATATGTCGATCGTGCCCAAGAAGGCGTCAGCCGCCTTAATATGATCCTCAATAACATGAGTGAGGCAACTCGGCTAGAAGAGGCCCTCACCCACGCCGAAGTGGATACTTTCCCACTGGCAAAAGTGATTTCGGGTTGCATGCAGGGTTATCAAATCACTTACCCTAAGCAGACGTTCGAGGTCGATATTTGCCCCGAGCCGCTTAACATGCAAGGGGTGCCAGAATATATTGCCCAGTTGATGGATAAGCTGGTCGCTAACGCCATTCAGTTTAGCCTGCCCGCAACGCCAATTGAGGTGAAACTGCACGCTAAAGGCCGTATCGCCATGCTGAGCGTTTACAACCAAGGGCCCGCACTACCTGAAAATATGAGTGAGCAAATTTTTGAATCTATGGTCTCGGTGCGCCGCCAGCCTAATCAAGATAAACCCCACTTAGGCTTAGGGTTATACATAGCGCGGCTGATCACCGATTTCCATCAGGGCAGCATTGAAGCTAAAAACATCCAGCAGGACGGCCAACACCAAGGCGTGATGATCAGCATCAAACTCCCGATCAGCGCGGTATAAAATATCTGTGTTCATTGCCCATCCGCCCTTTTATTTGGCCATTTAGATGTTAAGATGGCTAAAAATAAAATAAGGGTGGGAGTCGCTACAATGAAAAAAGAGACGCAAATAGTTAGCCTAGGCAGAGACAAAAAGTGGACTAAAGGGGTGATTAACCCACCCGTATTTCGCGCATCAACCGTGATCTTTGACACTATGGAAGAGATGCGCTTTGCCACCAAAAACCGCGCCAATGGCGAGATGTTTTATGGCCGTCGCGGCACCCCTACCCACTTTGCGTTTCAAGCCGCCATCGCCGAACTGGAAGGCGGCGTTGGTACCGCGTTATACCCTTCGGGCTCTGCTGCCATCTCGGGCGCATTATTATCGTTTTTAAAAGCAGGCGATCATCTCTTGATGGTCGATAGCGCCTACGAGCCCACCCGCGATCTGTGCGACAAGCTGCTCAAAGGCTTCGGCATTGACACCACCTATTACGATCCCATGATGGGCGCCGACATCGCCACGCTTATCCAGCCCAATACCAAAGTGTTATTTCTCGAATCCCCCGGCTCTATCACCATGGAAGTGCAGGATGTGCCCACCCTCAGCCGTATTGCCCACCAGCATAATATGGTGGTCATGTTAGATAATACCTGGGCATCACCTATCAACTCGCGTCCATTTGATATGGGGGTCGATATTTCGATTCAGGCTGCTACCAAGTATATTGTAGGTCACTCAGATGTGATGCTGGGCACGGCCACGGCAAACAGTCTGCATTGGGATCAACTACGGGAAAACAGTTACTTAATGGGCCAGTGTACCTCTGCCGACGATGTCTATCTTGCCAGCCGCGGACTGCGGACCTTAGGCGTACGTATGGCGCAGCATGAACAAAATGCGCTTAAAGTCGCTAATTGGTTAGCCAGCAGACCCGAGGTGGATCATATTCGTCACCCTGCATTTGCAAGCTGTCCAGGTCATGAGTTTTTCAAACGCGATTTCAGCGCATCCAATGGGTTATTTTCATTTGTGTTAAAGCAAGGCAACCTCAAATCGGTTACCGCACTGGTCGAAAATATGGAACACTTTAAGATGGGCTTTTCTTGGGGCGGTTATGAAAGCCTGATCTTGGGCGTATTTGGAATCGATAAACTGCGCACAGCAACCCACTGGGACAGCAGTAAACCCTTAATCCGTTTACACATAGGACTGGAAAACCCGGACGATCTCATTGACGATTTAGCCCGCGCTTTTGAGCGATTCAATCAAGCCCAAGGCTAAATGAGGCGTTAGCGCACTCAGGCTGAGGAATTAAGCAAAGCACAGGGCTAAAGGTTTAATCAGAGATTGTAATGGTTAAACCCGATGCCCCTAAGTCTGATCTGTGTCACTAAAATACCCAATGATAAACTGACCAGACTAACACTTGGCCAGTACATTGGAGGCTGAAGCGATAAATCTCGCGCCTTTACAACCTACATCACCTGCGAACTAGCGCTCACTCATTGCAACTATAAAATGGGTTAGCACATCCTTTTTAACGCACGGAGTTATCAGTCTTAGTTGCTGGGTCTTGCCAAGCTTGTGAGCCGTATAACGGCACGGTCGAGATAGCGTGCTTATGGCTGCCATTGGTTTCTTTGGTTGAGTACGACAGGTAAATTAAAGTTTGATTTTCAGCATCATAGATACGGCGCACCTTAAGCACCTTAAATAAAATACTCAGAGAGGCCTTAAACACCACCTCGCCATTTTTACTCTTATCGATTGTAGCAATATTCGCGGCGGTTATTGGCCCAGTTTGACGACAGGCGATACCCATATCAGAGGGATCGGCAAAATCAAGATTGGCTTCAATACGGCTAATATGACAGGTGACACCCGGCACTTTTGGATCGTCCAAAGCATCGATAAGCACATCTTTAGTGGTAAACAGGCCAAGGCTCACCTTGCCTACATCATCGCCGCAGCCTGTGGCCATTAACATCACGCTAGCAAGTAACAAGGAGGTTAACCCCTTAGATGAATAGGATTGGGCTGTTGGCGCTTGCGACAAAAATGATGTAAAAAATGACATAGTAGCTTCCCTGTAACTTGAACCTGAGTAACTTGAGCCTGAATAATTTGAGCTTGGGTGACTTAAATGTGAGTAGCTTGAGCTTTAGTGGCTTCACTTGAGCAACTAGCATCTGAATCACTCAAATATGAGCCTCTTGAATACGCATTTAAACGCGTACTTGAATATGAGTCACTGGATGATAATGCCTTTTAACGGTAAATACCTAAATTAATCCTATTTACCGTTAAAGGCTTAACGCGTCCGCCTTGAGTTAACAGCCTGTCTCAGAATAAAATAACCTTGGTTATCAGGCATTCATTAACCGGCTTTAATTAATCGGCTTTAATTAAAGATGCGTTGCGACCAGCGGGTTAATCCTGCCGTGACGCTACCAAAGTGATCGCCAACGACAATATCGATTGCAGGATAGATGGCCGCGATACTGTTGTAGATAGCCGGGCTTTTGGCTGTCCCGCCCGTCACGTAGATAATATCGGGCATGACACCGGATTCGGCTAACGCAGCAGCCATCAAAGATTGAATTTGCGCCACAGGCTGACTAATGGCATCGATAAACATCTGCTCGTCGACATTGGCATCCAATTGCTGGCAAATATAATCCAGCGTCACAGTGGTTTCGCTTGTCTCTGACAAGGCAATTTTCGCAGTTTCAGCACTTCTGACAATACGATAACCGAGCTGATCTTGCTGCACTTTTAACAAGCGCTGTAGCAAGTCCGCGCGCTCGGCATCGGTAATAAGCTCTTTAATCATATTGCGCGAACTCAGGCTAGCAAAATCTCGCTGAGCACTGATGTCGTTGACAGCAACCGCATTCCAAAACGGCTTACTTGGCACAGGTAGGCCATTGACCATATGACTGCCAAGGCCCATGTGCTGCATAAAGGCTTTCATCGATAAGGCGATATCCAGATCGTTACCCCCGATCCGCTGACCACTATGACCTAAGAAATCGTCGCTGCGATCGGCTTTGTCGATATGCGATGGGCCCATTTTGACCACTGAGCAGTCTGTGGTGCCGCCACCAACGTCGACAACCAACACCGTTTTATCATCGGTTAGGCTGGCTTCATAATCCATACCTGCCGCTAGCGGCTCAAACAAAAAGGCCACGGCTTCAAATCCAGCTCGGCTGGCCGCTAAACGCAAGATACCTTCGGCTTGAGCATTACTCTCTTCGCCGCCAATGCCTTGAAAATTAACCGGACGGCCAATCACCGCGTGAGTCACTTTTTGGCCGCGGCTCGCCAGCTTGGCATCGGCGAGTTGTTTGATATGTAACATCATCATAGTGACGATATCTTCGAACAAGGCCACTTGATCGGCTCGTAATCCTGTCGCACCTAAAAACGATTTCGGTGAACGGACATAAAAGCCCTCTTCTGGCATCTCAAGGTAATGTTGCACCGCTTGTTCGCCAACAAAAACCGCCTGTTCATCTGTATCTAGGTCTAACTCTCGGCGAGCTTGGCGGGCACGGCTTAGCTGCGCTGAACGTGCTGTGGCATAGGCGCTTTGCTGCTCAGCCGGCAGCGCTTTAAGCACCGCCTCACAAATAAGATCCCGGTCGAGAGCATACAAAGTTGAAACCAGATAATTTGAATCAGTTGACAAGGGTAATAGCGTTACAGTGTCTTGATCCATTATCCCCACGGCGCAATTGGCGCTACCGTAATCGAATCCAACAAACATGCTTAAGGCTCCAACGAGTAAAAAGCCGTGCAAAATAACACACTCGCACTAAAAGACAACCAGCGTCGTAAAATAATAGCGGCACCAACAGGTAAATAACCTAGCTTCGGCGTCATTGGGAGATGCATAACGCCGTGTAACTCACTGTAGCACTTGGTCACCTGCTGCCACTGAATGTGTCACTGCCGCTTTTTTCACTGCTTGTGATTTAGTGACCACATAGCGGCTACTCAATGAAGGTTAATAGACTAAACTTAACATTGGCTCGACTTAGGACGCCGTTATGACTGCACTATTACAATCAGCGAGATGGGTTAGCAAGGGTGAGTGGCTAACCCACCGCAGGCAGATAAATTGGCAATGGACTCACCGCCAACGGGCCTGCAGGATAATGACCAGAATCATAAGTTTGTTTGTGCTGCTATTACTGAGTATCTGTGCGTCTAGCTCTGCGATGGCACAGGTTGATACCAGCGCCATTTTTTCTGAGCAACCCAATGATTTATCTCCACAAGCCTCCATACAGCAGAGCGTGCCATTATTACGTTTTGAAGGGGCTATTGGTCCAGCAGTCAGCGAATACTTGGTCAGCGAAATCACTCAGGCGAATCAGCTCCCGTTATCGCAGCGCCCCCCCCTAGTGATGATCACTATGGATACGCCCGGCGGGCTTGTCAGTAGTTTACGCACCATCAATCAAGCCATATTGGCGTCAACAATACCTATCGCGTGTTTAGTCTCACCCGCCGGTGCCAGAGCCATGAGCGCAGGAACCTATATTTTGTACGCCTGCCATGTTGCGGCAATGGCGCCAGCCACAACCTTAGGTGCTGCAACGCCGGTCAAGATGGGTGGGCCTATGTCACCGCCCCCCAATGCGCCCTCGCCGAGTGCCCCTGCTCCTAATGAGTCCAGCCCCGGCGATCAAGGTGACAAAAATGGCGCAGATAACAATCGTGATAAACAGACTGCCACCGATAATAGCAGTGCAATGGAGCGTAAGGTGTTAAATGATGCCGTCGCTAGCATTCGCGCCTTAGCGACTCTGCGCAATCGTAACATCGACTTTGCCGAACGTGCCGTCACCGAAGCTGCCACCTTGACTGCAACAGAAGCCTTAGCTCAAAACGTGATCAATTTTATTGCAGATGATGCAGTCGATCTGCTGGCTCAACTTGATGGCACCCAAGTGGATATGGGGGAGCAACAGCTGACATTAACCTTAAGTAATGCCCAACTCATAGCGCATCAGCGCAGCTGGCGTAATCACTTTATTGCGACCATTACCGACCCCAATATCGCCTACATTTTAATGTTGATTGGTATTTACGGTTTATTGCTCGAGTTTTATAGCCCAGGTGTCGGCGTGGCTGGAGTGACTGGCGCCATATCACTGCTTATTGCTTTGTATGCTTTTCAACTCCTGCCGATCAATTATGTCGGATTAGGCTTGATGCTATTAGGTATCAGCTTGTTAATTGCCGAATCTATGGTGCCAAGTTTTGGTATTTTCGGTTTAGGGGGCGCGGTCGCATTTGCTCTAGGTTCCGTTTTCCTTATCGACAGTGATGTAGAGCATTTTGCAATTTCGCTGCCGCTCATTGGCGCTGTA
Source organism: Shewanella sp. QJM3NY_23 (assembly GCF_056173105.1). Classification (NCBI taxonomy): domain Bacteria; kingdom Pseudomonadati; phylum Pseudomonadota; class Gammaproteobacteria; order Alteromonadales; family Shewanellaceae; genus Shewanella; species Shewanella sp. QJM3NY_23. The sequence goes on from NZ_CM149657.1 coordinate 2,260,391, forward strand.
ACCGTTACTGCGCTGCTATTTTCGCTGTGGGTATTAACCACCCTGTGGCGGCAACGGCAGCATAAAGCCGTGAGTGGTGATGATGCAATTGTCGGCGCACAGGCCATAGTCGTTGAGGGATTTATTGAAAAAGGATTTGTCAGCCTTGATGGCGAACATTGGGCCGCAGTGAGCGATAAACCGACCCATACGGATCAGCGGGTTTTGGTGGTTGCTCGAGACCACCTAACCCTAACAGTCACCCCGACTCCAGCCCAGTCCTCTAAGGAGATAGTCAATGGACGCAATTAGTTATAACCCCTCGGTGTTTTTTATCGCGCTAGGATTTTTGCTACTGGCGTTATTGTTTAGTGCATTCAAAATCTTACGAGAATATGAGCGTGGCGTGATCTTTATGCTGGGACGTTTTTACCAAGTAAAGGGGCCAGGACTGATTATCGTCATTCCGTTGATCCAACAAATGGTACGGGTGGATCTGCGTACCGTGGTGATGGATGTGCCCAGTCAAGATGTGATCAGCCGCGATAATGTATCCGTTAAGGTCAATGCTGTGCTCTATTTTCGGGTGATCGATGCGCAAAAGGCGATCATTAATGTAGAAGACTACTTACAAGCCACCTCGCAGCTAGCACAAACGACCCTGCGTTCAGTGTTAGGGCAACACGAACTGGATGAAATGCTCGCCAATCGAGAGATGCTCAACACCGACATTCAATCGATATTAGATAGTCGCACCGACGGTTGGGGCATTAAAGTATCGAATGTCGAGATTAAACATGTGGATCTGAATGAAACCATGGTACGTGCCATTGCAAGACAAGCGGAAGCTGAGCGAACTCGTCGAGCCAAGGTGATACATGCCTCTGGTGAGATGGAAGCCTCGGCCAAACTGGTCACCGCCGCGCAAACCCTCGCCAAAGAGCCTAATGCGATTTTGCTGCGCTATCTGCAAACGTTAACTGAGATCGCTGGCGAAAAAAATTCGACAATTTTATTTCCGCTGCCCATGAACCTACTTAACGGCGTAATGGATAAAACCCTGTCTGGCGAAGAGTCAATGACAACAAGCGCTGCAACGGCAGGCGACAATAGCGATGTAAGTAATAGCACTATCGCTAATGTAATTGACGATACTGTTGATGATATTGTTGATGCGCCTTCTCCAGCGAGTGACTCCAAGGCGAACTAACAGCCACGCTTAAGCAGTGTCCACTCCGCTTAAGCGTGAATAGATTCACGAGAATCATTACAGCTGCACCTTACTGACCAAAGCGAGTCGTCTCAAATCGATTAAGCAAGCTATGCACGCAATAACAGGCAATAAGCGTCAATACAATCGCCACCATGATGCTGCTGGCTCGATACAAACTGCTAAATACCAAATCGTTATTTGGGGTTAAGTTTTGTCCATACAAAATGCCTAATGTCGACATGCCCGCAAAACCGACACCTGAGCCCATCGCCTCGGTAATATGTGCTTGACTGAACAGCAAGCTAAATAACCAAAACAGTGGCAATAATAACAATAATTCGTGCGACCAGTTATACAACACAAGCTGGATCAATAAGCCACTGCTCACCCCTAAAATGGTGCCCAGTGCACGCCGACGTGCGTAATCGAGCGCGCCATTCCAATGCATAGGAAACAGGAGCAACAGTGTGGTCGCCTGCGCCGATAACGAATCACGCAGATCAAACACCTGAAACAGACAAAAAGATAAGGTCGCCACACTGGCACCTAATAGAGCCTCATGTCGCATACGGTGCGGCGCTTTACTGGGCGCAGTTGGCGCGGCTCTAGGGCTAACATCGGGAAACATCAGCATCATCAATAACGCTATCGCAATTGAGACGATATGACCCCAAAAATTGCAAAATACCAAATCCATTAAGTTCGTGTCTGGATAGCTGGCAAAATGCAGCATGATACTCAAACTAATGACCCCATTGGCGCCAAACAAAAACAGGCTACCACGTGACATACAGGCAAATCGATACAGAAATAACACAAAGGCCAGCAATGACATCACTACCGGGTGTCCGCCAAATACACCCGCGATGAGGCTCACTTCAATAATAGATAACACCGATGAGGCGATCACTTGGCGGGTGACATGCATCGACATGACAGGCACTAATCCCAGCAGTAACATGGGGGTTACGGTAAAAAACACCCCATAATTAAAACCCATCACCTTGCTACATAAAAAGCCGAGACTGGCCCCCGTAGCGATACGTAAACATTGCTGCAGATCGTTGCTTGTCATCGGATGATGACGAATTAACTGCATAACCACCTCAATAAATATAGTGCAGCAAGCTAATGAGCTTTATTTGCCCACTGGCCAACAAGCGATAGACACCATTTTCTGGCTGCAGTTGCACTGTGGCTTTGGCACCTGCTGGTAAGGTATTGGGTTGTGCTCCATTCATATCCAGGTGCAACCTAAAACGCTGCGCATCGCGTACCCAGCGATTAGACTCTTCAGGGGTAGCTAAACGACCATCTGCAGCAAACTGCGCCGCACTCACACCGGCATCAACGCTACTGACTTTAGCCTGATAGACCTGACCCGGCAGACCATCAAACGCCACCCACGCGTTGGCGCCGCGACTAACATGACGCAGGCTTTTCTCACGAAAATCGGCTATAACATCGACATCCTCAAGCACCAAGGCCATCACAGGCGAACCATTATTGACCATGTTGCCAGACGCGAGCTGCACATTGGTAACGACCCCATCATGATCGGCGCGTATTTGGGTATAGCTCAGGGCTAAACGTGCTTTTTTAAGGTTATTGTGTGCTTGGCGTAATTTAAGATTACTGTCTCCAGCATCGCCACGAAGCGTACTGACCTTGGCTAATTGTGCCTTAGCGGCGCGCAGCTGAGATAAACTGGCTTTCACTTGGGTACGCGCTTGATCTATCATCTGTTGTGACACACTTTGCTGGGAATAAAGCGATTGTATGCGCTTAGCTTCGCGCTGCTTTAAGGCAAAATTAATTTCACTGGCCGCCACATCAGCCTCTGCCACAGCCATAGCCGCATCGAGTTCGGCATTATCTTGCTTTGCTTGTTCAAGGGCCAACTCAGCCTGCTCTAGCGCGAGTTGATATTCGGTAGGATCGAGCCTAAATAGCGGATCGCCTTGAGTCACTTTTTGATTATTGTTCACATAGACCTGCACCACTCTACCGCTGATCTGCGGCGCCACCTGAGTAATGGTGCGGGTTGCCATGGCCTGGGTCGTTAACGGCATTTTGATATCGGCGAGTAAAAAATAACTAAAAAGTAGCAAAAAACCCACAATGGCAAATTTGACTAACCGCGTAAATTGTTGATCTGGCGTCATATACTCTATATTACTCCTGTGCTTTAGTAACGGTAGCCTCTAATCTGGCCGCCGCATTGTGACTAATCTGATTAAGTGTTTGTTCAAACTGTGCTTGCATTTCTGGACTAACTCCCGCTAGCAGTTCGGCGCGTACCCGAATAATTTTGGCTTCCATTTGATGTAGTACTGCAAGTCCCGCCTCGGTCAGTGCGACACGTCTGACACGTTTGTCATGCTCACAGCAGTGACGTATTACCAACCCCTGCTGTTCTAACTGGCCTAAAGTACGCATCAATGAAGCCAACTCGATTTCTAGCGCCTCGGCAAGGTGCTTTTGGCTCACATCTTGGCCGATACGATACAGCTTCCACAGCGCCGTCCAGCGAGAATGCGTTAACCCCAGAGGTGCTAATTCGGCATCAGCGACCATTCGCCACAACCGATGCAAGCGGCCTAGACGCTCACCTAACGACAATTCTGAATGCTCGGCCATTGGCGCAGGATTTACATGTTCGCTCTCGGTCTTATTCACAGTACTCACCATTATTTAGTAGATGACAACTCATCCTCTACCTATTGTGTTGTTGCTCGGCTGCATGTCGCCAAGCACCAGTGTTATGTAGAGCCCATTAACCAGCGCTGAGATGACTTGTGCCTTTAAAGCAACATGTCACCTACACATGCAAACTATGTTGATATGGTTATGTCATGGAAAGGGGCAATCTTGAGGGTTATTACTTAGCCTGCTAAGCATTATATTTACTTAGCAGGCTAAGTAAATATAAAAATCAAAAAATTGCTCAGATTATAAAAATGGCTAGCATCCAAAACGCACCAGCAACATATATAGGCACGATCTCATCACTTTAATTAACAAAAAATGTCATTGGAGTGGGACACGTTATCGATCCATTTGATTCGATAATTTAGCCGTGGCTCTCATACGTCGTCAGCAATAATAGGCTATCGTGATGATAAGACTGTTAAGGCTTGAAGCTTATGATGGTGAGACTTGAATAAAGACTTCCATATAAAGAACTTACATACAAATGACTTACAATATAAAGACTGAAATAAATGAGTTAAATAAACAACGGGAAGCGTGCAACTTTCGGTAGGAAAACTGACTTTAAAGCCTTAATTATTAATTGGTTAAAATAATTAATAGCTTGTATTTTGAGTATAAAATTGACACATCTCATATACCTTTAAGTATAAGCCTTAATGATATGGTTAAGGGCAGATAAACACTCTGACGTAAGGTCGAGCCTCATGTTTATGTTGTCGGTTTATATTGCTTTTGCAAAAAAAACCAAGAAAAAGCGAGCATTGCTTAATACAATACTCGCCTTAGTTTCTTACCAAGAACGCTAATAGAGACAGTCTATCAACACCAACCCATAAGAACCTCTATTAACCCTGCAGAAGATACAGAGTGTCGCCCGATGCAACATATTCTGTAGCAGTGAGTTCAGTATAGACGCTACAGATAAAACGCCAATGCTCATTATAAAAAAATCTAAATGAGCACAGTTTTATGCCGTTTTTCTAATAACATACTAATGGCTTTATTGCTGCGCCACCACTAGGTCTGCAACAAAGGGATTAGCCTTAATCGGTTTAGCGTTCATCTTGTTGGCTTTGCTTTAAAGCCAACTTGTGTAAACGGCGCTGCTCTATCACAGAGTTAACGTCACTGCCGATATGAGTTTCACCGCGCGCTTTAGCCAGCTGAACTTGACGCTCTCGCTCAGCAAAACGCTCACGCTGCTTGTCTGATACTTTATCGACACAATATGGGCAGCTGATCCCTTTGACATAATGCTCACTGGCTTTATCAGCCTCGGTGATCGGTAAACGACAGGCATTACATTGATCGTATTCACCCTTTTCGAGTTGATGATTGACTGACACACGGTTATCGAAAACAAAACATTCACCCTGCCATAGGCTTTCTTCAGGCTGTACCTCTTCTAAGTATTTCAGCACGCCGCCTTCAAGGTGGTAGACCTCATCAAATCCCTGCTCTTTCAAATAAGCGGTCGACTTTTCACAGCGAATACCGCCAGTGCAGAACATGGCGACTTTTTTATGTTTAGCCGGATCAAGATTTTCCTTCACATAATCAGGAAACTCTCTAAAGGTTTGTGTCTTTGGGTCAACCGCATGCTTAAACGTACCAATGCTCACTTCGTAGTCATTACGGGTGTCGATAAGGAGGACGTCAGGATCTGAAATCAGTTGGTTCCAATCTTTTGGCTTGACATAGGTACCGACCACTTTGCGCGGATCGATCCCCTCAACGCCCATAGTGACAATCTCTTTTTTAAGCTTCACTTTGGTGCGATAAAAAGGCATTTCAGCATCAAATGATAACTTGTAGACAATATGGTCGAGCCCTGGCTGCTGTTCTAACCAGGCCAATAGTGAATCGATAGCCGCTTGGGTACCGGCAACAGTTCCGTTGATGCCTTCGCTGGCTAATAACAAGGTGCCTTTGATGCCCACTGATTCCATTTGAGCCAATAACGGCTGTTGGACTTCGGCAAAATGAGGCAGAGATACAAATTTATATAGCGCACAAACAACGACTTGAGACATACTTTCCTCTATATGCTGGCTGAGGCGTAATCCCCAGTGCATGTAAACCGCCTAAAAATGTGATTTCAGGCGCAAAATTGGAGCGTGATTCTACCTAAATCACACTCGAATAAACAGGCACAAAGAGTAAGGTTATTGCAAACAACCAGATCAAATCCGCAGGTTAACGACAAAGTGCACGCCCTCACCTTACCCCAAAAGTATTCCACCGTTATAAACGCCCCGCCCCTATTGGTCTATCGCCAGGGCCGACACGCAATGACAACCTCAGCCATAAACAATTGGGATTTTATTTGCGATCTGGCTCAAAACAGTGAAAATAGTCACTTAAGAAAGGAGAGAGTTATGCCCCGCGTCACCTTATATTCATTTCGTCGATGTCCATACGCTATGCGCGCCAGACTCGGATTATGGCTTGCACAACATACAGTCGAGTTGCGTGAAATCATCTTAAAGCATAAGCCTCAGGCCATGCTTGAGGCCAGCCCCAAAGGCACTGTACCCGTGTTAATCCTGCAAGATGGCACTGTTATCGATGAAAGTCTCGATATTATCAAATGGGCATTACAGCATAACGATCCTTTAGATTTACGCCGTTTGGACCAACCAACACTACAGGCGTTGAATGAATCGCTTATCCAGCAAAACGATAATGACTTTAAGCCTTACTTAGACAAATACAAATACGCCGATCGTCACCCAGAGCAACAAGCAGAGGATTATCGGGAGCAAGGGGAGCATTTTATTGCCAGACTCGAACAGCAACTGCAAATCGGTCCCTATTTACTTGGCGAACGGTTGAGCCTCGCTGACATCGCTATTTTTCCGTTTATTCGTCAATTTGCCCATGTCGACCTACCTTGGTGGCAGCAAGCGCCCTACCCTAAGGTGCAAACTTGGTTGCAAACGCTGCTTAATAGCGAAATGTTTAACGCTATCATGGGCAAATACCCCACCTGGCTCGACAGTGGTGAGGCGGTTATGTTTACAGGTGATCCCTTGCTCTTAAAAAGTAAGACGCAATAAAAAGCCCAAATAAAGCATCCATTCACCCGCGATCCCTCGCTGACAATTATTCACATAGACGTCCCCCTCCTAATAAGGTTATATCGCTCACAAACCGTTAGCCAAATGGGGGCGCGATCTCGTACAATCAATCATCTTCCTCGATAACGCTTAACCAAGCGTTATCCGCTTCAATGTTAATTAATTTCGTATCACAAGAGGTATCAGTGAACACAGCGTCTGTCCCACCATCGCACGACAAGGCTTGCGTGACTCATTTAAATTTAGCGCTATTGATCCCCATGCTAGCGGCTATTGTTGCGATTACGCCGCTGGCTATCGACATGTATTTGCCGGCGATGGCAACCCTTGCATTGAGCTTTAATTCAAGCATTACCACAGTGCAGCAATCACTAAGCCTCTATCTGGCGGGTTATGCTCTTGGCATGCTCACCTTCGGCCCTATCGCCGACAAAGTAGGTCGTAAACCATTGGTGATTATCGGACTCAGTGGCTTTATGTTGGTGAGTCTTGGCTTAGCCTTTGTGACGAATGTCGAGCTGTTTTTAGGCTTACGCTTTTTACAAGCCTTTATTGGCGCAGCAGCAACGGTTGTAGTACCCGGTTATATTAAAGAGGTATATGGCAAAAATACTGCTAAAGGGATGTCGTATGTCAGCTTGATCATGATGTTAGCCCCACTTATCGCCCCCACGATAGGCAGTATTATTTTAGAGCTCGGAGACTGGCATTTAATCTTTTTTACGCTGAGCGGTTATGCGCTCTTATTGTTGCTCTTAGTGGTCACCAAACTCAAGATGCCCAGTGATGAGCGCGGCGCGCAGCGCAGTCAAAAAAGCTTCTTTGGCGCCTATGCTGTGGTGTTTACTAAGCCCGGGGTTAAACTCAATTTGGCCAGTGGGGTGCTCACCTCGTTTGCTTTTTTCTGTTATTTAACCGCCTCGCCCTTTGTCTATATGGAGGTGTTTGGCTTAGATAAGTCACTGTTTGCAATTCTCTTTAGCACTAATGTCGGCGCACTGATGTTAGCGAATGTGGTCAATAGCAAAATTGTGATGCAATATGGCTCACGACGTATGCTCAAAGTCGCCACCCTGCTGGCAAGCGTAGCTGGAGCTGCACTACTTAGCGTTAACTTAGCCGATTTAAGTTATCACTACACCGTCGCCATGTTGATCCCGTTAATGGGCTGCTTAGGCATAATGTCGGTTAATGCCGATGCCATAGTGCTGATGAAGTTTCAGCAAGAAACAGGCACGGCAACTGCGGTTATCGGCACCTTACGCTTTGGATGCGGCGCGTTAGCCGGTCCCTTGCTGGCGCTGTTTTATACAGGCACTGCGGTGCCCTTTGCTGCACTGATGTTAGCCGCTGTGATATTGGTGGGACTGTGCCAATTTTTAGCCCATCACATAAACCCAGCTTCCGATAAAGAACCAGAACAAGCTGAATAACTTAATCCCCTCAAGCTGGGGGGGATTCTGCCTATGAGCTTGGTGCATTATAGGCCTCAAACCATAGGTCCCAAATCATAGATCCCAGACCATAAGCTAAAAACCTTGCCCTAAAAACCATAGACCCCAAACCTTGCCCCTATTTAAGGTCAGGGGCAGCAATAACCGCCCTGCACGCAACTATAACGCAACAATTCACCTGATTTATTTTCATCTGCCCAAAATATTTAAATAAAACGCTTGATTTAACAGCACTATTTTATATGATGAAATTCTGCTCAATAACGGCAGTCACTCAAGCTAACAAGCTAACACATTGATGTACGGGTGATTAACGAGTTTGAAGTACCCTTCAAACTTATCATTTCAAGCGATTACCGTCGCTGTAGCAAGATACTGCATACCGTAGCGGTAACTATTGAGGGATCAATAATGGAGAAGTTATCCGGCGCCAGCATGATCGTCCGTTCACTTATCGACGATGGCGTTAAACACATTTTCGGCTACCCTGGTGGCTCTGTTCTCGACATCTATGATGCCTTGCATCAACAATTTGGTATCGAACATATCCTTGTTAGGCACGAACAAGCCGCCGTGCATATGGCAGATGGCTACGCACGCGCAACGGGCGATGTGGGAGTGGTGCTGGTGACCTCCGGCCCAGGTGCAACTAATGCCATTACTGGTATTGCTACCGCTTACATGGACTCTATTCCATTGGTGGTGTTGTCAGGACAAGTGCCCAGTAACCTTATCGGTAATGATGCCTTTCAAGAGTGCGACATGATTGGTATTTCACGACCTGTGGTAAAACACAGTTTCTTAGTGACCGATGCTAAAGATATTCCAGAGATCATCAAAAAAGCCTTTTATATTGCCGCGACAGGCCGTCCAGGCCCCGTCGTCGTCGATATCCCCAAAGATTGCTTGAACCCACAGATATTGCATGACTATCAATATCCACAAGAGATCAACATGCGCTCCTACAATCCGACGACCTCGGGCCACAAAGGCCAAATTCGTCGCGGTTTACAAGCGCTGCTAACGGCTAAGAAACCTGTGCTTTATGTTGGCGGCGGGGCGGTTACCGCTGGCTGCGATCAGCAAATTCTTACCCTATCTGAAAAACTGGGGATCCCAGTGGTGAGCACGCTAATGGGGCTGGGAGCCTTTCCTGGCACCCACGATAACAGCGTCGGCATGCTCGGTATGCATGGCTGCTACGAAGCGAATATGACCATGCATCATTCAGATTTAATCTTCGGCATTGGGGTGCGATTTGATGATCGCACCACTAACGCCGTTGAAAAATATTGCCCAAATGCCACGATTTTACACATCGACATCGATCCGTCCTCAATTTCTAAGACAGTACATGTGGACATCCCCATCGTCGGCTCGGCAGACAGTGTACTGGATAATATGCTAGCGCGTCTGGCAGAAGACAGTCAGCTTGATAACGATAAAACGGCGATTGACCAGTGGTGGAGCCAAATCAATCAATGGCGCTCACGGGACAGCTTAGCGTATGACAAAACCAGTGGCCGAATTAAGCCTCAACAAGTGATTGAAACTCTACATAAGTTAACCAATGGCGATGCCTACGTAACCTCAGATGTGGGTCAACACCAGATGTTTGCCGCGCTTTATTACCCCTTTAATAAACCACGTCGTTGGATAAACTCTGGCGGCTTGGGCACCATGGGATTTGGTTTGCCGGCGGCGATGGGCGTTAAAATGGCTATGCCCAATGAGACAGTGATCTGCGTGACAGGCGATGGGTCGATACAGATGAACATTCAAGAGCTATCCACCGCTTTGCAATACGATACGCCAGTTAAAATTATCAACTTAAACAATCGTTTTCTTGGCATGGTTAAGCAATGGCAAGATATGATCTACTCAGGACGTCACTCACACTCCTATATGGATTCGGTACCCAATTTTGCCAAAATAGCCGAAGCCTATGGTCATGTGGGCATGACCATTAGCGATCCCGCAGAGTTGGAGGCTGGCCTAGAAAAAGCGCTGGCGATGAAAGATAAACTGGTCTTTGTTGATATTAGTGTCGATGAAACTGAGCATGTTTACCCTATGCTTATTCGCGGCGGGGCGATGAATGAAATGTGGTTAAGCAAAACGGAGAAAAGCTAATGCGTCGTATTATTTCTGTGTTACTTGAAAACCAACCCGGCGCATTATCTCGTGTGGTCGGCTTGTTCTCCCAGCGTGGCTACAATATTGAGAGTTTAACCGTTGCACCGACTGATGATGTGACCCTATCGCGTTTAAACATCACAGTGGTGGCCGACGCCGCGGTGTTAGAACAGATAGAAAAACAGCTGCATAAACTTATCGACATCTTAAAGGTCGCTAATATCACTGAGTCCAGCCATATCGAACGCGAACTGGCGTTAGTGAAAGTTAAAGCCAAAGGCGCTGGACGCGCCGAAGTGAAGCGCACTGCCGATATTTTTCGTGGTCAGATAGTCGATGTCACCGCCGAGCTTTACACCATACAGATGACAGGCACCACAGAAAAGCTTGACGCCTTTATCAGTGCTATCGGTGAAGTCACCAAAGTGATTGAGGTCTCTCGCTCTGGCGTCGTAGGCTTGTGCCGGGGTGAGAAATCGATGCGAGCCTAATGCCATCAAACTTGGTTGGTCAACAAAATGAGGTATAAAACGCCAGCGATATTGCGCTGGCGTTTTCATTTATCTGTCTTGGCCATGATATAACAACCTGCGCGGCTTACTCACTTGGTCAGTGAGCGTGATATAAGTAAGCATGGTAAAAGGTAAAGGGTAAAGGCCACATAGGCATGCACACTCGGGAAAAGACTAACTAAAGGGAGTACAAAGTTCGAATTATTTAATTAATATCAGCTGCTAAACCGCTTATCTGAGCATCCACCGGCGCACTATTCTAAACACTGAGTCATAATTCTATTTCAAGGCTAAATTCAAGGTAAACACTCAACGCGGCATCAGTTAACTTATTGATAGATTGATTAACTATATCGAAAGCCACAATAAATCGATATCATTCCCATGGTTAATACCAAAGACGATGGGGAGCGGTTCATTGAAGCAATTTGATTTTAATTTACTTACGGTACTTGAGGTATTACTCGAGGAACAAAGTGTCACTTCAGCAGCAGAGCGCCTCTATTTAAGTCAGTCGGCCGTGAGTAAGCAACTCAACAAACTGAGAGAGTCCTTCGATGATCAACTCTTTGAACGCACCGCGCATGGTTTACGCCCAACGCCCAAGGCAAAACAATTGGGACCTGAAATTCGTCAAATATTAAATCAAGTAGAGCAATTAACTCGACCAAGCCATTTTGAGCCATCAAATAGTCGCCGTCGTTTTCGCATCGAGCTAGTAGAGACGGCCTATTCATTAACTTACCCATATTTTATGCCGCAATTACTCAAGCAAGCCCCCAATATCACTGTCGATAGCCATACATGGAACAGTGAAAGCATGGACCGATTATTACGTTGTGATAATGATTTAGGTATAGCGTGCCGTGAATGGGATGACCGCTCTCAGTTACACATTAAAAACTTACCAGCATCCTTAAATTATGCCGAACTAACCCGAGATCACTCGGTCTGCCTTGTCCGTGAAGGCCATCCACTACTGGATGAAGAGTGGAATGTAGAGACATTCTTAAAATATCGGCATCTGCAGGTCACGTTTGGCGGGATCGCCCATTGGCTACTCGATGATGTATTACAAATAAAACATTTGAAGCGTGATATTGCCGTTAATCTAACGGATTTTCATTGCGCAATGCAGCTATGTGAGCAAAGTGACCTCATTCTGTGTTCGCCAGCCAAATATGCAAAAGAGATGATACGCCATTTCAAGTTGATCACCCTTCCCGTTCCAACTGAATTAGTACCTGGCACCTATGTGTTGTTATGGCACGAGCATTTTGACCTCGATCCCAGTCATCGCTGGTTGCGAGAGATGATTATTGCCTCAACTCAAACCGCGTACCGTCAACAGCTATGATATGGGCCATTTATGCATAAAACATATTCAGAGCAAAGTGCCCATATAAAACAATAACATTAGGCTGACATAGATTGCCGACACTCATACCGATACGGCGAATCATTCAGATGAACAAACAATAACGTCGGATTTAAGCCCCTCATCATAGGCAAATATAAATAGCCATGTCATACCAGCAGGTTTAACTTGGTAGATTGACATAACCCCTCTGCAACCTAGATGGATAATGCGTCACTTAACCTTGGTACGACTGCTGCGCCCACTTGATTTTTTACCGGCCAAGGTGCTGGCTTTAGCTGAACTTGCCTTACCACGGCGCTTGTTAAACTGGCCACTCGGGGCTTTAACCCCTTGCAATGATGTGGGCAATTGAGCACCAGCTTGGGCAATTAACTGCTCGAGCGAATCAATTAATGGCGTCATAAAACTCTGATACTTTGCCTCTTTACGACAAATGGCATCGAGGTGACTTTCCCATAAGGCCGTCATATCGGGTGTTGTGGCTGAGTCGGGTAAACTGTTTATCAAGCCTTTACCGACCTCGGTCGCGACAATCGATTTACCTTGGCGTTGTAAAAACCCACGTTTAAACAGCAACTCAATAATGCCTGCGCGAGTCGCCTCTGTGCCCAAGCCATCGGTATCTTTTAAGATTTTACGGATCTCAGGGTCGGTCACATAGCGATTAATGCCGGTCATAGCCGCTAGCAAGGTTGCATCCGAAAACGCTTTTGGGGCTTGGGTGTTTTTCTCAACTAACTCCGCCAGTCCCGAATGCAACGTTTGCCCCTTAATCAAAGGCGGCAACTGCTGCAACGTATCGGCCTCATCCTGCGGTGCCGATTTGCTTGTCGTCGCTGGAAACAGCTGTTTCCAGCCAAGGGCTCGGTCTTGCTTGGCTTTAGTGGTGAAGCGTCCCTTAACAATGTCCACTTCAACCTGAGTTTCATGATACAGATAAGGTGGATAAAACTGGGCTAAATATTGCCTAGCCACATGCAGATAAATTTGTTGCTCAGCCTGATTCAAACTGCCTAAGTTAGCGCGTTTTTCTGTTGGAACAATCGCGTGGTGCGCATCAACCTTGCTGTCATTCCACGCCTTCGATTTTATCTTTGGATCGGGCGATTCAATGCCTTGGACTAACTCAGGTGCGCCGCCAATGATGGCTTTAATCACACTGGGCGCCAACGTCAACTGCTCTTTAGGTAGATAGCGACTGTCTGAACGCGGATAAGTGATCAGCTTATGGCGTTCATACAGCGACTGGCAAGTATCGAGCACCGTCTTTGCACTCATACCAAAGCGTTTAGCCGCATCAATTTGAAGCGATGACAAGCTATAAGGTAGCGGCTGATGTTGTTGTTTATCTTTACTGTTAAGCCCTGTAACTACGGCAGTTTGTTGGCTTATACGGCTGATCACATTTTGGGCTAAGCCTTTAGATAGCACACGCCCTTCATCATCCATGTAGGGCAAGCAGGCTTCACTGGGTTGCCATTTGGCTTTAAAGCTTTGATCTTTGTCTGTGGTTAAATTAGCCAATACCTCATAAAAAGGTTTACTGATAAATTGCGCTATCTCGGCATCACGGCGAACCACTAACCCAAGCAGTGGGGTTTGCACTCGGCCAACCGATAACACGCCTTGATAGCCCACTTTGCGCCCTTGTAAGGTATAAGCTCGCGTCATGTTCATACCATAGAGCCAATCGGCACGTGAGCGCGCTAAGGCAGAAGTAGATAGCGGGATAAACTCGCGATTACTGCGTAGCTGACCTAAGGCGCGTTTAACCGCTTGCGGATTAAGATCGCTCACTAATAATCGCATGGTCTGGTTAAGCTTATCGCCTTTAACCCCAAGATGCGCAATTACCTCATCCACCAGCAACTGCCCTTCACGGTCTGGATCCCCTGCATTAACTAACTGAGATGCTTGTTTTACCAAGCCGCGCAGCACGGTTAATTGGCTGCGCGTTTTCGGCTTAGGTTTCATTTTCCATTGGCTAGGAATAATAGGTAAGTGTTCAAATTTCCATGATTTATATGCACTGTCATAGGTATCGGGCTCCGCTTGCTCAAGCAGATGGCCGATACACCAAGAGACACAATCCCCATTGGCGGCGGTAATGAAACCGTCGCCCTTTTTCAGCGGTTTGGGTAATACATCAGCAATGGCTCGGCCAAGGCTGGGTTTCTCGGCGATATATAAAATCATAGTACTCAGATAGTCAGGGCGAACAACTGTATAAATTAACAGTAACTTTAACTCAGCTTACCGCATGCTGCAAATCTAAAATACGGTTCATGACTTACAACATAGGGTATGTAAATTCAATTGAGAACAGTTCTCATTTGCGGGTAATATGGCGTACATTCATCGAGGAGCTAACAATGAATACCACGACTGTCACTCAACATAGGTTAGACCAAGTACTTATCTACCAATTCCTCTTGATAGCTGCATTACTTTTATTGGCCGCTCCGCTAGCGACAAAACCGTCAGAATTAGGCGTGTTACTGATGTTTAGTCTGCAGGTCATACTGACGAGCGTAGCTACCTTAGCGGCTATGGTTATCAAGCAACCCATTAATCGCATCTCGGTCACTATACTTTTTGGTATATGGTTACTGGTTTGGATTACACATTTGATGTAATAGCGATTAAGTACACTAAAAATAGCCAAGCAAATTGCAACGACTAGCTGCGCATTGTTATGAAAAGGCTGTACTGCGAGGTGTATTGCACTTACAAATGGCGTTAATGGTGCCGTGCGCCACACAATAGTTAACGGTTAGGCTCTCAAGAATGGGCAGCCAAGTTGCAATATCACTTGGCCACCAGATTAGACAACCTCTAAGGTAGTTAGGTTTTAAGCTTACCTAACTGTTGATGTTGCTGCGCCACCAACTCTGCTAGGCTAACGCTACTTTGCTGGGCTTCATCGGCAAGTCGAGCCAATTCAGCTGCGGAATCAGAAATACCAGTAATGTTACGATTAACCTCTTCAGTCACCGCGCTTTGTTCTTCCGCGGCGGTAGCAATATGAGTCACTTGGCTCGATACCTCTTCAATTTGTCCCACAATAGTATTGAGCGAGGATAAAGCGGACTCGGTTTGCTCTACGGCGCGCTGCGCTCCCTCAACACCTTGATCGATAATATGTGAGGCACTTTTGACTTCTTTCTGAAGCGAGTCGATTAATTTACCAATTTCATCGGTCGAAGTTTGAGTTTTCGACGCCAACGCCCGCACTTCATCAGCCACCACAGCAAAACCTCGGCCCTGCTCGCCTGCTCGCGCCGCCTCAATGGCCGCGTTTAATGCCAACAGATTAGTTTGCTCGGCAATGGCACTGATCACTTCCAAAATCTTACTGATATTGGTACTACTTTCGGCCACCTTACTTACCGCTTCCTTCGCTAATAGCGACTCATGAGACATAGTCGTCACGTAATTCATCGCTTGGCTGAGACTGTCTTCACCAGCTTTCACGTTGGCACTCATCGCCTCTGTTTCCATCGCCGTTTGCTCTGAAGCTTTAGCCACTTCTAATGCGGTTGCGCTCATTTCATTAACCGCAGTGACGACACTTTCTATTTCGCTGTATTGACGATTAACACTCTCACGCGTTTGCTGCGCAATATTGGCAGTGGTTTGACTCTCTGCTTGTGAGCGTTCAGCCAATACTTTCATTTCGCCAATGAGTATACGTAACTTAGTAATGAAGCTATTGATACCGCCACCAAGGGCTATCAATTCGGCGTGGGACTCTACATTAATAGTTTGAGTTAAATCACCTTCGGCACTGGCTAGGTTTTCGACCCGGCTTTGGATAACTTTTAATGGAGCAATAATATTGCGAATAACAAGGCTAATGGTCACCACGGCAATCACTGACACAATACTACCAATGATCAACAATAAGCTGCCAAGTGACGAGGCCATTTCTGTCATCGCTGTATCCATTGCGATGGCTTCTTTAAAGGCATCTTGTTTGGCCACTTCAATTAATAATGACCATTGTGCGTCAGCGAGCGGAATGTTAACGGGATAGGCGACCACAATATTATCCCCCACATCTAAATAGCCACCGTTACGATGCAAAGATTGATACTGTTTGGCTAGTGCGCTATCGATAGATTCTGCTAATGGACGCGCTTTTTTATTGTAATGACTAGCAGCTACCACTAACCCCTTGGCGCTGAGCAGTGTCACCTTAGCATTGCCGTTGTACAGCTTTTGCGACAACTCATCGATCATCGTTTGGAAAATGGGTAAGTTAACATCTGCTCCCACGACCCCTTTAAACTGATTATTGATCACCACAGGTACGATTAGCGATGTCATTAACTCGTTCTGACCAGGAGTTATCTCATAGAGGTAAGGCTCCATTAGGCAGGGTTTTTTAGTATCTCTTGCACATAGGTACCATTCGGCTTCTCTGAGGCCAAATTCGTTTAACGTGTCGATATATTTTTCATCGGCGTCGGTGACGGCTGAATGTTCGATACTGCCGCTATTGGTGCGGGTATAATAGATTTCC
Source organism: Shewanella sp. QJM3NY_23 (assembly GCF_056173105.1). NCBI lineage: Bacteria > Pseudomonadati > Pseudomonadota > Gammaproteobacteria > Alteromonadales > Shewanellaceae > Shewanella > Shewanella sp. QJM3NY_23. The sequence goes on from NZ_CM149657.1 coordinate 2,277,386, forward strand.
ATGCTGCCTGCGTTGGGCACACTATGGCTAGCGCCTGCAAAGTATTCGCTGTCTTTAGTATCGTAGCCATTGGGTTCAAATTGAGCATACAAAGAGGACAGTTGACGATTTTTTTCCAAAGAGCCCCTAATTGTCACTTCAACACTGTCGCGGCTTAGTGGAGTGAGCAAGGATGTTTGCTCTAACATGCCAGAGAGTGAATAAGGTACACGGTAAGCCTCATTGATAAAAGCGGCCACCCGCTCTCCATATTCTCCAGCTCTTGCTGTCAGTTTAAATCGCGTTTCTTTTTGAATCGACTCCTGAACCTGGTCGGCTAATACGGCGTTTTTATCACTCAATGACCACCAGAGGCTCAATGATAGAATCGCCACAATGATTAAAAACAGTGCTGAGGTGATCCACAATAATTTGGTGCTTATGGATAATTGCTTCATTTAGTGCTCCTAGGCAAAAGCATGTACATCATTAAATAAGGGCATAGGCTACCGATTAAAAATAGCACTATTGTAGTAAATGATCATAAAGATCGGTAATTTACTCATCCAATGAGAAAAAAAACCGACTCACAAGGAAGTCGGTTTTAAATGGCACAGCTAAAGAGCATTATATGACTTGCTCATATTAAGGGTGACAAACATTATGCAGCTCGAGGTTTGTCCCTATATCTTTGATTCTATTCGCTTTTGTGTCATCATTGCGCAGTTGAGTCAGATGGTCTAAATAGGCTTGGTCGACATCATTGGTAATATAATGTCCATCAAAGACCGAGGTTTCGAAACGTGTGATATCAGGGTTTTGCTGACGCACGGCCTCAATTAAATCCTCAAGGTCTTGGAATATCATGCCATCGGCACCAATCAACTTAGTGATCTCTTCCACATCGCGGCCATGGGCAATCAGCTCACTGGTGGTTGGCATATCTATGCCATATACGTTTGGAAAACGAATTTCTGGGGCGGCTGATGCAAAATAAACTTTTTTGGCGCCCGCTTCACGAGCCATTTCGATGATCTGCTCAGAAGTGGTACCACGTACAATTGAATCGTCAACCAGCAGCACATTTTTACCTTCAAACTCGGCATTAATGGCGTTAAGTTTACGGCGAACCGACTTTTTACGCTCTTGCTGCCCAGGCATAATAAAGGTGCGGCCGATATAACGGTTTTTGACAAATCCCTGGCGATAAGGCAGGTCTAAGTTACGTGCGATTTCAAGCGCGATATCGCATGACGTTTCTGGAATGGGGATCACTACATCAATGTCATGGTCTTCCCACTGCTTCTTGATTTTTTCGCCAAGCATGGTGCCCATATTCACACGGCTGCCATAAACCGACACTTTATCTATAGTCGAATCAGGACGCGCAAAGTAAACATATTCAAAAATACAGGGAGAATAGCTAGGTGATGCCGCGCATTGGCGCGTATATAATTGACCATCGAGCGAGATATAAATGGCTTCACCAGGGGCAACATCTCGCACCGTTTCAAAGCCAACGGCATCGAGTGCGACACTCTCAGAGGCAACCATATATTCGGTGCCTTGCTCCGTTTCATGCTTACCTAATACTAATGGCCTGATGCCGAAAGGGTCTCTAAAAGCCACTAAGCCTTGACCAATAATCATCGCTGCTACCGCATAAGCCCCACGCGTCAACTGATGAACTTTGGTGATGGCTTGGAACACTTCATCCGCGGTGAGAAATTGGCTTTCGGTTGTTTGCAGCTCATCGGCCAGTAGATTGAGTAGAACTTCAGAATCTGAGGTGGTATTGACGTGACGTCGTTGCTTAAGCAAGCGCTCTTGTAACTCTAAAGTATTGGTTAAATTACCATTATGAGCTAGAGAGATACCAAATGGAGAGTTAACATAAAACGGCTGTGCTTCTGAGGCACTCGAGCTACCTGCGGTAGGGTAACGTACATGCCCTATCCCTGCATTGCCTTGCAGACGTTGCATATGCTTGGGCTCAAAAACGTCTTTTACCAGACCGTTTGCTTTACGCAATCTAAATGCATGTCCATCAACGGTCACAATGCCGGCCGCATCTTGGCCACGGTGTTGTAATACAGTTAACGCATCATAGATTGTCTGATTAACCGGTGTTCGGCCAACTATTCCGACGATACCACACATGGGTCGTTTTCCTCATTGTAAGATGTTCTAATCGTTATTATTGTCGAGCCCTGATCACATTAAGTCACTGTGTCAGGTCACATATGCTTTATGCATTATTATATTTTGGGTACAAAGCTTGAGGTGTTTTCCACATAGTCAAAAAACCATTGGATAACCACGCCAAATTCGGGGACCAGTTGTGAACTGCGCCACCAATCTGTATTGGGTGCTCCGGTAAAAGCATCCATAAAAAACAGCATCGCGCTAACAATTAAGGCACCTCTTAATGCACCAAAACAGAGGCCTAATACCCTATCGGTACCGGATAAGCCCGTTTTAGCCACCAATTGGCCAATGATATAATTAACAAGCGCGCCAAGAATTAAAGTCGAAATGAACAAGATAGCGATTGCAATACCGTTGCGGACGATCTCATCTTGTATTTGTGTGAGGTAAACGGCGAGGTCGGCATAAAACTGACTCGCGACGAAAAATGCTGCAAACCATACCACGAGTGACATAGCTTCTTTAACAAAACCACGGATGAGACTGATAACAGTCGATAATCCGATAACAGCAATAATGGCGTAATCGATCCAAACCATTGAATTAGGTGATCCAGCATTAGCATTAAGACGGCGCGATCTTACCAGAGACTGAAGACATTCTCACCCCCTAGTCTCATTTAAAAGCAATTAAGTTTATCCTGAATAAAAGACACTGAATTCACAAAAAAGTGACAAGGTAGTGTAGTCGCAGACCTAAACCCGTGACATACGCAAAACGCCGTCACATTAAGGTGACGGCGCTTTTTAAGCATGATTAACCGCGGTTGCAAAAGGCTTTGATTGACAATAAGGTGCTGACAAATAAGGGTTAAACAATGCCCTAGCCGCCTTACTCTACAGGGTTATAGCTTACCACAGCAGATTTAAGTTCCGTCAGTTTATCCAACTCTTTTTGCAATCGTTGCAGCTTAGCTTTAGAGATATCGGGGCCGACAAACACTTTCGTCAGTTCACCATCGACCGGCTTTTGCGGCAAGGTATAGGCTCTAAACCCTTTGGCTCTTAAACGTTTAACCAGCGCATTCACATTCGCCGCGTTTTTAAAGCTACCTAATTGCAAGGTATATGCGCCACTTGGCACGCTTTGCTCAACATTTACTGGCTTAAGTGGTTTGGCCAGAGGTTCCGTAGGCGTAACGCTAGATTGGGCCGTATCAATCGGGGGGACCTCGGGGTCTGCCGCGCTAAATTGGGCTGCCTCATCGGTTAAGTCAATAGCCTCAAAGTCCGATGATGTGTCGAGGATAGCTTCAACGGCTGGTCGCAGTGGAATCTCACTAAATTGCTCTTCTTGCTGCTGTTTTTTTCCGTCTAGAATATCAGGCAGAAAAATGACGCCCAGCGCCACCAGCACAATCACCCCAACCAGACGATTTTGAAACTGACTAGATAAGATTTTTTGTTTAACTTCTATTTCTTCGTCCACGTTGCTTTACCCAAGGTGTAAATGTTTAAACTCTGCCACAGTGTAAAAGGAGCCAAACACAATTACCACATCATCATCGCAGATATTAGCGTTGAGTGCTTTGTATGCTTGCTCAATTGATTCAAATGGATACCCTTCACTGTCTGGCGATAAACAAGCCATTAACTGACTCGCCTTAGCACTACGCGGGCAATCTAAATCAGTAAAATACCACACATCAATCACTTCACTAAGGCTTGCAATAACCGCTTGGCAATCTTTATCTTTAAGCATGCCGCACAGGGCAACAATGCGCTTATCGCGATAAACCTCAAGTCTTTGCGCTAAATACCTCGCCGCATGGGGATTGTGCGCCACATCGAGCAATGTGATGGGAGCGTCACGAAATAACTCTAAGCGCCCGGTTAAACGCGCTTGTTGCAGTCCGGTACATAGATGCGATTTATCTATCGTTGGCAATAACTGCTCGACCACGGCCAGCGCGGTAGCAGCATTGGGTAATGGCAGTTGCACTGGCGGTAAGTTATCAAGTTGCCATTGCACGCCGCTGAAATGCCAGCCCTTATCGTCTTGATGATAATTAAAATCCTCACCGACGCGAATAAGCTGGGCGCCCACTAGGCTTGCGACCTCAATCACTGATGTGGGTAAATCAGCATCGCCCACCACCAATGGCCGCCCCGCTCGGCAGATGCCGGCTTTTTCACGCCCGACCAGCTCACGGGTATCACCGAGATACTCTTGATGATCGATATCGATTGAGGTGATAACGCTAATATCGGCATCAATAATGTTGGTTGCATCTAAGCGTCCGCCGAGTCCAACTTCAAGCAGCACCAGATCCAGCGCCGATTGTTTAAAAAGATATAAACCTGCTAGCGTGGCATATTCAAAAAAGGTCAGCGAAATATCGCCTCTAGCACTATCGATAGCGCAAAAGGCATCAATCAAATCACGATCGCTAACGTCGACGCCATCAATGCGCACTCGCTCGTTATATTTCAGCATGTGGGGCGAACTATACACGCCCACTTTCCATCCTGCCGCCGCCATCATCTGCTCAATCATCACGCACGTGGTGCCTTTGCCATTAGTACCGGCAACGGTCACGACTTTGGTATCGCCTAACTGCGTTAAGCCCATGGCCTTAGCCACTTGCGACACGCGCCCTAATCCCATGTCGATTTCTGTCGGATGAATAGACAATAAGTGTGCTAGCCAAGACTCAAGGCTCGATTGCTGATTAGGTAACGCGATAGATGACATACAAGACTCTTACTAATAATTAAAAGATAAAGCGTCGTAATAACTTATGCGTCGCAAATCACTATGATGCAACCACCATCACGATAACCACGGCGCTATAAAGATAATTAATCGAGCATAAACAGTGGTCCAAGTGCTAATTTAGGCAGCTGATATGATTCTGGATAAGTCACATCGACTAAATACAAACCATTAGGCTTAGCGGTTGCCGCCGCTTGAGTACGATCTTTTAGCGCTAACAAGCCTTGAATCCAACCTATGGGTTGACGCCCGTATCCCACCTCAAGCAATGATCCGACAATATTACGCACCATATGATGTAAAAATGCATTGGCTTTAATATCGACACAAATATACATACCTTGGCGAGTCACATTGACTTCATGCACGCAGCGAAATGGGGTATTAGACTGGCATTGTATCGCCCTGAAACTGGTAAAATCTTGCTCGCCTAACAAGAACTGCGCCGCTTGATGCATCTTATGTTCATCGATATCGCCCGGGTAATGACTCACGCCAGCACGCAAGATCCCAGGACGAAGCTGATGATTATAAATCATATAACGATAACGGCGCGCGGTTGCGCTAAAACGGGCATGAAATTCATCATCAACCTCTTGAGCCCAGCGCACGGCAATATCATCGGGAAGATTAACGTTAACACCCAGAGTCCAAGCACTCAGCTTGCGGCTAGCTTTGGTGTCAAAATGTACCACTTGCCCAGTGGCATGCACCCCGGCATCGGTGCGGCCGGCACATTGAATCGCTATTGGCTCGTTGGCAACGATAGAGAGCGCTCGTTCAAGTTGAGCCTGAACCGAATCAACTTCGGCTTGACGCTGCCAGCCAAAATAACGACTGCCATCATATTCGATACCTAATGCTACGCGCATGAAATACCAATCCTTATATCAATTAAAATTGTGCTAGGCGCGCGATTCTAGCATACCGTGCTAACGAACTGGACAAATAACTCAAGCCGAACGAGTCAGGTACGGTGTCCTAGGCTAAAAACCTCCTACTCGTTCATGTATCTCACCAGTAGTGCTTATTTACTGGCATAAAAAAACGGCGCTAGCGCCGTTTTTTTATTAGCGTGTTGTCATGACAGCAACACGCGCGTTGATGAGATAATTAACGCTTTAAAGATCGCTTAGCAGATGTTTTGCTTCGCTTTGTTGGCGCTCATTACCATCAAGTTGAACCTCTTTGAGTAATGCCTTCGCGCTGTCCATATCATCTATCTCGATATAGGCACGGGCTAAGTCAAGTTTGGCATTAACCGAGTTTTCCTCATCATCGACATCGACCATGGTGGTACTGCCCATCAAATCATCGAGTTCACCCATATCAACATTTAACTCTTTGTATTGATCTATCTCGCTATGTTCTTCATCCGCTTCATTTAACAGTCTATCGATATCGATAAAGCCATTATCTTGTTGGAATGCCGTCAGATCATGCTCAGCAACCGCTTGTGCTGGCTTACGTTGGCGCTCTTGTGCATCTAACGCCGCTAATGCTTCGTCAACGGTGAGATTATCATCATCTTCCAGGGTTAATGACAATTCATCATCTGCTCCATCAAATGCCTCATTATCCGCTTGGACATCAATCTCTTGCTGCCCGCTAGCATTATCCCATTCGAGAATGTTATCGGCAGAACGCTTATTGCCTTTTAAATCGTCAAAGAATCCCGAATCATTTTTGACTTGACTATCTTTGTGATCAACCGACTCGAGATCGGCAAGCAGATCATCGAGCGACACATCATCACTTGGGAGATCGAGCGCAATATCTGCATCTTCGTCAGCGCCATGAGTCGGTGTTTGCTCAATTGGAAATGATTCAAACTCTAACGGTGCTGCGGTACTACCACGCTTAAGTGGTGCATCATTAGCGTCTGCGTCTGCCTCTACATCGTCGCTATTGCCAGCGCTGCCAAAACCAGCGAGTAAGGTATCAAGATCATCTTCCTGGGTAGCGGTAAGATCGTCTTCAGCTAACTCCGCAGCGATTTGCTCGGCAATATCTTGTTCATCAGCCTCAAAAGCGACGTCTTCGATTAAGCTATCATTAGCTAACTCTTCAGCAACCAACGCTGCCGCGTTGGCTTCATCACTGTCAGCGGCCTCTTGCTTGTCAGTATCAACTTGCTCATCAGTCTCAAATGCCACTTCTTCAATTAAACTGTCATTAGCTAAGGTTGCCGCGGCTAGCGCTTGTGCCGCTATTTCTGCGGTTTTGGCTTCATCATTGCCCGCGACCCTAGTCTCTTGAATGACGGCATCATCTTGCTCAACTGAGTTGAAATCTACCTCTTCGATTAAGGCTTCTTCGTTAGCTTTAGTATCAACAGGCGCATCAAATTCCGCTAATAAACTGTCTAAGTCGGCTTCTTCGAAACTATCATCTTCGGCGTCTTGCTCCAATTCTTGAGCAATCTGTTGCGATAGGTCTTCATTATCATCTTGCGCTTCGCTTATTTCTGATGCATCGAATTCAGCCAGTAATGCATCGAGATCTGCTTCGGTGTCGGTTGAAGACTCGCTATCAGTTGAAGACTCTGTTTCACTGGCAACAGGTTCAGTGCTGTCCATGTCGGCTAGCAAGGAATCTAGATCGTCTTGCTCTATGACGCCGTTATAAGTTTCTTCTTCCTGTTCACCCATAGCTTCAGCCCAAAGATCATCCAGTGATTGCCCCTCATCCTCTTGGGGTTCGCTTGGCGAGCTATCGCTATCGATAAACATCTCTTGGGCCATATCGAGATTTTCAGAATCGTCACTTAAATCGCTCTCTGGTTGTAATCCATCGTTCTCCACACTCATCAAAGATTCGAGCGTATCGACTTCATCGTCAAGATGCACAGCACCGGACTCATCGTCAGCTTCAGCGTTAGGTGTAAAACGTTGGGTTGCAGCCATCTCTGCTGCACTCTGAGTTGATGCCTCCTCGCTTGCTGGAGTGTTTTCATCGCTAGCGTTTCGACGCTTTAATACCAGTGCAGCAATAAGCAGTAGCAATAATGCGGGAATGGCAGCAGCAAGCCCGATATATAGCGGGTTACTCATGATGGTACGCCAACTATCGCCCGTTTCAGCAACGGGTTCTGACGGCTCAGCAGCGGTTAATTCTTGGTTAAGTTGTGTGACTTGATTACTCAGCTCCGCCTTTTGCTCTTTTTGAATAAGCAACGCTTCTTCTAATTCGGCGACTCTGGTTTCAAGTTGAGCGATTCGGTCTTGCAGCAGTTGATTATCATTGGCGGCAAGATTAAGTTTATCTTCTGCGCGAGCCAGTTCATCGGTTAATGATAAATTTTTAGCTTGTTGAGCTTCTAGCTTAGCATTCAGCGGAGCCAGTTGCGCTGCTTCAGCACTGCCCTTTGTGATTTGGTCTGCTTGAGCCGCTGGCTTAACCGTTTCAGCCACGCTTGTAGGTTTGCTATCAGGTTGACTCACTGGCTTAGGCGCAGCAACTGTTGGCGTTGGCGGCTGCGTAGCTTCAGGCCGAGGTGGCGTTGGCTGTGGTTTAGATGCTTGTGACTTACTCTGTTGCCAACCAGCATCGTTAGTCTGCGCCAGTTGCTTTGCTAAGCTCTGAGGAATGGCCGCCATCACGGCTTTGGATGGGATCAACAGGATCATGCCTTTTTCAAGGCTATTGTAATTATTGGTGGCAAACGCATGGGGGTTTGCCTCGTAAATTGCCGCCATCACTTGATATACGGTGACACTGTCATCGGGGCGCGTTTTTTGTGCGATGCTCCAAAAGGTATCAGCTGAAGTCGTTGGACCATACTGACGGATAACCTGACGTTGCTCGCCATCGGGGCCGGTAATTTTGAGGGGTTCAGCCGCCGATAACAGACCCGATGTAGCAGTGAGAATAACAAGAGCACTGGCAATGATGCCAGCGAGGTGCGATGTGCGAAGGTTCATCCATTCTTCCCTTTCAAGCTTTATAGTACTGCAAATTAGCAGCATGCTTTAGGCAATTGTATTTATTGAGATTACTATAAACCAGAATTTCATGCCCTGCTACTCTTCACGATTTAAAAACAAGTAACAACAGCAAAAAAGCCTGCAATATGCAGGCTTTTTAAAGTAAACCTTATAAAAGGTCCATAAATTAATAATAATCCCTGATCAACACCTCGGCGATCTGCACACTATTGAGTGCCGCGCCTTTTCTGATATTGTCAGAGACGATCCACAAATTAATGCCGTTAGGATGCGAAATATCTTTGCGTACTCGGCCAACATACACAGGATCGCTACCAGCCGAGTCGGTTACTGCCGTTGGGTAGTCATCATCAGACTCAAACAACTCAACACCTGGAGCATCGCGTAATACAGCTTTAACCTCTTCAGCATCAACCGCTTGCACCGTTTCCAAATGCACAGCTTCTGAGTGACCATAAAATACCGGTACCCGCACTGCGGTGGGGTTTACTTCAATTTGGGTATCACCAAATATTTTTTGTGTCTCCCACACCATTTTCATCTCTTCTTTGGTGTAGCCATTTTCCATAAACACATCAATTTGCGGCAATACGTTAAAGGCGATCTGTTTAGAATACGCCTGTGGTTCAACAGGCAAGCCTTGCAGTAACTTAGCACATTGGTTAGCTAACTCTTCAATGGCTTGCTTACCAGAACCCGACACTGACTGATAAGTCGCAACGTTAATACGTGAAATACCAAAGGCATCGTAAATGGGCTTAAGTGCCACTAACATCTGAATGGTAGAACAGTTAGGGTTAGCAATAATATTGCGATTACGGAAATCGGCAATCGCCTGTGGATTCACTTCGGGGACCACTAACGGGACATCGATGTCATAGCGAAAATGTGAGGTGTTATCAATTACAACACACCCTTGCTCGGCAGCAATGGGTGCCCATTTAGCAGAGACATCACCACCAGCAGAGAAAAAGCCTATTTGCGCTTGCGACCAGTCGAAGGTATCAACATCTAAAATTTCGACCTGTTTACCGTGGAATGTTACCGTATCACCAGCGCTGCGGCTGCTGGCTAATGGGTACAAATTCGCGACGGGAAAATTGCGCTCTTCGAGGATCTCAATCATTGTTTGACCCACGGCACCCGATGCACCTAATACGACTACGTTATATTCCTGCGACATAATTACAGACCGACTCCTGAAAAACCTAATTTGAGCACCCAATCTACATCAGAACCAGCATGATTGGCTAGCCTTAACGCACTAAATTCGCGTCTATGTTTATGATTTTTTCTCATCAGGTCAAAGCCATTATGATTAAGGAAGCGGTTGCGAAAAACCAGATCGTCATCACGTAGGTCATAAACCAGCCTAACTAGGCTCAATAATGCGTTTTCATCGGGTACTGACGCTGGGGTTAATTGCTGACTCCACAAGGGGGGCAGCAGCTCATCCATCGACTTATGGGCAGTTAACCCTAAATGTGCCATTAACGCTTCATAAAGCATAAAAGTGCCGCGGGCCTTACCTTCGAGGCTGTAACCTGCAATATGCGGGGTGGCAATGTCAACATAAGGCACCAGTTCTGCCATTGGATGGGGCTCACCCTCCCATACATCTAGCACCACTTTGAGGTCATCACGCTGCTGTTTAATCGCGAACAATGCACGATTATCAATCACCTCACCGCGGCAGCAATTTAGTAACCAGCAATCTGGGCGGAGACTGGCTAATCGCGCCTCATCGAACAGATACCAAGTGGGATACGCGCCGCTTTTGGTTAATGGCACATGTAAAGAGATCACATCACAACGGGTAATAAGCTCATCTAGGGCAACAAAGGTGCGTGGATCATCAGATGCGGCTAGCTGTGGATCATGCAGTAGTACCTTGACACCATACGCCAGCAAGCACTTTTGCAGCGCCGAGCCAGTATTACCTGCGCCAATAATGCCAACCGTCTTATTTTTTAATGGCTGTTCAAAACGCCTTGCCAGTTCGAGCATGGCAATAAAAGCATACTCACCCACCGCAGTGGCATTACACCCTGGGGCATTGGTATAACAGATATCACGCTCAGTTAAATAGGCTTGATCCAGATGATCCATGCCGATGGTGGCACTGCCAACAAATTGTAATTGTGTATTTAAGGCTAACAATTGGCGATTAACTTGGGTCACGGAGCGCACCAGCAGCACATCGGCATCACGCACCTGCGCAGGCGTGAGTTTACGTCCATCTACGCGCACCACCTCACCTACATCGGCAAACAAGGCTTCAACATAAGGCATGTTTTCATCGGCTAGGATTTTCATCGATATCTCATCTACTTGTTAAACATGGGGGAACTGCATTGCTGCCGTTAAACTCTCTCTTAGATAGATTGTCATCACAACCAATCACATCGAGCTTATTTTGCCTTAAAAACCACAGACAAAAAAGGAGCCACTTAGGCTCCTTTTTTTGCATTATGCAACACGCTCAAATTAACGAGTACGTGGGCAAAGTTCTTCAGTGCTGAAGAAGTATGCAATTTCACGCTCAGCAGATGCTACTGAATCTGAACCGTGAGCCGCATTCTCATCAATGCTTTCAGCGAAATCAGCGCGGATAGTACCAGGCGCAGCTTCTGCTGGGTTGGTCGCACCTAAGATTTCACGGTGAGCTAGCACTGCGTTTTCGCCTTCTAGTACTTGTACTACGATTGAACCAGAAGTCATGAATTCAACTAGCGCACCAAAGAAAGGACGCTCGCTGTGCTCAGCGTAAAAGCCTTCAGCTTGTTCTTTGCTTAGGTGAACCATTTTAGAAGCGATGATTTTAAGGCCAGCTGTTTCAAAACGGTTATAGATAGCGCCGATGTGGTTTTTAGCAACTGCATCAGGCTTAATGATAGAAAAAGTACGTTCGATAGCCATGTCTAGCTTCCTTTAATAAACAGGTTTTAAAAAATTCGCGCGGATTATACGAAATTAATCGACAAAAACCTACCTTTAAATAACAAGATTATTCAAGCAATAAGCTAACTACGGCTACATTGAACCTTAATGAATACAAGATGACCCCATCACAATCTCATTGAAAAAGGTAGCCCAACCTCCAGTAGCAAGACGCCCTAAATAGCAGCTGATACAAACCAGCTTAATCGTATTCGTTAATCCAGCAGCGCTGTATTGCTTCTAAAATACGCTCATTACAATGAGCTGGGTCATCGTCGAAATCATCAAGTGCTAGTACCCATTGGCGTAAATCGGTAAATCTAATCTGCTGTGGGTCGACATCTGGATGTGCTTCTAATAGTGATAAGGCGATGTCGAGAGAGTCTATCCACTGCATAAATATGCTCCTATAAAACCATAATGTTAGAAGCATAGTCGCTATCTTATACCAAGCCCATTAAAAATCTGCCCTTTGGCCTTTGAGCTTTGAGCTTTGAGCTTTGAGTAAGTATGTTAAATCCTCAGCTGAAGGCATTATTGATACCTGTCATATCGACATCACCATATATTTAGCCAAAGGTTAATTAAAGCCGGTCACGTGAAGAATAAATAGCATCAGAGAGGACATAAAAAAGCCAGTCAAAATACTGGCTTTACATGAACTAGCTGACGAGTCGCTAGTAACGGTAACTAACCTTCGCTGACCATGTTAATGGTGTACTTAGGTATATCCACCACCAGATCGCAATCAGGCACGCGAGACTGACAAGAGAGGCGGCTCTCTGGTTCTAGTCCCCAGGCTTTATCTAACATATCATCTTCCAGCTCATCGCTTTCTTCAAGTTGATCAAAGCCTTCACGAATGATCACGTGACAAGTTGTGCAAGCACAAGACTTCTCACATGCATGTTCAATATGAATACCGTTACGTAATGCAACATCCAGAACGGTTTCACCTTGCTGTGCTTCAACTACCGCCCCATCAGGACATAACTCTTCATGGGGTAAAAAAACTATTTGCGGCATACTCTTACCTATATATTGTCAACCGACTGGCCCTTAAGTGCCAACCGAATAGAATTGTCCATACGTTTTGCGGCGAAAGTTTGACTTGCATTATCTAACGCTTCAATCGCTTTTTCGATCGCATCTGCATCGCCCTGCGCCGCAGTTTGTGCCAAATGAGCCATACCTTGTTCGATGGCTGCGGCTTCCTCGGCGGTTAACAGCTCACTGTCTTTGGCCAAAGCTGCCGAGAGAGACTCTAGTACTCGCGCGGCCTCCACTTGCTGCTCTGCCGCCATGCGACGTTCAATATCTTCCTTCGCATGCGCCATTGAATCTTTGAGCATCGAACCAATTTCTTCATCGGTCAATCCAAATGAAGGTTTAACTTGGATCGTTGCCTGAACCCCTGATGACTTTTCCATTGCTGTAACGCTGAGCAACCCGTCGGCATCCACTTGGAAAGTAACCCGAATATGCGCCGCCCCGGCGGCCATCGGCGGGATACCTTTTAAGGTGAAACGCGCAAGCGAGCGGCAATCAGCCACTAATTCACGTTCACCCTGCACCACATGAAATGCCATCGCCGTTTGACCATCTTTAAAGGTGGTAAACTCTTGCGCTCTGGCGACAGGAATAGTGGTATTACGTGAAACGACCTTTTCAACCAGCCCGCCCATGGTTTCAATCCCTAGCGACAGGGGTAATACATCAAGCAATAATAGATCGGAGTCAGGTTTATTGCCCACCAAAATATCGGCTTGTATTGCGGCGCCAATAGCCACGACGCGATCGGGATCGATAGAGGTTAAAGGCTGACGACCAAAAAACTCAGCCACACGTTGACGCACAAGCGGCACGCGTGTCGAGCCCCCCACCATCACCGTTTCTAACACTTCTTCGGCTTTAATGCCGGCATCGCGCAAAGCACGGCGGCAACTGGCTATGGTCTTTTTAACCAATGACTCAATGATCGCATCAAACTGCGCTTTGGTCACCGTTTGTTGTAATTGACGTCCGTCAGCAAGCTGCAAATGCGCTAGCGTACTATCGTCTTCAGTCAATGCCTCTTTGACACGGCGGCTTTCAATTAATAACCCACGGCGTTCTTGCGCTGTTAAGCTGCTTAATTGCCAATGATCTTGCAGGTGCTGTGCTAATGCGTGGTCGAAATCATCCCCCCCCAGCGCCGAGTCACCGCCGGTGGCCATCACTTCAAACACCCCTCTATTGAGACGTAAAATAGAGATGTCAAAGGTGCCACCACCTAAATCATAAATGGCAATCATTCCCTCTTGGCCAGAATCTAAGCCGTAGGCAATAGCTGCTGCGGTTGGCTCGTTAAGTAAACGTAATACTTTAATACCAAGCAGACCCGCTGCATCTTTAGTACCTTGACGCTGTGCATCATCAAAATACGCAGGCACAGTGATCACTACACCCTCAAGCGATCCGCCTAAGGTTTTTTCGGCGCGTTCAACTAAAGGCTTTAAAATTTCGGCAGAAATTTGAATCGGATTATATTGACCACCAGCCGTATTAAATAATGGCAGACCATTAGTACTGGCAGAAAATTGATAAGGTAACGATTGATCTTGTGCTTGAATATCATCCAAGCTGCGGCCCATGAAACGCTTAACAGAAACAACCGTATTGAGCGGATCTTGAGCTGAATATCGCTCGGCTTCTACACCGACCTGTACGCCCTCTGGTGTAAAACGCACTACAGAGGCAAGTGCATGACGTCCGGTTTCATCGGCAAGGGTATCTGCCACGCCACTGCGAACAGCAGCGACTAAAGAATTGGTGGTGCCTAAATCGATCCCGACTGCCAGTCTATGTTGGTGGGGTGCTGCGCTTAGTCCGGGTTCAGCTATCTGCAAAAGTGCCATATCTATCCAACTTAAAAAATAAAGGCTCAATAGATATTGAGCCAATCAACAATTATTCGCCTCTAAAAAAGAGCATCTTCAGCTCTAGCGAGTTCATCTTGCAATTTCGCCATGAACTTGAGTTTACGGATCAGATCCGCCGCATTAACCAAGTCTTGTTGATCATCACTACCGATAAGCTGACTCATTTGCACTGTTATCTGCTCTCGATAGCTAGCAAACGAGTGATGTAATTGATCGATTAGCACATCGGGATCATCACAATGCTTGATCGCTTCAAGCGATTCACGCCATTCCATCTGCTGCATTAAAAACTGGGTATCTTTAACCGTAGTGGACTCGTGACTCAGATCGATTCCTTTCAAGCTCAGCATATGTTCGGCACGCAAAATAGGATGCTTTAACGTGTTATACCCATCATTCACCTGCGCAGTGCGCTGTACGGCAATACGTTTGTCTTGCTCGCTGGCATTAGCAAACTTGTCAGGATGCACCGTCCGCTGCAGATCGCGATAGCGTTCTGCAAGCAAGACAGTGTCGAGGTCATATACAGGCGATAAACTAAACAACTCAAAGTAGTTCATGTATTTAGATTCGGTAGTTAGACTGTAAAGCTTTCGCCACAGCCACACTCCCCTTTAGCGTTAGGGTTATTAAACTGAAATCCTTCATTGAGTCCTTCTTTAATGAAGTCTAACTCGATACCTTGAAGGTAGATAAAGCTTTTGGCATCAATGATGATTTTTACCCCATCGATATCAAAGACTTCATCATCGGCATTCAGATCATCAACAAACTCAAGTATGTAAGCCATACCTGAACATCCTGAGGTTTTTAGCCCCAAACGTAATCCAATACCTTTCCCGCGACTGGCCAAAAAGCTTTTCACCCTTTCGGCAGCCGCTGGAGTCATCGTTATTGCCATGTTAACTCCGAATATTACTTCTGATGCTTAGACTTGTAGTCTTCTAACGCCGCTTTAATCGCATCTTCTGCCAAAATTGAGCAGTGGATTTTAACAGGCGGTAATGCAAGCTCTTCAGCAATATCCGTATTTTTAATCGCTTGCGCTTGTTCAATAGTTTTACCTTTTACCCACTCGGTTACTAATGAACTTGACGCAATCGCACTGCCACAACCATACGTTTTAAACTTTGCATCTTCGATAATACCGTTATCGTCGATTTTAAGTTGTAACTTCATCACGTCACCACAGGCAGGTGCACCGACCATACCGGTAACCACTGATGGGTCGTTTTTGTCGAATGAACCTACGTTACGTGGGTTCTCATAATGATCTATTACTTTTTCACTGTAAGCCATGATTCTGCTCCAATCGCTCTATTCGTTTATTAGCCGGATTAATGATGTGCCCATTCAACCTGAGACAGGTCAACGCCATCTTTAAACATCTCCCACAATGGAGACATCTCCCTTAAGTGACCAATAGACTTGTTAATGGTCTCTATCGCGTGGTCAATCTCTTCTTCTGTAGTGAAACGACCAATTGAGAAACGGATTGAGCTATGCGCCATTTCATCGTTTAGTCCTAACGCTCGAAGCACATAGCTTGGCTCCAAGCTTGCTGATGTACAGGCCGAACCTGACGAAACAGCCAAATCTTTCAATGCCATCATCAACGACTCACCTTCAACAAAGTTAAAGCTGACATTAAAGATGCCGCAGTATCCCTGTTCTACATCGCCATTAATATAGGTTTCTTCGATATCTTTGATACCGTCCCATAATCTGTCGCGTAAGCGGCGAATGCGCGCGTTATCCGCTTCCATGTCAGCTTTGGCTACGGCAGCCGCTTCACCCAAACCGACAATTTGGTGTGTCGCCAATGTACCACTGCGCATACCGCGTTCATGACCACCGCCATGCATAATCGCTTCTAAACGGATACGTGGTTTACGACGCACATAAAGCGCACCAATGCCTTTAGGACCGTACATTTTATGGCCTGAAATCGACATCAAATCGACTTTGCTTTTCTGTAAATCGATAGGCAATTTACCCGCACTCTGCGCAGCATCGACATGGAAAATCACTTTCTTTGCACGGCACAATTCGCCAATCGCATCGATATCATGAATGACACCAAGTTCATTGTTAACGTGCATCAGGCTAAGTAAGATAGTGTCTTCACGCATCGCCGCTTCAATTTTTTCTAGCGGGATAATGCCGTTAGCACCTGGCTCTAGGTAAGTCACTTCATACCCTTCACGCTCTAGCTGACGGCAGGTATCGAGTACGGCTTTGTGTTCGGTCTTGCTGGTGATGATGTGCTTACCCTTTTTATGATAAAAATGGGCAACACCTTTAATGGCTAGGTTGTCAGATTCTGTCGCGCCAGAGGTAAATACAATCTCACGCGGATCGGCATTAATTAGCTCAGCAATCTGGTTACGAGCAATATCAACCGCTTCTTCGGCTTGCCAACCATAGCGATGCGAACGTGATGCTGGGTTACCAAAAATGCCATCCATCGTCAGGCATTGCATCATTTTTTCTGCAACACGAGGATCGACTGGCGTTGTTGCAGCATAATCTAAATAAATAGGAAGCTTCATCTCACACTCCGTACTTAGCGGACTAACACAGACCGCTTACCACGTACAAAAATAAATATTAGTTAAATAACAAAGTTAACTTAGGCAGTTACTCTTTGTTCCTGTTGTATTTTGTCCTGTTTAATTGAGATAAATTGAACATCTCGCTTGTTCATCAATCCGGCAAGACTAATGCCATTTAAAAAATCTGAAATCTGTTTGCTTAAATCACCCCAAAGTGAATGGGTTAGACAGCGAGTTCCACTTTGGCAATTTCCCAGACCTTGGCAACGGGTGGCATCAACAGACTCATCCACCGCTCTGACGACCATACCAACCGATATTTCACCGGCGTCAAATCCTAGACGATAACCACCGCCAGGACCTCTTACGCTCGAGACTAATCCATGTTTACGTAATTTAGCGAAGAGTTGCTCAAGATAGGATAGGGAGATTCCCTGACGTTCGGAGATGTCAGCTAACGGCACTGGGCCAGATGTAGAATGCATAGCAACGTCTAACATTGCCGTTACTGCATAGCGCCCTTTTGAAGTAAGTTTCATAGCTACCACTGCTCTCTAAAATGCTTAGGTCAATTCAACCATACTTGAGTAATTCAGTCAAGTATAAAACCCAGCAGTTTAGTCAGGTATTTAAGATGATAACGAAACAGATAAAATACCCTGATTCATTAGTGGGGTATTTAACCTGTTTCGCCCGCAAGATTCAATGTCACGAGACAATTAATCTGATTTTTCTTAAATTATGGGATCAAACTCATCAATCGCATGTTGGCGCTTTTCTGCAGCGGCTTGTTCTACATCGCTAAACTCATCGACATCAAGCTCAGGCAGACGCTCGGTGCAGACACTGCCGCCCATGCTTTGTACTGCTTGACACACCTCTTGAACTTTAGAGTCCATTAGGTGCATGTGATCGAGCATCTGGCCGATAGCATTGGCAACAGGATCGGGGTTATCAGGTGACACAGCATAAGCATCAAAACCGTACTTTTTGGCCATTTCGGTGCGGCGCAGGGCATGTTCTTTGGATTTCTCCGTTGGTTTAGCCACCACTCTTGCGGGGATGCCCACCACAGTCGTGTCTTTAGCCACTTCCTTAACCACCACAGAATTTGACCCCACGCGAGCACCATCGTGCATAGTGATCGGCCCCAGAATCTTGGCACCAGCCCCAATCACCACATTGTCACCCAAGGTTGGGTGACGTTTACCCGCTTGCCATGTTGTGCCCCCTAAGGTCACGCCATGATAAAGGGTACAATCATTGCCAATTTCAGCCGTTTCACCAATCACAACCCCCATACCATGGTCGATAAAAAACCGATCCCCAATGGTCGCGCCAGGATGGATCTCGACTCCCGTTAACCAGCGAGAAAAAGTCGATATCACTCGAGCCGTTAGGCGCCATTTGCGTTTCCATAATTTATGACTCAGCCGATGTATCCAAATTGCTTGCATACCTGGGTAGTTCATTAATATCTCTAAGGTGCTATTTGCCGCAGGGTCTCTGTGATAAATAGACTCGATATCGTCTTTAATTCTGGATATGACGCCCATGGACTTAATCTTCCTTTTTAACTGCCGGGTCTTGTTGCGTTTGTTGCGCGTTATCGGCCAAGGACACTTTTTTATCAACAGAGGTTAAAATACCACGCAAGATATTCATCTCTTGGCTTTCAATTCTGGCACGACTAAACAGACGACGCAGTTTAGTCATCACCTGCCCAGGGTGCTGTTTAACAATAAAACCCGTCGACAGTAACGTGTTTTCTAAATGATTAAAAAAGTTCTCTTGCTCTTTTGCCAGCGGATATTCAACGTGCTCAACTGCCTCTGGCGACTGATTAAGAAAAGCAACACGCGCTTCATAACAGATGATTTGCACCGCTTGCGCTAAGTTCAATGAGGTGTATTCAGGATTGGCTGGGATCGCCACATGATAGTTACACTTTTGCAGTTCTTCGTTAGAGAGGCCATTATTTTCACGACCAAATACAATCGCTACAGGCCCATTAACTGCTGAGGCGACTAATTTTTCCCCCGCCTGACGAGGATCAAGCATTGGCCAATCAAGGGTGCGACTACGGGCACTTGTGGCGATCACTAAGCTACAATCGGCAATTGCATCGGCAAGCGAATCAACCGTCACTGCATGCTTTAAGATATCAGACGCACCGGCGGCCAAAGCAACCGAGTGACCGTCTGGCGCCACTTTAGGTTCGGCTAAATATAGGGTAGATAATCCCATGGTCTTCATCGCACGAGCGGTAGAGCCAATATTACCAGGATGGGAGGTTCCTACGAGAACTACACGAATATTGCTAAGCATGAAACTCTTAATTTCTATCTATAGAACAGTGTCATTGATGGTATCACAGCGAAGTCAGATCCTTTATATAAAAATCTCTATTTGATATAACCGTAAAATCTCGTATAATGTGCGCCGATTATTTATATCTGTTCTTTAACATCCAGGGGATTGTAATGCATCCGATGCAGACTATTGCTGTGCGCGCCGCTCGCGCTGCCGGCCAAACGATTATGCGCGCCTACACCGAACTTGACCGTGTAGAAATTAGCGCAAAAGGTATCAATGACTACGTAACTAACGTGGATAAAGAAGCAGAAGCGGCCATTACATATCAGATTCGCAAGTCATACCCAGACCATACTATCGTTGCCGAAGAAGGTGGCGAGAATAAGGGCGACAATAAAGACTATATGTGGATTGTTGATCCCTTGGATGGCACTAACAACTTTGTTAGAGGCATCCCTCATTTCTCGGTATCGATTGCCGTACAATACAAAGGTAAAACCGAAGTCGCCGTAGTTTACGATCCAGTACGTGACGAGCTATTTACCGCAGTGCGTGGTAAAGGCGCAAAGTTAAACGATTTCCGTTTACGCGTAAGTAAAACTAACGATTTGAATGAAACAATTATTGCTACTGGTTTCCCATTCAAAGCCAAACAACACTCTGAAACCTACATGAAGCTATTTGCTGAAACCTTCAGCATGTGCGCCGATTTGCGCCGTGCGGGCTCAGCGGCTTTAGATCTAGCGTATGTAGCTGCTGGCCGTATGGATGCGTTTTTTGAGATCGGTCTTAAACCATGGGATATCGCTGCTGGCGATCTTATCGTGCGTGAAGCCGGTGGTACCGTTACTGACTTCACCGGTAACCATGGATATATGAATTCAGGCAACATCATTGCTGGTACGCCTAAAGCGACCGGATTACTCGTTAAAAGTTTCCGTCCATTACTCAGTGAAGCACTCAAGCGTTGATTCTAAGGTCACTTTACCTCGATAACGTGTGATAACTTAACAATTTAAAACCGCTCTTGATGAGCGGTTTTTTTTATATTTTTCCTTGTTCCCCTTATACTCTGACCCGCGAATGGTAATCCATCAATAGCGCAGATTAACGCTATTACTCATATTGAGGTTAAGGACCATTACTGATATTAGGGCCATTGCTGATAATAGGGCCATTATTGATATTAATATTGCACCGTAAAAATATTAAGCCTTTGCCGTTCAGACATGTCCAATTTAAGCAGACTTAAAATCCCCCCACTATTTTCAACGGTAGTGTTTAAATTTAAACACGATTCAATCCCTTAACCGACAGGCTCAACATAACATCGAGATTCAATGTCACCTTATCCGAGACATTAATGCATCACTTTGTGAATAAAATCACAAACATCTGCTAGCGCAATACGCAATTGTTGATACCATCTATAAAAACACTAATGAGAGTTGTTTATGGGAAAGCTTTATATTCGCTATGGTTCAAAAAGCATCAAGGCTGTTGAGTACTTCGTCTTAATCATTATCGCCATTGCCACCATGGTGGCGATTGGACAAGAGGTCGTACACATCATTATTATGCGCAAAGTGGCGCTAGAAGATCTGTTACTGCTGTTTATCTATCTCGAAGTGTTAGCCATGGTGGCTAATTACGCTGAGTCAGGAAAACTGCCAGTACGAATGCCACTGTATATCGCCATTGTTGCACTCGCTCGATATCTGATTTTAGATATGAAAAGCATGGACGACTGGCGTATTTTTGCCATTGCCGTTTCAACCTTTGTTTTGGCTGGCACTGTGATTGTGATCCGTTGGGGACAACTTAAATTGCCTTATCCTCGAAATGGCGATGACCTTTAATATACTGGTTAATCAAACCATAACGGCGCTTCCTGAGCGCCGTTTGTTTAGCTATGTCTTCACATCGAAATTATGCTAGCTTTAACTCATTAGGACTATTCCACACTACAAGGAAAATCAATGAACCTACAGCAAGAGCTTGATGAACGTCGTCAATCATTACGGGTAGACATGGAATCGGAGCGAATTAATATTGCCTGGACGGACGCCAGTGGCGAAACTAAATATGCTGATGCTTTATGTGTCGACCTTTCCCGTCGTGGGGTACTCATCGAATATCACCAACCTTTTACCTTAGGGGAATTACTCGATATCACCTTCAACCCTAATACCGACAAACAAAATACAATTAAAGCGCAAGTGTGCCGCTGCCAGCAACAAAATAGCGCAAACTACCGCACTGCATTGCAAATTATTTAGTCATTTCAGTGGGCTAATCTATACTAAAAAACACTTATGTAATGCTAAGTAACCCAATGCTCGACTTGATGGAGGGACACACATGATTTTGCTTGTAGGCGGTGAGAAAGGAGGCGCAGGTAAAAGCTGTATGGCGCAAAACATTGCTGTTCATATCACTCAAAAACATAACGCGAATGTGTTAATGGTCGATTGTGACCCACAGCGCACCACTTCAGATTGGATCCAAGCCCGTAATGAAGATCCCAACCTCCCAACCATCAACTGCATTCAGCTATATGGTAAAATCCGTAACGATTTACTCGGGCTCGATCAACGCTTTGATTATGTGATTGTTGATTGTGGTGGCCAAGACAACCTCGCCATGCGTGCCGCCATGTCGGTAGCCACCTATGTGCTACTGCCACTTCGACCTAAACGCCGCGATCTAAAAACCCTACCCCACATGGAAGATATGCTCAGTACCTGTAAGATGGTCAACCCCAAAATGGTCGCTGCAGTGGTTATAACTCAATGTCCATCATTGCCTAATCAGTATAAGCGCATCTTAGAAGCCAAAGAGGTGGTCGAATCCTTTGGACTAAGGGCATTAAACGCAGTCACTTTCAGCCGCAATATCTATGACGATAGCGAAGAGCAAGGCTCATCGGTACTTGAAATTGAGCCCGACGGTAAAGCCGCCATCGAAATACGTGCTATTTGCGATGAACTACTCGCCATACCACCTGAAAATTCTTATGAGCTTAACTGATCTTAAGCGGCGTAAGCCTAAGCCGCGTAAAGAACTCTCGCTCGAAGAGTTTATCGAAGATGCCAACAATTATGCATTTGGCCAACCCAGCCTATCCCAACGCACTAAGAAGAAACACAAAGCCAAGCAAACGGTTAGCCTTAAAAAGCAATCTAGTAAAATTTTTCGCCACGCCACCTTCACCCTTACCGAAAAAAGTATTGCACAGCTCAATCAACTGGCCAGTGACGCAAAAATTGCCAAGTCCCGACTTATCCGGTTGATGATAAAAGATTTTGCCGACAAGTCACCACAAGCCATACAACAACTTATTGATGAAAGCCAAGACTAACTCGATAGATGTAAGTGATGTGATAGGACAGCGTATACTGACGCCGCCCTATCACTGCAATGGCTAATGATGACAAATCTTATCGGCAGCGGTCTCAATCCCCATTGATGACTCAGTAAACTTACCTTTACGCTCTAACAAAGCAATCAGTTGCTCAGCCGACATCTCTGTTGCCGAACACGTATGATATGTGGCCTGTTCACCAAAATGAGTCGCCATTAGTTTAATAAGTTCTGTTTTCGATATAGCGCCGCCTAATGACAGCATGAGTTGCATCACTTGATGACCATGAATTGAGTCTGACATCTTAACCTCAACAAAGATTTAATTAATGTGCATGTTATAACTTATAATTGATAGTAAAACCATGCGCTATAGCGCAAAGTGAACGGTTGTGGTCTCTTAAGGGCTAGTGTTATGCTCAAGAGGCTCATTCAAACACTCAGCCAATGGCTTGGCTCATGCCATAATAGGAACATCTGTTTTTATGCCGCTCATTTTATTGCTAACCCAACAGATGTGTTTATATCTAGTGATCGTTTACTTACTGAGTAAAACACCACTATTTAAGCTATTTGCCGAAACCGCGACCCGCTTACCCCATAAAATCTACATCTACTTTATCTTTTCAGGCTTTTGTATTTTAGCCACCTACTTTGGTGAACAGACTAACGATGCCATTGCCAACACCCGTGCCATGGGCGCCGTGTTAGGCGGTCTACTCGGCGGCCCTGTTACCGGCTTTTTGGTTGGCTTAACTGGCGGTTTACATCGTTACAGCTTGGGCGGGTTTACCGATCTTGCTTGTGCGATATCCACCACATTAGAAGGCTTCTCTGCCGGACTCGTCGGCTTATATTTACGTAAATTAGACAAGAGTGAATTGGTCTATACTCCCCTGCTCGTTTGCTTGGTCACCTTTTCAGCCGAAATGATGCAGATGGGGATTATTCTCGCGGTAGCACAACCCTTAGATGATGCTGTTGAACTGGTCAAACAGATTGCACTTCCCATGCTGCTGGTTAATTCGGTCGGCGCCGCGCTGTTTATGAGTATGGTGCGCGACCAAAAAACCATGTTCGATAAGCTATCATCGGCGTTTTCGACTAAAGCACTCAGAATTGCCGAGCGCAGCGTTGGGGTGTTATCCAGAGGCTTCGATCAAGAGAGCAGTACCAAAGTCGCGCAGATCATTATTGAAGAAACCCATGTTGGCGCCGTAGCCATTACCGACCGAGAAAAACTGCTGGCCTTTATCGGCATCGGCGATGATCATCACATTCCTGGCACCCCCATTTCATCGAAAATCACCCAAGATGCAATCGAGCAAAATTGTGTCATGTTTGCCGATGGAGTGGAAACGCGTTATGCCTGTTCAATCTCTAATCAATGCCGCTTAGGTTCAAGCCTAGTGATCCCGCTGCGATGTGAGTCAGAAGTGATCGGCACGATTAAGTTATATGAACCCAAAAACAAACTATTTTTAAATATTAACAAGACATTGGGCGAAGGTATTGCACGATTAATGTCTAATCAAATCCTATATGGCCGCTACGAACAACAGCAGAATTTATTGACACAATCAGAACTAAAACTACTGCAAGCTCAGGTCAATCCTCACTTTTTGTTTAACGCCTTAAACACCATCGCTGCCATTATTGGCCGTGATCCAGTAATGGCGCGCCAACTGATCCAACACTTAGCCCAATTTTTACGCATCAACTTAAAACGCACCACAGGCCTGGTCACCCTAACGGATGAACTCGAACATATCGACGCCTACCTTATGATAGAAAAAGCGCGCTTTTTCGATAAATTAAGTGTCGAGATCGATATTCCAGCCTCGTTGCATCATCATAAATTGCCCGCATTTACCCTACAGCCCATTATCGAAAATGCCGTTAAACATGGTACATCTCACCTTATTGAGCCTGGTGAGATAAGGGTAAGTGGACGAGCCGACAACGACCAATTAATTTTGCAAGTCACCGATAACGCAGGATTATATGACACAACGCAGCAGACAGATAACTCAGGCCTGGGCATGTCGATTGTGCATAAACGCATTCAAAATCTGTTTGGCAATAGCTTTGGCGTCACGATAACATCGAGCCGCGATGAATATACGCAAATAACCATTACCTTACCGTTAACCACCAGCCCAATAGGACAGTCAAAGTGATCCGCTGTTTAATTATTGACGATGAGCCCTTTGCCCGCGATGCATTACAAGAGTTACTCAACGTCTATGACGATATTGAGGTGATCGGCCAATGTGCTAATGCCATTGAGGCGATACAATCGATTAGCAAATTAAAGCCTGATTTGATTTTTTTAGACATTCAGATGCCCAAAATTACTGGCCTTGAAATGGTTGCCATGCTGGATCCTGATACTATGCCCCGAGTAGTATTTGTCACCGCCTATGATGAATATGCAATTCAAGCTTTTGACAATCATGCTTTTGACTATCTGCTTAAGCCCATTGATGCAGCCCGCTTGCAGACCAGCATTCATCGTCTACGTAAAGATTTGCCCCAACCCTCACTGAGCGCCATTTTACCCACAACACTGGAACATGTGCCCTGTTATTGCGGCAATCGCCTCAAAGTGATTAACATCAGAGATGTCGAATACGCGTTCAGCGATTTAAGCGGCATCCATGTTACCACCGCCAATGAGCAGGTGCATACGCATCTCACCCTTAAAGTACTCGAAGAGAAGACCGCGCTAATACGTTGTCACAAGCAGTATCTTGTTGCGCCCCACGCTATCAGTGAAATTGTGATGCAGGACAATGGCGCTGATGTTATTACCCATTCAGACAAAACGATACCTGTATCACGGCGATTTTTAAAACCACTAAAACAGCTATTTGGCTTTCATTGATTAGCTCCTAGGCTCCCATTTACATGGATGACTCGACGCGCAGGGGCTTGTGCTCGCCCAGTAACCAAACCGTTAACCGCCTTAAATAACCGCTTAATCGCTTGATACGACCACTCACCTAAATGTCGATTTTATTCTCTCTCACAGACGATACACTCTGCGTGTCTTTCACTGGGGGTAAAAGATTATGATGTGGTTTCTAATGTGTGTCGGCCTGCTAATTGGCGGATACTTCATCTACGGTAAATTTGTTGAAAAAGTCTTCGGCATAAATGAGGCGCGTCAAACGCCCGCCTTTACCCAAACCGACGGGGTAGATTTTGTCCCCATGTCTAAAGGTAAGGTCTACCTTATCCAACTGCTTAATATTGCCGGTGTTGGGCCTATCTTTGGCCCTATCTTAGGTGCACTTTATGGCCCTGCCGCTATGTTATGGATTGTGCTCGGCTGTATTTTTGCTGGTGCGGTCCACGATTATTTTTCAGGCATGCTCTCGGTAAGAAATAATGGCCAGTCGGTACCTAATCTTGCCGGTAAATACCTGGGCAAAAGTGCCAAACATTTTATGAATATTTTTGCCATCATCCTACTCTTGCTGGTCGGTGTGGTGTTTATTTCTGCGCCTGCTGGTTTGCTCGGCAAGTTAACCGGCTGGGATATTAGCATCTTCGTAGGGATTATTTTTACTTACTATTTAATCGCAACCATTGTGCCAGTCGATAAAATTATCGGTCGCCTATATCCTTTCTTCGGCGCCTTATTGCTGTTCATGTCTGTAGGGTTAACCATAGCGCTAGTCGTGTCGAGCGAACACTCTCTGTTACCTGGGTTTGAAGCAAGCGATTTTTTAACCAACCTTAATCCCAATGACATGCCACTGTGGCCTGCCCTGTTTATCACTATTGCCTGCGGTGCGATATCAGGTTTCCACGCGACTCAGTCACCGCTAATGGCTCGTTGTGTAGAAAATGAATCTAACGGCCGCTTTGTGTTCTTCGGCGCCATGATAGGCGAAGGGATCATTGCACTTATCTGGTGTGCTATCGCCTTATCTTTCTTCGGCGGTGTTGAAGGGCTCAATGCCGGTATGGCAGGCAACCCCGCTAACGTAGTATATGAAGCATCAACTGGCTTGTTGGGCGCTGTGGGTGGCTTTATGGCTATCTTAGGTGTCATTATTTTGCCTATCACATCTGGCGATACGGCGTTTCGTTCGGCCCGCTTGATTTTAGCCGAGTTCTTTAAGCTACCACAAACTGCGCTACCTAAACGTCTATTATTGGCTATCCCACTGTTCATCATGGGCGCGATTTTAACTCAAGTCGATTTTGGGGTGATTTGGCGCTACTTTGGTGTGGCTAACCAAACAACCGCAGTGATGATGTTATGGACGGCATCTGCATACTTACTGCGTCACAATAAGTTCCATTGGATCTGTACCGTCCCAGCGATGTTTATGACCACAGTGGTGATAAGCTTCCTGCTCAACTCGGCAACCTTAGGCGCTGGTCTACCGATGACGCTATCAACGATTGCCGGTGTGGTGTCAACTCTAGTTATCACCGCACTCATCATGGTGAAAACCAAAGGTAAAGGCGAAGATGAGGATGAAACCTCCTTGGTAGAAAAAGCCTAACCACGCGCAAGTTACCTTGCAAACCTGTAAAAAGCCAGTCTTGAGACTGGCTTTTTTAGCACTCAACATATAAGCAAGTACTACTCTTTTAGCACCTCGTCTTTTAGCACCTCGGGAACAATCTGCACACTGCCAAGATCATTAGACATCCAAATTTCGCCTTCGCTAATGTTAAATTGCACTATCATGCTGCGACTTACCAGCTCCCCCATGGCTTTTACCGCTTCTTCGGGGATATTCCACACTTTCAAATTCTGATAACGTGCAAACGCTTGTTGATTTTGTTGCCACCATATCGGTACGCTGCGTCCACCGTAAGCAAATAACTTCACCTGTTTTGAACGGCCACTGGCTTTTCGAACCCATTTCTCATCACTTTGACCAAACTCAACCCAGAGCTCTATTTCGTCGCTTAATGATTTTTGCCACAGCTCTGGCTCATCCTCAACACATAAACCTTTGCTAAACTGCAAGCTATCGCTGGCATTAAGGGCAAATGCCAGCAGGCGCAACATCATACGAGCATCGGTTTCTGATGGGTGCTGTGCGAGGGTAAGGTTATGATCATGGTAATATCCACGATCCATATCGGCTATCTGTAGATTGGCTTTATAAACCGTTGCTTTAGGGGCCATATTAATCAAAATTGTGAATGATATGGCTAGTTTACCTTAATTACGCCAAGCAACACACAGTCGGCGCTGTGGAAATGGGTGCAATTGCGCTATAGCGACCCACCGCGCAACCACTTCGCCATGGGAAAATGAGCAACCAGCCTTGAAATCGTTGCCACCTCCGCAAACAGCAATACTCGCTCACCTTTAGCATACTGGGCATTGATAACGCTCAGAGAAGGCATACTCGCTCGCGACGCATCACGGCGGACTAATTCAACTAAATCGCTAGGCAGCGCAATATCGCTACAAAGTGTGTCTATTCGCTGTAATAAGGGCATGGCGGCTATAGGTAGCAGCTCAACTTTGGTTTGATCGTCAATCAATAAAATCTCCCCCTCATTCGATAGCTGCCTAAACGCATTTTCATAGCGCCTAGGCGTATCAGCATCAAACTTATCGCCGTTGCTGATAAAAAACTGCTCCCAAAATAGCTTACGCTGACCAAAGTCAGGTAAACGTTGCTGCACCTCAACTCGCCTCTCGGCAATAAAATCAAACAGTTCACTGAGGGAGTTAGGCAACCAAGTTTCTAAACGTGAACGTAGCTCGCGGGCAAACACCGGCGCAGCACCCGCTGTGCTTATGGCCACCTGCAGGCGACCTCGGTCTACAATAGATGGAGTAATAAAACGGCACAAGCCAGGTGAATCAACCACATTGACCCAGATCCCCTGCACGGTCGCGTGCATCGCCATATCACGGTTAAACGCATCATTACCCGTCGCGAGATATAAAAGATCGACATTTGCAATGTCATCAATGTTGGCCGCTCGCTGGTGCAGTCTGATCCGACCTTGTCTAGCATAAGAGCGTACCTCATCACAAATATCAGGCGCAATCACCTCAATTTCGGCCAAGGTTCGACTCAGCAGATCCAATTTGCGACTGGCCACTTCACCGGCACCAATAATTAAAACCCGTAGGGATTGAGTATCAACAAATAAAGGGAAGTACTGCATGAGGAGGCGCTCTCTTTAGCTAAAGCCGAGGACAAAATAGTAAGCAAATAATAGCATTAGCACACAAACAAGGCGACTGGCACGGTAGACTAACATCCACTAAAGCTGAGTCTTTTTTATCATATGACATACTTAGAATTATCATATGACATACTCATAAGTGAGGTTATATTGCTGAGGCGATGACGTAAGAGACGCTCGATAAACGTAACAACTATCGGGTAAAAATAGATTAAGCTAATTAAACTGACTCATCAAACCTGTAGTCGCTCAATCACCAACCGGCAAGATGATACCTTAACTTAAACGCTCACTGCGTTCGGCACTGCAGTGCCAACACAGTTCAAAACTGCCTTCATTCATCTCATGGCACTTAAGGCACTGCCATTGCGGACTCTCGGTGTTTAGGGTTTCAAGTTGTGCTCTTGCCGCCTCATATTGAGATTCGGTGACCCAAAGTTCAACATCTTGTAGATCCACTGGCAGCTCACCAACCCCACCTAACAGTGCTTCACCACGCAGTTCAACTTCAATACCACAAGCCTCAAGCATCCCCTTCCAGCTATGGGCTTGTAACAAATTGCCACCGGCGACTAATCTAGTACGTTCTTCCATGTGTTTTCTCCTACTGCAACAATTCAGACTGCGAACGGTTAGGCCTATCAAATAGCCGCCAACATCCTAGCGTCAATAGGGGTTGTTTGTCGAGGATAAATACGATCAAAAAATCAACATTTTGATGTAAAAAAAGCCACATCATGTGGCTTTTTAACTTAAACATCATGATTAATGACATTAAACTGTAGTAAGCAGGACGATAAATGACGTTATCGCCCATGCTTCTCTTTGTTTAAGGCATTAACGCATCTTGATCAGCGCCTTCTTTCTCAATCTCAACTGGCATCATGTGCTCGCGATTGATCCCCAATTTCACAGCGAGGAAACTCGCCACGTAAATCGATGAGAAAGTACCCACGAAAATCCCCATCAGCAAGGCCGTCGCGAAGCCATGGATCATGGTGCCCCCCTTAAGGAATAGTGCCACAACAACCACCAAGGTGGTACCAGTAGTAATAATGGTACGACTCATGGTTTGAGTGATTGAGGTATTGACAATATCTTCAGGGGTACCTTTACGCATCTTGAGGAAATTCTCACGAATACGGTCAAACACAACAATGGTATCGTTAAGTGAGTAGCCGACAACTGTGAGTAAACCCGCCAGCACCGTTAAGTCGAATTCCAGTTGCAATAACGAAAATACCCCTAAGGTAACAATCACATCGTGAGCCAGCGCGGCCACCGAGCCCATGGCTAAACGCCATTCGAAACGAAATGACACATAAATAAGGATACAGATCAGCGCCACTAATACCGCTAACCCACCTTGCTCAGCAAGTTCCTTACCCACTTGCGGACCGACAAACTCGACGCGCTTTTGGACCACACTAGGATCGATAGCACTGGCGGCTTCCATCACGTGCTCCACTTGCGTATCACTCTTGATATCCGCTTTCACAGGTAAACGTACCAACACATCGCGGCTCGAACCAAAGTTCTGCACCACGGCACCATCGGTCGCATCTGACGTCAACACACTGCGTAACTGGTTAAGATCAACCGGTTGAGAAAACTCCATCTCAACCACTGTACCACCAGTAAAATCTAACCCCCAGTTAATGCCTTTAAACGTTAACGAGGCCAATGAACCTACCACTAAGATCATTGACAAGATACTGATCGGCAACGCATGGCGTAAGAAGTTGATCGTGCCTTTTATTGATAAAATCTGGAACATAGTCAACTTCCCCTTAAATAGACAGTTTCTTCACGCGCTTACCACCCCATATCGCATTCACAATAGAGCGAGTGCCGACAATGGCGGTAAACATCGACGTGGCAATACCTATCATCAGTGTCACCGCAAAGCCTTTAACGGCACCGGTACCCACGGCAAATAGAATTAACGCTGTCATAAAGGTGGTTATGTTCGCATCGGCAATGGTTGAAAACGCATTACCATAACCTTCGTGTATCGCTTGTTGCACACTGCGGCCCGCGCGAAGTTCTTCACGAATACGCTCATAAATAAGCACGTTACCGTCAACAGCCATACCCACGGTTAACACCATACCGGCAATACCAGGCAGGGTTAACACCGCGCCAGGGATCATCGACATCACGCCAACCACCATCACGAGGTTAGCTGTTAACGCAAGGTTGGCTATCAAGCCAAAGCCACGGTAATAGACCAGCATAAAGATAAGCACAACCGCCATACCCCATACCATTGCCTGAACACCGTTTTCGATGTTTTCGGCACCAAGGCTTGGACCAATGGTACGTTCTTCAACAATCGATACAGGAGCAATCAAGGCTCCAGCACGCAGTAGCAAGGCTAAGTTTTGCGCTTCAGAGTGGTCTAGGCCGGTAATGACGAAGTTACGTCCCAAACGCGCTTGAATGGTCGCCACTGAGATCACTTCCTCAATCTTGTCCATCTTAACGCTGCCATCAGGGTTCTTCGCGCCGTTATCTTTATACTCTATGAACAAGGTCGCCATCGGTTTACCGATGTTGTCTTTGGTCACATTTGAGAAGATAGCGCCACCTTTGGCATCGAGGTTAATCGACACTTGTGGACGGCTGTATTCATCAAAACTCGGTTGAGCACCTTGAATATGATCACCGGTTAGCATGACCGCTTTTTGCAGCACCACTTGACCACCTTGGCGACGGTTATAGACTTGTGATCCCGCAGAGATACGCCCACTTGCGATGGCAGCCGCATCGGCTTTTTCGTCAACCATATGGAACTCAATTGACGCCGTTGCACCTAAAATATCTTTGGCGCGCGCGGTATCTTGCACCCCAGGTAATTCGACGATGATGCGTTCAGCCCCTTGGCGCTGAACCACAGGTTCTGCCACACCCAACTCGTTAACACGATTACGCAATGTAGTGATGTTTTGCTGCAGTGCTTCTTCCTTAATTTGCTTAAGGTAAGTTTCACTCATGTTTGCTAGTAACAAATAGTTGTCATTCGATGAGATATCGCTGAACACCATGTCATTACTGCGCGTCTTGAGAAAACGTTCAGCTTTAGCAAGGCTATCGGCATCACGGAATTTAATCTCAATACCTTTAGCGCTATTACGGATACCGGCATAACGAATTTTTTCGCTGCGAAGATCGGTTCTAAAATCAGCGATTTTAGCCTCGGTCATCTTACGAATAGCTTCGCTCATGTCCACTTCCATTAAGAAGTGCACACCACCACGCAAATCTAGGCCTAGTTTCATTGGGCTACCGCCCAGTGACTCTAACCACTTTGGCGTTGCCGGGGCTAAGTTGAGCGCGACAACATACTTATCACCGAGTGAGTCCGCAATGGCCTCTTTAGCGAGTAATTGTTGATCCGCATTCGCCACACGCACTAACAGTTGACCATTTTCAAGTTCAGAGCGCTTAACTTCAATGCCTTTTGTCGACAATAACTCATTGACCTGTATCTGAGTCGATACGCTAACTTCGGCACCACGTGTCGCGACCACTTGCACTGCATGGTCTTCACCAAATAAATTTGGTATTGCGTAGAAAGCACCTATGGCGATGATGAACATCACCATTAGGTTTTTCCACATTGGGTATTTATTTAACACACCATCGCCCTCTTGGCTTAAAGTGACTTATTTACAACTTAAAGTGACTTAATCGACCCTTTAGGCAAAACAGCCGCAATGTAATCCTTTTTAATTGTGATTTCGCTGGTTTCATTGATGGTGAGTAACACGTAATCATTTTCATCACTGATTTTAGCGATCTTGCCTAAAATCCCGCCGCTGGTTAACACTTCGTCACCTTTGCTCAATGAGCTCATTAGGTTCTTATGTTCTTTAACGCGCTTGGATTGCGGGCGGAAAATCATAAAGTAAAAAATCAAGCCGAAAATGACCAACATGAAAATCAATTCCATGGTGCCACCACCTGCTGGTGCGCCTGCTGCGTTTGCATATGCATTTGAAATGAACATAATTCTCTCTTCTTATTAGCTGTAAGTATTAATCGGATAACTTAGGAACTTCACGACCTTGACTGGTATAGAACTCCTCAACAAAGGCGTCTAATGTACCTGTCTCAATTGCGCCACGCAAACCTTCCATCAACATTTGGTAATAACGTAAGTTATGGATGGTATTTAAACGTGCTCCTAAGATTTCATTGCAACGATCTAAATGGTACAGATATGCCCGTGAGTAATTCTTACAGGTATAACAATCACATTTAGCATCAAGTGGTGAAGTGTCATCACGATGCCGCGCATTGCGGATCTTGATAACGCCTTCACTGGTAAACAGATGACCGTTACGAGCATTACGTGTTGGCATAACACAGTCAAACATATCTACGCCGCGACGTACGCCCTCAACTAAATCTTCTGGCTTACCGACCCCCATCAAGTAACGTGGCTTATCGGTTGGAATTTTAGGACACACATGCTCCAAAATACGGTGCATATCTTCCTTTGGCTCGCCAACCGCTAAACCACCGATGGCATAACCATCAAAACCAATATTAACTAGCCCATGTAGGCTTTCATCACGTAAATCTTCGTATACACCGCCTTGGATAATACCAAAGAGGGAATTGGGGTTTTCCAGTCTATCGAACTCATCGCGCGAACGCTGAGCCCAACGCAAAGACATCTGCATTGACTTACGCGCTTCATCTTCAGTTGCAGGATATGGCGTACATTCGTCAAAAATCATCACCACATCACTGCCAAGCGAGTCTTGAATTTGCATCGACTTTTCAGGATCGAGGAAAATCTTCTCACCATTGATTGGCGAACGGAAATGCACCCCCTCTTCGGTGATCTTACGAATATCACCCAAACTAAAGACTTGGAACCCGCCAGAGTCGGTCAGGATTGGACGTTGCCAGTTCATAAAATCATGTAAGTCACCATGCTTGCGCATGATCTCTTCGCCTGGTCGTAACCAAAGGTGGAAGGTATTTCCCAGCAGAATATCGGCGCCAGTAGCACGCACTTCTTCAGGTGTCATCCCTTTCACAGTACCGTAGGTACCAACAGGCATAAACGCAGGCGTTTCGACAGTACCACGTTCGAAGACTAAACGACCGCGACGTGCACGACCATCGGTTGTATCTAATTCAAATTTCATAATTTACCTCGCCAGAGAAACAGTCTGACACCAATATTGTGCCTATGGTTTTAGACACGAATGAACAATAGAGATAAGGGCAAACAATTGAGTATCAACCCTTAACCTGAAAAAACATAAAAAAATACCCACTTTAAATAGTGGGTAGGTATTTTAAAGCAAAATCACTTATGAGTTCGGTTTTTTAGTCACAAACATGGCATCGCCATAGCTAAAAAAGCGGTATTTTTGAGCGATCGCGTGCTGATAGGCGTTTTTGACCTCATCGAAACCGGCAAATGCGCTAATTAACATAATCAAGGTCGACTCTGGCAGATGAAAATTGGTGACAATGGCATCAACAATTTGAAACTTATAACCTGGATAAATAAAGATATCGGTATCACTACTAAAAGGTTGCAGTTCACCTTGGCTGGCTTTCGCTGCACTTTCCAGTGAACGTACTGACGTGGTGCCCACAGCTATCACGCGTTTACCCGCCGCTTTGGTGGCCGTGATTTGATCAACCACTTGCTGCGAAACCTCAGCCCACTCTGAGTGCATTTTATGTTCGAGGATATTATCCACCCGCACAGGTTGGAAGGTGCCAGCGCCGACATGTAAAGTCACAAAGGCGATATTGACGCCTTTATCTTTTAAAGCCGCAAGCAAGGCATCATCAAAATGCAATCCCGCGGTGGGCGCTGCTACCGCGCCTGGATTTTGATTGTAAACTGTTTGGTAGCGCTCTTTGTCGGCATCTTCGTCTGGGCGATCGATATAAGGCGGTAATGGCATGTGCCCTACTTCTTCGAGCACCTCTAAAATGGTCTTGTCACTGTTAAGCGCAAGTTCAAACAGCGTATCATGACGTTCAAGCATGGTCATTTCATAACCGCCGTCGAGGCACACTATGCTACCGGGCTTGGGCGATTTTGAGCTGCGAACATGGGCTAAGATGCGTTTATCGTCGAGCATACGCTCAACCAATATCTCTAATTTTCCGCCAGTTTGCTTTTGACCAAATAGGCGTGCGGGGATCACCCGGGTGTTGTTAAACACCATTAGATCGCCTGGATTCACCATCTGTAAAATATCGGTAAACTGTTTATCGGCAAGCTCGCCACTGCTGCCATCAAGAGTCAATAAACGTGAACTACTGCGATCGGGCATAGGATACCTAGCGATCAGTTCATCAGGAAGGTCAAAACAAAAATCGGCAACACGCATAGTTAGTCTCTGTTTAACATAAATCGGCCGCTAGTCTATTGGCAGAAACAGAGAAGATCAAGGCAAACCCACTAGTTAGTGCTTTCATCCTCTTTGACGCTAACTTGGTGAGGTTTGACGTCAAAAAAAGCTTTACGATAACTGTGTTGTTCTATCGGAATATCAACCTGCACACGTTTACGTTGCGATTGTTCCTTTTTACCTAATAGCTTCGAAAACCAGTTAAACATCATCCATGATCCTTAAAACCGATAATAGTTAATATGAAGGGAAACTCACTGGGTGCACATCCTTAAGTTGCCTATGATTGCATCGTACGCTCACTCTGCATAAAATAAAGGTTCCTTAGCACCAGCGGTCATGATAACGTGAAAAACCTGCTTTAACAAAGAAAATACATCATATCTAATGAACTTTTTGGCTCATCTTCATCTCGCAGACAACAGTAAAACTTCTCTGGGCGCCAACTTGGCAGGTGACTTTGCTAAAGGCAAGATCAGCGATCATCCAAAGCCATTACAACAAGGTATTTGGTTGCACAGACAGATTAATTCTCTCACCGACAGTCACGAGCTGACCAAAGAGCTTCGAGCCGCATTTCCGGCGCAACTGCAACGAGCTGCGCCGATATTAATCGATTTAGCCTTCGATCATATGCTGGCTAAATATTGGGATGAGTATCATAACCAATCCTTAAGTCAGTTTGCCGATCACGCTTATACAACACTAGAAGCCACGCCGCACCTGCCACAAAATCTGCTTGATATTATCCCCACTATGCGCCAGCAAAATTGGCTTGTGGCATACGAAGCTCAAGACGGGTTACATCAAGCGATAAACTCGGTTGCCAAGCGCGTATCAAAACCTGATATTTTTGACGGGGCGGTAGACACAGTGATCAAAATGGATATCGACATCGAAATTGCTTTTCGCACTTTTTATCCGCAGTTGATGGCCTATAGCCGTATTTGGACCAGACAGACCCCGAGCGATTACCTCTAACTCGCTTGATGTCATCGTCGTTACATCTGATGATAGCCCTAAGCTGATATTAACGCTTCGCCCAAACGCAGCAGCCAGTGGTGCACGCTAGCGCAAGAGGTTATTTTTAAATAAAAATTTTAAAGTACAACGTGGTAAAGTAAAAGGTATCAAAGTGAATCTTAAAATGAGTCTTAAAGTATAAGGTCAGGCGTTATCGACACCTATTCTTATAACCTAGCCTTATAACCTGGCCACTTAATCACCTCTGACATTGATACCTATTTGTAGCAGCAAAGCTCCCATCGATAGCCTTACAAAGTTTTACCTTGGACTTTACCTTGAGCTTTGCCTTGGAATTAGCCAAGCGGCGCCAGATGATTTAAGTATGCCGATACTAAGCCCAGCCCCCTAAGCCACACAAGATGGTGCCCCTAGGTTAACCCCTTGGGGTAACCTATTACCTAATAATCGCCGCGCGATATGATCAACAATCACATTCATTAATGCCGTAATAATAAGTAAATACAGCGCATTACTGTAGCGAATTTCGGCAAAGGCGCTATCGATATAAAACCCCAAAGTGGCGACGCCTAATACACCAAAAATGGCCGTTTCTCTTAATATCACTTCAAAGCGATAAAACAGCAACGACATCAAGTTAGGATAGATGCGCGGTAGGATCTCAAAAGCAAAATGATCGGCTCGCCGCTGGTAGGTAGCGCTCGGCTTAAGTATCTCCTCTTGCCTTACCACTAAATAGGCAATCAAGGCCCCATTATGCAGTGCCAATGCCGCGATGGCAGGCAACATAGAGGGACCAAGCAGCAACATAAAAATGAACGCCAAT
This sequence comes from Shewanella sp. QJM3NY_23, assembly GCF_056173105.1. NCBI lineage: Bacteria > Pseudomonadati > Pseudomonadota > Gammaproteobacteria > Alteromonadales > Shewanellaceae > Shewanella > Shewanella sp. QJM3NY_23. The sequence goes on from NZ_CM149657.1 coordinate 2,314,715, forward strand.
AAATACTCAGGCAACGAGCGCAGCACTAATAACAATGATCTCCCCAGCGCAGCGCTACAACGACTGCCTCTATAACTACTGGCGATATAAAATCCAACGAGTGCCAATAATTGCGTTGCGCCTAATGCACATAAGGCTAACACCAATGTGGCACCGACCCCTGGTAACACCTGCTCAAAGGTTAGCTGCTGCCACCAGCGGCTAAATTGCCACCACCCTTGGCTAAGCTCAATCTGGTGATGAACGATACCTCGCAGCCCTGGGGGTAGCAGATCATAACTAATAAATTGCCAAATTAATTGGCTATCTAACACGGTTATTGTCGGCAGTGTTAACAGCGCCGCCAATAAGTACCAAGGCAACAGCAGGCTACGAGCCCACAATGAAATGGTACCGATCAACAGCACAAATAAGATAAGTAGCGCCGCCCCTTCTTGATAATTTCCCTGACTAAATGCAGTTTCAAGATAAAACCCTAGAGTCGGCATGCCAATAAAACCCAGTACTGCGCTGCTGCGCAGTGCACACTCAAATCGATAGCGGATATAAGCCAGCATTAATGGATAAACATGTCCCACTTTGCCGTAGCAATAACGACTAATACTATCGACTTTGGCAGGTAGACTCTCGAGTGTCGTGCTAGGTGATTGTTGTAAAATATCATGAAATACTCGGGCGAAAGTCGCGCCATAGGGCAAGGCGATGGCCAGTATTCCGGTCAGTGGTGATAAGCCAAACAGTTGTAAAAACAGTAACGCCCAAAATATCTCATGAATGCCTCGCACCATGGCGCAAATACCAGACACCCAAGGCAAATGATAGATCAACGCCAAGGGCGAACCTAAGATCAACCCTACGCTGACACCAAGCAGCGCAAAACTAACGGTCAACCATAAAGCGTTAATAAGCGATTCTGTAGCGAAAAAATCTGGGGTGAGCATGGCGAGCAGCATACGAGATAGCTCGTGCCAAGGGTCGAGAGAGATAATGGTAATATCGGCAAAATAGCTACAGCCCAAAGCCACAGTCCAGAGCGCTAAGGTTAAACGTTGCCAAGGGCCAATAAAGCTTAACGGGTTAGGCATGTGAACGCGCCGTGGCGGCGCTGTCTAAGGTATTATCAAAAAAAGCGGCCAGATCATGCTCGTTCAACTGTTTAGCCGGCCTATCCAAGGCAATTTTTCCATCACGCAGGCCAATAATACGGTCGAAGTGATTCAGTGCCAGATAACGATCATGTAGCACCATCACGACAGCATCGTGCTTGGCTATCACCTGCTCCACCAATCGATTGGCCATCATAGGATCGAGCGCAGAAAACGCTTCATCCCCTATAAACACGGCTTGTTGCTGATACAAGGCGCGTGCTAACCCGACACGTTGGCGCTGGCCTCCAGATAACGCAGATACCTTAGTCGTTAACGCCACATCCAGCGATAACGCCTGACAAAGCGAACTCACTTCAGCTTGTCGCGTTGCCATCGGCCACACTAAGTTGGCGATGTTATACACCCAATGATGGCGCGCGAGCCCGCCCATATAAACATTGTGATAGACACTGAGAGCATCCACTAGACCTTGTGATTGAGAACATAAGGCTGATTTATCTTTAAGCTGCTGATAGATATAGTGAAGCAGCGTTGATTTACCCGCGCCTGATTCACCGACTATGGCCAGTTTCTCGCTAGGGTGAAGCGTCAATGATAACTTATCGAGCACCCGTTTATTGCCGTAACTTATCGACAGATCTTTGATTGTTAGCATAGCCTAATCTAATAAACCAATGGCAACCGCCACTGTGGCAATAGGCTCATAATCTTCGTTATCGGCTGCAACAAAAGCTTGGCGAGGAAAACTCGCTAATAAGTCAGGTTGATCCATATTAAGTAGCGCCATTTTAACTTTTTCGCCAAAACCTGCGCCATAGGTTGCATCAACTCCAGCCCGTAACGTCCACTGATAATCGGGATAAGTGGGGCTTTCCCAGATGACTCGCACTTTATCTGTGTCAACTTGCCCATTCTCAACCGCACTTTGCCACACCTTATAATTAACGGCGCCTACTTGATAGGCTCCCGCTTCAACTTGAGCAATAGTCCGACTGTGATCGCCAGAAAAGCCTACCCGAGTAAATATATCGGCGACCTTTTTGCCCATATTGCGCTCAATATAAAATTGCGGCATCAATCGACCCGACGTCGAACCTTTTGAACCAAAGGTAAAAGTGTAACCGTTTAAATTAGGAAAATGATCAGATGGCATTAATGGCACTGAATGATGGGCAATAAAATAACTTTTAAACGATTGATCTTCAAAACCTTGGGCGATTGCCTTCGAGCCAGGCACTAAGCGTCTAGCTTGTACACCCGACAAGCCACCAAACCAGGCTAACTGTACTTGATTATTTCTAAAGGCTGTGACCGCAGCGGCATAAGACTTAACCGGAATATAGTTAACCTCGACCCCAAGCTCAGCTTCTAAATAACGTGCCACTTTGTCAAAACGAGTTTGTAATTGGCTCTCATCTTCATCAGGAATGGCGGTAAACGTAAAACCCGCCGCCCATGTAGTGGGTAAACATAAACACGCTAACAAGAGAACAACGGCTTTAATCCATGGCATACAATAATCCTTTTATTTAATCAGGACGCGATTCTAACCATTAGCGCCCTAAATTCCTAGGTGATAAAACGCTTAGTCTCCAAGGCGATTGATAAAATTAAGTTAGTCGCTGCAATGTAAGTCAGCAACGGTTAAGTTAAACGGTTATAAACTAATGGCTTTAACGGCTTAGCTCAATTGGCACCAGCAAGAGAAGTGGTTACACTAAAATAAACTCCCCCATAAAATTAAGGCCCACGCGAATGAGAATTTTGATTGTTGAAGATGACCCTATCTTATCCCATCACCTCAAAGTACAACTGAGTGATTTAGGCAATAAGGTACAAGTTGCGCTCACTGCCAAGGAGGGGTTTTATCAAGCAACTAATTATCCTATCGATGTGGCCATTGTCGATTTAGGCTTACCCGACCAAGATGGCATTAGTCTTATTCACACCTTAAGGCAAGCTGGGCTTAAAGCCCCTATCCTTATTTTGACCGCACGGGTCAACTGGCAAGATAAAGTCGAGGGCTTAAATGCAGGCGCCGATGACTACCTGGTTAAACCGTTTCAAAAAGAGGAGTTAGTCGCACGCTTAGATGCACTCGTGCGCCGCAGTGCAGGCTTTGTTAAACCACAAATTACCAGTGGCCCATTGCAACTGGACTTAGCAGCTAAGCAAGTCACCCTCGACGGTGAGCCGATGGAGGTGACCGCATTTGAATATCAAATATTAGAATACCTCATGCGCCATTGTCACGAGGTTGTCGCCAAGCAGCGCCTTTTGGATGTGATTTATGGCGATAAAGAGGGCGACCCAAATACCATTGAAGTGATGGTCAGCCGCCTACGAAAAAAACTCGCTAAGAGTGATTTAGACAACCCTATCGCCACCATCCGTGGTCAAGGCTATAAGTTTAATCTCGTATGCAGTTAAAGTTCAAATTCAAACGCCGCCTGCTGACGCGGTTATTCCTGACCTCACTCTCCATTATTGCTTTAGTGGGCTTTGGCTTAGCTTGGCTGGTCAATATTCTCTATGCCCAAAATAATTATAATGAAGAGACAGCGCAGCTGATCGCAGAGATCCCCAAAGTCGCCGCAGAATTAAAAGAAAATAACCTGATCCCAGATGACAGCCAATGGCTGACAGAAAACAACACCCCAGAGCGTTATATTATCGCCAGCTGTAATGAAGCGTTCGCACAGGTTTGGACCTCGTCATTAGCTGCCGATCGTGGCTTATTCGACACTTGTGAGCGTTTTAACCAAATTAGGACAGACGCCCCGCCTTACTACCTTACCTTAGCCGATGATAAAAATTACTTTGTCTATCTGCTGTCGGTCGAAATCGCCAAAAATAAATACAACTTATTGGTGATGAAAGATGCGCAAAAATTAGAGCAAGAGCTAGATAAATTCAGTCGCCGCACCTATTGGCGCCTCGCCATGGTACTGGGGTTAGCATTCGTGTTGTTAATCAGCGCAGCTTATTGGGGTATGCGGCCATTGGTACGCCTGCGTAATGAGTTGCAACAAGTCAGCAGTGGTAAGGCCAAGGCATTATCCAACGATTACCCGGTTGAACTTGAAGGCGTAACACAAGCACTTAACCAACTGTTACAGCAATCGAGCGCCCAGCAAGAGCGTTACCAAAATGCAATGAATGACTTAGCCCACAGCCTTAAAACTCGCTTAGCTGCAGTACACGCCATTACTGATGATTCAAGCCTAGATAAAAACAGCGCTAGCGAAAAAATTATGCAGCAAGTTAGTCAAATGGATCTACTGGTAAAATATCAATTAAAACGCGCCATGCTTGGACGAAAAGGACTGAAACAACAGCAAACTCCAGTTGCTCCATTAGTTGAGCAACTCGCGCAAATGCTGTTTAAGGTCTACCGCGATAAACAAGTTAACTTTAGTGCTAATATTCCCAAAGAGCAGGTGTTTCCTGGCGATAAAGGCGATTTAATGGAGCTGTGTGGCAACTTAATGGAAAATGCCTTTAAGATGTGTATCAGCCAAGTGGCGGTCAGTGCCTATTACAGCGACAACGGTGAGTTTGTGTTGATCGTTGAAGATGATGGCCCCGGCGTTGTCGACATTATCCGCCAACGTATTGTCGAGAGAGGCGTACGCGCTGACACGCAAAAACCTGGGCAAGGGATCGGCCTCGCCGTCTGTCATGAAATCGTCATTAGCTATAACGGCCATATGGCAATTGAAACATCAGACCTTGAAGGTGCCAAATTTATTATCACTATCCCGATTTAACCGCCCCAGTCTCAATGCGTGATACAACTTGCCCTTCAGTCGCAATCTGCGATTGGAACTGAAGGGCATGTTGTTACTGTAACCGAGCCCTGTTGCCAATCACCACGACAATAGGATTACGGCTTAACTTAATGGCACAGCAACATAGCAATTAAGGCCATTCTCTTTCATCCGTGTGATAACACTCTCTGTTTCAGAATATTTTGACTATATCTATGCTGACAACTCGCTTAACGAATTGTAAAGCTTGTTACTTGATATAAAATACTCGGCCGTATTTAGGCAAGTAACATATCACATGAGCAAAAGCTGTAAGGTCAATGTTAATCAACTGCAAACAGGCAATTTTGTGAGATTACCTATCTCATGGAAAGAGCACCCTTTCCTATTTAACTCATTTAAACTAAAACAAAAAACACAGATTGAGTTAATCAAAAACTTAGGCATCGAATTTGTATTTGTCGACTTAGAGAAAAGCAGCGTACCGCCATTGAGCAAAGTCGTCACGGAGAAAATCGACGACACTAAAACCAACAAAAAGCTTGATGTGCTAAGCGCACAGATGAACCAAAATAAATTAAATCGAATTGAATACCTGCAAAGGCTCAGGCGCGATCTACAAAAAACCGAACAACAGTTCGGTCGCTCTATCGCCATGATGCGTAGTCTCATTAGCAAATTGCAACTTCGCCCGCTCAATGCCATTAATGATGCGCAAGAGCTGGTGAGTGATATGGCAGAACAACTTCTCAATTCAGACAACTTAGTCCTACACCTTATGGCCGATGCTAAAGACGATGACGGCATCTATCATCACTCACTCAATGTGGCCGTGCTCTCTATGATGGTCGCGAAGGAGTTGGAATGGTCTAGAGACGATATTAAAGCAGTAGGCCTAGGCGCATTATTTCATGACACCGGCAAGCTAAAAGTACCAGCCCAATTGATGCGCAAGAAAACTCCGCTAACTCAACCTGAAATGAATTTCATTAAACAGCACCCTACAATGGGTGTAGGGCTATTAAGATTAGCTGAAAATTTTCCAGCCAGCGCACTCGATATCGTACGCGACCATCATGAGTTATTAGATGGCTCGGGCTATCCTCGCGGACTAACAGAAGAAGGAATAGGCCTGCCGACGCAGTTGGTAGCAGCGGTTAATCTCTATGATCAACTCTGCCACCCAGATGGACAAATAAAGGCTCGCACTCCTTATGCTGCCTTGGCGTATATATAAGAACTACAAACAAAAGCTTAACCAAGCCGCCATAGGTAAGTTGATCAAAATGCTCGGTATCTACCCACCCGGTAGCATTGTTGAACTGTCTAGCGGACAATTTGCCATGGTTATGGCGGTCAATTTAGAAAAAATCTTATTTCCAAGAATTTTGGTTTATGATGCCCAAGTTCCTAAAGATCAAGCTCCTATCGTCGATTTAGAAACTGAAGGTTTGACCATTGTGCGCTGTATAGCTCCGTCGGCACTGCCAGAAAAAATCCATAATTATCTGAGCCCAAGAGAAAGGGTAAGCTATTACTTTGGCAGCTCAGCTAAGTCATAAGCTAACAACTGTCCCAGCCCTTGAGATACACCCAAGTCTCAGGGAGCGCCTTACCTTTATTGACTATCTACGACTAGAATAAAAGCATGATTAGTCCAGTGCCTAGCACTAAATACAAGATACAGGTTGCGGTAATATGGTTGAACTTCCAGATTTTGATAGTTTGCGCTGGCTTGCACAACATGCGCCAGAGCAATTGGCTGCGCTGCAAAAAAACCTAAATCAAGCGCTTATTGCTGAGGCTGCTCCCAATACACGTGCGCAGCTAACATCGATGCAGCATCATCTCACCTTACAGATGTCGCGCTGCACTAATCCTTATGCCAGATGTTTTTTGACATTAAGATTGATGAATGACAAATTCATCTCGCTTAATGAGCTGATATCGGATCCACAAACCTATCGAGATAATAAAGCCCAAGTGTTGCAATTTAAGCGAATCAAAGCGAATTAAATCAACTCTTAGCCACTAGGATTAACCATTAATATATGGCCCAAATTATCATCGACACGATAATAAAGAATCGTAAAACAGTGAATAATCCGCCTTAACTGATAAAAAATACCAACTTAATTGAGCAAACTTACTGAAGTAGTCGTACCCAAATAACAAATAAGATCAAGGTTTAACTAACTAACTAACCAGCTAACCAGCTAACCAGCTAACCAGCTAACCAGCGAATATAACCGCCACTCGCTATAGCCAGCCCTTACGCTTAAAGAAGAAGTAAGTTGATGCTGCACTACCAAACATCATCAAAATCGCCATAGGATAACCCCACTGCCAACTCAGTTCAGGCATATTGGTAAAGTTCATACCATAAGCACTTGCTATCACGGTCGGCGGCAGAAAAATCACCGCAGCAACTGAGAAGATTTTAATAATCTTATTTTGCTGTAAACCACTAAAACCCATGGCAGCATCAAGCAAAAAGTTTAACTTGTCGAAAATAAACTGACTGTGTGGCATCAGAGATTCAATATCAGACAGCATTTCTCGCAAATCTTTTAAATCATCATCTGTGAGTTTGCCACGATAATAACGCTGCATATATCTCAGCGAGCGCTGGGTATCGAGCAAACTGAGGCGGATTTTACCGTTAGAGTCTTCCTGCAAGGTGATTAACTTAAACACATCGTCGAGTTCGTCACTTTCAAATACCCTATCGCCGACATTTTCGAGAACAGAGTAAACATCTTCAATTAAATCAGATAAGTAGTCGACTTTTAAATTGAATAGTTCTAAAAATAGCGCTTGTGGGGTTTTAACATCTAACCTACCCAAACGCAGGTAATTTCGCAGTAAACGAATGAGGCCCACATCGTCTTCACGTAACGTCACCAAAAAATGACTACGCAGGTTAAATGAAATGTTGACACCTTTTACATCTTGTCCAACACGCTGGGGAAACAAAGAGTTGATGTGTAACCCATCTTTGTTTTGATAAAAACGCGCAGAAGCCTCAATCTCGTTAATGTCTTCCTCTTCAGGCAATTCTTCAGATGAATAGCCTCTTAACCACTCACGTTCGTCATCTTCAGGTTTGAAAAGATCTAGCCATAATGTCCCGTCAGGAACGCTGTCTTGTACGTTCAATTCGATAATAGATAACTTATTCTCTTCATAGACATAAGCTGTGATCATATGACCTCCTGAAAAAGACACCCTGATGAAAAGTAAGCCACCAAAGCGCAGGGTAAAATAGAGCTTTATTGTACCGAATTAAGTTCAATTGGCTAGTATTTAGGGCAAACCTAGCGGCATGTTCGAAAGCTAAAATGTACATCATTGCCACGATGGCCTATCAAATAGGTGACATAACAGGTAAAGCGTTTTATTTAGCGACGACAGGGGCAATAATGATCCGCTCTTGAGTCGACAGGCGGATCTTAATACCATCAACCGTCGTAAGCTCATTCTCTGTTATATCTCGTTTATGCACTTGATAAATATTAACTTTATTATCTAAAGGCGAAACAATGCTAACGCTGACAATCTGCTCACCATCTTGCCATGTCCAATACCAATACAAGGCGCTACCGAGCAAGGCAAACACGACAAAGCCCATGGCAACATAGCGAAATAACAGCCGCTGGCCAAACTGAGTAGCGGTTTCCGTCTGCTCAGAACGCGCCGGTTTGCGAACATAAAATAATGCACCAGCAATAATTAACAAGGTCACTAATATTTTAGTCAGCACAACACTCTCCATCATTAAACCGAGATAAATTATACCCCTAGCGCTGCTAAATTACTGTTATTAATCCCTCACGCCAGACAAATTGTTTCCCATGAGTTTAACTGTCATTTTCAAAATCTGACTTAAGTGCTATATAATTGTGGGCTGATCATTATCTGAGTTTTATATGAAAATACCGTATCCATTACTTTCTAAATTTGGGCTTCTCGGCGCAATGTTCATGGCGCCGACAGCACTTGCAGCAATCAGCATCAGCTTACCCGTGAATACAGAGACATTATTATTCAATGCCCAAACAACTGACGCAACCAGCTTAACGGCAGAAGATGGTCAGCAGCAGATAGTGTTCAAATACCTAGCAAACTTTCGCCATCAAGGACAAAGTCAACGCTTTATATCGGATGCTGTCATTGTGACATTTACGGGGCAGAATGCACAATACAGCATAACCTTACCCAAAATTAATTCTGCTAGTGATGCAGATAAATTTAATCAACACCCAAGAGTCGGCATCATCGACGACAATGGCCAGCAAATCGACTATCGTATCGATACCCTAACTAAAGATGGCATCCAGGTAGGGCGTAATTACCGAGAAGAAATTAATCAATATAACCTCAGCGCAGCACCTGCCGCCATCAAGATGCAACCACAAGCTATAACAACGTCTTTAGCCTCGAGCACAACCTCTTTATCAGCAACACAGGTTTCTGCAACTGGTAGCCAAGATAATCCAACTCAGATTAATGTTGGTCAGATGCTTGATTTCTGGTATCAACAAGCAGATGAAAAAACACGCCAAGCATTTAAAGCCAAAATAAATGCCACTGAACCAGCCAAATCTAAGTAACCCGCTGCACGTTATTCGGCTTCTTGACATAAGATAGTGAGCCAAATCTAGTTGCCACAAGAATGTGGTGAATGATGAAGATGTGTGACCGCAACATGAATATTGGATCTCACAACGTAAATTTCAAAAGCGGTTAAACGAAAAAATCCCCAACACGAAGTGCGGGGATTTATCGACTCTCTGTCGAGAAGTATTAGGCGCCTGTTATGGCCAGCTGCGCTAAAGCTTCGCGCTCATATGCACATCGCTTACGCGATATTCGCCCTACTATCACATGGGTTACACCTCACTACGTTCGGACTTTTTATTTCCCCATGTTCGAGTGGTTAGCTCCAGGCTAAAACGAAAAAAGCCCGTTGCATTAGCAACGGGCTTTATCGTATTAGGCGCCTGGAAATGACCTACTCTCACATGGGGGTGAAAGTAAGCTGTTTTGAATACGCAGTATTCAGGCTTGCTTGAACGCGGAGAAGCTTGCCTTCGTAGCGGGGGAGCCCGCTCAGCGGCGGGTCGACATCGGGGTAGGCATTGCACGTACGTGCTTAAGTGGAAAAACCACCTGCCTACATTGAAATTTGCTATGGAAAGCAACGCTGAAAACTTATAAAACCCAAACGCAAAAAAGCCACCTTATGCAGGTGGCTTTTCGACTTAAATAGGCGTCTGGAAATGACCTACTCTCACATGGGGAGACCCCACACTACCATCGGCGCGATTGCGTTTCACTTCTGAGTTCGGGATGGGATCAGGTGGTACCACAATGCTATGGTTTCCAGACAAATTTTTGCTATTACTTTCAGCTTTTTAAAAGCTAAAGGTAAAAAATCTAGAAAGCTGCTCTCGGCTCTGTATCTCAAGAAGCAAGAGAGTTTAAAATTGAGTCACACTAAATCAAGTGGCGGTATTCTTTCGCTAAAGTTAACCATTAACTCGAAACCCTTTTGGGTTGTATGGTTAAGCCTCACGGGTCATTAGTACAAGTTAGCTCAACGCCTCACAACGCTTACACACCTTGCCTATCAACGTAGTAGTCTCCTACGGCCCTTTAGAGGACTTAAAGTCCTAGGGATGACTCATCTTAGGGCTCGCTTCCCGCTTAGATGCTTTCAGCGGTTATCGATTCCGAACGTAGCTACCGGGCAATGCCATTGGCATGACAACCCGAACACCAGCGGTTCGTCCACTCCGGTCCTCTCGTACTAGGAGCAGCTCCCTTCAATCATCCAACGCCCACGGCAGATAGGGACCGAACTGTCTCACGACGTTCTGAACCCAGCTCGCGTACCACTTTAAATGGCGAACAGCCATACCCTTGGGACCGACTTCAGCCCCAGGATGTGATGAGCCGACATCGAGGTGCCAAACACCGCCGTCGATATGAACTCTTGGGCGGTATCAGCCTGTTATCCCCGGAGTACCTTTTATCCGTTGAGCGATGGCCCTTCCATTCAGAACCACCGGATCACTATGACCTGCTTTCGCACCTGCTCGACGTGTATGTCTCGCAGTTAAGCTGGCTTATGCCATTGCACTAACCGTACGATGTCCGACCGTACTTAGCCAACCTTCGTGCTCCTCCGTTACTCTTTGGGAGGAGACCGCCCCAGTCAAACTACCCACCAGGCACTGTCCTCAACCCCGATTCAGGGGCCAGAGTTAGAACATCAACACTACAAGGGTGGTATTTCAAGGTTGACTCCACAAGAACTGGCGTTCCTGCTTCAAAGTCTCCCACCTATCCTACACATGTAGGGTCAATGTTCAGTGCCAAGCTATAGTAAAGGTTCACGGGGTCTTTCCGTCTAGCCGCGGGTATACGGCATCTTCACCGCAATTTCAACTTCACTGAGTCTCGGCTGGAGACAGCGTGGCCATCATTACGCCATTCGTGCAGGTCGGAACTTACCCGACAAGGAATTTCGCTACCTTAGGACCGTTATAGTTACGGCCGCCGTTTACCGGGGCTTCGATCATGAGCTTCTCCGAAGATAACCCAATCAATTAACCTTCCGGCACCGGGCAGGCGTCACACCGTATACTTCCTCTTGCGAGTTTGCACAGTGCTGTGTTTTTGATAAACAGTTGCAGCCACCTGGTATCTGCGACTCCCGTCAGCTTAGAGAGCAAGTCTCATCACCAACAGGAGCGTACCTTCTCCCGAAGTTACGGTACCATTTTGCCTAGTTCCTTCAGCCGAGTTCTCTCAAGCGCCTTGGTATTCTCTACCCAACCACCTGTGTCGGTTTGGGGTACGATTCCTGCTAACCTGAAGCTTAGAAGATTTTCCTGGAAGCATGGCATCAACTACTTCAGTTCCGTAGAACCTCGTCGTCAACTCTCAGTGTATGTGCACCCGGATTTGCCTAAGTGCACCACCTACAGCCTTAAACGCGGACAACCAACGCCGCGCTAGCCTAGCCTTCTCCGTCTCTCCATCGCAGTTAGCAGAAGTACAGGAATATTAACCTGTTTCCCATCGACTACGCCTTTCGGCCTCGCCTTAGGGGTCGACTCACCCTGCCCTGATTAACATTGGACAGGAACCCTTGGTCTTTCGGCGTGGGGGTTTTTCACCCCCATTATCGTTACTCATGTCAGCATTCGCACTTCTGATACCTCCAGCGTGGGTTACCCCTTCACCTTCAACGGCTTACAGAACGCTCCTCTACCGCACTAGCGCAAGCGCTAGTACCCATAGCTTCGGTGTATTGCTTAGCCCCGTTAAATCTTCCGCGCAGGCCGACTCGACTAGTGAGCTATTACGCTTTCTTTAAATGATGGCTGCTTCTAAGCCAACATCCTAGCTGTCTAAGCCTTCCCACATCGTTTCCCACTTAGCAATAACTTTGGGACCTTAGCTGATGGTCTGGGTTGTTTCCCTTTTCACGACGGACGTTAGCACCCGCCGTGTGTCTCCCGAGTAGTACTCATTGGTATTCGGAGTTTGCAAAGGGTTGGTAAGTCGGGATGACCCCCTAGCCTTAACAGTGCTCTACCCCCAATGGTATTCGCTCGAGGCGCTACCTAAATAGCTTTCGAGGAGAACCAGATATCTCCCGGTTTGATTGGCCTTTCACCCCCAGCCACAAGTCATCACCGCATTTTTCAACATACGTGTGTTCGGTCCTCCAGTTGATGTTACTCAACCTTCAACCTGCCCATGGCTAGATCACCGGGTTTCGGGTCTACACCTTGCAACTAAACGCGCAGTTAACACTCGGTTTCCCTACGGCTCCGCTATTCGCTTAACCTCGCTACAAAATGTAAGTCGCTGACCCATTATACAAAAGGTACGCAGTCACGGTCTCAAGAACCGCTCCCACTGCTTGTACGTATACGGTTTCAGGTTCTATTTCACTCCCCTCACAGGGGTTCTTTTCGCCTTTCCCTCACGGTACTGGTTCACTATCGGTCAGTCAGGAGTATTTAGCCTTGGAGGATGGTCCCCCCATGTTCAGACAAGATGTCACGTGTCCCGTCCTACTCGTTTTCACGTAAAGTTAGTTTTCATGTACGGGGCTATCACCCTGTGCCGCTGTGCTTTCCAACACATTCCACTAACACCCTCTACGCTTAAGGGCTAATCCCCGTTCGCTCGCCGCTACTAGGGGAATCTCGGTTGATTTCTTTTCCTCCGGGTACTTAGATGTTTCAGTTCCCCGGGTTCGCCTCACAACACTATGTATTCATGTTGTGATACATGCTTATGCATGTGGGTTTCCCCATTCGGACATCGTTAGCTCAAATGCTTGTTACTAGCTCGCCAACGCTTTTCGCAAGTTACTACGTCCTTCATCGCCTCTGACTGCCAAGGCATCCACCGTATACGCTTAGTCACTTAACCATACAACCCAAATGAGTTTCACAAACTAATGTTTACAAAACACATCCTATCAAGCGGGTAAGCTTGATGGCTGTATCGCAACTAATGGTGTTTACTTTCGCCAAAAGAATACTCATGAATCATCATTACAATGACTCGGCACTTGATTTAAGTGTTTGAGAACTCAATTTTAATTTTCGCGTCAATGCTACAAACAATCACGTACAAGTACGTCACTATCCCTTTCACATTAACACTATCAGCTTTCCAAATTTTTAAAGAGCGGGCTTAAAAAAGCCAAAGATAAATTTTGCATTTATCTTTGGCATCTCTATCCATGTGCAAGTAAATGGTGGAGCTATGCGGGATCGAACCGCAGACCTCCTGCGTGCAAGGCAGGCGCTCTCCCAGCTGAGCTATAGCCCCATTTACATGCAGTCAAACAAAAACATACGTTACTTATTGCTAAGTCATTACCAAATCGAGTGATACAAGGCATGTAGAGAGGACGTTTAGCCTGCTAAACGACGAACTACATAACGCAGTAACACGAAGATTTTGGTGGGTCAGAGTGGACTTGAACCACCGACCTCACCCTTATCAGGGGTGCGCTCTAACCAGCTGAGCTACAGACCCATTTACACTTGTTTCTTTGCTTCAATTCAGCGTTGCTTTCGTCGTTCAATCAGTCATGTAGCGAACTACACTCCCTCTTTCTCTCCTCAAGCGCCTTGACTTGAAACAAATTAACGTCGTCTAAATAGACACGTATATTTTTGCTCTTTCTTTCTATCAAGTAATCTGTGTGAACACTCAACAAACATTAAGTTAGTCGTATAGGTAAGGAGGTGATCCAGCCCCAGGTTCCCCTAGGGCTACCTTGTTACGACTTCACCCCAGTCATGAACCACACCGTGGTAAACGCCCTCCCGAAGGTTAAGCTATCTACTTCTGGTGCAGCCCACTCCCATGGTGTGACGGGCGGTGTGTACAAGGCCCGGGAACGTATTCACCGTGGCATTCTGATCCACGATTACTAGCGATTCCGACTTCATGGAGTCGAGTTGCAGACTCCAATCCGGACTACGACAAGCTTTGTGAGATTAGCTCCACCTCGCGGCTTTGCAACCCTCTGTACTTGCCATTGTAGCACGTGTGTAGCCCTACTCGTAAGGGCCATGATGACTTGACGTCGTCCCCACCTTCCTCCGGTTTATCACCGGCAGTCTCCCTAAAGTTCCCACCATTACGTGCTGGCAAATAAGGATAAGGGTTGCGCTCGTTGCGGGACTTAACCCAACATTTCACAACACGAGCTGACGACAGCCATGCAGCACCTGTCTCAGAGTTCCCGAAGGCACTAAGCTATCTCTAGCGAATTCTCTGGATGTCAAGAGTAGGTAAGGTTCTTCGCGTTGCATCGAATTAAACCACATGCTCCACCGCTTGTGCGGGCCCCCGTCAATTCATTTGAGTTTTAACCTTGCGGCCGTACTCCCCAGGCGGTCTACTTAATGCGTTAGCTTGGGAACCCAGTGTTCAAGACACCAAATTCCGAGTAGACATCGTTTACGGCGTGGACTACCAGGGTATCTAATCCTGTTTGCTCCCCACGCTTTCGTACCTGAGCGTCAGTCTTTGTCCAGGGGGCCGCCTTCGCCACCGGTATTCCTTCAGATCTCTACGCATTTCACCGCTACACCTGAAATTCTACCCCCCTCTACAAGACTCTAGTCTGCCAGTTCGAAATGCAATTCCCAGGTTGAGCCCGGGGCTTTCACATCTCGCTTAACAAACCGCCTGCGTACGCTTTACGCCCAGTAATTCCGATTAACGCTTGGACCCCTCGTATTACCGCGGCTGCTGGCACGAAGTTAGCCGGTCCTTCTTCTGCGAGTAACGTCACACCTAAACGCTATTAACGCTTAAGCTTTCCTCCTCGCTGAAAGTGCTTTACAACCCGAAGGCCTTCTTCACACACGCGGCATGGCTGCATCAGGCTTGCGCCCATTGTGCAATATTCCCCACTGCTGCCTCCCGTAGGAGTCTGGGCCGTGTCTCAGTCCCAGTGTGGCTGATCATCCTCTCAGAACAGCTAGGGATCGTCGCCTTGGTGAGCCATTACCTCACCAACTAGCTAATCCCACCTAGGTACATCCAATCGCAGAAGGCCCAAAGGTCCCCTCTTTTCCCCCGTAGGGCGTATGCGGTATTAGCAGTCGTTTCCAACTGTTATCCCCCTCGACTGGGCAGTTCCCTAGGCATTACTCACCCGTCCGCCGCTCGTCATCTTCAAAAGCAAGCTTTTGAAATGTTACCGCTCGACTTGCATGTGTTAGGCCTGCCGCCAGCGTTCAATCTGAGCCATGATCAAACTCTTCAATTAAAGTTTTGTTGTTTGACTTACGTCAAACGGCTCAACGAATTCTGTTCGAACTAATCTTGCGATTAATTCTTTGTACATATTGCTATGAACACTCATCACCTCTCGTGAGAGAAAGTGAAAGAATTGGTTGATTTAATTCTTTGATTGCCAACCCGAAGGTTAGGCAATTTCGATTAACTCAACACCTGTGAGTGTCCACACAGATTACTTGATAAATTGTTAAAGAGCGTTAGCACATCTTGGTAGTTCCAAGTGGCTAGGGCTGCGTATTCTACGCAATCCTTGGTTCGCGTCAAGCAGTTTTTAAAAACTTTTTGATGCGGCACTTTTCAGTGCCTGACCACCCTGTAAGCTAGGTGTTTAACCAAGTTACTTAGTGCTTTACGACTTATCTCTGCGAGCTTCGCCGTGTCAGTGGTTGCGCATTATAGGGATTGCTAATAATAGCGCAAGCCTTTACTTTAGTGACATGGTCCGTTCGGTCACAAATCATGCTAAAGAGCCGATTTAGCTCTGAAATGGTACAAAAACAGAGCAAGTTTATCAAATTCAGTCATACCATCTTAGTTTTACCGCTCTGTTACACAGTAAAGAAGCATACCTATTTGAATTAACCTTGCTTCGACGTTACCTTGCTGCAAAATCCATTGAACCAAGCTCACTTAAACAATGGCTTATACACTTGTAGTAACCTACTAATACTATCTGCTATTGATGAACGCTTAATGAGTCATGGCCGACTGACAATTAGCTTATTATCAATCAGCCTATATAGCGTCATTAAAAACAGGAACACTATATAAATAAGCTAATAGATAAACTAATAGCAAACAGCTCCTTGTTCGATGCAGCATGTGTTATCGACTAAGGTTCGACTCTAAATCGAGCTCTCCTATCCGCTAATAGATAAGGTTGAACGATAATCTATGAGCACTTCGGCTTAAAACTAACCTTACTAAGATTGACTTGACCGTTACTGAGTTTAATTTGGCTAACTCAATCTAAAGTTAGGTTTGCTTTGCTTTACGTTCTGGCTTTAAATCATGCCATTATTATTCAGCCAGTAAATTAGTGGTCATTGACAAGGTAAACACCTCAGTATTAGCCACTAGCAACCAGCGGCTAATTGCAATTTAAGCATAAAACAAACGGACTTATTGCATGCAGTTAACCCGCTTTCAAACTACGCAGATAATTTGGAACATCGGCAATCGAATCGAGAACCACGGTCGCGGCGGCAACGGCCTCGTCAGTCACCTCTTTACCGGTACGGACCAATATACGCGTGGGGACACCAGCGGCTTTAGCGGCTAGCATGTCGTCACGTTTGTCGCCGACCATCACAGATGCTGACAGATCAATCTCTAAAAACTGCGCCGCACTGTTTAACATACCCGGCTTGGGTTTACGGCAGTCACAATCGATTTTGTATTCGCCAATGCCTTTATCACTATGATGTGGACAGTAATAGATGCCATCTAACTCAACGCCCTTGTCAGCAAAGTTCCAATCCATCCATTCAGTTAAACGGTGAAATTGCTCTTCAGTGTAGCGTCCACGGGCGATGCCAGACTGATTGGTTACTACCGCCAGTTTATAGCCCATCTGCTTTAATTCGGCGCACGCCTCGAATACACCGTCAATATATTCAAAATCATCCACTTGATGTACATAACCATGGTCAATATTGATGACACCATCTCTATCTAGGAACACAGCAGGATTCACAGGAAATACCCCAAATCAGATCAACACAATTTAATGGACACTATTATCACACCACAATCACTAAAATGCACCGCTCTATCTCTATAATGATAAAAAATGAATAAAATTATCCCATTGACCAAAACGTTAACCTCATATAACGCCACCGTTGCTGCTGATGGGTAAAACGGCGACTGACTAACGTCTTGATGCAGGACATTTGCTGCAGCCTGCCACATTCAACGTAATACTGACTAAAAAGTAATACCGATTAATATGCTAGCGATGCCGACGCGGCTATTTATCAGCCCCAGCAAAAACACTTAGAACAACAACAGAGCAGAAACCCAACCATGGTTAAATAGCACTTAACTCGGTGACGTCCTATAGGGTTATGCTGTCTGTTAACTTAAGTTCAACTTAATCAGCAAGTATCTCAGCAACCCGCTGTTTTAGCGTAGGTAAGACTTCGCTGTCAAACCATGGGTTGGCCTTTAACCAGCGGTTATTGAGCGGACTAGGATGAGGTAATGGCAATACTGCATCTTGGGCGATGCAACTATTTCTGACTCGCTGAGTCAAGGTTAAGGCAACACTGCCTTTAGGCGTTGGGCAATGGTAGGCTTGCGCGTATTGACCCATAACCAAGGTCAACTTAATTTCAGTCAGCTGACTCAATAATTGCTGTCGCCACATATCGGCGCATTCTGGCCTAGGCGGTAGATCGCCACTTTTGCCTTTGCCGGGATTAACAAAACGCCATAGGTAAAATGGCAAACAACTGCTCATCATAAAACTGCTCACGGCTAACACCCAGCCACTGACGTAAGCGCTCACCACTGGCATCATTAAAAGGCACTCCAGTCTGATTTGCCGCCCTGCCCGGCGCTTGTCCTGCGATCAAAATTTTAGCCGACGTCGCCGCCTGAATTATCGGCCGAGCATCTGACGGTAAATGCGCCCGACACCATTGGCAACGTTTTACCTCGCTGACGAGTCGACTCAGCGTCGAGTCTCCCTCTTGTGACGCCGACTGTTTTGAATTCATGCTGATGTTACTAAAAATGGTCCATCTCCCTTTATTTCACCCAAATTTGTCACCCGGTGTTGCTCACCCACAGGCTATCGTCATGTGCGATGCATTCTTTGCACCGCGTTACGGGGGCACGATCGAGCACTTATTCAACACACTATTTAATAGTCGGATTAGTAGTAGGATCTTAATTTAATTGCTAACGCTATCTTTATGATTTTGCCATTGGCACTGTGCTGCGGCGAACACGTAGTATCAGCAATAATATAAAAATCAAACACTGCCGCTAATATGATGCACTATGCCGGTACCTAATACACACTTATCACCTTGGCGAACACTGACTTAAAAGCGCCATTTTATATACAGCCAAGCCGTAGCTCCTATTTAACCGTAGTTCCCATTTAGCCATAGTTCCTCTTTATTTATAGAGCCATAAACGGTAACCTTATGCGGCTCAGCAGCTACCATACATAAATATTACGGCAACTATGCACCGAACAGCCCTTATTTGTTCACAAAATGTGCAAGCCAATTGTAGTGGAAGCCTTAAGACAGAAAGTACAGCCTGGTGACATCGCAGCAAGTGACCGTTACATCAAAGTACGTTGGCTCAGGCACTTAATGTCAGCCGTGTACCAGTAAGGTAAACCTTAGTGCGACTCGAAGCTGACGGCTGGTGAAGTTAAAAGCCCATAAAGCGCACTGTAACCGGCTTATCTGCTTAACTAAGGTGATGTTATTAGCTGGAGTAAGCTCAAAACACTGTTTCATACCAGTTTATATCAAGCCGCTAATCGCCCACGCAAGTTTGTGTGATTCATGGTTTAAACACCCATTGTGACCGTTATATCCGCTTACCGTTGTTATTAACGGCTGGTATTCCCAAAGCGGCACATGACCATAGCGATAAGCGACAAACAGTCATAGCAATTTACTTATATGCTGTGTCGTCATATAGAATGTAAAAATCCGTTTCTGTACTCAGGGAACACATATTAGATGCTGCCGATGCCATTAAGCATCTGGTTGCACAACAAGTCGACTAGATCACGGTTGATCGATCAACTTATTGCTAGGCTTATTTAGATTAGTTCGATAAGGCAGAGCTGTGCTTCTGCCTTTATTATTTTGAGAGAATATAAGATGCAGTACGCCACCATTACAGGTTGGGGAAAATGTGTTCCCCCCGCCACGCTTACAAACCATGATCTTGCGACTTTTATCGATACGTCAGATGAATGGATTAAGCCACGCACAGGCATAAGCCAACGACACATTAGCCATGTCAACACATCGGAACTGGCATCCGTTGCTGCACAGCGGGCATTAGCTGCAGCAGGGCTTGAAGGCAGTGATATCGACTTGATAATCCTAGCCACCGCGAGCCCAGACACTCTAATCCCCAACATTGCATCAACAGTACAAGCCAATATTGGCGCAAGCTGTGGCGCTTTTGATATCAACGCCGCCTGCAGTGGTTTTCTGTATGGGCTAGGTCTGGCCAGCTCACAAATTAAGAGTGGCCAATCTAAGCGAGTACTGGTGATTGGCGCCGAACGTCTCTCTTATTATCTTGATTGGTCACGCCGTGATACCGCCGTATTGTTTGGCGATGGCGCTGGCGCCGTGGTAGTAGAAGCTACCGACCAACCTGGTGGTATTTTAGGTTATGAGCTGAATAACGATCCTGCTGCGCGCGACATCCTTAAAGCGAGCTTCGGTACCGCTATGGACCGATTTAATGCCGCGTCTCTGGACTTTTATATCGAATTCAATGGCCAAGAGATCTTTAAGCGTGCCATTGCCGGTATGGGTAAACTCAGCACCCAAGTGCTTGAAAAGTGTGGCGTAGATAAAGACGATATTGACTGGGTCATTCCGCACCAAGCTAATGAGCGCATTATTGATACCCTAATCAGCCGCATGAAGATCCCTAAAGAAAAAGCAGTGGTCAACATTGCCAATTACGGTAACACCTCTGCGGCAACCATCCCGATTGCTATCTGTGATGCACTCGAAAAAGGGATGATTAAACCGAATCAAACCATTTTATCTTGTGCCTTTGGCGCTGGCCTAACCTCGGCAGCCGTGTTGTTTAAATGGGGCGATCGCATCACTCCAATTAACCAATCTGATGCAGAGCTGCCACCTTGTGATAAAACCGGTATCGAACTGGTCGCCAGAGCCGTTAAGCATTTCTGCGGTTAATCGTTATACACACTAGGGCGCACACGCCTGATACATAAAAAATGTCGGCATTTGCCGACATTTTTTATTTAAGCGCTTGTATGACACACACCCAATAATAATCGCATTTATCAAAATTGATTGGTGCGCTCATCGGCAACCTAGAGTGGACCTAAAATAGCTCGCTCACCTTAAGTTTATCGCCACCGCCCATGGCCGCAACTTGAGCTAACAATAATTCACCACAGGCAATGGCATCGATTAACGCATTATGGGCCGCATAAACGGGCAAGCCATAACGGGCTCGGCTAGCCCCCAAGCGCAAGGCCCCCTCTTGCAATACCTCATGCTGACGCAGCAAGCGCTTTTTTTCCAGTGCCAAAGTATCAACCGCCATCAGCTTAATGTGTTCACCATAAGCTTGAGCAAGCCCTACCTGTAAAAAGGCCAAATCCAAAGGAGAATGATGCACCACCAGCACCTTGCCCTGAGTGACGCTTAAAAACCATTGCATTGCCGTTTTCATCGATACGGCTTGTTGCAGATGCATATCTAATATGCCGTGAATGGTAGCGCTTTGACCGACACTGCCCTCAATTTGCACCAGTTTATGTTGTGCCTGTTGCAGTAAAATCCGCCCCTGCTGAATAGGGACGACACCAATACTCAAGATTTGATCGCAAACAGGGTTCAGCCCTGTCATCTCCAAATCAATGGCCACTAGACTCACTTGCTCGACATTACAGGCTAAGTTATCCAGTAATGCCTGTTGGTAGGCCTTAAACTGTGGATGCTTGGTTGTCGCCGTGCGCCAGCATAAGCGGCTTTTAAGCATAGGATGATGCAACACCCTAAAAACTCCGCATAAACTTAAGCTTCAAACCTGCCTGCGCATCATGCACCACTTTAAAGGCATCACGCAGTTGATGGCGCACCAGTGATGACAAGTTTTGGGGCATCAAATAGTTGCTAAGCTGCTGATTATGGGTAAATTGATAACCCTGGTTTGATAAGCGAATATGTGCGATAAACTCATGAGCATCGGCAAGGTTAAGCGCATCTTTACGATTAATAATGTTTTGCTCCATCAATAAGCGGATGCGCTTGGCAGTATTAACCTCTTTAATCCCCGCTGAGAGCGCATAAACACGGGCAATATCGTTAATTAAGACGCTGCCTTTATGCTTTAAATCGATTCCTTTAACCTCTTGACCATCACGCTCTAAGACAAATTTTTTAAAAAAACCCAGCGGCGGAGAGACTTGTAGCGAGTTACCCGCCATCCCAGCTAAAAAAATGTCATTGTCTTTAGTCGATGCCAGCACCTGCGATTGCAGACTGTCAAATAAACTCTGTGGCCCATAAACACAGCGCATATCAAAAAAGATGCTGGCATGCATTAACGCCTTAGGCTCTGGGCTATCGACCCAATGATGAAACTTATTTTGCCACTGCTTTAAACTCATTTGCCATTGAGGGTTTTGCGCCATGATGTCACCAGGGCAATAGATATAACCACAGCTATCTAGGCCGGCACATACCGCTTTGGTGAGTGCATCAAAATACCCCTTGGCCAGTTCATCCATATCATGGGCTAACAATAAACCGTTATCTTGATCTGAACACGCCACCTGATCTTGCCGCCCCTGAGAGCCAAAGGCCAACCAGCAAAAAGGCATAGGCGCTTGGCCCAAGATCTGCTGATTAAGTAAGATCAGTCGCCGAGTAAGGGCATCGGTTACCGACGTGAGTACGCGACCAATCTCTTCGGCTCTGGCATCAGCGCTGATGAGGTTTTGCAACAACAGCGGGATCTGTTTACTGACAGCGATGAGACTATCCAAACTGTTTTGTCGCTCAATTTCACCAATCAACAATAAAGGCTGCGAGCTTTGTCCGCGTAAAATATCTGTGCTACTGACCACGCCCACGGGTAACTCGTTATCCACTATCGGTAAATGATGAATATTATGCTGACTCATCAGTAACATCGCCTCAAACACTAAGGCACTTGAGGATAAGGTTATGGGATGGCTGGTCATGGCTTGATGCACAGGCAATTGGCCATCATGCCCCAGCGCTAAAACCCGATTACGTAAATCTCTGTCGGTTAAAATACCGGCCAGTTTATGATTGTCGATAACTAACAAGGAAGACACCCGCGAATCGCGCATTAAGCAGGCCGCTTGGGTCACGCTGGCGTTGATATCGAGTGTCAGTGGCTGTTTAGACATCAAACTACTCACCCGACTGGTGGAGCCTAATTCTTTGGCTTTAAAACGACTTTGATGGCGTAAACGTTTAGCAAAGGCGCGATTAAAAAACCGATCAAATTCACGGCTTTCACTGCGTAGTTGATTAAAAGTATCGGGGTCGAGATGATAGACTAGACCATCTTCAAGAATTTGAACTTTATTGCTTATTTTCTCGCCAGACAGTAAAGAGGGAAAACCAAAAAAGTCGCCATCACCTAACCTATCAATTAAGTCACCGTCATCACCGTGCACCTCAAATGCGCCACTGCGGACGATATACAACTGCGGATGTCTTTCATCTAACGGCACATAGGTTGAGGCTTTACTGTAGTAGCCTATGGTCAACGTACGACAACAGCGCGCTAAAGTGCTGGCAGACAAAGTGTCAAATGGCGGAAGCTGGCGCAAAAAATCGGTGATGGGTTGTAACTCACTGGCATCCATAATCGACCTCATCAAGTAATGTTAGGATCTATTGACCCTCTCTAACGCGTTATCGTAATAAATGAAGCGATGAGCGAATGATAGATGTAAGGCACACCGGCTTATTATCATGACTGGATGGATATAAATACAGTATGTGCTTGACTCGCTCAACATAAAACCACCGCTAAATATCACTATAACCTTGAGTCATCACATCTTGCTATACGACTTATGGCCAGCCAAATCGATACATTTATCCATGTTTATTCCCAATGACACCGTAGCTAATCGATTAATGCCTCCACACATCATGCTACGCAACCAGAGTCATAAAAAAGGAGCGCTCAGCGCTCCTTCTTAACTTAAGATCATGATTGATTAATGATCATGCGCCTCGCCAGACCCTTTAGGGAAGCGAATCGACTCAACCATATCCACCACATCTTGGGGTACGGCTGTCGTCACTCTGCTAACAATAAAGGCCACGGTAAAGTTTACTATCATACCAAGCATACCAATCCCTTCTGGCGAAATACCCAATAACCAATGCTCAGGATTATTATCTGCAGGATTGATAAACTTAAAGTTAATAATATACGCAGCACTAAACAGCAAACCGGTTACCATACCTGCGACCGCACCTTCTTTGTTCATGGTGCGAGAGAAGATCCCCATGATGATCGCAGGGAACAAGGATGATGCTGCTAAACCAAAGGCTATCGCGACCACCGCAGCCACGAAACCGGGTGGATTAATACCAAAGTAGCCAGCCATAACGATGCCTAAACCAGCCGCTACACGGGCATACATAAGTTCTTTTTTATCAGAGATATCAGGCATCAAGTTTTTCTTCAGTAGATCATGTGAAACCGACGTTGAAATCACCAATAGCAAACCAGCTGTTGTCGACAGCGCTGCAGCCATGCCTCCCGCAGCCACCAATGCAATAACCCAAGCAGGCAAATTAGCAATTTCAGGCGTTGCGAGTACCATGATATCGCGGTCAATCGTCATTTCATTGGCCTCACCATTGGCATAATAAAGCTTTCCATCGGCATTTTTATCATCCCAACTAATCAAACCGGTTTTTTCCCAATTTTTAATCCAGTCAGGCGCAGTTTCATAAGCAACACCGCTAGCATCTGGACCATTAATGGTCTCAATCATATTTACACGAGAGAACGCTGACAAAGCAGGCACCGTGGTATACATAATGGCGATGAACACCAATGCCCAACCAGCCGACACTCGAGCATCTTTCACCTTTGGTACCGTGAAGAAGCGAACAATTACGTGTGGTAAACCTGCCGTCCCAAACATCAAGGCTCCAGTGATAAAGAACACATCAATCATGCTCTTAGAGCCCTCTGTATACTGGGAGAAACCCAGTTCCGCCGAGAGGCCATCGAGTTTCTCAAGCAAAAAGACCCCAGTCCCATTGCCCGCGGCATCAACCAACTCAGCCCCAAAACCAATTTGCGGCAAAATATGTCCCGTCATCATGATAGAGATAAAGATAGCTGGCACCATAAAAGCGAAAATCAATACGCAATACTGTGCAACCTGGGTGTAAGTGATCCCCTTCATGCCACCGAGCACGGCATAAAAGAACACCACGCCCATACCGATATACACTCCAGTTTCAATCTCAACCTCGAGGAAACGTGAGAACACTACTCCTACACCACGCATTTGTCCTGCGATATAAGTAAAACAGATAAAGATGGCACAGATAACCGCCACCGTGCGCGCTGTCTGAGAATAATAACGGTCGCCAATAAAGTCAGGTACGGTAAACTTACCAAACTTACGCAGATAAGGTGCCATACATAGCGCCAGTAATACGTAGCCACCGGTCCAGCCCATCAGGTAGACAGAGCCGTCATAACCAACAAAAGAGACGATACCAGCAAGCGAAATAAATGACGCTGCAGACATCCAGTCAGCCGCTGTTGCCATACCGTTCATAATAGGATGGACACCACCGCCAGCGACATAAAATTCTTTAGTCGAACCAGCACGAGACCAAATCGCAATACCAATGTAAAGCGCGAAGGTTGCGCCAACAATCAGATAAGTTAATGTTTGTATATCCATATTCGTTACTCCTTAATCTTCATGAACACCGTATTTTTTATCTAGCGTGTTGGCTTTCGCCACGTAGACAAAAATAAGCGCAACGAATACATAGATAGCCCCTTGCTGAGCAAACCAGAAGCCCAACTTAAAGCCCATAAAATGGATTTCATTAAGTACATCGACCAGTAAAATGCCACAGCCAAATGAAACAGCAGCCCATATTGCCAGCAGTCCAAGTACCAAGCGTAAATTCTCACGCCAGTATCCTTCTGCCTTTTCGTTATTTTCAAAAGCCATTACGACTCCCCTGTGCTAATTATGATTAAATCAAAATTTAATCTAGCAAGCATCTGCGCAACAACAATCACGACCTTAGTCTAACGCCAGCGTAAACCTTTTAGCGGGCTCTAAATTAACAATTTAAAAACAATTAGATACAGGTTTACGTAAGCGTAATGCAAGCAAAATATGAAACGGCAACATTAGACTAATGTCGAACAGAAATGTGACTAATTCGTTAATTACTAGCGCGCCGGGTGACTTGAGAAATGGTTACACTTGTATGGATAAAATGAAGCAGTAAACTCTGACCTTGGCAAAACGGGCAATGTTGGCTAACAATAACTTGGTGAGTACACCAAGTTATTGTTAAATTGAAGGGCTAACAAAAGTTAAGCGTATTAAATAGATCCTGATGGCAATATTGATAACCCAGCTGCTGACAAATGAGCGAGCCGTCGACCACTTTATCCTCGGCCTTATCTCCCGATGAGGCAAACTCTGGCTCAGCTAAACCGAGCATTGCCGCCGCGCGCTGATAGAATGCAACCTTATTAGGATGATCGGGGGAGCAGATATTATAAGCTGGCGCCAGTGGGCCTTGATGGGTAAGTAAGGCCATCACGCCGCCGACACAATCATCAAGGTGAGTCATGTTGACCGATAACATTGCCCCAGTTAAGCCCGTTTTACCGACTAGAAAACGCCCCGGATGACGTTTAGGCCCCATCAATCCGGCAAATCGAACAACAACCGCCCCTGTAAACATGGCTTCAGCCTGCAGCAGGATCTCACTGGTATCGTTATATGCTTTGGCGTCAGCTTCATGTTGCACCTTGCCATTAGCAGGATACACGCCTGTGGTGCTAATAAAGATAATGCGCTGATAGGCATGGTCGCCCATCAGCGTCAGTAGACGTTCAAGTCGCGCAAGATAACCAGTGTCGCCACGGCGAAGCCCTGGGGGGATATTAATGACTATCGCATCGGCGTGAAGTTTAGCTAACTGCCCACCATCAACAGGCTGCTGCGCGTCAAGATCTAATGCAAACCCATCAATGCCTTGCTCTTTTAATGCTAATGCTTGAGCTGCATCCCGTTTAGAGCCACGCACAGACAGACCTTTTTCCACCAACGCTTGGGCTAAGGGTAAGCCAAACCAACCACAACCGACAACGGCAACTGAATGAATCATAAAGTATCTTTATTAAAAATAATGGTAACCATAAAATACCTTAAATCCTCAAGCCAGCAAAGTCAGTTCACTTCCCGCTATCGATATGGGCCACGTTAGCGTCAGCTCGCCAGTCATTAAGGTAATAACGCAGATGTTTGGAACTGGCGATATACAACAGACTCCAAAACAAAAAGAGCGCGTCCAGACCAAAGTGCCATGTGTACAAAAAGTGATTATGTATTAAGCGTTGTAGTAACAAGCCACCATCAATCATCAATAGCAACACCAACAACCACTTCAATTGATTGAATAAAGGACGAGCCCAGCAAGGAGCGCGTTTACGCTCGGCTATCACCAATGCATACAGTATTAATGCCCCGGCACCGGCGGCTAATGCCAACAGAAAATCAGACTTTTGCGGATAGATCAACGCCACCAAGGCCGCCCTGTCACTGGCTTGGGTCAGCGAGGCGATAAACACACACCAACCTCGAGCGATAAACGCCAAGATCAGGTAAAGCATGATAGGCGGTTTAAAGTGCCCATTGTCATCAATCCAGTTGATGTGACCAAAATTCAAACGTGCATCTCCGTAATGAGCCAACCCTTAGCGGCATTGCAAGAAGTGTGATACTGGCAGTGACAGCGCTAACGCATAAGCGGTAGACAATAATAAGCTGACAGATACCCGATAATATTATCTGCCAGCCGAGTGACTTAGGTGTTTGGGCTACCCATTGAGTAAGGCTAATAACTCATCTTCACCGATCACCTTCACCCCTAACTCCTGCGCCTTAATTAGCTTTGAACCAGCGGCTTCTCCAGCTACTAAGCAGTCGGTATTTTTCGACACACTGCCTGCCACTTTGGCGCCAAGAGCCTGTAATTGCGCCTTGGCATCGTTACGATTAAGCAGATTTAAGGTGCCAGTTAACACCCAAGTTTGCCCTTTTAGTGGTTGTTCATCGGCGGCGACCTCTTCGATTGCAGGCCAAGTCACGCCCGCCTCTAGCAGTCGCTCGACCACTTCAAGGTTATGGGGCTGGGCAAAAAAGTGCACCAGATGCTGCGCCACAATCACTCCGACATCATCGACCTTCATAAAGGTCTCGGCATCAGCCTGAATCAACTTATCGAGGGTTTTAAAATAATGGGCCAAATTAGCTGCGGTGGCCTCACCTACCTCGCGGATCCCTAATGAATAGAGAAAACGGGCAAAGGTAGTTTGTTTCGCCGCTTCAATGGCTGCGACTAACTTGGTGGCTGACTTAAGCCCCATGCGATCTAGCATGGTCAATGATGATGCGCTCAGCTTAAATAGGTCCGCAGGGCTTTCGATAAGCTCTTTATCGATCATCTGCTCGACCACTTTATCGCCCATGCCATCGATGTTTAATGCCTTGCGTGAGGCAAAGTGCTTAATCGCCTCTTTACGCTGCGCTTCACAAAACAGGCCGCCACTGCAACGGGCCACAGCTTCACCTTCGATACGCTCCACATCACTGCCACACACAGGGCAAGCCATAGGAAAAACAATGTCTTGTGCATCATCGGGACGCTTATCACTTACTACAGCCACAATTTGCGGGATCACATCGCCAGCACGGCGAATAATGACACTGTCGCCAATTTTCACCCCAAGACGTGCGATCTCGTCGGCATTATGCAAGGTGGCGTTCGACACCGTCACCCCACCCACAAACACAGGTTTTAACCGCGCTACCGGGGTCACTGCGCCAGTGCGCCCGACCTGAAAGTCAACCCCTTCGAGTACCGTTAACTCCTCTTGGGCGGGGAATTTATAGGCGGTTGCCCAGCGCGGCGCTTTGGCCACAAAGCCAAGCTGCTTTTGCTGCGCGATATCGTTGACCTTAAGCACTACCCCATCAATTTCATAAGCTAAGTCGGCTCGGCGCGCCATAATATCTTGATAATAGGCAAAAATAGCAGGGATATCCTTGCACACTTTCACTTCGGCGCTTACGGGCAGCCCCCAAGCTTTAAGCTGCATTAACTGCTCATAATGATTGTCTGCCAAGGGCCAAGATTCAGGTTCGACGACTCCGAGCGCATAGGCATAAAAGGCTAATGCGCGGCTGGCGGTAATTTTACTGTCGAGTTGACGCAAGCTGCCAGCTGCAGCGTTACGCGGATTAACAAACAGCTTTTCACCCTTTTGGCGCGCCTTATTATTGACCGCTTCAAACGCGGCTTTAGGCATAAATACTTCGCCGCGTACCTCTAACAATGGCGGAAAATCATCACCACGCAGGCGCAATGGTATCGATTTAATGGTGCGCACATTTTCGGTAATGTCTTCGCCCACGGTGCCATCGCCGCGGGTGGCGGCGCGTTCATATAGCCCATTGCGATATAAAATACTGACCGCCAAACCATCAAGTTTGGGCTCACAGCAAAATGCGGGCGCCGTGATGGTTTTATCGCTCACACGTTTATAAAAAGCATTAAATTCGGTATCACTAAACACATTGTCTAGGCTAAGCATCGGCTTTAAATGTGTCACTTGGTCAAACTTTGCTAGCGCGGCACCGCCTACACGTTGGGTCGGTGAATCCATTAAGGCAAACTCAGGGTATTGCGCTTCTAAACTCTGTAAGCGGCGCATAAGGCGGTCATATTCGGCATCGGGAATAGACGGCGCGTCGTCGACATAATAACGGTAATTGTGAAGATTAAGTTCGGCGGTGAGTTGTTGAATTTCGTCTTGTATGGCTTGCATGGTTTCTCGTCCAGATTAAGCAATAGAGGCCGCATCTGCGGCCTCTATTTTCAATATATATGCTTCAATTTACGCTTGGGCACGGATGCGTTGTAGGTATGACTGCTTAGTTTGCTCACTCCATAAGCTGCGGCCACCGTCGAGTACCTTGCCGCCTAAATCATCGGCCAATTGGTGCGCCGAATTCAGCATAATTGAAAAGTTCATCAGTGGGTCGCCATAACAAGGTAGTGTCATAAATAACACGATACCTTGAGTGGTAAACTGCTCCATTTCATCGGGGTTAAACACACCAGGCTTAACCATATTAGCCAACGAAAATAATACCTTACCTGTTCCAGCGTTATCCTCATGGCGATGGAAAATATCCATGTCGCCAAATTTAAAGTTGAGGGTTAATAAGCTCGGCAGTAACTCGGCACCCTGTAACGTTTCGCCTTCGTTGGCCACAACATGCAGTACCAGCACATCTTGTGGTTCGCCCAGTGGCTCATCCTTAATCTCAGCTTGCGCCGATGAAGCAGGTTTCGATTCTGCGGGGGCTTGAGCCTTGGGCTGCTGTGCTGCAGAGGGCTCATCCGTGTGGTGCGAGTGAGCAACTTGGGCCGCATCATCGAGCGGTTGAACATCATCAAAAAATGAACTCTGAGCCGGAGTTTGGCCTAAGCCTAACTCCATCTGCTCTATAGCATCATGGCTATCTTCAGTGTCGCCCATACTGGGCTCAACGTTATGGCCTGCATCGCGTCCAGACAACACCGGCTCTTGGCGTGTGCGAGCGACTTTGGCGTGCGGCGCGTCTGATAAGGTAAAATCGGTTTCGCTGTCACGGCTTGGCGCATCCGCTGATGTCACAATACTGTGGTCTCGGTCATTCATCGCCGCGCTATCACTTGCACTGCCACCTGCACTGCGCCTAGGTGCTTCTTCAGGGCTCAGTTTGCGTACACGCACAGCACCAATACCATCGGCGTCAAAGCCTTCGCGATCACGATTTTTATCTGTGTACATTTCTGCCATAGAGCCAGACTTTAATGACTTAGGCTGCTGCCGTCTAATGGACCAAAAACCATGCACAAGTACCGCGATAATGGCTATCGCTCCTAACACGAACAATACCAGTTGCAAATTTTCCATTGATTACCCTGTTTTTCCCAAAATTATCCTGCGTCGGCTAATGCCACCGCTCCATCAATATCAACGGCAACTATGCGTGATACCCCAGGCTCATGCATAGTGACACCTATTAATTGATCCGCCAATTCCATGGTGATCTTATTGTGACTAATATATACAAATTGTACGCTTTGAGACATCTCTTTAACCAAACGACAAAATCTGTCCACATTGGCGTCATCGAGCGGCGCATCCACTTCATCTAGCATACAAAACGGTGCCGGATTTAGCCTAAAAATAGCAAATACCAATGATAAAGCGGTTAGCGCTTTTTCTCCACCAGAAAGCAGATGAATTGTACTATTCTTTTTACCCGGAGGACGCGCCATAATGGTCACTCCGGTTTCAAGCAAGTCATCATCGGTCAATGCCAGCTGCGCACTTCCCCCACCAAACACTTTAGGAAACAGTATTCCAAGGTCTTGATTAACCTTATCAAATGTCTCTTTAAAGCGGGTTTTGGTTTCTTTATCAATCTTGCGGATCGCTTCTTCTAAACTATTAAGTGCCTTATTTAAGTCGGCATCTTGGCTATCTAAATAGTGTTTACGCTCACTTTGCTGGTCGTACTCTTCAATCGCGGCTAAGTTGATTGCACCTAACTGAGCAATCCGCGCCCGAGTCCGCTCTAGGGCTTTTTGATGCTGGCCAACGGTGATGTCAGCATCGAGTGTGGCTTTAACCGCCTCGAGATTAATCTCGTGCTCCGTCAGCAAAGCCCGTTGGCTATCGGCTTGTCCCTTAATGCCTTCGCGTCGTAACTTTAACGTGCTGATAGCCTGAGTCAAGTGTTCGATATTACCAAGCTGTTGTTTTTGCTTTGTTACTATCTCATCGAGTTGATTTTGTAAGTGGGCTTGCTGCGCACGTAATGCCGTTAATGCTTGCTGCTTACTTTGCTGTATTTCCAGCTCTGCGTTAAGTTGCTGCTGCACCTGCTGTGCACTGTGATCGCTGATTGAGCGGGCGTTGCCCTCAAGTTGCGCTCTCAAAGAAGCTAATGATGCTGATTGTTCACTGATCTGTTGTTGCAGTTGTTGTGTTTGCTGTTGATTGAGCGCCAAGTCTGTCTGCAGTGTTTGCAGCGAGCTTTGGCTCTGACTGCACTGGCGAGCACATTCGGCGCGCTGCTGCTTTAATCGTTTGAGTTGGGCGCTGCTTTCTTGCTGCGCCCGAGCTCGTAGCTCGCTTTGCTTAATCAGGTCGCTAGCACGGGACTCATCCGTGGTTAAGCGCTCACTTAACGCTAGGCAGCGTTGCTCATCGGCCACTAAAGTCAGCTCAAGTTCACTGAGCTGCGCCTCAAGCTGGCTGCGCTGCTCGCGGCTATGAGCTATACGCTGCTCTGCGGCGTCAATTTGGCTGCGCATTCGCTCAAGGCTCAGCTGCATTTGTTGCATTTTAACCGCGCCATCGCTGCAACGGCTGCGGTAGTTTAGCAATTCACTAGCGCAGTGCTGTGACTGTTGTCTCAGGGTATTTAAGGTCGCTTCACTGCTTGAAATACTGGCCGTTAATGCCTCTTTTTCCATTTTAAGCTGAACTAAGGCGCTGCCTTGATCGCTTTTTTGCAATACAAACCCGTGGCCAATTAAGTAACCATCGGCTGTCACGATGCGCTCATGTTGCTCAATACTGGGCAACATGGCTTGTGCACTACTTAAATCGTTAGCCCAGCGCAAGTGCGCCAACCAAGGTGCCAAGTTAACGGCGGCGCTAACGCCACCCCATTGATGGGATCCAGTGGTGACAAACCCAAGGCCAGACGCAGCGTCCACCTTTTGGGTCAGCACCCCTTCGAGCGCCAAATCGATTGCCACTTCCCAGCCCGGTGTCACGTTGAGCGCTTGCCATAAGGCGCTGCCATCATCGGCACCCTCCATGGGCAGCAAACGGTTAACCACATTAAAGCGACCGCGCTCCTCGGCTAACGACTGCGAGAGAGCATCTATCTGCTGCGTGAGACGTTTATCTTGCTGTTCTAGCTCGTTTAATTGGCTATTTAACTGCTGATTACTCTGGTTAAGTTGCTCAGAGTGTGTCAATAGCTCATCACGCTGGGCTTGCAACTGCTGCAGTTGGATTGTTACATCATCTTGACTCAGCTTGCTAAGCTGGGTTACCAAAGCCGCTTTTTGAGAGCGCTTTTGTGCCAAGTTACTTTGGCAGTGGCTCAGTTCTGTTTGCGCCACTTTATAGGTTAACTGATGTTGATTCTGCGCCTGTGTGGCGAGAACTTGCGCCTCGCTATCTTGCTCAAATGTCTGTTCAGCTTCGACGAGCTGCTCATCAATCACCTCAAGTTGCATCGACAGTTGCTGGTACGCATCGATCGCTTCTTGGTGATGTTGGCTTAATTGTTCGCGACTATCATCTAACTCTGCCAACTGACGCTGAATCTGGATAAGCTTTGCTTGGGTATCTTCAACCCTTTGATGTAGATGGGCATCTTGTTGCTGACGATGTTTTAGTGATTGTTCGAGTTTGGCGATATGGGTGCCGGTTAGATAAAAATCTTCGACCTGACGATGCTCTTGTTGATCGAGTTCATCGAGTTGCACCTTGAGCTGAGTATGCTCCCTTTGCAGGGCCTCTTTCGCGGCATCGAGCTCACTTTTTTTCAGCTCATGACTGACTATTTCGCCGCTGAGCTTATCAAACTGGGCTTGTAACTCAACAAAACGACATACGCCCAGCTCAGCATCTTGAGTGCGCTCGGTCTGTTTTAAGGCGCGATATTGTTTAGCTGCTTGAGCTTGCTCGGCCAGTTTATCAATTTGACGACCTAACTCTTGGCGAATATCACCTAAACGCTCTAGGTTTTCACGGGTGTGACGTATGCGATTTTCAGTTTCACGGCGGCGCTCTTTATAACGTGAGATCCCCGCGGCTTCTTCAATAAACACTCTAAGCTCTTGCGGCTTAGACTCGATAAGCCGCGAGATAGTGCCCTGCTCAATAATGGCGTAGCTGCGCGGTCCAAGCCCTGTGCCCATAAACA
This sequence comes from Shewanella sp. QJM3NY_23, assembly GCF_056173105.1. Lineage (NCBI taxonomy): Bacteria > Pseudomonadati > Pseudomonadota > Gammaproteobacteria > Alteromonadales > Shewanellaceae > Shewanella > Shewanella sp. QJM3NY_23. Next base: position 2,348,479 of record NZ_CM149657.1, read on the forward strand.
GATCGGTAATGTCTTTACGACGACACTTTTGCCCATTGAGAAAATACGCCGAATCACCATCGCGACTGACTTGACGCTTAACCGCGACCTCTTGATAACTGGCATATTGACCAGCTAAGCGCCCCTGTTGATTGTCAAACAGTAACTCAACGCTGGCGACGGAAACGGGCCGGCGGGCCGAGGAGCCATTAAAAATAACATCGGCCATCGAGTCGCCGCGCAAATGTTTGGCCGAGCTCTCACCTAACACCCAACGTACCGCGTCGATAACATTGGATTTACCGCAGCCGTTGGGGCCGATAATAGCACTTAGCGGTTGGTTAAAAGGGATTTTAGTAACATCGACAAACGACTTAAATCCAGCAAGTTTTATCTGTTTGAGTCTCATTGAGCCAGCGGGTCGTCTTTATTGATGGAGCGTGAAAAACTCCGGCGAATATTGGCTGCCACTTTAGCAAAGCACGGCGCATTTTGTAACGTTTTTTATCGCTTAGCGGCTCATTTCGCTCTTGTTTTTCGCGCTATGCTGGCACACAATCGTGGCTAATTCAGTTAACGGTGGTATTTAACACAATGAATCAACAAACCCGCTCGACGCCCAAGAGTGGCGTCAACTATTTTATCGATGGTTTTCGGCTCATAAAACAGCCTGGGTTAAGGCGTTTTGTCTTTATCCCGCTGACCATCAATTTGCTATTATTTTCGGCGGTGATCTATGTTGCCATTGGGCAATTGGAGCAGATGTTTACCTGGGTCACCAGCCAATTACCCGACTATTTGACTTGGCTTAACTTCTTACTCTGGCCACTGGCGGTACTCACCCTACTGGTAGTGCTCTCTTTTGTGTTTAGTTCGGTGATGAACTGGCTCGCCGCTCCTTTTAATGGGTTATTGGCCGAAAAAGTTGAGCAATACTTAACGGGTAAAGACCTTAATACCGGCACCACGGTTGATCTCATCAAAGACTTGCCCCGCATCATGGGCCGAGAATGGATCAAGCTTAAATATTATTTACCGCGGGCATTGGTGTTTTTAATTTTGTTTTGGGTGCCATTTATTGGCCAAACCGCCGCACCCATTCTGTGGTTTATGTTTAGCGCGTGGATGATGGCGATTCAATATTGTGATTATCCGTTTGATAACCACAAGGTGCCGTTTGAGGATATGAAATTTGCCCTCAATCAAACTATGGGCAGCAGTTTCAGCTTTGGGGCATCGGTCACCTTGTTTTCAATGATCCCCATTGTTAACTTTATCGTGATGCCAGTGGCCATCTGCGGCGCGACCTCTATGTGGGTCGACAAATATCGGGCTGCCTATAAAAATAACCTTATCGCCCCCGAGTAACCGCCCGCCTTTTACCTGACGCATAAAGGGCGCTGCTACAACGCGGAGCCCTTTGCCATTAAGCCCTATACCATAGATTAAAGCTGATTTAGCGATTAAGTAGACTCAGCCGCAACACTGACCATGGTGGTCTCGGTGGGATTTAGCCTTTTTTTAGATAAATCGATCACCACAGTTGCCGATATTTTATCTTGGATCGCTTGGCGATTGGCATCCCAAAAAATTTGGAAAAAACCTAATAGGCCAGTGGTAAATCCCGCGCCATAACCGCCGTACCGCCCAAAGGCATCCCAGAGTGAAATACCAGTGCCATCGAGCTGGATCACCCGAATATTGAGCAGCTTTTTGCCCAAGGTTTGGCCATCGAACCAGGCGGTGAACACAGTGAAATAAAACGCGGCCCATCCAAAACCTAAGCCTAAATCGTTAAGCAGTCCCTTAGCCCACGCTAGCAGACTGTAAGGCGCTCGGTCACTGTTGTCCGACTGGCGGCGGTTTGTGTCAGTTGGCTTGCTATTAGGGGGCGGTATGCTGCGCGTCTCGTCGGTGATAACCTTGTCTGCTGTACCATCTGTTTGCGTTAAGTTAGACTCTGATGTTGCTGATGTTGAAAATGTTGCTTTTGCAGTGATGTCATCGCCAGCACCTGTTGCCACACTAGCTTCGGCGCTATCGCTGGTAATCTCAATATTCGAGGCAAACATCTCAGTCACCGTATGGGATAAGTCTGCCTTATCCGCAGGCGGTAACTCCAGCTCAGAGACGATGTCCAATAACATCTGCTGCTTGTCAGCCTCGCTCAAGCTTACATTAGCGAGCTTACTGGCCAATAAGGCCAACTGCTTATCGGCACAAAGTCGGCTTTCGCATAAGGTTAAGCTTAAGATGTCGGGCAATAATTTCAGTGACGCCAGAGCAAGCTTATCAGTGCTGGTGTCTTTGCCGCCTAACTCTTGTGTATCGCTGCCTGAGCCATGTTTAAATTCAATCAGGTTATCACTGGTCACCCAGATGGTCATCAGCAACATTGCGGCATATAGCAGCCATTTTAAAGCGCGGCCCAATTGATGGCTTTTGCGTTCAATCAATAAGGTTAATCCCACCAGCAAGATAAACACAGCGCCAGCCTGCTCCGCTAATACTGTGATTAATAGTCCATCAATAATCATTGCCAATCCCCGTTTTAATGGAGATGCCAAAGGCGTATACAGCACACTAGGGGCAATATTAAACGCCAGCGGCGTGACAATGGTTTTTGGATCTTTGTCTCGATTTTTAAGGGCACTATCAGGGTTCACACATCCGCTCCATGGCATAAACAAGTGCTCTATATTGAACAAAAAATATCTAAAATCAATGGTTAATGCTTTATAGATGCCAATGGATCAATAACATTAACGCTGATTATGGCCTCATTGCACCACACGTATTGATAGCAACCAAAGGACTGCGATACACTGGGAGCTATTATGATAGATGTCGCTCTATTAATAACTAAAAGGAATAACGAAGACGAAACTATCATTTCTAAACTGACAAAAGAACACTATGATTTAACGGTATAAATAAAGGAGCAAGCAACCCATGAGTCACATTTTCGAAGACAATTCACATACCATTGGCCATACCCCTCTTGTTCGTCTCAATCGTGTCAGCAAGGGCAATGTCCTCGCAAAAATAGAAGCACGTAATCCAAGTTTCAGTGTTAAATGCCGCATCGGTGCAAACATGATTTGGGATGCAGAAAAAAAAGGCTTACTGACTTCGGATATCGAGCTGGTAGAACCCACCTCAGGTAACACAGGGATTGCATTAGCCTACGTTGCTGCGGCTCGCGGATACAAATTAACGTTAACCATGCCCAATACCATGAGCCTTGAGCGTCGTAAATTATTAAAAGCCTTAGGGGCTAACCTAGTGTTAACCGAAGGCGCTAAAGGAATGAAAGGCGCTATCGACAAAGCTGAAGAAATTCGTCAATCGGCGCCAGAAAAATACCTTATTTTAGGCCAGTTCGATAACCCAGCTAACCCAGAGATCCATGAAAAAACCACCGGGCCTGAGATCTGGAACGACACCGATGGTGAAGTCGATGTTATCGTGGCGGGAGTTGGTACTGGCGGTACCATCACAGGTATTAGCCGTTACATCAAAAATGTACAAGGTAAGGCGATCACGTCAGTGGCGGTTGAGCCAGTCGACTCACCTGTTATCGCTCAAACGTTAGCAGGGCAAACCATACAGCCTGGCCCACACAAAATTCAGGGGATTGGCGCGGGTTTCATTCCGGGTAACCTAGATTTAGAAGTGGTTGATCGCGTAGAAGCGGTCAGTAATGAAGATGCGATTGAGATGGCCCAGCGACTCATGAAAGAGGAAGGTATCTTAGTGGGCATTTCATCGGGTGCCGCTGTGGTTGCCGCTAATCGTATTGCTGCCCTGCCAGAGTTTGAAGGCAAAAACATCGTAGTGATCTTACCTTCAGCAGCCGAGCGCTACTTATCTTCTGTGTTGTTCCAAGGCCAATTTGGTGATGCTGAAAACGTGCAGTAACACTTAAATTAACGATGGATTAATAATCAGATTAATTCATAAAGCGTTAATTATTAAAACCAGTCCTTTGTGGCTGGTTTTTTTGTGAGTCAGCTTCACACTTTACTTTCAATCATGCTAACAACCCTCTTAATACTGCGCCTTACTGAGCAGCGGAATCTAACTCCGTTGCGACTACCCCATGATAAGTCATCAGCTAACGACAAGGGGTCATGATAAGGGCCATAATATTCACCTTTGACACCTGCACGACACTGCGACACTGCGACACTGCGACACTCAGAAGTAAGAGGTGATAAGTAAGAAATGCTTACTATATAAATAAAATAAATCAAATATTCTTACGCAAGTTTCCCACTTAAAATGCCATTAAAGAAAAGAGTTAAGCGTCTATCACTTGCTTTTAAATGATTTTTACTCGGTGAGCGGGGCAATAATTCAACAAATTAAAGGTCAAAGGGGGAAAACATGAGACAAAAAATTCACTCTGTGTATCACGGTGCATCACGCTTACCCAGCCCATTGGGTGGCTTAGCATTGGCTATCGCCAGCTTAGGTTGGGCTTGGGACACCTTGTTACCTCAGCTTAATGGCACAGGACAAACCGTGGGCGCTGCGATAGCGAGCGTGCTCTTACTCGCGCTTGTGGCTAAATTTTTGCTTCACCCTCAAATATTAAAAGAGGAATTAGCACACCCAGTTATCGGCAGTGTGTTACCCACTTTCGCCATGGCCTTGATGGTGATTTCTAACAGCGTTAGCCAATTTCATCTTCAACTTGGCCAAGGACTCTGGCTAACAGGTATCGTATTGCATTTAATATTTTTATCAGTATTTCTCTATCATCGCGCACGTGAGTTTCAGCTCAATCATATGGTGCCGAGCTGGTTTGTTCCCCCTATCGGCATCATTGTGGCGGCAGTGAGTTACAGCGGCACCGACTATCAATGGCTTGCCCAAGCACTGCTTCGATTTGGTATCGGCTGCTACTTATTCTTATTACCTGTGATGTTATATCGATTAATTTTCTGTGGTGAAATTGACGATGCTGCTAAGCCAACGATTGCTATCATGGCAGCCCCAGCAAGCTTGTCTTTGGCGGGCTACCTTAACATCACAGAGCATCCGTCAATCATGTTAGTAGCATTATTATTAGGTATCGCATTATTAATGACCAGCCTAGTGTACATGGCGTTGGTGAAATTACTCACCCTGCCTTTTTCACCAGGTTATGCGGCATTTACCTTTCCACTCGTGATTGGTGCCACCGCTTTATTTAAAGTGTATCACTGGATTAATAGCGAGTTTGGTCACACTGACTTAGCTATGGGGATTAAAACAACTGCCATCGTTGAGTTAATTATTGCCAGCATAGTGGTTAGTTATGTTATTTATCGCTATGTACGTTTCTATAGTATGCGCACAACTAAATAATGAGTAACGGCCAGCATGACCATACACAACCCGTTACTTAAATGACGATAATGTTAAAACGCAATAAAACTAACCAGTGTTAGTTTGCTAAACGCTCACATTTAGACAGGAGATCTGCGCACAATAGCGCAAGATAAAGCCATCGATGACTTTCCCCCTCTATTATGTAGCGATTATGTAAATAAAAATTAGTACAAAAACCCCCGTTGATATGCAGTAATTAGCTCTAAAAATACTCGGTTAAAAAAAATTACATATTTAAAAAACTTTCTCACAGCAACAATTACAACAACATTAAAACACTACGTGTTATGAAATAGCATATTAAAGATACGTAAACCGACAAGGCTCAAACTATTAATATCTATTTAGGTCACAAAATAGATAAAATTAAGGCATCAATCAGATTAAAAAGTGTAAATGCATATATCAAGCAGCTCAAAGGTTAATTTTTTGAGCCTGGCGTGTTAAAAATACCCTTCACTTAGCCTATAACCTATATGTTGCAGTTGTTATTTGGCTATGATTATATTCAAGTTGAGTAGAAGTGATTTATATAAGAAAACCTTTAAAAACCTTTTACTTAATAAAAAACCAAACCAATAACAATATTCTCAGGAAGAATCAAAATGCAGCCTAATTCTATATTGGCTAAAGCTGTGCGTTTTGCATTAATAAGTGGTGCCACTGCCGCCGCACTAGGAACATCTGTAGCCTATGCTGCCAATGAAGATAGTAGTGTTGAACGTATTGAAGTAACTGGGTCACGCATTAAGCGTACCGATATGGAAACCGCCACACCGGTTACGGTAATGAGTGCCGATGAGATGGCCAAACAGGGTTTCACTAATATTCAAGATGCGTTAGAAAGCCTAACATCAACAACAGGGGCAATGACGACGCAATCTGTGCACGGTTTTACCCCGGACCCCGGCTGCGTCATCAATCAGTTTACGTGGCGCTGGCGCAAACCGTACCTTAACGCTTATCAATGGTAAGCGTCTAAACCAGTACCCGAAACCTGCTGGCGGTACCGATAACTTCGTTGATACGGCTAACCTGCCGATGGAAGCGGTACAACGTATCGAAATTTTGCAATCGGGTGGTTCGGCTATTTACGGTGCTGATGCCGTCGGTGGCGTCATTAATATCATCTTAAAGAAAGACTTCGAAGGTGTTGCCATTAAATATCGTCATGGTGATACCAGCAACGGTGGTGGTGGCAGTGACCGCATCGCCTTGTCATTAGGTGCCTCTTCTGATCGCGGTAATGTATCAAGCTTTATTGAATTTACTGATAACCAGCAACTTAAAGCAACCGACCGTGATAATTTTGGCCTACATACTGACAAGGTCCCTTACAGTCCACATTCTGCATACAGTTCATACGGTGCACGCATTGCCGCTGTCACCCGTGACGATAAAACGGTTCCAACAGGACAACGGGTTCTGACGGCACAAGAGTGCACTGAAGCCGGCTTTATTATGGCAGGAAAACTATGTGGCTTTGACCGCTCACAATGGCGCGATCTACAACCTGAAAGCACGCGCTTTATCAGCTCGACAAACTTTAACTATGAGTTAGCTGATGACATCACATTTGTGGGGCGTCTCGATTTTGCTGAAGCCAAATCGGTAACCAATATCGAGCCTATGGCCATTGGTGATGAATATGGCATCACAGTCGATGGTAATAGCCTAACTGTGACTGGCGCGGGCCAAAGCAAAACGTTTGCAGACAAAACGTTAGCCCTTGGTGGTGACTTTGCCAATGCTGAAAACGGCGAGTACTTTTACGCCCGCCGTCTGAGTGAATTTGGTAGCCGCGGTGGTGAAACCAAGACGCGTAACTACTTCTTTACTACGGGCCTTGAAGGCATGCTAGCCGACGAGTATAACTGGGATGCATCAATAAACTACGGCCGTACCAATGTCGACGTATTTGGCCAAGGCTTAGCGACTGAGCTTGGCATGTATAACTACCTGACTGCTGGAGATAACGGTAACTCATTACTGGAAAAAATGAGCGATAGCGATGTCGCTAACGCAGCTTATACGCCATTTGAAACAGCCCAGTCGACCCAGAAAAACATCCAAGCCAACATCTCTGGTATGGCGTTTGAAATGCCAGCTGGTGACGCTATGTTTGCCTTTGGTGCTGAGTACACAGAGCAAGATTACCAGAGCGATGCCGATTCTGAGTCGAAAAAAGGCAATATCTTAAACAAAGGTGGCTCATCTGGCGCCGGTGAGCGCTCATACTGGGCAACCTATGCCGAGTTAAGCTTACCCGTAACCGAGCTCATCACCATTAACGCGGCACTGCGTTACGATGATTACGATGATTTTGGTAGTAACTTGTCACCACAGATTGCCGTTGAATATCGCCCACTACGCGAACTCTTAGTTCGTGGTTCGGTCTCGAGTGTGTTCCGCGCCCCCGATATGCACCGCGTATATGGCGATCCTACCGAAGCTTTCTCAACGGTTATCGACTTCAAGCAGTGTCAAGCGATGGGCGGTATCCCGGGCCAAGCTTATGACAATGACGCAGCACTGAATGAAGTGTGTAAAGAACTGCACATAGATATGACCACAGGCTCTAACAAAGATCTCGAAGCTGAAACCGGTTATACCGCAAACATTGGCGCAGTATGGGGCGGCGATACGCTTAATGCTTCTTTCGACCTGTGGGAGTGGAAGCTCGATGACATGGTCAGTGATGTCAGCCCAAGCAAAGCGGCGCGTGAATATGAGCAGTATGAGGATATGATCACCCGCGATGAGAGTGGCAAAATCACCCACATCAACGCAGTAGCTCAAAACCTCGCCTTCCAAAAAGTTCGTGGTATTGACATTACCGCTGGCTACGGTTGGGATTTTGAGCAATTTGGTGAGTTAAAGCTTAACTTTAACGGTAGCTATATCTTACTGTCTGAAGGTCAGATCTCGCCGACCGATCCAGTCGAAGATGATATCGAAAATGGTGGCTTACCTCAGTACCGCGCTAACCTTGTTTTAGGTTGGTTTGTTGAAGATTTCGAAGCGACACTGGGTGCTTATCACACGGCGCGTATGCACGGTATGTACTACAAATCGTTTAAGCAATCAGCCATTGATGACGGTGAAGCGTTTGACGAAAGCGCATATGAAGTGGCGTCACAAACGAAGTGGAACCTGACTGCTGGTTACAACATTAACGATGCGATTAAGGTTAAAGCTGGGGTTGTTAACCTATTTGATGCCGGTCCTAACTTCGATCCAACGGCCACCTCTTGGCCACATTATGACCGCTCGGTTTACAATGCACGTGGACGCGAATGGTTTGTTGAAGGTGAAGTGAAGTTCTAACATAAATATCACCTATTAAAAACGGCATCCTTGGATGCCGTTTTTTTATCGCGCCAAATAAGTTTAATGCGCCAGCCCCTGGCTCATCATGTATACGATAAGTTAAACAAAACCTAAATAATGCGCCGCGATAACCAATAAACTCGATACGACAAACAAACCTAGCATAAAGCGCCAAATAAACTTAAGCCATATGGCCCAATCGACTCGGCACACGCCTAATGTCGCCATTAATGATGCCGATGTGGGCACCAACACATTGGTAAAACCATCGCCCAATTGAAAGGCCAACACCGCAACTTGCCGGCTCACCCCCACGATATCGGCTAATGGCGCCATCAAGGGCATAGTCAAGGCCGCTTGACCCGAACCCGAGGTGACAAAGAAATTAAATACAGATTGAAATAACAGCATAAACCACGCCGACAACACCGCAGGCAGCTGGCCAATAATACCGCCTGCGCCACTGAGCAAAGTATTAAGCACACTAGGCGAAGTCGGATCGCCGCCACCCAGTAAAATTAAGATCCCCGAGGCACTACCGACCAAAATGGCCGGCTCTAACATGGTCGCTGCGCCCTGCTTAAAACTGCTGGCGACCCGATTAATGGTCATGTCATTGAGCCCAAACACCACGGCAATCACCCCTACGGCGATCCCCATTGTAAAAAACTGACTGGCGATTTCTGGAATAAACCATCCATTAGCCACCACGCCCCATATCACCCACACCACAGTCACAAAAATAGTGCTAAGCACTAGGATATCGCCCCAATTAAAACGCGAGTCTAGGCTGGCATGAGACTGATGATCACGGAAATACTTATCGCTATGATAACTGTATGACAAGCTTGGCGTGGCACGTATTTTAGCGCCATAACGCATGGTAAATATGATCCCCATCAGCGTAAAACCGGCCCACATCAGCCCACGAACGCCAGCACCCGACAACACAGGCACGCCGGCGATACCTTGAGCAATTGCCACACTAAACGGGTTCATCCACGAACTGGCAAAACCAATTTGTGTCGCCACATATGTCACCATAACCGTGGTGATGCCATCAAAGCCTAAGCGGATCATTAACGGGCAGATAATAATCGCAAAGGCAATGGCTTCCTCTCCCATGCCAAAGACGGCACCACCTAGCGAAAATAGAGTGAATAGCGCAGGAATAAATAGGTTTTCATTACCTTGAGTTTTATCGATTAAACGCAAAATACCATTGTCTATGGTGCCGGTTTCCATCACGACCCCAAAGGCACCACCAATCACCAGCATAAACATGATAACGCCAATGGCCGTGCCCCACTTAGACCCCGAGGCTAAGCCCTCAAACGCAAAGTTAAAAAAGCCAACGCCACCGCCGCCCTCAAACAACGCCACGGGTTGCATCACAGCATTACCACTAACATCGAGTTGATATTGAAATGAATGTGGGTCAACCACACTGCGGGTTTTCTCAACACCATCGCTTAGATAAACAATCTCTTGGGTGTCAAATGAACCCACCGGCACTAAATAAGTTAATGCCATTGCAGCCAAGGCGACAAAGAAAATAATGACTAAGGTATCTGGCATCTGCCAGCGGTTAAACGATGTTGCGACAACAGGGGGTTCTTGAGTAGTTTGTGAGTGCATGTTACGACCATGATTCTTATTATGATGAGACAATCTGCACGCAAATATAAACTAATTCACCCACCATTTACACTGGCGCAGCATTTTTGCGACTAAGTTAGATTCAAGCCTCACCAGTCTGCTCATCACTTGCTCAATTAAACGTTCGACAAACAGCAAAAAGCCGCTTAATCGGGCAGAATTAAGCGGCTAATCAGATCAAAGTCAACGGCTGATGATGTCAATCGTTACAAAGGTACATCGGCCTGCTGCGAGGGGCGCCGCTGGATCACATGGCTTAGCAGCATCGCCGCTAAAGAGACCGCTAAAGCTGGTACAATCGGGTGGATCTGCCACATAAAGGGTGCGCTCCATTGCAGCAATAAGTAACAGCCTAAGCCCGAGACCATAGCCAACAGCGCACTGGTGCCATTAATACTTGGCCAAAAAACACCTGCGATAATCGGCCATAAAAACACCGCCTGCAGGGCACCAAAGGCGGCCAAATTGATCCACACTATCATCTTGGGCGGCGACAGCGCCCAATAGGTGGCCACCAAGGTGATAAGGGCTATGGCGATGCGAGTCAAACGCACCTGCACCGTCGAACTCAAACTGGGATAGCGCTTTAGCGCACCATCACGAATAAGGCTCACCGCCGATTGCAATAACATAGAGTCCACCGACGACATCACCGCCGCGATGGGAGCAGCCAGCAATACCCCAGCCCAAAACGGATGAAATAAGCCAGCAATCAAGGTCGGCATAATGTCATCAGGCACTGACAGCTCAGGATACAAGGCTCGGCCGAGTACGCCGCACAAATGCGGCAATAGGGTCATCAAGAAACAGATCACTGTGCCCCAGACCATACCTCGCCTCAGTGACGGGCGATCTTTAACGGCCAATAATCTGACTAGGGTATGAGGTAACCCCATGGTGCCAAAACAGATCAACACCCAAAATGACAACATCATTGGCCAGCCAAGTGCATCATTTAGCCCATGAGGACTTAACATGGCCGGTGAATGTTCGCTAACCCGCTGCATCAGCTCAGGTAATGGAGCCTGTAACAAGATCACCACCAACAGCAGTAACAACCCAGCTAACATGACCATGCCCTGCAGGGCATCGGTCATGACGACTGCACGAAAGCCTCCTGTTAAGGTGTAAGCTAGCACTGTGGCCACAAATAATCCTAAGCCCAACTCATAACTGATGCCGCTGACCCCAGCAAATAGGCGGGCGCCGCCAATAAATTGCACCGCGATCATTGCAATAAAGCCGGTCACGAGACTGAGTACCGCTATTCGGCTAAGCCAGGGACTGTGATAACGGCTGTCGAGCCATTCGATTAAGGTAGCATGCTGCGCGGCGCGCTGGCGCAAAAACTTAGGGCCCAACACTCCTAAGGTTAAAATGGCGACAGGCACTTGAATTAATGCCAGCCATACCCAGCCTAAGCCCATTTTGTAAGCCGCCCCAGGGCCGCCAATAAATGAACTGGCACTGGTGTAGGTTGCCACGAGTGTGAGCGCCAGCAAGGGACCATTCAAAAAGGCACCACCAATAAAGAACCGTTTCGCTTTATCTTGATAAAGTTCGCCACTGGTTTGGTTTTGCCTATGACTCCACCAACGAGTGATCACTAAGCTCAACAATAAGTAGCCTAATACTGGCAGCAGATTAATCATCATCAACCACGCTCATTGCTAACACCAATACCAAAATAAGCAGCAACGGCGCGGCAATGCAGGAAAACCAAAACCACAAGGGTAACCCAGCCCATGTGCCCGCCTCTTGTAATAATAAGGGGCCAGCGCACCACAGCAGTAAGTAACCAAGGGTTAATGCCAGTGCCGTTTTCGACAATGAAACCATAAGGAGCACACGAGAAATAAACCAAGTGCCCGATTCTAGACAAAACCATAGATATGAGCTACCCCTAATCCATCACACTGGGGGTGGAGTAGCAAAATGACGCCGTACCATACTCAAATATCATCACGCTAATATCATAGGCCTAAGATCATAGCCACGCCCTAGCCTCATGCTGACACGCCATGTCAATGAGCTGCGACCAAGATGCGCCGTAACAGAGAGGTGATTGACATGAAACTGCCAAGGTAAACTCAGCTGTTGATAGAGAAGTCAACAAGAGTGCGTCATCGCACAGTCACCACAAAAAAGTGAACTACATCTATATCTCATCTAATAGATCAACAACTTACTTGTATCCCCTGACTGACGCCCCTACAATCATTGGCAAACAACCATCAATTAAATTGATACTTTAAATTCATTCTTTTTTCCGTTAGGGGAAACGTTCGCCGTGATGAAGTATTCACTCAAGCAAATCATGGTTTTCGATGCCGTTGCCAGCTTAGAAAGTGTCAGCGCCGCCGCTAGAAAACTGTCGATGACTCAGTCAGCCGTCAGTATGTCACTGGGGCAATTAGAAAATCTCTTGGGTCGGCCGCTGTTTATTCGACAGGGTAACCGACTCACGCTAAGCCACTGGGGCAACTGGTTACGCCCCCGCGCGAGACGCTTGTTACAAGACGCACAGCAAATTGAATTAGGCCTTCATGAACAACATCTTATCAGCGGGCGCTTCCGATTATGCTCCAGTCAGACCGCGGCGGAGCATCTCTTACCCGAACTTATCAGTAAAATCGATACTGATTTCCCCGAGCTGAGGATCGAACTAACCGTTGAAAATACCGAAAATGTTATTGAGGGCCTGCTCAATTACGAATATGACTTTGGCATTATTGAGGGGCGTAACGACGACACACGCCTGTACCAAGAACAATGGCTCGACGACCATTTAGTGGTCGTTGCCTCTCCGCATCACCCTTATGCCAGCTATAAAACCACCAGCTTATCGCAATTAGAGCAGGCAAAGTGGGTATTGCGTGAACAAGGCGCTGGCACTCGGCGTATTTTTGAAGGGGCGATACATGGCGTAATAGAGAAATTAAATGTATGGAAAGAGTATGAACATGTCTCTTTACTCAAAGCGCTAGTTAAAAATGGACCTTACTTAAGTAGCCTGCCCTTTTTAGATGTAGAGAAAGAGGTCGCCGCAGGTGAGTTGGTTATCCTCGCGACACCGCAGCTCAATATGCAGCGCCATCTCTCCTTTGTTTGGCGTTGTGATTCTGGAGAAAACCCATTAAGGGACTGCGTGATAACCGAAGCACGCAGACTGAGTAAATACCGTCAGCGAACAAGGTAACCAAATGATATGTAATAAGAATGGAGCTTTAAGCCCCATTCTTATCGGTCGTTAATAATCAGTGATTATTACCCATATACCCGGCTGACTCTTGCCGCTATCGCCTCGCGACTAATCACCCCAAGTAGTTTACCCGCTTCCACCACTGGAAAACTGCTGGGTTTATTGGCGTGAGCATGCCTTAAGCGCTCCTCATAGCTGGCAAACGTACTGCCGGTGAGTACACCCATTTGGCTGACAGGGAATAATTTATTTCTGTCGACCACCATAAGTTCAATCAAATCAGCCACGGCATCATTAGGGGCTACCGTTAACACTTGGGTTTGCATTAAGTCAGCCACTTTATAGGGAATGCCACGCACATATTCTTCTGACCAAAGGCTACGCAATAAATCTTGCTGTGAAATAAATCCTAATAACCTTTGCTGTTCATCGATCACCGGCGCCCCTCGCTCATTGGCATCAGATAAGCGCTTAAGGCCTTCATAGACAGATAACTCAGGCGTTAAAGTGAAAGGCGTGGTGTTCATGATGTCGCTAACATTAAGTTTTTGAATTGATTTAGGCATTGATACGTCTCCAGAAGGCTCTACTGATAAAGGGTGCGCTTGAACATAAGCGTTTTGTGTCACCGCTTGATTAACTGACTCAGTCAAGGACGATGGCGCTTGCGTGACTGATTCTTGAACGGTTAAAGGGGTAATACACTCGGCCAGAGGTGGCGGAGCAACCTGCAACACAGTGGCAGGCTTAGGCTGTTTTTCTATCAGCCAGTATCCTAGGCCGACTAATAATCCCCCGCCGACTATGTTGCCCAGGGTCACTGGGATCAGGTTATGTAAGATAAAATTACTGATGGTTAAATCGCTATACTGCGTGGCATCGATCCCAGCGCTAATAAAAAAGCTCGCATCGGCAAAATGGGCAATAGCTATCCCAAGGGGCACCATAAACAGATTGGCAATGCTGTGTTCAAAGCCACTGCTGACAAACATGGCTACCGGCAGCATTAACAAAATGGCTTTAGTCAGTGCATCTTTGCTAGCAAAGGTCATCCATACCCCAAGGCATACCAGCATGTTACATAACACCCCCAGTACAAAAGCTTGTCCCCAACCATAATGCAGTTTGTGCTGCGCGATATTCAGTGCATTCACGCCCCATAAACCGCCATCGAGTTGATGCATACCACCAGCAAACACCAGTCCCAGCATCATGAGGGCACCAAATAGATTGCCAATATAAACACGCAGCCAACAGGTGAGCAGAGCTTTAGTATTCACCTGCTTTTGTGCCCAGGCCACTGTACTGAGTACCGTACTGGTAAACAGCTCACCGCCACAGATCACCACCAACATTAAACCTAAGCTGAAGGCTAACCCGCCCGCGAGCCTGACTAAGCCCCACGAACCAGTCGCCCCTGTTGTCACTGTGATGTAAAACACAAAGGCTAACGCAATAAAAGCACCAGCAAAGACAGCTAAGCCGATGGACTGGCCGTGGGACTTACTGACTTTTGACAGTCCGTAATGCTCGGCATGTAAATACATGCTCATCGCTCCACTGGCCGCAGCTGCGTTAGGATGTTGCAAATAACGCTGGGGGTGATGGCCCGCAGGCGAGTTCAGCAAAGAGGGTGACATGGCTGCCCCTCCTTCACACCTTCGCAAGGGGGATGGTATCTGTGGCATTTACTCAATAACATTCTGTTCTCCATGATAAATTACCGAAAATTGTTACTCGATATCGATAAGTTAACGTTAAATAGAACAGAAGAAAATCTGATAATAATGATTGGTAGTATCAGTATAAGTGATAGCCTAGCTATCGTGTCCTCAGCGAATATCGAGAGAAAGTAAAAGCGACAAAGAAATAACCTAACTAACTGTATTAAAATACTTATGTTAAGTGCGAATCAATAAGCATAGCCGCGGCTTGCAAAAGTGAGCAACGAATGCTCAAGGTACGCACACCTAACACCTCAGGTTGACCATTAATGACTCGGCATATCGCAACGCCGGCCAAGAAGCGTGACCCATCCCCCACTCCACCCCATCTTTGCGCCCTACACCTATACCCGCAAGCGCTGTAAAGAGAGGCGGTTCAAACAAACCCAAAACCAGCGGGGCAATTCACAAAATAGTGAGATATTGAGAGGCCTGCTGCGGCGCAATATGCATGCCTAATTGAAAAAAACAGGCTAATTGGTGGCGTAAGTTGTTAAGTGGCTCCCAATTCATCTAATCTTTAGTTTCAACTTTATTGATACTTAATGTCAGCCTTATTTGGCTGTGTTAAGATTTTTAAGGTAAATTGGTCAGACCAATTTTAGGCGAGTAAGGGACGCATCTGCTCACTTTAAAATGGAGCGTTTTCATTTCATTTACAGTGGCGGCCAAGTTAATTGAGTATCACAGATGGCATGAATGCCAGTACCACTTGACTAACTTATTAGGGATTCAGTTGCAGCCATCATCAATTTAGATGAATCACTATGTTCTTTTCGGAGAATGAGAAATTATGTCAGAAACCGTCAAACACGAAGAAATGGAAGCCTCAGAGCAGTCTTATAAAGCGCTTCATCGTCCCGCGTCTGAGTTTAATACTCGTGAAGAATACTTAGATCATGAATTACAAATCATGAAGCCTAGGCGTTGGGGTCTTAACTTACCGGGTCGAGATTTTCGCTTTGAATGGGAAGACCTTGTTCCCGCCATCGCTGGCACTATCGGCATTACCGTTATGTATTCTGCGGTAATGGCAGCTTGGGCTGCTGGACTGACCGAGAAATGGGAGCACGTTAATTTAGGTGCCGAGTTTGCCATTCAAGTTGTTCGAGTAGAAATGCTCATCCCTGCGTTACTCTTTTGTATTATCAGTTCCGGTTTTATCAACCCTCGCGCCAATCTTGGCGGTAATCATGGCCCCATGATCCCACTGATTGGGGCAATCGCCTTAGCTGGCGCGCACCCTCTCGCACTGGCCATTTTACTCGGTATCTTTGGCCTTATTCTCAGTTATTTTAAAGGCGGATCACGGCTGGTTAACCTCACCTCCAGTGGCGTGGCCGGTGGTTTATTGGTATTCCTCGGCTTTATGGGGGCCAAGAGTCAAATTAGCTCATTGTTCGATTGGGCTGGGAGTTTACAATCCAAGCATGCTCTAGATTACAGCTTAGGCTATGTGGCCTTCTTTATTTTGTTGGTGAATGTGATCTTATATGCCTATCTTGCTAAGGTGGGTAAACGTTGGCTGGCTATCCCATTGTGCTCAATTGCCGCGATTGCTTTAGCATTTGGCCTGGGGGCTGGGCTAGATCTGCAGTTTGTGACAGAACCTGGCATCCCTAACTTGAATCCAGCTTACTGGTGGGGCTCAACCGAATACGGTTGGCAACTAGGCTTGCCTAATGCGGCGCATTTTATCGCTTCACTGCCCTTTGCGATTTTAGCGGTTGCCATGTGGTCACCAGACTTCTTAGGTCACCGTATTTTCCAAGAACTTAATTACCCTAAAGGCACTGAAAAGGTACTCATGGATGTTGATGACACCATGACCACCTGTTCTTTACGTCAAATTGTGGGCACAGCTGTGGGCGGCGGTAACATCACCTCATCATGGGGCACTTATATGATCCCTGCTGCCATTGCTAAACGCCCTATTCCTGCTGGTGCTATTTTACTCGGTACACTGTGTATCATAGTGGCAGTTCTTGGCTATCCAATGGATGTGACGGTATGGCGCCCTGTGATGTCGATTGCATTACTTGTGGGCGTATTTTTACCGCTACTCGAAGCGGGTATGCAGATGGTCAAAGACACCCAAAGTAGCCAAGCGGCAGGGATCTGTATTTTTGCCTCGTTTGTAGCCAATCCCGTGCTTGCATGGGCACTCACCATGTTCTTAGACAACAATGGTCTGATTGGTGACAAAGAACGCGCTAAAAGATTAAGCGTCGCTGACCGATTAATTATCCCAGGGCTGGCCTTTGTTATCTGTCTTGCAGCAATGTTAGCCGTGGGCATGATCCAAGGGATCCCAGCACTATTGTAAACACTGTGCCACAAGGTGGGGTCCCCTGCTTTGTGGCTTCTCTTCTATACTTGTGATGATTAAGTGCTCTCTGATTTGTGGTCAGGATTATCGCTGTCAAATCTACCAATCTCATACTCAATCGGGATTGTTATTAGTACACAGTGGCGATAATTTAGGTCTAAATAACCGACTTTAAGATGAGATGCAATTAGAAAATGCGGGTAAAAATGATAGGTTGGTTACAGTTTTGCCTTTATCTCTAGCGAATCTGATGCAGCTAGCAAGTGGATATGCTAATATCCATTAGGTAAATTGGTCTTACCAATTTAGTGATCGCCGGTAAAACTGTAACGTGTCATCTTATCGGCCATCTCAAGTATAGAATTTAATCGACTCGTGAATACGAATCGATAATCGGTTCCCATCATCAGGGCAACATATTGAGGGGAGCTGTTAAGACTTAGCTATTGGTGTATCGCAACCTTTGTTATCAGAGCCAAATCGATACCCAATAACCTTTATCTCAATACAAAAGGTATTAGTACGATGACCGAAAAAACTGAGCTGTTCACCAAAGCGTGGGAAGGTTTTACTCCTGGTGATTGGAAGTCTGCAGTAAATGTACGAGACTTTATTCAAGCGAACTACACCCCATATGAAGGCGATGAGTCATTCCTAGCTGGCCCAACCGAGGCGACCCTAAAATTATGGGACAAGGTCATGGAAGGCATCAAGCTGGAAAACCGCACCCATGCTCCTGTCGATTTTGATACCGATAAAGTATCAACTATCACCTCTCACGAAGCGGGTTATATCGCTAAAGAATTAGAAACCATCGTTGGCTTACAAACTGAAGCGCCTCTTAAGCGCGCTATGTTGCCAAACGGCGGTATCCGTATGGTAGAAAGCTCTTGTGCTGCCTACGGTCGTGAATTAGATCCAAACATCAAATATATCTATTCTGAGCTACGTAAAACTCACAACCAAGGTGTATTTGATATCTATACCCCAGAGATCATGCGTTGTCGTAAATCAGGCATCCTAACCGGTTTACCCGATGCCTATGGTCGTGGCCGTATTATCGGTGACTACCGTCGTATCGCGCTCTATGGTATCGACTATTTGATGCAAGATAAATTTGCCCAATTTAGCTCGTTACAAGAAAAGTTTGAAGCCGGTGAAGACTTAACTGCCACAATGCAACTTCGTGAAGAGATTGCAGAGCAGCATAAAGCCCTTGGCCAAATGAAACAGATGGCGGCTAGCTATGGTTTTGATATTTCACGCCCTGCAACCAACGCCAAAGAAGCTATTCAATGGACTTACTTTGGTTACCTTGCGGCAGTGAAAAGCCAAAATGGTGCAGCTATGTCACTGGGCCGTACTTCGACCTTCCTTGATGTTTATATCGAGCGTGACCTGAAAAATGGCCTGATCACCGAAGAACAAGCGCAAGAAATGGTTGACCATTTCGTGATGAAACTACGTATGGTTCGCTTCTTACGCACTCCAGAATACGATGAGCTATTCTCTGGCGACCCAATCTGGGCTACCGAATCGATTGCTGGTATGGGACTGGACGGCCGTACTTTGGTGACCAAGTCAAGCTTCCGATTCTTACATACCCTATACAACATGGGCCCAAGCCCAGAGCCAAATATCACCGTACTTTGGTCAGAAAAACTGCCTCTAACCTTTAAAAAGTACTGTGCTAAGGTGTCAATCGACACTAGCTCTATTCAGTATGAAAACGATGATCTGATGCGTCCAGACTTCCAGTCTGATGACTACGCGATTGCTTGTTGTGTAAGCCCTATGGTTGTGGGTAAACACATGCAGTTCTTCGGCGCACGAGCCAACCTAGCTAAAACCATGCTTTACGCTATCAACGGCGGTATGGATGAAAAACTCAAGACCCAAATCGGTCCTAAGTTTGAGCCTATTACAGACGAAGTGCTCGACTTTGATGACGTGATGGGGCGTTTAGACGTCATGATGGATTGGTTGGCTAAGCAATATGTATCAGCGCTTAATGCCATTCACTTCATGCACGATAAGTACTCTTATGAAGCGGCCCTAATGGCACTACATGACAGAGACGTTCGTCGCACTATGGCGTGTGGTATCGCGGGTCTTTCTATCGCAGCCGATTCATTGTCAGCTATCAAATTTGCCAAAGTGAAGCCTATTCGTGACGAGCACGGCATTGCAATCGATTTCGACATTGAAGGCGATTACCCTAAATTTGGTAACAACGATGCACGCGTTGATGATTTAGCTACTGAACTAGTTGAGCGCTTTATGGCGAAAATTCGTGACATGAAAATGTACCGCGATGCCATTCCTACTCAGTCAATTCTCACCATCACCTCAAACGTGGTTTATGGTAAGAAAACAGGCACGACCCCAGATGGCCGCCAAGCAGGGGCTCCATTTGCACCAGGTGCAAACCCAATGCATGGCCGTGATGAGAAAGGCGCTGTCGCTTCATTAACCTCGGTGGCTAAACTGCCCTTTGCTCACGCTCAAGACGGTATCTCTTATACCTTCTCTATCGTGCCAAATGCACTAGGTAAAGACGATGATGGTCGCCGCACTAACCTGGCTGCGTTGATGGATGGCTATTTTGCCCATAACGAGTCTCGTGAGGGTGGTCAACACCTCAACGTGAATGTGATGAACCGCGAGATGCTTGAAGATGCAATCGTTAATCCTGATAAGTACCCACAGCTAACTATCCGTGTTTCTGGTTACGCTGTGCGCTTTAACGCCCTAACGCCAGAGCAGCAACAGGACGTTATTACACGTACTTTCACCAAAGGCATGTAAATTTAGGCGTTCCCTAGCATTTACGGTAGATTTTTGGTGAATTTAAGATAGGCTGTGCGGCTAATTTAGCACAGCCTACTTTACTTAAGGAGTCGCAATGACAGTAAAAGGTCGGATTCATTCACTCGAATCCTTTGGCACAGTCGATGGTCCAGGCATTAGGTTTATCGCCTTTATGCAAGGCTGTTTAATGCGCTGCCAATACTGCCATAACCGTGATACGTGGGATCTGCATGGTGGTCGTGAAGTCGAGGTCGATGAGCTAATGGAGCAGATCATTAGCTATCGCCCGTTTCTCGAATCGAGCGGTGGTGGAGTGACAGCCAGTGGTGGTGAAGCCATACTACAAGCCGAATTCGTCGCAGCCCTCTTTAGTGCCTGTAAAGCTCAAGGCATCCACACCTGTTTAGACACTAACGGTTTTGTCCGTAAATACACCCCCGTTATCGACGAGCTGCTCGATAACACAGATTTAGTGCTACTGGATATCAAACATATTGATGATGCCAAGCACATCGAATTAACTCAAGTCAGTAATCATCGCACCCTGCAATTTGCGCAGTACCTTCAAAAACGCCAACAAAAAACATGGATACGCTATGTCGTTGTCGGTGGATTTACTGATGATATTGACTCAGCTAAAAGCCTCGCTGAGTTTATTAAACCCATGAGTAACGTTGAAAAGGTTGAATTATTGCCCTATCACGAACTCGGCAAACACAAATGGGAAGCCCTAGGTGAAGAGTATCAACTGAGCCATATTTCGCCCCCAAGTCGCGACACTATGGACCAGATAAAACAGATTTTTTTAGATGCAGGGATCCATGCGGTTTATTGATAATTACAGATTTTCCCAGTAACTGTTATCGAGACGTTCAAAGGCCATTTTTAAAATCACCGCCATATCGAGATAACACGCTTTTGCCCCTAAGGGAGCACAAGCAACACCCATGCTTTGCAGTTTGATTGACAGATTATTACACCAATCAAGCAAGCTTAACGGTAACGGATGCGTGGCTCGCCAACCGAGCCAAAATAAACCTTGGATAGGTAAACTGATAAAAAACAACGCGATGGTAATGGCTTGCGGTAAAAAAGCCCATCCATAGAGATACAGTTGACTGCCAGCAGCAATAATGGCTAACAACGGCATAAAGCGTAATGCCAGCTGAGTCGCCCTGACAACGCGATACTCTGGGAAATAGAAACTAAGTTGTTTAACCATGGGCCACGTCTTCATATAACGACGACCGTCCCCTAAGGTTTTAAACACTTTTACTGTCAATGATGACACCTAAACTTTGAGACACTGCCTTTACCATAGCACAATCGGTTTAAGAGTCCCAAGTACTCACGACTGGCTTAAGGCAGTTTATCAGCCCCATTATTGGGCAAAACACGTGGTTTGCACTACATATTATTGCAGCCATTACATTTTGGTGAACGCACCCGATTCATCTACTTTGCAAAAGGTTTTAAACATGTCAAATAAACTGGTATTGGTACTTAACTGCGGTAGCTCTTCATTGAAGTTTGCTATTATTGATGCCCTCACAGGTGATGACCAGATCTCTGGCTTAGCTGAGTGTTTTGGTCTTGAAGACTCACGTATTAAGTGGAAAGTTAACGGCGCTAAATCTGAAGCCAAATTAGGCGCCTTTACTGCTCACCGTGAAGCGGTTGAGTTCATTGTGACCAAAATTTTGGGTGAACACCCACAAATTGCCGAGAAGATCCAAGCCATTGGTCACCGTATCGTTCATGGCGGCGAGAAATACACCCAGTCTGTCATTATTGATGAAACCGTGCTTAAGGGTATCGAAGACAGTGCCGTATTTGCACCACTGCACAACCCTGCTCACCTGATCGGTATTCGTGCGGCGCAAGCCTCTTTCCCTGAGCTACCACAGGTTGCCGTGTTTGATACTGCGTTCCATCAAACCATGCCTGAACATGCCTACATCTATGCACTACCTTATAAGCTATATCGTGAACACGGTATCCGTCGTTATGGCGCACATGGTACCAGCCACCTATTCGTTAGCCGTGAAGCGGCTAAAGCCTTAGGTACAGAACCGAGCGAGACCAATGTTATCTGCGCTCACTTAGGCAATGGAGCATCTGTTACGGCGATTAAAGGCGGTAAGAGTGTTGATACCTCAATGGGCTTAACCCCTCTAGAAGGCTTGGTGATGGGCACACGTTGTGGTGATATGGACCCTTCAATCGTGTATCACCTTATCAATAAACTTGGCTACACGGCTGATGAAGTCAACAACTTGATGAACAAGCAAAGTGGTCTATTGGGCATTTCTGAGCTAACCAATGATTGCCGCGGCATCGAAGAAGGTTACCAAAATGGCCATAAAGGCGCGACATTGGCATTGGAAATATTCTGCTATCGTTTAGCTAAATATATCGCCTCTTATACTGTGCCACTGGGTCGCCTCGACGCACTGGTCTTTACTGGCGGTATCGGTGAAAACTCCGATCTTATCCGTGAAAAAGTGCTTAACTTGCTTTCAATCTTCAATTTCGAAGTGGATACAGAACGCAATACGGCTGCGCGTTTTGGCAAACAAGGTCAGATCACTACTGACAATGGCCCTATCGCCATGGTTATTCCAACCAATGAAGAGTGGGTTATCGCCGAAGACGCGGTATCACTGCTCAATAAATAATAGTGAGTCGGGATTAACCCGTCTCGCCTAAGCGTAAATTGACCTGCAAGTTACGACTTGCAGGGTAACAAGAGGTATTTATGTCTCGCAATATCATGCTCATACCCAACGGCACTGGCGTAGGCTTAACGTCTATCAGTCTCGGTATGGTTCGTGCGTTAGAACGCCACGGCGTTAAGGTGCGTTTTTTTAAGCCTATCGCCCAGCAGCGTCCAACCGACACAGGCCCTGAACGTTCGACCACTATTTTAAGTAAGTCGCCTACAGTAAACCCGCTTGAGCCGTTCGATATGGCTCACGCTGAAAACCTGATCCGCAACGATCAAACCGATGTGTTAATGGAACAGATCATTGCGCGCGCCACTGAATGTGCCGATGCCAGTGAAACATTGATTGTCGAAGGTTTAGTGCAAACCCGAAACCATCCGTTCTCTGACGACATCAACTATCAAATTGCCAAGGCGCTCGATGCGGATATTATTTTCGTCGCAGCGCCGGGTAATGAAACCCCAACGGCACTGATGAACCGCCTTGAAATTGCATTCAACGCTTGGGGCGGCATTAAAAACAAACGCATTATCGGCGCGATTATCAACAAGATCGGCGCACCTGTTGATGATGAAGGTCGTGCTCGCCCTGATCTGTCTGAAGTATTTGACCATCAAGATGTACAGCGCCCCGATCCAGCAAGTATGTTCCAACTGCCAGGTAAGAGTAAACTGCGTATTCTAGGCAGCGTACCTTACAACTTAGATTTGGTCGCACCACGGGCATCGGATCTGGCTAAGCACTTACGCGCGCGCATCATTAACGCTGGCGAAATGCATACCCGCCGCTTACGTAAAGTCACCTTCTGCGCACGCAGTATTCCTAACATGGTCACCCACATTAAAACCGACTCATTGTTAGTCACCTCGGGCGATCGCTCAGATGTGATAGTCTCGGCTTGCCTAGCGGCAATGAACGGGGTCAAGGTTGGCGCGCTGCTGCTCACAGGTAGCTATGAGCCAGAGCCTGAGATTATGGCATTGTGCGAGCAAGCCTTTGAAACCGGTTTACCTGTGTTCCTAATCGACACTAACACATGGCAAACATCACTTAATATTCAACGTTTTGATCATGAAGTGCCTGTCGATGACGCCGTGCGTATCGAACAAGTACAAGAGTATGTGGCTAGCCACATCGACCAAAACTGGGTAGAGAGCGTGACCGAAAACTCACCACGCGAACACAGACTCTCGCCACCGGCTTTCCGTTACAAGCTGACTGAAATGGCGCGTGCTGCAGCTAAAACTGTGGTACTACCTGAGGGTGACGAACCCAGAACCATCGAGGCGGCAGCCATCTGTGCACAGCGTGGTATCGCTCGTTGTGTGCTACTTGGTAATCGCGAAGAGATCTTGCGTATCGCCAACCAACAAGGCGTTACACTTGGCGAAGGCGTTGAAATTGTTGAGCCAGAATCCGTACGCGAACGTTATGTTGAGCCGATGCTCGATCTTCGCCGTCACAAGGGACTGACTGAAGTCGTCGCGCGTGAACAGCTTGAAGACAACATGGTACTCGGCACAATGATGTTAGCTCAAGGTGAAGTTGACGGTATCGTTTCTGGTGCAGTCAACACCACAGCGAACACCATTCGCCCACCGCTACAGTTAATTAAAACTGCGCCGGGTTCAAGCTTAGTCTCCTCTATCTTCTTTATGCTGATGCCAGATCAAGTGCTAGTTTATGGTGACTGCGCGATTAACCCAGACCCAAATGCAGAGCAACTGGCCGATATCGCCATTCAGTCTGCAGAAAGCGCAGCAGCTTTCGGTATTGAGCCTCGCGTGGCAATGATCAGCTACTCAACGGGCAGCTCAGGCACGGGTTCTGATGTTGACAAAGTGCGTGAAGCCACACGTATCGCCAAAGAGAAGCGTCCAGATCTGATCATTGACGGCCCACTGCAATATGACGCAGCGGTTATGCCTAATGTGGCCCGCTCTAAAGCACCAAATAGTCCTGTAGCTGGTCAAGCGACCGTATTTGTATTCCCAGACCTAAATACAGGCAATACAACCTACAAAGCCGTACAGCGAAGTGCTGACTTGATTAGTATTGGTCCTATGCTGCAAGGCATGCGCAAGCCAGTTAACGACCTTTCACGTGGTGCGTTAGTCGATGATATCGTCTACACCATCGCACTGACTGCGATTCAAGCTTCACAAAGCTAAGCGATAATCCCAAGGTAAGTCGTTACCTACAAAAAAGCCTGTCAATTGACAGGCTTTTTTATTATTGCGGCAATGGAATCAAGATAATGGCAAATAACCCAAGTAAAATCACAATGCGTCAAAATTTAACCAGTGGTTATTATCAATTAAGTTCAACGACTTAAAAGTTATGCATCGAGTCTTCAACATAGTTGTCCACAGATTCTGTGGATAACCGCAATAAGTTATTCATTCAGATATGCCTTATTGCTGCGTCATAGTCAAGCAATTTATGGCCACACGACTTAATTTGACACCGCGAGAGAGTTAACCCGCATTGCCATCACCATTGCACTTTGATGGTGACATACTTAGCCTTGTTAGCTTTGCTCCTAGCAGAGAAAACTGCTTGTCCATTTATCGACATCCAAACCTGTTCGCAGGTCTAACAAATACACAGGCAACAGCGAATAGCTCATCCCCCTTGCTAAGTCAATACAGAGTCGCGATACTATTGAGCAAATTTCATTGATATAAACTATATGAGAAACTTACTTTTTTTGGTGATGGTCTTACTCGCTGGTTGTGGTCAGGGTAGCGATCCGATGAAGGGGATACAGACCCCTGAGCAGGTTTCATTGGGCTTTTTCAACGCTATCTATGTCGATAGAAGTGTCGACAAAGCGTTGCAATATGTTGATGAGCCAATGCAGCGAGTACTGCAGCACTATTATATCGCCTCAGCAGTACAGCGCCACGTACTCAACCTATCAATGACGGATG
Source organism: Shewanella sp. QJM3NY_23 (assembly GCF_056173105.1). NCBI lineage: Bacteria > Pseudomonadati > Pseudomonadota > Gammaproteobacteria > Alteromonadales > Shewanellaceae > Shewanella > Shewanella sp. QJM3NY_23. The sequence goes on from NZ_CM149657.1 coordinate 2,374,551, forward strand.
TCACATTAGAAATAGAAGAAATTGATATCGATTTTTTTCGTAAATTCACCAAAGACATTACGGTGATAGTAAAGATATTTGGTCTTAAAGATGGTCAAAAATGGATAGACGACCGTACTATCAGGTTGCATAAGGTGGATAACCGCTGGGTAATAGTTGAAATATTACCCGAGAAAGGGAATTTAAATTAAGACTAATCAACTTAATTACTGCACTATTTATCGGTGATATAAATGAGCTTATATATGGCATACTTTCAGGTGCCAAATGATATTTATCATATAAATCACATAATGTTAGCAGCGTATTTTTGAAACGTGCAGCTGATTTCATGGGGGGACACTAGCCAAATCATATAATCTTAGCAGCGTATTTTTGCAGTCTAAAAATGGCGAGACAAACAATACGATTAATATCAACTATCAGTAGTAACAAGCAAAAAAAATAGCAACCTAATGGTTGCTATTTTTATCTGAAATCGGCCTTATGCACATCGATGATACGATAACGCTGATCCAGTAATGGGGTTACCTATTAGCACAAACCCTTATCCAAAAACGTTTCGTCATCCATTTCAACAGGAAGTGACTCAATCACATCATCTTGAACTTGGTAATATGCGCTTTCGTAATCACGTGCTTCCATAACGACTCCAGATAGTATTGTAGGGTACAGGCATGCCTTTATGAATGCATTTTGCCTTGGGTCTTAATCTGCCTCTCAGCAAACTATGAGCGGCATACTAACATCAAACAACGACGACTTACAGAAAACTTTCACAAATGTCGCCACAAACAGGCCTAAAACCTTAATACACACAAAAATCACCTCACAAAAATGAAAGACTTTCAGGATTAAGCACACTTTTACCGACGCAAGGCTTATGAAGATAGCGTTTACAATTAAACGGCCTATGGCTCTGATCTCAGTGCTGAGACGTCATAGACACAGTTTTTGGTCAATCAATACGGCTGCGAAGCGGGTATGGATGTACTGGTGGAATTTGATGTAAAAAAGTAGTCGACCTGTTTGTTCAAGGTGACACATTGTCAATCCATGTGTTTATGGCTCCTGTGTCCATTTCGTTCGATGTACAGGACCGACTATTTAATGAAATATCAGCATTAAAAAAGCACTGCTTACTGATGCTACCTTGCAGCCCCCATGTGTCATATAGCTCATCGGTGCTGCGGGAGTATTTAATCTTTTAAACAACAGAGCAATAAGCGAAGCAAGGCTGCGGCGTAATGCCACAGCCTTCAATGATCGTGATATAAATTATACCGTTACGGTAGAATCGATATCTCTTTTATGCTGATAGCGCAGTACCTTAAGGGCTTTATTGGGATCTTTATCGCAATACACTTCAGGGTTAGCCAACTGTTCAATAAAGATTAAACTAGGGCTATGCTCTGCCACCTGCTGCATCAAAAAGTCGATATCCAGTTCAGGTGCATTGAGACACAGTAAAATGTCCCCCTGTTCGGCCAAGAGGCTTGGAAGGCGCCGTAATAATCTGGCGTAATCTTTCGTTGCTACGAAACTACCACGCTGATTACTCGGCGGATCGGCAATAATAAGATCATAAGGCCCAAATTTGGTTAGCTTACCCCATGACTTAAAAATATCATGGCCTAAAAATCGGGCGCCATGAGCCAAGCCATTGCGCAGATGATTTTGCTTACCAATACTCAGCGCCCCCTTACTCATGTCAATATTAACGACTTCATCGGCACCACCTTGCAGTGCCATAACAGAAAAGCCACAAGTATAAGCGAATAAGTTCAATACCTTGCGCTGCTTAGCATGTTGTTTAACCCATGCCCTACCCGCTCGCATATCGAGAAATAAGCCGTGATTTTGCCCTCTTAACAGATGCACCTGAAATTGCGCACCGTTTTCGGTGACATAATGGGGTTCGGGTACTGCACCTTGAAGCAGTTGGGTTTCTGTCTGGCCACCACAGCGGTGTTGAAATACCAAGTTAAGGGGTTCTTGCCCTTTAAGTTGCAGCCAGCGCTGAGTGATTGCCGTTGTTAATACATTAATTTCATCCTCATCAATGGCCTTAAAACTGGTCAAAAGTAATACCGGAGGAAACCAATCTAAACATAGGTGCTCACACCCTGCGAACATACCACCACGACCATGAAAAAGGCGCTCAGCATCATCACCCAAAGTAACGTGTTGCAATGCTTGTACAAATAATTGCATTAAAATTTATAACCCTATAATTAAGCCTGACTTTCGCTGTCAGTCACTGTTTCATCTGTGGCGACACCAGCCACTTCATCAACCTTATCGGCCAACAATATGGCTAACCAGCCACCACTCTTACTCGACTCGAGTGCAATCTTAACAATCATAGTCAGGGGCACAGATAACAACATGCCAACCGAACCTAATAACCATCCCCAAAAAATTAATGATAGAAATACCACCAAGGTCGACAATCCTAGTCCACGCCCCATATATTTAGGCTCCACCACATTGCCCATCACCATATTGGTCCCTAAATAGAGCAGTGCGGTTCCACCAGCCGCGGCAGGGCCTATTTGAATAAACGCCAGTAATACTGCAGGAATCGCCGCGATGATCGAGCCAATATTAGGAATATAGTTAAACAAGAATGCGACAACGGCCCACAGCAGCGCGTAATCAACACCCATCACAGCCAAGCCTATTCCGACTATGGCGCCAGTGCCGAGGCTAACCAAGGTTTTTATCACCATATATTGATTAACAGAATGCAGAAATTTATCGATCTGCTTTAGGCGCATGTCAGGATCATCTAAAGCAAGGTGTAACTTTTTAGGTAAGTTTTCCGCTTCGGACAACATAAAGACGACGGTTAAGATGATTAAAAACAGGTTAGCCATCACCCCACCGACGCTAGACAACATATTAGTGGTCATCGACAGCGCCACACCCGGATCAAAATAAGCCAGAATTTGTTCACGTGACAAGTCGATATTAAAGGTGTGCAATTTAGTTAATATCCAAGCGAATTGTTCAACTAACTGGTCGCGATATTGCGGTAATTGACGTGAAAACTCGTTAATAGAACTCCCCACTAACGAGGCCATCCAAAGCCCCATCAGCACGATAAAAATCATCATAAAGAAAACCGCAATCGGCCTAGGGATCTTAAATCGTGTCATACCATTAATGGCAGGATTACAGATAGCCGCAATAAAAGCTGATAATACAAATGGCACGACAATCGGACTTGCCGCCTTCATTCCAGCTAATATCACCACAATAAAAGCCATAATGGCAAAGCCCTTAAATGCAACACCTTGGTTTTCAAATCGAGCCATCTACATAATACCCTTATGAATAAACTATAAAATAATAGTGTGATCCGTGTAGGATACCACTACATGGTAATGGGTTACCTAACGCTATCGTCACTCATCCACTGACTCCACTCATCTTAAACCACATGTTCAAACCTTATTTTTACCGTGATGGAGTAAATTATCGCATGATTATCAAAAAAATCATCGCTTTGGTTGCCACTACCACCATAGCAGAAACAGCCTTGTATCGCTCAATAAGACAAGGATACAGGCTGAATCAGCCTTAACATATAACCATCATAATACTGAACTCAATCATAGGCACTGACCAAGCCCTCTTCTGGTTAACCTAACAGTCCGAGTAAACAGCAGATTTGTCTAGCCAGGTGTCCAGCTCTGCCATCTTTTTGTTATCCGCCAAGATGAGAGTCGATTAAATATTAACAATATAATGATCCTAACTAGGATAGTTAGTGTATATTTTTGATAACGTAGAAAAAAGTGGAGCGACTATGAAAATACTCATCACTGGAGGCACAGGCTTTATCGGGCGGCAGCTCGTTAACGCATTAAGTGCCGATAATGACATCACCATATTGACTCGCTCCGCGGGGAAGGCCCATCTCGAACTGGGCCGTCAGCACCGGCTCTTAGGTAATCTCAGTGCATTATCTTCGCTAGATGGGTTCGATGCTGTGATTAACCTTGCGGGAGAGCCTATTGCCGACAAGCGTTGGACCTTAGAGCAAAAACAAAAAATTTGTCACAGCCGCTGGGATATTACCGCAAGACTGAGCCAACTGTTTAACGCCAGTCAACATCCGCCGTCAGTTTTTATTAGTGGCTCGGCTATTGGTATCTATGGCAATCATGATGACCACACCTTACTTGATGAAAGTTTTGATTTAACTCAGCATAATGATGCCAGTCATACGGATTTTGCTCATCGGGTCTGCGCTCGCTGGGAAGAACTGGCACTTGAGGCAGCCAACAGCACTCGCGTGTGTATTGTTCGTATCGGTTTAGTGCTTGGCCTTAACGGCGGCGCACTGAAAAAGATGTTACTGCCTTTTAAAATGGGCGGTGGAGGCATTATCGGCTCAGGCAAGCAAGGCATGAGCTGGATACATCAAGCCGATTTAGTGGGACTCATCCTTTTCTTACTTAATAATGATAAATGCAGTGGCATTTTTAACGGCACTGCACCTAATCCGGTCAGTAATAAAGACTTTACCAAAGCGCTTGGCAAAGCACTGCATAGACCGACCTTTTTACCTATGCCAGCAATGGCGCTGAATATCGCCTTAGGTGAGTTATCACAGCTGTTACTTGAGGGGCAATATGTTTACCCTAACCGTGCATTAGAAGCAGGTTATCAGTTTACATACCCACAACTGCCAGAGGCATTAGCGGCATTAATGCAAAATCAATAAGGATTGGGTGAAGACAGTAAACATAGATGTGTAACTCATGTTTGCTGCTAATCTCGTCTTTTAATCGCTCAAAATGACATAGTGCCAACCATCGAGATTAAACAAGAAGCCAGTAAACCCTTTATGGGTCACTGGCTTCTGCTGTTTATTAGGCTTTAAGTAACTCACCACACGACTTTTGCAGTAACTGCCGGCAACGCCACGTGCCCAGCAGAGCCACAATAACGGCGCCAGACAGTGGCGCTAATATCCACCAATCCCAATGCATATACACAACGAGCTCAAACACTTGGGTCTTTAACAGATACAAGGTGAATTCGGCCACAACCACAGCCATCACCCCGGCTATCAGTCCTAATAAGGCAAATTCTAGTGCGGTCGCCATGCGCAATAACCAGCCCGATGCGCCAAACGTCCTTAATACGGCAAGTTCGCGTTGGCGCGTTGCCATGCCCGCTTCCGTTTGTGCCACCATCACTAAACTACTAGCGAGTAATACCAGTACCAGCACTAAGGTGAGCGATAACGACACTTGGTCGATGATCTCACGCAACTGCTTAACCATGGCGCCCACATCAATAATCGACACGGTAGGAAAGCGTTTAATCAACTCAAGCACCAGATGTTTTTGGTTGTCTTCAAGATAAAAGCTAGCCATGGAGGTATACGCAAAGGGCGCTAGCGCCTCTTGAGTGAAAATCATAAAAAAGTTGGGCTGTAAGGTTTCCCAGTGCACCGCACGTATACTGGCAATGTTCACAGTGAACCTTTGATTGTCTATTTCAAAAGTTAATGTATCACCTAAATCAACGCCCAAGCGTTCTGCGACGCCTGATTCAATTGATACCTCATCACTGGCTTGATTAAATGTGCCCGATAATAGATCGTTATTTGGGGGTAAATTGTCACGCCAGGTCAGATTGAGCTCTCTTGAAATCCCCACTCTACCCTCATTCCCCGCATCGGCTTGATCCGATGAAATCAAGTCTTCGCCATTGATCTGCACCAAACGTCCACGGATCACCGGATAAATATCGGTGGCCTTTATCGCATTTTGACTAAAGTAATCACTAAGGGGTTGCTGCTCATCGGGAGCAATATTCACTAAAAAGTAATTAGGTGACCCCTCTGGCAGTTGCTTTTGCCACTCATCGAGCAGGTCTTGGCGCAACGCAATTATCGTTAACAAGAGTACTAATGCACTACTAAATCCCACCAGTTGTACCGCATTTTGCTTCGCTCGGCGGCGCAGACCTGCTAGTGCCAATTGCATAGGATTGGTGGTTTTCATGCCTACGCTGTGCCCTGCCCTGATAAGCACAAAACCAAAGAGGCTCAGCAGTATTCCTAACAACAATACACCAGCAACAACTGTCATGGTCAGGGCAAGGCTTTGCGAATACAGGTAACCTAATAAGGCCATGGCACCGACACTTAAAAGTAGGTGTAGCCACATGCCAAACTGTACGCCTTCAAGTTGTCGCTGTAACACCCTTAACGGCGGTATGGATAACAAACGCATCAACGGATAAGCCGAAAACATAAATGCCGAAATGAGCCCTGTCGCCACCCCCAATAAGAGCGGACGAGCCAGTGGCGCATCATATTCGGCAATAGCTTGGGGTAAATAAGCGGTTAACATCGCATCAAGTGCGAGCCCACCGAGTAGCCCTAAAATAATGCCAAAACTGGTGACAAGTAAGAGATGTACGCCAAATAGCAGCCGAATTTGCTGACTCGATGCGCCGAAGGTTTTCAGCATGGCAACGACGTCAAAATGGCGCTGACAATAGCGCTGAGCCGCAATACCAATAGCGGCGCAGGCAAGTGCGATACCCAGTAAACTGGCCAAAAGCAAAAATCGCTCGGCCCGCTTAACCGCACTGGCAATGGGAGAATCGCCCGATTGCACATCGACCCAACGCTGACTGTTATTAAGCAGCGGTTTAACGGCCTCCTCGAACGCGACAAGCTTATCGGCATCGCCCGCAAACTGATGAATATAACTGACTCGACTGCCCGGTTGAATCACCCCGGTTTTTACCACATCGTCAAGACGCATCAATACCACAGGTGACGAAGCAAAAGGGTTGAAACCAGCATCAGGTAAGCGCGCGATCTCGGCGCCAAGGCGAAATTCCGCATTACCAATCTCAATCGAGCTTGGGTAATTTAACATGCCGCCTAAACGCGTCTCATACCATAAAGTATCCGCTTGCGGTAAGGTGGTCGTCACCCCATCGACTAACTCAATTTGGCCTTTTAATGGGTAATTAGAGTCTACCGCACGGACGGTTACCAGCTGAAAATTATCGTTAGCATACACCATAGAATTAAACTGCATGCTCTGAGCATGCGCTAGCCCTAAGTTGCTCGCTATGGCTAAAATCTCACTGTCGATGGGCGTTGGCGAATTGATAATACGGTCGGCGGCAATAAATTTAGACGCCTGCCCATTGATGGCAATTTGTAATCGCTCGCTTACCCTTGCAAGCCCTGTCACTGATAATACGGCCAGAGTAATGGCTAAGATGATCAGCATAAGCTGGCCCTGAAACAGCTCGCGCTTAAATAACTTCCATGCAATGCGCATCTCCATTAACTTACCTCCATCGATGCCAATTTACCTGACTCATGGGGAGCAGATTTCAGCGTGTCATCTGGCTCAGTTAATAGCCCTGCTTGCATAATAAATTGACGCTCACAGCGGTTAGCCAACTGCAGATCATGGGTAACCAAAATCAAGGTCGTATCACTATCACGGTTGAGTTCAAATAACATATCCGCGACCTTGTCGCTGTTAGCCCCGTCGAGATTCCCCGTAGGCTCATCGGCAAACAGCACCTTAGGTTCGCAGATAAACGCCCTTGCAATTGCGACACGTTGCTGTTCTCCCCCCGATAATTGGTTAGGGAAATGGGTTAAACGATGACTTAAACCAACGCGCTCGAGCATAGCTTCGGCCTTTTCACGAGCACGCTCAACCCCCGATAACTCTGCAGGCAACATCACATTTTCTAATGCATTAAGGGTATCTACTAGCATAAATGATTGAAAAATAAAGCTAACCTTTTCCTTCCTCAGTCTTGCCTTACCTTCTTCATCAAGGCCATGCAGTGCGACACCATCGAGGAATATCTCTCCAGACGTTGGTGAGTCCAATGCCGCCAGCAACCCAAGTAACGTTGATTTACCCGATCCAGAGGGGCCAAGGATCGCCACACTCTCACCTAACTTGACATCCATGTTGATGCCGTTGAGGATAGTAAGCTCTCCCTCTTGGGTAGCCACTGACTTAATGAGATTATTTACCGTGATAGCGCTATTGTCTGACATAAAATCCTTATTCATCCTTCGCTTAAATGTTGTGTTGCGGCTGCTTAGCCTCGGCTTGATGCTCAATATTGTCCCAGCCCATGCTAACCCAATCTTGATACTAGGTGATAGCCTAAGCGCAAGTTATGGCATGGAGCAAGACCAGGGCTGGGTTCATCTGTTACAACAAAAAATGCCTGATAAAACCATAGTAAATGGCTCTGTCAGCGGAGAAACCTCCGCGGGCGGCCTTCGTCGGCTACCGGGATTGCTTAAGTCGGTTCAACCCAAACTGGTGCTTATCGAACTTGGTGGTAACGACGGTCTGCGCGGTTTTTCACCTAAGCAGCTAAAAACCAATCTTGCCGAAATGATCCGCCAGAGTAAACAAGCAGGCGCTAAAGTCCTGTTAAGTGAAGTCATGGTACCACCTAACTATGGGCCACGTTATGCCAAAATATTTACTCAAGTTTATCAAGACTTAGCTAAAGAGCATCAAGTGACTTTAATGCCCTTTTTTATGACAAATATTGCCATACACCCCGACCTCATGCAGGCCGATGGTATCCATCCTAACCAAGCTGCTCAAGCGCAGATAGCCGATTTTGTTAAGCCTTGGCTGTTAGATACGCAGCCCGCGCCGCTTTAGGATCAATCATTTCACTGTGGCTTGCATTGGCATTAAAGAACCAAGCCACAGCTTTGTAGTCAATAAAATGTACTTTTGCAATTAAAGTTCACTGAACACTATGTGTAAGTGGATAGCTATAATTCATTAAAATACAGCAGCTTAATTATTGTATGGATATCCTCCAAACAACAAACTCTCTCTGCTTCCTATTTTTAACGTCAAATGCTTTAGCACAAGGCAATGATGATTAAGCTCGGTATAAGCCAGAGGCTAAAACGCGCTTTAGGTTAAGCAGGGCGTTAAGACAATAAAAAACCCGCTAAAAAGCGGGTTTAAACACTGACCTATACATTATCGATTAACTCATAGGTTGGTTTTTTTCAGCCATACGATTAAAAACAGCATTGACACAGAGCGATACCCCATGAGCAATTTTATCTGCCAACTTTTTCTTCAATCGATAACGCACTTTAATCACAGTTTTATCTTTAGCCAGATCCATAATCACATCATCGCTAGTGGATAACGCATCGATTAGTCCTAATGCAATGGCTTGCTGACCATACCAATGCTCACCCGTTGCCACCTTATCAAGATCTAACTGGGGTCGGTATTTGGCGATAAAATCTTTAAATAATACATGGGTTTCTTCTAACTCTTTTTGAAACTTTTCACGGCCTTCATCAGTGTTCTCACCAAAAAGTGTCAAGGTTCGTTTAAAGTCACCCGCAGTGTGTTGCTCATAATCGATATCGTGCTTTTTCAGTAATCGATTAAAATTAGGGATTTGAGCAACCACACCAATGGAGCCCACAATCGCAAACGGAGCCGCATAAATCTTATCAGCAACGCACGCCATCATGTATCCACCACTGGCAGCCACTTTATCCACACATATAGTAAGGGGGATATTAGCACTGCGCAATCGATCAAGCTGACTCGATGCCAAACCGTAACCGTGGACCATACCGCCACCACTTTCAACATTCACTACCACCTCATCGCCTGCTTCGGCGATGGTTAAAATAGCACTGATCTCCTCACGCAGTGATGCGACTTCACTGGCATCAAGGCTGCCTTTAAAGTCGATAACAAAAACTTTAGGTTCTACTGGCGTATCCTTGTGGCTTTTCTCCGCCTTCTCTTTTGCTTTCTCTTGCGCCTTACATTGCTTCTCGTAAGCCTTAAACTGCTTCTTTGACAACAACTCTTCTTTTAAATCGTGTTTTAACGACTGTAACTCTTCAGACAAATTAGTGAGGTTTAACTCCCCTTTATCTGCTTTCTGTTTAATCGCAGACGCCAATATCACCACCACTACCGCAATAATGGCGATAACAATGGTTACTGCCTTGGCAAGGAATAATCCATACTCGTACAAAAATTCCAAAATAAACTCCGTTTAAGGCTCTGTCGCTACACTAAAAATGTGGCGGTTATTCTATCAGTACTACTTTGAATAACAAATGCAGTAATAAAAAAACCCAGCATTTGCTGGGTTTTTATTCAATTATGTAACTGCTATTGCGCGATACCCACACACGGCTGAACTACAGACGAATATCTGATCGAGACAGTAGCCTGCTGTTTACCCGCAGTTAATGCAAAGGTGGCCACTTGTTGCTGCATTTCTGCCGTCGCAGCAGCCGCTTTACCATCTGTGACACCAGGGATCTCACTTGGGCTGACGATAGAGCTATGATGACCTTTACTAAAGCGAACCGCGCCAGAGCCTTGAATGGTGCTATCGACACATTCAAGACCTAAGTTAGCAATCAACGGCTCTGTGCCTGATACAGGGAAGTTCTCAACTGCGTTAGGCAACACCTGATCCGGTAAATTGCTTTCATCGCCCGTCACTTCAATCAAATGGACAGGTAAACCACTCGCCTTTAGCGCAGCGGCGTGGTTAATGGGATCGGCGCCATCAACAACGGTTTGCACCGCAAAGGCAAATGTCGGTATAAATTGACCATACACGGTTTTCACCAAAGCCATATACTCATCACTACCTGGCTCATAACCTGCAGTATTAGCCGCATCGACTAACGCTTGGAATGCTTCATTGGCAGTAATGTTAGCAAACAAAACGGGGCCGAACGTGGCAGAACCAATGAAAGTCCCGGCAAATCCACCCGAAGGCGCAACTAGCGAAACCGCATTAAGCTTATGGACATAACTTAAATCCATTCCATTAGGATGGGTCAAGCCAGAACTGGCATAAGTGGCAAAGTCAGTGCCCACTATCGCGCCTAAACTCAGTCCTTGAGCGCTAATTTGGGTAATGTCAAACATCTGTGGTGCCTGCGCAGCGGCAAGCCCACCCGCTAAGCCAGTAAGCGCCGCGCGCAGTCCTAAATGATCAACAGTTGCTTGTCTGAAATTATCACGTACCGATAAGGTACTGTTGATATTGATAAAGACCAGTGGATCACCTTTGACGAAAGCATCAGGATTGCCAACAAAGGCGCCAAAAGAGGGATCTGTTGCTGACACCTCATAGGTACCATCACCATTGGCATCAAATGAACGCGCACCGTGCAGCGGCATATCAATAGCAATAGTCGCGACGCCCATGGCGGCATAGCTTCCGGCATAGGCAAGTGACATCTCTTTACCGCCGCCTAAACCATGCATAGCGATCGTTGTCGGCCAACCAGCAGTGGGTGCTGTAAAAGTCTGTCCTTGATCAGCATAAAACGCAGCCAATCGTTGTGCATTTGGCATAGAGATCAACACAGGTACCGTTTCACGGCCTGTAGGCGCAGGAATGGGGTTAAACTTAGTCAAATGCTTGGCTTTATCGGCGGCAGTACCATCATCTAGCAGCCACGTTTTGCCTGCAAGCAACGCTGGATTTCCTAACGCTTGGCTCGGATCGATACCGTGTGCTACCGCTTGTGCGCCAAAGTTTTGTTGGCTCATGGTGCCAGATTGTAAAGCTAACAACACAGAGACAGGGCTGTCGCCAACGGCTTTCCAATAACCATCAATCCCATTACAGAACACCGAATTACAGCTACCGTAAGTCGGTAATGACAGCTCAGCAACATACACATCCGCCAGACTCGACACCACATAAGCCAGACCATCAGCAGGTGTTAATCCTGCGGCTTGGGCCACTGTTAACCCTAACGGGTGTTGCTTGGGGACTGAAATGGAGGGCGCATAAGGCGAGCCTTCTTGTAGCATCAATAACTTGGTCGTCTCATAAACATCACTGATCGCTTGGGTGGTAAACAAAGCTGAATAACTGATACTTGAAGAGTCAACACCATGAGCCGCTGCAATGCCTTTTTCGTAACTATTGACTAAACCTTGCAGCATTAACTGCTCAGGTGTCTCTAAGGGCTTAGTTTCAATATCGAGCTTTAATAAGCCATAAGTCGAAGACGGCGCAAGTGCACGGCCCTCTGAATCTTGAATAAGATTGGTGGTGGCATAAATATAAGATTGGTTTGCTTTAAGTGGTTTAAGCGGAATAACCGCAATGGTGCTACCCGATGTGGTGGTCACAAAATCAACACCAAATTGCAGCTCATCACCCACTTTACAGGCAGATGCAGATGCCGCAGCTTGGCACTCAGGATCGCTTGAGAGTGGTCCTCCGACCGTCGCTTCAAACAATCGCACCGCACCTGGTTGAGCAACAGAGACGGCATCTAAAATCAGTGCCGCGCCTTCATTGTTAGTCGCCAGAGCAACATTAATCGAAATTGGCGATGTGGTAGACCACCCATCTAATGCGCCTATGGCGATGGTGGCATCGGTATAATCACCATTAGCCTCACTTGGAGCATCTGGATCTGAACTTTTAGGAATAGTGATGGTACCATCAAGTGTGCCGCTAAAAAGCAAATCGTTAGGTAATGGCACAGCACCATTAGCCGGATCAAATACTATCGTGGATTGAGGTGTCAACGGTTCGGTCTTATCAGCCAGTTGATCAACACTATCTTCGCTACAACCTGTCATTCCTAACGCGGATGCTATTGCGACACCCAAAAAGAGTCTTTTCATCTTTTTTCCCCAAATCTTGTTGTAATAATTTTGTTTTCCCCAAAAATTGGTCACAATAGTCTTCCTTGCGTGACCCGTAGGACTTTTTAAGTCCCTATCTCAGCTCAAGTTAACGTAAAATTATTGAGTTAGCTACATCTTTGTCACATTTAAGAGCGGGATAAAAGGTCACAACTTAATCGTTTGTTTTAAACAAGCGTTTTTGACTGTAATAAATCATAGAAATGGCGGGTAATTCCGCTAATAGGAAAAATTAACTCATGTTGGAATATCAGGCAGCAAAAGATTTACTTAAAGATAAAACCATTTTGGTTACTGGTGCAGGTGATGGCATTGGACGCGCCGCTGCACTGGCATACGCTGAGCATGGTGCCACGGTGATCTTATTAGGCAAAACGGTCAAAAAGCTTGAAGCTGTGTATGATCAAATTGAACAAGCCGGTTACCCAAAACCTGCAATAGTGCCATTAGATTTGAAAGGTGCCACCGAGCAGAACTATATCGATATGGCCGAAACCATCGAACAGCAATTTGGCCACCTAGATGGTTTACTGCACAACGCCAGCTTATTAGGGGTTTTAGGCCCGTTTGAGCATATCTCACTCGATTCGGTAAGAGATGTACTGCAAGTCAATGTGGTCGCCGAGATCATGATGACCAAGGCGTTATTACCCGTGATGAAAAAAGCGCCATCGGCTTCTCTCATCTTTACCTCAAGTAGTGTTGGCCGTCAGGGACGCGCATTTTGGGGCGAATATGCTATTTCAAAATTCGCCACCGAAGGCATGATGCAATCCATTGCCCATGAATACCAAGGAACTTCACTGCGCGCCAATAGCATCAACCCTGGGGCGACTCGCACAGGTATGCGCGCCAACGCTTACCCAGCAGAAAACCCACAAACTTTGAAAACCCCAGAAGAGATCATGCCAACCTACTTATACTTAATGGGTGATGACTCTAGTGACATCACTGGCCAACAATTTAACGCTCAATAGCCTGATTGAAGTATAAAAAAAGGGAAGCTTTCGCTTCCCTTTTCTATGCATCAACTATAAATAAATCATCTATTTATATTTACGCATCACTAAAGTTGCATTGGTGCCACCAAAACCAAAGCTATTACTCATAATGGTATTTAGCTCTGCTTCACGATATTCAGTCACAATCGGCATCCCTTTAGCTTTTTCATCGACGTTGTCGATATTGATGCTCGGCGCAATAAAGCCGCTTTCCATCATAATAAGGCTATAGATCGCTTCATGAACACCAGCTGCACCAAGCGCATGACCCGTCAGTGACTTAGTCGAAGCTATCGGTGGAAGTTTATCACCAAAGGTTTCGGCTAATGCTTCTAGCTCACGCATATCTCCTACTGGCGTCGATGTACCATGAGTATTGATGTAATCGATAGGTGTATCGACATCGGCAAGCGCCATTTGCATACAACGCACTGCGCCTTCGCCCGATGGTGCAACCATGTCATAACCATCTGATGATGCGCCGTAACCCACCACTTCAGCATAAATTTTTGCACCGCGCGCTAGCGCATGCTCTAACTCTTCAACGACCACAATTCCGCCGCCACCAGAGATAACAAAACCATCACGGTCAGCATCATAGGTACGAGAGGCTTTTTCTGGGCAATCGTTATACTTAGTCGATAGCGCGCCCATGGCGTCAAAGCCCATGGTCAAAGTCCAATCAACCTCTTCTGCACCGCCAGCAAACACCATATCTTGTTTGCCCATCTGAATAAGTTCAACCGCATGACCGATACAATGTGCACTGGTTGCACAAGCCGAACTAATCGAATAGTTCATGCCTTTAATTTTAAACGGCGTTGCAAGGCAAGCGCTAGCCGTGCTCGACATAATACGTGGCACAATGTAAGGACCAACGCGCTTAACGCCTTTTTCACGCAGGGTATCGGCAGCCTGTACCTGGTTGGCCGATGATGCGCCGCCCGTACCTGCGATAATACCAACGCGATGATGTGAATATTGCTCTTCTGTTAGCCCGGCATCATTAATCGCTTGCTCCATAGCAATGTACGCATAAGCTGCGGCATCGCCCATGAAACGTAATGCTTTACGATCAATATGTTCTTTAGGGTCTAACTTAATGTCGCCCCAAACATGGCTACGAAGCTTCATTTCTTCAAACTGATCTGAGTGGGTGATCCCACTACGACCTGCTTTGAGTGACTCGGTGACTTCTTGCTTGTTATTACCAATACTTGAAACTATGCCAAGTCCGGTGATCACGACTCTTTTCATTATTTACTGTCCATTCCGTACGTCTAGTACCAATTTTGCTGGGCCAATAGTAGCGCTTTTAACGCAATTAAGTGGTCAGCTTTCCATAAAGGCAGGTAAAATAATGCCTAATATCATCGTCAGAGTAAAATCATTGGCTAACGAACCTGAAAATAAAACCCAAATTTGTGTAAACAAAAGTGTCATTGAGTCTATTGTGGCACATTTTTACCGTGCAACGCGCCTGCCTATGATGCTAGGTATCATAGGCCCTGGGCTTGAGTGTGTCATCAAACAGTTGCTTAGCCATATCGCCCATAATCCTCAACAAAGCCCATTGAGGTTGCACTACTTTATTGTACAGGCGAGTGATTTAAGCTCGCTATCGCAGCAATGCCAACCATTTGATGCCATTGTACAGCAACTTGATGACATCAGCATGTCAGCAGTGGCTGGTTGTCATCGGGTTATTGGCTTCGATGGTGCCTTATCGATAGATGTGCATATAGGCCAAACCATACAAGCATTAAAACAACTCACCAATGCTGAGCAAACCTTTGGCGCTTGGATGTTCAGTAACACCCAAGCCCCTAAATTAGATCACCCGTTAGCATGGCAACTCGCAAGATTATCCGATGATGACGCAAGCGTGATATTAGCGGCCTCCCCTAATGAATCACTCAGCGCCTCGGTGCAGCAACAGCTGAGTAACGTCACCCAGCTTTGCGGCTTTCGTTTATTACAGTGGCCGTTAGAACCGCTCAGTGAAATTACGCTCCTTAGCCATCCCGATCCGGTCAGTCTCGATATTGCTAAAAAAGAGCGCGCTGCATTACGTTACCAGCAGCAACAAACCTTTGCCTATAATCCGCTAAAAAGTGCCACAGACGGTAATACCGCCATTATCGGCGGCGGCGTGGCCAGTGGCTGCTTGGCCTTATCACTTGCCGAGCGCGGCCAGGCACTGACGCTATTTTGCATGGATAACGCCCCAGGCCAACAGGCCTCTGGCAATAAACAAGGAGCAATCTATCCGCTACTGACACCAGAAGATGGACCATTGAGCCAATTTTTTCTGCAAGGATACCTGTTTAGTCGCCAGCGGATTAATGCCCTCGTTAAGCAAGGATACAAGATTAATCATGATTTTTGCGGTGTCTTGCAAACAGGCCATGATGATCGCAGTGCCAAGCGCTTGCATAAAATTATCACCGCCAGAGCCTGGGCTGATACCATAGCTAAGCCTCTTACTGGCGCCCAAGCCAGTGCTATCGCAGGGATAGAGATAGGCATAGACGCTATCTATTACCCCTTGGGGGGCTGGGTTAACCCACAACAACTAACCACCGCAGCCATAGAAAAAGCCACAACACTGAGTGATGTGACGTGCCACTTTAATACCCAAGTGACCGCCATTGAGCGGCGTGATAATCAGTGGTACATCAACGCACAAGTGGGTAATAAGCAACAAGCGTTTGGGCCATTTGCCAACCTGGTTCTGGCCAATGGTCGCCACTTAACCGATTTTTCGCAAACCGCACAACTTCCGATCAGCGGCTTTAGGGGACAAGTTAGCCATATTCCATCACGTTTTGCGCTTAAAAAGCTCACTACGGTATTGTGCTCTCACGGCTACCTAACGCCTGCCCATGACGAACTGCATTGCACTGGGGCTAGCTATATTAAAGATCCCGACAACCTAGATTACAGTGCGACCGAACAGTTTGATAACTTAGATAAAATACGCACCAGTTACCAAGCTGACTGGACTAAAGATGTCGATATTAGCGGCCATAGCGCCCGCGTGGGCGTGCGCATGGTGACCCGAGATCACGCCCCTATGATGGGCTGCGCGCCAGATTATGATGCCATCATCGACGCCTACCAAACCGAGCAGTACACCAAATCGAGTGCGCAGTATTGGTTACATACCCAGGCACCGATCCACGATAGACTCTTTATATTAGGAGGGCTGGGCTCGCGCGGTCTGACCTCGGGTCCGTTAGCGGCAGAGCTGCTGGCGGCGCAAATGTGCGGTGAATTGATCCCGACCACGACACCCATTTTAGGCTTGTTGAACCCGAACCGTATGTGGATGAGAAAATTAATCAAGGGCAAAGCACTGATGTAAAATCAGGTTACTTAATGTAAGTAAAGTCAGAACGATGATTGCTGAAGCTGCGGATATTATTGAAAGATATGAGTGACGGATATTAACGGTAATTGATTACGTAAGGCTAAATAAGCTTGCTATGCAACATGGCTACAATAAAACAGATAAGGCCTAAGTTAACCGTTAAGGTGAACGGTTAAGCGTGTGCTAAAAGTTAAATCACCTGAACGCTATGTCACCCCTTTGTCCATTAACTTCTTACCCACCAACCTATTGCCCTATGCCGACTAACGTTTAACGTTGGTCATAGGGCAAAGATTGAGTTCGAGATTAGCTTATAACGTGGCGTTGGGTTTCACTTTGACGCGATTATTGGTATCGCGACTTTGACGGATCAACTCATCGCTGCCAGTGGGCTCACCTTTAGCTAACCTGTCGTATAACAGCACATTGACTGACGATGCTAAGTTCATGCACCCCACAGTGGGCATATAAACCACCGCATCGGCGCGATCAATCAGATACTGATCAATCGTGCCATCTTCGGGGCCAAACAGATAAATGGCTTTATTAGGGTGCTTAAATTCAGGCAGCGGAATAGCCCCTTCGACTAAATCAACGCAGATCACTTGCGTATCGACATCAAGCCCCTCCAGTAGACATTCGACACCCGTTAAGGGGATCGTTAGTCCCGCACCTTTGGTATCGGTATTGTATTGCTCACCACGATGCTTGGCTGCGAGTGCATAACGTTTACCCGTATAAGTGACGGCATCGGCGCGGTAACAGCCTGCGGCGCGCATAACGCCACCCACATTAGTGGGGCTTTTGGGATTAACTAACCCTATCGTCACAAACGAATCGCATGGCATGATCACTGTGCTTCCAAGCTGGCAATTTTTGCGCTTAATTCATCCCAAGCACCTTGCACTAATAAAAAGTCGGCTGGCGCGAGCTCCGTTTTAGCGGTTTCCAAACAAACCTGCATCTTGTCATCTAGTGCTTGATGGTCTTGCTCTGCTTGAACTTCTAACTGCGACAACACCACGGCAAAATGGCCTTGCAAATAACCACTGGCAAACAGTTGATCGTCATCGCCCTGCGCTACTTTTGTTGCAATCCATTGATCTAATGCTTGTTCGTACTGCTCTAACATGGTTTCTCCAATCAATTAACAGTGTATTGCCGCTTAACTTATCTTGAGACAAGATCAGGGTTGGCCACCTGATACATGACATAATCGCGGTATCCCGAGACGACTTTATAATAGCCGCACAATTCGGCGTCGAGTTCTGGGTCGCCACTATCCACAATTAAGGGGCGTCCTTCAAGTGCTTTTAGTTTAGTTTTTGTGGCTAAGATAATAATATTGTCTTTACCAACGGCGCGGATAAGCCGACTCGACAACTGTTGGTTGCCTCGGCCTAAAATATGGCCTTGTCCACCAATAAGGGTGATCACCAATTTACATTGCCTATCTTGAGTCAATTCAAGCAGCTCGTTGGCGGTTAAATCGCTACCAACCAACTGACGGTGCGCGATCACATCGACCCCAAGCAGCGTATTCGCTAAGCCCAGCTCTTGCATAACCGCAGCCACAGTGCTGCCAGAGCCCATGATAAAAAGCTCATCTTCCATCTGATCTATCACTTGGGCAGCAATATCACCAAGCACTAACTCATCAACCTCTCTACCGCCCATTTTTACGGCTTGGATATAGCGTGGCTCGGCTGGAACCAACATCTCACCAAAGCGGCGCGCCTTTACCGTCCCCTGCCGAAAAGCCACTTCGTCAATATCCATCACATCACCCGTCATTAAGCTGACCAACTCACCATCTAATAGCAACTTGATCACCATGCCAGAAGCGTGGGGAGTAATACCATAAACGCCCGAGTGTATTTTGACCCCTGCTGGTACGCCCAGCACTGGCAAGGTCTCATCAACCACGGCAAAGATATCCCGAGCGGTACCATCGCCACCCGCAAACAGCAGCAGATCGACCCCAGAGGCTTGTATGGCTCTGACCGCATCTTGGGTATCTCGCGCCTCTGTCTCTACTGCGCTGTGATATGCCACTTGATGGTTAAAGCCCAATTTAAGCGCGACCTCTTCGCCCATAGTGCCAGAGGCGGTGATCAGCTCCACTTTATCTCGATAAGGTAAAATAACCTCTAATGCTTGAGCCATACGCAAATGCGCCTTAGGCTCAGCGCCGCGAGCCATCGCCTCAGCCGCCACGCCATCACTGCCCTTTAAGGCAACACTGCCCCCAAGTCCAGCCAGGGGGTTAATGATAACCCCCAAGCGAAATGTGTTACTCATCAAACGGTTCTCCCTGTTTTATACTTTGCACTAATTTGATTGGCTTTCGCCTTAGGCGTTCGCAGTCTTCGGGTTACTCGAATTAAGATTAGGAATACATAATACCGCTAACATAGATAAGCCAGCGCACGCGGCGGCAACCGCCCAACTAAGCCACGCTTGCGAACCATCACCCCAAATAAAGCCACATAACCAGGTGCCCAATGCGCCGCCCACTCCAAAGCTAAGGCTGGCATACAGAGCTTGGCCCTTACTGCGGTGACGAATATCAAATTTTTGGTGCACAAACTGAATCGACGCCGCGTGCACTAAACCAAAGGTAAAGGCATGCAAAAGTTGGCTCACGCCAAGCCAGAACATATTGCCAACACAAAAAGCCATTAATAACCAACGCACAGCACTAAAGCCAATACTGACCACCAATAATGTCTTCACCCCGTAACGCCCCATGAGTCGCGGCGCAAACATAAACATCACTATTTCAGCCAGCACTCCCAGCGCAACATACACGCCAGCGGTGGATTCGCTATAACCAACTTGCTTGAGATACAGCACAAAAAAGCCATAAAAAGGCCCGGCGCTCATTTGCAGTAACAGTGCCGACACCAAAAACCAAAAAATTCCCTTATCGATTTTAAGCGGTTCAACCGAAGTCAGTTTGTCCACCATCACTCGAGTGTTAGGCAGTGACAATGAACAGCCCAGCAGACATAAAAACAAGCCCAACCCGACAAAAGGAAGAATTTCGGTGCCAAAATAGCTGATACCAAAGCCTACACTGACCACGAACACCAGATAACCGACACTGCCAAAACTGCGGATTTTACCGTATTTACTGGTGTTTTCGCCCAAGGTTTCTAGCGTGATCACTTCTAACTGCGCCAAAATAGCATTCCAGAAGAAGGTGTAAATACTGAGACTAATAGCAAGGTAGACAAAACCACCGTGATAGAAAAAGCTTAAAAACGCCACCGCGGAGCAGCCCGCCCCAAGCTTAACCAGTTGACCACGCATGCCGGTTTTATCGGCGACCATGGCCCATACATTGGGGGCGATAATACGGGTGGCCATTAAAATCGCCAATAAGAAGCCAATTTCTTGCGCCTCAAAGCCGCGATGTTCAAAAAACACGCCAAGATAAGGGACTAATACCCCAAGAATAGCGAAGAAGAAAAAATAACAAGCGCTGATCCAGCGCAAGGAGTGAAAAGTATCTGCTTGTTGCATGTGTAAGGCTCAATCAACTCATTAATTATCTGATGTACAACAAAAGAAGGCACATACTATGTGCCCTCTTTTACGTCACTGATTGAGATTATCTCATCCCAATAACCGGGGTTTCGCTGTGTACATCGGCATTTTGTGCACGGTGACGTAACAGGTGATCCATAAGAACAATGGCCAACATCGCTTCGGCAATGGGCACGGCGCGGATCCCGACGCAAGGGTCGTGTCGCCCTTTGGTCACCACCTCAGACTCTTCACCTTGTACCGTCATGCTCTCGCCCGGCACACTGATGCTGGATGTGGGTTTCATGGCTATATGGGCCACTATCGGCTGACCTGAAGATATCCCTCCCAAGATGCCGCCGGCATGATTAGATGCAAACCCTTGAGGTGACATTAAGTCACGATGCTCAGAGCCTTTTTGATTAACCACCTCAAATCCATCGCCAATCTCTACGCCTTTTACCGCGTTGATCCCCATTAACGCATGCGCGATATCGGCATCGAGCCTATCAAATACAGGTTCACCTAATCCCACAGGCACATTGGTTGCCACCACAGACACCTTAGCCCCAATTGAATCACCGCTCTTTTTCAAGTCGCGCATGTAATCATCAAGGGCGACTAACTTATCGGCATCAGGAAAGAAAAACGCATTTTGCTCGACCTGAGCTAAATCGACTTTGTCAGCCACAATCGGCCCTAACGCGCTGAGATATCCGTGAATGTCGATACCATGCACTTGCTTTAAATACTTTTTAGCAACGGCGCCAGCAGCAACACGCATGGCCGTTTCACGTGCCGATGAACGTCCCCCACCGCGGTAATCCCGCAGGCCATATTTTTGCTGATAGGTATAATCAGCATGTCCTGGACGAAACTGATCTTTAATGTTGGAGTAATCTTGACTGCGTTGATCGGTATTTTGAATCACTAAACCAATCGAGGTGCCTGTGGTTTTCCCTTCAAACACCCCTGAGAGAATTTGCACTTCGTCGGCTTCACGTCGTGCAGTGGTATAGCGAGATGTTCCGGGGCGGCGACGGTCAAGATCGTGTTGCATATCGGCTTCATTCAGCGTCAATCCCGGAGGGCATCCGTCAATAATACACCCCAATGCCTTACCATGGCTTTCACCAAATGTAGTCACTACAAAATTTTGACCAATACTGTTTCCCGACATCTGCTTTATTCACCTCAATGTTATTAGACGTTTTCCAGCCTAGCCTAATGGTTAATTACCCAATAGGCTGACTTATCCCTAAACCCACAAATGGCTATTATTCACTATCTTTGTAAATGGCGAACAGTGATTCATTTTCAACTAGCTGATCATGAGTCAAAACAAATACCCCATCACCGCCATTTTCAAAGTTCACCCAGGTAAACGGGACTTCGGGGAATTGCTCGATAAGGTGCACCATAGAATTACCTACTTCAACCACTAACAGGCCATCTTCGGTGAGGTAGTCTAGAGCATTGGCTAGAATGCGCTTGGTTAAATCTAGGCCATCGCGCCCCGAGGCTAACCCTAGCTCTGGCTCATGATGGTATTCATCTGGCATATCACCAATATCTTCAGCATCGACATAAGGCGGATTAGAAACAATCAGATCGTATTGCGGCCCTTTAGGGATAGCACTAAAGAGATCCGACTCGATCGGAAACACCCTGTCCATCACACCTAAGGTTTCAATGTTAATCTGTGCCACTTCCAGTGCGTCGGCGCTGATATCAAGTGCATCGACCTCGGCGTCTTCAAACTCATAAGCACAGGCGATGGCAATACAAGCACTGCCGGTACATAGGTCAAGAATACGGTTAACTGGTTTGTTATAAAGCCAAGGGCTAAAGCGGTTCGCTATCATCTCGGCAATTGGCGAGCGCGGGACTAATACCCGCTCATCGACATAAAATTCAAGCCCTGCGAAGTAGGCTTTATTGGTCAGGTAAGGAACAGGTAAACGTTCACGCACGCGACGTATGATCAGCTCAACAATTTTATGCTTTTCACTGCTGGTCAAATTAGAGTGGATGACCTGTTGGCCTATCTCTTCAGGAAGGTGAAGTGCATGAAACACTAATGCAATGGCTTCATCCCATGCGTTGTCGGTTCCGTGACCATAATAGATGTTAGCATCATTAAAACGGCTCACAGCCCAACGTAACATGTCACCTATGGTGCGTAATTCGGTTACCGCTTCATCAACAAAAATCTTATCCAAAACATACTCCAGCTAGATAGTTCGACCTCATTGTAACTGAACTCTATTCATATGGCATCGGATTCAATAAAATAGCCCCATGAATAAAGAAAAAGATGAAGGTCTGACGCTATTTTCGGCTCTGACCCAAGGCATAAAGCCGCTTAAACAAGATAAGCGTCATTTTTCGACGCCACAAAAACCCAAGCGGGAAGTGGAAGCCAGAACCACAGAACTGCATGCCGACAGCTATTTTTCAGATACTTACCAACCATACTTGCCCACCGAAGGTGCAATGCGGTGGGCACGTGACGATGTCGACAGCTTTGAAGTCAAACGGCTACGCCGCGGTGATTATCAACCCGAACTGTTATTAGACCTTCATGGCATGCGCCAATCTGAGGCCAAATTAGAACTCGCTGCCCTGCTGCAAGCCTGCATAAAACAACATTGCGCATGCTGCTGCGTCATGCACGGCCATGGCACAGGCGTATTAAAACAAAATATTCCCATGTGGCTTGCCCAGCATCCGCATGTAAAGGCATTCCATAAGGCCCCTAAAGAGTGGGGCGGCGATGCCGCGCTGCTGGTGTTAGTCGATGTTGGCGAGCGTCATGAATGGGGCTAGCCCACAAAAAAAGACGCTTTAAGCGTCTTTTTAAATGCAGAAATCTCTTTAATGCCGATAACGCTTAATGCAGGTAACTCTTAGTACAGATAACTTCTAGTACTGGATAGGATCGATAAATCATCATAGAGGCTTTATCGCATTTATCCGCATTAGCCATTCATACCATGATTAACTCACTGTGTGAGGTGTGTTTTGCCACGAGAGTGATGCCCTTTCGCCATGCTTGTCTATCAAGGTGATCCCTGAAGTTGCAAATAATGGCGGCTCAATACCTGACACTAATTCACTGACCATATAGCCAAGTAATGGCATGTGAGCAATCACTAGCACATTATCTGCCTTATATAATTCACCATAAGCTAAAACAGTCTCGACCGCGCGCTGCGGATCGGCTGATGGGGTTAAATCATCCAGTACTTGCCAATGTCGAGGCTCAGGAAAGTGCTTACTGACTTCTTGCCAGGTTTGCTGAGCGCGCAAATAAGGGCTAACCAAGACTAAATCAACATCTGTAACACGCCGTGCTAACCAATTACTCATTAATTCGGTTTGGTGACGCCCTACGTCAGTCAATACCCGTTCCCGATCGGAATGTGCATTGTACCCAGCGTCCCCATGTCGCATTAAAAAAAGCTGCATACTACTTCTCGCTACAATATATTTTTATTCTTCTTGGCAATTGTAGCGTTAAAGTCAACCGTAACACACCTAAAGTCTGTTAATAATTAGTCGAATAGGCAATAAGGTATTTGCCAAAGTCGTTTTTCGAGACCACTATGTAGGCTTATTGTTTTATTTACCCTTTAACGAGCAACCTCTTTTTTTAGCGTGTTGCCATTAAGGTTGGAGCCGCTCAATTGCCAACGTCGACCCGCATCACTCAAAGTCCCAATGATCATCGCCAGTATCGCTATATGCAACTTAGCAATCGATTAAGGGTGCTTTTAGTCGAAGATTGGCAAACCAATCAAGGCGCAGCCTCGATGGCAGTGAATGTGGGTCACTTTGACGATCCTAACGCCCGCCCGGGTATGGCACACTTTTTAGAACATATGCTCTTTCTTGGCACCGAAAAATACCCAGATTCGGGCGAGTATCATGCTTTTATTAACCAGCATGGCGGCAGTAACAATGCGTGGACAGGAACCGAGCAAACCAACTTCTTTTTTTCAATCGATGCCGACGTTTTTGAAGAGTCACTCGATCGCTTTAGTCAATTTTTCATCGCCCCTTGTTTTAATCTCGACTTGGTTGACCGAGAACGGCATGCCATTGAATCGGAATTTAGCCTAAAACTGAAAGACGATATTCGCCGTGTGTATCAAGTGCAAAAAGAAACCGTAAATCCAGCTCATCCATTTAGTAAATTTTCCGTGGGTAACTTACAAACCTTATCTGGTAGCCAACAAACATTACGCGACGAATTAGTGGCATTTTATCAGCAGCACTACAGCGCAAATTTAATGACCCTTTGTTTAGTAGCGCCCTTACCAATTGATACATTAGCCCAATTAGCCAAGCGTTATTTCTCATCCATTGTTAATAATGATTTGCATAAACACTATCCTGCTACGCCGCTCTACCAAGCAGCACAGTTAGGCCAACAGATAAACATAGTGCCACTTAAGGAGCAGCGCCGAGTCGCCATCACCTTTCCGCTGCCCGCCATTGACGGCTTCTATAAACGCAAGCCCCTCACTTTTATCAGCCATTTATTGGGTTATGAAGGTAAAGGAAGTTTACTCAGTTACTTAAAAAGTCAGGATTGGGCTGCGAATCTCTCGGCTGGCGGCGGCGTAAGTGGCTATAACTTTAAAGATTACAACATCAGTATTCAGTTAACCGATAAGGGACTTGCGCAACTCGATGATGTCATTCAAGCGACATTTGAATACTTAACCCTCATCAAACATAGTGGCTTAACCTCGTGGCGTTACCAAGAGCGGGCCAATCTATTAACCCTAGCATTTAAGTACCAAGAGCAGATAAAAGCACTCGACTTAGCGAGTCATCTCAGTATTAACATGCACCATTATGATGTCGAAGATATCGTTTATGGCGATTACCGCATGGATGGCCTCAATATCGCAGAAACCCAAGCCTTACTGGCGTTAATGACACCAGATAACCTGCGCATTCAGCTGATCTCGCCAGAACTCGACACCGACAAACAAGCGGCGTGGTATCACTCCCCGTATAAAATCAAACCCATTGATAAAGCTCGTTTAACCCCATGGTACAACCCCACAATACGACAGGAGCTCAGCCTTCCGGAAGTTAACCCTTTTATTATTGCCGACTCCGTCGCAAGAGATGAAAAAAGCGCGCACAATGTTCCTGTGATTGTCTGCCAAGAAAATGGCTACCGGATTTGGCATCGAAAAGACGATGAGTTTAATGTCCCTAAAGGACATATCTACCTATCCCTAGACTCACAGCAAGCGACCGCCACTCCCCGTCATGCGGCGCTGACACGCTTGTATGTCGAAATGCTGTTGGATTATTTGACGGAATACACTTACCCCGCCGAAGTGGCTGGACTCAGCTATAATATTTACCCTCATCAGGGCGGTATTACACTGCATCTAACCGGATTTACCGGCAAACAAGAGGCTCTGCTGGCGTTATTAATCAGCAAAGCCAGAGAGCGTAATTTTACCCAAGAGCGCTTTAAGCAAATTAAGAAGCAGATATTACGCAGCTGGTATAATCAAAGCCGTGCCAAACCTATCTCGCAATTATTTACCAGCTTAACGGTTACACTGCAACGACGCAGCTATGAGCCACTGCGCATGGCTGAAGAGTTAGAAAAACTCACCTTAGACGATCTGCACGAGCATATCAGCCGCTTCTATGAAAAGTTGCATTTGGAAGGGTTAGTCTATGGAGATTGGTTAACTAAAGAAGCTAAAGCCTTAGGTAAACGACTCGAGCATATTTTGTCACTCGTCTCATCCCCTAGTGGCGAGTCTGAGCGCGAACTGATTAACCTTGAAAATGTCGGCACCCTCATCAGAGAGGTCCGCGTCGCACATCAAGATAGTAGTATCATCGTTTACTATCAATCGGCACAAGCATCGACGTTAAACATGGCATTATTTAGCTTGCTCAACCACACGATGTCGTCTACTTTTTTTCATGAACTGCGCACTAAACGTCAATTGGGTTACATGGTCGGTACCGGCTACTTACCACTCAATCGCTACCCTGGCATGATTTTCTATATTCAATCACCAACAACAGGGCCCCTGCAACTGCTGGAAGCTATTGATGAGTTTATCGCTGACTTTAATTATGCGGTGATGCAGATAACAAATACCCAATGGGAACTTACCAAACAAGGCTTAATTAGCCAAATCATGGAACATGATCCCAACTTAAAAACCCGTGGCCAACGTTACTGGTCCAGTATTGGCAATAAAGATTATCAATTTAACCAACGAGAGCTCGTCGTCGAAGCATTAAAACAACTGACTCGTTCTGATTTAATTAAATTTATGATGCAAAAAATGCGCACTAAACATTGCGATCGTCTCGTATTGTTTACCACGGGTGAGCAACATAGAAATCAGGAACCACTTAACTCAGACAATATGATCACAGACCTGCGCTCATTTAAACAGCAAGCCCCCAAATTTAGTTATTAACACCTGAATAATACACTAGGGCAACCCCTTATCTTCAACCGCACTTGGCATCAGTTCTGCTTGACGCAAGCAAACCAGATGCCAACCACCCAAAGCAAGCCTTTGATAAATATGATATTAGCATGCATCTGACGCCATAAATCATCTATAACCTCCCATCAACTTGGCCATTATACCTTCGCCTATCTTTACACAATAAAAGAGCGGTTCTAACGGCTACTGTGTATACCTGATAGCGCAAGGCATTAAAATTAAATGAAAATAAAAATGATTAACATGCAAAAAATTCAGTGTTCTTTTGACAAATCATTCACTTTCTGGAAAAGTAGGTTAACTACATGCTGCCTAAGCACTACTGGCTAATAATCAAACTAATAATTATGCCTAATTCTTTGAAAAATTTATTACTAATTCTTTTTGCGATAACGACATTTACTTCTGAAGTCATTGCTTCTCAATTAAATGAAAAGCCTCTGTTTTATAATTACAGCTCATATAGTGTTCCTGAAGGATTGTCACAAACAACTGTTACATCAGTGACAAAAGATCATAATGGCTACCTATGGATAGGTACACTTAACGGTTTAAACCTTTTTAATGGAAAGATTTTTAAACACTTTTTTTCATCAAATCAGAATAATGGATTGCCTAGCTCATTCATTCGAAGCTTATTAGTTCTTGACAATGGAGAAGTTTTAGTTGGTACAGATAAGGGCCTAGCCAAATTCAATCGTGAAACATATACATTCAACACTATTAACAAAAGTAAAGATATAGCTATATGGTCATTATCAAAAAGTAAGAACTCCGTTTATGTTGGCACGGAGGATTCGATATTTGAATACAAAGATAATGAATTAAATAAAATTATAGAATTCCCTTTTCATGGAATTAAGAATATAGAGGAAAACAACGACAATTTATATATAAGGAATTACAGCGGAACGGTATTTTCAATAGAAAAAGATCAGGTTAAAGTAATAAAGGAAAATGTTAAAAGTTTAGTAACCCATAAAGAAACTCTTATATCTCATAATAAATATGGGGTTTACAAATTAAAAGATGGTGAATTCTTAAAAGTTAACAACTTTAACTATGACTCGATAACATCAAGTGACAGTTTAACCCTAGGATTAAAAGACAACAAAATATATAAACTCGAAGAAATAGAAAAAAATAATAGAGTTTTACTTGGCGAAATAGAAATACCAGTACATGTATCTAATATAGAAATATACAACTTAAATGAAGAGATATACCTAACAACTCACAATGCTGGCTTTTATCAAATAAAAAAAATAGAGAATATTATTTCAAGAGCTAAAATAACGAAAGAAAATGTTTGGTCACTAGACCAAAGCTCTAATGGGATTTTAATTGCTACTGATGACAACAATATTAACTTATACGATGAAAAATATGACCTTGTCGAATCCTACGATTCAAAAGTTAATGGTCCTAAACAAGTAAAATGGAATCGTGATAAAATTATTATCACCACCACGGAAGGTGTTATAGAAATAAACACTAAAACATATGAGCACAAAGTATTAAGTCATAAAGGAGCATTTGCACTATCTCCACCAAATATGAATGGCTCTTTTTTTGTTGGCACTATAGATGGTAAAGTTTTAAATTTTGACATCTCAGGAAAAATAAAAACATCAACAGAAATAGATAAAGAAAACCCAATATTTGGAATAGAAGAAAATTCAAAATCAATATGGATAACATCTCAAAAAGGTTTATTTGAGATAAATAAGAAAGATGGAGAGATCCGAAAAGTATATAGTGATGAATTGGTAATAAGCTTACATTTAAATGGTGAAGATGTTTATTTCGGAACTGAAACAACTCTCTTTCACTTCAGTTCAAAACTAGGAATTGAAAAGCTATACTCTCCCCAGAAACCAATTTACTCAATAGTAACTGATGGGGAAATAATACTATCCTCATCAATTAAAGACATATCAATAACAAACCTTAAAAACAAAGTAACAAGACCACTATCTACCGTTTACGGTAGTCAAAACGAATATAATGCACAGTCAGTTTTAAAAAACAATGGATTAGTATACTTTGGAGGTATAAGTGGAGTTAGTTTAATTTCAACATATAACTTAAAAAAACTACTTGAAAAAAGTAAGGCACCAAAAGTTGACTTACAAGAGTTATCAATTTTCAACACTCCAGAAATAATTGGAAACAACGTATTAAAAAAACATCTAAACTCTACCGAAAATGTTAAATTGAACTATTCAGATTATCCATTTACAATTTCATTTGACAGCCCTGGTTTTAAAAGAGAAGAAGTTGAATATTATTATCAGATGAATGGTTTGTCAGACTCATGGATAGCGGCTAAAGGAATTGATTCAGCAACGTATACTAATTTATCGCCAGGTGAATATATTTTTAGCATCTATGCAGTTGACAATTTATCTTTAAAAAAAGGGGAAACAAAGAGTCTTAATATAGAGATCACTCCCCCTTGGTGGCTATCACTTCAAGCTAAGTTAGTTTATTTGTCTATTTTTTTAATCATTAGTAGTCTTATCGCCAAAGCAATACTCAAAAAGCGAGAAATACAACGCCAAATCGCTAAATCAGAAGAGCGCTTAAAATTATCACTCTGGGGAAGTGGCGATGAGATGTGGGACTGGGATATAGAAACAGGACAAATATACCGTTCTAATATTTGGGGCTCATTAGAGTTCCCTCGCGATGGTCAGCGCTCAGGAGAGCAAGGTCAAGAGAGTAATATCCACCCCATGGATCAAGAGCGAGTGAATACGGCACTGAATAAACACTTCTATGGTGAAACCGATCATTTCGAAGCTGCATACCGGGTCAAAGGTAAGGATGAGCAATGGGTATGGATTTTAGATAGAGCTAAAATAGTTGAACGCGATGAAAATGATAAAGCACTAAGAATGACGGGCACCATAAAAAATATCAGTAACTTTAAACAGGCTGAGGAGCAATTAAGATTATTTGAACGTGCTATTGAAAATATTTCCGAAGGCATGTTCATCTTAGATAGTGAATTTAAGTTTGTTGAAGTCAACGAGGCCTGTTGTGATTTATGTGAAAGAAGCCGTAGTGACTTTATCGGCTCACTATTTAAGTTCGACCTATATCCAGAAAGTTACTCTCAACAGATCCGCTCAATATTGCAACAACAAGGCAGCTGGAGTAATGAAGTAGAGTCACCAAAAGGAAATAACAGCAGCTTCTTAATGGAACTCACGGTCGATGCCATTTATGATGAGCAAGGGGTACTCTCCCATTATGTTGGTGTATTTTCGGATATCTCACGCCGTAAACAACAAGAAGAAGAACTGAGAAAGCTCACCAACAATGATTTATTAACCAATCTACCCAATCGCTCGAGTTTGATGGTGACTTTGGGAAATCTAGTCAAAAAAGACACTCATCATACTTTAATGATCCTCGATCTGGATAACTTCAAAAAAATCAATGATTCATTAGGGCATCAAGTCGGCGATGAACTACTGATTAAAGTCGCCCATAGAATAGAAGCAACCGTACCACGCCATACTAGTATATATCGGTTAGGGGGTGATGAATTTGCTATCCTAATCGATAATAATCCTGATATTGGATCAAGTGCAATTATTGCAAATAATGTGGTAGACGCGTTTTCAAATCCTTTCGAGCTCACCAGAGACAGAGTTGTCGTTGGAGTCAGTATTGGTATTGTGCTCTACCCTGAAGATGATCAAAATGAGCAAGCACTCCTGCGTAAAGCCGATATTGCCATGTATCATGCTAAATCTGCTGGCGGTAATCGTTACCAATTTTATTCAGAGTCACTCAATCGCAATGCAATTCGCCAGCTGGAAGTTGAAAACCTGATAAGACAAGGGCTGAAAGATGACCTGTTTGAGGTTCACTATCAGCCTAAAGTCGATCTCAAGTCGGGTAAAATGGCGGGAATGGAAGCACTCGTTCGCTTAAATCACCCAACCCTAGGTTTAATTCCGCCTAACGAATTCATACCATTAGCTGAAGAAAATGGTCTTATCGTAGAAATTGGCGAGGTCGTTATGCGTAAAGCCTGCTTCGCAGCACAAAATTGGCGTAATCAAGGACTGTTTAATGGTCGTGTTGCCGTCAATTTATCATCGCTACAATTTGCACTACCCGATCTACAGCAACGTATAGAGTCAATTTTACGTCTCACCCAACTACCAGCAAGCAATCTAGAGCTTGAAATTACCGAAGGTACTGTCATTAAACAACCAGAAAAAGCCATAAAAGTGATGATGCAATTATCAAAAATGGGCGTCAGCCTAGCATTAGATGACTTTGGCACCGGATATTCATCACTGTCCTATCTCAAACGCTTTCCAATCAATACTCTAAAAATAGATAAGGCGTTTGTAGATGATATAGATAAATCAGATAGAGACTTAAAAATGGTCGACTCAATTATCACTATCGCCCACAACATGGGGTTGTCCGTAGTGGGAGAAGGCGTTGAAGACGCGTCGCAGCTCAGTATATTGAAAGCCCTTAAATGTGAAGAAATACAGGGGTTTATATTTAGCAGAGCGGTTAGTGAACAAGACTTTAGCGAACTCTTAAAACAAGAAAACTTACAATACAGTTCAATCGATAACATTAAAAAAGCATAGAATAATGTATAGCTTCAGTTATCGCTAAGGCTTTACCTTAAACCTAAAGAACAGCACATAAAAAACAACTAAAAAACAACCAAAGGCACATTAAGTGGCAATAAATTAAAAACATGGCATAACACCTGCATTACCTCTTTCAGACGTCAACAATTTGTTGGCAATAATAAAATTATAAACTCTGAGAGAATGAACACTATGATTACTTCAATTGTTACTGCCATCGCCCTTGCTCTTTCTGTAAATGCAACTGATAACAATTCACTTACAAATATTGACACTAACATCTCAAAAAATTCGATAGAATTAGCAGGTGTACCTCATGTTCGCTTCAAACCTGTAGAAACCGCTGGCGTACCTCATGTTCGCTTTAAGCCTGTTGAAACCGCTGGCTCACCACACATTCGTTTTAAGCCTCTTGAAACCGCTGGCTCACCACACATTCGTTTTAAGCCTCTTGAAACCGCTGGCTCACCACACATTCGTTTTAAGCCTCTTGAAACCGCTGGCGTACCTCATGTTCGCTTTAAGCCTGTAGAAACCGCTGGCGTACCTCATGTTCGCTTCAAGCCTATTGAAACTACTGGTGTACCTCATGTTCGCTTCAAGCCTGTTGAAACTGCTGGTGTACCTCATGTTCGCTTTAAGCCTGTTGAAACCGCTGGTGTACCTCATGTTCGCTTCATCAACTCTGCAACGGCTTAAGTTTAAAGGAGAATCATTATGTTGAAATCAATAAAGAAAGCTCTTGGACTTAATTGCAAACCCGAACGTAAAAAAGTAAAACTACCAGCAGGTCTGGATCGTTTAGAAGTGATCCCAGCTAAGGGATGGTGGAATTAATTATTATCCTCAGGCAAGGGTT
Organism: Shewanella sp. QJM3NY_23; assembly: GCF_056173105.1. Taxonomy (NCBI): domain Bacteria; kingdom Pseudomonadati; phylum Pseudomonadota; class Gammaproteobacteria; order Alteromonadales; family Shewanellaceae; genus Shewanella; species Shewanella sp. QJM3NY_23. Next base: position 2,407,183 of record NZ_CM149657.1, read on the forward strand.
TACCAAGCACAATCACGAAAAAAGGAGCATAAATGCTCCTTTTTTCGTGATTGTAGTAATAACCTAGTGACTAAAGCCCTAAGCATTACAGGCGGATAATTGCAGCACCTTTACCTTGAGCACGTTTGATAGCTAAACGCTTATGAGTTGCTAACAAGGGGTAGCCAACGGGACCAATAAGCAAACCTAATAAGGCCCAGCGTTTAACCCCAAGCCCTGCGCGAAACGCCATATTTCCCATGACCACACTGCTTAATGTGAGAATACTACCTACCAATACAATCACTTAAAACCTCAACTGTTAACTTATTAACCCGTTACGGCTAATCACTTGTGTCATCACACATGTTGTCCTGTTTGTACCAACGACTTTGCCAAACACTTTTACAAGCAGGCATGATAACGAAACCAAAGTGACAAGTGAACAAAAAACAGGCAGTAATTTTCCTTGAGCCAAAAAAAACGCGGCATCATGTTGCCGCGTTGTTAATTAAAATATCATCATTTTAAATCAAGGCTTTTAGGATCACTGCTGCATTTTAAGCAGAATTCATTTATTGATGAAATTGTGCACCTGAGGTCGCCATGTCCACCAGTGTATAGCATGGTTTAAATCGTTCACCATGGACATTGGCATAACGGTTTAATTGCTCTACTAATTTGTCAGCCCCTAAGGTATCGATGTAGCGGAAAGGCCCACCTAAAAACGGCGGGAAACCGATACCAAATATTGCACCGATATCACCATCACGTGCTGAGGCAATAATCCCCTCTTCTAAACAGCGCACCGCTTCATTAAGCATCTGCACTACGCAGCGCTGTGCCAATTCAGGGGCATCAGTACTCGCAGATGGGGTTAACCCCAACAGAGTATATACCGTCTCATCGACCTGTTTCTTTTTCGATTTAGAGCCGTATTGATAGAAACCTTTGCCATTTTTACGACCCTTACGATCGTCAGCGAGTAACTTATCAAAGGCTGCAGGCGCCTTAAAACGCTCGCCAAGTTCTTTCTCTAAAATAGGCGAAATCTTAGCCCCAACATCAATGCCGACTTCATCGAGCAACGTCATTGGCCCAACCGGAAAACCAAACTTGACTAAGGCTTTATCTAGATGATCAACGCTTTGCCCTTCCAACAATAAGTTTGCAGCTTCATTCATGTACAAGGCTAAAATACGGTTGACATAAAAACCAGCGCCGTCTTGCACGACAATTGGTGTCTTGCCTTGCTTACGCGCAAAGGCCACTGTGGTCGCAATCGTTTGCGCCGAGGTTTTTTCATGGGCAATCACCTCGACAAGAGGCATCTTTTCGACTGGCGAGAAATAGTGTAAACCAATCACATTTTCAGGACGCTCTGCCGCCTCTGCAATTTGCGAGATAGGCAATGACGAGGTATTTGAGGCAAAAATGGTCTCTTCGCCACATTCACGCTCAATATCTTTAACCATCTGATGTTTTAAGGCTAAATCTTCAAATACCGCTTCAACAACGATATCTGCATCTTTAACGCCTGTATACTCAGTGGTCGTGGTCATCAGAGACATGATATTATCACGCACGGCCGGCGTCATATGACGGCGCTTAACCCCTTTATCCAGTAGCTTGTAGGCATAGGATAATGCGTTGCTTAATCCGGTTTCATTGATATCTTTGACCCGCACCGGAATTTTAGCTTTAGTCGTGGTCACAGACGCAATACCACCACCCATTAAGCCGCCGCCCAAAATCACCGCTTTATGAACGGGTTTAGGTTGCACGTCACCTGCACCCGACTCTTTTTTCATCTCTGTGGTGGCAAAGAAAATACTTCTTAACGCTGCCGACTCGGCCGACACCACTAAGTCACCAAAATGACTCGCTTCGACATCAAGGCCTACAACCATGCTTTTGGTCATGCCTTGACGTACGCAATCGATAATTTTAGCTGGCGCAGGATAGTTACCCTGAGTCTTTTTGTTAACTTGCTTTAACGCTTGATCGAACACAATATTGCGCCCAACAGACGTGCCTTCTAGCAGACGATTGACCAGCGACACTTTACGTTTAGGCGCTATTTTTTTGCCTGCTAACGCCATCTCTATGGCCGTTTGCAACAAAATCGATTCAGGTACCACATCGTTAACTAAGCCCATTTTTAAGGCTTGTTTAGGGCGAACTTGCTTACCCGTCAACATCATATCCAGTGCAGTAGTGATCCCCACCAAACGCGGTAATCGCTGGGTACCGCCGCCGCCGGGTAATAAGCCTAACTGTACTTCAGGCAGTCCCATCATGGTTTTATTACTGTCACTGCACACTCGCTGATGACAGGCCAATGCCAACTCTAATCCGCCACCTAGGCAGGCACCATGAATGGCGGCAACCACAGGAATGTTTAGCGACTCAAGAGCCAGAAACACCTCATGACCCTGTTTAGACAGCTGCCTTGCATCTTCGGCGGTTTGACACGCAGCCAGCATAGAAATATCAGCACCAGCCACAAATGAATCTTTTTTGCCCGACACCAACACTATGCCACGGATCTGTGAGTCCGCTTTTATCTCGGCCAACATTTCACAGATCTCTGGGCCAAATTCGGCGCGCAGGGTATTCATTGTTTCGCCAGGTACATCCATTGTCAAAACGGCAATGCCATTTTCAAGGCGATTTAAACTAAAACTCTTTTCCATGAGATCACTCCACTTCTACAATCATTGCTGCACCAAGACCACCCGCGGCGCAGGCCGTGGCAAGGCCTGTGCCCCCACCACGTCGTTTCAATTCACGACACACTTGGGTTATCAAACGCGTACCTGTGGCGGCAAAAGGATGACCATAAGCGAGTGAACCACCCAGCACATTAAATTTACTCATATCTATTTCACCGATGGCGCGATCACGGCCGAGCTTTTCTGCGGCAAACTTCTTCGACGCAAACATCTGCATGTTAGCAAGAGTTTGCGCCGCAAATGCTTCGTGCATCTCGATAAGGGTTAAATCTTCCAGTTCCATCCCGGCACGCTTAAGGGCTAACGGCGTAGCGTATGATGGGCCCATCAGCATATCTTGCCACACATCAATGGCGGTAAAAGCGTAGCTCTTGATATAGCCAATAGGTTGATAACCTAAGGCTTTAGCACGGCTTTCACTCATCAACAACACAGCCGAAGCGCCGTCGGTTAATGGCGTACTATTAGCAGCGGTGACAGTGCCATGTTTACGATCAAACGCGGGGCGCAGTTTGGCATAAGACTCTAGAGATGAATTTTGACGAATATTATTATCCCGATCGATAAAGGACTTATAAGGCGGCACATGGGCAGTCATCACTTCATCACGTAAGTTACCAGAGTCCCATGTTTCTGTCGCCAAGGTGTGCGAGCGATGGGCAAGCGCATCTTGATCGGCGCGGCTAATATTATAGGTTTTAGCCATCTGCTCTGCCGTTTGCCCCATTGACAAGCCGGTTGAGTATTCGGCGACCGCAGGCGGGACGGGTAATAAATCTTTTAAACCAAGGCGTCTAAAGATAGCCAGCTTTTGGCTAAAAGTACGGGCTTTATTCAAATCCACTAGCGCATGGGCAAGTTTTTTTGACACACCTATGGGTAATACTGAAGAGGAGTCGGCGCCACCAGCAATCCCGATGTCGATATTGCCTGTCATGATAGATTCAGCCACATTAACGGTCGACTGGAAACTGGTCGCACATGCTCGCGTCACGCTGTAAGCATCGGTCGCTACGCTCATGCCTGTGCCAAGTACAATTTCACGAGCAATATTGGGCGCTGCAGGCATCTGCACCACTTGCCCATAAACCAGTTGCTCAATCTCCTTAGGGTCCAGCTCTGAACGGGCAAGCAGTTCGTTAACCACCATTTTGCCCATATCCAACGCCGATACACCATGAAACGCGCTCGCTTGCTTAGCAAACGGGGTTCTAAGCCCCATCACAATCGCAATACGATCGCCTTTTGCATTCCTAACTTGCTGTAGATGACTCATTTTTTGCCCTCGTGTCACGCCTATTCGAATAGATTCTCATGGCGCAATTATTATTGTTCCCTTACCCACAGATTCAGCTCATTAACCCAAGCAATCAAACAGGTCAGACCATCAAAGTGTGATCTGATTCTAACTTCTTATTCCAAAGTTTTAAACACTTGTTTGGTTTATAGACAGTGAAATTAAAAAAATTCTGTGTTAACAATGTTTAATAAACTAATTACTCTGAGTGATTAGTGTAATTTCCACCACAAGCATGCTAACTTATTTTGCTTCTATGCCATTGCAATGGACAGCTCGAGGCCAATTGGTCCTGTATTTAGACTAGCCAAAACTGGTCTGAATTTTTTACCATATGCGCTGTCTATAGCTCACACAAATTAATATAACTGAGTAGCATCATGCCTTTAAGTCGATTTCATGCATTACGCGAATACCTAGACAATGTCATTCTAGGTCAGCCTGTTCTTACCGAAAATTTACTGATCGCATTAATTGCCGATGGACACCTGTTAGTCGAAGGACCACCAGGTTTAGCCAAAACCCGCGCGGTGAAAGCGCTCAGTGATGGCGTTGAAGGCGATTTCCATCGCATTCAATTTACCCCCGATCTTTTACCAGCCGATCTGACCGGCACCGATATCTACCGCGCACAAACGGGCACCTTTGAATTTGAAGCAGGTCCCATCTTTCATAACCTGATTTTGGCCGATGAGATCAACCGCGCGCCCGCCAAAGTTCAATCGGCACTTCTCGAAGCCATGGCAGAAGGCCAAGTGACCGTTGGCAAACACAGTTATCCTTTACCTAAGTTATTTTTAGTGATGGCCACGCAAAATCCGCTCGAAAATGAAGGCACTTATCCTCTGCCCGAAGCGCAACTCGACCGGTTTCTAATGCACCTTAACTTAGATTACCCGAGCGCCGAAACTGAATTTAAAATCATGCGGTTATCACGTAGTGAAGCCCTAACTCACGATGCGCCCAGTGTCAGCCCAATTGCGCAAGCAGATATTTTTGCCGCCCGTGAAGCCGCACTTGGCCTCTACCTTGCTGAGCCGTTAGAGCAATACATAGTCAATATCGTGATGGCAACTAGGCAGCCGCAGCAATACAGCGACACTCTCGCCAGCTGGCTAGAATACGGCGTGAGCCCACGCGCCACTATTGCTATCGAGCGCTGTGCGCGTGCCCGCGCCTGGTTAATGGAGCGCGACTTTGTCTCTCCTGAAGATATACAAGCCGTGGTGCCCAACGTATTACGCCATCGATTGCTACTCAGTTATCAGGCTCAGGCCGAGGGCGTCAGCAGCGATCAGGTGATCAACCACATTCTTAGCCAAGTCGCGGTGCCTTAATGTCAGTCAGTGAATTACCGCTATTTGCCGATGGCGTATCACTCAATCAAAAAGAGCTACTTGCATGCCAGAATATTGCCCGCGCTCTGCCTGAAACGCCAAGCAAAGCTCGCGCGGCTCTCGCAGGCCACCGCGCGAGCAACATCAGAGGCCGAGGCATGGAGTTTGCCGAAGTACGGCACTACCAAAGTGGTGACGATGTGCGCACCATAGATTGGCGCGTGACCGCTCGCACAGGCAAAGCCCATACTAAATTGTTTGTTGAAGAACGCGAGCGGCCAGTGCTGCTGCTACTGGATTTAAGCCATAGCCTCTATTTTGGCTCAAGCCTAATGCTACAAGCAGTGCAAGCCGCTCATGTGGCTGCGACTTTAGGCTGGCGCGCCGTGGGCCATGGCGATCGACTCGGTGCGCTCATAGCCTGTGAGCAACAACATATCGAGCTCAAACCCCGTAGTCGTCAAAGTGCCATGCTGCCATTGATCTCGGCGATGCAAACGGTTCATCAAGCGCAGCTTGACGGTATGGGATCTCACGTCAGCGAACCTGAGCATATCTACCGCGCCTGCCTGCGTTTACGCCGCATAGCCAAGCCCGGCTCACTGATTTGGATCATCAGTGATGGCAGCCATTTCACGCCGCAGTGCCTGCAGCCATTAACTGAGTTATCTCGCCACTGCGATATAGGCGCCTTACTGATCACCGATCCCCTCAGACAAGGAGAGCTGCCTTTACCTGCTCAGTTTCAGCTGCCAGTCAAAGACGGCGCGCAAGAATTAGTGCTCAACCGAGACAGTTATAACGGTTGGCTAACCCGCCAACACGCCCAGCAACAAGGTTTTATCGATATGATGCGCCAACTTAACGCGCGTTTACGTACAATCAGCGCAGCACAACCATTGAATCAACAGATTGGAGCCTTAAGATAGATGCAAACGGCCAACAATCCAGCCCTTGCTGCCATGAAAGACATTCAACTGCCCGAGCCTATCCATGCCTGGCCACCCGCTTACGGTTATTGGCTGGTACTGGCCGCATGCCTTACTATTTTGGCTGTCTGCCTATGGTGGTTCATCAAGCAATATCGACATCGCGCCGCGAAACGTGAAGCATTAAAGCAATTAGCCCATCTGGCGCTCAAGCACCCACAATTTGCTATTGAAGTTAACACCATACTCAAACGCAGCGCCATGAGCTACCTGCCCCGTGAACAGGTTGCATCACTTGAAGGTGAAGCCTGGTTACTGTGGCTACAGCAGCAGGTCACTCACATAGACGATAACTTGCCGCTGTTATTAGCTAAACGCTACCAGTCCAAGGCACTCACTCCCACTCAAGCTGAGCAACTGCGCCTAGCTGCCATAGGCTGGCTTAAGCAGGCACTGCCACTCAAGCATCGCGCATCGACTAAGGAGGCAGCATGTTCACATTAGCCTGGCCTTGGCTATTACTGTTACTGCCATTACCCTTGATGTTTAAAGGCTCAGGCGCCCAACAGCATCAAACGGGTGGCCATTTACACCTGCCCGGTGTTGCCGATGTCGGTGCGCAGGTTAGCCAGCAGCGGCCACAGCGTCGGCGCTTACCCTATTGGCTTATTTGGTCACTGTTGGTGCTGAGCGCCGCGCGGCCATTGTGGATTGGCGATGCTATCGAGCTGCCCAGCAAAGGGCGCGACTTGATGTTAGCCATTGATTTATCTGGGAGTATGCAGATTGAAGATATGGTCATCGAGGGTAAAACGGTGGATCGTTTTACCTTAGTGCAAGCGGTTATGAGTGATTTTATCCAGCGACGTAAAGGTGACAAATTGGGCCTCATTTTGTTTGCCGACCACGCATATTTGCAAGCGCCGCTGACACAAGATCGCCGCTCTATAGCCCAGTTTTTAGCCGAAGCCCAGATAGGTCTGGTGGGAAAACAAACAGCCATTGGCGAAGCCATCGCCCTGGCGGTTAAACGCTTCGACCAACAGCAACAAAGTAACCGGGTGCTGATCCTCCTCACCGACGGCTCGAATAACTCGGGCAATATTAGCCCAGATCAAGCGGCCGCCATTGCCGCCAAACGCGGCGTGACCATCTATACCATTGGGGTCGGAGCCGAGATAATGGAGCGGCGTACCCTATTTGGTAACGAGCGCGTTAACCCGTCGATGGATCTTGATGAAGCGCAATTGACGGCGCTGGCCAGCGCCACAAACGGGCGTTACTTTCGCGCCCGCAATGCCACCGAACTGGAACAAATTTATCAAATGATCGATAAGTTAGAACCGACCAACAGCGATCAACTCACCTATCGTCCTCAATCAGAGCTGTTTTATTATCCGTTAAGCGCTGCCTTACTTATCAGTGTTCTGCTGATATTGTGGCAGTTGCCGTTATTTCAGTCGCTGCCATGGTTAAGATCACGGGGAGCCTTATGATCCATTTTTTACGCCCCGAATGGCTATTGGCCCTATTACCCTTGGCCCTATTATTGTGGTTTGCCCGTCGTAGCCAATACCAGGTATCAAGCTGGAATCGCTACATCGCGCCTCATTTGGCCAAGGTACTGGTATCAAGCCAAACACAGTCAGGTAAACGCCATCTACATGTGATTGGTTTTAGCTGGTGTATCGCGGTGCTCGCGTTGTCAGGTCCTGCTTTTACCAAGCAAACCCTACCAGTATTTGAAACCAACCAAGGACGCGTGATAGTGATGGATATGTCACTGTCAATGTACGCCACCGACTTGGTGCCTAACCGCTTAACTCAAGCTAAATTTAAAGCCAACGATCTTATTAGCAGTCTCAGCGAAGGTGAAACGGGCTTAATTGCCTATGCTGGTGATGCCTTTACCATTAGCCCACTGACCCGAGACAGGGCGACCCTGTTGAATCTATTACCCACCCTATCGCCAGAGATCATGCCAGTCCCGGGCTCTAATTTGCCTGCGGCTTTAACCCAAGCAACCACTTTGCTTAAGCAAGGGGGACATCTGCGCGGCGATATCATATTACTCACCGATGGGGTAGCTGTAGAGCAAATTAATCAAGCAAAAGCGCATTTACAAGGCAGCCAATATCGGCTCTCAGTGCTTGCCTTTGGCAGCCCACAAGGCGCCGCAATTCGTTTACCTGACGGACAATTAATGCGCGATCGCAGCGACCAAGTAGTGGTAGCCAAAACCGATTATCAACATTTAAGTGAATTAGCCAGCGCCAATGGCGGCAAGGTATTTACTTATCGCGCCGATGGCAGTGATCTCAGCGTGCTAAACCTATGGTTAGCCCAGAGCACAGCAACTAAGGCCAGCGACTTAGAAGGTGAACTGTGGCTCGATGCTGGCCCATATATCGCTTTATTATTGTTATTGCCAGCACTATTAAGCTTTCGACACGCCATTGCAGCACTTAGCTGCATCATGTTGTTCAGCCAACCTACGCCCGCCTACGCCAACAGTTGGCTACACCCTTGGCAGACAGACAACCAACGTGCAATGCAAGCCTATGAAAACCAAGATTATCAGCAAGCGGCAAGCTTGTTTTCCGATCCTAATTGGCAAGCGGCCGCCCGGTATCGCGAAGGCGATTACCAACAAGCTCTTAAGCTGTTTGAGCAAGACACAACTGCAACAGGCTTTTATAACCAAGGCAATAGCTTAATGCAGCTGCAAGATTATGCGACTGCTATTGAGCGCTATCAACAGGCGCTAGCTCAAGATAACGACTTTAGTGATGCGCAGCATAATTTAGCCTTAGCCCAACAACTGCTGGCGCAGCAACAAGCTGATAGTGAGCAGCAAAGTCAGAGCGAACAAAATCAAGACACGCAACAGCAAGAAGGATCTGACAGCAATCAGCAGCAAGGCGATAAACAACAAGATGAGTCAGACAGCAATCAGCAGCAAGGCAATGACAAGTCAGGCGATAAACAGAGCGCAAGTGAACAAAGCGAGCCGTCATCACAGCCGGATAATGCGCCCTCCACTGGCGATGATGAACCAAATAACGAAGCGCCAATGAGCGCTCAAGCACCCAAGCCTGGTGAGAATAATGAGCAGGCTCAGCCTGATCAAGCACAAGCGCGCAGCGATACCAGCGCTAACGAAAACGACAGTTCCAATGCAGCAGAAGATCTAAATGAAGACTCAGATAAAGACCCTCATGATAATACGCAGGCCCAAGCTGTTAGTCAGCCAGCTCCGCCAGAGGAGCTGCCAGCCGACATGCAACGCGCACTGAGCGGCGTCGTAGACGATCCGCAGGTTCTGCTGCGTAATAAAATGCTATTAGAGTATGAAAAACGCCGCCGTCAGGGCACTACATCAAAGGAAAGTGAACAGTGGTAAATCGATATTTTTTAACTTTCGCCTTATTGGCTCTGACTCTCGTCCAGCCAGCTTTTGCCTTAACTCAACTTGAGACCTCAGTAGACAGAAACCCTGCCATCGAGGGCGAATACTTAGTACTGACGATTAAGGCCGACGACGATATCAGCAACGGCAGCTTAGACACCTCAGCGCTATTAAAAGACTTTATCGTGGGTCGCACCAGCGTCAATCGCAGCACCCAAATAGTCAATTTTGATGCACGTAAAGAGACGCGCTGGCAAGTATTATTGGCCCCCAAACGCACAGGGCAGCTGATCATTCCCGCGCTCACCATCGACAATGTCAGCTCTTCGCCCATCACGCTGACGGTCGCGGCGCCTGGCAGTCAACCTGCGCAGATGAAAAACCTATTTATCCGCAGCTCGCTCTCCACCGAGCAGGCTTATGTCGGTCAGTTAGTTACCTACAAGGTAAAACTCTATCTGGCCGTTGAGTTGCAACGCGGAGTATTGAGCGCTCCAAATGTGGAGGGGGCGCAACTTAAGCAGTTAGGCGAAGACAGTGATAGCAGCGAAATTGTCGATGGGCGGCGCTATCGTGTCATCGAGCGCAGCTATAGTATTGTGGCCGATAAACCCGGCACCTTACACTTATCGGGCGCGACTTTTTCTGGTGATGTATTAATTGAAGCCTCGCGTCGTGGTGGCATGTTCTCATTTAATGAAAGCCGCCCCATGCAAGCCCAAGCGGCGCCGAGTGAAATCACTATTTTGCCCATTCCTAGCCAATATCACGGCCAATGGTTAGTGAGCGATCTGGTGGTACTTAAAGAAGATTGGGCTGATATCGATACCATAGAGGTCGGCACGCCCATTACCCGCAATATTACCCTGCTGGCCTCTAATACCGAGCAAACCAGCCTGCCAGCATTAACCATTGGGCTACCCGATGGCTTTAAAATGTATCCTGAAAAGCCCAAACGAGAAACCTTTGTGCGCGACAAACAGGTGGTGTCACAGCTAACACAAACGGCGGCGATAGTACCGACTCAAGCGGGCAGCTACACCTTACCCGAGATCCGCGTGCCTTGGTTTAATTACATCACTCAGACCCAAGAGTTTGCCACCTTACCGGCTCGCACTGTCAACGTGATAGCCGCCAGTGCCAACCCGGTAGCGCTCAACCCAAGCGCCACCACAGTGCAACCCAGCGCTGGCTTTTGGCCTTATCTGAGCGCATTGTTGGCACTACTGTGGCTACTGACTCTGCTGCTGTGGGCTAAAGAGCGTGGTAAAACTGTGGGCAAAAGCATCTCGCCCACGACATCAGCACCTCAACAGACGACAACGGGCTTAAGCGCGCTGCGCCAAGCCTGTCAAACGGGTCATGCTGGGCACATTATCTTGGCCTTACAACAGTATTTTAGCCTGCAACAAGGTATGCCCATGTCCTTAAGTGACATAGCGGCACTCAGCCCTGCACTTAAACATAATATCGATAATATTCAACGCCAAGCATACAGCCCAGCAGCACAACCCATAGACACTGCTGCGCTACTTGATGCCGTCAAACAAGTTACAACGGCAATGCAAACGCAACCATCCAGCGCCTTGTCATCGTTAAACCCAAGCTAAGTCACTTGCTTTACCCAAACCAACAGGAATAAGGTTATTCCTGTTGGTTAAGCACCATATCAATGACGTGAACACCACGTATGCATACATAGCGAGTAAAAATGTTTAGCTTTAAACGAAAGAAAGTACCGAGTCCCTCGGTCAATAATGACATGCTAAGTAAACAACGACGATACGATAGCCTTGTCAGGGCACTTCATGGCGATCTTTACCGTTACGCCTATTGGCTTTGCGGCGATAAACATATCGCAGAAGATATCACCCAAGAGACCTTTTTAAGGGCTTGGCGCTCGCTCGAATCCCTTAAGGATGATAAAGCCGCTAAAGCTTGGTTAATCACTATTTTACGTAGAGAAAATGCCCGAAGGTTTGAGCGCAAACAGTTTGACTACTCTGATGTCGAACAATCTGAATTGGCCGACTATGTGTCGCTGTCAACTGAAGACAATATGGAGCAACATCTGCTAAGACGGCAAATCGGTCGTCTTGAAGTCGAATACCGAGAACCCTTGATCTTACAGGTTATCGGTGGTTTTACTGGCGATGAAATTGCCAACATATTAGAACTGAACCGCAATACCGTTATGACGCGCCTCTTCAGGGCTCGCAACCAATTAAAAGATATGCTCGATGATAAACAAACAAGGGGGCACTCCAATGGATGAGCTGAAATTCCGCCGCGAGGCCTATGAAAATCCACAGCGTCGTGATGCCGACTTCATCGCTGCCATAGGTGAGTCGAGCCAACGCGCTCAGTTTGTCAATGACTTAAAGCGCTTTGACAATCAAATTGAAGCGGCACTTAATATCGATGTCCCCAATGGCTTAGAAGCAAAACTGCTATTAAATCAACAGTTACATCAACACCAAGTACGTCGCCGCAAAATGGGCTTCACTTTAGCTATGGTGGCATCGGTGGCTTTTGTCGCAGGCATCAGTTTTAGCCTGTTTAGGCTGGGACCGGTCGATTTGGGTGAACATGCCCTAGCCCATGTTGCTCATGAGACCGTAGCGATGCAAAGCAGTCTCGATATCAGCTATAACACCATAAATAGTCAGTTAGCGTTACTGGGAAATTTTGCTAATGCTCGTTTTACTGAGCAGCCAGGGCGAGTGTTTTTCAGTACGTTTTGCGACTTTCAAGGCGTTAGAAGTTTGCATTTAGTGATGCAAGGTGAGCAAGGCAAAGTCACCTTATTTATTGTCCCCATTGAAGAGCGCATGATCTTAGAACAAGCCTTTGCCGATAACCGTTATCAAGGGGAAGGCTTTACAGCCGACAACGCCTACATGTTATTAGTTGCGGAACACCACTCAGATATCGACAACATTAAAAACGAAATTCAGCAAACTTTCATCTAAAATGATTACAACCTATGGCGAGTTTTACTTGCCATAGGTTAGATCTTCATCACATCAGCCGCCTTTATTGAGCTGCAGAGCCAACATCTGCTAGCATAGCGACCTCTCAAAAAACATAACTATAAAATGGCACAAGCATGACTATTGAATTACCCATATTAATCACTTTTTTTGGCTACCTTGCCTTAATGATGGGGATAGGCCTATGGGCCTATAAAGCCACCGATTCGGTTGATGACTATATTTTAGGGGGTCGCTCTATGGGCCCTGCAGTTACCGCATTGAGCGTTGGCGCATCTGATATGTCAGGTTGGCTACTATTAGGCTTACCGGGCGCTGTGTATCTCGGTGGATTAGGAGAAGCCTGGATCGGTATTGGCTTAGTTTTTGGTGCATGGCTTAACTGGCTGTTTGTTGCCAAACGCCTGCGTATCTTCACCCAATTTACCGATAACGCGCTAACGCTACCTGACTTTTTTGAAAAACGTTTCGACGATAAACATGGCATGTTAAGGCTGGTCTCTGCGGTCACCATTTTAGTGTTTTTCACCTTTTATGCCTCCTCTGGTATGGTCGGTGGCGCCATACTGTTTGAGAAAGTCTTTGGTCTAGATTACACCTTAGCCCTTATCATAGGTTCAACTATTATTGTGGCTTACACCTTTGTCGGGGGCTTTTTTGCAGTAAGTTGGACCGACTTTTTTCAAGGCTGTTTAATGCTTATCGCTTTACTGTTTGTCCCTGTGGCCATTTTCAATCAACCCGAAACCCAAAATGGATTACACCAGCTCGATCCCGCCATGCTATCAATGATAAACCCTGAGACCACAGTGTTTGGCATAGTGTCATTACTGGCTTGGGGACTGGGTTATTTTGGCCAGCCACATATTTTATCGCGCTTTATGGCCATCGCCAGCCCAGATGACATTGCAGTGTCGCGTCGTATTGCCATGAGTTGGATGGTTGTTGCCTTAATTGGCGCACTCGCCACGGGGATCGCAGGCTCGCTCTATTTTGCCGATGAACCACTGGCAAACCCAGAGACAGTATTTATCCATTTAGCGCATGCCGCATTTAATCCCTGGATTGGCGGATTACTGATCGCCGCCATTTTATCGGCCATTATGAGTACTATCGACTCGCAGCTGCTGGTGTGTTCGAGTGTGGTCACTGAAGATTTTTATAAAAAATGGCTGCGCCCAGAGGCGAGTAGCAAAGAGTTGATGTTAGTCGGTCGCATTGGTGTGCTCGCTATCGCGCTTATTTCAGGCATTATCGCCCTTAACCCTGAAAGCAGTGTTTTAGGCCTCGTCAGTTATGCATGGGCCGGATTCGGTGCTGCATTTGGCCCTGTGGTGTTACTCGCACTATTTTGGAAGCACTATAGCCGTAATGGTGCCATTGCCACTATTTTAGTGGGCGCGTTAACAGTGGTATTGTGGAAGCAAGTTAGTGGTGGAATATTTGAATTATATGAGATTTTACCTGGATTTTTGTTCGCCACCCTTGCTGGCATAGTCGTGAGCTTACTGTTTAAACCCACTGAAGAGATCACTGAGCAGTTTGAGCAATTTAGCGCAAAGCTTTGATCCTATGCTACTGCACATTACATTGTCACATTAGACTGGGGTGGTAAACGGAGCTAACGATAAACCGGTTTATCGATATCAAGCTTTCAGTCAAATGACTGAGTGATACCCAAAAAGCGTACACGTGTACGCTTTTTTTATACTTGTCACTTTTGACACAAGCAACCCAATTAACAACCTATTAACTAGACAGTTAAACAAGCTGAAACCCACAACACTGGCTACACCTAATGTCGAGAGCCATATTCAGTCACTGCGCCACTTCTGCAACCGCCTAAGCCATTAATTTTACATAAAAATAACATGCAAACTCAATCTGGTCGGAGTTGTTGGCGCATCGCGGCCCCCCTACTATGCATCCGACTAACAAAAGGATCTCGAGAGATTGCTCAGCCAACTCACTAATAAAACGAGACCGATAATAATGAGAATTGATTTATGAAGCCTTTTAACAAGACAATATTAGCCGTTGCCGTTACGCTCGCGAGCTCGCAAACCATGGCAGCTGGTTTTTTACTTAATGCACAATCAGCAACCGGTGTGGGCCGAGCCTTTGCCGGTGATGCCGTTATTGCCGATAATGCATCGGTATTAGCGCGTAACCCAGCCGCGATGGCGCTGTTTGACAAAAAACAACTATCAATGGGATTGAACTACGCCGATGTTGAAGTAACTGTCAGCGATGTTTATATCGACTCTCAGTTAGGCGAAATCCATTACGGCGGTGTCGATGATGCCGCCGATGCCAAACTCATCCCTAACTTTTACTACGTTAGCCCGGTAAACGATAAATTCGCCTACGGTGTGGCGCTGTTCAGTAACTTCGGTACAGGTACCGATACCACAGACTTATCGACTCAACTCGTGGGTGGTAAACTACCCGCGCCGCTCGATCTATTGGGCAAGACTGAAGTCACCACGCTTAACTTCAACCTAAGTGCATCATATCGCTTCAACGACCATTTTAGTGTCGGTGCAGGCCTTGATATGATCTACGGTAAAGGCACGCTCACTCGTGGCGGTACAGTGCCCACGCAAACTGGTAGCATTGAGCAAGAGCTAGTTGATGTCGATGCCGATGGCGTGGCGTTTGGTGGCATTATCGGCGCTGTGTATGAAATCAATGCCGATCACCGTTTTGGCATGAGCTACCGCTTTAGCCCAGACTTTAAAGCCTCGGGTGATATTAATATCTACAACCCACAAGCACAGGCAACAGTTGCCTTTGATGAGATCAATATTCCACTACCCGATATTTTCCAAGTGGCTGGTTTTCATCAATTAACCGATAAATTTGCGCTTCACTATACTGCGCAATTAACCACTTGGGGTGATTTCCACGAGCTAACCGTGACTGATGGGACGTTAGGGCCAGTATCTGTTGGCTCAAGCAGCTTAAAGACCTACGCATGGGATGACTCATGGTTGTTCAGTGTCGGTGGTACTTATAGTCTAAACAACACTTGGACTCTGCGTGCCGGCTTTATGGCTGATGAGGGCGTTGTGGGTGAG
Organism: Shewanella sp. QJM3NY_23; assembly: GCF_056173105.1. Taxonomy (NCBI): domain Bacteria; kingdom Pseudomonadati; phylum Pseudomonadota; class Gammaproteobacteria; order Alteromonadales; family Shewanellaceae; genus Shewanella; species Shewanella sp. QJM3NY_23. The sequence goes on from NZ_CM149657.1 coordinate 2,422,942, forward strand.
CTGAGTTCAATCTCTATCCCAGACTCTGATCGCAAATGGTATACCGCAGGCGCGACCTACGCCTTATCGACCAACACCAGCATCGATTTTGGTATCGCCGTGGTGCGCGGTGAGGATGTCCACCTGATCGAAAACAGCTCAGTCACGGGCGGCTTACCTATTGGGCCAAACACTGGTATGGTCAATGCCACGACGCGCTCAAATGCAACCTATTATTCAATGCAGTACAACTACACGTTTTAAGTACAAGACTGTTTAAATTGTACTGAGCGATAACTGCAATAAAAAAACCGCACATCTGTGTGGTTTTTTTATATTGCAGCCCCCCCTTTTTGATTCAAATAAAACAAAATAGACTATTTAATCAAATATTTAAATAAATAATTTTATCAGACAACCTTGATAATCAAAGCCATTACACACCTAATCTCATAAGAGTAAGAGCTGGTAAACAAGCAAGCTCACCCCATCACAAGACAAGCCTAAAAAATAGGCTAGATAAAAAACCTTAACAAGCATATGCTTTATAAAGCACAACAAGCAATTAGGACGCTTTTTTATGCAAAAATCACTCCCCACGATCCTGCTCGGCGCGTTTATCTGTATTGGTCTCTATCTGCTGGGCAGCCAAGTGGGCAATAGCCTCATCACTATGCGCGCCATGGAGCGCACCGTCACCGTAAAAGGCTTAGCTGAATTGGAAGTGAATGCTGATACCGCCATTTGGCCCATCCGCTTCACTGAGGTGGATAACGACTTAAATAATCTCTACCTCAATGTGCAAAGCAAAACCGATAAAGTGGTTGCTTTCTTGATAAAACAGGGATTTAGCAGTGATGAGGTGTCGATATCATTGCCTTCTATCCAAGACAGACAAGCGCAAGGCTATGTCGATCCTAATGTGCGTTATCGCTACGCCGCACAAGTGACTATCTCCCTTTACACTCAGCGCGTTGAGTTATTACTGCGCATACAAAGCAATCTATTGGAATTAGCCAAAGAAGGTATTGCGATATCGAGCCAAGATTATGATAGCCGCACCGAATTTATTTTTACTCAGTTAAACGACATTAAACCGCAAATGGTGCAGTCTGCCACTGAGAATGCGCGCCAGACAGCAGAAAAATTTGCCATCGATTCGGCCTCAAAACTGGGCAAAATCAAACAGGCCTCTCAAGGGCAGTTCACTATTTCCGATCGCGATAGCAATACGCCCAGCATCAAAAAAATAAGAGTGGTCTCAACACTGACCTATTACCTTAATGATTAATCGCGCAGACAGAATCTTAAACAATACCACTTACCTAACGGGTGCAAGTGTAAAATAAAATACGATAAGTCATTAAATGCCTTAAATTAAGTCGATAAATGCCATAAATGAAGTCGTAGCGCAAACGTCTCACATCACTTCATCGCATTTTTCTAATTAAAGATTGCACAAGCTTGAAAAGTTCATTAGAATTTTCTTATGAAGTTTTTGGAGGTCGTTAGTCTCATGCGTATTCAACATCTATTATCAATCACATTGCTGCCATTACTGCTGAATGTTACAGCGTCCGCTAATACCTTGCAGACGCTAACCGTCACCGCAAAAGAGCAACCCCAATGGGTCACCTTAGATGCGCAGCTTGAAGCGGTAAAATCTGCCACCGTATCGGCGCAAACCTCAGGCAGGATCATTAAGCTTTATTATGATGTGAATGATATTGTGCCCCAAGGCGCGCCATTACTCGAGATCACCAGTAAGTCTCAAGGTGCAGAGCTCGACGCTGCAGAAGCCGAATACGCCCGAGCCCGCGCACAAAATGAAGAAGCGCAAAAACAACGTCGCCGCTTTGAAGAGCTGTTTCCACAAGGTGCGATTTCACAGGGGCAGATGGATCAAGCCATTGCCACCGCCCGCTCGGCCGCGCAAGCCGTTAGCGCCGCCAAAGCGCGGATCGTGCAAGCCAATGAGTCATTGCAATATACCGTGGTCAGCGCCCCTTTTGCTGGCGTGTTGACTCGGCGTTATGTTGAAGAGGGTGAAACGGTCGCCCCAGGTCAAGCTTTACTCAGTGGGTTTTCAACCGAGCACATGCGCGCTGTGACTCATGTACCACTGCGTTATATCGACGCCCTACGTAACCAATCTAGCGTTGAACTGCAGCTTAGCGACGGCCAAAAAGTGGTATCACAACAGTTAACCATATTCTCCTTTGCCGATCCTTTGAATCATAGCTATAAAACGCGCATTGATTTACCTGAAGGCATGAGTAACTTAATGCCGGGCATGTGGGTTAAAGCCAAGTTTATTGCAGGCCAGCGCAGCACTATTACCATTCCTCAATCGGCGATTATTTATCAAAATGAGATGAGTGCAGTCTACCTTGAGCAACAAGGGACATTCCAACTCACCCAAGTGCGCCTAGGCGCGCAACGAGATGATCAATTTGAAGTGCTTGCAGGCTTAACCGCAGGTGATGTCATCGCGACTGACGCTTATCAAGTCCGACTTAACCTAGCCCAATAATATGAGCGCTGTAATGGACTTGGCCGTTTAATAGGAATCGTAAATAAGATGAAGCCGTCACATAATCAAGATAGCGACAAGCAACAAAACAAGCCCTATTCACTGGGTTTTTCCGGGCGAGTCGCCGCACTATTTCAACTCAGCGCCATCACACCGCTATTGGCATTGCTCGGCATTTTACTGGGGCTATTCGCGGTACTCGTCACCCCTAAAGAGGAAGAGCCACAGATAGATGTTACCTTTGCCGATGTCTATATTCCTTTTCCTGGAGCAACTCCGAGTGAAGTCGAACAATTAGTCACCCTACCAATGGAGCAGGTACTGTCGCAGATAAAAGGGATAGATACCCTGTATTCGTTTTCACAACCTGATGGCGCCTTACTGATCGCCATTTTTGAAGTGGGTATTCCCCGCAACGAGGCGATTGTAAAGCTGTACAATCAGGTCTACTCCAATATGGATAAAGTGGCCACTCAAGCCGGGGTCGGCGAGCCCCAGATCAAGCCACGTGGTATCGATGATGTGCCCATTGTCAGCCTGACCCTCTGGTCAAAGTCGACCTTAACCTCTGCCGAACAATTAACTCAAGTGGCTAAGGGGCTCGAAACTGAGCTAAAACGCATTCCGGGTACCCGCGAAATTTACACTGTTGGTAGCCATAATGTGAGCCTTAATGTACGTATCGATCCGGCAAAAATGAGCTTTTACGGCTTAACCTATGACGCGATCAGCAATAGCCTTGCCAGCAATAACCATGTATCCATGCCGGTATCACTTATTCAAGATAACCAAGAAATTAAGATTCAAACCGGGCAGTTTTTACAATCCCAACAAGAAGTTGAGCAACTGGTTGTCGCTGTCTATCAAGATGAGTCCGGCCGCAGTGCGCCTGTGTATCTCGCCGACATAGCCGATATTAGCCTTAGCAGCGATATCCCGACCCAAAACGCGTGGCACAGCGACAAACAAGGCACCTACCCTGCGGTCACTATCGCCATTGGCAAACAACCTGGTGAGAACGCGGTTGATATTGCCAATGAGATCTTGGCTCGCGTTGATGCGGTCAACAACGTGTTAATTCCTGCCGACGTAGAGGTGACGGTATCGCGTAACTACGGTAAGACCGCCGGAGATAAAGCCAACACCTTAATCTTGAAATTGGTGTTTGCCACCTCGGCTGTGGTGGTATTGGTATTTCTTGCCATGGGGTTACGCGAAGCCATCGTGGTCGGTATTGCCATTATTATTACCTTGGCCATCACCCTCTTTGCCTCTTGGGCATGGGGTTTCACCTTAAACCGAATCTCATTGTTTGCACTTATTTTTTCAATAGGGATTTTAGTTGATGATGCCATAGTCGTGGTAGAAAACATCCACCGCCATATGGCGCTGGGACAACGGGAATTTACCCAATTAATTCCGATTGCCGTGGATGAGGTCGGTGGCCCTACGATATTGGCCACCTTCACCGTCATTGCCGCCCTAATGCCGATGGCTTTTGTGTCTGGACTCATGGGTCCTTACATGAGCCCAATCCCCATTAATGCCAGTATGGGGATGTTAATCTCACTGGCGATCGCCTTTATTGTTACCCCGTGGCTGGCCACTAAACTGTTAAATAAATCTCACAAACATCAGGAGAGCAGCGACACCTCCAGCAGCAATCGTATGGTGGCGATCTTTACGGCGCTCATCTCACCCTTTGTGCACGGTAAACAAGCGGGTAAAGCTCGTCTGGGTCTGGCTGCTGGGATTGTGGTGCTCATTGCCATTGCTATCTCTTTGCCTGTGACTCAACTGGTGGTACTCAAAATGCTGCCTTTTGATAATAAATCAGAATTTCAAGTGATGCTTGATATGCCCGAAGGCACGCCGGTGGAACAAACTCAGCGCGTACTTAAAGCCTTAGGACAGCAGCTTAACCAAGTGGCCGAGGTCGAGAATTACCAGCTATATGCAGGCACCAATGCACCGATGAACTTTAACGGCTTAGTGCGCCATTACTTTTTACGCCAAACACAGGAGCTTGGCGATATTCAGGTCAATTTAGTCGATAAATCTGAGCGCGATCGTGACAGTCACAGCATCGCCGTAGCGGTGCGCGAATCACTGCAAGCTACTGCGGCGCACTATAATGCCAATGTGAAGGTGGTTGAAGTCCCTCCTGGCCCACCGGTATGGTCACCCATTCTGGCCGAGGTGTATGGGCCAAACGAAGCGCTCAGAGAAACCGCCGCCCTGCAGCTGCAAGCGTTATTTCATCAAACTCCAGATGTGGTCGATATCGATATCTATCTGCCTGCGATGCAACAAAAATGGCAGGTGTCCATCGATCGCGCTAAGGCCAGTTTATTAGGCGTGCCTTACAGCAATATCGTTGATCTGGTGACCACCTCCATTGGCGGCAAGCAGGTGAGCTACTTACATAAACCCAATCAAACCACACCTGTGCCAATTAAATTGCAGCTTGAGGAGGCTGCCAAGATGGATCTTGAGCAGGTACTAAACCTCAGACTCACCACTCAAAGCGGTGACTCAGTGCCGGTGTCTGAATTGGTGCGCATTAATAAAGGCAGCATAGATGCGCCCATTATTCATAAAAACATGATCCCCATGATCATGGTGGTTGCCGATATGGCTGGGCCGCTAGACAGCCCGCTATACGGTATGTTTGAGATGGCCGCCGACATAGATAGCGAGACAGGCTTGGGCTTTGATCAGCATTATGTCAACCAACCCTCAGGCTTAGACACCATTGCTGTATTGTGGGATGGCGAGTGGAAAATTACTTACGAAACATTCCGTGACATGGGGATCGCCTATGCAGTGGGCATGATTGCGATTTACCTCTTAGTAGTGGGTCAATTTCGCTCCTACTCCGTTCCGCTGATCATTATGGCTCCCATTCCGCTTACCATCATAGGAGTGATGCCGGGTCATGCCCTGCTCGGAGCTCAATTTACCGCCACCTCAATGATCGGCATGATCGCCCTTGCCGGGATTATTGTGCGTAACTCAATATTACTGGTCGACTTTATTAACCAGGAGACAGAGTCGGGCGTACCCTTTGAACAGGCGGTTATTCACTCTGGTGCGGTCCGAGCAAAGCCCATTATGTTGACAGGCCTTGCGGCCATGATTGGTGCCTTATTCATTCTGGATGATCCCATTTTTAATGGATTAGCCATCAGTTTGATCTTCGGTATCTTAGTCTCAACCTTGCTTACCTTGGTTGTGATCCCTGTGCTCTATTACACAGTGATGCGCCACCGCATACCACAAAAAACGGCAAATACTGCCGCTTAATTAAGGAGTTAATTATGTCTATCGAACGTAGTATTTTCGCTTTTGCTGGCTTTATGGTGTTACTGTCTCTCGCGTTGACTGCATTAGTACATCATAATTTTATCTGGCTTACCGCCTTTGTTGGCGCTAATCTATTACAAAGCGCTTTTACTGGGTTTTGCCCTGCAGCCATGATAATGAAAAAACTGGGTGTAAAGAGTGAAGCCGAGCTTGAACGCGCTAAATCACACAGTTAATACCAAGGAGTTTACGTGGGACAAGCCACTACATTACTTAGCCGATTCGGCGCACTGATTGCGCTACTTTTTGTGACCGCTATCGGCTTATCATCACCTAGCATCGCGGCTGAACAAGACATTGAAACCGCATGGAAGATGATAGATAACGGCGCCATGATAGTCGATGTGCGCACCCCTGAAGAGTTTGCCCAGGGGCATTTAGCTAATGCGATTAACATCCCATTTGAAAATATTGCCGCTGAATTTGCTAAACGTAATATAGATAAAGCGACCGATGTGGTGCTGTATTGCCGTAGTGGACGTCGCAGTGATATTGCCCAAATGAGTTTAATTGAGCAAGGTTATACCCACACTTATAATGGTGGTGGCTATCAGACTCTAAGCCAGCAGCAAACCAAATAAGCTGCAGGGCCTGTGTAAATCAATGATAAAGGCACCTATGGGTGCCTTTTTTATGAATAACTTGGCGTCTCCCCTTGGCTACACATCCATTAACAGCATATCCTTTAAGCTGAACTGATAGGTTATCAGCACAAAACACCAACCATGCGTCAATACGAACATGCAATAAGGCAACCTAATACCGATAAAACCCAATAACGCCAAAGCGGGAAGCTGGAGCGAGTGGTTTTTTATCAACCCACCTCCATATAAACTGATATAATCAGCCTAATTTACATGGACAATCGCACAATATGACACAAGCAAATAATCCTCTGCACGGCATTAAACTCGAAACAATTCTCACCGATTTAGTCGACCATTATGGGTGGGAAGAACTGGGCACACGTATCGACATTCGTTGTTTTAATCATGATCCTAGTATTAAATCTAGCCTTAAGTTTTTACGTAAAACGCCTTGGGCCAGAGAAAAAGTGGAATACCTTTACCTCAAAATGAATAAGCTACCGCTACCTAAGCCGAAAGCGGACAGTGAGGTACGCACATCTACTCGAGTGGCAAGCCCTGCCAGCAGCAACAAGAGTGCAGCTAAAGGTGCTGATACCGACAGTACTAACGCACAGATTTGGGGAAAGAGTTAAGCTGGCATATTAATGGGCTTTACCGCCGTCATCATCAGCTTATTGCATAAGATGACCCGCTCAAATAGACTGTTTGCGATTCACATAGATAGGCGCCAAAGCTAAAAGTGCGATGAAAGCACAACACCGCAACTATCATTTTGAGGTTGCAGGTTTTGCAGGTTTTGCAGGTTTTGCAGGTTTTGCAGGTTTTGCAGGCAGAGAGTAAAGAAGCTAAGCGCGGCAAACAAGGACACTGCCGCAATCGCCGCAGTGTCTTGATAGCGTTGACACACTAAAAAAAGCGCGAACGTTACTCAGCCTTAGGGGGCTTAACGACGTTTGCTTCTTCAGTAAAATGATACTCAGACATCATATGTCCCAGCTCTGTTGACTTGGTTTTTAAATATGCTTCATTGTAGCGATTTTTGCCTACTTGCAGCGGAACACGTTCAACCACATCAATACCGAGCTCTTTCATTGCTTTAACTTTACGAGGGTTATTGGTCATCAATTTAACTTGATGTACGCCAATTTTCTCCATCATCGGCTTGATCATGTCATATTTGCGCATGTCGGCTTCAAAACCGAGTCGCTCATTTGCTTCGACCGTGTTAGCGCCTTGATCTTGTAGTTCATAGGCACGGATTTTATTGAGTAAGCCTATACCTCGCCCTTCTTGGCGAAGGTATAAAATAAACCCTTGTCCTGCCTCGGCAATATTTTGCATCGCCGTTTGTAGTTGAAAACCGCAATCGCAACGCAAACTAAACAGCGCATCGCCAGTTAAACATTCTGAATGAATACGCCCAAGTATGGGGGTATTGGCATCTAGTTGACCAAAAGTGAGTGCGACATGTTCTTTGCCAGTGTCTGTGTCTTCAAAACCATGCATGGCGAATACGCCCCAAGGCGTAGGTAACTTTGAAGTGGCGACATACTTAATTGACATGAAATAACCTTTACTACTCGCTCTGTCCGAGTCAAAAAAAGAGGTAGAAAATAACTAAGGCTAGGATGCGGCCTTACTATCAGACTGAGCATTTTATGTGTTTTTGCCTTACAGTGAAATAGCCGAGTAATTGAATCGGTTATTACTTCACCCGCAGCGTATTAAAGAGCGCTAAGCATACGCCGAGCGAACGATAAGCAATATGATATCGCTCACGTACGCTAATCAAATATCGGCAATTGAGGATTAAAACGCTTTCGGGGCGAAGCCTGTGACTTGGGTTAAGCCCATTTCACGCCCTAATGCTGTCATTGGATGTACAACGACTAATCCTTTGACTGATTTTTTTAATTTACCCATATCGGCTTGCTCAGCTTTAGTCAGTGCACGACTAAAAGGCAGTGACTTTACATCGGTGCCTTTTTTGTTCAACAAGCGAGTCTGTTGGTTTTTAACATGGGCAATCTGTTTCGTTACAGCATTGATCTCTTGCTTAAACTGCAAAATCACCGCTTGATCACCGCGTTTTTCTGCCGCATCTAATTTACGACGACATTTGTCGAGTCGGTCATTAAGTTGCTGTAACTCTTGCTTTAAATTCATTAACTTGCCTTAAAATAAATCTATAATACTCGGCCAATCAAGCAAGATTGCTGACTGCGCCTATCTGTTTGGCCGACATTATATCACTATTGCTGGAAATGGTGGATCACCTGATTGCTACTGCCACGAAATCTTAAGCTTGGATCGGCAAGCGATTGCTCAAATTTGCCATCCACCAGCACATCAACATAATGCAGCACCTGGCGCTGGGCTGTCGATAATTCATCTAAGCGATAACCGCTCCACAGCCAAATATCTTTATCTGGACACTCATGCTTAACACGCTTTACTAGCGCAAGTATCTGGGCAACATTTTGAGGGTAAAGCGGATCGCCGCCTGATAACGATAAACCCCGGCGCACGATACGTGTATCTTGCAGATCCGTGATGATCTGCTCAACCATGGCGGCATCGAATAGATGACCCGCTGCCGGACTCCAAGTCGACTGATTATAACAGCCGCGGCATTGATGCTCGCAACCAGACACAAACAGGGTCGCTCGCGTACCAGGGCCATTGACCACATCGACTGGAAAGTATTGCTGGTAATTCATCTAAGCCTCAAGCTTATTAACACTTAGGCGCGCATCAGCGCGCCAACCGTTACACCCTAACGCCTACAGGTGTTTTACCCGGCGCTTAACCTCTTCTTGCTTACCATAGTTAAATGGCCGCGCATCTGGGCTGCCTAAATAACCGCACACTCGACGCGTCACTGAGACTCGACTGGGCTCATGATTACCGCATTTAGGACAGGTAAAGCCCTTACTGGTACAGCTAAATTCACCTGTAAAACCACAGTCATAACACTCGTCAATCGGCGTATTTGTGCCGTAATAAGGCACGCGGCTATAACTGTAATCCCACACGTTTTCGAGCGCTTCAATATTATGCTGCATATTGGGATATTCGCCGTAGCAGATAAATCCACCGTTGGTCAGTGCTGGATAAGGCATCTCAAAATCCAGCTTATCGTAAGGATTGACCTTTTTTTCCACATCTAAGTGGAAACTGTTGGTGTAGTAACCTCTGTCGGTCACGCCATCAATCACCCCAAAAGCCTTAGTGTCGAGTTTACAAAAACGGCTACAAAGGTTTTCACTCGGTGTGCTGTATAAACTAAAGGCATAACCGGACTCGTCACGCCAGCGCACTGTTGCCGCTTTAAGGTGTTCAATAATGGCAATTGCTTTGGCGCGCAGCTGCTCACTGTCAAACAGGTGGATTTGATTGCCGTAAAGCGCATTAACGGTTTCATGTAGCCCTATATAACCTAACGAAATTGATGCGCGGCCATTTTTGAAAATCTGGCTAATATCATCATCGGCGCGCAAACGTACACCACACGCCCCTTCCATGTACAAAATCGGGGCAACGCGCGCTTTCACTCCTTCTAGACGCTCAATACGTGTATCTAATGCGCGTCTGGCAATGGCTAAACGTTGATCTAAAATGGCAAAGAAACGCGCTTCATCACCATTGGCTTCTAAGGCGACTCGCGGCAAGTTTAAGCTCACCACACCCAAGTTATTACGCCCATCATGCACCAGTTCGCCGTCTTCTTCGTAGGTACCTAAAAAGCTGCGACAGCCCATTGGCGTCTTAAATGAGCCGGTGACTTTTTCCACTTGCTCATAATTTAAAATATCTGGATACATGCGCATGGTGGCACATTTTAGTGCTAACTGCTTGATATCGTAGTTACAATCACCTTGCTTATGATTTATACCATCTCGAATAGCAAACACCAGTTTGGGGAACACAGCCGTTTTACGGTTTTTACCCAGCCCAGCCATACGCACTTTCATCATTGAGGCTTGAATTAATCGCGACTCCCACGAGGTGCCTAAACCAAAACCAAAAGTCACAAACGGGGTTTGCCCATTGGCGGTATGTAAGGTGTTGACCTCATATTCCAACGACTGAAACGCATCGTGACACTCTTTTTCTGTCTGCGCGGTGGCAAAGGCTTTAGCATCTGTAATGCCCCACTTTAAGGCCACTTGATAATGTTTGTCATAGCTTTTAGCCACAAATGGCGCCAGCACTTCATCGATGCGGTTAATGGTGGTGCCACCATAAATATGGCTTGCTACCTGAGCAATAATTTGCGCCGTAACTGCTGTGGCCGTTGAGATCGATTTTGGGGTTTCAATTTCGGCGTTGCCCATCTTAAAACCATGAGTCAACATGCCGGCTAAATCAATTAGCATGCAGTTAAACATCGGGAAAAAAGGCGCGTAATCCAAATCGTGATAATGGATCTCACCCGCTTCATGGGCCGACACCACATCTTTGGGTAAAATATGGCGAGTCGCATAATGCTTGGCCACAATACCGGCGAGCAGATCACGCTGAGTGGGGATCACTTTTGAGTCTTTATTGGCGTTTTCGTTAAGCAAGGCAGCATTACTTTGTTCAACTAGGCCACGAATATCGCGATTAAGTCGACTGCTCTGCTCTCGATGGACATCTCTATCGTGACGATATTCGATATACACGCGCGCTAAGGCTTTATAGGGGCCTTCCATCAGTTGGTTTTCAACGGCGTCTTGCAGATCGTGAATATCCACTTCGGCCACATCAGCCATGGCACGGCTCACTTGACTCGCGACTTGAGTAGCATAGGCAACATCATCAATACCTGCTGAGTTTGCAGCGGCAATTACCGCATCTCTGATCCTTGTTTCGTCAAAAGGCGTGCGGTAACCATCCCGCTTAATAACTACTGGCATTGTTTAATATCTCCTCAAGTAACGTTTAAAATGACACCATATATAGTGCCAAGAAAACATTAAGACACAATATGTAGCGCATTAAGCTACAAAGTCACTTGAAGTACCTTGATCCAGATCATGATTTTACCGATGGTATTTTGCGACAAAAGATTACTGCAAACTAGGCCACTTATCTTAAAAAGTGGCCTTGACCAAGCATCGAAACAAGGCTAGATAATGTAAAAAGTCGGGACAAACTGTGGATAAGTGTAGGTAAGTTACGTAAGCCGCTTAGATAACGCCAAATAACTGCTTAATTGGCCGCTCGATTGTTGTGAATTTCCCATCGAGGCAGCTAATTGCATGGTCGATTTTAATCCTTGCCACTGCTCTTTTTCCATGGCAGGCATATTGGTATCGGCATTGATCAACACAGTTAACTGCGCCGATACTCGAGCGGCGGTTTGGCTGTATAATGCGCCATCAATACCGTCCATGTTATTCAGCACGGTTTTAGCGTCATCGAGCATTTTATGCTGCGCCTTATCAGGCTCCGATTGCGTTAACCCTGCTTGCTTACTGTCAATAAAGTCCAGCAGTGATTGCGACGCCTCATTGGGCTCTGGGATCTCAAACCCTGCAGAGCTTAAGCGATTTAGCTGGTTATCTGACAAGATACCATCTTGATGTAACCGCTGAATAAGCTTAGGGATATCATTGATACTAAACTCGCCAGCACTAAAAAAGTCGCCCGCCATCGCCTCAATTTTTTGTGCTCGCTGCGCCCGAGGCGATAACGACACTTCTTCTTGAGGGATAGTCGCCCCGTTTGCCTGTACTGGGCCTGTTCGCTCGCCTAAGCTCACCCTGTCAGCTGGAGCATTAGCGCCTTGAGTTTGATGATTAACCGCACCACTATAGGCGTCGGCAACCTGTTGATGACTTGAAGTTGTTGGAAGATGACTAATTGAATTCATTGTCAAAATATCGACGACAGCTAAACGAATACTCTGTTAAAGCAAAAACTAGGCCGTTTTTTAACAAAATACCGCAAGAGATCCGATGATAGCTAATAAATACCTTAGGTCTTACCTGATTAAATATCATCGAATCACTATCAAGTCCGCATAGCGTCTATTGACACGCTAGGCAACCAAATTTAATCGCCTTAACTGATAAGCAAGTAATAGCCGTTTAAATTGATTATTTATGCGGAAACTCTTCCAGCATAGTGGTGATAACATGAGCCACCTGCTTCACCGCTTGCTCTCCGGCGGCTATCGCTTCATTAGCCCGATGAAATTCCATGGTGCCGATGTCAGCCACATTTGGGGTGATCAGCAGTTCGGGAGGATCGCCCATTAACCGTACCCGTTTATGGCGCTGCTCTAAAATATCCATCGATTGTGACATCACAGCCAACATCCCTGGTTGATTGCGATTACCCAGAGAAAACTTATCGGTTAATCCCGACACATATTCTCGGCCTCGCGCCAGCAGATCCATAAAGCCGACATCTTGTCCTTGAGCCTTTGCCTCCTCTGCGGTTGGCACCGACGCTTGCGCGCTAGACGACAACGACACGGGCAGTTGTTCTAGGCGTGTCTTGCGATGACCATAAAGATCGACCGCAATCACTAAATCGACCCCCATGGCTCGGCTCACCGATATTGGCACAGGGTTAACGACGGCGCCGTCAACCAGCCAACGATCGCCAATGCGCGCCGGAGGCAAGATGCCAGGCATAGAGCAAGAGGCGCGCACCGCATGACGCAAATCCCCTCGTTGAAACCAGATCTCCTGACCACTATATAAGTCGGTTGCCACGGCGGCAAAGGGACGCTTCATCTGTTCAATGTCGAGCACGCCAATGTGCTGTTGCATCACATCAAACACCTTTTCACCACCAATTAAGCCTCCTTTACGCCAGCTTAAATCCATTAAGCCAAGGACATCCCAACTAGAAAAGCCACTCACCCATTGCTGCAGTTCACTGAGGTTATCTTGGGCATAGGCAGCACCGACCACAGAACCAATAGAGCACCCTGCCACTTTGTCTGGCTTTATTCCCATTTTAGCTAATTCATTGAGCACCCCAATATGGGCCCAGCCCTTAGCTGCGCCGCTGCCTAACGCGATACCGATAGTCGCCATCTATTATCTCCCTTACTCATCACTGCCTCGTATCAATTAAAGGCATAACCCTTATCTGCCATCATAGGCTAAAGCATGACGCGCGAAAATGGCTTATTTGCCTTGATTACGATATCCGTCCTCCACAAGCACTAATCCTAATGGCTGAAAGCCCCAAGTCGATGTATAATGCGCTCTTATTGATATTTTGGAGCACACCTTTGCAATTTTCAGATTTTTCACTCGATAAACGCCTACTAACCAGCCTAGAACATATGGGCATCGACAAGCCGACCGAGATCCAAGAGCAATCGATACCTGTAGGCCTATCGGGAAAGGATCTAATGGCATCGTCTAAAACCGGCTCGGGTAAGACCTTGGCGTTTTTACTGCCCGCTATGCAGCGTATTATCTCGACCAAAGCATTGAGTAAACGCGATCCTCGCGTACTCATTTTATTGCCAACTCGAGAGCTGGCAACGCAGGTATACAGCCAGTTACGACTGCTGGTCGCCAATACGCAATACAAGGCGCTTAAAATTCTTGGTGGCGAAAATTTTAATGACCAAGCGAAAGCCCTCGCCAGAGACCCACATATTGTAGTGGCGACGCCTGGTCGCCTGGCCGACCATCTTAAACAGCGTCATCTGCACCTCAACGGGCTCGAATTACTTATCCTTGACGAAGCCGACCGAATGCTGGACTTAGGCTTTGCCGAACAGCTGCGCGCCATTAACCAAGCGGCCGATCATAAACGTCGTCAAACCTTGATGTTCTCTGCGACGCTAGATCATGGTGAAATTAACGAGATAGCGGCTGAGCTGCTAAAAGAGCCCGTGCATGTGTCGATTGGGGCTTCAAACGTTGAAAACCAAGATATTACCCAAAAAGTCTATCTGTGCGATAACTTAGGCCACAAAGAAAAGCTGTTACTGACGCTACTGAAGCAAGAACAACATAAGCAGGTGATCATCTTTACTGCCACCCGCAGTGATACCGACCGTCTAGCCACAAAACTCGCCGATGAAGGCTTTACCACCGCCTCACTGAGCGGCGAGCTAAAGCAGTCAGCCCGTAATCAGATAATGGATCAATTTAGCCGAGGTCAACAACAGATCTTGGTCACCACAGATGTGGCTTCACGCGGCTTAGACTTACTCAACGTCTCTTTGGTGATTAACTTCGATATGCCCAAGTTAGCCGAAGAGTACATTCACCGCATTGGCCGTACTGCCCGTGCAGGTGCTAAAGGTGATGCTATATCACTCGTGGGTCCAAAAGATTGGGATAACTTCAAACAAGTGCAGCTATTTTTACGCCGCACATTTGAGCTAAGCGAAATAGCAGGATTAAAACCCAAGTTTAGCGGCCTCAAAGCTAAACCTAAAGGTAAGCCCGCCACCGCTAAAAAAGCGGCGCAAAACAAGACTAGGCCCGCTAAGGCTAAATCGACCACTAAGACTAAAGATAACCGCGATAAACGCTTTATCACAGGTGTCGATATTGGCGATGCGCCTATGCTGCGCAAACCTAAGTCTACCTTGCAAGACACCCCTGAAGAATAACCGCACTTTGTAAAATGAGCGGCCAACCAGCCGCTCAACGCTTTGGGATCCCTTGCATAACGGCTAGGATTTACAGCAAAAGATGATTTTTATGGCGTAATTTGTTTTAGCAACTGCTGCTCATTATGCCAATTAAGGTTACAATAACCCCCATTACAGTTTTATTATTAGGTTTATCATGAGAGTTTGTGGCGTTGAGTTAAAAGGTGGCGAAGCCATCATCAGTTTATTAAGTTATGAAGGTGAAACCTTTAACGTGCCAGAATGCCGTTCTCGTTCATTAACGGTATCAAATTCGGCTAAAACAGAATCGATTAAAGAGTTTCATTTTGCCTTTTGTAAATTGATGGAAGACTACAAAGTCGATGAAGTGGTTTTAATCGAGCGTGAGCAAAAAGGTAAGCTTGCTGGCAGTGCCACCAGTTTTAAGATGGAAGCGGCAATCCAGTTGTGCGGCCTACCTGTACACTTGATCTCACCTGTTACCATCAAAGAGCAACTCAAGCGCAACCCGCCTATGGTGGATTTTGATGGGCTCGACCTTAAGCGTTTCCAAAAGAATGCCTTTGAAGTGGCTTACGCTTATCATAACCAACGTATCTTTGCCAAACCTGAATAATTGCCGCCATCGCGCAAGCTTTATTCATCAAAGCACGCCGGGCACCCTAGCCCGGCCGATATGAGTTCGACTAAGATCACATGACCCATCTTCATTACCTACAAGGTTACCGCCCCGAGATAATTACTCAGGTCGAGGCACTTATTGCACAAAATCGACTCAAGAACGTCCTGCAACAGCGTTATCCCGACATTCACGATATCCGCAGCGACAAAGCCCTGTACGATTACACTATCGCGCTTAAAAACCGTTATCTCAAAAAGTCGCAACCACTTAATAAGGTGCTCTACGATGACAAGATCACCTTAAAGAAGCAGGCCTTGGGTTTACACAGTTACATCGCTAAAAATCATGGCGGCAAAACCAAGACCAAAAATGAGATCCGCATCTCCTCTAAGTTGCGTTATATCCCCGAACCCTTGCTACGCATGGTGGTGGTACATGAATTGGCGCATTTAAAGGAGAAAGATCATAATAAAGCGTTTTATCAACTCTGCTGCCATATGGAAAATGATTACCACCAACTAGAGTTTGATTTACGTTTGTGGCTCACCATGCTTGAACTAGAGTCCAACGTAACGACATAAAAAAGCCGCTATATTAGCGGCTTTTTTATAACGAGATGTAGGGTGAAACAACTACCACGCTTGGGAACACTAGCTTTGTCCCATGATCATTTTGCGCACCTTCACTAACTGCGCAAACTCCTTCATCTGTTTATTGGACAATTTACTCGCCATGGGAATATTCGCTTTCATCGGATCGACTGGGCGACCATTAACGTGAAACTCATAATGCAGGTGTGGACCGGTTATTCGCCCCGTTTTACCCGATAACGCAATCACTTGACCCCGGGATACTCGCTGGCCTTTATGCACTAAGGCTTTGGAAAGGTGCAGATAACGGGTGCGATATTTGTTGCCATGCTCAATCACCACATACTTACCTGCATAGCGATGATCTGTCACTAACGACACGATACCATCACCTGGGGCCACAATTTTGGTGCCCACTGGCGTGGCAAAATCGGTACCATTATGCGGTGCAGTGCGCCCCGTGACAGGATGGTGACGGTGACGGTTAAAACGAGAGCTAATACGGTAATTTTTGTCTAATGGTATACGTTGAAATGCTCTGGCTAAGCTGCGGCCTTGTTCATCATAAAAGTTACCATCACTGTTTTGATAAGCATTAATACTGCTGCGGCCACGCTGAATGTTGACCCCTAAAATGTCACGATTTCCCGTGACTTCGCCGTCAATATACTGTTCGCTCATTAATACTGAAAAGGTATCACCGGCACGCAAGTCACGGGCAAAGTTGAGCTTTTCTTTGAGTAGTGATTCGATACGTTGAATGTCAGCAGCGTTAAGCCCAACGCGCTGCGCCGATAGGTAAAAGGAGCCTTGGATATCCCCCGTCAGTGAGCGATTTTGCCAAATGCCCTCAATATTGATCTCTTCAACATTAAAGCCGCCTTCCTCGTAGCGGCTAAAAACCACCTGACGAGCGGCATTAAAATACAGCTCTAGTTGCGTTAATTGGCCACTGTCATCGAGCCAAAATCGAATAATATTGCCCGGTTTTAATGTGTCTAAGGCCAAAATATTGAGATCGGCTTCGAGCACCTTATACATGGTTTGTTGATCGACATTGGCATCTAAAAACAGGCCGCTTAAGGTATCGCCGCTGACGATGGTTTTGACGTAATCAGGACGAGCAACAACCGTCTCAGTTAGCATCTGCTCTGCTGGCTGCACGAATGATTCAATATCAAGCGCGACAGGGATCCGCTGGGGTAGCATCTGTTGCTGACTCGGCCATAACAGTGCGATGCCGACTAACCCACCCGTGATCATTAACAGTTTCTTATGGGGTGACGGCAGCGCCGCCAAACGGGATAGAGACATAGTGACCAAAGAAAATTTATTTGTTCGCAACCTAGCCTCTACTTTTTATTATGGTGGTTATCAATTAAACGGTCTTATCCCATGAGCAGGAACGCCAAGGGCAAGTTATATCAAAATTTTCGCCAGATACAAATAGATCGAGAGCACAAAATAAGCTGATCAAACGCCATATTAACGACTCAGAAGGCTAAAAGTAGCATTTTACCTATAAAAAACGTGCCATTACAGCACGTTTACCTTCAGCAATAACAAATTAAGATTAAGGTAAAATAACCTTAATGGTACTGCCCGTCGCCGTTTTAATGATATCGAGGCGGCTACCAATCTGCTCTTTCATCTCACTCACATGGGAGATCACCCCCACCATTCGTCCAGCCGATTGCAGATCCATTAATGTTCTTATGGCCAGTTCGAGTGAATCTTGGTCCAAACTGCCAAAACCTTCATCGATAAACAGGGTATCGAGCTTTATGCCGCCCGCATAGGCTTGCACCACATCCGATAATCCCAGCGCCATCGATAGCGCCGCCATAAAGCTTTCTCCGCCACTTAAGGTCGCCACCGAGCGTACTTTTGCGGTGTAGGCATCTTCCACCTCAAGTTCGAGCCCTGAGGCTTTGTTGCCTTTAGCCCTATCCTCTTTACGAAGTAAGCGATAACGCCCCTTACTCATCATTTGCAATCGATGACTGGCTTCAAGTAACACATCATCGAGTAGCACACTGAGCACGAAACGCTGCAAGCTTATCTTATTACCCGTATTGCCATTGGCGACATCGGACAATGTCCCGACTACCGCATACTGGGCTTCAAGCTTTTTCGATTGCATGTCTAGGCTGTTGAGCTGCTCTGCAGTTTGCTCCAGTTGTCGCATACGGCCGCTCAGTTGTTGCCACTGATTAAGCACATTTTGCTGCGCTATTTCAAGCTGTGTCTTACTGTCTGTTATCGCTGCGATATCGGGTCGTGTGCTGTCAGCAAGTTTGGTTTCTAATTGCGCAATATTAGCTTGATTAGTAATACAGCGCTGCTCATATTGCTTGATCTCCTGCTCTAAAACCGCAATTTTATCGTCTGTTTGCATGGCAAGATTAAATGCGGATAAGGAGTCAAACTTAGAGGCTTGCAACTGTCGTTCAAACTCATTGACGGCAAGCAGATGTTGCTGCTGTGCTCTTGCTAATGTTTCATTCGCTGATTGCAGTTGCGCCGCAGCGCTGGCTACTCGCTGCTCGGCTTGAGTATGTTGCTCACGCAAAGATGAAATCTGCAGCTTCAACTGCGCTGCAGTTTGCTCCAGCTTATCGATCTCTTGCTCGAGTGCCGGTAAGTCAACGAGTTCTTGCGGTATCGCGGCCTGTAACTGCTTAAGCTGACCTGCGCTTTCATTAAACTGTTTTTCCAGTTGACGATATTGTTCGCGCTCTTGCTCAAGCTGCTGATTAAGCAGCAGCTCTTGCTGCTGCAAGGCCGTCAGGCGGCTGTCAATATCAACCAGTTGTTGCTGCGCTTTCGTCGCCTCTGCAAATTGTTGTTCAAGCTGCCCCAGCGTGGTTTCAAGGCCAGCTTGAGTGAGGCTGTCGATACCGGGTAGCTGCTCAGCTAACTCACGATTTCTTTGCTCAACATCCTTTAATTTTTCTATTAGCTGACGATAGTCTGAGCGAGCATTGGTCAACTCAGTTAATGCGCTCTGCTCATTAGCTTGCGCCGCTTCGCGCTCCTCATCTGTAGGCACGACCTGTTCACTTTGTGCGGGCTGTGGATGATCAAGACTGCCGCAAACGGGACACGCCTCGCCAGCAGATAGCTGTGCCGCTAAGATGGCCGCTTGGCCCTGATGCCAACGTAACATCAACCCTTGATTGTGGATTTCGCACTGTTTGTGGTGCGCTTGTAGTTGCACCCCATGCTCTTTTGCGCTAACTAAGCGAGCATTGATTTGCTCCATCTCAGCGCTGCCGCGCAGCCACTGAGCATAAAACTGCAAATGATGTTTGGTATCGCTTATCTGTTGCTGCAACGTGAGCAACTGCTGGCTATGGGCTTTTAGCTCTGGCACTTGGGCCTGGGCTGCCAGCTTTTCATCATTTAACTGCGCCAGTTTTGCTTTTGTCTGCTTACCTTGCTGCTCGGCATGAGTCATCTGCTGCTGACTGTCACTCACATGGGCCTTCAGTTGCTCAAGCTGTTTAAGTTGCGGTAATAAGGTACGACGCTGCTGGACCGTGGTTAATGTCTGTTGCTGCTGAGTTTCTAGTGCGGGGAGCGTCTCTATCGCAGCAAGACTTTGATTGAGCATAGCTTCACTTTGCTGCTGATGCGCCTGCGACTTCAATTGCTGCTCAGTAGCCTGGGTTAACTCAAGCTTGCGAGCCTCAACCGCCTGATAAACAGGTTGCAGCTGCTTGGCATTACGCGCGGCGAGTAACTGCTGTTGCTGCTGGTCGATCTGCGTTTTTTGCTCATCGAGTTGCCTAGCTAATAAGTTAAGCTGCTCTAGCGAGGAAAACTCAGCAGTTAACTGCTTAGCCTGCTCCAGTTGCTGACTCACCAGTTGAACCTGTTTATCTATCTTAGCCTTTTTTTCAGTCGCGCTGGCAAGCTCGGGAGCCAACGCCTTAAGCTCATCATTGAGCGCCGCATCGCTTTCAAGGTCAGCGCCTTGCAAAACACCGTCGCGGCGATTGCGCATCGCCTCGACCTCTTTTTTAATGCCTAAGGCTTGCTGCTTGAGTTTGTCTTCAATCTTGCGATAAATATGAGTTTGAAACAGTTGGCTGAAGATTTTTTCGCGCGCCTTAGAATCGGCCATCAGCAGCTCGCGAAACTTACCTTGTGGCAATACCATCACTTGACGAAATTGATCCACATCGAGTCCGGTTAATTGCTCTATCTGCGCTGTTGCTTCCGACACTTTAGCAGCCACCAACAGCACCTCAGTGCCATCGCGTTCGATACACGTAAGCTGAGCTTCAGGTTTTTGTACCGTATACCCATCGCCACTTTTTTTGGCTCTAGGTTGCTCTGGTACACGGCGAATATGGTATTGCCGCTCACCGAGTTCAAAGGTAAAGCTCACCTCTGTGAGGCGCTCGTCATCGGCCATATCACAGCGCATCTGTGATCCTTCGCGCTCATCACCGGTGGTTTTACCATAAAGCGCAAAACAGATGGCATCTAAGATGGTGGTTTTACCCGCGCCGGTAGGGCCATTGATTAAAAATAAGGGGTTTTTACCCAGCAATTTAAAATCAATCACTTGCTCAGTAGCAAAAGGGCCAAACGCTGCCATGGTCAAACTTAACGGTCTCATTGGCTAGCCTCCGCTTTATGCAAGCTGTCGAGAAGCTCGGCCATTAATTGCTGCTGCTCTTCGGACATCGGCTCGCCGGCCACTTGACTAAAGAAATCGGTAAACATGGCTAACTCACCCTTTTTGATATGGTCACTGCGAATGGCAAGCTGATCGGTTTGGGCCATTAGCCCTGTGCGCTCAAGATGCAGCACATTGGGATACACCGCCCGTAGTTTGCCCATCGCATCTAAAATGGCGCTTTTATCGGATAAACGCACCATCAAATAATCGTCTCGCTGGGGATCGTTAACACCATCGGCTAATAACTGCGCCAGTTCACCTTCGATAATACGTACATCTCGAAGCGGTGTGAGTGGCAACAGCTCAATATTGACCTCGCCTACCTCATCGAGTTCTACCAAGGTGACCGATTTATGTTGATGCTGTTCGCTGAAGGAATACTTCAAAATGGAGCCCGAATAACGGATATAAGGTTGGCCCTTGTATTGTGGGCCATGCAGATGCCCCAGTGCGGTATAGCTAAAATCCTTAAACAGCTGTGGGGCAATTTTATCGGCGCCGCCAATACTCAAGGGGCGCTCTGAATCTGACTCACTGCCGCCATCTAAGAAGCAGTGGCTAATCACTACCTTTGGCAATCCTTGACTATCATGCTCTGTGACCTGCTCAAGCAGTGTAGCCATCGCCTCTTCATGGCTAGACACATCACAATCGAGCACATGGCGCACCGTTGCTGGCTCAACATAGGGCAGCGGATAAAAGAGGGCATCACCACTTGCACTGGTAAGTTTAATCGGCCGTACTGTGTCACTTAGCGGCCCAATAATATGTAAACCACTGCTCAGCATCTGCCGCGAAGCAAAGGCTAACCGCTCATGCCCATCATGGTTGCCGGCAATTAAAATGGCCGGAATGCCCAGTTCATTGACCACCTGATTAAGCACATCATCGAGCAGCGCCACAGCGTTGGCGGGCGGCACGGAGCGATCGTAAATATCACCCGCCACCACGATGGCATCGACTTGGTGCGCCTTGGCTAATTGGATAATTTGCGCTAACACATGGCGCTGATCGTCGAGCAAACTTTGATTATGTAGCTGACGACCAATATGCCAGTCCGAGGTATGGATAAATTTCATCAGTTCTCGTTTAAAAATGAGGAGGATACGAACGTATCTAATGCTTGTTATAGTAAGAAATGCCGCAACAGATGGCAACGACCTTAGGTGCCTCCCGAAAATTAATCGCGCCCCTCAAGCCATAAGAAGCAGGTACACCTGTAGTTGAACCTGGTCGATAGCATAAGCGGCGCCACATATTAGCCGTCTAATACCTGCTATTGTTCACGTGTATCACACAACTACACGCCCAGCTGTCCTCAATGTGCTTTATATTTGAGAACTAACTTGTCTAAAAATTGAAACAACAATCGATTCATGGCGCGCGTGTCCGTAGCAGCCATGTCAGCGGGATGCTGCACCCATTGCTCACCAAACATAGCGCCTTGCTCGAAAGCAGAGGCGATAAGTGCAGATATTGATGTTTGAGTAAACTCTAAGTGGCATTGAAAGCCATAGATGAGATCGCCATACTCAACAATCTGTCTCGGACAAGCTTGGCTGTAGGCAAGTACTTTAGAGGTCGGCAATAGACCGGGCATATCATTATGCCAATGGCCAACCACTTCTGTGAGTTGAAAATATTCAAATAATGGCGAAGCTAACGCTGCATCAGTCATAGTGATCGGGAAGTAGCCGATCTCTCGTTGCGGGCTATGTTCAAACTTGGCTCCGAGAGCCTCACCAATTAACTGTGCTCCCAAACACACGCCCACCAAAGCTTTGCCCTTAGCAATACATCTATTAATCAAGCTAATCTCCTGTTCTACATCAAAATAGGCGCACTCATCACGCCGAGTTAATGGAGACTGAGGGCCGCCTAAAATGACCAGTAGGTCAAAATCTATTACCGCAGGGAGCGATTCACCTAAATATAAGTGTGTCGAGGTTTGTTTAAAGCCGTTATCAGTAACCCACTGACTAAAAGCCGCTGGACCTTCGTAGGATTCATGAATAATAAAGTGAATATGCATCTAGTTACCTTGATGGTGAATATCAGTAGGGTATGATGCTATCTGAAAAACAGCTGTCTCAATTTACCTGTTAAGACATAAAACATCGATAAGTCGCCACATATGCCTGCAAATGAAAAAATAGCGCTATTTTCACACCATCAAATGGTGAGTAAAACCATCGACATGCAAGCCCATTATATTGACGATTGGCATACACACCCATGGCATCAAGTCATTTTTCCTGTCTCGGGCTTACTACAATCCACTATCGAGCAAAATACTGTTATTGTTCCTCACAATGCCATGTTGTACATACCGGCAAACACACGTCATAAATCAGTGGCGGTCACCCAGACACAATTTTTAACCTTATACCTAAATCCCAACCACACCGTTAGCTTCAGAGCACACTCAAATCGTGTTTTATCACGCCATTTTTGAAAAGCCTGATATTACTGTTAATCGACCATGCTCACTGCAACAACACAGAACAGATGCTGAGTAATCTACTTATTGTATTGCAAGATCAAATCACCATCGCTAACCCCTATGAAATCCCTCTGCTTATTCCTAGCGATAGAAGATTAATGTCGATATTTATACAATTACAAAAACAGCCTGACTCAGCATTAACACTCACACAATGGGCAGAAAAAGTTGGTGCATCGGGCAGGACGTTGTCGCGGTTATGTAGCAAAGAGTTTGGCCAGTCATTTTCGTCATGGCGCCAACATATTAAACTGGTCCTCTCGTTACAATTATTAGAAAGCTCCTTATCAATACAAAGCATTGCCATCGAGTTGGGTTACCACTCTGACTCAGCCTTTATTCATGCTTTTAAAAGCATTTTCACTCAAACACCGAGTCAATATCGTAAATCTCATTTGTCCCATTGTGGCACAAATCTAAACGACTAATGGTGATGAGAGTAAGTAATCAATTTGTAGGACTTGCCTATAAAACCCCGCTTCGTATTAGCCCGCGCCTGACGTTTTTACACAGTTTACCGAAACGGGAGATGTCACCAAGCTGCGGCATATCACCATTGGCAATGGCGGTTTCCCAATAAGATAATTCACTATCAACCAACTCGAGTAATTTTTTAGGGCAACCGATACAACTCCCTTCTGGGCCGCAGACAAAATGAGCCGGCTCAGTTAAAGGCAACTCCTGTTTCACTTGTTCGATAAGCTGCAGCATCGCCGTCTTAGGATCAGGTTTTGATGGCATACGTGACCTACTTTCATCTTGGCAGTTGGTGCAACATTGAGTGGGATAATATTTTAAATCAATAAGATAAGTACAATAAAACAAGTGCAATCATAGATTACGTCACTGCCAAGGTGACTCGTAGTTCACCACGCCAAGCGGACCATTTAAAGCAGATACACCTAAAAAACCGAATAAGAGACAAATACATTGTACGATTTACACTCGACGTTTGAGTTACGCGTCACCCCGTAAGAAAACAAAATAACGCGTTATCAGAGACGTATTATTTTGCTGGCCCCATAAAGTGAGTCGCACATATTTTATTGCCCGAAGGATCGCGCAAATAGGCCAGATAAAGTCGCCTCTCTCCACTACCACGCACACCTGGCGGCTCTTCACAAGCAGTCCCACCATTAGCAATGCCGGCGGCATGCCATGCATTGACTTGTTCAGGAGTGCTGGCTTTAAAGCCGATGGTCATGCCGTTGCCATGGGTGGCGACTTCGCCATTGATCGGTGCAGTGAGGCCTAATACGCCATCGGGTGTAAAATATAGGCAACGACCTTTTTCATCTATCACCCCTTCGGGGTACCCCAAAACGTGTACTATTGCATCGTAAAATATTTTTGATTGCGCGACATCGTTGGCCCCAAACATAACATGACTAAACATGGTGTATCCTTGTAGAAAATGAGTTTTGACTGTGCAACATCCCATGGTGATTGTCTAGCGCTCAGTTTCAGTGAGCGCGACCGGCGGCGATGGCGATTTGCCAATAAAAGTTAAAACCATGCCATGAGATCGTACTGATCCGACAATAATTTTACACTCATCGCGATCGACATGGTCACCACTAGCGGCTTAATAATGTTACTGCCTTTACTCATCACCATCCGCGAACCAAGCGTGGCCCCCAGTGCTTGACCAACAAGCATAAATGCACCGAGTAACCATACCACTTTACCACCAAGCGCAAAAAATATGAGCGAGGCGATATTGGTTGAGAAGTTAAGCACCTTAGCGTGGGCAGTCGCTTTTGCCAGCCCAAATCCTGCCAATGACACAAAGGCAAGTGCAAAGAAGCTGCCAGTCCCCGGCCCAAAAAACCCATCGTAAAAGCCGACACCTAGGGCCGCAGTAAAGCCAAACACCGTGGGGGTGAGCAATTGTTGTTTGTCCTCTTCGCTTATCTTCTTCGAAAAGAGGAAATAGCCGCCAATGGTTAACATTAAAAATGGCAATACCAATTGCAATACTGAGGCATCGATCAACTGCACGGCAACCGTACCCAACGCTGAGCCGATAAACGCACAACTAATAGACAGCTTCATTTGCGTTAAATTAACCATGCCTTTACGGATAAAATACAGGCTGGCAAAAAAACTACCACCACACGCCTGCAACTTATTGGTCGCTAATGCTGCGGTTGGTGGTAGACCCGCCCACATCAGCGCAGGGATAGTCAATAGTCCGCCGCCACCGGCGATTGCATCGATAAAGCCTGCCACAATAGCGACGGCAAATAGAATAGCGATAAGCTCATAAGTTAATTCGAAAGACATAGTGACTGCGTTATAAATCGATAGAGTAGAATTGCGGCTATTAAACTTGGTTTGTACTAACAAGGCAAAGAAGTTTTATCTTTTTTAGCATTGTTTTATGTAACCCAGCCTAAAATCAGTGCTAGTAAGACCCAGCTAAAAACAACCTGTCTCAGTAAAATAGGCAATAAAAAAGCCACTGTATACAGTGGCTTTAATCGTCGGTAGCATTAATGCTGACAGTCATCACTGCATTGGTGTTCATCATCAGCAAATTCATCATCGCCTTCCTGATGCTGCATGACGCCCCAGCCATCAGTGGCACCACCGAACTCGGCGGCAAAGGTATTGAGTTCGAGCTCTTGGCTAACAATCGCATCGTACTCAGGCACCATGTTAACGCACACGATAAGCTCCCACTTACCAAGTTCATCGTTGAGGTGTAATTCCATTTCGCCCTCGAGTTCAGATTGAGCTAACTCTTCTGCGGCTGACTCAGCATCACGCTGATCTTCAAACACAAGGAAAAAATCAACATCAAGCGCCTTGCTCAAATCAATACCGGACTCCGCCATTGCGGCCAGCATTTTGCCATTATCATCATCTGGAAATTGCATTATTAACTCCACTTACTTAAGGACGTTATTCGCCTGCGACAATCATTACGCTTTCGCCATTGAAGCTCACCACTTGCCCAGGTGAAACCTTCTTGCGCTTGCGAGTTTCCACTTCGCCATCGACTGTCACCATGCCTTCGCTTATGACGAATTTAGCTTCGCCACCACCGCCGGTCATCGACTGTACTTTTAATACTTTATAGAGCTCTATAAACTCTTCGCCTGGCAATAATGCTAGGGTTTGTGATGCTGTGGTCACACTTTATACCTTTTTCAAAAAAATCGGCGCGATTATAACACTTGTGCATGATGACACGCTACAGTGCGCGCTCTGAAGCCAATAAACCGTAATAACAGTCATCCACCCAAAGATCGTCAAGCTTGTAGTTATGGCGCAAAATGCCTTCAAGTTGAAAAGCACATTTCTCTAACACCCGAGCAGAAGCACGATTGTCCTTAACACAGACGCCGACAAACTTGTGAATTTGATACTGTAAACACCCCCAGTCAATCACGGCATTGAGGCTTTCGGTTGCATAACCTTTACCATGACTCACTGGGCTGAGCATATAACCGACTTCGGCGTGGGCAAGCGTGACATTACTAGCGTAAAGACCGGTAAATCCCACGATTTGCCCCGTGGTTAACTCTTCAATAGTCAAGGTTAACCAATCACCCGACTCAAATACCCAAGGTGTTAGCCGCGATGCAAATTTATCGGCGATAACCTCAACACTATCCGGTCGGCGAACAAATTGATTCACTCTAGGATCTTGGTGGATTGACAAGTAAACTTGCCAATCCTCACGTTGCAACGACCTAATCTTTAACCTGTCGGTATATAGCTCAAGCATCGTGTTGCCTCAGTTTAGCCGCGGCTGGTCACTTCAAGTAAGTGATAACCAAACTGGGTTTTAACTGGACCTTGAACTTCATTTAATGGCGCACTAAATACCACTTCGTCAAATTCACGCACCATCATGCCTGGGCCGAACGAACCTAAATCACCACCTTGAGCGCCAGATGGGCAAGATGAATGGGCTTTGGCGACATCAGCAAAATCAGCGCCGTCCAGAATTTGCTGCTTTAATTGCTCGCATTGTTCTTCGCTGCTGACTAATAAATGACGTGCAGTTGCTTGTACCATGTATCGCTCCTAAAAAATGTGTCAAAAGTAAGTAAAATAAAACCCAGCAAGTATAAAACATTTGCTGGGCTTAATGAACGATGATGTTCAGCCGAGAGGATTATGCCTTGGTCGCGGCGATCCAGTGGTGGATTTTTTGCTCCATCACAGCCATTGGCAGTGAACCAGAGGTCAAAATTTGATCATGAAACGCTTTTAAATCAAACTTATCACCTAAGGCTTGTTCAGCCTCTGCGCGCAAGGCCAAAATTTTCAACTGGCCCACTTTGTAAGATAATGCCTGACCTGGAATGGCCATGTAGCGCTCGACCTCAGCAATAATATCTGACTCCGCCATTGGCGAATTATCTTTCATATACTCAATCGCTTGCTCGCGGCTCCACCCTTTGGCGTGCAGGCCAGTATCGACCACTAAACGCATAGCGCGTAGCATCTCGTCTGATAACTTACCAAAATATTGGTAAGGATCATTAAACATGCCCATCTCGATGCCTAAGTACTCCGCATAGAGTGCCCAGCCCTCTTCAAATGCGGTGTAGCCGCCAAAGCGCTGGAATTGAGGAATGTCACTAAGCTCCTGTTTAATAGCAATTTGAAAGTGATGTCCAGGAGCAGCCTCATGTAGCGAGAGAGTGGTCATGCCCCACTTCGGCTGGGCTTTTAAATTAAAGGTGTTGATATAAAATACCCCAGGACGCGAGCCATCAACGGCAGGAGCATCATAGGAGGCGCCAGCAGCAGACTGCTCACGGAAACGCTCTACTGGTTTAACAATGTAATCTGCTTTTGGCATCACATTGAAGTAGTTAGGTAGCTCAAGATTGATTTTATCTTTCAACACCATATAACCATCGATAAGCCCCTGACGATCAGTGAAAAAATATTGTGGCTCAGATGACAGTGACGCAAAAAAAGCGTTTAAATCGCCTTCAAAACCCACTTGCTGACGTACTTTATCCATTTCAGACAAGATACGGGCCACTTCAGATAGACCAACCTGATGAATTTCATCAACCGACATGGTAGTGGTGGTATGTGAGTTGGCTAAGTGTTGATACCAGACTTTTCCATTAGGGAGTGCCCACCAACCGTCACTGCCGCGGGCCATCGGCAGATAAGTGTGCTGAAAGTAGTTTGTGAGCTGGCTCAGTGCAGGTAGTAACTGCTCATCAATAAAGTGGGTATATTGCTGCGTCAGCTGTGCTTTTTCTTGTGCTGTAAATGAAGCCGGCAATTGCGCAATTGGCGCGTAAAATAGGCTTTGCTGCGGCTGGCTGACCAACTGCGCTTGCAGTTGCGGAATAATGCGCTCCACTAAGACTCGAGGCAACACCACTTTACTAGCAATGCCTTCATCCATACGAGTTTGTGCCAATTTAGTCCACTCAACGAACCCAGCTAAACGCGATAACCAATTAGTATAATCTTGCACAGTATTAAACGGTTGAGCACTTTCACCGCTGCCTAATTGCACCATGCTGATCACTGTGCTGTAAAACTGATTCATGGGCATGAAATGCTCAGGAAAGGTTTCAGAAACAAGTGCGACATTTCTGTCGTAAGAAAACATGTCATAGCTCAGTTGCAACGCTGGCGACAATGCATCTCGGTCAATGACTTTGACCTGCTTTAAGTAGCGAGTGTTTAACTCATGGCGCTGTTTTAAATAGGTTTCAGTCAATGCGCCGCCAAATTGGTCGTTATAATCATTAACTCCCACAAAAGTCGCATAAATCGGCTCAAGCTTTAGGCTGTCGTTAAAATAGTTATCAGCCAGAGCCAAATACGCTTGTTCGGCAGTTTGCGTGCTGCCACTGATAGTGGTTTGCTTAGCTGCAACAGTGGCCTGCGTGCCTTGCTGTGCCTCTGAGCAACCTACAAGGATGGTGCTCGCAGCGATAGCCATTGCGAGAATGGTTTTCTTCATTTTTATGCTTTCCTTCATATTTTGTGCAATTGCTAGTTAGTTATTTTTCAGTAGATTAATCTAAGAGGTTGGCAGCACACGACTCATTAGCCCCTCTGATTTTGGTAACTCGAGACAGTTACTTTGACCAGGCTAACCTTATGAAAATCGTTCATCGACGATAGTGTCGCCCAGTTTTACAGCGTTAACATTAGCCCTATTGTATCTATGCCCGCATATTGATGAAACCAGCAACTAACCTTAATTACTGGAATGATTTATTAAATAAACACTGAGGTAGCCACCTCAAGCAGCCGACAATTTATTTGCCCCATAAAAAAAGCCCCATGAAGGGGCTTTTTAGACTTAGAAAAGTTAAAGCGCAACGTTATAAATACGTGCCTTTTCTTTGATGTAAGCAAGATAGCTGTTAGCTGTACGTTGAGTTTTCTCGTCTTTGGCCGCTTTTAAGCACGCATTATATGCCGCTTTATACTGCTTAGTACCGAGATAAGCTAATGCCAACTCAAATTCAACCTCACCTTCACTCACATCACCCGCTGCTAGCGCGTTTTTGAGTACGGGAATCGCTTGCTTGTACTCTTCTTGCAATGTCAATAAACGTGCCTGTTTTAGGTATAACTTACCATCATTATTGATGGCAGCGGCTTTACCATAATAGGTCGCTGCCTTATCAAGTTCTTTGGCATTATGATAAAAGCCTGCCAAGATTGAGAGCGTTTTTTCATCCTGCTCAATCAGACCGCTTTTTAAATGCTTTTCATAGATTTTAGCCGCGTTGTAAGGTGACCCATTTTGCGCTAAAAGCTGCGCTAAACGGGTGATATTACCTGCGGTTTCTAAAAATCCATTCTTGTAAGCCAGATCATAGGTGGCCAACGACTTGCTGTAGTCTTCGGTTATCAAATAAAACTGCGCTAATTGTACCCAGAGACGACCATCTTGTTGGAACAATGGCACCATGGTCTCGAGCACTTTAACGGCATTTTTATAATCTTTCTTATTGAAGTAAGCAGTCAGCTTCATCTGATATAAGCCTTTATCTGGCTTATCACTGATAGAAAGACCTTTATCAACGACTTGAAGTACTTTATCCCACTCTTTAAGTTCAGAGTAAGCAATACCGATACGGCGATACACTTGTGCATCTTCCTTACAGGTAAACTCCATCCACTTATAATACTGTGGAATCGACTCTTTGAACTTCTTCTCTTGGATTAACAAATCTGCATATAAACGCAGTGTTGCACCATGATCGGTTCCACCAAGAATGTCAGCATCTACGGCCGTTTTAAGGTACTTAATCGCAGTGCCCATCTGATTCTTTTCGGCGTAAAAATTACCCAGCATACGGGCAATATAGGCCTTATCAAAATCATCACGCGGGTTGGCTTCCAGCAATACCGCAATCGCTTCGTCAATGTTGCCTTCTTGATAAGCTTCAAAAGACTTCTGCACTTTTTTAGCAGAGTTTTGACCAACAGCCTTAGACTTGCGCTTTTCAATTGGACATTTTTCTGCGGCATGTGCCACAGGCAAAACAGCCAAACTACCACCGATAGCAAACAATAGGGCAGCTGCAAGCGTATTTACTTTTTGCATCTCTATTTGCCTCCATCGAGTTTAAAGTCTAATTGAACCGTCATGCCAGGCTGTTTAAGTGCTTTACCGTCAACAATCTTTGGCTTGTATTTCCACTTCCTGAGTGCGCGTTTAGCTTCTCTGTCGAAAATACGTTTTGGGTCTGCATCAATCACTTCGATATCGTCAACACCGCCCAATTCATTAATCGTAAAGCTAAGTTGTACCCAACCTTCTTTACCATCACGAGCTGCTGCAATTGGGTATTGTGGCTCAATACGTACAATTGGCGTGGCATCACCATCACGAGTCATCATGTTGCCTAGCTTAAAGCCCGTACTTGCTGAACCTGCCACTACACCGCTCATGTTAAATGACATATTAGTGTCAATATCAGATGAGCTATCTGGTGGCGGAGTGTCGGGCAAAGGTGGTTGCTCAGGCGGCGTAGGTGGCTTAGGTTTTACCCTAGGCTTATCCTGCACTTTTGTATCCTGTTTATCCATACTGATCTCAATTACTGGAGATTCAGTTGCGGTGTCGGCGCGTTTAGCGCCGCCACCGACCAAGAAGGCCATGAATACAAACAGGGCAAAAGTAACAGCACCACCAATTAATAATGATACTATTGCTCTCAGCATATTAATCTTTCCCCGCTGATACCGAAATTTTGTCGATACCGGCTTTCTTCACGTTGTCCATCACCTTAATAACCAGGCCATGCTCAGCTTCTTTATCTGCTTCAATCAATACAGCCGCTTCTGGTGATTCAGCTAACATACGCTCTACGTTGGCTGTTACACGTTCGATGTCGACCTGACGGTTTTCCATCTTAATCACGCCTGTCTTGCTCACACCAATAAAGATGTTTGCAGACTTCTGAGTAGTCGCTTGAGAAGCTTCAGGCTTGTTATAGTCAAGACCTGATGGCTTAATAAACGATGTTGTTACGATAAAGAAGATCAACATGATAAACACGATGTCTAGCATCGGTGTCATATCAATCTGTGCTTCTTCTTCTATACTTGAATGCTTTTTACGTGCCATGTTCAATCTCTCTCTAGTGGTGTGGCAGGCTGTCTTTTAGCTTTTCCATACTGATCTTCATTTTTGCATCAAGGCGAGTACTGAAAAATACTCCCGATAATGCAGCGACCATTCCCGCCATTGTCGGCATGGTTGCCATTGAAATACCAGCTGCCATCATACGAGCGTTACTCGTCCCATGAACTGCCATCACATCGAATACCTGTATCATACCGGTTACGGTACCTAGCAGACCTATCATCGGACAGATAGCTACTAAGGTTTTGATAATCAGCATACGAGCATTCATATCTTGTTTCGCTTGGGATACCCAAGCTTCACGGATACGGTGTGCATGCCAAGAGGTAGAGTCCTCTCTGTTATTCCATGCGGTGATAATATTGCTATGCTCTTTTGGCGCAATCAAATTGAGATACCAAAAACGCTCAAGCATTAACACCCACATTAGAAATAGCACTGCCGCAACCAACCAGAGGACGTCGCCTCCGGAGGCCATGAAGCCCCTGACGGAATCCCAGATGTCCATCAGGTATAGCATCATTACGCGTTCCTCTTCTCAGCGTGCTCGGCAACGATACCTGCACTTTGCTCTTCAAGCACTTGAACAACAGACTTGCTGCGTGCAATAACAATCGCGTGCATCAGCATTAGTGGTAATGCCGCAACTAGACCTTGTACTGTAGTCATTAGTGCCATAGAGATACCACCCGCCATAAGCTTAGGATCGCCAGTACCGAATAACTGGATGCTCTGGAACGTCGCAATCATACCGGTCACAGTACCAAGTAGACCCATCATAGGCGCGATAGCCGCAAGAACCTTAATGATAGAGATGCGAGTTTCAAGCGCTGGCGTCTCTTTGAGGATCGCTTCGTCAAGTTTCAGCTCTAAGGTCTCAACATCGACATCTTTATTGTCATGGTAAGCCTTTAACACACGACCAAGTGGGTTGTTACCTGGATTTTCAATATCTTTGCGCTGTGCATTAACTTTCGCACCAACAATATAAAGAGTAACTAAACGTTCGATAGAAATTAGCGCACCAAGTACCAATAGTGCGATAATGATGTAACCGATCGTGCCGCCCGCTTCAATGCGTTCTTCTAATGTGGCTTTCTGTGTAAATACATTGAGTAGTACACCGCGCGCAGGGTCAACAAACAATTTGTGCACACCTGACGTTTGACCTTCGAATTTTTTAACGCTTGCAACTTGCTCACCACCAGGCTGTTGAGATAACTGCTGGATAAGACGCAGATCAGGGTTATAGACAACATATTGGCCATCGGCTAATAGGTTATAGGCACCGACGCGGATCACATTAGTGTTGCTTACATTACCGTCTATACCAGTGACATCAGCATTGAATGAAACGACTTTACCTGACTCAGCCATTTCGAACAGCTGCGCTTCCCAGAACTTCTCTAACTCTTCAATTTTTGGCAGTTCTTTACGAGCACCTAATTCAGAGATAAACGCAGCACGACCAGGAAACTGAGCGCTAACGTTTGAAGATATTAGTTTGCCTGCAAAATCACCGGCCTCACCTTTAACGACACCGAACATTTCACCCAAGTCACCTTGAGCAATTTTGCGGTCTTCTTCTAACTGAGCAATTTTACGCTCGTTATCAGCAAACGCTTGTGCCAGATCTTTACCGCGTTGTTCTTCAGCAGCTAACGCGGCTTTTTCACGCTTAAGTAGTGCAGCTTTATCGCCACGTTCAGCTTGAAACTCAGCTTCACGCTTCTTATTGACTTGAGCTGCATTAGCGCGATCGGTTTGAACTTGCTTAAGGAGTTGATCAATCGTCTTAGGTGCGTCTGCTGCACTGACCATTCCAGCTGTTAAAGATAGGGTTGCAGCAACAATTGCTGTAGAGATTAACTTTTTCATTATTGTGCAGCCTCCGCAGCAGGGATTGGTAACGCGAACATATCTGGTGCACCTTGGCCACGAGCTTGGCGGATAGCTTTAGTTATGTTACGCAGGTAGCTATCTTCTAGCTTATCCCATGCTTTTGTCTCTGGATTGAACATCCATGCAGACTTTTGATCTAGGCTTTGCGCGTAATAGCCCACACGGCCAAAGTTGATGAAATCAACCAAGATCTCTTTGCTATCAAGCTGCAACTTACCCGTTTCAACATTCAACTTTGAACCATATTCGCGTTCGATATTGTATGCATCAAGAATAAGACGATATTTTTCAGCAAGCGTTACGTTTGCAGTATTGAGTGTTTCACGCAGGCGCTCGATACGAGCTTCACGCACTTCTTTGTTAAATGGCAGATCTAAAGCGACAAACTGCTCTAGCGCATCCACCATTTTAAACATTAATGGCACGACACCTTGACGTAACTTATCAACACCATTGATGTCTTCTTGGATAAGTTTCATCGTCGCTTCTTGGTCTGCAACCAATCCAGCAACGTAGTCGTTATATGATTTTGTTGATTCACGCGTATCAGCGACTTGGCCATATTCAAATGCCATGTCTTGTGCCTGATCGTAGAATTTATCAACTTTCTTTTGCGATGCTGCTGCATCTGAATGAATTCTCGCATCCGCATTCTGTACATCAGAAAGTGGATCGGCAACCACTAAGTTACTGCCTGCTAAGGCCAGCGCGCCTACGAGCGCTGTAGCGATTTTAGTTCTATTGCTTACCTTGGACATAGTTCCCAACCAATTTGAAGTGAAAATAAAAAGTTTAACTTTGTAGCAACATGGGTTTCTGCTTATCTTGCTAGAATGCCGTTACTATAAGTGTGTATTTCTCTTGTGATTGTTAGTTATTATCTTCCCTCTCCACACCATACAAAGTGCAGACCCGCTGGCATCATTTCACAAAATGTTGACTGATGTCAATATTTCAAAAGGGCTAAAACCCTATGAAAAGGCGATTACACAGCTAAATTTACATAAGATGAGCTTTTTCAACTAACTCCTTTGGGGAGGTATTACATTTACAAGCTAGTAGACATAAAAACCTCAAACATAAATCATTGAAAATAAATAACTTTAACCAAAGCGCGACACAACGCCCGACACGAAACAAAAAGGTAACAAATGGAGAGCAAAAAAGATTTTGAGTGACCACTTGTTGCGCAGATATTACAGCTAGTTAACTGCCATGATTCATTTTGACGTATTTTTCATAATACCCCATGACGCAAAATCGGTTTGAATAAGAAGAGGAGTATCGCAAAACAGACTTTTAGTAAAATAAGAGTCTTTGACTATAAATTATCTAAGTCTGAGGACATCAACCATGAATGATTCATGGCTTACAGTTAAATTGTAATAAAAAGGGCAATGTTTCCATTGCCCTTTTTTATCTATTATTTACGTAAGTGAAATATTAAAACTTCACACTCACACCAGCATAGAAGTTACGACCAGTGACATCATAAGCTTCTGACGCAGTATTGATACCAGTACCGCCATTGTTAGTGCCTTGCGGTAGCATCGGAGGCTTCTTATCAAATAGATTTCGAATACCAACAAATGCTTCCACACCATTGTTGAAGTTATAACGGGCATTTATGTCGTGATAAACTACAGCATCAATTTCATTACCTACACTAAGAGCTTCACCAGTATAGAAGTTTACGTTATTGCCATCGACTGAATCGACAACTTTATCCCAGTAACGCATGCGCCATGACAAATCTAAATCATCTAAACCGTAAGATAAGTTCAAGTTAGCTCTGTGTTCTGGAGTTAAAACTTCACCCACATAGTCAGTTGCCTCACCGCTTTCAATACCCGTAATTACGTATTCAAAAGTGTAGTTCCAAACTAATTGTGTACGGAATGTACCTGGGCCTAAATCCATAGCAAAGTTAACTTCTGTATCTAGACCAGATGTATCAATTTGGTTTTCATTGCCAGTACCTGAATTCACTGCTGTTAAAGCACCATCTTCATTACGTACAGCGTTGCCAGCACAATTAGGATCAAACTGACCTGGTGCGACATCAAAACAACGGCGCATCACAGTAGAGCGACTAGTAGTAGAAATCGCATCATCAATAGCAACGTTATAATAATCTAACGTAATAGATAAGCTATCAATTACCTGCCAAATAGCACCGACACTGTATGTTTCTGCAGTTTCAGGCTCTACATTAGGACTACCACCGATAGTGCCGCCTGTACCTTGAATTTCTGTTTGTGTTGGTTCAAAAGCACCATCAGCAGCAATTCGGTCGCTAATCGCTTGGATTGAACGACAGTTTTCAGCCACATTACCAGCCGTTGTCGCAGTGACACCAGCACAAGGGTCAGAGACCGCAGCAAATGTTTCACCGCGACCAGAATACAGGTCGGCAATATTTGGAGTACGTACTGCTGTTGCAGCAGAAGCGCGCAGGCTCAACGACTCAATCGGTGTAAACTTAACACCCGCATTCCATGTAAAATCGCCACCAGTGATATTATGTTCACCATAACGTCCAGCAAGGTTAAGCTCTAAAGTATCTAGAATTGGAAAAGCGGCCTCTGCATAGATATCTTTAGTGATTAACTTACCATACGTTGGTTCAGACTTATTGGTGCTAGATGCACCGATCTGTGCCATGTCGCCAGGGCTGTAACTGCCAGTTTCTTCACGGTATTCAGCACCAACAGCTAATCCCATTAAGCCACCAGGAAGTTCGAGTGGTAATTCACCAGTGAAGGTTGTTGAAAGAACAAACTGCTCAGCCTGACCAGCCGCTTTCGCTGGAACAAACACGAAATCTGCAGCTTCAGGAGTAATTGTGCCTTCACCAAACATATTAAGTGGAACACACCCTTGCAACACAGCATAAGGATCTGCACATACAAGGTTTCCATCACTATCTTCGATAACGTTTAATGCCATATTGGCTCTATCTACGTTTACCTGACCGCCATTTTCTTGTAGCTGATCCGTTTTACCCCAGCTTAAATAGGTATTATTAGCCCATGAATCATTTATAGCCCAATCAAAACCTGTTGCAACTCGAATAGTATTACGTTCAACATCTGTTGAGCGAGCACCTAGTTCAACCATTCTGCGAACAAATGTGGTTTGATTTAAGTTAGTAACACCTGCAGCGATCAACTGTGAACGCAATGCTTCAGGGATTAATGGATTATTCACATCCATACCGCCTACACCATTACGATCTTTAAGCCAAATGTCATTTACAACATCTAACGGAGTTGGTTCGATAGTAGAACCAATTGTTTTACTCGAGTTCCAGTTTAATTCACTAAAAAGAGAGATACTGTCATTAAGTTCATGGGTCAACCCTGCAGCCGCATATTTACGCTCCAAGGGAGTAACAAGCTGACGATAAGCAGCACGATTAAATGTTCCACTAAAAGGAGTGCCATCAGCATTCAATCGAATAGTTTTCCCATCTTGATCTTTAAACTGAATGCGGCCTTGTGGAGGATATGAAGATTCAACGGGACCAATTACCTCATTACCTTCATCATCAGTTATCCATGCAAGATCCTGATTTGAGAAGTCACGATCTGATGATTTTAAACCGTCATCTTCATCGTAACCAAGTGACAACCAAGCATTGCCACCATCCCAATTACCACCAGTCGTTAAACTGAAAGTACTTGTATTTCGGTCGCCCTCACCGGAAACTCCAGCTTGCGCATTGATGTCAACGCCTTCAAAATCTTTACGAGTAATAATGTTAACAACACCTGCAACTGCATCTGAACCATAAGTTGCAGAAGCTGCACTCTTTAAAATTTCGATACGCTCAACCATCGACGTTGGAATGGAGTTCAAATCAACAGCATAACCACTAGAGGGTGATACGCCTGATACAAACCGTCGACCGTTAAGTAAAACGAGTGTTCGTTCTTCGCCTAAATTTCTTAATGCTGTCGTATTTAAACCAACACTTGTTGTCGAGAAAGAGCTATTTGATTGATCTGAGCCCGCAAATGCAACTGGTGATTGATTTAGAACATCAGCAACATTAATAGCACCTGTTTGAAGAATATCGTTACGTGACAGGACAGTGATCGGAGTCGGAGTTTCGAGATCATTACGCTTAAGGCGAGAGCCGGTAACTTCGATACGTTCTACGTCAGCAGTCTCATCTGCAGCAAAAACTACCGGTGCGGTAAAAGCTGTTAATGCAGCGCCACTAACTAGTGCAAAACGCACAGAGTTAGCCAATAGGCTATTTTTATACATGTTGTTTCTCCCTGGACATCATTTTTATTTTATTACGAACATCTAACCCAACAACGTAAGTAACACCATCGGTTAAATTCAACCAAGATGAAAACACAAGGGAAACAATTTCGCAACACCCACAGCCCATTTTTTACAAGTTAAATATTGGAAGCCGAATTTATGAACGTTTAAACGGAAATATTGTATAACTATTTTTCTTATCACAACCCATAAACCTTTGTTAACTCGACAATACAATACCTTATTTATCAATGGTATGGAAACATCTTCAACTCATCTTTACTGCAACACGTAAACACTAAATTAGATGATCGAGATAAATCAGCACCTGAATTGGATGTTACAAATCGCTCTAAAAGCAAATGGATGAAAAATCTTATTAAATATATGATTTGTAGACTTTATCGTACTAAAAACTAAGCAGTGTAGACTATCAACATTAAATATCATTACGAACTAACCTCGCCACTATTGTTTTTAATGAGATTGAAAAATATAAAAAATATGTCATTCGATGCTCGCAAACATCAGCGGCATGAGTGTTTTATAAAGCGGATGTTTTTTCGTTTAACAGACAAATGACGCTATGTAATTCTCAATTCCGCTATCCTCCTTCACCGAAAGCTTCACCTATCACTCGTGATTAAGTGTAAACAATAAATTACAGTTTAGAATGAAAAATTGATAACCAAATACGACTGCATAACACCATCATGCTAGGGCAAAAATATTGACAAAAGTGATAAGTAAAATAGGCCGCTAAAATGAAAGATACACAACTCGAACACTGAGCATAAATGCGGGTGCTATCAAAACAGTGAGCGATTGCTCACGGTAAAAACGATATTGGATAGGACAACTATCAAAAAGTCATGTAAAAATGCAGTGACCAGTCAAACAAAAAGCGCTTCATGATGAAGCGCTTTTTATAGCAAGATGACGACGTTAAACCGTCAGCTTATAGGGTGTAGCGAATACCGATCGCGATACCATCATCTTCAGATAGCGACATTCTCGCTTCTTGCTCTTTATCAGCACTGGTGAAATCACTGTAGTCTTTACGACCTTCGATATAAAGCACAGTATTGTTATCCCACACATAGTGCAAACCAACAACCACAAATTGGCGCTTAAACACGTCGTTAGGATCAGCGTTGAAGTTAGGCTGGATAACATAATCATCGCCCGCATCTAAGATGTTGTACGATACAAATGGACGCAGGCCATTATCGAAGGTGTAAGAGAATAAACTTTCTACGCCCCACGCATCTTTGATTAAGCGGCCGATGTTATCGGTATCATGGTTTTCTTGCTTATTTACGTTAGCTGCCGCATAGAAACCGGCATCATCGAAGTTACCCCAAGTCACACCCGCACCATAGATAAGATCGACTGCTGTTGTTTGTTCACCATTACCAAAACGAACGTCAAACTCACCACGGTTTACACCTGCGGTCAGGGTCAATTTATCAGTTGCTGCATAAGTGATTGCACCGCCATAAGTGTAGTTAAACTCCACTTGCTGGGCAGTTCTGTCACCACTAACCCATAGTGCTTCACATGCTTCTTCAGTTATGTTGTCTGAATCACAAGTGTAGAAACTGCTATTTTTTAACTGTGCTTGTACAGCAAAACTGACATCACCAAATGCGTTACGGTATTGAACAGTTTTATCACCACGGCCTACACCGTTTACAGCACCATCATCTTTGTTGTAGGTGTATACACCAGCGGTATTACCATCCCAAACAAAGCCATAGTTTGTGCTGTAAACCACATCGTACCAAGCGCCCCATTGCTTACCAATGGTCAGGGTACCGTAGGTGTCGTGGGCGATGCCGACATAACCTAGACGGTTATAAAAAAACTCATCCTGAACAGATTCAAAACGGTTGTTATAAACAATGTCACTATTACCAACAGGGTTTACGCCCCATTCCAATTTAGTGAACGCTTTCCAGCCATCACTCATATCACGAGTAAAACCGAAGTTAATACGTGACGCGCCATTAACAACCTCGGTCTCACCTTGAGTGTTAATAACTCGGGCGTCAATAAAACCACCAATTTCTACAGCATTTTTATCGTCTTTATAAATTTCGATAGCAGATGCTGCTGGTACAAAAATGACAGCCGCTAATGCTGTTGCTATTAAACTCTTTTTCATGTGTTGGCTTAACCTTTTATAATGTTCAGTTTGCTGTTAACTTTTACTGCTAACTTTTCATGTTAACTTTAGTGCTACATTCCGTTGCTTTATTTCACTCCCATTTCAAATTGAGACTAACAAAAGATCAGTTGTCACTCAAAGCTGAATATCACATAAATTGCAGTTTTATTTCACTCAATCATCAAATGAAACCATACACACTCAAACCAAAAACCGCGCATTAACATTCACGCTCACAACCATTAAAATAACCACACCTAAATTAACGTTAGCTGTTTTGATGTTATCTCGGTGAAACTAAATTCTAGAATCGTAAGTATTGGATCAGAAATAGGCGCGATTTGCTTATCCAAATAATACTGATAATCGATATTACCCTGACAATACTGTCTTGGTTCAGCCCCATTGGTCGTCATCAAATACTCCACCTTACACCCTCGTTTACCAAAACGTGGGTCACCACTGCGCTCACACCACAATGTGGCCGCTTTGACATGGGGCGCAGACTTTGCAGTGTAATCTTCTATATTGCGGCGTAATCGCTTAGAAAACACTAATAGCTCATCTAATTCGCCACGTTGCAGCGCGACTATCATGCTTTTTAAGTACTCCACCACATCTTGCTTGGTAAACAAGCGAAGATAGAGTTCAGCCTGTATTTGCCGTGCCAGTGGACTCCAATCGCTTCTCACCTGCTCCATCCCCTTAAAAACCAGTTTTAACTCACCATTTTGCTGGGTATAGGCACCGACATAACGTTTTTTTGAACCTTCTAATGAACCACGCAGGGTTGGCATAAAAAACTGTTCAAAGTGGCGTTCATACTCCAACTCAAGATAACAGGCTAAATTATAGTCACGTTTTAGCTGTTGCTGCCATTTTCTGTTGATTTTTGTCACCAGTGAACGCGCGAAGTCATCGATATTGCCAATTGAGCTAACATTAACTAAATGCACAAAAGTAGAATCGGTATCGCCGTAGATCACCGTTAACCCCATCTCTTCAAGCCATCGACGGGTTTGTTTCATGATCTCATGTCCACGCAGGGTGATTGAGCTAGCTAACTTTGCATCATGAAACACGCATCCCCGCGATCCCAGTACCCCGTATAAGGAGTTCATGATGATTTTTATCGCCTGTGACAATGGTGCGTTCGCCTCTCGCTTGGCTTGCTCACGCTTAGTGGCCAGCTCCGCCACTAAGCCAGGTAAAATAGGCGCATTGCGGCTAAAACGCGCGCCTAAAAAGCCTGCAACGGTATCCGTATCGCTCATCGCCTGCCCTTCGATTAGCCCTTTAGGATCAATTAAAAAGGTACGGATGATAGAAGGGTATAGGCTCTTAAAATCGAGCACTAAAATATGCTGATAAAGCCCGGGGATGGAATCCATCACATAACCGCCTGGGCTTTCTATGCCATCACTTGCTGGCTCACTTGGCGCTACATAACCGGCGCGATGCAGATGCGGTAAATAGAGATTATTGAACGCCGCGACAGAAGCGCCTACTCGGCCAAACTCCAAACCTGTTAGTCTTGAACGCTCAAGGGCAAACTCTGTCAGCGACGTTTTTTGAAAAATGTCCCACACCAGACGGCTATCTGTGATGTTGTAATGGGCCAACGCCAGCTTATCTTCATTAAATAAGGTGGTGATCTCCTCGCCCCGATTGGCCACATTATCAATCGCTTTGCCCTCATCAAGCAGCTGACGAGATACATTGTCTAAAGAATAACTATCAAACTGATAAAATGCGGCCTTGAGCCAATCGATGCCATCGAGCACTACTCGCCCTGGAAGCACCAAGGTTTCAGGACGAAACTTACCTTCCACCTTCCACGTTAACAGCTGATGATGTCGCCCCAGCTTAAGCGGGATTTGATGGAGAGCTGCACGGCGATACAGTAAGGCTAAATCGAATGTGACCACGGCCCATCCAATGATAATGTCGGGATCAAAGCGAGCAAACCAGTTAATCAAGGCTATAATCAGCGCCGCTTCATTATCTACCCATTCAATATGGGTTACGCTGCTAGCATCCAATGGCGGATTAACGCCGTCGCCCACCATGATAACTAACTCAATCGCCTCACCCTCATTATCCTTGCCATATAAGCCAACGCTATAAAGCTCGCCACTCATTGAGCATTCAAAGTCCAGAGAGACAATAGAAAGAGTGACATCAATATCTGTACGGCGCGCTCGATGCCCGATA
Organism: Shewanella sp. QJM3NY_23; assembly: GCF_056173105.1. Lineage (NCBI taxonomy): Bacteria > Pseudomonadati > Pseudomonadota > Gammaproteobacteria > Alteromonadales > Shewanellaceae > Shewanella > Shewanella sp. QJM3NY_23. The sequence continues at coordinate 2,465,568 of NZ_CM149657.1, forward strand.
ACCGTAGTGATACTCTCATTTGGCACCAACTCACCAATAAACTCCACATCCAAGGCGATAAAACGCTCAATGAGGTAGCGTTGCTCAGGGCGAATATCAGCTTCGTGCAGCGCTATCCCTAAGTCGGTCGCCTCTCTAACTAACTGACGAAAACTTTGACTATTACCACAGTAAAGCGCCGTTACCGCTTGATGATCAAAGGTCTTTAGTGTCAGCGCTTCGGTACGAACAGACTGGTGCGCTAAAGGCGATAACAGCTGAGCGACATCTTGGGTGCGACAAAAGCAGACTCGCTCACTGTCGTTAATCACCACACGTACAGGACCATCGAGGGTTTTTAGGTAATAATGCAGGGCGTTGCCCACATGATGGCGGGTCAATATTCGGCCTTTAATCGATTGCATCGCAGCAGAGATTAAGCTGGTAGGCTTAGGTGTGGCAGCGCTGGGTGTTACAGATTGAGATGTCACGTAAGGTGGCCTGTCATTGTTTAACTGCGCCAAAATTAAAGAGGTAAATCGATGATACTGTCACGAATGCAGCACGCCATAAATATAGGCGAGTTCTGCCACGGTTTTGGCGGCAAATTTTTTCAATAAACTGGCACGATGTACTTCAACGGTACGCATAGCAATACACAGCTCATCGGCAATTTTTTGATTGCGTTTACCGGCAACAATTAACCGCAAAATATCTTTCTCACGCTCGGTTAATGACCGATACGCATCGATACTGGCCAATTTATCCAACTGTTGCATTGAGGTTTCCAAGGCGTGGTTGATCGCAGCTACCAGCTGATCGGCATTAACCGGTTTTTGGAAGAAGTTGACCGCCCCAGCATGCAGTGCATCAACCGCCATGGGCACATCACCATGACCAGTTAAATAGATCACCGCCAGCGGACTTTGATTATCGCGTAAATGTTGATGCACTTGCTGACCGCGCAGCACTGGCATACGGCTATCTAAAATCACGCAACCCGGTTGTGTCAGCGCTGCGTTGTCAAGAAAGTGCTGACCATCGCTAAACACAGCAACATTAAATTCATACTCTTCGAGTAAAAACGCCAAAGACTCTCTGACAGATTGGTCATCATCGACAACATACACGGGCAAGTTAGTAAGGCGATTATTCATGGGACTTTCTACTCACTGAGATAACGATACAGGGATAACAATAGTGACTTTACAGCCATGAGGCGCAATAGGGCTCAGACTCATTTGCCCTGCATGATCTTCTATCACATCACGACAAATTGCTAGTCCTAACCCCAACCCTTGTGTTTTTGTGCTCACAAAAGCCTGGGTCACATCGGCGTGTTCTGGTGAGATACCAATGCCGTTATCGCTAACCGTTAAAGTTAAAACGTTATCCTGATAATGGCTCTCAATGACGATTTCTGGCTGCCAAGTCACATCGGTATGCTGCGCACTGACGCAAGCATCAATGGCATTAGTGACGAGGTTCACTAACACTTGTTGCAAGCCAATCGGATCGATATAACACAGTGGCAATGACGTCTGTAGTGACAAACGGTAAGGGATCTCAAGTTTAACAAGGCGAAAATCAAGCAGCTCCATGGTGTCAATAATCAATTGATTCATATCGGTAAAACTCTTTTCAGCCGCATGCTTTTTGATCATAGTTCGCAGTCGCTGCACTATGCTGTCGACTCGCTCCACCTGATGTTGAATTTTTTCAAGTACAGGAACCAGGTCCTCAAGCGGACGCTGCTTAGCGATACGCAATAACCCCGCTTCGGTGTAATTTCTTATCGCCGCCAAAGGCTGATTAATTTCATGGGCCACACTGGTGCCCAGTTCGCCCACTATGGCCACTCGCTGGGCATGTTCGAGCAGCTCGCCATTGTGTTTAAGCCGATGCAACGCCTGCTCCAACTGCTTTTTATTACGGTTAAAACAGTACTCTAACCAGAAGTGATAGCCATTAAGCAGCACTAACGTTATAAACAGCAACCAGCCCCACTGCTGATTATCATCAAGCCAGATAAAGGCCTCCTGCCACCAAGGCAGATGCAAGGGATGCATATTAAGTTCTTGATACAACTTATCGATAGCTAACAAGCTCACCGGCGATGTCCAACCTGACGCTCTAGCAGCAATGGCCGCCTCACTCTCAGCAGGCATAGCCAATAAGGCTTGGGACATCTGTTTCGCTAATTCGTTAGAAGCGCGCTGGGTCTTGGCAAATGACCAATTAGGATAAAGCTCACTGGTCACTTGACAGGGAAAGTAAGCCGGTGAGCGGGACTGGATCACCCGATAGTTATCCTCGAGTAACCCATCTGTCACCATGCTTTCTAATAAACAGGCAGGGACGACCGCAGCCTCAATATGCTTATCGCGTAACTGATACAAACTGGCATCGATGGGGAAGCCTAAAAAGCGTACACGTGAAAAAAACGCATTAGCATCAAAACCCTGGCTAATTAAATGGTAGCGCAAACTTAAATAGCCACCAAAGGCGTTACTGGCCACCGCAGAGACGGGTTTACCGTAAAGCGGCTCGAAGCTGTAATAGGGTGAATCGCGGCGCACCACCAGCGCTGAGCCAATACTGTTGGTTCGACTCTCACCTGTGTGACTGGTCATGGTCGCCAGCCAGGATAGGTCATACTGCCGGCCAAGCTGCACCGCTTGCCCGGGGTTGGTTATCACAAAATCGACCTTAAGCTGCTCAACGGCGTTAGCCATTTCATCCAAGGTTAGCGGATGCAATATAAAGCGCGTGTTAGCAATATGCGACTCTAACCACGCCATCGTTGGCTGCCAGCGATTACGCGTTGCCGCCTTACCGCGAGTGGCTAATACCGCGACATCGATCACTTTCTCCGCAGCGGACTGGTTAGCATCAGCGATGACAATATCGCGCTGCGCCCCCCTTTGGCTGCTTACGCTATCGGTTGGCATTCCTGCTAGTGCAGGATTAATAGCAGAGCAAATAACAGCGCACGCACTGAGCCATAGCCCCCTGTACAATAAGCAGCCGCGCCATGCTGTTTTTAGCCATGCGGTGCTTGGCCATAACGCATTATTAAATAGCGCTCTTTGACATGGGGATATCAAGCATAGACTCAAGGCCTTACTCTCCTGTTTACGTATCATATCTTCTTAATTATTAGAGATATATCACCCTATAGCGGTCATATAACTTGTTCTAGATCAATATTGATCTGGGTATGTGGAAATCCACAATACCGCCACTGATGTGAATAACGAACAATGGCCGCAGTACATTTTATCACCCACCCAAGTAGGCGTTATATGGATACTGATAAACGACATTTTCTTAATCGCATGGCGGGTATTACTGCCGGTGCGGCGCTCATTCCCGTAGCAGGAGTCAATACTGCGGTTGCCAGTACGGTTATTCGCAACAACCAACAAGCCGATCGTAAAGGTCACATAGGTAAACGCTATGCCATGGCTATCGATCTGCGTCAATGCGTCGGGTGCCAAGCGTGCACCGTCGGCTGCAGCATAGAAAATCAGGCACCAATTGGCCAATTCAGAACCACTGTTAAACAGTACGAAGTCAAGCTAGACGGTAAAGAACAACCCCAGCAGGTGAAGGCATTTATGTTACCGCGTTTATGTAACCATTGCGATAACCCGCCTTGTGTCAAGGTCTGCCCAGTGCAAGCCACCTTTCAACGTGAAGATGGCATCGTCATGGTCGATAACGAGCGCTGCGTTGCCTGTGCCTATTGCGTCCAGGCCTGTCCCTATGATGCCCGCTTTATTAATCATGACACCCTAACCGCCGATAAATGCACCTTCTGCGCCCATCGATTAGAACAAGGCTTACTCCCTGCCTGCGTCGAAACCTGTGTGGGCGGTGCTCGTGTGATTGGCGATATCAACGACCCTAATAGTGTGATCAGCCAATTACTGACCGCAAATAAAGACGATATCAAGGTATTAAAACCTGAACATAATACCCATCCACACGTGTTTTACATCGGCATGGATGAGCGCTTCGTCAGCCATGTCGACGGACAAGCCGCCCTCTACGAACCTGTGGGAGAATAATCATGAACATCACCGAAATCTTGATTCCAGCACAAGAAGTGGCCTGGCTTCCCTGGGCAGTGCAATACTTTTTCTATATTGGCGCCTCTTACGCCGCGGCAATCTTGTTTCTAGTCGCCTTGGTTTTTAGCCGTCAAACCACCCACCATTTTCGTGCTGCACTCGCGCTCACCATGGCCATTGGCGCCATTGTTGGCCCGCTGGCGCTCACGGGTGATCTACATCAACCAGGCCGTGCTTGGCATTTCTATTTTCATGTCACGCCTTGGTCTTGGATGTCGTTAGGCTCGTTTTTCTTACCACTATTTTCTGGGCTAAGCGTGCTGACCGCCTGGCTTTATTTGCGCCGCGATATTGCCGCGTGGCAGTTTAGCGAGTCCCCTTTGCTGCGCAAGGTAGCGCTGTTAACCTTGGGGCAATGGCAAAGTACTCCCAAGCAGTTACTGATGGCCGCCAGCCTTACCGCGCTATCGGGGCTGAGCATTGCAATCTATACCGGCGCCGAAATTTCAGTCATCGCCAGTCGCCCTTTATGGCATCAACCCGCTTCAGCGCTACTGTGGTTTACCAGCGCATTTGTTGGCGCCATCGGCTTTACTCTGCTCACATGGACACTGCTGCCTAACGCGACAAAACCGGCGTTAAGCTGCGCCGATCGCAACATCATCCAACGCACTAGCGTTATTGGTGCGACCTTGGCATTAGTGTTAGTGCCGATTTGGGCCTCAAACAATCCCCACTTTTCACTGTTCGCCGATCCCGTTTGGCTCATCAACCTTACGCTGATGGCCGCGTCCTTATTAGTGTGTATTGGTTTAGCGCTGCTGTTCGGCGCCCTTGCCACGCGCACATTCGGGGTCATTGCCATGTTAGTTAGCAGCCTACTGTGTGCGTGGATCATACGCTGGGTAACCATTTTGGAAGTACAAACCATTGCTCGCTTCGATGTGGGAGATTTTGCCTATCAATTACCCGCAGGTAGCGCTGGCTGGCTTGGGATCATTGGCATATTCGGCCTATGGCTGGCGCTGGCACTTGTCGCCTCAGAGCTTATCAACGCTAAAGCCACTGCGGTTCGCCAATCTCAAGCTCTGCAGCAATAACCAACATATTTAAGGATTTTAAAATGGATAATAAACGTCGTCTGCTACTAAAATCAGGGTTTGCTGTTGGTGGATTAGGTGCATTTTCAGCCGGTTACAGTGACACCATTCATCATGCAGTCAAAGGAACCTTAGAGGGCACTGCGGGTAAAAAGACTCAGCACATCCACCACGGCAACTCGTTAGCACCAGAGTATCATCTCAATGCGAATGGCAAACTAATGCCTAATCCAGATCAAAGAGTCGCCCCGTCTATGTGTTTTGGGTGTTGGTCTTTATGTGGCCTACGGGTACGTATCGATAACCGTACCGATGATATTTTGCGCATTGCTGGCAACCCATACCACCCACTATCGCATCATGAGCAGATCCCTTACGCGACCCCTGTGAAAGAGGCTTATCGCTCATTAATGGGCGAAGCTGGGCTCGCGGGACGCTCCACCGCCTGCGCCCGCGGCAATGGCATGTTAGAGATACGCAACAGCCCTTATCGTATCACCCAACCGCTTAAACGTGTGGGTAAACGCGGCGAAGGCAAGTGGCAACCCATTAGCTATGAGCAGTTGCTCAGCGAAGTGGTAGAAGGCGGCGATCTGTTTGGTGAAGGCCAAGTAACTGGGCTGCGTGAAATACGCGACATTCACACCCCGCTGGATCCCCAAAACCCCGAATATGGCCCCAAAGCCAACCAGCTATTAGTCACCAATGCGGGAAACGAAGGCCGTGATGATATTTTAAAACGCTTTGCCTTCAACAGTTACGGCACGCGTAACTTTGGTCACCATGGTTCCTATTGTGGCTATGCGTTTCGTGCAGGCTCGGGCGCCATGATGAATGATTTGAATAAATTCGCTCATCTCAAACCCGATTTAGACCACGCCGAATACGTGCTATTTATTGGTATGTCACCGGCGCAAGCGGGCAACCCCTTTAAACGCCAAGCAAGGCAATTGGCCGAAGGACGCACTAGCGGTCGGCTCAAATACACCATCATCGCCCCGAGTTTACCAGCAGGTTCATCGAGCTTAGCCGCGGGTGATAACAACAATTGGCTGCCCATCAACCCTGGAACTGACTCCGCTTTAGTGCTGGGCATGATCCAGTGGATCATCGCTAATCACGCTTATAACCAATCCTTTTTGGCCCAGCCTAGCGCCGCAGCTATGGTAAAAGCCGATACTGCACATTGGTGTAATGCGACACACTTGGTGATAAGTGACGAGAGTCATGCCGATAATGGCCGCTTCCTGCGCGCCTCCGATATTGGCCTGAGCTACAGCGGTGAGCCGTTATCTGACAGCGACCCTTTTGTGGTTGTTAATGCAAGATCAGAGCAACTCAACGTTAATACCCAAGACGATGCGGCGCAGCTGTTTGTCGATAGGCAAGTCATTAGCCATGGCAAAAATATCCGCGTAAAATCATCATTGCAACGCTTAAAAGAGGAAGCCTTTAAGCATGACTTGGCGTTTTATAGCCAGCAGTGTGGCATAGCTGTAGCACAAATCGAAGCCTTAGCGCGCGAGTTCACCAGCCACGGCACCAAAGCGGTAGTGGATACGCATGGCGGCAATATGCACACCAATGGCTTTTATAACTCTTTTACTATTTTAATGCTTAACGCGCTGATTGGTAACATCAATATGAAAGGTGGCGCCATGGCTAAAGCCGGTGGTTACCCCACATCGGCCGCAGGCCCACGTTACGATTTCACCCAATTTAATGGTAAAACTAAGCCAAAAGGGATTTTCTTATCTCGCAGCAAATTCCCCTACCAAAAAACCAGCGAATATAAACGCCGCGTCGCCGCAGGAGAGTCACCTTACCCTACTCGCGCGCCTTGGTACCCGATATCAGCCCCACTGCTTACAGAGCACTTATCGGCGGCTATCGACGGTTACCCTTATAAAGCCAAAGCCTGGATTAACCACATGGCCAACCCGCTTTATGGGGTACCCGGGCTAAATACCCTGCTGGGCGATAAGCTGAAAGATCCACAGCAATTAGGCCTGATTATCTCTATTGATGCCTTTATCAATGAGACTACTGCACTGTCTGATTATATTGTGCCCGACACTGTCACCTATGAAAGCTGGGGCATGTCTACCCCTTGGCACGGCGTGCCGACCAAAGCGGTCACCGCACGCTGGCCCATTGTTGAACCGCGCACCGACAAAACTGCCGATGGCCGAGCGATTAACCTTGAAAACTTCGTTATCGATGTGGCTAAACGGATGGAACTAGGCGGTTTTGGCGACAATGCGATACCTGACAACCAAGGCAACTGGCATGGGATCCACAACGCTGAAGATTTCTACCTGCGGGCGGCGGCAAACCTTGCCTATGTTAAAGGCGGCGTTCCGAGCGTCGAAGCAGAAGACATTGCTTGGTCAGGGCTTGAGCGCCTAATGCCGGCGATGACCCGTACCTTAACAGGTGAAGAGATGCGAAAAGTGGGCTACATCTTTGCCCGTGGCGGTCGTTTTGAAGACGCCAGCCAAGCTTACCAGCAAGATAGAATGAAGCATCGCTGGGCCAAGCCACTGGCCATTTGGAATGAAACCGTCGGTACGTCAATCAATACCATGACCGGCGAGCGCTATCTAGGTTGTCCTACTTGGTCACCGCAGCGCTTGGCTGACGGCACGCCATTTGAGCAACAATACCCTAAAACACAGTGGCCGTTTAGCTTGACCAACTTTAAGTCAAACATCCACAGCTCGGTGTCTAATTTATCACCACGCCTCGCCTCTATTAAAGGCATTAACCCTGTGTATATTCACCCCGTTGACGCTAACAATGCGGGGATAAGCACCGGCGATCACTTTATGATTGAAACCCCAAGCGCTAAAACCCAAGCCTTAGCAATGGTTGTTGAGGGGATAATGCCCGGGACTTTAGGTTTTGAGCATGGGTTTGGCCATACCGAGCTAGGTGAGCGGGCTCATTGGATTGGTGACAAACAACAGCCCGTTAAAATGAAATCCAGCGATGGGGTCAATATTAACGACATCGGCCTTATCGACCCTACTCGCAAAGGCCAAGGTGTGATGCTCGACTGGGTGGTTGGCGCCGCGGTTCGCCAAGCCTTACCCGCTAAGATTTATAAGGTGTAAGCACGTCGCTCGATTGACCCTTAGTCAACGCCGTTATGATTAACATGACGGCGTTTTTTTGTGCCTTTTACTGATGCTATTTAGTCGATGCCAAGCCAGTTGCAGCCTAAAACCTAGGCATTAGCCATTAGCCATTGGGCGCAGTCTCATGGAATTAACCAGCTGGCATTAGCCGTGCTGCATTGAGCGCTTTAAGTAGAAGCATACCGATAACAGATACACGTTACTTGGTTATTTTATGGCTTGGTTGTTTGGTTGCTTTATTGCCAGTCGCTATAGACATAAAAGCGCCGCGGTATCAGCGTATGGTCGCACTCATTTCGACTTTAACTCACAGGCCTCAATCCACAAGGCCTGCAATTTAAGAGACTTAAATAAAGAGAAGTGACGATGATGAGGATAAGTGATTGTGCTTAAGCAATCGCGTTATCGCTTTTGAAATTGCTGCATCAAACGTTGTAAATCGCCTAACTGACTCACCAACTCAGAACCACGGCTCACCGAGTGATCGCTGCGCTCAATATTGGCTAATGACAACTGCTGAATGGAGATGATGTTGGCATTAATGTCTTCAGTTACACTCGCTTGCTGATGCACCGCGGCGGCAATTTGTTGGCTAGCACTGGCCACTTCGCTCAGCATACTATTGGCATGTTTAAGCACATCACCGGTACGTACGGCATTATCTCGGCACACATCTGATAAATGACTGCCTTGTTGTGTCGCCGTCACCGCTTGGCCTGCGGTATGTTGCAGGTGGGTTATCATGCTGCGAATTTCTTCGGTGGAAGCTTGGGTTTTTGAGGCTAACGCTCTAACCTCATCGGCCACTACCGCAAATCCGCGGCCACTTTCACCCGCTCGAGCCGCTTCTATCGCTGCATTAAGCGCCAGCAGGTTAGTCTGATCGGCTATGGTACCAATCACTTCGAGGATCTTTTCAATCTCTTGGCTGCTCACCGACAGATCGTTAATAATTGCATTAGCACGCTGTAATTCTGAGTGCAGTTCAGCCACCGAATCTATCGTGGTTTGCACATTATCGAGACCGTCATCAGCAAGCTGATTCACTTGCTCCACCAATTGTGATGCGGCCATCGCATTATCAGCCACGTCACGAATTGAGCTGGACATTTCAGTTACCGCGGTGGCTACCGAGTCAGTTCCCGCGCCTTGTTTATCTAAATTTTGCTTGATCTCTTCTTGATTGACTAACTCCTGCTCGGCATTAACGTGGATCCCCTCAGCCGTTTCACTGGCTCTGGCAACAATCGCACGTACCTCAGCTTTACGCTTTTGCAGCGCCAGCTCAATCATAGAATATTCATCATAGCGCCCGGTATAGACAAGCTCCATCAACGGATTATCGTATGCTTGCGTCGCAAGCGTTATCACCTGCCTTAAACGTCGTTGATGAAAAAATTCATTGAGTAAAAGCCCGGCCATCGCCAGTATCGACACTGTCCCACCTAAGTGCACCGATGCCCCGCTCATCATAGCTATGGTGCTGGCAAGTGCAATTAACACAGCAGTATAACGCGCCCAACGATAACTAAAACGTGGCCTTGATAACTTAGACGGCGTTTCTTTTTGGCTCATTTCACTATAAAGAGACTCTGCACGCTTAACCCACTCTCGGTTAGGTTTTGTACGCACAGACTGGTATTCAATAATCTTGCCCTTAGCATCAGTGATGGGGGTAATAAACGCAGAGACCCAATAAAAGCCGCCCTCTTTGCGCGCGTTCTTCACAAGACCCATCCAGCTGCGGCCAGATTGTACCGTTTGCCACAACTGCTTAAAAGCCGACTTAGGCATATCGGCATGACGCACAATATTATGTGGTTTACCAATTAATTCATCTACTTGATAACCGGCAACATCACAAAAACCGGCATTCGCATAGGTGACAATACTGGAGGGATCTGTGGTGGAGATGAGATTAGCATCGAGATCAAATTCGACTTCACGTTCTGCGTTAGTATGTTTACTGACCATATTAAGGTGACTTATTCCCGAGCTGATGTTGGCTTGTTTGCCTTGCAGTGCATTATGACTGACAAACCCAATACGTAAAAGAGGTCGCTGCCGATCACAGTTGTTAGTCTTACAAATGTTAACAATGTAAGAACAGAAACTATGGTATCAATTTCGCCACTCAAGCAAATGATTTACAGGGTGCAGTATGAGCTTGCTCACTAAAATCTCATTTGTGCTACCAAGCGCACAGCAAGCAAAACGTCAAAACCCTGAAGCACAAACAGATAACCGCTTATGCTTATATCGACTGATTAAGAGCTTAATCATATTCCGCTGATACTGTTTTACTGTTATTATGTACAGCTGTATTTCTCTGCTATGTGCCTTCATGTTATCTGCCAATGTCAAAACTCAGATCCGCACCATCTATAAAGATATTGCGGCCGCCTTGCCCAACTTTCGCTCCCGGCGTGAGCAAAACTACATTGTGGCAGAGATCTCAAAAACATTAGCAGGTGAATATGACAAACATAGGCGCATCATTGTCGTCGAAGCCGGCACAGGGATTGGTAAGTCGTTGGCTTATATTCTAGGTACCATTCCACTGGCCTTAGCGAACAAGAAAAAAGTCTGTATTGCCACTGCAACGGTGGCGCTGCAAGAGCAGTTACTCAATAAAGATTTGCCCTTCTTTTTACAGCAATCTGGACTCGACTTTACCTTTGGCCTGGTCAAGGGACGTCAACGCTACGTCTGCTTAGCCAAACTCGAAATGCTGATTGGCAGCGATGACGGCACGCAGATGGCCATGTGGCAAACTAAACCCGATAACAGCCAGATAGCCTTATTACAAAGCTTATTAAAAGATTTCCATGAAGGCCGTTGGAATGGTGAGCGCGATACCCTGACGCAACAACTGCCCGATCACCTTTGGAGCCAAATTGCCTGCGACAAGCACAGCTGTCATCGGCAACTGGCCAGTCATCGCCACTGCCCGTTTCATAAGGCCCGTGAAGATATTGATAACTGGGATGTGTTAATCGCTAACCACAGCCTCCTTTTTGCCGACCTCGAGCTAGGCGGCGGGGTGATTTTGCCCGATCCTGAAGATCTCTATTATGTGATAGATGAAGCACATCACCTCCCTATCGTCGCCAGAGACTTTTCCAGCGCGCAAGCGACCCTGAGAGGCGCTGTCGATTGGTTAGAAAAGATCGGCAAAACCAGTGCTAAGCTGCAAAATCAGCTTAAGAGTAACCATATTATTGCCCCAGCTCAGGCGATGTTAGACCACATTAACGAATTAACCGGTTTGCTCAACGCCGTGGCGCAGTATTGCGATGGCCAAGGCGCGGCATTTGATAACCCTGAAAACCGCATCCGTTTTGAGCATGGCAAATTGCCGCAAGCTTTGGTTATTCAAGCGGAAAACTTAGCGAGCGCCTCTAATAACGCCCTCAAGCAATTTAATAAAATGCTAACCCTGCTCAACGAAGCCATAAAAGATGGTGAACTGCCCAAGCATCAGGCCGAGCAACTGCTGAGCGAAACCGGGTTTATGCTACAGCGCTTAGAAAACCTGCAAAAATTGTGGAAGATGATGGCCAAGACCGACAGCCCCAAAGGGGCGCCTATGGCCAGATGGATAGAGCAACTTCCGGGAAAACAACACGACTACCTGTGTAACGTCTCACCGATTGAAGTGGGCTTCATGCTCGAATTCTTATTGTGGGAAAAAGCCGCTGGCGTCGTTCTGTGCAGCGCCACTTTACGCGCACTGAACAATTTTAATCATTTTACCCATCAAGTGGGCCTGTCGATAAACGATGGTAGTCGTTATCTGGCCATGGATAGCCCATTTGATTTTGAGCAAAATGCGACCTTATACCTGCCTAAGATGCGCACCGAACCAACGGACGACCGTTATACCGATGAGCTTGCCGAGCAGATATTGACCCTTATCGAAGGTGAAACCGCCACCTTAGTGCTGTTTGCTTCCTACTGGCAGATGGAAAAAGTGGCTGATATTGTTCGGCCCAAAATTGACAGCCCATTATTGATCCAGGGGGAAGACTCGCGTCAACAACTGCTGACACAACATAAACAGCGCTGTGACGCTGGCGAAGTGAGTATTATCTTCGGCACGGGCAGCTTCTCAGAAGGGCTTGATCTGCCAGGGGATTATCTTACCAATTTAATTATTACCAAATTACCCTTTGCAGTGCCAACCTCCCCCGTTGAGCAAGCCCATGCAGAATATATCAAGATAAAGGGCGGTAATCCGTTCTTACAACTGACCATACCCGACGCATCACGTAAATTGATCCAAAGTTGTGGTAGATTACTGCGTAAGGAAGAGGATTATGGCCGTATCACTATCTTAGATCGGCGCTTAGTGACTAAACGCTACGGTAAGTCACTGCTTGATGCCTTACCTCCATTCCGCCAAGTGATAGAGTAGGAACCACATTGGAGTTACTTTTAGACCCCAGCGTTTGGGTTATTTTAGCCGCCACAGGTTTTATTGCCGGCTTTATTGACGCTGTCGCGGGCGGCGGTGGCTTACTGTCGATCCCTGCGTTATTAACCATAGGCATACCGCCACACGCGGCGCTCGGTACCAATAAATTGGCCGCAAGCTTTGGCTCATCCATGGCGGCATTTACCTATTACCGCAAACATTTTTTTGAGCCACGCTTTTGGTACCATGCCGCAATAGCCACCTTTATTGGCGCTGTTATCGGCACTTTCGTGGTGTATTTAATTGATAATCAATGGCTCGAAAAATTACTGCCACTCATTATCATCATCATTGCCATCTACACCTTGCTAAAACCCAGCGTAATGGGAGCTAACACCCACTTACCTCCAACTCGCGCACCATCGGCCTTTAAGCAATGGCGCCAAGGGATACCGCTGGGATTTTATGATGGTTTTGCAGGGCCTGCTGTTGGAGCGTTTTGGACAATCAGCAGTATTTCGCAATACCAATTACCAGTACTCAACAGTTGTGGATTAGCACGCGCCATGACTTTTATCAGTAACTTAACCTCTTTAATGGTCTTTTTAGCCTTGGGACAAGTCAATATTGTTATCGGTTTGTCCATGGGCTTATGCATGATGTTAGGCTCGTTTGTTGGCGCTCGCACCGCAATCAAATTTGGCGTACCATTTATCCGTCCGCTATTTATCACCGTGGTTATTTTGATTGCCATCAATTTGGCGTGGAGCGCATGGGCATGAACACCTCAGAACTAATTCATCGTTTACGAGTCCAACTTAAGCAATTAGAGCAAGAAGTGCTGCAACATGACAGTCAACTGGCAAAAGGACAACGTAAGCTACTGCACGATACCGAGCGTTTTAATCATGGCTTATTTAATCAATCTGGTGCCCAGCTTGCCCCTTGTATCAGTCAAATCAGCAATAAAATTGCGCAGCTCGAAAAACTACTCAAGGGGAATATCTCGACATCGACCATAGCGCTCAGTTGTGAAGGCATACAAGATAGATTTACCGCACTGCGCCGTGCGCTGAACACCACCACATTAGATGTAAAATCGGCTGAACAACAAAAAACATCACGTATGGCTAATGCCAAGCAACGACGACAACAATCCCATGCAGATAGTGGTTTTAGTTGGATTGCTTCTGGCGTGATGCATAATAGCCACCAGCTGTACGAGGAATTAAACAAACATTTGAACTGGGTTCAAACATTTGAGCAAAAAATTGCAGATTTACAATCAAAACTTGAAAACTGTCATAGTGCTGACAAAATTGCACTGCAAAATGAGATACTTTTAGTCCACCGTCGCTTAGGCAAGTGTCGGCAAGCTATTAGTTATATAGAAGATCGCATTCAGGCGTTTGAACGCCCGTATAGAAGTCATAATCGTTAAGGAGTAACAATGAAATCAGTAATGCCAATCACCGCTTTAATCGCTTTGCTTGGTGCCTCATCGGCAATGGCTGCCAATCTCACCATTCCCATGGCATTTGAATACTTAGCCCTTAATGGTCAAAAAGTAGAAAGTAGCTTGTTTAACCATAAGGCCGATTTAAGCCTAGATAACGGCACTCACAAGATTGCTATCCGTTATCACGATATGGTGCAAGATGATTTCAGTGACAGCGAAAGTTTTATCAAATCATCCCCCTTTATTGTTACCCTTAATGTCGACGGCGATTATCAGTACCAATTACAACCCGCCGAAGGCAAAGTGATTAAACGTCCGAAAGAGTTTGCTAAATCACCCGAGGTCATTATCACGCGTGCCGATGGTGGTAAAGTCAGCTACCAAGTAGCACAAACCGATATTACTGAGGCTTCGTTTGTAGGTCGACTATTGGGCGATGACAGCGGTCAAGATGTTGAAGTTGCTGCAGCCGTTGCAACAGGCAGTGCTATGGCAGCCAGTTCCGTACCCGCAAAGCCTATAAGTGCAATAGAAGCCGCGACATTACCCGCAACAGCAACGCCCACCAACAAGAGTGAAGCTGAACATGCTCAGCAAATGCTGCAATACTGGTGGTTACACGCCGATGAAAAAACTCGCAAAGAGTTTATGAGCTGGGCTATCAAACAGTTGTAATAAGGTTGTAAATACCACAGGCTGAGTCACGCTGGCAAGATGTTGGCGTGACGCTCCCCATATCGAAATCGCCCCCAATTTCGCCTCGAACAATATACCGCCTCACACCTTTCTCGCGTTTACACTTAATAACATTGTCAGTATTACCTTACTTTGCATCACGTACCTGACTATCACGCAACGCTAAATAGTTATTGCGGCTAAGCCAATATGATTGCAAACTAGACAAACGATATAAGCCAAGCCCCTCATCGTGGAGATAGATGCATGCAACTAGAAATTCGAAATTATTATGAAGTACTGTTACTCGAGATGCTGTCTGATGAAGGGCTGATGGATGAGTTACCTGAAGACTATCTCGCCGATTTATGCTGCGTAACACTCAATCAGCTACCGGTACGCTATATTCGTCATCTCGTCGATACCTATTTTTTTGAAGATTATGACGAACTCAAGCAGATGAAAGCTGAGATCCAATCCGCCTTAGAAAAATCTCGTGCATTTTTAAAAACCAAGCTCCCCCAACAAGAGAACCAGTAAGTCTAACCAAGGATTTCAATTAAAGGGGGGGGGCGCCTTGGTATTCACGCGCTCGCTACTTTCTAGACATACCCCAGGCATAGCCCAGACATCAAAAGTCACACAGATGGGTATTTCAGCATTTATAACGGCACGGCATTAAACAAAGATAAAACGGTGAATTTAAAACAAGATAGGGAAATTTAAACAAATAGGGAGAGTTTTTTTGCTAACCGATTTCTCATCGAGTGTACCACCAAGTGTACCACTTGCGGCCTTTCTGAGATAAGCCTTTGATTAGACTTTAATTTGGAGGTTTCCCTAGAGCCACACCCCGGCACATGAGTCGCCTGCTGCGGTTGCTCCCTTCCGGGCCTGGCCGAGTTCACAAGTTATCATTGCGGGTGATGCAAGGAAGCATCCATTAACTAGTTCAGAAATGACCCAAGGTGGATTAAGTCGATAATGTAGTGCAGGGGATCAGTCAACTATTCGCCACAAATATTAGACTGCAAGTGATTAACCATATAATATAATTATAAAATCATGGAAGATATTCAAAATAGGTGTATGGACACACTCCTACAACACCGCCTCTTCCTCTCTGTGTAGCTAAATGTGGACAATAAATATGCTTGATTGCACTGAATGCGGTGAAACCTTCGATAAATCACTTGATAACTGCCCAGAATGTGAAGCTTTAGCGCCCACTGAACGCCCTAAATTTATATCAATTGCAGCTATCACTGCAGAATTTATCACCCAAACCGGCAGCTCAAGCCTTTCATCAAAAATAGGCAATGAGTGGCCTCAGAATGATGACATCTGCTACAGGCTGATTGTAGAGGTAGAGAATAAATTTAAGCGCAGGAACAAGTATCACAGCTATTACGATGAAGACTTATCACCATTATCCACTCCAGCCAGACTAACATCCTACGTTAATGGAGCTTTACCATTTAAAGAACTTGTTAAGCTTCTTATGGACTCCTTAGTCAATGCGGCCAAAGAGGCGGGAGCTTACAAGGTTGCTGGGGGCAACATCGTATTTATGCACTACAAAGGGCATGAAGAAGATGAAATTGGTCGACTAATGGCCATAATGGTAGACAAGAAAGATGGATTCAATTTTGATGAAAACCTTGTACCAACGGACTCAGAGCATATAAACCTAGAGGCGATGCGGCAAGCCGCTCTATTTGACCTCACTCTTTTTGATTCAACTTACCCTGAGATTCCAAAAGAGGAGACCTACCTCAAGTTCATCAAAGGCGCTTCTAAAGGGTTGTTTTTTAGAGAAGCGTTTGGTTGCATCATTAGGGCTGAAAATGCTCATTCTATAAATCAACTTTTTGATGCTCTTAGTCAATTTCAACTAAAACATAGTTTACCTGAATCTTTTTATGACAAGGCTTGCGATGCTCTTGATGTTATCCTAGTGAAGGCAGCAAAAGATAAAAAACCGGTTCCGGCCACACTGCTATTTGAGACCATAGAAAGCGCGCTTGAAATAGACTCACCTTTACGCGGCACCTTTCAAACTTTCGTTAACTCGAATGGTTTTGAGATTAATCATCATATTGAGCCTACTGCAAACTCGGTAGAAGCGGAAAAGTGGATTAATATTGAAGCAAGTGATGAAAGCTTTGTTGCAAAGGTCTTCAAAAAAAGTGTTGGCAGATCGGGAACAGGTGAAGTAGTGCAGTACGATTCAGAGAACCACAAACTTATACTTCAAATCTCCGATGAGGCAACAAGAGCTTCATTGCTAAAACTCATGAATAAAGATGACTGAGATGACTGTAAGACCTGATTTATTTGAATCACTCAAAGCGTTAACATTACTTGACGAATCGACGGATGCTTTACTGATTTTTGATGGGGTAACGAGTCAAAATACTCCCTTTTTAAAAGAAGGCTTAACTTCTCTCGGTTTCAACTTTGATCCCAGACGAAGTATTCGTGGCACCCGTTTATACGTTCAATTGACAGCCCCTCAGTGGAGTGACAAGTGCCCAATATTTATTAGTTGGGAAGGCCTCTTCAAGAAAGTTAATGATACGCTTTCTATACCAGAAACTTTTCTGATTATTTCAGACTTACAACAGACCGAAAATCTTGATGAAGATAATATAAAAAGGCTTCAGATTCTATGTGGCACTCGCCGCATTCTCTCAACGTTATGTGACCACTGCGAACCACCTAAAGGGCCAGCTAAAGGCTCAGAGAGACTCTTGTTTTTAATAGAGTCAGAACAGGAAAACCCTTCACACCGTTACGACTTCAAACCCGAAACAACGTGGACAAAGCTATTAGAATTGACTCAGTTAAGTGAATCAATTGTCTCCATATCCAAACTTGAAGAAACGCTGGCTATAGACGATAAACAGGCTGATGAGCGTAAATCAGTAATGCGATCCTCTTTTGGTGAGTTCATCAATAAATGTGAGTCTTCCTCAACTATTTTTAACTATATGCTCAACTCATTAGTTCAATTTCAAAAGAAGTATGATGAGCATCATGAAATGTTTATTCAGCGCTTCAGTGTAAACAAGGTGCTTCATGAAATAAGCAAACAAGACCTCGAGTACACATCAAAAATCAATGAGATAGTATCCAGCGGTCAAGCGAGAGCTTTAACCATTCCAGCCTCATTGGCAGTGATAGGTGCGGTAATGAAAATAGACGCTATAAGTGACGCACTTGCTGTGGCTATTGGTTTACTCATCACCACCATAATGATTGTAAAATCTCTTGATGTACACAGTAAGACTTTTGAGCACATTGGGAAACGAATTAAAGCTGAATTCCAAAGGTATGATAGTTTAGCTGAGCAGGCTGAGGTCAGAAAGCAAGCCATCAAAATCCAAGATGACCTAACTGACCTCGTCATTAAAGCAAGCAACAACCTAACCTTCGTAAGACGCGTAGTGATTGGTACATTAATTGTGGGGTTCGCATACATCACCTACTCCACCTACAACTCGTTAAACCAACCGATTAAAGCTGAAAACTCAGTAGAAAAGGTACATGTTAAACAGGATTTTAAGATTTAGACGCCTTAACCTTAGCCGACACCTTAATACTTAAACCTGCCATAGGGTTATTAGTACCGTAATGAATAGTCGCCCATTGCAACAACGCTGAGACTCGCGTCAATCGCTTATTAACGGTAGATACCGCAAGGTCTGCTTTAGATGAGAAGTGTCGTTTATATTCCAATGCCTTAGCCAAGGTGAACTCATCTAAGCGTAAGTTACCTAAAAGACTGATCATATCCTTAAACGTCTGTCGATTGACCTGCTCACTATGTGGCGACCAAGCGCCTTGCTTAAGCTTCTCTTGGCAAAACTCTTCAACAACCTGACTGAGCCTAGGGAGCTTAGGGTGTTGATTATGAGAATTATTGCTTTGACGGGTAATAGTGGGCGCTGGAAGCTTAACTGGTCTTTGCTCTTGGCCCTTCTGGGCGCTGTCTTGAGATACCCCTTCGACAACACTTCGTAATTTACTCAACCTCAGATCGGTTTAACGTAACACTGAAATCACGTTGAATTCTGCTGATGTAATATTGAGTTGTGGCTTATTCTCTTTGAGTTGATAAGCCACTAAACCTCCTATCACATTAAGCATGAAACCATGTACGCTGCGGTGCCGCGTATGCTCTATTTGTGAGATGTTTTTTAGCTGGTCATTGATTGTTTCGATAATAAATCGTCTAGAAAGCATGGCTCTATCCCATAATGATAAAGCCTTTGCTTTCATGTTTTTACGCACGTTATTAACGATAGTTACCCCACGTTCTAATAGGTCGCCTGCTAACGCTTTGCCGATATACCCCTTATCAGCATAGAGTTTATCCATTGATTCAACGACCATACCTTTTACGGGTTTCGTGTCATGCACATTCGCAGGTGTTATTTTGGCTGCAACGATGCCGCCTCGATGGTTCACAATAAGATGAAGTTTAAAACCATAGAACCAGCCCATCGTGCCTTTTCCTCGGCTGGCGAGACCTGCTAGCGTTTTATGCCTTGGAATTCGTAAATTATGACAAACCTTAATGCTCGTTGAGTCAACGAATTCGATGCCTGTTGGGGCGCTTTTTAAAGAGGAAAAATAACTGCACATTGGAATGACTGTACTCGGCATGACTTCAAGAAATCGAGTGTAGCTGAGTAAGTTTGGAAAATCAGATTTGTAGAAACGAGCCAGATATCCTGTGTAAAAATTCTTGAAGTCACGATGATTAGACATATGGAAGGCAATGATAATTGTCATAATTTCACTCATCGTCATTCTGCCAGCGCGCTTACGCTTGCGGGTTCCATCAGTTAGACACTGTTGTTCCCATTGAGGAATAAAAGCATTACAAAAATCATCGACATCACAAAATACATCCACTAAATTATTCATATGCCCTCTGCGTGATTGATTAATCTTGGTCGAGAGATCTGATCACAAAGAGGGCTATTAGTTCAATTTCTTATCCCGAGTTCAGGTTACTCAACACTTGCCAAGACTTACGAATAGCTTCAAGACGGTCTCTCGTCGCTAACGACTTTCTAATTTCACGCTTACCAAGAGAGCTTTGCTGAGCTTCAGGTACGACTATACGCGCATACCAAATGCCATGACGAGATTGAAACAAATAGGGGGAGTTTTTTGCTAACCGATTTCTCATCGAGTGTACCACCAAGTGTACCACTTGCGGCCTTTCTGAGATAAGCCTTTGATTAGACTTTAATTTGGAGGTTTCCCTAGAGCCACACCCCGGCACATGAGTCGCCTGCTGCGGTTGCTCCCTTCCGGGCCTGGCCGAGTTCACAAGTTATCATTGCGGGGGGACCCTAGGGTCACCATAGATTCTTAAAGCGTGTTATCTCTAAGACGGGGGCATTATCTATCATGCAGGACATGCGATCAAGGGAATATCTGCATATGAGGCATTCTTTATGCCTGAGTGGTGAATCTATAAACAAATACCCACAAGCGCGGGTATTTTTTAATAAAACAAGTGTCAATCATTTACAATTTAATATTGGCGCGATTGTCCTCCAGTAGTTTGGGGCCTATGCCTTTAACTTCAGATAATTGATTGATATCTGTAAATTTACCGTGAGTATTACGATATTCAATAATCGCCATCGCCTTATTTTCGCCAATTCCTTTTAATTGACTTAACTGCTCTACAGTGGCGGTATTGATATTAACAGCTTGCGCCTGAACTGGTGCATTCACAGGGACTGGCTCCACCTTTTCGGCGCCATAAGCCGAACTGAGTGCCAATGTGGCCGCGATTAAACAGCCCAATAATGTTGCTTTCATAACCAACTCCTTGAGTATCCATTAGGGGATGACCAGCATTCCTTTTCCTTGGTCACGTTAAAAACATAGAACAAACTCATACCTTGCGCAAATACGTGACAGGCACCAATGACAGCTTAAGCACGCAGTGACGGCGATCACACAAAATAACTTTCAGTTTATTTCATAACTGGATGAAATCTGTTGCAAGCGATTCACTATGAAAAAAAATGTGATCCACCCCTTACTTTAAAGCGTGATTCAGGTAACATTAGGCCGCATTTTATTGCGCTACTGCACATATACAGCTGAAGTACAAAGTAATTTAACTACAAATAAAAAGCTTTGTGCCGATCTCACGCTGGGATAATGTTGTGCGCCTAACAACAAGTACTAACAACAAGAATATGGACCCTTTAATGTCTCACGAAACCACGCAGGCTCAGCCACTGCTTCCAGAAAAGCCGGCACAATCTAAAAATATGCTTATATTGTTTGCCGATATCTGTTTATTCATATTGATGTATCACTTTTTGCCTTTTGAGCAGAGCATTAATATCGGACTCGCTATTCTCGTTTTTGCCGCAATTTTATGGCTGACTGAAGCCATCCATATTAGCGTGACCGCAATAATGATCCCTATTCTAGGGGTCGTATTAGGTGTATTTGAAACCAAAACGGCAATGAGCAATTTTGCTAACCCGATTATTTACCTGTTTTTTGGTGGCTTTGTCCTTGCTGCTGCCTTGAATCATCAAGGTATCGACCGCCGCATTGCTCAGAAAGTGCTTACCGCCTCTAAAGGTAAACTGAGTATTGCTTGCATGATGTTGTTCGGCATCACCGCCCTACTATCGATGTGGATCAGTAATACTGCTACAGCGGCAATGATGCTGCCGTTAGCTCTGGGCATTTTGCAACAGCTAGACATTAAAGAGCATCGCAATACCTACCTCTTTATGCTGCTTGGCATTGCCTACTCGGCCAATATTGGCGGCATAGGTACTTTAGTGGGCAGTCCGCCTAATGCTATCGCAGCGGCTCAAGTGGGTTTAAGCTTTGCCGACTGGTTAGAGTTCGGTCTGATCACTGTGGCGCTGATGTTGCCCAGTATGCTTATCGCGCTTTATCTTTATTTGAAACCCAATCTTAATGTGGTTTGCGAGATCCCAAACGACAGCCAAAAATTAAATTTTCAAGGTAAACTCACCCTCATCGTCTTTTTAGCAACCGTATGTTGCTGGATATTCAGTAAGCCTATTTCTGGCGCTTTAGGCGGCATCAAACAGTTCGATACCATAGTGGCATTAAGTGCCGTGGTATTACTGGCTGGTTTAGGCTTAGTGCAGTGGAAAAAAATAGAAAAAACGACAGATTGGGGCGTGCTCATCCTCTTTGGTGGTGGTTTAACGTTAAGTGCTATTTTAAAAACCACAGGTACAAGTGTATTTTTGGCGCACTGGGTCACCGACATTTTTGGTAACACTCACATGGCGTTATTCACCTTTGCGGTGATCTTTTTTGTGGTGATGCTGACCGAATTTGCCAGTAATACCGCTAGTGCTGCTTTATTGGTACCTGTATTTGCCGCGATTGCTGAAGCTCTGGGACTATCACCTGTAATGCTGTCGGTATTAATTGGTATTGCTGCTTCTTGTGCCTTTATGCTGCCAGTGGCGACGCCGCCCAATGCGATTGTGTATGGGTCAGGTCACATTAAGCAATCAGAGATGATGCGAGCAGGCGCAATAATCAATTTTATCAGTATGTTGGTACTGTACATCATTGCTCACCTGTTCTGGACTATCTAAGCGTAATCCATTCACCCATCAGTGGCCTACTCGATAATGAGTTGGCCACTGATGGACTACGCCCCTTCTAACGCTTGGCGTAAATCGTCAAGAATATCTTCAACCGCCTCTAATCCTACCGATATACGCAATAGATTATCGCTAATCCCTGCCGCAAGTCGCTCCTCACATGAATAGGGCGAATGGGTCATCGAGGCCGGATGCTGAATAAGTGACTCAGGGTTCCCCAAACTGACCGCAATAGTAAATAACTTAAGTCGATTAACAAATGCAACAGCACCATCAAAGTGACTATCAAGTTCAAAGGCCACCACTCCCCCAGCTCGGCGCATCTGCGAGCCGATAAGATGATGACCACTATGATGACTTAAACCTGGATAATAAACTCGGCTAATTTGCGGGTGTTTATCCAGATATTCGGCAATCACCTGGGCATTATCACAATGACGTGCAAGTCTGACATCTAAGGTTTTTAGCCCGCGTAAGATAAGCCAGGCATCGTGTGGTGATAATATCGCGCCGATGTCTTTGAGGATTTCTGTTTTGAGTTTGGTTATCATCTCCTCGCTGCCACACACTATGCCGGCAATCACATCGCCGTGGCCATTAAGGTATTTAGTGGCGCTATGCACCACCATATCAATGCCCAACGAGATAGGTTGCTGCAGCAACGGGGTCATAAAGGTGTTATCGACAATACTCACCAGATGATGCAGCTTCGCTATATGAGCAATGGCGGTTAAGTCATAAACATCGAGATGGGGATTCACTGGAGTTTCACAAAACAGCACTTTAGTGTTGGGCTTAATGGCGCGCTTTATCGCATCAATATCATTAAAATCCACCAAAGTGGTTTCAATACCAAACTTACTCAACTGTGTGGTCATCAAGGCAAAAGTGCAACCATAGACAGCTTTGGCGGCAACGAGATGATCGCCACAGCATAAATGGGTTAATAATGCGGCCGATACCGCCGCCATCCCCGATCCCGTGGCAGCTGCGGTTTCACTGCCCTCTAGTATCGCTAACTTACGCTCCAGCTCAGCCGTGGTGGGATTACCTAAGCGGGTATAAATATAGCCTTGCTGCTCACCAGCAAAGCACGCGCTGCCTTGCTCTGCGTTATCGAATGCAAAAGTTGCACTTTGATACAGTGGTGAAACTAATGCACCCGTTGCATCCCTTTGATGCCCAGCGTGGATAACTTGAGTCGCCTGCAGCCATTTTTGTTGCATTATCTCTCTCCAAAGTGCTCATTGGTTGAATAAAGCTCAACACCCGCCTTGACCTACCTTGGACTGTTTTGCGCTTGAGAGTAAAGCCACGACAACAGATTAAGCCCTAACGTGATGTAAAATCTTTGTTACGGGTTGTGCGCTTACCTAACGCGGCTAGAGAGAAGTCTTTGAGTTCACCCAGTAGTGCGGTGTGGATCTTGGTTAACTTGGGGCGGGTCTCATGACTAAATACCACGGGCCGACACAATGCCATGGTCTGATAACCTAACCTTGCGGTGAGTAATCCCCCGCCTAAGCCTTGCGCCATCCGCGTCGATACCTTGCCGGACACTTCCAGTGACAGCAACTGGGTACCAATATCGGTTACCACCTCACTGGCGCCCGCATAAATAATATTGGTTATCACCGAACGAATAAGCTTAATGCGGCTCCAATAACCCAGCTCAATACCATAGCAGCTGGCTAATTCGCGGATCATCTTCTGGTTACGCCATAAAATAATCGCCATATCGAGCATGGCCAACGGGCTTGCGGCTAACAATAGTGCCGATTCTGTGGCATAACGATGCACTAATTTTTTAGCTTTTTTATCGATTTCAGTTAACACCAGCGACTCAAACAACAGCACTCGCTCGGCATCGTTATGCTCATCACGCACATGATCACGGTAGTTTTGGGTGTCGATATCTGTGGGTAATTTAGCCAAAATACGCTCGATAAACGGGTCGGCCTCACCAATCTGCATGCTGAGAGCTAAGCGCTCACTCACTTGCTGTGCCTCCTCAATCCCCTTTAATCGCTTCAGCTGACGCCATTCACTAAAGGTTATCCGCCCAGCCCACAAGATAACCAAAGCCAGAACACTGGCATATAAACCAAATAGCCAAGGGCTGTCGGTCCATGCTTGTGACAAGGACAACCCGGTTTGGGTCAGTACTAAGATGATAAGGCCAAGCAACATGCTTTTAGTCAACCATGACCAGCGGCGACGCTTACTCACCATCAAGGTGCGCTTCGCGCTATGGTCAATATCTAATAATTGTGCAAGCTGCTCCTCGTCACTCTCGCTGGATAGTATGTGTACAGGTTCAGCATCAAAATGCCTTGCCTGTTGTAGCCTTGGCTGAGTCGAGGGATCATCATCTCCTAGCTCGAATAACTGTTTTTTTTCTATCGAATCTGAGGGTTGTGTCATTATCGTTCCTATCATCAATCAAGATGTAAATCAGGGATAGCTAAGTTAGCTTATCGCCAATTAAATACTGCAATAGGTGATCTAAGCGAATATGCTCAAAATGCACATCCTTAGCAGTACTGGCGATTTGAGGCGGCGCAAAATTAACAAATTCAAACCCTTGTTGCTGCCAAAATTCACTGCGAGGCAGCTGCTTGGGCACTTCGCCAGGAAACAAAGTGACCGCTTTACCACTTGCCATATCGCGTCCCTTAACCACCTCTATCTGTTTAGTGTCAACTTGCACCATGCCATGTTGTGTGGCTTTTATAGCACTGATCGCCATCACCTCAACATCGCAACCTTCAAACTTGGCATGTTGCTGACTGCGGTTAACCAGCTGGGTCAATAGCGATAACACATTACCCTGCTGATCGCGGGTAATATGGTCCACTTTACTGGCAGCAAATAACAGCTTATCAATACGAGGAGAAAATAGCCTTTTCAATAAGTTAGATTGACCAAAATGAAAGCTAGCCATGATGCCGTCTAGCGCCTGACTCATATCATCAAACTGCGCTTTACCACGATTAAGCGGCGTAAAACAGTCAACTAATAATAATTGACGGTCAAACTTGGCAAAGTAATCGCGGTAGAAGGGTTTAACAACCTGGATTACATAGCTGTGATAACGTTTTTTAAGTACATGGTAATAGGAGTCTTTAGGGCTTTTTTCTAATGCATCGCACTGCCCCTCACTTAAGCCGAGTAGAGGAAAAAACGCTAACACTGGCGTATCGGCCAGCTCACCTGGCAATAACATGCGCCCAGGTTGGGCATTATAAAACCCATGGGTATGTACACTGTCACACAGCAGTTGTTGATACAGGCTCGACACCTGTTTGAGTTGCAGCTCTTGCGCCGGTGATGCTAAAGGCAGCTCGGCGCAAGCGTCGATAAAGGGCGTGTAATACTCGCTGAGCGACAACAAGCTGCTACGCAGACTTTGACGCTGACACCACTGTAGATAGGTGAGTTTTAACATAGGTAAATCGAGTAACCACTCACCTGGGTAGTCAACAATATCAACATATAAGGTGCTATGGTCAGTCAGTTTTGCCAGCAGCCCTTTTTGCGGCTGGTATTTAATCGCTAACCTCAGCTCACTGATATTACGCGTGGACGCTGGCCAGTGAGGTTCACTAGAGGTTAAGGCCGCCATGGCGCCTTCGTAATCAAAACTGGCAATGGTCATATCGGGCTGTAAGGTGCGCTTTACCCCATAAAGGCGCTCATCTCGCGCCACTTGCCACAAGGGCAACGCATTATGTTGCCCAACGGTACCACTGTGTAGGAGTTGATTCACTAATCCGGTGATAAAAGCGGTTTTGCCTGCGCCAGACAAACCCGTTACCGCTAGGCGTACATGATTGTCTGTGGTTCGTTTGACCAAAGATTTTGACTGTTGTGATAGCTTATGAAGTGAGCGATTGAGTGAGTTCATAGCACCTATCTTGGCCCCTATAATATCCGTATTCGAATCGTAGCCATGTTTAAGGGCGGTATTCACCGCCCTTATGCCTTATGTAAGTCATGATGAATCAAGCTTACAGGTTGTTGATCTCCCGTTTGAGATCGAAACTATCAGAGGTGACATGACGTTCAAGCTGTTGAAGCCTTACCTCTAATTGTCTAAATTGGCTGCTGACATCCCGTAACGCTGCCTTAGCGGGTTCGCCAGCCTGCCAGACCTTCTTTTTAACCTCAATCTCTTTATGCTGGTGTTTGTTCTTTGTGCTGCCAGGCTTGATATCTAATATCATCCACAGTAGCACATAGATGATAAAGATGATGCCCGATCCCCCAAGTAAAAATATCGATGCAGCCACCACCCTGACTAACCAGGTTTCAAAGTTAAAGTAATCGGCTATTCCGGCGCAGACCCCAGCGATTTTGCCTGATTCGGGAATGCGATATAAGGGACGTCCATTAGATGCGCTCATCTCGATGCCTCCATTGTGGCGCCTCGCTGTCTAAAATAGCTTCCAAGGTTTCTATGCGTTGGGCCATTTTATCGGCTTTGCTAATTAACTCATTTAGCTGAGTAAACTCTTCTTCAGTGAGTCCTTGGCTCACTTGGCGTTTACTACGGTAATGTAGGATCAGCCAAATGGGTGCCACCACTATCATGAAGATGATGATCGGGGCTATTAATAAATCCATATCCATAACTCACCTCTGAATCGTTTCTATTTAGTTGTTTTAGTCGTCTGTTTTTTCGCGTTGCTGGCTTTAACCTTGGCTTTTAATGCTTCCAACTCGGCGTTGACTGAATCTTCGGCTTCTAAAGCGGCGAACTCATCGTTAAGTGTTTTAGGATTACCTAAATCATAGGCTTCAACCTGTGACTCTAGCCCTTCAACACGGCGTTCATATTGCTCAAACTTACTCATGGCGCTATCTATTTTGCTTGAGTCAAGTTGACGCTTAACCTCAAGACGAGAAGAGGCTGTCTGCTTGCGCATGATAATCGTCTTCTGACGCGCCTTAGCATCAGCCAGCTTTTCTTGCAGCAGATTAACTTCCTCTTTGAGGCGAGTAATATGTTCTTCGACGACCATTAACTCCTTTTCAAGCGTAGCGGCCAGTTCGCTGGCTTTCTGCTTTTCAAGTAATGCTGCTTTGGCTAAGTCTTCGCGATCTTTCGATAACGCTAACTCAGCTTTATCTTGCCAATCTTGTACTTGCTCTTGCACCTTTACGATACGACGCAAGATCTCTTTTTTCTCTGCAAGTACTTTGGCAGAGGTTGAACGAACTTCGACTAAGGTATCTTCCATCTCCTGGATGATCAAACGAACCATTTT
Source organism: Shewanella sp. QJM3NY_23 (assembly GCF_056173105.1). Classification (NCBI taxonomy): domain Bacteria; kingdom Pseudomonadati; phylum Pseudomonadota; class Gammaproteobacteria; order Alteromonadales; family Shewanellaceae; genus Shewanella; species Shewanella sp. QJM3NY_23. Next base: position 2,493,330 of record NZ_CM149657.1, read on the forward strand.
TTCAGGATCTTCGGCCTTATCGAGTAACGCGCTGATATTAGAATTGATGATATCTGCGAAGCGAGAGAAAATGCCCATAATACTGTCCTCTAAATTAACGTTGGTGTCGCAAACAATAATACATTTAGTGTGCCAACTTTCGATATCCATTACAATACATAGACTTAAACATTATTTTAACTTTTGCTTTATTTTGTAACCGCAGCCACATATTATAAATTTCACCAATTATTAGCGTGAAAGACTAAAACTTATCGTGGCGAATCAATTCCAACAAGATAATCTCATCGGCCAATCGAATGCGTTATTGGAAGTACTAGAGCACGTTTCAAAAGTTGCTCCCTTATCTAAACCTGTACTCATTATTGGTGAGCGCGGTACGGGGAAAGAACTCATAGCAGAGCGATTGCACTACCTATCGACGCGCTGGGAGCATAATTTTATCAAACTGAACTGCTCTTCCTTGAGTGAAAATCTACTGGAAAGTGAACTCTTTGGCCATGATGCAGGCGCGTTTACTGGGGCCAATAAAAAGCATGAAGGTCGCTTTGAGCGCGCCGATGGCGGGACACTTTTTTTAGATGAATTGGCCAATACCTCAGGGCTCATTCAAGAAAAGTTGCTCAGAGTCATTGAGTACGGTGAATTTGAACGAGTGGGCGGCAGTAAAACGGTACAAACCGATGTGCGCTTAATCTGTGCTGCCAATGAGGATCTTCCTTCACTTGCCCAAGCCGGAGAATTTAGACCAGACTTGCTAGATCGCTTAGCCTTTGATGTGATCACCTTACCGCCACTGCGTCATCGCCCCGAAGATATTATGCCGCTGGCAGAATATTTTGCTATCGGCATGGCGCGGCAATTAAAACATGAACTGTTTGACGGTTTCTCCCCCCGCGCTGTCGAGCAATTAATGCAATATGATTGGCCTGGCAATATTCGCGAACTCAAAAACGTGGTGGAGCGCAGCGTTTATCGTAATACTGATCTGCATACCGCTATCGATCATATCGTCATTGATCCCTTCGCTTCGCCCTACCGCCCCATGCACAGAGTAAAAACGACCTCGCGCCAAGCTATACCGCAGCCCAATGCGACGCCTGTCGCCCCCCTTGAGCCAGAATCAGCGCCGCAACCACACCAGGCTGCCGCAATTGAGTTTCCGTTAGACTTTAAAGAACACTGTGAATCCCATGAAGTGCAGTTACTCAGTAAAGCCTTGGAAGCTGGGCAATACAACCAGAAAAAAACCGCCGAATTACTGGGACTCAGTTACCATCAACTGCGAGGAATTTTGAAAAAATACAATTTATTGGATAAATAAATCTCGCTTAAAGCAGATGAAGTTTGCTCCTAGCTCTGTAGCACTGTTAAAATGAAATTATTCATTCAAACAACGATTACATCTACTGATGACAGAGCTGCTTAAGCGTCTCACATTAGGGTCGGTTCTTTGCTGCGTTGTACCATTATTAGCAGCCTGTGGCCCTTCTCGGGTTCCTTCTGGTCTGGTTTATTGTTCTGAAGGTAATCCAGAGTCCTTTAACCCACAATTAGTGACCTCGGGCACCACAGTCGACGCCACTTCACAGCAACTCTATGACGGACTTGTCGATTATGATGCGACCTCCGGCCAGTTAGTCCCCTCGCTAGCCACAGCGTGAACCATCAGTGACGATGAGCGCGTATACACTTTTTCGTTGCGCACTGGGGTGCGTTTCCATCATTCGAACATATTTACCCCAACGCGTAATTTCAACGCCGACGATGTCCTGTTTTCCTTTAATCGTATTATCAACAGCACTCATCCGTATCATGATGTGGCTAAAAGTGGCTACCCTTATTTCCAAAGTATTGGATTTTCAGAGTTAATCGACAAAATTGAGAAAGTAAACGACTATCAAGTTGCCTTTCATCTCACGCAAAAAGACGCCTCGTTTTTATCCAACCTTGCCACAGGATTTGCCGTCATACTGTCGCAAGAGTATGGCTTACAACAGCTACAAGCTGACGAGCCTGAACTCGTCGATAAACTGGCGATTGGCACCGGCCCTTTTAGGCTGGTCGACTATGTAAAAAATGATTTTATTCGTTATTATCGCAACCATCATTACTGGCGCTTAACCCCTGAAGTTGAGCAGCTAGTATTTGATATTACCCCCAAAAGTACCACGCGACTGGCTAAGCTCATTACAGGCGACTGCAACATTTCTGCGCTGCCTAAAGCCGGTGAGTTACCTGTGGTGATCGACAAGCCCAATTTAGAGGTCGATTCCATCCCAGGTTTTAATGTCGCTTTTTGGGCATTTAATACCGAACGTATTCCCTTTAATGATGTGCGGGTACGGCAAGCATTAGCCCATGCGGTGGATAAAGAAAATATCCTGCGGGCGGTATACCATCAAACGGCAGTCGAAGCCGTTGGCCTACTGCCCCCGCTATCATGGGCCTATTCGAGCAATAAAAGCTTAATCGACTATAACCCAGAAAAAGCACGTAAGTTACTCAGCGATGCCGGTATCAGTGACTTAAGTATTGATATCTGGGCAATGCCGGTTGCACGCATTTATAATCCTAATACCCACAAAACCGCTGAATTAATTCAAGCTGATTTGGCACGTATTGGGGTCAAGGTCAACATAGTCAGTTATGACTGGAGTGTGTTTAACCAGAAACTCAGTCGGCAAAATTACGACTCAGTGTTAATTGGATGGAACGCCGATAACAGTGATCCGGATAATTTTTTCACCCCCATTTTAAGCTGCGCATCAGTAGACTCTAACAGTAACCGCTCACGTTGGTGCGCACCGGAATTTGACCGTATTCTTCAGGCGGCTAAGTCAACCACAGATCGTGTAGAGCGCACTGCGCTATACCAACAAGCCGAACAATATGTCGCCGAGCAAGTTCCGATGCTGCCTTTTGCTCACGCCACCCGCATGGTGGTCAAACAAAAACGGGTAACGCAATCTAAACTAACCCCTTTTGGTGGTATCTCTTTCACTAATACCACTAAGGTGACACCAGCCATTGTGGCTATTGAGGAGCCGAACTGATGGCACGCTATCTTGCTCGCCGCTTAAATCTATTTCTTGCCACATCACTGGTGTTGTTTATAGTGATGTTTAGTGTCACCGCTCAATTTCCGGTCGATCACACCGTCGCCCTCACAGGTATCCACGCTCCTACGGCTGAAGAACAAGCCAGCATTAATGAGGCTTATCGTCTGGATAAAGGCCAAGTGAGCCAGTTTATTGCCTATTTAGAACAACGTTTATCTGGTAACCTAGGGATCTCTGTCACCTCGCAAAATCCGGTGTTTAATGAATTAACCGCCGTACTCAGCGCCAGTTTCGAATTGGCCTTTGTCGCCGGTGCAATTGCACTACTACTCGGGATCCCTCTAGGGGTTTTAGCGTCGTTAAGTAAACATAAAATTACCCAACACACCATTATGGCAATCACCTTAACGGGCTACTCAATTCCCGTATTCTGGCTCGGATTGAGCCTGTCACTGTGGTTTGGCGTGCGCCTAGGTTGGCTGCCCATCTCAGGTCAAATCAATCTACTTTATGAGATAAAGCCAGTAACGGGGTTTCTGCTCATCGATATTTTGCTATGGGACTCTCGCTATGCTTGGTCAGCTTTTGTTGACGCCCTGCAGCATATTGTCTTGCCCGCGGTCACCTTGGCTGTACTGCCTTTTACTGTGGTAGTGCGTATCACCCGCAGCGCCATGATGTCGATTATGGAAAAAACCTATATTAAGGCCGCCGAAGCTCGCGGCCTGAGAACCTATACCATAGTGATGCGCCACGCACTGCCCAATGCCTTTATTCCTGTTCTTAAAAATCTGGGGCTCATGCTCGGGGCATTTGCCAGTTACGCGATTGTGGTTGAGGTGATTTTTAGCTGGCCGGGGGTTGGTGCTTGGTTAGTCTCGGGGATCTACCAACGCGATTATACCGTGATCCAAGGGGGGATTTTGGCAGTGGCATTGATCATCATCTTTTTAAGCATCTTAATTGAAGTGTTACATACGGCGATCAATCCGCTCAGTAGGAAAAAACTCTATGCCGCCCATTAAAATTTATCAGGTGGGCCATATCCCCTCGCCTTTGCGACGCATCTGGAATGCGTTTACCGACAACCCATTTGCGTTTGCCGGTTTTTGGGCGATTTGCTGCCTCATATTACTGGCACTATTTGGACCGCTTATTGCGCCATTTTCTGCTGCACATCAAGATCCTCAGGCATTATTACTGCCTCCCTCTTGGGATCCTGCTGGCACGGTTGAACATTTTTTGGGGACTGACGATCTGGGCAGAGACATCTTTAGCAGATTGCTGCATGGGGCGCACCTGACCTTTGGTATGGCGCTAGCGATTGTTGCCACGGCCTTGGTGATAGGCTTTGTAATAGGGTCTATTTCGGGCATGATGACGGGCTTAAAATCGAGTATATTGAGTCATTTACTCGACGCACTTCTCTCTATCCCTTCATTATTGATGGCAATATTGGTGGTGGCTGTCACCGGACCAGGGCTGAGCAATGTATTTTGGGCGGTAGGCATTGCATTAACGCCTCAATTTGTCAGGGCAATCCACCAAGCGGTACATGAAGAGTTGCAAAAAGAGTATGTGACCGCCGCAAGGCTAGATGGAGCCAACCCAATACAGATTTTTTGGTATGTGATTTTACCCAATGTCTTGGACACCATGATTATTCAAACCACCTTAGGTATTTCGGCAGCAATTTTGGATATCGCCGCCTTAGGTTTCTTGAATCTGGGGGCACAAGCACCGAGCCCAGAATGGGGCGCCATGGTGGCACAAGGGTTAGATAACCTCTTAACGGCGCCATGGACAGTCACCATCCCTGGCGTAGCCATCCTATGCTGTGTACTGGCGATTAACCTCGTTGGCGACGGTCTGCGCTCTGCACTTTCACCCATTCGCCATTAATGAGAAACCAACATGCCATTATTGGACATTAGAAACCTCACCATAGAACTCGATACGCCCCACGGCCGAGTAAAGGCGCTAGAGCGAGTAAGCTTAACCCTTAACCCAGGTGAAATTCATGGTCTACTGGGTGAATCAGGCTCGGGGCGAACCTTACTGGCAAAAGCCATTATGGGGATCCCTGGGCATAATTGGACAATACAAGCCGATCGCATGATGTGGGATGGTCAAAACTTATTGGACATGAGCACTAAAGCACGCCGCGCCTTAATGGGCAGCGAAATGGCGATGATTTTTCAAGATCCCATTAGTAGCTTAGACCCCACCATAGTGGTCGGCGTGCAAATTATCGAAGCCATGCCCGAAAACAAGGCGTTACCTTGGTGGCGACGTGAGCAAGACAAACGTAAAACCGCACGGCAATGGCTACATAAGGTGGGCATTAAAGAAACCCAAAAAGTGATGTCAAGTTACGCCTGGGAGCTGTCTGACGGTGAATGTCAAAAAGTGATGATTGCCATTGCGGTCGCCAATCAACCACGATTATTGATCGCCGATGAGCCGACCAACTCGATGGAAGTCAGAACCCAAGCGCAAATATTTCGCCTGCTGAGTAAATTAAATCAATTACATAATGTGTCGATTTTATTGATTAGCCACGAGCTAGAAAACTTGTCGCAGTGGTGCGACCGTTTATCAGTCATGTACAGTGGCCAGATAATGGAATCGGGCCCCACTGCCGATGTGATTGCTCAACCATATCACCCTTATACCAAGGCGATACTGGACAATATCCCTGATTATTCTAACCCTGAGCTGCATAAAACCATGATGCAAACCCTGCGTGGCTCGGCGCCATCACTACAACACCAACCCATTGGTTGCCGTCTTGGTCCCCGCTGCCCTCAGGCGCAAAAACACTGTGTGAATCAGCCCAAATTGAGCCATCATAAAGATCGCTATTTTGCGTGTCATTTCCCTTACTATAATGAGCCAAGTCATGACGAGCCCCTTACTAAAAGTTAGCCAACTCAGTAAAACCTTTTTTGCTGGCTACAAAGGTTTTAAGCGTCAATATAATCAAGCGCTTGGGCCAATATCATTTGAGCTTAACAGCGGCGAAACACTGGCCATTGTGGGCGAAACGGGTTCGGGTAAGAGTACCCTAGCGCGCATTCTTGTGGGCGCAGAGCAGCGCAGCGCGGGGGAGATTTACTTTGAAGGTGAACGCCTTGATAGCCGTGATCTTAAACAGCGTTGCAAGTTAATTAGGATGATTTTCCAAGATCCCAACACTTCATTAAACCCTAGTTTGACTGTGGGTGAACTGCTCGATGAACCGCTACGCTTTAATACCGACTTAGATAAACACAGCCGCCGTGCACAAGTGATTGACCGTTTAAGGAAGGTTGGCTTACTGCCTGAGCACGCCGATTTTTATCCCCATATGATTTCAGAAGGGATGAAACAGCGCGTCGCGGTTGCCAGAGCCTTGATGTTAGACCCCAAAATCATTATCGCCGACGAAGCATTAACCGCATTGGATCTATCGGTGCGATCGCAAATTTTAAATCTGTTGCTCAAACTCCAGCAAGAGATGGGGTTGTCTTATATTTTTGTATCACACAACATGAACATTATTCGCCATTTTAGCGACAAAATTATGGTGTTACATCAGGGTGAAATGGTGGAGAAGGCCACTACGGAGAATTTATTTAATTCGCCGCAACATGAATACACCCAGCGACTGATCCAGGAGCAAACGATGTTCTCCTACAAACGCTAAACTGCTCCAACCACTAGGACTTATGTGCCTAATTATTAAAAAACATGTGCCATTTCATCTTGCTTTAATTATCCTAATGGCACTTTTTCAAGAGAAGCAGAAACATGATAATCAAACCCAAAACACGTGGCTTTATTTGTACTACCACTCATCCGGTCGGCTGTGAAGCAAATGTACTTGAGCAAATCAACCTAACTAAGGCAAACGGACCTGTTGCCAACGGCCCTAAAAAGGTACTGGTTATCGGCTCTTCAAGCGGCTATGGTCTATCTTCACGTATTGCAGCGGCTTTCGGTAGCGGTGCTGCAACCCTCGGCGTCTTTTTTGAAAAACCAGGAACCGAAACCAAACCTGGTACCGCAGGTTGGTATAACTCTGCGGCATTTGATAAATTTGCTAAACAAGCTGGTTTATACTCAAAGAGTTTAAACGGCGATGCTTTTAGCCATGAGGCTAAACAACGCGCCATTGAAATAATCAAACAAGATCTTGGCCAAGTTGACATGGTGGTCTATTCGCTGGCCTCACCAGTTCGAAAACTGCCTGATAGCGGCGAGTTAATCCGCTCGGCTCTTAAGCCGATAGGTGAAACCTATACCGCAACAGCGGTTGATACCAACAAAGATATCATTATCGAAACCAGCGTTGAGCCCGCCACAGAGCAAGAGATCCAAGACACTATTACCGTTATGGGCGGTCAAGATTGGGAGCTATGGATCAACGCCCTAGCCGATGCAGGTGTATTGGCCCCTAACTGTAAGACCGTTGCTTATAGCTATATAGGCACCGAATTGACTTGGCCTATCTATTGGCATGGCGCTCTTGGCAAAGCCAAGATGGATCTTGACCGTGCAGCCCATGAACTTAACGCTAAGCTGTCAGCTACCGGCGGCAGCGCTAATGTTGCCGTGCTTAAGAGTGTCGTCACTCAAGCTAGCTCTGCTATTCCGGTCATGCCCTTGTATATCGCAATGGTCTTTAAGAAGATGCGTGAAGAAGGCCTACATGAAGGCTGCCAAGAACAGATTAACCGTATGTTCAGAGAACGTTTATTCCGTGAAGATGGTACAGCACCACAACTTGATGAAGCTAATCGTCTGCGCCTAGATGATTGGGAACTCAAAGAAGAGATACAACAGCATTGCCGTGACTTATGGCCGTTAGTCACCACAGAAAATCTCTGTGAGCTCACCGATTATCGCGAATATAAACAAGAGTTCTTAAAGCTATTTGGTTTCGGCGTAGAGTCAGTTGATTATGACGCTGATGTTAACCCTGAAGTCAACTTCGACGTAGAACAGATATAGGACGTAAAACAGATCTAGTCGGGACTAATACATATAGTCCGGCGCTGACTAAAGTGTTTAGCTAGCAACACTGTCTACTAGCAATACTGTCTGCTAAAAACAGTGCTTTGTTAAAAACAGTGCCTAGCTAATAAAGTCTAACAAAAAACCACGATTGGTTACTATCGTGGTTTTTTATTTACCTGAATAGGTTCGAACTTCATCAGACAAAACTCCTTAGCCGAGCGCGATCAAATCTAATAGTCGTAGGGTGTTAGATTTGCTCGCTCCTGATCACGAGCGGACATTCAGGTATAACTCGTTTCTGCCCCAAAGTTTGTTACCTTCGAATGAAGGCTTGGCATTTTTTTAAGTTTACTTGAGCAGCGTTATGCTGAATTTTCATTTATTGATGTGCTATGAAAACGCACCTTAATGGCAATTAATAGCCTGCCGCAGGCTTTATGTGCAAGCGCTCTTTTGGCTCGGTGAGTGAAGCATAGCTTCGTGCTTATGAACGAGAGACAGGGATTGTCGAACTGGCTTTTAGATAGGGATATCGTTGTGCGCCATCCCTATACGCTCCACGGCGGCATCTGACCTCCATGGATGGAGGGAATGCCAAAAAATGTAAGGAACATTTTTGGCCATGCCGCCAAGGGCCAAAACCGCGCTTACACCTATCTCTAACGCTTCTTCGATTGGACTTCATTTGATACGACTAGTGAGTTAAAGGCTAAGAAGCTTTTGCCCCAAAGTGTGCTGGTCTTGGAATGAAGGCTTGGCATTTTTTTAAGTTTACTTGAGCAGCGTTATGCTGAATTTTCATTTATTGATGTGCTATGAAAACGCACCTTAATGGCAATTAATAGCCTGCCGCAGGCTTTATGTGCAAGCGCTCTTTTGGCTCGGTGAGTGAAGCATAGCTTCGTGCTTATGAACGAGAGACAGGGATTGTCGAACTGGCTTTTAGATAGGGATATCGTTGTGCGCCATCCCTATACGCTCCACGGCGGCATCTGACCTCCATGGATGGAGGGAATGCCAAAAAATGTAAGGAACCTCAGATCGGTTTAACGTAACACTGAAATCACGTTGAATTCTGCTGATGTAATATTGAGTTGTGGCTTATTCTCTTTGAGTTGATAAGCCACTAAACCACCTATCACATTAAGCATGAAACCATGTACGCTGCGGTGCCGTGTATGCTCTATTTGTGAGATGTTTTTTAGCTGGTCATTGATTGTTTCGATAATAAATCGTCTAGAAAGCATGGCTCTATCCCATAATGATAAAGCCTTTGCTTTCATATTTTTACGCACGTTATTAACGATAGTTACCCCACGTTCTAATAGGTCGCCTGCTAACGCTTTGCCGATATACCCCTTATCAGCATAGAGTTTATCCATTGATTCAACGACCATATCTTTTACGGGTTTCGTGTCATGAACATTCGCAGGTGTTATTTTGGCTGCAACGATGCCACCTCGATGGTTCACAATAAGATGAAGTTTAAAACCATAGAACCAGCCCATCGTGCCTTTTCCTCGGCTGGCGAGACCTGCTAGCGTTTTATGCCTTGGAATTCGTAAATTATGACAAACCTTAATGCTCGTTGAGTCAACGAACTCGATGCCTGTCGGTTCGCTTTTTAAAGAGGAAAAATAACTGCACATTGGAATGACTGCACTCGGCATGACTTCAAGAAATCGAGTGTAGCTGAGTAAGTTTGGAAAATCAGATTTGTAGAAACGAGCCAGATATCCTGTGTAAAAATTCTTGAAGTCACGATGATTAGACATATGGAAGGCGATGATAATTGTCATAATTTCACTCATCGTCATTCTGCCTGCGCGCTTACGCTTGCGAGTTCCATCGGTTAGGCACTGTTGTTCCCATTGAGGAATAAAAGCATTACAAAAATCATCGACATCACAAAATACATCCACTAAATTATTCATATGCCCTCTGCGTGATTGATTAATCTTGGTCGAGAGATCTGATCACAAAGAGGGCTATTAGTTCAATTTCTTATCCCGAGTTCAGGTTAAGGAACATTTTTGGCCATGCCGCCAAGGGCCAAAACCGCGCTTACACCTATCTCTAACGCTTCTTCGATTGGACTTCATTTGATACGACTAGTGAGTTAAAGGCTAAGAAGCTTTTGCCCCAAAGTGTGCTGGTCTTGGAATGAAGGCTTGGCATTTTTTTAAGTTTACTTGAGCAGCGTTATGCTGAATTTTCATTTATTGATGTGCTATGAAAACGCACCTTAATGGCAATTAATAGCCTGCCGCAGGCTTTATGTGCAAGCGCTCTTTTGGCTCGCCGCAAGCACGTCCGTGTGGGCTCTGCGAAATCATCCATGATTTCGAAGGCCAAAACCGCGCTTACACCTGTACTCATCGTCTCTTCGATTTAACTTCATCTGGTGTGAGTTGCGAGAGAAAAAAGTGAAAAACACAGATTAAGTGCTCGATAAGTATCCGTAGATTCAGTAAGACCTTGCTATGAACATCAGTGAGGCAAAGGCCTGCGGCCTTAGTGGCATGACTTAGTGGTATGAATGGTCTAAAAAGCACGGTTAATCACGAGTATTTGCCGTCAAGAGGCGCGAATGAAATATAAAAATACTAAAGAAGACCAATTAATTACCTTACCTAAGCTCAAAAAAACGACTACCACAGAAAAGCAAACTCCTATAGCATAATGCATACCAAATACATGGATGTGGCAGCGACCAAGTCCAACAAGCGATTTATGCCTTGCAGACAGCGCAACACATAAATACTAAGACGTTTTGAGACTCCAAGCTTCATCTCCATGCAAAGTGTATGGTGTACGAATCTATGCTATAGAGTGGCTATACTCAATTTTGCGATTAAGGTTATGATTTAATGGGTAAAATGCAGTTCAAGATCGATGGGCCAAAGTTAACGGAAGGTGTTCCTTTACATACCGCAGTAGCAGCACTTGATCACTTCCAAAAAATTGTTGACAAGTCCTACATGGGTATAACCGGCGTTCGCAAGATTACCGCTAAGGAGAGAGAAAAGTACTTTCTTCAAACTACAGAAATTAAGCATGGTTCTCTTCTAACTACATTTGACATCATGTTGCAGGGCGTGCAGCTCGGTCTTCCACTTATCTCTGTTTATGGCCCTCAAAATATTTGGGATGCTACCAAAGACACATTTAGCTTCCTTAAGACTGTTTGCACAGCAGTTCAGGAAGGAAAAACACCGAGTTATGAATTTAACAACGAAGGTGATGCAACAGTCAGAATTGGTGATGAAGTTCATCACTACAATGGAACAGTGATACAGATTGGCAAACTCTCGCTAAACAACTTTCAGGATCTCGCACACATGGCTGGCGTAGGGAAACTTGAAGAGATATCAGCGGGGAAAAGTGGTATCGAAGCAAAGGATTTATTTATCGGCGCAAATGACTCAAAGATGTTTGATGTTCCGACAAAATTAGAGCAAGAGATTCACAGTGTGAAGTGTGAGGTATTTGACTTTAATAAGTATAAAAACTCAGGAAAGCTCAGCGTATCAGAACTGGGACAGTACATACCCACCGGAGAGTTCAACTTCTCAATTTTCGGTAATCAAGATAACGTTGAATATATTTATTCAATGCTAAAGCCGGAAGTTGAGTTGAACTGCCTGATAGAACTAGCCATAAGTCCATTTGGCGGTGAAGAGATCCACAAGCTCCATGTGACGGGAATTAAAGTCTCATAATCGGGTAGCCAGAGGTGTCTAGCCTCCAGCCCCCACACCACCCTGCATGCGGCTCCGCACACGACTAAATGGATTTAGGAGTTAAGGCGAAGCAGGATGCCAGAGCCGAGGGCGGTTCATTTAGAACCCCTAACCTAAACTTTCTGGTTAGCTTCTTGGTTTCGAGAGTGAACTGCGATCCATCCATCCATCTCTCAGTGAATACAATCCTGCTTTCTTAAGATACTCATTGCTCAGCGCTTGCTGCATTCCTTATAAGGGGCGGAGGTAATTAGGAGATAAAAAAAATTTAGCTTTTAACAGCTATGTGGATACTAATTACGGCTAAATCGAAGAGAGTGATAGTCAGTGTAGGTATAGCGGTGGGGGGTGGTGGCATGGATGCCACCGTCGAGCGTATAGGGATATACTTGCAGCGCCCCACCGAAATACCTGCACGAAAGGCCTGCTGCAGGCAATTGGTTGCCATAAAGGTTAACGCTACCATCGGTAATCCCCCCGAAAAATAACAGCTGTTAAAAGTAGAGTTTTCTCGTAAGTTAAACGCAGGAGGTTCTATATGAAAAAGTCGCGGTACACGGATAGTCAAATTATGACGATTTTGAAGCAAGCTGAAGCTGGTACGCCCGCACCTGAGCTTTGCCGAGAGCACGGTATGAGCAGTGCAACGTTTTATAAATGGCGTGCTAAATATGGGGGAATGGATGCATCACTCATGGCTCGGATGAAAGAGCTAGAAGATGAAAATAGGCGACTTAAAAAAATGTACGCAGAAGAGCGTCTTAAAGCTGAAATCATTCAGGAAGCTATGGCAAAAAAGTGGTAAAGCCCTGTGAGCGAAGAGAACTCGCTCAGTTTGCGGTGGCTAACCACAACATCAGTATTAGTAAGGCCTGCTCGGCTTTCTTTATCAGTGAGACATGCTTTCGTTATCAAGCAAAATTATCGGCGGAAAATACACAGATTTCAAATTGGCTAATTAAGCTGACCGAAGATGAAAGTGATTGGGGCTTCGGTCTGTGCTTCGATTATTTACGTAATGTAAAAGGCAAGCCATGGAATCATAAGCGAGTGTACCGAATTTACTGTGAGCTAGCGCTGAACCTGCGTATTCGTCCAAGACGTCGACTCAAACGAAATGCACCGGAACCACTAAAAGAGCCGATAAAACCTAACCAAGTATGGTCTGTCGACTTTATGCATGACCAGTTATCAGATGGTCGAAATTACCGATTATTTAATGTCATAGATGATTATCGGCGTGAAGCTTTAGTGATTGAACCAGGATTTTCACTTCCTGCTGTAAGGGTTATTAGAGCGCTAGAGCAGGTATTTGAGTATCGAGCTAAGCCAACAGTTATTCGCTGTGACAACGGCCCTGAGTTTATCAGTACTGAGTTTACAACGTGGGCTAAATGCCAGAATATTCGAATTGAATATATTCAACCAGGTAATCCACAACAAAACGCTTATATCGAACGACATAACAAAACAATTCGGTACAGTTGGCTCAGCAAGTACCTGTTCGAATCAATTAAAGAGGTGCAGGACTATGCAACTAAGTGGTTATGGTTTTACAATCATGAAAGACCACATAAAGCTAATAACGGCAGGCCACCACTGATGGCTGCCTAACTTCTATTTTTAATTGCAGTTAAAAATGGGAGGATTACCGATCAGCGATGTAAAAACCTATTCCGGCAAATGCTACAAGCCAAACAATGCTAACACCTTCATTCGAAGGTCAAGATACTTTTGTCCAAAAACGATTTTGCTTTTAATGATTCTGTGGATACCAATTACGGCTAAATCGAAGAGAGTGATAAGTCGGTGTAGGTATGGCGATGGGGGTTGGTGGCATGGATGCCACCGTCGAGCGTATAGGGATATACTTGCAGCGCCCCACCGAAATACCTGCACGGAAGGCATGCTGCAGGCAATGGGTTGCCATGAAGGTTAACGCTACCATCAATAAATAAAAACCAACTCGACTAAATGCTACCAGCCAAAAAAGCCAACACCTTCATTCGAAGGTCAAGATACTTTTGTCCAAAAACGAGTTAGAGCGACCGTCTGCTTATCGCTCCTTTCAGACATTAATCAAGAAATGCTTCAATGTTAGATAAGGTCACATTCAAAATCTAAAAGTGTCAGTTCGTGTATGAGCTACTACACATAAAAAAAGCCAGAAGATCACGCTTCTGGCTTTTTATCAATTACTTGGTAATTTACTCTGCTGGGCTATAAACCACTTCGCTTTGTGCTTTTAATAAGGTTATCACTGCACGGTAATCGCTTTCAGCATACTGTGAATTAAGGCGTTGCTTAATGGCATTCGCCAAGTTGTCATCGACAGTCTCAGCGGTATTCACTTTATCGAGCACAATCACTGCATAGCCATTGGCTAGAGCAGCGGTATCAACCACAGGCTCACCATTTGGCTGTGCCATTTCAAACGCTTTAGCAGTAATAGCATTATCAATGCGTTGATCGAAACGCGTCAGTTGCACTTGAGTGGTTAACTCCGCAGTTCTATCACCCGCTTTAATCGCCGCCATCAGTGCTTGAGCCTGCTCACGAGCAATGTCGTTTGCCTTGTCTTGCTTAAGACGCTCAACAATACTGGCTTTAACTTGCTCTAGGGCTAGCGTTCCTGCTGGCGTATGAGATTTAACTCGCACAACCATCACATGGTTTGGACCTAGTTCGATAACGTCGCTGTTCATACCGTCGAGCAATACCGTTTCAGAGAAGGCAGCTTTGATCACTTCAGGCGCGTTAAGCGGCTCTGGCGCATTGTCACGTGAAAACGCTGGGCTAGTCTTAACTGCTACACCCACTTCTTGAGCCGCTTCAGACAAGGTGTCAGGTACTTCATAGCTCACATCGGCTAAGCGTTGCTGCAGACCGTAAAACTGATCCACTGCTTTCTTTTCCATTAACTGGGCGACAATCTGCTGTTTAACATCGTCAAATGATGCAGTTGATCCCGCTTGAACGTCGAGCAGTTTAATAATGTGAAAACCAAAACTGGTTTTTACCACATCTGAATACTGGCCTTCATCTAGCGCGAATAAAGCGCTGTCGAAAGCTGGATCCATAACACCTTGTTCAAACCAATCAAGTTTACCCCCCTGCTCTGCACTAAAGGTATCATCTGATTCAGTTTGGGCTAAGGTGGCAAAATCCTCACCCGCTTCTAACTTAGCATAGATAGCATCGGCTTTAGCTTTAGCCGCCGCGTCATCATCACCAAAATTAACTAAGATATGCCCTGCAAGACGTTTTTCAGGCTGCAGGTATTGCACCTTATGCTCGTCGTAATAGGTTTTAGCCTCTTCGTCGGTGACACTATGTCCACTGGCCATATCTGCAGCATTAAGCTCGATATAATCGAGTGACACAGTTTCTGGTCGCACAAATTGATGTTGGTTGGCCTGATAGTAGCTATCCACTTCCTCATCAGACACGCTTACTTGTTCAAGTAGCGGTGTTGCATCAACAACGTGATAACGGATATCACGGGTTTGCGCCTGAATATTGGCTAAGTAATTGACTTCACCAGGTAACACAAATTCAGAACCCACCAATGAAGCCACTAATTGGCGACGAGTCATATCGACACGCATCATGTCGCGGAAACTGTTAACTTGGTAACCTAGTTGACGAATCAAGGCTAAATAACGGTCATTATCGAACTGGCCGTCAGTTTGAAAGGCTGGCTCGTTAATAATCGCGTTTTTGATCTGCTCATCAGAGACGGTCAAGCCTAAATCTGCTGCCGCTTGATCAATAAGCTTATCGGCAACCAAACGCTCTAATACACTTTGTTTTACGCTTGCTAAGTAAGTTTCATTACTGGCAAGTGCATCATACATTTCACCCAGTTGCTGCTCTAATCGAGCACGCTCGCTTTGATAGGCTTGCTCCAACGCTGAGTTACTGATCTCTTCGCCGTTTACGGTGGCGGCTACAGGCTCAGATGATGATCCCAAATAGCTGCTCACACCAGTAAATGCAAAGGATAGTATTACAAGTACGAGAATGCTTTTTGCAATCACGCCCTGTGAGCCTTCGCGAATCTTTTCTAACATCAGATTTCTCGCTCGTTACTAAAAATAAAAAGGCGCATCACTTGATAGGATGCGCCTTCTATGTAAATTGTCAGACCTAGTTATACATTACGTAAGTTAGGCCAACGGCATGATAATGACGATTGCATTATCAAAACACTTACTCGGTAAAAAGCACTGCAAAACAGTGCTTATCGACGTGTAAGGTTTACAAAGGCCACCTTGACTAAGTTTATCTTAGTTTACAGCGTCTTTAAGTGCTTTACCTGCTTTAAACGCAGGAATGTTTGCCGCTGCAATCTTGATCTCTTTACCCGTCTGTGGGTTACGACCAGTACGCTCTGCACGTTGACGAACTTCAAAAGTACCAAAACCAACTAGAGAAATTTTATCGCCATCTTTAAGGCCGTCTGTCACAGCAGAAATAAAAGAATCTAGAGCACGGCCAGCTGCCGCTTTAGAAATATCAGCACCAGATGCGATTTTCTCGATTAGTTCAGATTTGTTCATGTCATCCCCTTGAATTTAATTTTGTGCGCCGCAACCAAATCCTTGTCTAGAGCGGTCTGCGGTGGCTTTTATAACAAGCTTGATCCTAAAGTTCAAGCCAAATAGGAAAACCTAAGAAATAAAATTGGAATAAGCTAAAAACCAGTAGCGCCAAGGCCTGTAGCTAAAAAGCTATCCACCGACCTAGGCTACCACAGGTTAGGATTTTAGAAAGCCCCTTTTTGCATTTTTTTAATGCAAATAAGCATTTTCTTGCGTTAGCCCAAATTTTTAACAACTTCAAAGCCTTCTATTGGTCGTTCTAACGCCAAAGCCAAGACTTCATCGACCCAACGTACCGGTCTGATGTCCAGATCGGCAATCACATTGGCAGGAATTTCTTCTAAATCGCGCTCATTCTCTTTCGGAATAAGCACTAATTTTGTCCCGCCGCGATGGGCTGCAAGCAACTTCTCTTTTAAACCACCAATAGGCAAGACTTCACCTCGCAAGGTGATTTCACCTGTCATCGCCACATCGGCCCGTACAGGGTTACCCGTTAAGCTAGACACTAACGCCGTACACATAGCGGCACCTGCAGATGGACCATCTTTAGGTGTCGCACCTTCTGGTACGTGAACATGGATGTCGCGCTTTTCGTAAAAATCAGGGTTAATGCCCAGTTGTTCGGCGCGGGCGCGAACCACTGTCATTGCCGCCTGAATCGACTCTTGCATTACATCACCAAGTGAACCTGTGTAAGTTAACTTACCTTTACCAGGTACCGATGTGGCTTCAATAGTGAGTAAGTCACCACCCACTTCGGTTCATGCAAGGCCAGTTACTTGGCCAATTTGATTATTTGACTCAGCTTTACCGTAATCAAAGCGCTGTACGCCCAAGAATGATTTCAAATTGTCTTGGTTTACATCGATATGCTTAACGGATTTATCCAGCAAAATTTGCTTAACCACCTTGCGACAAATCTTAGATAACTCGCGCTCTAACGATCGCACACCCGCTTCACGGGTGTAATAACGAATAATCCCAATAATGGCACTATCGTCAACCGTCACTTCACTGGCTTTTAGGCCGTTTCGCTCAATTTGCTTAGGTAACAAATGCTGCTTAGCAATATTTAGCTTTTCATCTTCGGTGTAACCTGAAAGGCGAATCACCTCCATACGGTCAAGCAATGGACCTGGGATATTCATTGAGTTAGAGGTGGCAACAAACATCACATCGGATAGATCGTAATCCACTTCTAAATAATGATCGCTAAAGGTCGCATTTTGCTCAGGATCGAGTACTTCAAGCAATGCTGATGCTGGATCACCACGCATATCTGAACTCATTTTATCGATCTCATCGAGCAAGAACAGCGGATTCTTAACGCCGACTTTCGACATTTTTTGAATCACTTTACCCGGCATCGAGCCAATGTAGGTACGACGATGCCCACGGATCTCCGCCTCATCGCGAACGCCACCTAACGCGACACGCACATATTTACGGCCTGTCGCTTTAGCGATGGATTGGCCAAGCGAGGTTTTACCGACACCTGGTGGTCCAACTAAACATAAAATTGGCCCTTTAAGCTGCTTAACACGGCTCTGCACCGCGAGATACTCTAAAATGCGCTCTTTGACCTTTTCCAAACCAAAATGGTCGGTATCGAGTACATCTTGTGCTTTGGCTAAGTCACGCTTAATTTTAGAGCGTTGCTTCCAAGGCACTGATATCATCCAGTCGACATAACTGCGTACTACTGTGGCTTCAGCCGACATTGGCGACATCATCTTCAGCTTATTCAGCTCAGCAACGGCTTTCTCTTTTGCCTCACTAGGCATGCCAGCTTCGTCAATTTTTTTCGCTAAGGTTTCAAATTCATCATGGGACTCATCGATATCGCCAAGTTCCTTTTGAATCGCCTTCATCTGCTCATTGAGATAATACTCACGCTGACTCTTTTCCATCTGTTTTTTAACGCGAGAACGGATGCGCTTCTCGACTTGTAACAGATCGATTTCAGACTCCATCATGGCCATCAGATATTCGAGTCGCTCAGAAACATTAACCATCTCGAGAATGGTTTGTTTGTCTTCAAGCTTTAATGGCATATGGGCTGCCATGGTATCGGCGAGGCGCGCGGCTTCATCAATACCTGACAGTGAGGTCAATACCTCTGGCGGGATTTTTTTGTTGAGCTTGATATAACCTTCAAATTGACCGATAGCAGAACGAACCAGAACCTCTTCTTCTTTGTCGGCAATTTGATCAGACTCTAAATACTCTGCAGTGGCAATAAAGTATTCGGTTTCTTGCGTATACTTTTCGATACGTGCACGTTGGCCACCTTCAACCAGCACCTTTACCGTACCGTCAGGCAACTTAAGCAATTGTAGGATTGATGCAACAGTACCCACCTCGAAGATATCATCACTAGTTGGCTCATCTAGTTCAGCATCGCGTTGTGCTACTAAAATAATCTGCTTATCTTGCTCCATCGCTGCTTCTAAGCAACGAATTGATTTTTCCCGACCAACAAATAGGGGAATAACCATATGGGGATACACCACCACGTCTCTCAGCGGCAGTACAGGGAGTTCGATTCGCGCTTCACGCTCTAAGGTCATAGCTCGATTCCGGTTGCTAACAATATTAATGAGTATATTGGGGTTGATTAATGGGTTTCAATGGCAAACATAAAAAAAGGAGCCCGTCGGACTCCTTAATCATAATTTAGTGCTCTGTTAGGCCAATTATTGTTCGGCAACAGCAGCTTGAGATTCTGTGTTCTCATAAATCAAGATGGGGTCTGATTCGCCGTTTACCACAGATTCATCGATAACCACTTTCACAACATTATCAAGTGATGGTAAGTCGTACATGATATCGAGTAACAAGCCTTCTACGATTGAACGTAAACCACGAGCACCCGTTTTACGGGTCTTCGCTTTTAGCGCAATCGCTTTTAACGCATCTTCTCTAAACTCAAGTTCAACACCTTCCATTTCGAAAAGCGCAGCAAACTGCTTAGTTAATGCATTTTTTGGCTCAGATAGAATCTGTACTAACGCAGCATCATCAAGCTCAGTTAATGTAGCTAATACTGGTAAACGCCCAATAAACTCTGGGATAAGACCGTATTTAACTAGATCTTCAGGTTCAACCTGCATCAACATATCAGAGATAGTCGCCTTATCCGATTCACCTTTAACTTCAGCACCAAAACCAATACCAGTACCGACTTGTGAACGTTGCTCAACCACTTTCTCTAAGCCCGCAAATGCTCCACCACAGATAAACAAGATTTTTGAAGTATCAACCTGCAAAAACTCTTGCTGAGGGTGCTTACGGCCGCCTTGTGGAGGCACAGCGGCAACCGTACCTTCAATCAGCTTAAGCAAAGCTTGCTGCACACCTTCACCAGACACATCTCGGGTGATCGATGGGTTATCTGACTTACGACTGATCTTATCAATCTCATCGATATAGACGATACCACGCTGGGCTTTTTCTACATCGTAATCACACTTTTGCAAGAGTTTTTGGATGATGTTTTCTACATCTTCACCCACATAACCGGCTTCGGTCAGCGTCGTTGCGTCAGCCATGGTAAACGGAACATTTAAGAACCGTGCTAGGGTTTCGGCCAATAAGGTCTTACCGCTACCCGTGGGGCCAATCAGCAAGATGTTACTCTTACCTAGCTCAACACCATCTTTAGGAGAAGCATGCTTTAAGCGCTTATAATGGTTGTATACTGCAACCGACAACACTTTCTTCGCTTTTTCCTGACCGATAACATAATCATCAAGATGTGCTCTAAGATCATGGGGTGTTGGTAGCTTATCTTGTTCAGGCTTAGGTGATATCTCTCTGATCTCTTCGCGGATGATGTCATTACAAAGTTCAACGCACTCATCACATACATACACTGAAGGACCAGCAATGAGCTTACGAACCTCATGCTGACTCTTTCCACAAAAAGAGCAGTACAGTAGTTTCCCACTATCACCGTTGCTTTTGTTGTCGCCCATTACTTTACCTCTTTTGCAGTGCTTGGCACTGCACAATTAATCTTACAACCTTTACTGATCATAGTTCAGCAACGGACAATTATCAGCTTCGCTTGTCTAACACAGAGTCAACCAGGCCATAGGCTTCGGCCTCTTTGGCGCTCATAAAGTTATCACGATCGGTATCGCGTTCGATAACTTCCAAAGGCTGACCTGTGTGATCGGCCAGCATTTGGTTTAATTTATTTTTAATTCCCAAGATCTCTTGCGCATGAATCGCGATATCAGACGCTTGTCCTTGGAAACCACCTAGTGGCTGATGGATCATTACCCGCGAGTTAGGTAAACAATGACGCTTACCTTCTGCACCACCGGCTAACAAAAATGCGCCCATGCTGGCAGCCTGACCGATACATACCGTGCTGACATTCGGTTTAATGAACTGCATAGTATCATAAATTGCCATACCTGCAGTGACCGAACCACCAGGAGAATTAATATAAAGATAAATATCTTTGTCTGGGCTTTCCGACTCTAAAAACAGTAGTTGAGCAACAATGAGGTTAGCCATGTGCTCTTCAACTTGCCCAACAAGAAAGATCACGCGCTCTTTTAAGAGACGAGAATAGATATCATATGAGCGTTCACCTTTGGCAGTTTGTTCAACAACCATTGGGACAAGTGCATTCAGTACTGATTCTGGTGCATTTAGCATTATTAACTTCCCTAAATAAAAATGGCTCGCATGAGGAGCCTCATACGAGCCATTATAAATGGCTAATAGCCATTTAAGTCAAGCATAGGTTATGCGCGACCGGTAGCCTTGTTCATAAATTCTTCGAAATTGACTTCTTTTTCGGTCACTTTCGCAGATTTTAACAATGCTTCAACGGCTTGCTCTTCTAGTGCAACGTTACGCATGTTCTGCATCATCTCTGGATTGTTGTTGTAATACTCAACAACTTCACTTGGATCTTCATATGCAGAAGCCATAGATGCGATAAGCGCTTGTACGCGATCGTCTTCAGCTTTTAGCTCGTTAGCTTTAATCACTTCACCAAGCAGTAGACCCACTTTTACGCGACGCTCAGCTTGTTCAGTGAATAGATCGGCTGGTAGCTCAGGCATATTAGCCGCTTGCTGACCAAAACGTTGCATCGCTTGTTGACGCAGTACGTTTACTTCACCGTCGATCAAGGCTTTTGGCAGTTCGATATCATTTTGCTCAAGCAGACCATTAAGTACTTGCTCTTTAACATTCGCTTTTAGCGCTTGTTCAAGTTCACGGCTCATGTTCTTGCTGATCTCAGCCTTAAGTGCTTCTAAGCCACCTTCAGCAACACCAAACAACTTAGCAAACTCATCGTTGACTTCTGGTAGGTTAGCCGCTTGAACTTCTTTAAGGGTGATTGCAAACTTAGCAACTTTACCTTTTAGGTTTTCAGCATGGTAATCTTCAGGGAAAGTCACTTCAATGTCGAACTCTTCACCGGCTTTGTGACCAACAACACCTGATTCAAAACCAGGGATCATACGGTTACTACCTAGTTGTAGCTCGAAATCTTCAGCTTTACCGCCTTCGAACTCTTCACCGTCGATTGAACCAACAAAGTCGATTTTCGCTTTGTCGCCATCGGCAGCTTCACGATCAACTACTTCAAACGTAGCGTGTTGCTTACGTAGAGTTTCGATCATTGCGTCAACATCAGCATCAGTCACTTCAGCTTTAGGCTGTTCAACTTCAATCGCATCTAGACCTTTTAGTTCTACTTCTGGGTAGATCTCAAAAGTCGCTACAAACTGGAAGTTTTCACCGTCAGTTTCGCCAGGAACGAAAGTAGGTGCACCTGCTGGGTTTAACTTTTCAGCGATGATAGCTTCAACAAAGTTACGCTGCATCACTTCACCAGTGATATCTTGACGAATCGCATTGCCGTAACGCTTATTGATCACGCTTACAGGTACTTTACCAGGACGAAAACCAGGAATACGCGCACGCTTGGCTTCATTCTTCAAACTATCAGAGACGGCTTTCTCGATCTGCTCAGCAGGAACAGAAATTGTTAGGCGGCGTTCTAAACCTTGTGTTGTTTCTACAGAAACTTGCATTGTTTTACCTCGAAATATGTCAAACGTCTTTTTGTAATAGCCGAATATTCAACTATTAAGGTATTCGTTTCTTGATCTAAAAAAACGACTAAAATGGCTTGGTAACTGAGTTTCGCAGTCGTCGCATATAGTTGAAATTTATCAAGACGCGACATTATAGCCACGGTTTTCTGCATAGTCGAGCCTCAAAGCTCGAATTACAGGCGTAAAAAAAGCGACTCAAGGTCGCTTTCTTTATTTTCTTCTATTAAAGAAGTGGGGTGACTGATGGGGCTCGAACCCACGACAACCGGAATCACAATCCGGGGCTCTACCAACTGAGCTACAATCACCACTGTTTGGTACGCCCGGCAGGATTCGAACCTGCGGCCATCCGCTTAGAAGGCGGATGCTCTATCCAACTGAGCTACGGGCGCTTCGTTATGAACTAGGTTCATATCCTAACTGGGCAAATAACGTTTACACGCTATTTAAAAATTTGGTCGGTGATAGAGGATTCGAACCTCTGACCCTCTGGTCCCAAACCAGATGCGCTACCGGGCTGCGCTAATCACCGAAAGTATTACTTTGTTCGCTGTTTGACTAAGTCTCCCTGAGAACGGAGCGCATCTTATCCCCTCAGTTTCATACCGTCAACGATTATTTTTAAAAGCCTATTTACTTGCTTATTTTAACGACTATACGCCAATAATTTCATCTAACAGACTAATAAAACATCTTGTTATAAGGGAAGATAGTAATATTAAAATCGCCCCAAAGTAAGCCAAGCCTTTACTGCTTAATGGCTAAAATTATCTGAAGGACTATTTTAGCGGCATTTTTTGCTATTGCTACTTCTAAACGACTTTTTCGCTCAACAGCCAAGATGCTATACGCAAATTAGTCATCACTGGATTATTCTTATTTTAAAACGGTCTGTTATACAGCTAAATCAATGACACCGACCTATGCCCCTGTTAAAATGTCGCCGTTTTTATTATCGCGCCATATTAAGGAAATCCACCCCTCATGACAGCCCAAATAATCGATGGCAAAGCGATCGCCCAATCCATTCGAACTCAGTTAGCTATAAAAGTAACCGCCCGCAAAGAGGCTGGACAACGTGTTCCTGGCTTAGCCGTGATTCTTGTGGGAGCCGATCCGGCATCACAAGTCTATGTGGGCAGCAAAAGACGCGCCTGTGAGGAAGTTGGCTTCCTCTCACAGTCATTTGACCTTCCCTCTGACACCTCTGAAGCTGATTTACTTGCCTTAATCGATCAGTGTAATGATGATACTGCAATCGATGGTATTTTAGTGCAATTGCCGCTGCCAAAGCACATTGAAGAGTCAAAAGTCATTGAACGTATTCGCCCCGATAAAGATGTCGATGGGTTCCACCCTTATAACGTCGGCCGTTTAGCCCAGCGCATCCCGGTGCTTCGCTCTTGTACACCAATGGGCATTATGACGTTAATTAAGTCAACTGGTGTCGATACTTATGGTTTAGATGCTGTAGTCGTTGGTGCATCTAACATAGTTGGCAGACCGATGACCTTAGAGTTACTACTTGCCGGCTGTACAACCACGACTTGCCATCGATTTACCCGCAATCTTGAAGATAAGATCCGCGCTGCCGATTTAGTGATCGTTGCCGTAGGCAAAGCCAACTTTATTCCTGGTGAGTGGATCAAACCTGGCGCTATCGTGATAGACGTGGGAATTAATCGCTTAGACGACGGTAAACTCGTCGGTGATATACAATTTGATGTTGCAGCCCAGCACGCTAGTTATATTACGCCAGTACCGGGTGGTGTTGGCCCAATGACCATTGCTAGCCTGCTAGAAAATACCTTGTATGCGGCAGAAAATTATCACGATTAATTGAGATTCGACAAAGATAAAAAAATGCCTGCACTCAACAGTGCAGGCATTTTTATTGGTACGTCTTAGCAGCAAGCGCTATTTTTTACGCCACGTTGTGCCTTCTGGCCCATCTTCTAAGATAACACCAAGGGCATTTAGGCCATCACGAGCCACATCAGCTGCAGCCCAATCTTTTTCTGTACGGGCGCGATTTCGCTCGGCAATTAACGCTTCAATTTGAGCAACTTCATCATCACTGCCCTCACCTTTGAAAAAGGCATCGACATCTTGATCTAAGATACCCAGCACGTCGGCAAGCTGCTTCATGCTAACACCAAGCGCTGAGGCCGCAGCCATATCATCGACCTTAAGACGGTTGATCTCGCGCACCATGTCAAACAACACTGAATAGGCTTCAGGCGTATTGAAATCGTCATCCATTGCAGCCTTGAATTTAGCAACAAATTCCTCTGCAGGTGCAGCATCGACCGTTAAGTCTAAGCCCTTTAACGCAGTATAAAGACGCTCTAACGCGGCCTTAGCCTGCTTAAGATTGTCTTCAGAATAATTAAGCTGGCTACGATAATGACCCGATAATAGGAAATAGCGCACTGTCGATGGTTCGTAATGTTCAAGCACATCACGAATGGTAAAGAAGTTGTTTAATGACTTAGACATCTTCTCTTTATCGACCATCACCATCCCAGTGTGCATCCAGTAGTTCACATAGGGCGTGTCGTGGGCACAGCATGACTGGGCAATCTCATTTTCATGATGCGGGAACTGCAAATCAGATCCACCACCATGAATATCAAAGTGCTCACCTAAATGCTTGCTGTTCATCGCAGAGCACTCAATATGCCAACCTGGACGACCCGGTCCCCATGGTGAATCCCACGTAGGTTCACCGGGTTTTGACATTTTCCATAAGACGAAATCCATAGGGTCACGTTTATTCTCATCAACTTCAACACGAGCACCCGCTTGCAGCTGATCTAAATTCTGACCTGACAAACGCCCATATTCAGGAAATGAGGAAACGCTAAAGAGGACATCGCCATCGTCTGCAACATAAGCGTGATCACGCTCAATCAAACGCTCAACCATCTCGATAATTTCAGGAATATGTAACGTGGCACGCGGCTCAAAATCCGGACGTTTCATATTAAGCGCATCAAAATCGCGGTGCATCTCGCCAATTAAACGTTCGGTTAACGACTCGCAGCTTTCATTATTCTCTGCTGCACGTTTAATAATTTTGTCATCGACATCGGTAATATTACGCTGAAAGTTAACGTCATAACCGCTATAGCGCAGATAGCGGACGATCATGTCAAAACTAACAAATGTACGTCCATGACCAATATGACACAAATCATAGATGGTCACCCCGCAGACATACATGCCAACTTTACCTGGCTGTAATGGCTTAAATTCCTCTTTTTGGCGGGTAAGACTGTTGTATAGCTTCAACATTGAGATTCTCTATATAAGTAATTGACAACAAAAATATGGCTTCAGTCTATCACCTGAAAACCAGCGCTTCCAGCTTGATAGCGCTAATCTACAGCGTTTTTTGCCCGCCAACACATTATCGACATTTTGCTGATTAAAAGCTGAGCCACTTGGTATTGTTCGAGGGGAAAAGTCTACAGAATGGCTTTAAGCTACAGGTGGAATAGGCTAGAATCTTGCGTTATCTATCCCGTTACACACGATGAGAATGAATCAAATGATCATAATGCAAACCAATCACGGCGAAATCAAAATTGAATTAGATGCCGAAAAAGCCCCTGTTACCGCGGCTAATTTCACTCAATATGTTAAAGATGGTTTTTATGACGGTACCGTCTTTCACCGTGTTATCGACGGTTTTATGGTGCAAGGCGGTGGATTCACCGAAGATATGGCGCAAAAACGCGTGAATGAATCTATCGAAAATGAAGCCAATAATGGTTTATCAAACACCGTTGGCACCATTGCAATGGCAAGAACATCTGATCCCCATTCAGCAACCGCTCAATTCTTTATTAACATCAACGATAACACCTTCCTCGATTTTAAAGCTGAATCGGCTCAAGGCTGGGGTTACTGCGTATTTGGTAAAGTGGTTGAAGGTATGGACGTGGTAAACAAGATCAAAGCCGTAGCCACTGGCAACCGCGGTATGCACCAAGATGTACCACTGGAAGCCGTTGTAATTGAAAAAGTGTCGATTGCTGAATAATCAGCCTCTCTTAAGCCACTTTTCATCACACCACCAGAGTATCACTTGTTGAATCACACTCTTTTCGTGGGCGATCTGCATCTTAGTGCCGATCGCCCCGACATCCTCGCTGCTTTTTATCGTTTCCTTGAGCAACACGCTGATCACTGCGATGCCTTGTACATTCTTGGCGATCTATTTGAGGTGTGGGTGGGCGACGATCTGGCCGAGCCATTTGCCCTTGAACTGGCTGCGACACTCAAGCGGTTTGCAGCGCATACCCCTATCTATTTTATCCACGGCAACCGAGACTTTTTACTCGGTAAAGAGTACGCAGCCTTAGCCGGCATGACCCTGTTACCTGAAGTGCACTGCATCGATTTGTATGGACAAACCGCAGTGTTGTTACATGGCGATAGTCTGTGCACCTTAGACAAGGCCTATCAACGATTTCGTTGGTTTAGAAATCAATCGTGGGTAAAATTTATTTATGGTTTACTGCCCAAAAAGCGCCGTGTCGATATCGCCAGAGGACTGCGAAATAAGAGTAAACAAAGTAATCAGCAAAAAAGCTACACTATTATGGACGTTGAAAACCATGCGGTGGCAGACTTAATGGATAAAACTGGTGCCAAGGTGATGATCCACGGTCACACCCATAGGCCCAATGTTCACTCACTCGCCGGAAACCGGCAACGTATTGTGGTCGGCGACTGGTACGATCAAGGCAGCGTATTAACGGTAAATCCCACCGAAACCACATTAAGCAGTTTACCGTTACGCTAAAATGAAGGGCGGCCTATCACTGCCGGCTAACTTAGCCTGTCATAACAACTCTGAATACCAGACCACACAACTAAGCTGTTAAACTGGGCAACCAGAGTGAAATTTAAATTCATTATCTGGTGCACAAATTAACTGCGCTTCTATTTGTGCAAAATGAGCAATTCGCTCACTAATATCCTCTGTTGCAATAGCTTGAGCCAAGGTCAAATAGTCTTGATAATGACGCGCTTCTGAGCGCAGCAATGAAACATAAAACTTTTGTAAGCCGTCATCTAGATGAGGCGCTAATTTTGAGAAGCGTTCGCATGAGCGCGCCTCGATAAAGGCACCCACAATCAGCTTATCGATAAGTGTGGCTGGCTCATGGGTACGCACCTGCTTCATCATCCCTTTGGCGTAACGCCCAGCGGTTAAGTTTTGATAAGGGATATTTCGCGCCTGCATGATCTCAAGGACCTGTTCAAAATGGTGAAACTCCTCTTTAATCAGCCTGACCATTTTTGCAATAAGATCGGCACTATAATCAACACCCACCTTAGGTGTTAGCTCCCCTAAGAGTTCATTTTTTTTGGCATCTCTTGCTAAAAATTCAGTAATAGAACGTTGCTTGTTATACACAAACTCTTCATAGGGTTTAGCCCAGCTCAGCAGTAAATCACCACTGGCTTTATCGATAGCGTATTTACGAATTAAAAACATCGCGGTCTGCGCCGCCTTAAGCTCACAATTACAATGATCAATTAATAAGGCTGGCAATTGTTCAGGTTTTATCGCCTGTGCAATCCAGGCATCAGGGGTTTCACATTGTAAAAACTGCTGTATTGGCGCTAATAAGGCTTGCATCATCGACTCTAAAAGGTGGTTTTGCACAATCGACCATTTTAACAAAAAATGACGCCAATAGGCATATTCTGGCAGCGAACATGACAAAGTCACCTTGACTAGTGGGGCTTTATGTTCAATAAATAAACTATGGCTGTCACAGTGACGTGACGGTTTGGAGCCTAGGGTCTATGGGTTGCCGACCAGAAGCCATAACAGGTTCGTCTGAAGTTTGGCGAGCGTAAGATTGAAGCTAAACAAGGATAACTATAATGATATTGAATCACTTAATGGGGTTATACACTCATCCTAAGGAAGAGTGGCACACTATTGAACAAAATCACGAGGCGGTAAAAAGTAGTCTTAGTCATGTGTTATTAATCGCGCTTATACCCGCTATTTGCACCTATTTTGCCTCCACCTCTATTGGCTGGGACTTAGGGGTATCAGATCCTCTATTTCTCACCAAGACCAGCGCCTTAATGATGTCTATCAGTATGTATTTAGGGCTGATTGTTGGGGTATTTGCATTAGCTTACTTAGCATTTTGGATGGCTAAAACGTTCGATGCTACGCCAAGTTTTACTCAAGCTCTCGAGCTTGCTGCTTACACCGCTACGCCACTATTTATGGTAGGACTGGCCGCCCTGTATCCATCACTTTGGTTTATTATGGTGGTCGGATTGGCGGGCCTTAGCTATTCGGTGTATTTACTCTACACTGGCGTGCCCATCATCATGAATATCCCCGAAGAGAAAGGCTTTATTTACGCAAGTTCTGTGGTCACTGCAGGCCTAGTACTCTTGGTTGCATTAATGGCCTCTAGCATCATTTTATGGAGCCTAGGGCTTGGCCCCATGTATCAATAAACTGACTTTATAATTGTTTGATAAGCCAAAATTGTATCGTCACCGGTAAGTAAAACCATGCACAGTGATTTACGACTCTAACCTTGTATAACTATCTGTGGATGAGACACCGATTAAATCACAAACAAAAAGGCCTTAGGATATCCTAAGGCCTTTTGTTAGATTCTCACGGTTAAATACCAGCGCATTTAACACGACTAATTTGATGAGTCTCTTAATGCTACCGTCAGGTTAAACACTAGGTTGTCAGGGGTAGAATCTTTACTGTCAGCACAGAAATACCCTTCGCGCTCAAACTGATATGCTTTCTCGGCAGGTGCATTTACCAAACCCGCTTCAACCAAGCCATGCTTAACCACTAACGAATCAGGGTTTAATACCTCATCCACGGTTGCTGCTGCTGCTGGATTAGGCTGACTAAACAGCTTGTCGTACAGGCGCAATTCGGCTTTCACTGCGGTAGTGGCTTCAACCCAATGGATCACACCTTTGACTTTACGACCATCCGCTGGGTTTTTACCCAATGTATCCCTGTCATAAGTACAGTAGATGGTGGTTACATTACCATCGGCGTCTTTATCACAACGTTCAGCTTTAATCACATAAGCATTACGTAAACGCACTTCTTTGCCTTGCACTAAACGTTTGTACTTTTTGTTCGCCTCTTCACGGAAATCATCAGCATCGATGTAAATTTCACGGCCAAAAGCAAGCTCACGTTGTCCCATCGACTCAATTGTTGGGTGCGCTGGTGCACTTAAACGCTCAATGTGATCTACTGGATAGTTCTCAATAACCAGCTTCACCGGATTAATCACGGCCATGGCCCGAGGTGCGTGTTCGTTCAACTCTTCACGAATACACGCATCAAGCATACCTACTTCGACCATATTATCTTGTTTAGTCACGCCGATACGGCGACAAAACTCACGGATAGAGGATGGGGTATAACCACGGCGGCGAAGCCCAGCAATGGTGGGCATACGCGGATCATCCCAGCCCGAAACCAAATTACGTACCACTAAATCGTTAAGCTTACGCTTAGACATCAGGGTGTATTCAAGATTTAAGCGTGAGAATTCATATTGACGCGTACGGTTTGGCGCCTGGAAATCATTTAAATTATCTAATACCCAATCATACAAGCGACGATTGTCTTGGAACTCTAAGGTACACAAAGAGTGAGTGATATTTTCAAGGGCATCAGAGATACAATGGGTAAAGTCGTACATCGGATAGATGCACCACTTGTCGCCCGTCTGATGATGATGGGCAAAACGAATACGGTAAATAATAGGATCGCGCATGCACATAAACGGTGATGCCATGTCCACCTTTGCACGCAGCGAACATTCCCCCTCTTTAAACTCACCTTTGCGCATCTTCTCAAACAGCTCAAGGTTTTCAGCAACCGAGGTATCGCGGTAAGGACTGTTTTTACCTGGTTCTTTTAAGGTGCCACGATATTCACGTGTTTGTTCACCATTAAGAAAACACACATAGGCTAACCCTTTGTTGATTAATTCAACCGCATACTGATGTAATTTATCAAAGTAATTAGATGAATAACGAACATCACCATCCCACTGAAATCCTAACCACTGCACGTCAGCCTGAATAGAGTTAACGTAATCGATATCCTCTTTCTCAGGATTAGTATCATCAAATCGTAAGTTACATAGCCCTTTATAGTCTTGCGCTAAACCGAAATTTAAACAGATCGATTTGGCGTGGCCAATATGAAGGTAGCCATTAGGCTCTGGTGGAAAGCGGGTATGCACCTGAGTGTGCTTACCGCTTGCTAAATCTTCATCTATGATATTACGAATGAAGTTACTTGGACGAACTTCAGTGCCCGCATGACTCATGGAAATCCTCTTTGCCAACAGTGCTATGACCAATCGAGAGTGTAGTCGATCGGTATCGATTAGGGAAAACCTGCATATTCCTACAGATCAGGTTGAGTTACAACGGCTGATAGGCAAAAAGCCCTATCATTTAACGCAAAAACAAAAAAGCAGCGATAATTCGCTGCTTTTTGAGTCAGAGCTAGCTTTATTCTGTCACGATATTAACCACGGGGATCAAGGTTTGCGCCTTTTTTCCTTTGTGCTTCAGCCACAGATAGAAGCTGATTAAAGCCACCACAAAGAAACCTATCCAAAGACTCGACTGTAGTGGATGCTGGGCAAATGTCGCCGCTTGATAAAACACAGTAGCAGTGCCATAGGCTAAGGCAAAGGTCCAAGTTGCGGCAAAGGTCGCCCAACGAGAACCAAACTCGCCGACTAACGCTCCCATTGCGGCAACACACGGCGTATACAATAAAATAAACAACAGGTAAGCAAATGCAGCAATCGTGCCGCTAAAACCAGCCTGCAGTGCACTAAAGGTAGAGCTATCAACCACTAATCCTTCTGCAGCAACCTCAACATTAGAAATATCTCCTACCGACATAGACAAGGGATCTTCAGGTGCAATACCAAACAGGTTTTCAGGTATGGTGGCTAATGCTTCACTTATGCTTGCAGATAATGGTGTTAATTCGCCCTCATCGTGACTCGCTGTCGAATAAAGACTATTTAGGGTTCCTACTACGGCTTCTTTAGCAAAGATACCTGTGATGATCCCAACAGTGGCAGGCCAATTATCCTGCTCGATGCCCATAGGTGAAAACAGTGGTGTTACCTTTTGGCTTGCCACACTTAACACCGACTCCGAGCTATCTTCATGACCAAAAGAGCCATCAACACCAATCGCATTAATGAAGTTGAGCAAGGTCACGACTATCACGATGGTTTTACCCGCGCCTTTGATAAAGCTCTTGGTACGCTTGCCCGTGCGGGCCATTACCGTCTTGAATTTAGGCGTTTCATAATTAGGAAGCTCCATCACCACAGCACTACTCGAACCAGGAAGCAAGGTAGAACGTAGCAGTAAGCCAGTGCCCACGGCAGCGATAATGCCAATGATATAGAGCAAAAATACTAGGTTTTGCCCAGATTCAGCAAAAAATGCTGCGGCAAACAAAGCATAAACAGGTAGACGCGCACCGCACGACATAAAAGGTGCCATCATGCCTGTCACGATACGCTCACGTTCGCTGCCTAAGGTACGGGTCGCCATAATGGCAGGGACTGAACAGCCAAACCCCACAATCATAGGCACAAATGCTTTGCCTGGCAGGCCAATGCGACGCATGAGCCCATCAACCACAAAAGCGGCGCGCGCCATATAACCAGAGCCTTCCAATACCGATAGCGCCAAAAACAGCGCGGCAATCACAGGAATGAAGGTGGCCACTGTCTGAATACCTTGACCTACTCCACCAGCAACAATTGTCACCAGCCAATCAGGCAGACTGAGACTGCTCATCAAAGCACCAAGGTGATCAACAAACACGGCACCGGCGACAATATCGAAAAAATCAATAAATGCACTGCCCACGTTAATACTAAACATGAACATCAGATACATCACCAACAGAAAAACGGGGACCCCCGCCACGGGGTGCAGTGCGACTTTATCTAAACGATCGCTTAAGGTAGGCACGTTGGTGCTAATAACTGATTGATCAAACACCCGCTGCACAAAATCAAAACGGGTCGCCGCAATCATGATCTCGATATCTTTACCTTGCGCAGCTAATGCTTCAGAACACTGGGAAACTTCAGACAGCATTTGACCATTTTTACATTGGCCACAGCCTAAACCATTAGCCAGCATCGCCAGCGCACGACCACGGCTAAGGTTGGCGTCACGGCTATGTAGCGCCTCAATACCACGTTCAATTTCATCATCGTATGATAATACTAATGGCGCTTCAGATACTTTACCCTCAAGTAAATCGACAACTTGGCTTTTTACCTGCTCAATATCGCCCGCTTCACGAGAACATACTGCAATCACCGGACAACCCAGTTGCTGACTCATTTCAGCCACGTTTATATCAATACCATGGGCTTTGGCGACATCAATTTTATTGACCACAACGACCATAGGGATACCCAGCTCACGCAGCTGGACGGTCAAATAAAGGTGGCGCTCAATATTCGTAGCATCAACCAAATTAATAATGGCATCCATATTGGTATCGGCTAAGTATTGCTGAGCAACCTGCTCATCGAGTGAACAGTCACAGCTACTGCCTGCCGGAAGGAGATCGTAAATACCAGGCAAATCAGTTAATAAAACATCGGCTCCATTGAGCGTGAATTGCCCCGTTTTCTTTTCAACAGTAACACCAGACCAATTACCAACCTGCTGATTAGCGCCAGTTAACGCATTAAATAAAGTCGATTTACCCGCATTAGGGTTACCGACTGTGACACAATGAAATTGGTTAGCCATTGGCAACATCCACCTCTATTACATCTGCTAATTCTTTACGCATACACAATTTACTACCACGAATAGCCAATTCTACACCAGTGCCTAATGGCGCTCGTCTAAGCATAGTGAAAGCGGTGTTAGGGGTTATGCCCATGGATAACAGCTTACGCTTGACAACGGAAGGCAGATTAATCTGACCTACTTCGGCGATAACAGCACTCTCGCCAGGCTTTAATTCGCTTAATTTCATATCGTATATCTACCTTTTCAGGCCTCGAAAGAGCTTAATTAACACCGATTTTAACGGAGCATCACTTAAAATAACTTTATCTAGATCAACATTTGAGACCGTAAACGATAATAGTTTTCAATTGTGTTTTGTATTATGTGACAGATCTCTCAACGAGTAAAACCCTTTATGCGATTGATAATGATTTTCATTAAGTGCGTATTTTCCCCCCAGCATCACACAAAGTTGTGACTAGCGTCACACTTAAGTATTCCTCCCTACCATAAGCCACCAAAAAAACCAGTAAATAACTATTTATTTACACATTTGTCACATTTTAGTTCTATCATTTACCTTTGGTAATTTAGTCAATAATGAAACATAACAACTAAAACAACTTATGTGCTTGGGACGAATAATGATGAATATGGACGCAACAGGGATAAAGCCCCTATTCCAAGGAAGTTTTATCGCTATTTTGATGCTATTAAGCATCAATGTAATGGCTACCCCGTCGGATCAACAATCGGCTCTAGAGGTAGAACAGATACTCGATAAGAAATTTGCTGAAGGTCAGTACTCATCCAAAGGCGCTGATAGCTGTTTAACTTGTCACCGTAAAAGCCAAACCGTGATGGCACTATTCGATGGTGTTCATGGTAGCACCACCATCAAGAGCTCCCCTATGGCCGATCTACAATGTGAAGCCTGTCATGGCCCAATGGGAAAGCATAACAAAGGCGGTAAAGAGCCGATGATCACCTTCGGCGCCAACTCTCCAGTCCCCCCAGAAAAACAAAATAGTGTCTGTATGAGCTGCCATAACGATGACCAACGCATAGCTTGGAATGGAAATCACCATGATACCGCCGATGTTGCCTGTGCTGATTGCCATAAAGTCCACACCGCACATGACCCAATATCCGATCGCGCCCAAGAAGTGGCCGTGTGCGCCAGCTGCCATGCCCAGCAGAAAGCTGATATGCACAAACGCAGCGCTCACCCAATGCAATGGCAACAAATGGTTTGCAGTGATTGCCATAACCCTCACGGTAGCCTCAGTGATGCCAGTCTCAAACAGATGAGTGTTAACGACAACTGCTACGCCTGCCATGCGGAAAAACGCGGACCCAAGCTGTGGGAGCATGCCCCCGTCACAGACAATTGTGCCAGTTGCCACAATCCGCACGGCAGTGTTAATGAAGCCATGCTAATCGCTAAACCACCACAATTATGCCAGCAATGCCATGCATCAGACGGCCATACATCTAACGCGGTGTTTGGTAACACGGCTAATGCCTTTAATGCAGGCCAAAGCTGTATGAATTGTCATAGCCAAGTCCACGGCTCAAATCATCCATCTGGCAAACTGCTGCAGCGTTAACAGGGAGTATGAGCAATGACATATTACACTAGAAATACCCTGCCGCTGCGCCTAAGCACGCTGGCGTTGGCAATCCTCAGCACTACGGCACTTGGCGAAGGATATGGCCTAGCATCGGTCAACCGTGACAATCTTAAAAGCGGAGCTTGGGAGTGTAAACGCTGTACCACCACAACTGGCACCAGTGGTGCTATCGGTATAGGTACTGCCTATAACGATGGCGAAGATAGCCATTTTGGCAATACCAGCGGTACAGATAAAGATGGTGCGGTGGCCAGCCTAGAAGCGGATATACAGCATAAGGCACCATCGGGTTATCAAACCCACTTTACCGCCGACAAACTGGGCTACGATAATGGTTCTGCCCAGCTTACAACCGGAAAACCGGGTCAATATAAAGTCTCGGCCGCCTATCGTGCTATCACCTACTATGATACGAACCAAGCTTTAACCCCCTATCGCACTCAAGCCGATACTTGGCTTCTGCCTCAACAATGGCAAACCGGTGCGACCACATCACAAATGACAGATCTACAAAGCAGCATACAGCCAACCTCATTGCAAATTGAACGTGATCGTTACAACTTAGATGCCAGCTATACAGGTAGCTTTTATCGCGCCGAACTGGGTTATCAATATGAGCAACGCCAAGGTCAGCGCCGCGCCAGTGGCAATCTACTCACTAACAGTACCATGCTGGCAGAGCGTATTGATGACGCGACCGATAATGTTACCGCTAAAATTTACCTTAACGGAACAAACTGGTTAGCAGGAATAGAAACGCAGCTCAGCCATTACAAGAACGATCAACAAGCCCTGCGTTGGCAATCGGCTTTTGCCCCCACCTTTGGCGCCGCATACTATGGCCAAAATGCGGTATCACCCGACAATAAAGCCTACCGCATCGCCGGGAATACACAGTTATCCAGTGGAAGCCAGCACGTATTGATGCATATAGGCTTTACCCGTATGACCCAAGATCAGTCCTATTTGCCCGCCACCATTAATGGTCCATCTCCTGCGCTGCCAACGGATAATTTAGCGGGCCAAGTTGATATTACCGAGATGAAACTCAATTATTCAGGCCGGGTCTCTCGAGCATTGTCGCTGCGTGCCAGTTATGACTACCGTGACCGCGACAACAAAACTCAAGTTGATCTTTATCCACAGATCATCACCGACAGCTACCTCAGTGGTTACGCACACAATCTCGAATATGATCGCACCGCACAGCAGGCCAAACTTGCGGCTAAATATCGACTAAATCGCGCCGCGTATATCGATATAGGCTACGACTATGATCACAATAATTACAGTGATTTAGACAGACAAAGCCTGCAAGAGTCGACGCTATTTGCCAAAATAAATTATCGCATTTCCACACAATGGCAAGTCTGGCTCAAAGCCAGCGGTAGCGATAGAACGGGTAGCGAATACTCACCAGTCATCACCACAGTAAGCCCTAGCAACCCTTTGTTAAGAAAAAGCTATTTGGCAGACCGTGAGCGCCAACGTTACGGACTATACGGCAGCTACGCCACTGGTGCCTTCTCAGCCAGCGCCAACGCACATTGGATGCAAGATGATTACACTGACACCCTTATTGGGCTCACAAAAGTGGACACACAAGGCTATGATCTGTCGGCACAATACGCCGTCAACGACAATATCAACCTCAACGCCTTTGTTAATCAAGATTGGCGCGATAGCGACCAAGCCGGCAGTAGCAATTTTGGCGCGCCTAACTGGTATGCCACTTCGGCCGCAAAATCAACTCTGATCGGCGCTGGATTAGATTACGCTAACCTACTAGATAACAAGCTTAAATTAGGAATCGATTACACTTATGCCGATGGGCAAAACGATACCGAGGTGATCCAAGGTCTGCGCTCCCCCTATGACAGTTACTATTCAACTAGGCACACACTCAATACCTTTGCTAACTACCAAATTAGCGACAAATTTGGACTGCGTTTCGATTGGATTTTTGAACAATACCAAGATGCTGACTGGGCAAATGAAGGGCTAGCGCCAAACAGTATCCCGAATGTGTTGAGCTTTGGCGATTTAAGCCACGATTACAATGCCCACTATTTTGGGCTGACATTAAGTTATCAACTCTAACTGATGCCAACGACCAAATTTCCAAGGAAGAGATGATGAAAAAAATGACCCACCTTAACCGTTACGCTGCCACGCTAGCAGTGGCTTTTATCCTCAGTGCCTGTGGTGGTGATGATGGTACCCCAGGTCAACCTGGAGAGCCTGGCGGCCCACCAGCAATGACGGTCGATACCTTAAAAATCGCTATCGATGATGTCAGTATGCAGTCTGGTATTGCCACCGTTAACTACCGTGTCACCAACCAAGATGATGAACCGGTTGTTGGCGTGGCAAGCGCAACCTTTATTGCCGCGCAGTTGCTGCCCCAAGGTTACACTAACGCGGGCAATAGCTCGCAATGGCAGTTTTTTACCTCACAAAACTGCCCTGCCAGCTGTACAGGTGATTATGTCGACTATAAAAATGGCGACTATAGCTACACCTTTGATGCCCCATTTGATGGTATGAATGACATTAGTTACCAAGCGGGAGCAACTCAACGACTCGTCATTAAGATAGGCGGCGACAGCCTAGCCGATGGCACAGTGCTCCCGGTGACCAACCAACATCTTGATTGGCAAGCCCCCACAACGGGGCCAAGTGCAGAGCCAGCTTACACCCGCAATATCGTGACCATTGCTACCTGTAATAGCTGCCATAATGACTTAGCCTTTCACGGTAGTAACTACAACCAAATAGAAACCTGCGTCACTTGTCATAATGCCGATAGAGTCAACAATCCTGACAATATTTTTCCACAGATGGTACACGCCAAACACTTATCGGGCTTCCCTGGCTCTTTGGCTAACTGCCAAACATGCCATGTGGCTGATGATGCCTTAAGTGAAAATCATAATTGGGCTCGAGTTCCGACCATGGAGGCTTGCGGTGCTTGCCACAACAATATCGACTTTAAAGCAGGCCAAGGGCATCCAGCTCAAGCAGACAATGCCAACTGTATCGCCTGCCACAACCCAGATTGGACAGCCAATGTGCACAACGACGGTGGTAATGATGAGGCCCTAGGCCAGTTTGCAGCCAGCATCACATCAGCATCACTCAGTGGCGATACTGTCTCCTTTACCTTGAGTTTACGTAACCCCGCATCGGGTGAGCTCTATACAGATAGTGCCAACAATCTTAACTTTGTCGCCGATCTACGTGTATACGCTAATTGGGGAACCAGCTTCGATTACGCCACACGTTCGCCACGCTCCATCCGCTTGCAAGAGGAAGCCCCCATCGCTGGCAGTAATGGCAACTATAGTTATCAAATTACTGGCGTCACGGTTCCAGCTGGCACTGAGATGGATTTAGGCGCCTTAGCCATACAAGGCAAAGTTTGCGCCGCCAATGGCGTATTAGGCGACTGTAGTGACACCACAAACAGTGAAGTTAACATCAAGTCGAGCCACCAATTCTTTAGCGCACAAGCACTAAGCGATAGCGGTCGACGAGTCGTGGTCACTAATGACACTTGTGGGAGTTGTCATGGCGATCAACAACTTAATTTCCACGGATCACGCAATGATTTAGAAGGACAATGTCAGCTGTGTCATAACCCTAATATGGTTGCCGATGCCACCGATAATCCCTCTACCGCCACCGCCGATTACAAGCACCTAGTGCATGGGATACACAGTGGCCAACGTGAAGGTTATGAGTCGATTAACTATCCTGGAAACTTAGGTAATTGTGCGCAGTGTCATAGCCAACAAGCTGGCGTATTAACCGCAGCATTGCCACTGTATGCGGGCGTAAAACCACTGGCTATCGCGGGCGATTTATACACTAGCCCTACCGCCGCCATCTGCAGCGATTGCCACGCCAGTGATAGCGCCACCAACCATATGGTGCAGCAAGGCGCCGTATTCAAGGGTTCCTTAGCAGATGCCAACGCCGGAACCGAAAGCTGCACCACCTGTCACGGTCAAGGCGCAAGCGCCGATGTACTCAAGGTTCACCCGATCAAATAATGACGATGTGCGCTAGGTGCTCCCTAGCGCACATCTCCTAAGCGACTTTTGAAAACGCACTATTTATGGAACGCATAATTATGGATATAAAAGCAAAAGGTACCCCATGGAGTGTTATCGCTCTGGCGTGTAGCACGTTATTAATCGGTTGCGGCAGTGACGGAGACGATGGCAAAGATGGCGTAGACGGCCCTATTGGAGTCAATATTGATTCAACATCGACTATCATGGCTGAATTTACCCAAGCCTCGATTGCAGATGGTATCGTCAGCGTTGATTTTAGATTAGAAAACGCCAATGGCGTTGCAGTGCTGGGCCTTAATAAAGACTACGATATCCGTTTTGGTATCGCGCAACTGGCGCCAGTCACAGAGACGATCGAGGGTGAGGTTTATGATAGGGGTATGCAATGGCAGGCCTATATTAATACCTTGAAAGAACCGGGCACACTGCCAAATGATGCTACCGGGCTAAATCCATCGCCACAATATCAAGCCAATGTCGAAGCCGCCAGCAACTGTGAAAGTTGCCTTGTCGACAACCTCGATGGCAGTTATAGCTACACTTTCCAGCAAAATATCGCCAACGTTACCGAGCCGCTGACGATTACTTATGGCGCCGACAATACCCATAGAGTGACGTTAGAATTAGAACTGGAACAAGCAACGGCCAATGCCCATCACGATTGGCAACCCTCAACTGGCGCTACCGACGACATTCAAACCCGTAATGTGGTGACTATCGACAGCTGTTTCACCTGCCATCAGCCAGAAAGCTTAGCACTGCATGGCGGTCGACGCATCGCATTAGAAAACTGCGCCAGTTGTCATACATCAACCTCAGGCGATCCTGAAAGCGGTAACAGCGTCGACTTTACCTACATGATCCATGCCATTCATAAAGGGCAAGACAGGCAAATCAGCACCCCTGATGGGTTAGTGCCAGCCCCTTATAAGATTGTGGGTTATGGCGGTAGTTTACACGACTATGGCAAAGTCACCTTCCCGCAAAAGCCTGCGGCGGATTGTGCCTCATGCCATGTTGAAGGCGCTGGCGCTCCGGCTAATGCGGATCTGTTTAAAGCCGATCTGAGCAACACGGCATGTGTCGCCTGTCACAGCGAAAAGCCCTCACAAAATCATACTGATACCAACTGTATGGCCTGCCATAACGCCACCAATACGTACCCTGGTACAGGCAATGCGGAAAAACGCCATGGTGACGTATTACAAGCGTATGTTGACGCCGAAGCCATGGGAGTCAGCTTTAGTAATATCGGGCTCGATGCCAACGGTAAACTGACGTTTGATGTACAAGTGATCGATGCCAGTGGCGCACCTATTGCCAGTGAGTTTGTCGACCAAAGTACCCGAGTCGTGGTCGCGTGGGATACCGATAAGGATTACCCCGCTTATGAGGATGCCTCTTATAGCGAGCGCCGCATACGTTTATCTGAAGGCACCTATGATGCCGCCACGATGACTTACACTCTTATTGGCAGCAACTTTGATATACCTGTTGATGCTGATGGTAAAACCTTCGAGTTATGGTCAACCATCGAGGTCTGTTTCAACAATGGCGGCTATGGCGTGGCCCAAGTGGTCATGACAGCTTGTAGCGATAACACCCGCAGCGTTGCCGTTAAAGAGCCGCCTTACCAGTTTGTCTGGGCAGGCTCAGGCCTCGATGCTAACGCACAAACGGCCATGCGCCGCAGTATTATCGACAGTGCTAAATGTCAGAGTTGCCATAATCAAGAAAATCATCACTATAACAACGGCTACAATTGTCAGACTTGTCATACCGCTGATAAAACTACCCGTTCTGACAGTGACTATCCAGGTGGCCAAAAGTCCACTAGCTATGCCTTTAAGGCTCATGAGGCGCCAGGTCACTATCTCAAATATGCCGGAGTGCAATCGGGCACTGTCTTAAAAACCGATTGCAGTACCTGTCATACCGACAATGGTATTGCACTGGGCCGCGCAAGTGAGCGCGTATGGCGCTATGGTGACACCACTACCGGAGCCGATATCTGGGTTTCGTCAGATGCAGGTACCTGTTTAAGCTGTCACCAGAAATACCTCAGTGACGCTGGCGCAAGTCATATTGAAACCAATGGCGGTATTCTCGATGGTACTAGCGTCGATGATGTCAGAACCCGAGCGGCCGAAGCCTGTTCGACCTGTCACACCCCCACGCAATTGCGCTCAATCCACGGTGGATAATCTACAACGTTAACCTGATGTCCTAGCCGCTAGGGAACTCCTTAGCGGCTAAAGCCAATACCTTAGCGGTTAATTGTGCTAGCTGATTCAGGCTAAAAAAGACATTAAATCCACAAAGGAGGCTTGCCCTCCTTTTTTACTGCCCAGCAATAAACTGTAACCCCAGCAATTAAAGCCACTAGAATAATCCACTTTATCTCAATCGGCTTTGCAAACAATCTTTTCACATAAGCGTCACATCACAGTTCACAGGATCGCTAAAGTGGCGTGACCACAATGCGATAGCATTTGCCCAAAACCTTTTACAAGTACAGCTCAGCTGTTAATTTTTATCTTTTGGGTAGGGTTTAATTCTGCATCGACCATTTATCTTATCCAATTCGACTACCTCTAAAGAAATAGTCAGATCTCAATCACATAAAGCAATTAAAACAACTGCTAAATCGTTGCGCCTTAGATAGCCTTAGAGGTGGAAATTTAATTCCACACACTAATTGAGTGTTTTACAAATTTATAAATAGAAATGGTTCTCAATTTTGAGGCCTGTTTTTAAAACAGAACAACTCAATAGTGATGATTAAAACTATTGCAGGGAATAATCATGATGAAAAAGTTCAATTTTAATGCAGCGACCAAAGCTGTATTAGGTGCAGGGCTTCTTTCTTTAGCACTTTCAGGTTGCGGCAGCGACGGAAAAGATGGTGAAGACGGAAAAGACGGCGTTATTGGCGTCAAAATCGATGCCGCTAAAAGCATCAATGCAGTATTTACTAATGCCACTGTCGATGCT
Organism: Shewanella sp. QJM3NY_23; assembly: GCF_056173105.1. Taxonomy (NCBI): domain Bacteria; kingdom Pseudomonadati; phylum Pseudomonadota; class Gammaproteobacteria; order Alteromonadales; family Shewanellaceae; genus Shewanella; species Shewanella sp. QJM3NY_23. The sequence goes on from NZ_CM149657.1 coordinate 2,535,378, forward strand.
GGTAGCGTCACAGTTGATTTCAAACTCGAAAATGACAATGGCGTTGCCATTTTAGGGCTAACCAAAGATCACGATTTACGATTTGGTATTGCACAATTAACCCATGAAACTCGCACATTTGGCGAAGGTGATGATGCTGTAGAGTTCGATAGAGGATTTCAATGGCAATCCTATATCAATGCAGAAAAAGCGCCTAATCCAGATTGGGTTCCAGAAGGTGAAGCTAACATCAATCCAACAACGCAGTTCCAAGCGAATGTTGAACAAGCTTCTAAATGTGACACCTGTTTTGTCGATAATGGCGACGGTACCTACAGTTATACCTTCCAACAGAATATTGCTGATGTGACTTCCCCAGTCGCAGTCACTTATAATGCCGACTACACTCAGCGTGCCACCCTAGAGCTTGAACTGAGCCCTCTTGCAGCCAATGCAAACTTTGACTGGCAGCCTTCAACTGGCTTAACAGAAGGTATTCAGAGTCGCGATGTGGTTTCAATCGAAACCTGCTATACCTGCCACCAGCCAGAGAGTCTTGAGCTGCATGGCGGCCGCCGTATTAACATCGAAAACTGTGCCTCTTGTCATACTGCCACATCGGGCGATCCTGAATCAGGTAACAGCATCGACTTTACCTATATGATCCATGCGATCCACAAAGGTCATGCAAGAACAACTTACGCACCAGACTCGACCGATCCTGTACCTGATGCAAACGGCAATATTCCTGCACCTTACAAGGTGATTGGTTATAAAGGCTCTGTGCATGACTATGGTAAGGTGATGTATCCCCAAAAGCCGGCAGCTGATTGTGCAGCGTGTCACGTAACAGGTGAAGATGCACCAGCCAATGCCGATCTATTTTTGGCTAATCAAAGTAATACGGCCTGTATTGCTTGCCACACTACCATGCCTAAAAAATATCACGATCCCCAAAATGAAAACTGTATCTCTTGTCATATAGAAGAGGGTTACGCTAGAAGCGGGGCTGAAGCACATGGCGATGTGATGAAAAGCTATAATGCTAGCCAAGGCTACTCAGCTAAGTTCAGCAACATCAAGGTTACAGCTAAAGTATTAACCTTTGATGTGCAAATCTTAGATGATAAAGGTGAGCCTGTAGCCAAAGAGTTTATTGCAGACCCAGGCCCATTCACTAAGTCAAGCATCTACTTCTCTTGGGATATCGACAAAGACTACCCCGCTTACAAAGATGGGAGTAAATACCGTGACCGCGGCTTTGCACTGAATGCTGCCAGCTATGATGCAACCACTAAAACGTTCAGCATAGATAGCAGCAACAGTACACTAAAGCTCCCTACCGATGATGTAACAGATGACTTAGTACTAGAAGGTAAGAGTGTTGAGCTATTTGCAGGCGTATCGACTTGTTTTAGAAAGGGAGGTTATGGCCGACCTGTTGTTGAGCCAGTAGCTTGTGATACGGTCGACGACTATGGTAATTCAGTCGTCACCAGCGCCTACATTCAAGATGAGCCACTGCGCTTTACCTGGAATGATACCGACACCAGTGAACCTGCTAAGGCTCGCCGGGCGATTATCGATTCAACTAAGTGTATGGGTTGCCACAATAAAGTGATTGCTCATTACGATAATGGTGTCAACTGTCAAGCTTGTCATACTCCAGATAAAGGCTTAACTCAGTGGGGAGATATTGCACCTACAAGCTTTGCTTATAAAGCTCATCACGCTTCAGGGCATGATATGAACGCTAAATGGGGCAGCGGTCTAAAATCTGAGACAGTCATGAAAACAGATTGTACAACCTGCCATGCTGACTCAGGCGTTAAACTAGGTCAAGCACCAGATCGCGCATGGCGCTACCCTGCTTTCGATGGAGATGACAGCCGCGATGAAGATGGCGATGGTGAAATTTGGGTCTCATCTGATGCAGGTACCTGCCTAAGCTGTCACCAAGCGCACCTAGATGATGCCGCTAAGTCTCACATCGAAACCAACGGTGGTATTTTAGACGGTGTACATGCGGTCGATGTCAACGCTCGTGCAGCAGAGACTTGCCAGACATGTCACACACCAGCAAATATCATGACAATTCACGGTAACTAATATTGAGATAATGATTCATCCCTAAGTGATGAGTTAACTTCAATAACACCCCAAAGGGAGGCTTTGCCTCCCTTTGTTTTTTCAGTAAAACAATATAACAACAATGCAAACAATTGCGTTAAGCTAATGTAATACGCCTGTTTTTTTGTTCACCCTCATGCTTTAGCTTCCAATCTAACTACCTCTTTAGAAATAGAAAGATCTCGGTCACACATTAGACTATGTTCGGCAGATTTTAGCCGCTTGTTACGTTACGATTTCGGTGGGGATTTCTATTTCCAGCATTGACTTAGGTTGCACTACTTATAATGAGAACGGTTCAGAAAACTGACCATGCACTTAAGACGATGCCAAACCTATGCAGGGAAAATATGATGAACGTACAAAATAATAAGTTTAAGCTGCTTCTGGCAGCAGGTGCAGTCTCTATGGCTCTTAGTGGTTGTGGCGGCAGCGATGGTAATGATGGCAATCCTGGTAACCCTGGTGGTCCAGCTGCGCCCGCAATCAATACACTTAACCTAGACGTGAAAAGCGTCACCTATGACAACGGCATCCCAACGGTGACCGTATTTGCCACCAACGAAGAAGATTTACCTATCGTTGGTCTTAAAGATCTTGAAGTCAAAAAAGTGGTTCAACTTATCCCCCAGGGCGCTACTGGTGCGGGTAACAGTGCCCAATGGCAAACAACTTATAGCTCTCCCCGAAGTGCTGAAGACAAGTTAACGCCTGTAGATCTGAAGAACGGTAACTACAGCTTCACAATTCCGCTAGAAGGCTATAATCCTGAGCTCACTCAACGCTACAACATTATTGCCAGTGCTTCGACGCTACAAGATGGTGAAACGCTTGTGCCTCGGACGGAAATCTCTAAAGATTTCTCAGGTGAAGGCTATGAGGCGCTTTATACTAAGGATGTCGTCGCAACGCAAAGCTGTAACTCATGTCACACTAACGGACAAAAAATTTACCACAATTATACCTCTTCAGAAACTTGTGCATCTTGTCATACCCAAGAAATGGCAGATGAAAAAGGCAAGCCGCAAGTTGCTTATAACCATTTAATTCATAACGTACACAATAACGCCAAAATGTACGGTAGAGAGATGGATAAAAGCGCCGAAACTGCTCATAACATCGTCCAAGACAACTGCCAAACTTGTCACGTTGCTCCTGAAGAAGGCAGCGACGAGCTAAGCGAATGGGGTAACTGGTCACGGGTTCCTACCATGGAAACCTGTACTAGCTGTCACGTCAATGTCGACTTTATTGCCGGCAAAGGCCACTCACAGCAAGATGACAACAGCAACTGTATTGCCTGTCATAATGCCAGCTGGACTGAAGAGCTCCATACCGAAGGCTTTGCACAGACTAAGGCTCTTATCGACACTTACGGCATGAACACTGCTTTAGTGGTAAACCAAGATAAGACAGCTACTGTGACGGTTTCAATAATTGATTCAAATACCACGGCCGTTAACGCAACAAATCTGCTACCACAGATTCAACGTGTTGAAGCGATAACGAATGTAGGTCCAAATAATGTTACCTTAGGTTACTACGGTAAAGATGGCCTAAATCTAGTGTTAAATGGCAAACTCGATCCTAAAGCGGCTATTGATGCTGATGGCAACATAGTCTACACCACTAAAAAACTCTCATTTGGTGCTGCGGGTGAAGATGCTGATACAGCGTTTACCTTCACTGGTTTATCAATGTGCTCTGAAAATGGCAAGTTCGTCAATTGTGACAAAGTCGTTATCGAGGAAAACTTAGATACAGATTATCAGGGCAACAAAACTTTAAATGCCAATTTCTTCACAGGCATGAAAGCTGGCCTTGCATTCGCGACGTTCTCTGGTGAGACACCTAGCAAGCGTCATGTCGACTCTGTTAACTTCGATACCTGTATTAGTTGTCACGGTGATAGTTTCGAAGTTCATAAAGGGGCTCATCATCCTGGTTTCGTGATGTCGGAACAGCTTTCACACACAAAAGATGCTAACGACAAGCCCATTGTAGGTGTCGATGGCTGTGTGGCTTGTCATACACCTGATGGCACCTATGCAAGCGGCGCTAACAAAGGCGCACTAGAAATGAAACTGCATAAAACCCATAGCCATGGCGATCATGCCGCGGTTTATGGTATGAACTGCAGCTCATGCCATAACGACTTCAATACTCAAGCGTTCAAGCAAAAAGGCGCTTTAGCAACATCTTCTCGTAAAGAGCAATCGACTGAAGATGAAAACAAAGATGGCGTCGTTGATGAAAAAGACCAAATCACCATATCTGCTTACACTACACCCATAGCAGCAACGTGTTACTCATGTCACAGCTACAGCGGTGACAAGTTTAAGAATCACGTTGAAGGCCAAGGTGCGATTGTAAATATGGAAAATAAAGGTGCTGTAAACGATGCCGCACAACTAGAAACCTGTTTCTACTGCCACGCACCGGTTATCGACGATCACACGGCTGTGAAGATGTAATTTGCTCATCTCAATATGAAAAACGGGGGAGTCCTCTCCCCCATTTTCGCTACCATTTGTGCAAATTAGGAAGTCTATTATGAAAATCACCAATAAATTAACCCGCTTTATACCAGCAATGCTTGCTGCTGCGCTGCTCTCGTTTGGCGCCAGTCAAGCAACCGCTGCCAAGTGGGACGCCAGCATGACACCGGACGAAGTGGAAGCCACCTTGGACAAGAAATTTGCCGAAGGTGACTATTCACCTAAAGGCGCCGACTCTTGCTTAATGTGTCACCGCAAGTCTGAAAAAGTGATGGATCTGTTCAAAGGCGTCCATGGCGCAATTGATTCAAGCAAAAGCCCCATGGCGGGCCTGCAATGTGAATCATGCCACGGCCCAATGGGCAAACATAACAAGGGCGGCAAAGAGCCAATGATCGATTTCGGTCCTACCTCTAGCTTGTCTGCTGAAAAGCAAAACAGTGTCTGTTTAAGCTGCCACCAAGACGATAAGCGTATGTCATGGAATGGCGGTCATCATGACAATGCCGATGTGGCTTGTGCCTCATGTCACTCAGTGCATACCGCCAAAGATCCTGTGCTATCAAAAAGCACCGAAATGGAAGTATGTACGAGCTGCCATACCAAGCAAAAAGCGGATATGCATAAACGCTCAAGCCACCCAATGAAATGGGATCAAATGGTGTGTAGCGATTGTCATAATCCTCACGGCAGTATGTCTGATGCGGATCTAGTTAAGCCCAGTGTCAATGAAACCTGCTACTCATGCCACGCCGAAAAACGCGGCCCAAAGCTGTGGGAACATGCACCCGTAACTGAAGATTGTGTTGCGTGCCATAACCCACACGGCAGCGTGAACGAAGGAATGCTCAAGACCCGTGCACCACAACTATGTCAGCAATGTCATGCTAGCGATGGTCACGCCAGTAACGCCTACATGGGTAACACTGAACTGGGTTCTGAAGTGGGCGCAAATGCCTTCACCGGTGGTCGCAGCTGCTTAAACTGCCACAGTCAGATCCATGGTTCAAACCATCCATCTGGCAAGCTGTTTCAGCGCTAAGGAGACGACAACATGAAATTTAACTTAAATTTAGTCACGCTCGCCCTCATCGCTAACGCCAGTGTGTTTGTGCCCAATATCGTGCTCGCCGATGGCTATAATATTCAACAGGCCAACACCAGCAAGGTGCAGCTAGACAAGTGGGAATGTAAGCGCTGTGACATTGAAACTGGCGTATCGGGCACGGTTGGCGCAGGCGTCGGCTATAACGACAGCGATGATATCCGCTCTGCCAATGCCTTTGCCGCAGAAAACGAGTTTGCCGGTAAAGTCGATGCCGATGTGAATTACATCGGTAAATCGGGCTACCGCGCCTCTGTCGAAGCACAAGACTTAGGCATGGAAAATGGTCGTTTAGAGGTGAATGCTGGTAAAGTTGCCCAGTACAACCTCAATTTGAATTATCGTCAAATTGCGACCTACAAAACCGACAGTGCCATGACCCCTTACCAAGGTATTGGTGGCGGCGATTTAACCTTGCCTAATAACTGGCAAACCGCCGGGTCGAGCCAAGAGATGAGCCAGCTTTACGCCAGCTTAACGCCGCAAGAGTTGTCGCTTAAACGTAAGCGCGCAGGACTTGGGCTAAGCTATCAAGGTGAAGAGTTATGGAGCGCTTACATCAAGTATCAGCGTGAAGATAAAACCGGGCTAAAGTCAGCATCTGGCAGCTTCTTTAATCAGTCGATGATGCTCGCTGAACCCGTTGATCACACCACTGATAACCTTGAGGCCGGCATTAAACTCAAAGGCGATAATTGGTTTACCGCGCTCAACTATTCAGGTTCGAGCTTTAAAAACCAATACAGCCAACTGACGTTTGATAACGCGTTCAACCCAACTTTTGGGGCGCAGACCCGAGGCACTATGGCGCTTGACCCAGACAACGAAGCCCATACGGTATCGTTGCTAGGCCAATATCACCTAGGGCAAACGGTAATGAGTGGCCGCGTGCACTATGGTCAAATGACGCAAGATCAAGCCTTTGTTACCTCGGGCTACGGTTATCAACTGCCTACTGAATCACTGGATGCGCAGGTCGATATGAGTGGCGCTAACCTTAAAGTGGTGTCGCGCTTAAATCGTACTGTGCGTGTTAATGCCAGCTACGACTACAGCGACCGTGATAATCAAACCGAGATTGAGCAGTGGACGCAGATCAGCATCGACTCCACCAGCGGTAAAGTGGCTTACAACACACCTTATGATATCACGACCCATCGCGGTAAATTGGGCGCTGATTTTCGCATCAGCCGCGGCATGAAGCTCGATGCGGGTTACGATTACCGTCGTGATGAACGCAGTTATCAAGATCGTGAAACTACCGACGAGCACACCTTGTGAACCAAACTGCGTATCAGCACGTTCGATAATTGGGATATGTGGGTCAAGGGCAGCTATGGCGAACGCGATGGCTCTGAGTATCAAGCGTCACAGTGGACATCATCTGAGTCAAATGACTTGCTACGTAAGTACAATCTAGCCGACCGTCAGCGCAGCATGGTAGAGGCTCGAGTGAGCCACACGCCTATCGATGCGCTGACCATCGATCTAGGTGCACGCTACGCACTGGATGATTACAACGACACCCAAATTGGCTTAACTGAATCGACAGATCTTAGTTACGATATCAATGCCAGTTACTTGATCACCGATAATATGATGGTTAACGCCTTCTATAATCGTCAAAATATCGACTCAGATCAGGCCGGTAGCACCAACTTTGGTGCCGCTAACTGGTTTAGCCAAATCGAAGATCAAGTCGATGTGGTGGGTGCGGGCTTTAGCTACAACAATCTGTTAGAAAATAAACTGCGTTTAGGCGTAGATTACACCTATTCAGATTCAAGCAGTAATACCCAAGTCACTCAAGGCATAAGTGGTGACTATGGCGATTACTTTGCCAAAGTGCACAACGTCAATGTCTATGGTCAATATCAGGCCACCGAAAAAATGGCGCTGCGTCTTGATTACAAAATGGAAAACTATCAAGACAATGACCCAGGCAATAGCATCGCTCCCGATGGTATCTGGAATGTGGTCAGCTTTGGTAGCAACAGCCATGATTACACCGCCCATTTGGTGATGTTAAGCATGAGCTATAAGCTATAAGGGTTATCGCCTTATGTAAAAAACCCGCTTAACGAGCGGGTTTTTTTATGCCCTATTCCACAGCTATCAACAAAACGGCGGCGCAGATCTAGTGCCACCGAGCAATTTACCGTAAGCTCGTGTAAAACCATAAGCGCGTAATAACACTGTGTACCTATTAGACTCCCCGCTCGCACAACAGATTGTCGATCGCACCATGGCGATTATCGGCCACAATATTAATGTGATGAATAACCAAGGGGTTATCTTAGGCTCTGGTGATAGCAATCGCATTGGCTCTGTCCACGAAGGCGCCTTGCTCGCCATTAGCCAAAATCGTACCGTCAAGATCCATCACGGCACCATAGCCAGCTTGCAAGGGGTAAAGCCAGGCATCAACTTACCCCTGCACTATCAAGGTGAGATCATCGGAGTCATTGGCATTACCGGTGAGCCCGAAACCCTGATGGCGTTTGGTAAATTACTCAAAATGAGCGCCGAGATGATTGTCGAGCAAGCCAACTCTATCGAGCTTGCTCAATGGCAAAATCGCCAACAGGAAGAGTTTATTCTGCAGCTGATTAAGGGCGAATATCAGCACCTAGGGCAACTGAGCGCCAGAGCCGAACGTTTGGGCATAGATTTAACCATGCCGCGAGTGGCCGCAGTGATTCAAGTGCAAGAGGACAGCCCTGAATCGAGTGCTAAATCGCTACTGAAACAGGTGCTGAATCTATTAGAAACCCCCTCGCGCGGCAATCTTATCGCCATGACCTCCATGGCAGAGCTGGTGATCCTCAAACCCGCCTTTCTCGATGGCAAACAGTGGCGCGCCGAACTTGAAAGCCAGCGTATCGACCAACTGCTTAAGCGTATTCCGCCAGAGATGAGCGCCCAGCTTAATATCGCCTTGGGGCATTATTTTCCTCGTCCAGAAGATATTCACCGCTCCTACCTAACCGCCAAAGAGACCCTAAAATTTGGCATGCAGATGCACCCTACACGGAATAAATACCTGTTTGAGGATTATGCACTGCTGGTGATGCTATCTGGGCTGCAAGAGGATTGGCGTGGTCAGCAACTGCTCACCCCTTTTCAAAAGCTGGTCGAACACGACAGTAACCAACAACTGCGTAAAACCCTCGCCGCCTATCTAAACCATTTTGGCGACCAAGGCGCTTGTGCTAAGCAGTTGTATATTCATCGCAATACCTTGCGCTATCGGCTCGACAAGATAAGTCAGATAACAGGCGTCGAGCTGAGTAACCTTAACGGCTTACTGCAGCTCTACCTAGGTCAAGCGCTATTCACCTCGCGCACCTAAGCTTCTGGGTCTGGGTCTGGGAGAATCAGGATGATGGCGCTAACTGCTATGCGTTAACCCTAAAATGCAGGCTCAGCCTCAAAGGTCATCCGGGCCTGTGTTGTAGGGTGATTAAGCACTAACTTCTGCGCATGTAAATGTAATCGGTCCGCTTTAGTGCCGTATAGATCATCACCAATAATCGGCAGATTAAGCCCATCAACATGGGCACAATGCACCCGCAACTGATGAGTACGGCCAGTTTGCGGATAGAGGTATAGCCAAGTATGTTTATCGTCTCGCGCCTTGACCTGCCATAGGGTGTGCGCCTGTTTACCATGTTCAAAACAGACCAGCTGACGCGGCCTATCATCAAGATCAACTCGCAGTGGCAAGTTAATCTCGCCCTGCTCACCCACGACAATACCCGCCAGTTTTGCCACATAGCGTTTCTCAACCGTGCGGCCAATAAACTGCTGCACCAGCGCCCTGTTGGCCTCTTTGCTTAAGGCTATAACCATTAGCCCCGAGGTCGACATATCCAAACGATGCACGATCAAAGGCCCCGTTGCAGTGGGAAACAACTGCTTCATGCGCGCATAAACTGAATCGGTAATATTTTTACCCGGCACCGACAAAAACTCAGCCGGCTTGTTGATCACCGCTATCGCCTCATCTTGATACAAGATATCGATAGTTTTACCTTCTGCCGGATTATTCAATAATGGATTGTCATCCATCTCGATGCCTTTAAGCATATGGCTCAAAATCGGTTGGCATTTACCATGGCACGCACCATAAAACTGCTTATGCTGCTTAACCTCTGACTTGGGTGAGGCGCCCCACCAAAACTCGGCTATCGCCAGTGGCGTTAACTGCTGGGCAAAAGCGTATTGCAATAACTTAGGCGCGGCGCACTCACCGGCCCCCGCTGGCGGCAGCTGATTGGGCGCATCGTTAAAAATCTGATTAAGATCTTGCAGCTCACCCGCTTGATTCAAAAAGCGATACTGAGCGAACAGTTTTTGCTGCAAGGCGTTAGACTGCTTTGCCCGCCGCGTTTTAAGTGATTCAATCTCGGTCTCTAACAATTGTAACGAGGCGCTCGCCGCTGCAATGAGGCTATCCCAATGCTGCTTTATCGCTTTTAGCTGGTGCTTTTCAGCCACACTCTCTTTGCCCAATTGCACATTTAACGCGGCTAACGGCTCTGGGCCTAACTCAGCTTCCGCCTGAGCGCGCGTTAATTTGCGCGCTTTGCGCCCTTCGATAATAGCCGCGCGCATCGCTTCAAGCTCATCATCAGCCTGTTGCATTAATGTGGTTAACTGCTCTCTCAATCTCGATAACTCTGTCGAGGCCTCAAGCTGTGTTAACTCATGGGTCAGCTGATTAATCGCCTGTTGCTCAGCATGAAAGAAGCTGTCTTTAGTCAACATATCAAAGACTGGCGGCACAAAACCATCGATAAGGTTTTGCTCAGCCAATTTGCCAGAAAATGCCGCCAAGTAACCAATCTCACCGCTCTTGTTGCGCACTAACAGCACACCAAACATCTTACCGATAACATTATTGGTATCGCTGCCTAAGCCAAAGTTATGTTGCCAATCCGTTTGGCTACTCAGATAAGCTTGTAGCTCCTCTGCCGCCAAAACGCACAAAGGGTGCGGCTCATAATAAAACGGAAAGGTAAAACGCTCGGGTAGTTGATAACTATCGATTGGCGATTTAAACGCGGTAAAACAGTGCTGAGCTTGATACATAGGAGCTTGGTGCATAAATTGTTGACATCTTAACTGTGACTGAGCGAAACAAGGCTGGTACGGCACAAGGCCTGCACAGCAATAATGAGGCGTGATTTTACGCTGTCATGGCAGTGAAGTCATTATTTAGCCGAGAGTGAACTTTACAAAGAAGGTCGATAACATTTTTACCCTTGCTGGAGTAACGTTGGACTGCATTTTTATTTGTTGAGTGTGCTTAAAGGTCGCACTTTCGTTGTTATTTATCGCCTCCCCTGCGCGGAATGTGCTGATACTTATGTTTCACTCCGTAAATCCAAATATTGACACCTCGATAAATTCAATAACTAATTTGGTAGTAGAAAACACTATTACGGTACCCCACCTTTTTATGGATCATTTTACTCTCAGAAATTGAGGCAAGACATCATTCATCGGACACTTACTTTGCTCGTTTGAGTTAACGTGTGTTGAATTATTGGCACCAGTGAGAAGTTTGCCGATTAATATAAATTATATTGATTATGAATAGACGGAGATCACAAATAAAGCTAATACTCTAAACTTACCCGCTCTAAAACTATTTAAATAGAGTTAGTATTGAGATCATTGATTTATAAATTGGATAGAAATCATGCCTAGTTTAGATGACCTGCATCTCTTTGTTTATACGGTACAATATAAAGGAATTAGTGCTGCAGCCACAAAGTGTGGCTTACAAAGGAGTAAAGTTAGCCGTCGCCTTCAAGAACTCGAGCGAAAACTCGGCTATCAGTTATTGATCCGCACCACCCATAGTATTGAGCTAACTGAGAATGGACAATGGTTATATGATCAAGTGGCCTCACGTCTTGGTGCGCTTGAAACGGCCATGGTTCATCTTGAAGAGCAAAATAGAGAGCCTAAAGGCAAGTTAAGGATTGCAATCCCTCCTGTGCTTGGCGTGACTGACTTTTTTACCAATGTAATTGAGCTATATACCAGTTTATACCCCGCTGTAAATATCCAGATTGAACATCAAAAACAGGCTATTGATTTAATTCGTACTAACACGGATATTCAGATATTACCTTCATATTGCCCACCGCTTAATGACGACTATATTCAACAATATTTTATTGATCTGCCTTGTTGCATGGTTGCAAGCAATGCTTATATTCAGAAAATGGGTAAACCTGAGTCTATTGAAGATCTTGATAATCATAAAATGTTAGGCAATCGTTATTGCAAAATGTGGTTGCCAAGCCATATCGATTACTATGTGTATAGTGAAGACTTACACCTTTTGCGGAATTTAGCTAAAGATGGCAAGGGGATTATTGTCTTACCGACAGTAATGTTACATAAAGGTATAGAGGAAGGACTATTTCAGCCATTGTTAGGTGAGCACTATTTTCCAGATTTAAAAATCACCTTAGTCTATGCATCTAAGCCTTACTTATCGAAAAAATGTAAGAATATGGTGAAGTTACTTCGAGAGACTGTTGTTGAAAAAGGAGTGATTAGGTATCCTTCATAATGATTGGGCCATAAATTATCAGAAATCGGGGACGGTTAGATAGGGCGTGGGTTTGGTGAGATATTGAAGTGTTGATAAGAGTCGGCAATATAATATCTGATGAAATCCATACTTATTTTCTTAATCATAAGGTTATTAGTCATAACCAGTACAGTTTTCAGTACGAAATAACATTGCCAACTCATGGCGTTACTACAATTTTAGTTAACCTTTTAACATATCTTTTTTAAGTTGTTTGTCTGTCGGTTTTTTACCTAACCAAATTAACATCAGTGCTTTTCGGAATGCTTCATCCTGTGTAAATGAGAGCTGATTACCATTTTTGTAACTGTAAACGCCTTCTTTAGGAATACTAACAAGTGTAAATTGATCCCCTTCTTTTATCTCTTCAGAGAATGTGAATTTGACGAAGTTTTTAATACTCTCATCAATGCTAGAAGTGTCACCTCCAGTTGCAAGATCAAACCCATCATTCAGTGCATTAGTGAGTTTTTCAGAGGTAATCATTCCAGAGGTAATATTGAGACGGATTGCTCCAGCCATATCACCATCGATAATAGGTTGTACTTCATTGATCTTTTCTAAGGTGAATAATGATCCTACGTATAAATCCATAAAGAACTTAGAGCGAACACCTGCGCCATTAAGCTGCATAACTTTTTGGTTTATTGTAATTGACTCTGGTACGTCTACGTCGGCTACTATTTTAGCCCAACTTGTTGGTGACATAAGCGTTAACAATACTGACGCTATAATAAGTTGTTTTTTCATCGTAACATCCATTCTATTTAGTCTAAAAAATACAGAGTAGCCGCAAAATTAAAATGCGTAGTTGTATTCAACCCACAACTTGTCACTGCTACCATCTCTTGAATATGAATGATAATTAAAACGAATATTTTGAGTGTTGGTGATCTGATAACCTAAAGTGAGTTCAATTTGTTGTGGGCTAATTTGCAGGCCACCTTTAGCAATGCTGTCATCCCAGCTTTTACCACTTAATTCATCGGTATAACTCCAAGCACCGAGTAGCCACCATGAGTCATTAAATTTGTAGCGAGCATATACTTTGGTGCTATAAATGATGGAGGCAATATCAATACCACTGCTAGACAAGTTAGTTAAGGATTCAGGTATACCTGCACCACCACCAATGGTGTCGCTAAAGTTATCTTCTACTATTACGCCCCCCACTAATAAAACCGGCCAGATATAACCGTTTGCTCCAACAGGAATCGTCGCTAATGCACCCGCTTGGATAACACTTGTTTGACCGAAAAAGGCATGGTCTTTGACGACTGCGTCCACCATATAACCCAAACCATTTTTGGTGTTTAATGAGCCGTAACGAAGGCGGTAGTTAGTATTGGTTGTTTCATAATCCATCGTCATCCTGCCGTCTTTAATGCCCGAAAACTGTGGATCGCCTCCTTTTTCATCAAAAATATCGTTTGCTTCAAAAATAAACCCTGATTTACGCTCTGATCCAGCCTCTGAAAGCATATACATCGCTTTAAGGTTCATCCCTTTGTTACCATAGCCAATCCCAAGAGCAGTGTAAGCTTCGGTTGGGCTAGACATGTCGATCTCTTCTTTTGCTAAGGCATAATTTGAACTGACAGCAGCGGTAACCGTTAAAGCTAAAAGATACTTGTTCATAGATAGTGACTCCACTAATAGTAAATTGTTGTTATTTATTGTTGTAACCTGCTGGTTGAGGTTGGTTACACCTCAACCAATATTGATTAAAAAGTAATGACAATGGGATTTAGGGGATTAAGCTGTTACAGCTTTATTTGCTACTGGTACAGCAGAATCATCCTTTAATTCTGCAACCTCTTTGTAAGCTGATAAGTCGGTATAAATCTCGTCACGAAGAGGATTAAGTTTACGAGCTCTTATCCGACGGAATTGATAAACGAATACAGCCACATTGACGACGAAGCTCAGCATTGAAACAACCCATAATGCTTCAACACTTCCAGACGATTTAACGGCAAATTGAGATGAATCTACAAATGAAGGGAAGGTCATCACGAACATCATCCAAAATGCTAGGGTGTGAGCGCGGTGTTGTAACCAAGCTCCTTTTTGAATGAAAAAGGCAGGAATGGTACATGAGATAAGTAATGCGCCAGCTGCATAGAATGCGTGATCTGGTACACAGTTATATACGTATGCAAAATTCCATAAGTCATAAGCGATGATCCAGAACCACAACATGTCAGGCCAAAGCATGTCTTTTGAACTTTTTTTGCTGACAAAAATACCAACCCAACCACATATGGTGACGATGTTTAGCAGTCCTGCCACACCATTAAAGATGTTCCATAATCCACCTTGGATCATCATCCCATCCTGTAGACTAGGCAAACCGAAAGTCGATACTTGGAAGTCTCGTAATACGGCTTCCAAAATGTTAATACCGAGAATTAAAGCAGGGAAAAACAGCATATATTTGTTGTTTACAACTCCTTTAATATAACGAAGTGCCATAAAACCAATACAACCTACTAAGCATGAATAAACTTTAGCCCAGTGAAACCATGTTCCCACGGTTGAACCTTCTGCGGATGTAGTGTCTTGCCAAACAGTAAATGTAAGTACTAAAGGCAGCACGATAAAACAGGCGATGCCTGCCCACATACTGCGCCGGGATATTTCATTAAGGAGGATTAATCCTCCCAATACCGCAAACCAGGCGATAATCTGGTTCGATGTAAGGGACTCAAATAGAAACATAGTGATACCTCTTATAGTTAAATAGAAAACCTAAAACCTTAGCCATCATATTGTTATGCAAAATAGCTTTTGAGGTTTAAGCGGTGTAAGTAATGTTAATTTAGTATTAATGCTTGCAGTAGATGTTAATATGAGGTGCAAATGTCCTATAAATAGGACACCAAATGTTTTGCTCAGCTGTAATTTGGCATTGTTGCTCAAATTGGCTCTCAAGTAAGCCTTCCCACGGCACAGCTAAATGTCATGTTTATGCCAAAATAACTAAGAAAAATACTGTTCCCTCCGCCCAAAAAAAACATTAAAAGCCGCAGTCATCACACATAACTTATTGTAAAAATTAACTTTTACCTTAAAAGCTATGCTGATAGTTATTTGAGGTGGGGGTTTAACGAGAAGTGCAGATAATACACAGTTACCTTGGCATCATATTTTGTGAGGTATAACTTCTCGAAGCGTTATTACGTCTCGCCGACACTAACCTGTGTGACAATGATTCAATTAAAAAATGACGAGTCGATCACAGATTTGGTAAGTCAAATATTAATAGTTGACACTAAACAGCATAAATATTGAATGCGCTATTTTTAAAAAAATGTATTTATAAAATAAACAGAGAAAGATAGGCTGTTGGGTTTAATAAAATTCATGCTTTACGATAAACATATTTACAAGCAGTAATCATTTTTCAATGCTTACTGCCCTGGCATTGTTGGAACAGATATGTGGGTTGAAATTGACGAACGCTTTGCAAAGCTTACTGGTGCGCCAAAAGGGTCAACCTACGAAAAATATGTGGAGGGCATTGCGCTGGGCCGAGCTGAGACACCAGAAGATGTGGCCGCTTTCGTCTCTTATCTGGCAGGTCCTGATTCAGACTATATGACCGGACAGGCACCAATCATCGATGGTGGGATAGTTTATCGCTGAGGATTTGTCGCTAGTCGCGAGGGGGTGTCGCTAATAGTTTCAGCCTCGGCTTGCTGTTTATCAGTGACAAAGCGGTGGCCTCATATAGCGGCAGCGCTCAAGACGCGAGTCATTGGCAGAAGAAGCTACACCATTGCCCGTCAAAATATACAACGCCCTATATACCCAACCACATCAAAAAGGAGAGTAACTATCAAGAGGCAAAGAGCGGCTAGCTCAACCTTACCAAACTTAAGGAAGCCAGCGACGATGCATGGCAGCATCTATAATTAAACATGCAGTACTTGGAGCTCGCTTAACAATGCGTTGACGTCGGCTACCTCCAGATTTAAACCAACACGTGACAAATAGGCTCATTAGCAATTTAGACTGGAGTACAACATGGATATTATTAATTTACTCATATTTTTGGTCATTGGTGCCCTAGCCGGATGGCTTGCAGGCAACATCATAAAAGGAAGAGGATTTGGTGTCATTGGCAATATTATTGTAGGGATTATTGGTGCAGTTGTGGGGGGATTTGTATTTAGCTTACTCGGCATCACAACAGGCGGTTTGTTAGGCTCTATCATTATGGCCACTATCGGCGCTGTTATTTTATTATTTATCATTAATTTGTTTCAAAACAAAGCCTAGCTAAAAATACGGCAAAGCGACCCTTAAATCCAAATGGAACGTGGCCACATGTACAGATGAATAAGTTAAGACAGTTATGGAATGATCTACGGTCGAGCTTCTGGTTCACGCCTTCGCTTATGGTCGCCATTAGCATAACCTTAGCGGTCGTGTTAATAGAAGTAGATTCAGCTGGTTTTAACCAATGGCTAATCCAGTGGCCACGCCTATTTGGGGTCGGCGCAGAAGGTGCGCGCCTAATGTTGTCCACCTTGGCAGGCTCGATGATAACCGTGATGGGTACCACCTTCTCCATGACACTGCTCGCCCTAGTATTGGCGTCGGGCCAATACACCTCTCGCATTTTGCGAAACTTCATGCGCAATAGTGTCACGCAAGCGACACTGGGGGTTTTTGCTAGTATTTTCGCTTATTGTTTGATTGTGTTGCGTACCATTCGCGGCGGCGGTGGTGTCGATGAATTCGTACCTAGCCTAGCGGTGTTTTTCGCCTTGGTGATGTCACTCGGTGGCGTGGGTATCCTTATCTATTTTATTCATCATATTGCTCTGTCAATCCAGGCATCTAGCATCATAGACTCGGTCGCAAAGGAGACCAACGCAGCCATTGACCGACTGCTGCCGACAACATCGGATAAGGCGCTCAATGAAGATGAAGACCGACACCAGATACTCGAGTCGCTTGATGAGAGGTCCTGGTATCCAGTACCAGCAGTCCGCAGTGGCTACATTCTCAGCGTAAACAACCATACACTCATGTGTTTGGCACAAGACAACAGCACCATAATACGTATGGAGCAAGGCATAGGCGCGTTCATTGTGCAAGAGACGGCTCTGGTGTCACTCGCCCTAACTTACCCGCCAGATCAAAAGATAATTGATGCACTGAATGGGGCTTACATCATTGGCGCCCATCGCACAGTGGATCAGGATCCCGCTTTCGGTATTCGACAGATTGTAGATATGGCCATGAAAGCGCTTTCCCCCGGAGTTAACGACACCTCAACCGCCGTGATGTGCGTGGATTATCTCACCTCAATTATGGCTCGGCTCACCCATAGGCAATTTCCGCCATCGTACCGTTACGAGGGAGAAGCACTGCGTGTGGTCGCGATTGTTCCGAACTTTGAGAGCCTATTATCTGTCTCTTTCGACCAGATCCGCAGTAGCGCAGAAAAGAATGTTGCCATACTGGTACACATACTCGGCGCCCTCGAAACAATAGGCAGTATGACAAGTAAACTCAGCCATTTACGCGCACTCGATGAACAGCGCCAGTGCATTGCTGAGTTAGCCGCTCGCAGCTTTGAATCTAGCTATGATCGCGCACTGCTCGAAAGCCGGCTATCCAAGGTGCGCGAAACCCTCAACGCACGGTTTGCCATAAGCTCAGAAGCCATAAGTTCAGAAGAGGTAAAAAGTCAGAGTTAGAGTTAGAGTCAGAGTTATGGAATATCCATTGCCGCCCTGCGGTTTCATCCCTGCCATCAACGTCCACAGCCCTATCTACACAGGGTTATTCTGTCTCTTCGATTTAGCTTCACTTGATACGAATAATGAGTAAAAAGCTAACTCGATTCTGCCCCAAAGTGTGCTGGCCTTGGAATGAAGGTATGGCATTTTTTTAAGTTTGGTTGAGCAGCATTATGCTGAATTTTCATTTATTGATGTGCTTTGAAGACGCACCTTAATAGCCTGCGGCGGTGATGTATATGGATATACGAATGTCGTGATCACATGGATGTGACGGAACGACCTAATGTGCAGATACTGCTTCGGGGCGCTTTGCGCCGTCCATGGCCGCTTAACGAAAACGTCCCTGTTTTCGATACCCTCAGCCGCATCTACACTGGGTTATTCTGTCTCTTCGATTTAGCTCCACTTGATACGAATAATGAGTAAAAAGCTAACGTGCTTTTGCCCCAAAGTGTGCTGGTCTTGGAATGAAGAACGATGACATTTGTTTGAGTAGCGGCTGGCTGTATTTTCATTTATTGAAAGTGTTTGAAGGGCGAACCTTCACTGTTATTAATCGCCTGTCCGGCGGGGAATGTGCAAGCGCTCTTTTGGCTCGCCGCAAGCACGTCCGTGTGGGCTCTGCGAAATCATCCATGATTTCGAAGGCCAAAACCGCGCTTACACCTCTACCTAACGCCTCTTCGATTGGACTTCATTTGATACGACTAGTGAGTTAAAGGCTAAGAAGCTTTTGCCCCAAAGTTTGTTACCTTCGAATGAAGGTTTGACATTTTTTGGCTTAGTAGCGTTGGGCTACACTCTCATTTATTGAAAGTCTTTGAAGGTCACACTGTAAACCTCCCTCTTTTAGTTCCACTTAAAACTAGAGCTTTCTCCCTGTTTCTTGTTCGCCAAATATTCCCACGGTGTGAGATCTCCTAGTGAGTCATGTGGTCGCTCTTCGTTATACTCATTCATCCAGTTATCAGTAATTTCACGTACCTCCCTCAGGCTCTTAAACAGGTACATATCCAGAACTTCTGTTCGATATGTGCGATTAAAGCGTTCGATATACGAATTCTGAGTCGGCTTGCCAGGTTTTATATGTTCCAGTTGTACTCGATTCCGCTCAGCCCAATCAGCCAAAGCCAGAGAGATAAACTCAGGACCATTATCCATACGCAGCTTTTGTGGCATACCACGCCAGGCTATTATTCGTTCTAGCACTCTGATAACGCGTTGAGCTGGGAGGCTTAAATCAACTTCGATAGCCAGTATTTCCCGGTTAAAATCATCGATGACATTAAACGTTCGGAAGCGATGGCCGCAGTGTAAACTGTCACACATAAAGTCCATCGACCAACATTGATTCATTGCCTCTGGAACCGCTAACGGTGCCGGATTGCGATTCGGCAGGCGCTTCTTGCCCTTACGACGGAGGTTCAATTTAAGCTCGCAATACACACGGTAAACACGTTTATGGTTCCATGACTTTCCCTTGCGTTTAAGCACTTTAAACAGCTTGCCAAACCCATATGCGGGGTGTTTCTCTGCATACTCCTGAAGTGCGGCAATAACATGGTTATCCCGACTCTTATCAGGCTGATAACGGTATACAGATGGACTGATGCCAACTACGCGGCAGGCTAGACGTATACTGGTTTGGTGCACACTGCGCACATACTCAACCAGCTCGCGCCTGACCGCTGGCTTCAGAGCTTTTTTTCGACGAGATCTTTGAGGATTTTATGTTCCAAACTGATGTCTGCAAACATCTGCTTTAGGCGTCGATTTTCATCTTCCAGCTCGCGTAAGCGCTTAATGTCTGAGGCATCCATACCACCGTACTTACTCTTCCAGTTGTAATAGGTTGCATCTGAAACACCATATTCGCGGCAGACTTCCTTGATCAGGCGACCACCTTCGACTTCTTTCAGGATCTTAATTATCTGAGTTTCGGTATAGCGTGATTTCTTCATTGTCGTTCTCCTTGAGGTTTCAGTGTACCGGGAGAGCTCTAATTATGCATGGGACTATTTTAGGGGAGGGTTACAGTGATTTTGAGTTGTGTGCAAAGTCTTTAAGTACACAGGCCGCTACTGAAAACATAGCTTGATAGATCAGCTCAGGTTGATGTTTTGCAATGACTCGAAGCTCAAAAGGTAAAGTGAACGTCACCATGTAATACTCAACGGGCAATAACTTAGTCTGTTGTTTAGCTAGCCAATCTGCTGTGGTGTTGTGCTGGCATTGAGGGCAGCTCCGGTGACCACATGAGAGTGGATAATCAGTGGTATGAGTACAACTCTGACATGCCCAATGACTCGTGCGTTCAGTATTGGTGCGGCAGCTGAGCATCGAATAAATGGCTTGTCGCATCGCGGTTGTTATCTGTTGCTCGTATGCCTGATTAAACGCATCAAGATGAGCATGTAAAATATCGACGAACTTCATACGCCACACTCCCATTTCAGCGCTAAACCATCCGTCAGCAGGTTAATTGCTTCGACCGTGTTCTTGCGAGTGATCTGGGTAAGTCGTGTATAGCGTGCAGTAGTATTTAGGCTGTTATGGCCGAGCAGACTTTGAACAGAGCGCAGATCTAATCCTTGTTCTAGCAAGTGAGTGGCATAGCTGTGGCGTAGATTATGCGGGCTGATAGATTTATGAATATTGCACTCAGTAATCACTTTTTTTAGTGCTTTCTGGATGCCGCCTTTGTCCAAAAACAATTTAGCTTTTAACGGCTATGTGGATACCAATGACGGCTAAATCGAAGAGAGTGATAAGTCGGTGTAGGTATGGCGGTGGGGGTTGGTGGCATGGATGCCACCGTCGAGCGTATAGGGATATACTTGCAGCGCCCCACCGAAATACCTGCACGAAAGGCCTGCGGCAGGCAATTCAAAATGATGAAGGTTAACGCTACCATCAGCGATGTAAAAACCAACTCAGCCAAATGCAAAAGCCAAAAATGCCAACACCTTCATTCGAAGGCAAACACACTTTTGTCCAAAAACAATTTAGCTTTTGATTGCCCGAGTGACACTAGTAAGGTCAAATCGAAGAGATTAAGAACTCGGTGTAGGTGCGGCTGTGACCTTCCGTGACATGGATGTCACGGCAGAGCCTACAGGGATTGTACTTGCGGCGTGTCACAGAAGCACCTGCACGAATAGCCTGCGGCAAGCAATTCAAAATGATGAAGGTTAACGCTACCATCGTTAACTAAAAACCAATCACGCAAAATGCCTCAACCTTCATTCGAAGGCCAACACACTTTTGTCCAAAAACAATTTTGCTTTTAACTGTTTTGTAGATACCAATTACGGCTAAATCGAAGAGAGTGATAAGTCGGTGTAGGTATGGCGGTGGGGGGGTGGTGGCATGGCCGCTCTTTGACATCCATGTCACTACGGCATTTGTGAATCCATTCACATCAGATGCCACCGTCGAGCTTATAGGGATATACTTGCAGCGCCCCACCGAAATACCTGCACGAAAGGCCTGCGGCAAGCAATTGGTTGCCATAATGGTTAACGCTACCATCAATAAATAAAAACTAACTCGACTAAATGCTACCAGCCAAAAAAAGCCAATAGCTTCATTCGAAGGCCTGCATTCTTTCATATCCATGTGATCACGACATTTGCGTATCAGTGAAATAAAAACAAATCAACAAAATGCCACAAGCAAAAAAGCGCAATATGGTCATAGCTAGCACACCAAAGCGCCAAAATATGTGCATCCGCACAAAATAGTCTTATAAATCCCTTAAAAATTCATCAAGTTTGCCGAAGCCTGATTATCTTTTTGTGCGGATAATAGCCGAAGCCTGAAATACCTTAGCCCTCACTTTAGGTGGTGCTGACTAAGCGGGTCATTGTTCGAACAATCAAATAAATATAACCCAAATACAGGGACACCCTATGAGCCTAGTACTGATCTTGCTCGCCGTGATCGCGTTTATCGTTATCGCCACGTCGAAATTTAAATTACATCCGTTTTTAACCCTTATTCTCGCGTCATTTATCGCTGCATTTGCCTACGGGCTACCAAGTGCTGATATTGCCAAAACCATCACCTCTGGCTTTGGTGGCATCTTAGGCTATATCGGCCTAGTGATTGTATTAGGTACCATTATTGGCACCATCTTAGAAAAAAGTGGCGCAGCTATCACCATGGCTGACGTGGTCATTAAGGTGCTGGGGCAACGCTTTCCCACCCTCACCATGTCGATCATAGGTTACTTGGTATCGATACCGGTATTTTGTGACTCAGGCTTTGTGATCTTAAACTCGCTGAAACAATCGATGGCCAATCGTATGAAGGTCTCAAGCGTGTCGATGAGTGTCGCCTTAGCCACCGGCCTGTATGCCACCCATACCTTTGTGCCGCCAACACCAGGGCCTATCGCGGCTGCGGGTAATTTAGGGCTCGAATCAAATCTTGGATTGGTGATTGGTGTCGGTATTGTTGTCGCTGCCGTTGCCGCTTTTGCTGGCATGTTGTGGGCCAACCGTTTTGCCAATGTTGAGCCCGACGGTGAAGGCGCACAAGAGCTTAAAGAGAGTGTCGACGATTTCGATAGCTTAAAAGCCGCTTACGGTAAACTGCCTAGCCCAAGCAAAGCCTTTGCACCTATCTTCGTGCCGATTCTGTTAATCTGTTTAGGTTCTATTGCTAAGTTTCCGTCACAGCCTTTAGGCGATGCTAATCTCTTTGCTGTACTAACCTTCTTAGGCCAACCGGTGAACGCCTTGATGATTGGCTTAATGTTGTCGCTGGCGTTACTTAAAAGTGATAATCGCATCAAAGAATTTAGCGAGCGGATCAGCCATGGCTTAGTTGTCGCCGCGCCGATTTTGCTGATCACCGGTGCTGGCGGCGCATTTGGCGCGGTATTGAAAGCCACCGAAATTGGTAACTTCCTTGGCAGTTCATTGTCGGCTCTGGGCATTGGCATCTTTATGCCCTTTATTGTTGCTGCGGCGCTCAAGTCGGCGCAAGGCTCATCCACCGTCGCCTTAGTGGCCACCTCGGCTATGGTCGCGCCTATGCTTGGCGATATTGGTTTAGCAAGCGAAATGGGCCGGGTGTTGACCGTCATGGCTATTGGTGCAGGCGCCATGACAGTATCCCATGCCAACGACAGCTTCTTTTGGGTCGTCACCCAGTTTAGCCGAATGAGCGTTAAGCAAGCCTATAAAGCGCAGACAATGGCTACTTTAATTCAAGGCGTTACCGCAATGCTCTTAGTGTATCTGCTGAGTCTTGTGCTGCTGTAAACAGTAAAAATTGGCATGTGCCTCAGCCATTAACTGAGGTCCATGCCGCTTATTACGCAAGATGGGCGCTCCATTTTACGCCCACGGCTTGTCACTCCCATTTTTAGATCACTGGATGTTTCAATGAAGATAGTTATTGCGCCCGATTCGTATAAAGAAAGCTTGAGCGCCATGGAAGTTGCTACCGAAATTGAACGTGGATTTCGCCAAGTGCTGCCCAATGCTAACTATATAAAAGTGCCAGTGGCCGACGGCGGCGAAGGGACGGTGCAATCTATGGTTGATGCCACAGGGGGGAAGCTTGTCACCTTGGCGGTTGTTGGCCCACTTGGCAATCGCGTCGAGGCTCACTATGGCATCTTAGGCCAACAGCGCCACGCTCTCGATAACAGCGCCAATAACATTGCCGCTAAACAGGCTCACACCGCCATCATTGAAATGGCATCGGCATCTGGGCTACACCATGTACCCATTGAGCAGCGTAACCCACAGCTCACCACCAGTTATGGCACAGGCCAGTTGATCCGCCATGCGCTCGATGCAGGCATTAACCATATCATTATCGGCCTTGGCGGCAGCGCCACTAACGATGGCGGCGCCGGCATGTTACAGGCCTTGGGCGCTAAGCTTATCGACCATAACGGTAACGAGATTGCCGTTGGCGGTGCTGCGCTCGCCACTCTAGAGCATATCGATATCAGCGGACTCGACCCACGCTTAAGTCATTGCCATATTGAGGTGGCTTGTGATGTCGACAATCCGCTGTGCGGCGATAAAGGCGCATCTGCCATTTTTGGCCCACAAAAAGGGGCGAGTCAGGCTATGGTCTTACAGCTCGATCAGGCGCTGGCTCATTTTGCCGACATCACTCGCGCCGCCGGACTGGCCGAATGCCGCGACATAGCTGGCGCTGGGGCTGCTGGCGGCATGGGCTTTGCGGTACTGGCTTACCTTAAGGGGGAACTCAAACCCGGTATCGATATCGTGATGCAAACCGTTAATTTAGCTGAAATCATTCGCGGCGCCGATCTGGTGATCACAGGTGAAGGCCGACTCGACAGCCAAACCCTGCATGGCAAAACCCCCATGGGCGTCGCTCGTGAAGCCAATAAACAGGGGATTCCTGTCATTGCCATTGCTGGCTGCGTGAGTGATGATGCCAATGTGCTGCTCAATCATGGCTTTTGCGCGCTCTTTTCTATCACCCCAAGGGCGATGCCGCTTAACCAAGTGCTGGCCAGCGCCAAACATAATTTATACTCCACCTCGGTGAGCATTGCCGCGCTTTATAATACCAATCGCACTCGTTAACCTTATGAGGGTAAAGGGATCGGCTCAATCCCTTTACCCTGATAAACAGCGGCCATTTAACTTTTCCCCTTGATGCGTTATAAAGCTTACAGTAAAGTGAGCTCCCATTTTTGACTGACCACGCCCCAGCAATAAGGGAGCGGGTCACAGTGAAGCGATGCACCTTGATGACATCTAAACAGACACGACAAGCAACGGCCTCTGAAGCAGCATTACTGCGTATTTTCACCTTGCCAGAAGCCCCCCACTCGACCTTGAGTCAGATTGAAAAAAATCTCTCTGAAAATCTCATGGGGTTCTTAAAAGAAAATATTGTCGCCGTCGAAAAACCCTTAACTGAAATCGAGAAAGATTTTCAGGCGCACCAAATTCCCGCATCACCGAGCTTTGTGTCCGATTACGCCGAGCAGATGATGCAAACCTTAATTGCTCACAGCGTGCACACCTCGGCGCCAAGCTTTATCGGCCATATGACCTCGGCACTGCCCTACTTTGTGCTGCCGCTATCGAAGATGATGGTGGGGCTTAATCAAAACCTCGTCAAAATTGAAACCTCAAAAGCCTTTACACCGTTAGAGCGCCAAGTACTGGGCATGATGCACCATATGGTGTATGGCCAAGATGATGATTTTTATGATAATTGGATGCACAGCGCCAACCATTCGCTGGGGGCCTTTTGCTCTGGTGGAACTGTGGCGAATATTACTGCGCTGTGGATTGCCCGTAACCGCTTGTTAAAAGCCGATGGGGATTTTCGCGGCGTCACCGCCAGCGGCTTACTGAGTGCGCTGCGCCATTATGGCTATGATGACTTAGCCATTTTGGTGTCGACTCGTGGCCATTACTCGCTCGGCAAAGCCGCCGATCTCTTAGGTATCGGCCGCGATAACATTATTCACATCCCCTGCGCTAAAGATAACAAGGTCGATGTGGCTAAGATGCGCGCCGCAGCGAATGAGCTCAAGACACGTAATATCAAGGTGATGGCGATTGTAGGGGTGGCTGGCACCACAGAAACCGGCAATATCGACCCCTTAAACGCCCTTGCCGATTTAGCCGCAGAGCTGGAGTGTCATTTTCATGTGGACGCCGCATGGGGCGGCGCGAGCTTATTATCCAACAAATATCGTCACCTACTAGCCGGAATTGAGCGCGCCGACTCGGTCACCATCGATGCCCATAAACAGATGTATGTGCCTATGGGCGCAGGCATGGTGCTGTTTAAAGATCCTCAGCTGGCTAATGCCATTAAGCACCACGCCGAATACATTTTACGTAAAGGCTCAAAAGATTTAGGTAGCCAGACGCTGGAGGGCTCTCGCCCTGGAATGGCGATGTTAGTGCACGCCTGCCTGCAGGTGATTGGCCGCGACGGCTATGAGATTTTGATAAACAATAGCCTAGAAAAGGCGCGCGACTTTGCCGAGCTGATTAAGCAGCAAGCGGATTTTCAGTTGGTGTCGGCACCCGAACTATGCCTGCTCACCTATCGTTATGTACCCGCTACAGTGCAGCGTTTGCTTAAACAGGCGGTGCTCGATAACGACCTTAGCAAGGTAAGCCAAATAAACGGTTTACTCGACGGCCTGACTAAATTTATACAAAAACGCCAGCGCGAACAGGGGAAATCGTTCGTGTCGCGCACCCGAATCACGCCAGAAGATAACCTTGAGCTCACCTCGGTGGTGTTTAGAGTCGTACTAGCTAACCCGTTAACCGGACATGATATTCTACAGCAGGTACTTGAGGAGCAACGCGAAATTGCCCAGCAAGATAACCCATTCTTACCGCAGCTATTAGCCTTAAGCTAAACCGGATATAAGCCCTATCTTATCTCCAACTAACAGCCGCTTCACTCAACGAAGCGGCTTTGGGTGTCATCATCGGGGAGCAAACAGAGCGGGCGCTGGCCAAATAAGCGGTAACGATAGCGCGCTACTAAATCATATATCCCATCACGCAACCATAAAGGCAGCCACCGCCCATAACGTAGCAGCGGCCAGTAACCCGCTAATAATTGGGCAATTTCAATCGCCGCCTCACTCTTGATATATACCCTATCATGTTGAAATAGATACACAGTGTCATGCTGCAATAATGTCGCATCACTTTGCGCCAGTATTGCCTGCGCGGCAGCGCTTTGCAGAGCGCAAAATCGAAACTGTTTGTGTGGATCGCGCACGATAATAAAAGTCACCGCGCCGTGACATAAATTACAACGTCCATCAAACATCACTAGCGGCTGCAGATGCGTCATCATGCTTACATCACCTTACTGATCTTAATCATCTTAATCATCTTAATCATTGTGCTCACTTTGCTCATGTCTCCGCAGTGGAGGGTGAGCCTATCTATACAACATCAAAACCGTTAGCCGCATCGAGATAAACGAAAAAGAGTTACACCTCAACATGGACACCGATATATATATCGACACTCTCACCTGAGGTATAACATTCAAAATCGGTCAGGTACTGGCGTTGATAAGGACAAGTTGCGGCGGCAAAATACGCCCAAATCTGTTGCCAGAGCTTAAATACAGTATGAGGCATTTCGCCCTTGGCACTAAAGCAGAGGTAATTGCCAGCGGCTAAGGTAACCTTAGTAAGCGCTGTATTGGTCAGCGAAGTGGGC
The DNA here is from genome assembly GCF_056173105.1 of Shewanella sp. QJM3NY_23. NCBI lineage: Bacteria > Pseudomonadati > Pseudomonadota > Gammaproteobacteria > Alteromonadales > Shewanellaceae > Shewanella > Shewanella sp. QJM3NY_23. Next base: position 2,562,677 of record NZ_CM149657.1, read on the forward strand.
AATGCCTCATTAGCAACCGCCGCCATAACGCTAAACTCACTGTTCATGTCCGATTGATAATCATAATACACCCCATAGAGCGGCTGATGGCCGAGGTGCTCGCCATATTGCGCCATAAACGCTTGCCACATAGGCGCAATTTTTTGAGTTTGACTGTCGGCCTCTGCCGCATTGGTGGTGCGAATGCTTAAGCCACTCACTTGCTGCGCCGCCCGTGTCACTGTTTTCATCTCAACTCCTGTCTCAGTCTCTGTCTTATCAGCCTAAGCCTTGGCTTAGCCATTGACGCTTATCTTTCTTAACTATTGGTGCGTAGTGATGACTCGCTGTTGTCGATAAACAAGCAACAAACACCCTGCAATGCCTGCACGCTACATCTGCGTGATTCATCATAGGGTAGTCACCTGAATATAGATATATAGGGATAAGGAAAGTTAAGCCGTCTTAAACTGGCACAGCGTATAAGTAAAAAAGCGCTATGTTAATAAAACCCTAAAGTTTATCAACATAGCGCTTACTCATTGCCTACTCATTGCTGGCGGCTTGATAAACCACTTCGCCATCAAAGACCGTTGTCAGTACCTGAGTGTCATACACACCATAAATCGCCTCAGGATCGTCGCTTTCAGCCAGCTCAACAATGTTACGGTCAATAATCACCAGATCCGCTCTTTTACCCACTTCGATTGAGCCAACAATGTCATCTTGGCGCAGCGCCTTGGCACCATTAATGGTATAAGCGGCGATCATTTGATGCACATTGAGCACCTGACTGGCATTGAGTGAATAGAGTTCATCGCCAATAAAATCGTTGCGCGTCATTCCCGTCGCCATATGTGAAAATGGCACTGGTTCTCTGGTATCAACCGGTGCATCACTCCCGGCAATTAATACCGCTCCCGCATCTTTTGTAGTCTTAGTTGGATACGTCGCCTGTATGTAGTAGTTGTTTTCATCGAACAAGGTGGCAGGTTCAAGATTATCTAGCTCATCTAAAAATGGCATCACACTTAAGTCATATAAGTAATCAGGGATAGCCCAACCATAAGTGAAAGCCAAGTAAATACCCAGCTCACCTAAGCGTTGCTGATCGTCCGGGTGCACCACCTGAAGATGGGCTATGGTATGGGGCAAATTACTCGAACTATTTTTGGTTTTAGCGATTTCAATAGCATCGATGCCAGAGCGAACCGCGCCATCTCCCACCGCATGCATGTGCACCACAAAATCAGCGGCATCCAATTCAGTGACAAAGGTATTTAAGAAATTAATGGGCGCGATATGATTCTCATTAAACAGAAAGGTGTCACCGCTGGCCGCTAATGTTTCGCCTTTTTCTTTGGCACATTGAGTGGGATGATAAGAGTAGATCGCCATAAACGCGGCGACCTCAGCCGTATCATTATAATCATCAGGCTGACTTCTCACGGCCTTACACTGATCACTTTCTAAGTCGACATATCCCTCTAATGTCACAATACCATCAGACAGTTGACTCAAATTAACAATGGGCTGTTTAAAATCGTCAATCATCACCGATGTGGGTAAGGTCGGTGGCACTTCAATCAGGCTGCCCTCCTGCACTCCGTCAATCATGATCTTAACCGCATCCGCTTTGATGTAGGGATAGCTTGTTACACTTTCACGCACCGCTTTCACGTCAGCGATCAAGCCTGCGTAGTTCACCACACCAGCATTGATATTCTCAGCGACACTGTATTTTTGCGCTGCTGTGAGCCTAAAAGTCATGTTGCCGTCATCGGCGAGCTGTTTATACAGGGCTAATTCATCGGGTCCAACCCAAGCATCTTGCACCGATGTAATGCCATACTTATTAAGCTTTTGCGCTATTTTTGGCAGCTCTTCAGGGTTCTGTTGCAACGGATAGAGAAAATTAGGCACGCCCACGAGATGCAGCGCCGATTCCGACAAATTACCATTAGGGTTGCCCGCCGCATCCACACCAACAAACGGCGCATATTGGCTAAATTCACCTTTGAGAGTCTCTTTATTTAAGCCAACCACTTCGCCCTTATCGTTTTTCACCTTTGCCAGCGCAAAGCTATTAGCGGCGCCCGTGTGGCCATCGGGGCCAGCAAGGTAAACCGCTTGTGTCGTTGAGATAGCATCGAGCGCGGCAACCAAATTCTTATAGTTCGCCGTCGGCTCGTTGCCAACATAGGAGTTCCACTGCAAGGCAAATATGAGCTCATCATCGCCATATTGATACTGCGCCTTACAGCCATTAAGTGCGGCAACTAATCCGTCTAAATCCATCTCTTCCACACCGAGATCACACATATCAACATCGACAATGCCGGTTGGATGAATATGGGCATCATGCAGCCCAGGTAACATCATTTTATTTTCTAACTCATTGATCTTTGTCTCATCGCCAATAAACGCTTGGACTCCTGCAGTATCGCCCACATAGATGATCTCTCCCGCCTTTATCGCTATCGACTGGGCAACGGATTGATTCCTATCGGCAGTATAGATGTAACCGTTTTGGTAAATGGTATCGGCAACCACTTGGCTATCATTGCTTTGCTCTGTGTCATCGCTTCCACATCCCGTCATCAAACAAAGCGTTGTCGCAGCTAACAGTGTTTTAACTAATTGCATCATTTCTCCTTATATTTAATTTCAGCAATTACTGAAATAAACTATAGGATCATGGTCAAATATCAAGCAGTAAATTCAATATTTTTTACAAAAGGATAACAAACCTTCATTTTGTTCAGTTTTTAAAACAGCGATTAACTTTAGAAAGCGTCTGATTTTTCTGATAAAGTATCTTTTTTAATGGGGGTTTAACATTGATTGAATTGCCAGTGCCAACACGCTTGCAATTACGTAAGCAGCCAAAACAAAAGCGCACCTTGGCGCTATTAGAAAAGGTGATCCAAAGTACCCAAACTTTGGTGCAACAGTATGGTTATCATGCTGTAAATACTAATGCGATCGCCCAGCACGCAAACATTGATATAAAGTCTCTGTATGAGTTTTTCCCCAATAAAGAGTCGATCCTTTATCTCATCGCCGACAGGTGGCTATTGTCACTTAGGCAAATGTGCCTCGATTTTGAATCAGAGCCCTATATGCAACTGCAATGGCGGGATTATTTCTATCAAATTTTAATCCGTTGTCGAGCCGATGGGCATTACGAAACCAACTATCACTCTTTACAAGGATTGTGGGAGCTGATCCCAGAGTTTACCGCTCTAGATGATTTTCATAGAGAGTTCTTAATTGCATTCCATATCAGGCAGTTTCGTCGCTTTGGTGCCACGGGATCGGATGAAGAGTTAACTATGCTATGTCTATTTTTAATGGGGATGGAAGATGGTGTTGGCTTGGCGTTTGCGCACCTTGACCCAAAACAGTCAAAGCAACTTTGGCAGCTGCAATACGATACCTATTGCTTTCATTTAGAGCGTATTTTACCTAACTCATCAAGCACATAATCTGGGGTAAATTCACCTGACAAAAGTGTATTATCAAAGGTAATTTAAGCCCTGCTCTGGGCTTAATTCACTTAGGCTTAACTCACAGGGATGACTGTCTCGTTTTATTGGCCTAGCCTTGATAAACCTAAGCTTTATTCAGATAGTTTCGTTGAAATAGCTTTTGATAACCTCACTATATTAAACGGCTTTATTGAGCCGCTTTATTGAATTAGCCACTGAATTAGGTGGCCTATTCGATCATTTCAGTCTTGTTTTGCTATTGCATTAGGTGCATTAAGGGCCGGACATTAGCCCGTCGCCTAAATGATAAAAGCCACCGTTCATCTTCGGTGGCTTCAACTGACGCTAAGCAACTAAGTTAATGTCCCGCTTCATTAACTGACCTTATTTATCAGCCACGTCAGTTACCTCAACTTCGATAGCTCAGCTTGATGCACGCTGATAATATCATCCATATGAGCCTGCGCTCTCTGCTGGGCACTTAGTAAATCATCATCTGCCGTCATAGACTCGACCACCTCGTAATAACATTTTACCTTAGGTTCGGTGCCTGATGGGCGAACAATGACCCTAGCGCCATCGTCGAGCTGATAAATAAGCACATCACTGCGGGGCAAGTCTATAACCTCCTCTTGACCATCAGCAAAGTAACGCTTGCCAAGGCTAATATCATCGGTTGATACCACGGCTCTGCCGGCAACCTTACGCGGTGCTAACGCCCTTAACTGCTCACCAATAGTCGGGCCGCCCACCTTACTCTGATCTAGGGCAATACTGACCTGTTGATTAAGATAAAATCCGTGCTGACGATAGATAGCTTCGAGCCTGTCCCAAAGGGTTTGCCCTTGGGCGGCGAGCTCAGCGGTTAATTGAGCAAAGGCCACTAAGGCCGATAAACCATCTTTATCCCACACCATGCTGCCTATGGTGTAGCCCAGCGCTTCTTCATAAGCAAACAAAAACTGGTTGTCTGCCGTTTGCTTAGCCATACCCACGTTGGTTAACCATTTAAAGCCGGTTAAGGTGGTTTCGCACACACCATTCATCGCCGCACTCACCTTAGATAACAAACTGGATGAAACTATGGTGCGGCAAGTAAGCCTTTGATTATCTTCGGCATGAGACAGTAAATAATGCCCTAACAACACCCCCACTTGATCGCCTGTGAGCATTTGATACGCCTCAGCTGCCGTCATAGTGGCAGAGGCATCGGGCTTTCTTACCGCCACCGCAAAGCGGTCGGCGTCGGGATCGTTGGCGCACGCTAACATGGCATTATGTTGGTGCGCTTCGGCCATCACCAAATCCATCGCCCCAGCTTCTTCAGGGTTAGGAAAATTCACCGTCGGGAAATCGCCATCCGGCTCACGCTGCGCAGCCACCGAATACACCTGAGTAAAGCCAGCATCTTTGAGCACAGTTTCCGCCATCTCAGCGCCGACGCCATGCATGGCGGTATAAGCTAGGCTCACTAATGTGGGTTGGGTATGGTTTTGCAATACTTTGGCCTGTTTAATGCCATTGCGGTAAGCCTGATAAAAATCGTCGCCGAGCATCATCAACAGCTCGCTTGCCAGCGCATCTTGAGTCGGCATTAATGACACTCGCTGCTGAGCAGCCTGTTCGATACGCGCCGCAATACCTGTGTCGTGCGGCGGAATAATTTGTGCGCCATTGCCCCAGTAGACTTTGTAACCATTGTATTGTGGCGGATTGTGGCTCGCGGTGACCACTATGCCCGCAGTCGCCTTAAGGTGCAGCACACCAAACGCCACTAAGGGCGTGGGAGCAACATGTTCGGTGAGATAAACCTTAACCCCAGCACTGGTCAACACGGCTGCGGCATCTTGAGCAAACTGCTTAGAATCATGGCGACCATCATAGCCGATTATCACGCCACGACTGGGGGCATCTTTGACCTGCGCTTTTAGGTATTCGGCCACCCCTTTGGAGGTTTGTTGAACCACTAAGCGGTTCATTCGCATCGGTCCTGCCCCAACCACACCACGGATCCCTGCGGTACCAAAGGTCAATCGCCCACTAAAACGCTGTTCAAGCTCACGATGTTCACCGTTATCGAGCATGGCTTGGATCTCGGCGTGGCTTGCGGGATCGCCATCGAGCCCTAACCAATGATGAATTTTTGCCTGTAAATGTGCATCCATAATAACCTCCCTTTTCACCTATTCATCCGCTGCGCGAATGCTGACAATGACGATTAACAGTAAGCCGCTGCACACCAGAGAACAAGTGAATTTGCATTAAGCTTACTATACGCAGTTACGCTATCAAACGTTCATTACAGGCTGCTATCACACGCTCATGATTTAAGCCTGTGGTAGCAACATCCCAAATGGCTAATGGCTCAAGTCAGTGCCTAATCCAGCTCCTGTACTCCGCCACCACTGATTGTTAACACTTGGCCACTCACCCAACTGGCCGCCCCAGAACAGAGGTAAAGGGCGCCATAAGCGATGTCACGGGTCTCGCCTAAGCGCGCCAATGGGGTATGTTTAAGCATAGTCTGCTCGATTTCTGGCGTTAGCACGCTGGCTAAGGCATCTGTCTTAATGGCGCCAGGGGCAATAGCATTAACCCTAATACCTTTGGGGCCCAAATCGAAAGCGATGTTACGCGTCAGATGGCTCAGCGCCGCTTTGGATGAACCATAGGCCGCCATATTGATATTTTTATTCTCGGCCGACATCGAAGAGATATTCAAAATGGCGCCACCATGGGCCGCCTCCATATGGGGTGCGCATAGCTGGCACAATCTAAATACTGAAAATACGTTAAGCTGATACGCTCGGTTAAACTCATCCATCGACATATCAAATGGTTTGGGGCCGCCACCACCGGCATTATTAACCAGCAAGGTGATTTTACCGAAAGCGGCTAGGGCCTTGTCGACTAACTCGGTTAGGGCGGTTTCATCGGTGACATCACACCCAACTGCGATGGCTTTGCCTCCGGCAGCGATGATCTCTTGTGCGACATCGGCCGCAGCTTGCTCTTTAAGATCGCTCACCACTACAGCCGCGCCGGCCTGCGCAAATAACTGCGCAATCGCTCGGCCAATACCAGCGCCAGCACCGGTCACAATCGCTACTTGGTTGTCGAGTTTAAATGCATCTAGCATGGATAAGTCTCCCTTATATCGTTAATCTAAAAAGTCACCGCACACCTTATCTTGCGCGCCTACATATCTTGCGCGCCTACAAAGGTGCAGTTAAGTTTGCATGTGATGATTTGCATATAATAATTTATTAAACAGTTGGTTAGCACATTAGGGGAATTTGGCGGCAATCACAATCCCTGTATCCAAAGCACGTCCAGGGGACAATACGACATAGGCACATAATGCTCCTCCTTGAGCCAATACTTATCACGCTGTGAGCACAACACAGTTTTTACCGGCACGCTTAGCACGGTATAAAGCTGCATCGGCACGCTTGAGACTATCTTGATAACCGCGGTCACTTATGGCCATACTCGCCACGCCAATACTGACCGATGCCGATAATCCAGCCACCGCAAGTTGCTCAAATCGCGCAAGGGCACATTGACGTAACCGCTCGGCAAATGCCAAAGCTTGCTCTGCGGTCAGGCAGGGTAAGGCCAATACAAATTCATCACCGCCAAAACGATAAACACTGTCTGTTTTTCGACATTGCACGCGGCAAATATCCGCCATGGCGACAATGATATCGTCTCCCATATGGTGGCCTAAGGTATCGTTTATCGCCTTTAGATTATCGAGATCGAGCATCAAAATGCTGCAAGGCATACAATGGCGAGCCCATTGTTCATAATGCTGACTTACATCTTGCTCCAGCCTACGCCGATTAAATAACCCTGTCAGTTGGTCTGTATCGCTATACTCTCGCAGTTGCTGCTCCATTTCATGCCGCTTAGAAATGTTACTCGCCACCCACAGCACCACACGCTCACCTTCTATAGTAAAATCCAGCGGTTGAATACGGCCCTCAAACCAAATGGGCTGCTCTGGCCCATCGTCTGATTCACCCAATACGTCTTTATCGGATAGCTCATACTCTTCAATTAATAATTTATTGGATTGTAATGCTTGGGTAATTTTATCGAGGAACCACTGTGCCTTTTCGGCAGAAATAAGATTGCTGAGGTGTAAGCCGACCAGTGCTGAGCCGTCGTGGTAGTAGCGTGAATCGTTGCCACCAAATACACCGAGGTATTTACCACTTTGTGACAAAATAAACGTAGGATCGGGCAAGGCCTTTAACACCGCATCCATGTGTTCAATGCGCACCGCATTCACCGCATGGGCTGTGGGATGGGGATTAAGTAGTGACTCGGGTAGATGCATGGTTTATGTCCCTCGAACAATTGAGGAATCCCGTGCAAGCATTACGCTTTCTCACCCAATAGACCAGCTATTATGGCCAATGAGGTGGCACTTTCATCCTGAAATTGTGCTCATATTTAGATTACGTTTTTCACAACATAACAACAAGACAATTTAACCTTTAATAATTGATCTAACGCCTATTTTATGCCTAAAAATAAAATCGATTATGCCCAACGCGATCAATGCTAAGCGATCTTGGGTATTCAACCGCTAATAAAACGCTTATCTAAACATTCAACCACACTAACGGCCCCTTTTTGACCTAAAACAAGGCCGATATCAGCCTCTCATGCTTGGCAAAAATAGTGTAAACTCGCCGATACAGCAGCTGCAACCATCAATAAATAGTCTAATCCATGACCCAAAGCAAATCTGAATATCACCTTACTATTACTCAACCCGATGACGATGCCGTCAGCCTCTTGGCGGCGCACAGCGGATTGTCTAAACAGGCCATTAAGCAGGCCATGGTAAAAGGCGCAGTGTGGCTAAGCCGTGGAAAATATACCCAGCGACTACGGCGGGCAAAAAAAGCGCTCAAGGTGGGCGATACATTACACCTCTATTATCATCCAGAGGTATTGGCACAAACGGTTGCCGATGCGCAGCTTATTGTCGACAAAGGCCAATACAGTATCTGGTATAAGCCTTACGCCATGCTCTGCCAAGGCTCGAAATGGAGCGATCACACCACGATTAATCGTTTTGTCGAAACCCACCTTACCCCCCAACGCCCGGCTTTTATTGTGCACCGACTCGACCGCGCCGCCACAGGCTTAGTGATCATCGGCCACAGTAAAACCACCACGGCGGCACTGGCGGCGCAATTTGAACATCGGCAGCTTAATAAGCAATATCGCGTCATAGTCAAAGGCGAATTTCCCAAGCAGCGCCAAACCATAGACACAGATGTCGATGGTAAAATGGCGCGCTCGCACGCCGAGCTTATCGAATACGATGCCCAGCATGATCGCTCGCTGGTGCAGGTAACCATTGAAACGGGGCGTAAACACCAGATCCGTATCCATATGGCCAGCATAGGTTATCCCGTAGTGGGCGACAGGCAACATGGCGATGCCGTTGCGGGCGATCCTAATCTGCAATTAACCGCCTGCTTTCTCGACTTTACCTGTCCGCTAACCCAAGAAAAGCTGCATATTGCCCTGCCCGAACACCTACAACCTCAGCTTGCCGCGCTCGATTAACCTTTAATCACAGCGCGGCTCAAGTGAGCACAGGGAACATCTCGCAGCCTCGGCGGCCGTTAAGGCGTGATATCGGCTTTAGCCGCCGCAGTGTCGATAGGCTCATCGCCTTCAAGTACCTCGTCGTAGCCTTTAGGCGGCGGTGTCCAGCCACGTTCACTGTTAGAATGCTTGTCACTTCTATCTCGCGTCATCGCAGTTTTAATGGTCTCTTCCAGCTCAATAAATAATTTGCGATAGTTATTGTCGAATCGCTCACCTGAGCTGTCATCACACCAAGCTTGATAGAGGATATCGGAACTGCGTTTTTCGATGCGCTTAAAGGTGTTTTTTTGCTGCTCAACGTGAAAGGGATGAAACCCTAAACATTTCATCGCATCGGCCCCTAACTCTAACGCCGATAATAGGGTCTCCTTTTGGATAAAATCCGCGCCCGCGCGGCGCAGCATATAAGCATGTCCACGGTCGAAGGCCCGCGCTAAGATCTTCACTTTAGGGTAAGCATGTTTAACGTATTTGACTAACTCGGTCGCACTTTCGGGGTTGTCCATCGACACCACTAGCAGTGAGGCCTCTTCAATTCCTGCGGTGTGCAGCAGATCGGGGCGAGTGGCATCGCCAAAATAGCTTTTAACATTAATACTGCGCAGAATATCCACTTGGCTTATCTGATGATCGAGCACCACAGTGTTAACCCCGTTGGCCGTCAATAACCGGTTCACCACCTGACCAAAACGCCCGACACCAGCGATAATAACCGGGCCTTGCTCCTCAATAACATCGGCCTCTCGGGCGTCAGGCGCGGCGCGGTAACGGGGTAAAATGAGCTTTTCAAAGGCGATAAATAGTCCGGGTGTAAGGAACATACTCAGCGCCACCACCAGCAATAATGTTTGGGCTAAGTCGGTTGGCAATACATTATTTTGTACTGAATAGCTCACCAACACGAAACCAAACTCCCCCGCTTGGGCTAGGCTCAAGGCAAATAGCCAGCGATCGCTTTTTCTAATCTTAAACAGCAGGCTCAGCAGCAGTAATACTAAGACTTTGAGCAGCATCAAGCCTAATGTCATCAAGACAATGACACCTAACTCTTGCCACAACCAAGCAAAATTCACTCCCGCGCCTACGGTGATAAAAAATAAACCTAATAACAGGCCTTTAAAAGGCTCGATACTCGACTCTAGCTCATGGCGGAACTCACTGTTGGCTAATACTACGCCGGCTAAAAAGGCCCCTAAAGCCGGCGATAACCCCACGAGACTCATCATCGCCGCAATGCCGATAACCAACATCAGCGCGGTGGCGGTGAATATCTCTCTTAAGCCTGAACTGGCGACAAAACGAAACAGCGGCCGGCTCAAGTAATGGCCGCCAATCACCAACAGGGCGATGGCCCCGGTTATCACCAAGGCGTAAGCCCAACCGGGTAAGCCAGCAACTAGGCTCACCTCTTGATGTTGCTGCGCAGCAGTACTGGCCAATTGTTGCGCTTTATCCACCAACTCAGGCAACGCCAATAATGGGATAAAGGCCAGCATGGGGATCACCGCGATATCTTGAAACAGCAACACCGAAAACGCACTGCGGCCACCGTCGGTTTTCCCAAGCCCTTTCTCATTGAAGGTTTGCAACACAATGGCGGTAGACGATAGGGTAAACACTAGGCCTATGGTCAAAGCGATGGTCCATTGCACTTTAAAATAGAGCGCAATCGCCATCACGGCAGCGGCCGTCAACACCACTTGCAAACCGCCCAGCCCCATTAAGCGATGACGCATCGCCCACAACATTTTGGGCTCGAGTTCTAACCCCACCACAAACAGCATCATCACCACACCAAACTCGGCAAAATGCTGAATAACCCCGGCCTCTTCGCCCACGAGCCCAACCACAGGGCCAATAACCACACCGGCTATGAGGTACCCCAGCACCGACCCTAAGCCAAAACGTTTGGCTAAGGGCACGGCAATCACCGCTGCCACTAAATAGATAAACGCCTGTAGAAAATAGCCTGTCATCACCTCTCCCCCTCGATAATGGTGTCCAAGTGATGATTTAAACAATCTAGCTTAGCCGCCTGATGCACATTAACCCTGTCTTCAACCAAGGCCTTAAGCAGGCGTTGCCATTGCTGCATATGGCGCATCATAAAGTCATCTTCAATAGCGGTTCGGGCACCAAACAGCACCAGAGGCGCTAGATAATGCATGCCGGTTAAGCTGGCGGTCTGCTCTAGTGGTGCCAACAACTGCCGCACAGTGAAATGGTTATAACCTTGGACTTGATAAGCATCTTCCTTACCACCAGCGCTGAGGGCGCAAAAAAAGGTTTTCCCCTTTAACTCAGTGCCATCGGCGCCATAAGCAAAGCCGTATTCAAGCACTAAATCTTGCCACTCTTTTAAAATGGCTGGGGTCGAATACCAGTACAGTGGAAATTGAAAAATAACAATATCGTGCTCAATCAATCGTTGTTGCTCGCGCTCAATATCAATATCGAAGGTGGGATATTCACCATAGAGATCAACGGCGGTCACGCCATCAATGGCCCTTGCCGCCTTAAATAGTGGCAGATTCACTTCAGAGCGATGCTGGGAAGGATGGGCAAGCAAGAGTAAAACACGTTTGTGAGTCGTCGACATGAGCGTCCTATAGGAGGCGGTATGACGCAATTGCCTTGCAATATTATCGCGTCAAAGGTCTAAATAAAATAGCCTGTAACGCCTTGAGTCTCAAGCACAGTAACGAGAAAGTTGCCGCCTAAAAATGGCGAGGTCAACCGCCATGCTGGCCTATTAATCCAGCCATAACTCTGAGCCGCATTGGCAAGTGTTAATGACAAAATACGCGCCCAGACAAACTCCTGCTATCGAGGCCGTCATCACGCTTACCTTGATTCCCATGGCGTAATGCCACTCATATCTTCAAGATTGTAGGGGGTCAACTGATAAACATAGTAGTTAAGCCAATTACTGACCAGCAGGCTACCGTGACCATGCCAGCGGGCGACGGGTTCTTGGTTTGGATCGTCGCCGCGATAATAATTTTGCGGAATGTCGGGATTAAGTCCAGCGTTTAAATCGCGCTGATACTCCTCATTCAAGGTCGACTTTTGGTATTCGGGGTGGCCCATCACAAACAGATTACGGTTACTGCGACTGAGCACCATATAGGCGCCCGCCTCATCCGATTCGGTCAGCACTTGCAACTCAGGATGTTGCTTTAATTGCTCAACATTCATCTCGGCAAAGCGCGAATGGGGCGCAAAAAACTCCTCATCGAAGCCGCGCAGCAGCGGAAAATGAATCGACGTACGCTGGTGACAAAATACCCCAGAGCGCTTTTTATCCAGCAATTGGCGTTGTAAACCATATAGATGATAGAGCGCAGCATGGGCGGCCCAACATAAAAACAATACCGAGGTAACATGAGCTTGAGACCAGTCGATGATCTCGCAAATATGCTCCCAGTAGATAACATCTTCAAACTCTACCTGCCCGAGGGGGGCACCGGTAATGATTAAGCCATCGTAATTTTTATGGCGCACATCTTCAAAATCGCGATAAAAGTTATTCATATGATCGATAGAAGTATGCTTGGACGCTTTGTCATGAATACGCAGCAGATCGACATCGACTTGTAGCGGCGTGTTGCCCAGCAGGCGCAGCAGTTGGGTTTCGGTTTCAATTTTGTTGGGCATCAGATTTAAGATCAGCACCTTCATGGGTCTGATATCTTGATTCGCCGCCCGGGTTTCAGACATGACGAAAATATTTTCTGATTCAAGGATCTCTGCCGCTGGCAGATTATCAGGAATTTTTACCGGCATAGCGCGCCTCTTTCAATCTTGTTAAGCACACTTAAAGGTGCACAATAATGAAATCGGCGCGATAACGGCTGTTTAGCGCTTTGTCAGTGCCAAAGTTTATGGCACTGAACAAACATTCAGGATTATCGGCCGACCTGCTGTACCAATACCGAAATGGGTTCTTGCGAGCCAAGATCGATAGGATACGCCTGAGTATTAATGAACATAAGCTGTTCGTTATGACTAATTTTCGCCCCTACCGCATAAGTATGCCCAGGCTCAAACTGATCACTTGGGATCACAAACTGAAACGGTGCAGGAGTAGTAATATCACTGCGCTGCAGCTCTGCTATCACCACCGCTGGTGCATCCATCTTAGAGACATCTTTCACCTGCACCGTTAATACCGCATCGGTAGGCAGCGCGATACGCTCTCTAAACCACACTTCGCCTTGAATTTCGACACTGGCATTAGGCGTCGCACAGCCACTTAGCACACTGGCCGCCATGGCCACAGGTAACAGCGGTTTTAACCATTTGTTCATTATCTAGCTCCTTATAATACATCAAGACATCTGGATGTCTATATGTCCAACCTTAATTACATCAAATAACTGATCTCACAAATAACCTAATCTCATCAAGAACTGTGAAAGCCCGCATATTTGTGCAATTCCCATAAGTGATACACCTTGTCCTAGGATCAATATGTCCATATCATAGAACGACCATTTGTTGCGAAATAGCCTAATGACCCAAGCTACAGCCATTATTGTGGGCGCAAGCTCACTGCTCAGCCAAGAAATAGCCAAACAACTGGCCAAACAAGATGTTGAACTCGTCCTACTGGCTCAAGATCCTGACTCAATTAGTGAATTTGCGCAATCCTTACCGACCAAGGTAAGGGTTCAGGCACTGCAAATTGACCAACCCGCGGCCATTATTGCCACCCTTGAAACGCTCTGGCAGCAACTTGACAGCGTACACTTAGTATTAGTCAATACTGGGCTTAATAGCTATGATGCCACGCTGCCTTGGCAGCCCGAAGCCGATATTATTACCGTCAATGTACAAGGCTTTAGCGCCATCTGTAATACTGCCTTTAGGCTATTTACCGAGCAAGGTTATGGCCAACTCGCGGCGATCAATTCTATCGCAGGCCTGCGCGGCGGCCCCAGTGTGGCTTACCATGCCTCAAAAGCCTACGCCAGCAACTACCTTGAAGGGCTGAGTATGCATGCTCAGCGACTCAAATTGCCCATTACCATCACCGATCTGCAACTGGGACTGCTCGATAAAGCCGCCCTGCAACGCAGTCGCTTATGGCTCTCGCCGCCGGATGAAGTGGCTCGGCAGGTGATAAAGGCGATGCAATCGGCCAAACGTAAAGCTTATATCACTAAGCGCTGGCGTCTGGTCGCCTGGCTCACTAAGTTACTGCCTGAATTTATTTATAACACCCGCCACTGGCGCACTAAAGCGCAGCGCCTAGCTGAAAAATCAGCCCAAAAAGCCACCCGCGATCAGCAGGACACGCCAGAGTAATTTCACCTTGGCTCGCCGATGCGAATTTAAGTCATCGGAGAGTCAAGCTACGCGCTTATCACTGCCTCATAATCCCTATCGGCAGGTAAATTGGGGTGTATATTCCAAAATTCAACGCCTTGTTGATAGGTCATTTTATCGCCACCTCACCACTAAGCTGCAGCCCTATTTATCACCTAACAGGCTATTAGTGCTTTAGTCTATAAATGCCAAAATGTGCTTGTGGCGTCTTACCAGCATTGGGTAGTGTGTTGACCTAATCACTCAGAACACTGTTATGCATGGAGGCCTCATGTCTGCCGTATCGACATTTGCAAACAACAACACTTTTCCGCTTACCCTCAGCCAATATGACGGCCACACTAGCTCGCCGTTAATAGAGCGCACCATAGGCCACTATTTCGATGACATCGTAAAGCGTTACCCAGATAAACTCGCCATTGTGATGCATCACCAAGGGATCCGTTGGAGTTACCAAGAATATCAAGCACAGATAAATGAACTGGCGGCTGGCCTGCTGGCTATCGGTATCCAACCAGGCGACCGCGTTGGTATCTGGTCACCCAATAACATTGAATGGTGTTTAACCCAATTTGCCACCGCCAAAATTGGCGCCATCATGGTGTGCATCAATCCTGCCTATCGCCCCGAAGAGCTGCAGTATGCCCTCAATAATGTCGGCTGCCGCGCGATTATCTGCGCCGAAAAATTTAAGTCGAGTAACTACCTCGAGATGCTGTATCAATTAGCGCCCGAGTTACACGACTGTCAACCGGGGCAACTCACCGCGGCGCAGTTACCCTCGTTAGAATGTGTGATCCGCATGGGGCACGACGCCTCCCCCGGCATGCTCAATTTCGACCACGTTAAGCGCCCACTGAGCAGCGCTGACAAGATACAACTCAATGCCGTCGCGCAAGGGCTCTCGCCCTTTGATGCCATTAATATTCAATTTACCTCAGGCACCACTGGCAATCCTAAAGGCGCGACCTTGAGTCATCATAATATTCTCAACAATGGCCTGTTGGTGGCTAACGCCATGCAGCTGAGCGCCGATGACAAGTTGTGCATCCCAGTGCCCTTATATCACTGTTTTGGGATGGTGCTGGGTAACTTATCGTGCATCAGCAAAGGTGCGGCGGCGATATTTCCAAGCGACTCATTCGATCCGCTCACCACCTTGCAGGTGGTTGAAGCAGAAAAGTGCACCGCCCTGCATGGGGTACCGACCATGTTTATCGCTCAGCTTGAGCACCCAGAATTTAATCAGTTTGATTTAAGTTCGCTGCGCACCGGCGTCATGGCCGGCGCCACCTGCCCCGAAGAGGTGATGCGCCGAGTACAAAGCCTGATGTATATGGAGCAAGTGCTTATTGGTTACGGCCAAACCGAATGCAGCCCAATTAACAACATGACCGAAATCGACTCTTCGGTAGAGAAGCGGGTCACCACGGTAGGCCGCGCTCTGGCCCATACTCAGGTTAAAATAGTCGACGAATTTGGCGACCTCGTGCCCATAGGCCAGCCTGGTGAAGTGTGCAGCCGCGGCTACGGGGTGATGCAGTGTTATTGGAATGATGCTGAAAAAACCGCGGCCACCATAGACAATGACGGTTGGTTACACTCGGGCGATATTGGCGAAATGGACAGCGAAGGATACGTTAAAATTGTCGGGCGGATTAAAGATATGATCATTCGCGGCGGCGAAAATATCTACCCGCGCGAAATTGAAGAGAAGCTTTATAGTCATCCCGATGTACAAGATGCGGCCGTATTTGGGGTGCAAAGTGACAAATACGGTGAAGAGGTGTGCGTGTGGATTAAAGTGCAGCCACGCACTCAAATTGATGAGGCGGCGATCCGCCATTTCTTAACCGAGAAAATAGCCTACTTCAAGGTGCCAAGGTACATCAAATTTGTCGAGCAATACCCAATGACAGTGACGGGGAAAATCCAGAAGTTCAAAATGCGTGAACTCATGTATCAAGAACTCTATCAAGACATTAACCGTGAGTCGGTAAGCTGCGCCTAAGCCTGATGGATAGCCGTGTATTAAGTTGCAGGCAAGGTTCATCAGTCACTCAAAGAGCAAGGCAAGCTGACTAAAACGAAGACTAAACCTTAGCGGTATGCGTAAAAATAGCGACCAAACAAAAAGCCAACCTGCATGCAGGTTGGCTTTTTTAGGTTATGCCCAGACGCTCGTTGGCAACCCCATTGATGACATGTCGTCTGACGCTTACAAAATAAACGTCGCGACCTTCTCGCTCAAATCGGTTGCCCGATCTTTGAGTATTTTTGCCTGAGTTAAATGGGTTCTGGCTGATGAGGTGATCTCATCGGTAACATCTTTTATCGCAACCGTATTTTGAGTGATCTCGTTGGTCACCTGCGTCTGCTCTTCTGCGGCAGTGGCAATTTGGCCTGCCATATCAGAAATCACATTCACCGCTTGAGTGATCTCCTCAAGTGCTTTCGCGGCCGCATTAACATCATTGACACTGTTATTGGCCAGTCCCTTACTGCTGTCCATCAAACTAACCGCCTGCTTAGTGGTATTTTGTAAGGTTTCGATTGTGGTATAGATCTCTTCGGTAGAATCTTGGGTACGGCGAGATAACACCCGCACTTCGTCAGCCACTACCGCAAAACCTCGCCCTTGCTCACCAGCGCGCGCCGCTTCAATCGCCGCATTTAACGCCAATAAGTTGGTCTGCTCTGCGATCCCTTGAATCGTGGTTAAGATGCTTGAAATCGCTTGAGCGTGTCGACTTAACTCACCAATCACAGTGGTTGCCTCGTCAACTTCTGATGCCAGTGCATTAATGGTTGTGCGGGTTTGATCCACCAACCCTTTACCCTGAGTACTGCTTTGCGCCGACTGCTGCGCCGCGGCGGCGGTACTTTCAGCATTGGCGGCAATTTCATGAGTCGCGCTCGACATTTCGGTGACCGCCGTGGCGACCATAGACACTTCTTGCTGCTGGCGTTGCAGCTCATCGACACTCGATTGGTTAGTGACTAGGCTCTGCTCGGCGTCAGCATCAAGCTCAATAGCGAGCTGACGAATATGACTGATTAGCTCATGCTGACTACTGACAAAACGGTTAAAGCTGTCGGCCAGAACGCCCACTTCATCTTGGCTGTCCACCTCGATGCGCTGGGTTAAATCACCATTACCATCGGCAATACGTGACAGTGCTTGTGATACGCGGCTTAATGGCCCCAGTAACAGACTTAATAGCCAAGAAATAGCTAACACACTGATGATTAAGGCTAGTGCAGCTAAACCTAACTGAGTTAGCATCAAGTTGCTCAATGGGGCTTCTAACGTCTCTTTATCGAGAACAAACACCAACTGCCAATCGGTAGTGGGGATCTCAACAGCCCAAAGCAGTTTATCGCGTCCTTCAGCCTCAAAATAGGCGGGCGCTAATTGCCCTGTTTGACGACTCATTTCAGACAAGCGCTGACTCAACTCATCATCGACATCTGTCACCTTGCCCATCAACTTACTGGGATCTTTATGGGCTATCACAGTGCCATCTTTGTGCATCATGATGGCGTAACCGTTAGCCGGCAGTGACATATTGTTGACACTATCGACCAAGCTGGCAATCGATACATCGCCCCCTACCACACCATTACGTGTCGGCTGGGCTATGGTTACCACTAATACATTGAAGGCCACATCTAAATATGGCTTGGTAATAATGGCGCCGCGCGCTTGTTGCGCTTGCTCATACCAAGGACGAGCGCGAGGATCGTACCCTGTGCGGTCGATACTCGGATCGGAGTCAACCATGACACCAGTGTTACTGCCCAAATAGGTTAACTGAAAATCGCCAGAGGCTTGTGCTTGTTGCAGCGCATTTAGCGTATCGCCCTCAACTTTCGTCGCGACCGATGCGATGACACGTTGACGATCGGCTAACCACTCTTTAATGCGCATCGCCTGTTGCTCGCCAGATTCACTCACCTGAGCGACACTGCTTTGCAGTAACAAGGCTTTTTGGGTGGAATAGCTGCGCCATGATAGCAGTGCAATAACAACCGCAAGGGCAAGTACAACCGATAACAATATTTTTTTCTTGAGTGAATATGAATTCATATTGGATGCTAATCTGATGTTTAATGAAACTAAGGGACAGGGATAAATAAAGCCATTTAGTCGCTAAATTTAGTGTGCGATTAGAGACTGAAAAACCACCTCAATCTTGGCGGGCATTCTCGCACACGTAATAAAACAACAAAAGAAAAAAACACTATTTTATAGCGAAACCCACGTCATTTTAACACTGGTAGTACAAGTTTAATTTACTCTTGACGAAAAAATCAGTGGAAAACACTAGAGATGTAAATTGATTGGGTTGGATGGGGCGAAAATGTAAAGCAAATACTGCACAGAGCAACACTTGATTAAACTTGCCGTTGCTAGCCTATTTTCATTAAACAGATCTTGGCTAACGATGCTCATTAATGGGTTATCAGGCGTTGGCCAATGATGTGCAATAATGGCGACAAACAGCATGAATAGGCACATTAGTGCTATTTTTACCATTCAGCATCCAAGGGAAAACGCAGTCAATTATCATACAATGTGTCCATCATTGTCCCCCATGACCAACACCGAGTTAACTACAGATGCGGCGCGACATCATGGTATACCCAAGAGAGCGACCATCGATGCGATACATATCATTAATCTGCGCACATTGAATAAAGTCATGACGTTGATACAGTTTGTAAGCAGACTGATTCTCCGTCAGCAACCATAAATCAATCACCTCACAGTCGGTGTGCAGCGCCGCCCACACAAACATGCTATTAAGTAATTGGCTACCAAGCCCCTGTCCACGACACGACTTATCGACGCCCATGCCGAGTAACACTCGATGCGGCGTATGCGGCTCTTGATGAGGACGAATATCGATATGCCCCACAACCTGCTCATTATCAAAAGCCAACAACAGACGACGCCAACCACCTTGTTGCAACGGCTTGTCTATTCCTTGTGTGAAACGGGCACGCATCTCATCATTAAGCTGCGACTCGGCCACCGACAATGGTAGAAATGGCACACTGTCATCGGCGCCATTCTCTTTAAGTTGCTTGGCCAGATAAACAAAAAAACGCGGTAAATCGTCACTGGTCGCTAATCGAATGTCCAAAACTCAGTATCCTTTTTATAGTTAAGCATGAGTTAATATAGGTCTCTATCACCGCAATGAATAACCCAGCAAGACGCACTATTAGCAAGATGCTACTAATATTTAGAGAAATTAAGGCAAATAGAATGCGTGATATTTTATCAACACAGGTTAACCGACTGATGTCAAATACACACTTAAAAATCACCTAACTCTGGGTTTATTTAAATTTGCCATAAAAAGAGCCGCGAGCAGCTTGATATGCCCGTAAGACTCGAGGCCAATACCACTAACGACTATCCCTTATTGGGCTTCACAAATCTACAGCACAAACATGCTTTTCTAAACACGGCATGACTCAAATCGCGACTGACTCATTACAGATAGCTGTTATACGCAAATAACGTCGGTTAAAGTAGGAACAACAAAACAACCGCAAAAAAGCACTCTAACGACGGTTAATGATCAAATTAAGCCAATCATTCACAACCAGCCCGTTTTCGCTGCCAGTGCTCAAACAAACTAGGTGACATCAACACACAGGGTGCTAAAATGTCGACCTATTTCACTACATAACTGGATATTGGCAATGCGAGTTAGCAAGTACCTGCTGTCAACACAAAAAGAGACCCCAGCAAACGCTGAGGTGGTAAGTCATCAATTAATGCTACGTGCGGGAATGATCCGTCGTAACGCATCAGGTCTTTACAGCTGGTTGCCGACAGGCTTACGTGTACTGCGTAAGATTGAAGCGATTGTGCGTGAAGAGATGAACAATGCAGGTGCTGTTGAGATCTTAATGCCCATGGTACAACCGGCTGATCTGTGGGTTGAAACCGGTCGTTGGGAAAAATTTGGTCCTGAGCTATTGCGCTTTCAAGACCGTCACAACCGTGACTTCGTCTTAGGCCCAACCCATGAAGAAGTGATCACCGACATCGTTCGTAAAGAAGTTAACTCATACAAGCAGTTACCACTTAATCTTTACCAAATTCAAACTAAGTTCCGCGATGAAGTACGTCCACGTTTTGGTGTGATGCGCTCGCGTGAATTCTTGATGAAAGACGCTTACTCTTTCCATTTAGATCAACAAACCATGGATGAAACCTATGAGGCGATGTACACCGCCTATAGCAACATCCTAGGCCGTATGGGTCTGGCTTTCCGCCCAGTACTTGCTGATACCGGCTCTATCGGTGGCAGCATGTCACATGAGTTCCACGTATTAGCCAACAGCGGTGAAGACTTAATAGCTTACTCAACTGAGAGTGATTACGCCGCTAACATCGAAAAAGCAGAAGCGCCAATCCCAACTGAGCCACGCGGCGCAGCTACGGTTGAAATGAGCATTATCGATACGCCTAATGCCAAAACCATTGAAGAGCTCGTCTCACAGCACGACATCGCTATCGAAAAAACCGTTAAGACCATTATTGTTAAAGGTGCAACCGAAGAAGCGCCGTTAGTGGCCATTATCATTCGTGGTGACCATGAACTTAACGAAGTGAAAGTTGAGAAGCTTGACGCCGTATTAGCTCCATTTGAGATGGCCGATGAAGCCGATATCCGTAAAGCCATTGGTGCAGGCCCTGGCTCATTAGGTCCTGTCGGGCTTAATATTCCAGTCTATATTGACCACAGCGTTAACATCATGAGTGATTTTGCCGCTGGCGCTAACCAAGATGGTAAGCACTATGTGGGCATTAACTGGGAGCGCGACCTACCGGAAGCCCCCGTTGCCGACCTACGTAACGTCATCGAAGGTGAAGCGAGCCCATGTGGCAAGGGCACTATCGGACTACTGCGCGGCATCGAAGTGGGTCATATCTTCCAGTTAGGTACGAACTACTCAGAGTCGATGGGCGCTAACGTACTAGACGAAAACGGCAAGTCAAAAACCTTACTGATGGGTTGTTACGGTGTGGGCGTAAGCCGCATGGTGGCGGCGGCAATTGAGCAAAACAACGATGATCGCGGCATTATCTGGCCAGATGCGATTGCACCGTTCAAAGTGGGCATCTTGCCAATGAACATGCACAAATCTCACCGCGTTAAGGATATGGCTGAGCAGCTATATCAAGACCTTAACGATGCCGGTATCGAAGTGCTGTTTGACGACCGTAAAGAGCGCCCTGGCGTAATGTTTGCCGATATGGAGCTTATCGGTCTGCCACACGTTATCGTGATTGGCGATCGCAACATCGACAGCGGTGTATTCGAATATAAGAACCGTCGCACAGGTGAAAAACAAGATATTCCATTCGATCAAATTATCGACTTTATTCAGTCTGCTAAATAAATAGGTCTGCTAAGTAAAACGGGATCTGAATCGATACTCAAAACGCCCAGCTCATGCTGGGCGTTTTTTTTATGGATGATGCCATTTAATACCATCGCCAGCTGATTGTGTCCGTTTAAGCAACTTGTTGAACGAAGCCGTTTGGCGGCAGAAGAGATAAAAAAGCTCTTTCCATCCCGATCCAAAATCATTTCTAGAAGCGACCCGCAACTATCAATGCGTACAGTCGCGCAGTTAGGCGCATTAGTACTTACTTTGACTACTGCCCATGTTGTCATCAACCCATATGCTTCATGGGCGTTAACCGACCTAATTAATTTAAAAAACTGCCGACCGACGAGTTAAATGAGCGCTACTTTTTAGCTCGACATCAACACGCTATCTTTTATCCTCAATCACCATGCCATCATTGGCTAATGTCCCTGTGGCAACCAAAGCCACCTCGCCGCTGAGCTGGGTTTCGGCTCGAATAGAGGCGCTAATGGCGGCAATATCCAGTTGCGAGCGCTGGGCGTCATCCACTTCACACAGTAAACACATAGTATCGTTATGGTTACTGCTCGCGATCACTAGCCGTACTTTAGCAAGCTCACTATGACGACGGCGAATGCGCTCAACTTGTTCTGGGTGCACAAACAAGCCTTTCACTTTACAGGTTTGATCGGCGCGGCCCATCCAGCCTTTAATGCGCATATTGGTGCGCCCGCAGCGACTTTCGCCACCCATTAAGGCTGACAAATCCCCTGTGGCAAGGCGGATCAGCGGATAATCACGATTAAAGCTGGTAACCACCACCTCGCCAACTTCGCCATCGGCAACAGGAACTTGCGTACCTGGGCGCACAATTTCGACAATAATATCTTCGGCAACCACTAAGCCATCATCGCTGACACTTTCAAAGGCGATAAGCCCCATATCGGCAGTCGCATAAGCCTGCTTAACGGCAATGCCCGCCTCGGCAAAGCGGGCTTTGAGCGGCGCCGTTAACGCCTCGCCAGAGACCAGCGCCTTAGTGATTGACGAGACATCGCAATCCAACTGCTGCGCCTTATCGAGCAAGATATTTAAAAATGAGGGTGTGCCGCAATAGCCATTGGGCTTTAAGGTGCCAATCAAGGCCAGTTGCTGCTCTGTCTGCCCGGGACCTGCGGGGATCACGCTGCAACCACAGGCCTTAGCGCCCGAGTCCATCATGAAGCCGCCGGGGGTTAAATGATAAGAGAGACAATTTTGCACCCGATCGCCCTGACGAAAACCCGCAGCAAAAAACGCTTGTCCCATGCGCCACCAATCATGGCCGTCACATTCGGGCTCATGAATTGGGCCCGGCGATTGAAATATGCGCCCCACGCTATGCTGATTGGGGGTCATGCCGGCAAAAGGCGGCTTCGCGGCCTGCAATTCAATCAGATCGGCCTTACGGGTGATGGGCAGGGTCGCTAGCGCAGCCCGGCTATTGATGTGGCTAACATCGATGTCGGCTAACCGCGCTGCATAATAGTCGCAGTGGCTTTTCGCAAAGCTCAGTTGCTCGGCCAGCGCCGACATAAGGTAGTCTTCGCGAACAGCGGCGCTTTGCCCTTCCAGTGGGTGATAAAAATGGCTCATGTCGGCTCCTATTACAACCAGCGTTTACGGCGTTTATACGACTTTAAATTTTTAAAACTTTTGCGAGTTTCATTGCCGCCCCCCAGATAAAACTCTTTTACGTCTTCGTTATTGAGCAGCTGCGCCTTACTGCCATCGAGCACTATCTTGCCCGATTCCATGATATAGCCATAGTTGGCTGCCTTTAAGGCGTAGTTGGCATTTTGCTCCACCAGCAGCATGGTGATCCCCTGCTCGCGATTGATCTTTTCTATGATGCCAAACACCTCTTTTACCAATAGCGGTGAAAGGCCCATCGAAGGCTCATCGAGGCAGATCATCTTAGGACGGGCCATTAACGCGCGGCCGATGGCCAGCATTTGCTGCTCGCCGCCCGACAGGTATCCGGCGAGCCCTGTGCGCTCTTTCAGGCGTGGGAAATAGTTAAACACCATCTCAATGTCTTGATTAACTTGACCGTCATGGCGGGTATAGGCGCCTAACTTTAAGTTTTCAATCACGCTCATATCTTCGATGATCCGCCGACCTTCCATCACCTGAAATAGGCCCGAGCGCACCACATCCGAAGCGTTTTGGGTATCGATTCGCTCGCCCATAAAATGGATATCACCACGGGACACCTCACCGTTTTCGGTCTTTAGTAATCCAGATATCGCCTTCAAGGTGGTCGATTTACCTGCGCCATTAGGGCCAAGTAGGGTGACGATTTCGCCTTGTGGCACATCGATACTGACGCCGCGAAGCACCTGAATGACATCGTCATACACCACTTCGATATTATTAATAGAGAGAATGGGGCTTTCTGGCTTTAACTGCACTGCTTGTGTCATAACAACTCCAGGGCGATAGGTGATGGCCTAGCAGGCAGAAGTGCCCTGCTAGGCCGAAATGGGTGATTAATAACCTAACCAATCAACGCGGCGCTCAATCGTGACTTGGTTGACCTTCTCAACTTTAATGTCTCCACCGTTGTAGTTGCCTTTGTAGATGTTGACCTGATTAATGCCGCGGTGATCATCAGGTGTCCACGTCGCCGCTAAGCAGACGCCTTCAAGCCCTTTAGGCACCCAGTTTTGCTGCACATACATGCCTTTTTTAACGTTAGGCCCAGTAATACCACCATTGGCCTTAGCCCACTCCATCGACTCTTTCATAAAGTAGGTAGAGCAAACACCGCGAATATAGTGGTGTAGACGAGGTTCTTGACCGCTAGCATCGGACATTTTTGAGATCTCACGTACCAGCGCCATGCCCGGTACATCATCCCCCCAAAAAGGGGTCATAGTAGGGAAGATATAGTTTTTCACCCCTTCACCCGCTGCCTGAAACACCAACTTATCGCCGCCCCAAATATTAGACATAAACTGAATATCTGTGCCAACCGTGTCGCACGACTTGATTAACGACTGCACCGAACCGCCTAAGTTGCCGATATAGCCATAATTGGTCCCCGAACTTTTAAGGCTTAAACATTGCGCTTTAAAGTCACCGGGTTTCATCGATATCACTACCGGCGGCTGTACATCAAAGCCAAGCTCGGTGGCGTATTCGGCGCATGCCTCTTTAGGGGCGTTAGGGAACGGATGGTTGGCACCAATGTGGGTGAACTTTGGCTTGCCCTGCCCACCTTTTGCTTGCCAATCCTCTGCGGCCCACTGCACCAAGCCACGACATGCATCAGAATAAGACGCGCCATAGAAGAAGTTATACGGCGCAGGCTTTTTGGTATTGGGGTTTTTACCTTGAGGATCGGTTAGATGCCCCGAATAGGAAGCCGAGAAGATCGGCAGTTCATCTTTAGCGGCAAAA
This sequence comes from Shewanella sp. QJM3NY_23, assembly GCF_056173105.1. Lineage (NCBI taxonomy): Bacteria > Pseudomonadati > Pseudomonadota > Gammaproteobacteria > Alteromonadales > Shewanellaceae > Shewanella > Shewanella sp. QJM3NY_23. The sequence goes on from NZ_CM149657.1 coordinate 2,587,960, forward strand.
GAGATCAACGCTTCGGTATCGGCCGTGCCCCAGCCCTGCATCGCCACCATATTTTCACGCGACAACCACTTTTTATAGGAGGCGATAGCCTGCGGCACCTTGTAAGCATAATCTATGGTTTCATATTCCAGCGTGGTGCCGTCGATACCGCCATTGGCATTGATATACGCCAGCGCATCACGCACACCATCGGCATACGGCTTGCCCACAAAGGCCGTGGGGCCAGACATATCGGCAAGATGGCCAACAAATACCGAATCTTCGGCTTGTACGCTCGCACTGACTAAGGTCATTCCAGCTAATGTTGAGCCAAGTAATAGTGTCTTATACATAATAATTTCCCTTCAAAAATGGTCCATCAGGTTGAACGCTGCCATCCCAAAGTGGGTTAGGCTAAGCCCGTTCTCATGTCAAACTGCGTGCTTCTTTAAAGGCTAAGAAGAGTATCTTGTTAACGCTGCTCGCCAGCGCCGTTAACCCCTGTGCCCGCTCTTGGGCACAGGTAAAACCGTCATCACTAGTAAGCAAATGGATAGCACTTCCAGTAGTTTTTAATTTGACCCCAGCGATGGGCTAATCCTTGCGGTTCAAAAATCAAAAATAAGATGATCACCAAGCCAATGGCCATCTCTTTGATATAGGCAAGGCCGTCAGTCACCATAGGAATGTCGCCCCACGGGGTATAATTCATTAACCCCACCATGCTCTCGAGCACTTCGGGCAGTAACACCATAAACACCACCCCCATTAAGGTGCCTTTTACCGAGCCCAGGCCGCCGATGATCACCATGGCCAGAAACTGAATCGACATAAAAATGGTAAAGCCTTCCGCCGACACATAACCCAAATAGTGGCCATATAGCGCGCCACCAATGCCGGCATAAAAAGAGGAGATACCAAAAGACAACAGGCGATATTTATTTAATTTAACGCCCATGATCTCGGCAGAAAGATAATGGTCGCGCACCGCCACAAAGGCGCGGCCATCGCGGCTACGCATCAAGTTACAGCCCCAGATGTACATAAACACTAAGGCGAACAGCGCGATAAAGTAGAAGCTCAAGTCGGTATCAAACTCAAAACCAAACAGGTTAACTGGCGCAGCCATCGCCCCCGACGAACCGCCAGAAAACCATTCGGCGCGGCCAAAGAAGTCCTGAATAATGAACTGCGCTGCCAAGGTAGCAATAGCCAAGTACAAGCCCTTAATACGTGCTGCCGGCATACCAAACATCATGCCAACCGCCATGGTTAAGAAACCCGCCAAGGGGATACAAAACACCACAGGAATATTAAAACTGGTATTGAGCCAAGCCGAGGCAAACGCACCAAAGCCAAAAAAGGCCCCGTGACCTAAGGAGATCTGTCCGGTAAAGCCCACCAGAATATTGAGCCCTAAGGCCGCAATGCCAAGATAGGAGATTTGAATAAATAGGGTTAAAAAGTAACCATCGAGCACCAAAGGTGCCGCGCATGCCAGTGCGATCACCATGATGGTTATTAGTCGAATGGTACTGGTTTCGAAAATGGTGTTATCCGCCTTATAACTGGTGCGGAAATCACCACAGGGGCGCATCGCCAAACTAGACATAACAAACTCCTTGGGCCAATAGGTCAATCTCAAATAATTGATTCATAATGCTATCCTCTAGATCCGCTCAATATCACGGGTGCCAAATAGGCCGTAAGGTTTAAACCACAAGATGATAAGCAGCACGTAAAAAGGGGCGATGTCGTACATGTTGCCGATATGCAGATATTGGCTGTCGAAGAACTCGGCCACGTTTTCCAGCACGCCAATCACCACGCCGCCGACAATGGCACCGACAATGGAGTCTAGCCCGCCCAAGATCACCGCTGGAAACACCTTAATGCCGATAGAGGAGAGTGAGTCTGATACCCCGTTGACCATGCCAATCACCACTCCTGCGGTGGCCGATACGGTGGCGGCAATGCCCCAGCTCATGGCAAAGACCTGCTTAACTGAAATGCCTAAGCTTTGTGCAACCTGCTGATCAAACGCCGTGGCGCGCATGGCTAACCCATGCTTAGAATATTTAAAGAACAGAAAGAAACTCACCATGATCAGCAGCGCAATCACAGTACTCATCAAGTAGGCAAATTCGATATTGAGGCCAAAGATGGCCACCGACTGGGTATCAAACACCTGCGGATAGCTCTGGGGCGACACCCCAAAAATCCACTTGGTTAACGACTGGAAGAAAATCGACAGGCCGATAGTCACCATGATCACCGAAATTATCGGTTCGCCAATCATGGGGCGCAGCACTATCATCTGCAGTAACACGCCAAAGGCGGCCATAAAACAGAGGGTTAATATAAAGCCTAAGAAAAAAGGTAACTGGAAGTAGGTTAAAAATGCCCAGCAGACCCACGCGCCCACCAGCAAAAACTCACCTTGGGCAAAGTTGACGATTTGGGTCGACTTATACACCAACACAAAACACATGCCGACAACCCCATACAACAGGCCGACTATCAGGCCGTTAATGATAAGTTGTAATAACAGTTCGAAATTCATGATGCTCTCCTTTGCGTGACATTGGCATCGGTAGCCGTAGGGCCATCGACCACGGTGGCGACCTTAAGTTGGGTTTTGATCCGCGACTGAGTGCCATCTTGGAAGGTGATCACTGTGTCGATATCCACATGGGGCTCATCGTTATAAATCGAGTCGATAATGTCGCCATACTTGTCGGCGATCACCCCACGGCGCACCTTACGGGTACGGGTGAGCTCACCGTCATCGGCATCGAGCTCTTTATATAACAAAATGAATTTGTTTATTTTTTGTGCATCTGGCAGGGTTTCATTGACCCGCTGCACTTCAAGGCTGAGCTGCTCATACACCTCAGGTAAACTCGACAGGTTGGTGTAGTTGGTAAACGCCAAGCCTTGCTGCTCGGCCCACTTGGCGACAATACTGAAACGAATGCACAATATCGCCGACAAATAGGGTTTATCTTTGCCCAAAATCACCGCCTCACCGATAAAGGAGGAGAACTTGAGTTTGTTTTCGATATATTGTGGTGAGTACTGGATACCGTTACTGGTTTTAGCCAGATCTTTAATGCGGTCAATCACCACCAGATGACCCGATGGCTTGAAGTAACCGGCATCGCCGGTGTGCATCCAGCCATCTTTGACATCTTCCTGATAAGCTTCATCGTCATCTAAATACCCGTTAAACATGCCAACGGTTTTGGCGATAACCTCACCCACCCCTTCACTGTCGGTGTTGATCACTTTGAGTTCGGCGGTATCAAAGGCGACCCCAACGCTGTCGTAATCCACATCATCTTGCTGATGAATAGTGTAAGCGCCACACATCTCGGTTTGCCCATAGAGCTGACGCAGCGGAACACCAATGCTTTGAAAAAACTTAAAGGTGTCTGGCCCCATCGCGGCGCCGCCGGTGGCTGCCGATTTTAAAAACGAGAACCCTAAACGATCACGCAGCGCCTTCATCAACAGCCAATCGGCAAGCTGAGAACGTTTGCCCTGCGTCAGCCGTTGTTCGGCGCGCGCCATGGCAAAATTAAACAGCTTTTGTTTAAAGGGGGTGGAGTCCATCATGCGCGCTTTGACATCGGCAAGAATGCCTTCCCACACACGGGGAGCGAGCAGCACAAAGCTAGGGCCTATCTCGCGCAGATCCGCCATCATGGTCTCTTGCTCTTCCACAAAATTGACGATTTGCCGGGCAATTAATGCCTGCCCCACGGCGTATACCTGCTCCATGATCCACGGCAGCGGCAAGACCGACACATAGTTATCACCAGGTGCCCTTGGATCGGCACGTAAATAGGAGCAGCAATGGTCGATAAATTTACTGCCTTGCAGCAACACAATTTTCGGCTTAGAGGTGGTGCCCGATGTGGTGCAATAGATGGCGATGTTGTCGGCCTTTCCGGCATCGACTAAGTTGTCATAATGGCGCGGTGAGGTGTTATCCACCTCCTGACCAATGCGGTAAATCTCTTCCACACTGATCAGGCGTGAATCGTCATATTTACGCATGCCTCTTGGGTCGCAATAGACAATGTATTTTACCGACGGGATCTGGTCGCCCAGCTCGAGTAACTTATCGCACTGCTCTTCATCTTCAGCCACCACCACCTGGGCATTACTGCGATTAAGCAGATAAGCCACCTCTTCGTGCATCGAGTCTTGGTAAATGCCCAGCGAGTAACAACATAAGGCGTGGGCGGCCACCTCGCCCCACACCCACTCGGGGCGGTTCTCACCCAGTAGGGCAATGGTGGTGTTGGCTGTAATGCCTAAATGGTTAAATGCGAGCGCCATCCACTTGACGCGATTGTGATAATCTTGCCAGCTAAACTCGCTCCAAATGCCAAACTCTTTTTCACGCATGGCGATATCGGCGCCCCAATTAGCGGCGTTATGGCGCAAGATCTTGGGAAAGGTATCCATGCTTCCCATATCAAAGGATTGCGCTGCTTGATTTGACCTACTCATTAGACGACCTCTTTTAATTGCTCATTGTCTTCAAGCCCTAAATAAGCCTGTCTTACGTGCTCGTCGGCCATCACCTCATCGGGGAGACCACAAATAAGCCGCTTACCAAAATCGAGCACCATCACTTCGTGGGAGATATCCATCACCACGCCCATATCGTGTTCAATCATCACCACTGTGATGCCAAATTCTTCATTTAAGTCGAGGATGTAACGCGCCATATCCTCTTTCTCTTCCAGGTTCATGCCTGCCATCGGCTCGTCGAGCAAAATCAACTTGGGGTTGAGTGCAATTGCGCGCGCCAATTCAACCCGTTTGCGCAGGCCGTATGACAAGGTGCCTGCGACAGATTTACGCACATGGGAAATGTCGAGAAAGTCGATGATCTCCTCGACGTGGCGGCGATGACTCAGCTCCTCTTTTTGTGCCGGAGATACCCAGTACAGCGGGCCCGTCAGCCAGTTATTTTTCATCAGGTGATGACGCCCAACCATGATGTTGTCGAGCACCGACATATGACCAAACAACGCCAAGTTTTGGAAAGTGCGCCCAATGCCAAGGTCGGCGCGATCGTTAGGGCGCATGTGGGTCACATCTTGGCCGTCAAAATGAATCGAGCCCTGCTGCGGGCGATAACGGCCTGAAATGCTGTTAAGCATCGAGGTCTTGCCCGCACCATTAGGGCCAATGATGGAGAAGACGGCGCCGCGATTGACCTCAAAACTGACATCGGTCAGCGCCTTAACGCCACCAAATGCCAGTGAAATCTGCTCGACTTTTAAAATGGTCTCTGTCACACCCATACTCCTTTTAAAAAAACGCTTATCTCGCCTTGAGCGCAGCGCGGTTTATCTCAACCCGCTAGCTCACTTAACTGGTAGCGCTGTATTGTGGTGTCAAAACTGATGTCAAAAAGGCGAGGGGCACATTGCCGCCTCGCCAAGTGGTGGGTCTAGAGGGCGTAGCGCATAGACAGTTGCACGTAGTCTGAATCGACGTTTTGCTCATCCATGGCAAAATTGCCCACCTCAACACCTATGGCTAGTGCTGGCGTGAGATTTTGGAACAAATTAACGCTCCATTGGCTGCGCTCAATATTGGTTTCATCGGTTTCTAGGTAGCCATAAAGCACGGTACTTCTGAGGGTATCGGTCCAGTAATGACGGTAGGCCGCTAAATACGAGGTGGTGCTTTCTACCTCTTCGCCCACTAAGTCTTGCACGGCGCCCACGCCCACATAACGCCCCACATCACCTAGGTGCACCTGAAAGCGAAAATCATCTTTGCCAAAGGTGTTAACCACGCCGGCGATAGAGCCACCAAAGGCGGTCTCACTGTTACCCGTTGTGGTATTAAGGTTGCGGCCTAGAGCCGAAAACGACACATTACCCCAGTCGCCTTTGACGTTGTAACGGGCGACCACATCGGGCAAGTCGTCATTAGCCGTATCCCCCCCGACACTCTCTGGGTTTTCTATCGACACTTGGAAATCGCCCATCTCGTAACGCACTTGCCCTTGGCGAATAAACGCCAAGCCTATGGTGGCACCGGCAAAGTCGGCCGTTTCAGGTATCGCACTGGTGTTCATAAAGGTGGTCCAGGTTTGCCCAGCCGTCAGCCCTTTGTATTTTATAAAGGCATGACGCAGGCGCGGATTGGCCGAATTAGACACCACCTCGTTACCGCCACCGCCATAAAAATCCATCTCAATAAAGCCCATCACATCGCCATGGACATATTTGGTATTAAAACGTGATTCGTTGGCAAAAATCTTAAATTGATTCGCACTTTCTGCGAGCGGCTGACCCGATCCTATCCAAAAGTCGCGGTAGGCAACGTCGCCAGACACATAGCGCGCATCGGCTTTGAGATAACCGCCAAATGACAACTTGCCCTCGTCGCCGACCTCAAAGTCAAATGCAGCAGCGGCAGAACCCGCCACGAGGCAGAGTGAAGTAGCAAGCGTGATGTTTTTTATGGTTGAAGTGAGCATCGTTTTTCCCCTGTTTAGTCTGCCTCCAAGATGGACATATAACCTTGAAGGCTCAATTGGGAATAGGTATTAATGCACAGGGCTTAGATCCCTTGGCTTACACCATGGGACTTAGTCACCAAGGCGTAATCAGCAAGCATTAACCAATAAGGGGTAACCCATAAGTCGTAAGACAAAAGTGTGTGTCATCTCAACTGCCCTCAAGTGGGCAAACTAAGCAAGCCCTTAAGACTTAAGTCGGTAGCCCATAGGTGATGCACAGAGCACAAAATGTGATAAGTTAATTTGCATAACAATCACAGCAGTGGGCACCTTTGCTACAACACTGCGCCGCAATAGGTTTAGCGCTACCATGTTTCCTAACTGGCTCTTAGTGACCATCAGCATCAGCTATATCGGTTTGCTTTTTTTGATGGCATTTATCGGTGACAAATACCGCGATAAGCTATTTAAACAGCAACATAAGATAATCTATTCACTGTCTCTTGGGGTGTACTGCACCTCGTGGGGCTTTCTGGGGACTGCAGGGCAAGCGGCTAACAACTCGTTTGCTTACTTACCTGTGTATATTGCGCCTATTTTACTGTTTATTTTCGCTTGGCCCTTTATTCAGCGGGTGATACGGGTCTGTTTGCGGCTCAATATTACCTCGATTGCCGACCTGCTCGCGTCCCGCTTTGGTAAATCGCCGCTATTAGCGGTAGTGGTAACCTTAGTCGCCCTGTTCGGCACCCTGCCCTATATTGCCCTGCAGCAAAAAGCGATTGTTAACTCCTATGAAATTTTGCGCCAAGACCACCTCTTATCATCGTGGCAGTTGGGTCTGGTGGTGAGTTTAATCTTGGCCGGTTTTACCATTATTTTTGGCGTGCGAGCCATCGATGTCACCGAGCGCCACCCAGGCATGATGCTGGCGATTGCCTTTGAATCTCTGGTCAAGCTTATCGCTTACCTCACCATAGGGATTTTTGTCTCATTTTTTCTCTTTGATTCGCCCCTGGAGATATGGCGTCAAGCCAGCGCGCTCTCCCCCATCACCACAGAGTTTGCCTACCCCAATATTATTTCGATGTTTGGCTTGCTGTTTATCGTGATGTCGGCGTTTTTGTGTCTACCACGCCAGTTTCAAGTGTTGATTGTGGAACTAAAAGAGCAAAAACACGCACTATGGAGCCGCTGGACATTTCCGCTGTATGTGTTGGTCTTTGCCTTTTTTGCCACCCCGCTGGGACAGGCGGGTAATATTCTCTATGGGGATTCGTTGCAAAGTGATGCTTATGTGCTGTTTTTACCCACGGTTAACGGCGATCTTTGGTTAGGCTTATTTAGCTTTCTTGGGGCAATTTCGGCGGCCAGCTCTATGGTGATCATCTCGACCATAGCACTGAGTACCATGCTCAGCAACGAAGTGGTGTTCCCCACCCTATTTAAGATCAACAATATCCACAGCGACGACTTTCATAAATTTCGCTCACACCTGCTCAATATACGTAAAGCACTGGTATTAGTGGTGATATTTATGAGCTATGGCATGTTCCTTATCGCGCCCCCCGACACCTTATCATCACTAGGAGAAGTCGCCTTTGGCGCCATCGCGCAAATTGGCCCTGCGTTCTTTGCCGCATTTTTATGGCGCCGCGTGACCCTGATTGGCGTGTTAGTGGGGATAAGCGCAGGCTTCAGCTTGTGGCTGACACTGAACTTACTGCCACAGCTTGGCTTGTATCCGCACCCCTTTGCTGGCAGCGACTACTCCATGACAACCATGGCGACCTTAGTGGGCTTGTTTGTCAATATCATGGCCATCTGGTTAGTGTCCTCCTTTACCCGCCAAAGCGTGCATGAGCAGATGCAAATAGCCCACTTTATCGAACGATCTGAGCTGGATAAATTACAGCAAGAGGTGCCCAAAAACGTTAATCCGACCGAGCTTGAACTCTTAGTGGCTCGCTTTGTAGGTAAAGATAAGGCCGCCCAAGGCTTTTACCATTTTTTTGCATGTCAGCCCCAGCCTATTGTCGATAAAAACGCCCATAACCAGGCGCTGATTTTCTATACCGAGAACATGCTTGCCAGCGTAATGGGCTCTGCCTCGGCGCGCTTGGTGCTCTCTTATGCCCTCAATGGCCGCGATATTGCCATTGAAGATGTGGCCCAATTGGTAGAAGTTGCCTCCAGCCATCGGATGGAGTTTAGCCGTTCGGTACTCCATAGCGCGATTGAAAATGCCAGTGAAGGGATTTCGGTGATCGACAGAGATCTCAAACTAGTGGCCTGGAACCAACACTATTTGAATCTGTTTAACTATCCGGACGACCTGATCTACATAGGTTGCCCGGTGAGCCAACTTATCGAATATAACCTCAGCGTGGGCAAACGCTACATTGCCAATATCGATGAGCAAGTAGAGCGGCGGTTGGATTTTTTACGTCAAGGCAGTCATCACAGCACAGAGCGCGTGCAGCCCGATGGTAAAACCATTCGCATTCAGGGCAACCCGATCCCCGATGGCGGTTTTGTGATGATTTTTTCCGATATCACTATCTATCGCGAAGCGGAAAAACTGCTCAAAGAAAAAAACCTCGATCTAGAGGCACGAGTCTCTGAGCGCACCAAAAAGATGGAGCAAGCCAACGCCCAGTTGGCCCAGTCCAACGCCGAACTGGCTCAGGCGCTGCAAAAAGTGGAGCAGGCTCACCAGAAAAAAAGCCAATACCTCAAGGCGTGCAGCCACGATCTCCTGCAACCCCTGTCGGCGGCCAGATTATTTTCCTCCGCCTTTGTACAAAATGGTCAGCTCAGTGCCAAACAAAAACAGCAGATAGGCTATATCGACAATGCCCTGCAGGTGGCTAACGAACTGCTACTGGATCTTAATGAGGTATCACGTATTGAAAGTGGCACGGTAGTGCCCGAAATTACCGCCTTCGCCCTGCAAGAGGTGCTGGACTCGCTTAAAGAAGAATTTAGTGCCATGGCGGCTGCATCTAAGGTCAAGTTCAAGTTGATTAACACCTCGGTGTGGATCAGCAGCGATAAAGTGTTGCTCAGGCGCATCCTACAAAACCTAGTCAGTAATGCGTTTCGGTATGCCGGGAATGGTAAAATAGTACTGGGTTGTCGCAGGCAATCAACAGGCGTGTTAGTGCAAGTGGTCGACGATGGCCCTGGGATCCCAGCCGACAAACAGGCGATGATTTTTGAGCAGTTCACCCGCCTGCAGCATTCGGGACATGATGGCGTTAACGGCTTAGGTTTAGGCTTAAACATTGCCCAAGGATTAGCCGGGTTACTGCAACATCAGCTGACTTTATCGTCCGAGGTGGACAGCGGCAGCATCTTCAGTTTGGCGGTGCAAACGGTCACGGCTCAGCCCTGTACAACAATTGCCACTCAGGCAGATATTTTGACTCTCAATGGGGTGCATGTCTTGGTGGTCGATAACGATCCTAATGTGCTCAATGGCATGACAGAGTTGCTGGCAGGCTGGCGCTGCCAAGTCTACGGGGCATCGACGCCAGAGCAAGCCAAAGCTCTGTTTAAGCAATATGCTGCCAATATCGATATTGTGTTGATGGACTATCAACTCGATGATAACCAAAATGGTTTGGATTTAATGAGTCAGCTACAAGCCCTGTCGCCCCATCCTGTGCCAGCGGTGCTGATCACTGCCACCATAGATGAAAGCGTGGTATTACAAGCTAAATCCCTAGGTTATGGGTATTTGCGCAAAATTATAAAACCCATCGCACTGCGCGCGGTGATGAGCGCCACATTGGCAAGCAGCCTGCACAATAACTACTCGGCGCCGACATCGACTAATTATGCCGCCAGCGAACGAGAGCCTTAAGGTCTCAAAGCAAGAGACTTAAGGCAAGGGCCTTTAGCCAAGGAGCTTCAGCAAGAGGCTCTAGCCTAAGACAAAGCTAGGACTAGCCGATGCTTGGGTTGCTGGGGAGTGACAGTCTGGAGTGACTGTCTGAGCTGAGCAGCGCTCCATTTGAGCATGCTTGGATAGTTGCATAGTTGCTTGTTTAGTCGCTCGCATGGTCGTTAGGCCTGTTCAGGCTGCGGCGTCTTATCCAGATATAACTGACTCATGGCAATCACCGCCTGAGTGCGAGTATGGACGCCTAATTTTAGGAAAATCGCACTGGCGTGGGCCTTGATGGTCGCTTCAGATAAACCCAGCTCGTAAGCGATTTGCTTATTGAGTAGGCCATCGGCAAACATCATTAAAATGCGGTGTTGCCGCGGCGATAAACTGGCAATTTTACTGCTCATACTGTCTAAGGTGACCGAGGCTAAATCGCCGCAACCCTGAGGGATCCATTGCTGCCCCGCTAGCACAGCCTTGATGGCTTTGACCATCTCATCGACCGCCGTTGACTTAGGAATAAAGCCCGCCGCCCCAAAGGAGATGCTCTTGCCCACGGTTAACTTATCTTCTTGGCCTGAAATCACCAGTACGCCAATTTGTGGGTAACTATTACGGATATTGACTAAGGTATTAAAACCATGCGCGTTAGGAATATTAAGATCTAATAACAACAGGTCGGCATCATCATGGGCCATTAACAGCGCTTCGAGCTGACCCACGCTTTCGGCTTCTAACAAGGTTACGCCGTCAAACTGACTGGTTAAGATATTGACTAATGCTTGTCTAAACAGTGGATGGTCATCAGCTATTATTATTTTTAGTGGCTGTAACATGTTTAATCCCTCAAATGTACATTTTTCCAGTCTACCCCAACCTCCGATATTATCAAATCAGCCCAGTTGGCAACAAAGCAGACATCACTTTACATTTAACATATCAATTACAAAGAGATAGGCTGATACCTCCCCTTGGAACACATTTTTTGCCCTAGGTAAATATAGACTTATTAACTAGACGATATTCGCCGCTTTTTATGTTAGAGCCACCACTTAGCCACCGCACCGCATCACAGGACAATCCGGCGCCAATATGACGGCACGGCAACTACTTGCCGCCATAAAAAGGTGCGTTATTGACTTGAACATCCACAGCCACTCACATATTCTTGACTGATAACAAAGTGATTACCTAACGCATATTTTATCAACACGCTTGCCAGAGATAATTTAAAAATAATTTTTATTTTTAATAAGATAGTAGCTTAACGATATTAAGGGGCAAACTTGCCAGACACAACAGCGTTAGTCTTGGGCGGTGGGGGCGCGAGGGCCGCTTATCAGATAGGTGTGCTCAAGGCGATTGTGCAATTTTATCCTCGCAATCATGGCATCCCTTTTAAGATCATTTGCGGCACCTCGGCCGGTGCGATCAACGGCACATCTATTGCGACCCACGCCTCCTGTTTTCATCTTGGCGTGCGTAAACTCGAGTGGATTTGGCGCCATTTTAATACCCATATAATTTACCGAGCCTCATTTACCGGCGTGTTTTCACATCTAGCTAAAATGGCGTTAATGGGTTTACAAGATAAGCGTATCAACCCTGAACCTGGCAGCCTATTTGATAATGAACCGCTGCGTGGCCTGCTCAATGAAGTGATTAATTTTGCCCGTATCGACAGAAATATTGCTAATGGAGCCCTGCACGCGTTAAGTATCGACACCTCTTGTTATAACTCGTCGCGTTCGGTGACCTTTTTTCAAGCCAGCCGCCAAATTGAAGAGTGGAATCGAGCCCGCCGCGGCGGTCGACGCACACATTTAAATACAGAGCATTTACTGGCGAGTGCAGCGATCCCTTTAGTGTTTCCCTCGATAAAGCTTAATCGAGGTTACTATGGTGATGGCTCAGTGCATCAACTCGCGCCACTGAGTAGCGCCATTCATTTGGGGGCGAAAAAAATCATGGTGATTAATTTAGAGAGCCCACATAAACAAGCCCACCAAGAGATGGAATATCACCCTAAAACCGCAACGATTGCGGGTCATCTGTTAGACACCATCTTCTCCGATACCCTCAACAGTGACTTAGAGCGATTACAACGTATTAACAGTACCTTACGTTTGATCCCAGAAGCGGCGCGCCAACAAGCTTCACTCAAACCTATCGACACTTTAGTGATTAAGCCCAGCGAAGACTTAAGCCAAATTGCCGCGCAGTACTATCATAAAATGCCACTGGCGGTGCGCACATTACTGCGCCTTATCGGCATTAATCAGCAGTCGGACTCCAGTATTGTCTCCTACCTGCTGTTTGAGCAGCCCTATTGCAGTGCCTTAATCAATTTAGGCTATCAAGATGCCATGTGTCAGGTTGATGAGATTAAGGCTTTTTTTAATCTCGATTAATACCTTGCAGTGCAAGCATCTGCTGCGCTGCCACCTCAGCCCACAGGCGATAACTCGACTCACTCGGATGAAATCCATCAACGGCCAGTGAATCCGCGCTTAAAGGTAATTGCAGCGACAGCAGCTGACAGCCAGCTTGGGCGTCGATGACTTGCTGCAACCGCCGATTAAACTCATCGCTTCGTTGCCCGACAAACCAGCGCAGTGGCTGTGGAAAAGCCAAGAACGCCCCCAAGGGCGGTACAGGGGTGAGCAGCAGCTGCGCCTTGGGCGAGTGTTGCCTAAGCTGACTAAGTAAACGCTCGGTGGTGCTAAGCCATCTCGTCACACTTAACGGGCTGAGTACATCATTCACTCCAAGAGACAATAACACCACATCATATTGTCCTTGGCGTAAACTGGCTTGCCAAGACTCACCGCTGAGATAGGTTATGGTTTTATCTGTGGTTAAGCCGCTGCGAGCAAGCAAGGTCCAGCGCACACTATAATGCTCGCTCAGCCGCGCGGTTAAATATCCGCTAAGTGCCTGTTGCTGTAAGACCACGCCGACCCCTGCCGCCGCAGAATCGCCTAAGATGAGTAAGTTGATGGTATTTACCCCCGAAGGGGCTGAGTGACTTGGACTTGCACACACAGATGTCGGCATGCTTAAAGCGGCTAAATTTGCCCCCTCTATGCTTGCCTCTTGCTCTCCTTTATCGATAAGCCCTTCGCGCGGCCCCTTAGCTTCAGGTAGCCTTGGCATAATGCGTTTTAGCCACAAGGCTTGCACCATTAACATTGGCGCCAGCACAGGCAGTAATAGTTTGGCTACACCTTGTTGCATTGTATTTTCCTTTTACCATGCCTCAGATAAGGCTGAGGGTCGCTTGGGTTAACTGATAAGGCGCGGCTTATTAGCCTTGTAGTAAAAAGTGCTCCGCCTTCTCGATGCGTCTTGGTTTTCCGAGCAAAATCAAGATGTCGCCGGGCCTAATAAGCCAGGTCAGATCGGGGCTTTCTACCTCGGCGCCCGCTCGCCTTACTGCACGTAACTCTACCCGCAGCGTCTGCCAGGGAATATCGGCTAAAGTCTGTCCCACCACCTGAGCCCCTTTGGGCAGCGCTACCGCATGCAGTAACTCTAAGGTGAAGTCGGTCTCCTCTCCTGAAAAAAAACCGTGCAGATATTGATAATGGTTACGGCGCTCATATTCGAGCCGTTTTAATATGCGCGTCAGTGGCACACCACACTGATACAGCACCTGCGACACCAACATTAAACTGCCCTCGAGCGATTCGGGGATCACCTGGCTGGCACCAGCTTGCTCAAGCTCTTCCATGCCTTCATCATCGCGCGTTCTGACTAAAATGTTGGCATCGGGTGCCAACTGGCGACACAAAGGCAATACCTCATCTAACACCCGCGCATTACTAAAAGTCACAACAATTAACTTGGCTTGGCGAATTTGCGCTTGTTTTAAAATCGCCCTTTTAGCCACATCGCCAAAATACACAGGCTCCCCAGCGCGGCGAGCCTCTGCGACCCGCGTGGGGTCAAGGTCGAGCACCAAATAGGGGATCGCTTCGGTTTTCATAAAACGGGCAATGGTTTGCCCCACCCTGCCGTAGCCTAAAATCAGCACCAGATCTTTATTATGTTCCATGGGCGGTATGCCCTGTATTTCCATGTCACTCTTAGGTCTACCGCCCTGTAAGCGCCGCGCAATATCGACGCTGTGTTTCACCAACCATGGCGCGACAGACATCGACAGCACCGCCACCATCACCAGCTTAGTGCTAACCGCGATCTCCAATAACTGGTAATTAACCGCCAGTGCCAGCACCACAAAACTGAACTCGCCCACTTGAGCTAAACTGATCGCGCTGGCCACTGATGTGCGAAACGACTCCTTAGCAGCGCGAAGTAAGCCATAAACAATTAATGCCTTAGCAATTATTACCGCCACCACCAGCAGTAGCACTTGCCACCAAAAATCAACCACCAGACTAAAATCGAGCAGCATACCAATTGAGATAAAAAACAGCCCCATCAATAAGTCCCGAAAGGGACGAATATCGGCCTCGAGCTGACGTTTGTACTGACTTTCGCCAAGTAACATCCCCGCCATAAATGCCCCTAAGGCCATGGATAACCCCAGCCATTGCGTCACAGCGCCGGTCACTAACGCCACCACTAGGGTCGATAATACAAACAGCTCATTGGAGCGTGAGCGCGCGACCTCATCAAACAACTTAGGCAGTGCCCACTTACCAAAGGCCATTAGGGCGATGAAGGCGAATACCCCTTCTACCATTGCAAGGCCGATGCTTTGCCAACTTAACAGCTCATCGTCTGAAGCCAGTAAGGGCATTAAAATCAATAAAGGGACGACGGCAAGATCTTGAAACAACAACACGCTGACCGACAGTTCGCCGTGGCGACGACGCAACCAGCCTTGCTCGTTGAGCAACTTAAGTACTATGGCTGTGGAAGATAAAGCGATAGCGGCGCCGACAATAATCGACTCATTAATGCTCAGCCCCAACATCAAGCTGACACACATACTGAGTACAACCGTGACAAACATTTGCGCACTACCAAGGCCAAAAACAGTGCGGCGCATGGCCCACAAGCGCGGTAAGGAAAACTCTAATCCTAAAGAGAACATCAACAGCACTACACCAAGCTCGGCCACCGAATGTATTTGCTGCTGGCTAAACCAATTAAATACCGATGGCCCACTGAGGACCCCGGTTACTAAATAAGCTAAAATAGCTGGTAAGCCCAAACGACGAAACATCGCAATGGCGACGATCGCTATCATGAGCATCAATAAAATTTTAATTAGAAAGCTATGTTCCATTTCGGCTCCAAATCAGCCTGTCCTCCCAGCCAACATGACAATGCCATGACGCGCTCCGCTCGATAACAGACCAAACACCGATGAAGCTATCTACGAGATATTGACACACGCAACACCTTACCTTGTCAGGGTTTATTGAGCTTGTCAAAATCCTGACACTATAAGAACCACATTTACGTAACTAAGATAACTAAATGACAAATATAGAGAAATAATCAATTGAAAATGTAGGCACGATAATTGCTTTATTTTTAGCATATCCCTAGTCCAATTTTTTGTGGAGTTAATACATGGACTTTGCCTTAGCAAGCGAGTTTTCACCCGGTGAATATCGTTACCAGCCGGCTTATCGTCATGCCAGTATGGATTCACCCAATATGGTGAGCATAGTGCAACAGCTACACCAACATTTAGACCCGGCATCTGTCTTTAGCTGTTACGGCAAAGTCGTCGGCCAATATTTGCCTGTCAACGGCATAAAGCTGCACTTTAAAGAGTATCAGCTAAGCTGGGGCAGTGAGCAAGGTTTGCAAATAAAACAACACCTGCCCATTGAAGGCAACAGTGCTGTTATTGAATATCGCCTCAATGCGCCGATGCTAAATTCGCAAACTGAATTACTGTATCAGCTACAGGCGTTATTATTGCGCCCGCTTTATAACGCGACGCAATATGAGCTGATGGCTAAACAAGCCATGTATGATGCATTAACTCAGCTGGGTAATCGTCGTTATTACATCGAAAGCCTAAAGCAATCGCTGGCCAGAGCCACTCGTCACGGTGAGCCATTATCATTGATCGTATTAGATTTAGATCATTTTAAGACGCTTAACGATAGATACGGCCACCACATTGGCGATGAGACGCTCATTACATTCGGACAAACCATTAATCAGGCGATCCGTGGTAGTGATCAGGCTTTTCGTATCGGTGGGGATGAATTTACTATTTTAGTGCAAGGCAACGCGCAAGCGGCAAGCCTCATTTGTCAGCGCATATTGACCATGATGCAGCAAAATAATCAGCAACATAATAGAGAGATTTATACCAGCTTGGGTGTCGCTGAGTGGCAAGCGATGGATAACGCCGAAAACCTCTACCTGCGCGCAGATAAAGCCTTATATGAGGCCAAGGTCGCTGGCCGTCGCTGTTATAGGGTTGCTGATTAAGATTAGATATCTGACGCAAAACAAAATATCTAATCTTGACTCGCTAACTCAGTGCCCCGAGAGGGCTCACCCGATGGCTGGCTTTGCCATAGGTTGTTAAGCACTTTTACCAAGGGCCATTAAGACTGGCATAACGCCATTTGAACTATTCATTTCAAATGTTTTTTTAACTTGTATATCAATAAAGTTATTTACTTGAAGGGCACATATTACTCGACTTTCAGACAGCCCGATTTCCGAGGCGTCATCCTCAGACAACCAGTCCAATTGTATGAATACGCCACCACTTTTTAACAAAGACTTTAGTCGCTTAAGTGTCATCTCATAATCGGCTAAAAACCCACAAACCGATGATGCCACAATCAAGTCAAACTTGTTGGTAAGATGCAAGTGGTGATCAATGAGCTCTTCAGTCAAGAAGCCTGCAATGGTTACAACATTGCCTAGGTTTTTGTTATCTACACGTTTTATCATTTCTGATGAACCATCAAGTGCGACAACCTCTTTAGCACTTGGGCTAAGCAGCTGCGTCAGATGGCCTGTTCCACACCCAAAATCTAAAATCGACAGACCATCAATATCAATAACCTTTAACAGCTCTTCAAACGCCTTATTGGCATACTCTTGTACTGAAGCATCGACATCCCACCCCTCAGCAAATTCGTCCCATTCATTGTCCATTCTTTTGACTCCTCATCAAATTTCACTCAACGACATCACCCAAAATTAACACCTAAACTGTTGTTCTATAAATGAAGTCGGTTTCAGGCGCGCGACTCAAAAACCACACCTACGTCATCGGCCATCGCGATATATCGCTTTTCTATCCAGTAGCCCACTGCGGCAACGAGATTGTCATCGAAATAGATAAGCGGCACTTGATCGCGCATCCACGGCGGTATGGCTAATTCCTGCCACAGTTTTTTTAATTCGCGTCCCTTATCTCGAAAATGGGGATGACAACGCAGCGACCCTGACGCACCAAAGCGCACGCTGACCTGCTCATCTGCCATAGGAAGGCGCAGACGAGCGCCGTGAAAACAGCGCTTAGCCTGCAATGAGACAGTGTCCGTTATCGGCCAATGTTGTAATAGCGCATCGCTAAAGCGAATATTAATTGGCGCGAACTTTTTATTAGGTTGATACCTATCAATATAGAGCTGATGACGAAAGCGGCGTAACACCATAGCGTTAAGCCTGATTTCGACCTTAGCATCTTCTTTAGCGTCAATAAGTTGCACCAGAATCTGTTTAAGCTGCGCTGCAGATGGCATGGCAAATCCTAGAGAGTCGATAAAACCCCTTAATAACTGCGCGCGCCACGGCGCTGATTGCTGGGCTAACAAACGTAAATCTAATACAGGCTTGCTTGAGTTAGCGGTATCTTGCAACATGGCGGGTAAGCGAGAGGCTACCTCGTCATCAATCAAGGCTTGCTGCTCGGCGCACAGCTGCGCGCTGCGAGCACTGGTGGCGGCAATGGCTGGCCAGCGAGCACGCAAAGCGGGGATCACCTCAAGACGCAGGAAGTTTCTGTCAAAACGATTATCTAAATTGCTCTCATCTTCGATATGTTCAATGGCGTGAGTGGCCGCAAATTGCTCGACCTGTTGCCGGCTAATATCGAGCAAGGGACGTAGCAACCACTTATCTTGATGAAATGCTTGTATTGCGCCCATGGCGGCCAGTCCCTTGGGGCCCAAACCGCGCTTTAACGCCAATAATAAGGTCTCTAGCTGATCGTCTTGATGATGCGCCGTCAATAGCAGATCGCCTGCAGTTAACTCTTGGGCTAAGGCGTGGTATCTGGCGTCGCGCGCCGCGGCCTCTAGGCTTACTCTAGGCCCAGTGTTCACCGCAACTTGCTTAACCTTAATGGGTAAACCGTATGCTAAGGCGCGCCCTTGGCAATGGGTTGCCCAGCGATCGGCATTGCCACTTAACCCATGATGCACATGCACCAACAGATAACGATACTCGGGATACTGCTTGGCAAACTGAGCCAAACCATAAGCCAAAACTTCAGAATCGACGCCGCCACTGTAGGCCAGCACCAGTTGAGTGCCAGGCGGTGGCGTTAACTGCGCGATTAATGCCGCAATTTGCTCTGCGGGCTGCCAAGCGGTGGCGTTCATATTAAAATAAGATCCTGACTTTATCTGAGCCCGTCAAGGTCTCCAGTGACAGCATCAGCTCATCGGTTGGATTAACCCGCCATTCATCGCCCAGCTTAAATTGGGCTTTGGCTTGCGGCTGCGCATAATTAATCACCACCGGCACTGCGCCCGCTTTCCACGGCATTAATGCCTGATGAAACCGGTTGAGCCAGTCACTGTCGACTTCGCAGGCATCGACATCCACCTCTACCGCCTGGGCAAAATGGCTACGCGCCTCACCCATATCGATAATGTTACGTGCCGTCATGCGGTTGCCGCCAGAAAAGTCATCAAAACTGACTTCGCCTTCGACAATTAAGATGCGATCTTTTTCGAGCAGGTGGCCAAATTTCTCAAAGGCTTCGGTAAATAGCATCACCTCTAGGCGCGCACTCTTATCGTCTAAGGTGACTAAGCCCATCTTTGAGCCGCGTTTGGTCATCATCACTCGGGTGGCGACCACCAAGCCAGCGGCCTTAGTGGTTTTACCGCGCTCGGTCGGATGCACATCTTTTAAGCGTCCCGAAGTGTAGTGTTTCAACTCTTTAAGATATTGATTAATCGGATGACCCGTAAGGTACAAGCCCAAGGTATCGCGCTCCCCTTCGAGCCAAACTTTATCAGGCCACGGGGTGCATTCGACAAATTGCTGTTTGCTGTCTTCGGGCTCGTTATTGAGTAAGCCAAACATATCGTGCTGGCCAATCGCTTCGGCTTTCGCATGTTGGTCGGCGGCGCGAATGGCCTCTGGCAAGGTGGCCATCATTGACGCGCGGTGCGGTCCTAAAGTGTCGAGGGCACCAGCACAGATAAGTTTTTCGATAACCCGTTTATTGAGCTTTTTCAGATCAATTCGCGCACAAAAATCGAATAGGTCGATAAAGGGGCCATCTTCACGCGCCTTGAGAATCGAGTCGACAGGGCCTTCGCCCACCCCTTTAATGGCACCAATGCCGTAGACGATGTTCATATCGTCATCCACGGTAAAACGAAACAGCCCTTTATTCACATCAGGTGGCAACAGTGGCAAGCCCATGCGCTCACACTCATCAACTAGGGTGACGATCTTGTCGGTGTTATCCATATCGGCCGACATCACCGCCGCCATAAATTGCGATGGGAAATGGGTCTTAAGCCACAAGGTTTGGTACGACACCAAGGCATAAGCGGCCGAGTGGGATTTGTTAAAACCGTAACCGGCAAACTTTTCCACCAAGTCGAAAATCTTCATCGATAGCTCGCCATCGATGCCGTTATTGACTGCGCCCTCTTTAAAGATACTGCGCTGCTTGGCCATCTCCTCGGGTTTTTTCTTACCCATAGCACGACGCAACATATCCGCGCCGCCCAAGGTATAACCAGACAAGACCTGGGCTATCTGCATCACCTGTTCTTGATACAAAATAATGCCGTAAGTGGGCTCAAGCAGGGTTTTTAAAGACTCATGCTGATATTGAGAGTCGGGATAGGAGACTTCTTCTCGACCGTGCTTACGCTCAATAAAGTTATCTACCATGCCTGACTGTAGCGGTCCGGGACGAAACAGCGCCACCAAGGCGATCATATCTTCAAAGCAATCGGGTTGCAGACGCTTAATCAAGTCTTTCATACCGCGAGATTCCAGCTGGAATACCGCCGTGGTTTCATAACGCTGCAACAGCCTAAATGAGGCCGGATCATCTAGCGGTATCGCTTCGATTCTAATGGGCTCTTTGCCGGCTTTTTCTAGGCGCGGATTGATCATCTGCAGCGCCCAGTCGATGATGGTTAAGGTTCGCAGCCCCAAGAAGTCGAACTTGACTAATCCTGCGGTTTCGACATCATTTTTATCAAATTGGGTAACCGGATTCTGCCCTTCGGAGTCGCAGTACAGTGGTGCGAAGTCGGTGATCACCGTTGGCGCGATCACCACGCCACCGGCGTGCTTACCCGCGTTACGCGTCACCCCTTCTAAGATGCGGCACATGTCGATGAGATCTTTAACCTCTTCATCGGCGTGATAAGCTTCAGGAAGCGCAGGTTCCACCTCAAAGGCTTTAGCCAGCGTCATGCCTGGCTCGGCAGGGATCATCTTTGAAATACGGTCAACAAAACCATAAGGATGCCCCAGCACGCGGCCCACATCGCGCACCACGGCTTTGGCAGCCATAGTACCAAAAGTGATGATTTGCGATACCGCATCTCGGCCATACAGCTCGGCCACGTGATCGATCACCTCATCGCGGCGATCCATACAAAAGTCGACGTCGAAATCGGGCATCGATACCCGTTCTGGGTTCAAGAAACGTTCGAACAGCAGGTCAAATTCTAATGGGTCAAGGTCGGTGATCTTCAGCGCATACGCCACCAACGAGCCCGCTCCTGAACCACGACCCGGGCCAATCGGAATACCATTGTCTTTACCCCACTGAATAAACTCCATTACGATAAGGAAGTAGCCGGGAAAACCCATGTTGTTAATCACGGTCAGCTCGATATCGAGACGCTCATCATATTCGGGACGGCGCTCGGCTCGATCCTTAGGGTCGGGAAACAAAAACTCGAGACGCTCTTCAAGCCCCTTTTTAGACACGTCAACGAGAAAGTCTTCGATGGACAGATCGCCGGTGGGGAAATTAGGCAAAAAGTATTCGCCAAGGCGCACAGTGACATTACAGCGCTTAGCGATCTCTACCGAGTTTGCCAACGCTTCAGGAATATCGGCAAACAGCTCACACATCTCATCTTGTGAGCGGAAATACTGCTCTTTGCTGTAGGTTTTAGGGCGGCGCGGATCGGCGAGTGTATAGCCATCAGAAATCGCCACACGGATCTCATGGGCCTCAAACTGCTCGGGTTGAATAAATACCACTTGGTTGGTCGCGACCACGGGCAAGTCTTTTTCAGCAGCCAGTTCGACCGCCATGTGCAAATAGCGCTCTTCGTCGGGACGACCCGTTCGGATAAGCTCCAGATAATAGCGCTCAGGAAAATGGATCTGATAAAATGCCACCAAGGAGTCAACTTGGCCTTTGTTGCCTTTAAGCAACGCCTTACCGACGTCGCCATCTTTGGCGCCCGAAAGTAACATTAACCCTTCGCTGTATTTAATCAGCCACTCTTGATCGATCACCGCGCGGTCGCGTACATGACCACGTAGATAGGCATCGCTTATCAATAAGGTGAGGTTTTTATAACCTTGATTGTTGATGGCCAATACCGTAATCGAGCAAAACTCGTCGTCAAAGCCTGGCACCAACATCGAAAAGTCAGTGCCAATAATTGGCTTAATCCCCGCCCCATGGCAGCCGCTGTAAAACTTGACCAAACCACATAAATTGGTTTTATCGGTCAGGGCAAGCGCCGCCATTTCAAGCTCAGTCGCCTTAGCTAGAATGGGCTTCACTTTCGAGAGGCCGTCGGACATGGAAAAATCACTGTGAACGCGCAGATGCACGAAACGAGGTTCTGACATAGTTGATAGTATCTTTTTAGTTGGGCGGCAAGCGCCCATTGAGATTAACAGACTGAGATTAACACATAGCGAAACACAGCGTCACCCTTTCAGCTCGGCTTTGCCTATGCTGATAAGGATTAATCATCCCGTGATAAACGTGCCTGTACGGGGCGAAAACTCTTACGGTGTTCGGCTAATACGCCATGTTGTTCTAGCGCCTCAAAATGCGCTTTTGTCGGGTAGCCCTTATGCTTAGCAAAACCAAACTGTGGGTACCTGGCATCGAGCGCGTCCATCTCTTGATCTCGCACCACTTTGGCAATGATCGATGCGGCGCTGATGCCAGCGATCAGGCCATCGCCTTTGATCACCGCATGGCTTTCAATACCAAAGTCAGGCACACGATTACCATCGACCAGTATCCGCTCGGGGCGAGCCTTAAGACCGCCCACCGCGCGCTGCATTGCCAGCATAGTGGCGTGCAGAATATTAAGCTCATCTATCTCAGCAGGACTGGCACGCCCCACACTGACATCGAGGGCTTTTTGGTTAATCTCGGCAAACAAGGCTAAGCGTTTTTTTTCTGACAATTTTTTCGAGTCATTCAGCCCAGCGATAGGATTATTAGGGTCGAGCACCACGGCTGCGGTCACGACATCACCAACTAAAGGTTCGCGCCCCACCTCATCGACACCGGCGTAAAACCCTTGGCACAATAGGCTGATTTGCGCTTGAGTGATATCTTTAAAGGTCGCCATATTACGCCTCCTCAATTAACGCGACCACCGCATCGGCGGCCCGCTGACTGGCATTACATTTGAGTTGTTGATGCAAGGTGGCAAAACGCTTCATTAACGGGCGATGATCGCTATCGAGTTGTTGCGCTACCGCATCGGCAATCTTCTGCGCGGTGCAGTCGGCTTGGATCAACTCAGGAATAATTTTCTCACCAGCCAATAGATTAGGCAGTGAGTAACTGTCTATCTGCATCATACTTTTGGCAATGCTATAGGTGATCGGACTCACGCGATACGCCACCACCATCGGCCGTTTAACCAACATGGCTTCTAACGTCGCCGTGCCTGACGCCAGTAAAATGGCATCAGCAGCCGCCATCACCACCCGCGACTGACCTTCAACCATATGAATCGCCAAATCGGGAGCAAATTGTTCAAGCGCTGCCTCAAATTGGGCGCGGCGTTTGGCATTAACCAGCGGCGTGATGAACTTAAGATCGGGATAACGTTGTCGTAGCAGCAATGCCGCTTTCACAAAAGGCTCTGCCAACTGCTTTAGTTCGCCACCGCGTGAGCCCGGCAATAAGGCTAAGTATTCATCTTCGGCATCTAACCCCAGCTGAGCTCGGGCTGTTGCTTTATCATTCTCCAGAGGGATGTCGTCGGCTAAGGTATGACCGACGAAAGTGCACGGCACCTGATGTTTATCATAAAACGCCTTTTCAAACGGCAACAACGACAGCACCATGTTGGTTGCTTTGGCAATTTTAAAGATGCGCTTAGGCCGCCATGCCCACACAGATGGGCTGACATAATGCACGGTTTTAATGCCACGCTGCTTAAGCTTTAACTCAAGGCCGATATTGAAATCGGGCGCATCGATACCGATAAAACAATCGGGTGACAAGGCGGAAATTTCATCGATGAGGGTTTTACGCACCTTAAGCAACCGAGGCAGACGCGACAAGACTTCCACTATCCCCATCACCGCTAACTCTTCAAATGAGAACAGCGACTCAAAACCCAATTCGTCCATCTGTGGACCACCAATGCCGACAAAACGCGCGTCAGGATAACGCTGCTTTAGGGCACGGATTAAACCTGCGCCTAAGATGTCCCCAGACAGTTCGCCTGCGACCATGGCAAATATTTTTTGTCTACGTTCAGTCATAACCCGATTCTTATCCGTTGTTTCCGACTTACGATTAATCACATTAACTCAATGACTATTCATTGATGCCTGCAATGGGCTGAAACCATTTACACCAGAGAAACAGCCTATTTTAGCCATCAAGATCGAGCTGATAATTAATGCGATTGGTTTAATTTCACTCATAAAAAAAAGCCCGTCTAAACGAGCTTTTGATTTTCAAGACCAGTGTCTTAACGAATAATGCCTCGACTGGAATTGGCGATGAAATCAGTAAATAGCTTCACTTGCTCATCTTGAGACTCTTCACTCAATGCGGCAATGGCTTCATCAACCGTCAACCCTTTGCGATACACAGTTTTATAAGCTCGGCGCACTGCAAGTTGGCTCTCTTTAGAGAAGCCACGACGCTTGAGCCCTTCGGCGTTAAGACCACGCGGTATCGCAGGCTGGCCTGAGGCCATCACAAACGGAGGCACATCTTGCAAAATAAGAGAGCTACCTGCGGTAAAAGCATGAGCGCCAATATGCACAAACTGATGCACCCCAGTCATACCACCTAAAATGGCCCAATCACCGACATGAACATGACCTGCAATCGAAGCATTGTTAGCCATGATCACATTATTGCCAACCACACAGTCGTGGGCAATATGCACGTAGGCCATAAACAGGTTGTTAGAACCAATAACGGTTTCGCCCTTGTCTTGAATCGTGCCGCGATGAATGGTCACCGATTCACGGATCACATTATTATCGCCGATAATTAAGCGCGTGGGTTCGCCCGCGTACTTTTTATCTTGGCAGTCTTCACCCACAGAGGCGAACTGGAAAATGCGATTGCCTTTGCCCATCACTGTCGGGCCTTTGACCACAACATGAGAACTCAGGTGGCAATCGTCACCAATTTCGACATTGGCACCAATATAGGTCCATGGGCCTATGGTTACATTGTTGCCAATTTTGGCATCGGGATGTACAAACGCTAAATCATCAATCACTTACTAATCTCTCTACGGGCACACATAATCTCGGCAGAACAAACTAGTTCGCCATCGACCTTTGCTTCACCAGTAAACACCCCTATCCCGCGGCGTTCTTTAATCATTTTCACTTCAAAATGCAGTTGATCGCCTGGCTCAACCACACGCTTAAAACGTGCTTTGTCGATACCTGCGAAATAGTAGAGTGCATCATTTGATGGTTCGTCACTCATGGTCTTAAATGCCAATAAGCCAGTGGCTTGCGCCATCGCTTCGAGAATCAACACGCCAGGCATCACAGGTTGAACGGGAAAATGGCCTTGAAAAAATGGCTCATTAATAGTGACGTTTTTGATCGCGTGTAGTGTTTCGCCTGGGGTAAAGTCGAGGACTCTATCGATCAATAAAAACGGATATCTATGGGGTAAAAACTTTAGGATCTCTTTGATATCCATTGTGTTTAATTGATTTGACACTCAATAATTTCCTTAGCTGCCAAGGGGCACTTAATCTTCTATTTTAACGTTTTTTCTAACTTTTTAACGCGCTGGAATAATTCATCTAGCTGTCTAAACCTCACGGTATTTCGACGCCACACCTTATTTTCCATCGCTACAGTAGCCGAGGAGTATACACCAGGCTCCCTGATAACACTCGTAACGTTTGTGCCACCTGAGACATGGGTACCATCTGCAATAGATAAATGCCCTGCCACGGCACTACAGCCGCCAATGATACAATATTTACCTATGGTGACACTACCGGCAAAAGTTGAACCACCGGCAAGGGCACTGTTTTCACCGATAACCACATTATGGGCAATTTGCACTTGGTTATCGATGATCACCCCGTCATGGATAACGGTATGATCCAATGCCCCACGGTCAATACTGGTACAAGCACCAATTTCAACCCGATCGCCAATGCGCACGCCTCCCGTTTGCGGAATGCGGATCCACTGCCCACGTTCATTGGCATAGCCAAACCCGTCTGATCCCAGTACTGTCCCCGAATGCACAATACAGTCTTGACCAAGGTGAACATTGTGGTACACAGTCACATTGGCCCACAAGATGGTATTGGAGCCGATGATAACATCTTGCCCAATAACACATCCTGCG
Organism: Shewanella sp. QJM3NY_23; assembly: GCF_056173105.1. Lineage (NCBI taxonomy): Bacteria > Pseudomonadati > Pseudomonadota > Gammaproteobacteria > Alteromonadales > Shewanellaceae > Shewanella > Shewanella sp. QJM3NY_23. Next base: position 2,614,339 of record NZ_CM149657.1, read on the forward strand.
CCAATCTGTACCTGCTGCCCCAAAATTACATTGGGGCCGATAACCGCATTAGCGCCAATAGCAACGCCTTCGCCTATAGTGGCACTGGCATCAATCACTGCACTGGGATGAATAGCTTCAGCGGCTTTAGGCGTCGAGTCGAGTAACTGCGCCACTCTTGCAAATCCCACATAAGGATCATTAAGTACAATAGCGTTGCCGTTAAACTCAGCCGCCATTTTGGGCGACAACAATACCGCAGACGCCGATGTACCCGCGAGCTGATGCTGGTATTTTGAGTTGGCTAAAAAAGAGATCTCACCCTTTTGCGCTTTTTCGAGGGTGGCAACCCGGTTAATTTCAACCGTGTCGTCACCTTGTACCGCAGCATTTAAGTAAACAGCGATCTCTTTTAATGTATAGCTTTTCATTAATCGTTAGCCTTTGCTCAACGCTTCAACAACTTTACTGCTGATATCTGAAGTGGGCTTAACATAGATAGCAGCACCACGCTGCAGCACTAGGTCGTATTGTTCTTTTTCAGCAATAGCGGTGATCGCTTTTTGCACTTCAACTAACAGTTTATTTTGCTCTTCACCGTTACGACGACGCATATCTTCATCTAAAGCTTTGCCTTTTAATTGCAGCTCAGCTTTGAGTGATTCCATCTTACGCAACATATCGGTTTTTTGGCTTTCGCTCATCAGCGCGGCATCACGCTGTTGCTTCTCAAGCATGCCACGTAGCTCGTCTTGCATCTTTTGCACGTTAGCCACACGGTCGCCAAATTCAGTTTTGAGTGTTTTACTCACGGCTTCGCGCTGGGGTAACTGCTCAAATACCGCTTGCATATCTACCACTGCAATTTTCTCTGCTTGTGCAGCAATAGGTGCACCTAACAGAACCAAAACCATCATTGCGCGATTAAACATCTTATTCAAAATAAACTCCTTGTTGTCAGCAAAACTTGCCGATTATTTTTATTTAAATTAGTTCTAACTTAGAAAGTTTTACCAATGTTGAACGAGAAAATCTCTGTTTCATCATCTTCATACTCTGTGATTGGCCACGCAAGGCTAAATACCATTGGCCCCATTGGCGACAACCACTGAACACTCATACCCGCTGACGCACGAATGCGAGAAGGATCTGAGTAATCTGCCAGCTCGGCAAACTCTTCAGCTGGCAAGCCGCGATATGAATCATAATCAAATTCAGTATCCCAGACATTACCCGCATCGACAAAGAAGCTGGTACGCACAGAGTTAGTATAGGCTTCGTCCAAGAATGGCGTCGGCACAATCAGCTCAATACTGGCGGTCGCGATAGCATTACCACCGATAGAGCGACCTTGGCTTACTTCGATGCGATTTGGATCGCCAGGCAAGGTACAACCATCACCCGATGGATCTGGTGAACACGGCTCACTACCACGATACAAGTAGAATGAACGAGGGCCAACAGAATTGGACTTAAAGCCACGTAGTGAACTACTACCACCCGAGTAGTAATTTTCCCAGAACGGTAAAATCTGATCGTTATCACCAAACTGACCATAACCATTGCCGTAGCCTACACGCGCCTTAGTCAATAGTACGAAGCTATGGCTACGGTCAAAGGGCCAGTAGAAGCTGGTGTCAAAGTCAGTTTTAAAGTATTGCAGATCCGACCCTGGAACCGTCATCTTGCCGCTTAAGCGCTGTGACGAACCGTCTGTTGGGAAGGTACCGCGGTTTAACGTACTGCGATACCAGCCAAGATTTAATTCGAAGTTATCAAATGCTAGGTCAGCATTTGGGTCATCTTGGTCACGATAGATATTGTAGAAGCGCAGTGCCTGTTCATACGCTGAAATCTCTGAAATTTCGTTATGACGATAGCCAATGCCACCGTTAATACGGTTATATTCGTTGATCGGAAAACCCGAATTCAACGCCACACCGTAAGAACTGTTTTTATAACGCTCAAGGTTGGCCTCTTGCGCATCAAACTCATTCCAGAAAACACTGCCGCCTAAGCTCACGCCGTCTTTGGTAAAATAGGGATCGGTATAAGAAAAATTAATGTTCTTCGAATACTTGTTAGTATTTAAGTTAATTCCTGCCTGATTACCGGTACCCAAGAAATTGCTTTGCTGTACACCAAACTGCAAGCTGATACCTGATTCAGTACCATAACCTACACCGGCGTTAAATGAGCCAGAAGGTTGCTCTTTAACATTAAAGGCGACATCAACCAAATCATCGGTGCCAGGTACTTGAACCGTTTGAGTATCAACAGTTTCGAAATAACCTAGACGATTAAGGCGCGCTTTAGATTGTTCTACTTGCGCGGCATTTAGCCATGCCCCTTCCATCTGGCGTAATTCACGACGCAGTACTTCATCTTTAGTAACTTGGTTACCAGTGAAGTTAATGTTACGCACATAAACCCGTTTGCCCGGCTTAATATTGACATTGAGAGTCACCTCTTTGGTGTCATCATTAATTTCAGGGTAGGTTTTTACTTCAGGATAAGCATAACCAAAACGACCAAGATATTTACCATACATCTCTTCGGTAAAGGTCACATCGCCGCCATTGTAGGTATCACCCACTTTGATCGGCAAAATGGCTTGCATCACCTCTTCGCGGCCCATAAGGTCACCAGTGAGATTGACCTCTTTCACTTTGTACTGTTCACCTTCATCGACGTTAATCGTGATGTACAGCCCTTTGCGATCTGGGGTCATCGCAACCTGAGTCGAGGTCACATCAAAGCGAATATAACCACGGTTATGGTAGAAGGTTTTGATGGTTTCAAGGTCGGCTTGCAACTTCTGCTTTTGGTAGCGACGCTCACCAAATAAGTCCCACCAGGCCACATAATCTTTTAATTCCAGCATGCCGATCAGTTCGGCGTCACTAAACACAGTGTTACCCACTACGTTTATCTGGCGAATTTCAGCGGCTAAGCCTTCGGTAAACTTAAACTTAAGTTCGACACGGTTACGCGGTAAGTTGATCACCTGTGCTTCGACTTTTGCGCCGTACTTACCCACGCCGTAATAAAAGTCTTGCAGGCTTTTTTCAATCCCGCTGAGCATGGTGCGGTCTAATGACTCACCGACTTTAACGTCGCTGCCATCGAGACTCTCTTGCAGCTGCTCATCTTTAATGTCTTTGTTGCCTTCGAAGGTCACGGCGCTAATTGTCGGGCGCTCTTTGACCGTCACCACAAGGACATTGCCATCGCGACTGACTTCGATATGTTCGAAGTTGGTTGACGCGTACAAGCTTTTAATCGCTTGCTGCAGACGCGTTTCATCAACGGTATCGCCCACCTTAATGGGGATGTTGAGGAGTGCTGCACCTAATGCAACACGTTGTAAACCTTGTACTTGGATGTCTGTAACTTCAAAAGGCTGGAATGTTTCGGCCCAACCGTTCCCTGATAAAGACGCACCGACTAATAACATCGAGGCAAAAATTTTATTCAATCTCATAGAGCACTTCTAATTATGTGTGTGTCCTTGCTCAGAGTCGGGAAAAATCGTTGAAAAGGGCGATACTCATCAACATTAGCAGCATAGCTGCCCCAAATCTGAATCCAATTTCCTGTACCTTCTCTGGTACAGGCCTGCCTGTGATCACTTCGATGAAGTAATATAATAGATGCCCACCATCTAGCACTGGTAAAGGCAATAAGTTAATAATGCCTAAATTGACGCTGATTAATGCTAGGAATCCTAAAAAGTAAACTAAGCCATAATTAGCACTACTCCCCGCACCTTGTGCGATTGAAATAGGCCCGCTTAGGTTTTTCACCGACACATCGCCAGTAAATAATTTGCCAATCATCTTAATGCTGACTGACACAAGTTGCCACGTTTTATCGGCAGCAACCACAAAAGATTCGCCTAAACCGTATTCTAACTGCAAACGCATATTATCTGGCCAAGGTGCTTGAGTGGGCGCAACACCGATCACCCCCTCTATTTGGCCATTCTCGCCAGAGCGAGATTTGGGCGTCACCGCAAGCTTAAGCTGCTTACCATCGCGTAGCACAGTCATGTTGACAGTCTTACCCGCTGCCGCTTTTATTTGTTCAACAAATCCATCCCAGTCACTATAGCGCTGCCCATCGATAGCAACCAAGGTATCACCGACCCGCAGCCCTGCAGCATAAGCGGCACCGTCTTCGCTAACAAATGCCAAGGTTGGACTCACGTCTGGTTGATAAATGCCTAACCCCAGCGAGGTGATAGGTGATTGTTTTTCTGGGTCAAATTGCCACTGACGAGTGTCGAGGCGATAAGTACGCTCTTGGCCCATAACACCTGATAGTGGGGCTAGGGTTATGTCGATATTATCATCGCCAATATGCCCAACTAAGGCATAGGTCACCTCCTCCCAGTTGCGGACGGCTTGGTCGCCAACGGCAATCACTTGCTGCGGCTGTTTAACCTCAATGATAGCGGCAGGCGTATTAGGCTGGGTGGTTTCAATAACTGGTTTTAATGACGGCACTCCAATGAGGTACATGATGTACAACGCAAAAATAGCGAAGATGAAGTTGGCCATAGGGCCTGCGCCGACAATGGCAATGCGCTGCCAGACGGACTTACGATTGAAGGCTTGAGATTTTAATGCATCTGGCACATCGTCTACACGCTCATCAAGCATCTTCACGTAACCACCAAGGGGGATCATCGCGACCACATACTCAGTGCCATCGGCGCCGACTTTACGCCAAATCGCTTTACCAAAACCGATGGAGAAGCGTTCCACTTTGACGCCACAGCGACGTGCAACCCAAAAGTGGCCATATTCGTGGGCCGTGATTAATATGCCTAAAGCAATGATAAAGGAACCTAGGTTCCATAAAAAATCTAGCATTGAGCTCCTTCTTTACTGCTGCACACGTTTAACATGTTCAGCAGCCACTCGGCGAGTTTGATTATCTAGCGCCAAAATATCTTCAATCGTGTTTAAATTTTGCTTGGCCACCTTGGTTAAGCAAAATTCGTTGATATGAGCAATATCGGTAAACCGAATGGTGCCCGCCAGAAACGCATCGACCGATATCTCATTGGCAGCATTGAGCACAGTAGTAGCTTCTTGGCCTTGCTCACAGGCATCAATGGCTAATGCTAAGCAAGGGAATCGGTTAAAATCGGGTTCAAGAAAGCTTAACTGTCCGACTTTGAAAAAATCTAAAGGTTCAACTCCGGCTGAAATTCTTTGTGGATAGGCCATACAATGTGCAATAGGCGTGCGCATATCGGGATTGCCCATCTGCGCCAGTACCGAGCCATCTTTATATTGCACCATAGAGTGAATGACACTTTGAGGATGTACCACGACTTTAAGCTGCTCTTTACTGGCATTAAACAACCAACGAGCCTCAATATATTCCAACCCTTTATTCATCATGCTAGCCGAATCGACAGAGATTTTACGTCCCATCGACCAGTTGGGATGTTTACAAGCTTGATCTGGCGTCATGTGCTGCAAAGTGGCAAGGTCAGTACTAAGAAAAGGACCACCCGAGCCCGTTAGCAAAATATGAGAAATGCCAGCGTCGGTTAGTTGGCATACACCGATTTGCTGCTGCACCTCAAAGGGTAAACATTGAAAAATCGCATTATGCTCGCTGTCCACAGGCAGCACTTGTGCGCCAGAAACTTGCATCTGATCGATAAATAAACGCCCCGACATCACCAATGATTCTTTATTGGCCAGCAACACTCGTTTACCCGCTTTAACTGCAGCTAAGGTTGAGGGTAACCCTGCAGCGCCAACAATCGCCGCCATCACGGTATCCACCTCACTTGCGGCAACTAAGTCGAGCAGTTCATCTTCACCGCTGGAAACTCGGGTGCGCAGTGACGCGGGCAGTTTTTCGGCTAAGGCTTTTGCAGCATCGGCATCGACCATGTGCGCCACGCAAGGCTCATGGGTGATGCATAACGCTAGCATCTTGTCGACGCTACGATTTGCCACTAGGGCGTAAACCTCATAATCAGCCGGATTACGCTCAATAACACTGAGCGTGCTAGCACCAATTGAGCCCGTGGCCCCAAGAATCACCATTTTTTGCATGGTTACATCCAAAATGCGATATAAATGAGTGTGAATACTGGCAGCGCAGCGGTGAGACTATCGATTCTGTCGAGCACACCACCGTGGCCTGGCAAGATAGTACCTGAGTCTTTGATATCCGCGACACGCTTAAACATACTTTCAGACAGATCGCCCACTGCAGACACTAAGGCAACAAACAAGGTGACCACAATCACCAAGCCTAATTCTTGTTCGGGTGACAGCAACATCACAACTGCGACAACAATCATAGTGGTCAGCAAGCCACCAATGAGGCCTTCCACGGTTTTAGCAGGGCTGACATTAGGCATTAATTTATGTTTACCTAAGGTTTTACCCGCAAAGTAAGCGCCAGAATCGGTTGCCCAAACGGTCAACATCACCAAGAAAACCAAGGTCCCGCCATAATAGGGATCAGCCTGTGAACTTAATGCCTTAAGCGCAACTAATGCAGTAAAACAGGGGATTAATGTTAACTGGCCAAACATCGACTTAAACATGTGGCTCTTAGCCCACAGGGTCGAACTTTTAGGGTATGACAATATGAAGAGTAAAGAGATGGCCCACCAAAATGCACCAATCACCAATATCGCCAGAAAGATGGGGTGTAAATGGCCTTTAAACCACACCTCATCACTAGGCACAAACAGATTAAGCGCTACCAATAAAATACCGATAGTCAGCGTGAAACTCCACTGGGTGATGTTACAGCGCTTATCGATAATTCGGCCCCACTCTTTAGCAGCGATTAAAAACACTGCCACCAGTGCCCATGAAAAATACTCCACAGGGAAAAAGAATATGGCACCCATCACTAATGGGATTAACCATACTGCTGTTATTATTCTATGCTTTAGCAAAAACTTTCCCTCTTATAATTTATTGCTCAGCCTGTAGCGTCTCAATTTGCGTTCCCGTTAATCCAAAACGGCGCTGACGTGAAGCAAATACTGCGACGGCTTCTTTAAAGGCTTGCTCGTCAAAGTCGGGCCAAAGCACCTCAGTAAAGACTAACTCTGCATAAGCTGCCTGCCAGAGTATAAAATTACTGATGCGAAAATCCCCGCCCGTACGGATCATTAAATCAACTTCCGGCTGATTTTGCATGCATAAATGCTGACTTAACGCCTCTTCGGTGAACTGACTGCTGTTCATTTCGCCAGATTCAACCTTTTGGGCTAAGGTTTGTGCCGCTTGCATGATGTCCCAGCGACCGCCATAGTTAGCGGCGACGTTCAAGATTAAACCGTCATTATCCGCAGTTTGCGCCATTGCCGAGGCAATTTGCTTTTGCAAGCGCGCTGAAAAACGACTGGTATCACCAATGATATTGAGGCGTACACCATTGTTATGTAGCCGCTTTAACTCCCGCTGCAACACGGTAAAAAATAGCTCCATTAGCAAGCTAACTTCTTTGTCAGGTCGGCGCCAATTCTCACTGGAAAACGCAAATAAGGTCAATGAACCGACCCCCATTTCACGCGCGGTACTCACCGCTCGACGGACCGCTTTTACCCCTGCTTTATGCCCAATCACCCGCGGCTTACCTTGAGCTTGCGCCCAACGCCCATTGCCATCCATGATAATAGCAACGTGCTTAGGTATAGACAGCTTAATCAGCTCAGCGAGTGTTTCATCAGCTAACTCTGAGCCAGATTGAGATTCGATTGACATCTATTACAACCCTTAAAAATAGCAAACGCCGTGTAGTATACCCCTACACGGCGTGTTAACTCTAGTGACTAAGGCAGCAGATTAGACTTCCATCAACTCTGCTTCTTTTGCCGCCAAAATTTCATCGATCATTTTAATGTGCGCATCGGTAAACTTCTGAATTTCATCTTCGCTGCGACGTACATCATCTTCGGTACATTCTTTTTCTTTCTCTAATGCTTTCACATCTGAGTTTGCATCACGACGCACGTTACGTACCGCAATACGACCGTTTTCAGCTTCAGCACGAACCACTTTAATCAGATCTTTACGACGCTCTTCAGTCAAAGCTGGCAACGGAATGCGGATAGTGGTACCGGCAGACATAGGGTTAAGCCCCAAATCTGAGCTCATGATCGCCTTCTCTACCGCTGCTATCATAGTTGAGTCAAAAACGCTGACCGCTAGGGTTCTTGAATCTTCAATCGATACGTTACCCACTTGCTTTAGTGGCGTTAGTGAACCGTAATAAGGTACCTTGATAGAATCAAGTAGGCTTGGGTGTGCACGACCTGTACGCACTTTAGCCATTTGTGCTTTAGTCGCTTCAACACATTTACCCATGCGTAGTTTCGCATCTTCTTTGATTTCATTAATCACGTTTAATATCCTTTTTGCTTACTAAATTTACGTTAGTATAAATCGTATTTATTCGGCTGATTTTACGCGGCTACTTTTGATCATGGTGCCTTCATGGTCACCCATAATAACACGGCGCAGCGCACCAGGCTTATTCATATTGAACACTAAAATAGGCATGTCGTGATCTCTTGCCAGTGTGAATGCAGCAAGATCCATCACTTTTAATTCTTTGTCGAGTACTTCATCGTAGCCCATTTCGTCATATTTAACGGCTTCAGGATTCTTCACTGGGTCGTCAGAATAGACGCCATCGACTTTGGTGCCCTTAAGCACCACTTCGGCTTCAATCTCAATACCGCGTAAACACGCCGCAGAGTCTGTGGTGCAAAATGGATTACCCGTACCGGCCGCAAAAATCACTACTCGACCCGATTTAAGCAAGCTAATCGCTTCAGCCCAGTTATAATCGTCACACACACCTTTAAGCGGTATCGCTGACATCAAGCGTGCGTTTACATAAGCACGGTGCAATGCATCACGCATTGCCAAGCCGTTCATTACAGTGGCCAACATGCCCATGTGGTCACCAACGACACGGTTCATACCGGCTTTAGCCAGTCCTTCACCACGGAACAGGTTACCACCACCGATCACAACACCAACTTGAATACCAAGCTCAACCAACTCCTTGACCTCTTGTGCCATACGATCGAGTACTTTAGGGTCGATACCAAAGCCTTCTTCGCCCATCAGGGCTTCGCCACTCAATTTAAGAAGAATACGTCGAAAAGCGGGTTTGGGGTTTGTGCTCATAGTTATTTGTCCTGATAAATGCTGGTGGGTATGTTACCAATTATATCGAAAAAAATGCAGGCTGTGACAATCTAATTGGCATAATAAAACCGCAGCGATTGCTGCGGTTTTTAGGGTATCTAAAAAGCGGCGATTACGCCTTTGAAGCAGCGATTTGTGCAGCTACTTCAGCAGCAAAATCTTCTTCTTTCTTCGCGATACCTTCACCAACTTCTAAACGAATGAAGTTTGTAACAGTAGCGCCTTTCTCTTTAAGAATTTCACCAACTGTTTTCTTTGGTTCCATGATGAAAGCTTGACCAGTAAGAGAAACTTCACCGGTGAACTTCTTCATACGACCCGCAACCATCTTCTCAGCGATCTCTTGAGGCTTGCCTTCATTCATCGCGATTTCGATTTGAACGGCTCTTTCTTTCTCAACCACATCAGCTGGAACGTCTTCAGGGTGAACGTACTCAGGCTTAGAAGCCGCTACGTGCATTGCGATGTGCTTAAGCGTTTCTTCGTCTGCATCACCAGTGACAACAACACCGATACGCTCGCCGTGACGGTATGAAGCAGTGTTAGTACCATCGATGTACTCAACGCGACGTACGTTGATGTTTTCACCGATTTTAGCAACTAGTGCAACACGCGTTTCTTCGAACTGTGCTTTTAGGTCTTCAACAGTTACTTTAGATGCAGCTGCAACGTCAAGTACTGCGTTAGCGAATGCTAGGAAGTTACCGTCTTTTGCAACGAAGTCAGTTTGACAGTTAACTTCTAAAAGTGCAGTGAAACCTTCGCCTTGCTTGATAAGGATAGTACCTTCAGCAGCGATGTTACCCGCTTTCTTAGCAGCCTTAGCAGCACCGCTCTTACGCATGTTTTCAATCGCTAGCTCAATGTCACCATTGGTTTCAGTTAGCGCTTTTTTACAATCCATCATGCCAGCGCCAGTGCGCTCACGTAGTTCTTTAACTTGGGCAGCAGTAATTGCCATTGTTAAATCCTCTATAGGTAAATCTACAAATCAAATGATATAAAACAGGGGCCTTAGGGGCCCCTGTTCACCAATCATGTATCTTGGTTAATAAGGGCGATGAAATTCATCTCGCCTTATTATTCAGCTTCTACGAAACCGTCTTGTTCAGCTTGAACCGCTAGGTCTTGACCGCGACCAGCTTTAGCAGCTGCAGCAACTGACTCAGTGTACAGACGGATAGAACGCATAGCATCATCGTTACCAGGAACGATGTAGGTGATGCCGTCTGGAGAAGAGTTAGTATCTACAACAGCAACAACTGGGATACCTAGGTTGTTAGCTTCTTTAATCGCGATGTGCTCATGGTCAGCACCGATAACGAAGATAACGTCAGGTAAACCGCCCATGTTCTTGATACCACCAAGAGACTTTTCTAGTTTCTCAAGCTCGCGAGTACGCATTAGCGCCTCTTTCTTAGTTAGCTTGTCGAAAGTGCCATCGATTGACTGGCTTTCTAGATCTTTTAGACGCTTGATTGATTGACGAACTGTTTTCCAGTTAGTCAACATACCACCTAACCAGCGGTTATCAACATAGTACTGATCACAAGAAATTGCTGCTTCTTTGATAGCTTCGCTTGCAGCGCGCTTAGTACCTACGAAAAGAACTTTCCCTTTCTTAGATGCTACGTTGCTGATGAACGCTAATGCTTCATTGAACATAGGCACAGTGTGCTCTAGGTTAATGATGTGAACACCATTACGAGCGCCGAAGATGAATGGCTTCATCTTTGGGTTCCAGTAACGAGTTTGGTGACCGAAGTGAACACCGGCTTGAAGCATGTCGCGCATTGAAACTGTAGTCATTTTATTACCTTAAAATTGGGGGTTAGACCTCCACGCATCCCATATCTCCGACCTTTTATAGGCACCCCGGAGAACGTGTCGATACGTGTGTGATTTAGTATTTAGTAATTGCCATGTATAATGGCCGCCAGATTCGCTCTTAACCAAACGTCAGAAGACCTGGTCAGATGACAAGTAATCAAGAGTCAAACGTAACGGCGCGCTTTATACCATGAAATCAGCGAAAACACAAATTTTTAGCATAGCTGGCGCGCCAAAAATAAGACTACCGAGAAACAAGAGAAAGCCTAATGAGTATAGTGATTAAAACAGCCGAAGAGATCGAAAAAATGCGCGCTGCGGGCAAATTAGCCGCCGATGTTCTAGAGATGATTGCCCCTTACGTTAAGGCGGGCGTCACCACGAATGAGCTTAACGATATCTGTGCTAAATATACTGAAGAGCAAGGTGCAATTTCAGCGCCACTTAACTATCACGGTTTCCCAAAATCTATTTGTACCTCTATTAATGAGGTGATTTGTCACGGTATTCCCAGTGACAGAGCCTTAAAAGATGGCGATATCCTTAATATCGACATTACCGTGATTAAAGATGGCTACCATGGTGACACCTCAAAAATGTTTCTGATTGGTGATGTCAGCGCCAAAGATAAACGTCTGTGCCGCGTCGCCCAAGAAAGCCTGTATGAAGCCATTAAAAAGGTGCGTCCAGGTATGAAGCTAGGTGAAATTGGTACCATCATTGAGAAATACATTAAGGGTAAGAAAACGGGTCTCGAAAAATACAGTATCGTGACCGATTATTGCGGCCATGGTATCGGCGCTGGTTTTCACGAAGAACCTCAAGTCATGCATTACAAAAACAATGACAAGACCGTACTGCGTCCCGGCATGTGTTTTACCATCGAGCCGATGATCAATGCGGGTCGTCACACTAGCGTGTTAGACAAAGACGACAACTGGACCGTGACGACCTCTGATGGTAAAAACTCGGCCCAATGGGAACATACCCTATTAGTGACTGACAAAGGTGTTGAAGTATTAACACTGCGCTCAGAGGAAGACTTTCCGCGCATAATCAATCACTAATTACTGTACTTTTTGTTTAAGAATTGCGTAAAGTGGAGACCTAAATTGCGATAATATCAGGCAGCGAGTCAGCAATGCTCGCTGCTTTTTCCCCTAAGGATATCAATGAATAACGCACTGAGCGCCAAATCAGCCTTAAAACTGCAAAACGAGCAACTATTAGAGCGATTTAACGCCGGCGAATCGGTCACCTTGCTAGTTAAGCAACGCTGCCGCGCCGTCGATGCGTTACTGTGTAAACAATGGCAATGTCAACAACTCGACCAACACCCTGTGGCACTGATCGCGGTGGGCGGTTATGGCCGCGGCGAACTGCATCCCCATTCAGACGTGGATCTGCTGTTTTTGATTGACGGTAAATTATCTCAAGAAGGTGAACACCAATTGGGACAATATATCGCTTTTTTATGGGACGCAGGCTTAGAAGTCGGCCACAGCGTACGCAGCGTCGATGACACCATTAATCAAGGGCGTAATGATATTACTATTGCCACCAACTTGCTCGAAGCACGGCAGTTATGTGGTCCACAGTACTTATTTGATGAGTTATATCACCGCGTAAGAGAAGCGGACTTCTGGCCACCCAGCAACTTTTTTGTCGCCAAGCGCGATGAACAGATGCTCAGGCATGCTAAGGCCAGTGCCTTCGATCTCGAACCCAACATTAAGTCATGCCCCGGCGGTTTACGCGACATTCAAACGATTACCTGGGTAGCAATGCGTTACTTTAATGCCAGCTGCACCGAAGACTTAGTCGCCCACGGCTTTTTAGAAAAAGAGGAGTTAGATGAGCTTCTCGAATGCCAAGAATACCTGTGGCAGTTGAGATTTGCACTTCACCTTATCTCGGGCCGTGACGAAAACCGCTTGTTGTTTGATCTGCAGCGTCAAGTCGCCACACTGCTTGGCTATAAAGATGAAACCCAGCTTGCGGTAGAACAGATGATGAAACGCTACTATCGCACGGTGCGCCGTGTGATGGAGCTCAACCAAATGCTGTTGCAACTGTTTAAACGGGCAACCTTAGGTCACACTAAGGCGCTTGAGATCTTCCCTATCGATGAAAACTACCAACGCCGCAGTAGTTTTATCGAATGCCTTAAGCCCAATGTATTTGACGATCCCGCCGAGATCATGGGGCTCTTTTTACAAGTCGCACGTAACTCCAATATTAAGGCGATTTATGCGCCGACCTTGCGCCGACTTCGCCGGGCACGGCGGGCACAAACCCAACCGTTAATGCATCATGAGGCGTGCCGCGCGATATTTCTTGAAATTTTACGTCATCCACGCGGTATAGCGGCCCTCTCCTTGATGCACAGCCACGGGATCATGTCCGCCTATTTGCCTGCTTGGCGCAGCATTGAAGGGCAAATGCAGTTTGACCTGTTCCATGCTTATACGGTCGATGAACATACCCATAGATTAATCTTAAATATCGAGCGGTTTTCTCAACCCGAGCAAAAAGAGGAATTTCCACTCGGTTCAGTGCTGATTAATCAGCTACCTAAAAAAGGTTTACTGGTATTAGCAGCCATTTTTCACGATATTGGTAAAGGCCGCGGCGGCGATCACAGCAAGTTGGGCGCTGTCGATGCCCAAGCATTTTGCGATCTACACGGCTTAAATAAACATGATGGCAGACTGGTTAGCTGGCTGGTAGAGAACCACCTTATCATGTCGGTAACGGCCCAGCGCCGAGACATTTCCGACCCTGATGTGGTCGCTGAATTTGCCGATAAAGTGCGTGATGCTGTGCATTTAAGCTATCTCTATTGCCTGACGGTGGCTGATATTTGTGCCACTAACGAAAAAACCTGGAACAGCTGGAAAGGCTCATTACTGCGCGACCTTTACTTTTCAACGCAGCGGGTGCTAGCACGCGGTAAAGAGAAGCCGGTTGATATTCGAGCTCGGGTTCGCGAGCACCAAGCCAAAGCGAAAAAAGAGCTACTCAGACGCGGCATTAAAGAAAAAAGCCTCGACCAATTATGGCTACGCTTTAAAGCCGATTACTTTCTACGTCATCAGCCCAATCAAGTGGCTTGGCATGCCGAGGCTATCCTTAAACATAAGCATGATGAAGCCTTGGTGCTCATCTCCAAACACACCACCCGTGGTGGTACAGAATTATTTGTCTATACCCCAGACAAACCGAGATTATTTGCCACCGTTATGGCGGTACTCGACAATAAAAACATCAATGTGCATGATGCTAATATCATGAACTCAAAAGACGGATATGCACTGGATTCTTTCGTCATTTTAGAGCAAGATGGCAGCCCAGTTTCGCAGTTATCTAGGATTCAGAGCTTAAGAAAAGCCTTGGTGAGAGCCTTAAGCAGCGATACTGCCAAACTACCCAAGTTTAAAAAATTGCCGCGCAAGATGAAGCCCTTTAGGGTACCGACTCAAGTGAGTTTTTTACCCGCGCGCAAGCAAGGCACCACTATGATGGAGCTTATTGCACTAGATAGCCCCGGCTTATTGGCTAAAGTCGGTGATATTTTTTACCGTTGCCAAGTCACGCTGCTGGCGGCCAAGATCACCACGATTGGTGAACGCGCAGAAGACTTTTTTATGTTGCAAACAGCCGATGGCAAACAGTTAGACCCAGTTCAACAAGAGGAGCTCAGCGCCGCATTAATCGAAGCGCTCGCCGAGCCAAGTAACTAAATACTTTTATTCAGCAATCATCTTTAATGATAATCGGGAGACGTTAATGGAGGCTTTACGCCAACGTATTGAGGCAGCTTTTGAAGCTCGCGCAGAAATTACCCCTACCACGGTCGATGCCAGCGTGCGGGCCGACGTAGAAAAAGTCATCAGTATGCTTGATAAAGGCGAGGCGCGCGTCGCCGAAAAAATTGATGGTCAGTGGCATGTGCACCAATGGTTGAAGAAAGCCGTTTTACTCTCTTTCCGTATTTTCGACAACCAAGTAATTGACGGTGCAGAGACTAAGTACTTTGACAAAGTGCCAATGAAATTTGCCGACTATGACGAAGCACGTTTTAAAACCGAAGCCATTCGCGTGGTGCCTCCTGCCGCCGTACGTAAAGGCTCTTATATCGGTAAAAATACCGTATTGATGCCATCATATGTCAACT
Organism: Shewanella sp. QJM3NY_23; assembly: GCF_056173105.1. Lineage (NCBI taxonomy): Bacteria > Pseudomonadati > Pseudomonadota > Gammaproteobacteria > Alteromonadales > Shewanellaceae > Shewanella > Shewanella sp. QJM3NY_23. The sequence goes on from NZ_CM149657.1 coordinate 2,629,537, forward strand.
TGGGCGCTTACGTCGACGAAGGCACTATGGTCGACACCTGGGCCACTGTGGGCTCATGTGCACAAATTGGTAAAAACGTACACCTGTCTGGCGGCGTTGGCATTGGCGGTGTGCTTGAGCCGCTGCAAGCTGGCCCAACCATTATCGAAGATAACTGTTTTATCGGCGCGCGCTCTGAAATTGTTGAAGGCGTGATAGTTGAAGAAGGCTCGGTTATCTCTATGGGTGTCTACATTGGCCAAAGCACACGTATTTTTGACCGGGAAACTGGCGAAGTGCATTATGGCCGTGTTCCTGCCGGCTCTGTGGTTGTGTCGGGTAACTTACCGTCAAAATGTGGCACTTACAGCCTCTATGCGGCAATCATAGTCAAGAAAGTCGATGCAAAAACCCGTGGCAAAGTGGGCATTAATGAACTACTGCGTATCGTTGATTAATCCCCGTTGCACCTAATATTAACGCCAGCTGCGCTATCAGCTGGCTTTTTTATGCCCTGAGCACAAGCATAGCCTTATACTCATCGCCCTATTCTAATCCCCTTAATCTTTGGGCCTATTATCTGACCTATTAGCAGCCACAAAGACACATTTATTTACCTGCAGATACCATTCGATACATGCTTCACATTCAGATACATTTTCAGACAATTTACTCACAGCTTTTGGCGCTAAAAACGACTTAACTCAACTTTAACCGCCATAAAAGATGCTAGGAGTTCAACATGAAAAAGTTACTCTCAATCGCTGTCATTGCCTTAGCGCCGCTGGCTTTCTCAACCCAGGCCACCATGACAGTGCAGATGGAAAACGCCTTAATTGCCGTATGCAAAGCAGGCGCCAGCAACAATGTAGTTAAGTTCAATGGCACCATGCAGGAATACCGCATTAATAAACAGCGTATTTTCCCAAGGCTCGTCTGTAATCAGCAGAGCTTTTACCAGTTCGCACAGTCCCAAGGAGCCGAGCGTACCGCACAGCAGATATTACGCTACACCAAAGGGAATGTGACCATTACAGATATTGCTATGCATTATGAGGATGTACAGATGCTTGCCGTTAACTATTAACGTCTCATCATTAACCATGGAGCGCTAACCTAGCGAGATTATCAGCAATCAACAAACCAGTGACGAAAGCTGAAGCTACATAGCCAATAGGTTAGCCATTCGAAGTGAAAGAGTTGAGACTGGAGCTTAGTTGACCTCGTCGACCAGCGACGGGTCAACAAGTGGCCCAAATGATAAAACAAGTGATCCAAATGATATTGATACCATCATCACTGTTGATGTCATTCAATTGCAGCGGAGCGAGAGTAATACTATCAAAACACTACCGTCTTATTGCCATAAACAATCACGCTTTCTTGCAGTACTAATTGCAACGCTTTACTCAACACGCTTTTCTCAACATCACGACCACATTGAGCCAGATCATCGGCGCTAAAACTATGATCCACTGGGATCACATCTTGCTTAATGATCGGCCCTTCATCTAAACAGTTATTGACAAAATGCGCAGTGGCTCCAATGATTTTCACCCCACGTTCCCACGCTTGTCGGTAGGGCGCAGCGCCCACAAAAGCGGGTAAAAAGGAGTGGTGAATATTGATGATGCGATTGGGGTGTTGCTCAACAAAATCAGGTGTTAACACCCGCATATATTTGGCTAATACCAAGTAATCGGGTTGATATTGGGCGATAATATCCAACATGGTTTGCTCATGTTCTTCACGGGCCACCCCTTCATGAGAAACATGGTAAAAAGGGATATTAAATTTTTCAGCTAACGGCTTGAGTATGTCGTAATTACCAATAATAGCTGAAATTTCAACATCCAAAGCACCGTAATACGCTTTCATAAGCAAGTCGCCAAGGCAATGAGCCTCTTTGGTTACCATCACGACAATCCGTTTGGTGCTTTTGGTTACCAATTTTAAATGGCGCTGGGGCGGTAACACTTTACCGACATCAAACAGTAACCCTTGCTCATCCTCGCAGCCTTCAACCTCAGTGCGCATAAAAAATCGTCCCTGAGCATTATCAACAAACTCGCTGTTCTTGACGATATTTAAGCCGTGGGCATAACAGACACCGGTAATTTTAGTGATTAAGCCAGGCGCATCGGCGCAGTCGGTGATCAATATTTTACGTTGCATCATTTTTCTCCACTAACCTAGTTCTAAGCCGATAATGACATTTTTTTACTAACTAGCCCGATAACCTAGTCGTTATGATGACGGTTTTCGCCGATCTAAATACTGCTGTAACAGGCGGCGAATACTCTCTGCTTTAGTACCGTAAACCAGTTGCACACCACTTCCTACCATCACCACACCCTTAGCGCCAAGTTGTGATAGGCGTTGTTTATCAACAAGTGCAGCCTGCTTCACACCGATCCGCAGTCGAGTTAAGCAAGCACTCAATTCACTGATGTTATCTTTACCACCTAAGGCCGAGATCATGGCAATAATCCCAAGACGCTGCGCCGCTTGCCCGTCGACTCGCCCAGGGGTTTTCAAATTAAAGGTCATAATCGAAATACGAAACACCAGATAATAGATCACTGCCGTCAGCGGGCCTAATATCCAAAACCAGTCTGTATTACGTGACAACCCAAACAGTAAGGTAAAATCAACCAGTCCATGGGAAAACACCACACTGTGGTGAATGTCTAAAGCTATGGCCACCGCATAGGCAAGTCCGGTCATCAAAGCATGTAATAAAAACAATAACGGCGCGACAAGCATAAAGGCAAATTCGACCGCTTCAGTCACCCCCGTTAACCAGCTAGCCCCCGCAGCGGAGAGCATGATCCCTGCGACGCGATTACGCTCACTCTTATCCGCGCAGCGCCAAATAGCCAGCGCTGCAGCAGGTAACCCCCACATTTTAATCAGATAGCCTCCAGCCAGATGCCCCGCTTTAGGATCGCCCGCTAAATAACGTGCCACTTCGCCCCTAACCACCTCGCTTTGTGTCACATATTGCCCCATTTCAAGATAAAACGGCGCATTCCAAATATGGTGTAATCCAAACGGGATTAATAGCCGCTCAACACTGCCGTAGATAGCAAAGGCTAATATGGGATCTTGATACACGGCCCAATCTGAGACGCCCTCAATCCAGTGAGATAGTGGCGGCCATAGCAAAAGGGCGCCATAGGCCAACCCCATCGCAATAGGTAACATTAACAAGGGGGCACTACGATGACCTTCAAAAAAAGAGAGTACTGCAGGCAGTCGCAGTCGCTCGCTAAACCTAACCGCGATACACGTCAATGCGCCAACAACAATGCCACCTGCGATACCGGTATCGAATGTTTGCGACCCTAAAATGGTCTGCGCCTCAAGTTGATATATATCGACCCACGCCGATAAACTGGCAAAAAACACCCCATAGCCAAACACCGCTGTAAAGGCGGCAATCCCTTGATCACGACAAAATCCTATCGCGATGGTCACCGCAAACAACATCGGCATCATAGCGAAAATCAACTCACCTATGGCTAACATCACGATGGCACTATTAGGCGAAATAAATGGAATGGGGTTAATGGCCAAGCCAACCATCAACCCCGCTGCAGGTAAAATAGCAATCGGGAGTAACAATGATTGGCTCAGTTGCTGGGCTAATTTAAACCACTGATGGCGAAGTTGTTTCAATCGACATTACACGGTGAGGTAAGTAACCATTGACTCAACCAGGCTTTGGCTTCAACCTCTGGTTCCATGGTTTCACAAGCATCAAGCTTAAGTAGCTCACCGATCCTAGTAGCACCTAATTCAGTTAATAACTCATCAAACTTAATTCCTGCATGGCAGAAAGTCTCGTAACTTGAGTCACCCAAGGCTATGACCCCGTAAGCTAACTTAGGTAGATAAGGCGCTACCTCTCTGAGCGTCTCAAACCAGACGTTAAGCTCATCAGGAATATCCCCCTGTCCTGTAGTCGATGTAACGATGAGTAGCAACTCATCTTCTGGCGGCACAAATCCCGTCAAGGTTTCAGGGGCGCTAAGCGTCACAGGCCATTGGGCCTCGACAAGTTGTGCTTGTAAGGTTTCGGCCACGAACTGGGCGTTGCCATAAACAGTTCCAAAAACTAGATTAACTTTTTTCATTTTTTCTTTAGCCCTCGGCACAGAATTTACATATAATTCAAACATACTTTATTGAAAGCTTGATAGCTACACTAGGTTATTGAGTTTCAAGGATCAATTAGATGCGACACTCTAGCCGAAAAAAACATCTAAAGCATGTTCAGCGAAGCGCTCATATTAGACGCATGTGTTATTTCAGAACCATCCACTCCCTCGCTCCACCTCATTCCTGCGTACTGGATATTAGCTATGAAACGCAGTTATTAATCTGCCAAGCTGCCGAGGACAAAGATAAACAAGAGAGTAAATAGTCAACTGACCATCAGCCATACTCTAATGGTAAAGATAAACCTTACTTGCTCAATTTAGTCACGACAATCGCGACTGTGGGTCAGCTGACGCTTGAGAGACAATACGATTGAAAAACGCCTTACGAACCAGCACTTGTTGTTACTCAAGGTGGCATAAGGCGTTATATGGTGATGCAGCGGAGCATTTGCGTAATACCAATCACATTAATGATCTGGCCCCTTTGGTGATAAAAATGTACTGGAGTTTTATTGTCAATTTTATAATATAAACAGCTCACTACTTCAATTAACACCTTATTACAAGCGCATTTTCCTCATCAATATATAGATAGCGTATTTGCTGATCACTTATTGAATGTGACTGGGATAAATTAGCGGTATTTCACCAAAATGAATCAGCGAGCGATGAGTAAGCTTGGCTTATCAGACAACAACTCATCATTCCAACCAAAGGCGTCAAACAAGGTCAACCACTCAGGTTCTAACTCGGTTTCGACACTCATAGGCTCACCCGTTCTTGGATGAGTGAAGCTTAATTTTTTAGCAATTAACCACAGACGATTGATACCAAAGTGATCCCTAAAAAAGCGATTCTGCTTACCATCACCATGAGTCGTATCACCCACAATAGGATGACGCAGATGTGCCATGTGCCTACGAAGTTGGTGCTTACGCCCGGTATGAGGCGTTAACTGCACCAAAGCATAGCGACTGGTAGGGTAACGTCCTGAAGCATAAGGAATTTCACAGTTTAGCAGTGGCTGGTAACTGGTTTGCGCTTCTTGAGCCGCCTTATTAGTGTCGACATCTTTATCGCCCAATTCATCAAACTCCTGTTTTAGCGGATAATCCAAGGTATCACCATGCAACATATTTCCGCGCACTATGGCTAAATAGTGCTTTTCAACCGCTTTAGAGGCGAATTGCTGACATAACATATTGGCCATTTCACTGCTTTTAGCAAACAGCAATACACCCGATGTTGGCCTGTCTAAGCGGTGTACAGGAAACACATGGCAGCCGACTTTGTCACGCGTCATCTGCATCGCAAAAAAACGCTCTCGGCGAGCAAGGTAACTGCGATGCACCAATAAACCGGCTGGCTTATGGATCACGACCAGATCTTCATCCTCATAAAGAATAACTATCTCTGGCGCTGAGTCTGCGGCACTACAGGTTTCATCACAGGGCATCGCTTGCGGATCGACTATTGGATTATCTTGGTTCACTTAAACACTCATCTAATTGATTAATAATGCTAATTAACGTTCGCAGCTCAATGCGGTGCTGCCATACGTATTCAGCCATCGGTGCTAACGCAATATTAGTTGGCAAAGGAGCTCGCTGGGCCACAAGCTCATTCATCTTGGGAATAAAAATAAATTGCAGCCAATGCTCAAATGGCATTGACTCACAAGCAAACGGCGTAGGATCGGCCATGGCCTGCGCTGACGGTGGCTCATCAGCCCATAACGCCTGCGCTTTTAGTTCCTGCGTAATGAGAGCTAATTGCTTTTGGGTAAACCGGTACAACATTGTAATTTCCTAGCATCATTGACTATGGATCTTGTCTCTAGTGACGGATATCTTGGCTATTTTGCGCCAAATTATACCATCTCGGTAGAGTTCTCCCTATAATAACGGCCATTGAAATCTAGTCCTCACATGTAACGGCATTCTAACTCATGACTGAAATCACCACTCTCACCCAATTTTTAACCACGGCCAACTCTCAATTCGAAATCTATGATCTAGGCCGCCGGGTACAACATATCGATAAGTTAGCATTTTCCCAAATTGAGCAGCTAGCAACGCCTTACCCTTCACCTATTCAAGGCCATGCTCAATTTGCATTGGTTTTTTGGGACGCATCAAAACAGTATTACATCTGGTTTTTAAAACTCCCTCTTGATGAGCGAGGCTTGCTCTCTCCTGCGCCAAGAACCCAATTTATTCGTATGGTGCTTGAGGCGTTGGGCAGCGATCCCACCCAGCCCATATCTGAAGAGCAACAAAATAGACTGGCCAATCACCCTTTCGCCTTTAAGCCTAGCGCCGAAAAGCTGGCGCTGTTTAATGCTCTAGTGAGAAAGCAGCTCGGCCAAGTGGCTTCTGCGCAATATGAATTTGCCTATCAATACCTCTCCGGCCAAGCGGATACCAGCCGCTGGCAAGATGTGGGTTTGCAAGGGATTGCCGATATTTGTGTTCACGCCGATGAACTCGATCACCAAGCTCAGATTGAAAACGCTTTAGAGCACGGTGCCATAGAGGTACAAATCGCTATATGTCAGCAATTAGAACATTTAACCCTTTCTGCCGAATTTGCAGAGCGCTTACTGGAGAAACTCTATAGCGTAAAGGCTGAACATAAACTCTACTTTATGCGCGCTTTAGCCTCCCAAGCTAAATATTCTCAAAAAGCCATTCACTACTTTGCTCAGCACGACCGTTTAGATAAAGAGACACTAATTACCATTGCCGCTCGCAATTGGATGGCCCTAAAAGATGATCAGACCCGCACTCTTTATCTCGAAGCCCTTGCAAAACAAGATCAACACTTCTTTAACCAAATTTTTGCTGATATCGTAGCTATTCCAGCGATTAGAGCCGAGCTATTAATGGAACTCCGTAATCCTAATCGCAGCACTGCATTGTCTGCCGCAATTGGTGGATTATTTAAGGTAACGAAAGCATGATGACAGACTTTTTATTGATTGCGGCGCTCGTGATCATTGCCGCCTTTTTCTGGCAATTAAGACAGATGGCTGAAGTAAGCCGTTTGTTTGCCAATAGCGAATGCAAAAAACAACGAGTGCAGTTTTTGGCTATCGCCATGGAATCGGCTCGCCCCAGCATAGGCGGTAATAGTGGTCTCACATGGAAAGCTAAGTTTCTATTGGATTTTAGTACCGACGGCCTCAATCAATATCAAGCAACTATCTGGATGCATGGAAAAAAGATCCAAAAAATTCAGTGGCCAATATTTCCTGAACCCGAATGGTTAGATGCACCACAAGCCAGCGGCTCTATTGGCGGCGGTTGCGGTAGTCGTGGCGGCTGTAAACCCAATGGCTGTAAATAGCACTAAGCCTATAAAACAGGCTCAAAAAAGATAATGTGAAGCTGAACTCAATCCAGGCGATATGTGAAAGTCTCCAAAAAAAAGCGCGGCTCAATAAAGAGTCGCGCCTTGTGTCTTTCGCTAAGCTATCCTGCTATGCCTGTGCTCCCTGCACCATCCATGGGTTCGAATTGCTCCTTGCCTCTTCCCTGTATCCCTTTCGTCCGTGTACTTGACGTACTGTCCCTTTACTTGGTCATCCTTTTACCAAGTTTGCTTACTCCTTAAGCATGTCCTTTGTCGTCCTTGTGCTTCCTTGCTACACACTCCGTGTCTACTGCCATCCTAGGCAGAGCGCGTTCATCCATGAATATTCGGCCTTCCTTAGTCTGCTTGCACTCATCCTAAGTGCTACATCCTTACCACTCCTGTGTACTATCGATCCTGATAGCACTGAATCATCCTGACTCTTTGTCCATTAGCCTTCATCCCTGAACATGATTAATTGTAAAACATCGACGATCATTTAATGGAAGATGAATAATTCCGCCTGAAGATTTACGATGTTCCTCACAGGCCACAAGACAAGCAACATATTGTTTAAAAAGGATAAAAATATTCTAGCGCAGACTTTACTACATTAACAAACACCTTTTATCCTACGTGCTTGTAAGAGATAGCTTACAAGGTAATGAGTAGATACAGGCCTGTGATAAAAAGAGGATAAAAAATGCTTGTTAACCACACAGTAAAACACCTAACCATGCTTATATTTAGATTGTGAGCTCAACTGGTTATGCTATTTTAGGTAAAAAGAAAAAGGCGCACTAAAAAGTGCGCCTAATATACTTTTTTGTTAGCCTTCCTGCTATCAAAATGCTCCCTGCTTCATCCTTAATGCTACAGCGTCCTGCTGACTCCAAACCTGTCCTTTAACGTCCTGGTTGTCACTCCTTAGTTCAGTTATTCCATTAACTGAGACACCCATTCCCTTGAATATTTGTGCGTCCTGCAAGACAATCCTTGTACCAAAGACTTAAGTCGTTATTCCTTGCGGTAACATCCAATGTCACTAGAGTCAGTCCTGACTCTTTCCAATACTTTATTCCAAGTACTTCATCCTGAAGTGTCTTAAAGTATGACTTAAGTTAAATCTATAAAGTGACAAGAGTGTAGTCATAACTGTTGAAGAATGTACGATGAGCAAAACAATCATAATTCGCAGGTTAAATCCCACCCACCAACACAAAACATAAGGCATTGTTTTATAAAGAAACAAACTAAACTTCAGTAATGAAACACTCAGTTTAAAAGTGAATGACGCACATCATTGTGAGAGATCTCTTACATGTGGATGAGAGATCAGGAGCTAGTCGACATTACCGCTAAATGGATTAAACAAGATGTTTCACTCATAGCAACAGCTGAACTCACTACTCCCGCTGTTTTGGCTTAAACCTGAATAACCCTGTTACCCACTGCGTAAACATCAGCCAATCTGCCAAAAAACTGTATATTGGGTGAGTAAACGTCGCGGGGCGATTATGCTCAAAAGCATAGTGTCCTAGCCAAGCTGAACCATAGCCCACAATAGGAAGCAGTAATAACACCCAAACGTTACCCAGTGAGATTGCTAAGGCGATTAATAGTAATACCAAAGTACTACCAACATAATGCAGCGCACGACACATAGGATGCTGATGTTGTGATAAATAAAACGGGTAAAAATCGCTAAAACGGTGTAAAGGCTTATTCACTTTCGGCGCTGCGATAAAATAACAGTTCGCCCTCTACACCGTCGATATCCAAGCTTTCTATTGCGGCAAACCCCAGTTTGGAAAACAGATGAGCATGTTTATCTTCGGTTACAAACACACCAATGCCATCAAGCTTTGGTTGTTCATCACACCAACTAATCACCGCCTCGACTAACCACACTCCTAAGCCTTTATTTTGTTCTGTTGGTGTCAACGCAATAAATTGCAAGATACCACAATGAGTACTGGGTAAGTGTTCTAGAATGGAGTCTTCTTTGTTCATTAACGCTTGAGTTGAGCGCCAGCCAGTACTGATTAACATTTTTAGTCGCCAATGCCAATATCGTGCTTCACCCAGAGGCACTTGCTGAGTCACAATACACACTAACCCAACAAGTCTTTGATCATCAAACAGGCCAATTAACGCTTGCTCTTCTTGCCACAATGTATGTAATTCTTCGCGAATTGCCCCGCGCAACTTTTGTTCATATTGCGCTTTGTCGCCTTGATATAAAGCGGCCATAAAAAAAGCATCATCATGGTAAGCGTTATATAAGATGGAAGCGGCGATGCGAAGATCTTCAGCGGTTAAATATACAGCCTTATAGCCATTGAGGGTCTGTATGGGGGCTTTGCTATTCATTTCTGAATGTCCAAATTAGCGGTCAACCTTTCCAATGTAACAAAAGTGTTAATTAGTGCAAAGCATAATCTTTGTCCGCCTAATCTGACTAATATCTGCATCCACTTCGAAATGTAATAAAAATTTTCAGTAGATAATTTACTGGCATACTGATTACGCGCTGCAGGCTACAGTGCATAGGGTACTGACAAACAGGTTCATAATATTTCAGTAACTTAATCATTTTGTTCCATACTCAATGAACTGATTCGATATTAATTAAGGAGCCCAAAATGGATATCACTACACCCAATCTCAATAGTTTATTTGCACAGCTAGGACTACCTAATAGCGATCAGGCGATAGCAGACTTTATTGCGCAACACAAAATGGCAGACAATATCCATATTGCTAACGCCGACTTTTGGAACCCATCTCAACGCCATTTTATTAAAGAATCACTCGAAGAAGATGCGCAGTGGACAGAGGTGATCGATCAGCTAGATGCGCAGTTAAGAGCATAAACTTGCAGGTAAAGAGTAGATAGACTTGGCTCGATATCGTATAACGAGCCAAGTGTCTAATAGTCGTTATGGCCTTTATCATTTCGCCATGTGACGTATAGCGGGATCAAGATGATTAACCCTTTAACTGAGTAGCCATGCTTAGAGGTTAGCATAGGCCGCATCGCCCCAACCAGTAACCTTGTTATCGGCTAAGACTATCGGCGTACATTCATCTTTAGTAGTCGTACCATCTCCTCTGATGCGCTGGGTACGATAATAGAGTATGGCGACCTCTTGGCCTTGTTTAACATAGGCTTCAGTAAAATCAGCCGTGCCCATTAGTGAAATCACTTGCTCTCTATTCATGCCGATGGCCAACTTCGACAAATTTTCCCGATTTTGTGCTTGCGTGGCTTGCCAGCTATGGCCCTTATCCCAGCCGCCCTCTTCGTCGCCAATATTGATCACACAACCTGACATTCCAATGGTTGATGCTGTCAAAATAATCAAACTCAGTAATTTTGTTTTCACTTTAACTCCCTGTTTATCTATTATAATCGACATTAATTACAGCAAAGTGCATGCCAAACAACTATCTATATGAATAATAATGTTTTTTATTTGGTCGGTTCTTTTAATGGATACCATAATTGCTAAAAAGTAAGGAATTTCACTCATTATGACTCCGATCGAACAGGTCGTTGCAGTGGCAAAAGCGATTGTCGACTCCGGCAAGACACCTAGTCTGGCACTGATAAAATCAAAGCTGGGAAACGCATTGCCTATGCCAGTGCTCATTCAAGGCATACAACGTTTTAAGGCGTTATCTAAGGAAGAAGTGGCGGCGCTTGATGCAAGCTATCACCTGCCCGCCGTGGTAGAGCAGTCCGCCAGTGCCGAGACCGCCTTAGCGCAATTGCAGCAACAAGTGCATGCCTTAACACAACAGCAACAGGAGTTAATCAATAGGATCTCCGCCCTAGAAGCCAAACTCACACAGCGAGATAACCATTAATGCACGTCGTGGAATTAAGATTTGAATGCTTCGATAACACCACCATCACCGCAGCAGAACAGGCTATCAATGGGCTTCTCGAAGCTTACCGTGCTAACGGCCAAGTCCTTGGGCGCGAATTTGCCGTGGCATTTAATGACGGGGAATTTCGCGTACGTCTGCTGATGCCAGAAAAAAGCAGCCTAGCAAAACGCTATAATAGCCCATGGGTCGAGCACGCCTTAGCTCAGCTGACCGAAGCAAAACTGTTGCACCCTCGCGAAAAGTATATCGGCCAAGATATCAATTCAGAAGTGACCAGTACAGAGACGCCCAGTTGGCAGCTAATTTACACCAGTTACGTGCATATGTGCTCCCCACTTCGCAACGGTGATACCTTACAACCTATCCCGCTATACCAGATCCCAGCCACCTTTAATGGCGATCATAAACGTATCATTAAATGGCAAACTGAATGGCAAGCCTGTGATGAACTGCAGATGGCTGCGGCCACCAAAGCCGAATTTGCCGCACTTGAAGAGTTAACCTCGAGCGACAGCGACCTGTTTAGACGAGGTTGGGATCTGCGCGGCCGCGTTGAATACCTAACACACATCCCCACCTACTATTACTTATATCGCGTTGGGGGCGAAAGTTTAGCGTCTGAGCAACAACGGCCATGCCCGCGCTGTGGCAATCAAGACTGGTTACTCGATGAGCCCTTATTAGATATGTTCCACTTTCGGTGTGATGACTGCCGTATTGTCTCTAACATCTCATGGGATCACCTTTAACTATTTAAAAAATAGCTTTAGTGAACTCACCTCAACAGGCTCATCAATGGGGCATACATTGATGAGCCAGATTGACTTAGCAGTACTGTTAACGTTAGCCTGCAACATAAACCTTTAGCTTTTACCTCTGAGATTGGCCCACATGGTTTTAATCCGCTGCCATATCCCCGGATGGTCAAGCTCGGGCAGAGACTCTTCAATATGCTTAACCGGCGGGCATACTCTGGGAGATAACGCATCGATAAACTCATTTAAACTCTCGGCTAACCGTTGATGAGGCACCTGCCCAGGGATCTCCAGCCAGACACTGCCGTCATTATTATCGACCACCAACATCTGATCGCCTTCGTTAAGCACACCAATAAACCAGGTGGGACTCTGTTTCAATTTTTGCTTCATCATTAAATGCCCAATCAAGTTTTGCTGTAAATATTCAAAATCTTGATGGTTCCACACCTGTAGCAGTTCGCCTTGCCCCCAGGCAGAATCAAACATTAACGGCGCCGCATAGTAAGCCCCATAAAAGGCATTTATGCTGTGATGCAGGCTCAACTCTAAGGCATGTTCAATATTATTAAAGCCGCCGGGGGATTGCCGCTCAACAGCCAGCCAACGCACAGCAACCTCTGGACGATTCACCACATGGGCTTTATCTTCGCTTAAAATGCACTCAGAATCTTCACCTTCAGGGTAATATCTAGGCGGTTCAGCTAGCTTTTCAATATAACTTTGGTGGTAAACGTCAAAAAAATTATCTAAAGCAGGTAAAGAAGACACTTAGCAGCAGTCCAAAATGTGAGTATAATGTATGGCTATTTTGACATGGAAATCCACTCGATGACACCAGTTCATGACCCATACAGTGATGCTCCCGCCCTTGCAGAATTAACCTTAGGTAAATCGACGGGCTATCAAGCACAGTACGATGCCAGCTTATTACAGGGCGTGCCGCGTAAACTTAATCGTGATGCTATTGATTTAAGCGATCAATTACCATTTCATGGGGCCGATATTTGGACAGGTTATGAACTTTCATGGCTCAATGCCAAAGGTAAACCTATGGTTGCCATTGCCGAGTTCTGCTTAGATGTGAATAGCGCCAACTTAATCGAATCTAAGTCGTTCAAGCTGTACCTCAATAGTTTTAACCAAACTAAATTCAACAGCATTGAACAGGTGCAGCAGACATTAACTGACGATCTTTGCGCATGTGCTCAAGGAGAAATCTCGGTTAAAATTATCGAGCCAAAGCACTTTGGTAGCCAAAGAATCGTTGAGCTTCCCGGTACCTGCATCGATGATTTAGATATCGAAGTCGATGATTATGATTTTAGCAGCGACTACCTTATCGACAGCACCGATGACAAAAGTATTGTCGCAGAAACCTTAACCTCAAACTTGCTCAAGTCCAACTGTTTAATCACCTCACAACCGGACTGGGGCACAGTGATGATTCGCTATCAAGGCCCTAAGATTGATCGTGAAAAACTGCTGCGTTATTTGATTTCGTTTCGTCAGCACAACGAGTTTCATGAACAGTGCGTTGAGCGTATTTTTGTGGATCTCAAAAAGTTATGCCACTGCGCTAAATTAACCGTGTATGCTCGCTATACTCGCCGAGGAGGGCTCGACATTAACCCTTATCGTAGCGACTTTGAAAATCCACCGGAGAGCCATCGCCTCGCGCGCCAATAGTCACTTAGCCGCTTGCTAGCAAAAGCGAGAAGCCAATAACCGTGACGGTTATTACCCAACGACGTGACTACTCAACGATTTGATTTATAAAAAGCCCGTATGACTAACGGGCTTTTTTACTACTCTACTCCACACCAGTATCCAACACTCGCTAGATCCTTGGCGACAGAATTCACGCACAGCCAATGCCGCGTACTAACAAACACACCCATGATAAAGAGCTTAAGAACAGCGTAATAATTGCTGCACGTTCAGATGCCTTGCCAGCAGCATCGGTCTGTCTTTAGCCTCAGATTGAGCATCTGTAGCCTTAGCGCGCTCAAGGCTTAGTGCAAAGCGATACTGCGCATCTAAGTGGCCTAACACCAACTGCCAACTGTCGCTCGACCGTTTCCCCTGCTCATCATGAAACGACAAGGTAATATTGCGCTCAATCTGAGCTTGCATCCCCTCACGTAAAGCACGGCTTGCACACGCTTGATTATCGACTTGCAACTGACTATCTGGCGCTGAGTCCTGTTGGTGAGCAACTATCTGTATATTTTCAGTTTGAGTAACCCTTGGTAGCGAAGTTGATTCAGCATTCATAACATCATCATGCTGTCGCGAGTCAAAGGCAAAACTAAAGGATTTAAGTGATAATGCTAGCCCCAAGCCCTTAGCCTTGATATATGACTCTTTAAGCGCCCACAGATCGAAAAAGCGGGCTCGTTGCTGCGCCTGCGGTAAATCCAGCAGGCTATCGGTTTCATCGCAAGTGAAATAATGGTTCAAAATAGGGTAGATATTGGTGCTTTCGCGTTGGCGCTCAATATCGACACCAAGCGAGAGCCAGTGGTTAGCATGAGCGATGGCCACCAGCAGATAATCGCCACTGTGGCTGATATTGAACAATAACGGACAACGGGCGAAACAAGCCGTGGACAACACAGGCTTGCCTTTATCAAGATAGGTAAACTGCCATTGTGAAGGAGCGATTTCAACTCCCATGTCACGGGCGCACTGCGACAATATAGCGCGTAAATAACTTCGTACCAGTAAGCCTTTCACACGCGCATCAGGCTGTAAAAAACGGTCGGCTTTGGCTTGCTCGTCATCGGGTAGCCAAAGGCGCAATTGCTGCAACTGTGTTTGGCTTACCCCTTGAGGAGCCAAATCACAAAAATAGAGGGTCACCGCCGATAATGGCTGAGGTAAAGCAAATGCGGGCACGATAGCAAACACCATGAGAGAACATATGCCCTAGTATAACCTCCTCCAGTGGCATTAATCGCGATGAGTTTGCAGCAAAAAGCGCTAATAAGGATTAAGCACACCGAAAGATTAATGCGTTTACCCCCTCGCCTACATCGGCTCTCGTGCTCGGCGCTCTACATTAAGCGGTGGTATAAACACTTTATCAGCTCAGTGGCGGGTCAACATGAGTGATGGGATAAAAATAAGTGATGAGATAAAACGAGTGGCGCTCTTAAGCAAGATTAAGCTAAAGCGACGCTCCCTTAAACGTGACGGGCCCAGCGCCGTGTTTTCAACGTGCTGGGCCCTTTATTTTTCTAGCCTATTTTTTATCTAGCCAATCGAGCAGCGATTAATTACAAGCTTTGATGCGGGCCAAAGACCTCGTAATGCAACTGACTAGGCGCTATGCCAAGTGCTAACAATTGTCGCTTTACCTCAGCCATAAAGGGCACAGGCCCACAAAAATAGTACTGTGCATTAGGGAGTAATCTGCCTGCAACCTTGTCCAACTCGATAGTACCAGTAAACTGATAATCCTCACCGATACGGTCATCACTGCTTGGCTCGCGGTACCAGGTATAGGCCGCTAAAGGCTCATAACTAGCCGCTTTTTGCTTAATATCTGACTTAAAGCCATGAAACGCGCCAAATTCACAGGCATGTAACCAAGTGATGTCGCTGTGATGTTCAGAGCCCATCAACTGATTAAGCATGCTCATCATTGGGGTCAGTCCCACACCCGCTGAAATCAACACCACTGGCGTATCATCATCTGCCGCCAGCACAAAGTCTCCCGCGGGTGGGATCACCGCCAGTTCATCACCCACATTAAAGCCATCATGCAGTTTAGATGAGACTAAGCCACCCACTTCACGCTTAACACTGATCCGATAACTACTGCCATTAGGAGCATCTGACAACGAATACTGGCGAATTTCTTGTTGCTCAAAATCGCTATCTTGTACCTGCACACTTAAATATTGCCCTGGCACAAAATCCATAACCGCTTGGCCATCATTTGGGGTAATGACAAATGAGGTGATCACCTCAGACTCTTGCTGCTTGGCTGTAATGGTAAAAGCCCGTGTACCTTTCCAGCCACCGACTTGCTCGGCACGAGTTTGATAAAGCTGACTTTCACGACCAATAAAAATATCAGCTAACACACCATAAGCACGGCCCCATGCATCGAGTACTTCATCGGTCACAGCCTCGCCGCCCAACTCTTTTAGCGTGGCCAACAGATGATGCCCAACAACTTGGTACTGCTCTGGTTGGATTAAAAAGCCGGTATGTTTTTGCGCGATACGCTCCACTGCGCTGCTGAGCACTGCTAAGTTATCGATATTTTTCGCATAAGCCGCAACCGCATTGAATAGCGCGACAGGCTGGCCACCATTATGTTGATTGGCTAAGTTAAATGTATCTTTTAATTCGGGATTATGCTTAAAAAGACGCTGGTAAAAATAGCTGGTTAACGCGGGACCTGCTGATTCTAATAGCGGAATCGTGCTTTTAACAACTTGGATAGTATGCTTGTCTAACATAGTGCGACACCTTAACATGCAAATAATATATACTTTAGCCAATGATAAAGATGCATTTGATTTAGATCAATCTTTTTAATCTACCTCGACAGAGTCATTTCAACTGAGTATCGATAAAAAGGTCATCAATGCGCCATTGTTTGATAAGGAAAACATCAACGATGTCGACAAACAAAGCGCTGCTAATCGACACCGTTTCACACCAGCTAACCCTGTTACACTGCAGCGACAAAAGCAATTTCAACCAAATAGTTAGGGTCGGCAAGCTCAGCTTTTATACAGGCTCGACTTGGCGCACACCCTGCTGGTAACCAGGCATCCCACAGTGCATTAAAGGTGGGGAGATAAGTAAAGTCTGTGATATAAATCGTCGCCGACAGTAAACGGGAATTATCGCTGTTTATTTGCGCTAATGTTGCTTCTGCTTGGGCAAAAATCTGTGACACCTGACCTGCGATATCCGCGTTGGTATCGGCTGCAATTTCAACAAAATGACCAATACCGTTATACACGGTGGCATCTGACCAACGTATTGTGGGATTGAGGCGTTCAATTTTCATACTCTGTGTCATTAATGACTCCTTTAATCGATTATTAGCTCGCTATGGTAATGTCATTAACTGACTTGGGCTAGCGGCCGTATAAAAATAGCGCCTTAAGTAACATCAAAGCGGGATTGGCTTTGACAAGTATTTTAAGAGCGCGTTTAATGGCGCAGTACAAGCATACCTCATAAGCAAATGGCATGACCCATGCCACTAACACACGCTATGCCCTCTACATAATTTAGACATTTAATAGGTACTTTACATGCAAACAGCCGATGACTTTATTCAACAACTCGAACTCGAACGACATGTTGAAGGTGGTTACTATCGCTCCTCTTTTCGCTCACAGAGTGATTTCGATGCCACGCGCTCACTGTGGAGCAGCATCTACTTTTTATTGCGTACTGGTGAGGTGTCGCATTTTCATCGCTTAACTTCTGATGAGATGTGGTATTTCCATGCGGGGCAGTCATTAACTATCTATATGATCGATGAACAAGGGGAATTAACCACGGCCCAGTTAGGTCTCGATATCGCCGCAGGTGAACGTCCACAATTTTTGGTGCCCAAAGGCTGCATTTTCGGCTCGGCCATGAATCAACCCGGATTTTCACTGGTCGGTTGTATGGTTTCACCTGGGTTTACTTTCGATAATTTTGAGCTGTTTAGCCAACAAACCCTACTCGCCCAGTACCCGCAGCACCAAACTATTATTGAGCGCCTGAGTCGCCCTGAATAACGCCTAACTAAACGCATAAGCTCAAATAAAGCGCATAAAAAAGACCCGAGAATATCGGGTCTTTTACTTTTATTTACATCATCACTTTGCAGGGAAATGATGTTACGGCATCAGGGTAAAGCATCACCTTGCCCTACTCACTAAAACTGATGTGACTCAGCTAACTTGTTGGTTGAGTGACATACAGAACACGACTCTCTTGGCAAATTAACATCAACCACAACATCACCGTCAAACGTGGCATTGCTGCTGTCGACTTTGACTTCAAATGTGGCACCATTACTTTGCATATGGGCCTTCAATGAATCACCACCATAAGGGCCATGACAAGACCAACACGTTGCCGCAGCTGGGCTGGTGGCAAAGAAATCGCTATTATCAGCATAGTCGTGACGAGTGATCAGTGCATTAGCCTTTTCAATCTCATTTAGACTAGCGCTGCCATCCACATGACACTGGGCACAGTCATTAAGCCTTGCTGGATACTTGAATTGACGTTTAGCGCCCACTTCCAGTTTCTGCTCATCACGGTTTTGCGCGTGCAAAGCATGCACAAAGGTGTTCCACGAAATATGGTTTAGCACCGTATCTTTTGGCGCCACCTGCTCACCCATATGGTACTTGTCCCACTCGGCATTGCCTAAGTTATGACAAGCGACACATTGCTGCTCAAGATCATTACGACGGCCATGATACCCATAAGCTTGGTCGCCATGACACGAAGCACATAAGGCATTATCGACCACTTGACGGCGCGGCGTATCGCTCAGTCCGGCTAACGTAAAGAAACTTGAGCTTGAACGCAAACGCTCAGTCAAGGCCCCATCAGCATCAGGCTGACCTGTTTTCTCATCGGCTTTCAACGTCGTTTCGATGGCTAAAATACCCGTTTGGCTATCGGTACTATTAGGAATGATGAGTCCTGTACTACCTTTGCTCAAATCATCCACTAAATCCCCAGATATTACATAGGTATATTCACCTGTCGCTGGATCGCCACTGATGGGATCGACGCCAACAAACTTGTAGTTAATCGCATGGTTGGCCATACGGCTCAAGCCACCATCTGGTTTAGTTTCTGTGGTCAAAGTGCGGTAACCCGCTTCCATGTCCCATGCCACTGTAGCGCGCATGTCCGCAAAGAAACCTGCATCTTTAGGTGACACAGCTAAAGGCTTACCAGCATGGTCTAACACTTTAATGGTGAAAGTAATTTCAGCCGTTTCGTAGGTATTACCATTACGCATAGATGTTACTGGTGCCACCGATACTTGGGTAACATCTACACTGTATGCGTCACGAGCCGTTTTCTTAGCATCTTGTTTAACCAGATGCATTTCAGCCACGTCATGGCAACTTGCACAACTTAATGGTAAATCACTACCATGCTTAAGTGTGTCAGCACTGTGACAACTCAAACAGGCTTTATCATTAGCTGTGCTACTTAACCATTCCGCGCCATTCATTAAGCTATCGCTATTTTCGGTCACATGACAGCTAGTACAATCATAAGAGCTGGCCACTAAATTATTAGGTAGGCCACTGTGCCAACGGTGAGCCCGCTCAACCATGGTACCCTTACCCTCTTTTTCCCCTGTGGTATGGCAGGTTGAACACGCTTCAACATTGTTGCCATAATGGGGCGAACGATAATAGTTGTCATAACGTGCATAAGCGATATCGGTATGACATGCATTACAGCTTTCGGTGCTCACCATAGCGCGAGTCAAGGTCACTGCTGAACCGTCGATCATAAAATCAACTTCTTGCATAATATCTTGCACACTGCCAATACCTGGAATACCGCCATAGGCCTGCACGCGCACCATAAAGCGTTGCGGCGCAGTTTCATCAAACACATAAGATTTATCGGTAAAATCCAGTTCGCCTATTTTTGTTGTACTCACCACGGTATAGGTACCGTCGTTATGATCGGTTAAGCAACTATCTGCTTCGGTTGTACAGGTTTCATAGCCAAGTCCCTGTCGTTCGCTGTAGCCCTGCTCACTCTGAACCAATTGCGAACTCAAGAAACGTACCGAGGGCACACCAACAACAGGCAAGCCCTGTTCATTAGTCACTTTAAATGTGGCAGAACGCACCCCATCGGCATCGAAGCCATAAGTGATATATTCTAAGCTTAATGACTCGGCTGAAGTCGCGATAACAATGCCATTCTCACCGTCACTACCATCACTGCCGTTAGTCCCGTCTTGACCATCTTTACCATCATTGCCATCGCTGCAACCCATCGCTAGGCCAGCAATTACTAAGCCACAAATAATCGACTTATTAAATGACTCACTCATAGTCTCTCCCATTTATGTTTAAAACATAGAAAATTTATTATTTTATTTAAGTTGGTACTTAATCATTACCTGCTAATTATTTAAATACTGTTAAATACAACTAACGACTTAAATTGAAACAAATGTAAAGATTAAGTGAATCAACCGTACTAAGCCAACCTTAATTTAAAATGAATTAACATTTATCATACCAAGTTAAATGCAATGCCGTGATCAACTTAAAAATTATCAATAACAACCACCACATTTAAATTTTTCACAAAAAAAAATAATAAAAGCCCTGATTTTAATTTATAATAAATATCTATAAGACCTTGGTAGCAAGCTCTATGTAAAAATAGAACAGATAAAAAATGACATATCAATACGTGGATAAAAATAGCAACACCACAAAACAAAAGCCAAATAAAAACGATTAAATACAGCGCTTTAAATGAAAAACACAAGAATAGCTATATTAAAACAAGCAAGCCCCCCTGAACTCAACTAATAACAAAGAGAACTCATCAAGAAGAATTAAATTGAGCGACAAAAAATAGTAAAGAACAATAAAAACAACTTGAAAATTGATAACTTAACAATAAATAATTTTATGACGGATAAATTAACAATGAGGAAATTAGCAATAAAAACCTGACGATAATGACTTTACCCTCAAAAAAATAACTAACATATAAAACTGTAAATAAAAATCAATACCAAATAAAAAGCCTCATTTAAACAACATTAAAAACCTACAAACCACTAAAATCACATTGTCGCTATTAACATATGTCACCTACCATATGCTAATACCATCAAAACGAATAAGGAGTGTTCGAAAGTTCATAAAAGTGAACATGATAATAATTACGTCAATAGCGTAAAGCTTACAGACATGATTAATCAGAATGAAATCGATGCCCCTTACTAGCGTTAACAAAATCGCCCATTATTGATAACCAAAACAGGTAACAAACATTCCCCCTTATTGGCCACTATCGGCTTATTTACTGGTGTAGAGGTACCATCCGAGGCTGAAGTAAGGTATAACGACGCAATGAAAACTCCCAAACGCATACAACCACTCGTTGATGACGGTCTCGTCGACGAAGTCATCAGTCAATTGATGAGCGGTAAAGAAGCCACTGTCTACATCGTTCGCTGTGGGACAGAGATCCGCTGCGCCAAAGTCTATAAAGAAGCAACTCAACGTAGTTTCAAAAAAGCGGCGCAATATCAAGAAGGTAGAAAGAGTCGAAATAGCCGTCGCAGCCGTGCAATGGAAAAAGGCTCAAGCTATGGACGCGAGCAACAAGAGCAAGCCTGGCAAAATGCCGAGGTTGATGCCCTGTATAAATGTGCCGCCGCCGATATTAGAGTTCCCACTCCCTTTGGCTGTTTCGATGGTGTGTTATTAATGGAACTCATCACGGATGCCAATGGGGATGTGGCGCCGCGTCTCAATGATGTGATGCTAACCCCCGAGCAGGCAATAAAAGATCACGACACCATGATGGGTTACATCACCCGCATGTTGTGTGCTGGCATAGTCCATGGTGATCTATCCGAGTTTAATGTATTACTGGATGCCACAGGTCCTGTGATCATCGACCTGCCCCAAGCAGTTGATGCCTCAGCCAATAATAACGCCAAAGCCATGCTCGCTCGTGATGTTAACAACATGACAGGCTACTACTCTCAATTTGCCCCCGAGCTAAAACAAACCAAATACGCCAAAGAGATGTGGGCCCTGTATGAAAAAGCTAAATTGACCCCTGACACCCAGTTAACCGGTCAATTTGCAGAAGATACCCATACTGCTGACGTCCATTCAGTGCTCGAAGAGATCCAAGCTGCCTTTGAAGAGGAACAAGAAAAACACGAGCGTATAAGAGAAGCTAACGAGCTGTGATGAGGCAAAGTTAAAGAATAAGGCGTTAGTAATAACGCCTTATCTCATCACAGGATCTCCATTAACCCCACCGTAAAAACCATGCTCCAACACAACCAATAGGCTTAACTAATCACGCTTGGCACCAGCCACCAATTCCCGCTGTATATGCTCTGGTACCACATCATAACGACTAAAGCTGACTGAAAATTGCCCATCACCACCAGTAAGCGATTTAAGCCGAGTGGAATAATCATCCACCGTGGCCAGAGGTGCTTCTACTGCCACCTCGACCTTGTTGTTATCGAGTGCTTGCGTGCCACAAATAATGCCGCGATTGGCACTGATATCACCTGTGATATCGCCGACGTGCTCTTGCGCTACTTGCACTTTCATCTCCACTATCGGCTCTAAAATAACCGGACTGGCTGCTTGGACCGCTTCAATAAAAGCCTTTTTGCCGGCCATGACGAAAGCGATCTCTTTCGAGTCAACACTATGATGCTTACCGTCAAGTAGCGACACGCGCACATCTTGCAAAGGGTAACCCGCCAAGACGCCGCTACTCATCGCTTCTTTTACCCCTTTTTCCACCGCCGGAATGTATTGGCTAGGCACGGCGCCACCCACCACTTTACTGACAAATTCAAATCCTGTACCACGGGGCAAGGGCTCAATGGCCAGCATCACTTCACCAAATTGGCCAGAACCACCGGACTGCTTTTTGTGGCGATAACGCGCCTGCGCTGTCGATGTCACGGTTTCACGATAGGCAACGGCGGGCACATCGGTATCCATATCGACATTAAACAGGTCGTGGGCTTTTTCGAGCGCGATTTGCAAATGTAAATCACCTTGCCCTTGCAAAATGGTCTGGCCTTCGGCTTCATTCTTGGCGATCTGTAAACTGGGATCTTCCACCACCAACTTATGCAACACCTCGGCAATTTTTTGTTCATCACCGCGACGCTTGGCCGACACCGCTAGGCCAAAGATAGGCTCAGGCAGATGCAATTCCGGCATGCGAAATTCATCCTCATCATGGCTGTCATGTAAAACCGCCCCCACCATCAATTCATCGACTTTAGACACAGCGCAGATATCACCAGGGATAGCCGAGGTCACTGCGATCTGTTTATCCCCTTGTAACTTAAATAAGTTACTGACTTTGAAAGGTTTGCGCTCATCACCAATAAAGAGCTTCATGCCTAATTGAATCGTACCTTGGTGCACTCTAAACACGCCCATCCGACCAAAGAAAGGATCGATCGCGACCCGAAATACATGAGCAAGTACATGATCATCGGCAGCTTGCGTGACCTCTACAGGCTTAGTTTTGTCGGCAAATCCTTTTAAAAACTGCGGTGGATTGGCTTCCAGCGGATTAGGGCATAGCTTAATGATCAGTTCGAGTAGCTCGGTAATACCGATCTCAGTTTCGGCGCTAGTAAAACAGATAGGCACTAAATGCCCCCGTCGCAATGCCATCTCTAACGGCCCATGCAACTGCTCGGGAGTTAACGTCTCTCCCTGCTCTAAATAGAGTGCCATTAACTCATCATCTTCTTCCAATACCGTATCAATCAGCTCATCACGGGCACTGGCAATATCATGAAATAGCGCTTCACCTTGCAGCTGTGGTTCGGGATGCAGATAACAATCAATCACCTTATCAAGATCTGTATTAGGTAAATTAACCGGTAAACACCCTTGGCCCCACTTAGTTTGAATATCGTCTAACAAGGCAGCAAGTTTATCGCCATTACCATCGATATGATTAATGGCGATGAGTACCACTTTGCCCTGAGCCCTTGCGGCTTCAAAGGCACGTTGGGTGATGGTTTCAATCCCTGTGATGGCGTTAATCACCAACAACACAGTCTCGACGCCTGGCAGAGGTAATAGTGCTCGTCCAAAAAAGTCAGGAAGACCTGGGGTGTCGATAAAGTTGATGTGCTGATTGTCAATGTCGAGATAGAGAAAGGAGGGTTCGAGGCTGTGGCGATGATCTTTTTCTTGGGCAGTGAAATCGGCATGATTTGTGCCCTTATCCACCCTGCCTTTTTGAGGGAACGCTTTACCCTTAAACAGTAATGCCTCGAGCAGTGATGATTTACCTGCCCCCGTGTGTCCGAGCACCGCTAGGTTACGGATCTGCTCCGTCATGAACTCAGCCATATAGGCCTCCTTTTGTTAATGTTATCCCGATACAACCGCGCGATGGTGTGATCATGGGGTACACGCAAAAAGTGGAGACTGCATCGATGCTACTGCCACCCTAATGTGATCATTGCTAACGATTTGTTAACCAGTATAGGCGTCTCAGGCACAGTAACTTTTGATCGAGATCACGGATTGA
The DNA here is from genome assembly GCF_056173105.1 of Shewanella sp. QJM3NY_23. Classification (NCBI taxonomy): domain Bacteria; kingdom Pseudomonadati; phylum Pseudomonadota; class Gammaproteobacteria; order Alteromonadales; family Shewanellaceae; genus Shewanella; species Shewanella sp. QJM3NY_23. Next base: position 2,653,991 of record NZ_CM149657.1, read on the forward strand.
TAAACACTCAAGAGTGATCCATACGGGAGCCTCTCAAGACTGATGTTGAGCGCACATGAGTACGCTAAAACAGTACTCATACGAGACTTTTAAGTCCCAGGTGATTGTGTTGACCGTAAACCTACTGTAGTCTGCTGGCAAATAATGATGAATCATCGATAAATATGTGACCTAGGGTGTCGTTGTTTCGGCATCAGTACGCAAAGATTTGGTGGTTGTCCCAACTGATTATTAATGGAATTTAACTGAGCCTATGGTTGAACCTCAGGATGAAAACCCGCTTGTGATAGATGAAAGGTTACCAGCGCGCCCTGTACGCCTTGAGGCCAGCAGATTAAGTGAGTTAAGCCATAAAAATGCTACGACGACGCCCGAGATGCGCCGCTTCATTCAAGGCTCTGATCTGCCAGTAAGTCAGCTGGCAAAAGTGCTCAATATTAGCGAAGCCACGGTACGCAAGTGGCGTAAACGTGATTCGGTCAATAACACGCCTAATACACCCCATCATCTCAATACCACCTTAACGCCCATGCAAGAGTATGTGGTGGTTGGGCTGCGCTACCAATTAAAGATGCCGCTCGACAGGTTATTAGAGGTGACGCAGCAGTTTATTAACCCTAATGTGTCACGCTCTGGGCTCGCTCGCTGCCTCAAGCGTTATGGTGTTTCCCGTGTTAGCGATATTGAAAGCCCTAACGTGCCTGAGCGCTACTTTAATCAGTTGCCTATCGCTCAGGGGAGCAATATCGCCACTTATACGCTAAACCCTGAAACATTAGCCAATACCTTGGCGCTGCCCAAGGCCGATGGCGACACTGTGGTACAAGTCGCATCATTGACCATTCCGCCACAACTAACCGACTCCACCCCTAGCTCTGTGCTACTGGGTATCGACCCTCACAGTGACTGGATCTATTTAGACATATACCAAGATGGCAATACCCAAGCCACAAGACGCTATATCGCCCACGTATTACAACATGGGCCGTTTCATTTGCGTAAGTTATTAGTACGCAACTATCACCTATTTTTACAGCGATTCCCTGGTGCCAAGCTCACTCATGGCACACACACAGACGCTGACATTCACAACAAGACGCCTGACACTCAGGCATCTACTGGAGACTCATAATGAGCCAGACCGCTAAACCTACAGCCGAACAAGCCGCTGAGCAGCGTGACACACGCCTCAATAAGCGACTGAAAGATATGCCAATTGCCATCGTTGGCATGGCCAGCATCTTTGCCAACTCTCGCTACCTGAACAAGTTTTGGGACTTAATCAGTGAGAAAATTGATGCGATAACGGAAGTGCCAGACACCCATTGGAACAGCGAAGACTACTTTGACACCAATAAGAGTGCGCCCGACAAAAGTTACTGTAAGCGCGGCGGCTTTATGCCAGAAGTCAACTTCAACCCAATGGAGTTTGGCCTACCGCCAAATATCCTCGAGTTAACCGATACCTCGCAGTTATTGTCACTCATCGTCGCCAAAGAAGTCTTAGCCGATGCCAATCTGCCAGCCGATTATGATCGTGACAAAATCGGGATCACCCTTGGGGTCGGCGGCGGTCAAAAGATCAGTCAAAGTCTCAATGCACGCTTGCAATACCCTGTACTTAAAAAAGTATTCAAAAACAGCGGTATCAGCGATGCAGACAGTGAAATGCTGATCAAGAAATTCCAAGACCAGTATATCCACTGGGAAGAGAACTCATTCCCTGGTTCCTTAGGTAACGTGATTGCAGGCCGTATTGCCAACCGTTTCGACCTAGGTGGTATGAACTGTGTTGTCGACGCCGCGTGTGCTGGTTCATTAGCCGCTATGCGTATGGCGCTGAGTGAGCTCGTTGAAGGCCGCTCAGAGATGATGATCACAGGTGGTGTGTGTACCGACAACTCTCCTTCGATGTATATGAGCTTCTCAAAGACCCCCGCCTTTACCACCAATGAAACCATTCAGCCCTTTGATATCGACTCTAAAGGGATGATGATTGGCGAAGGCATCGGCATGATAGCGCTTAAGCGTCTTGAGGATGCGGAGCGTGACGGCGATCGTATCTATTCAGTGATCAAAGGCATAGGTGCATCGTCAGACGGCAAATTTAAGTCTATCTATGCACCGCGCCCTGAAGGTCAAGCTAAGGCACTTAAACGCGCCTATGATGACGCAGGCTTTGCGCCCCACACTCTTGGGCTTATCGAAGCGCACGGCACGGGCACAGCCGCCGGTGATGCGGCCGAATTTAGGGGCTTAAGCTCAGTATTTGCAGAGGACAATGACAGCAAACAACATATCGCGCTGGGTTCGGTAAAATCGCAAATCGGTCACACCAAATCAACCGCGGGAACCGCAGGGTTGATCAAGGCGGCACTAGCGCTGCACCACAAGGTGTTGCCAGCTACCATTAATGTCAGCGAGCCAAATCCAAAACTGGATATCGAAAACTCACCGTTTTACTTAAACACTGAAACTCGCCCTTGGCTGCCTCGTCCCGATGGCACGCCGCGCCGCGCGGGGATCAGCTCATTTGGTTTTGGCGGCACTAACTTCCACTTTGTATTGGAAGAGTACAACAGTGAACATGCGCGTACCGATAGCCAGCTGACCCAATACCGTCAGCGCAGCGTTGCTCAAAGCCTGCTATTTAGTGGCACGAATAACGCTGAGTTAATCGCAAGCCTCAATAGCGCCCTCAGCGCCGCCAACAATGGCACTCGCCTAACCGACATCGCCAGCGGTTATGGTCTACGAAAACTTGAGGCTAATGCCCCGCGCCTAGGCTTGGTCGCTAGCAGCAATGACGAGCTCATTAAGCTGATAAATCAGGCGCTAACCAAGCTGCAATCTAGTGACGAGGCTCACTGGTCACTGCCAGGTGGTATTCATTACCGCGCCGCAGCAATGACAGAGGGTAAAGTGGCCGCCCTCTTTGCAGGGCAAGGCTCACAGTACCTCAATATGGGCCGTGAACTCGCTTGCCACTTCCCAGAGATACGCCAGCAATTTGTACGCGCTGACAAGGTGTTTGATGCCCACAACAAGACACCATTGTCTCAGGTGGTTTACCCAATCCCAGTATTTAACAGTGCAGATCAACAAGCCCAAGCCGCGCTACTGACCAACACAGCTAACGCACAAAGTGCGATTGGTGCCATCTCAATGGGCCAATACGCGTTACTGACCGCCGCAGGTTTTGAAGCTGACATGGTCGCTGGCCACAGCTTTGGTGAACTCAGTGCGCTTTGTGCCGCAGGGGTTATCAGCAGTGACGATTACTACAAGCTCACCTTTGCCCGCGGCGATGCCATGGCGACTAAGCTTGATGACGGTGTGGATAGCGGCGCAATGTATGCCATTATCACCAAAGCTGCCAGTGATCTTGAATTACTTGAATCAACTATCGCCAAATTTGATGGCGTAAAAGTGGCAAACTACAACGCGCCAACTCAGCTAGTGATTGCAGGCCCTACCGCCGCAACTTCAGAGGCAGCAAAAGCCTTAAGTGACATCGGCTTTAAAGCGATCTCACTGCCGGTTTCGGGTGCGTTCCATACGCCATTGGTTGGCCATGCTCAAGCTCCGTTTGCTAAGGCTATCGATGCGGCGAAATTCACTAAGCCACAACGCCCGATCTACTCAAATGCCACAGGCCAACAGTATAACTCGGCCGCGAAGACCATTAAGAGCGAGTTTAAGCAACATATGCTGCAATCGGTTCGTTTTAGCGAGCAGTTGCAAGCCATGTATGATGCGGGTGCCCGTGTATTTGTTGAGTTCGGTCCTAAAAACATCTTACAAAAATTGGTTGAAAACACCCTTAGCGACAAGATGAGCGAACTGTGCACTGTCAGCATCAACCCAAATCCTAAAGGCAATAGCGATCTGCAACTGCGTCAAGCGGCAGTTCAACTAGCTGTTAATGGTATTGCATTAGAAAACCTCGATCCTTATGCGGCGCCAATAGCGGCCGAAGAGCAGCCATCGGCAATGAACATCAAGCTGACAGCGACCAATCATATTAGCCCAGCAACTCAGGCTAAGATGGCCAAATCGTTACAGACAGGTGCGATCTCGAGTCAAATAGTTGAAAAATTAGTTGAAGTTGAGAAAGTGGTCGAAGTCGAGAAAATTGTAGAAGTAGAGAAGATTGTAGAAGTAGAGAAGATTGTGGAAGTTGAGAAAGTTGTGGAAAAAGTCGTAGAAAACAACGGCGCGGTAAACCGTTCGCCTGTAAACAATACCCCAGCACAAGCGGCTGCGCCCAAAATGGCTACCACCATGGCCACGCCAGTGAGCAACGATGCCCTAAGCCAGTTCTTTGCAGCCCAAAGCCAAGCGGCGGCATTGCATCAGCAGTTCCTGTCAATTCCTCAGCAATATGGTGAAACCTTCACTAGCTTGATGACCGCGCAAGCACAGATGGCAGCCTCTGGAATGACTATTCCAGAAAGTCTGCAACGCTCAATGGAGCAGTTCCACCAGCATCAGGCGCAAACGCTGCAAAGCCATACACAGTTCCTTGAACTGCAAGCACAAAGCAGTACTGCTGCGCTTGAACTGTTAAATCATGGTGCAATCGCTACAACTCCGCCAGCGCCAGTACAAGCAGCGCCAACCCAGTCAGCCCCAGTCGTTACCGCTGCACCATTGGCTAGCACTGCGGCAACCTCAATGACAAAGGCTGCACCTACCGTTGCCCCTGCGGTAGCACCAAAAGCTGTAGCGCCTGTCGTGGCAGTTACTGCACCAGCCGTTATAACGCCAGTTGTTGCAAGCCCAGTCGTTGAACCAGCGCCAAGCAACGCGCTTTCTGCTGATAAAGTGCAAGCGACCATGATGTCGGTAGTGGCTGAAAAAACCGGTTACCCAACCGAGATGCTTGAACTTGAGATGGATATGGAAGCCGACTTAGGCATCGACTCTATCAAGCGCGTTGAAATTTTAGGCACAGTGCAAGATGAGCTACCAGGTTTGCCAGAGCTCAGCCCAGAAGACTTAGCTGAGTGTCGCACCTTAGGTGAAATCGTTGCTTACATGAACAGTAAACTGCCAGCCGTTGGCAGTGCACCCGTTACAACAAGCGCGTCGGCTCCAAGCGGTCTAACTAACGAGCAAGTGCATAGCACCATGATGAACGTGGTAGCCGAGAAAACCGGTTACCCAACTGAGATGCTTGAGCTTGAGATGGATATGGAAGCCGACTTAGGCATCGACTCTATCAAGCGCGTCGAAATTTTAGGCACAGTGCAAGATGAGCTACCAGGTTTACCAGAGCTCAGCCCAGAAGACTTAGCCGAGTGTCGCACCTTAGGTGAAATCGTTGCTTACATGAACAGCAAGTTACCAGCGACAGCCGCTGCGCCCGTTGCTGCAAATGCGCCAGCTGCCCTCACTCCTGCCACGACTGCTGCGCCTGTTCAAAGCGGTCTGACTAACGCGCAAGTGCAGAGCACCATGATGAGTGTGGTGGCCGAGAAAACCGGTTACCCAACTGAGATGCTTGAACTTGAGATGGATATGGAAGCCGACTTAGGCATCGACTCTATCAAGCGCGTGGAAATTTTAGGCACAGTGCAAGATGAGCTACCAGGTTTGCCAGAGCTAAATCCTGAAGACTTAGCCGAGTGTCGCACCTTAGGTGAAATTGTTAGCTACATGAACAGCAAACTGCCAGTGGTTGCCACTGCGCCAGTGGCCGCAAACGCACCAGTCGCTAATACAGCGACTCAAAGCGGCCTGACTAACGCGCAAGTGCAGAGCACCATGATGAGTGTGGTGGCCGAAAAAACCGGTTACCCCACTGAGATGCTTGAACTGAGCATGGATATGGAAGCCGACTTAGGCATCGACTCTATCAAGCGCGTGGAAATTTTAGGCACAGTGCAAGATGAGCTACCGGGTTTGCCAGAGCTAAATCCTGAAGACTTAGCCGAGTGTCGCACCTTAGGTGAAATTGTTAGCTACATGAACAGTAAGCTACCAGCGGTTGCCACGGCGCCAGTTGCAGTAAACGCACAGGTAAATGTCGAGCCAGCTACTCAAAGCGGCCTGACTAACGCGCAAGTGCAGAGCACCATGATGAACGTGGTCGCCGAGAAAACCGGTTACCCAACAGAGATGCTCGCCCTCGAGATGGATATGGAAGCCGACTTAGGCATCGACTCTATCAAGCGCGTGGAAATTTTAGGCACAGTGCAAGATGAGCTACCGGGTTTGCCAGAGCTAAATCCTGAAGACTTGGCCGAGTGTCGCACCTTAGGTGAAATCGTTAACTATATGAACAGCAAACTACCCGCTGAAGGCTCTATGAACAGCAAACTCGGCGCTGCATCGTCAGCCGCTGCGCCTGTAATGTCAGAGCCCTTAAATGACAAGCCTGCTGCGATCTCAAGTGAGCCCAGTGTTGAACTGCCACCTCATAGCGAGGTAGCGCTAAAAAAGCTTGATGCGGCGGAGTTAGTTAATAACTGTTTCGCCGCTAACACCAACATTGTGCTCAAGGATGATGGTCACAATGCGGGTGTACTCGCCGAGAAACTGGTTAAACAGGGCTTACGAGTTGCCGTTGTGCGTTTACCAAAAGGTCAACCACAGTCACCGCTAAACAGTGATATCAAAAGCTTTCAAGCTAACAGTGCCGATGAAACTGGCATCGCAGCCGTGATCAAGCAGATTGAACAGCAGCTAGGCGTTATCGGTGGCTTTATTCACTTGCAGCCGCAACAGGCGCAAGTAGCGAATAATAACGGCGTGCAACTTAGCGACGACAGTTTCAATCACTTGAGCCAAGCCTTCCTGTGGGCCAAACTGTTGCAACCAAAATTAACCCAGGACACAGGCGCGCGACGTGCGTTCATCACAGTGAGTCGCATCGACGGTGGCTTCGGTTATTTAGACGCTGAGCAGCTAAAAACCGCAGAGCTTAACCAAGCAGCACTGGCTGGGCTCACTAAGACCTTAAGCCACGAGTGGCCAAGCGTATTTTGCCGTGCATTAGATATCGCACCGACGCTGGATGCCAGTCGTTTAAGTGATGCCATCGCTAACGAATTATTTGATAGCAATGCCACGCGCAGCGAAGTGGGTTTAAGCCTGAATGATCAAGGTAACGTGCAGCGCACAGCCTTAATTGCAGGCGATGCGAACGTAAAAACAGCGAAAAGCGACCTAAACAGCGCAGATAAAATACTGGTGACCGGGGGAGCAAAAGGCGTGACCTTTGAGTGTGCCCTAGCCCTAGCTAAGCGTTGTCAGTCACACTTTATCTTAGCCGGTCGTAGCCAACATGTGAGCCTCAATAACCTGCCAAGCTGGGCGCAAGGTAAAGCTGCAAGCGAGCTCAAGTCAGCGGCCATTGCCCACATCATTGCCTCGGGTGAGAAACCAACGCCTAAACAAGTGGATGCACTCGTGTGGCCAGTGCAGAGCAGCCTAGAGATCAATGCGGCACTGGATGCGTTTAACGCAGTAGGCGCTAGCGCCGAATACATCTGTATGGATGTTAGCAATGCTGATTCGGTAAATGGTGCGCTGAGCGCCATTACCCAAATAACGCCAATCACAGGTCTTATCCATGGCGCTGGCGTTTTGGCTGACAAACATATTCAAGACAAAACCTTAGATGAACTGGCACGGGTTTATGGCACCAAGGTCAACGGCCTTAAGGCGCTACTTTCTGTCATCGATACCAGCCAGTTAAAACTGGTTGCCATGTTCTCATCGGCAGCGGGTTTCTATGGCAATACCGGCCAAAGCGACTACGCCATGTCGAACGACATTTTGAACAAAGCGGCACTGCAGCTCTCAGCTAAGCACCCTAACGCTAAAGTGATGAGCTTTAACTGGGGACCTTGGGACGGCGGTATGGTTAACCCAGCGCTGAAAAAGATGTTTACTGACCGAGGCGTGTATGTGATCCCACTGCAAGCAGGCGCTGAGCTATTTGCGACCCAACTACTCACAGAGAGTGGCGTACAACTGCTCGTTGGCACCGATATGCAGGGCAACAGCAAAAGTGACACAACCGCTAAGGAAGCGACGGTAAAAAAGCCTAATGCGGGTGAGGTGCAACCTGCACAGCGCCCGCAGCGTGACGTCACAACATTGACTGAAGTGACACTTAAGCGAGTGCTAAAACCTGATGCATTGACCTTTGTTCAAGATCACCGCATTGGTGGCAATCCCGTATTGCCTACCGTTTGCGCTATCCAATGGATGCGCGAAGCGGCGCTTGAACAGTATGGGCTAACGCTCATGGTGCAAGACTATAAGTTGCTCAAAGGCATAGTGTTCGATTCAAGTGATAGTCAAACCTTAGTGATGAGCTTAACCCCGCAATATGAAGCGGGTGCACTCAAAGGCATTAAGGCGTTGATCAGCTGTGAAGGGCGGCCTCAGTACCAAGCACGCTTGGTAAAAATAGGCGACATGCAACATAGCACTAAGCAGTTTGATGAACTTAGCCTAGTCACGCCAGTGACCGACAAAGCTGCGCTTTACACCGACGGTACCCTATTTCATGGCCCGCGTTTACAAGGCTTAGATAAGGTACTGCGCTTTAGTGAGCAAGGCTTAGTGGTGAGCTGCAAGCTACCTACTGTCGACCAACAAGATTGTGGTGATTTCGCCCCAAGTTTGGTCGCTAAAGGATGTCAGCCATTTGCGGAAGATCTGTTACTGCAAGCGATGCTAGTGTGGGCAAGGTTAACCTATGGCGCGGCCAGCCTACCCTCGACCATTGGCGAGTTCGTCAGTGTGCAACCTATGGGCTTTGGCGAGCAGGGTTATATCGAACTAACAGTTGTAAAAACCAGTGGTCGACAGCTCGTCGCCAATGTCGCCCTATATCATCAAAATGGTGAATTCAGCTGCGCGATGACATCAGCCAAAGTGACCATTAGTAAAAACCTAAATAGTGCATTTGTTAACGACCAACACATTAAAGAGGATCATGCATAGTGGCACTCGATAATGGCGCACTCAATAATGGGAGCGTAACCCAAAGTGATAGTGAGCTAAACCAAGATGAGGCGACGCCACTGCGCGTCGCCGCGCTCGTGCTTAATAAAGGTGATGCATCGCTCAATGGGCTAAGTGATGAGTTAGCTAATGACTCACCACTAGTGATTGAACTAGCCCAGTTCACAACAGATCTTGAGATGGCACTCAATCTTGTGGCCGCAGGCGAAGTCGTCACCATTGAATCGAAACAAAGCACCTTGTTATTAATGCCCGCGCTCATGGCCGCCCAGCGTAAGTTGCATCCGCACGCGTACCTCGCAGGGATGCAATACGACCAAACGGCTCAAGGCGCATCGGTTAAAGCCCTAGGGCAAGCAAAGCGCGATTTGGCAAAGGTTAACTGTCAGCGTAGCCTCGTTATTGATAGTGAGCAAAGGCATCGGCAGCTCGATAACAGCCAAGTGGCATTTGACGCACTTTGCCAACTGATTAACGATATTGCCCAGCGCACCATCACCCGTGACGATAACTCCCGCCATTACTGGTTTACTGAGCGTTATCAAGCACGGGTTGCCACATTAAATTTGCAGCTTAAACCTGAAAATGAGCCAATGAGCCATGTCACCATGGTACTCACCCAAGGTACTGGGCGCTTAAAGGCAAGATCCTTGCTGAATGCTGATCGCTTATTCTTCATAATTTCTGGCACCAGTGAAGCTGAGTTAAACCAAGGCTTATGGGCGCTAGCGGCTAAACTAGATAGCATTAAGATGATGGCTGATGACTCAAAAATGAGCTCAGCTTTGCTGGCGTTAATGCAGCAAAATTTACATCAGTTTGAGCTAAGCACCAGCCCACGTTTTGCGCTGACACTGCAAGCAAGCAACATCGAATCGCTAGCACAAGAGATAGCCTCGATGAGTGATGCGCTCAGCCGTGTGTTTAAAGAAAAGGGGCAATATAAAACCCCAGCCGGCAGCTATTTTACTGCGGCGCCCCTTGGACAATCGCATCTGGCCTTTGTTTATCCCGGTGTTGGCACTGTCTATCACGACATGCTCAGCGAACTGCATCACTATTTCCCTGCGCTATTTGCCCGCTTGGAGCAGCAAGGCGATCTCAAAGCCATGCTGCAGGCTGATGCGATCTATCATAGCGACAAACAGGTGACGGAGCAGATGTCACTGGGCGATATGGCGATTGCTGGCGTAGGGGCGAGTTATCTGCTGAGCAAACTATTGATGGATGAGTTTGATGTTAAGCCACAATATGCCCTAGGTTACTCCATGGGAGAAGCCTCCATGTGGGCTAGCCTCGATGTATGGCAACAGCCTCATCTATTGATCGATAAAACCAAAAGCGATCCGCTATTTACCTCAGTAATATCGGGTGATCTCACCGCGGTGCGTCAAGCATGGCAACTTACCCTTGATGAGCCGATTGAGTGGAACAGCTTTGTGGTGCGCAGTGCGCCTGAGCCAATAACCACTCTGCTCGACCGTTACCCTAGGGTTTACTTGGCCATTACCCAAGGTGATACCTGCGTGATTGCGGGCTGTCAGCATAGCTGCCAAGAGCTGCTTAAGGAGCTAGGTAAACGCGGCATTGCTGCCAATCGTGTCACTGCGATGCACACTTCACCTGCGCTCAGTCAGCATGACAATGTGATCGCTTTTTATGAGCAAAATATCATGGCTGAAGCGGTTAATCACCCGGTGACATTTATCAGCGCCGCCGATACTGGCAAAGGGATAGACAGAGGCGTTGGCGATCAGCAGGGGCAGTTGAGTCCAAAGCTTATTGCGACATCGATTGCCGATACCTTCTGCCATAGCTTAGATTTTACCGCCCTCGTCCAGAGCGCTACGCGCCAAGGCGCAAGGCTCTTTGTCGAGATCGGTGCCGATCGGCAAAACTGCACGCTTATCGACAAAATATTGAAAAACAGCGATAGAGAGCAACGGCTCGATAATCTGTTATCCCCATCGGCAAACCATACATCTCAATGCTGCACCGTACCGCTAAACGCCAAAGGGAGTAGCGATATCGCGACTCTGCTTAAGGCGATCGGACAGTTGATCAGCCATCGTGTCCCCGTCAGCCTAACGGTGCTGCAACTGGGACTCAAGCGTCAATTAGCACTGCATCAGCAGCTAAACAGCACTGATGACGCCAATACCTTATCAAGAGGGGAAGCTTAATGCCTTCAAACGAAGTGCCTTCTCAAATGTCTGCGCCAACACCTAAAAGAGCGACTAAGATCGCTATCGTCGGACTGGCCACACTGTATCCCGATGCCAAAACGCCAGATCAATTTTGGCAAAACTTGCTCGATAAACGCGACTCAAGAACCATTCTCAGCAATGAGAAACTGGGCGCTAACAGCGCTGACTACCAAGGCGTTCAGGGGCAATCTGACCGATTTTATTGCGATAAAGGCGGCTATATCGAAGACTTTAGCTTCGATACCACAGGCTACCAACTGCCTAGCGAACAACTAAATGGCTTAGACGATAGTTTCAAATGGGCACTCGATACCAGCCGCAAAGCGCTGCTCGATGCTGGCGTAGCGTTAGACTCGGCTATTCTTTCGCGTACAGGCATTATCATGGGGACGCTCTCCTTCCCCACCGCCAAATCGAACGAACTGTTTCTACCGCTGTACCACAATGTGGTCGAAAAGGCGCTGCAAACCAAGTTGGATAGCCGCGATTTTCGCTTGCAGCCCTTTAACGGACAAACCCAGCACTCACCATCAATCGATTGTGCCAACGGCGCTATTGCCCACAACGCCTCAAAGGTTGTGGCCGATGCGCTGGGGCTCGGTCGCGTGCAACTAAGCCTAGATGCGGCCTGCGCCAGCTCAGTCTACTCGCTAAAATTGGCCTGTGATTACTTAGCCACGGGCAAAGCCGATTTAATGCTGGCAGGCGCCGTATCGGGCGCCGATCCTTTCTTTATCAATATGGGCTTCTCCATTTTCCATGCCTACCCAGATCATGGGTTTTCAGCCCCCTTTGATAAAAACAGTAAAGGCTTGTTCGCCGGTGAAGGTGCTGGCGTACTCGCGCTCAAACGACTCGACGATGCCGAGCGCGATGGCGACAAAATTTACGCCGTGGTTAGCGGCATTGGCCTGTCTAACGATGGTAAAGGCCAGTTTGTATTAAGCCCCAACAGCAAAGGGCAAGTTAAGGCCTTTGAACGCGCCTATCGTGACAGCGATATTGAGCCAGAAAACATCGAAGTCATCGAATGTCATGCCACCGGCACACCACTAGGCGATAAGGTTGAACTCGCCTCGATGGAGCAGTTTTTTGCCCCAAGGCTTAACGGCTCGGCCGTACCTATGATTGGCTCGGCAAAATCTAACTTAGGCCACCTACTCACGGCTGCTGGCATGCCTGGGATCATGAAGATGATCTTTGCCATGCGCCAAGGTGTATTGCCACCCAGTATCAATATCAGTGAGGCAATCGGCTCGCCAAATGGTCTGTTTGGCTCTCATACTTTGCCAAATCAAGTCACCCCTTGGCCGGTAAAAGCCAATAATCAAACCCGCCTTGCTGGCGTGTCGGTATTTGGTTTTGGTGGTTGTAATGCTCACCTGTTATTAGAGTCTTACGAGCCTTCTCCTTACGTGCCTTCGCCTCAAGCGGCAACTCAGGCTGCAGACATAACCCCAAGTCAAACACAGATCTGTAGCAATGGCTCCAGCCCCCAATTTGCCATCAGCGGTATCGCCGCTCACTTTGGCCCATTAAGCACCATCAATGCACTTAATGACTTTGTTACCCAAGGTAAAAACGCCTTTATCGAGCTCCCCACCAAGCGCTGGAAGGGGTTAGATAAACACCCCGAGCAACTGGCTAAGCTTGGGTTACATGGAGTACCACAAGGGGCTTATGTCGACAGTTTTGAGCTGGACTTTTTACGCTTTAAACTGCCGCCGAATGAAGATGATCGCTTAATTTGTCAGCAACTGATGTTGATGAAAGTGACCGATGAAGCCATTCGCGACGCCAAGCTAAAACCCGGTCAAAAAGTGGCGGTGTTAGTGGCGATGGAGACAGAGCTCGAACTGCACCAGTTCCGCGGCCGCGTCAATCTGCATACTCAATTGAAACAGAGCCTAGATACCATGGGCGTGACACTCACAGACAGTGAATATCAAGCCCTTGAAACCATCGCCATGGATAGCGTCCTCGATGCCGCCAAGCTCAACCAGTACACCAGCTTTATTGGCAACATCATGGCGTCGCGTATCGCTTCCCTGTGGGACTTTAACGGCCCAGCCTTCACCATCTCAGCCGGTGAGCAATCGGTGAGCCGCGCACTCGATGTGGCCGAAAATATGATGGTGCAAGAACAGCTCGATGCCGTGGTGATTGCCGCGGTCGACTTGTCTGGCAGCATTGAGCAGGTGATGCTTAAAAATGCCATAGCGCCAATGGCTGCTACATCAAACGAAGCAGGTTGGAGACTGGCTGAAGGCGCGGGTGCTTTAGTACTCGAACCGCTTAATCAAGTCGACCAAAGCCAAGCCCGTCAAGCCCAAGCTAGACAGAGTTATGCCACCATTGAGAGTTTAAACTTTGGCGCTACCAGCACGGTTAGCCGTATTATTGATGAGCTACTCACGCTCACTGGGACTCATGGCGAGCAGATAAGCTTAGTCGAGCAGAGCATAGCGCCAGGCAGCGCACTGACGTCAAGCCAGTTGCAACAGGCTTTACCCTTAACCCATGCGCGTTTTGAGCAGGGTCAGCAGCAACTTGGACACAGCTTTGCCGCTGCAGGCATGACCAGCCTTATCTATGGACTGTTGCGCCTCAATCAACAATGCAGCCAACAAAGCAATCAACAAAGTGCGCAAGGCGCAAGCCAACATGCTGTGATAGCCAACGTCAGCGAAAATCAGTGCGCCCTCACCCATCTCAGTCAAAGTGCTGCCCAGCGCAGTGCCCTGACTCAACGCTTGGCCCACACTTTAGGCACCCACACTGAGCGCAGCTTAGTGAAAGAGGTCCGTTTAGGTGGCCGTGATATCTATGCTCATATTGTCGACGCGCCACTGCCAGCGCTTGAGACCATTAAAGCCAAAGTGGCCGCAGCGCATGGCGCGCCGGTAAGCGAAAGTGCTCCTGCGCTGATCAGCTATCCACTGCCACATGGTGAACCGTCAGCGAATAAACCCTCTTCTACCACAGCGCCATCATCGGCCCAGATTGCAGCAGCAATAGGTACACAGAACATAATGACAAGCAAAACACCCAGCGCATTTGATGCGAGCCACTTAAACCTGCCCCAAGGGGAGTTAGCGGCATTTCAGCATAACCAACAGCTCGCGCAGCAGGCCCATCTTGCCTTCCTTAAGAGCCGTGAAACCGGCCTAAAAGTGGCTGATCAACTGCTCAAGCAGCAGCTTGCTCAAGCCATAGGTACAGCGCCGACTCAGTCGCAAGCTCGGACTCAAGAGCCGTCTCAAGTGCTGGCAGCGACGCCTCAAACTATGACTCAGGCACCCCTTAAGCCACAGCATGACCAAGTCGAGCCTTACCGCGCCCCTGTGCCAGCACACAAGCCATGCATCTGGGATTACCATGATTTAGTCGAGTATGCCGAAGGCGATATTGCCAAAGTATTTGGCCCAGAATATGCCCCTATCGATAACTATTCGCGCCGCGTTCGCCTACCGACCACCGACTATCTGTTGGTGTCGCGGGTGACGAAACTCGACGCCAACATTAATGAATACAAGCCAAGTTCAATGACCACTGAGTATGACATCCCAGAGGATGCCCCTTACTTAGTCGATGGCCAAATTCCTTGGGCGGTTGCGGTTGAATCGGGTCAATGCGACTTAATGTTGATAAGCTACTTAGGCATTGATTTTGAAAACAAAGGCGAGCGCGTCTACCGCCTACTCGACTGTACGCTCACCTTCTTAGGCGATCTGCCTCGGGGCGGTGACACATTAAGATACGATATTAAGATCAACCACTACGCCCGTAACGGCGATACCCTGTTGTTCTTCTTCTCTTATGAATGTTTCGTTGGCGATACCATGATCCTCAAGATGGACGGGGGTTGTGCGGGTTTCTTTACCGATGCAGAGCTGGCAGACGGCAAAGGCGTCATCCGCACTGAAGATGAGATCAAAGCCCGCAACAACGCTATCAAGCAGCGCTTTAATCCGTTACTGGATTGCCCTCAAACTCAGTTCGATTACGGCGCGATCCATAAGCTATTATCGGCCGACATTGCAGGCTGCTTCGGCCCGTCACACACAGGTCATCCTCAACCGTCACTGTGTTTTGCCTCTGAGAAGTTCTTGATGATCGAGCAAGTCAGTAAGGTCGACAGAACGGGCGGCGCATGGGGGCTCGGGTTGATTGAAGGTCATAAGCAACTTGAACCTAATCATTGGTACTTCCCTTGTCATTTTAAAGATGATCAAGTGATGGCAGGCTCTTTGATGGCCGAAGGCTGTGGCCAGTTACTGCAGTTCTATATGCTGCACTTAGGCATGCACACCCAGACGAAAAATGGTCGTTTCCAACCACTTGAAAATGCCTCACAAAAGGTACGTTGCCGTGGTCAGGTTATTCCGCAGTCGGCCCAGCTCACCTACCGTATGGAAGTGACCGAAATTGGTTTCAGCCCGCGCCCTTATGCCAAAGCCAACATCGACATATTGCTTAATGGCAAAGTGGTGGTGGATTTCCAAAATCTTGGCGTGATGATCAAAGAGGAAGATGAGTGCACCCGCTATAACGCCCCATTGACGCTTAGCAATGCCGTGCTGGTTGACTCAGCAAGTGCTAAAAAGGGCTATCAAGGTGCGTCCATTAACGCCCCCTTGATGGCACAAGTGCCTGATTTGAGCGCCGCGCCTAACAAAGGCGTGATCCCGCTGTCACATGTAGAGGCACCACTCACACCTGATTATCCCAATCGCGTGCCTGACACAGTCCCGTTTACGCCGTACCACCTATTTGAATTTGCCACAGGCAATATTGAAAACTGCTTTGGCTCTGAGTTTTCAATTTATCGCGGAATGATCCCGCCACGTACCCCGTGCGGCGATCTGCAGTTAACCACCCGCGTAGTAGAAGTTAACGGTAAACGTGGGGAATTTAAAAAGCCGTCAAGCTGTATTGCCGAATATGAAGTGCCAACGGATGCGTGGTATTTCGATAAGAATAGCCACCATGCTGTCATGCCTTATTCGGTGCTGATGGAGATCTCTTTGCAGCCTAATGGCTTCATCTCTGGTTACATGGGCACCACATTAGGCTTTCCGGGGCTTGAGCTGTTTTTCCGCAACCTAGATGGTAGTGGCGAACTGCTGCGCGATGTCGACCTACGCGGTAAAACCATTGTCAACGACTCGCGTCTGTTGTCGACGGTGATGGCTGGCACCAACATCATTCAAAGCTTTAGTTTTGAGCTGAGCACCGACGGTGAGCCCTTCTATCGCGGCACCGCAGTATTTGGCTACTTCAAAGGCGATGCGCTTAAAGACCAGCTGGGCTTAGACAATGGCAAAGTGACTCAGCCTTGGCATGTGGCCAAAGGCATTAGTGCCGACACCAAAGTGAATTTGTTAGATAAAGCTGGGCGCCACTTTAATGCGCCGGCCAATCAGCCTCACTATCGCCTTGCTGGCGGACAACTCAACTTTATCGATAGCGTCGAGATTGTCGATAACGGCGGCACCGAAGGCTTAGGCTATCTCTATGCTGAGCGCACTATCGATCCTAGCGACTGGTTCTTCCAGTTCCATTTCCACCAAGATCCTGTGATGCCAGGTTCGTTAGGCGTTGAAGCCATTATCGAAACCATGCAAACTTACGCCATCAGTAAAGATTTGGGCGCTGGATTTAAAAACCCTAAGTTTGGCCAGATTTTGTCAAACATTAAGTGGAAATATCGCGGTCAGATCAACCCACTCAATAAGCAGATGTCGATGGATGTCAGTATTACCTCGATAAAAGATAAAGGTGGCAAGAAGGTGATCACGGGTAACGCAAGCCTGAGTAAAGACGGGCTGCGTATCTACGAAGTCACCGACATTGCTATCTGTATCGAAGAAGCCTTGTAAAAAATAGATCACTTGAGGTATTTGGCCACCCGCCAATACCTCAAGTTAGACAATCGAATAAAGCATAAAAAATGATAAGGGTCTTATTTAAATGAATCCCACCACAACCAGCGACAAATTATCGCCATGGCCTTGGCAAGTCAGTGATGCCGACATCCGTTTTGATACGACAACCATGGCCGCGCAGCTGAAAGATTTCAGCCGCGCCTGTTATGTCATCAATGACAGCGACAAAGGGGTGGGCATCGCGACACAAGCCAGCCTAATGACGACTAACAACACTCAAGGCCATCCAGTGAGCGCTTTCACCCCAGCACTGGGCACCGAAAGCCTTGGCGACAGTAATTTTCGCCGCGTTCACGGCGTAAAATATGCTTACTATGCTGGCGCGATGGCCAACGGCATCTCCTCAGAAGAGCTGGTTATCGCCTTAGGTAAAGCGGGCATTCTGTGCTCATTTGGCGCAGCAGGGCTCATACCCAGCCGCGTTGAGGCCGCCATTAACCGCATTCAAGCCGCGCTGCCCAATGGCCCTTACATGTTTAACCTTATTCATAGCCCAAGCGAACCCGCCCTAGAGCGTGGCAGCGTCGAGCTGTTTCTTAAGCATAAGGTACGCACTGTTGAAGCATCGGCTTTCTTAGGCCTCACACCACAGATTGTTTACTACCGCGCAGCAGGTCTGAGTCGTGACGCTCATGGCAACATCGTTATCGGCAACAAGGTGATCGCTAAAGTGAGCCGCACCGAAGTGGCAGAAAAGTTCATGATGCCTGCGCCCGTGAAGATGCTACAAAAACTCGTGGATGAGGGTTTGATCAGTGTCGATCAGATGGAGATGGCCCAACAGATCCCCATGGCTGACGATATTACTGCCGAAGCCGATTCTGGCGGCCATACCGATAACCGTCCTTTGGTTACGCTGCTCCCCACCATTCTAGCGCTAAAAGAGGAGATCCAAGCCAAGTACCAATACCCAACGCCACTTCGCGTGGGTTGTGGCGGTGGAGTGGGCACCCCTGATGCGGCATTGGCGACCTTTAACATGGGCGCCGCTTATATCGTGACAGGCTCAATCAACCAAGCCTGCATCGAAGCGGGCGCCAGTGAGCATACCCGCAAGCTGCTGGCGACCACAGAAATGGCCGATGTCACCATGGCGCCTGCCGCCGATATGTTTGAGATGGGCGTTAAGCTTCAGGTGGTTAAACGTGGCACCCTATTTCCGATGCGCGCTAACAAGCTGTATGAGATCTACAGCCGTTATGACGCCATTGAGTCCATCCCCGCCGATGAGCGTGAAAAGCTTGAGAAGCAGGTGTTTCGCTCAAGTCTCGATGATATTTGGGCGGGCACCGTCGCCCACTTTAATGAGCGCGATCCTAAGCAGATAGAACGCGCCGAAGGTAACCCAAAACGTAAGATGGCACTGATTTTCCGCTGGTATTTAGGACTGTCGAGCCGCTGGTCAAACTCAGGTGAAGTTGGCCGTGAGATGGATTACCAAATTTGGGCAGGTCCTGCACTTGGCGCCTTTAACCAGTGGGCCAAAGGCAGTTATTTAGATGACTACCAAAATCGTAATGCGGTGGATTTGGCGAAACACTTGATGTACGGCGCGGCTTACCTCAATCGCATTAACAGCATCACCGCCCAAGGCATAAAACTACCTAGTGAACTACTGCGCTGGAAACCCGTTGAGCGCATGGCCTAAGAGCTAAATTCAAACTCTAGCTTCAAACTCTAGCTACTAGAGTTCAAGCCGCGAGTTCGATAGATAGTCAAAAACCAGCTTAAGCTGGTTTTTTATTATCTAGCACTCTGTATCTTGGTCAGTTTGCGGGTTGCAGCACTAAACGCGCCTGAATCGCTCCAGGTAATAACGGCGTGGCGGCCTGCTCTGTATACTCATCGAAGCCGGCGCGGTAATAAGGCGATAGCGGATGCCCCGACTGCCCGCCGGGTATGGTTAAAATAGCGTGCGACTCAAGCCCTGGCTGCACAATAAAGCGCTGTGATGCACCAAAATTAGGGCGCTGCACCGCAGGCATAAAAGTATCGCCAAAGCCTACCACCTTAGGCATATCTAGCCAACGGCTCAACAGCGGCATCTGCTTACTAAACGGGTGCTGAATATGCAAGGTATTCACCTTACCCCACGCCAGATCTTGATAATTATCGGCGTCGCTATATTTAGCTAATAAGGCATTGGTTGAATTAACATAAGTTGCTATTACAAGTTCATCCCAAGAGGCATATTCAGGCCCTAACCAGCTTTGAGGTTGCTCGTTTAACAGCTGCCATATTGCAGGTTCAAGATAACGCTTTAATACCGACAAGCTAAGTTCATGTTGTTGAAGCGCGCTTTCAACTGGTGAAAATGCAGCATCGATAAGCCGATTTCTGAAGGATTTAACCAAGGTGAAGCCAATTGAATCACTACAGGCACACTCTTTCCACTGTCTAAGATACTGAATATCCTTTGCAAATCGTTGAGGTTGAGACATTAACGCATTAACAAGATACTCCTGCCACGGATGGTAAAAACGCGCCTGATTATCTAGCTGAATTCGATAAAAATCAGCCTCGTTAAACTGTTTCTGTTGTTGTAATCGGTCGCGGATCTGAGCACTTCGGGCGCCAAGCGCATAGCCACCATCACCAAAACGCAAAGCATCGGTTGTTGACATTACCCTTGCGTTTGCGCTCCACAGCAGGCCATTGTCTGGGTTATATACCTTGGGAAATTGGGATTCATCCTTACGCCAATTAACCCCTTGCACCTCGGCCGAAGGTTGCGCTACATCTGCAGGATTGGTTCTGGCGGGTATCGCTCCAGCTGGTTGCCAGCCAGCATTGCCTTGGTTATCGACAAGCAATAAATTTTGTACGGGAACGCCAAATGTTTTAGCCAGCTCAAGTCCTTGATCTACGCTGCTAGCCGTCTCTAATCCCATAAGCTCCATGTCGACGGCATAATTTTGGTGCGCTACCCAAGAGAGTGCATATTGCTGATCGCCATAAGTCTTAACCGGACCAAAACGTGATATTGAGATCGGATAATCCACAACGGAATCGGGCAGACGAACCGCTTCATGTTCTACCGTTAGCGACTCACTATTATCGATAGCTATCCAATCGGCCGTGTCGATATACGCGTTGGTAAAGCCCCAGGCAACTTTACCATTTGTACCCACCACAATCGCAGGGGCTCCCGGCAATGACACGCCTGTCACTTGTACATTTTGGCCTGCGGCATCTGGGTAATTGAGCTGCGCCCGATACCAAATAATCGGTACGGCAAATGAGAGATGCATATCATCCGATAACATGGCGCGACCAGACTCTGTATGTGCGCCTGTGACCGCCCAGTTATTACTACCCACCTCTTCAAGCTCAGCAATCTCAACATCAAATCTATTAGCGAGCATGCTCGGTTCTATCAAAGGGATAAGCGGCGGGTCCGATGGAAATAGACTGTTATCCAACGCGGCCTGATAATTGGAGGTCTGAGTAATAAACTGCCGCATCGGCTGACCAAATAGACGCTCGACCATAGTCAGCGTCATATCTCGATGAATAGTGTTGCCTTGAAGATCTAAATACATGCTGTAAATAACAAGCAAACTATCGGCTGGTTGCCACGGTTTAGGTGACGCCCCAGTTAAGATATATTCAAAAGATTTTAAACTCTGCTCTGCAATTGCCAGGTTTACGCCATCGCTGTAACGGGCAAGTAACTGCTGTTGAGCCGTCGGCAATTGAGCAAAAATCTGCTCAGCCCTTTTTCGTAGCTGATGAAAACGATGACGCTTATCAAGTTTTAGTGCTGCTGGGCCGAAGATCTCAGCTAGCTCGCCAGCCGAATTACGCCGCAGCAGATCCATCTGAAAAAAGCGGTCTTGCCCATGGGTAAAACCCAGCGCAAAGGCCACATCTTGGCGGTTTTTACCACTGATCACCGCCGTGCCTAAACGATCTCGCTCGATTGCCACTGGCGCAGCGATCTGATGGGTCTTTAGTTCACCGGAAAGTTTAGGCAAACTAAGGTGTAAACTGACATAGATAGCGACCATTGCCAAAAATAACGAGGTAAGTAATCCGATAATTGTAATTTTTATTATTTTAATCATAGAGTAACGCCAATATCCTTTTAACTTACGTTACTATATCTAAGTTACGTAGATGTTAGAAATCCTTTTTGATGCCACTGTGCTATTAAGCGCTCAGTCATTGAGATCTCAGTCATTAAGCAATAAGCCGTTAAACCATAGTCATTAAGAGCAAACCATCATTATGGCAAAACCTAATAAAAAAGGGCCTAGTAGAACTGTCGACATCCTCTGTGGTCAGTGTAAAGCTAAGCTATTTAAATACCGTAAAGGTGGAAAGGGAGCACTAGTTAAATGCTTTAAAGAACGCATCGTCGAAGACTATACCCAAGTCCCCTGCATTTGCCCTGATTGCCAACAGCTCTTTGCTAGAGAAACCTTGGTCAGAGGCGTCCCCGCTTTTAAAATTATCGGCACCAAGGCCCTTATGAAGTAATAGCCATGATGAAATGATGCTACTTTTTTAGCACACTGCCACTCTTACTTTCATTACCCAAAATGCTGTCATTGTTATAAATAGAAGCTGTTGGCGCTCCCAGTGAGAACGATAGCCAATTAATCGAACAATAAGCTAGTCTGCGACATTTTGTCTGACACAATCACTAAGTTAACGATCTCTACTGCAAGTTATCAACTCCGTCAATTATGCCTATTGTTGCAGACCAGAAACTAAGGTTTGATAGCTACCAATAATAGTCACTGGAATGATTGAACATGAAATATCAATGGATCTTAAGCCCTCTGTTTCTCGCGGTATTTAGCGGTAACATTGCAGCTCAGGAAGCACCAATAGAGTTTAGAGCCGCTGGCAGCTTGAAAGCAGCAATGACAGATATCGTCGATACATACCAACACAGCAGTAAGAATGATGTCTCTGCCCAATTTGCCCCCTCGGGGTTGTTGCGTAAACGAATAGAAGGCGGTGAGAAGGTTGACCTATTCGCATCAGCGAATATGAAACACCCCACAACCCTTAATAAAGCCAAATTAAGCGGTAATGTGGTGATGTTTGCCCGTAACAAACTGTGCGCGATTACCCAAGCGGAAGTCGCCGTTACATCGGAGACATTATTGAAGCTGATGTTAAATCAGAATATCCGCCTAGGTACCTCAACCCCAAAGGCCGATCCTGCCGGTGATTATGCCTTTAAGGTGTTCGAACGAGCAGAAAAACTGTCACCCGATGCGCAAAAAATACTGAGTAGCAAAGCATTACAATTAACAGGCGGTCCAACCAGCGCTAAAGCACCCGAAGGACGCAACCCCTATGGCTGGGTGATGGAAAACAAACAAGCCGATATGTTCCTAACCTACTGTACTAATGCGGTATTAGCGCAAAAAGAAGTCAAGCAACTTAAAATAATTCAATTACCTGAAGCGCTTAGTGTCGGTGCAAACTATGGCTTGACTGTTGTTAATAATGCTCAAGCACATGCTTCCGAGTTAGCCTTATTCATCTTATCTCCCGAAGGACAATCTATCTTAGCCAAATATGGTTTTGATACGCCCACACTGCCCTAGTGGTTTCGTCAGCTAAGATACTATCTTCCGAGTAAGACATAAAAAACGCAGTCTACTGACTGCATTTTTTATCTATCAAAGCAAATACTTAAGAATAACTACAACCGATAACTTAAACTGAGTTTAGCGTTACGCTCCGCTCCAGGCATTCCGCCAAGGAACATAGCCTTATCGTAATAGGCCTCATCAAATAAATTATCCACGTTGAGCTGAATACTCCAGTCGTCGGCATGGTAACTTACCGCGGCATCGACAACCGTATAACTGGGTACATAACCATCGGGTATACCAAATGATGTTGAATCCGTACTGCGCTCATCGACATATTTTGCACCAAAGCTAATATCAAGTGGACTCGAGAGTGTAAACCACTCAGCCCCATAAGTTACCCAAGCACTGGCGGTAACATAAGGCACCCCCTTTTGACGAGTGTCATAAGTGGTTTTATTGGTAGGATCTTGTTTATTACGCGCATCTTGATAAACCCCGTTGACATTGACCGACCACTGCTCATTTAGATGCGCGTTGAGATCTAACTCAACGCCAGAGGTATCCTCTGAACCATCATAAAAATAGCGCGAAACATCAGGACCCGAAGTATCATCATAATCGGGATTAGTGTAAGGCAAGTTGGTTCGTGAACTCTTAAACAGCACCAGAGATGCTAATAATTGATCATCAAACGCTTTCACACGAAGACCCAGATCGTTACTTACAGACTCAGAATCTTGCCTGTCTTTCTCATTACCAGTGACATCACCTAATACACTATAGGCTGTGCGTCCTTTAGAGTGATTAATAAACACAGAGATATTGTCTGTCGGCATATACGTTACCCCTAGGTTATAGGTAATGCCATTATCAGAGGTATCCGCCTCGGGCTTGGGCTCAGCTAAGCTTTCGCGATACCTAGGGTCAACACCAAAGTGCTCATAGCTTTGTTTTATCTCATTAAAAGCCACACCCACTCGAGTGGTAAACCCATAGGGAAAATAACCAACATGTTGCACGCCAACGCCCCATGCCTTGACCTTTTTATCATAATTACTGGTCAACAAGGGATCATAGTCAGCAAACTCGCCATCGGCCCAATTAGGTGAACGCAGATCAAAGATGTAAGGCAATTTCCCTTGGTAAATGACCTCACCCGCTTTATTTTTATTAACCTGATCAGCATCATAAATCGAGTACTGCTTAAATCGAATATTTCGATCCTCATAATTGGCGTTAACTAAAAGCTCGTTATCTATACCTGCCAACTCAAAATCGTAACGTAAATCTGCAAAATATTGCCAAGAGGTTTCATCCGCCGAAACTTGGCGATACTCCTGACGACGAGCAGCAAATGGATAAAGAATATCATCGACAACCAGTGGCGCTCGAGGATCGGCATTGATAACGCCACTCCGCTTCCAATAAACATAGTTGTAGGCGCCGGTTTGACGAGCAAACCCTGATTGATAATTGCGATATTGCACTTACTGATTTAAGAAGAGGTTATCATCAAAAAATATATTGTGGGTGAGTTTAAATCTTAACTCTTCACCTTCGTTGTCTTTCGCCATCGGCGAGATAATCCCCGCGTTACCAAAGTCATATGGGGTTAAACCATCAGTTGCAGACAAAGAGTCGGCCAATTGCTGACGCTGAGTATCGCTAAGCTGCAAGCCTGCTGCAGTGGGATCGTTAACTAGGTCTTGCCAGGTCACGTCACCAGCACCTAAACCATTAACAGACGCCGCATTATATATACGGATGGGATGACCAATAGAATCTACCGCGATAGCGTCCTTAATATAAGCTGTGCTCAACATGATATCTTGACTATCGCCTAACAGATATTTAAGTGAACCATAGACTTCATCTCTATCAGTGCCAATATCACGATAACCATCGCTGCGAGCCGATTTAGCCACCAGTCGATAAGCCAACTTGTCGGTGATACCCGCAGTTGAGTCAAGTCCAAACGAATGGGTATTCCACTGGCCAACCTCTGCAGTAAATTCATGCGCGGCATTAAACTGTGGTTTCTTTTCAATCAAGTTGATGACACCACCAGCACTTCCCATCCCGTAAAGCCCTGTTGCAGGGCCTTTAAGCACTTCGACTGACTCGACATTCGTTAGCGAACGAGTGGGATTAAAAGTGTTACCTAGCCCAGCGCCGCCGTACATGCCATCATAGGTATAGTTTGCTCCTAGTCCACGGATGACGATATTGTCACCAATACCATAATTATTGCCCGCCTGAGTAACCCCGCTAATATTACGTAGTAGATCTTGAAGATCGGTGGCGCCTTGAGTACTGATAAGTTGTTCGTCGACTATCACCACTGCCGCAGGCGTTTCCATTAATGACATATCGGACTTGGTCGCCAAACCAGAATTCATCACTACCTGATTTTGCCGTCCATAAACGGTAATCCGTTCAACCTCGGGCGATAAGCTGCCTGTAACTTGTTGAGCCTGTTCTGCCGACACCTGTAAAGATAAGATGCAAGCAAGCGCGACTGCTGAAAAGCGCATATGTTTCATTGTATTGTTATTCCCCCATAAATAATCCGCAAATGATAATGATTATCAATAAGATTACAATGCAGGCAACATCAATCAATACAAATGAAAACGTTTGTATCTGTTTTAATAGGCTTTTATTATAATATTTTACATTGTAAATACCGTTCTAACACCATATTGGTTATGGTTTGATTTAGCATAAACACAAAAAATGCAGCCTGTTGGCTGCATTTTTAAGCTAATCGACTTTTTAAGCCTTGGGTTAATGGCTATCTATCGTGAAAACTCGACACTAGAACTGGTAATGTATCCCTAAATAAACATTACCAAGATCACTGTCAACGGTTTCATCTAGCCCTGAGGCATCTAAATCGGTGTAAACCATTTCATAAGCGAGTCGCACATTGACTTTGTTGCTAAAAGCCATATTAAATCCAGCTCCCCATAACCAACCAATACCATCATATTGAGTGTTGGCGTCAATTTGCGTCGAAGCCATACCCGCCTTAATAAACATCGAATAGGTATCATTAAAATAATGGTGAAACTTAGCTGCAAGTGAGATGTAATCAGCCTTAACATCACCATTATCAACATAGTTGTCTGTCATGATATAAGCCGTTTCTAAAGCGAAGTTTTTACTCGTATAGTAGCCACCATATACACCGTAACTCAGGGCTGACTCATCGAACTCACCCGCCTTTAGCTGTGAATTACCCACCATAGCGCCAAGATAGTAGCCTTTAATATCAGCAACCGCTGAAGCGGGGCTTGATGTTAAAGCGCCCACCAATGTAAGTGCAAGTATCAGAGTTCGCTTCATTATTCCCCCAAAAAGATATTTAACAATTACCCAACATACTAGCCTAAAAATAATGATTAATTAAGTCTTTAAAGTATGAATAATGGTACTTTTTATCTAATTCGATTGTTGATGTTTAACGCATTCAAGTGCTATTTGAACCGTGCTCATAATTTAGGTTAAATCACAGCATAAAAAAATTGGGCACAGCCTGCACTGTGCCCAACACATTAATTAAAACACTGACCTTTAGTTTGACTTTATAATAAAAAGCTCAAGCCTTGCTAGTCTTCTGGTGGTCGATTCAACCACTTTTTACCCGATATCATTGCCGAAACTAAACCAGGTTGGTGCTTAAGTTCTGCGACGATAACCCCTGCAATATGCAGTAATATCATAAAAATAAGTAAGTAAACGCTATAAACATGCACTTCGCCAGCCAGGGACTTAAACGGTTTTATCTGTGCCAATTTTTGTTGATCGACACCTGTCTCATCATAAGCCTTTAATGAAGATCCATCGACACCACTCTGAGCAATATAGTCACTGACAAGCCCTCCTAGTGGGGGATAATAAATATCGGTTCCTGCGCGAATAAGACCAGTACACATAATAGTGACCATCAGAATCATCATGGCAAAAACCGCCAAATTACCAATGGGATTATGATGTAGGTACTGAGGTGATGCCCCCTCTTTTAGCTTAGCTTTATAAGCAGAGACTGCGGACAAATTGGGCAGCATTTTAGATAAACGGGCACTATTTGAGCCAATGATGCCCCAAACTAATCTCACGACTAAATTAAACGCAAATAGATAGCCGACGGTCACATGAAGCTGCTTAAGCTTAACCTTGGCCTCTAAACCACTAATCCCCAAATCGCTTTTAAACATCATAATGGCACCAATAAAAATAAGCCCCATTACACACAATACATTTATCCAATGAAACAGACGTGTAGGTTTATCCCAAACACGATAAACTTTAACTTGTTCACTACTGACTTGTTGCACCTGACCCATACCTTCCCCCGGCATACAAAAATATTCTAAACCCTAATATACGCCTAAATAGGAAAATTTTTGTGAAATATCATTTACCCTATAAAAAATAAACGATATTGCTATATTTCCAATCTATACATGTTACTGGCTAGACGTTGAAATAACCCGCCTGGAGATTGCAAACGCCAATAGAAGCAACATAGCAAACATAGATATCGCGCCGCCAACTATCACTTCAGTGCCTTCATCTGCATAAAAGTCGCGGTCGGCACTTTCTAACGGCAAGCCATAAAGTTCATCGAGATCATCGCTACTGATGGTGGCCACAATATCACTGTAGCCAACCTCATAAAGGTCAATTAACACATCGTAATGGTCCGTTGGGTACCCCGCATGCAATGTGGTCAATACTTCAAAATCGTCACCACTGACATCATCAAAAATAGTGAAGATGTCAGTGGTGTGGTACAGCTCCCAAGGCCCGCCATTACGACTCAAATACAACATGGCATACACATCGGCATATTGATTAAGGTTACTACTGTGCACATCGGCATCAAATGTCACGCTAAAGGTTCGATAAAAACCATCATAATCAATATCCTCAAACAGGCGCGTACTGGCATCATAGATAGCAAATTCATAATAGATGGCCGCATTCAAACGGGCGGCACTAGAGCGCAATCCGCTGCGGGTATCGACATTAATTTGCTTATCGGCAATGACTTGCTCACGGGTTTTTCGCGGGGTCTTCACCACAGGGATTTGTTTGAGTCTATTGGCCCCTTCAAGCTGCGCCGCATTCATTGCTTGGCCGCTGCGACTCAATACGGGGGGCAATGCTTGTCCCTGTTGCTTGACGCTAACCGATACCGCGCTGATCTGCAGCAAATTGCCAGGCTCACTCATCTCACTACCCGCTGCAACACTGCCAGTACCGGCAGCCAACAAGGTAGCAGCTAGCAATATATTCATCGCAAAGCTCGGCTTTATCATCAGCCCAGATAACGCCATCGCTGCGCACATCATTCGCGGTAATATTAATCTCGGCAACGTCAAGCAACTCCCCATCGCCGCTTTAGTATTAAACCGTCTCGTTACATGCCCCACCTGCCGGGCTGCATTCATACTTGTTAATGTAACCATAATTCCATCACCTTAATCGGTTCAATTGCATAGGGGCATTTAATCCCATTGAAAATGAACACAAGCTGAATGCTAAAATACAGATATTCAACGAGATATCATTTAAGTGACATTCAGCGAGCATTCATATTCAGCTCGCAATAATGTTCACGGTAATCGCGTGATGCTTACCCATACTGGCCTGCTCAACTTAGGTTGAAGCACCTTGATATGTTTCTTATTTTTAGCGGATCTTTTACACTGGGTCGATAACAGCAATAAGAGTAAAGTTGATGAAAATTGCAGTCATGTTGATGGTCGGTGTGTGTTTATGTTTGCCCCAATTAGGGCAAGCATCGAGCCTTGGCTTATCGATATTGTCCAGTAGCAGTATGATGCTGGCCGCAGAAAAAAGCGGCCC
This sequence comes from Shewanella sp. QJM3NY_23, assembly GCF_056173105.1. NCBI lineage: Bacteria > Pseudomonadati > Pseudomonadota > Gammaproteobacteria > Alteromonadales > Shewanellaceae > Shewanella > Shewanella sp. QJM3NY_23. The sequence goes on from NZ_CM149657.1 coordinate 2,682,566, forward strand.
ACAGCAACTGCGAGTCAAAAACCGCCAACAAGCGACCCAAATGGTAAAAAGCCAATACGGTGGCAAAATACTTAGCATGCAATCAACTAAGGTCAATGGTAATTCAGGGTATCGCGCTAAACTGCTCAGCGCCGACGGTGTGGTGTTTTATGTCTCAATCGATGCCGTTACCGGGCAGATGTTCAGGCGTTAAGCCACAGGACAGCATAAGGAGAGCCCAATGCGCTTACTACTGGTCGAAGACGATTTAGCCCTACAAGCTAATTTAAAACAGCACTTAATCGATGCCCATTACACCTTAGATGTGGCCAGCGATGGTGAAGAGGGATTATTTCAAGGCCAAGAACATGCCTATGATGCGGCGATTATTGATGTAGGCCTACCTAAACTCGACGGCATCGCCTTGATAACCCAGCTTCGCGCCAGTGGCATTGAGTATCCTGTGCTGATTTTAACGGCGCGAGACAGCTGGCAAGATAAGGTTGAGGGGCTCGATGCCGGCGCCGATGACTACTTAACGAAACCGTTTCACCCAGAGGAGTTAGTTGCGCGCCTTAACGCGCTTATTCGACGCTCGGCGGGTAAATCGAGCCCACTCATTCAAAACGGGCCCTTCAGCCTAAATACGAGTAGTCACGACATCAAAGTTGGTGAGCAACCCATAAATTTAAGCGGCTCAGAATACAAGCTGTTTGAATACTTTATGCTGCATATCGGCGAGGTAAAATCTAAGACGGTATTAATTGAGCATATTTACGATCAAGACTTTGATTTAGACTCCAATGTCATCGAAGTTTTTATCCGCCGGCTACGTAAAAAACTCGATCCTGATGGTCAATATGGGCTAATTGAAACCCTGCGTGGCCAAGGTTATCGCCTGCGCCAGCTGCAAGATTAGGTGCGCCATGAAAAGCAGCAAGTTACACACCTCGCCAAGCATACTCAACTCTCTTCGTATCCGCTTGATATTAAGTGCACTGCTGCTGATCGTCCTGTTACTGCCCAGCATTGGCATCGCCCTGAACAACGCCTTTAAACAACAGGTATTAAGCAACACTCAAGATCAGCTCAGCGCCTATCTCTATTCGGTACTAGCGGTAACAGAAATGGAACAAGGCGAGCTATTTATGCCTGAGCGTCTACTCGAAAACCAATTTAATGTTATCGGATCTGGATTATATGCACTGATTTCGAAGCAAGTGTTACCCCAACCTCTGAATAATGATATTTCAGCGGACAACATTTCTGGGCTAAAAAGCACTCAACAACAGAATGCGCAAATCACCCAAGTCACACCACCAGCCGTGCAGCCTAGCAAGCTCTCAGCAACCCAAGTATTGTGGTCATCCAATTCGTTTCTGGGGCTGCCACTGCCCACGACACTGCCTCACCCCAATGTCGGCAAGGGGGATTTTAGTGAAATAAACCTCGATGGTGAGCCCTACCTCATTTACAGTTTTAGTGTACGTTTCGCCCCAAGCCCAACGGCCTCGAATGATGAGTTGACCGTAGCGAGTAATCAGCTACAGCCCATTACTGTGCATATTATCAAAGACTTTGCCAGCGTCAGCGAGCAACAGCAGGCTTTTAGTCAACACCTATGGAGTTGGCTATTTATTCTAATGGTAGTGGTGGTCGCGATACAGTTAGCTTGGCTCAGTTGGACACTTAAGCCGTTGGCCCGCTTTAAGCAAGAGTTACAAGCGGTGCAACAAGGGAACTCTTATCAACTGATGGGCCAATATCCAACAGAACTACAAGCCGTTGCCAAACAGCTCAATACCCTGCTAAGTACTGAGCAACACCAACGTAGCCGCTATCGAAATGCATTATCGGATTTAGCTCACAGCCTAAAAACACCGCTGGCGGTAATACAAAGCCAAAAAGAGTTAAGCCCTACCTCCATTGAACAGATAAGTCACATTAACCGCACTATTAACCATCAACTTAAGCGCGCACAAAGTGCTGCGGGCAATGCCTGGCATCTTGGTATTAAGGTGCTTGAGGTGTCGGATAAGTTACTGCGCACCTTAAGTAAAATTCACCCTAGTATTGATATAAAGTATGCCAAGTCTCCCGAGCCAAACTGCATTTTTTATGGCGATCAGAGTGACTTAACTGAGTTACTCGGTAACCTGCTCGATAACGCCTGCAAAGCTGCAACCTCGCGGGTGAGATTGTCGGTAGTTCAACAAGAGGCAACGCTACGCTTTATCATTGAAGATGACGGCAAGGGGATTAGTGAGCAGCAACGTGATGCCATATTTGAGCGAGGCAAGCGGGTCGATACCTATGAACAAGGCCACGGCATTGGGCTAGCGATTGTCCGTGACTTAGTCGATAGCTATCAGGGCCATTTAACCATTAGTTCCTCATCACACCTTGGCGGCGCATGCTTTGAAGTAAGTTTTAATCAAGCTGCGTAATAGGGATAAGTCGCCTAGCTGGCAGTAACTGATGGACTGAAACAGATCAGGCAGTAACTTAGCGTAGGATTAGGCGTAAGATTAGCCGTGAGAACTAGTCTTAAAACCTAGGCTTAAGAACTAAACCCGAAAACCACTAGAATGCGACAGCCTCCAGCGCAAGTTTAAAGCGTTAAACACACATAAACATTATCAGTACCTCTATGACTTAACGCCGTCATAGAGGTATTGGGCGATAATGAGCCTACGTCTTGATGAGGGTAATTAATGAGGCTTAAACCGCACCACTAATTCATGTAATTCATCAGATATCGACTTAACCAAGGTCATTGATGCCGTGGTTTGCCCTGAGCTGTCAGAGCACGCCGAAGCCAATTCTGAAATATTAACAACTTGACGATTAATATCTTCAGCAACATGGGCCTGCTCTTCTACCGCAGCCGCCATCTGAGTCGACATATTGGTTATCTGCCCCAGCGCATCGAAAATACCATTGAGCATGGTGCTACTTTCTTGCACCCGCTCTAATCCTTCTTCTGCCGCATCGGTGCCCAGTTTGGCGGTATTCACCGCCACTTCCGCACTGGCCGTTAGCTCATGCACGATAGCGTAAATATCGCGCGTCGACTCTTGCGTGCGCTTGGCTAAGTTTCTAACTTCATCAGCCACCACCGCAAAGCCTCGTCCCTGCTCTCCAGCCCGCGCCGCCTCAATGGCAGCATTAAGTGCCAACAAATTAGTTTGGTCGGCTATCTGCTCAATATGTTGCGCGGCTTTAGCGATTAACGTGGTCTGATCGGACAACTGGCTCACTGAGACACTAATGTCCGATACTGTTTCATTAAGCTTTTGAATAGATTGATGGGTTATCTCAGCGACTTTATTACCATTCACGGCCAAGTCATTGGCAATACCAGCATGGCTTGCGGTATCAGAAACGTGCCGCGACACCTCGGTAATGGTGGTGGCCATTTGATTCATCGCGGTAGCCACCTGAAGCGTTTCAGCCTGTTGCTTCTCTATCTCTTGCGCGGTTTTAACCGTTTGTTGGAATCCCCTGTCCGACTCTGTAGCGACTCTTAAGGCTGCCGTTTCAATTCGGGCGATCACGGTACCTAAATGCGCAATTTGGCTCAAAATGGCCACCTTTAATAAACCAATAGCTCCCGTTGAATCTGAGTAGGTTTGTGCGGCGAGCGGATGAGAAAAACTATTTCCCAGCATCGCATTTAAGCTATTAATCGTGGTGTTTTTGCTGTATCTCATCCAAGCAGCATAAATAAAGGCCGTACATAACAGTGGGATTTGAATAAAGGACCAACCAACAGTTAAAAATAAAATAACAAGAATAATAGAGGCGATGATTAAGAAGATATCTTCTGCAGCGAGTGAGGCTAATTTTGACGGGGTTTTACCTTGATTAATTTGCGCATATAACCTTTCGGCTCTGATAATATCCTCTCTTTTAGGACAAGATCTTACCGATTCATACCCCACTATCTGACCTTTATCGGTTATGGGAGTGACATAAGCATCAACCCAATAAAAATCGCCATTTTTACAGCGATTCTTTACTAAGCCCATCCAAGGCTTCCCCTGCTTTAAATGCCACCACATCACTTTAAATGCCTCAGCAGGCATATCTGGATGACGCACTATATTATGGGGTTGTCCAAGCAGCTCATCTTTAGCATAGCCACTAATCTCAACAAAATCGTCATTACAGTCTTGAATATTTCCTTGTAAATCGGTGACGCTAACAAGTTTACTACTGTCACTAAACTTACGTTCATTATTGGTTGTATAGCGAATATTTTTCATTGATACTCTCAACTGTCCCTTTGAGTGATGTTATATAAAGGTGTATTTGTTCTAATTGTTATGGCACCTCATAATAAATTATAATTAATCGCTTTACTATATAGCGAAAAGTAATAACAAGACGCTCCGCGTCGTTCAATAAACAAGCAATATAATGTAATTGCATAATCAGAAAACAGAGTGCTCAATTAACACTCCATCCTGGTTCAAAAACACGCCAAACGGTAATCCTCCCATTTTTAACTGCAATTAAAAATAGAAGTTAGGCAGCCATCAGTGGTGGCCTGCCGTTATTAGCTTTATGTGGTCTTTCATGATTGTAAAACCATAACCACTTAGTTGCATAGTCCTGCACCTCTTTAATTGATTCGAACAGGTACTTGCTGAGCCAACTGTACCGAATTGTTTTGTTATGTCGTTCGATATAAGCGTTTTGTTGTGGATTACCTGGTTGAATATATTCAATTCGAATATTCTGGCATTTAGCCCACGTTGTAAACTCAGTACTGATAAACTCAGGGCCGTTGTCACAGCGAATAACTGTTGGCTTAGCTCGATACTCAAATACCTGCTCTAGCGCTCTAATAACCCTTACAGCAGGAAGTGAAAATCCTGGTTCAATCACTAAAGCTTCACGCCGATAATCATCTATGACATTAAATAATCGGTAATTTCGACCATCTGATAACTGGTCATGCATAAAGTCGACAGACCATATTTGGTTAGGTTTTATCGGCTCTTTTAGTGGTTCCGGTGCATTTCGTTTGAGTCGACGTCTTGGACGAATACGCAGGTTCAGCGCTAGCTCACAGTAAATTCGGTACACTCGCTTATGATTCCATGGCTTGCCTTTTACATTACGTAAATAATCGAAGCACAGACCGAAGCCCCAATCACTTTCATCTTCGGTCAGCTTAATTAGCCAATTTGAAATCTGTGTATTTTCCGCCGATAATTTTGCTTGATAACGAAAGCATGTCTCACTGATAAAGAAAGCCGAGCAGGCCTTACTAATACTGATGTTGTGGTTAGCCACCGCAAACTGAGCGAGTTCTCTTCGCTCACAGGGCTTTACCACTTTTTTGCCATAGCTTCCTGAATGATTTCAGCTTTAAGACGCTCTTCTGCGTACATTTTTTTGAGTCGCCTATTTTCATCTTCTAGCTCTTTCATCCGAGCCATGAGTGATGCATCCATTCCCCCATATTTAGCACGCCATTTATAAAACGTTGCACTGCTCATACCGTGCTCTCGGCAAAGCTCAGGTGCGGGCGTACCAGCTTCAGCTTGCTTCAAAATCGTCATAATTTGACTATCCGTGTACCGCGACTTTTTCATATAGAACCTCCTGCGTTTAACTTACGAGAAAACTCTACTTTTAACAGCTGTTATTTTTCGGGGGGATTACCAAACACTTACAACTAAGCAACACATGTATACCGATGAATGCAGCTTATAAATGATAAATAATTTAAATTATTTATCATTTAATCCAAACTGCATCGTTAACACTAAGCATGATCATATAGTTAAATAATACTGTATCTATGTTTTAAGCCAACACAGCGCTTTCGGCCACATTTAATCCACATATGATGCAAAAGACGTACATGTGCTTTCTCACTGCTCCTGCAATAAAACGACACAAAATACGTAAAAATGAAGTAGTAATATCATTTTTTTCTCATATTCGATTGCTTTTTTATCATCAGCACACATCAAGCCACTAGTACAAAAGATTAACTACATCTATTCTACTAAGGGAATAGATGTAGTCATTCCACCCTGTTTAAGACTTCATTTAATACATCAATGATGCATCGAAGCTGTTTGTCAGAGTCATACACTATACAATCCAGCTGCGGGACTTACGCTTTCAGCTTATGTTCATCTTCACTCTTCTACTATCGAGATAAATCACCTACTCAATATGAATTGGAGTCGATATGAACAGCATACAAAACTGGCTTGCCATCATGCTTGTCGCCTTATCGTCGTCACTGTTTAGCGTCTCGCTAAGCGCGGCGCAGACATCATCGCAAGAGAAGGCACTCAACGATGCTGAACTGGCGCAAATATTGGCCCCTATCGCCTTATATCCCGACAGTTTACTCACCCATATTTTAATCGCATCAACCTACCCATTAGAGGTGGTACAGGCTAGCCGCTGGCGTGCTCAACATCAAAAACTCGAGGCCAGCCAGGCGGTAAATCTTGCCGAGCAGCAAGACTGGGATCCAAGCGTTATCGCCTTAGTGGCATTTCCTGCGGTGCTTGAAAAGCTCAGTGATGACTTAGACTGGACTCAAAAGCTTGGCGATGCCTTTTTACAAGATGAACAACAAGTCCTTGCTAGCATTCAGCTTTTACGTCATCAAGCCGAAGAAGCTAACAGTTTTAATGCCATGGATAATATGAAAATCACTAAGGTGAAACAGCAGATCATTATCGAGCCTGTACAGCCACAGATTATTTATGTGCCAGTTTATGACACTCGGGTAGTGTATGGTCCTTGGCGTTGGCATAATTACCCACCCATCTATTGGGCTTATCCACCACGTTACGCTGCTCATTACCCTAGCCATGTTTCGGGTCATTTTTATTGGCAAAGCGGCATACATATTAGCTTTAACTATTTCTTTAGCGCATTTCGTTGGCATGACCGTCACATCGTTGTGACCCATCATCGCCATTCTCATCACTATCGTCCACGAGCCCGTATCGTCTCAAACAGTGGAGCGCAGCGCTGGACACATAAACCGCATCACAGACGAGGTGTCGCCTATGGCTCTACTCAGGTAAAGCAACGTTATAACAGCCTGAGACCAAGTACACTGCAAGCTAAGCAACTAAGAAATGTTGAGCGCCGCGGTAACAACGTACAATCTAAGCACTACAGCACAGCTCAAGTAAAGCAGAGCCGTGAGCTACGTTTCAGCCAGAAGCTGGCCAAAGCTGAAAGGAGTAAAGCGAATACCCCTCAGCAATTCACCACACAAAATAAGCACGATAGCAACTATCGCAGTGACAACAGTCAGTATAAAAGCGATAAGCAGCGCAGCAAACAGAGCCGCCAGCAGCAAGAGTTGCGGGACAAAAACCAGCAGCGAGATAAGAGTCTTCAACAGGTAAAGAGTCATCAACGGGTAAAAAACTATCAGCTAGACCAAAGCCCTGAGCGGCTGAAAAGTCCTCAACAGGTAAAGAGTCATCAACGTGATAGGAGCCTTCAACAAGAGAAGAGCCATCAGCAGGTAAAAAGCTTTCAACGGGAGAAGGTCTATCAGCGGCAAGTTAAAAGCCCACAGCGAACTCAGTCGGCTCAGGCTCGCCCATCACAACCAAGTCAACACTCCCGCCCTAAACAGCGCGACAAATAAGCGCTGCAGCTTGGCTCAAACATCCCCTTTGAGCCGAGCGTTATCAAAACTGTGCGTATCTAAATGCTATCCAAGATTGGGCCTGACACTTATCTCAAGTTCTGGTATCCAGCTCACTGAGTGGCGAAAAACCAAACCCTTGCACCTCTTCATCGCTTAAGTACCGCCATGTCCCACTGGCAACATCGCATTGGATCTCACCCACACGCTCTCGGTGTAGGCCGTTGACGCGATTACCCACAGCGGCAAACATACGTTTAACCTGATGATAGCGCCCTTCGCTAATCGTCAGCAGCACCTCGCGCTCACTGACATATTGGAGTTTGGCAGGCAAGGTAGGCTTAGCCTCACCGGGTAACACTAACCCCTGCGTAAACCGAATCACCAACTGTCTATCAAGTTCGCCGCTACGTTCACCTTCAATGCTATCCCTTAACATGACCCGGTACACTTTCTGGCAATGATACTTAGGATTAAAAACATTAAACGACCAGCGGCCATCATCGGTGATCAGCACTAATCCCGTGGTGTCGGCATCGAGCCTGCCAGCAATATGCAGCTCATGAGGATTGGGGACATCAATTAAATTAAAGATGGAGGGATAATCGCCATCAACATTAGAACAAAGTGTGTCCACCGGCTTATTGAGCAGCAGATAGCGAAAAGGTCTCAATACGAGTCGCGTGCCCTCTAGCTCAATACAATTACTCTCATGCACCTGTATGTTGGCATCAACAATCGTATTGCCATTGACCGTGACATCACCTGCAGCGATAGCCAATACTGCTTGTTGGCGATCAAGCCTTGTACTCTTGCACACAAATTTGTCTAGCCGCATAGTCAGGCAATATCTCATTTTGTTTTATAACCGCATTATCCAGCACTGATATAACAGTACAAGCCAATGTATAAATTTAGCTAAACACCTGCATAAAAACTCACCGACCATCTAGGGGATCACTCATGGATGATTTACACTCTCATTTTTCCAAGGAGAAGGTTACGCTATGTCATCACGTATTTTTGTTATTGCTCAATTTCGTCCAAAGGTAGGTAAAGAGGCACAATTATTTGAAGTACTGAAAGCGTTAGAGCCTGATGCGCTGCGTGAACAAGGCTGTATTCAGTACATCTTGACCCGTCAAATCGACCACCCTAGTGCCACTCGTACCGACTATCCAATTATGTTTAATGAAATTTGGATGGATGCCGCTAGTTGGGCTGCCCATGGACGACGTAAGCAGATACAGCACTTTTTTGATACCCAAGTGGCCGCCGCAGACGGTTTAGTTGACGATGCCATCGTGACCGCTTACAGCGATGAAGGCTACGATTACGATGCGCCAGTATTTAGTTAACTGAGTAAATCCAATCAAACCTGCCTCAGCTAATCCCCTAATCCAATAAAAAACGCAGCCATTGGCTGCGTTTTGATAATGACGTCGACACGCTCAGTGCCAATAATAACTAGTCACCAAAGTCATCGAGTAAGATGTTTTCTTGCTCAACCCCTAGGCTCTCAAGCATGTTAATGACTGATGAGTTCATGATTGGAGGGCCACACATATAGAACTCACAATCTTCTGGCGCCTTATGATCTTTAAGATAATTTTCATAAAGTACGTTATGAATAAAGCCTGTGTAGCCGTCCCAATTATCTTCAGGGAGCGGATCAGACAGTGCCACATGCCATTCAAAATTGTCATTTTCCGCCGCTAGGGTATCAAAATCTTCTTTGTAGAAGATTTCACGCCGCGAACGCGCACCGTACCAGAAGGTCATCTTACGTTTGGTCTTTTCACCTTTAAGCTGGTTAAAAATGTGTGACCGCATCGGCGCCATCCCTGCACCACCGCCAATAAACACCATTTCAGCGTCGGTATCTTTGACGAAGAACTCACCAAAGGGGCCCGAAATAGTCACCTTATCGCCCGCTTTGAGGTTAAAAATGTACGATGACATTTTACCCGGTGGTAAACCGGGGGCTGGCGGCGTCGCGATACGCACGTTAAGCATGATAAGGCCTTTCTCATCTGGATAATTGGCCATCGAATAGGCGCGTAATACCTCTTCATCTACAGTCGATACTAGGTCAAATAAACCATATTTTTCCCAGTCATCACGGTACTGCGCTGGAATATCGAAATCACTGTATTTAACTTGATGCGCGGGCGCTTCAATCTGAATATAACCACCCGCCTTAAACTTAACGTCCTCGCCTTCAGGTAATTTAAGCAGTAACTCTTTAATAAAGGTGGCCTGATTGTTATTGGAGATCACCTCACATTGCCACTTCTTAACCCCGAAGATCTCCTCTTCGATCTCTAGCTCCATGTCGGTTTTAACCGCCACTTGGCAAGCCAAGCGACATCCCGCTTTGGCCTCTTTCTTATTAATATGATCGAGTTCTGTCGGTAAAATATCACCGCCACCCGATTTAACGGTAACTCGGCATTGACCACAAGTGCCACCACCGCCACAGGCCGAAGGGATAAAGATATTTTTACTCGCAAGTGCCCCAAGCAGTTTACCGCCAGCAGCTGTGATAACGCTTTTTTCCTCGTCATCGTTAATATTGATTTTTACATCACCATTGATGACTAATTTGCTTTTGGCGAGCAGTATCACCATAACCAGCACACACACCACTATGGTGAACATGCCTATGCCTATTGCCATTTCCATCTCAAAACCCTTTTGTATAATGCATCTGATTTAAATGGGACAAACCACCATTTAAAACGAAATCCCAGAGAACGACATAAAGCCTAACGCCATCAGCCCGGTGGTAATAAAGGTGATCCCTACGCCCTGAAGCCCCGCGGGAATAGCATGAAACTTCATCCGCTCACGCAGGCCTGCCAACATCACAATCGCCACCGCCCAACCAAAACCTGAGCCAGCAGCAAACACCGCCGATTCAACAAAGTTATAATCGCGGTTGGCCATAAAAATCACCCCAGCAAAAATGGCGCAGTTGACCGTTAGCAATGGCAAGAAAATCCCTAAACTTTGATAAAGACTCGGAATGTATTTATCTAAGAACATCTCTAAAATCTGCACTAAGGCAGCGATCACGCCAATAAAAGTGATCAGTTGCAGGTAGCTCAGATCCAGCTCAGGGTAGCCGGCCCACGCCAGCGCACCAGGGGCTAACACATTGACATAAATTAGCTGATTTAACGGCACGGCTAACATCATCACCACGATCACCGCAACACCTAAGCCAAAAGAGGTCGAAACTTTTTTCGACACCGCAAGGAAGGTACACATGCCCAAGAAAAATGACAGTGCCATGTTGTCGATAAAGGCCGCTTGAACAAAAAGATTAATATAGTGTTCCATATCCGTTCCTTACCCTCGCTTACGCTGTGCAACATTGATGGTCCAAATCATCAAGCCAATCAAGAAGAAGGCGCTTGGTGGTAACTTGAACATCTCGTTGGCCAGATACCAGCCACCGTTTTCGATAGTGGTAAATATTTCATGACCAAACAGGGTGCCGCTGCCCAGTAGCTCACGCACAAAGGCAACGCCTAACAAGATAACGCCATAACCTATGGCGTTGCCAAGGGCATCGACCACGGCTAAATGCGGCGGCATCTTCATCGCAAAGGCTTCAGCACGGCCCATGATGATGCAGTTGGTGATGATAAGCCCCACAAATACCGACAACTGACGCGACAGCTCATAGGCGATATCTTGCAAAATCATGTCGACGATAATCACCAAGGAAGCGATAACCGTCATCTGCGCAATGATCCGCACACTGTTAGGTATAAAGTTGCGAATGGTGGAAATAATCAGGTTAGAAAACACCAATACAAAGGTCACCGCCAGTGTCATCACCAATGCCGTTTGCATTGAATTACTCACCGCCAGCGCCGAACAGACCCCCAGCACCTGCATCGCAACGGGGTTGTTAGCAAAAATAGGACTGGTTAATAGCTCCCGAGTCGCTGTCATGCTCTTACTCATGTTAAACCTCCGATGCTTTTAGCTTGTTTAGGAAGGTCTCAAAACCTTCATTGCCAAACCAGAACTCAATAGCACGCTGCACGCCGCGTCCGGTCATAGTGGCGCCACTGATGGCATCGACGCCATGTAGGTCGCCCGGCTTAGCGCCGCCTTTCACCACTTTGAACGAGACCTTGCCTTGTTCGTTAAACAGTTGCTTACCCTTAAAAGTATCGGTTCAGGCGGTATCATTGAGGAAATCACCAATACCTGGGGTTTCACCATGTTCGTAAAACACCACATTCTCGATGGTATTGAAATCGGGTTTAACCGCTACATAGCCATAAATCATCGACCACAGTCCTTTACCGTAAATAGGCAGTACCACGGCGCGCAGCTCACCATTGTCATTAAACACTTTAAATACCCGCGCTTTGTCGGCGCGGCTTTTGATCTTAGCGGTGTCTTTTTTAGGCTTACTCGAGGTCTCGGGGTTAATCGCCGCCATACGCTCATCAAAGTCGAGCACATCGCTGCTGGTATCAATCTCACCGCTATCGAGTTCAACTAATAATGGGGTGACAGACTTAGCAAAAATTTGTCGAAAATCTTGCTCACCAGAGATATCCACATCGGCCGCCATCAGCACATAACGCTTTAACTCGTCACGTTTTTTGGCCAATTTACGCTCTTTAAGGATCTCGGCGGTACCTGTGATCATAAATGAACAAGAGAGGCAGAGAATGATAGTGAAGATCATGGTCCCCACGACGGTGTCTTTCTTAAATGCCATTAGGATTTATCTCCCATATCGACGCGCGAATCGCGACTGGACAGTCGAAATAAAAACGATGCGATGATCGATGACCATAAATTGGCCGTCTGCACTTGTAACATCTGCTGTGATTTATGCGGCATTACGTTTTAGCCTCCGCTTCATATTGCTACGGGCAACGACATAGTCGAATAAGGGTGCCCACAGATTGGCAAACAGGATAGCCAACATAATGCCCTCTGGCATTTTGAGGTTAAGCACTCGAATGAGCACTGTCATAAAGCCAATCATCAAACCGTAAAAGAACTTGCCCTGACGGGTGTAAGCTGTGGTCACTGGATCGGTCGCCATAAACATCATCCCCAGCGCAAAACCGCCAGTCACTAGATGCCAGGTTCACGGCATAGCAAACATCTCGTTTTTATCCGAGCCAATCAGATTAAACATCACCGCCGTCAACACCATGCCTAGCATGACACCCACCACAATGCGCCAATCGGCCAAGCGGGTTAAGATCAGCATTAAACCGCCAAACAAAATTGCCAAGGTGCTGGTTTCGGCAATGGTGCCCACCGTAAAGCCAAACAGGGCATCCCACCATAACGGATCACTAAAGGCTTGATACCAGCTCTGATCGACAAAGCTCAACTTACCCGCAGCCACTTGCGTTAAGGTCGTCGCCCCGGCAAACCCATCAACCGCCACAAACTGCGACAACTGCGCCACCTCAGTGGGGTAGGCAAAGTAGATAAAGGCGTAACCCGCAAGCGCTGGGTTAAGGAAGTTATACCCCATGCCGCCAAACACCTCTTTGGCCATGATCACCCCAAAGGTAATGCCCAAAGCCACAATCCATAAGGGGGTCGACACCGGAATGATTAAGGTAAATAGCAATGCGGTAACGAAGAAACCTTCGTGCAGTTCTTGGCGACGCACCTTGGCGAACACCACCTCCCAAAAGAGGCTAACCGACAAGGCGGTCAAATAGATAGGCACATAGAAGCTCAGGCCATAAGCAAAGCGGCTTAACAGCCCAGATTGCTCAGTAAGCCCACCGGTGACGGCATTAAAGGCCAATAGCTGCCACACGTCAGGCGTAGTCAACCCTGACGCCATTGCCAGCTGCGCCTGCAGACCCAAGTTATAGACACCGATTAAGATGGCAGGCAGCAGACAGAGCCCAACAATCGTCATAGTCCGCTTAACATCAATGGCATCACGCACATGCACTTTGCCTTTGGTACTGCGACCATTGGCATAGATCAAAGAGCGAAAAAAGCTGCGCATCGACTGACCGTGAGCATAGTAGTCAGTGTGTTTGTCAGGCGTGTTATTTGGCTTACTCATTACCCTTCCCTCTCAATAATATCTAGGCAGATGCGCAGCTCTTGGCCAAAATCATATTTGCCAGGGCAGACAAATGTGCACAATGCCAAATCTTCTTCATCGAGCTCTAACGCCCCAAGCAGCTGCGCTTCGTCGGTGTCGCGCACCACAAGATCGCGCATTAATAGTGTGGGTAAAATATCCAGCGGCATAACGCGATCGAGTTGACCAAACGCCATCATGGCGCGGTGTGAACCGCCCGCCTGGGTGGTTAAATTAAACAACCGCTTAGCGCCTTTAAAGCGTGACGTCACCGCGCGGGTAATAGAGAACTTATCAGAGCCACCACGTACCCATGGCAGCAGCTGGTGGCCATCATCTTCAGCCAAAATAGAAATTTGTTGGTGGAAACGTCCGAGGTAATCGTGAGGGCCATCGGCAGTGTGTCCAGCAAGAATAGAGCCTGACACCACCCGGTTGTTACCCGGCTTCATTTCATCTTGCACAAGCTGACTTAACTGAGCGCCCATCTGAGTGCGCAGCAAACGCGGATTCGCCACCATTGGGCCGCCAAGGGCAACCACACGGCTGGTGTATAGCTCACCCGTTAAAAACAGTTTGCCGTAGGCAATCACATCTTGGTAACCCAAGTGCCATACCGGCCTTTCGATGCTCGCGGGTTGAATAAAGTGAATGTGAGTACCCACTAAGCCTGCAGGATGTACTCCGGCAAAGCGATGACTGGTCACTTTGGGTAGATCAGCACCTGGCAGTGCCTCACCAGCATCGTGACACAGATGTATCGGGCCATCAGTTAAATAGCCCAGCACAGTTAAACCTGCGGCAAACGCTTGTGGCTGCTCGGCAATGATAATGCGCGGATCGGCCGCCAACGGATTGGTATCCATAGCATTGACAAAAATGGCCGTCGGTTGGCTATCAAGCTGGGGGACGCGAGAAAAAGGACGCGTTCTGAGCGCCGTCCACAAACCACTCTTGACGAGGTTTTGCTGCACGGCTTCGCGGCTTAATTGGCTCAAGTCATTGAAAGATTCAAACGTAAGCTTGTCATCTCCTTCAACCGCAATCACAACAGATTGCAGGCGACGACGTTCGCCACGATTAATTTCGACCACCACGCCGCTAGCGGGCGCCGTAAATAACACGCCGGGGGTCGTTTTGTCTTCAAACAGCGGCTGACCTTGCTTAACGCTGTCGCCAACCTCAACCAGTAATGTGGGTTTTAATCCCACATATTCTTCACCCAGTAACGCTACCCGACTAGGAAACGCTGCTGTTTCAATCTCTTGCCTTGGCTCACCGGCGATGGGCACATCTAAGCCCTTCTTGATTGTCTTAATCTTGTCTGAGAAACCTGCCATCGCAAACATCAACCATTAAAATTTTGGGATGCTCAATAGTAAATGATTGTTAACTAAAATACCGATAGTAAAGTCACACTCCGACACCATTTGGTAACTAAGCAACGCAGCTTTACCCGATAATGTGACATCGATCGGCTAAAACTGACTCAACATCGACACTCTGACCCAACAATGTAGTTTTATAACAATAAAAACCATCTTTAGTGCTAAGCATGCTGGATAAAACTGGCCTACAAAGGGCGCACAAGCCCTGCTGCTGAGTCGTTACGCGATATCTCACCATGAAAGTCAGCTTACTGATGACCCAGACAATATGTCCTAAAAAACATTTAGACATCTAGACGGCCGAGTGCTATGTTCATCATTCACTCAAAGGAATAGGAACCCCATAAGATGAAACTCGAATCATTAGCACTGCACCATGGATATGAGTCAGAAGCGACCACCAAAGCGGCGGCCGTCCCCATCTACCAAACCACCTCCTATACCTTTGATGACACCCAGCACGGGGCCGACCTATTTGACTTAAAAGTGGCCGGCAACATCTACACCCGCATCATGAACCCTACCACCAACGTGTTAGAGCAGCGCTTAGCGGCAATCGAAGGGGGCATTGGTGCCCTTGCTGTGGCTTCGGGGATGGCCGCCATCACCTATGCAATTCAAGCCTTAACTCAGGTAGGCGACAACATTGTCAGCACCAGCCAACTCTATGGCGGCACCTATAATCTGTTTGCCCACACATTGCCGCGCCAAGGGGTTGAAGTTCGTATGGCGGCATTTGATGACTTTGACGGCTTAGCAGCACTCATTGACGACAATACCAAGGCCTTATTTTGCGAATCGATTGGTAATCCGGCCGGTAATATTGTCGATATTGAACGTTTAGCTGAAATCGCCCATAAATATGGCGTGCCACTGATCGTCGACAATACTGTGGCAACACCTGTGTTGTGTCGCCCGTTTGAATTTGGCGCCGATATTGTGGTGCACTCACTCACCAAATACATTGGCGGCCACGGCACCACGATTGGTGGTGCCATTATCGACTCGGGTCAATTTGACTGGGCAGCGCAGCCCAAACGCTTTGCCGTGCTCAACGAACCTGATCCCTCTTATCATGGCGTTGTCTATACCGAGGCCTTTGGCCCTGCCGCCTTTATTGGCCGATGCCGCGTGGTGCCACTGAGAAATACTGGCGCGGCGCTCGCCCCGCAAAGTGCCTTCTTACTACTGCAAGGGCTTGAAACCTTAGCGCTGCGAATGGAACGCCATTGCAGCAACGCACTGACCTTAGCGCAATATCTCAGTCAGCATCCGCAGATAGCTTGGGTCAATTATGGTGCATTGGAGGAGAGCCCCTATCGCGATAACTGCAATAAGATCACTGACGGCAAGGCCTCGGGCATAATCAGCTTTGGCATTAAAGCGCCCTCGCCAGAGGAAGCTAAGGCCGCAGGCGGGCGCTTTATCGACGCGCTGCAGATGATCTTACGTTTGGTTAATATTGGCGATGCGAAATCCTTAGCTTGTCATCCCGCGACCACCACGCACAGGCAGCTTGACGCTATCGAACTGGCTAAAGCTGGGGTATCAGAAGACTTAGTACGTATCTCGGTGGGCATTGAGCATATTGATGACATTATTGCAGATGTGGCACAGGCATTGGAAAAGGCCAGTCACTAGATGACGGCGCGGGGCTTAAGCTGGCGTGTGAACGCTAGTATCACTTCATAAATCGAAGTAGTGATGTCAATCGAAGTAGTTAAATCAATCTAAATAGCTACACAGATCAAAAATGGCTGACGACGCTTAATCGTAAGCCATTTTTTTGTTCACCCATACAGGGTTAAGCACGTGATTTATCTTGAGCAAGCCGCTCGGCATCGAGGATCTGCATGCCCGCAGTGATCGCCACGACCGCCTTAGATTTAAACTCGCGACGGTAGAGGGTATACACCACCACCACACTGGCAGCAATAAACAGCAAGGGATGAAAGAAGCCACATAACACGGCCATGGCAAAATAATAGGAACGCAAACCGTAGTTATAGGCATGCGCGGCACGGTCTTGCACTATCGCCATCTGCAACGCATAGTCTTGCAACGGCTTATTGGTGCCACTTTTATCCACTGGCGTTGCCCCAATCATCACGTTTAAAAAGCCATATTGGCGCATCGACCAAGTAAACTGAAAAAAGGCCATCACAAAAATAAATGCCAATAACGTCAGTTTCAATTGGATCAGCAAGTGTTCCGGCGGTGCCGTTAAAGGAATCGATGCGATCACCGATTCTAAGCGCTCTACTTGGGCAAATAGGGTAAGCACACCGGCGAGAACCAGCATGGTGGTCGAGGCAAAAAAGGTAATATTACGCTCTAAATTGGCCAATAATGCCGCCTCTGCCACCCTCACCTCACGGCCCACTAACTGGTTCATCCAATGAATACGATGTTGATGCATGCATTTGGCGATACAATTGCTTGTTTTAGCCTTAATGCGTGCAAATCGGCTATAGCCCGCCCAGCAACTAAAAAAGCAGAGGGCAGCAATCATGTCGAGCAGATAATAGGTCATCACAGTTAATCGTCCTTAACGCACATCATCCACCGAGTGCTGGCCACGTCACAGCATACCTGCGACGACAACTCATTAAATCATATGCCATTAGTATTGCAAAGAGGCGACAATCCCACTCGCTCAGCCTTTATCCACCTCTGGTAAAACACTCCACACTAATTACTGAAACATATGTTAAATAATTGTTTTTCAATTTAATGGGTTGTAGAATCCTGACCTAGTAAGAACGACTAATAAACAGTAAAGGATTATTTATGATGTTATCCATTAAACACAACTTGCCAAGCTTGTTGCTATCGGCACTTTTGCTCACCGCATGTGGTGGAGGTGGTAGTGGCAGTACAACAGGCACCTCTGGAGGCACTATCGATACTGGTGCCAATAATGGTGGCTTGGCTTGGGTTGAGGGTGAGTTTATCCCTTATGCCCAACTGGCTAAGCAATGCGTTGCCGATCAAAGTGGCTCAGCGCTCAGTGAAAAGTTGTGGCTGCGTTCATGGAGTAACGACACCTATTTATGGTATGACGAAATCGTCGATACCGATCCTGCCCCTTATACGGTACTCGAGTACTTTGATCTGCTTAAAACCAATGAGCTATCGGCATCTGGCAATATCAAAGACAAATTCCATTACGCTATGTCCAGTGCCGAGTGGGAACAATTAAATCAGGCGGGAGCGTCGCTAGGTTACGGCTTTAATTTATACTTACAGCAGGCCAGTGCCGAGGTGGATAGAAAAGTCACCGTCACCTTTAGTGAGCCAAACTCTCCTGCGGCGTTGGCCAGTATTGGCCGCGGCGCGGTGCTCGTCAGCGTCGATGGCGTCAGTATTAAAGATGCAAATGACAGCGACTCAATCAACATTCTTAATGCCGGCCTATTCCCTAGTGTGTCAGGTAAACAGACTGACTTTGGCGTACTCGACTTAGGCGCCACCGAGACCCGCAATGTCACTTTAACCGCCACAAGCGTGGTGTCGACACCTGTCCCTATTGCCAGCGCCATCCCCACATTTAGCGGCAATGTCGGCTATATCCAATTTAACGCCCATATCGCCACTGCAGAGCGTCAATTGGTTGATGCCATCAACGGCTTAAAGAATTCAGATGTACAAGATCTGGTGTTGGACTTACGCTACAACGGCGGTGGCTTACTCGCCCTAGCAAGCCAATTGGGTTACATGATTGCTGGTGAGCAAGCGACCCAAAATCGTACCTTTGAACGACTCACCTTTAACGACAAATACCCTAATCGCGATCCTGTGACAGGTGAAGCCTTAACCCCAATCCCCTTTATTGATCAGAGCATAGGTTTTGATCCCAACACACTTGCACAAGGGGAAGCCCTCCCCTCACTCAACCTGCAACGAGTGTTTGTACTTACCACTAATAATACTTGTTCTGCCAGTGAAGCCTTAATGAATGGCCTGCGCGGCATCGATATTGATGTGATCCAAATCGGCGGCACTAGCTGTGGTAAGCCCTATGGTTTTTATCCAACGCCTAACTGCGATACCACCTACTTTAGTGTGCAATTTAAAGGGATCAACGACAAAGGCTTTGGCGATTACTCTGACGGTTTTGTCCCCAGTAGTAACCCCACTTTAGCCAGCGATCTTCCAGGTTGTGCCCTTAATGATGACTTTAGCCAGCCGCTAGGGAACATCAATGAACGCTTGTTATCTGCCGCGCTCTATTATCGCGACAATAACCGTTGTCCAGCCCTTAGCACATCATCAATGGGCAGAGTCGCCGCTCAGGCACCCTTTATCGATAAAGGGTTTACCCTCGAAGATACTCGAGTGCAAAGTAAGCTTAGTAATAACCGTATTTGGCCTACTGGGCTATAAGGAGTACAGATGCAAGCTCATGCTAAATCTCATCCTCGCGTACGGCCTGGTTGGTGGCTGATGACTTACTTGCTGCTTGCAGGCTGTAGCCTACAAGCCGAAGACAGTCAGGCCGAAGCCTTGCCAGCAGTTATCGCTGAACCTAGTGCCGCCAGCACCTTAGAGTTAGAGCGTACTATTGCCACCCTGCTGCAGATGCAAAAGGTGACTCTGGCTGCGGGGGCTTTTACTCAAAACCCCAACCTGACACTGGCACGCCTAGAGCATAAGGATGCCAACGGCGTGCTTATTATGGGGCGTGACTATGAATCGCCACGCATTGTGCAGTTATTAATAAAAGACGGCCAGTGTCTGCTGGCCGATGAGCAAGGTAAGCAAAGCCCGCCTCTAACTGATACTCGATGCAAACGAGCCAAATAGCATGGCGAGCTCCTGCCAGCAGCAATAGCCCACTGCGATAAGCCAAAGCCTTGCACTAAAAAAGCCACTGTCTTATTAAACACAGTGGCTTAATTAGATGGTCCGCCTCACCCCTAAGCTAAGCTTAGGGTTAGGCAATCAAAGAGGCGAACCATCATGTCTACTATTAAAGTCATTGGGATCGATTTAGGCAAATCTTCTTTTCACCTTGTTGCTCATGACCATAGCGGTCGAGAGCAATTTCGAAAGCACTTATCTCGTACAAAACTTATTGCGTTTTTAGCTCAAACACCCGCCACCATCATCGCGATGGAGTCATGTGGTGGCTCACACTGGTTAGCCAGAAAGTGCCAGTCTTTTGGGCACGAAGTTAAACTCATTCCCCCGCAGTACGTTAAACCTTACGTTAAAACCAATAAAAATGATTATATTGATGCCGATGCGATAGCGGAAGCATCAACGCGCCCATCGATGCGCTTTGTTGGTGTTAAAACTGAAACTGCTCAGGTTATCTCAGTGCTCCAACGTATTCGTTCTAGTTACGTAAAAGAGCGTACCGCGTGCATGTCCCGTATTGGAGCTATCTTGCTTGAATTTGGTATGAGCTTCCCTAAAGGACATAGCAAGATGAAAGCCTTGTTTCAATGGCTTGCCGATAATAAAGAGCCCATTCCTCCGATGTTAATGCAGGAGCTAATTGAACATCATGAATACTATGAACAACTTAATGAGCGTATTGCAGGACAAGATAGAAAGCTGAAACAGCTTGTCGAGCAAAGTGAAGACGCTCAATTGCTGAAATCTATTCCTGGTGTAGGAGATTTAACAGCAAGCCAGTGCTTAGCCGATATCTCTGATGTGAGTCACTTTAAAAACGGGCGCCAGTTAGCTGCGTGGATAGGATTAGTCCCACACCAATACTCAACTGGCGGTAAAAGCACGTTATTAGGAATAAGTAAGCGCGGCAATAAAGCGCTAAGAACCTTGTTCATTCATGGTGCTCGGTCGATTTTATCTAGGCCTGAAGTCGCGGTGGCGGTATTTGGAGAATGGATACTTGAGCTTAGAGCGAGAAAGCCATTTAATGTAGCAGTTGTTGCTTTGGCGAATAAATTAGTGCGGATAGCGTGGTCAGTGTTATCGACCAAGCAAGCATTTGAAGTAAGAGTTTAACCCGAGTTTGCAGATGATAGAGAAGATGACAGAACGGTCAGACCACTAGATTGAAGACCTGACATAAAAAACAGCAACGCAGTATGCTTTTGGCTTTTTGAGGACAATCTAGCGCGGAACTCATCGTGGAGCGGGTGGTAAGCACCTAATGAAGACTCCGAATACATTAGCGCAAACCAACCTCGTTATCGAAAATATCATTTGCAATAACGAGGCGGACCATACATTTTTATGGGCGGCAATGTTAACGCCTGTTTTGGCTCACAACGCAGATAACCATCTAGGCGCAGATAGCATAATTTTGTATCTGTGGCCTTTTACCTATGACAAGTTATCTGCCACATTTCACGCCGTATCATCCTCGCTGGCTGCAATTTTGGCTCGCAAATCGGCACTGACAATGGCGAGCGCATCCAGCGCAACTTGTGGGGCAATGGCGTGCGTTTCAAATAAGTAGATCAGATCCACCGCCAGTTTAATCTCATCGCTAGCATCCGCTAAGGGGCTTGCTGTCACAGATGGCGTCTCGACGCTGACAGCTTGTGACTGATGTTCTTGAGGGGGATGTTCTTCTGGGCGATAGGCCTTAGGTGACATAGCTTAATTTAAGTTAACCAAAGTGAGCCGATATTTTTACATAGCCGCTAGGACACAACAAGCCTGGGTGGCGATAAGTAAAGTGAAGCGTCGCCAGTCAGGCTCGACAAATTCGACGCTAAATGGCTGACAACCCCTACTTAGCAACAATATAAACGGCTTGTGCAAAGTATGAATATTTAACCGCTTAGCGACAGGATCAAACAGAAAGACTTTAGTGTTGCCCCCAGACTGAATATACTGCCCCTATTGTGGACCGACAACGAATGGTAGATATGAGCGAAAATAGCGCCCCGAAAACCCAAAAACTGGATTTTTCAGCCATCAATAAAACGACGGCAAAATCCTTTAATGAACAAAAAAATCTGATCAAACGTCTATTTAAAGGCAACAGTGTTGCTTGCGAAGTCTGTAAGCAACCACTGCAACTTGTGGTGCCTAGCGATAATCAAACCAATGGCAAATACGGCGTATTTTGTAAAAAAGGCTGCACCGATATTGAACTTGAGATGGAAGTGATCGCCTAACCCTTCCTCATCAATCCCCAAGCCTACTGCAAACGGTTGCCACTAAGATGGCAACTGAACTCTGGGCTCCGCTGTCCCGCTGTAAAAGTTCGCCATTCAAGCTCTGAATTAAACTGGCTCGGCATGAGCGCTAGCCTGCCGGCTATGAATCACTAAACAAAGACTCACTAAGCTATTGCAGCCCCTTGCTCACTTTATCGTGCTGCGCCATGGCCAACATAGGTACAGGCCAGCACCTGCTCAATCCGACATTTTTCACTAAAACCGCCCAACAATCTGCCCATAAGGTTTTATTTTTTCAGCGGCATTCAAGTATAATGCTGACGCAACAATATTAATTTATTAACATACATTTCAGCAACATGTGTAGCAAGGACTGCTAAGATGACCAACAAAAAATTCGCCCTAGGGCTGTGGGCGATGGGGCTACTGCTCCACACTATTAATGGTTACAGCACGCCTGCAGTAAACGCGGCCGCAACGCTGCACCAATACCAGTTGACCACCAGTACACTGCTATCTCTGGGCGATGACACTTATGTCACTCAACGCGCCAGAATGTTGCTCGATTACCGTGCACAAGACACGGACTCAACCCAACCGCTTGGCGATAGCGCAACGTTTTTAATCACTCCACAAATGCTGCAATATAAAGGCCACATACTAAATATCAGCAGCTTAGATAATGCCCCTGCGAGCACCGAACTGGCTAAGGTGTTGCGCGCTGGATTCAAAGTCAGCTTTGTTCAGGGCAAGACAGGGGCATTAATAGCGCAAGATGAAACTCGATGGCAACAATATGCTCAAGCTAGATCACCACGCCAAAAGGCACTATTAAACCAAGCGTTAGCCCCTTTTAAACAGGCACCTATGTTACCTGTTAACCTAAAACCTGAAGTGGGCTACAGTGTTGTATGGCCAAGCGAGGCGACTCAGGCAATAGTGCAGCAGCGCTGGACAGTGACCCACGTTACCGAAGAGACATTGCAGGTGACAATGCAAAGCCAGCCTTTTCCAGTGCAAGACAGTGGTAAACTGCAACTTACTACCTATGGTCAATTCGAGGTCGATAGGCAATCAGGCTGGCTAAATGCCATGGTATTAATTGAGCAGAAAACCCAAGGGAAAAAGACCCAAACTCAGCGCTGGGTAATGGCTCCCATAACGACCCAATATGTGAGTGACATGCTGTGGTTTGATGAGCCACTCGATCCTATTGGCCCAGACGAAGATCCCTTTTTCCCTATCACCCCATTATCGTTAAAGCATCAGAGCATAGATGCCGACTTTTCTGTGCCCATGCTTGCCGCCGACCAAGGCGTTATCATACCCGATGATAATGGATTTTCACTGCGCTATATACATGGGCTCAGCCAGCGATTTTATGCCGCACAAGTAAGCTATAACAAGGTGCAACTGAGGGATAAGCACCATCAAGCTATCCCACTGACCTTATGGCAACACAGCCATTATGATGCAAGTAATCTCGACGGCGCGATTGAATCACAGCTCAATATTATCCCACTCATATGGGACGATAATCGTGCGGCGCTGCAAGCGCTAGACACTATTAGCGCTGACATCACCTTGACCCCCAGCACCAGCGAAACGGTCACTCTCTCTTGGTCACAATTATTAGCCGCCCCCTATCACTCCGGCGACGCCAGCATGCGCTTAACACGCCTCAAAACAGGAGCCGAACATTATCGACTCGAGATATACAACAGCGCGCAACATACCCTTGATGTTGACTTAGCCCAATTTAGCGGTGATATGGCGGTCATACCACCTCGCTATACCACACCCACTTGGCTGTCATTAACCGAACAAGAGTTGCTAGGCGCTCTGTTTCCTAAGCAAGATAGCGCCCAAGCTCCAGACCATGTGTTTGAACTAAGACTGCACCATACGCCTAGCGACATCACCTTATTACAAGCGCGGCTTCGCCCTGACTTGGCGCGCCACAAAACCGTCACCTTTGTCGATAAAAATCGTTACCAAGCCGACCTCCGTAATCCTCCGCTAGCGGTTAATCAGCTTGATTATGATGCCAATGAAACAGATAAATTCATAAGCGACAACACACCGTTAGCGCTGCAAGCAGAAGCAGCGCCCTATGCCCTCGCTCCTGTCTCAAATAATGGCCATGATCTGCTGATTAACATGCCAGGCGCCCTCGCCACAGCCTGCCAGCCCACGATCACGCAAGGATTTGACGAGGGTGATAATCCGATCACATGGCGATTAATCCAAGGTATTAACGGCGATGCCACCTATCAACTGAGCACTGAAGATGGTTTGCGCCGCGACTTTTATGATCGCAATATCAGTGGTGACATACATTGCACAGGGAACATTCGCTGGCACAAGCTACCCAAAGGGTTAACGCAAACCCCTTGGCTAGTCGATGTGAGTACTTGGTTGACGGCCTCCAACATGGCTGATGAGCCCAGCCAACAACTGATGCAATATATCAAGGTGTGGGACGAAAACCTGCGCCCCTTAAGCCTACGTTTACCCCACAACAGTGAGCAACTCACGATAAAACAAGTGCTAGTTGATGGTCATCTGCTCAGTGTTAACGGCGCCGCCACCCATGTGCGTTACCTCACTATCACAGGTGAGCCCACTCGTTTTCCCTATCAATTTCGCTTTAAACCACTGCCATAAGGAGCCAAGATGCCTCGAACGACCCTATTGGCCTTAGCCCATAGCTTGATCACAGCACAAGCCTATGCCAAGCGTATTTGGCTCGATAAAAACTGGCAGCCGGTCACCAGCAAACAGCAAGCCCGTTTCTATTTACCAGAGGAGATCCATGTGGCTAACGGCCGCCTCGCTGGCGAACAATATGATGCGACAGGACGCAAACAGGGCAAGCTGTACCAGTTTAACGCCAATGGTTCACTGCGTTATATGGAAGGGTATCAGCATGATGAGCGGCTTCACCGCACAGAGGTCGCAAGCGCATGATCAGCAGTTAGTGGCTGATTTTATTGACCGAATAATAGATACACCAAGCGACGACTCACTATGGTTAATGCGTAAACGCGTTAACCCATAATATTTAATAGTTACAGGACACAGTAAATGACTCTTTCTCGAAACATCTTTTCTCGAGTGGCTTTTTTTAAAGTACCTTTTTTTCAATCTAAGCTGAGTTTGTACACGCTCACTACTGGCATGACCCTCAGCGCAATGACGCTTGTTGGCCAGCATGCCTATGCCGCGCAAAACTTGTCATCAATGATGCTAGAGATCCGCCAGCAAGATGGCATCGCCTATTACTACAATATCGCCAACGGCATGCCGCTCAGTGGTGACATTACTATCGTTCGAGAAAACCAAGGCTATACCATAGGCCAATTCTCCCAAGGACTGCCAAATGGTCAATGGCAGGTGTTTCTGTCCAACAACAGTAAATTATTAGCCGGCCAATACACCCAAGGTTACCAAGATGGCCAGTGGCAAATATTCGATAGCAGCGGCAGTCTCACCGAAGAACAGCAATTTAGTAAAGGCGTGCCCAGTGGCGAATGGAAACAATACAATACCCGAGGCAACATAGCGCAAACCACCCAGTACGTCGACGGCCAAAAACAACGAATACAGCGCTTTTATGACAGTGGCAAGCTGCAAGCCGAAGAGCGCTATGTCGATAATTTACGTCATGGGTTATGGCAAAGCTTCCATGCAAATGGCACTGTGGCCGAAAGCCAGCAATATGCAAATAATCAACTCTCTGGCCCTTACCTCAAGCAAAATGAGCAGGGACAAGTGTTGCTAAAAGGTCAATATAACGCCAACGGTGAACGTCAAGGCGTTTGGTTAAGTTTTTATCAAGATGGCACCTTAGAAAGCGAACGAACCTACAACCAAGGCCTCATTGAAGGTGAAGAGTTAGAGTATCACCCCAACGGCGAGCTATTAAGTCAATGCCAACTGCGCGGCGGACTCCGTCACGGCAGCTGCCTGCGTTTTAGTGATACCAATGTGCAGCTTGAAGAGGAGCATTATACTAAGGGACAGCGTGATGGCCATCAGCGCTATTTTAATGACGACGGTGCCCTGTTAAGCGACTTTTACTACAAGCTAGATCTGCAAGCGGGAACCCAAAAGACCTTCCATGACAACGGCAAACTCAGAAGCATTATCAATTATCATCCAACAACTTTAGCCGACAACGGCCAATACCCCTTAGATGGCTTGCAAGAACGTTACGACAGTGACGGTAAGTTAATTGAACAGAGCCACTATCGTATGGGGCGCAAACATGGCGACTTTACCTATTACCGTAACGGCCAACTGCAAAAGAGCGAGCAATGGCAAGAAGGCCAACGACATGGCGATTTTCGCCGTTATTACGCCAACGGCCAACTTAAAAGCTTCAATCAATATCAATTTAATCAACAAACTGGGATCGCTACCAGCTACTTTGAAGATGGCACCCTGCGCGAACAGGGCCAGCGGATTGAAGGAGCTTGGACAGGCCTTTATGAGTCTTTTTATGATAACGGAAAAGCTCGCGAACGCTTTAATTACGCCCAAACCCCAGACAGCGCCAAACGCTATCCATTAAACGGTGAATATGCTCGCTGGTATGAAAATGGCGATCCTAACGAAGCGGGTCACTATGCTAACGGTAAAAAAGAGGGGTTATGGGTTCAATACCGACAAGGGGTAAAAAGCCGTGAGCAAACCTATAAAGATGGCAAATTAAACGGCCATTATGCTGAGTATTATCAAGGTCGACGCCGAGTGGTAGGCGAATATACCGATAATAAAAAATCAGGTTTTTGGACAGATTACCGCTATCAAGAAAACGATCCCACTTTCGGCACGATTGAAGAGGGCAACATTTACCGTACCAGTGAATACCGCAACGATAAATTAAATGGCGAGGTTAACTACTACAGCGTCAAACAGGTGCTCTATCGCCAAGAAACGTATATTGACGATGAACAAACCGGCCCGTACGCCGAATACTTCGTCAACAATGGCCAAGTCAAACTTAAAGGCAACATGAAAAGTAAAGCACAAACAGGCCTATGGCAAAGCTGGTTTGAAGATGGAGTGTTGGCCCAGAGCAGTCAATTTTTAGAGGGTAAACAGCATGGAGCAAGCCAAGAATACTACCCCAATGGCCAAATAAAATTAGAAGCTAATTACGATAATGGTCAGCTCAGCGGCGAGATAACGCAGTACTACCCCACAGGTAAAACCCAGCAAATTGAGCTGTGGCACCAAGGTCAAAAAGAGGGCTCAGCCCGCTATTTTCATCAAAATGGTCATTTGGCAGAGCAAGGCCCCTACCTCAGAGATCGTAAAGAGGGTTTATGGATAACCTATTGGCCAAACGGTGAAAAACGCAGCGAAGGCAGTTATATCAGTAACCGTCAGTCTGGTGATTGGCACTATTTCGATCAGTTCGGCAAGTTGATCAAAACGGAGCACCACTAAATCCCTACCAAATCAACATTGATTTGGGAAACACTCCTGCGAGCAAGCATTAGCAGCTTGCTCACAGGCTAACAGTCGGTTGATCGTTACCATAGGGGCACCGAACACGGACGGTTCGAAAGCTTATGTTGTAATGGTCAACTTAAAACACGCTAAACCTACGTTAGCGGTATCGTCACAGAGAAACAGCTCGCTACCTTTGCCGATAAGGGGAAGCGATTAATTCGCAGCATATTCGACGGTAAAGGTAAGCGACTAAAGCGCCGCGATGACACGAAACAGGCACAGTGACCTACTTAGCGTAAACGCACCACACATTAACGCTTATGGTGCTTAGTAATAAACTTATCTAGCTGATTACCAAAGGCCTGCTTCTCACTTTGGCCAATCGCCGCGGGGCCTCCCGTTTGCACGCCACTGGCGCGCATGGTGTCCATAAAGTCACGCATATTAAGAATCGATTTGATATTTTGCGTGGTATACAGCTCACCTCTTGGATTTAACGCAAAACCGCCTTTATCAATCACCTCTGAAGCCAGTGGAATATCGGCGGTGATCACCAAGTCGCCTGCGCTTAAACGTTTGACTATCTCATCATCGGCTACATCAAAGCCTGACGAGACAGTTACTAAATTGATGAAGCGTGACGGCGGAATACGCATTACATGGTTCGCCACTAACGTGACCTCGATTTCGGCGCGATCGGCAGCGCGAAATAGCATCTCTTTTATTACCCCAGGACATGCGTCGGCATCGACCCAAATTTTCATTTACCCCTCCAGCTCGTTTGAGCAAACACTTATGTGCCTAGCATATAGGCCCTGTCGCAGCATGTTTGATTGGCGCCGACTATAGCATAAATCCGCTTAGCGACTGAATATGCCCAGTGCGCTTTTTTGGCCGAGTATCGATTAACACTTTGGTAAAAGATATGGTATTTTTATCCCACAATCAGGGCTTTATTAGTAATCAATTTATTATGACAGTAGTTACCACCAACGCACCTGCGCCAGTCTTTACGCCAGACACCTTCGCCTTCTTAGCTCAGCTGGAAGCGAACAATCACCGCGACTGGTTTAAGGCCAATCAAGCCGACTATGAAGATAAGGTGCGCACCCCTGCACTTCAATTTATTGAAGCGATGGCGCCGCATATTCAGCAACTATCGCCTCGCCTAACGGCGGTGGCCAAAAAGGTCGGCGGCAGCCTAATGCGCCCCCAACGCGATGCCCGCTTTAGCAAAGATAAAACCCCCTATAAAATCAATGTCGGTATCCAGTTTCGCCACTTCCAAGGCAAGGATGTACATGCACCGGGTTTTTACCTGCATATTGCCAACGAAGGTTGCTTTATCGGCGCTGGTATTTGGCACCCTGACAGCAAGGCGTTAAACCACATTCGTAGCTGTATCCTTGACAACCCTAATGCCTATAAACAAGCCTTAAAGCAACTAGCTGATGCCGGTTTCGCCATGGAGGGCGACAGCCTAATCAGGCCACCGAAAGGATTTGATAAAGACCACCCTATGATTGATGAGCTTAAGCGCAAAGACTTTATCGCCATCAAAGCCATCAGCACAGAGCAACTATTTGCCGACGATTTTGAGGTATGGTGCGCCAAGCAATTTAGCCACGCCAACAAGCTTATGGGTTACCTTTGCTTTGCATTAGATCTAGATTATTAACCGTAACCCGCTAAGTTCACGGTGCGTGACGAGCATTAGCACTACACTGTCTATCAGCCCTTTAGCAATGGGCATTCCCGCAGCCATTTACACCATCATGCAGGAGAGAAAACATGAAGCTATATGAACTAGCCATGACCCCGAGTGCGAGGCGGGTCAATATTTTCCTTAACGAGATGGGAATTGAACTTGAGCGTGAAACCGTCAACCTTAGAGCTGGCGGCAACCTTAGCCCTGCATTTAAGGCGCTTAGCGTCAACGGTCGTATTCCGGTGCTGCAGCTTGATGATGGACAAACCTTGTGTGAGTCCATAGCAATATGCCGCTACTTTGACGAGATCTATCCAGCGCCGCGTTCGCTATTTGGCAACGCTGCACTTGAGAAAGCCCAAATTGAGATGTGGCAACGTATCTGTGAGCTACAAGGTTTATTCGTCGCGTTTCAGGCCTTTAGAAATATCACTAAGATTTACCAAGACCGTGAGCGCTGCATCGAAGCTTGGGGGGAAGAGTCACGCCAACGCGTCATCGAATTTCTGCCCACACTCGACATTCAGCTCAGCAAGCAGCCCTATATCGCTGGCAAACATTTTTCGGTCGCCGACATTACCGCTTATGTGATGCTGAGCTTTATCAAACATCTTGAAATAACCCCTGATGAGGCTCAAATACATCTCATCGCTTGGCTAAATCAAATGGAGCAACGCCCCTCGATTCAAGCGGTTAACTCAGGTAAGCACTAACAAGTGACTCAGCCTCAGCACGAATGTCAGTGCTACAAGGTAAATACAGTAATGTAAGTAACTAATGTAAGTGTAAGTAACTAATGTAAATCGCTAATGTGAGTCACTAATCTAAGTCACTACTGTAAGTCACTAATGTAATTCACTAATGTAAGTCACTAAAGGCAAATTGACTGCTGCACTGCGGGTTAATCGGCTGAGTAACGGCGCTGCACCGCCGCTGATCACAGCCTAAGTGAGGCCAATCGGGCTTCACTTAGGCGTAACCGATATAAAGACTAGGGCAGTTAGAGGCTAAATAATACATCGCTGCGAATGATATATTTTACCCCTTTGGTTATCGCCACAGAGCTATGAATACAGTGCATTGGATGCATGCCATGTGGGAAACATAACACGCTACCGGCTGGGGTTCTGACATCGACATTGGTCACCTCATCCCCGGCTTTAGCCGGTTTAGCGGCATCGTTAGCGTTGACCATAAAGCGGGTTTCTCCGCCTTCAAAGTCATCACTTAACAAGATTAAAAAGGTCATTTGGCTAAAACGATCTGGGTAGGCATTGGCAACAAGTTGGTTGTCGATAATGCGGCTACCCGACCAAGCACCATCCGAGTGAGGTTTGAAATAGTCATCTTGGCTATAACGATAAAAACGAAACCGCGCATTGATGCCTAACGCCGTCGCACCGTTAAAAATCCCCTGCCTATCGTCCATCAGATGTGCCACTCGTTGCCAAATTATGCCATCGGTATGAGTATCAACGACCCAAGTTAAGCTATCGTTATGACGAACACTGCGCGGCAGTGATACTGCGGCGTCAGGTAAAAAGCCCAGCTGCTCGCTGAGCGCAATCAATCTCGCGCATTCATCCTTAGACAATACATTTAGTAACTGAAACGCCCCGGGGACATGGGTTAACTCGCGGCGCATGATCTGGCTAATATCAAAGTCACGGCTTAACATGGCCGGGTTAGCAGCAGAGTTTCCCCATGCCGGCAACGCCGGATGCTCAGCCCCTGGCTCAAAGGCGGCAACAAAAAACGATTCTGGCTTATTTTCAGGTTTCATATTTATCTCGAATTACAGTTAATTTTGCGGTGATTAAGCGGCGCATCACTGGCAAACAATTTTCATCTATATCATTAATATCAATTTGATAAGTAACAATTGGCTTATATTATCCAACCGCGTTATCGGCTGAGTACTCTCACCTGCGCAAATTGGCGATGCCCAGCAGCCGTGCCATGAAAACCAAAGCCACTTTGTTTAGCCCCAACCCATGGTCCGACACCACCAGCGCCCTGATTAATCCCCACCATACCCGCTTGCAGCTGCTCGGCTACATCCGCGGCGCCAACACCGCCAAACACAGATGCGCCCAGCCCATAAGGAGTGGCATTCGCTCGCTCAATCGCTTGAGATATATCAGTGAAGCGGCTAATGGCCACAACTGGGCCGAAGGTTTCCTCTTGCTCTAATTGCATGTCGGCGGTGATATCGGCCACTACCGTTGGCTGTATAAATGGTGGCTCATAATGCGCCTGACCGAGTAGGAATCGGGCGCCTTTATCTTGAGCATCGATAAGCTGTGCCATCACGCTCTGATGCTGCTTATGGTTGACTATCGGCCCAATGTTCACATTAGCCTGATCCCAAGCTCCCACGCGATAACGGCTAGCTAGAGCCACCACTTTTTGCTCAAATTCATCAGCAATACGAGCATCGACATAGATACGCTCGGTCGAGGTACACATCTGCCCCGCATTTTCAAAGGAGCTCGCCACAGCAAACTGCACCGCGTTATCAATATCCGCGCTTGCCATGACGATTAATGGATCATTTCCGCCAAGCTCCATGACTAAGCGTTTTAATGAAGATGCCGCTGACGCCATTATGTGTTTACCCGCAGCAAGCGAGCCGGTGAAGGCCACCATATTAATATCGGCATTGACTAAAGCCTTCCCCGTTTCCGCCCCGCCATGGGCAATTTGCAATAGGCCTTCGGGCAACACCTCATTTAACGTGTTCACAAATAAGTCTGCCACCAAAGGGGTTTCCTCTGATGGTTTTAATATCACGCTGTTACCTGCCATTAGCGCAGGAAGCAACAAGTTGTTCGCCATCGCAAGCGGATAATTCCATGGAGAAATCACCCCAACCACGCCTAAAGGTCGGTATTGCAACTCGGCGCCGCGTCCTAAAGGCTCAGCCTTTAGCGCAGCGGCAATCTCTTGGCAAAAATACTCGGCATTTTGTACCGTGCCTGCGGCTTCATAACTCGCTCTGCGATGATCTTTACCCATCTCTTTACTGATTAATAATGCCAGTGATGGTTGGACTTTTGTGAGATTGGCATATGCCTGAACCACTTTTTGCTGCCGCGCGCTTAAGGATAATTGCCCCCAAGAGCGCTGCGCGGCTTGTGCCCGTTTAACTCGCAAAGGCATTTGTGCAAGAGTGGTAATGGCAACCTCACCGAGCGCTTGTTGATCGATTGGGTTGTAAGAGGTGAGCATAGACATCAATTGGTTTCCTTCAAAGGCATTAACTTAGGCTCATGCCAGATACATTATCTTTGGTGATTGAGACATAGTTTGCTAGAGTGGTAAATTAAAGCAACCAGTATACTTTTAGTAACCACCCATATTTTAACGACAATATTAAAAATAATAGTTTAAATACAATGGCTAAAGATAAAGAAATAAATTCACCAAGCTGTGAACAACCTTGTCTGATCGAGCGCGGCATGCGGATTTTAGGCGGAAAGTGGAAGGCATCCATTTTATGGCATTTAAAAGATGGCCCAGTGCGCTTTAATGAACTGTCACGCATGCTGGCAGGCGCCAGTAAAAAAATGGTCGATCAACGCCTTAAAGAACTAGAAGCCCAAGGGCTGGTGACCAGAGAGATCATCTGTACTCGTCCTATTGCTGTGACTTATGAAATCACCGACTTTGGCCGCACTGCACTAGCGATATTAGAAAAACTCAAAGATTGGACCGAAGAGAATAACCTTTAACAGAGATTAACCGTGCGCAGCACTGGGCGATCACATCGCTCAATGCATGTTTATATCGCCGCGGTAACATTAGCTGTACCACTAAACTAGCGTCAGGTTGAGTGTCGTGTTGACCACTCTGACACTGACGTCTTTGGTGCGGGCCTTGGGCTTAGTGGTTACATCAATAATACAGATGTAATCACTACGCCTTAGATTAAGCCACCCAATCGCTTATTCGGCGTTATTTTTGATGACTTTTATAATTAACATCATTGATCACCTAAGCTCATCGTGCCAGCCTATTATCTCGATTAACTTAATTGATGGTTTTGACTCCAATAACGATTGAATATCAAACCTTGCGATACTTTTGATAATAAAGAGTGAGGAGATATGAGTCTCAACAGTGCGACGATACTTAATCACTTCAGCACCTAAGAATGACGTAATTCTTTTCCATGGTAAAAATCATTATCTAACGGCGCCCGCGTTCTAGCCTAATGTCACGCGTTGGACGCCTGTGTTTCATCTTTAGTGCTGAATGCTATGTTATGCGATTTTCATTTGTCCTTTCAGTACCGTAATCGCCTGACCTGATAGTTTAATCAAACCTGATGCCAACAGCTCAACATCAACATAGCCACCTCGCGAAGAGGCCTGAAACCCCTGCATACGAGATTTGTGCAACTTTTCTGACCAATAGAGACACAAGGCACAATGGGCAGATCCCGTCACAGGATCTTCATTAACCCCCACCCAAGGCGCAAAGTAACGGGAAATAAAATCAACTGCGGAGTCTGATTTAGCCGTGACAAGCACACCACGACCTTGAAGCTCTGCTAGACGGCCGAAATTAGGCGAAAGCCGCTTGACGCTATCTTCACTATCGAGCACGATTATGTGTTTAGTATCAAAAGTGCCAGAATCGATAACACTCTCTGCGGTCATACCTAATAACTGAATAAGCGCAGGATCCATGTCACGGCTCATATTTAACCGTGGGGCGGGAAACAATAGATGAATACAATCGCTATCCAGCTCTGCTTGTAATACTCCCGATAGCGTATTGAACTCAATGATGTCACCAGCATGATTGCGCCCCTGTTCTTTAAGTATATGCGCAACGGCTAAGGTTCCATGGCCACACAAGTTGACTTCAACGTCTGGTGTAAACCAGCGTAATTGCATCGTATCAAGTGCTAAAAATGCCGTTTCTGACACCGCCATCTCACCTGAAATGGCCAACATAGTACTCTTATCGAGACTCTGCTCTGTAATACATACCCCTGCTGGATTGCCTTTAAAGACTTCAGATGTGAACGAGTCAACTTGATAAATATTTACTTCCACGGCATCTTCCTAATTGATAATGGTAGGCTTATGGTTGATGAGGCGATGTTCGCGTTGCCGGTAACGGTTTAACAGCACACAGGAGCAACGCTCACTCATTGGTACTTTATCCCTTTGTGCTTTAACCAGCCATGAGGGTGACGGTTTTTAGGATCTTGGTGCGTCCAGTGAATGACGCCGCCTTTTTTATTCCACGCATATTCGCCATAAAATTGCACTGAGTCGCCAATTGCTAGGTTAGGGATCTTGGGGGCGATATCGATATTATGTGCAATTAAAATACTCTGTCGATTATCAAGACGTAAAATAAAGCGTTGGTGTCTTGAGCCTTTATTATCATCAGCTAACAAACGAATCACTGTGCCCTCGCCTTGCACCTGAATATGACTTTGTTGTGATTCATAAGCCTGTTGTAAAAGCGCATCATTGGCCCACACAGGCAAGGACAATAGGCTTAAGCTCAATAGAATACAGGTTAATATCCGCTTCATTCTCACCCTCTCTTGAACCTGGCGCCTATCCACAAGAGACGCGATAACCAGTTCAATCTAATGCTTAAGGCTCATCTGAGCCATTGTCGTTATACCGTTATGCGGTTCTTGATACCATTGGATGATCTGGCTTTAATTGCAATAGATCCCAGCGGTTGCCGTAGAGATCTTCAAACACAGCGACTGTGCCATAATCTTGCTCTGCAGGCTCTCGAATAAAGTTAACCCCAACAGAGACCATGTGATGATAGTCACGCCAAAAATCATCGGTATTAAGGAATAAAAAAACGCGTCCACCGGCCTGATTGCCGATAAAGGCCTCTTGCTCAGGTTTAGATGCTTTAGCGAGCAGTAGACTCATGCCAGTTGAACCCGGCGGCGCGACCACCACCCAGCGTTTATCTTGTTCAGCTTGGTAGGTATCTTCGACCAGATCAAACTTTAACTTATTGACATAAAAATCGATCGCTTCATCATAGTCTTTTACGACTAATGCAATATGAACAATATTTTGTTTCACAATAACGCCTCACTGATTATAGGGCTAGATTAAACGCCGCCGTTGCTGCTAACGTTAATATGCATAGCCGTATGCTTATTCCATGTATCTAGATTACTGGTTAAAGAGTCCATTTTGTGGGTTTGTATTCATTAAATTGAGACAACTAAGGCTAAGCTGTGTCGCTCAGCCTTATCTATACGCTTGCCACCATGCTAATCATTTTTAGGTTAAGAGTCTTGTGGCAAAACGCGCCTCAAAGCCAGCATGGCCACAGTCTAAGGTTACTCTATATCCGCTTGTGAGCACTCGGTCTGCCAAGCCTCAATGGCATCGGCGGCGGCGCGAAATGCCTCGATACCCGATGGCATGCCGCAGTAGACAGTTGAGTGCAGTAACACCTCTTGGATCTCTGCAACTGTGCAGCCGTTTCGCAGCGCGCCTCTTACATGGCCTTTAAGCTCTGTCGGCGCCTTTAATGCTGCCAAAGTGGCAATGGTAATAAGGCTGCGAGTTTGCTTTGAGATCCCCTCTCGCACCCACACTTCTCCCCACGCATTTCGGGTCACCAGATCTTGCAGTGGCTGGGTAAAATCTGTGGCTGAATTTAGCGCCCTATCGACAAATGCATCGCCCATCACTTCTCGCCTTACCGCTAACCCTTGCTGAAACTTATCTTTGTCCATCGGTTGCACTCCTAAAATTCATTAACAATACTTTAAAATACTGTTTGATAATGAGTACCGCAAGTGATTAAAAAACAATACGTTCTGCTTTAATCTATCAGACAGAAACTGAAGCAAACTAAGCAGCAAAAATACGCCAATGATGCCCTAACGATACAGACTTGGTAAAAGCAGCGTTAATTAGGCAAGATTAATTGACCTACTCGCCGCCCAGTTAACCCACAAAATCGAGCAGCTTGGGCAAAAAAGCCTTACCGTCTGATACGCCGCGATGATACACCGCCTCGACTTTTGACACGTCACGCTCTAAACGCGATAACCCCAAAGACGTTTGTGGCTGTAATACCAGCGCACTGCCCGCTGCTTGTGCGGCGGCCAAGTCAGCTAAAGCGTCATTGTATACTTGATGACGGGCTAATATCGCGGCGGCCACTTTAGGGTAACGACGGTAAACGCGCTGTGCTAACCACTTTAATTTAAAGGCTGATTTTCGATAGTCTGGCTCTTGGGTCAAAATAACCACTTGACGTTGGTAACCATCAGCTCTTGCTTGCGCCAAAGGGATAGGCGCTGCAATACCGCCATCTAAATAGGGAGTGTTGTTTAATAGGGTGGGGGAAGAGATAAACGGCAAACTACTCGAGGCAATAAGCACCTCTAAAAATGTGTCATGCTCGGCAAAATCACACTTACCAAAAAATGCGGTCTCACCCGTTAGGCAATTAAAGGCGCCGACTTTAAATTCAGCGTCAGCGTGTTGAAAGGCCTCAAAATCATAGGGTAAGAGCTCATGGGCCATACGCCGATAGGTAAAATCGGTATTAACATAATTGCCATCACGTAAAAAATACTTCAATCCCATATAACGCTTATCGGCAAGATAGTGTTGCTGAATTTTAAGGTTGCGCCCGTGCTGACGCGACAGGTAAGACGCAGGATAAATCGCCCCAGCGGAGACCCCAACCAAATACTTAAAATGAACATCGGCAGCGAGAAAGGCGTCTAATACCCCAGCGGTATAGATAGCGCGCAGCCCACCGCCCTCGAGCACTAAGGCTGTGTCACTAATTGTTAGGCCGCGAGACGATGTTGTCTTGTTCACCGAGTTTAAATTAAGCACCCTACTCCCATTTATCATATGCGCGACTAACACCAGTTAGACTGCACCTGCATTGCCACTACAAGCCTGTTATCGCAATATACCGAATAGCTTGCTTCTATAAAATCGACATTGAGAGTACACAGATAAATTAAAAATAACAAACACCACCATCATAGATTTCATGGCAATGCATTGTTATTAAATGGTTATTTTAATCTGGTGAGGATAGGAGAGCGAACAGTATGGTGGCGAGTTAAGCGAGGCGAGCACAACAGCGAGAAATAACATCAACCAATGAGCAAGCGCCCCGTTAAAGTAGTCAGACCAAAGGTGGACATAACACCTACACTCATTGGCCTGTCACATTATAGGTTTCACTCTTCGGCTTGGATCTGCCCCACTAGCAATACGGGTGCCGCATCGAGCTCTTGGGCATCCATCATCGAGGCGATACGCTCGACAGCAGATAACAGTTGACTCTGCTCCCACTCTTCAAGATTTTGATAACGCTTAATAAAGTGTTCTTGCAACGGTTTAGGCGCCGCACCCAAAATCGTTTTACCCGATTCGGTTAGCGACAAATGCAATTTACGTTTATCGGTTTCACTGCGGGTTCGAGTCACTAAGCCACGGGTTTCTAATCGCTCGATGATGGTAGCAACCGTTGCAGGGCTCAGCGCCACATCTTGAGCAATTTGCTTGGCGAGCGGCACTTCAAGCTGGGCAATTTTCTGCATCACCATCAACTGTGGGCCCGTTAACCCCGATTGCTTACTGAGTTGCCGAGAATGTATATCGATGGCTCTTATTACGCGGCGCAGTGAAATTAATAGTTGTTCGTACTTTTCCATAATCCCCTCTCATTTGAGCTGCACCATAACAGAAATCACGCCCAGACTCATGCGCCACAGTCAAAAAAAGCAGAACAACTTAACCAGTTGCTCTGCTTTCATACTCACTGGCCACCATCAGCCCTAAAATAGCCGATATGATAAGCGCCAGTTGCGCTTTTAGGCTGAGGTTAGCCCCCGCCGTTTATTGGCTATACTTTTTATTCGCTCAGTTAGCGTTAGCCGAGCGAAAACTATCAATGTCGCCTTTAGCACAGCAAACATACCCTATAGATTAAAACGCAAAGGTACGTGAAACCGACAATATCGCGCGGGTATCACTCGTGTCGGTATCCATGCTGGTATCTTCAGCGGCGAGGTTAAAATCAAAGCCTTTCCAGCTGGTCATGTATTCGACGCGATAATGATTATACGCATCTTTGCCGTTCCATAAATATTTGTCTTCATCGAGTGACGTTGAGCGGTCAAGACTGACTCGAATATCGTGACCTTCGGCAATGCTAAAGGTATGCGCGGCCATCATGATGTAATGCCCAGCATCGAGACCGAAATAATCCCAAGAATACCAAAAATTTAACTCAGTTTGCCCAAGTGATGAGCCGTAACCAAACTTAGTGTAAGCTTCCGGATATTGGTAATCGTCAGAGAAAGAGTCGCCATGGTAGGTATAGTAAGCAATACCCGCATCGAGTGACACACGCTCGGTTAGCTGAATATACTTACCGCCGTAAAAATCCAGCTCTAGCCAGGTGTCGTCACCGGCACCAAAATCGACATTTGATGCCCACGCGCCCACGTACCAACCACTGTCGACATCGTAATCTAAGCTGGCTTGCAGTGCCGGGCCATTGTCGGTCTGACTAACACCGTTAAAAGTATAATCAGAGGCCAGATTAACGGTAGAACTTAACCCAGCAAAGGCCGATGTAGGCAAAGCCAGTAACCCCAAAATGGCCATATTTTTGATGGCGGTATTAATGGGACGGTTTACTCTATTTTTTATCATGGTGTTCATCATTTTTCCTATTATTTTTATCGTTTAACGTTGCGATTTACTCAGTGATTAACTGGCAAGTTCAATCTTAGTAAAATCAATCTTGTTCTCTTTCGGTGAACGCTCGATTTCGGCCACTTTCTGATAATGGGTCATCAATATATAAGTAAAGCAACCTAGGATAAGCGCGATGGCTAGCGCACCAACCCACTGAATTTGTAAGAAGTCTAGGCTAAACAGTAAGGTCAACCCACACATCAATACCAGATTACCTATGATGTATTGCGCCTTACCCAAACGCTGTACGGTAAGGTTAAGGTTGTCGGTGTAGAGTCGAATTAGTGAGTCTAATGAGTTGATAACAAAGGTGATGCCAACCGCAACCATGGCGAGATTGTAAAAGCCTGCCGTCGCAATGGCATTGGCGCTGTAGTAATAAAGCACGCTAAACCAGATAGCGATGGGGATAGACGGAAACACCATCATGGCGATTAACACTTGATAGGTTTTCATCCCCCCCACAAAGCGTGAGGTAAACTGACCAATCATAATGCTCCAGGCAAACCACCAAAATAGGTAGAATTCGTGGTAGTCGTTTAACGGCAACACAAAATGGTGCAAGTTACCAAAGTAATCGCCAAGCAGCGCAAAGGTAGTGACAAATTCGCCAACACCTGACTCTGGCGACATAAAGGCGCCCACCCACATCAGTGCAATTAGCCCTAAAAACATCCAGGTGCTGGCAAGGCTAAGGGTGCGAACGTAGCGGATGCTGGTACTCGAATAGACAGCGGCGGCAATCACCACAAACACAATCAGGTAGAAACTACTCACTATGGTTTCACCATCACCCAGCCCTGGTAAATACCAAGGTAAGTTGGTTAGTAATAAATAGGCGGTAAAGGCACAGGTGCCAATAATCACTAAGTTATTAATAAACTTGATCACTGGGATCTCAAAGAATTTAACCCTTGGCTCAATCACACAGAAATAGAAGCAAGTTAAAAAGTAGAATGCCCAGATAAGGAATGCCCAAAAGCCAAACTCAATCGCCAGCGGATTGGTAAAGCCATATTCAGGGTTAGCGGCCAGATCGGCATAACCGGCAAACTCGGTCAGCGGGAACATGATCAAGCCCACATCCAAACCAGAGGTAAATAAAATCGCAATAAAAGTAAAAGTACGCACTGGCGTAACGCCAACACACTTAATGTTTCCCCAGCGGTATATCACCAAAGCGATGGCCGCAAAGGTAAATAAAATGCCAATTGTTAACCATGTCGTCATTGCTATTTCCTTGCCTTCAATATTAGATAAAACATAGAGTTATCTCATTTTTTAGTTTTATATAACGCCAAGGATTAATTTCTAAAGGCTGCAACTATCCCTCAGGCGTTAAATATCGCGCTAACGATATGAAATCCCTGATACAAACACTTAAAAATTAAACCTGACAATCAGGGCCTTTCAGTCAATTGACTTAGGTAGGCCGTGAGCCTAGAAAGTGCTTAGTTAAGCACTCTGTCTTTTGGGCGCACGTTGGCGCTGTTGATCTTGCCAGCCCGGTGCCAATACCACCTTGGCATCGATGGGAGCAAGCGGCTGTTTGCCTAAGATAATATCGGCAGCGCGCTCGGCTACCATGATCGTCGGTGAGTTCAAGTTACCGTTAGGGATTGTGGGGAAAATCGATGAATCGACCACCCTTAATCCCGACACGCCATGCACCTTGGTGTCACTGTCGACAACCGCCATGGCATCTTCACCCATCTTACAAGTACATGACGGATGATAGGCACTTTCCACCGCGCTACGCACAAAGCTGTCTATCTGATCGTCACTTTGAATATGCATGCCCGGTTGGATCTCTTCGCCGCGATATTCATCTAAGGCAGGCTGATTAATGATCTCTCGAGTTAAGCGCACGCAGGCGCGAAAGCCTTCAATATCATCTGGGTGTGACAGGTAGTTAAACTGAATGCTCGGCGCCACCTTAGGATCATCTGATACCACAGTGACCGCACCGCGACTCTTAGGTTTATTATGGCCGATGTGCACCTGAAAACCGTCTCCGGCAAACGCTTCTTTACCGTCATAACGCATCGCTGCAGGTAAGAAATGGTATTGCAAGTCGGGCCATTCCAGTCCCGCTTTAGAGCGAATAAAGCCGCAAGACTCAAAATGGTTAGTCGCACCGAGACCTGACTTATTCAATATCCAGCGCGTCCCAATAAACAGCTTATTGAGCGGATCTAATTTACCGTTCAATGAGACTGGCTTGAGGCACTTAAACTGAAAGTAAAACTCTAAATGATCTTGTAGGTTTTGCCCCACGCCCGGCAGTTCATGCACCTGAGCAATACCCGCTTGCTTGAGCGTCTGCGCGGCGCCAATGCCAGATAATTGCAAAATATGCGGCGAACCAATTGAACCTGCCGATAGCACAACCTCCCGATTACAGCGCACATCATGAGTCTTGCCTTTACGCTCGTAACGAACGCCCACGGCGCGCTTACCTTCAAACAGCACTTTATGTACTAATGCATGGGTGATCACGGTTAAGTTACTGCGCTGCATTGCTGGTCGCAAATAGGCATTAGCTGTTGACCAACGTACCCCATTTTTAACCGTCATGTGCATCGGGCCAAAACCCTCTTGCTGCGCGCCGTTGTAATCTGCGGTCGATAAGTAACCGGCATCAACACCCGCATCAACAAAGGCTTGATAGAGAGGGTTTTTCATCTCGTTGCCGTTGTTTACCCCAAGTGGGCCGCTGTCACCGCGGTACTCATCGCCACCAAAAGCCCAGGTTTCAGCTTTTTTAAAGTAAGGCAAACAATGGGCATAATCCCACCCTTTGGCTCCCTCTTGCTGCCATTCATCAAAGTCACGGGCATGGCCTCGCACATACACCATGCCGTTAATTGACGATGAACCACCCAGTACCTTGCCGCGTGGGCAATGCATACGGCGATTGTCTAGATAAGGCTCGGCTTCTGTTTCAAACTGCCATGCGTACTTCTTGGTATTCATTGGAATAGATAAAGCGGTAGGCATCTGAATAAAAATGCTTTTATCGCTACCGCCTGTTTCTAATAACAACACCTTGTTAGCGGGGTCGGCCGATAGACGATTAGCCAATACACAACCTGCACTGCCTGCGCCCACAATAATAAAATCGTATTCTGCTTTAGGATTAATCTGGCTCATGGGGACTCCTTAAAATGGGCTCTCAAGTGGTTGCATTCCTACATATACCGCCTTGATTTGGGTATAGGCCTTTAAGGTTTCACTGCCATTTTCGCGGCCGATGCCTGACATCTTATAGCCACCCACTGGCATTTCTGATGGTGAGGCGCCATAAGCATTTATCCAGCAAATACCGGCTTGCATCTGATGGATAACACGATGGGCACGAGTAATATCTTGGGTAAATACGCCAGCGGCTAATCCTAGGTGGGTATCGTTAGCACGCGACACGACTTCTTGCTCATCATCGAAGGTTAATACCGACATCACAGGGCCAAAGATCTCCTCTTTAACTATGGTCATCTCATCACGGCAATCGGTAAAAATGGTCGGAGCCACAAAGTAACCGTTAGGGGCATTGTCGGGCTTAATGGCATGACCACCGGTTAATAGCGTTGCGCCCTCTGCTTGGCCTAGGGCAATATAGTCGAGCACTTTCTGTTGATGGGCTTTAGAGATCAGCGCGCCAAAGTTAGTGGCCTCATCCATAGGATCGCCACAAACGATATTATGTTGAGTACGCTCGAGCAGTTTTTCGATAAATTGAGGATAAATCCCTTGCTGTACAAACACCCGAGTGCCATTGGTGCAGATCTCACCTTGAGTGTAAAAATTCGCCAGCATAGCTGCCGATACGGCATTATCGACATCCGCATCATCAAAAATGATCAACGGCGATTTACCGCCAAGCTCCATGGTGACCTCTTTTAGTGTGCTAGCAGCCGCCGCCATCACCTTAGTGCCAGTGCCCACTTCGCCGGTAAAAGAGACTTTAGCAATATCGCGATCATGGGTTAACCAAGCGCCGACTCGACCATCGCCCTGCACCACATTAAACACTCCATCGGGTACACCGGCTTGTGTGAAGATTTCAGCTAGCTTAAGGGCGCCGCGTG
The DNA here is from genome assembly GCF_056173105.1 of Shewanella sp. QJM3NY_23. NCBI lineage: Bacteria > Pseudomonadati > Pseudomonadota > Gammaproteobacteria > Alteromonadales > Shewanellaceae > Shewanella > Shewanella sp. QJM3NY_23. The sequence continues at coordinate 2,725,792 of NZ_CM149657.1, forward strand.
GGGTTTCTTCTGACGGTTTAAACACCATCACATTGCCACACGCTAGCGCAGGCGCAGCTTTCCAACAGGCGATTTGCAGTGGGTAGTTCCAAGCGCCAATTCCCGCGCAGATCCCTAATGGTTCGCGGCGGGTATAGTAAAAATCATCGCCAATGGATTGTTGATTACCTTCAATACTCGGGGCAAGGCCTGCAAAAAACTCAATGGCATCGGCGCCAGTGACTACATCGACCACGGAAGCTTCTTGCCAAGGTTTACCAGTATCTTCAACTTCTATTACTGCGAGTTGATCATTGTGTTCGCGCAGCAAGGCCACGGCTTTTAATAAAATACGACTACGCTCCATGGCGGTCATCGATGACCATTGCTGGAAACCAGTTTTAGCACTTTCAATGGCTGCGCGTTGGACCTGTTCATTAGCCACTTCAACCAGATAACTGACTTCACCTGTGGCAGGGTTGATCACCTCAAAGGTTTCACCGGTTCCATTGGACAGGGGCTGACCATGAACATAATTTTGATAAACAACTAGTGACATCTATTTTCTCCGTGCTGCACGATCGCCGCCTCGATAAAGGCTTTGCATAAATATTGCGCCTGCTCGAACTCTTGTTCAGGCGACGCACTTAAGGCACTGCGTAACCAAAACCCATCGATCATTGCTGCGGTCTGTTTGGCTGCGGCAATAGCTGCCGACTTGCCCATAAGGGGCTTAAAAGAAAACAGAAGGTTGCTATACAAGCGTTGGCAGTTGATGTGTTGAAGCCTTGCTAATCCCGGATCGTGCATCGCTTGGGACCAGAAGCTCAACCAGGTTTTGGTGGCAGCATTTGAACGTTGTAATTCGGTGAAATTGGCTTCGACAATCATGGACAACCGCTCAATGGGCGTCAGCATTTTCCCCGCTGTGCGGCTTAATAACGCCTGTTTAAGTTCGTCGAGCAAATATTTAAGTGTGGCTTCTATCAACCCTTGTTTGCCGCCAAAATAGTGGCTGATGATCCCAGACGACATACCTGCTAAACCACTAATGGTGTTGATGGTGGTGTGGTGTAAACCGTAACGCTCAACAGAGATTAATGTGGCGTCAATTAGCTGCTGCTGTCTCACTGTTTTCATCGCTGGTCTAGGCATAAAAGCTGATATCTCCGCGTTAAAAATTAGTTAATTGAACGTTCAATCAACGTAATCATAATAGTTAGAGATGTAACTATCAACAGCAACTTAATATTTGCGACATCAATCACAGAATTTAACGCCAAGTATGATAGGTAGAGGTGAGTCTGTAATACCTTGTTTTATATTGATAAATTTAGAGAGGGAAATTAAAATTTAATAGACGTAAAATAATTTAATAAAAACCCATTAAAAATCAGTCATAGTTGCAACTTCTAAGGTTTAACATTAACGGAAAACTTAGTTTCAACCGTAACTGTTATCTGATGACTTAAACAAAAACACGGTTACCGAAAAATGTTCGGCTAGCAAGTGAGCACTTGTCATCAAGACTGTTTTTATCGAAACCCTTTATTAGTCGCATCTATGAGTAGCTTCAATTGAGTCGCAAAGCACTTAACATAGGCCATCAGCTGAGCGATAAGCCGTTAGCTGAGATATAAGCCATTAGCTGAGATATAAGCCGTTAGCTGAGCGATAAGCTATTGGTTGGGGGAAAGTGCCTCTACTCCTATAGGCCTAGGCCCGCTCAAACGCAATCATCATAGGTAAATCGCCTCATGATTCAGGCCACTTGTCATTAACCGCCACAACGACTGTTTGCCCTCAAAAAGTTCACACAAGTAAGTGTGTGAGTTCTGATAGTAAGCCATGCCCTATAGCAATCAAGTTGCGCTAGAGAGCCACCTTATTTTAAGCACGATTATCATCAAGGCACGCTTTTGGATCACTCGAGAACCGCTGCAACAAAGCAGTAAAAATGCGTCAATCTCTAGCCAAGAGATACCAAAATCGGCCACTTCTGTTAAACTTGCCGCTCTTAACACCTACCAGCGCTGGGCAAATATTCATGGCCGATACCACACCTTCTTCGTTAACCTCTTCTCAAGCTCAAAAGGCAACCGATACTTCCCCAACTTTAGGGTTGCATCATGGTATCAATGCCGATACATCGGCACAAAAACGCGCCCTGAGCTACAGCATCACAATCCACCAGCTCTTTGAACAAGTGATGCAGAGCAAGCAACCTGCCGATCGTATTGTGGCTGAATATTTTCGTATCAATAAGAAGCATGGCTCTAAAGATAGACGCGTGATCCGCGAGAGCCTATTTGGACTCTTTCGTTGGCATGGTTGGTTAAGTCAACTGGCAACTCTTTGCACAGCGCCTAAAGCTTGGTTTGCCTCTTTAGCATTAACCGCCAAAATTGAAGGCCACCCTTGGCAGGAATTTAGCGATGCTTGGCAAACCTTTGCGGCAAACCCAGCACTCGCGCCCCTTAACGATGCTGGCGATCTCACCCGCCTAGCGGCCAAGCAACAACTGCTGCAAACGTGCTTTCCACAGCATGAGTTTGCTTTCACTCAATTAGTCCCAACTTGGTATTGGCAACACTACCCAACAAGCAGTGCTGATGAGCAATATGCCTTGATTGAAGCGCTCTGCTCTCGCCCCCCCATTTGGGGCCGCCTGCAAGGTATTAATAGTGAAGATGCACTCTCCTCACTAAATACTAGCGGTATCGAAGCCAAAATGAGTGACTACTTCGGTGATGCCATCAACCTTGGCCATAAGAGCATCAACCTAAATAGCCTTAAGCTCTACAATGAGGGACAACTGGAGATCCAAGACTTAGGCTCGCAAGTGATTGGGCATATCTGCGCGCCGCGCCCCGATGATAACTGGTGGGACGCCTGCAGTGGCGCCGGCGGTAAAACGCTGCAACTACGCTCTTTAATGTTACAGCAAGACAGCCACAGTAAAGGCAGTATCATAGCTTCAGATATTCGCCGTAAGCCATTAGAAGAACTGGCTAAACGCGTAAAACGGGCCCATTTTAACCAGATCAGTGTATCGCCATGGAAAACTGATGCTTTGCCTGTCGCGAGCGATCAGTTCGATGGTGTACTGGTTGACGCTCCCTGCAGTTGCACTGGGACTTGGCGACGCAACCCTGATATGCGCTGGCTCGATGATGCAAGCGCCATTAGCGACAAACCCGCTTTACAGTTAGATATTTTACAGCGCTCAGCCAAGGCGGTGCGCACTGGCGGAGTACTAGTGTACGCCACCTGCTCCATTAGCCCCACCGAAAATGAAGCTGTGGTTGAGGCGTTCCTCGCCAGCAACCCTAACTTTACATTACAACAGCAGTGCCATCCATTTACCGGTGAGCAGCAATCGATGTTAACCGTATTACCCTATCAAGCCGATAGCGACGGCATGTTTGTCGCGAAGATGATTAAGCGTTAACGCCGCCTTACAGGGCCAGTCACACTAAAGCCGTTTACTGGCCCTGTAGCAAATGTGTTTTTATCAAACTAATCCTTTACCCATCGCTTGGATCGACTCTTGCTAAATCCCCCCGCTTATCACACTGCGGTAGCCATTCACTGCTCATTTAACGCTAAATGACACTCACCTTACTACTTAAATCGCTATGTAAATTGCGCGCAATTTATTTTACTGATAGGCTATCCTTTCATCAAAAAAGGAGAATACGATGTCTATTTATGATTTTTCGCTAACCAATATCGATGGCAGCACGCGCTCAATGCAAGAGTTTAAGGGAAAGGTGCTGCTGATTGTAAATACCGCCAGCAAATGTGGTTTCACACCACAATACCAAGCATTACAGGCGCTATATGAAGATTTTGGCCCAGAAAAATTTGTTGTATTAGGTTTTCCGTGCAACCAGTTTGGGCAGCAAGAACCCGCAGCGGAAGCCGAAATCAATCAGTTTTGTGAGCTCAACTTCGGGGTTAATTTCCCGCTGTTTGCCAAAATTGAAGTTAATGGTGCTAACACAGATCCGCTCTATCGCTACTTGAAGCAGCAGGCAAAAGGGTTGCTTGGCAGTGAATCAATCAAATGGAACTTTACCAAATTTTTAGTCGATAGTCAGGGACAGGTAGTAGAGCGTTTTGCCTCCACTACGAAACCTGAATCTATGAGAGAAAAAATAAAATCTTTACTGAACAAATCCAGCTAGATAGCAATAGGTCAACCTATGACGCCATAAAAAACGCTCATTTTATGAACGTTGCAATGAACTTTATGTGTCGCTTGCACTCCAATAATTGAACGCGAAGATTTGCTGATTCATGTTCATCATTCTCCCTGGGACTTCTAGCGCGGTCCCCTTGATCTGAATAGATCAACAGGCAACCGGTTGAGTTGCCTTTTTTTATACCTGCAATTATCCGTATTAATTACCCCTTCTTTTATCGTCCAGCAAAATTAAATGATTTTTTTAACCGCACAGTGAACTTTTTATTCGATGGCGACTCTGATTACTTGAACGGATTATTGAATTTAGGTGCACAGCACGTAATTTTGTTTCATTGTTCATCATCATCTCCCTTTGGTGGCCGGATGGGCCCCAGGAGCATTAATCCAACGCTAGCGCAATTGGATTAATCACACTCCAACACTTTGTTTATGGCAACCTATTAGGTTGCCATTTTTTTTACCTACTATTGATAACGGCCCGTGTCATTTCATCTGTTCTGGCAATTCATGAGCAAAATAACGCCTTCTGAGCAACATCATAGGTATATCAATGTTGATCCATAACTCTTCAACATTCCGCCACCGTTCTCTACAGTTCAAATTGGCCTTGATATTAATTCGCAAAATTATTTTTTACTCAAGCTGGGAACTAACTTGCAACGGGGCACTCTGATAAGGGGTAACAGATTTTTCATCATGATTTGTTCATCATCATCTCCCTTTGGTGGCCAGATGGGCCCCAGGAGCATTAACCCAACGCTAGCGCATTTGGGTTAATCACACTCCAACACTTTGTTTATGGCAGCCTATTAGGTTGCCATTTTTTTTACCTATTTAGTAAAGGCCCAGGCAATTACCTATAATACGCTGGCAGTGAGTCAATTTATGACGCGCCCTCAACCATGCCATTGTTAGCGTCATACTGCTCGAATAGCTGACCATAGTTGACCAAAGTTCTCTAATATATCGCTATCACGTCCCCATATTCCACTACCGCGCCAAGGCACCAATTAACCTTGAGATTAGGCAGCAATATTATTTTTTACTCAAGCTGGGAACTAACTTGCAACGGGACACTCTGATAAGGAGTAACAGATTTTTCATCATGATTTGTTCATCATCATCTCCCTTTGGTGGCCGGATGGGCCCCAGGAGCATTAACCCCACGCTAGCGCATTTGGGTTAATCACACTCCACCACTTTCGTTTATGGCAACCTATTAGGTTGCCATTTTTTTTACCTATTGATTGGCAAGCTGTTACACGCCCAACTGCTTATCAAGTTGCGCGACTAATGACGGGTGATACCTTGCTCGCGCCTGTTGGTAAATCGCCATTAAAGGCTGTCGATACCCAGCCAGCAGGAGCTCGGCATATAATGGCCGCACAAACTTAGCTCGGCCAATATTTAATAAGAATGTCTCTACCAAGGGCAGCACGACATCATAATGATTGCGAATCGCCACCCGATACCAATCACAGGCGATTTCGGCGTTAGTCGAATGACTAAAACCAAAAGCACTATCTAGCTGTTGTAACTGTTGATGGCTTAATTGTTCAGGCAAGCTATTAATAAAATATTGCCAATGATGAACGCGCCAATCTGCGGTTTGCGCTGGAGTAATATCACCACTGGCTCGCCAGCTCATCAGAAGCGCATCAACTTTATCTAAACTATTTGAATAAGGCGGCGTAAACCATGACGGCATGCCCGTGCCGTAGATCCATTCCAGCAACTCAGCCTCACTCAGTACATCACCATGTTGTTGCAGTAATGTCTGCTGCGCATAATCGATAAACTGCTCTGTGGTGATCGCCTCAAAGGCAAAATGACTCACATAGGCGTTTAAGAATGCATCGAACGCCTCTCTCCCTAAGCGTTTTTCTAAGTCATGTACAAACATCGATGCTTTATCGTAAGTAAAACGGTTAAAAGCCTCATTCGGATCGCCTGCTTGCACATTAGCTGGCAAGGTTTGCGCCGTTGTCGGCATGGAGGCGAGTTCTTGCGCTAGGCGACCATACTCTAAGACTAATTCGAGCTGTGCCTGCTCTTTGCCATAAACCGCTTCAACAATACGGTGGGTAAAATAGGTGGTAAACCCTTCATTAAGCCAAAGGTCGCGCCAAGTTGCATTACTGACTAAGTTGCCGGTTCACGAATGCGCCAGCTCATGGGCAACCGTAGATACTAGGCTCTTATCACCGGCAATTAAGGTTGGTGTCATAAAGGCTAGACGCGGATTTTCCATACCACCGAAGGGAAAACTGGGAGGCAACACTATCATGTCGTAACGCCCCCATGGGTAAGGGCCCAGCAGCAACTCGGCGGTATTGATCATCTGCTCTGTATCTTCAAATTCACTCACCGCCGAACCAAGCACCTCAGGCTCGGCATAAACCCCACTACGCGGTCCTAAACTGCCAAATTGTAAATCGCCAACGGCAATCGCCAGCAGGTGAGTCGGAATAGGCTTTTCCATTTCAAATAAAAACTGGCCATTAAGTGGCGCGTTTGCATCGTTCATCGCGCTCATCACTGCACGCATACCGTGGGGCACATTCACTTTGGCATCAAAGGTGATTCTGGCTTGCGGGGTGTCTTGCAAGGGGATCCAACTGCGGGCATTAATGGGTTGAGACTGACTAAATAGAAACGGTAACTGCTTGCCGCTGGTTTGTTCGGGGGTTAGCCACTGCAACCCTTGTGCATTAGCGCTAGTGTGATAATCGATAGTGATGTTAGCTGAATTTGCATGCAGCTGAATATGCAGTCGCTGCCCCCGGGTAGCATCGTGCTTATCAAAATGAAAGTCGAGCCGATTGTTTTTGTCATCTCGCACCGAGTGGATCACCAGATCGCGGCTATCCAGATACAAGTGGCAGCACTGCTCATCAAGATAGTTCAGCGTTAGCTTAGCAGTGCCAGTTAATCGTTGCAGCTCAAAATCAACCGCAACCGCCAAGCTCAGATGCGATACTCGGATCTGTTCAACATTCGCAAATGAGTGATGATCTTGATTATTGTCCCATTGCTTAGCCACATTTTATCCTTATTATTATTGCCCTAACGTCAATAGCGCTTAGTGTAATCATCGACTAACCGCTTGTCATTGAGATTAAGCAAACTGCTATCTTACGCTTGCATGAGTCCTTAATATCGCTGAGCCCGCATAATAGGTCTCAGCTAAACTCAGTGCTAACAATCAATGCTAAAAAATAATAAAAAAATCGGAACTAAAATAGCAAAGCGGACTCTGATTATATGAGCACAATTGATTTTAACTGATGCAGAGTCCCTTATGGGTCATTGATTGGTTACAAAGGTTTTCATGGTTCATCATCTCCCTTTTCGATAGTCTCTAGCGCGACTATCAACCAAATCCCAACTGGCATTTGTAGCGACCTACTTTAGGTCGCTTTTTTTTGCACGCCAACATGGCAGCCCCCCGTTATCGTATTGTTAGCCACCGAGATAACATGGGTAAAGCGCCGCGCTAGCTCATAACTGATAGCACAGAAAACAAAAAAGGCCTCAAATTGAGGCCTTTGCTGATGGGGTCTCCCCCTAAACCGCGCCCGTTATAGGCGGATGCCAGCTTTTTCTAAATCTTTGGCAGTCACACTCAGTGGTAGTGGAACATAACCGTCTTTCTCTACTGTTTTCTGCCCTTGCTTAGACAAAATAAAGCGCAGGAATTCACGTTCTAATGGTGCTAAGTCTTTATTAGGGTGCTTGTTTACATACACATACAAGTAACGTGATAGAGGATAACTACCATCTGCTGCATTGGCTGCGGTTGCTTCGATGTAATCATCGCCTTTTTTGGCTATAGCCACGGCTTTCACACCTGCAGTCTTATAACCAATCCCTGAATAACCAATCGCATTTAATGACTGAGAGACAGATTGCACTACCGACGCTGAACCAGGTTGTTCGTTAACGTTGGCTTTAAAATCGCCTTTACATAGTGCTTTTTTCTTAAAGTAACCGTAGGTCCCGGAGACCGAGTTACGACCGTAAAGCTGCACATCTTTAGCAGCCCAATCGCCCCCAAGCCCAACGTCAGACCAACGCTGCACGTCATTACCGCCGCACTTATGGGTAGCCGAGAAGATACCATCGATCTGCTCGATACTCAGCCCCTTAATAGGATTATCTTTATGAACAAAAACAGCCAAAGCATCAATAGCAACACGGATCTCTGTTGGCTGATATCCATAGTGCTTTTCAAACGCTTCGATTTCATTGGGCTTCATTTTGCGGCTCATTGGGCCAAACTGTGAAGTCCCTTCAGTCAATGCTGGCGGCGCAGTAGAAGATCCGGCCGCTTGAATTTGAATATTAACGTTAGGGTACATCTCTTTGTACTCTTCGGCCCACAGGGTCATCATATTCGCTAAGGTATCTGAGCCAACAGATGAAAGGTTACCCGATACACCGCTGCTTTTTTCATAAGTGGGCAGTGACGGATCGATAGCAGCCATAGAGGCGACTGAGAATACGCTAGCGGCTGTCAAACTCACCGCACCAACAAGCTGTTTAAGTTTCATTCTTTGCTCCAGTGTTAAGCGACTTGCTTACTCGTTTTATTTAAGTTGCAGTCAGTATCTATCGCAACAATGACAAGTCTATGACGAAGATGTGACACTTAGATGACAGACCATCATAAAAGTGACTTATTTAGGGAAAGGTTACAATTACCTACAGCATCAATAACCAAAAAGCGCCTTGTCGGCGCTATCTCTGTTAATGATGAAAATAAACAGATGTTATTAACTGATTTATTCGGTAGATAAATGACTCCGAGCAACAGGGCTCAGCTGATAAGCTTAACCAATAGGTTTAATGGCCACGTTTGCCCGCATCAATAAGATGATTGGGAATAATAAAACTAAAACAGCTCCCTTTGCCTGGACGGCTTTCTATCATCAAATCACTCTGGTGATGATTAAGCGCATGTTTGGTAATGGCTAATCCTAGCCCTGTGCCGCCCCGCTGCCGAGAGCGAGCGCTATCGACGCGATAAAATCGCTCTGTAAGCCGTGTCAGGTGCTGCGGCGCAATACCCTCACCTGAGTCGGTCACACTAAACTGCGCGCCTAAAGGTACTCGCTTCCAACACACATGAACTGTGCCACCTGGGTCGGTATAACGAATGGCATTAGAGAGTAAATTAGAACAGGCACTTCTGATCTGGACTTCATTACCATAAATGTTCAAGGCCGGATCGCAATCAAAACTCAGTTGATACTGTCCCTGAGCCAAAGCCTGCGCCTCCTCTTTGAGCATATCAATCAGCAGAGCCATATTGACTTTGGCATCGAGATTCACCGCAGAGCCATCTTCAATACGTGATAACACCAGTAACTGCTCGACCATGGAATGCATGCGATTGGTCTGTTGCTGCATTTGCTGCAACGCTTTATGTTGACCAGGATTAAACTCGGCCACCTCCTGCATCATTTCCAAATAACCTTGTAGCACGGTTAAGGGCGTTTTCAATTCGTGCGACACATTAGCGACAAACTCTTTGCGCATCCCTTCGAGTTGACGAATACGGGTAATATCACGGGCGATCAGCAAGCGCTGACCAGCACCGTAGCCCATGATACGAATTTCTAACACGCGCGATTCATTTTGGCTATCGACAAACTCAAAGGGCTCATCAAATGTCGCTTGTTTAAGATAACGAGAAAAATCAGGATGACGCAAAAGGTTATCGATGCGCTGGCCTTTATCTTGTGGCCATACTAACCCCAACAATCGCTGGGCTAATTTATTACACCAGGCAATATTATTGTCTGAATCCAGCACAACAGCAGCATCTGGCAGGGCCTCAGCCCCTTGCCTAAAGCGTGCGAGCAGATCGGCTAATTGCGCCACTCGTTTACGATTTTTACCTTGCAGACGATAGATACCATTAAACACCCCTTCCCAACTTCCGCTGCCATTAGGGGGTGTCAGACGTTTATCACGCCAAAGCCAGAAATTTAGCCTAGATAACTGTTGATAATGCCAAACAAGCAAGCCGATACAGCCAAGCAGCATCACTGGCAATACCTGCCCAAACAACAAGCCAATGGCAAGGCAAGCTAACAAGAATAGCGCTAAGCGACTAAGCAATTGATAGCCAGAGTATGAATTAAACATAGCGAAACCCTAATGCGCAAGTGAGCACAAGATAATCGATACTGAGGCTAACGCCTATTAAATTTTCATGCACCCATTAACTCAACACAAGCCATTAGAGCCGGGTCGAAAAACGGTACCCGGCCCCTCTAACGGTTTGAATCAACCTGTCGTGATTTGAGGGTTCAACGGCTTTACGTAAGCGGCGAATATGCACATCAACGGTGCGGTCTTCAACATACACATTAGTGCCCCACACATTATCGAGCAGTTGTTCGCGGCTATATACTCGCTCTGGATGGGTCATAAAGAAATGCAATAATCTAAACTCGGTCGGCCCCATATCGACTACCTGTTCGCCGACGGTGACTCGGTGACTAACAGGGTCTAGCACCAGACCTTGCACATCGATAGGTTCATCTAAGGCAGTAGGCGCACTGCGACGCATAACCGCCTTGATACGTGCCACCAGCTCTTTAGGCGAAAAAGGCTTGGTGATATAGTCATCGGCGCCCACTTCCAGCCCTTTGACCTTATCTTCCTCTTCGCCCCTTGCCGTCAGCATAATCACTGGGATATGGCGCGTAAATTCATCCTGACGTAGCTTTTTCGCTAATTGAATACCGCTCCCACCGGGAAACATCCAATCCAGCAGCACTAAATCGGGATAAGGTTCTGTCAACATATCTAAGGCTGAGTCAAAATCCTCTGCTGTAGTTGTCGTAAATCCATGTTGTTCTAAAACAAAAGCTAACATCTCTCGGATGGCCAGCTCATCTTCAACTATCAAAATCCTAGCAGTCATATGCGATCTTCTATCAGTGAATACCCACGTTGCCATTATTAGGCCATTTTATTACAAAATTATGAATCAGCCCCCTATATTGTCATAAAGTCGCTTGTTTTTGTCATGAAACTTAAAAACAGAGAGGAGCCAAGGTAATTCTTCGCCGCTATATATCACCGCTTTAGGGTATTCACCTTAGATAAATGGCAAACAAAAAAGCCAGCCGTGAGTAACGGCTGGCTTTAGACCACACAATAAGATTAATGCTTAAGTGGCGGGTGTTTCTTTGACGTAAATATCCATTTGTGGATAAGGAATACCAATATTAGCTTCATCCAGCGCGACTTTAATTTGCTCAAGGATCTCAAAGCGTGCAGGCCAGTAATCACTGCCTTTAACCCAAGGACGCACCACAAAATTAACCGATGAATTAGCCAATTCAACCAGTGCCACTGTGTAGGCAGGATCCTTGAGTACATAGCTATTATTATCTAATACACTTTTTAATACCGCCTTAGTCTCTTTTAGATCGGCATCATAAGAGACCCCAATGACTAAATCGATACGACGAGTGTCCATTGCCGAGTAGTTGGTAATGGTGCCATTCATAACCGAGGAATTAGGCGCAACAATCACCTTGTTGTCAGGGGTGCGCAGTTTAGTCGAAAAAATGGTGATCTCATCGACAGTCCCTGCGATACCTGCAGCCTCAATATAGTCCCCCACACGACAAGGACGAAATATTACCATTAACACGCCAGAGGCAAAGTTTGATAGAGAGCCCTGTAATGCAAGACCCACAGCCAAACCGGCGGCACCGATAACGGCCACTAATGAAGCCGTCTGCACCCCTATCTGTCCTAACGTGGCAATCACGGTAAAGACAAACACCGCTGCCCACGCCAAATTAGACACAAACGAGACAACCGTCGGATCTATCTTGCGTTTAGTTAATAATTTACTGGTGATTTTTTTAGCAATATTGGCAAAGTATTTACCAACAACGAAAATAACCAGAGCTAACACAACCTGCAAACCGTAGGTCATGATAAGCTCTGGCGCTTGTGCAATATAACTATCCAAGTTTTCCATTTTACGCTCCCTCAATAATATAAACCCGGTAACTACCGCGTCTCGACAATAAATTCGGCTCGTCGATTTTGTGCTCGCCCGGCAACAGAGGCATTACTGGCAATGGGCTGAGTGCTGCCTTTGCCTGCGATACAAAACCGACTGGGATTAAACCCATAATCTTCAACAAGTACTTTTTTGACACTCAAGGCCCTATCATAGGACAAAACTTGGTTAAACTCTGCAGTGCCAACATTATCGGTATGACCAACAATACACAACCGAACGGGATACTCAGTTAACCATGTCGCTATGCTGGCAATACTCCGCCATTGTGAATAATCCACCTCGGCACGCGCAAAACGAAAATGCACGCTAACCGATTCATTAAGTTTACATTGTGCCGGATATGTCTCACCACTCATTGTCGGTAAACACAAAGACACACGTTTTGACTTTTCACAGCCTCGGGCGTCGACTCTGGTATCTGCCGCGGTATGCGGACAAGCATCTTTGAGATCAGGGACGCCATCGTTATCAGTATCTTGCCACGAAAACGCATTAGCACAATGTAATAATCCGACAGCTAACAAGCCTATACGGAGCAGTATGTTCATTATTACTTACCTAAAGATGCGCTAGGCTAATTACATTTATTACCAACAAAGGCATGAAAAGCAATTAAAAACTGACCACAACATCTATCTATTTTATCTGCTTCAGCCTTAGCCGCCAACTAAAGAGTCCAACGGATAAGGCAAATGTTTCACAATTATAGCCATCAACAGAGTAAAACACTCCACATTAAACGGCGTGTGGCGCAGCGACAGCTATAAACTTATCAATACCATCTAGATCGACTCCAATCATAAAGCCAATTAAAGATAATGGCATAAAAGAAAAAAACCACTAAAAAAACCGCTTCAAGCATAAAAGCCGCCAAAAATGACAGTTGTAAAAACCAAGCGATCATTGGCACACTCACCAAAATTAATCCCGACTCAAATCCGACACTATGAAGCACTCGCAAGCCCATCGAACGCGAGATACGTTGGTGACCAAATCGATTATCGAACCCTATGTTATAAACATAGTTCCAGATCATAGTGTACAAACTCAAGCCTAAGCTAATAATTGCCACATCAGCCACTCCTTTTCCGGTAAATCCAATAACTAATGGCACCACCAACAACAAGGCAAACAGTTCAAATATAATAGCGTGTATTACTCGCTCTTTTGTCGACATCAAAGTGACTCCACAGATTTAACTTGGCGCTATTATTATCGTGAAGTAGCATGACAAAAAGTTAGTTACCATCAGGAAAAGTGATATGCCGACCATAGAGCAGCTCAGCATCTTTGTTGCTACCGTCGAAACCGGTTCGTTTTCTGCAGCAGCTCGGCGCTTAGGAAAGGTGCAATCTGCCGTCAGTCAACAGATCACCAATATGGAGATAGACCTTAATCAAAATTTATTTGATCGCAGTGGTCGCTACCCACAATTAACCCCTGCAGGAACCGCATTACTAGAACAAGCAAAGGCGGTATTGGCTCAACACCAGAGATTACTCGAACAGATGGCCAAGATAGAGGCCGGAATACCACAGCGATTTAGTTTAGCCATAGACGAAGGCGTACCTTATTCTGGATTGACCCTGCAACTCACAAAACTAGCAGAGCGCTACCCACAGCTTCAGTTAGAACTGTTAACCGCCACCAGCCAAGATATCATCCATTTAGTCAAATCTCGTCGAGTTGACATGGGCGTGATTTTTAGCGAAACCCAATATCCTCAACAAATAGATTTTGAAACCTTAGGCGCCGTTAAGTTTGAACCTTTAGTCAGCTGCACTCATCCACTTGCACAACAAAAAACACCTCATATTGACCGCTTAAAGTTATTTCGACAGTTGGTTATCGGGGCGAAAGATAGCCCGCATACGGCTTATCAATTACAGTACTCACCAGATGTGTGGTATGCAGACAATTATTATGTATTGTTGGAGTTGACTAAATCAGGTTTGGGCTGGGCACTGTTACCCGAGCATTTAGCCCAAGAGGCCATTAGCGAGCAGCAGTTATGCAGTATACCTATGTCATTTGAGCAGTTTGGATGGGTAGCTAACGTCGATGTAATACAACACCATGGTATAGATGAGAAACTCAGTCATTTAGTAAGGCAACTGCTTAAAAACATGATGAGCAGCACGGCCACATAACAAAATATCAGGCCGTGATTACGACCGACAATCCCGTATCTGTACTCGCTCGTCTAAGAATGAGCTTTGACAAATGTAGGTCAATTAATGGCTTGCTACCGATGCTTGCTGATACCAGGCACACCAGGCTGGTTTAGCTGCAGAGGCTAATTGAGACTGCATTCCTTCGAGCAAGCGGATCAGTAAGGCTCTATCATCGGCTTTGGCTGAATAAAATAATGGATCATAAAAGCAGCGGCGTTGCAGTGGCTCTAATTGAGTATCGAAACCTTTATCAACCCCAGAAACACAAAGCTCTCGGGCTTTAAGCTGTAATGTCATGGCACTGTCATCTTCTAAAAGGTGCGCCACAGGTCCCATGAGTAAAATCAGTGCCAACCTGCCTGGTGGATTATGTTGCCAGCTATTAAGTTGACCACTTTTGGCGTTAAGGAGTAAACATTGCCAATGTCGAGTAGTCTCTTGGCTCAAATCACTCGCCTCTACGCCTACACCTTTATCGTAATGATGAAACCATTGCTGTAAAAACTGTTCCACGCTGCCTCCATAACCCATAACCAGTAGATAGTCTGGTGAGAATAGCACCAGAGAGCAGCAATAATATCTAGCACTTTGGTCTAAATACCTCTGCTTGTGGAGTATGCAACTTTTACGCATCTAACCTAATAGATAGAAACAACACAAGCGGCCTGAGCCGCTTGTGTTGTTTTAATGTTAACCATCAAAAGTAAAATTGAGTTTATCGCCTGATAACACTGTTATTGATGCATTACGCTAAGAGTTCAACCCTCAGTACTATTTTACTTCAGCTTTGGGTGGGTAGTGGGTCATCACCTCGGCAATCGCCCGATTAACCACTTCAATACGCTCTTCGGGGGTGTTCTTATTGCGCACGGTATCGGCAACAGAACCACGCCAAATTAACTGCCCAGAACTACGATCAACCAAGTCGACCACTAAAGTACCCACTTCATATTCGCGCACCGTAGTTTGGGTATGCATATTGCCACCCCATGCCCAGCCCGGCCCATAATAGGGGTTGTAGCCAAAGTTGGTATTGAAAGTATCAACATCAATTTTTTTATCGACCTTAGTAAAGTAGTTCACTAATACATCGGCCTGTTCGGCGCGGGTTTTGGTGATGCCTTTAAGTTGCAACTGACTCTCGATAGCACTTCTAACACGTTGATCCATCAAACCATCAAGATGATAAGTCGTATCATCATTTCTTTTATCTACCCAAGCATAACTTTTAATCTGATTAAAATTTACTTTTGGATCATAATCTGAGCTCGACTTCATCGTGCTACAAGCAGTTAACGCTAGCGCAGCTGCTAAAACGATTATTTTTTTCATACTAACTCCAGCAAAAAACAAGGCCTACTATCAACCTAACTCATTAAATTTTAGCTTACAGAGCAAATTTCTGATCTACAACTCTATTTTGGCACACTGTAAAACATAAATACCTTGACTTGAAGCAACCACCAAATGATAATGATTATCAATTAGATTTAAAAAGGGGGTTAAATATGACTTGGTTTATCAGTGCATTTGTTATCGCCAGTGCTATTTTTGTCTTTGCGCCAAAGTCATTAGCCACGCCAACCGCCGACTCTCTCACCCAAATTAAAGGGCAGTGGCGATGCTTGCTACTGCCACTGCTATTGTTGATGTCGCTTGCTTTTATTTTAGCCACCTTAGACAACGCCCCTTACCTTACGGTTGCAATGGCCTTTACCCTTACAGGCTTCGCAGTGGCAGTACCTAAACTACACCCTTATATTATTACTGGCGCGGCATTTACCGCATTAAGCCTGCTATTATTAGTATTACAGCGATAACCCATTTGCTCACACCTTGCGCTAATTCGTTAGTTGCTTTGGGATAATACAGACTTTATATCTCCCTGCAGATTGATATAAAGCCTTATCCATGACCACATTTTTGTGGTCTTTTTTTTGTCTAATGTTGCGAAGACCTCCCACTGGATAGCGCAATTTGGTAAACTCGATATATCGCCCATAACCGTCCGATTAAAGATGAGAATCGATCCTAATGTAGCTTTAGTCTATAGCACAGATATAGGCAAAATCACTGAAAAGAAACAGCCAGAATCCGCCCCACAAGGTGACGGCATAGTCCGAATTCACAAAGACAGCAAAGGCCGTAAAGGCAAAGGGGTCTCTGTTATAAAAGGCCTAGGGTTAGATGAAAAAGAGTTAAAAGCATTAGCACAGAAGCTCAAAAAACAGTGCGGTTGCGGCGGCACGGTCAAAGAGTTCAATATTGAAGTACAAACCGACAATCGCGAACAACTCAAAACCCTACTTGAAAAACTCAATTATCAAGTTAAATTAGCCGGTGGCTAATGACTCTGGAGTGCTAGATGGAAAGTTTGCAGCATCATCTACTTATTGCAATGCCTTCGCTTCACGATACCTTTTTCGAGCGTTCAGTCATCTACTTATGTGAACACAACCAACAAGGCGCCATGGGGCTGATGATTAACCGCCCAGTCGGTATCGATGTTAATGAGCTACTGCAGCAGATGAACCTCAACGAGGTCAATAAAGTTGACAGCATTAACAGTGAAGTACTGCTTGGCGGCCCTGTAGAACAAGAAAAGGGCTTTGTGCTTCACACCCCCCAAGATAAGTGGAGTAATAGTCAGCTTATAAATGATGAAATAATGCTCACTACATCGCGCGATGTACTGGCTTCACTGGGCAGTAACAATGCACCCGACAACTTTATTGTCGCACTAGGTTACGCCGGATGGGGCCGGCAGCAATTAGAGCAAGAGTTAGGGGAAAATTCATGGTTAACCATCCCCGCCTCTCTCGATATTTTATTTAAAACGCCACACGAGCAACGCTGGCAAAAGGCCACCCAAACCCTAGGCTTTGATATTGGCCAGCTTTGCAACCAAATAGGCCATGCCTAACCCCAACAGGACATAAGAGATGAATGCAGCAACAGTGCTTGGTTTCGACTTCGGCACTAAGAGTATTGGCGTGGCAATAGGCCAACAAATTACCGCAAGTGCTACCCCGCTAACGTCAATTAAAGCTAATGATGGCATCCCGCAATGGGAAGAAATTGGCGCGTTAATCGATGAGTGGAAACCCGATATTGTCGTCGTCGGTTTACCACTCAACATGGATGGCAGCGAACAAGAGATGACCCAAAGGGCGCGTAAGTTTGCCAACCGAATCAGCGGCCGATTTGGCGTCAAAACCGCCACCCAAGATGAGCGCTTAACCACGGCCGATGCTAAAGCGCGACTGTTTGAAATGGGTGGCTTTAAAGCACTATCGAAAGGACAAGTGGACTCGATGTCCGCTGTGCTGATTATCGAAAGCTATTTCGAGAACCTTTATTAACCTCACCCGAGCCAGTTGCGACTGGCTTGCACATTCCCCCCCCACCGAGCAGGCGATTAATAACAGTGAAGGTTTGCCCTTCAAACGCTTTCAATAAATGAAAATGCAGCCAACCGCTACTCAAGCAGATGTGATTGCTCTTCATTCCAAGGCCAACAAACTTTGCGCCAAAATAAAATAGGCCTTCATTGGAAGGCCTATAGATATTTACAAGTGATAAATATTGAGTGTGTTAAACCAAGTAAGGCTTAACTAAATTTTCCATCATCGCAATATGCGCATCATCATCGTTTAGCGCAGCAATATAACGATACTGCTTGCCACCAGCTTCGATAAACACCTGACGATTTTCATGTTCAATCTCTTCTAACGTCTCTAAACAGTCAGCACTAAATGCTGGGCAGATAATGGCGACATCATCTACTCCTTCATTGCCCAAGCGTTGCAGCGTCTCATCGGTATAAGGCGTCAGCCATTTTGCCTTACCGAATCGAGATTGGAAGGTGGTAATGTAATCACTCTCTGTAAGACCTAGCTTTTCCACCACTAAACGGGTGGTTTTATGACAAAAACAAGAGTAAGGATCGCCTAAATGTAAATTACGCTCAGGCATGCCGTGATAAGAGATCACTAGCTTCTTCGGCTTACCATGTTTGTCAAAATCACGCTGAATAGAGTCGGCCAATGCGGCAATATAATCAGGGTTGTCATGATAGGTATTAATAAAATGCACGCTGGGTAGATAGCGCCAATTACGCAGTTCTAAGGTCAAGGCATCAAACGCCGATGCCGTGGTTGGCGCCGCATATTGAGGATAAAGCGGCAACACGACTAGCTTGTCTGTGCCTTGTTGATGTAAACGGTTTAGGGTGTCTTTGACACTTGGCTCACCGTAACGCATACAGAAATCGACATTAATGTCATCACCGCGCTCACGAAACCGCTCTGCTAACTTGGCCGTCTGTTTTTGGGTGATCTCCATCAATGGCGAGCCTGACTCTCCCCAAATTTGCTTGTATAACGCGGCCGATTTAGCCGGTCTCACTCGTAAGATAATGCCATGTAAAATGATCATCCAAAGTAGCTTAGGGATCTCGACCACACGCGGATCGGCCAAGAACTCGGCCAAATAACGACGCACCGCTGATGTTGTCGGTGCGCTAGGGGTGCCTAAATTCATCAGCAATACCGTTACTTTCGATCGCTTTTGATGCCCTTGCTCTTTGGTTAAACCAATATATTTAGCCAATTTAACTCCCTGATTTTCAATTTTTATAATTGCTTTTCAATTGCTTCGATTAAAACACTGTCGTTAGGTTTTACACTAGAAGCAAATCGTTGAACTTGTTTACCGTCGGCGCTGATTAAGTATTTATTAAAGTTCCAGCTGGGAGCTTTAGTCACCGCGGCTAAGTGGTCAAATGGACGCTGGGCCGCATCGCCTTTTACCGCGCCTGTGGCTAGCATGGTAAAGGTGACGCCGTAATTGATGTAACACACATCGGCGGTTTTTACCTCCTGTGCTTCTTCTTGATTAAAGTCATTAGAAGGAAAGCCTAATACCACTAAGCCGCTATCTTTATAGCGCTGGTGCAGTTGCTCTAAGCCTTTAAATTGCGAGGTATAGCCACAACGGCTGGCAGTATTGACCACTAATACCGGCTTGCCTTGGGTCAACTTACACAAGTCGAGTTCTTGCTCAGAATGCAACTTAAGCGCCTCAACTTGGAAAAACTCGGCACATTCCGCCGCACTTGCTTGGCTTGATAAGCTTGCCATGCCTAAAACAACTAAGGGTAATAATATCGATTTCATCGTGATATCTCCAGCACTGTAAAGGCGAATATACGTGTTAATCAGTGTATTAGATCACAGCATCGAAAGATTCTTCAGCGGATAATTGGCTTCAGTTAGCGGCATAAAATTAACGTCTACTCACATAATGACAAAGCCGATAACCATAGAGGTTTTTCGGCTTTGTCACATAAGGCGTTAATCTAAGTCTAGAGTTACACCTTCCATAAAACCTGAGCTCGTTGGTTCACTACTTTGTAGCTTAATCATTAAGCGCAAGTCGTTAGGAGAGTCGGCATGATGCAGCGCATCGGCATAGCTTATTTCGCCCTCAACATAGAGCTTTAATAACGCCTGATCGAATGTTTGCATGCCTTGCTCATTAGACTTGGCCATGGTCTCTTTTAACACATGCAGTTCGTTTTTGGCGATCAAACTGGCGACTCGCGGAGTATTGATGAGTACTTCAATGGCGGCTCGGCGACCCGTACCATCACTTTTTGGCACCAGTTGCTGCGCCACAATACCCCGTAAGTTAAGCGATAAATCAAACAGTAACTGCTGATGCTTACTCTCAGGAACTAGGTGCATAATACGATCTAACGCTTGGTTGGCATTATTAGCATGTAAGGTCGCCATACATAAGTGACCCGTTTCGGCAAAAGAGAGGGCAAATTCCATGGTCTCCTGGCTGCGGATCTCACCAATCAAAATGACATCGGGCGCCTGACGTAACGAACTTTTAAGCGCGGCATCAAACGATTCGGTATCGATACCTACTTCGCGCTGGGTAATAATGCTCTTGCGGTGATCATGTACAAATTCAACCGGGTCTTCGATAGTTAAAATATGCCCGCGGGCATTAGCATTACGATAACCCACTAATGCGGCTAAAGAGGTTGATTTACCCGTGCCGGTGCCCCCAACCATGATGATAAGACCACGCTTACTCATGACTAAATCTTTTAGGATGGGCGGTAATTTTAAATCTTCAACCTCAGGGATCTTGGTTTCGATACGGCGCATCACGCAACCGGGAGATTCGCGTTGCCAAAAGGCACTGACACGAAAACGCCCCAGATCTTTGGCCGCAAAGGCAAAGTTACATTCACGACTTTCATGAAACTCTTTACGCTGCGCTTCAGTCATTAACGCTTCGACAAACTCAAGCGATTGCTGCGGCGTAAACGGATTTTCGGCCAGTTGCCTGACCTCACCATCGATTTTGGCGCTAGGGGGAAAGCCTGCGGTAATGAACAGATCCGACGCTTTGCGATCGACCATGACTTTTAAAAAAGGACGAACTTCCATAATACTACCTTAACTTAGAAACTAGCGTTCTTATTGGAACTCTTTGACATGGCGTCTTCGCGAGTGATCAGGCCTCGATTGACCAAGTTTTGTAAACACTGATCTAAGGTTTGCATGCCATGGGCCATACCCGTTTGAATGGCTGAATACATCTGGGCGACCTTATCTTCACGGATTAAGTTACGAATGGCCGGTGTTCCCATCATGATCTCATGGGCTGCAACACGACCACCGCCCACCTTCTTAATCAGGGTTTGTGAAATCACCGCCTGCAGCGATTCTGATAACATGGTTCTGACCATGCCTTTTTCACCTTCGGGAAATACATCGACCACACGGTCAATGGTTTTCGCCGCAGAGGTGGTATGCAAGGTGCCAAAGACTAAGTGGCCGGTTTCTGCCGCCGTCATCGCCAAACGTATGGTTTCGAGATCGCGCATTTCCCCCACCAAAATCACATCAGGGTCTTCACGCAGTGCACTTCTGAGCGCGGCATTAAAGCTGTGAGTGTGGCGATGCACTTCACGTTGGTTAATCAAACATTGCTTATTTTGGTGGACGAATTCGATAGGGTCTTCAATGGTCAAAATATGATCATGGCGGTTTTCATTAACGTAATCGATCATTGCCGCCAAGGTGGTACTCTTACCCGAGCCTGTCGGCCCCGTCACCAATACTAAGCCACGAGGGTAACTGGCTATCTTTTTAAAAATCTCAGGGGCGCCGAGTTTTTCTAGGCTTAAAATTTCACTGGGAATAGTACGAAATACCGCTGCTGCGCCACGAGACTGGTTAAAGGCGTTAACACGGAAACGGGCTAAATTAGGTACTTCAAAGGAGAAATCGATTTCAAGATGTTCTTCGTAATCTTTACGCTGCTTATCATTCATGATGTCATAAACAAGGCTGTGCACGCCTTGGTGGTCTAAAGCAGGCAGATTAATCTTTCTGACCTCACCATCTACACGTATCATTGGCGATACACCTGCAGAAAGGTGTAGATCCGATGCATTGTGCTTTACACTAAAGGCAAGTAACTCTGTGATTTCCATAGTTTGGGATATCCATTTAACCAAAAACGTAGACCATGACAACAATAGCAGACAGACTGGCGCTAGCCCACCAAAGAATCGCTCAAGCGGCGCAAAATTCATCACGTCATAGTGACGAAATAAAGCTACTGGCAGTGAGTAAAACTAAGCCTATTTCACAGATAGTAGCCGCTTATCAGGCCGGACAACGTCTTTTTGGTGAAAACTATGTTCAAGAGGGTGAATCCAAGATTATTGCCCTAAAAGCTGACTACCCCGATATTGAATGGCATTTTATCGGCCCGCTGCAATCGAATAAAACGAAAGTGATTGCCGAGCACTTTGATTGGATGCACACCCTAGACCGAGCCAAGATAGCTCAGCGCCTAAATGATCAGCGCCCGCTTCAGTACGCGCCGCTCAATGTGTGTATTCAAATTAATATCAGCCAAGAAGCCAGTAAATCTGGGCTCCCCCCTGATGAAGAGCTGATAACGGCATTGGCTGATGTTATCGACTCATTACCACATTTATGTTTACGCGGACTGATGGCAATTCCTACTGCAACCGATGATAAACATCGCCAACAACAAGAGTTGTCACACATGCAGCAGCTATATCAAGCATTGCTTGTCAAGTATCCACACCTTGACACTCTGTCGATGGGTATGAGTAACGATTTGGAAATGGCGATAGCTTCTGGCTCGACCCTAGTACGTATTGGCAGCGCCATTTTCGGTGCCCGTAGCTAGCGTTAATCGCCATCTGCAATCGCCATCGCTCTGGAGTCATTGATTAGCAATAGTTGGTTAGTAAGAATAGGCCCGAAATAGCATAGCAATGCGCTAAACAGCGTAAAATTAGGTTGGTGTAAAAGTGCTAATCTAAATGCTGCCTCATCAGCAGGCTAGTCTATTAGATTGACAAGCCTTGTTTTTTCATCACTTGCCCTAATATTATTAACATCAGTTTTAGGCAAAAAAACAGAGACCCTTATGATACAGAAAAAAATATGCTTTATTGGTGCCGGTAACATGACGCGCAGCATCGCCAGCGGTTTAGTCAACAGTGGCTATCCGGCTGAACTCATCCACGCCACCAACCCCAGTGAAGCTAAGCTGCAAGTCTTATCGCAGCAACTCGGTATCAAGGTGTCACATGATAATCGCCAAGCGGCTATTGAAGCCGATGTCATCGTTCTAGCGGTAAAACCTCAGCTAATGCAGCAAGTGTGCGAAGCATTAAGCGACTTAGATTTATCACAAAAACTGATTATTACCATAGCTGCGGGCGTAGCGGCATCACGTTATCATGATTATTTTAAGCAGCCGATAAAGCTCATTCGCACTATGCCAAACACGCCAACGCAAATCGGCTACGGTATGACTGGCCTGTATGCGCAACCGTCGGTGTCATCACAAGACAAAGCCCTGTGCGAACAAATCATGCAAAGTGGCGGCGAAACGGTGTGGGTGTCAAAAGAAGATGATCTTAATCAAGTCATCGCGTTAGCGGGCAGTTCCCCCGCCTATTTTTTCCTGATGATGGAGGCTATGATTGACAGCGCGAAGCAAGATGGCGTTGACGAAGAGCTGGCTCGTCAATTAGTGCAGCAAGCCGCCCTTGGCGCCGCGCAAATGGTTAAGCAAAATCCGCAACTGTCGGCCGGACAGTTACGCGAAAATGTCACCTCTAAAGGCGGCACTACGGCGCAAGCATTAGCGGCATTTGAAGCGGCTAATTTAAGGGGCATCGTCAGAAATGCAATGCACGATTGTATGGATCGCGCCGCAGAGATGGCTAAACAATTTTAATTCAATACCGTTAAATAGAGAGATCCAATGAACGCATTTAGCTTTTTAATCAGTACCGTTTTCGACCTGTACCTGATGGTGGTCATTATCCGCATCTGGTTGCAGCTGGCTCGCGCCGATTTTTACAACCCATTTAGCCAATTTGTGGTAAAAGCCACCCAACCCATTGTGGCGCCAATGCGACGAATTTTACCCTCAATGGGGCCATTAGATACCGCATCAGTGGTACTCGCCCTGTTAGTGGTTGTGGCTAAATTTGTCGTACTCAGCTTGATTGCTGGCGCCGCCATTAGCATTCCGACAATTTTACTGATCTCTGTAGTCTCTGTGGTTAAAGAGGCTGGGGTATTGCTGTTTTGGATGTTGATTTTACGTGCAATTTTAAGCTGGGTGAGCCAAGGCCATAACCCTATCGAAATGGTCATGGCACAACTAACAGAGCCACTATTGTCACCGATCCGCCGTATTTTGCCGCCTATGGGAGGGTTAGATTTGTCGTTACTGGTGATGATGATCATTCTTAACTTTGTTAATATTTTGCTCGCTCAATACGTGCCATTTTGGGCCAATGTTTAATGGCGTCAGTGACACAAGTGCAAGGTGATCTGCTGCTCAAGCTCTATATACAACCTAAAGCCAGCCGGGACCAGATTGTGGGTCCCCACGGTGAGGAGCTGAAAGTGGCGATCACCGCTCCGCCTATCGACGGCAAGGCCAACGCCCATTTGAGCAAATATTTAGCCAAACTGTTTAAGGTGCCGAAAAGCCATATTGTTATCGAAAAAGGCGAATTGGGCCGTCATAAGCAAGTTAAGGTATTGGCGCCAAAGCAACTGCCTGATGAGATAGCAACCTTACTCGCCCCCTAAATTTAGCCACAATAAATCAGCAGCCAAAATTCAATCACTAAGCTTAACGCATCTGCGCTAAAGCCACAAAGTGAAGCATTAAAAGCTATACTAACACCCATTATTGAGTCTCTAGGAGTTAACCATGTTTCGTTCTTTATTTTGCGTACTACTGTTGTCACTTGGCATAGTGGGTCACGCTAGCGCCGAGCAAAAACAGAGCGTGGGCCATTACGATATTCATTATGTCGCCTTAGGCAGCACTTTCATCACGCCAAATATAGCCAAAACCTATGGTATAAAACGCAGCAGCTACACAGGATTGATTAATATCTCGGTGTTGGACACCAGCAAAGAAGGTAGCCCGGCGATCCCGGTGGAAATTTCTGGCATTGCCAATAATCTGCTCGATGCTCGTCTCGATTTAGTATTTCGCGAAATAAGAGAAGGCGACGCCATCTACTACATCGCTGAAGTGCCTTATCGTGATGATCAAGAAATCAATTTTCAGGTAGCGATTAAATACGGCAATAAACTCAATACCCAGATCACCTTTAAGCAGAAATTTTATGTCGATTAAGCCTAAAAAATAACAGTACACAGCGAGCTGTGCCTCACACAGACACGGCACAGCACTTTGCTTTTTAGTCGCCGCTAAAGAGCAAAGTAAAACGCGCTTTCCCCTACCGTTTCGGCCCCAGCTTGGGTATCATTGCCGCCAATTATCTCCATCTCTCATTGGTGCTCCAGATGAATAAAATAGTGTTAGCCAGCGGCAATAAAGGTAAGTTAAAAGAATTTTCTGAAATCTTGGCTGAATTTGGTATCGAAGTACTGCCCCAAAGCCAGTTCAATGTTGAAGAAGTGCCTGAAACGGGCACCACCTTTGTTGAAAATGCGATTATCAAGGCGCGTCACGCCGCAAAAATTACCGGGCTAGCAGCCATTGCCGATGACTCAGGACTAGAGGTCGATGTACTTGGCGGCGCACCAGGGATCTATTCGGCCCGTTACGGCGGTGACAATGCCAGTGACAGCGATAATTACAATAAACTCCTAGCAGCCTTAAAAGATACCTCAGATCAGCGCAGCGCGCGCTTTCAATGTATTTTGGTTTATATGCGTCATGCCGATGATCCGACCCCTATTATCTGCCAAGCAGCGTGGGAAGGAAATATTGCTTTCGAGCCCCAAGGTGATAATGGCCATGGTTACGACCCGATTTTTATCCCAGAGCATCATCAATGCAGCGCGGCACAAATGAGCAGCGAAGAGAAAAATGCCTTAAGCCACCGCGGTAAGGCGATGCAACTGTTACTTACTGAATTACAAGCCAAAGGCGTACTAGGGTAATGTTACTACTGCCACCACTGAGTCTCTATATTCACATCCCATGGTGTGTCCAAAAATGCCCTTATTGTGACTTTAATTCGCACGGTCAACATGGCGAGCTGCCCCAGCAAGAATATGTCGATGCACTGCTGGTCGACTTAGCTAAAGATCATCAATATGTTCAGGGACGTAAGCTACACTCCATCTTTATTGGTGGCGGCACGCCGTCACTGTTTGATGCGAGCCAAATACAACGGTTACTTGAAGGTGTAAGAGAACAAATTGCCTTTAAAGACAATATCGAAATCACCATGGAAGCCAACCCAGGCACCTTAGAGCACGATGACTTTGCCGCCTACCGCGCAGCAGGCGTTACGCGCTTATCAATTGGGGTACAGAGTTTTGCCAGCGATAAGCTTAATCTATTAGGACGCATCCATGATAAAGATGAAGCTCAAGTGGCGGCAGAAAAAGCCCAGCAAGCTAACTACAATAGCTTTAACTTAGACTTGATGCATGGGCTACCTAATCAAAGCTTTGCCGAAGCCATGCAGGATATCGAAACAGCCGCGGCACTTAACCCTCCGCACCTGTCTTGGTATCAACTGACAATTGAGCCAAACACCTTGTTCCACTCTAAACCGCCACAACTGCCCGATGATGAGGCGCTATGGCACATATATGAACAGGGGCAACAACGTCTGGCACAGCTTGGGTATGAGCAATATGAGATCTCCGCCTATGCGAAACCCGGCTATCAATGCCAACACAACCTCAACTATTGGCAGTTTGGTGATTACCTAGGAATAGGTTGTGGTGCCCATGGCAAGATAACCCTCGAAGCTGAACAACGCATTTGGCGCACGGTGAAAATTAAGCACCCTAAGGGTTATCTCAGAGCAGTAGATCACCTGTTTGACAAGAGTGAAGTGCTAAATGAGGATCGCCCGCTAGAGTACCTAATGAACCGCCTTCGGCTCATGTCGCCTATCCCTAAACTGGAGTTCGAGCAGCGCACAGGGTTGCATCGCAGTGTACTCGATAAGGGTATGCTACTGGGTGAGCAAAAAGGCTTAGTTACTACAGGTGACGAGCATTGGCAGCTCACCCCCAAAGGTAATATGTTCGTTAACGAACTACTCGCACAATTTTGCGATTAACCGCCAATATTTTTAATACAGTACTATTCTCCTGCCCGTTAGAACAGACTAGCGGGCCAATCGAAATATCGCGTAATGCGTACCTTCCTTTAGCTACAACCATCTGAATATTTTAGCAGTCATCAATCGATAAACTTGACGATGAAACCACAAATTCAATAGCCATTCCAAGCTCATAAAGACATAGCGATCTTATGACTGAAAACAGCACTCAATTAAACCTGCCGCGCTGGTTAATGTGCTCAAAAATCGAATCATTAGTCGGACAAATAAGAAATAGCACTAGGATAGCTAATGGGAAGTATATTGAAGGGCGCAGGACTATTGATAAAGAAAAATAACCCCAGCAAGCCTTGCTGGGGTAAACCAAAACTAGGATGATGGTTAAGGCTAGCATTGTTTTAGTTATTAAAGCTTTGCTAGCGTCAATTTAAGACTGCATAGTGCTAAATAGTGCTAACCTGCGTAAAACCGATCAAGAGGGGTCATTCTTAATCGACTTGACGGGATCAGGTCATCCCAAATCAACTGCAACTATTGTATTAACTTAAGAACGCAGTGCAACGTGTATTATAGCCATGCGTTCGTTACTGCTAAAAAGTCGTTCTAAAATAAAACCAGCCTAAAAAGTTAACCATATGAATAAAAACAAAAAAGCCCTAAAGTTGATCAACCAAGGGCTTATTATCTTAATGACAAAACAATGTTTTCAATTATATGTTTACTCTCTCACAAGCCCACCGCAGAAACAGGCACTATTGCGAGAACAATAACGAGTCTACGAAATTACTTTCGCTTAGCGTACAGCGACTCATAAGGCGCATCCCAATAAGGTGGTGCACCGATATGCCCCTTAATAAAGTCAATAAATGCACTCACCTTGGGTGCTAAATGTTTACGTCGTGGGTAGACAGCTTGTAAGGGTAAATGATGAGTCAATTGCCATTCTGGTAACAGCGGGACTAAGGTGCCTTTGGCAATCTCATCTTCTAATAGATAACTGGCAAGATACACCACACCTAAACCACTGACCGCCGCCGATTTAAGGGCTGGCGCATTATCGACCCTAAAATTACCCGAGACCCCTATCTCACAATAATCATCTTCTTTCTTAAACTGCCAAACACTGTGTTCGTGCCACTCGCCTTGATACACAAGACAGTTATGGTCGACTAACTGCTCTGGACGCTCGGGATAACCGTGCTTTTCGACATAATCGGGGGAAGCCAGCAGTAAAAACTGACACTTCATTAAGGGTCTTGCCACCATACCCAGCGGCAATTGCTCTGACATAGTTAATAGCAGATCTAACCCTTCGCTGACGACATCCACTTTATGATCTAACAAGCTGACCTGTAATTCTAACTCCGGATGTTTAGCCATGAAATCAGGTAATGCTGGAATAAGATGCATAGTCCCAAAAGACTGTGAAATCCCCACTTTAAGCACACCGCGGGTGGCATCATTAAGATTGTGTACACTCGCAACCGCTTGCTCGGCATCTCTCAGTAACTCTTCACCTTGGGTATAGAGTAACTGTCCGGCCTCGGTTAGACTCAAACTACGCGTAGTACGCTGGATCAGCTGAACACCAAGTTTATGTTCTAAATCAGCAACCTGGGTGCTAACTTTAGATTTAGAAATCCCCAATTTACGCGCGGCGGAACTAAAACTACCTGCACGAGCAACATGAGTAAAAATTGCAATAGGTTCTAAAAGTTCTAACATTTAAATAGCCTTAAGGTGTTTGCGACCATATTAATATATGTTGTAAACCATAGTGATAAGCCACCCGTTTATGGTTATCTCTGTGATAATTAAAAATAACTTAACAGTAGAGTCAAACTGTTACTCATTTCATCATCGAAATTTAGCCAGCATTGTTATAATTTTTCGCAAGTATACCAAAAATTTACGCTTTAATTCTAATTCCTGTCATGCATTAGCATTGATTCTGTGGATAAATGAAGAAATATAACCAACATGCAAACAAAAAAGCCCTACACCCAAGGCAAGTGTAGGGAAAATGTAGCCGTATAAGGCCTACTAGAGAAGATGCAACAATTCGCAGTTATTCTAACAATAGTTTCTGAGGGGTATTCGTTAGGGGATAAGCAGTCAACTCAGGTACTTGTTGACGTAATTGCGACTCAAGCGCAACCAACTGCTGAAAGTCATCACACAATTTATCGGCGCGCTGCTGCAAATCATTACTTTGTTGCTCAATTTGCACTTCGATATCTTTACCGACATTATCCATCTTGGTGGCGAATGCTTGCATTTTTTGCTCAAACGAGTCGCCATCACCTTTCATCATCTCGCTACCAAGCGTCATCATCATGCTACCAATAGAGCTTTGTACCAATTGCTCCATCTGCTGTTCAAACTCCTGGCCGAAAGTCTCTTCCAGTGAAGACTCTGTAGCACCTAGATAAAATTTATCACCATTTTGGTAAGCAACAGTATCAATTCGCTGGCTAAATCCCGTCATCATTTCATCAATTTTTGCACCACTCGCATCGCCAAGCAAAGGGGTTAACGCCATGCTGACTGCTGTTGCAGCAATATCCACAGCATCATGAACAAGAGCAATAACCTCTGGTAACTGCCTCGACACTTCATCAGCGTATTGGTTAACTAAAGTTTGTTGCTGCTCGTTGAGTGCCACCTCAACGCCATCGACATACAGCTTGCCAAGCTCAATGCGATACACCTCTTTTTGAGCCTCTGTTATCACCAGTTTCTGAGGTTCAACCGCCACATCATAGTTAAGGCTTACTTCACACTGATGATTGCCATGATCAAAAGAGAGGCGATTATCTTGCTCGCTTGCCATAGTAGTGCTGGTGACCAGTAGGGCACACAATCCCAAAGAGGTGCTGATGTTGTTCATATCATTAATCCTTAATCATATTGCAGATATCAATTACTAGCGGCATCACGCTGTCGACATAACCAGAAATGGGCATAAGATATCACTACCGTTGACGCTTGTTAGATTGACTTAAGTTAAGCTCAATGAATACAGGTTTTATGCCAAAATTAATATATTATTAACTATCAACAAGTTAAAAATTTCCAGATAAAGATATAAGTGAGACGTTAGCAATTTAAACCAGTAGTTAGTCGATATTGCTAACTTATCAAAAGATTAGAAAATCGAGCGACCCAGGGATTGAGATAGCAGCTCAAGAGCTGCGGTGCCAGCAAGAGAGTTACCATTTTTATCTAACTCGGGCGACCAAACGCATACGCTCATATCGCCGGGGATAACGGCAATAATACCACCGCCAACACCACTTTTACCTGGCATTCCAACACGATAAGCAAACTCCCCTGCACCATCGTACAGGCCAGATGTAGCCAATAAAGCATTGAGTTTTCGGGTCTGAACTGGCGAAACAATCGCCTCACCCGATAAACTTTTACCGCCATTAGCCAAGTAAAGCATCGCCTTAGACAGATCGGCGCAGCTCATGCGCATGGCACAATAATGAAAATAGTTTTTTAAGACTTTATTGACATCATTATTGAAATTACCAAAAGACTTCATCAAATAGGCAATCGCGGCATTTCGGGCGCTGTGATCATATTCTGATGCAGCCACCTGCTTGTCATAGACTATATGTGGGTTACCGCTAAGGGCCCTGACAATCTCCAGCATGCGCTGCTTAGGTGCCCCAAGGCGAGTGTGCAACAGATCGGCAATAATTAGAGCGCCAGCATTAATAAACGGATTACGCGGCACGCCACGTTCAAGTTCAATTTGCACTAGAGAGTTAAATGATTGTCCCGACGGCTCTTTGCCTACGCGAGACCAAATGTCTTGCTCTTCATACAGGGTGAGAGCCACAGTCAGGCTAAATACTTTGGAGATACTTTGTATCGAAAAAGGCTCTAAATAATCACCAGCGCCTATGGTAGTACCATCAATAGTGGTGACCGCAATGCCTAACTTACCGGGATCGACATTAGCTAATGCAGGAATATAATCGGCGACCTTGCCTTGGCCGAGCAGGGGGCGAACTTGCGCCACCACCTGCTCTAATAATGCCTGTTCGGGCATTAATTCCACCAAATATCGTAAAGCTCGCTAACTTCAACCTTGGTTGTCGGTTGTTGCTGCCAAAACGCACGTACCGCTTCACGGTCTTCTTCGGTGCACTTACCGATAGACTGAGTGGCAACAATACCTTCCCACTCTTTATGTCCACCACCGTGGAAGCCTAACTTACGCGCCTCTATCACTTGGGCAATAAACTGATCCACTATAGTGTCGATCTGCTCTTCTGACACTGAATCGTCAAATGTCCAGTTAACATCAAATCCAAACTCTTGAAACTCATCAATACGCAGTTTTTTGCGAAGACGACGGCTACGTGTTGCCATATTTTACCCCGTTAATTGCTAACAATACTTACTCAATACAGCCAGATTAATCATTTGATTATCATGGCAATGTTAAAATCTTATTCACAGCGTTCGAACATTAGATCCCATACGCCATGGCCGAGGCGATGACCACGGGCTTCAAACTTAGTTAAGGGACGATGCTCTGGACGTGGCACAAAATCGCCGGTAACAGACTGATTTTTATAACCAGGTGCCGCGCTCATTACCTCAAGCATATGCTCGCTGTAATTTTCCCAATCGGTTGCCAAATGAAACACACCACCAATCTTAAGGCTGTTACGAATCGTCTGCACAAATTCAGGCTGCACAATACGACGCTTGTGATGACGTTTTTTGTGCCAAGGATCGGGGAAAAACAGCTGCACCCGCGCAAGAGAGCCAGGTAAGATACTGTTTTCGAGCACTTCAATCGCATCATGATGGAACACGCGTAAATTGGTCACGCCCGCTTCGGCGGCTTCGGCTAAACATGCGCCAACCCCAGGCTTATGCACTTCGATACCAATAAAGTTCAGCTCAGGAGCGGCCTTAGCCATCTCAACCAGCGAGGCACCCATACCGAAACCGATCTCAAGTACGGTATCTGCTTCACGGCCAAATATAGCGGCTAAATCCAGTGGCTGTGGCGAGTAATCTAGCCCCATCACTGGCCATTGTTGCTCCATTGCAACCGCTTGACCTTTTGTTAAACGCCCTTCTCGTAATACAAAGCTTCTTACTTTACGAAGGTATTTACCCTCTTCATTAAATTCAGCGGTGGTAACGTCACTCATTGTTTTAGCCTCAATAATCTGCCAGCGATGGCCATATAGTCTCTGATGTAGCTTAAATTAGGGTTATCTGCCGATAACGGCGCCTCACCAGCAAGATTGTAGTTAACCTTGATACTAATATATTTGGAAATCATAAAAAGAAAGGCATTATGCAAAGTTACTGGTGCAGTGCAAGCCCTATTGTCGCCAAAGTATACCAATAATCATCATAGATGCGACCAACGCTATAGGTTAACGCCTATTTAGGTTGAGAAACCAAGATACGCTCTATACACTGTGCGCCATGAAAAAAGAGCCATTTCACCAGCGCATTGTTAGCTGGTACGCCGAACACGGCCGTAAGCACCTTCCTTGGCAACAAGATAAAACCCCTTATAAAGTATGGGTGTCAGAGATCATGTTGCAGCAGACGCAAGTCGCAACCGTTATTCCCTATTTCGAAGCCTTTATGCAGCGGTTTCCGAGCATAAAAGAGCTCGCAATGGCCGAGCAAGATGAAGTGCTGCACCATTGGACAGGCCTAGGCTACTATGCCAGAGCCCGAAACTTGCATAAAAGTGCCCAGCTTATCGTCACCCAGCATGGCGGCGAGTTTCCTATTGAATTTGAACAAGTATTAGCGTTACCCGGCATTGGTCGCTCCACAGCAGGCGCGGTGTTATCGCTATCTCTTGGTCAACATCATCCGATTTTAGATGGCAATGTAAAAAGAGTGCTCGCGCGCCACGGCGCCATCGCTGGCTGGCCAGGAAAAAAGCAGGTTGAGGAGCAGCTATGGCAGCTTACCGACACCCTTACTCCAAAACAGCACATTACCCAATACAATCAAGCGATGATGGATATTGGTGCCAGCATCTGTACTCGCGCTAAACCTAAGTGCGAACAGTGCCCTGTGGCAGTCGATTGCAAAGCCCAGTTAATGGGGCGCCAAACCGAGTTCCCAGGGAAAAAACCTAAAAAAAGCATCCCAGAAAAACAAGCCTTTATGTTGGTGATCCGCAATAACAAGCAGGTCATGATGATTAAACGTCCTCCGGCAGGCATTTGGGGCGGGCTCTGGTGTTTCCCTCAATTTGCCTCTCAAGCCGAGTTGGATAACTATGCCCAACAGCAGGCAATTAGGCTGCACTTAGCTGAGCCGCTCACCAGCTTTAGGCACACCTTTAGCCATTTCCATCTCGATATCACCGCCATAGAGGGCACCATAGTCCAAAGTGACAGCAAAGATAAAGTGGCAGCAAAAGCCCATCTGGTAATGGAAGATGATGCATCACTCTGGTATAACATAACCAATCCACCGAAAGTTGGCCTTGCTGCGGCAACCGAGCGTATTTTAGCCAGCCTAGGTTCAGTAGTCATTAAGGAGTAATCATGGCGCGTACAGTGAATTGCCAATATCTAAAGAAAGAGGCTGACGGCCTAGCCTTCCAACTTTACCCAGGTGAGTTGGGAAAACGTATTTTTGACAATATTAGTCAAGAGGCATGGACACTTTGGCAAGCAAAACAAACCATGCTTATCAACGAGAAAAAGCTCAACATGATGAATGTTGACGACCGTAAGTTCCTCGAAGAGCAGATGGTCAACTTTTTATTTGAAGGTAAAGAGGTCGAAATTGAAGGTTATGTCCCCCAGAAGGATGACCAGTAATCAGTAAAAGGACGACAAGTAAAAGGTCGACAAGTAAATCCTCCTCGCATAACCTCGCAATAAATAGGCGCCACTTAACGATGAGTTAATGGCGCCTGTTTGCATTTATGGCAAGTTAGCCTTACCTGCCAAGTCACCTCTATTCAGCCTATTTGCTTTATCCTAGGGCCTGTTGTTCTTTGCTGGTTGAATTTTGTTCGAGACAAAAACGTTTTAATCGAGGCGAGTGGATTGCAGCCTAGTCATCTAAGCAAAATTCACTTAACAAAGAGTAAAACGTTTTTAGCCGACCCCCTTCGGGCAGCGTTTGTTGGTCATTTCTACTGCGTTCTCAGCTTTTTATGTAGAATAACTACACCACAAAGCTTCTTACTTGTATAAATACCCAACAATTCGCTGCAAAAACAACCTTAAAAGATCAACAGGCCCTAGGCGCAGCTTGCCTATGACACCACAATATCACCTTAATTTAAGTGCCTCCATACAAGGTGAATCAACATAGATATGGCTACCTTTAATGGCTAGCAGGGCTAGATGCCCATCAAACAGAAAACCCTTAATGCTCGCATTAAGGGTTTTTGACTAAGTGTTAATGGCAATTAAAGCCGGCTATAGAGTCACATTAAAATTTATGCTCTAAGCCTACACCGAAGTATTTTTCATCGTTAACTTCAGCTTCTAACGAACGGTTAGTGTAAAAAGCAAATAGCTTAGTCGGCTTACCCAGTTTGTAATCACCACCCACTGACCATGAGTCACCCAAATCTTCCATATCTTGGTATTGCGCTTTCAGCACGATAGCCTCTATGGTGTAAGCCGCACTTAACAAGTAGCCCGTTTTACTCTCGGCGCCGACAACCGCTTCACCTAACTTGGTGTAAGTCGCCTCTTGCTGCTGATACATACCACCTAACACTAAATCGGCAATTTTACCTTGCACCGTGGCGCGCACCACCTCGTAGCCTTTTACGTCTGCATCATAGGCAACCGAGGCGAAGATAGGCGATTTTTTCAACTTAGCATCACCATACATGGCTGCAACGCTAAATCCATCTTGAGCATATTGTGAACTTGCACCTTCTGCGGCATAGGTCACCCCAAGGGTAAAACCGCTAAAGGCTGGCGTAATATAAGTCGCTGTCTGCTCGATACGGTTTTCACCTTTAAATAAGTTTTTCAGATCACCCGAGAGATCGTTAAACTGGTCAACCTTACCTTGAGACACCTTAAGCATAGTGTCGTTACGGCCAACAGAAAAAGCACCAAAGTTACCTTTAAGGCCAACAAACTGATTGCGCGCCTTGAAGTTTTCCTTGGCTGAGTCACCAGTATCGACTTCATATTCCACAGTATAGAAAGCTTCGAGCGATTGGCTTAACTCAAAATCCCCTTTAACACCAAAGCGTGAAGCGTTACTTTGAATCGTCGTCGTTGCATCACCATCGACATCATTAGATTGAGCCGTCACATTTAACTTTCCGTAAACAGTCAATGGATCCGCCGCCTGTGCAGATGCAAGAGTGGCAGTCGCTAACGCAGAAGCAAGCAGAGTTTTACAAAAAACGTTCATCATTTAATCCTTTCGACGTATGTTCGTCTGGGTTATTGGTTTGGACGGCCGAAAGTGTGCAATTTTTATGTTGCAGTTTTATTTCATATTTTGGCATTGCTATCGAGCTAAGCGTATGAAGACGATGAGATTGGCTCTCAAAGCCATACAGAGTAAGGCTTTGAGCAAGGCTAAAAGTAATGTGACAGTTTAATGAATTATGCTAAAAGCGAACTTTTTATGACATTTTGCCGCTAAGCGATAGCAGTTTACCCGACGTCGACAATGGCTTACACTGCGGCTTTATTTTTGATTGGGCGCCTATCATGTGGTTTAAAAATCTTACTGTTTATCGTTTTAATAAACCTTTCTCTGTCGATACAGAAGCGCTAGAGAAGTCACTTGAAGACTTTACCTTTTCTCCCTGCTCAAGTCAGGACATCAGCAAGTTTGGCTTTTCAAAAGCATTAGGCAAACTCGGGCACACCTTAGTCCATAGCGCAGGTGACAGACACCTTATTTGTGTCACCAAAGAGGAGAAAATTCTTCCCTCACAAGTGATTAAAGAAGCACTTGATGAAAAAGTGACGCAAATCGAAGATGCTGAAAATCGTAAACTGGCGAAAAAAGAGAAAGATGCATTAAAAGATGAGATCACCACGACCTTGCTACCACGCGCTTTTTCACGTCGTAGCCAGACTCATGCGTTGATCCTGCCTGAAATCGATATGATTTTAGTCGACAGCTCAAGCGCCGCTAAGGCAGAAGAGTTACTCGCGCTACTGCGTAAAGCATTAGGTTCGCTACCGGTTATTCCATTGAGCTTTAAAACGCCTATCGAAACTCAGTTAACCGATTGGTTAAAAGCCAATAGCGCACCAGCGCCGTTTGAGATGCAAGATGAAGCTGAACTCAAATCTGACTCAGATGAAGGTGGTATTGTACGCTTCAAGCAGCAAGATCTGACCGAAAACGAAGTCCTTGCCCATATCGAAACGGGTAAGCAAGTACATAAGTTAGCACTGCATTTTGCTCAATCCATTGCGTTTGTACTGCAATCAGATGCTGGCATTAAACGCCTTAAGTTTTCTGAAGAGTTTAGAGCAGGCAATGACGAAGTGGGCACCGAAGATCCTATCGCACGACTGGACGCAGACTTTGCCTTAATGGGCAGTGAATTAATTGCTTTGATGAACGCCTTAGTTGAAGTGCTTGGCGGTTTCGAAGATAGCCTGTAAAGCACTTAATCACTAAGTTAGTGAGCAAGGCTTAACCCCCTTATGGGTTAACTGAGCTGCAATTGATAAAAAGCCACCGCAATCCGCGGTGGCTTTTTTTGTCTTAGGTGTCTTGCCCTAAATATCTTTACACATATAGGGTTTCATATGATAACAACCATATCCGCACGCATTAAGCGTTAACACCAGATATGCTCAAAGCGTTAAATTGCTGCTTGCTGACGCCGTTGCAAACGACGACATAATCGCTGCCCATACTCCGCCTTGAAGTTAAGCTTATCGATCAGCGGCGATACTTATTTTTCCTATTAGCGGTATGTTAACCGTTAAGGTGTTCGAATCGGTTATTGCTTTGTTCATTGCATCTCAAGCTTAACCGAGGTAACCGTGAGTTAGACTAAAGTCGATATGATATTTAACTTCAGCATAAGAGTGGGTAATAAAAAGACATTTAAACTCAAAATCAAGCGCATAGCAGGTTTCTCACACGCCTGCTTCTGTTATTATTGTTGCCATATGAGGTTCGTGATTAAAACCTAAAATAATATTGGGTTACGGACATAATTCAAAAATCATAATAAGCCCTTAAAAAGGGTGATTGCGAGATACCTATGCGCGCTTTTTTCTACTGTCTATTAGTACCTGCATTCATGTATTGCTCTGCGGCAACCGCTGCGTATAGTCAACTTCAACTCGTGTCACAAGAGGTTAAACTGAGGGAGACGCCGAGTCTGCTTTTTCAGGAGATGATGCAAACCCTTAACTTTGATCCCAGCTTTAATAATGACACTGAATTTAGACAAATAGCTCATGAGCATGGGTTCGATGCTGATGAATTTGAAGAGCAACTGCAATGGCTGGCGCGCATTTACCTTGAATCTGACTTAGGGGAAAACGCCAGCATATCCAAAGCCTCAGCCATTATTACATCATTAGAAACGATTGCCGACACGCCTTATGATATGAGTAATTTATATATGCTAAAGGCACGCAAAATTGGCAGAGAAAAGCAAGATTACCAACAAGCTATCGCACTCTATACCCAAGCGCTTAATCAACTGGATAACTCTGAAGATGTGCGCACTGTACTACTAAGACACAATATTCATCATCAATTAGGCGACATCTACCGTATCACCTTACAAACCGCTCAAGCTCAGCTCCACCTTAATCAATATCGACAGCTAGCCTATCAACTCAATAATGACTATC
The DNA here is from genome assembly GCF_056173105.1 of Shewanella sp. QJM3NY_23. NCBI lineage: Bacteria > Pseudomonadati > Pseudomonadota > Gammaproteobacteria > Alteromonadales > Shewanellaceae > Shewanella > Shewanella sp. QJM3NY_23. The sequence goes on from NZ_CM149657.1 coordinate 2,763,701, forward strand.
TCAGCGCCAACGCTGAAGCGGCCCTAGGTAAGTTTTACACTCAAAATGAACAATTTAATAAAGCATTACAACATTATACCGAAGCTATTCGTCGCTCAGAAAACATCAACCAGCCCTTCTTGAATGCAATATTATCGCTTAGGCTTGCGCGGGTTTATCGCGATCTGCAATCTTGGGATGAAGCACTACAATATGCTCACAAAGCTGCCGACGGTTTTAAAGCGCTCAATAACAATAATTACTTGTCCAGTTGCATGACTGCCATTGCGATTGTTTATGCCGAGCAAGGGTTATGGAATCAAGCCATTGATTATTATCTTAATGCACAACAAATTGATGTTAAAAGCGGTAACCTAACCGCGCAGGCGCTTAACTTCCATAATTTAGGTGAAGCCTATTTTAATAACAATGAAGCCAAAACGGCATTAGACTTTTTAGTAAAAGCTAACAGCTTATTTTTACAAAAAAAGAGTAAACATTATTTGGTATACAACGACTTACTTATCGCTCAGGTTGCCAGCAGTATTGAAGATTGGCGCATGGTTAATAATTATGCCGCAAAGGCCTTTGTTTTGGCTAAAGAAAAAAGCCTTTTAGAGCAGATGATTGAGGCATTACGCTATCGCACTCAAGCCTTTATAGCGCTTGGTGACACAGAAAAAGCTCATAACGCGTTGACTCAACTGCTCGATCTTAGCGATGAGCTTAACCAGCAAGCCAATGAAAAGCCTGAATCCAACGAAAATAGCCTAGCAGAACAAAAGCTTGAGCTGCAATTGAGCCAGTTAAAAACTGCGAGCAATATCCAGCAACAACAAAGCGCTCAATTTAAAACAGCATTAGTGATTAGCCTAGTCTTGGCAGCCATGTTGTTATTGACCTGTATTTATCAATGGCGCAGTAAGCAACAAATTAGCCTACGAAAAATGGCGTTAAAAAAGCGACTCACTAACGAGCCCGTCAGCGAAATTAACGGCTACCGTGGATTAACTGAATCCCTAGCCCAAGCCGATAAACTGGCCATGGTGGGATTAATCTCGCTAACTAACAAACACAATATTGACATTGAATGGGGGCTAGACACCTACCAGCAAGTGATGCTGAAATTTATGTCGCAGTTAGATCGGCAGTTAGAATGCGACAGCTACTTAATTCGCCCCGGTGTACTGGCTATCACCCTCAAGCAATCGATAGCACCAATGACGCTATTAGACGATATTCGCCGCGTGCTTGAAACCCAACCAAAGCTTAATGATGCTCAGTTACATTTAGGCATATTAAGCTTGCCGTTATTACAAGATCCCGATATCAAGCTCGAACCTAATGTCTATTTTAACGTGCTTCAGATGATGGTGGCTGGTGCAATAAGTCTTGGCCATAATAAAGACTATTTTGTCTCTATTATTCCGCTGAGTTTTGCACCTGTTGCTATATTTTCTGCGCCGCTCTATTCACACTTAGAAAAAGGCATCAGTCGCGGCTTGGTTAAAGTGGAATGTAACGATGATAAAACGCTTATTCGTTGGCCAAGTAGTCATATAACCACAGATTAAAGGGTTAAAATTGCGGATAAGCACGCATCTCTGGCCTAAAGTTCGTTTGCTAAGGCTCATGAATGATATACCATTAGTGCTATCGAAATTTGCTTTAAAGTGCTATGCAACTGAACGATTGCTAGATGCGCTGCGCAGGATATTTTTTACCATTATGATTACGCTCAATTACAATTATAAGGTCTAGCATGAAAGACTCTATGGCAAGTGTTTCCCAAGTATCACTTCTGCAGCAGAAGCTTCATAGTGCTAAAACCGCATTGAATGAGCTAAGCGAACAAAAAAATCAAAACCAACATGCCTTACTGCAGTTTATTAGCCAGCTCAGTCTCGCCTGCAAAGGGCAAAATATCGAACTCGATAACAAGTTAGCCAAATTGCGCCATAATCTGGCAAGCATCGAACATATCGAAGAGGTCTTACCTGAGTTAGTCGAAGTTGAGCATTTAGTTAAACATCAATATCACTATATGATGGCGCAGTTAGAAGATAGCCGTGCCAGCTTAACTAAAGTGGTGCGCCAGCTACAGCGATTTGACTCGTTACCCGACAAACTAACAAAAGAGATCGCCTATTTTAAGCAAGATTTAGGTAAACCGTTTTACACCTGCTGGGATTACTTCCCTAAGGTAAAAAGTCTTGTCAATTTTTATAATGCAATTTTACAGGCACAATTAGCCCAAGATGATGCCCTCTCTGTGTTACCTAAACACCGCCAACTCGCCCATGAATTGGCTCAGATGGTCTCGGAAATCGAATTTCGCAAAGATCAGCGCGATCAAGTTTTAGTCATCAAAGACTATTTAGCCGGCGAGATTGATATTGACGGCCTCATAGATGCCTACCAAACCGTATTAACGCTATTGCTGGAGAATATTGCGCTAGAAAAAAGTGCCTCAAAAGAATTTTTGTATGTACTTAACGATGCGCTTTCAGCAGTACGAGAAGTGGTCACAGACTCTTATAACAATAGTCAACGCAGTTTCCAACTCAAGCAGCAACTTAATCGAGAAATTAATTCGCGGGTGGATAACGTGGGTGAAGCTGTCATCGATATTAATAATATTGACCAGCTCAAATCACAGGTGGCAGAACAACTGGTTTCGATCCGCACAGCTCTAGGTCGCAAAGAAGCACTAGAGCAACGTGAGCAAGCCCTGCTGCGCAAATCTATTGAAACCATGCGTGATGAACTTAATGAGCTAAGTAAAGAAGCCAGTGTCTACAAGGAACGACTATTTGAGCAACAAAAGCTCACTATGCTTGACTCCTTAACACAACTACCTAATCGAGCGGCGCTTGAAGAGCGTATGGAGCTCGAATACCGCAATTACCAACGTCACAAACATCCACTATGGGTGGCTGTGGCCGATATCGACCACTTCAAAGCGATTAATGATAGTTTTGGTCACAGCACGGGCGATAAAACCTTACAGGTGATCTCCATGGCGCTGAAAAACTCCTTGAGGGATTCTGAATTTGTAGCCCGTTACGGCGGTGAAGAATTTGTACTACTTATCCCCGATGTCTCTGCTACCGATATAAAACATCTGCTCAATCGTGTAAGGGAAAAAGTAAAAAATATTCCTTTTAAATTTAAAAATCAGAGAATTACAGTTACAGTGTCTATAGGTGCTGCACAACTTCTCGATACTGAGCAGATAAATGAAACTTTCGAGCGAGCCGATGCAGCCCTCTACCAGGCTAAACACGAAAGCAGAGACAGAGTGATTATTGACGCGTAACCCGAAGCACAAACCGAAGATTTAGCCATCGACTTAAGTCCCCTGGCATAGTCATATCGCTAAGGCCTCATCACTTACACCATAGTGAACATCGGGCTTTCTCCTGTCATCTTCATGCGTCATTCTGTACATAAGGAGATGCCATGATCGTCAATATCAGCCCTAGAGGCAGTATGGATCAACTTTCACAACTGGAAGTCGATCGCCTCAAACAAAACGCCAGCAGCGAGCTGTATCAATTATTTCGCAGTTGCGCACTCGCGGTACTCGCCTCAGGCTCCCATACCGATGATCCCTTACAACTATTTGAACAGTATCGTGATTTTAATATCAATGTGCTACGTCGTGAGCGTGGTATAAAGATAGAGTTAATCAATCCGCCAGAAGCGGCTTTTGTCGATGGTAATATTATTGCGGGCATTCAAGAACACTTGTTCGCCGTCTTACGCGATATCGTCTATTTAAGTGACCGCTACGACAACCTCAAGCATATCAACCTCACGAATTCGAGCCACATCACCAATGTCGTATTTGATATTTTACGTAATGCTCAGGCCATTCCTCGCCGCGAGCCCAATATTGTCGTGTGTTGGGGTGGCCATAGTATTAATGCAGAGGAATACCAATACACCCGCGAAGTCGGCTATCAGTTAGGTTTACGTAATCTCGATATTTGTACCGGTTGTGGCCCTGGCGCAATGGAAGGACCAATGAAAGGCGCGGCGATTGGTCACGCCAAACAACGGGTCCGCGATGCAAGATACATAGGGTTAACCGAACCCAGCATCATCGCCGCCGAGCCTCCCAATCAAATTGTGAATGAACTCATCATTCTCCCTGATATCGAAAAGCGCCTAGAAGCCTTTGTACGCCTTGGCCATGGCATCATTATCTTCCCTGGCGGTGCCGGAACCGCCGAAGAGCTACTCTATCTACTGGGTATTTTACTCAATAAAGAAAATCAGCCATTACCCTTCCCTCTCATTTTAACTGGGCCAAAAGAGAGTGAGGATTATTTTAATAAAATTGATGAATTTATTGCTGCGACACTAGGCAAAGAAGCACAGGATAAGTACCAAATCATCATAGATGATCCCGTACATGTTGCTCGCATTATGAGCCATGGCATGGATGACATTAAGCACTACCGCAAAGAGATTGGTGACTCTTACCAGTATAATTGGTCACTAAAAATTGAACCCGAATTTCAATTGCCTTTTACTCCAACCCATGAAGTAATGAGTAATTTAAATCTTTATTTTATTGATAATAAAGCAGAGCTTGCCGCCAATCTAAGGCGCGCATTTTCTGGAATAGTGGCGGGAAATGTGAAAATGGATACCATCAGAGATATTCAAGAGTTTGGCCCATTTGAGCTTAAAGGCGACCCCAAACTCATGGCGATGATGGATACATTATTGCAAGCCTTTGTTGCCCAGCAACGTATGAAATTACCCGGAAGCACCTATCTTCCTTGCTATAAAATAGTCACCTAAGGCATCACGACTTACCTTAAATTGGTAGGTCAATTATCAGCTAACCTAGAGACCCGATACATTTTATGAATACGTTTTTAATCATCGATGGACTGAATCTGGTGCGGCGCATCCATGCCGCCCAACCTAATGAAAACGATGTTAATGGCTTACCCCAACGTGTCGGCTCCGCCTGCTTAAAACTACTCAAAACCCACACCCCATCCCATGTTGCTATTGTATGGGACGGTGATGCCATTTCTTGGCGCAAACGTTTATATGAAGATTATAAAAAAGGCCGAAAACCTATGCCAGATGCGCTAGCAAAGGCATTAGAGGGCATTAAAGGCCACTTGGCAGAGCTGGGAATTAACTCTATCAATGCGCAAGCGGAAGCCGATGATGTCATAGCCACACTCGCCACTAAAATGAGTCAAGCACACAAGGCCATTATCGTCTCGACCGATAAAGGCTTCACCCAATTATTGCACCCCAATATTTTACTGTGGGACTACTTTAATCAGTGTGAAATCAGTATCGCAGAGCGCGAGCAAAAGCTGGCAGTCGATCGTAGCCAATTTATCGACTTTTTAGCGCTGGCTGGTGATAACGGTAACAAGATCCCTGGTGTGCCAGGTATTGGCCCTAAATCGGCTGCAGAGCTATTAAAAACCTATAGAACCTTAGCCAATATCTATGCTTCGCTGGACAATGTCGGGGCTAAACAGGCAAAAAAACTTGAGCAGGGAAAACCACTTGCCAGACTTAGCTATAAATTAGTCCAACTTCAAACAGACATGCCACTCAATACTCATTTGGCCTATTTTAGAGTCACACAGGCAAATGGCGCGTAAACATTGGCTTACTGAATAAATCAACATATTTACTAAGCTAAAGCTATCTTCGCCATTTCATCTGCCTTATATTGTAAAGGTTATGTTAATTACTTAAGCAATGCTTTAATCACCGCCCACTATAAGGAGCCTGTACTGGCATGAAATCAAAAGTCCCCGTTATTATTGGTACTCTGTTTGCTGCTTACGTCGCTTTTGTACTTGTGGTGGTGTTGGTTTATGAACCTAGCCCTGAAGATATGGACTGGCAAGACAGACAGGCCTACAACAATGCAAAGCTTAGCGAATTAACCTTAGGTCAACCATTAGATACAGTCACATTGGTACTAGGTAAAGCCGATTTTTCAGAAGCCAAAACCGTCGAGCAAGATTCACTGCAAGTGTTGTTTTACCGTACTCACCACAGTAAGTCTGACGGTGAAACCACCCGAGATGAATGCACCCCACTGCTGTTTAAAAATAATAAACTTATCGCATGGGGCCAAGATACTTATCAGCAATATTTAACCACTAATGTCGGCGGGTGAGACGCACAGCTAAGCCTTAATTAATCGCGATGGCTAGACACGGGCTGAGCTAGCGCACTAACACCAGCGCCTAACACCAGCGCCTAACACGCTGACAATACTCGCCATACACCTTGGGAAAGCGTGCCCGCAGATAACGCTCCTCAGCCTTAATAGCAATGTAATACACCCCCACGCAACTCGGGATCATACTAAGCATCACCCATAACGAGTCCAGTATCGTTCCCAGCCCGAGGGGATAAATACAAAAAATCATATAAATCGGATTACGCGAGTAACGATAATAGCCACTGGTGATGATGCATGAGGCAGGTCCCCAGGGCTCTATCGAGGTGCGTTTTCGTTTAAAAATCAATAGCAAATGCACAAGCATCAATAAGCCAAGCAACATCAGCGCCTGCGCCAACACCTTTAGTACTTGGGGCAATGCAATACCCGAAGGATAATACTGCTCAGCCACATAGGCTAACGCCATCATAATGATAAAGACAAGCGGTGGTGGAAACCTCACCTTAGCGCCTTGATTGTCAGCGCCTTGATTGTCAGAACCTTGATTGTCAGAACCTTGATTGTCAGGACCTTGATTGTCAGCAAGGATATTAGTTCGCTGTTTATTGTCAGTATCCGCATCGTTATTTTTAACTGTCATTGACACTCCCGCTGTTATCTTGGATAACAAAAAGCCGAGCAAGGTTGCGCTCGGCTTTCACTCAATTTACTCATTGCCTTTGCATTAACATCTCTTAATCAGCTTTTTTATACTCAGTATACGCTTCGCCTTGCTGTAGCCATTGCGGCGCTGGTGTGCCTTTAAGATAATGATCGAAGTACTGCATCATACGTAGGCTGTAGTCCAGTTTATTGGGGTACTTTTTCAGATGATGAGGCTCATCTTCATACTGTAAAAACACCACCTCTTTACCCGCACGTCGCATGGCTAAATAAAGCTCAACGCCTTGCTCCCATGGCACAGCATCGTCTTTATCACCAAACATGATCATCATAGGTGTTTTAATCCGCTCGGCATAGAATATCGGTGAATTTTCGATATATTTTTGCGGCGCATTAAACAGACTTTCACCTATGCGACTCTGGCCCGTTTCGTACTGAAACTGACGCGCAAGTCCTGTTCCATGACGTATGCCACTGTAAGCACTGGTCATGTTTGCCACAGGAGCCCCAGTTACCGCTGCTTTAAATATGTGGGTTTGAGTCACCGCAAATGCGGTTTGATACCCGCCCCACGAATGACCTTGAATACCAATCGCCTCTCTATCGGCAATCCCCATTTCAATCAAATGCTGCACACCAGAGGTTAAGGCCTGAACTGATGTCGCCCCCGGATACCCCACTTCAAAACGTATGTCGGGTAAGAAAATAGCGTAGCCATTGTCGGCATACCAAGCAAAATTGGGCCGATGGTTTAGTTTCATTTGCGGGAAAGCATGCAACCTGTCACTCATAAAACGGTAAAAATAAACCAATACTGGATAACGCTTACCCACTTGATAATTGCTCGGTTTAATTAAAACCCCGTCCAATGGTTGGCCATCACCATTAGTCCAGTGTACCAGCTCAGCATTACCCCAATCGAGACCACGTTTTTGACTATCTAGGTCTGTTTGACGCACAGCGTGCTGCGGCGCGCTAACCTCGCTGCTGTATATATCGGGGTACAGGTCATAACGCTGCTTACTAAATAGTACCGTATCACTGTACTCAGCACGGGCTAAAGGCGTGAGTTTATAATCGCCTTGCATCAATGCCTTAACCCCAGCTACCCCAACCTTAGCCTGATAAAAACCATCTCCTTTAGTACGCTCGTTATAGCCATGCAATAACACGCCTTGGCCATCGGTTAAGATTGTGGGTTTATCTTTATGCTCCACTAAACCTGCGAGTCGATACTGGATCTGCTGCTGACGACCTTGGCCCGCCGTAATAGTAAAGCCCGTTAGTGATTCGGTATTAAATTGCCAAATATCATATTTATCATAAGCTAAAAGCGCCGAGCCATCTTCAAGCCAGGGGCCAAAACCATAACTAGGTGCGGCCGAAGGGTAATCGTGATCTTCGTCGGCAAACGGCGTGTCTATATCCTTAGTCAGGTGCACGCGTCGATCTTGTGCTATCTGATAGAGAAATAGCTCCCCTTGCTGGTAATAGGCCGCAAAACGTTCATTGGGCGATAACCTTGGTGCTTCACTGCTAGGTTGCTGGGGTAAAAACAACTTTTTGCGGCCTGTATTGATATCGACAATATAGTAGTCGCGGTAAAAGCCCGCCCAGGTGATCATTTTAAGGTAAGGCTTATCAGAACTGGCAATCAGATAGCGCTGCTGCTGTTGCAGCTCAATATCTGGTACTTGTAGATCCGCTAGTTGCACCACTTGATTGCTATTAAGGTGCAATACCGCAAGATAACTGCGCTTAAGATCTTTTTGATATTGTTTTATTTCGTTAGGTTTAATCCTAGGATCGTCGCCATGCCAAAGTTTAAGTCCACGCTGAGCGGTGATCATACTAGGGTCAAAAAGATCGGACTCTGACGCCACTTTAGGCAGCTCAAGCTGTTGGCTTACCTGAGGTACGCGGCCAAAAAATAGGCGCTTACTGTCATCAGAGAAGGTCAGTTCACTATAACGATTAAGTGTCCATTCATCTGTATTGGGAACGCTATGGGCGCGGCCATCGGCCAATTGATACAAGCTCAATTGGTATTCACGACCAAAAGGCGCCTCTGACGCGGTGCCAAATGTGTAAGCAACAAAGCGGCCATCTTCGCTTAATGATACCGCACCAATTTGTTGGTCTACATACGCTTGCAACACTGTTTGCTTATCGGTATTAAGATCGATTAACACCAAATTGTGCATATTGGCGGTGATATCATTTTGCGCCACCAGCGCATAACGGCCAGCCTTATCAAAATAATAAGCAGTAACTTGGTCGATTTTTTGACTGCTAGCACCGTTTAAGTTTACTAATTCTAAGGTGCGGCCTTTATCGTATTTATCCACTTTAGGGGCACTTGCATCTGCCTTAGGGCTATTAATCTCAGTAGTAGCCGTTTCTTGAAGGTCACTTTCCGCTTTGGTATCACTTTCATCGGAAGCCTCATCGGCCGCATACCAGATGGCCAGATGCGAGCCAGCCTGATTAAAAGCAAACTGCTCGACGCCGGCATACTGCACTTGGCTACCTGTATCGGTATTGAGTAATACCAACCCCGACTTTAATTGCTTACGCGCCTTATTAGTAGCCATCTCTTGCGCAAGTAAAGTCGGCTCAATCACAAACGCGGCAAAACGACCATCACGATTGATTTGAGGTTTAGACCCGCCTTTCACTGTAAATGACTTCTTTGAGTCGAGTCGTTTCGCTAAACCGTGACTATCGCCGCGATCGGGGGCAACTTCAACGGCAAAGGCGCTCCCTTGGGCTGCTAATACTGGCTTATGCAGTGACTCAAATTTCATGATGGTGTTGGGGGTGACATCTGCGGCAAACGTACCGGCAGAAAAGAGGCTGACACATAACATGGTCAGTGATGCTGTAGGTAATAACTTCAAAGCTTTCCTCATTTATAATTATTTTATTAACGATTTTGTCGCATTCTGTCGCTATATCTTAGACTAAAGTAGACTTTTTTAACGCTTAAGGATCAATCATCGTCATTAGCCTTTATTAATGCAAGTTAAGCGCAACAAATAATGTGATTCCGCTCACTATTTCCTGTAAAACTTGCGCGAAAGTGGTTAAAATAGGGCGGATAAGTTTCTAAACAATTCATAGTCATAAAACCGTGTCTTCGACATGGTCAGACAATAGCAGTAACGACCAACCGTGGAAGGACTCTCCATGTCAAAAAGAACAATTACCGTGATCCCTGGTGATGGGATTGGACCGAGTATTATCGACTCAGCAATCAAAATTTTAGATAAAGCAGGCTGTGATTTTGAGTATGAGTTTGCCGATGCAGGTTTGGCTGCGCTTGAGAAGCAAGGTGAGCTTCTTCCGCAACGTACTCTCGATTTGATTGAAAAAAATCGTATTACCCTTAAAGGTTCACTTACCACTCCAGTTGGCGAAGGCTTTACCTCAATCAACGTGACTCTACGTAAGCGATTCAGTCTTTACGCTAACGTACGTCCTGTATTGTCTTTTAAAGGTACTCAAGCCCGTTACGACAATATCGACATTATTACCGTACGTGAAAACACCGAAGGTATGTATTCAGGCCTTGGACAAACTATCTCGGCCGATGGTGACACAGCCGAAGCCACCAGCATCATTACGCGTCAAGGCGCTGAGCAGATCACCACATTTGCTTATGAACTTGCTCGTAAAGAGGGCCGTAAAAAGGTCACTATCGTGCATAAAGCCAACATCATGAAGTCAACTTCCGGTCTATTCCTGAAAGTGGCACGTGAAGTGAGCCTACGTTACCCAGACATCACGACCGAAGAGATGATTGTTGACGCAACTTGCATGAAGCTGGTGATGAACCCAGAAAACTTCGATGTGATTGTGACGACTAACCTATTTGGCGACATTTTGTCAGACTTGTGTGCCGGTCTTGTCGGTGGCCTAGGTATGGCTCCTGGCGCCAACATTGGTAAAAATGCCGCGATCTTCGAAGCCGTTCATGGCAGCGCACCTGACATTGCGGGTAAAAACTTGGCGAACCCAACTTCAGTGATCTTGGCTTCTATCCAGATGCTCGAGTACTTGGGTATGTCTGATAAAGCCGAAGCTATCCGAGGCGCTGTATCGGCAGTTATCGCCGAAGGCGATCGTACTACCCGTGACTTAGGCGGTACTCACGGTACTACCGATTTCACTCAAGCTGTGATTGACCGTCTTTAATGGTTTAACACCTCATTAAAAAAGCCCCGCATAAGCAATTATGTGGGGCTTTTTAATATCATGCTGTCCAAGATAAGGCTTAGTTCCAAGCCGTATTAGGGCGCAGCCATAAGTGCACTGTCACTTCATCACGATCGTGATACAAATGCTTACAGGCTAAATGAAACTCTTCAATGCCATTCTCTTTTAAGATGGTCTTCATGGTGTCTAATATCGTCGACACCTCTTTATAACGACTCTTCATCGGCAGTTTAAGATTAAAAATAGCCTCTTTAAACCAGCCATTAATTGCCCATGCTTCTATCAACTCCGCCACTCGCGAAGGCTTCTCAACCATGTCACACACTAACCAGTAAATATTTTTACGCGGCGGTTCAAAACGAAAACCATCAGCTTGATAATGTTTTACCTGTCCGGTGTCCATTAAGCCTTGATCCATTGGGCCATTATCGACAGCTGCCACAAACATGCCTCGACGCACCAATTGATAAGTCCAACCACCAGGGCATGCGCCTAAATCGACGGCGTTCATTCCGCTACGTAAACGCTGCTCTTGTTGATCCTTAGGAATAAAATGGATAAAGGCTTCATCCAGTTTAAGCGTTGAACGACTCGGCGCATCCGCAGCCATCTTTAAACGCGGGATCCCCATAAAGTAGGGCGAGCTGTTATTGCTGAGCGAGTAACCCACATACGCCGTGCCTGAACCAACAAAACAGACATGAATAATCGGGCGTTTTGGGTTTTCTTTTTCTAGCAGAGTACCACTGCGCTTTAAGGCTTGACGAAGCGGTACCGTAAACTTACGGCAGAAGTTAGATAACTCTTTCGCTTCATTGGTATCTGGGGTTTCAACCCTCAGCTCACCCGCTTTGCTCACTTTGGCTAGCGCTTCAACGATTGGCGTGACGCGATCGTTTTCAGGCAGTGATTTTAGCAACTCATTGGCGGCGAACATCTGACGAGTAAAAATGAGCGAATCTAACTCCAGCTTTTTAGCCAGAATATCGGCGTCGCCAGCTTGAAAACATTGAAAAATAACGTAACCGTCATTTTTGTTGGTTTTGACAAAGCCACCAATATCCAATTCAGCAGCGCGATGCTGGATCTCGGCGGCGCACTCTTTCTCGTAGCCAGCACGGCAATATAAAAATAGGTTAATCATCAGAACTTCCTGAATAAAAAATGGCGACCAAAACAATCGGCCGCCATTCTACACTTTCTACTAAACGAATACGATTGCCATAACAGGCAAGGCACTAATCATCCAGCTCAACCACCCTGTTACGCCATACCGCAACGGCAATAAACAGCCAACCAAGTAAGAAGCAAAATCCCCCCATCGGCGTTACAGGGCCAGTCCATTTGGCACCGAGCAAGGCATACAAGTAAAGCGAGCCTGAAAACAGCACAATCCCCAGCATAAACAGATATCCAGCCCACGTGATTAAACGCGACTTTAACCAATGACCACCAAAGGCCACCGCAATTAAGGCAAAGGTGTGATAAAACTGATACTCAACGCCCAGATTAAAGATAGTTATCATCTCGGCACTCGTGACCTGCTTTAACCCGTGTGCGGCAAAGGCGCCTAACGCCACGGCCATAAAACCACTGAGCGCCGCCATGAGTAAAAATCCTTTATGCATGTAACCCCCTAATAAAACTCACGCTATAAGATATTGCCTGTTGCAGATTAGCCGCTTGTGTGGTGCCTGACGACTTTCGCGGCGCAAAACTATGATCGCCATCGTTTAACCATAGTAACTGCGCTGAATATGGGGCAAGCCATGGCTCTACTTGCCCTTTGGCGCCAAATTTATCGCGCTCCCCTTGTATCACCAGCAATGGCGCGGGACACAAAGCAATCGGCTCGAGTCTAGGCTCACCCCCTTTCGGTGGCACAAATGGATAACCCAAGCAAATCACGGCATCGACCGCCACTTCGCTCGATACCATAGCGGCCATACGCCCGCCCATAGACTTACCCATTAAAATCAGTTGCCGCGGACGGTAGCGTTTACGTATCGCCTCAATATGTAACTTAAAATCATTTAAGAGTTTAGGCGCCCTGTCTGGCGGGCGTCGTTTTCCATCAATGGCATTGTTACGCATATAAGGGAAATTAAAGCGCACGACACTCATTCCTGTAGCACTTAATCCAGCAGCCAAATCGGCCATAAAGGGATGCGCCATATTGGCACCAGCGCCATGGGCCAACAAAATCAGCGTGTCGATATCTGTGTCTTTGTCCGCCACAGGCCCTGAAAGCCAACATTCGCTACTCGGCAATGCGTTATCAAGCATAGGTTGCTCAAGCAACAAACGGCTAAAGGTAGCCGTCTTAGTATCTTGATTATCCGTAGGATTAACCTGGCAACAGCTCACTACGAGACTCCTCTTCAAACATATCTAACATCCATTGCCTGAAGGCGGCAATCTTACCGATTTCGGCATGATTTTGCTGACACACAAGGTAATAGGCATCTTTGCTTACCAGCACTTCAGAGAAAGGGCAGACTAAACGGCCGGCTTTAATATCTGGTCTAGCCAAAACACTGTAACCTAATGCAACCCCTTGACCATGAGCTGCCGCCTGTAAGACTAACGATGAATGACTAAAAATGGGACCTTTGGTTCACATTAATATCATTAATGCCACATTGCCGAAACCAAGCCTGCCAATCGTGACGACTTGAGTCATGTAATAGGGTGTGATATTTCAAATCACTTGGCTGCTGAAGTGGTTTAGGTCCATTGAGTAACATAGGTGAACACACCGGAATTAATACCTCATTGCGCAGCTTATCGGCACGCACCCCAGGCCAGTTTCCCATACCATAATAGATGGCCACATCGACATCATCGGTAAGCGAACTGGTTTCATCATCGACAGCTTTAATACGTACGTCAATGTCGGGATTCTTTTCACTGAAATTAGATAAACGAGGCACCAGCCACTGAATCGCAAAACTCGGCGAGGTACTGACGGTAAGGGATCCTACGGCGCTTCGAGCAAGTAAACGATCTGTTGCATCCGCCAGCTGAATGAAAATATCTTTGATATCGAGAAAATAACCCTGCCCCTCTTCTGTTAACAGCAAAGAGCGGTTTTTACGACGGAATAATTTTAAGCCTAAATACTCCTCTAACGCCTTAATTTGATGACTAACAGCAGCTTGCGTTACAAACAATTCTTCAGCCGCTCGCGTAAAGCTTAAATGCCTGGCAGCGGCTTCAAATGCTTTGACCGCATTCAACGGAGGTAGACGTCTAGACATAGTGATCCCTGTCGCATATTTTGATTAGTTTTTCTAATCCTAATTGTTACATTTTATCGTTTGTAAAGAAACAGATAATTGGTAAAATTTTCGCCAATTAAACGATGAAATTAGACAGCCTCTACGACGAGAAAAGGGGGAGTGTCTAATCCCCTATAGCAATCGCTCGGAGACGATTAATATGATTAACTTTAAGACTGTTTTTGCCATGGCGTTGCTCTCTGGCTCGACTGTCGTAAACGCAGATGAAATCCTTGTAGATACCACCGATTTACATGCGTCGATCAGTGCACAGTTGGCCGAAGGGTTAACCCAGATGCAACAAGATCTCAATGATGACCTCAACGCTATTTTAATTGCACATGAAGATGAGCAATTAAAGACCGAAGCCGTTAGCGCACAACTTGCAGAGTAGCACAAGTTGCATCATCACGAGCAATAGTGCTTATTGCAAGTCATAAAAAGCCGCATTCTTTGATGCGGCTTTTTTATTACCACTCATTCTTGCCACTTATTCAACCTTTGAGCCAAGCAAAGTAGCTTATTGATAATATTATCAATATTCATCTTGCACCATTATAGCCATCAGCTAGGCCCATTGATGACAGTGCCTCCCATTGTGACTTTTACCTCATGAAGCGAATCTCTTGGCTATATCTTGTCACTTTCTCTTGTCGCTTTATCGCGTAGTTTAAGTCCGCTGACTCAATCAAGTCATATAAACTAAACCTCCGCAGATACACTAACCTGCAGGCTGCATTAGATTAAGGTGCTAAACCCTTGTGAATCGCCATTGTATGTTAACCACATAATGTACTGACTATCGAGTAAACATCAGATAACAAAAAGCCGCCTGTTAGGCGGCTTTTAAAAACTAAATAACAATTAAGGACGATAAACCTTCACGTTATTATAGCCTTGCTCTTGCAGATACAACGCCTGCAACTTACTCATTACCCCTCTATCGCAATACAATAGATAGGTTTTATCTTTATCGAGGGCGGCAAACTGAGTGGCCAACTTAAAGAATGGAATGGTTTTAATCTCGACCCCTTCAATAGTTAATGGGCTCTGCTCTTGCTCTTCTGGAGCACGAATGTCGATGACAACCTCGCCACCACCAATTGAGTCAACGGTTTCAGTTGCCGTGATCTTAGTATCCATGCTGGTTGCTATCTCCCTAATATCAATAATTTCGGCATCGGCAATCACCCTATCTAACAGATCGTCAGAAAACTTAGCTTCTTCGGCCTCGATTTTTGATAATACCGCTTTTACCGTAGGTTTTTGTGAAATAACACCGCAGTATTCGGGTATCGACTTGGCGAAATCTTCGGTGCCAATTTGACGACTCAGATTAATAATATCTTGCTTATCCATCACAATAAGTGGACGTAAAATAAGCATATCGGTACAGCGGTCAATCACATTGAGGTTAGTCAAAGTCTGGCTCGACACCTGCCCCATAGCCTCACCGGTCACTAATGCTTGAATACCCATTTTTTCGGCAACCCGAGTCGCAGCGCGCATCATCATCCGTTTAAGGATAACGCCCATCTGACCATTGTCGACTTTTTCTAAAATCTCGGTCACGACAGGATCAAACGGAACTGAAACGAATTTAACCTTATGAGATTCGCCGTATTTTTGCCATAAGTGGTAAGCAACCTGCTTTACACCGATCTCATGTTGATCGCCGCCAAGATTAAAGAAGCAGTAATGGGTTCGCGAGCCACGCTTAATAAACTGGTAACTCGACACTCCAGAGTCAAATCCACCAGACAACAAAGAAAGTACATCTTCTTGGGTCGCCATAGGGAAACCGCCGAGTCCGTCGATACGTTTTTCAACCAGATAAAGGTGTTCTCTATCGATCTCTAAGTTAACCGTCATATCGGGGTTTTTAAGCCTAACGCCAGTGGCGTCGGTAAACTGATTTAAGCCACCGCCCACGTAGCGCTCAACTTCAATCGAGTTAAACTCATGCTTACCACTGCGCTTGACCCTTACACAAAAGGTTTTTCCCGCAAGTTGGTCTTTATATAGGGCTAGCGTCTGCTGATAGATATCGTCAACCGACTCAAAGGTACTCTCTTTAACTTGCAGCACATGGGCGATCCCAGGAATACAGGCTAAGCGCTCGGCATATACAGCCACCATTTCAGGCTTATCAGCGGGTACCATAACCATGATTTTATCCCACTGGCGCTGGACTTTTGCGTCCTCATCGACCTTGCGCAGTACATTACGAATATTGGTTTCAAGCATCTTGGTAAAACGCATTCTTACCGGTTTGCTTTTCATCATGATTTCGGGAAACAGTTTTACGATAAATTTCATTGAAGTTCCGAGGGGGATAAATTTAGACAGCAATTTAGCCATTATATCAAGGTCACTGCACAAATGCCTATTATGCAGCGCTAAAAGATCGCAATTTTAAGCAGGATTAAATCAAACGAGCCCCATAAGGGGCCCGCTCTCGAATGGTTATGGTATGAGTCAACCGTTATTGTCCAACCCGGATCTCGTCAGTCTCTTTCGCCTTACCTTGCTCAATAGCAATTTCAACACGCCGATTGCGCGTACGATGTTCAGCCGAATCATTAGCCACCAAAGGGTCTGAGCTCGCCATACCGACCACTTTCATCCGTTGTGGTTTAAAGCCGTCGACTTTGATTAACTCATGGGCGACAGCCACCGCTCGTTTACTGGATAGATCCCAATTGGAGCTATAGAGTTCATTATTGATGCTCATGTCATCGGTATGCCCAGATACTGTCACCACACCGGGCACATCTTTTAGCAGCTCGCCAACACGGCGCACTACAGGCTTAAATCTAGGCTGTAAGAAACCGGATCCCGATGCGAAGGCGCCTTTTTCACGAATGCGAATAATGATCTGTTGTCCTAATGATTCAATTTCAATCGCCCCATCAACAATCTCTTTATTGAGGGCTTGGGCCATTTTTTTGACTTGATCGTTAATCTGATCTTGCGAAGAGGCATCTTGCTGAGACTGAGCTTCGGCTTCGGCTTCCGCCTGCTCTTGCGCGGTCGACGCTGCATCGCCACCGCGTTGAGCCCCACGTTGCTGCTGTATGCCACCGGCGCTGTCATCTTCCCCCGCCTGAACTTCAATTGTCGGCTCAGTCATCTCGTTGGTTTGCTGATTAATGATTTCAATCGGTGTTGGTTCGGGCTTGCCGGGGCGAAACTCTAGCGCAATAACAGAGGTGCCCTTAGGGATATCTTTAACTTCGACCTTATTCTGCACCCCGAAGGCGTATTTCATCGAGCCGGCGATCTGCTTAAACTTCATCACATCCATTTCGGAAAATGCCAGCAGCAGCACGAAAAAACACATCAGCAGCGACATCAAATCGGCAAAGGTCGCCAACCACATGGGGGCTCCCGCAGGCGGACAATCGCATTTGACCTTCTTAGCCATACGGCTATTCCCCGTCCGTTGTATCGATTGTGCGTTGTTTCTCTGATAAATAGTTTTTCAAGAAACCTTCAATTACCCTAGGGTTTTGACCATCTTGGATAGCTAATACCGCATCCATGATCAAGTTACGATTGAGCATCTCTTCACTCATACGCAAGGTCAATTTATCGGCAATGGGAATAGCGATCATATTGGCAATGATGGCGCCATATAAGGTGGTCAGCAAGGCGACGGCCATCGCAGGCCCGATAGACTTAGGGTCGTCCATGTTAGACAACATGGCCACCAAGCCGATTAAAGTGCCTATCATGCCCATAGCGGGCGCAACATCACCTAAGGATTTAAAAATACCAATGCCAGTTTTATGGCGATCTTCTGTGAGCGAAATATCCTTTTCCAGTGCTTCACGAACCACTTCACCATCGTGACCATCGACCAACATATCGACCGCTTTTTGCATAAAACTATTACTAATTTCAGCCTCTTCCAATGCTAAAAAGCCGCCCTTACGCGCTGCATCAGCCATGGTAACCGACTGTTCAATCAGCTCATCTGGTTTATCGATTTTAAAGATAAAGGCTTTGGCGGCAATTTTTACTGCGCCTAAAAACTGCTTTAAGTTGTACTTCATCATGACCACAAACAGTGAGCCTATCATCACGATCAGTACCGAGGGCACATCAATAAAAATAGCAATGCCACCACTGGTGAACATGGCGCCGATAATAAAAGCAAACGCACCAATTAGGCCTATCAGTGTCGCTAAATCCACAACTTTTCCTTATCTATAAAATGGGCTGTCTCTAACTTGGTCATCAAAGCGACAAGAGTTAATCAGCTCGATAAAACGCAAAAAATAGGGCCTTTGATAATAACCCCATACTTCCCTAACACAGGCAATTATACGGTGTATCGCTGCCAGATAAAGTCATTATTGGTAACTTATCGCCTTAACGGCCTACACCTCTTTAGGGTATAATACTCGACAAAATTGAGTCTTGATCTATTACCATTATCGGACAGCTTACACGCAAGTTTAGCTATAAATTCAATTTTTTATAAAAAAACCTCCTTAAAGCGTGCTGTTGCACAAATATACGGCAGCGTAATTTGACCCTTAAGGTTGACTGAGATACTTTGTGTGTCGCTAATTTCTTGGGAAAATCACTGTGGCTAAAAAACCTGAAAACCTCACTTTTGAAGAATCCTTATCCGAGTTAGAACGGATTGTCGGCGACTTAGAACAAGGTGATGTATCGCTCGATGACGCATTGAAACAGTTTGAGCGCGGTATCAACCTAGTCAGAAACAGCCAAGCAAAGTTAGAGCAGGCACAACAAAAAGTGTCTATTCTAACCCAAGAGCAAGATCAACCCAGTTTGCACCCCTATATTGCCGAGGGCGAGTAATTGCTAACCGATGCGATAACCCAATATCAGCAGCGTGTCGATGACCAGCTGCGCCATTTTATTCTTGATCAAGATGACACTGAGCCGAAACTCAAAGCCGCGATGGAGCATGGCGCATTACTGGGGGGCAAACGTATTCGGCCCTTCTTAGTGTACGCTGTAGGCGACATGCTCAATGTTCCCTTGGAGCAACTCGACGCCTGCGCCGCCGCCATCGAATGCATCCATGCCTACTCGCTTATCCACGACGACTTACCAGCCATGGACGACGATGCCTTGCGCCGCGGTCAACCGACAGTGCATATCGCCTTCGATGAAGCCACCGCAATTTTAGCGGGCGATGCTTTGCAAACCTTAGCCTTTGAAATTATTAGCCAAGAGCAGTCAGGCTTACAACCAAGTCAGCAATTGGCCATGGTACGCTCACTGGCAAAAGCCTCTGGATATCATGGGATGTGTGGTGGTCAAGCGATGGATCTTAATGCCACTAATAAACAGATAGATTTAACCACATTAACACGCTTACATCGCTTAAAAACTGGCGCACTCATTCGCTGTGCGGTGGAATTACCTATCATTGCCGCTGGCATCACAGATACCGAGCGCGATCTACTGTTAGAATTTGCCGACGCAGTGGGTTTAGCCTTTCAAGTTCAAGACGATGTACTCGATATTACCGCGAGTACCGAAGAGCTTGGAAAACCACAAGGTTCTGACTGTGAGTCCAATAAGAGCACCTACCCTAAACTGCTAGGCTTGTCTGGTGCACAAGCAACCGCGAAAAGTTTGATCCATGATGCCCTATCAGCGCTGGCTAAATTACCATACAATAGCCAGTTAATTGCCGAATTCGCCCGTTTTATCATTGAGCGAAGAGTATAATAAAGAGCCAAAGAATCTCGCTATGAGTTTGGATATAACGAAATACCCTGTGTTAGCACAGGCCAACACCCCTGATG
This sequence comes from Shewanella sp. QJM3NY_23, assembly GCF_056173105.1. Classification (NCBI taxonomy): domain Bacteria; kingdom Pseudomonadati; phylum Pseudomonadota; class Gammaproteobacteria; order Alteromonadales; family Shewanellaceae; genus Shewanella; species Shewanella sp. QJM3NY_23. The sequence continues at coordinate 2,783,821 of NZ_CM149657.1, forward strand.
AGCTGAGACAGCTGCCACAGGGCGTGCTCCCAAAACTTGCTGATGAACTCAGAAGTTTTCTGCTGCAATCGGTAGGCATTTCTAGTGGCCACTTTGCCTCAGGGCTAGGCACTGTCGAACTCACCGTTGCCTTGCACTATGTCTATAACACGCCATTCGATAGACTCGTATGGGATGTGGGACATCAAGCCTATCCGCATAAAATTTTAACCGGTCGGCGCGATAAGATGCACACCATTCGTCAAAAGGGAGGCATACACCCCTTCCCTTGGCGTGAAGAAAGTGAGTATGACACCTTTAGCGTGGGCCACTCTGGTACCTCTATCAGTGCAGCATTGGCAATGGCCGTTGCAGCTGAGAAAGAGCAAGCTGGGCGCAAAGTGGTCGCCGTGATTGGCGATGGCGCTATGACTGGCGGTATGGTGTTTGAGGCAATGAACCACGCCGGAGACCTACATAACGATATGTTAGTGGTGCTCAATGATAACGAGATGTCGATTTCGGAAAACGTCGGCGCACTCAATAATCACTTAGCCCAACTGATGTCTGGCCGCTTATACACCACCATTCGTGAAAGCAGTAAAAAAGTGCTCAAAGGGATGCCTGTCATCAAAGAGATGGCTAAGCGAACCGAAGAGCACCTCAAAGGTATGGTTGTACCTGGCACCATGTTTGAAGAGCTGGGCTTTAACTATATTGGCCCTATCGATGGTCACGATGTCGATGCCTTAGTCGAAACCATGCGTAACATGCGCAACTTATCGGGACCGCAGATTTTACATATCATGACGAAGAAAGGTCGTGGTTATGAACCGGCAGAAAAAGATCCCATAGGCTGGCATGCCGTGCCTAAATTTGATCCATCAACCTTTGCCAAGCCGGCCGCAAAACCTTCAAATCCTAGCTTTTCTCAAGTATTTGGCCGCTGGCTGTGCGATATGGCAGAAAAGGATGACAAAGTCTTGGGGATCACTCCCGCCATGCGAGAAGGTTCAGGCATGGTTGAGTTTTCTCAACGCTTCCCGGCGCAATATTTCGATGCGGCGATTGCCGAGCAGCACGCAGTGACATTAGCCGCTGGCTTTGCTTGCGAAGGGTATAAGCCCGTTGTGGCCATCTATTCGACCTTCTTGCAACGCGGGTATGATCAATTAATTCATGACGTGGCTCTGCAAAAGTTACCAGTTATCTTCGCTATCGACCGCGGCGGTATTGTCGGTGCCGATGGTCCAACCCATCAAGGCGCGTTTGACTTAAGCTTTATGCGCACTGTACCGAATATGGTGATCATGGCGCCGTCTGACGAAAATGAATGCCGGCAAATGCTCTATACAGGCTACTGCTATAACGATGGCCCAACTGCAATCCGTTATCCTAGGGGCAGCGCCACCGGCGAGCCGCAAGTGGACACCATGACCGCTATGGAAATTGGTAAGGGTTTGATTAAGCGTCAAGGCCAAAAAATTGCCATTCTTAACTTCGGCACTACCTTGGCTGCGGCAGATTATGCGGCCCAAGCCTTAGATGCCACACTGGCTGACATGCGTTTTGTTAAGCCATTAGATGCTGAACTGGTTAAGCAATTAGCCACCAGCCACGACCTCTTAGTGACAGTGGAAGAGAATGCCATTATGGGCGGCGCAGGTTCTGGCGTATTGGAACTACTGCAACAACTGAAATTACCCATGCCGGTGCTCAATATCGGTTTGCCCGATGAGTTTATTAAACATGGTGATTCGGCGGAGATTTTGGCAGAGCTCAAACTCGATGGCGAAGGGATTTTACATCAGATCAACGCCTATATCGGTGCGTGATCTGTCAGTATTTCTAGTCGAACAGTGACAAAAAAATAGGCCTCAACTTGAGGCCTATTTTTTTATGCTAACGGCACCGAATACCTATTAGGCTTGGGTATCGATTGAGCCTGTATCGGCAGAGTCACCGCCACCTTGCGACACCATCACCATGGCTGGGCGCAGTAGACGGTCATTAAGAATGTAACCTTTTTGCATGACCATCATGACGGTGTTTGCCGGAAACTCATCACTTGGCTGCATACCAATGGCTTGATGATGATCAGGATTGAAGGCTTCGCCTTGAGGATTCAATGGCGATAGACCAAACTTTTCAACCGCAGTGGTAAAGCTCTTAAGCGTCAGCTCTACCCCTTCATAAATCGCCTTAGTGGCCTCATCTTCAACATTAGTGCCTTGCAGCGCACGCTCCATATTGTCGATAACGGGTAACAGTTCATTGGCAAACTTTTCTAGGGCGAACTTATGGGCCTTTTCCACATCCATTGCCGCACGGCGACGCACGTTATCCACTTCTGCAGCAGCACGGATCACCGAGTCTTTCTGCTCTTCTACTTTCGCTTCTGCCGCGGCGAGTGCTTGTTCAAGCTCTTCTATACGAAAATTAGCTTGGGTCAGCTCATCCATCAAATTGGCCGCATCTTCAACCACTTCGGTGTCGACTTCTGGCGCGATATTTTTATCAATCTGTGGCTCTTGTGCTTTATTTGATTCGTTGCTCATTGTTACTCCAGCTAAAAATGCTTTGTTTCTGCATACTCTGGGCATATTATGGGGATCAAATTTGAGGTTTCAAGCCCTAAGGCATGGATCAAAGACAAATATGAGCAAAGCGTTCCACACAATTGGCTTAATTGGCAAACCCCATCACCTTGGGACACATAAAACCCTAAAACAGCTGCATCATTGGTTAACCCAAAACGGGTATGATGTTTATGTTGAGGAGAGAGTTTCCGCCGAAATAGGTGCCCATGTCAAATCGGTCGACTTACTGCAAATAGGTGAATACTGTGATTTGGCCATCGTTGTCGGTGGTGACGGCAATATGTTAGGCGCAGCGCGCGTGTTAGCCCGCTTTGATATTGGGGTTATCGGCGTCAACCGCGGTAATTTAGGCTTCTTGACCGATCTGCCACCCGAAGGGTTTGAACCAGCATTAACGAAAGTGCTCGAAGGGGATTATAAAACCGAATACCGCTTCTTACTCGAATCGGAAGTCCATCGTCACGGCAATGTAAAAGCCAGCAACACCGCCGTCAACGAAACCGTGCTCCATCCCGGTAAAATTGCGCATATGATTGAGTTTGAAGTCTATATTGACGACAATTTTATGTACAGTCAGCGCGCCGATGGCATGATAGTGTCGACCCCGACAGGCTCTACAGCCTATTCACTTTCTGCTGGGGGAGCCATTTTAACCCCTAATCTTGAAGCGCTTATTTTAGTGCCCATGTTTCCGCACACTTTGTCTTGCCGACCCATAGTGGTCGATGCGTGTAGCACCATCAAACTGGTAGTGTCACCAGATAATGATGATGCCTTAGAAGTCAGCTGTGATGGTCATGTCACTTTAGCGGTACTGCCAGGCGATGAAATTATTATCCGCCGCAGCAAAGAGCGCTTACATTTGATCCACCCAACGGGATATAACTACTTTAACGTGTTAAGAAGTAAACTCGGTTGGGGCAGCAAGTTGTTTTAACTCAGTGACGTGCTTATGGTTACAGCTAACAACGCCTCTCTCCACAGGATCACGTAAATCATGGGCACAAGATACCTTTACAAGCTGTTGATGTACTTAAAACAATCCACAAACCATTAGACCTATGAGCCAGTGGTAAATCAAAAATAAGCCCTCGTCATTACACGAGGGCTTATTAGTTAACTAGTTCAATTAATTGCTTTAATAGCTAAAAACACTAAGCTTACTCAGCCGCTTGAGGCATGCAGAACAAACGTTAACCTTGTACTTCAAACAATAATCTTACTGTGGTTTGCGCCGCAACGGGCTTACCATCGACAAACTTAGGCGCATAACGCCATTGCTTTATCGCCTTCAGCGACTCTTTTATAAATAAAGGGCCGCCTTCAGAGGCCACTGTAACCGGATCTTGGACAAACCCTTGTTCATCGACAGTAAATTCAATCTGCGACCATCCTTCGCGTCCAGCACGGATATAGGACATAGGATATTGAGGCGACGAACGAAACAGCGGCGTTTGCTCTTGCTGATCATCCCAAGGCGTCATACTGCCAATCGCAATACAGTGGGCTGTGGCCTGCTCGCTCTCGCCCTCATGCTCATATAGCTCGACTAAACGTGCATGGGCTGACAGCTTATAGGGATGACTAAAATCGAGCACAGCAAACTGCTTGACCACCTCTTCTAGATGGCTAATAGCATCACTGTATCGCTTTTCACTCGCCTTTATCACGCCAACGTAATAAGTTGCCGTTATCCGGCGGATATCATTATTAGGCAGCTGCTGATAGATCTCATAGGCATCTAATACATCACTGCGAATATCACGACCGTAATATTCCGTCGACACCAATGCCTTAAAAGCCAATAACTTGATCTCGGCGGTAAGTAACAGGTTATCGCTTGTCTGTGCAATGGAGATAGCTTCTTTAAACAGCGACTTTTGCTCTTTAGACGCCGACATGGTTTGCGCAGCGCCCAGTAGTGGGTCGATAACCTCAATGGCATCCGCCCCAAAATATGACCTATAAGTCTCTAAAACCTGCAAAAACTGTTGATGCGCGGCCTCGAGATCGCCTTTGGCCTGCAAGGATGTTGCCCAATTCAATTGCAGATGAGTAATGTCGATAGCGCCAGGCTCAAAATACCCCTGACCGAGCAGATAGGTTTGCTGTGCATACTGCTCAGCAGCCTGAATATCTTTAACTTCAATGGCGTGTTGATAAGCGGCATAACTGTCGCTAAAAGGTGAGGCGCCAAGCGATGCAGAATTGATTAACAGTACTGCACTTAGCGCCAATAGCGGTAATTTTAAAACCATATAAACAAATATCCTTATTTGTGAAAATAAACTAACGCAGCTTTTCCCTGCTTTATATTAGGTAAACTCGACTTATTTTAGACAAGCATTTCACTGGTTAAAAGCCATCCTATCAGCCTCCCCAATTATTGCAAACTCTTGTAAAGTGAGCTTAATCGCCTGACCATCCATAAGGTCAGTAAGGCGCTACAACACGCCAAAGAGATCCACACGCCTGTCACCCCAAACGCCCAAGCAAACAGATAAATAATAACGGCAATTAATATTAACTTGCTGCCGGTTAACATGGCCGCGTCTTTAGGGCGATTGATCGCCTGGAAAAATGCCGCGCCGGTAAGAATAACGCCTTCAAAAGGCAGTCCCCAAAAATAGAGCCGCATCCCTTCGATAGCCACAGGTGTTAACTCGGCATTATCGCCGGCAAAAATATACACCAAATATTTCGGCAGCAAATAAATAAACAATAAACCGATGGCCGCCGTCACTAAGGTCATCAAAGTAGCAATTTTAAACGTCTGGAACACTCTATCGAACCGGTTAGCTCCCGCGTTAAAACTAAAAATGGGTTGCGTGCCGAGCGCTATCCCCTCAAAAATCAAATAAAATAATGCCTCGGTGTAACTCACCACTCCATAAGCGGCAACATGTATTGGCCCACCGACCCATAAAAACGCCATATTATGCAGCGTTAAAACAATCGAGAGATACAGGTTCATTAAAAAGCTGGGAAAACCCACTTTTACAATGTTGAGGCAGTGATCTAGAGTCAGCTTCATCTGCTCGATATCGATACCGAGGCGAGTTTTGCGCGTAAAAAAATGTTGCAAACAAGCCAAGCCTGTCACTGCTTGACAGATCATAGTAGCAATGGCGGCGCCAGCTAGCCCGAAAGGAAACACCACAATAAACAGCCAATCGAGTAGCGCATTAAGGCAACCGCTGATGATCAATACCCAAGTTACAAAACCTGGGCGACCATCGTTTCTTAACAGCGCTGCAAACGCGATGGCCAAAATAGGAAAGACACCTAAGGCAAAATACCAAAACAGGTATTCATCGGCGCTGCGTAATACTTCTCCCTCGGCGCCCAGCCAAATTAAGATATCACCACTGAAAAAGGTGCCCACCAGCGCAAATAAAACGCCGGAAATTAAACAGAGGGTAAAGGTATTACCGAGAATTTTTCGCGCTCGCGCCGGATCATTACGTCCCAAATTGATAGACACTAATGAGGCGCCGCCCATCCCCAACAGCGCACCAACTGCATACAAAATCGCCCCGACCGGATACGCCAACATCATTCCGGCCAAGCCGACTTCGCCCAGATAATGGCCAATAAACATGCCGTCTATCACCATATACACCCCAGTCACTAACATAGATAAAATCGTGGGGATGGTGTAACGCCATACTAATGTTGGGATTGGGTCTGTCGCTAACGATTGATCTTGTGGTACGTCTTGCATAGTCAGTTATCTATCTGCTCAGTAAAAAAGACAAAGAAATCATGTTAACCATTCATTATAACGCGGGCCTAACCGCCACCTTACCAACAATGATTGACTACTATGATTGACAATCATAAGCGCCACATCGTTAAACGGCGTAGCGCTTGGCAAACGACAGCAGCTGCAGCTCGGTTGTGGATATAGTGATTGGCTGGCGAGAAATCAACTCAATACGAGAGTCCAGCGCATCATCAAGCTCTACAACCTGCAGCTGCTTATCTACATAGTTAAGAGCAGCAATACCTTCATCGCAAATTAACAAGGCTTTTAAACGCAGGCAGTCCTGACGCTTTACCCACGCGACAATAGCTTCAAAATCAAATTCATAATGGCAATCAAATACCCAGCCAGCACTGTATATCCCCTCATGATGATTATCATTGCGATAGATACCAAGCTGATCAAATTCCGCCGTCGGCGGTGTTTGTGGCTCCATAGCAGATGGGGCTAAAAAAGGGCTTAGCGGCATTGAAGCTGAAAAAAGTAACGAATTCGAGCCAAAAGATGAGCCACTGTGCGCCGATAAGCTGACCTGCGCGTTAGGGAGGCGCTGAGCACTGGCACAATCTAACACCTGCTCCGCTAACCGATTAAATAACGCCGGAGTTTGGCTCTCTTGCTCGCGGGTTAAATTGATTGATTGCACTGGCGCGCTAATAGACTGCTCGGCAAGAAAGGTGCGCAACTGTGGCAAATCCTCATCTGCCGCTAAATCACCTTTGGTGACTAAAATCAGGTCGGCAATGGCTAGCTGCTGCTTAAAAATGTCGCTTTCTCGATAGCGGTTGTCGCTCACCTTACGCGCATCCACTAAGCAGATGGCACTTTTTAAGGCGATCGCCTGTTGAAAATGCGGTTGGCTCAGGGTGTCGATAATCGCTTTAGGGTGCCCTAACCCTGTGGGTTCAATCAATAATCGGTCGGGCTTAGCTTGTGCAAGTAACTGATTAACCGCCACCTGAGTGGGCACGCCTGCGGCGCAGCAAATACAGCCACCAGCTACCTCTTTTATCTGCACCTTACCCGATGGCTTACCGATAAAACTGGCATCAATACCAACCTCACCGAACTCATTAACTAACACAGCCCATACTTGGTTAGCGGGCTTATTCGCTAATAAATATTTAATGAGCGTAGTCTTACCCACACCTAAAAAACCGGTGATCACATTAGTTGCGACGGGCTGAGTTATGATCGGTTTGCGCATTTTGTTCTCGCTATGGTTGCATTATGGCTAAGGCTTATCAGCTTGGCTAACCTTTAGGCTAACTAATCCTGTGTCAGCGGATAGACTCGTCGACGGGTTAACTCATTGCTATCGCCACGTTCACCATGACGCTGTATCGATAGCCTAGAATTAGGTTAGCCAACTGTAACCGACAATGTTGCCAATCCCCTTATACCTTGCGCGACTTATTAGCCCGTCGGCTGGCATAACTATGATGTTGGTTGTCGCGTGCTGAAGGGCGCTTCGCTCGCTTGGGTTTATGTGATGGGCTGGTCGTTTCCAGTTGCAACTCACGGTAACGGGCAGGTAATGGCGCACCTATCTCATATCCAGGCACTATGTGTCTTGGCAAGGTTTGCCCAATTAAGGCTTCAATTTCTTGTAGCATTTTTTCATCATTCAATGCCACAAATGAGATGGCATGACCGGCTAAACCTGCGCGGCCGGTGCGGCCAATACGATGCACATAATCTTCGGCATCCAGCGGCAATTCAAGGTTAATCACCAGTGGTAACGCCGCGATATCCAATCCTCTGGCGGCAACATCGGTCGCAACCATCACTCTGAGTTCACCCGATTTAAACTGCTCGAGCGCCCGATTTCGCGCCCCCTGGGTCTTATCACCATGGAACACGGCATTTTTTATACCGTCTAGTTTTAGCTCTTTGTGCAGCGTCTCTGCACTCTCTTTACTGCTGACAAAGACCAATACTTGTTGCCAATTATTACGCCCAATCAGCTCAGCCAAGAGCTCGGCTTTACGGCGCTTATCGACCGGGTAAACCTCCTGTTTTATATTGGCTGCGGTGGTGTTTTGCGTCACATTAATCCACTCGGGATCGTCTAGCATCTTAGTGGCTAGCACCTTAATCGCCTTGCTAAAGGTCGCCGAAAATAGCTGAGTGGAATGGCGCGGAGCAATAAGGTTTTTAACTCGCTCAATGTCTTTAACAAAGCCTAAATCCAACATACGGTCGGCTTCATCGATAACCAGCTGCTCGACCGACGACAGATCCAAGCCATGCTGGCCTATTAGGTCAAATAAACGTCCTGGGGTGGCAATTAAAATATCGACCCCCTTTGCCAGAGCCTTACGCTGAGGGTTAATATTAGCGCCACCGTAAACCGCCAGTGACGTTAATGGCGTCAACTGACTGTACTTGGCAATACTCTCGCCCACTTGTATCGCTAATTCACGGGTTGGCGTCAGCACCAGCACACTAAGCTGGCCTAATGGCCTGTCACTCTCAAGCAGCTTGTGTAGGAAAGGCAGGCTGAAGGCCGCTGTTTTACCCGTGCCCGTTTCGGCGCAGGCCATCACATCACGGCCTTGCAATGCAATCGGAATCACCTTGGCCTGCACTTGGGTTAATTGTTGATAACCGCATAGCGCTGTCGCTTGGATAAGCAGAGGATGCAGAGGGAGTGAATCAAAATTCATAATGGGCTCGATGGTCAATGGCTATTGGGTCAAAACTGAGCGCGGAGTCTACCAAAAACCGCGCCATAAGGATAACGATTCAACATGATTAGACTGTCACTGGCCGTTAATATAGAGCGCTAGCCACTTAATGAGTTCCCTCAATGAAGCCTGACGAGCTTGAGCGCTGATTTAAGTAAGCTTGTTCAAACTCCGCTTGCGGCAACGGCCGAGCAAACAGGTAGCCTTGGGCATAATCACAACCAGCCTTGGCTAAAAAGTCACGTTGGAATTCGGTTTCAACCCCTTCGGCAATCACTTTAATCCCCAGCTTGTGAGCCATCACGATAATGGCTTCGCACAAGGCCACGCCATCGGTGTCGGTTTCTAAGTTACGGGTAAAAGATTGATCAATTTTGAGATAATCGATATCAAATTTTTTCAGATAGGCTAACGATGAATAACCCGTCCCAAAATCATCTAGCGAGACTTGGATACCAGCATCACGATAGGCGAGTAACTTTTCGGTGACCCCCATAGATGCATCCAATAACAACCCTTCGGTTATTTCGACGCAGATGGCATTACTAGACAGTTCGAGATGCTGCAATAAGGTGAGCCAGCCACTAAAGGTGTCACCTTCGTCGCGAAACTGCACTGGCGATTTATTAATGCTTATCTGTATTTCGGTGCCAAACTGCTTACGCCACTCGGCACTTTGATGCGCCGCCTTTTCAAACACCCAGTTACCGATATCGTTGATTAATCCCGTCTCTTCGGCAACCGAAATAAACTCACTGGGTGACACCATGCCCCGCGATGCATGATTCCAGCGGATCAAGGCTTCCACCTTGTAAATATCGCCACTGTTCATATCGATGATCGGTTGATAATAAAGCTCAAACTCTTTATGGCTAATGGCATGACGCAGATCTTTAATCAACGCCATACGATAACGGGCAAACTCTTGCATCGAAGGAGTAAAATAATGAAAGCGATTTCGTCCTTGCTCTTTGGCGGCATACATCGCCTGATCCGCATGTTTTAATAACCCTTCAATGCTGGTCGCATCGTCGGGATACATAGTAATCCCAATACTGGCACTGATATATGTGGTTTCATCACCTAGGTTATAAGGTTCACTAATGCGCTGTAAAATGCACTGCGCCACCCGCTCGACTCCGCCGGGAAAATCAATGCCCGACAACACCACGGTAAATTCATCGCCCCCCAACCTGGCACACATATCGAGTTCACGGATACAGCCCTTTAACCGTTTGGCGGTTTCTTGTAACAGTAAATCGCCCATATCGTGGCCTAAGGTATCGTTCACCTCTTTAAAAAAGTCTAAATCCAAAAACATTAAGGCAAAATGGCTCTCATCACGGTCAATGCGCAACATCTCACTGCTTAAATATTCGAGTAACATACGTCGATTGGGTAAGCCGGTGAGTGGATCGTAATTTGCCTGCTTCCAGATAATCTGTTCGGCTTGTTTTTTATCAGTAATATCAGAAAACAACGCGACGCGACGAAAAACCTCACCCTGGTGGTCATAAATGGTATTAATGGTAAACCACACCATATACTCACCGCCCTGCTTGCTTTTCAAGCATAGCTCTCCCTGCCAACGTCCAACCTCACTAACGGCTTTAGTTAACTGAGCATATTGTGATTTATCACCGTATTCACACTGTAACAGACTGATATCTTTATTGAGCACGTCTTGTGGTTGGTAGCCGGTAATCGCAGTGAAGGCGGCGTTAACCGTGATAATTTTACCTTGATGATCTTGCACGCTCATCGCTTCGCTCGAGTTATTGTAGACCGAAGCGGCAAGCTCTAATGACTCCTGTACCTGCCGTTGTTCAGTAATATCGCTGTGCACGCCACACATGCGCAGTGGCCGGCCGTGATTATCATAGCTCACGGTTTTACCCGTATCGACTATCCAACGCTCCTCACCCGTTAAGGTGATCAGCCGATACTCGGCAATGTACTTGGGGGCTTCCCCTTTGAGATGCTTATCCATGGCATTTAAAACCGCGGATCTATCTTGCGGATGAATGGCATCTATCCAAAGCCGCGGGTCATTATTGAGGCGCTCTAATTCACACCCAAGCACCTTAGCGCACCATGGATTACGTTCCGTTTTATTGTGGCTGATATCCCAATCCCACAAGCCTAAGTCACTGCTTTCTAAAACTAACGCTAATCTTTCTTGGCTAGTTCTTACCGCCAGTTCGGCTTGTTTGTTGGCAGTGATATCGATAATACCGGCAATCACCATATCGACCTGATGATTCACACGTCGACACGCGACCGCGAGATGGGTATAAACAATTTCACCATCTTTGGCCACATAACGCTTATCCATCTCGTAAGCGTCAATCTCTCCATTAAGTAAGCGCTTATACTGATCTTCGTCGGCCTTAAGATCTTCAAAATAGGTCAACTCAGACCAAGTGCGCTGGAGCAGTTCTTGCTCGGAGTATTTCAGCATCTTGCACAACCTCGGATTGACTTTCATCCAACGTTGATCGACAGAAGTGATGGCGATCCCCATATTGCCAATGTCAAATTGCGAGCGAAAAATAAAATCATCTTGCAGCTTAATTTTAGCGTCACGTTCTACTTCGAGCCGACGTGACAATAGCAGCCCAATTAACGCCGTCACTAAGGGAAAGATCATCATCATTGGCAGCGCGGCAATAGATAAAATATCGACAAATAGCTCAAAAGGCAGTAGCGCTAACAGGGATAGAGTGAGCAGATGCAAAACAACCCCAAATAGCAATAACTCTTTAAAGGTCATATCGGCAATGTCATTTTTACGATGGTAACGCCATAGACTGCCCAAACTGGCGGCCACGATCATCACCATAATGCCGGTAAGCATCGCTGGGCCACCTTCGAATACGCGAAAGATGATCCCCACAAGCGTGGCCACTAAAGTGGGTAAACCACCAAAAAATAGTCCTGAAATCCCTAAAATAACCGCGCGCGCATCGACAAAAATACCCGTTTGATATTCCCATGAGGTGATCATGGTGATCACTGTCACCACGCCAATCAGTAAACCTGCCAGCACACGCCACAACCAAGAATATTGGTGACGTCGCTGACGCGGAACAGCATCATAGATAAAAACTAATACCAGCAAAATTGCGGCATTTTGAAAAAAAACGGATAACGTATCTTGGCTCATAAGCAACTTAACATCTTATTATCAAGTAGATAACACTCAGCAGAGTGTAGCAGAATTGGGTTAAAAAAATACGCTCAACAATGATTGAAAGTAACCATTTATAAAGGTAATACGCCATTTAGAAACAAATTGCCCATGCTAACCAATGACTGCGTAACGGTTTAGACATAGTGCAACCCTCCCTTCAAGGCTGCAAGGCGCCCGCTCGACGCAGCACTCAAACACCGCCTTAGATAAGCCACTTCACGTAAGTTGCCCGCATAAGTCAGCGGCACTGGCACTGGCACTGGCACTGGCACTGGCACTGCAGCATCGCGAAGATCAAAAACACTTGTATAGCAACAGCTTATCGACCCCTGTATTTCACAACCCATTAAATCCACGACCATACAGCAAGGCTGACATCGGGCCTGAATACTTGTCATACAGTGAGCAGCATAAGGCTCGTCGTTCTGCGAGTTACCCTATCGGTTCGTGCCCGCCAAAGCAGATGCTGAACATAACGGAAAGCCTAGCGCTATGTCTATTGCGCTAACAGAGCGATAATTGCCCAACATCAATAACGGCTCACATAGCTCCCCTAGTGTAGCTATGGCGACCGTAATCCCTCGAAACTGAATAGCAAATCGGTAAGATGCCCCACTTAACTCAATATGCTAAGCTAACGGCCTTGATCATCGCCACTCACATTTTGTATATGAAGCAGCCAGCACAAGCGCAATACAGCACCCAGTTTCATTTTCCGGTGCAGATTTATTATGAAGATACCGATTTTTCAGGCGTGGTGTATCACCCTAATTTCTTAAAGTATTTTGAACGCGCCAGAGAACATGTCATAGGTGCCAAAACGTTGGCTCACCTTTGGGCTCAACAGGGTTTAGGCTTTGCCGTCTATCGTAGTGACATGCTATGTCATGATGGGATCGAGTTTGCAGAGATTGTCGATGTGCGTACTCAGTTTTATTTTGAAAGTAAATATCGCACTGTATGGCGACAAGAGATCTGGCGAGCACAAGGCAAAAAGCCGGCAGTTACCGCCCAAATAGAGATGGTGTGTATGAATAAGGCTCGGCAGATGACCCCAATGTCAGCTGAACTTATCGCCGAGCTCAGTCGTCATATCACAGAGCAAGAGTGACGCTGTCCCCCTAAGATGCCCCCCCAATGGGCCGATTAAGTGTCGGCCAGTGCATTTCAAGCTCGGCCGCGCTCATCGGTTTAGCAAACAACTCCCCCTGAATTTTATCGACGCCCATCTGTTGCAGTAACATAAACTCAGTTTGGGTTTCTACACCCTCCACCGTGACCGTAAATCCAAGGCCTTGTGCTAAAGAAACCGTACTACTAAGAATATGTTGACCACGACAGTCGGTCGCCACATTATCCAAAAAGGCTTTATCTACTTTAACCTCGTTAACTGGTAGGTATTTAAGATACGCCAAAGAGGAGTGCCCTGTGCCAAAGTCGTCGATTGCAGCGTTAATGCCAGCACGTTTGAGGCATTCAAGTACATTAACCGTGCGCTGCATATCCGTCATTAATTGACTCTCGGTAACCTCAATCGCTAACACATCGGCGCTCAATTGCCACTGCTGCAGCAGCGTCACAATCCACTGACACAACTGACGTGCGCATAAATCATCTAGCGCCAGATTCACCGCCACCTGCAACCTCATACCGCTTTGGCGCCACAAACTTTGCTGGTGAAGTACCTGCTTAATAACCCATTGGCTGAGCATAGTGATCATGCCAGCACGCTCGAGCAAAGGGATAAATTCTGCCGGTGAAACCGAGCCTAATAATGGGCTTTCCCAGCGGATAAGCGCCTCTACGTGACTGCAATTCTCGCTGACAAGATTGTATTTAGCCTGATACACCACATAGAGTTCATTTTGTGCTAACGCCTTAGGAAAACAGCGAATAATAGTCAGCTGTCGATGCTGACTCGTATCGTCCCCCGCTTGATAAGAGGCGATTAAGCCAGAGCTCGACTTTGCTCGTACTAAGGCCAAATCGATACGCCTAAGCATCTGACTAACGTCGGCATAGTGCAGTGAAATATCCAAATACCCAAGCTGCACCTGTAGATTTATCACTGTATCATTAATAGAAAATGGCTGTTGCAAGTGACTTTGTAATGCCTTTAGCTCGTCATCGCTTAATGGCACTTTAAACACCACTAAAAACTCATCTTCATTCATGCGCGCCACAATATCTTGGTCATTGAGCTGCTGTTTAATTCGCTCACTCATGGCCAGCAGTAACTGATCGCCAAACGAGAAACCAAACAGGTCATTAACATAGCGAAAGCGATGAATATCAATAAGAACAAACATGCCTTGATTAAGAGGCATAAGGTGAGATAAACGTGATTTCAGCCCAACCCGATTAAACAAGCCGGTGAGCTTATCTCGCCCAAGCGGTGGAGGTAACTGGGTTAACAATCGCTGTAACTGCAGGTATAGCGGAATATAATCGGTAGGAACAGCGTCAATTGCTAGCGGCTTACGAACTTTATCTTGTTGCTTTAATTGGCTGGTTAGTTGTCGCAAAAAGCGTAGGCCAGTGCGTCTATGCCAGTACCAATAAAGGGTACCAGCGACGCCAATGGCTATAATATAAGCCATTATCCAATAGAGATTTGCAACATCCACACAAAGCCTTAGTGTTTAAACGTAACGGAAAAATTAACGCTATTATTAACAGAGTTAATCGGCGGTCACAACTATTCGTAACTCATCTTAATAGAATGATAATTATCGAGAAATTCATCAGAGCCTAAATACTCTGGCGATACGGGCAAGCCACGCTTCACAAACACATCTAAACGCTCTTCAAGCTCATGACCCGCTCTTAGCTCGCCGGTATAAAAGGCCGCCGAACGCACAAAATCTAAATAGGTCACCCGCTCAGGTAAATAAGGTAAGTCGGCCCATCGCTCAACCACTTCCATCACCTCTGGCGAAAAGTCCCAACTTTTCAATACGGCTCGGCCTATCGGTCCCTGCATTTTTCTCACCAAGGCGCGTAATTGATCTATGCTGGTAAACAGATGCGGATTAGCTTCCGCCTCGGTCAATACAGGTAAGGCGCCAATATTGTGCACTAAGCTGGCAAGCGTCAGGGTGTCATAATTTAAGCCACAACCTTTATGCGTCTTAGAATACTTGAGTAGCAGAGCACAGGCCGCAGAAGTCACCTCGATTGACGAACGCCACACTTCATCCATCACCTCCCATACCATCTCATTAGTAGAGATAAACAATTGCTCCATAGCAACCGATGTCGCGATAGACTTTATCTGGGTTAAGCCGATACGGGTTACGGCGCTGTTGATATTTTCTGCTTTAGTGCCGCGGCTATACATAGCGCTGTTGGCGACTTTTATCATACGCGCCGATATCGCCGCATCTTGACCAATAATTTCCGCCACCTGTTTGGGGCTGGAATCGGGTCTAGCAACGACCTCTTGGACGCGCATTGCTACCTCGGGTAAAGTTGGCAACACTAACGCATCGGCCTTTAACTTTTTTAATAACCCAACCAGTAGTTGATGCTCGCTAGACATGCTGACTCCTTAATAAAATATCACTGCTTAATAATGCGCTAGAGTATATCAGGACTGATTGCCAAGCGTGATGGTAAAATGACTTAGCGAGGGCCTGCTGATCTTTCAAGGTTGTTTTTGCAGCGAATTGTTGGGTATTTATACAAGGCGGAAGCTTTGTAGTGTAGTTATTCTACATAAAAAGCTGAGAACGCAGTAGAAATGACCAACAAACGCTGCCCGAAGGGTTCGGCTAAAAACGTTTTACTCTTTGTTAAGTGAATTTTGCATAGATGACTAGGCTGCAACCCACCAGCCTCGATTAAAACGTTTTTGTCTCGAACAAAACTCAACCAGCAAAGATCAACAGGCCCTAGACTCAAAGGAGCTAAATATCGCTTAAATTTAAGCAGATAAATTAAGGCCTGTTGCTATTTTAAGCGTAAATATTAGTTAAAGGTCATCATGCGGCAACACATATTGGCCGATAAAAGCCCTCGCCGCTGGTGTAACTCCGCCTATTTTTACAGCCGACTAACAAGACTAACAATAAGCTATCACCGACTACCAACTAAATGGTTCTACGATAGCCGCTGCGCCCACAATCAACGCTGATATAACACCAAGCACTAAGGGGGCATTTTGGCAATAATGAATAAAATAGGCTATTACAAGGTAAGTCGCGACCCCATGACCCCTAAAGCAAACCAGCTGAACATGATAGCCACCAAACAAGGGCAGCAATCACTGTCATCAGGCTACAAGGGCAAGTATGCGGCGTAAAACAGGGAAATAAGAAGCCTATTTATGGCGGCAATGGGCGGTTGACCACAGAATAAACAAGGTTACTATTTGCATAAGACTCCCTGCATTGAGTAAAATGCCCGCCCCAAGTTAGTTTGCTACCTGTTAATTGAGAGAAATTATGTTTAAACCTGAGCTACTGTCTCCTGCTGGGACCTTAAAAAATATGCGTTACGCGTTTGCCTATGGCGCGGATGCGGTCTATGCCGGCCAGCCTAGATATAGCCTGCGTGTTAGAAACAATGATTTCAAAATGGAAAATCTCGCTACCGGTATTCAAGAAGCCCATGCTTTGGGCAAAAAACTCTACGTGGTAAGCAACATCGCGCCGCATAACACCAAATTGAAGACCTATATCAAAGATATGGAGCCTGTGGTTGCCATGCAACCTGATGCGCTGATCATGTCAGATCCTGGGCTTATCATGATGGTACGTGAAGCGTTTCCCGATCAAGTGGTGCACCTGTCCGTACAAGCTAACGCCATCAACTGGGCCTCGGTTAAGTTTTGGCAACAACAAGGCATTAAGCGGGTGATCTTATCCCGTGAGCTATCGCTCGATGAGATTGAAGAGATCCGTCAGCGCTGCCCCGATATCGAGCTTGAAGTCTTTGTGCACGGCGCCTTGTGTATGGCTTATTCTGGCCGCTGCCTGCTGTCGGGTTACATCAATAAACGCGATCCAAACCAAGGTACTTGCACCAATGCGTGTCGTTGGAAATATGACGCTCATGAAGCAGTGCAAACCGACACAGGTGACATTGTCGCGGTGAACCCAGATGTACAACTGCATAACCCTACCCTAGGCGCCGGCGCACCGAGTAATGAGGTGGTGTTACTGCAAGAAGCGGGGCGCCCAGGTGAATACATGCCCGCCTTTGAAGACGAGCATGGCACCTACATAATGAACTCTAAAGACTTACGTGCCATCCAGCATGTTGAGCGCCTGACCAAAATGGGCATCGACTCGCTTAAAATCGAAGGCCGCACCAAGTCATTTTATTACGTGGCACGTACCGCACAGCTTTATCGCCAAGCGATTGAAGATGCCGTTTCTGGTCGTGAGTTTAACCCTGCACTGATGCACCAACTGGAAGGACTGGCTCACAGGGGATACACCGAAGGCTTCTTGCGTCGCCATGTGCATGATGAATACCAAAATTACGACTACGGTTACTCTATCAGTGACACTCAACAATTTGTGGGGGAATTCACTGGCAAACGTAACGATAAAGGCATGGCCGAAGTGGATGTGAAAAACAAATTTTCGGTTGGCGACAGTGTTGAGTTGATGACGCCGCAAGGCAATATTAACCTGACCATCGAACATTTAGAAAACCGTAAGGGCGAAGCCGTCGAGGCCGGACTCGGTTCGGGACACTTTGTGTTTTTACCGGTACCCCAAGAGGTTGATGTCGATAAAGCGATATTAATGCGTAACCTTAATAGCGGGCAAAACACTCGCAACCCGCACCAAGCGGTGTAACTGGACCCAGATAATGGCATTACTGATAGACGATAGCTGCATTAACTGCGACATGTGCGAGCCTGAGTGTCCAAACCAAGCGATCACTATGGGCGAGGAGATCTACGAGATAGATCCAGACCTGTGTACCGAATGCGTTGGCCATTATGATAAGCCCACCTGTGTGTCGGTATGCCCTATCGACTGTATCGACCCAGATCCACAACATATTGAGTCTGATGAAGCGCTGTTGCTGAAGTATCACCTGATCACCGGCAAACCGCTGAGCGAGTGATTAACTCAACCCATTAATGACGCAAAACTATAAAAAAGCGAAGTGTTACACTTCGCTTTTTTATTAACTGCACGCTGTAATTAACTGCGCTTTTTTTATTAATTGTCCTCTAGTTATCAACTACGCTCTTGCAAACATTGATGTAAATATTGATGAAAATATTGAGCACTTCATTTACCTATCGCTTGGATTATCTAAGCTTAGCTAAACTTGATTTAGGCTTTATTTAGGCTTGAGTTACCGAAGCCCAAACCCAAGCTCAAGGGCTGGCGCAACACCATCACATTCAGGATCTTATGCCCAGCGCGCATCGGCTTGACGTTGCAGTTTCTCAAGCAGCGAAGCTAAGGCGGTTAGCCCTTCTCTAGCCAAGCGAGGCATAGTGTCAAACTCGATACTCAACAATAAATTTTTCACCTCGAGTCCCAATTCGGTATCACCTTCGATAGCCAAGTGACGTTGAAAAAACAGCGTGTCGGGATCTTCTTTGCCGGCGGCAATCAATACCAACTCTTTGCTGCGGCCGCTAAACGTCACCTCGGCCTTCGCGGGCGCTCGCACCACAAAGTGTTTATCAAAGCTGACATCAAAACTCAGCTTCATATCGACAATATCGATGTTAACCCAACGCTGCTGAAGAAAGAGCAACTCATCATCCTCGATTTGCTCCGCCATTAACAAGTTCAATAGCTTTTCTAATATGCGCGCCTTCACGGTAAAAGGCACTATAGTTAACGGCTTGGCCATCACCTGAGGACCAAATTGCAACAGATGTTGAGCGGTATTGGCTAGCACACTTTTTTGCATAGCGTGAATAACTCCTTATGCAAGCGTGACCAACTCGCGTCAACCCCGCTTAATATTAATGATCGATTCGGCTTTCACCCCGAAAGTGAGAGATAATTCAATTTTACCCAGCTTTTATGATCGCAAACCTGTTTTACATCAACATATAGGCGGCCATTCCCTTTTACACTGCACACTTTTTAAGAAAGAGGCAGTTATGGAGCTCTTATGCCCTGCGGGAAACTTAGCCGCATTGAAAGTGGCACTCAATGCGGGTGCCGATGCGATTTATGTTGGCCTTAAAGATGACACCAATGCGCGCTCGTTTGCCGGCTTAAACTTTACCCCCAAGAAACTGGTGCAGGCGGTGCAATACACTCATCGCTTGGGGAAAAAGTTATTTTTGACCATCAATACGTTTCCTCAACCGGGAGAAGAACAGCGTTGGTATCAGGCTATCGATATCGCTGCCGATCTTGGCGTCGATGCCTTAATTGTCGCCGATTTATCACTACTTGATTACGCCCATAGCCGCTACCCTCAGCTGCCACTGCATTTATCGGTGCAAGCCAGCGCCACCAATCTTGGCGCCTTAAGCCTCTATAAACGCGAGTTTAATATTGAGCGAGCCGTGTTGCCGCGGGTGTTGTCAATGAAACAGGTACGCGACCTTGCTAAGGTGACGCCTGTGGATCTGGAGGTGTTTGCCTTTGGCAGCTTGTGCATTATGGCCGAAGGGCGTTGCCACCTTTCCTCCTATGTTACCGGGCAATCGCCCAATACTGGTGGCTCCTGCTCACCCGCCAATGCGGTGCGCTGGCAAGAGGTTGACGATCAACGCTTAACGCGCCTAAACGAAGTGCTTATTGATAAGTCCAACATTAACGAGCAGATGGGCTATCCCGTGGTGTGTAAGGGCCGCTATATCACCGCAGATAACAAGCAACCGAGCCATATCTTAGAATCACCCACCAGCCTTAATACCCTCAGTTTATTGCCAGAGCTGGCAAAGGCAAACGTGGCATCTCTTAAAATCGAGGGGCGCCAACGTAGTCCTGCCTATGTTGAGCAAGTCACTCGCGTTTGGCGTCAAGCTATCGACACTTTTTTACATCATCCCGAGGCCTATACGACCCAAGCTCAGTGGGACAAAGCGTTAGCCAAGGTCTCCGAAGGCCAGGTTACGACACTTGGAGCCTATGAGCGCACTTGGCAGTAGCCAATAACAGGAGCAAATATGAACATATCTTTAGGCCCTATTCAATATTGCTGGTCAAAGGCACAGGTCAGCGCGTTTTATCAACAAGCAGCCAGTAGCGACATAGAACTGATCTATTTAGGTGAAACCGTCTGTAGCCGTCGCCGCCAACTGAAATTTAGCGACTACCTTGAGCTAGCTCAGATGCTCAAGGCATCGGGTAAACAAGTGGTACTCTCTACGCTGGCGCTGATTGAAGCCCAATCGGAATTTACAGCCTTAAAACAGCAAATCGATAATGGTGAGTTTATGGTTGAAGCCAACGATATGGGCGCCGTTGAGGTAGCGAAATCACTCGGCTTACCTTTTATCTGTGGGCCAAGTATTAACAACTATAATGCGGCAAGTTTGCAGAAATTAGCCGCTTGGGGAATGCAACGATTTGTTATGCCACTGGAGCTATCAAAGCACTGGCTCGAACGAGTATTAACCGACTTGGCCCCAAGGCAGATAGAGGTGGAAGTCTTTGGTCATGGCTACATGCCACTGGCACACTCGGCACGCTGCTTTACCGCACGCCAACAAGGATTAACTAAGGACAGCTGCCAAACCATCTGTATTGACTATCCGCAAGGTGTATTAGCGCAAACCCAAGAATCCCAGCCATTGCTGCGCCTTAATGGCATTCAAACTCAATCGGCCAGTTATATTGACTTAAGTGATCAACAACAGGAGATGCAGCGCCTAGGGGTCGACTATTTTAGGGTTTCCCCCAGTAGCTTGGCTTCAATTGCGTTAGCCAATAACTTAACCAAAAACTTGGTCGACAAGGGAGCCACTCACGCTAATATAGAGACCACCAGTGAAACCAACTTAGCCTGTAATGGATACTGGTTTGGACAAGCGGGATTTGAGCAAAGGCGCTAGTCGCGCGTAGGGCGCTGAGTCCACACCAAGGCCGCGCTCCAACCAAGAAACAGCAGTAACGCTAACCACTCAACGATGGCGGGCCACCAAAATTCAGGGCGTGGCTCGATCATCATCATCCCATGGTAAAATGCTTGGCCACTATTAATTAAGCTGCTATCAACTTGTGCAAGGAAAACAAACAAGCCAAATACAGCGATACACAGCAGGCTCAATACACTGCTGCCTTGATAAGCAAAACGCTTAACGGGCTTTGCGGCCAACCTTGCGCCCTGCCATAAATAACCCAAGTAACACCCGATACTCAACAGTGAAAAATAAAAGAAATATTCAATGCCTAAGGTGTGTAAGTGATACACATTGATGGGAAATAAACCCGTGATGGCCAGAGAAAGCATGGCTAAAATCAGCAATAACAAGCAGGGATACAGCAATGGACTGTCGCAATGTTGCAATGAAAACAAGCAAAATAACACCAAGCTTAAGCTACCAAAAAACAACCCACCATTAAACACTACCGCTAATTGAGAGTGGCCATATTGGCCCAGTTCACTTAATGAAAAATTAAAAAAGCTAAAACCATTACCATTAAAATCATTAAATCCCAACGATGCCACGAGTAAGCTAAGTACATGCACAGTCATGCCCAGCATGCCAAATCTAAACCCCAGTGTTGATAGTTTTCGCTGTGATGAATTCATAGTCCGTTGATAATGCAATGCTGTCGTCCTACTAGATTATATGGAATTGTGATTTTATGCCGAGCTTTAGCGCATATTTCTTATAACAACTTTAGTAACATTTTTAGCCAAACCCACAGCGACTACACAGATAACCTTATAATATAAAAGGGTAAACGAATATACGTCACATCATCACTGAGTCAATATTTTTATTGGAGCAAGATCAAAATCTTAGCATTTAATTTACGCGCAACATCTCACTATAAATAGATTTGTGAGGTGGCTAACAAAATGTTCAAGTGCCTGATAGAATGCCAATGAATTTTTTATTACGCCACTAACCACTTACACAAGTAAAGGCTGGAGATGGCGACTTGCTGAAGACCTCCTTTACATGACTACAACTAGACATACTAACCTCTCTACGTCGACGCGAGAGGTCAAGCTTAACGATAAAGACGAGCTTATTTCGAGCACAGATACCCGTGGAGTGATCACCTATGTCAACCAAGCCTTCATCGATATTTCTGGCTACAGCGAGTCAGAATTGTTGGGCCATAATCACAACGTGGTGCGTCACCCCGACATGCCTGCCGCGGCATTTGCCGATCTTTGGCAAAAATTAAAAGCCGGTCAATCATGGCGCGGTATGGTGAAAAACCGCTGTAAAGATGGCGCGTTTTATTGGGTAGATGCTTTTGTCTCACCTATGTACGAACAAGATAAACTCATAGGTTATCAATCTGTACGGGTAAAACCTGATGCAAAAAAAATCACCAGTGCGCAGGCCCTATATAAGCAAATAAACCAAGGTAAAACAGTAAAAGACCCACTTTCATTAGTACAAAAACGCATCATCTCAGCAGTCGTTACCACCCTAGGCCTAGCGCTAGCCGGCTACGTTTTAGGCTGGCAGACCATTGTAGTCGGCTTGGCGCTTATAGGACTCAATTTAGCCATTTTTTACGATGAGGCCTTTAGGATCCCTGCGCAGTTAATGGCGATGAAACAAGAGTATGATTCAGTCAGCCGCTTTGTCTATTGCGGTAAAGACTCCTCCTCGCTGCTTAAGTTTCAGATATTGATGAAAGACGCCAAGATGCAAGGGGTGTTAGGCAAAAACCAAGATAGCGCAGATAAGATAACCGACATCACTAATCAACTGATTGTCGCCGTCAACCAAACCCACAGTGGTATCGATAAAGAGCATCAAGAAATTGAGCAGATGGCCAGTGCCATGGAGGAGATGGGCGCGACCCTAAATGAGGTGGTGAGTAATATTCAATCAACATCAAACCATATCGATGACACTTACCAAATTTGTCACGATAATCGCACTAAGATGCAGCAAAACAGCCAAGATATCGACTCGCTCACACAAAGCGTCACCCATGTGGCAAAAAATACTCAGCAGCTGCACCAAGAAGCTGAACATGTGGCCAATGCCATGGGCGAAATTGATGCCATCGCCGAGCAAACCAACTTACTCGCACTCAATGCCGCCATTGAAGCCGCCAGAGCTGGCGAACAGGGCCGCGGTTTTGCGGTCGTTGCCGACGAAGTCAGGGCACTGTCGAGTCGCACTCAAGAATCGACGACCAGCATATCCCAAAGTGTCGACAAAATGTTTAAAATGCTCAGCGATTGGAGCGAAGAGATGCGTCAAAGCCAGCAATTGGCCGAACACTGCGCCCAGCAAACTGAGTCTTCGGCGGTAAAGCTGGATGAACTCTATACTTCCATCAGCAGTATTCACGAATTTGCCCAGCAAAATGCCGTCGCAGCGCAGCAGCAGATGCAAGTGGTACAAGAACTAAATCAAGGGATTAACCTGATCACTCAGGCATCGAACAATAATTTAGATGCGTTAGCCAGCGTTGAAGACTCAATTTCTGAGCTAAAAATTAACGCTGATAAAGCCAAGAGCCTAAGGCAAACCTTCGGATAACCTAAGGCCACAATAGGCAGGCACTTGGCTACTGACATCTTGCTTGCTTGATGCATTACAAATGTCAATAACAACCAACCTACATTGAGCCGCTGGCACCTAGCCACGGCCCAATCTATTTAGCCTATCCCGCTGTTCTTCGCCTCACGCCTCTGCCCTATTTGCCACTTAGCTCGACACAAACCCCAGATCCACCCAATGCTGTAATCAGGCCTTATATGCTTGGTATCGCCCAGTAAAGGCGGCTGGCTAACTGACTCGCTCTGCCTTAGATTAAATGGGTAAACCAGCGCAAGTAACTACCCTGCATTTCTCCTACACGCTAAGTCTAGGCGCTACAGCCAACACTCTTCGCGGCTAAGGAATATAAAACCAAGCAATAACATTGTCTTAATCATTTTTTAACTAAAAAGTACATGGTGCAAATGCAACTTTTTTCAGTACAATATAAATAGTCATAAAGTGCAAATAACTATGCTATAGCTGTCAGTCACAAGATTGCGCATTAAATGGTTTTACATCACTGGACTTAGGCGGTAACCTCCGTCGATTAGATGAATGGATATTCATTATAAATTGAATTATGGATTTAATATTTAATTCTTGCCGTTGTACAGACAGCGTAATTTAAGGCAAAAAAGTGGCTAAAAAACAAAAAACTAACATAAAAACGTTACTTACATTTCTCATCCCTTCGCTGATCGGCTTGTTACTGTTTATGACACCGATTAGCTATCAAGATGCGATCACCATTCCTATCGCTATCGTATCAAAAGGATTACAAAGCTTATTAGGCGATGCGCTAACCGGCATAGTGACCTTTATAGTGGTCATTACCGCTATCGCGACGCTCATCTGCAAGTGGCTAAAACCTAACGCTTTGCTGCAGCATCACTTTATCAATGCATTACTTAACGTAAACCCTATGTGGGCTATCGTTCGCATTATTGGTGCAGTCTTCATTGTATTGACCTACATGGGCATAGGCCCTGAAGCTATCCGTTCGGGGAATACGGGCGCCTTAGTACTGAATGACCTGCTACCCGTATTATTTTGCGTATTTATTTTTGCCGGCATGTTATTGCCATTATTGCTTAACTTCGGCTTGCTGGAGATGTTTGGTACCTTGTTAACCAAAATTATGCGGCCAGTATTTAACTTGCCAGGTCGCAGCGCCATTGACTGTATGGCCTCTTGGCTTGGCGATGGCAGTGTCGGCATTTTAATGACCAGTAAACAATATGAAGCCCGCCTTTATACTCAACGCGAAGCGGCTGTGATCGGCACCACCTTCTCGGCGGTTTCAATCACCTTCTCATTAGTGGTGATTTCGCAAGTTAAATTAGAGCATCTGTTTGCGCCATTTTACTTAACCGTATGTTTGGCTGGTGTGGTCGCGGCGGTTATCGTGCCTAAATTACCACCACTGCGTTGGAAAAAAGATCACTATATTGACGATACGCCACGTCATCCAGACGATGAAGTCGTGCCACACGGTAAGGGCGTTTTCGCTTGGAGTTTTGAGCAAGCAATGGCTAAAGCGGCGCATGCGCAAGGCGTGTCGCACACCTTAAAAGATGGCCTAAAAAATGTCATCGACATGGTATTTGGCGTGATCCCTGTTGTCATGGCTATCGGGACCATCGCATTAATGATCGCCGAATACACACCGCTGTTCGACTACCTTGGCATGCCATTTATCCCACTGCTAGAGTTACTGCAAATTCCAGAAGCGGGCGAGGCGTCTAAAACCATTATGGTTGGCTTTGCGGATATGTTTATCCCCTCGATTTTAGCCAGTTCAATCGAGTCTGACATGACCCGCTTTATTATCGCCGCCCTGTCGGTCACCCAGCTTATCTATATGAGTGAAGTGGGTGCCTTGCTGATAGGCAGTAAGATCCCGGTCAATATTGCCGAATTGTTTGTGGTGTTTATTTTAAGAACCCTAGTCACCCTGCCTGTTATTGCGGGTGTTGCACATCTTATCTTCTAAGACATTCGACACATAAAAACCGAACATCAGCCTAGGATCACCTGGGCTGATTTATCCCCCCCGCTAATATCACTACTGCAATCGCGGCACTTCATCCAAAGGCATGCCATCAGATAGCCAGCAGTCATTGCCCTGTCGTCATCATTAAAAACACCGCGAGATGGTTAGTCACCCTACAAGCTGTTTGCAGACATTATCAGCATAACCCTAACAGACCAAACAACGCTTAGCAGGCCTGTTCTCAATGATTAGCTCATCAATCGCCTCAGCAAACATGTTGATTTGTTGAACTGTTAATAGTCTGTTATAAATAGCATAAACATGAGGAAATAGACTATGAGCGTCACAGTTGCCGACATTATGAGTACCCGAGTCGTCACTATCGACATGGACGATCGACTCACCATAGTCAAAGAGATTTTTGACAGTGCGCCGTTTCATCATCTATTGGTGGTTGAAAACGATAGGCTACAAGGGGTGTTATCTGAGCGAGATTACCTGCGCACATTGAGCCCCCATATTGGCGCTATCAACGAAACCGAGCGTGATGTTGAAACCCTGCAGCGCCGAGCCCATCAGGTCATGACACGCAGCCCTATCACCACCACACCCGAGTGCTCCTTACATGCTGCAACTCAGTTATTGTTGCAACACAATATTGGCTCACTGCCGGTGTTAGCACAGGGTAAGATTGTCGGTATTGTTACTTGGAAAGATCTGCTACGCGCTTACCGCCAATAAAAAAGACGAAAGGATATTTCGTCTTTTGAGTTACATCTTTTTTATGCACATGGGGCAAACCCAGCTACATCAGTATGTTTGACAGGCTTTGATATCAATAAACGTTTAAATCGCCCAGCCACCGAGATAGAAAACCACTAAACCGATAGTGATCGCTAACACACCCGGCTTGATGGCACGCCATTCGCCACTGCACAATCTGCCTATCACTAACGTGACAAAGCCCAGCATGATCCCAGTGACAATGTTACAACTTAAAATGATAAACACCGCGCAGGTTAACCCAGCCATGGCATCGACTTTATCGTCAAAATCAAGCTTGGTCACATTGCTCAACATCAACAGTCCCACATACATCAGTGCAGGTGCTGTAGCGTAGGCAGGCACTAAATAACTCAGTGGCGCCAAGAACATCATCAGTAAAAACAGCACACCAACAATGGTCGCTGTCAGGCCAGTTTTACCACCAGCGGCGGTTCCTGCAGCCGACTCGATATACACTGCAGCAGGCGCGCCGCCCACTGCACCGGCAAAGATACTGCTTACCGAGTCAGAGGTCAGCGCCTTACCGCCACCGACAATATTATCGTCTTTATCGAGTAATTCGGCTTGCCCCGCCACCGCACGGATTGTCCCTGTGGCATCAAAAATTGCCGTCATCACTAACGCCAACACAATAGGTAACACTACAGGATTTAACGCCCCCATAATATCGAGCTGACCAATTAATGATTTGTCAGACATCAGATCGGGTAAGGCAAACAAGCCTTGATAGGTCACCGAAGGGTCAAACAATAGGCCAAATACCGACAATGCGATAATCACCAACAAAATACCACCGGGTACACCGCGGCGCTCAAGACCAATGGTGGCCGCCAAGCCGATAATGGTCGCAAGCACAGGTAAACTATGGATATCGCCTAACTTCACCGGTAAACCCGCATCGTTGGCGACGATAAGCTGCACACTGTTGGTGGCAATAAGCAGGAGGAATAAGCCGATACCGATACCCGTACCGTGAGCAATACCTTTAGGCAAGTTGGTCAGTACCCACTGACGAACCCCAGTCACACTCACTAGCGTAAACACTATCCCCATTAAAAAGATGGCGCCTAACGTAACCGGAATCGAGATCCCTTGACCCAACACCATGCTAAACGCGGTAAAGGCGGTCAACGAGATAGCGCAGCCAATCGCCATTGGCAGGTTAGCCCACAGCCCCATTAACAACGAGCCAAAGGCGGCGATTAAACAGGTCGCAATAAAGACCGCGCCAGCATCAAAGCCTGCAGTGCCGAGCATATTAGGCACCACAATGACCGAGTAAACCATGGCCAAGAAGGTGGTAAATCCGGCAATTACTTCTTGCTTTACGTTACTGCCACGGGCAGAAATAGCAAAAAAACGATCCAACATCGAACTTGTAGGTACAGCAGGGGTATCGAGAGTCTGTTCAGACTTCATAATTATTTACCTTTATTGTTCTCTTAGTTTTACAAGGTTATGGCAGTGAGGATCCCGCTCAACACTATCGGGTTAGAGAACCACCGAGTACTTGTGACGTACCTTACGTGCGCTGCAGACTTACACATTGAATGCGAAGCCAAGAGCTGCTCGGTTAACCGAACGCTCACATAACCTAGGTTGGCGCGAATTTTACAGGAAAGCTGACGCGATAAACTAGCGTAAATTAACAAATCATTAGATATTTTTATTTTTGGCTAATTGCCCCACGCACCACTGAATTATAAGGGCATTAAGCACACGTCACACCTAGGATGACGCTCGTTTAAATATGCATGCAACTCCTTTTAAATCAAAACACTAGCCTTGATACCGCTTAATATTCCGTATCACCAGAATTGATTTTCACATTTTTTCATAACTTGTCGATGTTCATTCATCCTAGGTGTGACAGCCATTAACAATCCTCCTCTAATATTGTAGCCATAGACAAAGATCACCACTAAGAGAGCAGATCATGGCAGAACAAGATTTAGCGACTAAACCCAGTCAGGTGAAATCCAAAGAGTTTAAGGCGCTGGGCTTCATCATTTTTTTACTGTTTCCCATTTTAACGATCAGCGGCATAGGGGCTTATGGCTTTGTCATTTGGATGATCCAAGCATTTGGCGGCATCGTCTCTCACTAAGTTAAATAATTACCTGATCTATTTTTTAAGGATGCTGTTATGAAGTGGTTTATTACTATCTGGCGCACGCTCAACAAGCCCGCCAAGTACCTCACCTTAGGTACCATCAGTTTGTCAGCCTTTCTCATGGGTATTATTTTCTGGGGTGGTTTTAACACCGCACTGGAAATGACCAATACCGAAGCGTTTTGCATTAGCTGCCACAGCATGGAAAGCAAGCCTTACCAAGAGCTGCAACAAACGGTGCACTGGTCAAATCATTCAGGGGTACGTGCCACCTGCCCTGACTGCCATGTGCCGCACAACTGGACGCGTAAAATTGCCCGTAAAATGGAAGCCTCTCACGATGTCTGGGGCTGGTTGCTACAAACTGTCAACACAGATGAAAAATTTGAAGCTAAGCGGCTTGAAATGGCTAGCCGCGAATGGAAACGATTCGATCGCGACGACTCGCTAGCCTGTAAAAATTGCCATAACTATGCCTCAATGAAATGGGAAAGCATGTCAAAACTGGCGCAAAAACAGATGAAACGCGCCGCTGAAATCGATCAAAGCTGTGTTGATTGCCACAAAGGTATTGCTCACAAACTGCCTGATATGGGCACCTCTCGCGCACCTGAACTCATCGCTCAAGTGGGCTCTGGCGAAAGCAGCCTACAAGTGGGTGACACCTATTTCACCGCGCTCACCAAACCGCTCTACTTTAATGGCACCACAGATGTCGAAGCCGGCACGCTCAACATCGCCACCAAAGTGACTGTACTCGAAACCCAAGGCGACCGCGTTAAAGTCGGCATTGATGGCTGGCGTAAAAAAGTGGGTGCTGGCCGGGTGATCTACTTCGATTTTGGTCTCAATATTTTGTCGGCACAACTGTCAAAAGAAGCTGCGCTGGAAGAGGGGGTCATGGAAATTTTCGAGCAGAAAGAAGATCCAATGACCGGACTGCAGTGGCAACGAGTCGAGGCCAAGATTTGGACCGAGAAAGATTTCCTCGTCAAAGATTTACAACCCCTGTGGGACTATGCACGTGAGACTTACTCCACCAGTTGTAGCGTCTGTCATACCCAACCTAGCGAAGCACATTTCGATGCCAACACTTGGCCCGGCATGTTCCAAGGCATGATAGCGTTCGTCAACATGGACCAAGACACTCAAGCGTTAGTACAAAAATACTTGCAAGAACATTCATCAACTTTCGATAAGTCGGCGCACTAAAAAGGATATCAACATGAACAGAAGAGATTTTCTTAAGGGCCTTGCAGCCACCTCTTATGTGACCCTCAGTGGTGCGTCAGTATTGGCCCCCCTTAATGTCCTCGCCAGCACAGGCGCCAACGCCAATGATGGCTGGTTAACGACCGGGTCGCACTTTGGTGCATTTAAGATGAAGCGTAAAAATGGCGTTATCGATCAGGTGATCCCATTTGACCGAGACCAATATCCAACCGATATGATTAACGGTATTAAAGGCTTGGTCTACAATCCATCTCGGGTTCGTTACCCTATGGTGCGCTTAGACTTTTTGCTTAACGGCCACAAGAGTGACACCAGCCAACGTGGTGATTTTCGCTTTGTACGTGTGACCTGGGATAAGGCCTTATCACTGTTTAAAGATTCACTCGATGAAGTGCAAACCAAATATGGTCCCTCAGGCCTACACGCTGGCCAAACGGGCTGGCGCGCCACAGGCCAACTGCACTCTTGTACCAGCCATATGCAACGCGCTGTGGGCATGCACGGTAACTTCATCAAAAAAATCGGTGACTACTCAACCGGAGCCGGTCAAACCATCATGCCTTATGTGCTCGGCTCGACCGAGGTATATGCCCAGGGCACCTCATGGGAGCTGATCTTACAAGAATCCAACACCATTATTTTATGGTCAAATGATCCCTATAAAAACCTACAGGTCGGCTGGAATGCCGAGACTCATGAGTCATTTGCTTACCTTGCGCAACTTAAAGAAAAAGTGAAACAAGGCAAGATCCGAGTGATCAGCATAGATCCTGTGGTCACCAAAACCCAAAAGTACTTAGGTTGTGAACAGTTATATGTCAATCCGCAGACCGATGTCGCCTTAATGCTGGGGATCGCCCACGAAATGGTGAGCCAAAACCTGCATGATAAATCGTTTATCGAAGGCTATAGCTTAGGATTCGATCAATTCCTTCCCTACCTTATGGGTGAGTCTGACGGTGTTCCAAAAAACCCCGAGTGGGCGAGTAAGATTACCGGCGTTAGCCAAGAGATCATCCGCGATCTTGCCAAGGTGATGACCGCAGGACGTACCCAAATCATGATGGGCTGGTGTATTCAGCGTCAACAACATGGCGAGCAGCCCTATTGGATGGCCGCCGTACTCGCCACCATGATAGGCCAAATTGGCTTACCGGGCGGTGGCATCAGCTATGGTCATCACTATTCGGGTATTGGTGTACCGTCATCGGGTGCCGCGGCGCCGGGCGCGTTTCCGCGTAACCTAGATGAAGGCCAAAAGCCGTTATTTGATAACAATGACTTTAAGGGCGCCAGTAGCACTATTCCGGTCGCGCGCTGGATTGATGCCATTTTAGAGCCAGGCAAAACCATTGAAGCCAATGGTTCTAAAGTCACCTATCCAGACATTAAGATGATGGTGTTCTCCGGTAACAACCCTTGGAATCATCACCAAGATCGTAACCGCATGAAACGCGCATTTCACAAACTCGAATGTGTCGTCACCATAGATACCAACTGGACAGCCACTTGCCGCTTCTCTGATATCGTACTGCCAGCCTGTACCACCTTTGAGCGCAACGATCTGGATGTGTACGGCAGTTATGCCAACCGTGGGATCTTGGCAATGCAAAAGATGGTTGAGCCACTGTATGAAAGCTTGTCAGATTTTGAGATATTCACCCGCTTTGCCGCCTTGATGGGCAAAGGAGAGCAATACACTCGTGGCATGAGTGAGTTTGACTGGCTCAAAAAACTGTATAACGACTGCAAGGCCGATAACGACGGCAATTTTGCCATGCCTGACTTTGACACCTTCTGGCAGCAAGGTTATGTCCACTTTGGCGAGGGTGAGCCATGGACACGTCATGCCGACTTTAGAGACGACCCTGAAATCAACCCGCTGGGCACGCCATCAGGCTTAATTGAAATTTTCAGTCGTAAAATAGCGCAATTTAATTACGATGATTGTCCTGGTCACCCCACATGGATAGAAAAAACAGAGCGCAGCCATGGCGGCCCGGGTTCAGATAAACACCCGATTTGGCTGCAATCTTGCCACCCAGACCATCGCCTGCATTCACAGATGTGCGAATCAGAACAATACCGAGCCACTTATACGGTTCAAGGCCGTGAGCCTGTGTTCCTTAATCCGCTGGACGCTAAGCAGCGCGGCATTAAAGATGGTGATATCGTGCGGGTATTTAATGACCGTGGCCAACTGCTTGCCGGTGCGGTGGTGTCTAACCGCTTCCCTCAAGGCATAGTGCGCATCCAAGAAGGCGCTTGGTATGGCCCTGTCGGTAAAGATGGTAGCAAGCAAGGTGGCAACGAAATTGGCGCATTGTGCAGCTATGGCGATCCTAATACCTTGACTCAGGATATCGGTACCTCAAAATTGGCCCAAGCCTGTTCGGCCTACACCTGTTTGGTCGAATTTGAGCGTTATCAAGGTAAAGTGCCTGAGGTCAGCTCATTTAGCGGCCCTATCGAAACGGTGATTTAGATAATGGCCAACGCCAAGGAGACAGACAATGAGTCACAGTAACGCACACGACAATAGCATTAACCAAGGTAGAGCCATGGTCTACCGCTTACTGTCGGCATTATTTGCTAAAGAGATCGACCAGCCGCTATTGCATGAGCTGACCAGTGCGCCAGCGCAAGCTTTCTTGGCACAACTGGCAAGCGACCCGCTTTTGGGCACTGATGTGGCTAAGATCAACGCGGTATTGCTAGGCTTAACCACAGATAAAGCGCTGCTGGAACTGGCTGCCGACTATTGCGGCCTGTTTTTAGTCGGAACCAAACACAGCGCTAGCCCGTACGCCAGCCTGTATATGGCCAGCAATAAACAAGATGGTGATGAAGTGCTGCTATTTGGTGAGCAACATCAACAGATGCTCGACCATTTAGAACAGAGTCAATTACAGGTTCAGAGTGAATTTCCTGAACCAGCCGATCATCTAGCGGTGATTTTGGCCTATGTAGCTCATCAAACAAATCGGGTCGATAGCGCCACACAACAGGCGTTTATCAACGATTATCTTAACAGTTGGTTGGCGACATTTAGCGATAAAGTGGGTCAGTGTGATAATGGTCAGTTTTATACCGCACTCGCCAACTTAACCACCCATTGGGTTAAGAGCGACGGTGAAGCGCTCGCCGCATCACAATCGCATTAAATCCGCACAACACGAAAAAAAGCGCCGCTTCTGCGGCGCTTTTTTATAGGTACTGTTCAGCCGCGACCACGGCGTTTCGCGCGGCGTTTTTGTGCAGACTTCCCCATCTTACCCGCCAACGGCGCCATTTTAGTCAGATCCGGCTCAAACCCTGGCAACCACTGCTGCGGCAAACGCTTGTCTAATAGGGCTTCGACCTCTTCGAGCAGTAAGGCATCCTCCTCCTCGCTATACAGGGTAATAGCCACTCCTTTTTGTCCGGCTCGCCCAGTACGGCCAATGCGATGCACATAATCTTGCGCCGCAAACGGTAACTCATAATTAACCACATGATCGAGCGAGGCAATGTCGATACCACGAGCGGCCACATCGGTCGCCACCAACACATTAATATCGCCAGCCTTAAATGCTTGCAACACTTGCTCTCGCCCGCCTTGCGACAATGAACCATGAAGTGCCCTAGCCATGATACCCGCATCAATTAAGCGCTGAGCTAACTTATCGGCAGCGATCTTTTTACGACTAAACACCAAAACCCGCTGCCACTGACCTTGACGAATAAGATGGCTGAGTAGAGCGAACTTATTATCACTATCGACCGCATAAACCCGTTGTTCTATGTCGCGCGCCGCACTATGAGGGGCGTCGACCTCGATACGTTGGGGGCTGCGCAGCAGATTGCGACTAAAGCTCAGCACACTATCGTCAAGGGTTGCTGAAAATAACAAGGTCTGGCGAGTGCTTGGCAGCTGCGCCATCACGGCGTTTATCTCATCCATAAAGCCCATATCCAACATGCGGTCAGCTTCATCAAACACCAGGTATGAGACCGCGTCCACACTCAATCCGCCACGGCGTAGGTGGTCGAGTAACCGTCCTGGGGTTGCAACTAACAGGTCAACACCTTGATGTAATTGGCTTTGCTGAGCATCGATACTGACACCACCATACACAACGGCGCTGCGCAATGACGTCATCTGCGCAAGGGCTTGTACACTCGCTTGCACCTGCAGCGCCAGCTCGCGTGTTGGGACTAAAATGAGCGCCTTAATCGCCACGGGTGAGTGACTCCCGTCATCCTGCTGCGCCAGCAGCTGTTGCAATATCGGCAACACAAATGCGGCGGTTTTACCTGTGCCCGTTTGCGCCGAGGCGAGTATGTCTTGCTGCGCTAAAATGGCCGGGATGGCGGCGGCCTGAATCGCCGTTGGCTGAGCAAAGCCTAAGAGTGTCAGCGCGCGGAGTAATGATGGATGTAAATCTAACTGAGCAAATTGCATTCAAATCAACCTGTTGCTTGCAGATACAAGCGTAAAAACAATAAGTAACGAGTAAGAGACAATCAATAAGCGTCAAGTTTACCAGATTTACGCCCGCTGTAAGCCACCTCTCCCGTTAAGGCTGCTGCAACGCTGGCACTGTGTTTCATTACGCCTCTTTATCCAACTCAGCGGTCATGGCAGCTAACGAGGCTAGCCATAAGGCTTCTAGCTGTTGATACTGCTCAAGAGTCAAAGCAGTTCCCGCAGCCAGTTGCGCTTCGAGTAATTGGCACCGCTGCATCAACGCCAACATGCCCATGCTCGCGCTGCTGCCCTTTAACCCATGCAGCCATTTAGCAGCATCTTCGGGTAACGCGCTTAAACGGGCTAGCTGCTCGCGGCTCGAGGTTTGAAACAAGTTAAACATCTCGACTAGAGTGGCTTTGCCTATATATTGCCTATCTTCATCTAACTGGCGCTGATCGAGTAACGGGTGAGACTGTGTTGCATCTTCTGCTATTGCCGCGCTATCAGTGTGTTCACCTGCTTGCTTGACTGGCTCATCTGGCGTTGCAGGGGCATCTTTAACTGCAACCACACCAATCCAACTCATCAAGGCTTGCATATTGAGCGGTTTAGCCAATACCACATCGAAACCCGCTTGCTGATAACTGACAACATCCTCGCTTTGGATCTGCGCCGTAAATGCCGCAAACGTTACCGATGATATGTTGGTGTCATTGTCAGGTTTCAATTGCCTCAGTAGTTCAAATCCCGAACCATCACCTAGCTGAATATCAAGCATAACGGCATCGAAACCACGCGCGTCAGCATAATAGCAATTGAGCGCTTGTGCACAGCTGGTCGCCAGTACGGCCTCATGCCCTAAATGGGCTAAAAAGCCTTGCGCCACCATGGCATTAACCTTGTTGTCCTCAACGACAAGCACTCGCTGCTTTAACACTGTGTTGATGATTTCGCCGTGGGCCTCGATTGGGGGCTCACAGGCAATAAATGGCACACTAAAACCAAATATACTGCCTTTATCTTGCTCGCTTTGCACCCATAGTCTGGTGTGCTCACTCGTTGAGTGTTCACTTGCCTCTTGATTCATCACATCCACCAGCTCTTTACTGATGGCTAAGCCAAGCCCAGTGCCACGCGAGCGACCTTGATTGGGTAAGTCACTGTACACTTTAAACAGTTGCGCTTTAGCCTCATCACTGATGCCTACGCCAGTATCGGCCACCTCAAAGTAGAGCCGATTGTCCTGTGCGCGCACACGCAAGGTTACCCCCCCTTCGGGAGTAAACTTTATCGCATTGCCGAGCAAATTAAACAAAACTTGACGCAGTTTGGGGCCATCAAGTAACACCCAGTCGGGCACATTGTCACTGGCGAGCCTGAGCGATAAACCTGACAATCCCGCGCCAGCTAACATAATGGCCACGATATCGTCGAGCAACGCGGGTAAGTTAACAGGGCGAGGCTCATTATAAAACTGGCCTTGCTCTAAACGTGAAAAATCTAAAATATCATTTAATACCGTTTGCAGCAGCGTGCCGCTGTATTGCGACAGGGCCAGCATCTGTTTTTGCGCTGTGGGCAGCGGCGATTGTCCCAGCAAGGTTAAGGTGCCTAATAATCCACTGAGCGGCGTGCGAATTTCATGGCTCATAGTGGCTAAGAATAACGATTTGGCTTTACTAGCCTCCTCGGCAATAACCCTTGCCGCGCTGTGCCCCTTAGCTTCAGCGTCGAGCTGACGATTAGCCTCGGCAAGCTGTTGGGTTCTAGCTTGAATGGTTTTTTCCAACGAGGCTTTATGCTGGATAAGCTCAGCTTGTAAATTCTGATTATGCCGCGTCTTTTGCTTAAACACTTCGATAGCCGACGCCATGGCGGTAAGTTCATCATCACCGTGCGGGTCTAATACCACAGAGGTGTCACCGCGACTGAGGCGTGATAGCGCATGGGTCGCCTCGTTTAAACGCAGTGCAATACCACGATAAATTACCCGATAAACCACCAGCAGCATTAAGATCAGCATCAATAAACCCGTGCCCCATAATCCGGCTTTAGCCCAAAACAGTTGTTGTAAAAACTGCTCTCGCGCCTCGGTGGCTTTGGCTTGCTGCGCTTGCATGGCCTCATCTACCGAGCGATTTAACAGCGCCAGTTTTTCGGTTAAATTGAGTAGTTGCCGATTTTGCTGCGTTAATACGTGACCATAGCTTTGCTGCAACGCGAGCCCTTCGCTCACGCCGCGTAAAATGGCTAACTCTTTATCTAACTCGATGGCGCGCTCAGGATCGCGTATCAAGCCCTTTAACAGCTCCAGCGGCATCATATTTATTTGAGTGAATGGCAGCATCAGCGCCGAATCGGCCAATGTTGTAGGATCAACTTGATACACTTTACGCGTTGTTGGCACTAGATTGGACATGCTGATCAGCACCTTATTTAAGCCTAGTTGCTGCTCGGGTGACTGAAGTAACTGCCCCACCAGAGCGATATGATGCACTAAAGCTAAGGCACGATTAAGTCGTTCTTGAATATCGAGATCTTGCTCTATGATGGTGTCGAGCAGATGAGCAGTTTGTAACTCCCCGACGACTTGTGGATAGGCCAAGCTTAGTTTAGCCAGTACGGCCGAGTCCACAATAGCCAGCTCTGCCTCTAGTAACTCAATGGCACGGCTGGCGGCGTCTGTTAATGCTTGTCCCTGCTCACTTAGTTCTTTAGCCAAAATTAAACGCTCACCCACATGACGGCCTAATTGTGATAAATCACGTAAAATGTCGCCCGCGGCAAGCTCTAAACGGCGATCGTCTTCGACATTTAACGTTTTTAAACGTGCAATAGCTCCCAGTAAGTTACTGCCTTCTAATGATAATTTTCGACCTAAAAATGCACGCTGTACTTCCTCTTCAACCTGCTTTAGCCCTTGAGCGTTATCCAGTAAGGCATTGGAGGACTGCATTAATTGCCGCGCGGCCTCGGAGGCTGGCAATGCCTCTTCATAGAGGTATTGGTCCGCCTCTTTAACCCAATAAAGCGACACGTTGCCTAGGGAGACGAGCAATAACAACAGCAGACCTAGCAGACTAAACGCTACCATTAAACGGCCAACTAAGCTTTTACTTGATAATGATAACGCGCTCACCACACTCCTCAAACTGTTACACTACAATGATGCAAGTTAAACTAAGACGCAGCTCCATGAGCTTACCCTTCATTCGCTATCGATGAGCATCACTCTATGAGCCGCCTAAAAACACCCTTGCTCTACCTCACATTGATCTTGATATGGTTAAGTTATCCAGCAACAGCAGACAATCATAGACCATGGATACTTGAGCAGCGCAGCCCTTATAATGCCAAAGTGCAACAGACAAGCATTTTTGAACACACCGCTCTATTATCGTCTAAAAAACCTTGGCACGTCTGCGTGTTAGTACCGCATCTTAAAGATGCCTATTGGATAGGCATCGATTATGGACTCGTCACCCAAGCCACACAACTGGGAATTGAACTCGAATTATTTGAAGCGGGCAGTTATTACGATAAAGACCGCCAACTGGCACAGCTTGAACACTGCATGCAACAAGCTTTCGATGCCATATTACTTGGCAGTGTCGATCCGCTATTGCTACGAGGTTACCAAGGACAGGTCAATAAGCCGATTATTGCGCTCGTCAATCGCCTCGACAGTGAACTGGTAACGACTCGCATTGGGGTAAACTGGTATCAAATGGGCTGGATTGGCGGCGACTATATCCGCCAATTGCTGACCAAGGCGCCATTGAAGGACAATGTCCGTTTGGCGTTGCTCACTGGCCCCGAAAAAGTGGGCGGCACTACTTGGGTTGAACAAGGCGTAATTGACGCGTTAGCTAATAGCCCAGTTATCATCTCATCGAATCGTCATGCCGATAATAATCGCAACCTATATCGTGACCAACTGCATCATTTACTCAAAGATCATGTGCCAGACTATATTCTAGGCAGTGCGGTTGCCATTGAAGCAGCAATAGGTGCATTGCAACATCAGCAACTGGACGCCAAGGTCACTCTCGTCAGCAGTTATTTGTCGCCCGCTATCCTTAGGGGGCTTTATCGACACAAAGTGGCTTTTAGCGCCGATGATCAGGTGGTATTACAGGGCAAACTGGCCGTCGATATTGTGGTGCGTGAACTTCAGGGCGCCGCTGCCTTTGGTGATATTGGACCAAAAATTATCGGCTTACACCAAGAGGAGCCCTCAGCCCATCAATTGAGTGACAGCTTAGCCCCTGCCGATTTTTATCCCATCTATCGGGTCACCGCGCCTAATAAAGGTATCGACAACTAGTTGTCGACTTTGGCCGCAAACAGGTATCCCTCACCATGGACGGTAACAAACAGCTCTGGATGTAGTTTATTGCGCAGCCGGCGAATAATGACATCTATAGTTCTGTCATTAACGTCCTGATTTCGATGACTGGTTTGCTGCATCAAACGCTCGCGAGACAGCACTTGCTGAGGGTGTAACGAAAATGCCGCCAACAACTCAAACTCAGCTTTGGTTAGCTTGATGATCTCATCGCCACACTTTAATTTACGGCTATTAAGCTCTAAGGTGTATCCCTCAAACTCAATCACATCATCTTTACACTCTAGCTGGGCAATGGTTTCTTGCTGCGCTTTTTTTACCAATGACATACGCCAAAGCAGGTTTTTGACGCGCACCAGTAGTTCACGTAACTCAAAAGGTTTAGTCACATAATCATCGGCGCCCATTTCGAGACCGATGATCTTGTCAATGGCTTCATCACGCCCTGTCACTAAGATGATCCCCACATCGGAGCGACTTCTGAGCTCACGCGCTAAACTCAAGCCATCGACACCGGGAAGATTAATGTCTAACATCACTAAATCAACATGTTGACGAGAAAACTGCTGCCACATCTGTTCGCCATCTTCGGCTTCTATCACCCGATAGCCCTCTTTCTCAAAATAGCCCTTTAACCGAGCACGAATGACCGCCTCGTCATCAACCACCAGCACTGTATTAATCATAAGAGAATGAGCCATTACCCGCCCTGAATCGGTTATTCACCTGAGAATAATGTCATTATTCACAATTTTTCATATTTGCCTACAAGCATATAAGTAATATTGTAAAACTGCGAACCTAAGCAAGAGCTGGGGGGGCGCTTTTGACATAAACCTGTCATCAATATCGACATGAGCCGCAGCATAGCTCACCACTTAAGCTCTCATGAAGCGACTAAATAAAAATCCTCCATATAAAACAAGATTTTTACAGGTCGGCCATGTTAGCTTATGCTTACTCAATGGTATAATGCCAGCCCTTAAAGCGTGACAGGTAAGGACAGATTATGAATGAAAGGCGCCAATTTTCGCGGATCTTATATGACGCGAAAGCGACACTCACTCAGGGACAAAACACCTGGCCAACCACAATCCATGATCTCAGCCTCAATGGCGCTCTTGTAGAGCAACCAGACGGATTGTCGCTAAACGACCAACCACTGCTATTAAGCTTTACCTTAGGCGACTCAGATGTTGTGGTATCGATGGAAACTCAATTGAGCCATCGACAAGATGATCTACTGGGGTTGTCTTGCCTCTATATCGACCTTGATAGCATCAGTCACTTACGGCGAATGTTAGAACTTAACTTGGGGGATGCAGAGCTACTCAATCGTGAGCTTAAACTGTTTGTAAAAGTGCACGAGCAAACTTAAATCCTCAGTAGCAGCCTTAGGTCAATGGCTTAGCCCAGTTGATCGATACAAAAACGTAAGCGTTCACCCCATAATTAAAGTCATAATTGATTGAAATCCATAAGGCGCCTTGGCAATTCGCTATTGAGTGATAATACAAGATTAAAAATCACTTTAGTGTTTTGTTTAAGCCATTTACACTGTGCATTAGGGTTATTTCGCCAGCATTAGCTGGCATTATTTTAATAAAATGAGCAGATTAAATGAGCCAACAGATCATCCTCGCCATCATGGTTTTTGCCGCATTTTTTATCTTAAGTGTAGTTATTGATAAGCTACTCAAAAAAGTCGAGACTCGGTTCGATTCGACTGCGTCTGAATCATTTCGATTAATCTCTAACTCGCAAAAAGCCATGTTACTTTTTATTGGTAGCATATTAGCCCTGTCAAAGATGGGCTTTGATGTAGGCGCGTTAGTGGCAGGCTTAGGATTAACAGGCTTTGCGCTTGGCTTCGCCTTAAAAGATGCGATATCAAACTTAGTCGCCGGGATAATGATAGTACTTTATAAACCCATAAGAATGGGCAATACCATTGAAGTAACGGGTTCTAAAGGTACAGTGATTGACTTGAACTTACGTTATATCACCATTAAAGGAGATGGGGTGACTCACTTAATTCCTAATTCGCTGATTTTAAGTAATAAGTTGTCGATTATTGAGCCGCAAGCCAGCTGCGAATCTGAATAGCCTCTCTCTGAATAGCCATAGCCAAAGTAGCCCTGCGGTGACAATTGATGACTTGCTAACATCACATCGGCGTCACTGCATCGGCTTGAATGCCGCTCTTTCGAGCTCAGCCCTGTGACTGAACTCAGTTTCAATTTAGATTAGAATTGGCTTATCCAGTAACTGCGCGTCACTTTGATGTCACGCGCAATCACTTAAGCGATTCGCTCCCCTTTGCCAGCACAATCTGCGAGTCAATTGATATAACCAGTTATTTGATAAACCACTAGTTAATCAACTCGAGTAGCTCATGGATCGTTTTTATTGGGTGGATCTTAGCTCCTAAGCCTTCCATCGATTTATGATAATTTCGAAACGGAATATAGATCTCAGTAAACCCATGTTGCACCGCCTCTTTCACCCGTGGAACACCACTATCTATGGGGCGCACATCGCCATTGAGGCTCAGCTCACCCATGATGCAGGTGGTTCTGGGCACCACAAAATCATTTAAGCTACTCAGCAATGCCGCAACCAAGGCTAAATCGATACAGGTTTCTGACTCATCGATTTTTAATCCGCCAACGAGATTAAAATAGGTGTCATGGAAAATCTTAGTACGGGTATGCTTACGCAATATGCCGGTGAGCATCTTAATGCGGTTCATATTCAAACCAACACACACCCGCTGGGGAAACTCGCCCTCTGTTTCTGTGGTTAAACATTGGATTTCTAACAACAAGTTACGATTACCCTTGCGGATACAGGTAATGGCTGCTCCCGGCGAGTCGGTCGTGGAGCCCGACAGAAAGATTTCGCTGGGATTATCCACGCTTATCATGCCGCGCTCGGTCATCTTAAAAATACCCACAGTATCGACATCACCAAAACGGTTTTTATTGGCTCTGAGGGTACGCACTTGACCATCATTGCACTCTAAATGGGTTAGACAGTCAACAATGTGGATCAGGGTTTGCGGCCCTGCGGTTTCATTATTTTTATTCACATGCGCCACTAAAAACATGGTGACGTTATTTTGCTTACAATATTGCGTCAGCGCCTGAGCACTACTTTTGACTTGCGAAGGCGATCCTGGGCTGCCATTGGCTAAGTCGGTCACCACCGCCTGAATAGAGTCGATCACCGCAAACTTAACTTGTTTGGCCTCAAGCTCGGCAATAATCGCCTCGACACTGGTTTCGGCCATCAAGTATAAGTTATCTTCATTGCAGTTTAACTTGAGACGATTAACCCGGTTTTTAAACTGCGATAACGACTCCTCAGCGGTGCAGTAGAGTGACGGCATGATCTGCGACATGCGTGACACCAAGTCGGACAATATCGTGGTTTTACCCGCCCCTGGATCGCCAGAAATAATATTCACTGAACCTGTGGTTAAACCGCCGCATAACACCCGGTCAAGTTCTCCAATACCCGTGAGCATTTTTTTGGCTTCAAACTCCTCCACTTCACTGAGTTTTTTCGAGCCACCGCCCACCGCACCAGCGTACCCCGATACCGATGTTTTAGTCGATTTACTTGGGGCTAATCGCACCTCAGTAATAGTATTCCACTCATGACAGGCACTGCATTGTCCCTGCCAGCGCGGAAAATCTTGACCACACTCGTTACACACAAACGCTGTTTTATTCTTAGCCATAATCAATTCTAATGCCGTATTTCGATATAAATCGGTCGCACTGGCCGACCATAATGCCTTACACTGTTTCGATAATAATAATCATCAGTGTTCGCGGCAAAAAAATTTGTTTTAATAAACAGAAGGCTATCAAGTTTTCCCACTTGTTGCCGACACAATATTAGCCGTCACTGAATCATTTCGCACCTTAAAAAGATACCGCCGATGAGTTTTGAGCAACACAACGCCTTGATTGAACAGCTAAAACCTTTACTCATGGAAACTAATTTCGATGAGCTGTTCGATAATTTGACCGCGCAAGAGTCGAACTCTACGCGTTTCTTACTCAAGATGGAACTCAAACGGCTATCCTCATTATGCACCCGTATCATAGATTTAAGAGACAAGTCAGAGCTACCCTGTGAGATTTTCACCAGTGGCGAGCAGAGCCACTTCATCGATACCCCAGCCAAAAACAGTTTTATCGAAGCCCTAGCTCTATATCAAGGCCATTATACCCTTGGTGTCTATGAGCAAGTGATGAGTGCCCATAAATTAAGACGCCAAAAATCCCGCAATAATAGGGCCACAAAAGAAGTGGTGCAGACCCCTTATCTCGCCTCAGGCGCTGTATTAGGCAGTTATTTTAGCCGCAGCGAAGAGCGTATGAACTACTCCATTCGCATTGGCGTCATTCAAGCGCCATTAAGCGAGATCAGTGGTATTACCGTAGATTTATCTGTGGGAGGCGCCCGG
This sequence comes from Shewanella sp. QJM3NY_23, assembly GCF_056173105.1. Lineage (NCBI taxonomy): Bacteria > Pseudomonadati > Pseudomonadota > Gammaproteobacteria > Alteromonadales > Shewanellaceae > Shewanella > Shewanella sp. QJM3NY_23. The sequence goes on from NZ_CM149657.1 coordinate 2,827,084, forward strand.
ATCCGCTTGCCGCTGGAACATGGACTCAATACCGACAAACCACTACGAGTCAAACTGTTAGAGCTTAGTGACGAGTACTATTTCCAAGACTTACAGCAAGGGGTCGACTACCAAGTGGTCGATATTGAGAGCAATCACGAATACAGTTGGTTACGCCTTAAGCGCATTGGCGGTAGCGACGCGTTATCAGACATGTTAGGCAAACTGATCCACAGTTATAAGTTTCGCTACAAGGTCGATATCAACGATATTCTAGTGGCGGCTAACGGCTTGGGGTTTGAACGTCACTACTTACCACATCTGCCGCACCTGCCCTTATATGTCGAGCAAAATAACGGACAATATGTAGTAACCCATAAATTACTCAGCCGTGATAATCAGCGCTTACAACACTTCTTTATCGATGAAAAAGAGGTTAGTCAGCTGTCGGGCATGCTCACGCCATCACGGCTCAATGCCTTGATTAATCAGCCCAATAATGAAGCGCATGCGCTATTTTTTTGCTTTACCTTTCAGACTCAAGGCAATATCTTTTTTTACTCAGCCACTTTAGCTGAGCTGTTAGAGCAGGATCTGCTGGGACTGTTTATCCACTTTGGTGCCAGTAAATCCAGTTGGAGCATCTTTAAGCTTGTCAGTCACCAAGTCGATCATCAAACCTCTTATAAATCGAGCATTTTGCCTGGTGATAGTAGCCATTATTCAGCGCTCACAGAGGCGCAGCTTAAGCGTTTTACCCATGTGTTACAGCTAATCGATTTGACTAATGAAGAGATGCTAGAACGTTACCGTCAGTGGCAACCTCAAGGGCGAGAGGTCAATGAACTCAAACCCTTTGGCCAACAAAAAATCAACGAAAGCCAAATTAAGCTCTTATCACTCCAGTTTACCGAAAGGCGCAATGAAGCCAGGTTCTCATTTAAAACTCAGGTGACCATTAGCCAAGGCAAACAGTCGGTACCCGGCTTTACCTTAGACATCTCGGGCAAAGGCTTACAGGTTAACTTAAATGATCCAGCCGACTTTGACAGCAGCGAACCCTTACTATTGAGCTTTCCCAAATTGCAACCTTTAGCGGGTAAAGCCAAGTTATCACAACTGCCATACCGATTAATCCGTACCCGTAAAAACGGCGTTACCATACATTTAGCCGCCATGATAGGTCACACTCAGCATGTCGGCGTCGCCTTTTTAAACCGATTAATCGAGACCAATCGCGATAAACTTAAAAAATTAACCGAAGCCAATGGTGACATGAAAGAGTTGTCAGATGGATTAAAAAACATACTCATGCGCAAGCTAGCTTCTGTACCTTACTTTATCGAAAAAAATCCAAAGTCGGCGACATTAAGCGTATTAGGTGTGAGTAAGCATGCTAATGAAATCGCTGATTTATTTGCCGCCACCGCACAGCAATCGCTGCAATATAATCTGGCCAGCGTACTGGATAACGGCCGTCTTAAACGCGACTTTATCGATCCTATACGTCAGATGAAGCCTCAAGATGGGCTCAACTTTTTTGAAGTATTCCTGCAGGTTTCAAGGCAATCTCAGGGGCGCATAAAACTAAAGTGCATGACCCCGCAAGAGGTTGGCGATGAAGCTGCACAAATTCATTTTATTCGCCAAAGCCAAAGCTTAGGTAAATTTATGGCACTGCGGATTTATCGCGGCGCGACAGCAAAACCGGATCTGAGCTACATTAAGCGCGAGTTAGAACACATTAGCCTGCACGCGCATCACAAGGCCACGCAGCTAGAACAATTGATGTGGCGGATCATAGGGGTAGGTGAATTTCTCGATATTACTGGCGAGGTACTATTGCGCTACCCTAATCGTTATCATGAACTTACCCAGCCAGTTAAACATTAATTGCTCAACACCTTAGCAAGCTGACTTATCAACACCATTTGCGCTTAGATACCAACTGAGCACCTGCGGGAAGTGATCGTCACTGGCATCTTTATGGGTGAGCATTTCAGCGTGGCCATAATCATGGCGATAGCCGTTGGCTTTAGATAACAAGGTGTAGTTAACATCATGGCAGTGACATTCGGCTAACATCCGCCGCACATCAGCGGGATTACCCAGTACCGCATCGCCTAAACCGGCAATAAACCAAGCCTTAGGCCAACCTTTGCGAGCCCCTAACTGCTTAGCCGCCTTTGCATAATTAAAGCCATCATCATGATCTATCCAATCGCCTCGCACCCAATCGATACTTTGCGCGAGTGACGCTTTGCTCTCGTTGTCCATCCCCATGCGCCAACGGTCGGCGGCCAGATACCCATGACCTTTCGCAATGGCAGGTGCAAGGGTATTCCACGCCACATCGACCATCAACCACTTCTTAAACGAGCGCACTTTGATGGCACGTTTACTGCCAAAAGTGAGTAATGAGGCCACATTGTGCTGAAAAAAATCGAAACGAGCAATCGCACTGGCCATCAAGACTCCGCCCCATGAATGACCGCACCAATGCACTTTGCCAGCATGTGGGTGCTGAGACAAAATATAGTGCTGCACTAACGGCAACTGCTCGCGGATCACCTCACCTTGGCCATGGTTGGCACCCGCGGCGAGCTTGGGCGTACTTAAGCCTCTGCCTAAGGTATCCAGTACATACACCACAAACCCTGCCTGAGCTAAATAACAGCCTAAACCTTTGCCGCTATCGCTATAAAACACCCGTCCATTAGACATGGCACCATGGAGCATCAATATTGGCGGTTGACTCATATCGGCATCGGGTAATTTAAGCTGCTTAAGGTGTAACTGACCTTGACGATAGGGAATATAAAGCGATTGCTGCATTAGTTTCAAAATGGCATCAACTAAAAATGAATTTTAACTAAGCTACTGACAAATATGAGCTAAAACAAGCAAATTAACCTAAACCGCACAGCTGGATCGCGCTAAGTAAACACTTGTTTAAAAAAATCAACTTATAGATCAGGCAATAAATCTCTGATTAAAACGGTGAGCTTACAATAAATAATGTGAGCGCTAAATAACAAACTCAGCGCTTATCGGCACGTAGGGGAAATAATAGGGACGACCATTCAGTCGCAGTCGCCCCAGCCTTATTCACTATTGCTCGCTAAGATCGAGCAACATATAAGGTAAAACACGTAAATCTAAATGCGCTATAGCCGCATCGGCAGCAAGACGTAATTTGGGTTTGGCATGAAATGCGATACCAAAGTCGGCCATTTGCACCATAGGGATATCATTAGCACCGTCACCAATGGCGCAGCGCTGACCCGCTTTTATGTCCCACAGCTCGGCGCAGCGCGCTACGGTATCGGCCTTAAACTGTGCATCTACCACAGTGCCACGCACCTCACCTTTAAGGGTACCCGATTCGATCACCAGCTCATTAGCATAGGCTGCATCTAACCCGAGCAAGTCTTTAAGGTGGCCGACAAATGGGGTAAACCCACCCGAGGCTAACACCAAACGCCATTGGCATGCTTGTAACAGGGTTATCATGGCTTCGAGACCCGGCATCAGAGGGAGCGTAGCACATAGCTTATCTATGATGCTCGCATCGGCTCCGGCGAGCTGGCTCACACGAGCGCGTAAGCTTTGCTCAAAATCAAGCTCACCCTGCATGGCTCGCTCTGTGACTTCAGCCACCGCCTCGCCGACACCCGCCATTTTCGCCAGCTCATCGATACATTCTATCTCAATGGCGGTGGAGTCCATGTCCATGACCAATAAACCGGGGAGATCTAACCTGACAGGCTGCTTAGGCATCTCAATCACCTCAAGCTTAGGCAAGGCGGATAAGAGAGCACGCTGCATTTCGGTTAAAGGCGAATTTAAACACAGCTCAACACACCAAAGTCCTAACGGACGTTGGATGGTCGCCATGCTCACCAACGAAGGCAGCAACATAAGACTATCTGTGAGTGGCGTTTCAAGGTCGACAGAGTCATAAACCAAACGAACTCGCAAAGTCCCCTCTGGCACCTCTGCCTCTGTATGGCGACCAAACGGCTTGCCTTGGTATTCAAACTGGTCGCTGGCCTGTTCATATAGCCACGAAAACAGTGAGGTTTGGTGCTGACTTTCCATTGGTGTTGCATCTCCGGCTATCGGGTTTAACCATAATCAATTATGATTAATCAAACCCTTATCATCTTCAGGTACAAAGTGTTTTTTCTTAAAGGACTCAAAAAAACCCAGCGGCTATCGCGATTACTGCAAATTGGCATTGCGCTAGTGCTTATGGTGGGCCTATTTCAATTATGGGAAACAAGCCTACTACAAGGTCAGCAGCTTCTAAAGTCCCAAACGCAAAAGATGGCACGATTACTAGTGCAACAGACCGCTTATGGCGCAGGACCTGCATTGCAATTGCAAAATGATGAACAACTTCAGTGGTTAACCAGTGCATTAGTACTGGATCCTAAAGTCATGTCTGCCGCTATTTATAGTGAGCAAGGCCAACGGCTCTCATTTGCGCAAAGCGTGACTAAGCAGGATTTAGATCCCGACTCCGAAGAGTTAAAGGCCTTGTTAGCCGACTATCCGCCTTATGTTGAGGCTGTACTGCAGGGAGATAAAAATTTAGGCTATGTAGAGGTGCGTTTAGTGCCGGAACTGTTTTTTAACGAAATTAAAGAGGCGCATCAGCTCAATATGGAGCAACAACAGATGATGCTGATCATCGCTGGTCTGATTGGCATGTTGTTATCACGGGCATTATCGTTTAAGCGAGCCCACTTCGATCGCTTAAAGAGTAAAAGTAGGCTCGGGAAAAAATTGGCGGCAGCCCTCACGGCAGACTCGACAGCGAGCCCCAGTGCAGATCAATCTGACACGACACCACAAGCAGAATCTGAACTTGAACCAACTAAGAAGTCCACACCGGATAACGCTAAAACACAGGCAAGCAAATCTGATTAACGTCACCTAAATCAGACATTTGGTTAATGCTAACTCACATATCATGCGAGCAGGCTTGTCTAATGTCAGTCAGTTAAGAAAAGTATAGATACAACAAGGGCTACAGAAGGTTTACTCATAATCTCCCGGTAGCCCTTCGCGTTTCTGATGTTGGGTATTTATTGTGATATACAAAACTATCTCACAACTGAATATATGGTGACTAAATATTCAAAAAAGTGCTTAACTGATAAGCATTAAGCAGGCTTGCCAACATAACTTAAAGCAAAGGGCTTAAAGCAAGGTGATATCTTGTTTGTACTGATATAACTAAGAGGTCGGTGCAACTGATATCAGCCCACCGATAACGCAATTAGTTTAATATGGGCAACAAAAAAACGGGCACTAGGGCCCGTTTTAATCGATTAAAAGTGGTTGAGCCAATTACAGAGTAATTGCAGCTTCCAATGTCATTTCAATCATTTCGTTGAAGGTAGTTTGACGCTCTTCTGACGTGGTTTTCTCACCGGTACGGATATGATCTGATACGGTGACAACACATAAGGCTTTAGCACCAAACTCTTTAGCGACGCCATATAGACCAGCCGCTTCCATTTCGACACCTAGTACGTCCATTTTTTCCATTACGTCAAACATTTCTGGATCTGGCGTATAGAACAAATCGGCAGAGAACACGTTACCTACGCGGTACTTAGTACCACGAGCGTCGGCAGCTTTAACCACAGCGCTTAGTAGGCTGTAATCACAAATTGCAGCGAAGTCTTGGTTTTTGAAACGCAGACGGTTAGTTTGCGAGTCAGTACAAGCACCCATACCGATGATCACATCGCGCACTTTAACGTCGGTGCTGATCGCGCCACAGGTACCAACACGGATTAGGTTTTTAACACCATAATCTTTAATTAATTCAGTTGCATAGATTGAGCATGAAGGAATACCCATGCCAGAACCCATAACTGAAATGCGCACGCCTTTGTAAGTACCAGTGAAACCTAGCATGTTACGCACGTCAGTGACTTGCTCAACGTTCTCAAGGAAAGTTTCAGCAATGTATTTAGCACGTAGTGGATCGCCTGGGAATAACACGGTATCTGCAAATGCACCGTCTACTGCATTAATATGTGGTGTAGCCATCTATTTAACCCCTATTTTTTTAGACTTAAGTCTTTCTAGTACTGGCGGAAAATCAGCTCCGCCAAATCAATAATTCTAGACCATTTACAGGTAGATTAACCTACAAATGATGTGCCATATTCCATCGGTTCAAGCTCAAAGTAGCTTGCGATACTCTGGCCAATATCGGCAAAACTGTTACGCAGCCCAAGCGAGCCTGCGGTTAACCCGGCGCCATAGGCTAATACCGGTACACGCTCACGGGTGTGATCGCTACCAGGCCAAGTCGGGTCACAACCGTGATCGGCAGTCAGGAGTAATAAATCATCGTCATCTAGCAGTGCCAATATTTCAGGTAAACGGCTGTCAAAATATTCCAGTGCACGAGCATAGCCAGCGATATCGCGGCGATGACCGTAATGAGAGTCAAAATCAACAAAGTTGGTAAAGACTAGAGTACGGTCACCCGCCAGCTTAACTTGCTCAAGTGTTGCATCGAATAGGGCTTCTAAGCCAGTCGCTTTCACTTTTTGAGTAATGCCACAGTGAGCGTAAATATCGGCAATTTTACCGACACTGACCACTTCGCCGCCAGATTCTTTCAATTTATCCAGTACGGTTTTTGCTGGCGGCTCAACCGCATAATCACGACGATTGCCGGTGCGAGCAAAATCACTAGGGCCTGTGCCAACAAAGGGACGCGCAATAACGCGGCCAATGTTATATGGCTCAAGTTCTTCACGGGCGATAATGCACAGCTCATACAGTTTCTCGAGACCAAAGGACTCTTCATGGCAGGCAATTTGGAATACCGAGTCGGCTGAGGTGTAAAAAATTGGCATACCAGAACGCATATGCTCTTCACCCAGCTCTTCTAAAATCGCGGTGCCAGAAGCGTGACAATTACCTAAATAATCGCTCAGACCCGCTCTTGCCAAAATCTTATCAGTCAGCTCTTTCGGAAAAGAGTTGGTTAGATCGCTGAAGTAGCCCCACTCATAAAGCACTGGCACGCCCGCCATTTCCCAATGGCCACTGGGAGTATCTTTACCCGAACTTAATTCATCGGCATGGCCATAAGCCCCAATGATCTCAACGTCATCGCTGAAACCTTGTGGCATCTTGCCCGTGCTCTCTTTAGCCGCTAACGCTAAACCCAGTTTAACAAGGTTTGGCAACTTTAATGGCCCTTCGCGACCATCGTTAGCTTTACCTTCGGCGCACGCTTTGGCGATATTACCAAAGGTGTCTGAGCCCACATCACCAAACGCTTGTGCATCTGATGCTGCACCGACGCCGAATGAGTCAAGCATCATAATTACTGTTCTTTTCATCGTTTACTCTCCTAGAGATCAGATTGACGAATGTAACGATAGATCTCTGGTGTTTTTTCTGGCGCGGTATCGCCAATATGAATCGCATTTTGTACGGCCTGCGCCGCGGCATCAAATGCATCTTCCGATTGTGCATGGATCATGGCTATGGGTTTATCGGCCGTGATTTCATCACCTAATGCACAGACTTGGGTTAACCCGACACTGTAATCGAGTTTATCCCCTGGTTTACGCCGTCCACCACCTAAGGTCACCACAGCTAAACCCAGTTCGCGAGTGTCCATTGCCGTAGCAAATCCGCTGCGGTTAGCATACACAGGACGAATAATAGATGAGTGTGGCAGATAGTTGGCGTAGTTTTCGATAAAGTCACTCGGACCACCAAGACCAGAAATCATCCGACCAAAAATTTCGGCAGCTTTACCGTTATCAAGCACGCGATTAAGCATGTCACGCGCTTGGGCTTCGTTGGCCGCTAAGCCACCCAGTTGCAACATCTCGGCGCACAGCCCCATAGTGACAGCATATAAACGGGGATTACGATACGCGCCCGTTAAGAAATCGACCGCCTCTTTCACTTCAACGGCATTCCCCGCACAAGACGCCAAGACTTGGTTCATGTCGGTTAATAATGCGGTGGTCTTTGTTCCTGCGCCATTGGCAACAGCGGTGATAGAACGTGCTAATTCTTCAGATGCTTCGTAGGTCGGCATGAAAGCGCCGCTACCCACTTTGACATCCATCGCTAGCGCATCAAGGCTGCAGGCCAGTTTTTTCGACAAGATAGAAGCGGTGATAAGCGAAATAGATTCAACCGTGGCGGTATTATCCCTGATAGAATAAAAACGCTTATCGGCAGGGACTAAGTCACCCGTTTGACCAATAATAGCAACGCCAACGTCTTTAACCACCTGTCGAAACAGCTGACTGTCGGGCTCAGTTTGGTAACCTGGAATAGCATCAAACTTATCTAGCGTACCACCAGTATGACCAAGCCCTCGGCCAGATATCATCGGCACATAACCGCCACATGCAGCGGCCATGGGGCCAAGCATGAGGCTTATCACGTCACCCACCCCGCCGGTACTGTGTTTGTCGATAATTGGGCCATTTAGCCCCAAACTATCCCAATTAAGCACGGTACCAGAGTCACGCATCGCCGTGGTGAGCGCAATACGCTCATCCATATTCATGTCATTAAAATAAACCGCCATGCCAAGGGCAGCGATCTGCCCCTCTGACACACTATTATCAGTGATCCCTTTAACGAAAAACTGAATCTCTGCGGTGGTTAATGCTTCGCCATTACGCTTTTTACGAATAATTTCTTGTGCTAAAAACATGGTGCTGCCTCCAAGTTTGCCGTTAATGCTATGCAATAGCGACAAACTCTTTTATAAGACGCCATGCCAGTCTACGGATAAGGTAAAACTCTGGCTGAAATGGCGTCTTCAATTAGATTTAGATCACACTTAATTTAAACGCTAACTCACTAAACTGATTAAGCCTTAGCTCAAGCTTTAGTAGCCTTGCGGCCCTTTGGGGGCATCGGCTAACTCTAAAGTATGTAGCAAGTTAGTGAGTAGGCTAGATGCACCAAAGCGGAACGTTGCAGGACTGACCCAATCATCACCGAGTATGCGTGCAGCAAGGCCTAAGAACTCGGCGGCGGCAGCTGCATCACGAACACCACCGGCAGGCTTAAAGCCCACTTTAGGATTCTTTTCGCTGATCACTGTCATCATGATTTCAGCCGCTTCTAAGGTAGCATTTACTGCAACTTTACCTGTTGAGGTCTTGATAAAGTCAGCGCCAGCATCAATAGACAACTCTGATGCACGGCGAATTAATGCTGGATCTTGCAACACACCCGATTCGATAATGACTTTTAGCAAGACATCATCACCGCACTCTTCTTTACAGGCTTTAACAAGTTCAAAACCTATGGTTTCATTGCCTTCCATTAACGCACGGTAAGGGAACACAACATCCACTTCATCGGCGCCATAAGCCACTGCCGCGCGGGTTTCGAGTACCGCAATAGCAATGTCATCGTTGCCATGAGGGAAATTAGTCACTGTGGCGATTTTAATCTCTTCACAGCCCATATCATTGAGGGTTTTGCGCGCAATAGGAATGAAGCGAGGATAGATACAAATGGCGGCGGTATTGCCTGCAGGGGTCTGCGCTTTATGACAAAGCTCAATCACTTTTTGATCGGTATCGTCGTCATTTAACGTGGTCAAGTCCATCAATTGAATGGCTTGTTGTGCTGCTTTTTTTAAATCGCTCATAATAGCTCTCCGAGACGTAATTTATTAATTGAAAATAATAAAAAGAGATCGACGTATGACAGCGCCTAAGAGTTGGCAATTGTGATTATTGTTATGGCCGGGCCTTCAGCGTTGGCATAAAACAAGCCAATACCCATTACAGGAATATGGCATATGCTTTACACATTCAGGAGTTCATTGCCGCACACTATGTTGCGAGCCATCCTGAAACAAGGTAACGACTTGAATCCTTGAAGACCGGGAAGGGGAACGAATTATTATCACTGTAGAGTAGTGTTCCTGCCTTTCCGCGAAAAATCCATTTTAGCGCGTAAAACGACTAACCTTTATCTAAACAAGCTCTATCAATATAGTTCATGCTTAAGTAAAAATTAACCTATCTCGTAAGATGAAGCTCCTTTACAAGATAATAATTTGGAGCCGCCAACGCGGCTCCAAATACTCACTTATTCTATTCTTAGAACTTGTAAGTTGCTGAGAAATAGTGGCTGATGCCGGTAGATTCAAAAGCATCAGTATCTTGAATCAAATAGACTTCGTTGTATGCTTTCAGACCATAGCCAAGAGCGTAACGATCTGAATGCCAATATAGACCTAAGAACGCTGCACCACCATTAGTAGCTTGCTCGCCACCATGGTACTCTTTATCTGCACCAAACTGGTAATCAACATAGCCTTGGAATGATAGGAAGCTCTTGTTGTCGAAGAAGTAAAATGGCTTGAACCAGTTAGCAGAGAACTGGTAACCGTTCCAATCTTTCTTGTTCAGATCATAAAGACCATAAAGGTTCACACCAGTTTTGCCTAACCAAGGTACCATTACATCGGCACCTATACCCCAGAAAGAGTTATTTGGATTAAAGTCACCATGCCCACCACCCCAGTTAAATAGAGTAGAAAAATAAACTTCTGTTACTGGGCCAAAAGATAGGTCTTTGCCTGTCAGCGCATCGATAGAAACACGTGGAGCAAACTTCATGAACATTTTATCAGAGTCTGCTTTATCGCTTGAACTTCTCTCTGTAGGGTTAAATAGATCTACATAGCCATAAAGATCAAAAATACCAGAACGACCACCAAATTCCATTTCAAGATAATCATGACCTGAATGAGCATCTGGCGAACGCGGTTGTTCTTCTAGAGCATACATATAGTTGAACTGCATCCACTTGTAATCGCTACCGTGTAGGTCTGAGCGATCAGCAGCAAACGCTGTACCTGACATTGCAGCTACGGCTGTAGCAGCTAAAGCTAAAGTTTTAACGTTTTTCATCATCAACCCCATTATTTTATGGTTTTACTGCTCTTAAAGAGTCAGTGCTTCTTTTTGTTTCGCGCCGCATTTTACCCAAATGGTATTAAATCACAATACAATTAACGTAAAAATGTGAACACAATTTTCTAACATAAAAACAAACTGCAATAATTGGTAATCGTTAGTAAATATTGACCCTATTTACTGACCTGACTTATCTGAGTTCGTTGGTCTAGCATCCTCATAAATCTGCCGCCTGCAGCAACAAACACATGATTAGCTAGTACAGTGTTAATTAATAACGCTGTTTTGCTTGTTATGAAAAATGGTGTAGTTAACTTTGACTCTGCCCTGCTGGGCAGAGTCATCATTCAGGGGCATCCCCCCAAGGAATTACCTGAGACTTATAACGCTAGGAATAGACCCGCAAGCGTCGCACTCATCAAGTTTGCTAATGAACCAGCAATCACAGCACGGAAACCTAGCTTAGCAAGGTCGTGACGACGGCTTGGCGCCATTGAACCTAGACCACCAAGTAAGATAGCGATTGAAGATAAGTTAGCGAAACCACACAGTGCGAATGAGATGATAGCTTTAGTTCTATCCGTCATCACAGCATTAGTTGCTTCAACTAACAGACCACCATCAGCCACATCTTTTAGGTATGGAGCGAAGTTTAGGTATGCAACGAATTCGTTAACCACAATCTTTTGACCGATGAAAGAACCGGCAACTAAAGCCTCGTTCCAAGGTACACCGATAAGGAATGCAAGTGGCATAAACACATAGCCTAAAATTAGCTCTAGGGTAATACCCTCTAAGCCAAACAGACCCGTTACACCACCAATGATGCCGTTAAGCATGGCAATCAGACCAACGAAGGCAAGTAGCATAGCACCCACGTTTAATGCTAAATGCATACCCGATGAAGCACCTGCAGCAGCAGCATCTAATACGTTAGCTGGCTTATCTGGATCTTCTGGAAGCTCAGCCATTTCATTAACCGTTTTATCGGTTTCTGGATGCATAAGCTTAGCCATTAACAGGCCACCTGGAGCCGCCATGAAAGATGCAGCAACAAGATACTGGATAGGTACACCCATCTGCGCGTAACCGGCTAACACCGAACCCGCGATTGAGGCTAAACCACCAACCATGATGGCAAACAGCTCAGATTGCGTCATAGTCGCGATAAACGGACGAACCACAAGTGGCGCTTCAGTTTGACCAACGAAGATGTTGGCAGTCGCAGACATAGACTCAGTACGGCTAGTACCCAAGGCTTTTTGTAGCGCACCACCGATAATACGGATGATCCACTGCATGATGCCTAGGTAGTAAAGTACGGCGATAAGTGAAGAGAAGAACACGATAACCGGTAGCACGTTAACCGCGAAAATGAAACCAACTTTGAAGTTAGCTAGATCGCCGAAAAGGAAGCTAATACCGTCTTGTGCGTAACTAATAACGCTTGATACGCCATTAGAGACTGTTTGAAGAATATCTTTACCGACTGGAACATATAACACGAAACCTGCGAAGAACGCCTGAATAGCAAGCGCGCCAAACACAGTGCGGAAGTTAATAGCTTTTTTGTTATTCGATAACAAAAAACCTATTGCAAGTAGGGTGACCACCCCTACCAAGCTCATTAAAATATCCATTAACCATCACCCTATTGTTAATAATTTTTAATTATGTTGTTAACCAACCTTTTTTCAACTCCAGATTATACCCGAGCGATTGGCTAAAATCGTCGTTTTGATCAAGTTTTTGAAGTTTTATTTCAATACGTTAGACCATAAATTTGATGCGGCCCACATCTGTTTTTTAAAAATCAAATTAGAGGTCAAAGAGTTGCATGGTATTTAGAAACACTTGTTCTGAAACTAGAACGCGAGATTTTTTCTGCAATGTCGCAATTTCTGCGATCAGTAAATGCAACATTAAGTTCGATTCGCTGATATTATCGGCAACATCTGGTTTTTCCTGCTGTAAAGCAAGAGCCAGATCCGTTTCAACCACTAGAGATGCTAATGGAAGGTTGACAATGGACTCTCGTAGCTTTTTGGCCGTTTGGTTTAATAGTAGATGGCCGATCCCCAGCTTCATACCACAATCAAGATACTGCTGCGCCAATTGAGTACTGCCATAAAAGCCATGGATCACTCCCGCTTTTTTTAATGGATAACGTTTAAGTAAATGCAGTACTTCATTATGAGCTTTGACACTGTGGATTATCACTGGCAAGTCAAAACGCTGCGCCAAACTTAACTGCGCCTCAAAACAATCAATTTGCGCATTCCAAGTGTCACGATATCCGCCATCGAGGCCACATTCACCAATCGCCACTAAGCGTTTGTCTTGCTTATTTGTTATCAGTAATTTTTCAAGTTGAGCAATTTCGCTAGGCCACTGCTGATTGCAATACCAAGGATGAATGCCTAAGGCATAACTGCAATCATATTGCTTCGCTACGGCGCGTTGCTTAGCCCAATGGGCAGCAGATACCCCGGGGATAACCGCATGCACTAAACCCAGTCGCTGCATGTGCAACATCAATATGTCACGTTTTGCATCGAACAAATCAAAATCTAGATGGATATGGCTGTCAATAACGGGCATCACAGGCGCCTTAGCATTAAAGGTAAAACAATTGACCATATGCTTAAGTCCTCCCTTTAATGGCTGTCATGCTGTGAACACTTTGCCGATGGTTCAATTTCATCAGACGTCAACTTGGATGAAGTTACATCTTGCGCTTTAGCCTTTTGCGCCGAGCGCGCATTACTTAAACTCGGCTCAGCCAATCTAGGCGCGCAGCATCGCTGGCTATTTTCGGTAAATCCCATGCGATCGCACCAAGCAATGTAGGCTTGCCACCATTTATATTTCATTTAACGCCTCTCGCAACGAGCATGCTTACAATAAGGGGTTTAAATTACACGACTAAAGCCACTCTATTTTAGGCACAAAAAAAGCAGACGGGTCTGCTTTTTTATCTGCAATGCTGAGCTCAATAATATCGAGCCACGCTTGATTAAACCTTAGTTTTCGCGTGTTTTGGCAAACTCAATATCTGGATAACGCTCCATCGACAAGTTGAGATTAACCATTGTGGGGGCGATATAGGTTAAGTTATCGCCGCCATCAAGTGCTAAGTTATTGCTGCACTTGCGCTTAAAATCATCCAGCTTTTTGTGATCGTCACAATAAACCCAGCGGGCCGTTGCTACGCTGATCGCTTCGTAAATGGCTTCCACTTTGTATTCGCTTTTTAAGCGCTGTACAACCACCTCAAACTGCAGCACACCGACAGCGCCGACGATTAAATCGTTAGTATCTAAAGGTCTAAACACCTGTACGGCACCCTCTTCCGACAGTTGCACTAAGCCTTTTAGCAGTTGCTTTTGTTTTAATGGATCTTTTAAGCGAATACGGCGGAACATTTCCGGGGCAAAGTTAGGGATGCCGGTATAGCGAAATTTATCACCTTGAGTAAAGGTATCACCAATTCGAATAGTACCGTGGTTATGCAGACCAATAATGTCGCCAGGATAAGCCGCCTCAGCGCGATTACGATCTCCAGCCATAAAGGTCAAGGCATCACTGACATTGACATCTTTACCTATGCGCACATGATGCATCTTCATGCCTTGTTCGTAACGTCCAGTGCAGATACGCATAAAGGCAACACGGTCACGGTGTTTAGGGTCCATGTTGGCTTGAATTTTAAACACAAAACCACTGAATTTTGGCTCTTCAGGGTCCATGACTCTGACATCAGTTTCTCGAGGCTGAGGACGCGGAGCCCACTGCACGATACCGTCAAGTATATGGTCAACACCAAAGTTACCCAATGCAGTACCAAAGAAAACCGGAGTCAGCTCACCTTTTAGGAAGGCATCTAAATCAAACTCATTAGAGGCGCCTAACACGAGTTCCATCTCATCACGGATCTCTTGCGCATAGCTGCCAATGGCTTGGTCTAGCTCCGGATTATTTAACCCTTTAATGACGCGCGAGTCTTGAATCGTATGTCCCATACCATTTTGATACAGGATCACCTCATCACGTAATAGGTGATAGACCCCTTTAAACTCTTTACCTGCACCAATAGGCCAAGTGATTGGAGCACAAGCAATATTGAGTACATCTTCAACTTCGTCCATCAACTCAATCGGATCTCGAATATCACGGTCGAGCTTGTTCATGAAGGTGACAATAGGCGTATCACGTAGACGCGTCACTTCCATTAATTTGATGGTACGTTGCTCAACACCTTTAGCCGAATCGATCACCATCAAACAAGAGTCAACGGCAGTCAATGTGCGATAAGTGTCTTCCGAAAAGTCTTCGTGACCGGGAGTATCAAGCAAGTTAACCAAGGCATCACGATAAGGAAATTGCATCACAGAGGTGGTAATAGAAATACCACGATCTTTTTCCATCTCCATCCAGTCTGATTTAGCATGCTGGCCTGATTTTTTGCCTTTTACCGTACCGGCTTTTTGCAAAGCGTTGCCGAACAGTAATACCTTTTCAGTAATGGTGGTCTTACCGGCATCGGGGTGAGAGATAATAGCGAATGTTCTTCGCTTATTGATTTCGTTAAGGAAAGTCTGGTCAGCCATTAAAAGTTCTTTTTAGTTGGTACACGAAATTGAGCACGCGTTACTGTAACCCATGGGGCGACTGCGTTAACCAATCCGTTAGGTGAATAATCATTGGCGCCTATTTTCACCGATTTAGGCGTTATAAACAATCAATGCGGTGCAGATAGATGGGGCTTTTTTACTAAAGCCTAAGATCAAGATGTGAGGTTTAGTGTAACACTAGCACTAAACCTCAATCATAAAGACATAGATTTAACGTCATATTGACTAAAGAAATAATGCGATGGCATATTTACTGCTTAGCACGCAACCTGCTAACCATTTGAAAGTAAAGCTTATTATAAAAGCGTTTCACTCTTCACGGTCACAAGGAAAATGATAAGACATTGAACAAATTATTATTCTTCCAGCCAAAACAATGCAATTTATCTCATTAGAATAATCACTCTTCGTTTAAGCTTTGGCTGATCCTAGCTAACTCAACTCTGGCATATCTATGTTCGACAAAATCATAAATATTGGTGGCCAGCGCTAAACGGAAGTAATTAGCGGCATCATTGTAGCGCTGCTGTTGTTGTGCCACTTTGGCAATATAAAAATAAGCTTCACATAGTCGCTCAGCATATTCATTAGGGTGTGTTAACCCCTGCTTGGCTAAATCAAACACTTTTTCTCGGCTAGCATCGCCTAAATAGTAGTCAATGATAATCGTCGACCAAGCACTATCAGCCAATTTATTACGGTGGGCTCGTAAATTCTTTTGTGCTCGTTCAATATCGATTTTAGCTTCAGTTATGTATAACCATAATGCACGATAACCATCTTGATCATCACCATCATAAAAGCTCTGCATATCGGTTAGCGCTAACTCATTACGTTCACCGTAGTAGAGCGCGATACCACGATTTAAATAGGCATAGTCATAATCGGGTGAAAGTTCTAATACGGCATCGAAAGCCTCATAGGCACTCTCAAACTCACCTTCTTGAGTATAATAAATACCAAGAAAATTATAGGCATCGGCTAAATTTGGCTGTAGTTTTAACGCTTGATGAAAATCGATTCGGCTTAAAATGCGTAACCCAACACTGTCGTAAATGACGCCACGATCATAATGAAAGCGCGCACGTTGCTCTGTGGTCAATTCAGCTGAAGCTAAGATGTCATTTAGGCGGGCAAGGGTCACTTCTAACTTATAATCGGGCATTACTGGTGCAACAATCAGTTGGCCCTGCTCTGCATTTTGTCCTAATTGAGTCGATACACATCCTGTAAGCAGTATACTCAGAGCAGCCATCACCGCGACTGTAGTTGTACGCAATTGATAAGTCATCCATTTAACCTTATTTGCTTCGCTAATAGCCTCAATCATAGCAATCCCTAATAGCAACGGCTATCTGCATTTTAAAAATTCCAATAAAAAAGGAGACCTAAAGGTCTCCTTTAATTAATTAGCGAAAAAATTACTCGCTAGCAGTTTCCGCTTTAGGCTGAGCTTCTTTCATTGAAAGACGTACACGGCCTTGACGATCAACTTCCATCACCTTCACTTTTACATCTTGACCGACTTCAAGGAAGTCAGACACATTCGCTACACGCTCTTCAGCGATTTGAGAAATGTGTACTAGGCCGTCTTTACCTGGAAGAATGGTAACAAACGCACCAAAATCAACGATACGAACCACTTTACCGTTATATACAGTGCCCACTTCAACTTCTGCAGTGATCTCTTGAATACGACGAATCGCTTCTTGAGTCGCTTCACCGTTTGAAGATGCGATCTTAACAGTACCATCATCTTCAAGCTCGATAGTCGTGCCAGTCTCTTCGGTTAGAGCACGAATAGTTGCACCACCTTTACCAATCACGTCACGGATCTTCTCAGGGTTGATCTTGATAGTGGTGATACGTGGAGCGTGATCAGAGATATCGTCACGATGTGAACCAATGGCTTGGTCCATCACATTGAGAATATGTACACGAGCGCCATAAGCTTGTTGCAGTGCAATTTGCATGATCTCTTGTGTGATACCTTCAATCTTGATATCCATCTGCAATGCAGTGATACCGTCGCGAGTACCCGCCACTTTAAAGTCCATGTCACCTAAGTGATCTTCATCGCCTAGAATGTCAGAAAGCACGACGAAATCATCACCTTCTTTAACAAGACCCATAGCAATACCAGCAACAGACGTCTTGATTGGAACACCCGCATCCATTAAGGCTAACGAGGTACCACAAACAGAAGCCATTGAACTTGAACCGTTAGATTCAGTAATTTCTGATACGACACGAACACTGTATGGGAACTCTTCAGCAGATGGCATAACCGCATTAATACCACGCCATGCTAGCTTACCGTGACCAATTTCACGACGCTTTGGTGAACCAACCATGCCTGTTTCACCAACAGAGTATGGAGGGAAGTTGTAATGCAACATAAAGCGATTAGTGTATTCGCCCATGATGCTATCAACTTTCTGCGCATCGCGCTCGGTACCTAAGGTACAGGTTACTAATGCCTGAGTTTCACCACGAGTAAACAGTGCACTACCGTGAGTACGTGGCAATACGCCAGCCATCACGCTAAGCGCACGTACCATATCAGGTTCGCGACCATCGATACGTGGGTTACCTGCGATAATACGGTTACGTACGACACTCTTTTCTAAGCTGCCCAGTAACTTGTCTAGCTCACGTAAATCAACGTTAGCATCTTCTTCAACTAACTTGGCAACGGTCGCTTCTTTTAATGCACTAACGGCATCACGACGTTCATGCTTAGCAGTGATTTGGTATGCTGCTGTCATCTCTGCTTCAGCTAATACCTTAATCTTCGCCACTAAGTCTTCATCCGCTTTTGGCGCAGTCCAGTCCCAAGCAGGCTTACCAGCTTCGGCTTTTAGTTCGCTAATCGCATCGATAACTAATTGCTGTTGTTGATGACCATAAACCACACCACCTAGCATAACTTCTTCTGGTAGTGCATCGGCTTCTGATTCAACCATCAGAACTGCACCTTGAGTACCAGCAACAATCAAATCGAGTTGGCTATCAACAAGTTGACTAACTTCAGGGTTTAATACGTACTCGCCATTGATATAACCAACACGAGCAGCACCCAAAGGACCATTAAACGGCAGGCCTGAGATAGCTAGCGCCGCAGAGGTACCAATCATAGAAATAACATCAGGATTGATTTCAGGATCGACAGAAAGTACTGTGATAATTACCTGAACTTCATTCTTGAAGCCATTTGGAAATAGTGGACGGATTGGACGGTCAATAAGACGTGCAATCAGTGTTTCGTTTTCAGATGGACGACCTTCGCGCTTGAAAAATCCACCTGGGATCTTACCTGCTGCGTATGTCTTTTCCTGATAATTAACGGTTAGCGGGAAAAAGTCACGACCTGGCTCTTCAGCTTTCTTTCCGACAACAGTTACCAGTACTGTTGTATCACCCATACTTGCTAAAACAGCAGCGTCAGCTTGACGTGCAATAACCCCAGTCTCTAATGTGACTGTATGTTGACCATATTCAAAACTTTTTACGATTGGATTCACGTGAACCATTCCTTAATTTAATAACCTTATTTTCCCGTGTAAGTATACTTCAAGTCTATTCAATAGATAAAGAGCACATGTGGATGACAAAGCTTAATCTTTTCTCTAAAGTGGAAAGTTAGGTGGTTTTCTGCAATCTCTAGCGGCTTTTTTTGTAATATACTGTAAAGAGTCGCCAAAATAGGAATGGCAAATGAGCGCGAGTTTCAAGTCATTAACATGGAAACAGACAACCTTAGTGGTATTTTCGGCGCTTTTTTTTGCCATTGCCATCTTCATTGTCGAAATTGCACTAGTCAGCATTTCGGCCAGACAACAATTGCTCGAAGCGCAATTTGAACTACTCAACTCTGTTGAGCAGCCTGCCGCAAATGCGGTATGGGCGCTGGATGATCATTTAGCCAAGCAAACCTTAACTGGCGTGTTAAAGGTCGAGCATGTAGCACAAGCCAGTATACAGCTCGATGACGGCATACAATTTGTCACTATGGCCAATGCGCCAAGCGACAGGGCCATCATAGGTCTACTCAGCCAAAGACTGTTTAGTGACCTAAAACAAACATCACGGACATTACACCGCCCCTCAACATCCGACGTTGCCATATCACCAGAAATTATCGGTACCTTGATTGTTCGTTATAACACTCAACAATTAACCGACTCACTACTGTCACAGCTTAAATTTAGCTTCTTGGCAACTTTACTAAGGGCACTGTTGGTAACGTTGGTATTATCGGTACTGTTTCACCGCTTTTTGACTAAACCTATAGCACAAATAAGCGAAGCGATTGATAAAATTGATCCTGAATCCCCTGATGAAAACTTACTGCCAATGTCACCTGAGCATAAGGATGATGAACTAGGTTTAGTCACCTCTAAATTTAACCAAATCCTCATTCAGTTTGGTCAAACTCAAAATAAACTCCGTAAAATGGCGACCCGCGACCCGCTTACGGGGCTTTCTAACCGTACCTTATTACTCGAAACAATCGCCATATCGATACAGCGTGCGCGCGTACATCAACAAGCTTTTAGCCTACTTTTTATCGATCTGGATCGTTTTAAAAACATTAACGATTCACTGGGACACGCGATGGGAGATCAATTCCTCGCCAGAATCGCTAGAGTATTAGAACGAGTGATTGGCGACACAGGCACGGTCGCAAGGCTCGGCGGTGATGAATTTGTTATTTTAGCTAATGAAGCACATACACCGGATCAAGCCGCTGACTTAGTCGACAAACTGTTAGTGGAACTCAACCTCCCACTGCAACTTAACGAGCACACTATCCATCCAGCGGCATCAGTCGGTATCGCACTATACCCAGATGACGGCTTAACTGCTGAAGACTTGATCCGCCATGCCGATATTGCCATGTACAGCGCCAAAGCAGCCGGCACTAATCAGTGGGCATTCTTTAAACAGCAAATGACAGAGCGCGCTGCAGTACGGTTAAGAACCGAAGCCTCATTACATGATGCCTTTAAAAACAATGAGTTTTTATTGTACTTTCAACCCAAGTTTAATATTAAAACGGGTGAGGTCGTCGCCTGTGAAGCGTTAATTCGTTGGAAAAAAGAGGGACGTCTGATCAGCCCAATGGCATTTATTCCCATCGCCGAGGAGACTGGCATCATCATTCCACTAGGGCGCTGGGTTATAGAAGAAGCCTGCAAAACCCTCAAACATTGGCAACG
Organism: Shewanella sp. QJM3NY_23; assembly: GCF_056173105.1. Taxonomy (NCBI): domain Bacteria; kingdom Pseudomonadati; phylum Pseudomonadota; class Gammaproteobacteria; order Alteromonadales; family Shewanellaceae; genus Shewanella; species Shewanella sp. QJM3NY_23. Next base: position 2,847,874 of record NZ_CM149657.1, read on the forward strand.
ACGTTACAACGTAGCATTACCTATAGCCGTCAATGTGGCCTCACAGCAGTTTGCGGACCCCAGTTTAGTACCTGATATCAAACAGCTCTCCTTAAGGTACCAAATCGAGCCACATTTACTTGAGTTTGAGATCACCGAAACGTCATTGATGAACGATATCGAATTGGCCATCAATAAACTGGAGCAGCTAAAATCGGCCGGTTTTAGTATCGCTGTGGATGACTTTGGTATCGGTTACTCATCTTTGTCTTACCTCAAGCATTTGCCTATTACCACCATGAAAATCGATCGCTGTTTCGTAAATGACTTGCCACACGAAAGTCCGATAGCCTCGACAATTTTAATGTTAGGTCAGCAACTTAATTTACACATTGTTGCAGAGGGCATTGAAAATGAAGCCCAATTGAATTGGTTAAAGCAGATGAATTGTGAAATTGGTCAGGGATTCTATTACAGTCAACCACTGCCATTAGATGAATTTGAAGCTAAATATATTGCGCCAAATACCGCAACTATTAGTCAGATATAAAACGAGAAATAGATAGCTAATACATAGTGTATATTATTCATTGATTTTACTGAAATATAAGCAAAAAAAAGGAGGCTTAGCCTCCTTTATTTACTACCATACACTAATGTAATATTAGCGACGTAGACCTAGCTTTTTGATCAGTTCTTGGTAGCGAACGTTTTCAGTACGCTTAAGGTAAGCAAGAAGCTTACGACGAGAGCTAACCATACGAAGCAAACCACGACGTGAATGATGATCATGGATGTGCTCTTTGAAGTGACCTTGCAGATGGTTGATCTGTGCAGTCAAAAGAGCTACTTGAACTTCAGTAGAACCAGTATCATTCTCACAACGACCGAAATCAGCCAAAATTTGTGCTTTTACTTCTGTACTTAGTGACATTTTTATCTCCAAAAATAATATAAATACTTTAGCCGATCACTAACTCAGCCAAAGAGAGCGCGATATAGTAACGATTTTAGTCATCACTTGCAAGCATTAAGCCTGTTCATCACGTAAAACAATCAGGCGCTTGGGCGCTAGCAAGCCGTCATCATTCATTTCACCAATACCAACAAATTTGTGCTCATCACCAATGGTAATTCTCACTAATTGGTCAATAGGTAAATTGGCTACCTGAACTGGATTACCATTCATGAGGTAATGTGCCAACTCACTAGATACATTGATCTCTTTAAAGCTACTAACCGCGGTATCCATTGGTAGCAATAACGGGTCGAGTAGCTCTTTCGGTGGGCGCTGCTCACTTTCAGCTCGGGCTAATAACGCCTCTAACTGTTCAAGCGTGACCATCTTGTCATAAGGGTAACCAGCCACACCAGTGCGGCGCAGCATGATGACATGAGCACCGCAACCGAGCATCTCACCTAAATCATCGGTAATGGTGCGAATGTAGGTACCTTTAGAACAATGGATCTCCAAGGTTAGCTCATCACCATCTAGCTTAATAAAATTAAGCTCATATACGGTTATAGGCCTTGCCTCTCTAGGTACTTCAATCCCTTCACGCGCATACTTATACAGTGGTTGACCTTGATATTTCAATGCCGAAAACATTGAAGGCACTTGCATGGTCTCACCGCGAAAAGACGCTAAGGCCTCTTCAAGTTGTGCCTGGGTAAAATTGAGCGGACGCGTTTGTACCACTTCACCATCAGAGTCACTGGTATCGGTGCGTACACCCAGTTTCGCCGTGACTAAATAACGCTTATCTGCATCAAGTAAGTGCTGCGAAAATTTGGTCGCTTCACCAAGGCAGATAGGTAACATACCGGTAGCTAATGGATCTAAAGCACCGGTATGCCCCGCTTTAGCGGCATTGTATATACGCTTAACACGCTGCAATGCAAAGTTGGAGCTCATCCCAGTGTCTTTATCGAGTAGCACTATGCCGTCGATAAACCGACCTTTAGGTTTACGCGCCATTACTTATCACCTTGCTCATGTTCATCAGTGTCTGCTACGTCAGAACCATGCTCTTTCGCTTTAGCCTGATCAGAGCTGATCACTTGGCTCACCAAGTTAGACATACGCATACCTTCAACTAACGATGCATCATAAATAAATCGAATTTCAGGCATCACACGCAGCTTCATACGGCCGGCGACCAATGAACGAACATATCCAGCGGCGGTTTCTAATGCAGCAAGCTTTTCCTCGACCACAGCTTTGTCCTCTTCAAAGAAGGTAACATAGACTTTGGCGTAGCTGAGATCGCGAGACACATCGACGTCATTGACGGTAACCATACCAATACGCGGATCTTTTATATCACGCTGTAACACTTGAGCAAGCTCTTGCTGGAGCTGCTGAGCAATACGACGGGTACGACTAAATTCTTTTGCCATAATTATTGCCATCTCTTAACTAAAAAAGGCGGCTTGCGCCGCCCCTTTTCGATTATAAGGTTCGAGCGATTTCGATCGTTTCGAAGACCTCTATCTGATCGCCAACTCTGACGTCATTATAGTTCTTCACACCGATACCACACTCCATGCCATTACGCACTTCGCTAACATCATCTTTAAAGCGACGCAGTGACTCAAGTTCACCTTCGTAAATAACCACGTTATCACGCAGTACACGAATTGGCGCGCTACGCTTAATGGTACCTTCGGTAACCATACAGCCAGCAATAGCACCAATCTTAGGCGACTTAAACACATCACGAACTTCAGCAAGACCAATGATCTCTTGCTTAAATTCTGGCGCTAACATGCCGCCCATTGCAGCGCGAACTTCATCGATAAGATGATAGATAACGCTGTAATAACGTAGGTCAACACTTTCGCTGTCGATAGTCTTACGCGCTTGTGCATCGGCACGAACGTTAAAGCCAACCATAATCGCATTTGATGCTGCTGCAAGTGATGCATCAGTCTCGGTCAATCCACCTACACCGCTAGCAATGATGTTAACTTTAACTTCATCGGTAGACAGCTTGTTAAGTGAATCAGAAATCGCTTCAAGTGAACCTTGTACATCGGCCTTAAGCACGATGTTAAGCTCCTGAACTTCGCCTTCTGTCATGTTAGCAAACATGTTTTCAAGCTTAGACTTCTGCTGACGAGCAAGTTTCACATCGCGGAACTTACCTTGACGGTACAGTGCAACTTCACGCGCTTTACGCTCATCACGTACAACGGTTGCTTCGTCACCAGCTGATGGTACACCTGACAAACCTAAGATCTCGACAGGAATCGATGGACCCGCTTCAGTGATAGCATTACCGTTCTCATCTTTCATCGCACGGACTTTACCGTACTCAAGACCACACAGAACAACATCACCTTGTCTTAGGGTACCTTCTTGAACCAGTACGGTAGCCACAGGGCCACGGCCTTTATCAAGCTTAGATTCCACAACAACACCAGCTGCCATACCTTCACGAACCGCTTTAAGCTCTAATACTTCGGCTTCAAGCAAGATACCTTCAAGTAATTCGTCGATACCTTCACCAGTCTTAGCAGACACGTGACAGAACATGTTGTTTCCGCCCCAATCTTCAGACATTACGCCGTGCTGAGATAACTCAGACTTAACGCGATCAGGATCAGCCTCTGGCTTATCAATTTTGTTCACTGCAACGATAAGCGGAACACCACCGGCTTTAGCGTGTTGAATCGCTTCAATCGTTTGTGGCATCACACCATCATCTGCTGCAACCACCAAAATAACAATATCGGTTGCCTTAGCACCACGAGCACGCATAGCGGTAAACGCGGCGTGACCAGGAGTATCTAAGAAAGTGATCATGCCATTTTCGGTTTCAACGTGGTAAGCACCGATATGCTGGGTAATACCACCCGCTTCACCTGAGGCCACTTTCGCACGACGAATATAATCGAGTAGCGATGTTTTACCGTGGTCAACGTGACCCATGATGGTCACAACTGGTGCACGAGGCTCAAGCTTAACGTTAGCGTCACGATCGGCAAGCACTTGATGTTCAAGTTCGTTTTCACGAGTTAGCACAACCTTGTGACCCATCTCTTCGGCAACCATCTGTGCAGTTTCTTGATCAAGCACTTGGTTAATAGTAACCATAGAGCCCATCTTCATCATCTGCTTGATGATTTCAGTGGCTTTAACAGCCATCTTCTGAGCTAACTCAGCAACCGTTACCGTTTCACCAATGCTTACATCACGGCTAACAGCAGCGACAGGCTTGTTAAAGCCATGATCCATTGATTCTGGAGCGTTACGCTGATTACGGCCATTACGGTCGCGTCCACCACGGGTATCTTTACCGCCACGCTTCTTATTCGTAGCAGCTTTGCCGCCTGCAGGTTTACGCACACGACGACCACGTTTTTCAGCGTTCATATCAGCAGTATCTTCTGCCGCACGCGCTTCGGTAGACGTAGTGACGTGATGATCAGCACTTTTTTCAGATTCTTTACGCAGACGTTCTTCTTCCGCCCAACGCTTCTCGTTTTCTTCAGCTAAACGACGAGCTTCATCCGCTGCCGCTTTGGCTTCTTCATCGAGCTTTTGTTTTGCTGCTGCTTCTTTTGCTGCTAACAAACGCGCCTCTTCAAGTTTGGCTGCTTTCTCTTCAGCAGTTTCTGGAACTGCTGGCTTAGCTTCAGCGGCTTTTTTAGCTTTGGCTTCAGCTTCTGCTTTTGCCTTAGCTTTTGCGGCTGCATCGGCCTCAGCCTTGGCTTTAGCTTCTGCTGCGGCTTTTGCCTTAGCTTCTGCTTCTGCTGCAGCTTGAGCTTCAGCTTCTGCCTTGGCTTTAGCTTCTGCTTCAGCTTCTACAGCTGGATCGCGCTTAACAAAAGTACGTTTCTTACGCACTTCTACTTTCACGTCTTTAGATTGACCACCACTACCTGCAACACTGAGTGTTGAGACAGATTTACGCTGTAATGTCATCTTGGTTGGCGCTGCATCGCCACCATGCTGTTTCTTCAAGAAATCCAGCAGTTGCTGCTTTTCTTGTTCTGAAACAGTATCGCTTTTACTTTTCTTAATACCAGCCTCGGAAAACTGCTCAACTAAACGTTCAGCACTTTTGCCAACTTCTACCGCCAGTTTTTCTACTGTAGTTTCTGCCATCTGTAAAATCCCCTCTGTTGATCGACTTATGCTTCTTCGCCAAACCAACAGATATTGCGGGCTGCCATGATGAGCTCACCAGCCTTTTGTTCTGTTAATTCTTCAATCTCGATCAAATCATCAATGCCTTGTTCGGCTAAATCTTCAAGCGTAATTACGCCTTTACTTGCCAGCACATACGCCAAATGACGCTCTAAACCTTCTAAGGCAAGTAAATCTTCGCTCGGCTCAGCACCATCGAGTGCTTCTTCGGACGCCAGAGCCCGTGTAGAGATAGCGGCTTTCGCACGTTCTCTCAATGATTCAACGATATCTTCGTCGAATCCGTCGATGTCCAGTAGCTCAGTTTCTGGTACATAAGCAATCTCCTCTAATGAAGTAAAACCTTCATCAGCAAGTACCTGAGCAAAATCTTCATCGACATCCAATGCGCTAACAAACAAGTTAACTACCTTCGCACTTTCCGCTTGGTGTTTAGCTTGCATATCAGCCACTGTCATTACGTTTAGCTCCCATCCCGATAACTGGGTTGCTAGACGCACGTTTTGACCGTTACGGCCAATAGCTTGCGCCAATGAATCTGCTTCAACAGCAATATCCATTGAGTGGTTATCTTCATCAACAATGATAGATGCCACATCAGCTGGTGCCATAGCGTTGATAACAAACTGTGCTGGATTGTCATCCCAAAGCACAATATCAACACGCTCGCCACCTAACTCATTAGAAACAGCTTGAACACGTGCACCACGCATACCAACACATGCACCGATAGGATCGATACGACGGTCGTTGGATTTAACAGCGATTTTGGCACGAGAGCCTGGATCACGAGCAGCCCCCATGATTTCAATCATTTCGTCTGCAATTTCAGGTACTTCAACACGGAACAGCTCCATGAGCATTTCCGGTTTAGTACGCGTTAAAAACAGCTGTGCACCACGCGCTTCTGGACGTACGGCATATAACAATGCACGAACACGGTCACCAGGGCGGAAGCTTTCACGTGAGATCAAGTCTTCTTTAAATAACACTGCATCAGCATTGTTACCTAAATCAACCACGACACTTTCACGGTTACTCTTCTTCACCACACCAGTGATCAACTCACCTTCTTTCTCGCGGAATTGATCAACGATTTGTGCACGCTCAGCTTCACGTACTTTTTGTACGATCACTTGCTTAGCTGTTTGGGTCGTAATACGGTCAAACACCACAGATTCGATCTCATCTTCGATATAATCACCGACTTGGATCTCTGGGTCTTCGTATTTCGCCGCTTCTAATGTAATTTCGCGAAATGGATTTTCTAACGCTTCACCATTATCGTCAACCACCATCCAACGACGGAAAGTTTCATAAGCACCCGTTTTACGGTCGATAGCGACACGAACTTCAATATCGCCTTCATACTTTTTCTTGGTTGCTGTGGCGAGCGCTATTTCTAACGCTTCAAAAATCTTTTCGCGCGGCACGGCTTTCTCATTTGAAACCGCCTCAGCGACTAGCAGAATCTCTTTATTCATCCTCTTGCCTCGTTCACCTTGAATCCATCAAAACTTAGCGATTAAGTTGCCTTTACGGATGTTATCCAGGGCAATAATCAGTTCGTTGCCATCGACAGCCAGAGTAAGCATTTGCCCCTCTACACCCACGACGGTACCTTTTAAATTACGACTACCTGCAACAGGCATAGTCAATTGAACCTTTACAGTTTCACCGATGTAGAGCGCATATTGCGCCGCATTAAATAGCGGTCTATCTACACCTGGAGAAGAAACTTCTAATGTGTATTCGGTTGAAATGGGGTCTTCGACATCGAGTACGGCACTGACTTGACGACTCACGTCGGCACAATCGTCAATAAAGATGCCTTTTTCATTGTCGATATAAACACGCAAGATTGAATGTTTACCCGCATGTACGAATTCAATACCCCAAAGACTGTGGCCTAATGCTTCAACTGGTGCGATAAGCATCTGTTCCAGTTTACTTTCTAAAGTTGCCAAGGTTACCCCCCGAAAAACAAAAAAGGGCCTAAAGCCCCAGTATGACATCGCTAAATAGCGATATTTTAAAAGTCCAGATAACAAAAAACCCCGTAATCACGAGGTCATAGCATTCAGAACCTGTAACAGAAATGAAGAGTATCTTCACTACTGGGAAACTGGTTGCGGGGGCCGGATTTGAACCGACGACCTTCGGGTTATGAGCCCGACGAGCTACCAAACTGCTCCACCCCGCGACAACTGCTGCAATTATATGGATAGTGACCCATATTTGCAATAATAAAGCTGCTTATATCGCTACTTTATTTAACTCAGACCAATGTGATATTAATCTAAATTTGGTGCGGATGGGGGGACTTGAACCCCCACGAGCATAGCTCACCACCCCCTCAAGATGGCGTGTCTACCAATTCCACCACATCCGCATGTGATTGTTACACTTTAACTATCTTGTCTCTATTTAGTTGGTAATGAGGATTACCAAGAGACTTAATAGTCACGTCAATAACATTGACGTCTTGATTTAGCCTATTAAGCTAAAACCTTAGTCAGGAATTTTATCTTCTGACTGAGTTTGGCTTTCAGTTGCATCAGTCACTTGTTCAGTAACTGCTGCAGCGTCTGCACCTAAATCTTTCCACGATTCTTCATTTTTAGCGTGATTTGCACTTAAGTTACCTATGGTTAGACTTAATGCAAAAAATGCAATTGCCAAAATGGCAGTAGAACGTGTTAAAAAATTACCCGACCCTGAAGATCCGAATAATGTTGCTGATGCTCCGGCGCCAAAAGAGGCTCCCATATCAGCACCTTTACCCTGCTGGATTAAAATTAGGCCTACGAGACCTAGTGCAACCAACAAGTATATAACCATTAGAACTTCGTACATATTATGCGCTCATTGCTATCGAACATAAACTTAAAAACTCGGTAGAGTTTAAGCTTGCACCGCCTATCAGTCCACCATCTACATCAGGTTGAGCAAATAGATCTGCTGCATTACTCGGCGTTACGCTACCACCGTACAAAATCCTGATATTCTCTCCAATAAATGGAGACACTTCAGAGAGACGCTTGCGTATAAACGCATGAACTTCTTGTGCCTGCTCTGGCGTAGCGCTCTTACCCGTTCCTACTGCCCATAAGGGTTCGTAGGCGATAATCGCGTTATCAAAAGCCATGGTACCATTTTTTTCAATGACTATGTCTAGCTCTTCAGCAATCACTTCAAAAGTGCGTCTTGCTTCACGAGCTGGACCTGACTCACCAACACATAAGATTGGGGTCAAACCGTGCTTTTGAGCTGCAGCAAATTTCTCTGCTACGATATCACTAGTTTCGCCGTACATACGACGACGTTCGGAGTGACCGATAATAACATATCGACATCCTGAATCTTTTAGCATTTGCCCTGACACTTCACCAGTATAAGCACCGAAGTCATGTTGACTTACGTTTTGTGCGCCCATTCTGACTAGACAACCATTTAAGGCTTCTTTATTAGCATCAAGCTGCTGCCGTACACTTTCAAGAAATATACTTGGCGGACATAAGACTACTTCCGCAGAATCGTTTTGAAGCTTGGTAGCGAATTTATTAAATAGCTCTTGCGCTAATTGCGCTGTGCCATTCATTTTCCAGTTACCAGCGACCATTGGGCGTCTTAGTGCCATCACTGTCTCCTTCTGAAAGCGGCGTGAATAATAGCGAACCACTTGTTAACTTACAATACCTAAATAGCGAATTTTTGCTATAAACGTACCGCTCGGCTACTTTTTACCCTTAACGGATGGTAAACGAACAGGATTTAACCTTAAAAGATTAAATCCTGTTGATCTTACGCGTAAAAACTAATTAGACCAATGCCCTGATAGCATCGGCGATGGTATTTGCGTGACGAGTCACATCACTGGCTACATCTCCCTCAACCATCACACGGATCAGCGGCTCAGTTCCCGACTTACGTAACAATACCCGACCGCGATCGCCCAGTAGTTTCTCGACCTCAATTTTAGCCGCTAACACGCTCTCAGCTTTGAGTGGATCATGGCTGCCTTCAAAACGAACATTAACCAGGACTTGCGGTAGCATTTTAATGCCTTCGGTCAGTTCTTCCAACGTCGCTTGCTTACGGCACATTGCGGCTAAGACTAAAATACCCGCAATGATACCGTCACCAGTTGTACCGTGATCTAAATTCAAAATATGACCTGAATTTTCGCCGCCAATACGCCATTGGTTCTTTTTCAGCATCTCCATCACATAGCGGTCGCCGACTTTAGAGCGAGCAAAAGCGATGCCTCGCGCCTTAAGGGCAAGAGCTAACCCGAGGTTGGACATTAAGGTACCGACAACCCCACCTTTAAGTATGCCTCTGTCCTGTGCATCACAAGCTAAAATATATAGGATCTCGTCACCATCGATCACCTTACCATGACGATTGACCATCATGATGCGATCGCCATCGCCATCGAGTGCAATACCTAGATCGGCTTGTTCTGCAATGACCGTTTCACGGATCTTGCCCATTGAGGTGGCCCCCACCTCATGGTTGATATTGGTGCCATTAGGCGATGCACCAATCACAACAACATCGGCGCCAAGCTCACGAAAAACATTAGGGGCAATATGATAAGTGGCGCCATGGGCACAATCGACCACAATTTTAAGCCCTTTGAGGGTATGTTCGGCGGGGAAATTACCTTTGCAATACTCAATATATCGGCCAGGTGCATCTTCGATACGTGACACTTTACCTAGTAGATGAGACTCAACACAGACAAGCGGCTTTTCTAGTTCAGCTTCAATCTCAAGCTCGATGGCATCGTCCAATTTACTGCCATCATTGGAAAAGAATTTAATGCCGTTATCATAATAGGGATTATGTGACGCACTGATCACTACGCCCGCTTCGGCTCTAAAGGTACGGGTTAAATACGCGACCGCAGGCGTCGGCATCGGCCCCATTAGCATCACATTTAATCCGGCAGCAGACAGGCCCGCTTCCATCGCAGATTCAAATAGGTAACCTGAAATTCGAGTATCCTTACCAATAATCACCTTATTGGTACCAGACCGCGATAATACCCTACCCGCTGCCCAGCCCAATTTTAACGCCAATTCAGGCGTCATTTTACCTGAGCCGACCTTGCCTCTAATGCCATCGGTGCCAAAAAACTTTCTCACAATATTAACCCCTTGAGTCCTTTCTTAGGACTTCATTTTTTACAATGTGTACTGATAAGCATCACTGACTAAGCGACCCAAAAGTGCCGACACTTAACCACAAATGCTGTATTTTATCGCTTATCAAGCTCACTTACAGTGTTTTATAGTGCTCCATTGCCTGCATAACGGCAATCATGTCCACAGTCTCTTTTACATCATGCACTCGAAGAATATGTGCACCGCGCTGAAGACTCAACATACCCGCGGCTAAACTGCCAGCTAATCTCTGCTCGACACTTGCTGATAATAATTGGCCGATCATACTCTTACGCGATAACCCTATCAGCAGTGGCAATTCAAAATGCTTAAACTCAGCCAAACGATTCAGTAACTCGTAATTGTGTGCCAAGCTTTTTCCGAATCCGAAACCTGGATCTAGAATAATGTGTGAGCGAGGTATTGAAGCATCAATACAGGCTTGAATACGTTCAGCAAAAAATTGAGTAACATCAGCAATAACATCATTATATTGAGGCAATTCTTGCATAGTACGAGGCTGACCTTGCATATGCATTAAACAAACAGGAACGCCGAGGGCTGCAGCCGTTGTTAACGCGCCCGGTTCTTGCAGTGCCCTGACATCATTAATGAGATCTGCTCCAGCTTTAACCCCCTGCGCCATCACCTGCGCTTTACTGGTATCGATAGATATCCATACCTCGTGACGGGCATGAATATATTCTACCAGTGGGATAACTCTATCTAGCTCTTCTTGTAAAGAAACCTCTGCCGCACCAGGGCGGGTAGACTCGCCGCCAATATCAATAATGTCGGCACCAGCAGCAATCATCTGCTCGGCATGCTGGCAAGCATGTTCAAAATGCGAGTACCTGCCGCCATCAGAAAAAGAATCTGGTGTGGTATTTAATATCCCCATGACTCTAGGTTGGTTTAAATCTAATGTTTTCTGTCTACTAACTAATTGCAAAAGAGGATCCTCGACCTTATGACTATTTTTACGCTGAGTAATACTAACCTGCTCCCTCAATAAGGCTCATTAAGTTGTATCGCAACCATAAAGGTATTTAAATATCAATTTAAATCAATGCCTTGAATTCAACTCGGTATATTGCAAACGACCATAGACTCATATTCAAAAGCAGTCTGCTAACTCATGGTTAATAAAGCTATCTTAAAAAAATGTTTCTCACATTATGCCTTAAAACAAGAAAACCCCTTACGGGGTTCTCTTTTAGTAGCGATATAGTATTAATACGCTAACTTATTTGGTCACGGGTGACTCATCGACATCTTTAACGTCACCTTGATCAGTCACATCCTTTGGCGTTACCGCATCATCCTGGACATCTGAAGAAGTTGAATCGTCTGTCGCGGTATTGGTGTCACTGGCGGCCTTTTTACCACCTTTATCACCACCGTTGCTACCATTCTCATCCAAATTCCAATCGGCAGGCTGACGCACTTCACGACGAGCCATTAGATCTTCTATTTGGGCCGAATCAAGGGTTTCATACTTCATTAACGCATCTTTCATGGCATGAAGAATGTCCATGTTATCGGTCAAGAATTTTTTAGCTCTGTCGTAATTAGAATCGATCAGCATTTTGACTTCATCATCGATGATTTTTGCTGTCTCATCTGACATATGTTGCGACTTACCCATGCTGCGGCCTAAGAACACTTCGTTCTCATCTTCAGCATACAGTACAGGCCCCAACTTTTCCGAGAAGCCCCACTGAGTCACCATGTTACGTGCGATAGACGTTGCATACTTAATGTCTTGTGATGCTCCAGTAGAGACTCGCTCGCTACCATAAATCAACTCTTCAGCTAGACGGCCGCCGTAAGCGACTGATATCTGACTCTCAAGCTTTCTGCGGCTCTGGCTGATGGCATCGGCTTCAGGTAAGAAGAAAGTCACACCTAACGCACGGCCACGAGGAATGATAGTCACCTTATGCACAGGATCATGCTCTGGCACTAAACAACCCACAATCGCGTGGCCTGCTTCATGGTAAGCAGTCATCTCTTTCTCTTCTTCCGACATCACCATAGTGCGACGCTCAGCGCCCATCATGATTTTATCTTTAGCACTCTCAAACTCTTCCATGCCCACCACTCGGCGATTATTACGGGCAGCAAACAATGCCGCCTCGTTCACCAAGTTGGCCAGATCAGCACCAGAGAAACCAGGTGTACCACGGGCAATCACGCTGGCTTTAACATCGTCAGCCAGAGGCACTTTACGCATATGCACTTTAAGAATTTGCTCACGACCACGCACATCAGGTAAGCCTACGACCACCTGACGGTCAAAACGACCTGGACGCAGCAGTGCAGCATCGAGCACATCTGGGCGGTTAGTCGCAGCAATAACGATAATACCTTCGTTACCCTCGAAACCGTCCATTTCAACCAACATCTGGTTTAGTGTTTGCTCACGCTCATCGTGCCCACCACCGACACCAGCGCCGCGCTGGCGACCAACGGCATCAATCTCATCGATAAAGATGATACAAGGCGCTGACTTTTTAGCCTGCTCAAACATGTCACGCACACGTGATGCACCGACACCCACAAACATCTCTACGAAATCAGAACCCGAAATAGTAAAGAAGGGGACTTTAGCCTCACCAGCAATCGCTTTAGCCAGTAATGTTTTACCTGTACCTGGAGGGCCGACAAGTAAAACACCTGTTGGAATACGTCCACCCAGTTTTTGGAATTTAGTGGGCTCTCTAAGGTAATCGACCAGCTCTTTAACGTCTTCTTTGGCTTCGTCACAACCTGCAACATCGCCAAACGTCGTCTTAATCTGATCTTCACTCATCAATTTGGCTTTACTCTTACCAAATGACATCGCGCCCTTACCGCCACCGCCTTGCATCTGGCGCATGAAGAAAATCCATACCCCGATGAGCAGTAACATAGGGAACCAAGAGATAAATATCTGAGTTAAGAAGCCAGATTCTTCCGCTTCTTGCCCCTTCATTATGACCCCTTTACGATCAAGATCATTTATCAGATCTTGGTCATACATAGGCATAATAGTGGTAAATTTCTCGCCGGTTTTTTTAGTCCCTTCGATAGTACGCTGATCACTTTTGATCTCAACAGTATTAACCTGTCCGGCACGCACATCGTCCAAGAATGTTGAATAATCCATCTTCAACGAATTTGATGAAGAGGGGGAGTAGCCCTGAAACACTGACATCAACACTACGGCGATGACAACCCAGAGAATTAAATTTTTTGCCATATCACTCAAAATTACTAGACCTCATACAGTCTTGCGGTTACTGACGTTAGGTTACTACAACTTGTATCCTGTCGCCACAAGATAGACTTCACGCGAACGCGGTCGCGAAGAGTCTGGCTTACGTGTTTTAACGGTTGTAAATGCTTCTTTAACCGTTTTCATATAATCGTCAAAGCCCTCCCCCTGAAAGACTTTGACCGCGAAACTGCCATTAGGTGCCAACACTTGATGACACATATCTAATGCAAGTTCGACCAAATACATGGCCCGCGGCTGATCGACGCCGCCTGTACCACTCATATTGGGCGCCATATCAGATAGCACAACATCAACTTTAGCATCACCGACACGTTCAAGTAAGGCCTCGAGCACTTTATCTTCTCGAAAGTCTCCTTGTAAAAAATCGACCCCAACGATAGGGTCCATAGGTAAAATGTCACAGGCGATGACTTTACCCTTATCACCAGCCAGTTTAACCGCGATTTGCGACCAACCTCCTGGTGCAGCCCCTAAATCAACCACAGTCATTCCTGGGCGGATTAATTTATCTTTCTGCTGAATTTCTTCAAGTTTAAACGCGGCACGCGAACGTAAGCCCCGTTTTTGCGATAATTTAACATAGTGATCATCGAAATGTTCCTGCATCCAGCGAGAGGAACTTGCTGTTCGTTTTTTACCTGACATTTAAAATCCGTAACAAATATGAGTTACACAAAGGCTATATGAGGGTAGAATAGCGTTTTTTCAACAGTAACTCAGCATAAAGTTGGTAGAAATGAACTTAACAACCAAACAAAAACAGCACTTAAAAGGCTTAGCACATAACTTAAAGCCTGTTGTACAGCTTGGTTCCAATGGTCTGACTGAAGGTGTACTGGCTGAAATTGATAATGCACTCTCTCATCATGAATTAATCAAAGTGAAAGTAGCCTCTGGAGACAGAGAGCTAAAAAATGCAGTCGTTGACGCCATCGTACGCGAAACACAAGCTGAAAAAGTTCAGCTTATCGGTCACGTATTGGTCCTTTTCCGTCAATCTCCAGAAATGAAGATTGCCATTCCTAGAGCAAAGTAAATTCATTTTGCTTAATAAAAAAGCCGCTATTAATTAGCGGCTTTTTTGTATCACCTTGTCGACTAGATATATTCAACTTTAATGATTTCAAAATCACTGGTGCCACCCGGCGTAGTGATTGAGATTTCATCATTGACGTTTTTACCTATCAAACCACGGGCGATAGGTGAACTAACCGACAACAAATTTTGTTTAATATTGGCTTCATCTTCACCCACAATGCGATAGGTGAATTCCTCTTCGGTATCAATATTTAAGATAGTCACTGTCGCCCCAAAAATCACTCGGCCAGTATTTTCCATCTTAGTCACATCGATGATCTGTGCATTAGACAGTTTACCTTCGATGTCACGTACGCGCGCTTCGCACAAACCTTGCTCTTCGCGGGCCGCATGGTATTCAGCGTTTTCTTTCAAATCACCCAGCTCTCTGGCAATGCCGATCGCTTCAGCAATCTTAGGACGCTTATCAAACTTTAAAAAATCTAACTCTTTACGTAGTTGTTCTGCGCCAACTACAGTCATCGGAACCTTATTCATAGGAACGATCGTCTCCTTAAAAACAAAAGCATCCTAGCCAGCCTGACCCAAGTTTAGGCCACTGACTAAGTAAAATAACGCATGGAATGACCCTATTCTATACCGTGATGCCACTAGATGCTATTGAATCACGCTCAGTTAGCCGTAAGCCCATAAGAACGGTGTTTTTTACTCCGCCTAGCTTGACATACAACAAGGACTGCACAGCGTGAATAGTAGGCAAACTATGACTAAACAGCAAGACGCCACAAGGCTCATCATTGTAAATCAACCCCATAAAAAAGGCCGCTATCGCGGCCTTTTTAACGCTCAATAACGCCTTAACCAGTAATACGCTTGTGCAACTCTTGCACCGACGTCACATTGGTACGGTCATCTGCAGCGTGCGCCATGCACGTGGCAAAAGCCGCGTTCAATGTCGTGGTGTAGTTAACCTTATAACGCAATGCACCCCGACGAAGTTGACGTGAGTCTTCAATCGCTTGACGACCTTCGGTGGTGTTCACTATGTAGGTGTATTCATCGTTCTTGATGCGATCAAGAATATGAGGACGACCTTCGTGCACTTTATTAACTAAGCGAGGGTTGATCCCTGCCTCGCCCAGCACCACAGCAGTACCGTGCGTTGCATCAATTTCATAGCCAAGTTCTATCAACTTAGCCGCTAAATCGGCTACACGATTCTTGTCACTGTTACGCACAGACAACAGCGCACGACCAGACTTAGGCACTTCAGATGTCGCACCAAGCTGTGCTTTAGCGTAGGCTTCGGCAAACGTATCACCCACGCCCATCACCTCACCTGTTGAGCGCATTTCTGGGCCAAGCAGAGGATCAACACCTGGGAATTTATTGAACGGCAATACCACTTCTTTCACTGAGTAGAAAGGCGGAATCACTTCTTGAGTAAAACCTTGCGATGTTAACGATTGGCCCGCCATCACGCGCGCGGCAATCTTAGCTAACGGCACACCCGTCGCCTTAGAGACGAATGGCACGGTACGTGCTGCGCGAGGGTTAACCTCAATCATGTAGATGTTGTTATCTTGCACCGCAAACTGCACATTCATCAGGCCAACCACACCCAGCTCCATTGCTAGCTTGCCAACCTGCTCGCGCATTTCAGCTTGAATCGCTTGGCTTAGGGTGTATGGTGGCAGTGAACAACCCGAGTCACCAGAGTGAACTCCCGCTTGCTCGATATGCTCCATAATCGCACCAACCACCACGATTTCACCGTCGCAAATCGCGTCGATATCCACTTCAATCGCGTTGTCGAGGAAACGGTCCAGCAGCACAGGCGAGGCATTAGAGACGCTAACCGCTTCATTAAAGTAGCGACGCAAATCCTGCTCGTCATAGACAATTTCCATTGCGCGCCCACCCAGTACATACGATGGACGTACCACGAGCGGATAGCCGATACGCTCGGCGGAAATCACCGCGCCTTCAACCGTGGTTACGGTATCATTTTCAGGCTGTTTCATCTCGAGACGCTGAATCGCTTGCTGGAAACGCTCGCGGTCTTCGGCTCTGTCGATGGCATCTGGGCTGGTACCAATAATAGGAACGCCAGCGGCTTCTAAATCTCGAGCCAGTTTAAGTGGCGTTTGACCACCGTACTGTACAATCACGCCCTTGGGCTTTTCGATTCGTACAATTTCAAGCACATCTTCAAGGGTTATCGATTCGAAATACAGTCTGTCGGAGGTGTCATAATCGGTTGATACCGTCTCTGGGTTACAGTTGACCATAATGGTTTCGTAACCGTCTTCACGCAGTGCTAAAGCGGCGTGAACACAACAGTAATCAAACTCAATACCTTGACCAATACGGTTTGGACCACCGCCAATCACCATGATTTTTTCACGGTCTGACGGGTTAGCCTCGCACTCTTCCTCATAGGTAGAGTACATGTAGGCCGTATCGGTTGAGAACTCAGCCGCACAAGTATCGACGCGCTTGTACACCGGATAGATCTCGTGGCGGTAGCGCAATTTGCGCATCTCGGCTTCACTGACACCTAGCAGCACGGCAAGGCGAGAATCGGCAAAACCTTTACGCTTGAGCTTGTATAAGAAATCCTTATCCATGCCCGACATACCGAGGTCTTTGACTTGCGTTTCTAAGTTAAGTAGCTCTTCAATTTGGATAAGGAACCAAGGATCGATATTGGTCAGCTTAAAAATCTCTTCTAAGCTCAGTCCCGCGCGAAACGCATCGCCAATATACCAAATTCGGTCTGCACCAGGCTCTTTTAATTCGTGTCGAATACGAGACAACGCATCCTTTTCTTGAATATCGATGATAGCGTCTAAACCATTGACGCCCACTTCCAATCCACGCAGCGCTTTTTGCAGCGACTCTTGGAAAGTACGGCCAATCGCCATCACTTCACCCACAGACTTCATCTGGGTAGTTAAACGGTCATTGGCACCGGCAAATTTTTCGAAGTTAAAGCGCGGTACTTTAGTGACAACGTAATCGATTGCAGGCTCAAATGAAGCAGGGGTCGCGCCACCAGTAATGTCGTTGCTTAGTTCATCTAGGGTAAAACCAACGGCAAGTTTTGCGGCGATTTTAGCAATGGGGAAACCTGTGGCTTTAGATGCCAATGCCGATGAGCGAGACACCCGAGGGTTCATCTCGATGATCACCATACGGCCATCTAGGGGGTTAATACCAAACTGCACGTTTGATCCACCGGTTTCAACGCCAATTTCACGCAGTACCGCAAGTGATGCATTACGCATCAACTGATACTCTTTATCCGTTAACGTTTGCGCCGGAGCCACTGTAATAGAGTCCCCCGTATGCACGCCCATCGGATCGAAGTTTTCGATTGAACACACGATAATACAGTTATCGTTGCGGTCACGAACCACTTCCATTTCATACTCTTTCCAGCCAATTAACGACTCATCGATAAGCAATTCATTGGTTGGTGAAAGGTCTAGTCCTTGCGAACAGATCTCTTCGAACTCTTCCTTGTTATAAGCGATACCGCCGCCGCTGCCCCCCATGGTAAATGAGGGACGAATAATACAAGGGAAACCGACCTCATCGAGCACGCCATAAGCGTCCTCCATGCTACGGGCGATACCGGCACGCGGACATTCAAGACCGATAGCCTTCATTGCCTTATCGAAGCGACTGCGATCTTCCGCTTTGTCGATAGCATCGGCTGTCGCGCCAATCATCTCGACATTAAATTCACTCAGTACACCTTCGCTTTCTAGGCGCAGTGCACAGTTAAGTGCGGTTTGACCACCCATGGTAGGCAAAATTGCGTCTGGACGCTCTTTGGCAATAATATTGCGCACCACTTCCCACTGAATCGGCTCGATATAGGTCGCATCGGCCATTTCAGGGTCGGTCATGATAGTCGCAGGATTCGAGTTAACCAAAATAACTCGGTAACCCTCTTCACGAAGTGCTTTACAGGCCTGAGCGCCCGAGTAATCGAACTCACACGCTTGCCCAATCACAATCGGGCCGGCACCTAAGATTAGAATACTTTTTATATCTGTACGTTTTGGCATTGCTGAAACCTTCTCCCGGACTACTTAGCGTGGTGACGATATTGTTCAATCAACTCAATAAAGTGATCAAACAAGGGGGCCGCATCATGTGGACCTGGACTCGCTTCAGGGTGCCCCTGAAAGCTAAAGGCAGGTTTATCGGTAAGATGGATACCTTGCAACGAACCATCAAATAACGACTTATGCGTCACTCTGATATTATCGGGTAGGCTAGCTTCATCAGCAGCAAAACCGTGGTTTTGGCTGGTGATCATCACGTTGCCGAGTTCGATGTTGCTCACTGGATGGTTAGCACCATGGTGACCAAACTTCATCTTCAAGGTTTTAGCACCGGATGCTAGTGCCAGTAATTGATGCCCTAAGCAGATACCAAATACAGGAACGTCGGTTTTTAAGATATCTTGAATCGCGCTAATGGCGTAATCGCATGGCTCTGGATCGCCTGAACCATTGGATAAAAACACCCCATCAGGATTCATCGCTAACACTTCGCTAGCAGGCGTTTGGGCGGGAACCACTGTCACATCACAACCGCGGTCAACTAACATACGTAAAATATTGCGCTTCACACCATAGTCATAAGCAACGACTTTAAATTTTAGTTCTGCTTTTGGTGTGTCGTCTGGTAGACCGCCGACTAAGCGCCAACTGCCACTGCGCCACTGATATTGCGTGTCAGTGGTCACTTCTTTGGCTAAATCCATGCCTTTTAATCCGGGAAAGGCTTTAGCGGCAGCAAGGGCTTTAGCTTCATCCGTATCACCGACGACAATAGCGCCAGCCTGCGCGCCTTTTTCCCTTAAAATACGCGTCAGTTTACGCGTATCAATATCAGCTATGCCGACAACATTATTGGCTTTAAGATAATCACTGAGGGATTGCTGATTTCTGAAGTTACTGGCCATTAGCGGTAAATCTCTAATGACTAATCCGCATGCATGCACAGCATCTGATTCGGTATCTTCACTATTGGTTCCTGTGTTACCAATGTGTGGGTAGGTTAAAGTAACAATTTGACGAGAATAGGATGGATCAGTAAGAATCTCTTGGTAACCAGTCATTGAAGTGTTAAAAACCACTTCTCCTACTGCCAGTCCATCAGCACCAATTGCAGTGCCAGAGAATACGGTTCCATCTTCGAGTACGAGTAAGGCAGACTTTGTCAACGCGACCTCCGAAAAGAGCCAAGCCATTGTATAATAGGGTTTTATTTTACTTTTAAAATACCAATTTCCGCTGAAATACGAAATTTTGACAAATTCCGTCAATTCTATAGGTCAAGTAGCAACTCGTCTATAGGTAGCGGGTATTTTATTTCAAAAAAAAACGCCATATGGGCGTTTTTTATTAAATACTAATCTTTCAGGCCTAACACCTGCTGCATGTCATAAAGACCCGGATCTTGATCGCCAAGCCAAAATGCGGCGCGCATTGCACCATTAGCAAAGGTCATTCTACTGGATGCTTTATGGGTGATCTCCAAACGCTCACCGATATCGGCAAACATCGCCGTGTGCTCACCGACTAAATCGCCAGCACGGATCGTCGAGAAACCTATGGTCTCGCGCGAACGCTCTTCCATTATGCCCTCGCGGCCATAAACGGCACATTTTTCAAGATCGCGGCCCAACACCTCAGCAATCACCTCGCCCATTTTTAACGCAGTGCCCGATGGTGCATCTTTTTTATGTCTGTGATGGCCTTCGATGATCTCGATATCGGTATAGTCGCCCATCACCTCGGCGGCTAATTCCAACAAACGCCACATCAAATTCACCCCAACAGACATATTGGGCGCCATCACGATAGGCGTGGTTTCGCCATATGCAGCAATCTGTTCTTTTTGAGCATGGTTAAAGCCTGTGGTACCGATAACGATACCCTTGCCATTGCGTGCACACCAATCGGTATGTACCACGCTGGCTTCAGGAGAAGTGAAGTCGATCAAAATATCAAAGTCATCGACAGCTTGATCGAGCGAATCGGTGATCGCCACATTCATCGCCCCGACACCAGCAAGCTCACCAGCATCGACACCAATCAGTGTCGATCCAGCACGCTCAATCGCAGCACCTAAAAAGATATTGCTACTCAGTTTGGCCGATTCAATAAGAGTTCGACCCATTCGGCCGCTGCCACCAGTAATAGCGACTCTTACTTGCTCTGTCATCTACTTCTCCCTTCGATCTATATTGCGCTGTTTTACGGTTTATTATTATGTCCAATAGACCACAAAACTCGCTTTAAATACAATACAAAAAAAAGCCTAAGCAATGGCTTAGGCTATTTTTATTAAAGTATATCGAGCAACTCAACTTCGAACACTAACGCCGAGTATGGCGGGATTGATGCACCAGCACCACGCTCGCCGTAAGCTAGGTGATGCGGAACATACAGCTTCCACTTAGACCCAACAGGCATAAGTTGTAGTGCTTCGGTCCAACCGGCAATCACGCCAGACACAGGGAACTCGGCAGGTTGATCACGTAATACTGAACTGTCAAATACGTCACCACCGATAAAAGTACCATGGTAGTGAGTACGAACAGTAGAATCATAAGCAGGCCTATCACCATTACCTTCGGTAATGATCTCATACTGCAGACCAGACTCTAGGGTTACGACACCTTCACGTTGTTGGTTTTGCGCAAGGAAAGTATCACCTTCAGCAGACGCAGCTGCTGCTGCAGCTTCTTGTACCTTCTGAATACGCTGACTAATTTCAGTGAAGGCAGTTTGAAGATCTTGCATAGAAACCGCACTCTCTTTACCGTCAAACGCATCAGATAGACCAACTTGTACAGCTGAAATATCAATACCTTCAAAAGAGTTTGCCGCTAATTGCTCGCCTAATTGGCGACCGACACCGTAGCTGGCATGCTGTTCAATTGTGGTGAACTTGTCAGACATAATGATAATACTCTCATTTATTCAATTAATTTCGCGGCGGATTTTACCATACTATGCAACAAAAAACTCGCGAATAGCCAATTAGTCACAGCTATTTTTTACCTTAGCTTGGCTTGCCTGATATAAGGGCATCACCTTAGGTTGCATCTGTTGTAAATCGGCAATACGGCGTCCGTGAGACGGATGTGTCGAGAGCAACTCAGGTCCTTGGCTGCCGCCCGCCTTGGCCATATTTTGCCATAGCTCGATACTTTGGCTGGGATCGAACCCCGCCCGAGCCATTAACTCAACGCCCATAATATCGGCCTCACTTTCTTGCTCACGACCATAGGGCAATACAAAGCCCACTTGGGCACCTAAGCCAAGCGCCGCCATATAAAGGTCGCGATTGCCCACCCCGCTGACATCCAGTGCCGCATTCGCCAGCTGCATGCCAACCCCAGTCATCTGCGCCCGAGAGACTTGCTCATTACTGTGATTGGCTAGCACATGTGCCACCTCATGACCGATAACGGTAGCTAGCTGATCTTGATTCGTCGCCACTTTGAGCAAGCCGGTGTACACCCCAATATGGCCACCAGGCAATGCAAAGGCGTTTATCTGCTCAGACTCAAATAGCACGACTTCCCATTTGGGTTGCCCGGCAGGCAATACCGCGGTAATGCGATCTGCCACGCAGCGAACATAGGCGATACGTTGCTTATCTTTACTTAAGGCTTGTTGCTGTTTCATCTGCTCAAATGATTCGGCGCCCATTTGATCCATCTGCTGCGCCGAAAACAGCAAGGTTTGCGATCGCCCTGTGGGCGACTGATTTGTGGCGCAGCCAGCTAATATGACTAGTATTACCACTGTTATCATTTGTTTCATCATCAATTCCTTTAGGGTTCACCAGCCAGCGACTATAGCCGCATTATGCAACGGATACTCTATCATCATAATACTAGCCCTAATCACAGTAATCTTCCGTCGCAGCAATGGCTCGATATCATGGTTCGATACTATGGCTAGATATCATGGCTAAAGGAGCTAGAGGCTATGGGCTTAATCGTTTGATGATAATGCCGAGTAAAGTTGAGCCGTTACAGCATATATTAGCGAGAGTAAGCCATAAAAAAACCTCGCTATGCGAGGTTTTTTTAGTTGCCAACTACAGACGTTAGCTATTTAAGTCTTGAAAGAACTTTTTCACACCATCGAAAAAGCCTTCAGCTTTAGGGCTGTGCTTCTTTGCCGAACCCGTCAGTGTTTTGTCAAAATCACGCAGTAACTCTTTTTGCTTGTCGCTTAAGTTGACTGGTGTTTCCATCACAACTTTACACAGTAGGTCACCCACTGCATGGCTGCGAACCGATTTCACCCCTTTGCCGCGTAAACGGAACATACGTCCTGTTTGTGTCTCGGCTGGGATCTTAAGGCTCACCTTACCATCAAGGGTAGGCACTTCAATCTCACCGCCCAGGGCTGCTGTGCTAAATGAGATAGGCACTTCACAGTACAGGTTGTTGCCATCACGCACGAAAATAGCATGTTCTCGCACCGTGACTTGAACATATAAGTCACCTGCTGGTGCGCCAAACTCGCCCGCTTCACCTTCACCAGAGAGACGAATGCGATCGCCAGTATCCACCCCAGCGGGGATTTTAACTGACAGGGTTTTACTCTTCTCGACGCGACCTTCGCCATGACACTTGTTGCAAGGATCTTTAATGATCTTGCCACGGCCATGACACGTTGGACAGGCTTGCTGTACGGCAAAGAAACCTTGGCGCATCTGCACTTGGCCTTGGCCATGACAGGTGCCACATGTGGTTGGCGATGAGCCTCTTTTCGCGCCGCTACCATCACACGCATCACATGTTGCAAGGGTTGGAATGCGTAGCTCTTTGGTTAAGCCTCTCACCGCTTCTTCAAGCGACAATTCGAGGTTGTAACGTAAGTCACTACCGCGCGCTGCTTGACGCTGACCACCACGACGGCCACCACCAAAGATATCGCCAAACACATCGCCGAACACATCACCGAAATCGGCACCGCCGCCGAATCCGCCACCACCACGATTAGGATCGACACCCGCATGACCAAACTGATCATAGGCGGCTTTCTTATCGCTGTCGGTTAGGATTTCGTAGGCTTCTTTTACCTCTTTAAAGCGGGTTTCTGCCTCTTTGTCACCCGGATTACGATCTGGGTGAAACTTCATGGCTAGCCGCTTATAAGCCTTTTTAATCTCTCGTTCGCTGGCGTCACGACCTACGCCTAATACTTCGTAATAATCTCGCTTTGACATAGTCTTATACTTTCTGCGCTAGAGTTGTACGAACGGGCGTTAGAGTTTCCCCATAACGCCCGCTGGAAATAATTTAGGCTAAACCTGAATTATTTTTTGTCGTCTTTAACTTCTTCGAACTCAGCATCGACAACATCATCAGCAGACGAATCAGTTGATTTTTCAGCTTGTTCGCCTTGGCCTGCTTGTGCCTTAGCTTGAGCAATTTCCATCAACTTAGCAGATGCTTCCATCAGTGCTTGAGTCGCTTTCTCGATAGCTTCTTTGTCGTTACCTTTACTTGCAGCATCAACATCGGCCATCGCTGCTTCAATTTTCTCTTTGTCTTCGCTTGGTAGCGCATCACCTGCTTCTTCGATCTGCTTCTTGGTCGCATGTACCATGCCATCGGCTTGGTTACGGGCGGTTACAAGCGCTTCGAATTTAGCATCTTCGTCTGCGTGTGCTTCAGCATCACGAACCATAGCTTCAACTTCTTCTTCACTTAGACCAGAAGAGGCTTTAATAGTGATAGCCTGTGCTTTACCTGTCTTCTTGTCAGTCGCAGACACATGCAAGATACCATCAGCATCGATATCGAACGCCACTTCAATTTGTGGCATACCGCGTGGTGCAGGCTCGATACCTTCTAGGTTAAATTGACCTAGAGACTTGTTGGCACTTGACTGCTTACGCTCACCTTGAAGTACGTGAATCGTCACCGCACTTTGGTTGTCATCTGCTGTAGAGAAGGTTTGACTCGCCTTAGTTGGGATAGTCGTGTTCTTCTCAATTAGCTTAGTCATTACACTACCCATGGTTTCGATACCAAGAGAAAGTGGTGTAACGTCTAGCAATAGTACGTCTTTTACGTCACCAGAAAGTACACCAGCTTGAACTGCTGCACCGATAGCTACCGCTTCGTCTGGGTTAACGTCTTGGCGGATCTCTTTACCAAAGAAGGCAGAAACTTCTGCGCGTACTTTAGGCATACGAGTCTGACCACCAACCAAAATCACTTCGTTTACATCTGATACTGTTAGATCAGCGTCAGCTAAAGCCACTTTTAGAGGCTCAAGTGTACGAGCAATCAAATCTTCAACCAGTGACTCAAGTTTAGCGCGAGTGATCTTAACCACTAAGTGTTTAGGACCTGTCGCATCTGCCGTGATATAAGGCAAGTTAACTTCAGTCTGTGTGGTGCTAGAAAGTTCAATCTTCGCTTTTTCAGCAGCTTCTTTTAGACGCTGCATTGCTAGCGGATCGTTACGTAGATCGATTGACTGCTCTTTCTTGAACTCATCAGCTAGGTAGTTGATTAGACGGTTGTCAAAATCTTCACCACCTAAGTGAGTGTCACCGTTTGTGGCCAGTACTTCGAATGTTTGCTCGCCATCTACGCTGTCGATTTCGATGATAGAGATATCGAATGTACCACCACCTAAGTCGTATACCGCAACAACGTTATCGCCTTGCTTCTTATCGATACCGTAAGCCAATGCCGCAGCTGTTGGTTCGTTAATAATACGTTTAACTTCAAGACCCGCGATACGGCCAGCATCTTTAGTCGCTTGACGCTGTGAATCGTTAAAGTATGCAGGAACGGTAATTACCGCTTCTGTTACTGGCTCACCTAAAAAGTCTTCGGCAGTTTTCTTCATCTTCTTCAGAATTTCTGCAGACACTTGTGGTGGCGCCATTTTTTTACCGTGCGCTTCAACCCATGCATCACCGTTGTCAGCACCGATGATCTTAAATGGCATGATGTCTACATCGCGCTGTACTTCGTCATCTTTAAAACGACGACCAATAAGACGCTTAATCGCAAAGAAGGTGTTCTTTGGGTTTGTTACCGCTTGGCGCTTAGCTGGCTGACCCACTAATACTTCTTCACCTGTGTAAGCGATGATTGAAGGAGTCGTGCGATCGCCCTCTGCGTTTTCAATTACGCGAGCCTTGCCACCATCTAATACTGCAACACAAGAGTTGGTTGTACCTAAATCGATACCAATAATTTTACCCATGGAGTCCTCCAATAAAAACTTTTAACGAATGCTAAATTTGTCATCTGATTCAGATATGGGGATAGGCGTCGTGATTTTCAAGCCTTACTATCCAAACCAATATCTTTCCTTAACACCCTATATTGGGCCGCCTGAGATGATTACAAGGGTTAAAAATATAAAAATTAGCTTAATTGAACATTTTTTTGGCTGAAAGTCAGTTCAATAACCGGCCTTATAGGTATAATGTATACAATTAGTAATCCAAACAGCCCACAATAGCCATGCTCTATGGCCATTTCAGTTAACGAGATAAGTCAGTGAAATCATCTAATCAAGCCTACTTCTATGCCATTGGTGCCATATTACTCTGGTTCACCGTCGCCACCGCATTTAAGTTAGCCTTGAGCCACTTTACGCCATTGCAGTTGGTGTTTATTGCCGTCTCCAGCTCCATTGTGGCACTGACTGTCATCCTGCTAATTATGGGCAAATTTCACCTAATTCAACGCCAATGGGCTCGCCGCCCTTGGTTTTATTTACAAAGTGGGCTGCTCAATCCGTTTCTCTATTATTTGGTGCTGTTTAAGGCCTATGACTTATTACCGGCGCAGCAGGCGCTGTCGCTCAATTACACTTGGGCCATTCTATTGCCGTTATTATCGGTGCCGCTACTCAAACAAAAGCTACGCAAAAGCGATCTCACCGCGGCGCTTATCGCCTATCTAGGGGTGTTTATTATCGCCACCAATGGTCATATTACCGATATCCACTTTGATAGCGCAGCTGGAGTCATGCTCGCACTGACCAGCACCGTACTTTGGTGTCTTTATTGGATAATCAACACCAAAGACAGTGGCGACCCTGTGGTTAGCTTGCTACTCAGTTTTTTAATGGGCTTGCCTTTTATTGTGGTGACATTGCTACTGACCGAATCGCTGCCCACTTGGAACGCCAACGCCTTTGGCGCTGCGGTTTATGTGGGGTTGTTTGAGATGGGTGTGACCTTTGTTCTGTGGTTAGTGGCCCTGAAAAAAGCCGACCGCACTGCCAGCATGAGCACGTTAGTGTTTATCACACCAGTATTATCGGTGGGCTTTATCGCTTGGATATTACAAGAAACCATTACCCGCTCGACCTTCATCGGCCTCGGGTTAATTTTATCGGCACTGGCACTGCAGCAGTTATTACCACAGCTAAAACGGCGTCCGCCCAAAGCCCCGCTATCTCCAGGGCTATAGTCTATTGGGCTATAAGATGCCCTTCCCCAATTGAGACTAGCGATTAGGTGCTCGGAAGCCATTTTATTTTGTCGTACAAAATAAAATGGCTGCACTGAACAACAGCCCAGCACAGACACCTTTAAACATAAAAAAGAGAAAGCATTAGGGAATAGCTGCTTTCTCTTTAAGCCGTGTTAGTTTTACAGGCGTTGACTCAAGTCAACGCCATTAGCGACGGGCGGTATAATCCCCAACCCCTATCCACTTATAGGTGGTTAAGGCTTCAAGCCCCATCGGGCCCCGCGCATGCAATTTTTGCGTCGACACCGCTACTTCGGCACCAAGCCCAAATTGACCGCCATCGGTAAAGCGCGTGCTGGCATTGACGTATACCGCAGAGGCATCGACCTGATTAACAAAGTAGGCGGCGGCGTGGATATTGTCAGTTAATATCCCCTCAGAATGACCACTGGAATAATGACGAATATGGGCAATCGCGGCGTCAATATCATCGACCACCTTAATGCCTAATGTGAGTGCTAACCACTCCTGTGCATAGCTGTCCTCAGTGGCATCATGCATATCCACAGCTAAACCATCAGCCAAGGTTTTGGCCTGCGGACAGGCATAAAAGCTCACGCCTAAATCGGCCAATTGACGATACAGTTTAGGCAGCAACTGGCCAGCGATGTCTCGATGCACTAGCGCGGTATCGAGCGCATTACACACGGTAGGACGCTGCACCTTAGCGTTGGCGATCACGACTATCGCCTTGTCGATATCGACCTCTTTGTCTGCATACAGGTGGCAAATCCCTATCCCGCCCAATATCACGGGGATAGTCGCTTGCTCGGCGCATAAGCGCTGCAGATGTTGGCCACCACGGGGCACTATCATGTCGATATAATTATCGAGCTTTAACAGTCCCGTCACTAAGGCACGGTCGGGGCTTTGGATCAACTGCACCGCATCGGCTGGTAGCTCTTGCGCGGTTATGGCCTCACGAATCGCATCACTGAGTGCCACATTTGACAGCAATGTCTCTTTACCACCACGCAAGATAACGGCATTGCCGGTCTTTAGGGCCAACACTGCGATATCGACGGTGACATTTGGGCGCGCCTCATAAATCACCCCAACCACCCCTAATGGCACGCGGCGACGCGACAAACGCAGCCCGTTATCGAGCAACTGACTTTCTAGCTCGGTCCCGACAGGATCGGCAAGGCGTATCACATTGTCGATATCGGCTATGACATTATTAAGCCGGTCCTTATCAAGCAGCAAACGGTCGATCATCGCATCATTAAGGCCGCTGGCACGTGCGTTAGCCACGTCTTGCTGATTGGCCGCGATAATGGTGTCGCTACGGGCGGTTAACGTGGTCGCGATGGCGCTCAGTAGCTGCTGTTTCTGCTCACCACTGAGATTGGCCAGTGCATAGCTTGCCTGCTTTGCTTGCTGACCGAGTGTCTGCAAGTAGGCTTGATGATGTTCAATCACACCCTTACTCCTAAAGTTATCTCAGCTGTTACTGAAATGATTAATATTATGTACTTTTACAGCACCACCATATCGTTACGGTGTACAACGGCAGCGCCATAATCGTAGCCAAGGATAGAATCGATTTCATCAGAGTGCTTGCCGGCAATGGCCAGCAGATCCTTAGCACTGTAACGAGTCATGCCCCTTGCATATTCGCGGCCCAACTCGTCCACCAGCTGCAAGGTCGCACCACGCTCAAATTGGCCACTGACGCTGACAATACCTTTTGACAGTAGGCTGCGACCTTTTTGGGTAACAGCCACAATCGCGCCACTATCGAGTACTAATTTACCTTTAGTGGCAGGTCCTGCTAAGATCCATTGCTTACGGCTTTCAAGCGGGTTTTCTAGCGCGGTAAAGTGCGTACCCACCGCCTCTTTACATACCGCATCTTGGATGACCCTTGGTCTATGGCCTGATGCTATAACCACTTCAATACCGGCGCGGCGCGCGATATCGGCAGCCTGCAACTTGGTCGCCATGCCGCCAGTACCTAAACCAGATACGGCTCCGCCAGCAAGCCGCCGTAAACTGTCATCAATATTAACCACCTGTTTAATCAACTTGGCATCAGGATTAGCGCGAGGATCGGCATCGAACAACCCTTTTTGGTCGGTTAATAAAATCAGAAGGTCGGCATCACACAATAGCGCCGCCCGAGCCGATAAATTATCGTTATCGCCCACTTTTATCTCGTTGGTCGCCACCGCATCATTTTCATTAATGATAGGAATGATGCCATTGGCTAATAATGCATTAAGCGAGTCTCTCGCATTGAGATAGCGTTCTCTGTCATGCAGATCGGCGCGGGTCAGCAACATCTGCCCGACATGCAACCCATAAATGCTAAACAGTTGTGACCACGCCAGAATCAGTTGTCCTTGCCCCACTGCGGCCAATAGTTGCTTATTGGCCACGGTATCGGGCAGGCTGGGGTAACCTAAATGTTCGCGCCCAGCGGCTATGGCACCCGAAGTACACAATACCACTTCAACACCAGACTTCATTAAGCTTGCCATCTGGCGTGCCAGCTCAACCATATGCGCCTTATCTAACTGTCTAGAGCCAGATGTCAGCACACTGGTACCCAATTTCACCACCACACGGCGGTAACCAATCTCACTTAAGTTCATTTTTATAAGGGAAGAAAAAACCGAAGTTAAGGTTATACCCAATCCCTTGCGAAATTGGTAGTGAACAAGGTAAAAGTTTAGCGCTATATCGACATGGGTAAATCAGCCCCAATAAAAAGGGCCATACTGCGTATGACCCTTAATGACATTGCGGTAAATAAACTAGTTAACCTATCACCATAGCGTGCTTAAATGCCGATGAATAACACCCACGCCATTAATATTCAGCATTAGCCGTAGATAAACTTAGCTAAAAATAGAACGGCTAATACCGCCACGCCTAGGCTCAAATCTTTATAACGACCACTCAGTAGCTTAATCGCCGCATAGGCAACAAACCCCATGGCAATACCCGTTGCAATCGAGAAGGTCAGCGGCATTAAGATGCATACCACCACCACTGGGGCCGCTTCGGTTAAGTCATCCCAATCAACATGCATTAGGCCCGACATCATTAAGATAGCCACATAAAACAAAGTGCCTGCGGTGGCATAGGCTGGCACCATACCGGCCAGCGGCGAGATAAACAGCGATAATAAAAACATTACCCCAACCACCACGGCGGTGAGTCCAGTACGGCCACCGGCACTGACACCTGCGGTACTTTCAATGTAACTTGTGGTTGTTGAGGTGCCTAACATGGCACCAGCAATGGTCGCTGTGCTGTCGGCAGTCAGCGCGCGGTTCAATCTAGGCAACCGGCCTTTATCATCCAGAAACCCACCACGATGGGCAACAGCCACTAAGGTGCCAGAGGTATCGAACAGATCGACAAACAAGAAGGCAAACACAACCGAGAGCATGCTGATCTCTAGGACACTAGAGAGGTCCATTTGCATAAAGGTCGGTGCAATAGAGGGTGGCATCGCCATCAGGCCATTATATTGCACATCGCCAAATAATACCCCCAGCACGGTGATCGACAGAATGCTGACGATAACGGCCGATTTCATGCCGCGATGTACCATGGCGATGATCATAAAAAAGCCCAGCACCGCCATCACAGCAGGAAATGCCGTCACATCCCCCATACTGACCAAGGTCGCGGGGTTCGCCACAACAATACCGGCACTCTTTAGCCCAATTAACGCCAAAAACAGGCCTATGCCCGCCGCAATACCTAAACGCAGCGACATAGGAATACTGTTAACAATCCACTCGCGAATTTTGACTAAAGACAACACGAGAAAACAGACGCCAGACAGAAACACTGCACCTAGTGCCGTTTCCCAGCTATAACCCATTTCACCGACAACTGTGTAGGTAAAAAAGGCATTGAGCCCCATGCCTGGTGCTAATGCTATGGGGTAATTAGCCACTATCCCCATAATTAAACAGCCAATGGCGGCCGCAAGACAGGTCGCCACAAATACTGCGCCGTGATCCATGCCGGCATCAGCAAGCATCATAGGGTTAACGAAAATGATGTAGGCCATGGTTAAAAAAGTGGTTAATCCGGCCACCACTTCTTGCTTCAAACTAGTTTGATGTGCTTTTAATTTGAATAATTTTTCTAACATGGAACAAGGTTCCTTGAATAATAAGTCATTGTAGGGGTTAGTAATATCACCAGAGCACTGGGATATCGCGCGCCGATTATACTCGACAATGCCCCAATAACAGTCAATCAGAGAGTAACAAGATGCAGAACACTGAATTTTAGGCAAAAAAAAGCCTGCTCAAAGAGCAGGCAAGACATGTATCAAGTGTTCCTAACGGAAAAGAGTTACCGCGCTAGCGGATGACACTGACATATCATTCATGGGTCAATATGAACAATATGCAACTTGAGTCTAAAATTCCCCAATATTGGGGTAAGGTTGATGGATGATGCAACTACTTGCTATCAAGTGAACTAGGTTCAATTGATAAAGGGGTAGTTAACCCTTAAAGGACATAGCAAACAATCCGCCACGCAGAGCATCAGTGTTAAACCAAGTATTCTGCCAATAAACGTATTGCATTCCTGTATAAGACATAGTCAAAACTCCTAACAAAGTTGAATAAATGAAACTTGATATTAGTCGCTCAAATAGGGCGATATACCGCAGAGTCAACTTGTCGCTCGATTCCTTGGAGAATTATCCATCCTGGATAGACTTATGTTGGATGGCCTGTGCCAATCAACGAGGCTATTATAGCTAAAACCGTAATTTTATTACAACCCTTTATGGCATTTTTTTGTAAAAAAGGCTGTTTTTGTAGTTTTAATACAACAAAGCAACTTTGATGGCTCATTAGGATCACACTTTTCGGCATTTTTTGAACTAAAAGCGACAAGAGGCAAGCCTAAGCCTGCCTCCGTCATATAAGCTGGCTTAGCATTAAAAATGCTAAGCTCATTCTAAACACCAGCTCAATGCTCCCCTGCTATTGCGCCAGTTACCCGACTCTACGTTAATCGATGCCCACATCAAGTGAGCGCGAGTGCCATTGTCGCAAACACATTATTCATCGACACACATATACTGAAACAGACTCACTAAAGGAGCCGCCGTCGGTTTACCATAGAGTGGCGAGCCTTCAATGGCACTGCCTGCAATATCCACATGGGTATAAGCCAGCGGTTTGTCACTCATTAAGCCGTGGGCTTCTAATCCTGAAGCTTTAAGTAAAAATGCAGCAGGGTATTGATGACCACGAGCCGTGACCGAAGAAGGCGCATTATTGGATGACACAATATCGGCCGCCGCAGAGGGATCGATAAGCATCTTATAATCTTCACGGCGCAAACGAGACACCTCGATGGGCTCTGCCCACGCTTCACTCACCTCTTGCATCTGCTCTGCCACGCGCTGCGAACGCGCCACGGCATTTTCAACTACAGCAGTATAATTGCCATAACAGCGCACCACATGCCCTGTTAGGGTTGCGACCGAAAACAGCTGCGGCGCCACCGCATTAGCAGCCTTGATACGTAAATGCGACAAGAGATCGGCCAAGACTAAACGTCCTTCGGCATCGGTATTACCGATGCGCACGCGCACGCCCGCATGGCTACTGATGATCTCATCGGTAACAAAGGCTTCACTACCAATACTATTGCGCACCAATCCAAGCTCGGCAACGACGCGTATTCCCTTTGGCTTGAGTATGGCCAAGGTTTTCATCAGCCCGGCAATCGCTGCGGCCCCGCCTTTATCACGGCTCATGCCCGCCATGCCGCCACCAACCTTAATATCGGCGCCACCAGTGTCGTACACCACCCCTTTACCGGCAAAAAAGTAACTGCGGGTGATCTCGTCATCGGCACAATATTCCACCTTAACTACCCTAGGTTGATGGCGCGATACCGCAAAAGAGGAGCGCCCAACGGCGCTCAGCAGAGGATAATCACGCTCAAGCACATCCCGGTCTTCAATTACGCTCACGCTTAAGCCCGAATCTTGATACGCCTCGAGGCAATACTGTGCAAACGCGGGGGCCGACATCCGCTCGGGCTCGGTACCGCACAGATCTCGCGCAAGATGGCGCCCAGCTTCGATGGCATTAAGTACCTTGGCCTGCACATCACTAACCAATAAACCAACAGTGTCGATACCATCGGTGAGTGCTACCGCTTCACGCAGCTCTAATGCTTGCCACAGCTCTTGGCCACAAGCCAAAGCCGCAACAGCAAGTGATTGACGATATTGGTGGGCGTTACTCGGTGAAATAATCAATAGTGGCTTACGAGCCCCAGCATCTTTAGCCAGCGCAATGCCTTGACGGGCAGCGTCGGCGTAAATACGCACATCTTCAACATCCTTGTCATGACCCAGTACTGGCGCGACGATTAAACGCCCGCCAGCCAAACCGGGCGCAAATAATAAGGTGGCACTAAGCCCTACTCGCGCATCGACATTAGCGCCATGGCGCGCCAATAAACTGATTTCGTCGATACCTATAGCATCGATACTTGGCGTTACCACGATAAGTGCATCCCAGCCTGCACCTTCAAAAATGGCATCATTATCTTGTACATCAACAAACGTTATTGGATTCATATCCATTCCCTATGCTTGTGAACTCGATACCGCTCTGCGGCGGATCATCGTAGTCAGATTGTTGTGGTATTATTCACTTTATGTAGCGATAAAGCCAAGTCAAATCAGAACTATTGTTAATCTATCTGGCAACTTTGTATGACAGTTATCACAGGCAAAATCGACTTTAATCAACCCGAGTAAAATCCCCCTATGATAGACTGTGGCCAATTTTGACCTCAAAGACCTATATTAAAGAATGAAAGAGGAGTTTGTCCGTGAGCACATTAAGTCAATTGCAACCTCAAGCCTTGTGGCAGTGGTTTGAACAGATCTGCGCCATTCCCCACCCATCAAAGCATGAGCAAGCGTTAAGTCAGTTTATTCAGCAGTGGGCCAAAGAGCAGCAGCTCAGCGTTATCGAAGATAAAGTTGGCAACCTGATCATTAAAAAACCCGCCACACCAGGCATGGAAAACCGTAAAGTCGTCGCCCTGCAAGCCCATATCGATATGGTGCCGCAAAAAAATGCCGACAAAGAACATGACTTTGAAAAAGATCCTATCGAAGCTTATGTCGATGGTGATTGGGTAAAAGCCAGAGGCACAACCTTAGGCTCAGACAACGGTATCGGCATGGCGTCGGCCTTGGCTATTCTGGGCAGCAATGATATTGCTCACGGCCCATTAGAAGTGCTACTGACCATAGATGAAGAAGCAGGCATGACCGGTGCATTTGGGTTAGAAGCAGGTTATCTTGATGCTGAGATCTTGATCAACACCGACTCGGAGCAAGAGGGTGAGATCTATATGGGCTGCGCCGGTGGCGTTGATGCTCAAATCAATGTGCCTATGGTATGGCAAGCGCCAGAGCCGTCAAACGCGACCTACACTCTGTCGATTTCAGGTCTCAAAGGCGGGCACTCAGGTGTTAACATTCATTTAGGCCGCGGCAATGCCAACAAGCTTCTGGCCCGTTTTTTATTTAATCACGCCGATGAGTTAGCACTTGAACTGACCAACTTTACTGGCGGCTCGCTGCGTAATGCCATCCCCCGCGAGGCAAGCGTCAGCTTTATGCTGCCCAGTGAAAATGTGGCGCGCCTAAATGAGTTAATGCAAGAGTTTACCGCTCTCGTTCGACAAGAGTTAGCCATTGCCGACCCAGATATGCAGTTAACCCTGCAAGAGGCTCCAGCGGCGAAACAGGTAATGAGTGAAGATGCGCAGCAAACGCTTATCGATCTGCTGCATGCATGCCCTAATGGCGTGATGCGCATGAGCGATGAGATAGCAGGCGTAACAGAAACCTCGTTAAACGTTGGCGTGATCTCAACCGAAGCAGAATCAGTCAATATTCTTTGTTTAATTCGCTCGCTTATCGATTCTGGTCGTAAAGAAGTGGAAGGCAACCTAACAGCACTGAGCAACTTAGCGGGCGCAGAGGTGGAGTTTAGCGGTGCTTACCCCGGCTGGAAGCCAGACAGCAGCTCCCCAGTGATGGCGATTGTCAAAGACACCTATGAGGCAATTTACCATAAAGAGCCAACCATTATGGTGATCCACGCCGGGCTTGAGTGTGGCTTGTTTAAGAAGCCTTACCCTGAGATGGATATGGTCTCCATTGGCCCCACCATCCGCTATCCTCACAGCCCAGATGAGATGGTATTGATTGAGACCGTCGATCAATACTGGAAGCTGCTTCTAGCCGTACTCGAACGTATTCCAGCCAAAGCCTAAGCGGCGATACATCAAAAAGGCGCCTATGAGTCATCATAGGCGCTCTACGATTTCATCCATGAAATCGAAGGCCTCAGCCGCACCTACACCGAGTTATCACTCTCTTCGATTTGACCCTGTAAGAAAGTGTTGGACAAAAGTGTGTTGGCCTTCGAATGAAGGTGTTGGCATTTTTGGATTTTGCATTTGGCTGAGTTAGTGTTGGTAGAGTGTCTTTGAAATTTGTATCTTCACTGTTATCAATCGCCTGTCCGGCAGGGAGTGTGTAGATACTGCTGCTACACGCCGTGAATCCATCCGTGGAGGCTCGACGATGGCATCCCTGCCATCAACGTCCGCAGCCGCATCTACACTGGGTTATTCTGTCTCTTCGATTTTGCTTCATTTCGTGCGAGTAGCTAGTTAAAAAGCTAACTAGGTTTTGGACAAAAATCGTTTAGTTCTTAGGCTCTAAATTATACGATTCACATTATCATTAGTAATGACGATCTTAAGAAAGCAGGATTGTATTCACTGAGAGATGGATGGATCGCGGTTCACTATCCGAACCAGAAAACAGGTTAGGCGTTCTAAATGAACCGCCCTCGGCTCTGGCATCCTGCTTCGCCCTATCTCCTAAATCCATTTAGTCGTGTGCGGAGCCGCATGCAGGGTGGTGTGGGGCTGGAGGCTAGATACCTCCGGCTACCCGATTATGCCACTTCGTTCTTCAATTTCTCATATGAGTCGTTAATTCGTTGCATCATAGGTTTGCTTCCACCTTTATCTGGATGATGTATCGATGCTAGGCTTTTATAACGCTTTCTAAGTTCTTGGCTACTGGGTAACGATTCATACCCAAGAATATCGCGTTCAGTTAAGGTGCAGTTAGATTCAAGCAATTGACTTCTCAAATTGGTATTTTCCTGAGTCAGAAAATCGATATCCCTCTCAGCCTTACTAAGTAACGATTTCAGTTCATTTATTCGGTTGTTAGCTTTACGGATAGTTTCATTCGCTTTGTCTAACAAAGAGTTCTCACTTTCTTTGCTTTCTCGTTTAGAGCCTGACTCTAAATATCCCAGCTTAGCTAATACGTATGTAGCCCTTTCTCTTTCGGTATCGTTGTAATAATCAGTGTGGAGACGGCTTAACATTAACTTAGCAGTTTTGACTGAAAGCTCCTCACTACCTTCAAACAAAACTGCTCTCTGCTCAGCATGAGAAGACGAAAAAATATCAAACATGATCAAAGTAACTCACAAAAAACATAGGGTAATAATAACAAGTAAGTTGTCGAAGATATACTTACAGTGGCATAACGCCAGCCAGCATGCGCGGCTACGGAATGGAGGCGAAGCCGCAATGCAGTGGGCGTCGCGTGCCTGGCCTTGTTATATATGATTTCCACTTCAGTGGCTTCCCAGTAACAATTGAAATGTCTCGGGAAGCTGAGGTAACCCGACGGCAATAGTAATGGAAGAAGCCACTGAAGCCAGGACGTCAACTATGGTTCGGCCAATGTCAGTATTAGTGAGCGCATGTCGGTACTCGGCATCAAAGAACGCGTGGCCAAGCGTAACTTCCATGGCATCCAAGATCGGCGCGGCACCAGAGATTCGGTATTCATCAATCGCGACAATAATTCTCTGAAGTCCCCTAACGAGGTAGTTTTTTATTTCATCAGGAAAATTACTCTCCAAAACGTCTTTAAGAACGCCGTCGATTTTATCTCGCGTGTCTTGCAGAGTATTTTCGTTTAGAACAAGAAGTGAGCCACCCATAGAACAAGAAGTGAGCCACCCATAGTTAATTAATAACATAGCACCATTATTTGCAGATTACTCCTATGCTGCCCATGATAGGCATCATAAATGAGAAAACGCATTGAGATGGCTGCGAGCGGAGCATCAGATAGGTTGGATTTGATAGAAAAAAGACAAAAAGGCAGAGTTTAAGGCATCACAAATTGACCTGAGTGACAGGCCAAGTGCAAAAGGGCGAGACGACTAAATACTAGCTAAATTGCAGATGCTGACAACTGCTTGCAAAGTGCCTTCGTCGTTTTTCTAGGTGGGTATAATAATCATCAAGCTCTTGCACTGAGCCAACAGGCCCTCTAAAAAGTTTGCCAAAATCAGTCGTTAATTTTAGCCAGTTTTCGGCGGGGAGATTAAGCCTTTGTAAGATATTTTCAGCACTTTTAGAAATAGCGCCTCGTTTATCTTCTCGGATAACTCTTCCGGTTTCATCCACCAACTCAAGGTAATCTTTAAAGCTGAACGCTATGCCTTTCGGTTGTTGTGCTCGCTCATTGCCAATAAACGCCAAAAGATGCTTAGGCTGCTCACCTTTCAGTGCAGCATTAACACGTAATTGGATACTGGTGTAGTCACTGTGCTCTGGAGTACTGGCCATCTTGGCTCTAACAGGGTTTAACTCAACATACGCCATACAAGCTAACAGTGCCGCTTCATCAAGTAAGGCCTGGCTTTTAAAGCGCCCCTCCCAAAAATGTCCTGTGCAGTTATCCTCCATGTTGGCTTGCCTAGCGATGGGCTCATTGAGGCAGCGCATAAACCAACTGATATCACTGAGCCTTGAACGATATGTGGCAATAAGGTGTTTTAACTGGCTAACGTAATGCACTTCAATTAGCTCACCTTTGGCAAAGCGTTGAGTTAGGTCATTACCAGTAAACAACTTATGCCACTGTTCAACCACTTGCCTATCTGACCAGTTATTAGCCGTCTCGATATCGATATGAAGCACTAGGTGAAGATGATTGCTCATGACACAATAGGCCGCTACATCAATGGCAAACACTTCTGACAGCTTGAGTATTTGGGCTTCAACCCAGCCACGGCGATGGTCATAGTTTTTACCCGTGTATTGGTCTTCTCCGCATAAGAACGCACGGCGAACGACGCGGCTACAACAATGATAATAGGGTGTGTCTTCGATACTTATTTGAGTTCTGCGAGGGCGTGGCATAAAAACCTCCTTGTTCAATGCTCAATCAAAGCATAGCCGGAGGTTAACTTCTGCGCCATTAACGATGGATGTCTCAGTCAACTGCCTATGGATGTCTCAGTCAACTGCCTATGAAGCGATTTACCATAAAGAGCCAACCATTATGGTGATCCACGCCGGGCTTGAGTGTGGCTTGTTTAAGAAGCCTTACCCTGAGATGGATATGGTCTCCATTGGCCCCACCATCCGCTATCCTCACAGCCCAGATGAGATGGTATTGATTGAGACCGTCGATCAATACTGGAAGCTGCTTCTAGCCGTACTCGAACGTATTCCAGCAAAAGCCTAAGCGGCGATTCATCAAAAAGGCGCCTATGAGTCATCATAGGCGCCTTTTTTGTCGGCAAACAAAATGTTGCTGTTATGCGGTATTCAACGATATAGGTGTTTACCTAACGAACGCTAGCGTTAACCTTTATTGATTTGAATTGCTTGCAGCATGCCTTTCGTACAGGTACTTCTGAGGCTCGCTGACTTTTTGTTAAACAAGAGCCATCCTTGGGCGCTCTGCGATTTCATCCCTGAAATCGAAGGCCTCAGCCGCACCTACACCCGAGTTCTTAATCTCTTCGATTTGACCTTACTAGTGTCACTCGGACAATCAAAAGTTAAGTTGTTTTTGGACAAAAATATCTTGGCCTTCGAATGAAGGTGTTGGCATTTTTGGATTTTGCATTTGGAAGAGTGAGTGTTGGTAGAGTGTCTTTGAAATTTGTATCTTCACTGTTATCAATCGCCTGTCCGGCAGGGAGTGTGCAGATACTGCTGCTACACGCCGTGAATCCATCCGTGGAGGCTCGACGGTGGCATCCCTGCCATCAACGTCCGCAGCCGCATCTACACTGGGTTATTCTGTCTCTTCGATTTTGCTTCATTTCGTGCGAGTAGCTAGTTAAAAAGCTAACTCGGTTTTGGACATAAACGGCTTAGAGCATTCAGTCTAAGTTAACTGATGCTGATTAGAAAAAGTATCTCAAACCATAATGAAGACCATCCTTAACTATGCAGTGAAGAATCGGATCACGGAAGTCTAGTTAGGATGGTAATAATCAGAAAAGGTGTGCAATCCGTTTTCTTTATCTAGTGTCTATTGTTCTAGGGGCTTACCATTGCATATTTTCAAACAAAAGATGAGGCGACTGACAAACCGAAATTGGGGCGTCAGTATGGGTTATCAATTGTTTAAAGTGCGTCACTCCTTATAAAACAAGAAGGCAAGGCTCGATTAACTACTTTGGCATGGTAATCCCCCCGAAAAATAACAGCTGTTAAAAGTAGAGTTTTCTCGTAAGTTAAACGCAGGAGGTTCTATATGAAAAAGTCGCGGTACACGGATAGTCAAATTATGACGATTTTGAAGCAAGCTGAAGCTGGTACGCCCGCACCTGAGCTTTGCCGAGAGCACGGTATGAGCAGTGCAACGTTTTATAAATGGCGTGCTAAATATGGGGGAATGGATGCATCACTCATGGCTCGGATGAAAGAGCTAGAAGATGAAAATAGGCGACTTAAAAAAATGTACGCAGAAGAGCGTCTTAAAGCTGAAATCATTCAGGAAGCTATGGCAAAAAAGTGGTAAAGCCCTGTGAGCGAAGAGAACTCGCTCAGTTTGCGGTGGCTAACCACAACATCAGTATTAGTAAGGCCTGCTCGGCTTTCTTTATCAGTGAGACATGCTTTCGTTATCAAGCAAAATTATCGGCGGAAAATACACAGATTTCAAATTGGCTAATTAAGCTGACCGAAGATGAAAGTGATTGGGGCTTCGGTCTGTGCTTCGATTATTTACGTAATGTAAAAGGCAAGCCATGGAATCATAAGCGAGTGTACCGAATTTACTGTGAGCTAGCGCTGAACCTGCGTATTCGTCCAAGACGTCGACTCAAACGAAATGCACCGGAACCACTAAAAGAGCCGATAAAACCTAACCAAGTATGGTCTGTCGACTTTATGCATGACCAGTTATCAGATGGTCGAAATTACCGATTATTTAATGTCATAGATGATTATCGGCGTGAAGCTTTAGTGATTGAACCAGGATTTTCACTTCCTGCTGTAAGGGTTATTAGAGCGCTAGAGCAGGTATTTGAGTATCGAGCTAAGCCAACAGTTATTCGCTGTGACAACGGCCCTGAGTTTATCAGTACTGAGTTTACAACGTGGGCTAAATGCCAGAATATTCGAATTGAATATATTCAACCAGGTAATCCACAACAAAACGCTTATATCGAACGACATAACAAAACAATTCGGTACAGTTGGCTCAGCAAGTACCTGTTCGAATCAATTAAAGAGGTGCAGGACTATGCAACTAAGTGGTTATGGTTTTACAATCATGAAAGACCACATAAAGCTAATAACGGCAGGCCACCACTGATGGCTGCCTAACTTCTATTTTTAATTGCAGTTAAAAATGGGAGGATTACCATATTTTTCCTTAGTCACTCGTTTTATATGTTCGTCTTCATTTTCGTTCTCTTTCTTTGAAGCCCCAAAAATTCGATTAAAAAAGAGTCCCGTTCCTAGAGAATACAATCCCTTTTCTTTCCCACCAATCGCATTATTCAACTGAGACTTAAGATCACAATCCAATAAATCGATAGTTGGATTAGAAAGGAAAATATCCCCTATGCGCTGAAGCCTTAGAAGCTGAACTGATAATTTCGCTTGGACAATTGAGTAATGCTCTTCCAATTCACTTTTTGTCAGTTCAGAGAAAACAATTTTATGCCTACCACGAGAAAGATTGAGCAATTCATCACCAGTTTGAATTAAATCACCAAGAATAAAGTAGCTTTCAAAAAGCTCTACAATCTTGTCTTCATGCTTACCATCTCGATATAGTTGAAGTATTTTTGGAAGAGCACTTGTTAAAGCACTGAGAAATTTACCTAAACTATCGAACACATTTCCTCCTTAAAACATAACGCCGCAAGCAGCGGCGAGCGTTAGCGAGTCCAGCACCGAAGGTGCGTTGCTGACTTGCCTTGTTATACGTTTTTGTAGATGTCATGCAATAACTCACCTGACTTCTCGTTTAATTGCACACCACCGAGCGATAAACTAAGGTCGCTTGATGTGCCAACCGCTGATGTCGAACGAACTCCATCTAGAACGCACAGAAAGCCAAACACAGATTCGTGCACGGCTTCAGAAATAATCTCTCCCACCATTTCACGATCACTTGCATTCAGTGACTTGAACCATGCAGATTGGGCAAGTAACCGATTATCGGGATTGCGACCAGGAGGATCATTTAGGTTATCAATTGTGCTGTCTATCGCTGACTGGGACACAACCTCTTTGATTCTTTTTGTGAACTCTACCTTATCCACTGACTCTCCGGTAAAACGTATAACGCTTGCCGTAAACGGCACAAAATAACAGGCTAAAATTTGCGACGAAGGAGCACAAGCCTGCTGTTTTGTGTCCATGGTTTAACGGCTTTGTTAGCACTTGTTCTATCTAAAATTTCTTCGAACACTATTTATGTAGCTTAAATCCGTAGGGCATTGATTGGAGGGCATCATTAAACTTTTAACTCCAAATACTAATCCTGCACCAGCAACACCAGCGACTAAAGGTGTCATACCTATCATTGAAGAAATTCCTGCACTCCCTAAACCAGCACCGGCAATACCAGAGAAATCTTCGTTAATAACATTTCTTAAATGCGTTGTTACTCTTTTAATACCTGAAGCATTTAAAGATTTATCAATATCTTTTAAAGCTAGCTCTAAACGAGAAACTTGAGCGTTTTTAGCTCTAGGTATATCTTTAGAATTCAAGATACTTTCATTTATTTCATCAATGTGACATCGAAATGCTGTAAGTTCATCTCGCCTTTTCTCTTTAAACTCTAAGATTTCTGCCAAAGGAGTATCAGCACTCGGAACTGGAAGCATATCAAAGATTTCAACCTCAACACCAAGACCATTTATTTGTTCAGTGTAAAAGGGAACATCTGAAAGTTGAGCAATTGACCAGCATCCAGGTTCTTCAGTATCATTCTTTCTAAAAGCTGCCTCCTGAGCTTTAATAAAGAATTCCCCTCTGCCAGAGCTTACCCTTCCTTGAAACATAATATGAGTCCTTTTCACGGCGCCAACTTGTAGAAGATACTCAATATCAGGTGAGCTAATATCAATCAACATATTAGATGGATAATCTATCTCATCCCAATATGTTAAATATTTCCTCATTTCAATTGGATCAATATCACCACCACACGAAATACCACCTGTATAAATCGGTTTAAAAGGAGGAGAAACAACAATTCCTTTTTTATTCATACTTACCTCAAGATAGAGTGCTAACGATCTAGTTCACGAGCCGAAGGTCTCGTGTAACGGCTTGTTCTTTACTTTCGGAGAGAGGAGGTTATCGCTACTCAATCCGTGAGTTCATATTCCATGCCCTTGGGGCTGATGTGAGCCCCCTGCGGCGTGAGGGAAGCATCGCTGCTTTACTTGAAGACTCTTGCAGGTCTCTTTGAAAGCTTCGCTTTACGAGCCTTAGCAAGGGCCTTCAAGCTACCATAAATAAGGCGTTTCTTCCATCGCGTTTGGCTCTATCTATGCCTTCGGCTAGACTGAAATATCACTTCTTGTTTGCTAAAAATCGTCTACCGCAGGTCAAGAACAGCTTATTGATTAGCAGCAGGATAACCTCCTGCTTTCTTGTAAGTCTCTTCGTCAAAATATCACTTGTAAGTGTTTGTTGTAAATATATTTTTTAACAAAAAATACAGGTTAAATATGACAATTTAGCAGATAAAAAAGATGCATAGGTGTTTACGAGGTCTGCATAGCACTTTTATATATATTACAAACTATTGATAATAATGAGTTAATGTTTAAAAGTTAGTATTATCGATGCGCCAATCAAACGATTTATGCATCTTTTTCATAGTAATTATCTTAACTTGAACTATAACTGTATATACATACAGTGCGCTAGTGAGGTAACGGTTATGGGGCAATTAACATTTTTGGAGGCTATACGGACAGAGATCAGGGTACGCCATTACAGCTATCAAACAGAAAAATCCTACCTCTATTGGAACCGCTATTTCATTCGACATTGCAATATTCGTCATGGCGCTGATATAA
Organism: Shewanella sp. QJM3NY_23; assembly: GCF_056173105.1. Lineage (NCBI taxonomy): Bacteria > Pseudomonadati > Pseudomonadota > Gammaproteobacteria > Alteromonadales > Shewanellaceae > Shewanella > Shewanella sp. QJM3NY_23. The sequence continues at coordinate 2,891,489 of NZ_CM149657.1, forward strand.
CCCCCGCTTTGATTGAACAATTTCTCTGCTTTTTAGCTGTGGAGTGTGAAGTGTCGGCGAGCCCCCAGAAACAGGCCCTATGTGCCATTGTATTTGCTTGTCGCCATGTGTTAAACGTTGAGCCCAATGAGTTACAATTTCCCTATGCAAAAGCCCCTAAACGAATACCGCAGGTATTGTCTAACGAAGAAGCAAAACTGATCATCAGCAATTTGTCAGGCTACCACTATTTAATTGGTGCCATCCTATTTGGCTCAGGCCTAAGATTAAAGGAAGCCCTAAAACTTAGGGTAAAAGATATTGATCTAACCACTAAATCTATCTTTGTGTACCGAGGTAAAGGGCAAAAAGATCGAGTTTGTATGCTACCTAACGGATTGATTGATGCTCTAAAGTCACAAATAAAACAGGTAAAAAAGCTCCACAAGACGGATTTGTCAGATGGCTTTGGACTTGCTTCATTGCCCATCTCTCTCATCAGAAAATACCGCAGTAACGCCTCTAAGTTTCATTGGCAATATATCTTTCCTGCTAGCCGCCGTTGTATGCACCCAAGTGACAACTACGTGTGCAGACACCATATTCATCCAACGGCTTTTTCACGAGTATTAAGGCAAGCTACCACTAACAGTGGTATAGATAAGCGCGTTACCGCCCATACTTTCCGCCATTCATTTGCAACATCTTTATTACTCAAAGGGCATGATATTCGTACCATCCAAGAGTTATTGGGACACAGTGATGTCAAAACAACCGAGATATATACCCATGTGATTGGTGGCCATCATACTGGGGTCATAAGCCCTCTTGATAGTCTTTAAGGCATACTACAAGACAAGTTACTAGGGCCTTATCTTTTGCTTTCCGCATTAGTTAATATAAGGTAAACACAGAAACACAAAGTTCGAATGAGTAATTGTTCTAAATGATAAAGGGGCAAAAGCTTCTTAGCCTTTAACTCACTAGTCGTATCAAATGAAGTCCAATCGAAGAAGCGTTAGAGATAGGTGTAAGCGCGGTTTTGGCCCTTGGCGGCATGGCCAAAAATGTTCCTTACATTTTTTGGCATTCCCTCCATCCATGGAGGTCAGATGCCGCCGTGGAGCGTATAGGGATGGCGCACAACGATATCCCTATCTAAAAGCCAGTTCGACAATCCCTGTCTCTCGTTCATAAGCACGAAGCTATGCTTCACTCACCGAGCCAAAAGAGCGCTTGCACATAAAGCCTGCGGCAGGCTATTAATTGCCATTAAGGTGCGTTTTCATAGCACATCAATAAATGAAAATTCAGCATAACGCTGCTCAAGTAAACTTAAAAAAATGCCAAGCCTTCATTTCAAGGCCACCAAACTTTGGGGCAAAAGCTTCTTAGCCTTTAACTCACTAGTCGTATCAAATGAAGTCCAATCGAAGAGGCGTTAGGTAGAGGTGTAAGCGCGGTTTTGGCCTTCGAAATCATGGATGATTTCGCAGAGCCCACACGGACGTGCTTGAACAACGTCCATGCCTAAAAGCCAGTTCGGCATCCATGCCTCTCGTTCGTAAGCACGAAGCTATGCTTCACTCACCGAGCCAAAAGAGCGCTTGCACATAAGCTTGCTGCAAGCAATTAACTCACATTGAAGGTTCGACCTTCAAACACACTTAACAAATAAGATGTAGCCGAACGCTACTATAGCTAATCCCAAAAATGCCAAGCCTTCATTTCAAGGCCAGCAAACTTTGGGGCAAAAGCACGTTAGCTTTTTACTCATTATTCGTATCAAATGAAGTCCAATCGAAGAAGCGTTAGAGATAGGTGTAGGCGCGGTTTTGGCCCTTGGCGGCATGGATGCCGCCGTGGAGCGTATAGGGATATATTCACAGCGAGCCAAAAGAGCGCTTGCACATAACGCCTGCGGCAGGCTATTAATTGCCATTAAGGTGCGTTTTCATAGCACATCAATAAATGAAAATTCAGCATAACGCTGCTCAAGTAAACTTAAAAAAATGCCATACCTTCACTTCAAGGCCACCACACTTTGGGGCAAAACTGAGTTAGCTTTCTACTCGCCACTCACACCAAATGCAGTCAAATCGAAGAGATGAAATAGCCCTGTGTAGATACAGCTGCGGACGTTGATGGCAGGGATACCATCGTCGAGCCTCCACGGATGGCTCACAACGATATCCCTATCTAAAAGCCAGTTCGACATCCTTGTCTCTCGTTCACGAGTATATGGCTGTCGCCAAGCTCACCGTGTAGCAGAAGTGTTTACACATAAGGTCGTTCTGTCACATCCATGTGATCACGACATTTGCGCATCCATGCACTGCACCCGCCGGACAGGCGATTGACCACAGTGAAGGTACGCCTTCAAATACTCTAAACCAATACCAACTAAACCAAACGAAAAAATGACAAACCTTCATTTGAAGGCTAACCCTAAAACCCGAGATCCATCTGTGCAGCATTAAATTCATCTTCACTGTCACTGATGACAGCAGCACTCTCTAACCCTACCGACACACCGAGCAAGCGGATGCCGCGTCCCTCTTGGCGTGCTAACGCTTGCGATAACAGGTCATAAAACAATTTAACCGACACCTGATCGCTGCGATGCTCTATCGTGGTCTGTTTAAAATCATCAAATTTAAGTTTAACCACTTGCTTATGAATACGTCGCGCCGACGCGCTGCGACTAATGCGTGCCCCTAACTCTTGGATAAGTTGCGGCATAACCGATTCACACTGCTCCAAGGTATAGATATCCTTGGCCAGCGTAGTTTCGACTCCCACCGACTTTCGTTCCCGATGAGGCGAAATACTGCGATTATCGATCCCTTGTGCTCGCTCGACTAAGACACCACCAAACTTACCGAAACGCTCGATTAACGCCGTTTTAGAACACTGCTGCACATCCAAACAGGTGTTCAATCCCATCTGCGCTAACTTGGCGGCAGTGACTTTTCCCACTCCGGGGATCTTTATCAGGGGTAAGGTTTTAACAAATTCGGTTATGGCATCCGGGGTGATCACATATTGGCCATTGGGTTTATTGAGATCGGAGGCAATTTTGGCTAAAAACTTAACTGGGGCTATCCCAGCCGATGCAGTGAGACCTGTAAGGTCAAATATCTCTTGCCTAATCGCTTCTGCAATTAAGGTCGCAGAGCCTTTATGGGCATCGCAATCGGTGACATCGAGGTAGGCTTCATCGAGCGATAAGGGTTCGACTAATTCGGTATAGCGATTAAAGACGCTGCGGATCTGAGTGGAGACCGCTTTATACACATCCATTCGACCCGGCACCAAAATTAAATCGGGACACAACTTTAAGGCATAGGCTGAGGCCATAGCCGAGCGTACACCAAATTGCCGAGCCTGATAATTACAGGTACTGATCACCCCGCGGCGATCGCTGCGCCCGCCCACGGCTATCGGCTTGTCTCTTAACTCGGGAAAATCTCGCATTTCAACTGCCGCATAAAAGCAGTCCATGTCCACATGAATAATCTTTCTCAATGGGCATTACCTCCACCCGCAAGAATACTGTATATTTAAACAGTGCACAAACACTTATCCATGCCAACTCACCTAAACCTGCCACAGCAGTAGGCTTAAAGGCCCTACCGCCTTAAGCGTAAACAAAAAACCACAGCATTATGCTGTGGCTTAGATCTAACGTTTTAGCTATCGGCTACTTTTATCCGCCATGATTAGAACAACCAAAGTGAACTTGGAGCAATTCAAATAACCGCGACTTGCACTACCTTAGTTGCAGCCCACAGCTTATAACCTTACATCTTAGACTGCAGGTAATTTTGCAGCCCAATTTTATCGATGAGACCCAGTTGTTTCTCTAACCAATACATGTGATCTGACTCGGTTTCCTCAAGTAATACCTCGAGCAATTCGCGTGAGACATAATCTTTGTGGGCTTCACATAAGGCGATGGCTTTACGCAGGTTATCGGCAACTTGATACTCATAGTTAAGATCATTTTGTAGCATCTCTTGCGGATCTTTACCTATGTGCAGTGCTTCGCGGCTGGCTACATCGGGTGTGCCCTCGAGAAACAGTATGCGCTCGACCAACTTTTTGGCATGTTCACGCTCATCGTCTGACTCATGGGAAATGCGCTCATGTAGCTCAGTTAAGCCCCAATCGTCGTACATCAGCCCGTGTACAAAATATTGATCCATCGCCGACAATTCGCCAGTAAGCAATTGATTAAGTGTATTAATAACGTCTTGATTACCTTTCATCCTAAACTCCTACTCTGACTCTATCTGCGCTTGTAAATAGTTCTGAATCCCTGTCATCTTTATCAAGTCTTGCTGCGCTTCAATCCAATCAAGATAGGCCTCTTCATCTTCGAGTAGATCTTCTAGGATTTCACGGCTGACATAATCTTGCTCAGACTCACAGAGACTTATCACGTTACGTAGTTCACTCAATTGTGCTTCGAGCATGGTTTTATCGCATTGCAGCATCTCTTGTGGATTTTCGCCAATATGCAGTTTTTCAAGTTGCTGCAGGTTAGGCAGCCCTTCGAGAAACAATACCCGCTCAATTAACTTGTCGGCATGTTTCATGTCCTGTATCGACTTTTTATAACATTTTTCGTTGAGCTCTTCTAAACCCCAATTTTTATACATACGCGCATGTAAAAAGTATTGGTTAATGGCGGTGAGCTCAAATGTCAAAATCTTATTGAGATGCCGAATGACATTCGGATGACCTTTCATAGCAATTATCCTTATGTTCTATGAGAAATAGTGAGTATCTGACCACGTTACTAACGCTGACAGTGTCGATGAGCCTCATGCTCTTACACTGCAGGGCAATAATCTGTAATACCACTCTCAAGCTACTGGATCACGCCAATGAATACAATGTTGTGAGGGGGCTTAGCAAGATTCACCAAGGGATCCTTGGCCGTGATGGGATAACAGTATAGCCTAAAGTGATAGTAACAAACGGTGATACGCTGGGAATGCGACATTGAGAGGACAATAAAAAAGGCACCGATATCGGTGCCTTTGTGACATAAAATTAAGGGATTATATGATGCGGTCTTGATTAAATTTGTTGCTGCGCTCTTCTTCAGCCATTTTAGCTTTACGCTTGTCGCACGGATCATCGCAATCGCACGCTTTATCGATGCCTAAGGCACCTAATCCACCACAGCTACCCGCAACTACTTTTTGCTTGACGATATAACCTATCGACATTAATACGAAAAAAAGCAGTAATACCACAAACGCCGCTAAAAAATTGCCCATCATATACTCCAAATGCTTACCACCTACACTGCAGGCAATATGCGTCAAAAATCAATTGGGTGACTCTGCCAAACACCTCTAGATGCATGACAGCGTCTGTATTATATCACAAGCCAACGAAGGGCTTAAACGCATCACTATAATAGACCTTGAAACCGTCAGGCTGTTTTTCTATTAGCATGATGGCAAGATGGTGCTCTTGGGCCAAGGCTAATGAGTCTTCAGTGCCCATCACCATCATAGCGGTCGCGTAGCCGTCGGCTATCATACTTTGCTTATGCAGCACAGTGACAGAAGCGAGGCGATGATTCACCGGATAACCGGTTCTAGGGTCAATAATATGGGTAAAGCGTTGACCGTCTTCTTCGTAGTAATTACGATAATCACCTGAGGTTGCCATCGCCATATTGCCGGGTGTTATCACCTGCTGAACTTGACGTTCATCAATATCGGGCTGCTCGATCGCTATACGCCATGGACTGCCATCGGCTTTAGTGCCATATAGGCTGACTTCTCCGCCAATCTCCACCAAATAACCTTTAGGCTGATATTTAGCCAAAAGGTGAGCCACCTTATCAACTCCAAAGCCTTTAGCAATGGAAGATAAATCGACATATAAATCTGGGTTGTCTTTACGCAGCTTTAACCCATCAACACTTAAATGCTCGATGCCTGTTTTTGCTCTGGTCTGGGCGATTAGCTCGTCGCTAGGCACTTTGACGGGGCGCTTATCGGGACCAAAGCCCCACAAGTTCACCAGCGGCCCTAATGTGATATCTAATGCCCCGTCGGTGAGCTCATACAAATCGATCCCGGCTTGGATAACTTGGGCAGTATCAGAGGACACCTCGATAGTGCTAGCCAATGCCATCTGATTAAAACGTGACAGTTCGGAGTTACTTCGATAGGTCGACATCTGGTTGTTGACTTTTTCTAGTGCCAGCTCAATTTCGGCCTGCAAAAGCTGCTCATTTGGCACCTGTTCACCACTGACCAACTTGATGTGATAGGTGGTGCCCATGGTTTGGCCTGATAGCGAGATCATGGGAGCCGCTTGGTTACAAGCAGAAACAAAAAAGGCTAGCCCAATTAAGACTAACCTATTGATAAAGGTCTTCAACATATTGACCGTATTCCTTAATAATCAATCAGATTAACAACAATGGATTTCACCACAGCACGCCTAAGCGCCCTGGGTGAAATCACATAATGCTGATTCGATATTATCACAAGAACCTGCGATTAACCGCCGAAGTCATCCAATAAGATGTTTTCATCTTCAACGCCCAAATCTTTTAGCATACCGATAACGGCCGCGTTCATCATTGGAGGACCACACATGTAGTACTCACAATCCTCAGGCGCTTCATGGTCGCGTAGGTAGTTTTCATACAAGACGTTATGAATAAAACCTGTGTAACCATCCCAGTTATCTTCTGGCTGTGGATCTGACAAGGCAACATGCCACACAAAGTTAGGGTTCTCTGCTGCTAGGCCGTCAAAATCTTCAACATAGAACATTTCACGCTTAGAACGTGCACCGTACCAGAAGCTGATCTTACGCTTAGACTTAAGACGCTTGAGCTGGTCAAAGATGTGTGAACGCATTGGGGCCATACCTGCACCACCACCGATAAAGACCATCTCTGCATCGGTATCTTTAGCGAAGAACTCACCAAATGGACCAGAAATAGTTACCTTATCGCCCGCTTTCAGGCTCCAGATGTACGACGACATCTTACCGCAAGGCAAGCTCAAGTTACGTGGAGGCGGCGTAGCAATACGCACGTTCAACATGATGATACCTTCCTCTTCAGGATAGTTCGCCATGGAGTACGCACGAATGGTTTCTTCGTCCACTTTTGATTCAAGATTAAAGAAGCCAAAATGTTCCCAATCACCACGATATTCTGCTGGTACATCAAAATCAGCATATTTTACATGGTGAGCAGGCGCTTCAATCTGAATATAACCACCAGCGCGGAAAGGCACTGATTCGCCATCAGGAATTTGCAGCTTAAGCTCTTTAATGAAGGTCGCTTTGTTATCGTTAGAGATAACTTCACAATCCCACTTCTTAATACCGAAGATCTCTTCTTCTAGTTCGATCTCCATATCGGCTTTCACGTTTACCTGACACGATAAACGGCAGCCGTTACGGGCATCGCCTTTAGAGATATGGTCGCGCTCTGTTGGCAGAATATCGCCACCACCCGACTTAACAATCACTTTACACTGACCACAAGAGCCACCGCCACCACAAGCCGATGAAACGAAGATACCGTTTTCAGCGAGTGCGCCAAGTAGTTTGCCACCAGCACTGGTTTTAATTGCTTTGCCAGCATCATCATTGATGCCAATTGTGATATCACCACTTGGGACTAATTTTGATTTGGCAAATAAAATAACCAATACCAACACTAGTACAATGGCAGTAAACATACTCACACCGAGATAGACGTCGATTGGAGTAGATTCAATAATACCCATGAACTTATCCTTTAAGGTTCAAAATCTGAAGCCGTTAAGGTGTCTCTTTACAGAGACACACCTGAGAACGACATAAAACCTAACGCCATTAAACCCGCGGTAGCAAAGGTAATACCTAAACCACGTAGACCATCAGGTACATCAGCATACTTTAACTTCTCGCGAATACCGGCCAGCAACACAAGTGCCAATGCCCAACCGATACCAGAACCGACACCAAACACTAAACTTTCGGTCAAGTTGTAGTCACGCTCAACCATGAAAGACACCGCACCAAAAATCGCACAGTTTACCGTGATTAACGGTAAGAAGATGCCTAGCGCGTTGTATAGTGGTGGAAAGTACTTATCCAGTGCCATCTCGAGGATTTGCACTAAGGCGGCGATCACACCGATAAAGGTGATGAACTTCAAGAAGCTCAAGTCAGCATCAGGAACGCCTGCCCAAGCAAGTGCACCAGGGGCTAAGATCCCTTGATAGATAATTTGGTTAACGGGTACAGAAATCGCCAGTACCACAATAACGGCAACACCTAAGCCCATGGCGGTGGTGACTTTCTTCGATACCGCCAAGAAAGTACACATACCAAGGAAGAAGGATAACGCCATGTTTTCAATGAAAACAGAACGGACTAAAAGACTAATATAATGTTCCATAGCGCTTACCCTTTTGCTTCTACTTGATCAGGCTTCATAGTACGGATAATCCAGATCAGTGCAGCAATCAGGAAGAACGCACTCGGCGGTAGCAACAACAAGCCGTTTGGCTGATACCAACCACCGTCAGAAATCTTACTTAAGATCTCAACGCCAAATAGAGAACCGTTACCAAACAGCTCACGAATGAAGCCGACTGATAACAGGATGGCACCATAGCCTAAACCATTACCGATACCATCCATGAAACTCATCATTGGCGGTGTCTTCATCGCATAGGCTTCAGCGCGGCCCATTACGATACAGTTGGTAATAATCAAACCTACGAATACCGACAACTGCTTAGCAACGTCATAGGCATAAGCTTGCAGCACTTGGTCAACCACAATAACCAAGGACGCAATAATCGTCATCTGCACGATAATACGCACACTGCTTGGAATGTGGTTACGGATCATAGAGATGAACAAGTTAGACAAGGCCGTTACTGCAGTCAGAGCGATAGTCATCACTAATGCTGTTTCCATCTTACTGGTCACAGCCAAAGCACTACACACACCCAAGATTTGCAATGCAATCGGGTTGTTACTAATAATAGGTCCAGTCAGAACCTGTTTAAGTTCTTTAGCGTTAGCCATTAGCTCAGCCCTCCGTTGCGCGCCTTTTCAATAAAGCGAGCATAACCTTCTTCACCCAACCAAAATTCGAGTGAGTACTGCACACCATTACTGGTTAGGGTCGCACCCGATAGCGCGTCAACACCGTGTACCGAGTTTGCAATAGCTGGGTTTTTGGTCACTTTAATCGCCAGGTCGCCCTGCTCGTCATAAAGTTTTTTACCTTCCCACTTAGCAATCCACTGCGGGTTTTGCACTTCGCCACCCAGGCCAGGGGTTTCACCTGATCCAGTAAAGTCGTAATAGACTAAACTGCGTACGGTATTGAGATCAGACTCGACCGCCAAGAAAGCGTACATCGTTGACCACAAACCATAACCTTTAATCGGAATGATCACGGTTTGCAGCTCACCTTGGTCGTTGTTAACCAAGTAAACTACGCCGGTGTTAGCCACATTTTTAACCGATGCAATATCATTTTTAGGTTTAAATGAGGTCTCAGGGTTACGCGCTGCTTTATCGGCGTCAAAGGTGTTGGCATCGCCTTCAACCCACTCACCCGACTTAAGGTCAACCAGCTTAGCTTCAACATACTTATTGTAAGTGGCTAAGATTTGATCTTTCTCAACGTTACCCGACTTAGTGTTTACCAGGCCAGCAGCTTCAAGAATGTACTTTTGCTTATCAAGCAGCTTGTTTTCTTGTTGCGTCGGTTTTAGCAGTACCGCAGCGGTAGATACAAATACCGAGCAGATGAAACATAATCCAACAACAACAAACAGTGTTCTACCGAACGAATCTTTATTACTAGCCACGTGCAATCCTCCGCTTGATATTCGACTGAACCACGAAATGGTCAAATAATGGAGCAAACAGGTTCGCGAACAAGATGGCCAACATCATGCCTTCTGGGAAAGCAGGGTTGATAACACGAATGAACACCGCCATAGCACCGATAAGGATACCGTAAGCCCATTTGGCATTATTAGTGAATGACGCAGAAACCGGGTCTGTCGCCATAAACATCATACCGAACGCAAAGCCACCTAACACCAAGTGCCAGTACCAAGGCATAGCAAACATAGGGTTAGTGTCGCTGCCAATCGCGTTAAGCAGTAGCGATACCGCGATCATACCGGCAAGTACACCGCCCACAATGCGCCATGAAGCGATACGGGTATAAATGATAACCGCGCCACCAATCAAGATAGCGAGAGTTGACACTTCGCCCACTGAACCTGGAATGAAACCAAAGAAGGCGTTCCACCAGTCTTGGGTGAGTCCATACTCAAGGGTACCTTGCGCTGCTTGGCTCAGTGCAGTAGCACCTGAGTAACCGTCAGCAACGACCCAAGTGGTATCGCCTGACATGTTGAGCGGGTAAGCAAAGAATAGGAAAGCACGACCGGCAAGGGCTGGGTTTAAGAAGTTACGCCCAGTACCACCGAAAATCTCTTTCGCCACAACCACACCAAAGGTAATACCTAAAGCAACCATCCACAGTGGGATAGTGGCTGGCAGGGTGAGCGCGAACAGGATTGAGGTAACAAAGAAACCTTCGTTAACTTCATGGCCGCGAACTGTCGCAAACAACACTTCCCATATACCACCCACGGCAAAAGTCACCGCGTAAATAGGCAGGAAGAAACAGGCGCCGTACCACATTAATGCGGCCACACCAGAGTCGGCAGTTAGCTCGGTACCAAACAACCCAAACAAGGCGGTTTGCCAAACGTCAGGCGTCGCAAAGCCAGCGGCTAAGGCGTCTTGCGCTTGCAGGCCCACGTTGTACATACCCACAAACATGGCGGGAAATGCACAAGCCCAAACCGTAATCATCATACGCTTTAGGTCGAGGTTATCACGCACATGGGTACGACCCTTGTTTACGTGACCTGGGGTATAAAATACTGTGTACGCGGCTTCAAACAGCGCGTACCACTTTTCGTATTTACCGCCTTTTTCAAACTGCGGTTCAATACTTTTGAAAAACTGTTTCAAGCCCATTAGCCTTCCCTCACAATCGTATCTAAACAGTCACGCAGATATGACGCATAGTCATATTTACCGGGACATACGAATGTACATAGTGCCAAATCTTCTTCATCTAACTCCAGCGCACCTAATGCAGCGGCGCCATCGATATCACTTGACACTAGGTCACGTAATAGCATGGTAGGAAGAATATCCAGAGGCATCACACGCTCATAGTTACCAATTGGCACCATAGCACGGTCAGAACCACCTGTGCTGGTCGTCATATTAAACAGACGTGAAGGTGACAAATGACCTAAAAACGCACGCGTAATTGAGAACTTATCAGCACCAGGCATAGCCCAACCGATAAAGTCTTGCTGTCTGCCTTCTTCAAGTAGTGATACTTGATTATGGAAGCGACCAATATAAGCATGTGCGCCTGCAGCGGTTTTACCATTTAAAATGGAACCTGCAATCACACGAACATCGCCGTCTGCCATTTCACCTGCGGTCAGCTCAACCGTCGATGCACCCGCTAAGGTGCGAACCAATCTAGGCTTAAGCGCCTTAGGACCGGCAACAGCAACCACACGCTGGGTATTTAACTCACCCGTTGTGAACAGTTGACCGATAGCGATCACATCTTGGTAGCCGATATGCCAAACAGTACGTTTTGCAGATGCTGGTAAGACAAAATGTATATGTGTACCGACAAGACCCGCAGGATGCGGACCGGCAAACTCTTCAACCTGTGCATTGGCAGCTGGAATATCAGCACCAGGCGCTTTACACAGATATACTTTTCCTTCGGTCAATCTGGCTAAGACTTTTAAGCCATTAGCAAAATCTTCCTTGTGCTCGTTAATGATAACGACAGGATCGGCAGCAAGAGGTTGAGTATCGATAGCGGTGACAAAGATACCAGCGGCAGAAGAGTCTACGGCGGGCGCTTTGCTAAAGGGACGAGTGCGAAGTGCGGTCCACAAACCTGATTCAATCAAGTTGTCACGCACCAGTTGCTGGTCAAGAGAGTCTAAAGCAGATGCATCATATTTAGCAAAGGCAACGCTATCGTCCCCTTCCACTTCAATGACGACCGACTGTAGAACACGCTGAGCGCCCCGGTTAATGTCTGAAATTGTGCCACTGGCTAAAGCAGTATATTTAACGCCAGGATTCTTTTTGTCTTCAAAAATCACCTGACCTTTTTGCACTTTATCGCCCACTTTAATCTTCATGGTGGGACGTAAGCCAATATACTCTTCACCCAAAGTAGCTACATGTTTAATGGCTGGGCCATTATGGATAACTTGCTCTGGTTCACCTGTTATAGGTAGGTCCAATCCTTTCTTTATTGTAATCATATCCACAAGCACTACGTTATGAAGGAAAGATAATGCGTCGCGTTCCTGCTAAATGAGAGAAGCTTCAAGCAAATCCTATCTCATTGAGCTAGCGCAGATTTATTACAGAAATGCGATCGCAATCACGCTGGTCGGGCGCATTTTACCGTAAATAAATAGTTATCGCCATGGCAAATACAGGTGTTTTAAAAGGAAAGCGGGATTTTTATTGTGGGCAGTTGATCACAATTCTATGTTTTTTTAATCATTAGATTAAGCCGAATTAATTTAGCCCCTTGTCCTAGCAGGGTTATAGCATTTGAGCGAATCAAAAAGTAGGTAAAACTCTGGCTCAATAATTAAGTAACACCAAGTTATCGTTTGCATAAAAATTAGACTAAGGTCTAGCGATACTCGCCAACCTTCAGCTTGAAAAAGCAGCAGTTTAATAGCGGTGATTAGCTTAACTAAGGTAAAAAGTGGAGATAACTTCACCATACGCTAATTAAAGCGAGACGCCTTTTATGACAAGCCACCATGACATTGGCATGGCAACAATGACATCCAATTAACACACCAATACAGATACAAAATAAAAGCAGCCTGAGCTGCTTTTATTATTAAAGTTCACGGTTTAATTGGCCCCACGTAGAATTGGAGCCCTTTGAGTGAATTAGAGCCCCTTGAGGATCTCATCACTGAGTTTGAGGTCATCATTTTTATTAACATTAACCCCTGCTGCAATAATATTGCGGGCGATCTCTTTGGCCTGATCTAGCGAATGCATCTCATAGGTGCCACATTGATATTCATTGAGCTCAGGGATCTCTGACTGTTGCTTAACTTTAAGTACATCTTCCATCGCCGCTAACCAGCAATCTGCCACAACAGATTCTGATGGCGTACCAATAACACTCATATAAAAACCAGTGCGGCATCCCATAGGCGAAATATCAATAATTTCAACATTATCGCTATTGAGATGATCCCGCATAAAGCCCGCGAACAGATGCTCTAGGGTGTGAATACCGCGCTCACTTAAGATCTCTTGATTCGGAACACAAAAGCGTAAATCAAATACCGTGATCGCATCGCCACTGGGGGTTTTCATGGTTTTAGCCACTCGAACCGCTGGGGCGTGCATGCGAGTATGATCGACGGTAAAACTATCTAATAACGGCATTGCTTTTATCTCCTTTTTGCGACTCAACCATTATTGCCAATGGTTGATACAGCAACTAAAACTCAACTAAAGTGGCGGGGAATCATCACCCACGCAGTATTACGCTGGACTTAATATGCGTCACTGTTAATCGGATGTAAAGTATCTGCAACTAAGATTGCCCCACTTGGCGAGCTCACTCATGCTAACCCAACGCCATGGCGCACCTTCTCCACCAGAAACAAATACGGTGCGGCGATAAATTGATCCTGCGTTCTATACCAACCAAGATACGGCGAAGATTGATGAGTAATAAAGCTTAAGTGATTTACCAATAAAAAAGCGCTTAGTGATAAGCGCTTTAATGAATGAGTCATGCGATGTGGGCTCGGTTATTAACCGCGGCATTTAGGAGAATTAGGTATTTCTGCTTCGGCCTGCCACTCGCTCGGTGTAAAAGTATGCATAGACAAGGCGTGCAAGCCATTGGCAAATTCATCCGCTAAGGCTTGGTTGACACTGCGGTGACGCCCTATCAAGCGCTGCCCTTCAAATGCCTCACTGGCAATAATCACCTTAAAGTGAGTTTCTGAATTGGGCGGCACATGATGATTGTCGCTTTCATTAATCACTTCCAGATAAACAGGAGATAATGCAGCGGTAAGCTTTTCAATAATAATCTGTTTGACGGACATAGCCATTGTCTCAATTGAGTACAAAAATGATGGCGGCAGATTACTGCGCTGACGCCAAAAGGTCAACCATCAACCCAAACTCACCCGGGCATCCTTTGACACACCTTCCAATAACTCAACCACACTGGCATCACTCACCTCATCTGGCACGATGATAGCTAGCTGAGATGAAAATACCGTTTGGCCAATTGTCGAAACATGGACTCGATTAAACTCCATATGCTCAATCTCTAGGTTTAGATTGGACAGGAGGTCGACAATTTCACGGGTCAATCCTGGGCGATCGCGACAATCGACATTGCATTTTAATATGCGCGTATGCTGAGGTGGTGACAACGCTTGATCGCTATAGTTAAACAGTAACTGTGGAAATTTTTGTGCAAACGCTTGTTGTAGTTCAGCGATTGCATCTACTGCGATTGCCACTTTCAACAGGGCAGCAAACTGGCTATCGAGCTTAATCACCTTACTGGTGACCCATTCGCCGCCTACAGCGCGTGTGGTATCGGCTAAGGCTTTTATCACCCCAGGGGTAACACTGCCCACAACGGTTGTAATCATCATTTTTTGCATCGCTGGCTCCAATAAATGCTCCCATAGCTTACTGAGCATAAAACATTCACTTATGTCGAAGTGAGAGCTGGCTAACAAAAGTCAGTGATAAGCTCTGCCCACTATTGTCATATAAACGAGTGTGGTCTCTGCGCAATAGGCCGCGCCTGTCATAACCAGCGCCAAACTATCGGCGTTTAGCATTGGTGAAAATGAGGCGTTAATTGCCTAAAAGTGTAATTAACCCGCGTTTGTTTAACCCCAAGCCGTTTAGGCAGACAGTGCTGCCAATACGCTTGCATCGGCCAGTGCATGATCAGCAGATCGCCACTGTGCAAGCTTAAACTTATCTTCTGCTTTGTCTGTTTATGGCGCAGTAAAAAATCTCGACTCGCCCCCAAGGTGACCGAAGCAATATCGCTTTGAGGCGCTATTTCAGGCTCATCATCGCTGTGCCACCCCATAGACTCTTGTCCATCTTGATAACGATTAACCAGCACGCCGTTACTGGTTAGCCGCCACTCTCGAGCGAGCTTTGCCTGCAAACGCTGAGCATATTTAGGCCAAGGCAATGCCTCGATAAATAATCCCGAATAACGATAATCACACCCTTTGTCACCAAACCATACCTGACTGCGCGGAATCGCATGCTGTTTACCAAAAACGTAGATATGGGGACGGTTAAAAGGGTAATCCATCGACTCTTGCCACAATGCCTGTTGCTGCGCCATTGAAAGATACCCTTCAACTAAGGTAAAAGGCGCACTGATATTGGCCCCTTGGGCTTGCTCCTCTAAATCCAGACTCGGTTGATACACTCTGGCTTCTTTAATCATTATCGTTAACTCTCATTATCGCCAGTAGAAAACGGATATTAACATGGGGCAAGCTCCACACTTGGTTAGTACTCAAATTGACCAACGCCTTAACAACAGTAAGCGAGGCGTCTTATGCCTTAACCTTTAAATTTTAGGTATTAGGGCTCACTCGCTTAACTATACCTGATGGGGGAAATCTGCGATAATCGCGCCCCCAAATTCAACGTAGCAGTGCAGTCATGACAACTCAATTCTCCGT
Source organism: Shewanella sp. QJM3NY_23 (assembly GCF_056173105.1). Taxonomy (NCBI): domain Bacteria; kingdom Pseudomonadati; phylum Pseudomonadota; class Gammaproteobacteria; order Alteromonadales; family Shewanellaceae; genus Shewanella; species Shewanella sp. QJM3NY_23. Next base: position 2,907,328 of record NZ_CM149657.1, read on the forward strand.
CGCCGATATCGAACTTGAACTTTATCGTTATCCCGCCAAGCAGGAATCTAACCTGCAGGCCTGGGACGCCGCCGATGAGCACTTGATTAAACACTTAACTGAGCAACAGCAAACTGCATGTCGCACTGCCATTATTAATGATAATTTTGGCGCCTTAGCCTGCGCCCTGACTCACCAAAATAGCGCTTGGCCATTGCTTGTAGAAACCGATGCGAAAACCAGCCAGCTAGGCACCTTACAAAATCTTGGCCGTAACCAACTGCCTGACGATAATATTCAATGGTGTAATAGCCGCGATGTATTACCGCAGCGCCCTGAATTGGTGTTGATGAAATTACCCAAAAACCTTAACTATTTGGCCCATCAACTCGACAGGTTATCTCAGGTGCTCGCCAAGGGCACCACAGTCTATATTGGCGCCAAAGCCAAATCGATAAATAAGGCGCTGCTGCAACTACTCAAGCAGCATTTAGGCCCAGCGACGGCCAGCCTCACCTGGAAAAAGACCCGCGTTATCACCTGTATATCAGACGGCATCGCCCGCCCGCTGCCATCGGAGATCCGCTGGAATGTGCCTAAATATCAATTAATGATCAGCAATTTAAGCAATGTCTTTGCCGCCAACAAACTCGATATTGGCGCACGGATCATGTTAGACAATATGCCCCAAGGCGATTTTAAGTCCATTGTCGATTTAGGCTGTGGTAACGGGATATTGGGACTCAGAGCCAAACAGTTGTTTCCTAATGCCCGGCTGCATTTTGTCGATGACTCAGAGATGGCCATCGCCTCAGCCCGCAATAACTGGCAGCTCAATCAACTGGATAATCCAGACCTTGAGGGCGAGCAAGCCTGCTTCCATTGGGATGACTGCTTAACCCATTTGGGCGATGAGGTTCAGCCCGATTTAGTCTTATGTAATCCGCCGTTCCACCAAGGCGAAGCCATCACTGATCATATTGCTTGGCAGATGTTTTTAGATGCCTTTAGGCGACTCGCCGATGGTGGGATCTTGCATGTGGTGGGTAATCGTCATTTGGCCTACCACGTTAAACTGCAGCGCATCTTTAAAAACTGCGCCACAGTGGCATCCAACGGCAAATTTGTGATTTTACAAGCCAAAAAACAGGTTAATAAATCTAAATCAACCGATTAACGCGCCTTATTTGCCTGCGCCGCATCAGGCTCTGTACTCGCAGCCATGGGCATCGCTGTGGTTTGCGCCACAGTGCTTGGCGGCGCAAATAACACCCTTAAACGCTGCCTCAGCCTAAGCCCTTTAGCGAAGGCCTCAGCCAACATATCGCGCCACTCAGCAAAGGTGACCACCAAAGGATTAACGCTATTAATTGGCTTAGTGATGCCATACTCCACCGTCTCCTCCTCTTTAACATAAGTGCCAAACAGTCGGTCCCAAATGATCAACACGCCGGCATAGTTTTTGTCAATATACTGCGCATTGCGACCATGGTGCACTCGATGATGCGATGGGGTATTAAAGATCCACTCTAGCGGCCCAAGGGATTTAATCGCTTGAGTGTGAACAAAAAACTGTAAACCTAAGTTCAATAGCACCACAAAAACCACCCAGTTGGGATCGAAACCCATAATAACCAGCGGTAGCCAAAACAACCACATGCCTGCCAATGGGTACATTAAACTCTGCCTAAACGCCGTACTAAAATTCATATGCTCTGAGCTGTGGTGCGCCACATGGGCCGCCCACATCCAGCGTACTCTGTGGCTGGCGCGGTGAAACCAGTAATAGCAAAAGTCTTGGGCGATGATAAGGGCAATAAAGCTGACGACGCCCATCTCAATATCAAACAGGCGCCAACCAAATACCCACAGATAGACGTGAGCCACCAGCAAACCAGTAAGGATGTCGCTGGCTTGATGCAGCGCCGCTAAGGTAAAGTTACATAACACTTCGGGCCAATGGTAAGCCGCATTCGCCGGCAAGCGGCCCAACCGAGCGCCAAACTGCCACTCGAGTAAGAGACAGATAAAGAAAATCGGCGCTAAGGCCAAGAGCAACACTTCAGGGTGTGATATCAACCAATCAAAATCCATCTTTTCTATCCCGCTCAATCGTTAATAAAATCAACCTGCACATCGGCTCTTACCAGCGCGCAAAATGATCTTCAGTTAAACCAAGCACCTGCTGCAAATGATGCCGCTGGCCTTCACCATCGATAACCTCGCCTTCAAAGTGACCTATGTACTGGCGAAAATTACTCTGTAATAGCCATAAATTGAGTTTTTCCTGACGACCATTACGCGCCTTAAAACGCAGATCCACCCGTCCATCAAGTGACGTTATTCGCCAACAGTCATCGCTCATATGATCACTGTTGCGTAAAAAATCAAATTGCACAGGCCCCAATAGATGCCGCGCCCCGTTAATCCACAATACATTTTCTGTGGCGCCAGTTTCATTAACCCCTGCCGCTAAGTTAAGCCCTATGATGGTATCACCCACTCGAGCATTAATGCTCGCCCAGCGCCAACTGGTCTCGCGGCGCATATAGCCTGCAGAATAGTCATAACCTGCTAGTGCATTGTTAAGCGGCTGCGGCTCATGCTTAATGGTCAGTCGCCCTTTGGGGATCAAGCCGTTGTGCTTTTGGGTATAGGTCCAGCCGTTATAGCCTGTTGGGGTGCACATCGCCATTGGCAAGCTCAGCGCCAAAGGATGCAGCTCAAGCTCGGCGCTTATCTGTGGCGTCTCTAGGCTCAATTGCCATAAGCCATCGACCAGATTAAAAGTAATACTGCCGCGGCGACCGCCAATGCACGCTTTACCCTGACGAGGCGATGGCGACATCGACATCCCCTTGGCGAACGGTTTGAGCCAAGTGGTTTCAACCAGTGTATTGGCCGCAATATCGTACAGATAACAAAAGGCGCTGCCCACATAACCAATATCGGCCAACGCCACACCAATCACATATCGGGGCGTGAGGAGCGACACAAATTGAAACTGCTTAAAATGAAAATGCCGCGCCCAGCGACTTGCCAGCTTATCCATGTTATTGCGGTACTCAAAGTTCGCCAGTCCCAAAGAGTCAACGGGACCATCAAAGTGGCCAAACTGGACTTCTCCTGAGGGTAATATCAGGCTCTCTGGCGCCGCAGGGGAGATTAACTCTGTCACTGGAACCTCGCATTAACTGTTCAGGTTTAACCATAAACAAGCGCTGCTACTGAGCAAATCCCCCAAGGCGCCGGGATAACATGGCAAGGGATTAGGCAGCGCTGAGCACGGTTTTTTGCTATCGATTTTTTACTCTAACGGTTTCTAAGGTAAGTTAACAGCCCAAAGCAACAAACACGTAACATATCACGTCATCAGCCCCCTCAAGGGGGCGTGCTTAACAGTGGAATCGACGGCCGATTCTGGTATGCTGATGCCACCTTTTGACTATAAAAATCACCACTATGCGACGCTTAACTTTACTTATCGCCACCGCAGGCATTTTGTTTGGGTGTGCCAGTAACGCCCCCACTCACATGGCATTGAATCCACAGCTGCCAGCCATCAGCGCCCACACGATGGCAGCCAAACCGATTGCCATTAAAATGATCGATACTCGCTCGGCCAACTTTGTCGCCCGATTCAATCATGATGGTGATGCCGCACGTTTAGTGAGCCCATCGGAAGCGCCGCGTCAACAGCTCGATGCGGTCTTTCGTCAAGGATTTAGCCAAGCCGGTTACCAAATTGACCCTGCTGCCACTAACCATATGCAGCTGCAATTAGAGAAACTCTTAACCGACGTCAATGAGACCACGTTTGGCTATGAAGCCAGCAATGACATTATCATCAACGTTATTGCCACAAATAGCAGCCAAACATTCACCAAGCGGTATACCGCGCGCAATACGGTATCGGGACCGCTGAGCGCCGACTTCGCCACATTAGAGCTAGCCGTCAACGATCTATTGAGCGATTTAACCGGCAAAATCATTAACGATCCCGAACTCAATCAGTTTATTCAGCAATAAGCCCATCGAGGAGCAATAGATGAAACAGTGGATATTGGCATGGGTTTTACTGTCGCTGTGCAACATGGCCCATGCGGTCGATATACAAGCTGACACCCTTTACCCTAAGGTAGAGCTGCAAACCAGCATGGGCAACATTGTGGTTGAGCTCGACCGTCAACGCGCGCCTATCACAGTCGATAACTTCCTCACCTATGTCGTAAAAGGGCATTATGACAACACCCTGTTTCATCGGGTGATTGCCGACTTTGTGGTTCAAGGTGGCGGACTCGACCCAAGATTTAACGAAAAGCCGACCGATAACCCCATAGTCAATGAAGCGGGTAACGGCTTGAGTAACAGCCTAGGCACCATCGCCATGGCACGGGAAAATGATCCGCACTCGGCCACGGCGCAGTTTTATTTTAACGTGGCCGATAACAAACGCTTAGATCCCTCTAAACGTCGCTGGGGCTATGCCGTATTTGGTGAAGTGACCGAGGGCTTGGCGGTGCTTGAAGCCATGGCGCAGCAACCCACGGCTATCAATAGCAAGCTCGGATGGCCCGATGTGCCTGTTACGCCAATAATCTTAACCAAGGCAACGCTATTACCGCGAGAATAGTTGCCCCGAAAGTCGTTAGCGTTAAAGGTCGTTGCCGCGCAAATAGTGGCCACAAAAATAAGCGTTAGCCTCATCACAAAGTCGACCAATCAAAGTGGCGCATATCCCCTAGCGCCACAATACTCAAGCAGAATCGCGTTATCCTAATCTAGCGCCACAGCAGCATATTTCGCCGACGGCTGATGAGATGGATAAAATTGCAATAACAAAAAATGGCTGACTATACTTACTTCGGTGTAGCAGCAAGGAGGCGAACGGTGACCCCTAATGAGTTCATCGATAATAAAGCGCCCCAGCTGGCTCTATATGGAAAAGCGTTTTTGAATAATCAACTCGATTTCAATGAGATCCAGCTTTATTTATGGGACACCCTTGAAGAATGGCAGCAGTTCAATCATCAGGGTGATGCGCAAAGTGATATGGAGAAAGTGTTTTGGCACCTAATACATGCCTTCAACAAATGGCCTGACTGGAGTATTCGCGGCAATCAATTTTTGCGCAAGCAAATAGACGAATGCTGTGACTTCTTGAGTCTTGGCGGCCAATGTCCAAGTGGCTGTATCGGTAACAGGCCCTGCTCTTTATCATGATAACGTCTAAAAAAGCTCAGCCCGTATAGGCTGAGCTTTTTTATGACCGATTTTCGCTTTTTATTTGCCGCCGTAGCGTTTAAGCTAAGTTCACCTTACTGTAAACCTGTTGTATGTCTGTGACCCTTTCTCATGTAAAAGACGCCCTCTCTATTTACTGTCACAAGCGGGTGTTAATTCTGCTGTTGTTAGGCTTTTCTGCCGGCTTGCCTTTAATGCTGGTATTTTCCACTCTTTCCTTCTGGCTACGTGAAGCTGGTATCGACAGAACCGCCATCGGTTATTTTAGTTGGATAGCCTTAGCCTATGGCATTAAATGGACTTGGTCGCCCTTAGTTGATCGCCTTTCACTCCCCCTCTTTACCCGCTTACTCGGCCGACGACGCGGATGGATGCTGTTTGCCCAGTTAATATTAGTGGTCGCTATTTTGGGCATGAGCCAGAGTGATCCGGTACAAGATCTGGAACGCTTGGCACTCTTTGCGCTTATGGTGGCCTTTGCTTCAGCGACGCAAGATATTGTGATTGATGCCTTTCGTATCGACTCAGCACCAGTAAAAATGCAAGCTGCGCTGGCCGCCGCCTACCAAGTGGGTTACCGCAGCGCCATGATTGTGGCTACAGCTGGCGCCTTAACCATCGCCGCATGGGTCGGCCCCAGTAGCGAAGCCTATGATCTTGCTTCATGGCAAACCGCGTATCTGGTGATGGCCGCGCTGATGTCTGTCGGCATTATCACCACCTTAATGAGTAAAGAGCCCCTGGTGGAAACTAAAGAGGCTGACGCTAAAGAAGCAGAGCTTAACATTGCCCTCGCTAAGCGTCATCATAGAGTGGTGGCTGCGGCACTTTCATGGTTTTATACCGCCAGTATTTTACCCTTTATCGACTTTTTCAAACGCTATGGCTACAGCGCCATGCTCATCTTACTGTTGATCTCCTGCTATCGTATCTCAGATATCGTCATGGGGATCATGGCGAATGTGTTCTATGTCGACATGGGGTTTTCCAAGGCTGAAATCGCCGCCATCAGTAAGGTTTATGGCTTAATCATGACCTTAGTTGGTGCGGGCGCGGGTGGCGTATTACTGGCCCGTTATGGCACCATGAAGATATTATTTTTAGGCGCCTTGATGGTCGCTCTCACAAACCTGTTATTTGCCTATCAGGCGATGATAGGTTATGACGTTAATCTGTTAACGGCGGTGATCTCCATCGATAATTTCAGCGCGGGCATCGCCACCGCGGCCTTTATTGCCTACCTCTCTAGCTTGACCAGTAGCGGCTATAGCGCGACACAATATGCATTGCTGTCATCAATTATGTTGTTATTCCCTAAGTTTATTGCCGGATTTTCAGGAGCCTATATCGACGCTTTCGGCTATATCAACTTTTTTGTTGCGGCCAGTGTTATTGGTTTTCCCGTATTGGGCTTAATTGTGTTGGTGCAGAAATTCGCGCCCCATCCGAGTGATGATTTAAGTGCGTCCCAAGCCAGTACAGAGCCAAAATCTGCGGCCGCGAAAGCAGAGCACTAACCTGCAGTAATCCATGCTCGATAAGGTCGATATTAGGCTTACAGCCATAAAAAGCCCCACGTGATGACTCACGCGGGGCTTTTTATAATCGCGGGCAGGTTGGGCTTAGTTAAAGCCGCAGTCGATGCGCTTAAACCTGATGTACTTAGACCTGATACGCTTACGCACGATGAGATGTCATCTGGTGCGACAGCATGTTAGTCACGGAAGTTATTAAACTGGAATGGCTGGCCTAAATCCGATTCGCGGGCCAATGCCATTACCGCCTGTAAATCATCACGCTTCTTACCCGTCACTCGCACCGAGTCACCCTGAATCGCTGCCTGCACTTTAAGCTTGCTATCTTTAATCTGTTTAACCAGCTTTTTCGCCACTAGGCTTTCGATGCCCTCTTTAAAGGTCACTTTAAGCGAAAAGGTTTTACCGCTGTGGATCGCCTTATCGGCGACCTCCATCGAAGCCGGATCGACATTGCGTTTACTCAATTGGTTACGCAACATATCGAGCAGTTGTTGGCATTGAAAATCTGACTCTGAGGCCAAAGTCACCTGATGATCTTTGTAGGTAATTTCAGCTTCAACGTTGCGAAAATCAAACCGAGTGCTCAGCTCTCGACGGGTATTATCGACCGCATTACGTAGTTCAACTTCATTCACTTCCGATACGATATCCATTGATGGCATGTTTATTCCTCATCTCGCCGCTCAATCTAATGGCGCTAGTTTACCTTTTTGCAGTCAGTGGGGGCAAAAAAAGTTAACGCTAGCGCGAACGACTCAGACTTAATTATTAATGACTTTAGGGTGACATTTTCCTATGATTGCTAAAATTCGCTGATGTATCGTGACCTGTGAACTCAAGAAAACTCATTTTTAAAATCGCCCTACTTATCGCCTTACTGGTGATCAGTTATTTAGTCTTTTCTCGCCCGAGTTATTCGCAAGCGATCCCCAATCTAGATAAAATTGGCCATCTAGGCAGCTTTTTCTGCCTAGCCCTACTCACCCATTTGGCCTTTGAGCCTAAATGGTATGGTCTGGCTGCAATACTCGCCGCTTACGCCTGCTTTATCGAAGCGGTGCAATCGCGCCTGCCTTATCGCAGCGCCTCACTCGGCGACTTTATCGCTGACATGCTCGGCGTCATGCTGTTTTATTGCGGCTTGTGGTTGTATCGGCGTTACCTTAAAGCCAGTGCGTTACAGCAAAGTTGAGCGAATGACGAGCCCTCAAATCACGCCGCAAAGCCAGCCTGTCCACTGCCAGCCCAACATTGCTATTGTCGGCGCTGGGGCTATCGGTCAGTTACTGTTTCATCAATTCGCCAGCGTAGGACAAGCGCCGCTGCTGATCGGCCGGCAACAAGCTAGCGCCGACAATACGCCTACCTTGCTGCAATTTACCGACCTAAACGGTGTCTCATCAACCCGCACCGCTCAAGTTATCAGCCCTAACAGCGATGATGCGCAGGCTGACTTAAAGCACATCACGCTACTGATTGTCTGCGTCAAAGCCTATCAAGTCATTGATACTCTCAAACCGCTGCTGCCGCGCCTTAATCGAGAGTGCCAACTGTTATTGCTGCATAATGGCATGGGCCCACACCTAGACCTTGCGCCCCATCTCAACGGGCGAACCCTCTGCCTTGGCACCACATCGCAAGGGGCGTTAAAGCAGCAGCGCTGGCAGGTGCGTCAAACCGGTGCAGGCCTTACTCAGCTTGGCTTGTTTAGCGGCCAGGAGCTGACGCAAACGACGAAAGCCTATCTACTTAATGCCATTCCCAATAGCCAGTGGTGTAACGACATTATTCCTATGCTATGGCAGAAATTGGCGGTCAATATTGCTATAAATCCCTTAACCGCTATTTATCAATGCCGCAATGGGGCATTGGCGGCCCCTGAATATCGTCACACCATCTTAGGACTGCTCGATGAGGTGATCTTGGTGGCTCAGGCTGAGCAAGTGCCCCTTGCCAGAGCTCCCCTCATTGCGCGGGTATTTGACGTTATTCACTTAACCGCCAATAACTTCTCGTCGATGTATCAAGATATTGCCCATCGGCGACCAACCGAAATCGATGCCATAACAGGTTATCTTATCCATCGCGCAGCCGCTCATGGTATCCCTACGCCCCATAATCAGGCTATCTATCAGCAGTTGACGACGCTTGAACAGCGCTCGAGCTAACCGAATTTACGCTGCACACTTCACTGCTTGTCTTTGTTTTAATGTGTTTTCCATACTCATCCATGGATTAACGGCTACAGTTAATTAAGGCATTAACGGACCAGCCGACACGAGGTGAGTGATGAAGCGAGAGCAATGGAATTCGAGGGTGGGGTTTATCTTAGCCGCAGTGGGTTCTGCCATTGGGCTAGGTAATATTTGGCGCTTTCCCTATATGGCTTACGAAAATGGCGGCGGCGCCTTCTTTGTGCCCTATCTGTTTGCCATGCTCACCGCGGGCATCCCATTTATGATCATGGAATTCAGCCTAGGCCATAAACTCAAAAAGACCGCCCCGCGTATCTTTAGTCAGCTGGGCACCAGCTTAGGGCTCCGCCTCGAGTGGTTAGGGTGGTTTCAGGTGTTTATTGCCGCCATCATCGCGGTCTATTATGTGGCCATTATCGGCTGGACCATCTCTTTTTTGGGCTTCTCTTTCGGCCAGAGTTGGGGGGATGATCCTAACGCCTTCTTCTTTGAGCAGTATCTACAGTTAGGTAATAACTCCCCAACGAATTTAGGTCAGTTCCAGTGGGGCATTGCCGCCGCCATGAGCTTAGCTTGGGCCATCACGACAATGGCGGTGTTCACAGGGGTTAAAGGCGGCATTGAGCGGGCGAGTAAAATCATGATGCCAATGCTATTTATTATGGTATTGGTGTTGATCACCCGAGTGCTGTTGTTACCCGGCGCACTATCGGGTCTTAACTACTTGTTTGAGCCAGATTTTAGTCGTTTATTGGATATTCAAGTCTGGTCCGCCGCTTATGGGCAGATATTTTTCACCTTAAGCGTCGGCTTTGCCATTATGCTAGCTTACTCCAGCTACCTGCCCACCAAAGCCGACATCAACAATAATGCCTTTATGACAGTGCTGATCAATTGTGGCTTCTCTATTTTGGCGGGTATATTGATTTTCGGGGTGCTCGGTTACATGGCTGAGCAGCAGATGAAGCCCTTGACCGAAGTGGTCAGCTCAGGCATCGGACTTGCCTTTGTGACCATCCCGACGGCCATCAATTTGATGCCACTGCCACAACTGCTTGGGCCGCTGTTTTTTGTGGCCTTAGTTATCGCAGGATTAAGCTCACACATCTCTATCATAGAAGCGGTTATCAGCGCGATCATCGACAAGTTTCATCTGCCACGAAAAACGGCGGCCATTATCGTGTGCGCTGTCGGTTATCTAGTGTCGATGGCCTTTGCCACCAGTGGTGGACTGCTACTGCTGGATCTGGTCGATTACTTTATTAATAACATCGCCCTGTTATTGAGCTGCCTAGTAGAGCTGCTGATTATCACTTGGATGTTAAAGGTCAATTTGGTGAGACGCCACGCTAATCATTGCTCTGAGTTCCATGTAGGGCGCTGGTTAGAGATCTGTTTACAGGTAATAAGCCCCGCCATTTTAGCCACTATATTAGCTAAGAATCTCTATAACACCCTGATCAATGGCTACGGTGATTACCCTATTGTCGACCAACTTTTGTTGGGCTGGGGACTGGTGGCGGCCATGTTGTTATTTGCGCTCTTGATCGATTTTGCCAGTAAGCGCTCACGTCATCAGGGGCTGTGGCAAAAGCTCCCCCCACTATCATCGACTAAAGGAGATAACCACCATGAGTAACAGTGCCTTAATCATGATGTGTCTTGCATTAACGCTCACTTGGGGAGGCGCGGCGCTATGCATTGCGATTGCCTATAAACGCCGCCAGGGTAAACGATAAGTTGCTGATATGGGTTAACGCATTTGCCCTATCTGTTGCAACGAATACGCCGTCAGGGGATCAATCTCTTTTACCAGCTCTTGGATTTTAGTGATCGCCTCTAATGAGCTGCTATCTTTGCGATAAGAAAGATAAATAGGCCGATGCCAAGGTTCGACGTCCGCAACACGATACAGCTGCTTTGATGCCAAAAAAGGCTCAACAATCGATAACGGCAGATAAGCCGCGCCCGCTTTATCGAGAATAAAATCAAGCGCGATACGCCCAGTCGAGGTACGCAAATACGGCGGCACCGCACAATGATGACGCTCGGCGTGCTCCGAGGCAAAACGTGTGCCCCAATCCACATACACATATTTATCCGCTAATGCCTGCTCTTGGACACATGGCGACGTCGACACCAGTACCAGCACTAAATCGGCCACCTGTTTACAGACTAATTCGTCTGATTTTAATGGGTCAAAAGCAAACGCCATATCTAAGGTGCGCTCAATGAGGTTGCGATTAAGCTGCTCACGGCTAAGCGCCTGTGCCATAAAACCATAGCCACCAAAGGCGTCAGTGACCTTGCTTAAACAGTGCTGCAAATAGGCATCCCAAATGTTAGGCGTCCCCGCCATGGTCAGTTGCAGCGCTTTATTGTTGGTTAAGGCTAACTCATTTTTGGCTTGCTCTAAGGTATTGACCATCACATGGGCATAACCGACTAAACGCTCGCCTGCCGAGGTCAATTTAATGCTGTTGCGGTCTCGAATAAAAAGTGCTGAATCAAAAAAAGACTCTAGCTGCTTAATTCGAGCACTAACAGCAGCTTGGGTAATATATAAGTTCTCAGCGGCGCGGCCAAAATGGCGGGTTTGCGCAACTTCTAAAAACGTTTTAAATACTTTGACGTCCATTTTGGTCTCTCTATCGATTTGACCGAGAGAATAACAACTAATCCTGATGGTGACGACAAAAATGTTTTGTTTCTCTTTTGCCCCCAAAAAACATAATTTCGCGATCGAATATCCCTGTAGTTAAAGCGTTTAAATCACAGTTAGAGGTTGCCATGTCAGAAGAGTCATTCCGTTTTGGTCAAAAGCGTTTTTTTGATGACAAAAACTTTCCAAGAGGGTTCAGCAAGTCAGGAGAATTTACCTTATCCGAAGCGGAGTTGTTAAGCCTATACGGCGACACAATGCAAGCCTTCGAGGCCGGGCAATTAGACCCTGAGACTGCAGAGGAAAAACATTTTATTAAGGTGCTCAAACACCCCAATAAAGCCAATACTAAGCTCGAACATGTGTGGATGAAATACCTAAAACTCACACGAGAGCCAAAGAAGTTTCACACGCTCAATAGCACAGTTAATCAGCGTGTTGAACAATACACTTATGTAGAATCACACCCGGAAGATGAGGTTGCTTAACTAAGATGCACATTTGCTTTTTGATGTACCCGTGGGAACGTATCGATGCTGAATCCGATACCACCCTAAGACTAGTTCATGAGTGCGCTCAGCGTGGTCACACCGTTGCCATAACCACCACCAGTGGTTTAACCATTCGAGACAGTAGCGTCTACGGGTTTTGCCAAATCATCAAAAAGGGCATGAAAATTCCGGATAATATTCCGCGCTTTTATCGCTCAGTTGAGTTTCATAAGGCGCGTCTGCCAATGGCTGGGTTTGACTGCATTTTTATGCGCGCTAACCCACCACTGGACAACTTAGCGTTAAACTTTCTCGACTCGGTAAAAGGTGACACCCTGATCATTAACGATCTTGAAGGGTTAAGGGTTGCCAACAACAAACTGTACACCGCCAGCATGAGTGGTGCGGCGAGTCGCTATATTCCTACCACCCACGTATCCAAAAACCGCGACTACTTGCAACGTGTACTCGAAGAGAGTGACAGTGACAAGATGATCCTTAAACCCTTAAACGGTTTTGGCGGTCATGGGGTTATCGTCATTGAAAAAAGCGCACGGCAAAACTTTAGCTCGCTACTCGACTTTTATATTGGCACGGATGATCAGAGTAACTATGTGATCTTACAAGATTACATTGAAGGTGCAGAAGAGGGTGATAAACGCATTTTAATGCTCAATGGCGAACCGATTGGTGCCATGAGACGCGTCCCCGCCAGCGGTGAATTTCGCTCTAACGTGCACGCCGGGGGTACCGTCGTCAAACACACCATCACCCGCGAAGAGCGCGAATTGTGCGCCGCGATTGGCCCTAAACTGGTGCGCGATGGTCTCTACTTTACCGGCCTAGACGTGATAGGTAATAAATTGGTCGAGGTAAACGTGTTAAGCCCAGGTGGCATAACCCGTATTAACAAGCTTAACCGCGTGAAACTGCAAAAGCAGGTGATCGATTTTGCCGAAAACATCATCAATTCAAAAGACTTATTGATGCAACGTAAGAGTACATATCGACGTGCGGTAGAAGATGCAAACCTATAGTTTAGAGCAAATGTTAGGCCTGATTAAGCGTGGCGAAGCGTTCTCGGGGCAACTCGAATCGTCAGGTTGTTTTATTAAAATTGAAGAATACCTGCCTGTAGTGTGTACCGCTATCCATGCGGGCCATACTCTGCGTCATGAGCTGATTAAACTCGGTCAGCTCAGCGCAGAGGAACGCTATTTTGAGGAAGACCCTTATACCGACGAGGTGATTGCATCACAACCCATCACGTTAGTGGGTACTGACTCACGTTTTGAGTACGATCTGAATCGACCCAAAAGTTTAAGCACCTATTACAAATCAGCTTGGTTAAAACAGGTATGGCGTAAACCGCTTAGTGCCAAACAGCGCGCGATCAGCCAAGCCAAACACAATGATTTTTATCTTCTCTATGAAGCACTAATCTCCAAACTAGAGTCCTTGTTTGGCATGGTGATTGTGTTTGACCTGCACTCGTACAATTACAAACGCATCGACAAACCCGTGCCGGTATTCAATATCGGCACCGCGCAAATCGACATGGAGCGTTGGGCACCTGTGGTGAAAAAGTTCCAGAGTGAACTTAACCAGATCACCCTACCCAATATCGAAGTTGACGCCAAAATTAACGCGATTTTTGAGGGTCGTGGCTACCTTATTGCCCATACCAATGCCCACTTCGACCGCACCTTAGTGTTACCCACTGAGATCAAAAAAGTGTTTATGGATGAACTCACTGGCGAAGTTTATCCTATCGTGCTCGATGACTTAAAGTTAGGGCTTAAAAACGCCTTCAGTGCCACCAGTGCCTATTTTCAGCGCAAGTTAAATCGACGCAGTAAAACCCGTAGCGCCGACATGCTCAGCAGTGCCATCGAGCCAGCAGTACTGGACATCGATGCCGCCCTGTTTCGCTTAGCGCAAAAGGTCGACACCTTAAAGTATGTCAATCCGACCAACTTGGTCGCTGAGCGCAAACGCTTTTTTAGCGCGCCAAGCCGCTATAAGCCGAACTTTCGCTACCGTCAGCTGCCTATCGATGCCAACGAGTTTAAATATAAGTTGTATCGATTACCGATAGACAATATCTCTGATCCTGCGCTCAAACAGATGTACAGCGATATCGTCAACAAGCTCGGCGAACAGGTCGACTTACTGACCAGTGTTGGCCAAGAAGGCTTTGTTTATAATTCGCTACGCTACCATGGCCGCCCCGATTCGCATGCAATTAACAATGCTAAGTTCTTGTTATATGCCAAAGAGATTGCTGAGGTTGCAGGTGAGCAATATGATGCCAAAACCGCCACCGAACTCATGAAGCGACAAGCTGAGCAATGGGACATGCAGTGCAAGGTAAGCCTTAGCTCATCGATTGTGGCGCGGGCCATGGTGAGCTCAATGCCACCACAGCTGACCGTTAACAGCCATGCGACATTTTCCCATGCAGAGGTGCAGCGGCTGATCCAGCATGAACTGGGGGTCCACATGGCAACCACCTTAAATGCCAAACAGCAGCCCTTAAAGGTGTTACGCCTTGGATTACCGGGCGCCACCTATACCCAGGAAGGTTTGGCTATCTTGGCCGAACTAAAGGCTGGCTTTATGGCACACTCACGCCTCAATACCCTCGCCTGTCGCGTATTGGCGGTTGAATCTATGCTCAAAGAGCAAGATTTTTATCTCACCCATAATTACCTAGTAGATGAGGTGGGTATGGAGCCTGGTGACGCTTTTGTGACGACGGCGCGGGTCTATCGCGGCGGCGGTTTCACCAAAGACCATCTTTACCTCAGTGGTTTTCTGCAGATGTTGCAGCTCTCAAGTAGCCGCAGCTTAACCAATCTTTTGGTGGGAAAAACCAGCGTGCAGTATCTGGATTTACTCGATGAGCTAGTGCAGCGTAACTGGCTCATCGCCCCTAAGTTTAACGTCACTCCGACCGCAAACTTAGAGGACAACCCCAGCCTCAATTATCTGATTGAGAGCCTGCGTAGCTAATAAAAAACGCCATGTTGATCATGGCGTTTTTCTTATCCTCTTGGCTCGCTACACAGTCACTCTTTGCTCAACGTGGTAGTTCTAATCTCAGGTGAGTGAAGCGTCTAGAACTAAAAGTAGGTATAGCTGGCTCCTAAGCCCAGTGGTAACCCAAGTGACCAATACAGCAATAACCAGGCACTCCAAATCGACATCAATGCCACACTAAAAGGCAACATCATGGCGATTAAGGTGCCGATGCCTATGCCTTGCACATATCGCTGACAATAGACCACCACCAAGGGAAAATAGGGCATCAAGGGAGTAATGATATTAGAGCTCGAGTCACCGACACGATAGGCTGCCTGCGACAAATCTGGACTAATATTGAGCTGCATTAACATCGGCACCAATACCGGCCCAATCAGTGCCCATTTGGCTGACGATGAGCCGACAAATAAGTTAACAAAGCCCACCAGTATTATCATGCCGACAATGGTGACTTCGGCAGACAAGTTAAGCGCCTTGAGTGCACCAGCCCCCTCTACCGCGATTAATGCCCCCAAATTAGAGGCTGAAAACGCCGCGACAAACTGGGCGCAGAAAAAAGCCATCACAATATAGTGCGACATGCCGCTCATCGATTTAGACATCGCCTGCACCACATCGGCAGATTGAGTAAAGGTCTTAGTGAGATAGCCATACACTAGCCCAGGCAACATGAAGAAGATAAAAATCAATGGCACGATCGACTTCATCAAAGGGGCGCTAAAACTGGTGAGTGAGCCGTTAGCGTCGCGCAAGGTCGAGGTTTCAGGCAGGGTTAACGAGAAAAAGCCAATAATCGCCACCAGCATCGTTAGGCTGGCGATACGAAAAGCCTTAAGCTCGCTCGGCGTTGTCAGCTCCATCTCAGGAATATCTACCGCGTCGCGATTGACCTTGTGGGTTCGATTAAGACGCGGCTCCAACACTTTGTCGGTGAGATACCAAATAATCAAGGTGATCGGAATGCACGATGAAGCGGCAAAAAACCAGTTATTCAGCGGATTAATTTGAATATCGGCATCGACAATCTGCGCCGCCGATTGGGTAAAACTTTGCAGTAATGGGTCGATGCCCGAGGGAATAACGTTGGCACAAAAGCCGCCAGAGACACCCGCAAAAGCTGCCGCGATCCCCGCCAGCGGATGGCGGCCAACGGTGAAAAAGATCACCCCAGCCAGCGGAATCACCACCACATAGCCCGCATCGGTCGCGGTATGGGAGATAATCCCCACCACAACCACTGCAGGAGTTAACAATTTAGCCGGCGTTATCTTTAGCATCTGCTTTAACGCAGTATTGATGTAGCCAGAATGCTCCGCCACTCCCACACCCAACATCGCCACTAACACCACACCTAAAGGCGCAAAGGCGGTAAACGTCGATACCATGGAGGTTAGAAAGTGAGTCAGCGCCTCGGCGCTCAATAGGTTGGTAACTATGATGGGCGCATCGGTACGAGGGTCGATAGCATCAAAACTGACCCCAGATAACAGCGCCGATAGGCCCCACACCGCAAACAGTAACATTAAGAATAACATGGCAGGATCGGGCAATTTATTGCCCACTCGTTCTATGGTATCCAGTGCCCGCCCCAATAAACCGGGTGCCTGCGCGTTTGTTGTCATCATCACTCCTTGTACTTAAGCGTACTTGTTATTATCGTCTGTCATTGCAGCGTTCATTATAGCCAGCCTAATACATATCGGCTTGGCTCAAAAAGACTCAGCGTGCGCTAAACGCCTGAGGTGGCATTCGCGCCCATCAAATTAAATCAATAAGCTATTTATGAATAACCCAATGGGCTTATACCAGGCATCAATAACATAACGAGTTATCCTACTGATAAAATGTATCCCCCCAACTGCGCATTATTAGTCATCAAAATGGCCAGCTGATTCATGGGGTAGGTATAAGTATTACACTGAATATTCAACACCATACTGAATAAGACTGTAGCCAACCTTAAAAATAGTCAAAAAAAAGCCTCGCAATGGCGAGGCTTGATAAAGTGACGTTAAGTTATTATTTACTGGTATCGATAGGCTCGAATGATTTAACCAGTTCATCCACCGCCTTCATCTGCTTGAGGTAGTTTTCCAGCTGGTGCAGTGGCAGTGCACATGGACCGTCACATTTAGCGTTATCTGGATCGGGATGCGCTTCAATAAACAGACCGGCTAAGCCTAATGCCATACCACTGCGGGCAAGCTCAGTGGCTTGAGCACGACGCCCACCGGCACTGTCGCTGCGGCCACCCGGGCGCTGCAAGGCGTGGGTCGCATCGAAGATCACTGGGTAACCCGATTGCTTCATCTCATCCATACCCAACATGTCGACCACCAAGTTATTGTAACCAAAGCTTGAGCCACGCTCGCACAGCATGATCTCATCGTTACCCGCTTCATTAAACTTAGTGATGATGTGGCGCATCTCGTGTGGCGCTAAAAATTGCGGTTTTTTAACGTTGATGATGGCACCGGTTTTGGCCATTGCTACCACCAGATCTGTCTGGCGAGCTAAAAACGCGGGCAACTGAATCACATCGACCACTTCGGCAACTGGCGCACACTGATGAGTTTCATGGACGTCGGTGATTAACGGCAAGTTAAAGGTCGATTTTATCTCTTGAAAAATCTTCAGCCCCTCTTCCATACCTGGGCCACGGTAGGAGTTCACCGAAGAGCGGTTGGCTTTATCGAATGAGGCCTTAAACACATAAGGGATCCCTAATTTTTGAGTAACTTCGGCATAGGTTTCCGCGATCTGCATGGCTAAATCACGCGATTCAAGCACATTCATGCCGCCAAACAACACAAACGGCTTATCGTTTGCAATCTCAATGCTACCTAACTTTATGGTTTTATTACTCATCGTTACTTCTCTCTTAAGAAGCTAAGGCCACACCTTAGCATTGTTCAAATAGGTATCGCAGCAGGCGATTATAGCGCAACTGCCTGTAAAATTTGGCCACATAACCATGCCATATAAGTGCCTACAGCATAGCCCAACACCGCCAATAACACACCGACGGGCGCTAATGCGGGGTGGAATGCCGCCGCCACAACCGGCGCAGATGCTGCGCCGCCCACATTGGCTTGACTGCCCACCGCCATATAAAACAGCGGCGCCTTAATCAGTTTAGCCACCAGCAGCATAAAGCTGGCATGCACTAACATCCAGATAATACCGATGGCGAAATACCAAAGATTTGCCGGATCAAATAGTTTAAACACATCCATATGCAAGCCAATGGTGGCAACCAGAATATACAAAAAGGCCGACGCCACTTTAGAGGCGCCAGCGGCTTCTAAATGGCGCACCGGGCTAAATGACATCGCCAAACCGATAGTGGTGACAGTGACGATTAGCCAGAAAAATTTAGACGTTAGACTGTAATCACGTGTCCACGGATAGTTGGCTTCGAAAAAAGGCCCGAGGAAATCGGCAAACATGTGCGCCAGTCCGGTAATACCAAAACCGACCGCCACTATCATCATCAAGTCACGTAAGCTGGGAATACGTGAATGTTCGGCATGGTACTTCTCAACCTTGAGTTTTAAGGTTTCAATGGCACGGGTATCGGCGCCGGTTTTAGCATCGATCTCCTTGGCTTTAGAGGCCATATAGAGCAGTACCGCCATCCAGATATTGGCTACGATCACATCCACTGTCACCATAATTGAAAAGATGTTACCGCCCGCTTCATAGATCTCTTTCATCGCTGCTTGGTTAGCGCCACCGCCAA
This sequence comes from Shewanella sp. QJM3NY_23, assembly GCF_056173105.1. Lineage (NCBI taxonomy): Bacteria > Pseudomonadati > Pseudomonadota > Gammaproteobacteria > Alteromonadales > Shewanellaceae > Shewanella > Shewanella sp. QJM3NY_23. Next base: position 2,926,224 of record NZ_CM149657.1, read on the forward strand.
TCCAGCTACCGGCTAAGGTGGTCATGCCACGCCAGACTGCATCGGGGCCACTAACACCTAAGATCTCAGGATTAATGCTGGAGATAATAAGCAATGCAATCGGCCCACCAATCACGATACCAACGGTGCCGGTGAGAAACATCACAATGGCCTTAGGGCCTAAGCCTAAGATCGCTTTTAAATCGACGCTTAAGATCAATAATACTAAGCAGGCTGGTAGTAAATAACGTGAAGCCACATAATAGAGCTTAGAGGTATCGCCATCGACAATATTAAATGAATTAAGCAGTGATGGCAGGAAGTAACACAGTAACAACGCCGGAATGTAACGATAAAATTTCACCCAAAATGGATGAGAACTGCTATTGGTATAAAACACCAAGCCTAAAATGGCTGCTAATAATCCCAGCCCAGTGGCATCATTGGTCACTAATGCGGTACCGCTCATATTTCCCCCTAATTCACATCTATTTTTAGTTTTATTTTTAATATCAATTTGTTGTTTTATTCGGCTTATCAAAGCACGTTATTTATTTGGCCTGTGATGCAAGCCTATTGTAAATATTAATGATGGTATTGCTGATTAAATGGTGAGTCGTTTTTAGCCTGTTACTGCAGGCGATTCAATATAAGACTGACAAGATTGCGAGCCGGCCAGCATAAAATGGCTCATAGCGCTACAAGGCGTTTATGGCCGTCATTAAACCGCATAAAAAAGCTGAAACCATAACGGCTTCAGCTTTTCTTTAATGGTATACCTCAAGATCTTCGCTTAACTCTTTAATCTGCAGCTTAACTAATTCAGTCACAGGATCATGCGGACTATTGTCGACAAAATGCTGTAAGTCCGCGGCGGCAACACTGATACACCCTAACTGCTGTGCAATAAAGGCTCGCTCACGATTGAGGTTGAGATCATCGCTATGCCATTGCAATAACAGGTTGCAACACTCCATCGCACTCTCAAACTGGTTCGATAAAATCGCTCCCGCTTTGAGCTCGTGGATCATGCGCGACAATAACCGCTTTAAACTTGCAGGCTTTAAGTAACGCGGTTTAAACGCCGCCCCATTACCCAACTCACCACGCACCAAGACATGTAACTGATGCTTGGTCAGTGACTGACCCGTTAATGGGTCGATATAACGCACCTGCCTATCGATTCGACTGCACAACACCGTATTGCCGGGCAGCAGCAAGGGCTCAAGCACTAGGTCTAACTGTTTCGCCAGTAACATCAATACGGTGGCCAAGGTCGTACTATTGCCCTGGCGAGTGAGTATGCAGCTGCCTAAATCGGCAGCTTCAACACTAAAATAGGCATCTCGAGCGCAAAAACCTAAGTCGCCATAAAACCACTTAAGCAGAGCATTCAATCTATCTTCACGGTCGACCACATAATGACTCAGCACTGAGCCAGCAAGTTCAAGCCAAGCCCAATTAGCACTCTTTTTATTGGAAAAACCCAAGTGCTGAGTGATGTCAAACGCGCTCTCGGGTAACAAGAGCTCATCTTGTAGGATCATCTGTGTCATTAACTCAGTAATATCGCTTGTTTAAACATGGCGACCTTACCTGCATAGGCGATCCAAGCGATAGCACCGAGGGCGGCAAACACCTTAAACAGCTTGTTGCGATTGGCTTTGAGCGCAATGGTCGCTAAGAAAATATAGGCCAACAACGCACCGATTTTTTCGGTCAGCCATGCATCTTGGAAAGGATATTGCTTGATGATAAAACACAGGGTTAAACCAGACAGCACCAGCAGAGTGTCGATAACATGCGGGGCTATCTTAACGAACTTCTTATCCATAATAGGCGACTGCTTTAAGTGCAGCGCAAAACGCACAATAAAAAACAGTACACTGAGGGCAATAAACGTAAGGTGAATATGCTTTATAGCAGGGTATAAACTGTCCATTTTAAATTCTTTGGTTGCTGACAAAGGCGCTAGTGTAACTGATCTACTCCAGCCGCACCAATAGCATCAACCGATTATCGACGATAAACACACCATAATTAGCATCGCGGCCAATAACACAAGATAATCACGAAAACGTGATGAATTTAAACAAGATAATGTCACTCGCAATGATCCCGTATTTATCCCCCCCAACTTATCCAATAAAAAACCACGCCAAGACCGCAGCTTTAGCGTGGTTTGAGCCGACTGCCAACCAATTATCACCGGCTACCTGTGGCAAGCGGCTGTCTGTTGAAATTAACCGTAAGCGGTGGCCTATTTGACCGTATCTGGCAGTGTGCCGGGGAGCAGTTCAAACTCCATGGAGAATTCGACCATTGCGCCCATTAGCTCATCGATTGCACGACGCTCTCCTTCCACCTTCACTTTGCCAGCTTTGATTTTATCGTCGAAACTCTGCGCGCCCATCATGACATCATTTAACTCGCTGCGATCTATCGTTAAGGTGAGGTCCGCTTGCGGTGATTGTACCCCTTCGATATTGGTCAGCGCCGAATTACTCAGTTCAACCAGATACTGCTCGCCATTATCCGGAGTGACCAAGTTAATGACAAAGTGTTTATCTGCAGTCTTGCTGGTATCAAGGCGAACTCCGAGGTAGTCAAGCCATAAACCGGTAGACATACCACGGATAATGTCGGGTCCAGTCGTTTTAGGCGAAGCACCTGTTGGCATACCATTACGCAATTCGTAAGCCGCCGCTAAAAAGCTATTTCGCACACTAGGGCTCTCTTTTTGATAACCAATTTGCTCATACACATTAGCGAGTAAATCTTTAGCGGCTTGATTTTGGGGCTCAGCAAACACCAGTTTATTGAGGATCTCTATGGCATGGCAATATTTTCCTTGCTCAAATAATTGCTGCCCTTTGGCAACAATCTTACTGCTGCCTCCCATCATCTCAACGTATAAAGGTGCGGAGTCTTCTGGTGATAAAGGCATTAAGGTCGCGGGATTAGCATCCCAATAACCTAAATAGCGATTCAACACCGCGCGGCAATTGTGCTCCTCAGAGCCATGATAACTATGGGCTGACCACTGCTGCTGTAAACTATCGGGGAGCTTATATACATTGTGAATTTGATTAATGGTCACACCTTGATTAGCCAGATGCAGCACCTGATTATTGAGGTGCGCATAGGTATCACGCTGACTGCGCATCACCTCTTGAATACGCTCATTGCCCCAACGAGGCCAAGAGTGAGCGGAAAACATCACCTCAGCCTGCTGACCAAATTTATACAGCGAAATATTAATTTGCTTAGACCATTCCAATGCGTCGCGTACCAATGCGCCGCGTAAGGTATAGATATTATGTATGGTGCCGGTTATATTCTCGGCGGCCCAAAAAGCGTTCAAGTCTGGGAACCAAGTGTTCATCTCTGCTGGCGCTTCGGTTCCTGGGGTATTTTGAAACACCATGTTGACGCCATCTATGGTCATTTCAGTAAAGGCTTTATCGATAATCACGTTAGGCGCGATTAAGCCTAAATTACCCGCCGCGGTATTTTTACCGATAGATTGATCCACATGACCATAGGGACTTCTGGGAAGTAGTACACCGTATTGAAAAACATCCTGCGCGTCATGGCATTACCGGCCATGACATTTTCGGAGACCGCATGATGCATAAAGCCTTCAGGGGCAATGACTTTCACCTTACCGCTTTGAACATCTTGTTCATCCACCACACCGCGAACCCCACCAAAGTGGTCGGCATGAGAGTGAGAGTAGACCACGGCCACGACCGGACGCTCACCCAATTGCTGATTAATAAAGGCCAATGCCGCCGCCGCGGTCTCTTTGGCCGTTAAAGGGTCAAATACAATCCAGCCCGTCTTACCTTTAATAAAACTGATATTGGCAAGATCATAACCTCGCACCTGATAAATATGGTCGGGTAACACTTCATACAAGCCATAAGCCATGTTGAGCACTGCTTGACGCTGCAAAGAAGGGTTAATGGTATCGAAGGTTTTACCTTCATCGAGCAGCCACTCATAACTGCCCATATCCCACGCAACGTTACCCGCTTCGGCCATAATTTGTTTATATTCAGGTGCAGCGATAAAGCCTTTTTGGGCTTCTTCAAAGTCACGCTTATCATCAAACGGCAAGGTTTTACGCAAACCATTTTGTAACGCTATGGTATATTGTGACGGCTCTTGCCCTTTAGGATCAAAGTGTTTATTCGGATCACTTGTTACCACACTGCCACCACCTGCGGCGTTGGCAATCATATGGGTCGATATTGTCACACTGATGATGCTGATAGTAGCGCGGCGTTGGCTAATTTTGTATTCATAGACCTAGCTCCTTGGTTATTACTGAACAACAAGTTACCCAACTGTTTTGGTAAGTATTTGATGACTTCTACACTTAGCAAACGACGACGATGACTAACCTATCTACAGGTGAGTAAACATGACAATGCCTGCCCCACCAAAATATTAAGATAGTGTTGCGACTGAGTTTGTACAAGTAATGACTGGGTTTATACACGTCATTCTTGTCTAGATGAAAAAGCCCCCCTAACGAGGTTGATTTATTTTGCGCAGGTGCAAGTGGTGAAGAGGCATGGCTTAGTGTCACAGCCTTAACGATTGACCTATAAGCGGCGCTATGGATCTTGCTTAGTAACTAACCACATTAAAAATTCAACTTGTTCAATAGGTTAACAACATTAATTAACGAGGTGGCATTCATATTACGTTAATCCACTATCTAAAATAGAACCCATAGAGATAACGCTTAGCTCAATGACCATCAAGCAAGATACACAACAGTAAGATGTATAAACAAAAACGCCATTAGCATAAGCCAATGGCGTTTAATCACGTTAGTCGCTATCAAGCATCCGCGTGTCAGTTAACCCTGCCTAGGCCAGCGACCTAAGGTACAACGGTCGTTACTGCCAAAGTCTCTCACGGTCGACACCGACTCATAACCTAGCTCAATCATCTTATTGCGCACCGTAATGGCTTGCTCAAAACCGTGTTCGAGTAGCAAATAGCCACCGGGCGCCAGATAATCACGCGCCGACTGAGCAATATGGAACAGATCGGCATAACCATGTTCGGCAGCGGTCAGCGCACTCTGTGGCTCAAAGCGTACATCGCCTTGAGACAAGTGCTCATCTTCTTCGTCGATATAAGGCGGGTTAGAGACTATAAGATTGAAATCGTACTGATTGACAGCATCAAACCAATCACTTTGTAGCACCTCGACTTGAGGTAGCTTCAAGTTGTCACGATTCGCCTTAGCCAAAGCCACAGCTTCAATCACTTTGTCGACGGCCGTGATCTGCCATGTGCTGCGCTCAAAGGCTAACGACAGGGCTATTGCCCCCGTTCCCGTGCCTAAATCGAGCACCTTAGCATTTTGTGCTAACGGCAAGTTTAACGCGGTCTCAACCAAAATTTCGGTATCAGGACGCGGAATAAGCGTGGTGGGATTAACCATAAACGGCAATGACCAAAACTCGCGCTCGCCAACGATATGCGCGATAGGAGTGCCAATTGCACGCCTTGCGACCATCTGCTGAAACGCGGCGGATTGTTCACTGGTAATACGTTCATCGGGCCAAGTGTAGAGGTAGCTGCGCGGCTTATGGATGACATGCAGTAGCATCACTTCGGCATCTAGCTTGGCGGTATCAGAGATCTCAACAAGTTGAGAAGAAGCCCATTGAAGGGCTTCAGCTAACGTCTGGTACAAAAAAATATCCTTATTAACCTAGAGTCGCGATATTGAGTATATTAATCGTCTGCCAAAGCAGCCAACATATCGGCTTGGTTTTCTTGCATTAGCGGTTCGATAATCGCATCTAAATCCCCTTCCATCACTTCATTTAAGCGATAAAGAGTCAAATTGATACGGTGCTCACTGACGCGTCCCTGAGGGAAGTTATAAGTACGGATACGCTCAGAGCGATCACCACTGGCCACTAATGTACGGCGAGTCGATTCCTCTTCGCTGCGGCGTTTTTCATCTTCAACCGCTTGTATACGGGCCGTCAATACACTCATGGCTTGAGCGCGGTTTTTATGCTGCGAGCGCTGATCCTGACATTCAACAATGATGCCAGACGGAATGTGAGTAATACGGATAGCCGAATCGGTTTTGTTAACGTGCTGACCACCCGCGCCCGATGCGCGGAAGGTATCCACTTTTAGATCGGCAGGATTAATTTGAATCGCTTCGGCTTCGGGTACTTCAGGCATAACCACCACAGTACAAGCAGAAGTATGCACTCGACCTTGCGACTCGGTCTCTGGCACGCGCTGTACACGATGACCACCCGATTCAAATTTCAGTCGGCCGTAAACTCCATCGCCAGACACTTTAACGATGATCTCTTTAAAGCCACCGTGTTCGCCTTCGTTAGCGTTCATCACCTCGACCTGCCAACGTTTAGCTTCGCAGTAACGGCTATACATACGGTACAGATCACCGGCAAAGATGGCAGCTTCATCACCCCCTGCGCCGGCACGAATTTCTACGAAGGCATTGTTGTCGTCTTTAGGATCTTTAGGCAGCAGTAGGATCTGCAGTTCATCTTCGAGTGTCTCAATCACTTGCTTGGCGGCTTTAATCTCTTCTTGCGCCATCTCTTTTAGCTCGGCATCGTCTTCGGCTAACATCTCTTGCGCCGACTCGAGATCGGCCTGCGCCTGTTGAAATGCCTTAAAGCTTCTTACCACGTCTTCGAGTTGAGAGTACTCTTTGGACAGAGCGCGAAAACGCTCTTGGTCGGCAATCACGCTAGGATCGCTCAGTAGCGCCAATACTTCTTCATTACGCTCAAGCAAGCCTTCAAGCTTGCGAATCACACTGTCCTTCATTCCAACGCTAACCTTAGTCTTTATCTAATCCAAGCGCCGTTCTTAATTGTCCGATGCTGTTTAAGTCACCGCGTCGACTCGCCTGAGTAAGGGCTTGAGTCGGCGCATGGATCAATTTATTGGTTAACTTATTGGCCAGTTCCAGTATTAGCTGTTCGCTATCACCGCCTTGGGCTAACTTATTGATCGCGCGCTCTACCAGTTCATCTTTAATCGCCATACTTTTAGTACGGTATTCACGGATACTGTCGACCGACTCTAATGAGCGGATCCACTCCATGAAAAGATGAGATTCTTCTTCAACAATTAATTCGGCTTGCTCGGCAGCCTCACGTCTGGAGGCCATATTTTGTTCAATGATGCTTTGCAGGTCGTCAACCGTGTAGAGAAAGGCATCATCTAGATCCCCTACTTCGGCTTCAATATCTCTAGGAACTGCTATATCAACCAATAACATAGGTTGATGACGACGCTGTTTCAGCGCTTTTTCTACCATGCCTTTACCCAGTATAGGTAATGGGCTGGCGGTAGAGGATATCACGATATCGGCCTTAGGGAGAAAATCTGGTATCTGTTCGAGCGTAATGGCGGTCGCGCCAAACTCTTCGCACATGGCTTCGGCGCGCGAAATGGTCCGGTTAGCCACAATCATTGACTCGACGCCATTGTCTTTAAGATGCCGGGCAACCAGCTCTATGGTCTCACCAGCACCTATGAGTAACACTTTAGTGGCACTCAAAGCCGAGAAAATATGTTTAGCCATGCTCACCGCGGCAAACGCTACCGACACGGCCGCTGCGCCAATTTCAGTTTCGGTGCGCACTTTTTTGGCAACAGAGAAGGTATTTTGAAACAGCCGGTCCATGGTGACCGCCACTGTGCCCGCTTCTTTGGCCTTAACAAAAGATTGCTTAACTTGGCCTAAGATCTGTGGCTCACCTAAGATGAGTGAGTCAAGACCAGCAGAGACACGCATCAAATGTCGCACGGCCTCTTGGCCGCGATATTGGTACAGGCAAGGTAGCACATCTTCATGGGACAGCTGATGATATTCCTCTAACCAAGTAATCACGTCCTGCGCTTCACCGTTGTTACAGTAAAGTTCGGTGCGATTACAGGTCGAGATGATCACCGCTTCACCCGTCTTAGTTAGACTGGCGAGGCTTTTCATCGCGTCATGAATTTTATCGGGTGAAAACGCTACTTTTTCACGTAGGTCTACCGTCGCTGTTTTATGATTAATACCGATTGCTACAAGGCTCATCTGACTCTTTCTGGTCTCTAGGGTCTGTTTATCTTGCGAATTAGATTTGTTCTGGCTCAAGGCGGTGGTCAGAATACAAGCGAAAATGCGATTGGCTCATATTGCTCCACTAACGGCTTTGAGGCGAACGACTAGGGTTTAGCTTGCTGCTGACTTTTGCTGGCCATGCCTTGCTATCATATTTTTGATAGTCACAGGCGACACTTGGTTTAATGCGAGCGTGTCACATTGCCTCATAGAGTGGCGACAAAATCCTCATGCAAGGGCCATCGCCCTGATTCATCTCTCTTAGTGGCAGCCATTCTACTGAATTGAGCCAACTAAAAACAGAATACGCTTAACAAAACCGAATAATAATCTCGCTTGTTACGCTTTTTTCACATTAAAGCGCAGCAATAACCACCAAAATACAAGCCATTACAAAAACACTAAGCATTAGCTGAAAGCCTAGGCTTGGCAGGAAATTTAACGATTGCCATTGGTATTTATACACAGCACTCGTATGATATGGGCTCGATATAACAGTAATAGATAAATAATTTGAACTACTTCACAAAAATCTTTATTAGCGCCCTATTACTGACCCCTTTATTGTTAGGAGGGTGCGCCAGCCGCTCCGATATTGATCTGCAAGCCATCAATGTTGACCATGTAAAGCAGGCCAAAGCTTGGGAGATGCAGGGCAAGCTCGCGGCCAAAACCCGTGACGATAAATTTAGTACTAATTTATATTGGCTTCACACCCCTGACAGCGATCAATTACGCCTAACCACAATGTTAGGCACAACGATCATGCTGCTAGAGCGTGACGACAATGGCGCTCGTTTAATGATTGACGACAACACCTATGAGCATCATGATGCCGAGCAATTGCTCAAGCGGCTCACAGGCTGGTCTATCCCTGTCGAACATTTACCATTATGGATAACTGGCCAAGTGTCGCCTACAGATCAGATAGTCAGTTACGATAACAACCACAGACCTCAACGAGTGCAGTCAACCATGACTCAAGCCCCATGGCAGGTGGAGTTTAAAAGTTGGCAATCTCAAAGCGGCGCACAACTTCCTAGAACACTTGAACTAACCCGTGAAGATGTTCGATTAAAAATACAAATTAATCTATGGCAAGCACTTGCTAACAGCACAGAATTAACTGATTACGCCGGACTACCGCATGACCAATAAACGCTCTACCGCATGGCCTGCGCCAGCAAAACTTAACCTGTTTTTACACATCAATGGCCGTCGTCATGACGGTTACCATGAACTGCAAACTCTGTTTCAATTTATCGAGCAGGGTGATCTACTGGATTTTGCCATCAACCAGACTGGTGAACTCACCTTACACTCCAACATCAGTGATGTTGTCGCAAATACAGATAACTTAATTCTTCGAGCAGCAAAATCGCTGCAACAAAAAACCGCAACCACACTCGGCGCAGAGATATGGCTCGATAAAAAATTGCCTATGGGCGGTGGAATTGGCGGCGGCTCGTCAGATGCAGCCACAACCTTAGTGGCGCTAAATCACTTATGGAACACCCAGTTATCATTAGCTCAACTGACAGAGATTGGCCTAAGCTTAGGTGCTGATGTGCCTGTTTTTATTAATGGTTTAGCCGCTTTTGCCGAAGGTGTAGGTGAGAAACTGGTTGCGGTAGATTTACCTGAGCCTTGGTATCTGGTACTCACGCCTAATGTGCACGTGTCAACGGCTGAGGTGTTTAACGACCCACAATTACCACGAGATACACCAAAGTTATCTTTAGCCGATTTAATGACCAGTGACTGGCACAATGATTGTCAACAACTGGTCGCCAAACGTCACCCTCAAGTTGCCAAAGCATTGGCGTGGCTGATAGAATATGCGCCGTCTAGAATGACCGGAACCGGAGCATGTGTTTTCGGAACATTCGCTACTCGCGAGCAAGCTGAGCAGGTATTTGCCAAAAAACCTGCCGATATGAGCGGCTTTATCGCGAAAGGGACAAATAAATCACCATTAATGCTGCGCTTAGCGCAGGATTAGAATCATGCGGGATAAGGCTACTTTATCCCGGTCATTAAAATGAAGCATACGCCTGAGGTTCATACAGTGCCTGACATTAAACTATTTGCCGGTAACGCAACACCCAGTCTCGCAAAGAAGATAGCAGATCGTCTATTTTGTAAACTCGGAGACGCAGAGGTTGGCGTTTTCAGCGACGGTGAAATCAGTGTCCAGATTAACGAAAATGTACGTGGTGCGGATGTATTTATCATTCAATCTACTTGTGCACCGACTAACGATAACTTGATGGAACTTATCGTAATGGTTGATGCGTTACGTCGCGCATCTGCTGGCCGTATTACTGCGGTTATTCCTTACTTTGGCTACGCACGTCAAGACCGTCGTGTACGCAGTGCTCGTGTACCTATTACCGCTAAAGTGGTTGCCGATTTCTTGTCAAGCGTAGGCGTTGACCGCGTACTGACTTGTGACTTACATGCCGAACAGATCCAAGGCTTCTTCGATGTGCCAGTTGATAACGTATTTGGTAGCCCAGTACTGTTAGAAGATATGCTAGCCAAGAAGTTAGATAATCCTGTTGTGGTATCGCCAGACATCGGTGGCGTAGTACGTGCTCGTGCTGTTGCCAAACTACTTGATGACTCTGATCTCGCCATTATCGATAAGCGTCGTCCACAGGCAAACGTCGCGCAGGTGATGCACATTATCGGTGATGTTCAAGGCCGTGACTGTATTATCGTTGACGATATGATTGATACTGGTGGCACACTGTGTAAAGCTGCTGAAGCGTTAAAAGAACATGGTGCTAACCGTGTATTTGCTTATGCAACTCACCCCGTCTTCTCAGGCAACGCTGCTAAGAACATTGCTGAATCAGTGATTGATGAAGTAATTGTGACCGATACCATTCCGCTAAGCCCTGAAATTGCCGCGCTAGATAAAGTCACCCAGTTGACTATGTCAACAGTGATGGCCGAAGCAATTCGTCGTGTCAGCAACGAAGAGTCCATCTCTGCGATGTTCAAGCACTAATCGATTAGATTATTTAGCGAATATAAAACGCACTCGGTTGAGTGCGTTTTTTATGCCTTGTAGTCAGGAACCTAAATAATAAGTATAGCTCACCCCTACTTTACCCCCCCTAAATAAAGGCCTACTGCCCTCACATGCCCGCTTTGATATAGCTCTGTGAATACTATGAATATAGCCCGTGATGAAATAGCCCCGTGATGAGAGATAGCAAATGGTAAAGGCTATCAGGTTTATCACTATCGACCTCCCCTCATGACGATTGCCGCATCATTGACATAATACGCTAACGCTTCCTAAAACAGCCCTAGAATGGTTAATTCACAACGAATCTAATACCCATTACACCGATGAAATGACCAGATTGAACAAACTCAAGAAGCGAAGATTGAAGCGCTAATACGATGAAGGGTATCGACAACATGGCTAAAAATGTTCCTAACATTTCGTGAGTTAGTCATTTTCGTTGAGCTGGCAAGGATGCTTATGCGGCGGCCCGAGGTGGTATCGACGCAAAAGATCGTGAATATCAGCCCTCGATTTAAGTAAGTTTTTATCCCTAGGTATAAATCATAGCCTAAACCATCCCAAAGCCTCGCTAACGCCACTAACTCGCTGCCAACGGCTTAACTCAACACGTACACGTTAGAGCAACAAAGCATCTAAAATCGCGACTGTAAAGCGCTTAACGCCGCAGACAATATAGATTAATAGTAGAGGCGTACAGGCTAAAGGGGGCAAATTTTAGGCACAAAAAAGCCCGTCAAAAAGACAGGCTTATTTGTTTTTTAATAAATGGTACGGGAGGAGAGACTTGAACTCTCACACCTTACGGCACCAGAACCTAAATCTGGCGTGTCTACCAATTCCACCACTCCCGCACTGCATCATTTTTTACATCCTGATTAAAGATGATGGGTCTAACCCACTCACTTAAGTCAATGACTTAGGTGGTTGAATAATGGCTGGGGTACCAGGATTCGAACCTGGGAATGCCGAGATCAAAACCCGGTGCCTTACCGCTTGGCGATACCCCAAAAGCTTTCGCTTTTGTCACACCCTGTAGACCACAAGGCTGTAACTTAAAATAAATGGTACGGGAGGAGAGACTTGAACTCTCACACCTTACGGCACCAGAACCTAAATCTGGCGTGTCTACCAATTCCACCACTCCCGCACTGCATCTAGTTTTACATCTTGATTAAGATGGCATTAAGAATCTAGCGTGTCTAACTATCAACATCCACTACTCTCACGCTGCATCTAGTTTTACATCTTGATTAAGATGGTAACTCATTCAAGTTACGCCTTCATTTTACATCTGAATAAGATGGTAGCAATGGCGGGACTTGAACCTGCGACCCCAGCATTATGAGTGCTGTGCTCTAACCAGCTGAGCTACATTGCCACATATTATCATATAGATAATGGCTGGGGTACCAGGATTCGAACCTGGGGATGCCGAGATCAAAACCCGGTGCCTTACCGCTTGGCGATACCCCAAAACTGTGTGAAGCAAAAGAAATGGCTGGGGTACCAGGATTCGAACCTGGGAATGCCGAGATCAAAACCCGGTGCCTTACCGCTTGGCGATACCCCAATCTTTTCTTGCTTCAAGTTAAAGACTTTACAATCTCTAACTTAAAATAAATGGTACGGGAAGAGAGACTTGAACTCTCACACCTTACGGCACCAGAACCTAAATCTGGCGTGTCTACCAATTCCACCACTCCCGCACTGCATCTAGTTTTACATCTTGATTAAGATGGCATTAAGATATGGCGTGTCTAACTGTCAACATCCACCTCTCTTACGCTACACCTAGTTTTACATCTTGATTAAGATGTTGCCAACCCTATTTCTGCTGATTGATATACGTCAACCATCAACTAGTCGGCTTACCTCAAGTTTTACATCTTAGAGAAGATGGTAGCCACATTGCCGGGGCTTATACCGACTTGCTACGTATTCATTTTTCATCCGAATAAGATGGTAGCAATGGCGGGACTTGAACCTGCGACCCCAGCATTATGAGTGCTGTGCTCTAACCAGCTGAGCTACATTGCCATCGTTTTCTTACGCGTCCCTCTTGGTGAGGAACGGGGCGTATTATGCTTATTCAGCGTATTGAGGTCAACAGCTTTTTTCCGCTAATTTACACTTACCTCATCGTTCGCTTATAAACTCACCAAAGTGAGCAGCAGTTATTCAATAAAGCGGATAAAAGCGCCATATTAGGCCTTAGGCAGAGATTAAATAGCAGATCGATATAGGCCTTAAAATACAAAAACGGCTCAATAATTTATTGAGCCGTTTAGATTCTATAATGCCACTTGCTATTTTATTAGCAAGATTAGTCTCATGCTTATACGTTAAATAGGAAATGCATTACATCGCCATCTTTAACGATATAGGTTTTACCTTCGATACGCAGTTTACCCGCTTCTTTCGCGCCAGCTTCACCTTTATAGGTAATAAAGTCATCATAAGACATCACCTGGGCGCGAATAAAGCCGCGCTCAAAGTCCGTATGGATAACGCCAGCGGCTTGTGGTGCACTCGCCCCAACTTTAACGGTCCAAGCACGCACCTCTTTAACACCTGCGGTAAAGTAGGTGTGCAGATCCAGTAGCTCGTAACCGGCGCGGATCACACGATCCAATCCAGGTTCGGTTAAGCCAAGGTCGGCCATAAACTCTTCACGGTCTTCAGCGTCCATTTCTGCCAGTTCAGATTCAATGGCAGCACACACGGCAACGACCACGGCATTCTCTTTGGCCGCAATTTCGCGAACCGTATCCAGATGCGGGTTATTTTCAAAGCCATCTTCAGCGACGTTCGCGATATACATGGTTGGCTTAAGTGTAAGGAAATTAAGGTAAGCGACTGCCGCCAACTCTTCCTTAGTTAAGTCCATTGAACGCAGCATTTGACCTTCGTCCAATACTGGGCGCATCTTTTCTAACACGCTGACTTCGAACTTAGCTTCTTGATCGCCACCTTTAGCACGCTTTTGCTGACGCGTGATAGCGCGCTCGCACGAGTCTAAGTCAGCTAAGGCTAATTCGGTGTTGATCACTTCAATGTCACTGGCTGGCGACACTTTATTCGCCACGTGCACGATATTGTCATCTTCAAAGCAACGCACAACATGACCAATCGCATCGGTTTCACGAATGTTAGCAAGGAACTTGTTTCCAAGCCCTTCACCTTTAGAAGCGCCCGCCACTAGGCCTGCGATGTCGACAAATTCCATCGTGGTCGGCAAAATACGCTCAGGCTTAACGATTTCAGCCAATGCCGCTAATCGTGGATCGGGCACAGGCACCACACCGGTGTTAGGTTCAATCGTACAAAACGGGAAGTTAGACGCTTCGATGCCCGCTTTAGTCAGTGCGTTGAACAATGTCGATTTACCTACGTTTGGTAGGCCAACGATGCCACATTTAAAACCCATATTTTTACCTTTATTCAATTAGTATTATCAGCACAACTAATAATAACGCTGCTCACACCTGATTGCTTCAGAATGTGATGGATTAACCCGCCTTGTAAGAATGCAGTCTATGCATCGCCTTACTCATATCTTCTTTAAATAACAGTTCGGTGGCCCGCACCGCTTCGTCAATCACGTCTTCGATTAACCTTTGCTCAACTTGCGGCGCCTTACCTAAAACATAATTGCTCACTAGGCTCTTATCACCTGGATGACCGATACCAATGCGCAAACGATAAAAGCCTTTATTATTGGCAAGTCTAGCAATGATATCTTTTAAACCGTTGTGACCACCATGACCGCCACCGAGTTTAAACTTGGCCACGCCGGGCGGCATATCCAGTTCATCATGGGCGACCAGGATCTCTTCGGGTTCGATGCGAAAGAAATTAGCCAAGGCACCAACCGATTTACCGCTGAGGTTCATAAACGTGGTTGGGATCAATAGGCGAACATCTTTACCGTATAGGGTCGCTCTCGCTGTAAGGCCGTAATATTTACTGTCTGCAACTAATGTTACGCCGCAAACGCGCGCCAGTTCATTTACATACCAAGCGCCCGCATTGTGGCGGGTTTGCTCGTACTTCTCACCTGGGTTTGCAAGCCCAACAATCAGCTTAATATTGCTCATTTAACCTATGTCCATCTCGCAAGGGCGCATAAAAACGCGGCATTTTAGCACTCTATCGCCCGAGCAACAAATTTGTTGTAGTGAAGACAGCGTAATTTAAGGAAGGTTAGCACTGCGCCATGCCCTAAGGCCCAAGCGATTAACCTCAGGCGCGAAATCAATCGCCATGTTAGGTACTGTGGCTAGTCGGTGAGCCGCTTTACCCACTAGATGATGAGTAAAGCCTGCTCGTTTGAGTTAAAGCTTAGAGGCCCATGGCGTATTTCAACACCTTATGCTTAATCGGTGAGTCTATATTGGCGATTTTAAGCGCACTGTTGCGCAGTAATTTTAGCGGTAAACTATGGTTGCTAAAGCCGGCATAAAAGAGATCCATAGTGCTCATCATCAACAGATTGTCGCCATAGCGGCGACGCTGATATTGCGCCAACACATCTTGAGTCCACCAGCTGCGCTGAGCATCGATTGCCTCTTTAACAGATGCAATTAATGCTGCCACATCTTTAAAGCCAATATTCACCCCTTGACCAGCTAAAGGATTAATCGTGTGGGCGGCGTCACCTAAAATCACCACATTATCCTGATAGTAGCGCTGCGCATGACGTCTGGTAAGCTTAAAACAGCCATGAGACACCACTTTAAATGCCCGATCGAGGCGCGCGGGGAAATGGGCGTTAATTTGATCGTACAGCGCCTCTGAGCTTAATCCACTTAACTGCGCAATGCGATTAGCATCGTCGTACCACACCAAAGACGCGTTGCGACCTGGTAGCGGCAACAAAGAGCGTGGGCCTTGGGGAGTAAACTGTTGCCAAGTGACATCTTGCTCTTCCTGCTGGGTCTCAATATTGATAAGCATCGCCGACTGGGCATAATCCCACCCTGTTAAGCCGATCCCCGCCCACTGACGGACTTGAGAGTTAGCCCCATCGGCGCCGACTAACAAGCGAGTATCTATGCTTGTGTTATTACTTAACTGCAGCCTAACTCCCTGCGCACTACGGCTAAGCTGGTCGACGTTAACCGGACAGATAAGCTGCAAATTGTCATACTGTTCAAATGCCTGCCACAAAGCTAATTGCACCACACGATTTTCGACAATGTGCCCAAGATGAGTCGCCCCAACTTGGTCGCTATGAAACTGCGTCTGGCACCCATCAAGCTCCCAGGTTTCCAGCCCTTTATAGGCCACTTGACGCATCGCGGCAATAGCCTCGAGCGCTCCTAACTGTTGCAGCAACTGCTCAGAAGCGACGCTGATGGCTGAAACACGTAAATCCAATGGTTGCTCAGGGCTGTACGCTTGAGGCGCAAAGGCTTCAACAACGGCAACCTTTAACCCTAGCTGGGCTAACCCTATTGCAGTCGCGGCTCCCACCATACCACCGCCCAGGATCACGACATCTTGCTCTAGATGTTGGCTTTGATTCTGACTCACCTTACGCTTTACTCCCTGATGGTTAACTCTCTAGTGCACGCTCATTGCGACACGTTTATTACGTTAGGTCCCTGACGGACGATTTCTGTGTCTAAATATGTCAATTAGGCCTATTCCGTATGCAAATATGACTGACACAGCAATCACTCACACTCAGTTACAAAGGCGGCCAAGCCCAAGCCCAGCTTGTTCTATAGTGGTTGAGGACGTTAGTCAGTATGGATACTCACTTATGCACCTACATTCACAATTTATTGCATTAGAGGTTCACTATGAAACGCTCAATGATTGCCAGTGTAATGATGACCAGCGTATTAATCGCCAATGTGGCGTTAGCCGATCAGACTCCCGCCATGGAAACCATGACTATAACCTATCGCGCGCCGCTCGATTATGCCCTATATCAATATACGACAGAATGGCGCAGTCAATACAGAGTTGAAATCTATGACAGCATACAAGATCAAGCCAAAAGCAGCAGCCTTGCAATGGCGCAAGCCTTCGAAAGCGCAGCCCTTGAATCGGCCTTCGACACAACGTCAATGTTAACGGCAAAAACCTTTAGCCCGGAGTAATTTCTAATATATAACGCGCAAAAGCTAGCCAGAGTGGTGCTCAAAGGGTAAAATGTCGCGCTATTTTTCCCAGTAATTGCAACCACGGCGCAAAACTGATGAGTAAGAAACTCCATATTAAAACTTGGGGCTGTCAGATGAATGAGTATGACTCATCAAAGATGGCCGACCTACTAGACGAATACCAAGGGTATACCTTAACGGATAATGCAGAAGAGGCAGACGTACTGCTGCTTAACACCTGCTCAATCCGTGAAAAAGCGCAAGAAAAGGTGTTTCACCAGCTTGGTCGCTGGAAAACCTTAAAAGATAAGAACCCAAGCCTTATCATTGGTGTTGGCGGCTGTGTCGCCTCGCAAGAAGGTAAGGCGATTAAAGACAGAGCCCAGTGTGTGGATCTGATCTTTGGGCCACAGACCTTGCACCGTTTGCCTGAAATGATTGACCAAATCCAGCAAGGCGGCAAAGCGGTTATCGATGTCAGTTTCCCTGAAATCGAAAAATTTGACCGTCTACCAGAGCCGCGTGCCGAAGGGCCGAGCGCCTTCGTGTCGATCATGGAAGGCTGTAGCAAGTACTGCTCTTTCTGCGTAGTGCCATACACTCGCGGTGAAGAGGTCAGCCGCCCGCTCGATGACGTCATTCTTGAGATTGCCCAATTGGCGGCTCAAGGGGTGCGTGAGGTCAATCTACTTGGCCAAAACGTGAATGCTTATCGTGGTGCCACCCACGACGATGACATCTGCACGTTTGCCGAACTGCTGCGTTATGTGGCAGCCATCGACGGTATCGACCGTATTCGTTTCACCACCAGCCACCCTATCGAGTTTACGCAAGACATCATAGATGTTTATGAAGATACCCCAGAATTGGTGAGCTTCCTGCACCTGCCTGTGCAGTCGGGTTCCGATCTGATTTTGACCCAAATGAAACGCGGTCATATGGCGATTGAATATAAATCTATCATTCGTCGTCTACGCAAAGCACGTCCCGATATTCAGATAAGCTCTGACTTTATTATTGGCTTTCCCGGTGAGTCGAAACAAGATTTCGCCGACACCATGAAACTGATAGAAGATGTGCAATTTGACCACAGCTTTAGCTTTATCTACAGCGCTCGTCCGGGCACGCCTGCGGCCGATTTGCCAGATGATGTATCAATGGAAGAGAAAAAAGAGCGCTTAGCCATATTGCAAGACAGGATCACCCAGCAAGCGATGCGTTACAGTCGTCAAATGCTCGGTACCGTGCAGCGTATCTTAGTCGAAGGGCCATCGGTTAAAAACCCTATGGAGCTACGTGGACGCACCGAAAATAACCGCGTGGTGAACTTCGAGGGCGATCCTAAGCACATTGGCAGCTTTGTCGATGTTGAAATTGTCGATGTTTACACTAACTCATTGCGCGGTATCTTTATCCGTGGTGAAGATGAGATGGACTTACGTCGCGACCTTCGCCCATCAGACATCTTGGCTAAGCATAAGAAAGATGATGAGCTAGGCGTCACCCAGTACATCCCTTAAACACTTGGGAAGTGACAACGTAAGTTGAATCAAAGCGACTGTGATCACAGTCGCTTTTTTATTGCTCGCTCGACTTGCCTGTACACATAGGCCACTAAACCTGTGGTTCCCTTTTGATGGAGTCGATCACTAAAATTAGCGTTAGCATTTCAACTTAATGCCTCGTAAACTGTCTGAGTTGACCCTATTTGTGGATACAGACAAACATCATTTGGAGTTATTTTTGTCAAATAAATTAACCACCCTCAATTTGTATCTCGAACCCGCTGACAGCCGCAGGCTTGCATCGCTATGCGGCCCTTTTGATGACAACATCAAACAGTTAGAACGCCGCATCGGTGTTGAGATCAATTACCGCAACAACCATTTTCAAATTGTTGGCCTGCCACGCAACTGCTTAACCGCCAACAACTTACTCAAAGAGCTGTATGTTGAAACCCAGCCTGTACGAGGCAGTACTCCTGACTTAGAGCCAGACGCTGTTCATATGGCCATTCAAGCTGCCATCGCGCTAGAGGCCGACGCCCCCCGCGATGACAAAGAGCTGTATATAAAAACCAAACGCGGTGTCATTAAGCCAAGAAACCCCAACCAAAGTGATTATGTGGCCAATATCGTCCGCCATGACATCAGCTTTGGCGTTGGCCCTGCTGGTACGGGTAAAACCTACCTTGCGGTCGCCGCCGCGGTCGATGCGCTCGAGCGCCAAGAGGTAAGACGCATCTTACTGACGCGCCCTGCGGTTGAAGCCGGTGAGAAACTGGGCTTTCTGCCAGGTGATTTAAGCCAAAAGGTCGATCCGTATCTGCGCCCGCTATACGATGCCCTCTTTGAGATGATGGGCTTTGAAAAAGTCGAACGATTAATTGAACGCAGCGTTATCGAAGTGGCGCCACTTGCCTATATGCGCGGACGAACCCTAAACGATGCCTTTATCATCTTAGACGAAAGCCAAAATACCACCGTCGAGCAGATGAAAATGTTTTTAACCCGCATCGGTTTTAATTCGCGCGCCGTGATCACCGGCGATATTACTCAGATCGATCTGCCCAAGCACCAAAAATCAGGCCTGCGTCACGCCATTGAAGTCCTTAGTGATGTCGATGAGGTGAGCTTTAACTTTTTCCAAGCCAAAGATGTGGTGCGCCACCCCGTTGTGGCCCGAATTGTCGAAGCTTATGAAGCCCATGAGCAAAAAATGGCTAGCGAAAAAGCCAAGCGCGCAAGCCAATACCAAACCCAGGAACAAGCCCAACATGATGTCTGATCACCCTACTCTTGCATTGAGTCTCGACCTGCAAATTGCAACCGACAGCCAAGCGCTTCCGACCCAGGCACAATTTGAAACCTGGGTGCGCTTAGCACTGGGCAACACTATGGCCGAAGCAGAAATGACGATTCGACTGGTTGACATAGAAGAGAGCCAACGCTTAAATCATAGCTATCGCGGTAAAGACAAGCCGACAAATGTGCTATCATTCCCGTTTGAAGCGCCTCCAGAAGTGGAATTACCACTACTTGGCGATTTAGTGATCTGCGTACCCGTTGTCGAAGCTGAAGCAAAACAACAAGATAAAGCCTTAGAAGCCCACTGGGCTCATATGGTTGTACATGGTTGTCTGCATCTGCTAGGGTATGATCACATCGATGATAGCGAAGCAGAAGAGATGGAGTCGTTAGAGACTCAACTGATTGAAAGCCTAGGCTTTCCTAATCCTTACAAGGAGCAATAATTGGCTGTAATAGCCAGGAAATTACTATGAGCGATGACATCCCACCGAGTACCAACGCCCACAAGAAGGGCTGGTTTGAAAAAGTAAGTCAGTTATTCCAGGGCGAACCACAGAGTCGCGACGAGTTAGTGGAAGTGATCCACGATGCAGAGCTAAGAGAAGTGATTAGCGAAGACACTCGCGAGATGATAAAAGGTGTTTTAGAAGTTTCCGATCTGCGCGTGCGTGACATCATGATCCCACGAGCACAAATTGTGGCGCTAAAGATTGATAGTACAGTTGAAGAACTGCTATCGACTGTCATTGGTTCTGCACACTCTCGCTTTCCTGTCGTCAACGAAGATAAAGATCATATCGAAGGCATTTTACTTGCCAAAGATCTGCTTAAGTACGGCTTTAAAAACAACGACGAACCTTTTTCTTTAGGCCAAGTGATCCGCCCGGCCGTGGTTGTACCAGAGAGCAAACGTGTCGATGTCTTATTAAAAGAGTTCCGCTCACAGCGCTACCACATGGCTATTGTCGTCGATGAATATGGTGGCGTATCAGGCTTAGTGACGATTGAAGATATTCTCGAAGAAATTGTCGGTGAAATTGAAGATGAATTTGACCACGATTCGGCCGAAGAAACGGAAATCCGTCAAGTGGGCAAACAGCTCTACATGGTAAAAGCCTTGACCCCCATTGAAGACTTTAATCAAAAATTCGGTACCCAATTTAGTGACGAAGAGTTTGATACGGTCGGTGGTTTAGTCTCCCATGCTTTTGGGCACCTGCCTGAGCGCAATGAAAAGGTGATGATCGACGATATCGAGTTTAAAGTCATTAGCGCCGATACCCGTAGACTGGTCCAGCTCAGGGTTAAACTGCCCGACAACCAAACTGACAACGATAACGACTAGTTTCGTATCCCCCTTGATGAGGCTTAAATGCTGCTACGACTTAGGGCTATAGCCCATCAACCTTGGCTAAAACTGGTGCTCGCCTATCTGGCGGGTGCCAGTACTGCCCTTGCGTTTGCTCCCTATGGCCTATGGCCCATCTATCTGGTTTCCATGGCCTTTGCCCTTGGACAAAGCCAACAATTAACCCCTAAACAGGCATTTTACTATTGGCTTAGCTTTGGCTTTGGCTGCTTCTCTATAGGCATTAGCTGGGTGCATGTGAGTATGGACACCTTCGGTGGCCTACCGCTGGCCGCCTCAATTGGATTAATGGCACTATTAGCCCTGTATTTGGCACTGTATCCTGCGCTGGCAGGCTATTTACTCGCCAAGCTGGCGCCGCAATCACATTACCTGCGCAACCTATTACTCTTCCCTGCCCTTTGGGTGCTCACCGAATGGTCTCGTGGCTGGGTATTGACGGGGTTTCCTTGGTTGTGGGCGGGATACAGCCAAACCAGCGGCCCGTTGAGTCCATTAGCCAGTGTTATTGGCGCAATCGGCCTCAGTTACCTAGTAGCGCTGTTGGCTGGCGCGCTTGCGTTGCTGTTTAGCGCTCATAAAACATCATTGGCAAAGCGTGGCGCGCCTTTCATCATCATCGTATTAGTGGCCTGCTCAGCGAGCTACATGGCCAAGGCACTGTCTCCCATCACGCCTACCGGCAAGCAGGTTAATGTCACCTTGGTGCAAGGCAATATTGCCCAAAGCATGAAATGGCAGCCCGAAGCGCTATGGCCCACCATGCTTAAATATATGGACTTGTCGCGACCAGAATTTGCCAATACCGACATTTTTATCTGGCCAGAGGCTGCAATTCCCGCTCCTGAAGATATGGTGAGTGATTTTCTCGACAATGCCAATCAGGTGGCCAATCTTAATAATAGTGCCATCATTACCGGCATTATTAGTCGTCAACAACAGCAGTTTTATAACTCGCTTATTGTCTTAGGTAATCATCAAGCACCGATACAAGCCAGCCCTGATTACCAAGCCAATGGGATCAATGAATTTAAAAAGCATCACCTATTACCCATTGGTGAATTTGTGCCTTTTGAGGCTTTACTGCGTCCGCTAGCGCCCTTTTTTAATTTACCCATGTCCTCATTTGCGCGCGGCGATTATCAGCAACCTAATCTCAATGCCCTAGGCCATCAAGTCGCGCCCGCTATTTGCTACGAAATTGCCTTTCCTGAGCAACTTCGCGCTAATGTGACCAGCGACACCGAACTACTGCTGACTGTGTCTAACGATGCGTGGTTTGGCCGCTCAAATGGCCCTTTGCAACATATGGAGATTGCCCAGATGCGGGCCATTGAACTGGGTCGGCCCTTAGTCAGGGGCACCAATAATGGCGTCACCGCAGTGGTTAATGTTGATGGCGAGATCACCGCCAGCTTACCGCAATTTGAAACCGGGGTATTACACGCAAGTATCCCACTTATGACAGGAACAACGCTGTTTAGCCGCTGGGGACAATGGCCAATATTGCTATTTAGTTGGGGCGTTTTGGGATATGTGATGGTACGCCGATGGTCGATGCGCTGAGCGATTAGCAATCACCCACAGCATCAGAATGAAAAGCGATTAAACATTAAGCTAAACAATAAGACCTAAGTTAAACACTTAGCCGTTTCGATAGTGATGGTAGCGCTAAGAACAAAGACTCATTAGCGCTACCGTGCGCCGTCAAAGAGATTGACGACACTCACAAGCTAACTCTAAGGCGTTAGCGCCTCACGAGTAAACTGCCCGCAATCACACTCAGGGCAGTCGGGGATCACTCCTGGAAACTCAATGCGCATCTCATGGCCACAGGCGGTGCACACTAACGTCCCTTGCCCGATAATTTCACCACTCTGATACAGGCCATTATGTTTAAAGTCTTGCGTGACCTCATGCCACTCCACTTGGCTACGGTCAGTAATTTCACTTAACCAATGCCATAACGTATTTTCTACCGCGATAACTGTAGGGCTATGGCTTAAGTCGGTAGCATTTTTCTCTTGCAAGTAATCAGCGATATCACGTTTTAAAAATTGTTCTACTAAAGCTAACTCTTCCGCTTTAGCTTGTTGTTTGAGAGCCAAAAAGTCCTTACTGTTAGTGACAACCTTATATAACTCCTTTACTGTCATAGAGTTATCGTCGGCAAAATCCAACTTAACCTGCGTGATCAGGGCCTGATAAAGCGATAGTAATTCGGCACTTCTTTGACTCATGTTCAATACTCCTTCATGCGAACCTTTTTAATGACTCACTTCTAGTTTATTCTATGCAGATCTCACTCGCGCACAACGTGCGCAAGATCAAATAATAGGCGACATGGCCGGGAATCATCAATGCAAGAGCAATATCTACCTTCAGAGATTGAAGCTAAGGTGCAGCAGCACTGGCAAGACACAAAAACATTTGAAGTAACCGAGGATGAAAGCAAGGAGAAGTTTTACTGCCTCTCGATGTTTCCATACCCTTCTGGCCGACTCCATATGGGCCATGTTCGCAACTACACCATAGGCGATGTAGTGGCACGTTACCAGCGTCTTCAGGGTAAAAATGTCCTACAACCTATCGGTTGGGATTCATTTGGCCTGCCAGCTGAAAATGCGGCAATCAATAACAAGACGGCGCCAGCCCCTTGGACTTACGAAAATATCGACTACATGAAAAACCAGCTGAAAATGCTGGGATTTGGCTACGACTGGAGCCGTGAAATCGCCACCTGTACCCCAGAGTACTACCGCTGGGAACAATGGTTCTTCACTAAGCTGTACGAAAAAGGCCTAGTCTATAAAAAAACCTCGGCGGTTAACTGGTGCCCCAACGATGAAACCGTACTCGCCAATGAGCAAGTACAGGACGGCTGCTGTTGGCGCTGTGACACCGAAGTGGTGCAAAAAGAGATCCCTCAGTGGTTTATTAAAATCACCGATTACGCCGAAGAGCTACTCAACGACATCGACCAACTCGATGAGTGGCCTGAGCAAGTTAAGACCATGCAGCGCAACTGGATTGGTCGCAGTGAAGGCATAGAGATGACCTTCCAAGTGGCTGATAGCGAGCAGAGTTTCGATATCTATACCACGCGTCCCGATACAGTTATGGGTGTGACTTATGTGGCGATTGCCGCCGGTCACCCACTCGCTGAGCAAGCCGCGGCCAACAACCCTACACTTAAAGACTTTATCGAAGAGTGTAAAAATGCCGACACCACCGAGGCCGCTATGGCTGCGATGGAGAAAAAAGGCGTCGATACTGGTCTTAAAGCGATTCATCCACTCACGGGTAAGTTAGTGCCTATTTGGGCAGCTAACTTTGTGTTGATGAACTACGGTACTGGCGCGGTGATGTCGGTTCCAGGTCATGACCAACGCGACTATGAATTTGCCACTAAATATGGCCTGCCAATCGAGGGCGTGATTAAGCCAGTCGATGGTGAGCTTGATATTAGTAAAGAAGCTTATACCGAAAAAGGCATTGTGTTTAACTCTGGCGACGCATTTCCAGAGCTAGATGGTCTGGACTTCCAAGCGGCATTCGATGCCATCGATGCCAAGCTATCGAGCGAAGGAAAAGGTAAGCGCCAAGTTAACTTCCGTTTGCGCGACTGGGGAGTTTCTCGTCAGCGTTACTGGGGTGCTCCTATTCCTATGGTCACACTCGCCGATGGCACTGTAATGCCAACGCCAGAAGATCAACTGCCGGTCATCTTGCCAGAAGATGTGGTGATGGATGGTATTCAAAGCCCAATCAAGGCGGACAAAGAGTGGGCCAAGACTCAAGTTAATGGCCAAGAAGCATTCAGAGAGACTGATACCTTTGACACCTTTATGGAGTCATCTTGGTACTATGCTCGTTACTGCAGCCCACACGCAGACCAGATGTTAGACCCTGCGAAAGCCAACTACTGGTTGCCTGTGGACCAATATATCGGTGGTATTGAGCACGCATGTATGCACCTGCTTTACTTCCGTTTTTTCCACAAGTTGCTGCGTGATATGGGCTTAGTCAACAGTGATGAGCCAGCCAAACGCCTACTGACTCAAGGAATGGTGTTGGCCGATGCTTTCTACTACAACGACGAGAAAGGCGCCCGCGTTTGGGTTTCACCAAATGATGCCACCGTCACTGAAACGGACGACAAAGGCCGTATCGTTAAAGCGGTAGACAGCCAAGGCCATGAATTGGTTTATACCGGCATGAGCAAGATGTCTAAATCTAAAAATAACGGTATTGACCCACAAGAGATGGTCGATAAATACGGCGCCGATACCGTACGCTTGTTTATGATGTTCGCTGCGCCACCAGAGCTAACTCTGGAATGGCAAGAGTCGAGTGTTGAAGGCGCGCATCGCTTTATCAAGCGTTTATGGAAACTGGCACACGACCATGTCTCTCAAGGGCCGACCACTAGCTTAGATCTCACTGCGCTCAATCCAGCACAGAAAGAGCTGCGCCGCGAGCTGCACAAGACCATTGCTAAAGTGGGTGATGATATTGAGCGTCGTCAGATGTTTAATACCGCCATCGCCTCGGTAATGGAGTTGATGAACCGTCTGCAAAAAGCCCCAGCAGAGAGCGAGCAAGACCGCGCCTTAATGCAACAAGCGCTTTGCGCTGTGGTACGCCTACTGTACCCAATCATTCCGCACACGTGTTTCAGCCTATGGCAAGCTTTAGGGCACGAACAAGCGATTGAAGAGGTGCTGTGGCCTGAAGTCGATCAAGCGGCGCTAGTGGAAGACAGTAAACTTATCATAGTGCAAGTTAACGGCAAGCTACGTGCTAAAATCACTGTCGCGGCCGATGCCGATAAAGACGCAGTTGAAGCTTTGGGTATGGCGCAAGAAGGCGTGATTAAACACACCGAAGGCAAAACCATACGTAAAGTGATTTATGTCCCTGGTAAGCTGCTCAATATCGTAGCAAGCTAACTGTCGCAAGCCCGGCACCTGAATAACCTTTGTGATTCAGGTGCTGCAATGCTCAGCCTATGTTGTTAGGCTGAGCATCATTACTTTAGGAAGAACAGACTCACTTATGTTTATTAAACGCCTGTGTTTCGCCCTGTTAACCCTGACCCTTTTGGCCACCAGCGGTTGCGGCTTTAAACTGCAGCGCAGTTACTCTATTCCCGATGCGCTAAAATCACTGCATCTTAGCAGTCAAGATCAATACAGCGAACTCACCCGCTTGGTACGTGAACGCTTACGTCTTAACAGCATCAATGTGGTTGACGCGAACGCGGCCTTACCCACGCTGAGCATCCTTAATGATTCACTCGACAGAACCACACTCTCCTTATATCCCACAGGGAATGTCGCCGAGTATGAGCTCAACTACCTAGTCTCATTTGCGGTGCAACTGCCTGAACGTGATGCACAGCGTTTTGAAGTGGCAATTCATCGCGACTACCTCGATGACCCGCGCACCGCACTGGCTAAAAGCCGTGAAATGGAGCTACTGGTTAAAGAGATGCGCATCCAAGCCGCAGACCAAATTATTCAAATTTTGGCTTCAATCGAGACTAATTGATGCGGATTTATCCAGATCAGTTAGCCAAACAGCTCACGCCATTAGCCCAATGCTATTTAGTCTTTGGCGATGATCCTTGGCTGTGCGAAACCAGTAAATCCTTAATCTACGCTCAAGCCAAACGCGACGGTTTCGAAGAGCGAATTCAACTCACCCAAGAAACAGGGTTTAATTGGCAAGACTTGCTCGAAGAGTGGAATACCATGAGCCTGTTCGCGAGCCGCCGTATTATTGAGTTGTCTTTACCCCAAGCCAAGCCTGGCAGTGATGGCAGTGCACAGTTGCAAGCGTTAATGCAACACGATAACCCCGATATCTTATTGCTGCTAACCGGACCCAAATTAGCCAGCGAACAGACTAAATCTAAGTGGTTTAAAAGTCTCGACGCCAAAGGCGTTTATATTCCGTGTACCACACCTGAAGGCGCGCAATTTCAGCGCTGGCTGCAAGGCAGAATCAGTCACTTCAAGTTACGGCTGACCCCAAATGCACAGCAGATGCTGTTTAACCTGTATGAAGGTAACTTGCTCGCCGCCGATCAAGCGTTGCAACTGCTGCAGTTGCTCAACCCTAACGATCTGATCGACAGCCAGCAACTTGAACAGTACTTTGAAGATCAATCTCGCTTTACCGTTTTCCAGTTAGCCGATGTGCTGCTTAATAATCAGCAAGATAAAGCGCAGCATATGTTGTCGCAACTGCAGGCCGAAGGCGTAGCCATGCCCATTTTATTGTGGAGCCAATTTAAAGAGCTGACCACGCTATTACAGCTAAAGCAAGCGCAAGAGCTGGGCGGCAATGTCAGTAGCTTATGGAGCAAACTGCGTATTTGGGATAAACGTAAAACGTTATACCAAGCGGCGCTGTCGCGTTTAAGCCTAACGCAAATCGAAGCCATGCTGGCGTTTGCATCCAAAACAGAGCTAAGACTCAAACAACAAGGCGTCGAAGATTGGACCGCTTTGAGCCACCTATGCCTGTTGTACGATCCCAGCGCTCACGAGCACTTGAGCCATATCGAATTAGCATAAAATGAATATCGGCTTGCTCGGCGGCACTTTTGACCCGATCCACTATGGTCACATCACACCGTTACTTGAGGTGCAGCAAGCACTTGGATTAGACCAAGTGTGGCTAATGCCAAATAATATTCCGCCGCACAAGCCTCAGCCTATGTGCAGCACTGCACACCGGCTGCAAATGGCGCGCTTAGTCTGCCAGCAATACCCACAAATGCAGGTATGTGATATTGAAATTAAACGTAGCAGCCCGTCATATTCAGTGGCCACGCTTAAACGTTTACGTACGGCGCACCCTAATGATCAACTGCTATTTATTATGGGCATGGACTCATTTATCAACCTCCCTAGCTGGCATCAATGGCAGCAATTACTCGAGCTGTGCCATTTGGTGGTATGCCAACGACCGGGCTGGCAACTAGCAAGCGACTCTCCCATGCAGCAGTTACTTGAACAGCGCCGCGGCGATAAAACCAGCCTAGCCATCGCCACAGAGCGGGGGCAATATGGCGGGCTTATTCTGCCAGTGGCCATTACAGAGCAACCTTACTCGTCGACGCAAATAAGAAAGCAACTGGCTAACAACACCTTGCCCGCTGACGCCATGCCCAAAGTCGTTAGCGACTATATCGCCGAGCACCAGCTGTACCGTTGATCGCGATACAGGCGTTGCTATTGGCGTTCTAATTTGCTAAAAATCCCCTGCTGATGCCGCCTATAGGCGATTACTTTGGCAAGATAACCTGTTATACTGCCCCGCTGTCAAAAATGAATGAGGAAAACCGCGTGCAAAGCGCCGAGCTAAAACAATTTGTCATCGACAAAGTCGAAGATTTAAAAGCAAGAGATATCACAGTATTAGATGTGAGTGAGCAATCAAATATCACCGATTTTATGGTGGTGTGCTCAGGAACATCTAAGACTCACGTAAAAGCAATTGCTGAAAACGTGGTACTAGAAGCTAAACGTGCCAACCTACACATCAATGGTGTTGAAGGTCGTGATAGCAGCGAATGGGTTCTCGTCGACCTAGGCGATGTTATTGTGCATGTGATGCAAGACAAGACTCGTGATTTTTACCAGCTTGAAAAGCTGTGGTCTGAAAAGCCAGAGTAATGAAGTTACAGTTAGTTGCCGTTGGCACCCGTATGCCCAGTTGGGTCACCACAGGATTTGAAGAGTATCAGCGCCGTTTTCCACGGGATATGCCTTTCGAATTAACTGAGATCCCAGCGGGTAAACGTGGAAAAAATGCCGATATAGCTCGAATTCTTCATAAAGAAGGCGAGCTGATGCTAGCGGCGATACCGAAAGGTAATCATATCGTTAGCCTCGATCTCCCCGGCAAAAACTGGACAACACCAGAACTGGCAACCCAGCTTAGCCGGTGGCAACATGATGGACGCGACGTAAGCTTACTGATTGGTGGTCCAGAAGGACTTGCCCCCGCCTGTAAGCAAGCGGCGACGCAAAGCTGGTGCCTTTCAGCACTGACATTACCTCACCCCTTGGTTAGGGTACTGGTGGCTGAGAGCCTTTATCGCGCTTGGAGCGTCAACAATAACCATCCCTATCATCGAGAATAACCCTTGCGCTCCTATGCCCGTAGGACACCACAGGATAGGCTAATGATTGCGAACACCAACTTACTGCTGGAGAGAGTATAATTGGCGCCACGTAAACGGATGGCGATGCATAACCATGCCGCCGAAGCCTCGCTGTTCAAGCGAAGAGCTATTTTTACTTTCGTATGTGTCGTGGTGTTATTGTGCATCCTGTTCACCAATCTCTATCAGTTACAGGTCCTCTCTTACACCGATTATGAAACCCGCTCCAATGACAATCGCATTCGAGTGGTTCCTGTTGCACCGAGTCGCGGCCTGATTTATGACCGCCATGGGCAACTGCTGGCAGAAAATCAACCCTTCTTCTCGCTTGAACTTATCCCCGAAAAAGTCACTGACGTAGCCTCGACCCTCGATGCGCTTAACGCGGTGATTGAGATCAGTAGCGATGAACGAGAAAATCTCCTCGAGGCCTTAAAATATCATCGCCGCTTCAAGCCTATTACGGTTAAAAACCGCCTAACAGAAGAGCAAGTCGCCGCCTTCAGTGTTAACCAACACCGATTTCCCGGTTTTTCTATCGACGCAGGCCTTAAACGTCATTACCCTTACAACGGTTTGATGACCCATGTACTTGGCTACGTCGGCCGGATTAATAACCGCGATCAAGCAGCCCTTCAAAGCGCTGGCTTATGGAAAAATTATGCCGCTACCAAAGACATTGGTAAGCAGGGAATCGAAAAGTTTTATGAAAATTTGTTGCACGGCACGCCAGGTCACCTAGAGGAAGAGGTCAATAACCGTGGTCGCACTATTAGGACTCTCAAGTCGGTCGCACCTGTACCAGGGCAAGATATCCACCTCACCTTAGATCTGCAGCTGCAAAAAAAGGCCATGGAGCTATTAGATGGCAGACGCGGCTCCATCGTGGCTATCGATCCCCGCGATGGCGGAATATTAGCCATGGTATCTAGTCCAACTTACGATCCGAACCAATTTGTACACGGCATTAGCTCTAAAGCCTATGGAGAGCTGCTTAACTCGCGCTCACGCCCCTTAATTAACCGCGCCACCCAAGGGCAATATGCGCCAGCATCAACGGTGAAACCCCATATGGCGCTATTAGGCTTAGAAGATAAAGTCGTCACCGCGAAAACCCGCGTCTGGGACCCAGGTTTTTGGCAGATCCCCAATGTCGATCATAAGTATCGCGATTGGAAACGCTGGGGCCATGGTTGGGTTGATGTCAATGATGCGCTAGTGCACTCCTGCGACACCTACTTCTATGATTTAGCATATAAAACTGGCATCGATAAGATGAGCCACTTTATGCAGCAATTTGGCTTTGGTGAACGTACCGGAGTGGATATTTTCGAGGAATCGGCCGGCATTATGCCCTCTCGCGAATGGAAACGGGCTAAGTATAATCAGCCTTGGTATATAGGTGACACCATTTCAGTGGGGATTGGCCAAGGGTATTGGACCACCACCCCGCTACAGCTTGCTAATTCAACGGCTATCTTAGCCAATAATGGCCAGCGATTTGTGCCTCACCTGCTTAAATCGGTGGAAAACGACACGACCAAGGTCGATACCTTGATCGATAAAATGCCCCCACTGGAACTGAAAGATCCCCGCAATTGGGAGATCATCAACACCGCCATGAAGGACACGGCGCATAAATCGCGCTTTGTCGACGCCGGTTACACCGCCGCGATGAAAACCGGTACGGCACAGGTATTTACCGTGGCAGAAGATGAAAAGTATGATGCCGACACCATTGATGAGCACCTGCGCGATAATGCGCTAATCATTGCTTATGCGCCCTATGAGTCACCCAAAATTGTATTAGCCGTGGTACTCGAAAATGCCGGCTGGGGTGGCGCTAACGCAGGCCCAGTAGCACGCGCCTTACTCGATGAATATATTCTCAGAGATGAGCCTGCCACCATCACCGCCGGAGCACCGCACCATGACCGCCCATAGCCACCGCCCTAACATCTGGCAACGTTTACACATAGACCTGCCCCTGCTGTTGGGGATTTTGGCACTGATGTGCTTTGGCCTATTTGTTATCTATTCTGCTGGCGGTGAAGATATTGCCCTAATGGAACGCCAGTTAGTGCGTATCGGCCTATCACTGGCCATCATGCTATTTGTGGCGCAGATCAACCCTGAAGTTCTCAGGCGCTGGGCATTTCCTATCTATATTGCCGGGATAGTACTGTTGCTGGGGGTGCATTTTTTTGGCGAGATCAACAAAGGGGCTCAGCGCTGGTTAAACTTAGGCTTTATGGAGTTTCAACCCTCAGAGCTGATTAAACTGGCCTTTCCCATCACTATGGCCTGGTATATCAGTAAGTTTCCGCTACCGCCAAAGAAACGCTACCTAGCGGGTGCTGGGGTGTTACTGCTGGTCCCAACCTTGTTGATTGCCAAACAACCTGATTTAGGCACTTCGATTTTGGTGGCCGCATCAGGGATATTTGTACTGTTTTTGTCGGGCATGAGCTGGGCGATTGTCGGCAGCTTTGTCGGCGGCGTACTCGCCATGTTACCCGTGCTGTGGTTTTTCTTAATGCACGACTACCAGCGCACACGAGTATTAACCTTACTCGATCCTGAAAAAGATCCCCTGGGCGCGGGCTACCATATTATTCAGTCGAAAATAGCTATCGGCTCAGGAGGTTTATGGGGCAAGGGCTGGCTAGAGGGGACGCAGTCACAACTAGAATTCTTACCCGAGCGCCATACCGATTTTATCTTCGCGGTCATTGGTGAAGAGTTTGGCTTAATAGGTAGCCTATTGTTATTGGCGCTCTATTTATATGTGATTGGCCGCGGCTTAGTGATAGCGGCGCGGGCACAAACCAGTTTTGCCCGTTTACTCGCAGGCAGTATTACTTTAACCTTCTTTGTGTATATTTTTGTCAACATAGGCATGGTGTCGGGTATTTTACCTGTGGTCGGTGTGCCATTACCCTTAATTAGTTACGGTGGTACCTCGATGCTGACGCTGATGACAGGCTTTGGTATCTTAATGAGCATCCATACCCATAGACGTTTTGTCGACCGATAACGGAGCACAGAGTGAAGCTAAGATTGCCCCTCATTGCCATTATGGCGGCCCTCACACTGGGCCTATCCTCACTAACGCCCCATGCCGCAACTGCGGTAGCAGCCGATGGTGATATTCGCGCCGCTAAGCAAGCCTTTATTCAAACACAACTCGATGCAGGTTTTACCCAGCAAGAAATTGAGCAGTTTCTTGCCAAGGCTAATTATAACCAAAAAGTCATTGATGCAATCACCACCCCATGGGAAGCCAAGCCCTGGCACCTTTATCAGCCTATTTTTCTCACCGAGCAACGCCTAACAAAGGGAGTAGAGTTTTGGCAGCGTTATGCCGACACCCTAACCAAGGCGGCCAATGAATTTCAGGTCGAGCCCGAGATCATTGTCGCCATTATCGGTATCGAAACCTTTTACGGGGGCTATTTGGGTAATTACCCTGTGGTTGATGCCCTTTACACTTTAGGCTTCCATTACCCACCTAGAGCGAGCTTCTTTAGTAAAGAGCTGGCTAATCTGCAAATGCTCGCCAAAGAAGAGCAGCTGGATATTACCAACCTAAAAGGCTCATATGCGGGCGCGATGGGCTTTGGTCAATTTATCCCCTCTAGTTATCGCCATTACGCGGTGGATTTTGATAATGACGGCCAGCGTGACTTAATTGGTAATCCTATCGATGCCATTGGCAGCGTTGCTAACTACTTTCATCAACATCGCTGGCGCAAAGGTGAGCCAGTGGCATTGCCATTGACCAGTCATGTGCTGCCAGAACATTTACAAGTGTGGCAAGGTGAAAAATTACATTATCGGGTGGCAGATATACTCTCGCCACAGATAGCCCTGGGCCAAAATACCGATTTAGATATCAGCCAACTGGCGATGATTGTTGAACTGGAGCAAGCTGAGCAAACCGATTATTGGTTAGGATTGCACAACTTTTATGTGATCACCCGTTATAATCGTAGTCCCTTGTATGCTATGGCTGTGTATCAATTCAGCCAACAACTTAAAGACGCCTATGCTAAATAGTTACCGCTTTTATCACAGTAGTCGCCACCTGTATCATGCCAGCCTCATGGCATTGATTTTACTACTTGCAGCGTGCTCATCAAGTAGCGATCGCCGCTATAAAATGAGTGACGATGCGGCGCCTAAACACACCCCAGATGTGACTAAGGTTGAAGACGCGCACCCTAGATTTGAGCCCTACAGCCGCGGCGGAAATCGTAAAAGCTACACGGTACGCGGTAAGACCTACAGCGTACTCGATACAGGTAAAGGCTACCAACAAGCGGGTGTGGCATCGTGGTATGGCGCCAAGTTTCATGGCCACCTCACCTCGAATGGTGAAACCTATGATATGTATTCAATGTCGGCGGCTCACAAAACCCTGCCTTTACCCAGTTACGCTAGAATCACTAACCTAGCCAACAGCAAGAGCGTTATTGTGCGTGTGAACGACCGTGGCCCGTTTCATGATGACCGCTTGATTGATTTGTCTTACGCCGCCGCCCATCGACTCGATATGCTTAAAACCGGTACAGCTAAAGTTAATGTAGAGGT
This sequence comes from Shewanella sp. QJM3NY_23, assembly GCF_056173105.1. Lineage (NCBI taxonomy): Bacteria > Pseudomonadati > Pseudomonadota > Gammaproteobacteria > Alteromonadales > Shewanellaceae > Shewanella > Shewanella sp. QJM3NY_23. The sequence continues at coordinate 2,960,450 of NZ_CM149657.1, forward strand.
CATTTACATAGAGGACCCCGAATCTGTAGCACTTGCAGAACTACAAAATACCGACTTACATTATGTGCAAGTGGTAGCCTTATCGGACAAACAACGCATCAACATGCTTGCCGACCAGTTAGCCAACCAATACAAGGTAAAGACGCGTATTCTGCAAGCGGGCAACTTGTATAAGCTTCAACTCGGGCCCATTGGCCGACAGCAAATTGCCACAGAGTTACATCAAAACTTAAGGCAAAATGGTTTTCCTCAAAGTTACTTAGTCACAGAGTAGGCGAATAATCGACTCAATTTAATGAAGATTAATGAACCTTCACTGAATTACACGGTCGACTAATGTTATACTCGACTTGATAGCTGCTTTCTTTTCGCATTCAACCAAAAGACGTGCCTTTTTAATATGAAATTGATAAATCAATACGCAAAATCACTGCTCCTTCTAAGCTCACTCTCCTTTACCGCAGCCAGCGCCGCGCCGGTGGTTACGCCAGATGCACCTAAGGTTGCTGCTAAAGCCTACATCTTAATGGATTACCATTCAGGTCAAATTATTGCTGAAGAAAATGCCTATGAAAGCTTAAACCCAGCGAGCTTGACCAAAATGATGACCAGTTACGTCATAGGCCATGAGATAAAAGTAGGTAATATCGCACCTACCGATCAGGTCACTATTAGCAAAAAAGCCTGGTCTAAAAACTTCCCAGATTCGTCTAAGATGTTTATCGAAGTAGGAAAACAGGTGTCTGTAGACGATCTTAATCGCGGGATCATTATTCAATCGGGTAACGATGCTTGTGTAGCAATGGCAGAGCATATTGCAGGTACAGAAGATGGTTTTGTGGACATGATGAATTCATGGGCCAAGCAGCTAGGCATGACCGACAGTTACTTTGAAAACTCCCACGGTCTTGACTCTGAAAATCATAAAACTACCGCTTATGACATGGCAATTCTTGGCGCAGCACTTATCCGTGATGTACCAGAAGAGTATCGAGTCTACTCAGAAAAATCCTTTACCTACAATGGTATTAAGCAATACAACCGAAACGGTTTATTGTGGGACAAAAGCTTAAATGTCGATGGCATTAAAACAGGCCACACGTCAGGTGCTGGTTATAACCTTGTCACGTCAGCGACTAAAGATGGTATGCGCCTTATTTCAGTAGTCATGGGCACCGCTAGCGAGTCGGCTCGTAAAGCGGAAAGCAAAAAGCTACTCAATTATGGTTTCCGTTTCTTCGAGACCATTACTCCATATCAAGCCGGTGACAGCTTTGTTACCCAAAAAATTTGGTACGGCGACCGAGAAACTGTTGATCTAGGCGTCACCACAGACACCCCTATCACCATTTACCGTGGCCAGGCACAAAACCTCCAAGCTAACTTTGAGCTCAATAAAGAACTTACCGCGCCACTCGCCAAAGGTGAAGTTGTCGGACGCCTCTATTTCCAGCTTGATGGTAAAGATGTAGCCCAGTTCCCACTCGTTACCTTACAAGAAGTCAATGAAGGTAGCTGGTTCAGTAAGTTAATGGATTACTTCAAGCAGATGTTTGCCAGCTGGTTCAGCTAGTTTAACCGCGCAATACTAAGGTCACCTCAGGGTGGCCTTTTTGTTTTACCTTACAGGGGTTGAATTAGGTATAATGCGCCCCATTTAATACCTCATCTATTTCGGCAAGAGATTAAAACCAATGTTAGACACTAAGTTTCACGAGCTCATGGAGTTCCCTGCAGCATTTCCGTTTAAAGTTGTTGGTGATGCAAGAGACACACTGGCCGATGATGTCGTTGCCGTTGTGCAACGCCATGTACCTGGTGACTATATTCCGACCACTAGAGCGTCGAGCAAGGGCACTTATAACTCCATCACCATCAAAGTGACGGTCAACAGCAAAGAACAAATCGAGACCCTATACGTTGAGTTAGCTGCGATTGACGGTGTTAAACGCGTACTCTAATGTAGCGTCATGCAAGAAGAAGTGTGATCTATATTACATTTCTTAATTTCGCGCGTATAATAAGCGCACAAAATGCTAAGGGGAGAGGTTGCCCTTGAAGGATAAGGTTTTACACATTCGTCATCTTGGTCGTCAAGATTACGAATCGGTATGGCATGCCATGCAGCATTATACCGATACTCGCGATGAACACAGCCAAGATGAACTTTGGATAGTAGAGCACCCAGCCGTTTTTACCCAAGGTCAAGCCGGTAAGAGTGAACACATACTTAATCCAGGTGACATCCCCGTTATTCAAGTCGATAGAGGTGGCCAAGTCACCTATCATGGACCTGGACAACTGGTAGCGTACCCTTTACTGGATATCAAGCGTCTCAAAATTGGGGTGCGCCAGCTGGTGACCGATATAGAGCAAAGCATCGTCAGCATGCTAGCCATGTACGATATCCAAGCGTATCCTAAAGCCGATGCGCCGGGTGTCTATGTCGATGAGCGTAAAATTGCCTCTCTCGGGTTACGTATCCGCAAAGGATGCTCGTTTCATGGCCTTGCACTTAATGTCGATATGGATATGTCACCATTTCAACGCATCAACCCCTGTGGATATGCCGGTTTAGAGATGGCGCAATGCAAACCGTTAAACGGACCTCAAACTGTTATAGAGGCAGGCGAAAAACTTATCCAAACCTTTAGCCAAACACTGGGCTATCATCATTTAGAACATCATCAAGGGTTAGCAAAGTCATATGAATAGGCCTGAAAGACTACAACCGGGAGTTAAGTTACGTGACGCCGATAAGGTCTCACGCATTCCTGTTAAGATCGTGCCTTCAGAGCGCGAAACAATGTTACGTAAACCCGATTGGTTAAGGGTAAAATTACCTGCTTCTAATCAGCGTATTATCGACATCAAACAAGCACTACGTAAAAACGGTTTGCACTCTGTCTGCGAAGAAGCATCTTGCCCTAACTTAGCAGAGTGCTTTAACCATGGCACAGCTACCTTCATGATTTTGGGTGCTATTTGTACTCGACGCTGTCCATTTTGTGACGTAGCCCATGGCCGACCACTAAAGCCTGATGCCGAAGAGCCCGTCAAGCTTGCACAAACGATTCGCGATATGAAGCTCAAATATGTGGTGATCACCTCTGTCGATCGTGACGATCTTAGAGACGGTGGAGCACAACATTTTGCCGACTGCATTCGTGAAATTCGGATATTAAATCCAGAGATCAAAATTGAGATTCTCGTGCCTGACTTCAGAGGCCGTATTGATGCGGCGCTGGACATATTAGCCACTGAGCCGCCTGATGTGTTTAACCACAACTTAGAAACGGCACCTAAGCACTATCGTAAGGCCCGTCCTGGCGCCAACTATCAATGGTCACTGGATCTGCTGAAGAAATTTAAAGAACGTCATCCATCAATACCAACGAAGTCTGGATTGATGATGGGACTTGGTGAAACCAACGAAGAGATCGCTGAAGTATTGCAAGATCTGCGCGCTCATAACGTCGAGATGCTCACGCTAGGGCAATATCTTCAGCCATCTAAGTTTCACCTACCTGTAGAACGTTATGTTCCGCCTGCGGAGTTTGACGAGCTAAGAGAGTTTGCCGAAAAGATAGGCTTTACCCATGCAGCATGTGGCCCAATGGTTCGTTCTAGCTACCATGCCGATCTGCAAGCGCAAGGCAAAGAAGTTAAATAAGCGCTTCTTTTAACCACAACAAGTTTTAATCTAAAAATAGCGCCGCAAGGCGCTATTTTTTTATCACAATATTTGTTGCAAGCAAGCCTATAATAATCGCTCCATCAACACCGCATCTTCCTTGCCTAGCTCATGTTGATAATAGTTAACCCGTAAACCAGTACGAACAAAACCCGCCATTTCATACAAACGGATCACCGCAGAGCTCGATGCCCTGACCTCTAACATTATCCGCTCTGCACCACCAGAGGCCGCTAAATCGACTACAGCATCTAATAACACTCTACCAAGTCCTTTGCCTTGATTTTCTGGTGACACGCAAATATCCATCAATGTGGCGTCCTCAAATAACAAATGCAAAATGGCAAATCCTGCGAGGTCGCCATCAATCTCAAGACCAATCACATGATAGAAACGCCCAAAGCAACTCTCAAGCGTTGCTATAGACATAGGAAATGGATGACAACGTTGCTCTATTTCAGCAACGTTGGCCGCATCTGCCAGCGATAAAGCCCTTAACTTATAATGCATGCTGTTGCTCGCATATCGATTGCCAAAGCGCCCGCTTAGCCTGAACGTCACGCTCAAGCTCATTCAAAGGGGCAGAGCTGATAACAGAGTTCACTTTAGGCAGCTTTAACTTACGCATATCCCAAAGAATATTTTGTTGTAATTTAGTGGTTAGTTGCACTTGTGCGGGTTCTACATCAACAAGCCTAAGCACAATTTGGATGATCGGATGACTGAGATCGAGTTGCCCCCCATGATCTAGCAGAATAATAGCCGTAGGCAAAACATTATTAGCATCGGTCCAACGGGTTATCCCCATCGCGTCCAAATAATCGTCTCTATTCAAGTTCACTCCAACCAATCCAAATACGACACAAGAATACCAGTTACACAGTTAGAATGTCACTGGAGTAACTAAAGCAAGTCGTTAAACACGAGGAAGATGGCAAACACTGTGACAGGTATTAACGCAGTAAACGTGTCAATCGACATCCACGCTTAATAAAAGCAGAAAAGCAAAAAGCCGTTCATTTCTGAACGGCTTCTTTAATTTGGCAGGGGTGGCAGGACTCGAACCCGCAACCATCGGTTTTGGAGACCGCTGTTCTACCAATTGGAACTACACCCCTGTTGACGTGTGGCATTATGCAAAAACAGCCTCCAAAGGTAAAGTACTTTTTCAAGCTAAATCACCTGACTGCCTCTTTTTCATACAAGACAACCTATATCATCGATATTATGTGCATTTTAGCATCAGGTCAGTGTCACAAAGGATCTAACCTTATACGTGACAAACACTCATACTCACCATAATGAATACCAATGTTAGACATATTTAAGCCAAGTTTAGCTTAGTTAACTCAACAACTGCCAAGTAGACTAGACCAAAGAATGCTGTATCTTGGAGGCAGTCGTCATGTGGACGAGCATCTGCCGTACCGAGATGTAAAAACCGTTTTAGATACTCTCTTACATCATCAAGTAAAGAACAGATTCCCCCACATTCGTGTTCTTAAATAAACACTTAATTGATTTGATTAAGCCCCCCCCTCTCTAATAGCTCGTATGCAGGATGAAACCAAGGTTATGTAACCCCCCCCCCTGTGTCAGGATTGTTGTCACCCCTTAAAATCATCCAATAATTAAATAAAGGGGGCGGTCAATGAGAGCTCAATGGCACGATATTCACCTGAACGTAAAGACGCTGTCTTAAAGAAATTATTACCTCCCCACAATATGACGGTCACGGAAGTGGCTCGCAGTGAGGGGATCTCCTACCAAACCCTGTATCATTGGCGAGATAAAGCCAAAAAAGAGGGTCGCCCTGTGCCAGGTAAAACATTAACCAGTAATGATTGGTCAGCTGAAGCTAAGTTTGCAGTTCTCATTGAAACAGCACCAATGTCAGAAACTGAAATCAGCCAATATTGCCGAGAAAAAGGCTTGTTTCGAGAACAAGTTCAGCAGTGGAAACAAGATTGTTTAGGTGGTTTTAAGACGAGTGAAGTTCAAGCTAAAACGATTAAGCAGCAAGCCAAATCAGACAAGGCAGAAATAAAATCCCTGCAACGAGAATTACGTTATAAGGAGAAGGCACTCGCTGAAGCTGCGGCTTTACTGGTGCTTAGAAAAAAGCTCAATGCGCTTTGGGAGGACGACAGCGAGGAGAGTTAACGCCTTTGCCTAAGCGCATAACACTGGTGGATTTAATACAAGAAGCTTATGCCCACGGTGCGCGTCTTTACAAAGCTTGCGCTGAAGCAGAGTTAAGTAAACGGACGTATCGCCGCTGGTATCGAGCAGGAAAAGTGCAGGCAGATTTAAGGCCTACGGCAGTAAGACGGGCGCCTGCTAACAAGCTTAATGATGATGAGCAAGAGCAGATATTGGCAACCTCTAATGAGGTAAGGTTTGCAAGCCTACCTCCCTCACAAATCGTGCCGACACTGCTTGATGAGGGGGTCTATATCGCTTCAGAGTCGAGTTTTTATCGAGTGTTAAAAGCCAATGAACAATTAAATCGGCGTGGGCGAAGCCAAGGCGTAACAAAAAGAAGCAAACCAGATGCTTACGTTGCAGATGGGCCAAACAAAGTATGGTCTTGGGATATTACTTATTTAGCCTCGGTCATCAAAGGGCGCTTTTATTATCTGTATATGTTTGAGGATATTTATAGCCGTAAGATAGTGGGTTATGAAGTCCATGACCGAGAATGTGGTGAGCTAGCGGCCGAGTTAATGCAGCGCAATATGCTACGTGAGCAATGCTTCAAAAAACCGTTAGTACTGCACTCTGATAACGGTGCTCCGATGAAGTCATTGACGATGAAAGCCAAGCTTGAAGAGTTAGGTGTTACCGCTTCGTTAAGTAGACCAAGCGTAAGCAATGACAATCCTTACTCCGAAGCATTATTCAGAACCTTAAAGTATCGGCCGGAATGGCCTAGCTCTGGCTTTAAAAACATCACCGAGGCACGGGAATGGGTAGAAGAGTTTGTGACTTGGTACAATACCAAACATAAGCACAGTAAGCTCAATTTTGTATCACCGAGTGAGCGACATGCGATGCAAGATAAAGCGATTTTATCTAAGCGTAAGGAGGTACTAGAAGAGGCAAGATCAAGAAACCCTAAACGCTGGCCAAACGGTATAAGGAACTGTGACGTTATCGGTGAGGTAGTGTTGAACCCAAAAAAAGAGTCTGAAACTGAAACAAGAAATGCAGCTTAAAATTTAAGTAAAGAGTGCCAACTACCTTGAAAAACACCGCCCCCCTTAAAATCAAAATGTTTTAAATAGAGTTTTCCATTTACACTAGACCAAATGGAGAATCACATGAAAAAGACACGTTTTACTGAAAGCCAAATTATCAATATCTTCAAAGAAGGCGAGTCTGGCGCACTCACGATGCCAGAGTTATATCGCAAACATCATGTAGGTCAAAGCACCTATTACAAATGGAAATCAAAATACGGTGGGATGCAAGCCTCAGATTTAACCCGTATGCGTGAATTAGAAGCCGAGAACGCCAAACTTAAAAAGATGTTTGCGGATGTCAGCTTACAAAACATGGCACTCAAAGATTTTCCTAATATCGAGTTTGAGTGATAAATATTGTCAATTTTAGGCTTTGAATGTTGTGAGTGTTATCCGAGTTAGTGGAGCGCATCGCTTCAGATGCTAGCGGAACGATAAGTCATTAATTTTTCTATTTAGTCGAGTAAGTAGCTATGTTATCCGTTTAATCTGACGTCTTCACCTAGCCCCTCTAATGAATGAATATTCACTTAATCATCAGGTGCAATTACTGATTCAGTCACAGAATTAAAATGGAGAGCGAAAGTTATTAGCCCACTATGCCATTAATGAATTTGGCCTAGGTGTTGTGTTGGCTTGTAATGCGTTAAGTATCAGTCGCTGCACATTTTATTATCAACTTAAACGTATCGATGATAATGACATCATTGAGGCTGTATCAGACATTGCTGAGAAAAATAAGGCCTATGGGTTTCGGAAGATATTTAAGCGGCTACGACTCCTAGGGCATAAATGGAACCATAAACGTGTGTACCGTATTTATTGTGGTTTGAAGCTTAACTTACGGCGTAAAGGCAAAAAGCGCTTACCTTCTCGAGAGCCTGAGCCACTAGCCGTTCCTGGAAAGGCAAATGAATGCTGGTCAATGGATTTTATGAGCGATAACTTATTTTCTGGAAAGTCGTTTAGAACATTTAATGTCATTGATGATTATCATCGTGAAGCTTTAGCTATCGAAGTGGATTCGAGTTTGCCAGCTCAGCGAGTAATACCAGTACTTGATAGGGTTGCCGCCTATCGAGGTTATCCAAAGCGGTTAAGACAAGATAATGGACCTGAGTTTACCTCACATGCAATTGAGATTTGGGCTGAACAACACGGCATTATTAATGCCAGGTAAACCTATGCAAAATGCGTATATTGAACGATTCAACCGCACTTATCGAAATGAAGTATTAGATAGTTACTTGTTCAATAGCTTGACTGAAGTTAGGGAAATCACAGATAGTTGGATTGAAGAGTATAATTATGATCGGCCACATGAATAACTGAATGATTTACCGCCCAAATTGTATGAGCGGTTAAATAAGGAAAACTCTCTTAAAATATGATCGATATAAGGGATGGTTACACATCAAGCTGCGCTTGGAGGCCGTTCAAAATTCTGTGTCAGGCTAAGTTTAAATCTCTAGCACGCTGTCTAAACGTCCTTCAAAATAAATCGCTAATTGAGATAAACAAAGGCTCCAATTGTGAATGGGCATTGTCCATTTATTCGATGCGTTCAATATGCCAGTATAAAGTAGCTTCAACAAGCTATTTTCATTAGGAAAAGCGCCTTTAGTTTTGGTTAATTTCCTAAATTGACGATGAACTGCTTCCACCGCATTGGTGGTGTAAATCACTTTTCTGATGTGCTCTGGATACTTAAAGTAGTGCGATAAATTTTGCCACTTTCGGCGCCATGATTTGATAACTAATGGGTAAGCATCCCCCCATTTAACCTCCAGCTCATCTAACGCTAACTCCGCCGCTTCCTTGCTCACAGCGCGATAAACACACTTTAAATCGGCCATGAACGCTTTCTGATTTTTCGAGGCGACATACTTCATTGAGTTGCGTATTTGATGAATAACGCACAGCTGCGTCTCTGTGTTGGGGAAGATACTGGCGATGGCTTCAGGAAACCCTGTCAGACCATCAACACAGGCGATAAGGATATCTTTTACACCGCGATTATTAAGATCGGTCAGCACAGATAACCAGTAATTAGCCCCTTCATTTTCAGATAAATGCAGGCCGAGTATTTCTTTTTTACCTTGCATATTAAGGGCTAGTAGGGTGTACACCGCCTTGCTGATATAACGCCCGTCCTCTTTGACTTTGTAATGTATCGCATCGAGCCAGACAATCGGATAATGGCTGTCTAGTGGGCGCTGTTGCCAAGCCTTAAGTTCAGGAATGAGTTTGTCTGTGATAGCGTTAATGGTCGCGTTAGAGACATTAATGCCGTACATTTCTTCGACGTGCTGATTGATGTCACGGTAGCTCATCCCCATGCTGAACATCGACAGCACTTTGCGATCGATTTCATCGGTGAGCGTGGTTTGATTCTTTTTAATCAACTGAGGCTCAAAAGAGCCATTTCTATCGCGAGGTGTGTCTAACTCAAAGCTGCCAGAGGGATGCTTAATCGTTTTAGCCATCTTACCATTCTTGCGATTAGGCTGTTCATCCTGGGCCAAATGCTGCTCAAGTTCGGCTTGCAAGGCAGCTTCGGTAAGTTGTTTAATCAATGGGCCAAGAATACTGTCTTTGCCTGTGAGGCTTTTACCGGCTTGAAGATCTTTAAGGGCTTGTTCAAAGTTAAAAGGTTGAGTCATGTGTCATTCCTGTTTTTGTACAGTTTACTGAAATGACACAGAATTATGAACACTACCTGCGCTTGATAAGCGCAGACGCTTCCCCCTACTCTACATGAGTTTGAGCCTCACTACGTTCGGACTTTTTATTTCCCCATGTTCGAGTGGTTATCTCCAGGCTAAAACGAAAAAAGCCCCAACACGCAGTGCTGGGGATTTATCGACTCTCTTTCGAGAAGTATTAGGCGTCTGTTATGGCCAGCTACGCTAAAGCTTCGCGCTCATATGCACATCGCTTACGCGATATTCACCCTACTATCACATGGGTTATACCAATTGACTTAATTAACTGACCAGGTTAATCCAATCTCTATCACATATTCTTTTTACGCGGCTTCGCTCGCTCCTAAAACGATTCCATGCTTTAGTACATTGATTCACTATATCGTCATATCCATCAAAACAACGGTTGGCTAGCTCATTTTGTCTCATCCATTGCCATACTTGCTCGACAGGATTGAGTTCTGGGGAATACGGTGGCAACTTGATAATGGTAAGGTTGTCAAACTCGTCAGCTAAAGACAGTTGGTGCCAGCCTGCTCCATCCATAATAACGACTGCATGTCGCCCTAAAGGAGTTGTTTGAGAGATCAATGACAAGTGCTCTATCATGACTTCTTTGTTACTACATGGCGTGATCAATGCCTCTGTTTTACCGTTGCTGGGACAGACTGCGCCGAACAAGTAGGCATATTCGAATTGTTGTTGCTTAATTGCTCTTGGTCTTGAGCCTTTTAGCGCCCAAACTCGAGTCGTCGTGTTTTGCTGGCCAAATCTGGCCTCATCTTGGAACCACACATCGATCCTATCAAGCGGTAAATGGCCTGGGGTGTTAAGGATCGTTTCCATGAGGAAGGTTTTTAAAAAGGCGTTGAGCCTCTTCATTTTGTTTCGGATGCTTAGAGCGGCTTGTTATCCACGAAAAGCCTAATTGATGAAGCAGCCTATAGACATTTCTGCCCTCATATTCAACACCAAATTGAGTGTGTATAAACTCACCAACGTCTTTTGCTTGAAGCCGTCCGCCATAAGTAGAAGAACTTCTTTCCTTCACAAAACCTGCGATAGATTCTAGCTGTTGCGGTGTTAATCTAGATGGCCGACCAGGATTAGGCGTATCCTTCAAACTATCAATTCCGTCCGTCAAGTAGAGGGTGACCCACTTATTTACACTGCCTCTCGCTACCCTTAGGTACCTTGCAATCTCAGTTCGTGATTTGCCTTCAAGAAAATGGCAGATGGCAAGATAGCGAACTTTAATACGACTGCGTTTTTCTTTTTTTGCTAAGTGCTCTAATTCAGCTACAGACATATAGATACCTAATTGATAATGGGCACTAATTAGATCATATATTTACTTCAATTGGTATTATAGCCTCATATTCGAATGATTATTGCAAAGCTGTTAAACGAAAAAATCCCCAACACACAGTGCTGGGGATTTATCGTTACTGTTTTGTCTTCACTTTTCTAAAAAGTGAAAACCAAAGTGGCGTCTGTCATGGTCAGCTTCGAGCTAGCTCTCCGCGTTCAGCGCCAGCATCAAGCTGCGCTTGATAAGCGCAGACGCTTCACCCTACTCTACATGGGTTTGAGCCTCACTACGTTCGGACTTTTTATTTCCCCATGTTCGAGTGGTTATCTCCAGGCTAAAACGAAAAAAGCCCGTTGCATTAGCAACGGGCTTTATCGTATTAGGCGTCTGGAAATGACCTACTCTCACATGGGGAGACCCCACACTACCATCGGCGCGATTGCGTTTCACTTCTGAGTTCGGGATGGGATCAGGTGGTACCACAATGCTATGGTTTCCAGACAAATTTGGGCTATTACTTTCAGCTTTTTAAAAGCTAAAGGTAAAAAATCTAGAAAGCTGCTCTCGGCTCTGTATTTCAAGAAGCAAGAGAGTTTAAAATTGAGTCACACTAAATCAAGTGGCGGTATTCTTTCGCTAAAGTTAACCATTAACTGAAACCCTTTTGGGTTGTATGGTTAAGCCTCACGGGTCATTAGTACAAGTTAGCTCAACGCCTCACAACGCTTACACACCTTGCCTATCAACGTAGTAGTCTCCTACGGCCCTTTAGAGGACTTAAAGTCCTAGGGATGACTCATCTTAGGGCTCGCTTCCCGCTTAGATGCTTTCAGCGGTTATCGATTCCGAACGTAGCTACCGGGCAATGCCATTGGCATGACAACCCGAACACCAGCGGTTCGTCCACTCCGGTCCTCTCGTACTAGGAGCAGCTCCCTTCAATCATCCAACGCCCACGGCAGATAGGGACCGAACTGTCTCACGACGTTCTGAACCCAGCTCGCGTACCACTTTAAATGGCGAACAGCCATACCCTTGGGACCGACTTCAGCCCCAGGATGTGATGAGCCGACATCGAGGTGCCAAACACCGCCGTCGATATGAACTCTTGGGCGGTATCAGCCTGTTATCCCCGGAGTACCTTTTATCCGTTGAGCGATGGCCCTTCCATTCAGAACCACCGGATCACTATGACCTGCTTTCGCATCTGCTCGACGTGTATGTCTCGCAGTTAAGCTGGCTTATGCCATTGCACTAACCGTACGATGTCCGACCGTACTTAGCCAACCTTCGTGCTCCTCCGTTACTCTTTGGGAGGAGACCGCCCCAGTCAAACTACCCACCAGGCACTGTCCTCAACCCCGATTCAGGGGCCAGAGTTAGAACATCAACACTACAAGGGTGGTATTTCAAGGTTGACTCCACAAGAACTGGCGTTCCTGCTTCAAAGTCTCCCACCTATCCTACACATGTAGGGTCAATGTTCAGTGCCAAGCTATAGTAAAGGTTCACGGGGTCTTTCCGTCTAGCCGCGGGTATACGGCATCTTCACCGCAATTTCAACTTCACTGAGTCTCGGCTGGAGACAGCGTGGCCATCATTACGCCATTCGTGCAGGTCGGAACTTACCCGACAAGGAATTTCGCTACCTTAGGACCGTTATAGTTACGGCCGCCGTTTACCGGGGCTTCGATCATGAGCTTCTCCGAAGATAACCCAATCAATTAACCTTCCGGCACCGGGCAGGCGTCACACCGTATACTTCCTCTTGCGAGTTTGCACAGTGCTGTGTTTTTGATAAACAGTTGCAGCCACCTGGTATCTGCGACTCCCGTCAGCTTAGAGAGCAAGTCTCATCACCAACAGGAGCGTACCTTCTCCCGAAGTTACGGTACCATTTTGCCTAGTTCCTTCAGCCGAGTTCTCTCAAGCGCCTTGGTATTCTCTACCCAACCACCTGTGTCGGTTTGGGGTACGATTCCTGCTAACCTGAAGCTTAGAAGATTTTCCTGGAAGCATGGCATCAACTACTTCAGTTCCGTAGAACCTCGTCATCAACTCTCAGTGTATGTGCACCCGGATTTGCCTAAGTGCACCACCTACAGCCTTAAACGCGGACAACCAACGCCGCGCTAGCCTAGCCTTCTCCGTCTCTCCATCGCAGTTAGCAGAAGTACAGGAATATTAACCTGTTTCCCATCGACTACGCCTTTCGGCCTCGCCTTAGGGGTCGACTCACCCTGCCCTGATTAACATTGGACAGGAACCCTTGGTCTTTCGGCGAGGGGGTTTTTCACCCCCTTTATCGTTACTCATGTCAGCATTCGCACTTCTGATACCTCCAGCGTGGGTTACCCCTTCACCTTCAACGGCTTACAGAACGCTCCTCTACCGCACTAGCGCAAGCGCTAGTACCCATAGCTTCGGTGTATTGCTTAGCCCCGTTAAATCTTCCGCGCAGGCCGACTCGACTAGTGAGCTATTACGCTTTCTTTAAATGATGGCTGCTTCTAAGCCAACATCCTAGCTGTCTAAGCCTTCCCACATCGTTTCCCACTTAGCAATAACTTTGGGACCTTAGCTGATGGTCTGGGTTGTTTCCCTTTTCACGACGGACGTTAGCACCCGCCGTGTGTCTCCCGAGTAGTACTCATTGGTATTCGGAGTTTGCAAAGGGTTGGTAAGTCGGGATGACCCCCTAGCCTTAACAGTGCTCTACCCCCAATGGTATTCGCTCGAGGCGCTACCTAAATAGCTTTCGAGGAGAACCAGATATCTCCCGGTTTGATTGGCCTTTCACCCCCAGCCACAAGTCATCACCGCATTTTTCAACATACGTGTGTTCGGTCCTCCAGTTGATGTTACTCAACCTTCAACCTGCCCATGGCTAGATCACCGGGTTTCGGGTCTACACCTTGCAACTAAACGCGCAGTTAACACTCGGTTTCCCTACGGCTCCGCTATTCGCTTAACCTCGCTACAAAATGTAAGTCGCTGACCCATTATACAAAAGGTACGCAGTCACGGTCTCAAGAACCGCTCCCACTGCTTGTACGTATACGGTTTCAGGTTCTATTTCACTCCCCTCACAGGGGTTCTTTTCGCCTTTCCCTCACGGTACTGGTTCACTATCGGTCAGTCAGGAGTATTTAGCCTTGGAGGATGGTCCCCCCATGTTCAGACAAGATGTCACGTGTCCCGTCCTACTCGTTTTCACGTAAAGTTAGTTTTCATGTACGGGGCTATCACCCTGTGCCGCTGTGCTTTCCAACACATTCCACTAACACCCTCTACGCTTAAGGGCTAATCCCCGTTCGCTCGCCGCTACTAGGGGAATCTCGGTTGATTTCTTTTCCTCCGGGTACTTAGATGTTTCAGTTCCCCGGGTTCGCCTCACAACACTATGTATTCATGTTGTGATACATGCTTATGCATGTGGGTTTCCCCATTCGGACATCGTTAGCTCAAATGCTTGTTACTAGCTCGCCAACGCTTTTCGCAAGTTACTACGTCCTTCATCGCCTCTGACTGCCAAGGCATCCACCGTATACGCTTAGTCACTTAACCATACAACCCAAATGAGTTTCACAAGGAAACAAACTTTATCAAGCGGGTAAGCTTGATGTTGTATCGCAACTAATGGTGTTTACTTTCGCCAAAAGAATACTCATGAATCATCATTACAATGACTCGGCACTTGATTTAAGTGTTTGAGAACTCAATTTTAATTTTCGCGTCAATGCTACAAACCATAACCACCTACAAAGTAAGCAATCACAGTCCCTTTCACATTAACACTATCAGCTTTCCAAATTTTTAAAGAACAAGCATCGCCGTTAAGACGTGCCACCTGCTCTAACAAGAACAAGTTATCTGTGTGAACACTCAGCAAATATTGAGTTAGTCGTATAGGTAAGGAGGTGATCCAGCCCCAGGTTCCCCTAGGGCTACCTTGTTACGACTTCACCCCAGTCATGGACCACACCGTGGTAAACGCCCTCCCCGAAAGGTTAAGCTATCTACTTCTGGTGCAGCCCACTCCCATGGTGTGACGGGCGGTGTGTACAAGGCCCGGGAACGTATTCACCGTGGCATTCTGATCCACGATTACTAGCGATTCCGACTTCATGGAGTCGAGTTGCAGACTCCAATCCGGACTACGACAAGCTTTGTGAGATTAGCTCCACCTCGCGGCTTTGCAACCCTCTGTACTTGCCATTGTAGCACGTGTGTAGCCCTACTCGTAAGGGCCATGATGACTTGACGTCGTCCCCACCTTCCTCCGGTTTATCACCGGCAGTCTCCCTAAAGTTCCCACCATTACGTGCTGGCAAATAAGGATAAGGGTTGCGCTCGTTGCGGGACTTAACCCAACATTTCACAACACGAGCTGACGACAGCCATGCAGCACCTGTCTCAGAGTTCCCGAAGGCACTAAGCTATCTCTAGCGAATTCTCTGGATGTCAAGAGTAGGTAAGGTTCTTCGCGTTGCATCGAATTAAACCACATGCTCCACCGCTTGTGCGGGCCCCCGTCAATTCATTTGAGTTTTAACCTTGCGGCCGTACTCCCCAGGCGGTCTACTTAATGCGTTAGCTTGGGAACCCAGTGTTCAAGACACCAAATTCCGAGTAGACATCGTTTACGGCGTGGACTACCAGGGTATCTAATCCTGTTTGCTCCCCACGCTTTCGTACCTGAGCGTCAGTCTTTGTCCAGGGGGCCGCCTTCGCCACCGGTATTCCTTCAGATCTCTACGCATTTCACCGCTACACCTGAAATTCTACCCCCCTCTACAAGACTCTAGTCTGCCAGTTCGAAATGCAATTCCCAGGTTGAGCCCGGGGCTTTCACATCTCGCTTAACAAACCGCCTGCGTACGCTTTACGCCCAGTAATTCCGATTAACGCTTGGACCCCTCGTATTACCGCGGCTGCTGGCACGAAGTTAGCCGGTCCTTCTTCTGCGAGTAACGTCACACCTAAACGCTATTAACGCTTAAGCTTTCCTCCTCGCTGAAAGTGCTTTACAACCCGAAGGCCTTCTTCACACACGCGGCATGGCTGCATCAGGCTTGCGCCCATTGTGCAATATTCCCCACTGCTGCCTCCCGTAGGAGTCTGGGCCGTGTCTCAGTCCCAGTGTGGCTGATCATCCTCTCAGAACAGCTAGGGATCGTCGCCTTGGTGAGCCATTACCTCACCAACTAGCTAATCCCACCTAGGTACATCCAATCGCAGAAGGCCCGAAGGTCCCCTCTTTTCCCCCGTAGGGCGTATGCGGTATTAGCAGTCGTTTCCAACTGTTATCCCCCTCGACTGGGCAGTTCCCTAGGCATTACTCACCCGTCCGCCGCTCGTCAGCAAAGAAAGCAAGCTTTCTTCCTGTTACCGCTCGACTTGCATGTGTTAGGCCTGCCGCCAGCGTTCAATCTGAGCCATGATCAAACTCTTCAATTAAAGTTTTGTTGTTTGACTTACGTCAAACGGCTCAACGAATTCTGTTCGAACTAATCTTGCGATTAATTCTTTGTACATATTGCTATGAACACTCATCACCTCTCGTGAGAGAAAGTGAAAGAATTGGTTGATTTAATTCTTTGATTGCCAACCCGAAGGTTAGGCAATTTCGATTAACTCAACACCTGTGAGTGTCCACACAGATTTCTTGTTCCATCTTGTTAAAGAGCGCTGCTAACATCAGAGCAATTAATGCGTTAAGTTAGCTGCCGTTGACGCTAGGTCGTTGGCTTAGGGATGCGTATTTTACACGTCCCGTTGTTGGCGTCAAGTGCTTATTTTAAGAAGTTTTCCAAGCGATGATTTCTTAAACAGAAGTCACCAATCGAAGCCCTTAAAAGCGCTTGTCACCTGAATTAAATCTCCGAAGAGTTTAACTCGCATCTCTTTGTTAAAAGAGATACTGACTTAGCTGCAAGTCCCGTACTACCTAGGTAGTTGGCCTGCTGTGCCGTGTCAGTGGATGCGCATTATAGGTAGTTCTCGGTTGGGCGCAAGGACTTTTTCCGGATTAAATCACGCCCGCGCATTTTTCAAACAAAAAACGATAAAACCGCTCTATAAAAGTCACTTGCCCACTCAAGATGCTCAATTATCATGCGATAAATGGCTCGGTATTTAACGAGGCATTGCTAAGCGGGAAGATAAGTCTGGCACAGATTGATTCACTTTGCAGAAAATGTGTAAAAATTTGCCAAAAATTATTTATCGAGTCGATAGATTACTGAGCGTCGATGATAGGTGCGCCATAGTTAGTCTCTCTATCGTCTACATCGTAGGTAATAGGAGCTATGCTTTAGATATCAAGCTTAGCCTAATGCGGCTTGACATTAGTATGATGTGCCCACCGCCATCTTCATCAACATGCAAAAATAAGCCTAAGCCAAACGCCCTTTTAGCTTCCGCCTCTGACTCGGCATCCCTTAGGGGCTTTTGCATACAGGCACAGAAAAAGGGAAGTGGATTTGTTCTATTGAATATGGTCCTAATAAACAATTGGACCATTTTGCACCCTATATTTTGCCCCTTATTTAAGTACTGGTTCATTTCCAGTGACTATGTTGCGTCAACGAAGCGGTCACATTTGCTGTTTAACGTAATGTTGTTTAAGTTTTGCATATCCTTGATGGCGGCGTTATCTTGACACGATAGAAGCTATTTTTGCCTCACGTTGATAATCTGCTTAACTGGCAGGTAGCGCATATTTCGTTAGGTATATAAAATCAGGTAGCACACACGCTTATCTTATTATGGACAGCAAGATGATTAAAAATCGGTACTATGCACTATTACTTACACTACTATTGTGCCCTGCGGTATTGGCGACAACAATTTATAAGTGGGTCGATGAGAATGGGGTGACTCATTACAGTCAACAGGTCCCACCAGAAAAGCCATCGGAAACATTGTACAGCGAAGAGATAGAACAACAGAAAGTGGGATTTATTGCGCCAAAAGAGAGTGAAGTTAGCCTGCCAGCTAAAAGCCCCCAACAAACCGCAGCAGAAGCAATAGTGCTACAAGATAAAGCACAAGCAAAAGCGATTTGTAGCAATGCTAAACATCAACTCAACCTACTTAACACCCACACCAGACTGACACGAAAAAATGAACAAACAGGTGATATGGAGAGAATGACGGAAGAACAAAGGCAAGCTGCCATGTCGGCGCAACAAGAGAAAATCAGCCTATTATGTGTAAAATAAACCGACTTGCTCCATGAGAACTTAGCACCAGTAATTCTATTTTAAACTGAGCGTCAATCTATGACGCTCCCACACTATACATAGAACGGCTAATGCCATCCTCACAAGCCTTAACGCCTGAACGCCAACCTTTATCAAATTCAGTTAATCCATCGAGGACGGGATCTTTCATTGACTCGACGTTAACATTATTAGTGGGGTCAATCTTCACTGTTACCGCGCTACGACAGCCTATATTGTAACCATAGTGATACAAGCTATCATATTCGACATTTCCGACACCTATATAAGTTGCACTTGTTAACGATTCAGGCGTGGTACTCGATGAGCTGCTACACCCAGTTAATGCAAGAGCTATTCCTAACAATAAGGCTAATTTGGCATTCATTCATGACTCCTTCAGTACAATGACGTTCAACACGCTGTAAGTATAGCGGTGACGATATAAGGTAAGGCATCATTAATTGGAATATCCACTCGATGATGGCTTAACTCTGTGGCAACTCAATTAAACCTATTAACAACGAGTCGATATTGAAACTACAAGGCAAAACACTATTAGCAAGGTAGTTGATGTTTATAGTGATTGCAAAATCACTAGGTTAAATCCCTCAACTCAATCATAAATTTACGGGTTAACATTTCCAGACCACTGCAGCCTTGTTAATGATGGTAAATTATTGGACGATTAACCCAATAAAAAAGCCCGAACTCAATATAATAAGTTCGGGCTTTTCGGTTGGAGAGGCTAACAAGTCAAATTAGCGATGGTACTGACTATTGATTAACACCTCTTACGCATCGTTATTGAGTAAAGGTCAACTCACCACCGGCGCTGCCAATATGGATTGGCTTACCGGGGATTAACTCACCTCGTAATAGACGCTGCGCTAATGGGTTTTCAACCTCTTGCTGCAATGCACGTTTTAATGGGCGCGCACCATAGACAGGATCGAAACCAGCCTGAGCAATTAACGCCAATGCGTCATCACTTATCTCTAATTCAAAGTCCTTATCTGCAAGACGAGCACGAAGATTATCGATTTGAATCTTAGCAATATGTGCAATGTGTTCTGACTCTAACGGATGGAACACGACACTCTCGTCAATACGGTTAAGGAACTCAGGCCTAAAACTATGGGTCACGACATTCATTACTTCAGCTTTCATTTCGGCATAAGTCGCTACACCAAAACGCTCTTGAATAATGTCTGAACCTAAGTTCGATGTCATGATGACCACAGTATTACGGAAATCAACCGTACGACCTTGTCCATCGGTCAAACGACCATCATCAAGCACCTGTAACAGGATGTTGAATACATCAGGATGCGCTTTCTCAACCTCATCGAGTAAGATAACCGAGTAAGGCTTACGTCTCACCGCTTCGGTTAAGTAGCCACCCTCTTCATAACCCACATATCCTGGAGGCGCACCCACTAAACGTGATACTGAATGCTTCTCCATAAATTCCGACATGTCGATTCGCACCATCGCCGCTTCGGTATCAAACAAAAACTTCGCTAGCGATTTGCACAGCTCTGTCTTACCCACACCCGTTGGTCCAAGGAATAAGAATGAACCAATGGGGCGGTTAGGATCCGCAAGACCTGCGCGGCTACGACGGATAGCATTAGCAACGGCATTGACGGCTTCATTTTGACCAATTACCCGTTTATGCAACGCATCTTCCATCTGTAAGAGCTTCTCTTTCTCGCCTTCGAGCATCTTAGACACAGGAATACCTGTGGCCTTTGAGAGCACCTCTGCGATCTCGACATCGGTCACTTTGTTACGCAACAAGGTCATATCTTGCATTTCAGCTTGAGAAGCTAAATCAAGTTGCTTTTCAAGCTCAGGAATACGGCCATATTGTAGCTCTGACATTCGGGTTAAATCCCCCGCACGACGCGCCACTTCCATATCCATTCTAGCCTGTTCGAGTTCGGCTTTAATATGCTGAGTACCAGCCAAGGCTGCTTTCTCGGTATGCCAAATCTCAGTAAGCTCTGCAACTTTCTCTTCGACTTCTCGTAGCTCACTGCGCAGCGTACTTAGGCGACGTAAGCTCGCTTCATCGTTCTCTTTACTCAACGCTTGCTCTTCAAGCTTAAGCTGAATCGCCCGGCGCTCAAGTTTATCTAGCGGCTCAGGTTTTGAGTCGATCTGAATACGAATACTCGATGCCGCCTCGTCAATTAAGTCGATCGCTTTATCCGGTAATTTACGATCCGAGATATAACGGTGAGACATGCTCGCCGCCGCCACAATCGCCGGATCGGTGATCTCAACATGATGATGCAACTCGTAACGCTCTTTGAGTCCACGCAAAATCGCGATAGTGTCTTCCACGCTAGGCTCATCGACCAACACTTTTTGGAAACGACGCTCAAGCGCGGCATCTTTTTCAATATATTGACGATACTCATCTAACGTTGTTGCACCGACGCAGTGTAAATCACCACGGGCTAACGCAGGTTTTAACATGTTACCGGCATCCATGGCACCATCGCCTTTACCGGCGCCGACCATGGTGTGCAACTCATCGATAAACAGAATAACCTGGCCTTCTTCTTGTGCAAGCTCGTTGAGCACCGCCTTTAAGCGCTCTTCAAACTCACCACGATATTTAGCCCCTGCAATCAATGCGCCCATATCGAGCGACAATACCCGCTTATTTTTGATCCCTTCGGGCACTTCACCGTTAATGATACGTTGTGCCAAGCCTTCGACAATCGCCGTTTTACCCACACCAGGCTCACCAATCAAGACTGGGTTGTTTTTGCTACGACGCTGCAGCACTTGGATAGTACGACGGATCTCATCATCACGGCCAATAACAGGATCCAACTTACCTTGCTCGGCGCGCTCCGTTAAATCTACAGTGAACTTTTTCAATGCCTGACGCTGATCTTCCGCATTAGGATCATCAATATTTTTACCAGAGCGAATTTGCAATATGGTTTGCTCCAACAACTCTTTGGTCGCACCAGACTTTTTAAGGCACTGTGCCAACGCATCACTGCCTTCTATGGCTGCCAACACAAAGAGTTCACTTGAAATAAATTTATCATTGCGCTTTTGCGCTAATTTATCGCATAGGTTTAACAAGCGAATTAACGCCTGCGATAACTGAATGTCTCCACCAGTACCTTCAACTTGAGGTAAACGCTCAAGCTCTTGGTTTAATGATGAGCGAAGTGTACTCACTGAGATCCCAGCTTGAGTCAGCAAAGGATGGATAGAGCCACTATCTTGATTAAGCAATGCCATCATTAAATGAATGGGTTCAATGAACTGATGGTCACGCCCCAACGCTAATGATTGAGCATCGGAGATGGCTATCTGAAATTTATTTGTCATACGATCAAGCCGCATACAACCTCCTAAACTAACGAATGAAGTCAACCTTCAGTATTTTGTTAATTTAAAGATGGGGGCATTTTTGCTTAATTCAAGTTTCAGCAGGCGTTAAAGGCCAAAAAGTTGCTACTTTTCTAACCAAATTAAGGATGCCATTCGTCCGGTAACAGACTCGCGGCGATAGGAGAAATAACGTTGCTTCAAGGTATAAGTACAATCGGGTAAGCAAAACAGGCGTGCAACACCCGCTTGCTCAATCCGATAGCGTGCGATCCCTTGTAGATCACCCATATACTTATGGCCATGAGGGCTAAAAAACAACGCTGTTTGCGGATGTTTAGCGATAAATTGCTGCCTGACGTCATCACCAACTTCAAAGGCTGTAGCACCAATACAAGGCCCTAGGTAAACCAATAGCTGATCGGCAGGCGCATCAAATTGCGCTATCGCAGCTTCAATAATGCCATCGCACAAGCCGCGCCAACCGGCATGAACAGCAGCCACTTGCGTAGCCTGTTTATCGCAAATAAGCACCGGAAGGCAATCTGCAGTCAGCACGACACAAACATGATTAGTACTTTGGCAAAAACTGCCGTCGGCAACTCGTTGTTGATCATTATCAAGATCGACCACTTTGACACCATGCACCTGCTCTAACCAAGCTGGCTCACATGGCAGTGCTAACGAGCTTCTAATAATCGCGCGATTTTGCATAACATCGGTGAACGAGTCACCCACGTGGGTACCGAGATTAAGACTATCGAAAGGCGGCTGGCTTACACCACCCTGTCTTTGGGTGAAGGCGAGCTTCACCCCTTTAGGTATAAGCCAGTCTGATGGTAGCATTAATAATCGGTCGGATGCGCTTTGGTATCTTCACGCAACGCTCGAGTCAATTGCACCATATCATCAGGCACTGGCGCCTGCCAGCTCATGATTTCACACGTGAATGGATGAGCTAGCTCAAGTCTGATCGCATGTAGCGCTTGGCGCTTAAAGCCCATGTAGATCTCGAAAAACTCAGGCGTCACCCCTTTAGGCGGACGCGGACGGCCAGCGTAAACCGGATCGCCCACTAATACGTGACCAATATGGGCCATATGCACGCGGATCTGATGCGTACGACCAGATTCAAGGCGCAATCTCAAGCGCGTATGGGCTCGAAACTTTTCTGCGACACGATAATGGGTAACCGCTGGCTTACCATTATGTACCACAGCCATATGAGTACGCTTAGTCGGATGACGATCAATAGGCTCATCCACAGTGCCACCCGAAATAAGGGTGCCCTGTACTATCGCTTCATATTCACGCACAATTTCACGTGCTTGCAATGCCGCCACTAAATGAGTTTGCGCTTCCACCGTCTTAGCCACCACCATTAATCCTGTGGTGTCTTTATCGAGACGATGCACGATACCCGCTCTTGGCACCAACTCGATTTCAGGGCAATAGTGCAATAACGCATTTAGCAAGGTACCGTCACTGTTACCTGCACCTGGATGCACCACTAAGCCAGCAGGCTTATTGATAACCAAAATATGGTCATCTTCATAGACAATGTTTAAGTCAATGGCTTGTGCTTCAGCTTTCGTTTCTTCGTGCAACGTAGCTTGCACTTCAATTTCTTGGCCTTCGAGTACTTTTTCTCGTGGCTTAGTTTGCACTACACCGTCGACATAGACAGCGCCTGCCTGTATCCACTCTTTAATGCGTGTACGCGAATAATCAGGGAACATTTCGGCCAAAGTTTGATCCAATCTTTGACCAGTTTGTGTTGCTGTTATCTCGCTTTTTAGATTAATCTCTTGTGTCATAGGAACCGTACCCGCGTTTTGGGGTCCAAAATAATGTGCTATCTGTTACAATCGGATTGTTTCTATTTTATCCTGAAATGGAAAAATTCTTAACTACAACTTAAAAAGAATCGAATTCAAGTATGCATAATTTTGCCAAAGGCGCAGCTGTCGCCTTGTTATCACTGGCCCTCGCGGCTTGCAGTAGTACTCCAGAAGATGATATCGAACTAACTAAATCATCGCCTGAAGTGCTTTATTCACAAGCTAGAACGTCAATGGAGTTAGGCAACTACAGTAAAGCTGTGCGCTCACTGGAAGCGTTGGACTCTCGTTATCCGTTCGGTTCACACAAAACTCAAGTGCAATTAGACCTGATTTACGCATACTACAAACTTGACGATCCAGCTTCTGGTATCGCCAATATCGATCGCTTTATTCGCTTAAATCCCACCCATAAAGATATAGATTACGTCTATTATATGCGTGGACTCGTCAATATGCAGTCAGATAATTACATGTTTCATGACATGTTGAATATTGACAGGACAGATAGAGACCCAAAAGCGGCGCAAGATGCCTTTAAAGATTTTGACCGTTTGATAAAGTCGTATCCTAACAGCAAATACGCTGCTGATGCGCAAAAACGTATGCAATTTTTAAAAAATCGTCTGGCAAAGTACTCAATTACCGTTGCCGAGTACTATATCAAGATGAATGCATGGAGCGCTGCGGCAGTGAGAGCGCAAACCGTGATGGAATCGTATCCTGGTACTCCTTACACTGAACGCGCCTTAGAGATCATGGCGACGGCTTATGAGGAGCTTGGACAAGAGCAACTTAAAGAGCATGTGTTATTGGTGATGCAAAGCAACTTTCCTGATAATCAATTAGTAAAATAACTACTGATATATTAACGCTCTGGCAGGCATCAACGGTGAACCGACTGATGTCAGCCTAAGTTACACATTTTGCCCCCTCCACGCATGTTGCCTTTTTTGACGCGTTAAGCCCTCTGTTTTAAATTAAGTCTTAAGTTTACGCACATCACTAAAGAGCGACCTAGCACAGTCTTGTCTGTGTCCCCACCAACTTACAACATAGCGTTGCGCCCGTGAACTTCACTCACAGGTACTATGGTCCCGACTGAGCAACTCGTTAAGTGCGACCTCCTATTTAACATATTCGCTTATCTTACCCGCCCGCTAAAACAATGTTGAATGACAATCTAAACCGCAATACTAAGCCACTGAGACCACTCTGATTCTCTAACTTACATCTGCGACTAACCATACAAGCATTCATCTTGTTGTATACCGTAATCGTATTTAACAGGCCGAACACCTCTTCATCGATTACCCCATAGGGAGCATCCCGTAAAACCTCACACTAACCTAAACACGGCTTTAAAATGATTATTGCTATAAAAAAGCACGTTTCGTGCAAAACTTATTCAAACGGAAGCTTTTGAAGCATATTTTTAATAAATGGGTTGACTCAAATCCCGAAAAGCTATTTAATGCACCCCGTCGCCCGAATAGCTCAGTCGGTAGAGCAGAGGATTGAAAATCCTCGTGTCCCTGGTTCGATTCCGGGTTCGGGCACCAAATTTAATTAGGTGCTGCGGCAACTAAACAAAAAAGCCTCGCAATGCGAGGCTTTTTTGTATCTGTAGACTTTAACGTTATCGTTAATTTAGTGGTGTAAAAGAGTCGTGATATGAACTAGTGGCGATTCACATCTCAGCCACCGCCTAAGCTACCTAAACCATAACTTAAACCATCTCAGCCACCACCAAGCTGTCTGCGTCCTCAACATTTAACTTATCCTTGTTAAGAGGATTAAAACCAACAGGGCCAAGATAAAACACCTTGGCCCTGTTGGTTTGCTGCTGGCGTAAAGATTAAATCTTAAATAAGCTTACCGCTTGATAAAGCGCTTCGGTCCGCGCACGTACTTCATCCGAAGCATTGGCATTTTCTTGCGCTGCTGTTGCTGAGTCTGCCGCAATATCGCGAATGATCACCACGTTTTGATTCACCTCTGAAGCCACAGCACTTTGCTCTTCGATAGCGGCCGCTATTTGTGTGCTCATATCCATAATATTGGTTACATCGGCATTAATT
The DNA here is from genome assembly GCF_056173105.1 of Shewanella sp. QJM3NY_23. NCBI lineage: Bacteria > Pseudomonadati > Pseudomonadota > Gammaproteobacteria > Alteromonadales > Shewanellaceae > Shewanella > Shewanella sp. QJM3NY_23. Next base: position 2,985,917 of record NZ_CM149657.1, read on the forward strand.
TGTTCTAGCAAAGCGCCAGCGTTTGCCGCCTCTGCCGCACTTTCACTGCCCTGCTTCTGGGTCGATTCCATTAATTCAACAATCGAGCGTGTGCGCGACTGTAAGGTTTGAATAATGTCAGAAATCTCCTCTGTCGACTCTTGGGTGCGCATGGCTAAACTTCTAACCTCATCGGCCACGACTGCAAAGCCACGGCCTTGCTCACCAGCTCTAGCGGCCTCAATGGCTGCGTTCAATGCCAGTAGGTTAGTTTGATCGGCAATCCCCCTAATAACATCAAGCACACTGCCAATAGTTTCACTGTCTTTTTCAAGATCTGCCACCACTTGCACTGAGCCATTGAGCTGCTCTGCCAATGCTTGAATTTTTTCGATAGTCTGCACCACGCCCACTTGCCCCTGCTGCGCATTATTATGGGTATTACTGGCTCGCTCTGCGGCCAACTCCGTATTATTAGCGATTTCATCAATGGTCGCGCCCATTTCGGTTATTGCGGTTGCAACCATATCGGTTTCATTCAGCTGGCGACTCACACCTTCTGATGCGCGAATGGCGTTTTCAGACAACTCTTTACACGAACGATTAACCATATCGACAGAATCTAACACCTGCTTAATTAGCTGCTGTAGTGAGTCGACCATGCTATTAAAATGCGTACCAATCTGACTAATTTCATCATCTGCAGTGGTATCACAACGTAGAGTCAGATCTTTGGTTTCTTCGATTTGCGAAATTGCATCGCTGATCTTTTTAACGGGATCCATGATGCTGCGAATAATCGCGAGGGTGAAACTGACTAGAATAATGGTGATCAGAATAAACACGGCAAGGCCGATGGTAGTCGCGCGACTTTCAGCGCTATCAATCGCCTCGAGTGACTGTTTTTTCAACACCACTAAATCGTCTTCAGCCTTAGCAATACTCTCTCTTAAAAGCTCCATTTGGCCATCTTCTTTGGTTAAACCAAGTTCAATTTCAGTATCGACTAACATCTTAAAGCTGGTTTGATAACCATTAAGTAATCGATTAAGTTGCAACTGGACACTGCCTGCAAGCGTCGAATCGGCAACCTGTTGCTTTAATTTATCGAGGTTAGTGCTGAATTTATCAACGTAACTCAAATCACGACGCAGCATAAAATCTTTTTCATTGCGTCTTAGCTGCAACATGGTCACCAGCATTTCGGCTTCATTATATTGCTCGATTAATGATTCAACGTCATGCACCGCACTGCGCAGGGTACCATACAAGCCATCTTTGGGATGTAAGCCTATTTTTTGCTGCAGACTTACAATATCAACAAACACCCGCTCATAACGCTCTACACTTTGTTTAAAACCATCTAATGTTGCAGCAGAGATACCATAGCGATCGAACGTTTCATTGAGTGCATGCAGAGTACTGTCTAACTGACTCGCGTTTGCTTTATGCTTATCTAGGTAGCTCAAATCTAAGCGCACAAAAAAAATCCTTCTCATCTTTGCGCAAGCTCAAAACTTCTTTTTCCAGTTCAATCACGCTCTGAGCAGCGTGTGAAAGATCGTCGAGCGTATCACCTGAATAAAGCTGTAAACCAAACATCGCAATAACCGAACAGATAGAAACGGCAGCACTAACAAGCAATTTGTGGCGTATGAGCATAGAGAAGGGATCCTTAGAGTATGTTGACTGTGCAATGTAGAGCTCAATAGACGATTAAGAGGCTAAAAATAGAAGCGATAACATCTTAACGATTATAGTTTATGTCGGCCGAGCCACGCCCTTTCTTAACACTAAGCCAACTAACCGCTGTAGATTTAGACAAATTACCTACAGGTAAGACCAGAAAATAAGGGTAATCCTCAAAATCGTCGGCGCAGTGGCCAACCCCCTCCCCTTTACACTTATTTAAAACATAATAGAGTAAATTGATAAAGCAACTCAAAAGCGATGCAGCCTTGTAGCACAGCATTTCGCCCGATTATCGCCCTAGCAGCTCAGCCTAAATAACCTGAACTCGGGATAAGAAATTGAACTAATAGCCCTCTTTGTGATCAGATCTCTCGACCAAGATTAATCAATCACGCAGAGGGCATATGAATAATTTAGTGGATGTATTTTGTGATGTCGATGATTTTTGTAATGCTTTTATTCCTCAATGGGAACAACAGTGCCTAACCGATGGAACTCGCAAGCGTAAGCGCGCAGGCAGAATGACGATGAGTGAAATTATGACAATTATCATCGCCTTCCATATGTCTAATCATCGTGACTTCAAGAATTTTTACACAGGATATCTGGCTCGTTTCTACAAATCTGATTTTCCAAACTTACTCAGCTACACTCGATTTCTTGAAGTCATGCCGAGTGCAGTCATTCCAATGTGCAGTTATTTTTCCTCTTTAAAAAGCGAACCGACAGGCATCGAGTTCGTTGACTCAACGAGCATTAAGGTTTGTCATAATTTACGAATTCCAAGGCATAAAACGCTAGCAGGTCTCGCCAGCCGAGGAAAAGGCACGATGGGCTGGTTCTATGGTTTTAAACTTCATCTTATTGTGAACCATCGAGGTGGCATCGTTGCAGCCAAAATAACACCTGCGAATGTTCATGACACGAAACCCGTAAAAGATATGGTCGTTGAATCAATGGATAAACTCTATGCTGATAAGGGGTATATCGGCAAAGCGTTAGCAGGCGACCTATTAGAACGTGGGGTAACTATCGTTAATAACGTGCGTAAAAATATGAAAGCAAAGGCTTTATCATTATGGGATAGAGCCATGCTTTCTAGACGATTTATTATCGAAACAATCAATGACCAGCTAAAAAACATCTCACAAATAGAGCATACACGGCACCGCAGCGTACATGGTTTCATGCTTAATGTGATAGGTGGTTTAGTGGCTTATCAACTCAAAGAGAATAAGCCACAACTCAATATTACATCAGCAGAATTCAACGTGATTTCAGTGTTACGTTAAACCGATCTGAGGTTAAATAATCAATTTCTGCAAGTCATCGCCACCATCACGATACTGATGACGCTGTGACACTTGAAAGCAGTAGATGCAAAAAACGATTTGCTGCTAAGTTATTTTGCTTTTTCAGCATCACAATACTAAAACACACATCCAAAGGCGGCATATCAATGGGTTTTAACACACACAAGGATGACTTAGTTTGCCCTTCTAATAGATTTACTTGAGGGGTTAAGGCCAGCATTTGCGAGTGTTGTAACGCAGCTTTAATCGGCTGAAAAGTGTCATAATGAAGCAAGCCAGCAAAATCAACCCGGTATGGAGAAAAAAGATCAGCAAAAGACTCCATCACTCCAGTAGGTAAATTACGCGGTATTGCCAAAGGATAATCGCGTATGTCGGCTAAAGTCAGCTCAGGTTTCACCGCCAAAGGATGGGTTTTTCGTGCGCAAAATACCGCGTGGTAAGAGGGTAAATTAAATGTCTGCAGTAATGCTTCATGACCTAACGCCTCCCCTTTGATATCGGTGACCAACAAAGACAACTTACCTTGAAGCAGTTGCTGTATATGCTCCTGCCAAGTTGCGACCTTAAGATCCACATGCACATCGGGATGCAGTTCAATAAAACGCCCTATTGCAGGGCCAATAATGGTATTGGCTGGCACAGGGCTAGCGCCTATCAATAAATGACCGCTACTTTTACCTTGTAGATAATGCAGCTCTTTACGCAAGGTATCGACACAGTCCAAAATAGCATCGCTATGACTTAGCACTAATTCGCCCGAAGCCGTCAGAGTCATCGATTGATGACCGCGATTAAGTAGTTCGGTGCCGAGTAAACTCTCCAGCCTTTGTATGCTTCTGGTCAATGACGGCTGAGCGAGGTTAAGCCGTTTGGCGGCCTTTTGATAATTTTGCTCCTTAGCAAGCACACTAAAATTTCGTAAATGTCTAAACTCAATCACAATCCACCCACCAAGCGCGCAACAAAACAACAACATACATTTGCAACAAAGTTTCAACAACAAAGTTGCTGTGACACTTTGTATCACCTCTAGCAACACGCCCGCCTAAACGCAACACATCAAGCTATTGATTATAAAAAGTTAAAATTCAGATAAATTGCTAGCAATAGCTTTTTCTCATGATGATATACGCATAATGCATTGGCATCTCAACAGCATAAATCATAACAATCGAGCGGCAGGAGTTAACACGATTGCAACAACTAGAAATAAAAACAAACAAGGAATGAAGCATGAAACTCAAGAAGATCAGCGTTATGACGCTAGCTGCGTTATATGCGACAGGACTAGGGGCGCTTGTTGCTGACCCCTTGTCCCCTGAGCTGCGCCAAGCCAATAATTTGGTCGGTGTCAACATAACGCCCGAACTGCTGGAAAAGTACAACAACAAATCTTCTCATCCAGCAACAAACAAAGTTAGCCATCCCGGACAAATCGGCCTCAACGTACATCGCGCAGCAAAAGGCAGTAATCATCAAGCGCCTTTTGTGTGGGAAGACGAGATTCAAGGTCAGCATACCTATATCATTCAGTTAATGGATGCGCCAATCGCGCTATATCAAGGCGAGCGTCCAGATTATGCTGCGACCTCTCCACGCAGCCAGCAATCCAATATGCGCAGTAGTGGCCGTGGCACTTTAGATGTCAAAAGCCCTGCGGCTAAGAGCTACAAGAAGTTCTTAACACAAGCGCAAGATCGCGCGGTGAACCAAATTAGGATGGTCGCCCCCGATGTTCAAATTAAACAGCGCTTTAATGTTGCCTTAAACGGTATGACTCTAACTCTCACACAGCAGCAAGCCGCCGATGTGGCGAAAATGGCTGGTGTCAAGGCGGTCACCCGCGCTAAAGAGTACAAACTATTTACCGACGCAGGACCAAAGCACATTGGTGCAGACATGGTTTGGCAAGGCTCAAGCGCCCCCGATGGGGTTGAGCTACGTGGTGAAGGGATTATTGCCGGTATTATCGATACCGGAATTAACTCGGACCACCCCTCATTTGCCGCCGTTGCAGGTGACGGATATAAGCACACCAACCCATTGGGCGAAGGGAATTACATAGGTGATTGTCTCGAATACCCTATGATGTGTAACAGCAAACTGATAGGGGTTCGTTCGTACGATATCATTACTGATACCTACAAAGATCCTATTTATCAACCAGACGTTCCACGTTGGGATGTCGATTATAAGCGCCCACCTAACGGCGAAGATTATAGCGGTCACGGCTCACATACTGCTAGTACGGTTGCGGGTAACCTACTGTATAATGTGAACTTCCCACTTAATGGCATGACAGAATCTTCTGATGGTGTACCAACGCCATTAGTGTTCCCTGAAATATCGGGTGTTGCACCACGTGCCAACATTATCGCTTATCAAGCCTGTTATGCCGGAGATGGCTCTTACAGTGAAACCTATGGTGGTTGCCCTGGAGATGCACTTGTGGCCGCGATAGAAGATGCCATTATCGACGGCGTTGATGTCATTAACTTCTCCATTGGTGGTTTAGAGAGTTTACCTTGGTATGATGCCATCGAGATGGCATTTCTGGCCGCGCGTGAATCAGGCATTTCTGTCGCAGCTTCTGCAGGTAACTGGGGCCAATACGGCCCATCTTATATAGACCATGTATCACCTTGGTTAACCTCGGTTGCTGCTAGCACCCATGGCCGTAAAATCGACCAAATCCCTGGTAGGCTTACCGATTTTGTTGGTGCAAACGCACCAGAAGATATCACCGGTGCCGGCATTACGGGTGAGTTCAGCGGTACTCTGGTAGATGCAGCCCATTATGGCGATGCACTCTGTCTAACCCCGTTCCCAGCCAATACCTTTAACAGCAATGAGATTGTCTTGTGTAAACGTGGCGATATCGCCCGTGTCGACAAAGGCGTCAATGTTGCTGCAGGCGGTGCAGGTGCTGTCATACTCTACAATGCGATTAATTGGGACGATGGTACCGGCGGTAATAGCTTGAACTTAAATACGTTCCCCATTCCAGGGTTACATGTTGACTACAATGCGGGTAGAAAACTCACCGAATGGGTTGCCAACACACAGGATGCACAAGCCAGTATTTATCCATCTGAGATTGTGACCACCGAACGTGAAGCCGATGTGTTAGCCAGCTTCTCATCACGCGGTCCTAGCCTGAGCAATCCTAATGTGATGGTGCCCAACGTATCTGCGCCTGGGGTGGATATTTTTGCCGCTTACGCCGATGAAATGCCCTTTAGCATGTACCCAGCGCCAAGTGATTACGTGGCAATCAGTGGTACCTCTATGTCTGGCCCACACGTGGCGGGTGCATTAGCGCTACTGACTCAAGCCTATCCACAATGGACTCCGGCGATGATCCAATCAGCCTTGATGACCACGGCTCTGCCAGGAAAGTCATATGGTAGAAGTTATCCACCCGAGCTCAAAGAAGCCACCTTCTATGAGATGGGTAGTGGTGTCATTAACGTAGCTCGCGCAATGAAAGCGGGCTTAGTCATGGATGAAACGGCTGATAACTACCGCGCAGCCAATCCAGAAGAAGGCGGTGATGTTACCGCGCTGAACGTGCCTTACTTAGTGAATGCTGAATGTAAAAGCAGCTGTACCTGGATGCGTACCTTTACCGCGACAACCGATGGTGAATGGGATATCAGCGCAACTGGACTCGAAGCCGAAGGTGCGCCTTTCCTTGAGTTAGGTGTCTATCCAAACAGTTTTAGCCTCAAGGCTGGCCAGTCGCAAAGCATTATGGTTACCGCCAAAGTGCTGGATGTGTCATCGGTTAATGCGAACTCTTCGTCTAACGAGGTGTTTGGTAAGGTTGAAATCACCCCTAAAGATAGCAACCTATCGAAACAGTACCTGCCTGTAATGGCACGTTATAGCGGTTCTAGCCTGCCAGAAATGGTATCAGGCATGATCCACCGTGACACAGGTACCATTCTGACGCCAGAGTTGATGACCAAAGAGATCAGTGAGCTGAATGTCACAGTCCATGGTTTAACCGCCGGGCAAATGACTGAGCATAAGCTCAGTGCATCAAAGCTCCCTGATTACACTCAGCCTGAAACGCTGAAGAGCAATCCAGGTATTGATATCCAATTCTTCGATGTTCCAGAAGGTACAAGTCGTATCGTATGGGAGATTACGGCTGAAGATAAAACCGCTGTAAGCAAGATTGATATCGGTATTGATCTTAATGAAAACGGGCTAGTTGACTGGTATGACGAAGCGATTTGTTTCTCATCGACCGACATCCTCGACTTCTGCAACATTAATAATCCAGTACCAGGACGCTACTGGGCTCTGGTTAGCAATAACAAGAGCCTCTATGGCGATGTTAAAGATACCCAAGACAGTATCACGACTAGCTTAGCGGTTATTCCCAATGAAAGTAATCAACAGTTAGACGTCACAGGACCACAAAGCACTAATGGTCTTGACCCTTATCAACTGCAGATGCATTGGACATTGCCTGGCGCAGAAAAAGGCGATCGTTTCTATGGCGTAATTGAAGTGGGTAGCAGCGCTGACAATGTCGGTAACATTGGTAAGATGGCTGTCCATTTGGTTCACGGCGGTGACGATGTTGCTATTGTGACCAGTCAAGAACAAGCTAAAGAAGGCGATGTTGTCGATGTCACCGTGACACTGGCCCCCAACACCCTTGGGCTAGAGCGAGATGTGAACATGCATCTTACGCTACCAGAAGGCTTGCAACTGTTGGCTGACACTGTCACAGCAATTAGCAACAACCAAAGTCTGCAAGATTCAATCAATATTGAAGGACAGCAGATCAGCTTAAGCACAGTTCAGATGGCGAGTAACGCTCAAAAACGTCAATATCACTACACCACCAGTGCTGTAGATGAGAGCTGTCGAGTCCCCATCGGCTCAAACCCATACTACTTAGATCTACTTAGCGAAGCGGGTATCACCGCAGAGCCAGCGATCCAAGGTCGTTCAAATGACACCGTGATCTTACCATTAAACATCTTTGGTATTGACCGTATCCCACTGTATAACAATAACCCTGATTATATGGAGCCAGATACGCTCGCCATTTCACCCGGTGGCTTTATTCAACTTGATAGCATGCCGCTGTTCTGGCCTGCGCACTATCCTGTTGCTGCAGATTTCTTCCCTGACACGATTATTGCCCCACTATGGCGCGGCGACGGTTTTATTCTATCTGAATACAACATGGACACCGACAGCCTAGATGGTGTGAGTATGGCAAGCACGGTAAGCGGTGATTACCTGATTGTCGAATGGGATAATATGCGCCAAGAGTTTGCATGGGGGGTTAACTTCGAGCCAGACTACGACGCACGTTATAGCTTCGAAGTGATTGCCTCGAGTAAAATAGACTTCACCCCTGGCAAGCATGAATTTGTGTTCGCTTATGACAAAATTCAAGGCGCTAAATCACACTTAGGGTCAATTGGTCTGCATGGCTACTATGGCCCACGGGGCACCTATGGCCCAACTTATGGTTATAGTGGTGATGGCTTTGCCTTTGACGATCTTGACTCAAAGATTGAAGAAGGACTTGTGGTCTGTGCTAACTATGCTGGCCCAGAGCAATCTGAAATTAAAGTGTCGTTTTCAGCTAGAGTCAGTGCCACAGCAGTTGGTCAAGCACTTAACCTAGCGGTAGACAGTGACTACACCGGCAGCGATAGCATCACAACTACCGCAGTCATTAACGTGCCATCGAATCTGTCTATTGGCGCGCTTAATGATATGTCTGTCGATGAAAATGACAGCATAAGCTTTGAGGTGCTAATACAAGATAAAGAAAACACCGCAAATGGCATTAAAGTCAGTGGCGAGCACATCAGTGCCGTTATCGAAGGAAACATGGTGACCTTAACACCAGAGCAAGATTGGCATGGCGAAACGACCGTTACGGTAACAGCCCATGACATCACCTTCCCTAACGATGCAGCGCACACCAGCTTTACGCTAGTGGTTATGTCTGACGGCGTAGAACCTACGCCTCCAGCACCAGAGCCAGAAGCGCCAGCACCAGAAACATCCGATGATGATGGTGGTAGTTTAGGTTTCTTAGCCATTGGCTTATTAGCATTGGTAGCCGGACGTCGTAGAAAGCTTCACTAATACAGAAGCTTTAACAGAGTCTACAGAAGCTTTAAAAGAGTCACTTAATACCTGAGCCTAAAACTGAATCATTCAGTCGAAGGCTCAATCTTAAGTTGACGCTGACACGATAATCACAATAAAGGGTCCTCAACGAGGGCCCTTTTTTTTGCGCATAATCCACCAAAGTGAACAGCAGTAATAGCGATGGCGAATCATATCCAGTCAATGACTGATTATTGGGCATAAACGATTCTGCAGCCGGTTATTTGGCAACAAAGATTCGGGTTCTGGCTATTTGAGATAAGGTTATTTGAGATAAGGTTATTGGATGGTATCTCGGTATGAAAAGTGCCATAAAAAAAGCCACCTTAAAAATAAGATGGCTTTTATTACAACAAGTTGACTAGCCGATAATTACTTTTCTAAACCGTGGCAATCAGCGCACTCAGTAATCGTTAATTCAGGGGTATGCATTTCCATGTCAACGGTGTGAGCATCGCTCATAGCATGACAATCATTACATGTAGCCAATGTTGCTTCGGCTTCTTGGTGTACCGTCAAATCGACTTTCTCATGGCATTCAGTGCAATCAAGTGCTGCAGCTGAACCAGCAAAGAGTAAGGCGGCAACAATAGCGAGATATTTCATAGTGGCTCCTAGAGTCAGCGGCTATGACCAAACTGACAAAATAGTGAAATAAAGGTGACGCTCAATTTAGCTTTTACAGCGAACACTCAATTTTCGCTAAGGCTAAACACCTACTAAAAAAGCAAATTGCTGCGAACCGATAAACCTAGACTTACCGATCAGTATTAACTGAAACTTAAAAGTAACAACAATCGGAGTAAAATGCTAATAGCATCAAACGTTAAAGCTCAACTTTGTGATGACTGTCAATATGATTAACACAAGGTTAATCAGCCTAAGCACATCTGCACTCAGGTTAATTGTGGGTGAGTTCTAGATGAATCTGCTGACCTAGCGTATTTACCCACCATAAAGCCTAGCGATAGCAATAAATACAGTGCAGTAAGTGGATAATGAACTGATTGAACAGCATTTATGCCATCAAGTACCGTTTAACAAGCGACATCCAATAAAAAAGCTGCCCTTGGGCAGCTTTTTCACATTACAACAAGGTTGATTAGAACGAGGTGCGCTTATAACGACGGTAATCGGCCGTCCAAAAGTTATCCTCAATCGCTTGTAACAACAATTCATCGCTACAAGGCAGTGCATGGCCTTGCTCAACAGCAACCTTAGCCACCGCAAACGCAATATGCTTACTCACCTGATGAATATTTTCCAGTTTAGGCAGCAGTGAACCGTGTCCCTGTATCGCCAGCGGTGAACATTCGGCTAACGCACGGCTCGAGGCCATAAGCATTTCATTGCTGACGCGTTTCGCGCCAGAAGCCAACACCCCAAGGCCAATACCTGGGAAGATATAACTGTTGTTGCACTGAGCAATTTCAAAGGTTTGCTCGTCAATGACCACAGGTTCAAATGGGCTGCCTGTGGCGACCAATGCTTCCCCTTTCGTCCAATGCAAAATGTCCTTTGGCGTTGCCTCAACACGGCTGGTTGGATTTGACAGCGGGAAAATGATCGGGCGCGCACAATGACTGTGCATCGCTTTGATGATCTCTTCGCTAAATAATCCCGGCGCCCCTGACACACCAATCAATACAGTCGGCTTGCCATTGTGCATCACATCTAACAATGAAATGTTTTCACTCTCGGTCGTCCAGCTATCCACCAGCGCAGACTTCTGTGCCAAGGTTTGCTGGAACGGCAATAAGTTAGGCATGTTGTCTTGCAGCAAGCCCCAACGGTCAACCATAAACACCTGCTGACGAGCCTGCTCATCAGAAATACCTTCAGAGACCATTTGCGCCACAATCGCCTCGGCGATACCGCAGCCGGCGCTGCCTGCACCTAGAAACGCAATTCGCTGCTGACTCAACTGAGTATTGGCAGCCTTACACGCAGCCAGTAATGAACCAACTGTCACTGCGGCAGTGCCTTGAATATCGTCATTAAAACAGCAGTATTGGTCTTTATAACGCTCAAGTAATGGCATGGCATTCTTTTGCGCAAAATCTTCAAACTGGATCAATGCATCTGGCCAGCGGCGATGCACGGCTTGCATAAAGGCTTCAACAAATTCGGCATATTCTTCGCCGCCAATACGCTGATTACGCCAGCCCATATACATAGGATCTTCAAGCAAGTGCGGATTATCCGTGCCCACATCCAACGTAATCGGCAAGGTATATGCTGGGCTGATCCCACCACAACTGGTATACAAGGAGAGTTTACCAATGGGGATCCCCATACCACCAATGCCTTGGTCGCCAAGACCTAAGATACGCTCGCCATCGGTGACCACAATGATCTTCACTTTTTGGCGAGTCGAGTTATTCAAAATATCATCGATACGGTCTTTATGAGGATAAGAGACAAACAGACCCCGGTTACGACGATAGTTTTTTGAAAAACGCTCACACGCCATCCCCACCGTAGGGGTGTAGATGATAGGCATCATCTCGGTAATGTGGTTTTGCACTAAACGATAAAATAGGGTTTCGTTGGTGTCTTGAATGTTTCTCAAATAGATATGTCTATCGAGATCATTACTGAAGTTTTTATATTGGTCGTAGGCACGCGACGCTTGCTCTTCAATTGTTTCGATAACATGAGGCAGGAGGCCCTCAAGGTTAAAGAAAATACGCTCTTCTTCGGTAAACGCACTGCCTTTATTAATAAGAGGCGCCTCCAAAATGGCTGGACCAGCAAAAGGAAGATATAGCGGGCGTTTATTATCGTCCATTGGTAACCTTTATTGTATGTGAAATAGTGGATTGACTGTCGTTCGAATGCGGCAAGATTACCACAAAGTGTGATCTTTGTTGTCTTTTTAGCGGTGGATTTTTGATTATTTTATCCTTGCCTTTGTTTTAAACATCCTACTTTTGCCCACAAAAAAGCACAGCCTAGGCTGTGCTTTTGATATGACTTATTGAAGATCACTTACCACGATATTTAATCGATAACCCAGTAAGGAAGTTACGCAACACCTGATCACCACACTCTTTAAAGTGCTTATGGCCCGGCTTTCTAAACAAAGCACCTAACTCTGACTTGCTCATGCTGAAGTCTGCCAAGGCAAGCGTGTTGATGATATCTTCTTCACGCATCTCAAGTGCGACTCGAAGCTTCTTGAATATCAGGTTATTGTTTAACTGCGACACGGGCTCAGGGATCTCAGCACCCTCTTTTAAACCGCGCTTCTCGATGATCAAGCCATCAAGGAACAGACAAAGGGTCTTATCGTTACACGGTTTATAGCCCTCTTCTGACTCTTTCTTAAGCATGTCGAGCAGTTCTTCTTGGGTTATCTCATGTTTTACCTTGGCAAAAATCTTAATCATTTTCGCATTTTGGTAGTCAAACACAAAACGTAAACGGCGTAATATATCGTTGTTAATCATAATCGAATGTCTTTACCTTTTGGATAGCGCGGCTGCGCGATCATCTTAGAGGCGTATTATAACTGAGTTTTACCGTTAACTAAGCGATTTTTTCACCATTTTTGGCTCATCACGCCGCGGATATTTCATCTGCGTATATACATTGGAGTCAAGCCCACAAGACAAACGATTACCCTAGCGTTTTCCAATAGATAAATAGGCCTGCAAAGCCCAGCAAATACCCCATGCCCAACCAAGATAGTAAGCGCATTTTAGTACCATAACGATCCGCCACGGCCAAGCGTTCACTGGTCATTAATCGGTAATTGAGCCACGCAAAAATAATGGTCGTCATAAACGCTAGCGTCATAACAAACTGTAATAATGGCAACAAGGCACCTTTGAAAAATAAGATGATCCCCAGCCCCAATAGACTCACCCCCACCATGATGGCCGTTAGCCAGGCACTACTTTTGTCGCTTGGCTGCTGCATCAATAATTGCCAACCTAACGCTAAGGTTCGGCTGTAACCATCAATCACAGTGACAGTGGTACTGAAAATACACAGCAGGGCCACAATGGCGATTAAATAACGACTTTCGCTGCCAAGTACTTGGCTATAAAGGGTAATGAGCTGGTCAGCAAATTGAGCTCCTGAAGCCGAAAAATGCTCACCGCTACCATGCATCACCAAGGTTCCTAAGGATAAAAATACCACCGCCAATACCGCTGTAGTGGCATAACCTAAATTAAAATCGAACAAGGCTTGCGCTTGAGTCACTCTTTGCTGCTTTTGCTTTTCTAATAGCCATAATGAGTTCCAACAACTGACTTCAATAGGCGCGGGCATCCAGCCCATCATCGCCACCAAAAAGCCCACATGGGCCCAATCCCATGGCGAAGGTGACACAAATCCGTCAACTATAATGGGCTCGGCGTTAAACGCTAATGCTGCTGCCGTTAAGGTGGTAATGGTTAACACCAACATGACCACCTTAGTCACCTTATCAAGCAGTTGATAATGCCCCAGTATCAACATGAGCAAGCTCGACGCTAAAACGATGAACGCCAAGATATCGATAGATAAGGGAATAAACAAAGTGAGCATCGCCGCTGTTAACATCGCCACGCCCGCAGTGCTCGCAATGGCCGCAATGGTATTGAGCACGGTAAACAACAATAGGTAGCGCCTGCCCTGCTGCAAGTAACCGTGCAGCAGACTCTCGCCAGTGGCGGCGGTATAACGCGCTCCTGCCGCAAAAAACGGATACTTAAGTAAATTAACCGCCACGATCACCCAAGCTAGCTGCCAACCAAATTCGGCACCAGCGCGGGTTGAAGCGACCAAATGCGATGCACCAATGGCTGCTGCTGCCGCCATTAACAACCCAGGCCCAGTGGCTTTGAGTACGCGATTGACTCGCCCAAGTGGGCCAATGGCCGCCATGGTTTGGGTGCTATTCATAGTGTATTTATCCGTTTATCGGTAATTTAATCATTAAGGTTTAAAAGTAATCGTTATCAATCGAAATACACTCAGTTATTAGCTACATGAGTTACCATGCTCCGTCTATAACACATTGTTTATTTCAGACCTTTTATAAGAAACGGTTTATCAAAGATTGTCCATCACATTTTCTCACTAACCTACCATTGGACAGTAAAGCCACAATGTTATCGCTAGCCGCTACATAAACCCTGAACATCAAGTTTATAGCTGATTCACTGCAGTCGCCTAGAGAACTTAACGCGATAACACCGTACAACAACTCAATAAGATACCAATTCTTCATTCGCTCGCCAGTTAGCCTGATCGCCTATTGACATTAAGTTCCTAGCCGCTAAATTAGGTAACCCACTTTAAACAAAAAAATAACAATTAAACAACAGCAAGCCAGAGTCTGGCAGTCACTTAGTTGTCGTCAGTCACTGAATTAATACTATAAAAACATCATTAGGGAAGATCATGAAAAGACCTCAAACTTGGCCAAGCGCTTGCGCTATTGCCATTACAATCGCACTGACTCCTCACGCCTACGCTGCTGATGACACCGTTGAACGTATCGAAGTAACAGGTTCTCGCATTAAACGTACCGACATCGAAGGTCCATCACCGATCCAATCGATCAATAAAGATGATATCGCCAACATGGGCTTCGATAATCTGCAGCAATTGCTTGAGCGCATGCCAGCCAACGGCGCCGGGGCATTTTCTACCCGCGGTAATAGCCAAGACTCTACTGCCAATGGCGCTGCGTCTATCAGCCTTCGCGGCCTAGGTCCTGATGCCACACTTGTATTAATTAATGGCCGCCGGGTATCTGTCAGTTCATTTGCTGAAGGGATCACTAACTCCTTTGTCGATATTAACAATATCCCGGTTTCATCCATTGAGCGTATCGATATCTTAAAAGATGGGGCTTCTGCCATTTACGGCTCTGATGCGATAGCTGGCGTAGTTAACATCGTGTTGAAAAAAGATATCGAAGGCATTGAGCTTAACTTAGGTTATGGTGATGCATCTGACACAGGGTACAACGAGCAAACCGCGAGTTTAGTGTGGGGCACCAAGTCGGACCAAGGCAGCGCTTCAATCATTCTTGATTATTTTAAAAACGACACCCTAGCTGCCGATGAACTCGGCCGTTTAGGTACCGCAGATCAAAGCCCATACGGTGGCGAAGACTTCCGCTCTTCTCGTGGTTTCCCGGGGTACTTTTATGTTGATGGCGTAAAAACTATCGATCCTAACTGTCCAGCTGATAGCGCCACAGCAGGCGGAAGTTGTTTGTTTGACTATGGTCCTTATAACTTAACCATTCCGGCTGCGGAGCGCGTTGGAGCTATCGCCCAATTTGACTACCACTTTAATGATGAGTTAACCGCTTTCCTCGAAATTGCCGCTCAACATAACACCTCAGAAGCGGGCGGCGCACCGACCCCGTTAGATGAAGATGCAGGACTGACGGTTCCCGGTAGTCACCCTGATAACCCTTGGGGCAAAGATATTCAAATTGGCCGCTTCCGCACTGTTGATGCGGGTGCTCGCCGCTGGGATATTGAATCCGACTCGCTACGTTTGGTGGCCGGACTTCGCGGTAACATTAATGATTGGGATTGGGAAATCTCGGCCCAAAAAGGGCGCAGCGAATCGACCCAAAAAGGCGATCGTTCGCAAGGTTGGGTGAGAACCGACTTCTTGCAAGCAGAAATCGACGCAGGTAACTACAACCCTTTTGGTGGCACAATCAATTCACAAGAGGTTATTGATAGAATAACCACTAGTTTAGTGCGCCAAGGTGTATCTCACCTTACAGCCTATGATGCCAGCATTACAGGCCATGCCTTTACACTAGCCGAGCGTGACGTGATGATGGCTGCGGGGGTCGAATACCGCGAAGAAGATGTCAGCGATATTCCCGATGATCAATTTCAACGAGGCTTAATCTTCGGTACAGAAGCTGTCTCAGCTCAAGCCGATCGCGATCAATACGCAGCTTATGTTGAATTTTCGATTCCGCTGACCGATAACTTTGAGCTGCAACTGGCTGGCCGCTATGACCATTACAGTGATTTTGGTTCAACCACTAACCCTAAAGTGGCATTCCAATGGGGCATTAGTGATGAAGTTACCGCTCGCGCTTCTTGGTCAACCGGCTTTCGTGCTCCCTCTCTGGCACAAATTGGCTTAGGTCCATCACAAGAAAGTAGCTTTTTTATTGATACCTATCGCTGCGCTGCCGACAACGTCGATTGCACCGCATTAGATTACAATACCGAGTTTTCGGGTAACGCCAACCTTGAGGCCGAAGAGTCTGAAACATGGAACGCCGGTCTTATATGGGCGCCGAGCCAACAGTTCGACATTGGTTTCGATGTCTATAGCATTACCCAAGATAACAAAATCGATAAGCAGCCTTTAGGCGATCTCTACACTGCCAATTGTAATGATCAAAACAGTACTATTTGTGAACGTTTAGCGCCTCAAGCCGGACAATCACTTGGCCCAATCAGTGTTATCAACTCCAGCTTTATTAACCTCAGCTCGCAAGAAGTGCAAGGCATGGACTTATCAGCCCATTACGGTCTAGAACTAGACGGCTATGGTGACATTAAGTTCGGTTTAGAATACAGCTACTTGCATAATTTCGAAAAAGATAACCTCGATTACACAGGCGAATATAAGTTCCCTAAAAATCGCTGGTTATTAACATCACATTGGGCAATGGATGATTTTGCTGCCAACGTTAATTTCAGCTACATAGGTGAGTTCGAAGATACGCCAGACATTGATTTCGATGGCGTATTGGATTTTGAAACCAACCAATCTCGTATGGTTGAATCACAGCTGCTGGTTGATATGTCAGGCTCTTACCGCTTTAACGATACCGTTAAGCTAACCCTTGGGGTAAATAACGTATTCGATGAAGAACCTCCCTTTGCCATCGGTGATGGTGACACGGATCTCTACGGCTACGTGATCTCGGTTCACAACCCAATGGGACGTTACCTCTACACTAAACTGTCGATGAAGTTCTAATCTCATTAACCTCAAACGGCGCCAAATGGCGCCGTTTTTATATCAAGCACATCGCCCGATTAGCTTACTGCGCCTCCCTCAATCAAGCTTAAACAAATAGCATAGCAACATCATTTCAGACGAAAAAAATGCTAACACCCACTAAAAATAAAGACCCAAAAGCAGCCATAAGGCTCATGCTCACCGGCTTCCCATCATTACCATTAACTGACCTAAGACGTTTCCAGAAAACGATGAAACCTTAATAGAAGCACATTGCGACTTTGACGCTCAAGCATGCTCAAATAGGCCGCCCTCAAGAGCGATGCAATCGACATAGAGCAAGCCCCAGCAAAAACAAAAAATGCCAGTCAGCTTAACTGACTGGCATTGGTCTTCTGGTTACCTTTACGGTATTTGAGCTAACACTTAAAGCTGGGTGGCCGCCCACTTAGCACGGTTTTCACGGCTCTCTTTAAGCCCCTCTTTTTCGCGATAAGCTTTGTAGGCTTCGACATCCAGAGCGATTAGGGTCACATCGACCTCTAGTACCAACTTGCACTCTTTTTTGATGCGCCATGCCGCGGTGTTATACAGCTCAGTTAATGGCAACGCACTCAAAAACTCAGGGTTGTATTGGGTATAAATCGCCTGCGTTGGGTACACCACAAAGCTTAAATGTCGCTTGGGTTCTTTTTTAAATAACTCTTCAATACCATCACAGGTATTAAGCACTTGCATCTCGATGGTTTCATCAAGTTCAAGTAATTTTTTTGCTGCAAGTCCTGATACGTCAGCCTCGCCCGCTTCCCAAGCCAACACTTGCGCTTCGGTCGACTTTGATAGTTCAGCAACTTGCGCCGCACTTAAACCTAAAGAGTGGCGAAGGTAAGTAATTTCAATCGCATTTAACTCTGCATTTTTCGACATATTAATTTCCAAATGGGGTACGTAAACATCTATCGTTTTGCTTTTGCAAATATCAGCTAAGGTGAAAAAGCGCTGACAAGGTTAAGCGGCTAAGCTTGGATCCACACGTCTTCGGCCCACTGCCAAAATGATTCCCAACCCTCGTCATCGAGCTCACCATCACGCCACAACATCACCTGACCTTCTTGGTCGATACAGTAAAAGTCATCGCCCATCTGACAGATAGCGATGTACTCTCGAGGCAGGCCAATAGACCAAGCGTATGAGGTCACCTCGGGCAAATAGGTATGCGCATATGGATCACTGGCGGTCACGGGTTCTAGCGTACCGTGGATCACATCACTGGCATACAAGAGGTACTCTTTTAACTCTGCAGGCAGTGGGATCAAAATTTGCTCTTCCACCTCCACCAGCTGTTCAAAGGTGGGTAACTCTAGCGGAACCGGTACGGTTTCACTTAATTCCTGTAGCTGTTCGATCAGATCATGCATGGTTTATTCGCTAGTTATGGGGCTAATGGCGGCAAGTATAATCGCTTTGGCGGGGATTTGTTAAGCCAATTTCAGTCGAAGGCTGATGGGTAAACGCAGCTCAATGGCGTAGCGGTGGATTATCTGTCGCCGCGACGCCATCGGCTGAGGACAATATGCCGTTGCCACCTACGCAGCTTGGGCAATAAGGTTAGCACTGTCGATACGTTTATAGTGCAGCCATGCCTTGTGATAGCACTTATGAGACTGCTGACGTAACTGAGTGATTTTAGCCAGTTCCAATTGACTCAGTGCACGTTGCTGCTCTTTGGCGTTGGCTTCAATAGTTTGCACAGCTTGATAAATCTGATGCTCCTCACCACTTTTAATCTCAGCAATGGCTTTAAGGTGTAACTGAACCTCGGCAATCATGCCGCTTTGTGGCAGCTTGACTAACAAATTAAGATCGCGATAACCCGATGCTTTAGGCGTGGCAAAGCGGTTTTTAACCTGCACAATCGTCGCCTTGTGTTGCAACGCTTCGAACGCATGCATCAAGCGATGAATATCGCTGGCAACAATACTGGCACGGGCTAAATCGGTAATTTGACTGGCATCACCATTAAACTTAACGGCGACCTTCTGCGCCGCGCGCTGATAACTTTTAATCGCCGGTACAATCAACTCGTAGTGCTCAGCCCCATCAATACTCTTGAGTATGTCTTGCAACTCTTGCTGAGCGCCATCGGCTTTGGCGTAAAGTTGCTCTAGATTACTGCTGGTTTGTCGAATGGGTTGTGACGACGTGGTGGGGATGGCGATAAGGCCAGCGAGGTTAGGATTAAATGATTGGCGGGAGATGAAGTTGCTGCGTGGGTCTTTTAAATTAACTTGAGGTTCATAACTGGCGGCTAAACCGCTACGGGTCGACAGCAATAACAGGAAAATAATAAAGGTGCGAAATAATCTATTCATAACCATCCTCGGTAACAATCCTAACCTTGAGCCTCTAATCTATCCTCCAATGGCTTAACCCTTGCTGAATGCAAAGTGAATATTGATTCATCTTAACGCACGATAAAAAACCCACAAAAAAGAGCGCGTAATGCGCTCTTTTTATTAACTAAAGTAACATTTTAAAGCGTAAAATTTATCTGCATAGCAGCAGATAGAATAGCGCTTAATCTTGCCTTAAAGACTTACCAAATTTTCACCTGCTTTTCAGGCGCAATATACATAGCGTCGCCCTCTTTAACGTTAAAGGTGGTGTAAAATTCTGGCATGTTTGACAATGCTCCTATCGCACGGAATTTAGCGGGTGAATGCGGATCGGTAGCCACTCGATTACGCATCGCTTCCTCTTTCATCTTAGCGCGCCAAATTTGGCTAAAGCCGATAAAGAAGCGCTCATCACCACTCAAGCCGTCAATAACAGGAGCTTCTTTGCCATCGAGTGACATTTTATAAGCCTTATAGGCGATGGTCACACCCGATAGATCGCCAATGTTCTCACCCAGTGTCAACTCGCCGTTGACCTTAAGATCATCAAACACCGCATAGTTATTGTACTGTTCGACTAAGGCTTTACCGCGCGCGGCAAACTCTTTTAAGTCTTGCTCTGTCCACCAATCACGCATGTTGCCTTCACCATCAAACTTAGCCCCTTGGTCATCGAAACCATGGCCCATTTCATGGCCAATTACGGCGCCAATGCCACCATAGTTAACCGCATCATCGGCCGACATGTTAAAAAATGGCGGTTGTAAGATAGCCGCAGGGAAGACAATTTCATTCATCGTTGGGTTGTAGTAAGCGTTAACCGTTTGCGGCGTCATGTGCCACTCCCACTTACGGATAGCTGAGCCAAGTTTTTCTAGCTCTTTATCATGGCTTAAGGTACTGGCGCGCATGGCGTTACCCACTAAGTCATCACTTTTAATTGTCAGCTTAGTGTAATCTTCCCAGCGATCGGGATAGCCGATTTTAGGGTCAAATTTAGCCAACTTATCTTTAGCCGCCACTTTGGTGTCTGGACTCATCCAGCTTAAGTTTTCGATACTTTCGCCGTAGGCGCCGCGCAAGTTTTCAACCAAACCTTGCATGCGCTCTTTAGCTTCAGGAGTAAAGTGACGCTTAACGTACACCTTGCCGACAACTTCACCTAAGACAGAATTCACCGCGCCCACGCCACGCTTCCAACGAGGCTCTTGTTCTGCTTGGCCATTAAGGGTCTTAGAGAAAAACTCAAAATTCTCTTTGTCGAGATCTAAGCTTAAATTACCGGCAAAATGGGTGAGGGTTTGCCAAGTCATGTAGGTCTGCCATGTGGCTAAATCATTAGCCTTAAGCACCTCATTGAAGCCTTCAATAAAGCTAGGTTGGTTAATGATAATGTCTGCTTGCTGGTCAGCACCTAAGGTTTTAAGGTAACCGTCCCAGTTGATGTCTGGCGCTAACGTAGAGAGCTCAGCCACTTGATACAAGTTATAGGTCTTAGTGCTATCACGCGTTTCGACCACATCCCAGTGACGGCTGGCGATAGCGGTTTCTAGGGCTAACACCTGCTCTGCACTGGCTTTTGGATTAGGTAATCCCGCCAAAGTGAACATTTTTTCAATGTGTTCGACAAACGCCTGACGGATCTTAACGAAACGCTCTGCTTCGTTAAAATAGTAATCTTTTTCAGGCAGGCTTAAGCCATACTGCCAAATATGGGTGGCATAACGGCTAGAATCTTTAGCGTCGATGTTGATATAAAGCGCTAGGGGTGTGCCCCCACCAATCACTTGACTATGGGCAAAATACTCAACTAATTCATCTTTGTTTTGTAATGCGGCAATCTTATCCAGCTCTGCCTGAATAGGCTTTATTCCTAATGCATTCAGGGTTTCTGTATCCATAAATGAGCGATACAGATCGGCCACTTTTTGCTCGTCACTGCCCGCGGTGAGGTTAGGCGTGGCTGCCACTTCTTCAATAATGGCTTTAACGTCATCACGAGACTTTTCACGTAAATCATAAAAGGCGCCCGTGCTGGTACGATCGCTTGGGATCTCTGTGTTATTGATCCAGGTGCCATTCACATATGAATAAAAGTCGTCTTGCGGGCGAACCGACTTGTCAAAGTTAGCAAAGTCGATACCCGAGGTCAGCGCTTGCTCAACGGCAACCGCTGCTTCTGTTTTGGCCATCTCAGGCGCACTAACTTCGACTTTATCGTTATTACAGGCACTAAGACCCATGATTAATGAGGCGCAAAGTCCACCTACGAGCACTTTCTTCATCTGAATTCCTTGGTATATGCTGATTGAGTTATTGTTTTGTCGCTGCGTTTATCGATGTGACTATGACGCTAGAGCCCTGCCGCGCTTATCATCTAGCTCAAATGGGTCATTTACTGCAAACTATACATGTTAAATTGTTTAGGCCAATGTAAACAAGTTAATCTCCCATTCTGCTGACGTCATTGCACCACAGATATGTAACTAAAGGTTTCATATTACAGGTTTGACATCCCAGCAAGCGGCTCTCGGCATCCCGAGGGTGGCTAGTGACGTCGAGCGAATTACTACGCTACCCCTTTCCCTTTGCCGGCGCTAGCCTCATAATGTCTGCCATTATGATTTTATTGCCGAGTAACCTGTGCGTTTAGACAAATTTATCTGCGAGTCCACCTCTTTAACCCGCTCACTGGCCAAAAAAGCCCTGCATCGAGGCGATGTGACCTGCGATGGCACCATAGTCAAAGACTCCGGCTTTAAAGTGACTCCACACCATCAAATTTGCCTTAATGGTGAAGTCATCTCAGTGATTGGTCCTCGCTTTATCATGCTCAACAAGCCAGTCAATACCATCTGCTCAACCATAGATGAAGAGTACCCGTCGGTGCTGAGCCTTATCGATGTCGCCAAACCAGAAGATCTGCACATTGCTGGTCGCTTAGATGTCGATACCACTGGGCTGGTACTGATCACCAGCGATGGCCAATGGTCACATAAAATCACCTCACCGAAAAAAGAGTGCGGTAAGCGCTATCTGGTCCAGCTGGCCGATCCAATTGGTGAAGCGCTCATTGCCGAGTTTGCCCAAGGCATAGCACTGAAAAATGAAGATGGCCTCACTAAACCTGCCACCTTAGAGATTATTGACCCGCAACAGGTGCGACTAACAATCACCGAAGGTAAGTACCATCAAGTCAAACGCATGTTTGCCGCTGTGGGTAATAAAGTTGTTGGCTTACACCGCGAATGTGTCGGCCATATCGAACTGGACGAGGCGCTCGCACCTGGCGAGTGGCGCTACTTAACCGCCGCCGAAATAGCCTCGGTTTAACCGCTTATCCCCCTAAAAAAACGCCCATCATTAACCGCGTTAATAATGGGCGTTCATTATGTCTTAGTGGCACTCACATGTCGCATCGTCATGGCGAGCGATACCTTATCACTCGCCGCTAATCACACTCTTGATGCTGTTGAGTAAGGCTCTGTCGGTACGGGCTTTTTTAAGCTTTTTAGCACTTTCTTTTAATGACGCATCCGATAAACGCGTAAAAATATTGTTGTACTCTTTTTCATCAATCGCTTCATCACTGTCGGCCAGCTCGGCAATATCTTGCGCCACACGACTCAGTTGCAACCAAGCGTTAGCGATATAAAAACCATGAAAATCGGCTTGCGGCAATAATGCACTGGCACTGGCTGGTAGGCCATCCCACACGGCTGCAAATTTTTGGTCTTTATCTTCAATCAATTCCTGACAAAGATTGGCATAAGCTTCCATCAAATTAGCCGGCACCTTATCCATAGGGATAACGCTATTGCAGACGTTTAACGCCACCTGTTGTGCCCGCTGTTGATAGGCTTGACTCTGATAATTCATATGTTTGTAAACCCTTTAATTAAAATGTCCCGCTGATATAAATACCATAGTTATCTTTACCGGCAATCGGGCTGATAGTGATGCCTTTATAGGGATCGGTAAAATAGAGTCCCGACACTATGCCAATCGCTGCGCCCGCTAACACATCTTCCAGATAGTGTTTATCACTCGCCACCCGGGTATAACCAACATAACCGGCAGCCACATAAGCCGGGATCGCCCACTGCCAACCATAGCGTTGCTGCACAAAAGTAGCCGCGGCAAAGGTATCGGCGGTGTGTCCAGAGGGAAAAGAGTCATCGCCCGATCCATCTGGACGCTGTTTATCAATGGCATATTTTAAGCCTTCGACCGCCACACGCGAGACCACGCCGCTTTTAATCAGCTGCCAACTGCCCTGATAATCATCTTCAACGGCGATAGAGGCCCCTAAAGTGACCGCAGGTAACAACAGATGCAATACATCCCCCGACTGTTCAAGGCTAGATGCGCTGCAGTAAGATGAACTTAGCAGCATGACAATACTTGCGCATAATCGTTTCACTATAACTCGCTTAAAATAGATATCGGGAAAAGGCTGACTTTATACCTGTCGCGCAGACGAAAAGCAAAACTGAGTGCCATAAACCCCATATGAGTTGCCTGCCACGCTTCATCGACGCCCCTAGTCGGTCCCCCACTAAGCTGCACTCAGTCATTTGCGCCCAGTGCTACGCTACGACCTCACGCTACTGCTGATACTAATTCTGATACTAATTGCTGATTAAGCTTGTGAGCCACTCAAGGTGTTGCCACTGCGGCTTAACTGGTATTATGTGGCAGTTAGCCATCATCACTATGTCGATACCATTACCATGCAAACACAGCCAACAGCGCTATCTCAACTCAATAGCAGCCAACTGCAACAACTTGCCATCAAGATAAAGCAGTGGGGCAAAGCGCTCGGATTTGCACAAATAGGCATTACCGATACCGACTTAACCCAAGAAGAGCCCAAGCTACAAGCATGGCTCGACAAGGGGTATCACGCACAGATGCACTACATGCAGGCCCACGGGATGATGCGAGCCCGCCCGCAAGAACTCCACCCCGGCACCTTAAGGGTTATCTCGGCGAGAATGGATTATCTGCCACCAGAAGCTGGCTTTGCTACCCATTTACGCGACCCGAATATGGCCTATATTTCTCGTTATGCCGGAGGCCGTGATTACCATAAGATGATCCGTAATCGGCTCAAAAAATTGGGTCAACAGATTGAGGCAGAATTAACCAGTTTAGGCATGGAAAAACCCAACTTTCGTCCTTTTGTCGATTCAGCCCCTATTCTTGAGCGACCATTAGCCGAGAAGGCGGGCATTGGTTGGACGGGAAAACACAGCTTATTGCTCAATCATCAGGCCGGCAGCTGGTTCTTCTTAGGCGAACTGCTTATTGATCTGCCGCTGCCGATAGATGTGCCCATTCAGGCCGATTGCCAAACCTGCGTCGCCTGTATCAAATCGTGCCCCACCAATGCCATAGTTGAACCCTATGTTGTCGATGGCGGGCGCTGTATCTCTTACCTGACCATCGAACTGCAGGGCGCGATCCCAATCGAATTTCGGCCGCTGATCGGCAACCGTATCTACGGCTGTGACGACTGCCAACTGGTGTGCCCCGTCAATGCGCAGGCACCATTGACCCAAGAGAGTGACTTTCACACTCGCGACCCACTTAAACACCCGCAATTGCTCACACTGTTTGCTTGGAGTGAAGCCGAGTTTTTACGTTACACCGAAGGCAGTGCCATTCGCCGTATTGGCCATAAGCGCTGGCTTCGTAACATTGCCGTGGCGCTGGGCAATGCGCCGCATTCGGATGCCATTATGGCCGCGCTGCAGCACAGACGTATAAGCGATGAGGTCGATGAGATAGTAATAGAACATATTGACTGGGCGTTAATGCAGCAGCAGACAAAAGCCAACCCACCCGCCGATGAGACCAGCACATTAGCGGTACAAATGGTCGCCGCGCAGCACCCTAACCGCAAGACCCAGCGTGTGGTCCGCACCATTGAAAAAGGCTTACCAAGAGATGCGTAAGCCTTAATATAAGCCGTGGCGCAAACCACCTATCGCCTGCTTTCCGTTATCTGTCAGTATCTAAGGTAAAACCCACCTTAACCGTGACTTGCCAATGGGCAATGAGCCCCTCCTCTAAATGGCCACGGGTCTCAACCACCTCAAACCAACGTAAATGATGTAACGACTGACTCGCTTCGGCGATGGCATTCTTTATCGCTTCATCGGAACTGATGGGTGAAGATCCGACAAGCTCGATGATCTTATAGGTGTGACTCATAATGATTCTCCCAAGTTAGTTGGTCGTCTACTTTGAGTATAGAAAGCTTTTTTACCTCTGCGCGTAAAAAGCCCACTATCGGCATTAATGGTAAAAATCTCCTAGACTGAAGGCAATCAAATCGCCGTAGTTCATCTGCATAGGAGCTCGAATGGACAAGCCAATTATTGCTGACAACAAACCCAAGAAGGTCGAATTAACCCAAGGTAAAGAATACTTTTTTTGTGTCTGTGGCCGCTCTAGCAACCAGCCATTTTGCGATGGTTCCCACCAAGGCAGCGGCTTTGAGCCAAAAGCATTTACGGCAAAACAAGATGGCGACGCCTACCTTTGCGCCTGCAAGCACACAGGTAATGCCCCTTTTTGCGACGGCAGTCATAAGCAATTTACCCAAGAGCAAGTCGGCACAGAAGGCCCAGGCATCTCCGCGGCGCCCAGCAATGATGAGATGCCAAGCGCCATCGCCACAGCAGAAGAGCCCAGCGTCGCCCTCATCCACCAGCTAGCCAGAGAAGGACTAAGCACACTGGGACATCACGGCCCTATAGTCGCCATGGGCGTGCCGCGCCAACAGTTGCCCCATTGGGACGATATCCAAATAATGACCGCGCAGATGGCAACAAAACCGCTATTTGAAGATGAGAAGGTACACACCGAGCTTATCATCGGGCCCGAAGCACGTAAGCCGCTGCAACTCAGCATCCCCTTATTGGTCTCTGATATGAGTTTTGGCGCCCTGTCTGAAGAGGCGAAAATCGCCTTAGCCAAAGGTGCAGAGCTTGCAGGAACAGGCATCAGCTCTGGTGAAGGGGGTATGTTACCTGCCGAGCAAGCGGCCAACTCACGTTATTTTTATGAATTGGCTAGCGCCAAATTTGGTTATAAAGAGGCGCTATTACACTCGATTCAGGCATTTCATTTTAAAGGGGGCCAAGGCGCTAAAACCGGTACTGGCGGCCACCTACCTGGCATCAAAAATCAGGGAAAAATAGCCGAAGTACGGGGAATAAAGGCCGGTGAAGATGCCATCTCACCACCGACTTTTCATGATCTGCGCTCGGTCAGCGACTTCAAACGTTTTGCCGATCGCGTACGTGAGCTCAGTGGAGGCGTGCCTATCGGTTTTAAACTGAGCGCCAACCATATCGAGCAAGATATTCAGTTTGCCCTCGACGCCAGCGCCGACTACATCATCTTAGATGGTCGTGGTGGTGGCACAGGCGCCGCACCACAAATATTTCGCGACCACATCAGTGTCCCAACCATCCCGGCACTTGCTCGGGCGCGTCGCTATTTAGACAGCCAGGGCGCTAGCGGGCGCGTCACCTTGATTATCACTGGCGGCCTTCGATTGCCGATGGACTTTGTTAAAGCCATGGCCTTGGGCGCCGACGGCGTCGCCATCGCAAACAGCGCGATGCAATCCATTGGCTGCGTAGCCGCGCGAATTTGTCATACCAATAACTGCCCAGCAGGTATCGCCACCCAAAATGCCTCTCTACGCCAGCGGCTTAATATCGACACCTCAGCGCGGCAACTGGCCAACTTTCTTGCCGCCTCAACTGAGCTGATGCAGGTGATGGCGCGCGCCTGTGGTCATTATCACCTAAGTGATTTTAATCCTAATGACTTAGCCACATGGCATAGAGAGATGGCGCAGCTATCGGGCATCAACTACGCCGGTATCATGCCGATTAATGACAACTGAGCTAGGCTGAGTGATGGGCAAAAAAGAGGTGAGCCGCTTAACGACTCACCTTCATGCTGTATCTTATGTAAAGAATTGAATTAAAATACTAATACAGCAAATCCAACTCTAAAAAACTCATTCCAAACAATTAAGCCAGAAACAACAGAGCTCGAAAATTCAACCGACCTAGTTAACTGCCGCCAGCGCTTTTAAACCCGCTTCGGCGATGCGCACATCTTCACTGCCGTGGGCACCGCCCACGCCAATGCCGCCAACAACGACATCATTAATATAGATGGGGATGCCGCCGTCCATTGCTAAAATATTTTCATCCAAATACCTGATATCTTCAGGAATGGTGCCCTCTTTAACCCCTTTGGCAATCACAGCGGTCGGTCTTTTTTGCGAGTTAGCCGTGTAGGCCTTTTTATAACTGGCACGAATGGTGTGAACCCCAGCTTGATGATCTCTAAGCACGGCTAAGGTTTGTCCAGATCTATCGACCACAGTGATAGACACCGCCAATTGATCTTGTTGAGCTTGTAAAAATGCAAAATTAACTATCTCTTGCGCCATTTTTCCAGTTAAAACTGGCAGCATAGTAACCTGCTCGGGCTTATTTTCAGCACGTTCATCTTGGTGGGCTTGCGCCGAGTCAGCATGCCCAGTAAAGGAGACGGTTGAAGCCGCAAACGCAGCCGACACTAATAATTTGTTCATGTTTCACCCTACATTTGAATTGACGAATAACGATAGGAATATGGACGAAAGCCAAGTAATTAAGCGAAGTCTAACGCAATAAGATTTAATTTAATACCTTGATATAATTTGATTTAGTTCAGTATTAGATTTTAAATAAATTGCGATAGGTGCTGTGATGTGTGCTTTGATACGGTCATATCATTTAATGATCAAGCAACTGCGATACAACTTAAGCCGCTTTTATAAGCCAGCCAGATATCGCCATTTGCCAATCAAGCGAATGCTATGGCGCTAAACGATTTCCCTGCCGTGTTATTGTGTTATCGAGAAGCACTTATCGGGTCAATCCCTTTACTGCACACACAGATGATAGCCTCAGCAGATGGACGCTTTCATAAATAGCCCTTACTTCTTACTTCTTAACCTCTTAATCTCTTAATCTCTTAATCTCTTGCCCACCATGAATGACACTTGCTGCGCATCATTTTTGCAAAAAAATAGGTGGCTCACTTAAAGCCACCTATCTTACCCGGTCATTTATTGCACGAACATTGACATCCAAGACAACATCAAGCTCATCACATTAACCCAGTCTGCGTCTTAGCTCCTGCGTGGCCGTCACCATATTTTGCAACGCAGGTTCAACTTCATCCCAAGTGCGCGTCTTGAGCCCACAATCTGGATTAACCCACAATTGGCGAACAGGAATTTTAGTCACCGCCTTGTCGATAAGCGCAACCATCTGCTCGACGCTGGGGATATTCGGGCTATGGATATCATACACGCCTGGGCCTATCTCGTTGGGATAGTCGAAATCTTCGAAGGCATTGAGCAACTCCATATTTGAGCGCGAAGTTTCAATGGTGATCACATCGGCGTCCATGGCAGCAATCGATGCGATGGTGGCATTAAACTCGCTGTAACACATATGGGTGTGGATCTGGGTGTCATCCTTAACGCCGGCGGCGCTGAGTTTAAAGGCGTTTACAGCCCAATCTAAGTAGGTTTGCCACTGTGATTGTTTCAGCGGCAACCCTTCGCGAAATGCCGGCTCATCGATCTGGATAATCTTAATCCCCGCGTTTTGCAGATCAACCACTTCATCACGGATGGCCAAGGCCAGTTGGTTCGCGATCACCTCGCGGCTAATATCTTCGCGGGCAAATGACCAATGTAAGATGGTTACCGGGCCAGTCAGCATCCCTTTGACGGGTTTATCAGTCAGCGATTGGGCATAGGTGGCCCAGTCTAATGTCATCGGCTTAGGCCGTGAGACATCACCATAAATTAAGGGCGGTTTAACACAACGTGAGCCGTAACTTTGCACCCAGCCAAATTGGGTAAAACCGACGCCATCTAACTGTTCACCAAAATATTCCACCATGTCGTTACGTTCGGCTTCACCATGAACCAACACATCGATACCCAGTTTCAACTGCCTTTGTATGGTGTCGCGAGTAACACCTTGCAACTGGGCAATATACGCCGCTTCGGTCAACTCACCTTTACGCCAACGACTGCGCAGTCCTCGTATGGCTGGGGTTTGTGGAAACGAGCCTATGGTCGTGGTCGGCAGCAAAGGCAAGCGCAGACACTGTTGCTGTAATACTTGCCGCTGGGCAAAACGGCTTTGGCGCTCAAAATCGCCAGTGGTTAAGGCAGCGACGCGCTCATTCACTTGCGAATTAGCCGCCTGCTGTCTGGCCTCGCGGCGCGCGCGGCAACGCTGGGCTGTGGCCAGAGCAGCCTCTGAGGCTGGCTCGATTAATAGAGTACGCAACTGGCTAAGCTCATTGAGTTTTTGTTTGGCAAAACTGAGCTGCTGACGCAGCGCTGTATCAAGCTCGGTTTCCACATCAAGATCCACCGGGCTATGCAGTAACGAGCAAGACGGCGCTAACCAGATCTGCTTGCCTAAATCGGCCACCACAGGGGCAATATCTGCGGCAATCTTATCTAACTCGGCCGCCCAGACATTACGACCGTTAATCACCCCTAGGCTCAATATTTGCTCGGGCTGTAAACTGCCCGCAAACAACGATAACTGCTCTGGCGCACTGACTAAATCCAGATGAATACCCGCCACCGCTAAATTCGCAATTAGCCCATGGTGATGTGCCACCGAGCCATAATAACTGGCCAATAACAGCTTAACCTGCGCGCGGCTCAATGAGGCATAGGTTGCGGTGAAGGGCGCTTGCCACTCAGGCGTTAACTCTAATGCTAAGATGGGTTCATCAAGCTGCACCCATGTCACCCCTTGGGCTTTAAAGCGAGCAAGGATCGCCTGATAAACCTCAATCAATTGGGGTAACAAACTCAACTTATCAAATGCTTGCCCCTCGCATTTTGCCAAGTAGAGGTAAGACAGTGGCCCAAGCAACACAGGTTTCACCTGATGACCCAAGGCTTTGGCCTGCTCCACCTCATCAAACAACTGTTCATAGGCAATACTGAACGTTTGATTTTGACTCAGCTCGGGCACGATATAGTGATAATTACTATTAAAATACTTTTTCATTTGCGAGGCGCTGCTGGCTGTACCTGTTGGGGCGCGCCCTCGTGCCACTCTAAATAGGGTATCTAAATCCACCTTGTCGCCATCACGATGGCGAGCTGGAATAGCATTAATGGTGGCGCTTAAGGTAAGCACCTGATCGTAGTAGGCAAAGTCACCTACTGGCAGCAAACTCACTCCCGCATCGGCCTGCCACTGCCAATGAGTTTGCCGTAAAGTGCTGGCCACCTCATGCAGCGCCGCTGGCGTGATCTCTTGGCGCCAATATTGCTCTAACGCAAACTTAAGTTCACGCTGACGCCCAATTCTAGGAAAACCTAATGACGCGATATTGATAGTTTGCATACTGATACCCTTCTAAATGAGATAAGCCAACGAGTGATGACCCCTACACCGACATCACAACTCAAGCTTGATTAACAATAAATACGCCACAAGCAAAACAGGCGTCTGGACGTCTAGAAGTTTATTGTGTTAATCTGTTGGTTCGCAATGGAATTGATTTCAACCCCAACATGAGCAAGATTCATCTGAGGTAAAAATGATAGAGCTTAGGCATTTACGAACATTAGTTGCACTCAAGGAAAGTGGCAGTCTTGCTGGGGCTGCAGAAAAACGCTTTGTCACCCAATCGGCTTTATCCCATCAAATCAAAGAGCTGGAAACTCGGATTAACTCAGCCATCTTTATCCGTAAGAGCAAGCCGCTGTCGTTTACTCAGGAGGGAGCGCGGCTACTGCACCTAGCCGAAGAGATATTGCCTAAGGTGACAGAGACCGAACTTGATCTTAAAAATGGTCTCAATAGTGACAATACCGATCTGTTTGTGGGGATTGAATGTCACAGCTGTTTTCGCTGGTTAATGCCGGTTATCACTGAGTTTAATGCCAGCTTTCCCCACAGTAATTTAGAGCTATCGAGCCGGCACCTATTTGATTCGCTAACGGCACTCAAGCAGGGGGAATTAGATGTGGTACTAACGTCAGATCCTATTCCAGATCATGATATTACCTATCAGCACTTATTTGATTTTGAAGTAAAACTTATTTGTGCCGCCGATCATCCCCTAGCAACGCAGCCCTTTGTCAGCCCAGCTCATTTAGCTCAGCAAACCTTGCTCACCTACCCTGTGCCGCCCGAACGTTTAGACATTTACCGCCACTTTATGGAGCCTGCGGGCGTACCTATCGCTAAACAAATTCGATGCGATCTCACCTCCATGCTACTGCAACGCATCGCCTGTAAAGATGGCGTCTCCGCCCTCCCCACATGGTCGATTAACCAAGCCCACGGCTTGTCACTTAGCGCGCTACCATTAGGCCGCGACGGCTTAAAGCGCCCGCTATTTGGGGCCTATCGCCGCAGTAGTAGCAAAACTCGAGTGGCGCAACACTGGTTGCAGTTAGTGGCTAGCGAAGGGATGGTAAAACAAGAAGATGCAATAATGGCTTAGCTGATACGATGATGCACATTTAGACACTAAAAACCTATTTTTTACTAAAAAAAACAGGTTTTTAGAGTTTATTATTAACAATCGATAATGATTAAAGTGGCTTGAGCAACTGATTACGCATCGCTAATACTCGGCGTAAAATCAGGCCGGGTGAGTCACTGTTACGTGTCTGACGTAAGTTGTGCGCGATCATAAACTCTTGACGTAATTCCTCATCTAAATCGAGTGACTCAAAAGCATCGAGGGTGAGGGTCTGTTTATGATTATCAATAATCGATTTAATGATAGACAGGGGTAGAGACTGTTCCGATTCAGCGTTTAAATACGCAAAGGCGGTTAAGGCGACAATTTCGCCAAACACGCTAAACAGCGCCAAGGTTTGCACTTCATCAGGGTCAATATTCACCCCTTCCATTTGGTGTAAACTGTCGACCGATTCTGCTGCAATGCTTTCGGTGAGTGTCCAGTAACCCGTCACCAACTTTTTATACAGCTGAGGCAACTCATCGAGTCGCTCTTTGAGATAGAAAGTAAATGCGTAACGATAAATGTTAATTTGGCCTAAACGAACCAAGGCATCTTTGAGGGAACGGTTTTTAACGGCGGCAGCACAGGGGGCGGCGGCCGCATTGCTACGGTACAGCATGTGAGCTGCTAATGCAGGATCGGAGGAGACAATATCAATGACATTACGAATATCGCCGTCGGCAATAATGGCTTTTTTTAACGGGATAAGAATACCACGGCGACCAATGACCTGCTCTTCATTGCCGATAATCGCACGTACTTGAGTGAATACTTGATGCTCAAGATCTGTCATGAGAAGTTATTAACCTGATTAATCGTTGTGGCAAATCGCCAATTGTTACCATCGAATTTACCCATAAAACGCCCGCTGCGGTCAAGTCGATTTGCCACAAAACACTACTTTAACGCAAATAAATCGATAAAGCAGAGCATGTCAGCCATAAAATCCTATTATGCAGCGCGTAATAGCGCTACGAAGTTACAAGCCACTAACAAGCGTTACAATTTGGAACACAAAATAACCTCAGTTCGAGGTAATAAAGGCATTTAAAATGGCTTTTTATCCCGCTAATTGCAGGGTATTGACGTGTAAGAGACTCCCTATAATAGCGGTAAATAGCTTTTATGAGTAAAACTCATGATAAGTTTGAGATGAAATCATAATGAGTAATAAGCAATAAGCAATAAGCAATAAGCAATAAGCAAAATTGACTACTTACAATCTCAACATCGCCCGCTCAAATAGCTCCCGCCTGCTGTAAACGTTGATGCAGATGCTCAGCCAACTGACGATAACCGGCATTATTGAGATGAATCGCATCAGATTTTAGCTCGCTCGATTTAAGTAATTCTGCCAGTTTGTCTTCAATAAGGAGTAAGCCATATTGCTCACTTAAACGCTTGTAGAGACTAGCAGGTGTCAGCCAAATCCCTTTTTGAGGCACAGCAATTAAAACAATGGCAATATCACGCTGCTGGGCTTGCTCAATCATTTGCGCTAAATTTCGCTCAACTTGCTGCTCACTCATATTACGTAAAAAATCGTTGCCGCCTTCCAGCAATAACACTAAATGAGGTTGGGTGGCATCTAACACCTGTGCAAATCGCTGCGCCCCTTCGCCGCTGGTTTCGCCAGAAATGCCAGCATTGACCACCTCAAGGCCGGTTAAGTTAGCCAGAACACTGGGATAATCGGCTCCGGCACTGGCGCCTACGCCTTGGGTGAGGCTGTCGCCAAAGGCCAAAATACGCCCATGCTGCGGTAATGTTGCTAACGTCTCGCCCTTTTGAGGCAGTAGCCAGGCCAGCAACACGATGGCGATACCCAAGAGTAGCCATTTTAATTTCATCTTTTAACTCCTTGTTTATCGCTTTGCCACTCACAAGACTAAACTGTAATGATTAAGTCTGGCTTAATCAATTTAAGGAGCTGTTAAGCCTGAACCTCACGAGTAATGCTAGCGCTAGCATACACTTACGATAAAATTGCGGCCATAAAAAAGCCAATCAGCAAACCTGATTGGCTTTATCTTACTTTAAGTCACTTGGCGTGCACGCATTACCGCTTAAAAGCGGTAGCTCGCGGTTAAACGCAGCGCGCGGCCAGTCCCCGAATAATAACCGTTGCCCCATGCACTGTAATAACCTGCGCTAACATACTCTTCATCAAGCAGATTATCGACTCGCAAGCTGGCTAACCACGAGCCGCCAGTATAGTTAAGCGCGACATTGGTGAGCAGGTAATCCGCTAGCTTAGGATCAACATTGGCGTTGTCGCCCTCGATAAAGCGCTCCCCCGTATACAGACCTTCAACAAACAGTTGCACATGTTCACTGATATCGTAACTGATATAGCCACGACCCGAATGCTTCGCCACCCAAGAGAGTGACTTACCATCATTAACGCCATCGGTAAATTCGGCATCAATGTAGTTATATTCAAGCCCCAGCAGCACCTGCTGCATAACTTGCCAATCCCAATCTAAACTGACGCCATAACGACGTGATGCATCGGCGTTCACGTTAGCACCAGGGAAACTGCCGCCAGTTGGGGTGTCGGCGCTAGGGTCGAATACAATTTCATTTTCTAGATCGAGGCGATAGGCACTCACTCGCAGTGTTTGCTGCGCTAGCGTCCAGTCCCACCCCGCTTCATAAGAACGGCCAGTTTGCGGCTTAAGCCCCTTCACATTGGCCGGGGTATAGGCTTGCTCATCAACCTTGGCAAAGCGGAAATTGTCGTCGGCGCGCAGGTAAAAACGCTGAGCGTCCGTGGGGCGATAGTTAATCCCAAGTTCAAATGCGTGGGCATCCTGATCCAGCTCAATGCCGTTAGCATAGGCGCTGGGGTCACGCAGATCGTCGGTCACCTCAGCATAACGACCACCCACAATGTAACTCACACTTTGAGTCAGAGGCACTGTGGCTTGCACATAGGCACTGGCCTGCTTTTGCACGTTTTCACGGCCACTGCTAAACACTGACTCACCGCGGCTTAAATCGAGCCCGGTCACTAGGGTTAACGGGCCGTTTTCAGTAGTAAAGTTAGCAGTCGCCTTAGGGTTAAACTCTAGTAATGAGCGGGTATCGCGGCGGTTACTGCCCCAGTTATTGAGCCCTGTGATTAAGGTGTCGGCATAATTGATATCCGCCCCAAGCTCCCATTGCTGATTGAGTTGACGCTGGTAGCCCGAACGCAGCGCCGTGGTCATCTCATGCAGATAACTGTCATAGGCACCTGGTGCGCTGGCATCTGATTGGCGTGGATCTTGTTCAATCTGCTCGAGGGTTAATGCGCCTGCCAATTCTCGACGGTTGTCATAGTAACTGCTTTCGGCAAAAAAGTGCTGCGCATCGTCTTGATACTGCAAGCGCCCTAATAACGATGAGGTTTCATTCGCGTTATGGTCGCGATAGTTATCCCCTTGGTTATAACTGGCCGCACCATAAAAACGCCAATTAGCGTTTATCGCCCCTGACACATCAACGTTACCTTCATAGGTATCAAAACTGCCCCCTGAAAGCTGCACGCTGCCACCACTGCCCTGTGGCGCTTTGGTGATGATGTTAATCACACCACCCACCGCCTGATCGCCATATAGCACCCCCGCACTCCCAGACATGATCTC
The DNA here is from genome assembly GCF_056173105.1 of Shewanella sp. QJM3NY_23. Classification (NCBI taxonomy): domain Bacteria; kingdom Pseudomonadati; phylum Pseudomonadota; class Gammaproteobacteria; order Alteromonadales; family Shewanellaceae; genus Shewanella; species Shewanella sp. QJM3NY_23. The sequence continues at coordinate 3,021,644 of NZ_CM149657.1, forward strand.
GATACGCTCAACTTGATTAAGGGCAATGGCGCTAATGCTTGGGGCGGCAATATCAATATTGTTTAGTCGACGTCCATCAATCAAAATCAAGGTATTACTCGCCGCTTGGCTAGCACTAAAGCCCCGCAGTGCAAATACGGCTCCGGTGTTTGAATCGGAAATCTGTATACCGCTTTGACCGCGTAACACTTCGGTTAAACTCGTTGCGCCACTCATCTCAATCGCGGCGGCATCAATCACATTGACGTTAGCGGCAATATTGAGAGGGGTACTGACATTGCGACCAATAACGGTAATGGTGTCGTCGATATTGATTTGCGCAGAGGTGGCATTTTGCGCCGTCACTGAAAACGCAGAAAAACTAAATAAACCGCCAATTAACAGGGCGATAGCTGTAGGTTGTGTACCCATTTACCTTTAACTCCTAAAAGGGAAACGGGGCAAGAGGTCACGACTTCACGCCGCCGAATAGGCGATATGAGGTCGCATTTCGAGATCTGCCCGCCGAAATCTCAAAATCACCTTAAGGGCCGGTCTCCGGACTGAGGATAGGTATAAACCCAAACTGCGGTTGATACGACAAGACTGAGTTTTTTTAACGCTTAGTTATAGCAAGCGCACCCAGCTTTCACCTTTCACCGTTGCGGGGGCAGTGCCAGATTTTCACAGGCTTCCCGATTATCCCATTGCGACTGACGCAACTGGGCACCACAAAAGATTGACTCGAATTTGGTTACCTATAACGGCAATGCACAACTGTTATTCCATACAAAGTGGCATCGCCGTCAAGACCGCGGGCATTATAGACGTCTAAACGGATAAAAGTCTAACAAAGCATGTTAAGTCAGTGTCATACAAATCACCGCTCACATCTGCATACGACAGTAAGTCGTTTCGCCAACGATGTTAGTAATGATAATTTTTAACACAAATAAATCACCATACTGACAATAATCACTGTTAACCCTTTATCCTCCCTTGCTACAGACCCTATAATAAACAACCAGTAAGCGATTATTTACCCACCAGTCATTGTCGTCATCTAACCGGGCGTTATCGACTACTCAAATGGAATCAACCTGTGCTAACAAAACTGCGCGCGATGCAAAGCTCCACCCAGATGATAGTGGCCATGTTTATAGGCTTTGGCGTGGGCTTGTTTTTTGGCGAGTCCGTCGGCTGGCTCAGTAATATTGGCACCAGCGTCATTCTGTTAATGCAGATGACGGTGCTGCCCTTTATTTTGGTTTCTCTCATTGGCGGTATCGGCAAACTTAAGCGCACCACCGCCAGTTTAATTTTTAGCCGTGCCGGCGTCATCATGTTACTGCTGTGGCTTATGGGCTTAGTGCTGGTGGCCCTCATGCCGCTGTCATTTCCTTTTGTTGAAACGGCCTCTTTTTTCAGCACCAGCATTGTCGAGCCCACGACTCCTATCGATTACTTTAAGCTGTATATTCCGGCCAACCCGTTTGAGTCGATGGCGGCGGGCTATGTGCCTGCTATGGTGGTATTCAGTATCGCCATGGGGCTGGCGCTCATTGGCATGGAGGGCGAAAACAAACAGCTTATCATCACCTTTATGCATACCTGTAGCGAGATATTCTCTAAGATCACTCAGGCGCTGGTACGGGTCTTGCCGATAGGCATTTTTGCCATGTCGGCCTCGGCGGCGGGCACTATGGGAGTCGATGAATTTGCCAGTATGCAGGTGTATCTCATCAGTTATTTTGTGCTTTGTTTACTGCTCACTTTCTGGCTGTTGCCGTGGATCATCGCCTCACTCACCCCAGTGACCTATACCCAAGCACTGCGCATCGCAAAATCGAGCGTGGTCACCGCATTCGCGACCGGCAATATTTTTATCGTGATCCCTGTGATTGTCGACGAATGTAAGCAGATCATGCGCGAACATGAAAGTCTCAGCGATGACGCCGAAACCCTAATTGAAATTTTGGTGCCCATCGCCTTTACCTTTCCCAATATCGGTAAACTGACAGTCATTTTGTTTGTGCTGTTTGCCGGCTGGTTTAACGGCACTCCGGTGGACATTAGCGAACTTCCGTCACTGTCGATTAGCGGTCTGCTCTCTTTGTTTGGTAGCGTCTATGTCGCTATTCCTTTTATGTTGGACTTACTGCATCTGCCGCAAGATCTGTTTCAACTGTTTGTGATGTCAGGCTTTATTACCGGAAAATTTAACTCTATAGCCGCCGTTATGTACCTATTTGCCTTAACACTACTCACGGTATCCCTGTTTGAGCGGCGTTTAAGACTGCGCCCACCACAACTGCTGAAATTAAGTATTGGCGTCGTCGTAGGAGTCGCCTTGACCTTAGGGGTGAGCCGAGTGGGTATGGGCATGTTGATCCACAGCCCTGATGTCACCAGCGGCGTAATTGCCAATATGCAGGTGGCCGATAAAGTGCCGACTATCGTTAAAAAACAGTTTCCTGTCCTAGGCAAAACGCCAAGCGCCCCAATCGCCAATGTGCAAACCATCCGCCAACGCGGAGTATTAAAGGTGGGTTACATCCCCAGCAATGTGCCTTTTAGCTACTATAATAATGCCGCCCAATTAGTGGGATTTGACAGCGCAATGGCCAGTAAACTCGCCGAAGACTTAGGGGTAAAAGTGGAGTTTATTCCTTTTCATAAAGATCACTTGGCCGAGTCACTCAAGGCGGGCTTTTTCGATATTGCCATGTCAGGCTTAGCCATGGATATCAACCAAATGGATCAGCTGAGCTATGTTGACCCTGTGCTCAAATTAAATTTAGCTATCGCCACCAAAGACCATAAGGTCAACAGTTTTAAACGCAAACAATCGATTTTAACGCTGCAAAATACCACCATCGCCTATGTAGAGCACAGTGACATTATCGAAGAAGCCAAGGCCAACTACCCCAACCTCACCTTTGTTAAAATTGACGGTTATAAAACCTTTTTTAGGCAGAAGTCCGATAAATATGATGCGGTAGTGATCAGCGCCGAAGCCGGTTCAGCTTGAACCTTATTCTTCCCCGGTTACGGCATTGCCTTGCTCGAAAGTAAGGTGCAATATCCGGTGGCTTATGCGGTCGCCCAAGACAATCAATCGCTACTCAATTACGTCAATAACTGGCAGAAGCTACGCAAAGTCGATGGCCACCAGCAGCGGCTGTATAACTATTGGATGCTAGGCCAAGGCGCCATAGAAGATAAACCGCGCTGGTCTATCATTCGTGATGTCTTACATTGGGTCGAGTAATGAACGGCCTTATTGGCGCGCTAATGCTTCGCCTAGAGGTTCAAAATAGTTAAGCAATTGCTGAAAAATCTGCTCGCGGTGCACCAGATCAGGATAGCCTCCGCTGTTCGCGAGATCTGAATTTAAGGTTTCATCGACTAAGTAGGGGTTGTCGACCTCTGGATGGCTCTCAATACAGGCTTCAAAGGCCCGTGCCATCAACTCGGTTGGCTTAGCAAAATAGTAGCGCTGATACTGTTTATCTAAGGCAACGGCACGGGTCACAAAGTCGTGGCTGTCTTGGCCATCGGGACTTAATAAACAGGTTTGAAATACATGGGCTAAGCGCTGATTTAGCGGGTGGTTAATCGGCTCGACATCGGCTAACCAACAACTACTGGCAAAGGCGATACCAGCGGTGCGCACCTGATAGGCTTTCGGCGCAATATAATGGTCAAAGGCATGCCAAAACTCATGGGCAAGCGCCCCCGCGCCAGCATTTTTTGCCAGCGCTAACTCTCGGTGAGCTGGCATATAATGGGCTTGAACGCCCATTTGACCACCAGTGCCAAAGGCTAAGTTAAGGCTTTGGCGCAGCCCCATTGCGCAAGGCGGCAGCTTGAGCATAAAGGCCAGATCGGCAAAGGCATCAAAGATCAAATTGGCCGCCTTATGCTTTTCGTCGGTCTCAACCCAACTGCCAAGGCGAATATGATTAAGGCCAAAGACCTCTTTAATGTCATTAAAGCTGACCTGCTCACCACCGCGGTAATCGGGCCCTCGCCTTCGATAGGCTTTACGGCTTAACACTGAATATCCTTCACATAAAAATTAAATTGTAACAGCGATAGCGCCCAGTAAAAAGCCGCCCTAGTGGCGGCTTGGTATTAATGGCATGACAGGTTATAACAAGCCATTAATTTGCCAATTTCAACTCGACTCTGTCATCGACTAGGTTCATGTTGAAATCAAACTCATCGACACGGATCGCGCGCTCACGCTTGAGGTTATAATCTTGCAGCTGCTTATGTTCACCCGGGGTGATAACACCGGCATCAAGCGCGGCATCTAAGGTTAAGGCAAACTTCACGCCGCTTTTAAAGGTGCGTTGTTTCAAGCCCTTTTTCACCTTAGCCAGTAGCGGCAAACAAGCAATCTTGGCTAAATAAGCCTGCTCGTTAATGTAGTTACCATCGCCCGCTACAGGTTTAACTAGATGGGTTAATTGACGCTTAAAGCCAGTATTTAACTGCGCCTGATGAGCCAACTCGCGCACGAGATCATCGTTGATTTTCCTCATCTTAGGTGAGTATGTCACTGTGATGAGTTTCATCAATTGACGCGTCGGCGCCGATGGGAAGTTATCGAGGAAATCCAGCAAGGCTTTTTCTGCATTGCACAAGGCCCAGCGGGTCGCGTAATGGAAATACGGCGCGGCCTCAGCGCGGCTCGCGGCAGACACCTTCTGCTCGTAATAACGGATAGCAGCCATTGCCGCATACAGGTAGCTCATGACATCGCCCAAACGGGCAGACAACATCTCAGCCTGCTTGAGCTTGCCACCCAATACCAGTAACGAGAAATCGGCATACACCGCCAGCTTAGAGGCAAGCTTATGAACCGACTTTTCATATTCAATCACCTCACCCAAACCGGATGTCGCATTAGCTGTAAAAGGCAGCAAACCAAGGCGGAAGGCGCGCAAGCTATTGTTAACGCTATAACCCACCGTTTGCCTAAAGATACGATTAAATGTCTTATCGGCATCGGCGGCATCGCTATGAATCGACTCCACCATGCTTTGCAAATGGGGATGACAGCGCATCACACCTTGACCAAAAATCATCAAGTTACGAGTAAGAATATTGGCACCTTCAACCGTAATCGCGATAGGCTGCGCCACATAACCTGACGCTAAGGTATTTTGTGGGCCACGCTGAATCGCTTTACCCGCCTGAATATCCATCGCCGAGTTCAATACATCACGGCCGATCTCGGTCATATGGTATTTGGCTATAGCGGTAACAACCGATGGTTTTAGCCCAAGGCCTAGGCCTTCGGTGGTCAATACACGCATCGCCTCTTGCAGATAGGTTTTACCCGCGATATCGGCCAGCTTCTCTTGAATCCCCTCAAACTGACCAATGGATAGACCAAACTGCTCACGCACCGCGGCGTATTCAGCCGACGACTTAAATGCCGCCTGACTGACTGACACCCCAAGTGCGGGTAATGAAATACCACGCCCAGCGCCCAAACACGCCACTAGCATCTGCCAACCACGGCCGATATTTTGTTGGCCACCGATGATAAATTCCATCGGAATAAATACGTTCTCGCCGCGAGTCGTGCCGTTATAAAAACGGCATCCCATAGGATCATGACGATTACCCAGCTGCACGCCCGGATGCGACTTAGGAATAAGCGCACAAGTGATCCCGAGCATCTCTTTACCGCCGAGTAACCCTTGGGGATCATGCACCTTAAACGCCAAGCCTAATACCGAGGCGATAGGGGCCAGCGTGATGTAGCGTTTATCCCAAGTAACCGACAAGCCTAAGACTTGCTCGCCTTGGTACTCGCCCATAGTGACAGTACCGACGTCCGGGATCCCGCCCGCATCCGATCCCGCTTCAGGGCTCGTTAAGGCAAAACAGGGGATCTCTTGACCATTAGCAAGGCGTGGCAACCAGTAATCGCGCTGCGCATCGGTGCCGTAATGCATTAATAATTCGCCAGGGCCTAATGAGTTAGGCACCATCACGGTAACCGCAACCGCAGAGCTTTTAGCGGCAATGGTGGCCACAATGGTCGAATTAGCATAAGGACTAAATTCCAGCCCGCCATAGGCCTTAGGAATGATTAGAGAGAAAAACTTATTCTCTTTTAAAAAGTTAAGAATATTATCTGGCAGGTGAGTGCTATTTTGCAGCGCGAAATCATCGACCATTTCGATCAACTGCTGCACAGGGCCATCGAGAAACGCTTGCTCATCGGCAGACAGGCTGACCGCAGGTACAGCGCGCAGGGCGTCGAAATCTGGCACACCTTGGTAGATAGACCCTTCTAGCCACACATCCCCCGCATCGAGCGCCTCTTGTTCTGTAGTAGAAATACTCGGCAGTACTTTTTTAAATTTTGTTCTTATACTCATCTTCAGACTCATCCGACCATTTAATTTGTGTGCATTACGTCACAAAATTCGAAGGAGATCAAACATTCTGAGAACAAAAAAAGCCTTTATTTAACAGTTACAAGCGACGACGACGATTAAATATATGCCTTTTCAAAAAGTTACAGCTGTACGCTTAAATAAAAAAATTTAAACAGTCGTTTTATATTGTCGTTTGAAAACACCATTTATTGACCTAGCACATAGAAATTTTACCAATAAAAACAGTCGAACATAGACTGTTTCATTTATGAAAAAATGCCGTTTTATATTTACTAAATTAGCACTACTTATTGTAAGGATATACGCTTAAATTATCGGCACGAACAATTCCTGCAAGATGGGAAAGATTCATTGCTTGTGTAACGGCAACTCGAGCATCTCCTTGCCAGTACATAGGTTCCCATGCAGTCACTGAATAAGAGAGCGCTTCATGAAGATAGCACTGTTTATACCCTGTCTGGTTAATCAAATGATGCCCCACGTTGGTATCGCCACCGTTGAACTATTGGAAAAACTAGGTCATCAGGTGATCTTACCTAAAGGGCAAACCTGCTGCGGCCAACCAATGACTAACTCGGGTTGCTTTGACGAGGCTAAAAAAACCACCCTCAAACTGCTTAACGCCTTTAAAGGCGTCGAGTGCGATGCCATCGTCTGCCCCGCCGCTTCCTGCTTAGTGGCCGCAAAAGAAAATTTCCACGAATTTGACAGCAGCCCAGAAGCCCAAGCGGTGATCAACAAACTGTATGAATTGACTGAGTTTCTTCACGATGTAGCGCCTATCGGTGCCTTTAACAAGCCGTTTAACCACAAGATCAGCCTACAACTGAGCTGCCACGGCATACGTATGCTCGACTTAGCGACCCCCAGTGAGCAAATGGGGCCACGCATGAACAAAGTGGAAGCGGTACTTAAGGACATCCCTAATATTGAAATCGTCTACCCAGGCCGTCACGACGAATGCTGCGGCTTTGGTGGTACGTTTGCCGTCGATGAAGGCGCGGTATCAGCCAAGATGGGCAAAGATAAGGCGCAAGCACACGCTGAAACGGGGGCTAAATACGCAGTAGGATTCGATCCCTCATGCTTGTTACATCTAGATGGCATGATCAGGCGCCAACAGCTGCCAATCGAAACCTTACATATCGCCCAAGTTATTAACGCCGCGCTTTAGGAGTACATTATGTCTACGAGTCATACTACCGCCTCGCATGCGAAAAAAGCCGAAATATTTTGCCAAGATGAACCTCGCGTCGATTGGCACTCTAAAGCGTTATGGACACTGAGAGAAAAGCGCGATCGCGCCGCCGGTAGCCTACCCGAATGGGAACAACTGCGTCAGTTAGGGTCTGAGCTTAAGTTGCACACCCTTACCCATTTAGGCCAATACCTAGAAGAGTTTGAAAAAAACTGCCAAGCCAATGGCATTCAGGTGCACTGGGCTAAAGATGGTGTGGAACACAATCAGATAGTGCATAAGATTTTGGCCGAAAAGCAGGTCAAAAAACTAGTCAAATCAAAGTCGATGCTCACCGAAGAGTGTCACTTAAACCCCTACCTTGAAAGCCATGGCATTGAGGTGATCGACACCGACTTAGGCGAGCGCATTATTCAGCTTGCCAAACAACCACCGTCACACATTGTGGTACCTGCTATCCACCTTAAGAAAGAGGAAGTGGGCGATCTATTTCATGACAAACTCGGCACCGATGCTGGCGCATCAGACCCGCTCTATTTAACCCGTGCGGCTCGCGCTCACCTGCGTGAACAATTCCTGTCGGCCGATGCGGCCATGACAGGGGTGAACATGGCCATTGCCGATAAAGGCGCTGTGGTGGTGTGCACTAACGAAGGTAACGCCGATATGGGCGCTAACCTGCCGAAGTTGCAGCTGCACTCTATGGGTATCGATAAGGTGGTTCCCGATCTCGACAGCGCCGCCGTGCTACTACGCACCTTAGCACGCAATGCAACCGGGCAACCGGTCACCACCTACAGCTCATTCTACCGTGGGCCACAGACTGACGGTGAGATGCACGTGATCATCGTCGACAACGGTCGCACCAAGATGCTGCAGGATAAAATTTTAGCCGAAGCACTAAAATGTATCCGTTGTGGTGGCTGCTTAAATACCTGTCCAGTGTATCGTCGCTCGGGTGGCTTTAGCTATAACTACACCATTCCCGGCCCTATTGGTATTGCCGTCGGCTCACAACATGACGCCACCAACTCTATGCCTTGGGCGTGTACCTTGTGTGGCAGCTGTACGTATGTGTGCCCCACTAAAGTGCCACTGGATAAGATTATTCACCACCATCGTCGCCTCAAAGCGCAAGCGAAGCAACTGCCTTACGGCAAGAGCAGCTACATGCCACTGGTAGGTAACTTTATGGCCAGCGAAACCATGCTCAACTGTTCGATGAGCGTTGCTCGCACCGCACTGCGGATCTTACCTGGCGCCCTATTAAAGCCTTTCTCAGGGGCATGGGGTAAATACCGCGAATTACCGGTCGCGCCAAACTCCAGTTTCGAAGCCTGGTTTAACAAAAATAGAGGTCAGTAATATGTCAAGCAAACAATCTATCCTGCAGGCGCTCAAAACCGTTGCCGTTGAGCCACAAGCGATGCCGAATATCGATGTGAGCCCCCGTATTGACGACGTTATTGGCCAGTTTGAAACCAATCTTGCCACTGTAGCGGGCACACTACACCGCCGCGAAGGGCTCGAAGGCTTACAGGCTAAAGTGGATGAGCTGATAGCTCAAGGCTTACAGGTGATCTCTACGGTTGAGGGGATCAAAGGCAATCGCGCCGTCCCTGATACTGCCCACGAACTTAAAGATATCGATTATGCGGTGATCCCGGGCGATCTGGCCGTCGCCGAAAATGGCGCCATTTGGGTTAATAACCAAAACCTAGGCCATCGCGTGACCCCCTTTATCTGCGAAAACCTGTTTTTGGTGGTCGAAGCCGATAAAGTGGTTGCCAATATGCACCAAGCCATCAAAAAGATTGGGTTAGATACGGGTGAGTTTGGCGTGTTTATCGCGGGTTCATCGAAAACCGCCGATATTGAACAAGCCTTAGTGGTGGGTGCACATGGGGCATGCAGTTTGAATGTCTATCTAGTTTAAGACCGCGGCGCGATGCGCCTCTGGGCTTGAATTAACAATTATCGGGTCAGCAATTGACCTTCGAGCCAGCTGCCATCGACGCCTTGTCGGTGGCAGTTTTTTATTTACTCGCACTTTAATCAACTATCTATTTAATCAACTATCTATTTAATCAACTAGCCGTTTAATCAAACAGCTTGCTGGCCTTATCTTGCATAAATTCAATAAACAGTTTGACCTTTAATGGTTGCTGACTACGTTGATGATACAGCAGGGAAATACGCCGCTGCTCGCCACGCCAGTCGGGCAACACCCGCTGCAACGCTCCGCTAGCTAATTCGGGTTTCACAAATAGCGATGGACCATACAAGATGCCGCCATCATCCACAGCAGCCTTAACCGCCCCATGCAGATCGCCAAGGGTCAACTTAGCCGGGCCTTCATAGTAAAAATCCTCTCCCTCGATATGTTTAAGTGACCAGTTAAACAGCGGCCACACTTTTATCAAGCGATGCACAGGCAATTGCACCGGATGAGTGATTCTAGGGGCTTGGTTCAAATAACCGCTTGAGGCAAACAAACCATAATCGAGCACCCCAAGCGATTTCGATACCCAAGAAGAGTCCGGCTGCGCGCCGCCAACGATGGCGACATCGACCCCTTCATCAATCAAATCTATGCTGCCGTTATCTTGGGTTATGTGCAGTTGAATATCGGGATAGGCTTTGGAAAACGCGTTAATCGTCTCGATAAAGATCATCGACACAATAGACACAGGCGCGGCGATACGTAAGGTGCCCTCGGGTTTATCTAGGCGCGCTTCGGCGCAGCTATCAAACTGGGCCACCACGTTTTGGTAGCGAGCAAATAGCGCGCTACCCTCTTCGGTCAAACGTAATTTACGCGTACTGCGCATAATGAGCTGAGTATCGAGCAGGGCCTCTAGCTTGGTCAGTTTACGACTGACGGTCGACACTGGCATGCCTAATTCTTTAGCCACTTGAGAAAAACCGCCTGCATTGACTAAATGCACAAACAGATGAATAAGTTGCAGCTCTGTACCAACACAACGCGCCATCGAGGCCAACCTTACGCTATAACATCATAATGTGGCGCGCATTATAGCAAATTCACTCGCGCCACACAGCATTGCAACGTGTCTGTGACGAATGCACCTGCGGTCATATTCACTACGGGTAATATTAAGGCGATGAATATCGCGGCGGTCATTGCTATAATTGCGCCACAAAACCGCAGCCAATTTGACTTTAAAGCCACAGTGGCTGGCGTTATCCTTTTGAATACAGATGAGTTTACATCATGGCAAGAACCGCAGCAGCGTTACACATTTTGGTCAAACACAAAGAGCAAGCCGAAGCGATCATGCAGCAACTGGCTAAAGGCGCTAAGTTTGATCTGCTGGCAAAGAAACACTCCACGTGTCCATCGGGCAAAAAAGGCGGCAGCTTGGGCGAATTTAAAAAAGGCCAAATGGTACCGCCGTTTGATAAGGTCTGTTTTAGTGGAGAGCTAATCACGCCCCACCTGGTGAAGACCAAATTCGGCTGGCATGTGGTCAAAGTGCTTTACCGCACTTAATCTCTAACAGCCCAAGTTCAGTGGGCTGCAAGCTTAATCTGCCAGTAGCTACGCGGTATTTGGATTACTAGCCAACCATTAAAAATCAAATGTTTACACACAGCGACTGACTCAATCGCCAGCTAAGCGCGCCGATGGATAACCTCAGTCGGCGCGGCGCCTCATCTTGTCATGCTCACCTCGAAGCGATTTATCTTACTGGATAAATCGCAGACGGCCCCATTTAGCGTAGCGGCTGCACTATCGCAGTACTATCGCCAGTACTAACCAAGCACTAACGCCTGTATTAGTGCCTGCACTATCCAACATTACCGGCCTAACATTTCCTGCCTATATTAACGGCGCGATACGCCTCTAAGCCAAGGTGGCTGCACCTTACACGCTCAACTTAATTGGCATAAAAACGAGCAATACTGTATGGTATTTCAACTGATTAGCTTAACCACCTTGCTCAGCAACGGCAGTAGCACAAGCATTAACACTGGCAGCAGTACAAACATTAGCCAGCGGCATACTTTCATCACAGCCATGCCCAACACGACAACTCACGTGCATGCCATAAATAGGTCGCCATCGCAGTCAACACGAAAACAGTAACCATTACGCTATCGGTTACCCCCTCAACTAGACTCACATAATGGCGACGACACTAAGCTCAGTAGCAAAGTGATTTTACCGACCTCGCAATGAAAACTGGATTTTAGCGCGACATTTACCCCACAGGAATAGGTCTCTATGACGCAAAAATTTCATCATCTGATCAACTCTCTCGATCAGGCTATGACGCAAAATGATAATGAGACAATACAGACCCTTTTAGCCAGCGCATCGGCCGCCGAAGTGGCCCGCGTGATTGAATCCTTGCCGCAGAAAGAACGTCTTATCTTGTGGCCCATGGTCCCCACTGCACTCTACGGCAAAATATTATTAGAGCTACACCCAGAGCTACGCCGTCCGTTGATTTCACAAACCGATGAAGATGAGCTTATCGCTAGCCTCAGCGCCATGCAGATGGATGAATTAGCCGATATCGACAGCGACTTACCCATCACAGTGATCTCGGCCATGGTGCAAGCCATGGACTCACAACGCCGCGAACGTTATGAGCAAGTCAAACACTATCCCGACGAAACCGCTGGCGGCTTAATGGATGTAGACATCACTGCCGTGCGCGCCGATGTCTCGATAAAAGCCGCCCTGCGATACCTGCGCCGCCTAAGGCAACGTGAAGGCACCTTACCCGATCACCTTGACAGTTTAATGGTGGTTGACCGTAACAACATATTGCTCGGTATCGTGCCGTTAAGTCAGCTAGTCTCTAACGAACTTGACCTTAGCGTGCGACAAGTGATGCTCACCGAAGTCACCAGCTTTACCCCATTTACCTCTGACACTGTTGTAGCGCAGGTGTTTAAAGATAAAGACCTTATTTCTGCCCCCGTGGTTGATGAGCAACATAAGCTTATCGGCCGTATTACCGTCGATGACGTCATTGATGTTATCCAAGAGGAGGCCGATAAAGAGGTCTTTTCACGCGCAGGCTTAAACAACCATCCCGATATGTTCGCTCCAGTGCTTCAAAGCTCGGCGCGACGTGCTATCTGGTTAGGCATCAACTTGTTAACCGCCTTTTTAGCCGCTTGGGTCATCGGCCTATTTGAAGCGTCAATTGAAAAAATTGTCGCCCTCGCCGTGTTGATGCCCGTGGTCGCAAGCATGGGAGGAGTTGCTGGCAGTCAAACCCTCACCATGGTGACTCGCGGCTTGGCGCTCAATCAGGTTAACAGCAAAAATATGCTTAAACTGATTGGCCATGAGTTTAGTATCGGCCTATTAAACGGCATGCTGTGGGCTGCTATTGTCGCCATCATCGCCTTTCAATGGTTTGGCGATTGGCAGTTGGGCTTAGTCTTTGGTTCGGCGATGATTATCGTCTTGCTGGCTGGCGTCTTGGCGGGCACTACCATTCCGCCACTGCTTCGCAAAATGGGGGTTGACCCCGCACTCGCCGGCGGCGTGGTGTTAACCACAGTCACCGATGTTGTTGGCTTTTTTGCCTTCCTCGGATTAGCGACGATCGTGATATTGTAGGTGATGTCACCTCACCTTGGGATGAAGGTTTGGCATTTTTTTACTTTGTTTGGGTAGTGATTGGCGGAGTCTTTTTTGGAACGGGTGTTTGAAGGTGAAGCTTCATGGCTATCTATCACCTGCGGTGAGCTTATGTGCAAACACTTCTGCGACACGGTGAGTGAAGCGTAGCTTCGCGCTAACGAACGAGAGGCATGGACGCCGAACTGGCTTTTAGACATGGACGTTGTTCAAGCACATCCATGTGGGCCCTACGCCAGCATCCCTGCTGGCAAAGGCCGCAGCCGCGTTTACACTTGGGTTCTAACGTTTCTTCGATTAAGCTGCATTTGGGGTGAGTGGCGAGTAGAAAGCTAACTCAGTTTTGCCCCAAAGTGTGCTGGCCTTGGAATGACTGCATGGCATTTTTTTAAAGTTTGCTTAAGCAGCGTTATGCTGAATTTTCATTTATTGAAAGTGTTTGAAGGGCGAACCTTCACTGTTATTAATCGCCTGTCCGGCGGGGAATGTGCAAGCGCTCTTTTGGCTCGCCGCAAGCACGTCCGTGTGGGCTCTGCGAAATCATCCATGATTTCGAAGGCCAAAACCGCGCTTACACCTCTACCTAACGCCTCTTCGATTGGACTTCATTTGATACGACTAGTGAGTTAAAGGCTAACGTACTTTTGCCCCAAAGTGTGCTGGCCTTGGAATGACGGCATGGCATTTTTGGGATTAACTTTTGTAGCATTTGGCCGCATCTTATTTGTTAAGTGTGTTTGAAGGTTTCACCTTCATGGTTGTTAATTGCCTGCCGCAGGTGCAGTGCATGGATGCGCAAATGTCGTGATCACATGGATGTGACGGAGCGACCTAATGTGTAATCGCTCTTTTGGCTCGGTGAGTGAAGCATAGCTTCGTGCTTATGAACGAGAGACAGGGATTGTCGAACTGGCTTTTAGATAGGGATATCGTTGTGCCCGTCCATGGACGCTCCACGGCGGTATCTGACCTCCATGGATGGAGGGAATGCCAAAAAATGTAAGGAACATTTTTGGCCATGCCGCCAAGGGCTAAAACCGCGCTTACACTAGGCCATTTTCTCTCTTCGATTTGGCTTCATTTGGGACTCATAATGCGTTAAAGCACACTTAGTTCAGCCCCGAAGTGTGCTGGTCTTGGAATGAAGGCTTGGCATTTTTTTAAGTTTACTTGAGCAGCGTTATGCTGAATTTTCATTTATTGATGTGCTATGAAAACGCACCTTAATGGCAATTAATAGCCTGCCGCAGGCTTTATGTGCAAGCGCTCTTTTGGCTCGCTGTGAATATATCCCTATACGCTCCACGGCGGCATCCCTGCCGCCAAGGGCCAAAACCGCGCTTACACCTATCTCTAACGCCTCTTCGATTTGGCTTTATTTGGTGTGGATTCAGAGTTAAAAGCTAAGAAGCTTTTGCCCCTTTATCATTTAGAACAATTACTCATTCGAACTTTGTGTTTCTGTGTTTACCTTATATTTACTAATGCGGAAAGCAAAAGATAAGGCCCTAGTAACTTGCCTTGTAGTATGCCTTAAAGACTACCACATGGAGCCTTTAGGCCTAATACTTTCTGGTATAAAAGGGTTTCGCTCATGACTATCGGGAATATGAAATTGTACGAAGAAGTTTATCTTAAAAGCTACGTTTACCACCACCTTCGACGAAGAGCCATGTATAGTTCAAGTTAAGATAATTACTATGAAAAAGATGCATAAATCGTTTGATTGGCGCATCGATAATACTAACTTTTAAACATTAACTCATTATTATCAATAGGTTGTAATATATATAAAAGTGCTATGCAGACCTCGTAAACACCTATGCATCTTTTTTATCTGTTAAATTGTCATGTTTAACCTGTGTTTTTTGTTAAAAAATATATTTACAACAAACACTTACAAGTGATATTTTGACGAAGAGACTTACAAGAAAGCAGGAGGTTATCCTGCTGCTAATCAATAAGCTGTTATAAAGCATGAAATTTACGGCGTCATCTATGAATAATTGGTGTTAGTTATCCAAACTTAGGTACTACTCTTTGCACCTAAATAATTAAAAATATAAGTATTAAAAAGGAAATTGAAAATTGAAATTAAATAGGGTTGTAGTAGATAAGTTATTCAAAGCTTTTGACCATGAAATAAAGTTAAAGGATTCAGGCATTACTATCGTTATCGGGGATAACGGACTTGGCAAAACAGTCATTTTAGAATCTATTGAGGCACTCTTTGAAGAGAAATATAGCTTTTTTGAATCATTAGATTTTGATCGATTTTCATTTTATTTTGATAATGGTGATGTCTGGTATCTTACAAAAGAACTAAAAGATGACTCACTACTTTATATTGCTAGAGATTCCATTAAAAATCCTCTGAAAAACATTAGAAAAACAAAAATTCACTGTTTTTCTAAGCGTTCTCGAATGAGAGGCCGCGAACTGGAAATGTATAGAAGAAGGGAGATGGAACTCAGGCGTGGCTATCATTCTCGTTACGAAGAAGATTTCGAAAGAGAATTGGAACATAGAAGGATGATGGAGTATAGACACAGAATGCACCTTGAGATGGAGAGTGATATTACTCCACCAAAGTGGTTTTTAGAAGGTAGAAGTAAAATTAATGTATCTTTAATAGAAACCCAAAGAATAATGACAGTTAAAGAAGCTGGCAGTGACTCCTATATATCTAGTGTTCAAAAATGTTCTGAACAATTAATTAATTTAATAGGCAATGCTGTTAAAAAGTCTGTAAAAGTCTCTACTATCCTAGATAGCTCTTACCCTAATAGGTTAATAAAAAAATTAAGACAAGGGACAAAAGATAGTTTTGAAGAACTTAATAATGCGTTAGCAAAACTTGATGAAAGGCGTAAATTGTTATCATCTACAGGCTTAACAGTTAATCTAAATGACTCTGATCTATTGCAAATAAATGAGAAACAAAAAGATTTGATTAACCTTTTAAAGCTATATATTGATGATAGTCATAAAAAACTTGAACCATTTGAAGATCTATCCGAAAAAATAGCATTGTTTAAATCCATTATAAATAAACGATTTAAGCACAAAAATATCGAAATAAAACAAGATAAGGGATTAATATTTACTTCCACAGTTGTTCAAAATAAAGATGGTAAATTTGAAGATATTCCACATTCAAAACTTTCATCAGGTGAACAGAACGAACTTATTTTGTTTTATGAATTAATTTTTAATGCACATAAAAATGATGTAGTTCTAATTGATGAACCTGAGCTTTCTTTACACATTTCATGGCAGAATAAATTTATAAAAGATTTACAAAGTATTAATTCCATGAATGGTGTTACGGTAATCATTGCAACCCATTCACCAGATATAATAGATGAAAATTGGGACTTGAAAGTTGAGTTAAAAGGGATTGAGTAATGGAAGAATTTATCACTCCTGCGCGCATTGCTAACTCAATTGAGCAAGATACATCTTTTGGTGGAACTTATTTAATGCTTGAAGGGATTAAAGACCTAAAGCTTTTTAAAAAGTTCACTTGTGAAGAAAGTAGTAAAATAAAGATCACACATGGCAAATATAAAATGCGTCATGCATATGAAATATTAGAATCACGAAATTTTTCGAGGATGGTAGGAATTAGAGATGCTGATTATATTCGCCTAAGTGACAATGAGAAATATGAGCCAAATTATGAGCCAAATATTTTTATTACAGATACCCACGATAGTGAAGGCATGATAGTTAATAGCGATGCATTAACTGATTTATTAAGTGAAGTTTCAGACGAAGGTAGGCTTAATTCATTCATTGAAAAATATGGTGATGTTAGGCATTTGCTATTTACTTTGGCTTATCCACTAGCTTGCCTCAGGCTTGCTAATAAAAGGTTTGGTTTAGGTTTATCATTTAAACCCAAAAAAGCTGAAGGCCCTAGTTTTAAAATAAAAAAGTTTATTTGCGACAAAAACATTAGTTACCTTGGTGATGAAAAGTTAATTAATACCATTGTTGAATATTCAACTAATAGAGGTTGTGAAATAGGAGATAGAGCTTACATTAAGTCTTGTCTAGACGTTATAATGTCTGAAAAACATCCAGTACAAGAGGTGCTAAATGGACATGATTTATCTGAAATATTATTTTTAATTTGTAAAAAAGGATTACGCTCAAGCTCAAAAACTCTTCAAGATGGCTCTTGTGTTGAAGAATTGCTTAGACTCTCATATTCGGAAAAATATTTTGAGGAAACAAACCTTTTTTTAGCTATTAAAAAGCTACAAGACGATAACAAAGCCAACCTTTTAGCTCCTAGCTAAGAATATGAAAATAATAGCTAAATCATCAGATTTAGCTGTTGAAAAACAGAAATGTTACTTTCAGTTTAATCAGGGCTTACGAGTTAATGCTTTATAATCGGGTAGCCGGAGGTATCTAGCCTCCAGCCCCCACACCACCCTGCATGCGGCTCCGCACACGACTAAATGGATTTAGGAGGTAGGGCGAAGCAGGATGCCTGAGCCGAGGGCGGTTCATTTAGAACGCCTAACCTGTTTTCTGGTTCGGATAGTGAACCGCGATCCATCCATCTCTCAGTGAATACAATCCTGCTTTCTTAAGATATTCATTACTCAGCGCTTGCTGCATTCCTTATAAGGGGCGGAGGTAATTAGGAGACAAAAAAATTTAGCTTTTAACGGTTCTGTGGATACCAATTACGGCTAAATCGAAGAAATAGATAAGCCGGTGTAGGTATGTCGGTGGGGGTTGGTGGCATGGCCGCTCTTTGACATCCATGTCACTACGGCATTTGTGAATCCATTCACATCAGATGCCACCGTCGAGCGTATAGGGATATACTTGCAGCGCCCCACCGAAATACCTGCACGAAAGGCATGCTGCAGGCAATTGGTTGCCATAAAGGTTAACGCTACCATCAATCAATAAAATCTAACTCGATTAAATGCTACCAGCCAAAAAAGCCTCAACCTTCATTCGAAGGCCAAGATACTTTGTCCAAAAACAATTTTGCTTTTAATGGTTCTGTGGATACCAATTACGGCTAAATCGAAGAAATAGATAAGTCGGTGTAGGTATGGCGGTGGGGGGTTGGTGGCATGGCCGCTCTTTGACATCCATGTCACTACGGCATTTGTGAATCCATTCACATCAGATGCCACCGTCGAGCGTATAGGGATATACTTGCAGCGCCCCACCGAAATACCTGCACGAAAGGCATGCTGCAGGCAATGGGTTGCCATGAAGGTTAACGCTACCATCAATCAATAAAAACCAACTCGACTAAATGTTACAAGCCCAAAAAAGCCAACACCTTGATTCGAAGGCCAACACACTTTTGTCCAAAAACAATTTTGCTTTTAACGGTTCTGTAGATACCAATTACGGCTAAATCGAAGAGAGTGATAAGTCGGTGTAGGTGCGGCTGTGACCTTCCGTGACATGGATGTCACGGCAGAGCCTACAGGGATTGTACTTGCGGCGTGTCACAGAAGCACCTGCACGAAAGGCCTGCGGCAAGCAATTCAAAACAATGTAAGTTAACGCTACCATCAATCAATAAAAACCAACTCGACTAAATGCTACAAGCCAAAAATGCCTCAACCTTCATTCGAAGGCCAAGATACTTTGGTCCAAACATAATTTAGCTTTTAACGGTTCTTTGGATACCAATTACGGCTAAATCGAAGAAATAGATAAGTCGGTGTAGGTATGGCGGTGGGGGGTTGGTGGCATGGCCGCTCTTTGACATCCATGTCACTACGGCATTTGTGAATCCATTCACATCAGATGCCACCGTCGAGCGTATAGGGATATACTTGCAGCGCCCCACCGAAATACCTGCACGAAAGGCATGCTGCAGGCAATGGGTTGTCATAAAGGTTAACGCTACCATCAGCGATGTAAAACTATTCCGGCAAATGCTACAAGCCAAAAATGCCTCAACCTTCATTCGAAGGCCAAGATACTTTGTCCAAAACCGAGTTAGCTTTTTAACTAGCTACTCGCACGAAATGAAGCAAAATCGAAGAGACAGAATAACCCAGTGTAGATGCGGCTGCGGACGTTGATGGCAGGGATGCCATCGTCGAGCCTCCACGGATGGATTCACGGCGTGTAGCAGCAGTATCTGCACACTCCCTGCCGGACAGGCGATTGATAACAGTGAAGATACAAATTTCAAAGACACTCTACCAACACTAACTCAGCCAAATGCAAAATCCAAAAAAGCCAACACCTTCATTCGAAGGCCAAGATACTTTTGTCCAAAAATAATTTAGCTTTTAATACCCAGAATGAAACCTAGTGGGGAGTCGCTTAGATAACCACGCAAAACCTACTCATGGGTCTGTGCAACAACTGCCGAGCGTTGCAAGCTAATGACGCCATCGAGGTGAATATCCCGCTGCGGATAGGCAATGACAATCTCATGCTCGTCAAACAGTTGATAAATTCGAAAGCGAATATCGCTGCGGATCTTACGAATATCGGCTTCGGAATTAGCACACACCCAAAATATACCATCGAAAATCAGTGCATTATCCCCAAAGTCTTCAAACAGGGCGATAGGAGGCGGAGACCTCAAGATGTCATCTCGTTCATCTAATGCCTGCTTAATCAACCGCGCCACTAACGTCACATCGACGCCATAAGAAACTCCGACCCGCACGGTCGAACGGGCATTGTTGTCGATTAAGGTCCAATTGGTGACCGTGTTTTCCAGTAAGTGACTATTGGGCACTAACATATGCACCCCGTCGCTGCGGCGGATAAGCGTTGAGCGGGTGTTGATACTCTCCACCACCCCTTTGGTTTCGCCTATTTCTAAATAATCACCGATACGGATCGGCCGCTCCCACATTAAAATCCAACCGCTGATAAAGTTATTAATGATATTTTGCGCGCCAAAACCCACCCCAATGGCAACAGCACCAGAGACAAAAGCAAAGGCTTTGATGGGGATATTTAGGATCTCGAGACTGGTAATTAAGATGACCGCGATGGCCACGACCAAATAGATGCGCGAAAACAGATGCACCGCATCGGGTGCGACCTTGCGCGATGCCAATGACCGCCGGATCAATTTACCAATACGAGTCACCACAAACCAGGCTAACAGCAACAGCAATGGCACCTGTAATACCTGCGAAACGGTAATGGGCGAACCGTCATAGGTAAATAACACAAAAGAGAGTAACTCGTTAATACTTTGCCAGCTCATCGGTGCATCCAAGTAATGGTAACGGATACTTGAGTATAACAGCCTGATTTGAAGCTGGTGTTTCAAATCAGGCTGATAAAAATAAGCCATTAGCTGAACGCTAGCACCTTGCATTCATAGCACTTACCGCAGGCTTATGGCGCGAATGATGCCGTAATTAGGGGGCTACAATTAAGGGTTTAATCACCTTATGTTCAATCACGGTCGATAAGATAAACATCACTAGGTAACCACTGCCCAGCGCGAGGATCACCGCCACCACATTGTCGGTTAAACGGGTGTAACCGTAGTAGCTGCCAATCAAGGCTAATATGCCGCTTATTCGAATGAATAAACTGTGTAAAAACAACCCGCGCGCCTTGATATAGGCCAGTTGATAGCCATTGAGCATCATAAAAATAAAAAACATCGAAAAGTGCATCAATACCGGGGCGGCCTTGCTATAGGATGCCGGAAACAGCGTATCGACCAGCCATTGGCCACATAGCAGCATCGACAAGAAAAAGCTCAGCGAGACCAGTATCGACACCTTATACACCCAGCGCTTGATCAGGCGCACTTGTTCAACTTGCAGCTGGCGCACACACACCGCCAATTCGGGTAACACAAATCGATAAATAGGAAACACAAACAACAAGGTTAAATAAGCGATCACAGGCCGAACCACTACCTGAAAGTCGCCTAACTCATCGACACTAAAGTGGCCGATGGTAAGCAGTACGGTAATGTAGATCATAAACAGGCTAGCGCCAGCCTCTAGCGCCGAGGTAAAACTTTTTTGCATAAAGTTTTTCAAGCTGGGGGTCATGCTAACCGACCCTAACGGTGTGGTGGCGATGAGTTTGCGACGCCTCACAAACATATAGCCTGCCACCGCTAGCGATGACAGCATTAAGCTGTAAAACAGCGAGGCGATGGCGCTCTGGCGCAGCAGGTAGTAACAGATCATAAACGCCACCACCTGCCCTAAGGGTTCTAACCAGGTAACCTTATTTGAAATGTTGTACATACGATACATGGCAATTTGATTGGTAAAATAGACCTTAAGGCCCATCCCCAAAATAATACCCACCAGATGAAAATAGGCCACATCGATATGCAACTTATGCTTGATATAGGGCAGCACCACTCCCCAAGTCAGCAGTACCATGACTATCAAGCTGTATCGAAATAGGTTAGTAATATCTTTATCGTTTTGGGTTTGCGAGTAGCTCACCACCATAGAGGCGCGAAAACCTGTCATCAAAATTAACGACAGCGAAATAATATCAACCACAGTGTGGTACAACGCCAAATCGGCTTTAACCACCCATTGCGCTAACCAAATTTTAAATCCAAATCCAATCGCAATACTGACAAGTGTCGCCCAAATCCCAGCAACAAAAGCGCTTTTCACACGCTCAATGGGAGCTAACTGCATGATATCCTCTGACTATGGCGGCGCTGCAACGTTTGATGAATGGCTAACCACCTTGCCAACCCACTTAAGTACAGCCAACTAAAAAGGGCCTGATAATGAGGCGAGTCGCCAATCAATTTGGCGAGAACATTAACCAAAAACTACGAATAAAAGTGACACAACTAGGGCCTGTTGATCTTTGCTGGTTGAATTTTGTTCGAGACAAAAACGTTTTAATCGAGGCGAGTGGATTGCAGCCTAGTCATCTAAGCAAAATTCACTTAACAAAGAGTAAAACGTTTTTAGCCGACCCCCTTCGGGCAGCGTTTGTTGGGTGTTTTTACTGCGTTCTCAGCTTTTTATGTAGAATAACTACACTACAAAGCTTCTGCCTTGTATAAATACCCAGCGATTCGCTGCAAAAACAACCTTAAAAGATCAACAGGCCCTAAGCAGCATCCGAAAAAAGTCACGCGGTATTTTAGCAAACAATGACTTAGCAAAACGTGAGCTGGCTAAACCCTCATAAAATAAGTTGGCCCTTGTGGCTGCCAATATTTAAGGTAAAAACGGCAAGCACATTGAATGGGCTTACCGTTTCATGGCTGCTAAACACTCGCTAAAACCTCTACCTTGGCTCAAGGCGCTACACCTTATAGATGGCCGCCTTCACTTGGTAGGTTTTAGCAATATCTTGAATGGCTAAAGAGGCTTCCGACAGAGATTGAACCTGCAGTGCCAGTTGGCTAATGGCCTCGGCATTTTGCAAAATGTCATGGCCGACATTACCCAGCACATTCGACTGTGAACGTGTTTCATCGGCAACCCGCGAGCTAAGCTGGGCCACCTCACCAATCTGCTCAGACCGCACGCCTAACCCTTCGGCAATACGCTGGGTATGCTCAACATTTTCTAAAGTCCGTTTTTGGCCTAAATCCATCGACTCAACCGTTTTCACCATCGACAGGTTAAGTCGGTCGAGCACGGCGGAGATCTCATCGGTCGAGTGGCTGGTGCGCTGTGCGAGGGCCCGCACCTCGTCAGCTACCACAGCAAAGCCACGGCCCGACTCGCCAGCGCGGGCAGCTTCAATGGCAGCGTTGAGCGCCAGTAAATTAGTTTGCTCAGAAATACTGCGGATCCCTTGTAGCAAACTGGTTATCGCACTCACATCAGTGGTCAACTCAGTTAAGGAACCTCTAATTTCGGTGGTATTGGCTTCTAATAAACGCATATCTTTCATCACTCCCAAAGCACTTTGTCGGTCCTCAATGCTGGATTCGGCGGCAGCTTTGGCCTGCTCGGCAGATAACTGACTGTCGGCCACCACCTCATTAATGCGCGCAATCACATCTTGGGTGGTGTAAGAGATGGTTTTGGCTTGCTCATTATAATGGCCGACTTCCTGCAAGGTTGTATCACTGTTAGCTTTTAGCTCGTCGGTGGTGACACTCATCTGCTGGGCAATATCACGATAATCGGCAAATAGCTGCGACAACTGATCTAACATAGAGTTAAAGGCCGATTCGGCACTGCTACTGTCTGATGCTAAACGCAAGGTAAGATCTTTGTTGTGCGAAATCGACTCAATCGCCATGGCAATGCGTTGATTGGCTAGCGACTCGCGGCGCATAAACGAAGCGATCAACATCAAAATGCTGGTTTCGGCCAAAGCAAATGCGGCATGGACGAAGGTGATCATCCAGTTGCACTCGCCAGCAAAAATCATGATAGGCATCGACATAAAGCTGCCTTGCTGCAACTGAATGGCGGTAAACAACACATGATGCACAGCAACGGTCAATAAGGCCGCCAGCAGCGGTTGCCAACGCTGATATATTAAAAATACTGCCATAGAGGCAAAAATATGAAAGTGCATCTCAATCATTCCCATCTGGGTCTGAATAAGTGCAGCCGATACCGTCATCATCAGCACCGCGGCCACAATGCCAAACAAATCAGTACCTTTAAGTAACTGATAGGACAGTAAAACCAATAGCAATATCGCCACTGCGCTAATACTGGCAATCAGGGTTAATTGTGCCCCAACGAAACCACTTAAAAATAAAATGGGGACCTGCGCCAATAAGATACGAAAAATATACAGATCGTTTCTCTGGGTAAGCTCGACTTGGTGCGGTGTGCTATTCATATGCTGTGCTCTTATCATTTTAATAATGGAGTAAGGTCGGCTAACATCTTTTGTGTCGACAGTTGCCACTGGGTATAAATACGCGCAAGGGTGGCATTTTTTGAAACTAAATAAAGGTTGCCAACATGGTTAAGCATCCCTTCTTGTGTGGTTATCTTTTCTCTTAATATCGATTGTAGCTTATCAAGATCCGCTTGTTGCATGCGGGCACTGACGAAGCGAGTCGAGCGTTGATCGATTAACTGTGAGCGAATACTTGGGGTATCGGTATCTGGGTCGATGGTGATAAATAAAAACCGCACCGATTTGTCATATGTCCCTTCTTGCTCGGCTAACCAAGTATCCAACTGCATCAACTGACCAATGCGCAGCGGACAGATGTCTGAGCAGCTTAAAAACCCCATAAACAGGTATGTCGGCCCGCCGTGCCAATCACTAAAATCGTGCCAGTCACCGTCGACAGCTTGCCAACGAAAATCAATCGACTGCGCTTGAGGTTGCAAGCCATAACCGCCCGTGATGCGCTGCGCCATATAAAGCACCAGCGGCACCATCACTAGCGCCACGCTGATCAGTATTATTGCAATGAGTTGTTGTCGTCTTAACGCCATAACTAAAAATTCGATATCCCTAAATAAGATAGAAGTAAGATAAACATCGGCTTCGGCGCAATAACCTTAAGGGCGATGCTCACTACAGCCGGTAAGACCGCCAATTAAACAGCGCGCCATACTATATGAACCGCAAACGAAAATCGATTATAGGTGCAGCAAATCAACGCGTTTTTTAATTAACTTTATCTTCTAATTCAATCAG
Source organism: Shewanella sp. QJM3NY_23 (assembly GCF_056173105.1). Taxonomy (NCBI): domain Bacteria; kingdom Pseudomonadati; phylum Pseudomonadota; class Gammaproteobacteria; order Alteromonadales; family Shewanellaceae; genus Shewanella; species Shewanella sp. QJM3NY_23. Next base: position 3,046,467 of record NZ_CM149657.1, read on the forward strand.
TTTAGTACAGGTCAGCCACAACAGGCATAAAGTGCGAATACCGATAAACACAAGCCATAGCAACCAATAATACTTCGCGGTAAACACACCTAAAATTAATTGTCATTCAAACAATATCACCCACATCAAATGTGCCCAAGCTGCTGAAAAATTAGCTAACAACTAGAACTTTTCACTTTAATAGTGTTAAGATAGTTAGACCACTAACTATTCGCACTCTAACTATTTGACGTGCAACTAGTGATAATTATCCACATGATTCATGCTCAGGAGGGCACAATGTCGTCAGACAATGCAGCGGAAGAAAATCTCATTACCACCATTTTGCATACTACAAAAACCACAATAAAAGAGGGGGTTGAGTTGATGTGTTTAATCGCAATTTTAAGCACCTATCTCTTTGTCATGTTGAAACCCGATGGGATTCAAAATAACAAAGCGTTAGGAGGTCAATAATCCATGCATTACCTCACTTATGTATCGCTGGCTATCTATTTTCTTGCCATGCTCAGCATCGGACTATTCGCATATAAACGCTCTACCAGCGACGTGTCGGGCTATATCCTCGGAGGACGAAAAGTCAGTCCTCAGGTGACAGCGCTATCAGCTGGCGCCTCTGATATGAGCGGTTGGATGTTGATGGGTCTGCCAGGCGCTATGTTTTTGGTTGGATTTGAGACTATCTATATTGCACTGGGACTCTTACTCGGTGCGTTAGTCAACTACTTAATTGTCGCACCTAAGCTTAGGGTTTATACCGAAGTGGCGGGCGATGCGTTAACCATCCCTGAGTTTTTTGCTAAACGATTTCATGATCCCAGCAGTAATATCCGTATTATTGCCGCCATCATTATCGTCATCTTCTTTACCCTCTATACCTCAGCCGGTTTAGTGGCGGGCGGAAAACTGTTTGAGTCGGCCTTTGATGTTCAGTATGAGTTTGGCCTTATCATTACCTTAGGTGTGGTGGTCTCTTATACCCTGCTGGGGGGCTTTTTAGCCGTCAGTCTGACCGACTTTGTTCAGGGTTGTATCATGTTTGTCGCATTGATTTTGGTGCCCGTTGTGGCCTACCAAGAGTTTACCACTGCCGATAACATGATGAATTTTGCCTATGAGTCGATCCCACATTTTGGTGAAGCAATGCAAAATGTCACCCTACTTGGGTTGATATCTAGCCTATCTTGGGGCTTAGGTTACTTTGGTCAGCCTCATATTATTGTGCGCTTTATGGCGATTCGCTCGGTTGCCGATATTAAAGTTGCTAAGCGAATTGGTATGAGCTGGATGACGGTTACCATTATTGGTGCCTTAGCGACAGGGCTTATCGGTATTGCCTATGCAAATAAGTTTCAGTTAAAACTGACCGATCCTGAAACCATCTTTATTGTCTTTTCAGAGATCTTGTTCCACCCACTTATCAGTGGTTTCCTTTTAGCAGCCATTTTAGCCGCGATCATGAGTACCATCTCATCGCAGCTGCTAGTGTCGTCAAGTTCACTCACGGAAGATATTTACCGTGTCGCCTCGAAAAAGGAAGCAACCGAAGAAGAGATGGTCAAAATGGGCCGCTTCGGTGTTGCCGGTGTAGCTATCGTTGCTAGCTTATTAGCCATGGATCGCTCTAACAGCATCTTGTCGTTAGTCAGTAACGCATGGGCAGGATTTGGTGCCGCCTTTGGCCCACTGGTCTTGTTTAGCCTGCATAAAGAAGGCTTAACCTACAAAGCCGCCATTGCTGGTATCGTTTCGGGTGCCGCTACCGTACTGTTCTGGATTTATGCGCCAGTGCTTGCCGATGGCAAAGCCTTAAGCAGCGTCATGTATGAAATGCTCCCAGGCTTCGTGGTCAGTAGTTTGGTTATCTGGATCACGAGCATCTTCTCGAAAGATCCTTGCCATAAAACGGTGAAGACGTTCAATAAAGCCGGACGCGTACTAGCAGAAGAAAGATAATTGGGGGAAGCAACATGGCAGATTTACACTGGAAACGCATTGTCGTTAAAGTGGGTAGTGCCTTAATTGCACCCCACAAACAAGGCTGTAGCAGCCACTATCTATTGGGTATCGCGCAGTTTATTGCAAACTGCCGCGCCAATGGATGCGAGGTGGTATTGGTTTCATCAGGCTCAGTCGCCGCAGGCTGGCATCGATTTAGCGGCATAGATAAGCCGTCGGTATCGGTAAAAAAAGCAATGGCCGCTGCGGGGCAAGCAGACATGATGGCAACGTGGGACAAGTTATTCGACTTTCCCACCGCACAGCTGTTAGTCACTCATGGTGATTTACGTAATCGTGAGCGTTATATCAGTATTAAAAATACCATCTTTAGTTTATTGGAGCATGGCTTGCTGCCAATCATCAACGAGAACGATGCAGTGACCACCGACAAGTTAAAAGTCGGTGATAACGACAACCTCTCGGCGATGGTGGCCGCAGCAGCCGACGCTGATGCGCTGATCATCTGTTCTGATGTAAAGGGTTTGTATACCAAAAACCCGAACATCCACGACGATGCCAAGCTGATAAAGCAGGTCAGCGATATCAATGACAATATCTATTCGATGGCAGGCGGTGCCACCAGTGACGTAGGCACTGGTGGTATGCGCACCAAGATTGAGGCTGCAGAAAAGGCTATCTCTCACGGTATCGAAACTGTGATAGTCAATGGCTTTGACGGCGACACTTTTACCCAGCTGCTTAAAGGGCAAAATCCGGGAACCTTATTTACCCCGTTTGAACACCCAATGCAGGAACATCTGCACTGGATGACCCATACCTCGCAAGCACAGGGAGAGTTGATCGTCGAAAATGATTTCAATGGAAACTTAGACCAACATACACCGCTGACAAGTGACGATGTAGTTGCCGTAACAGGTAACTTTTCCGTCGGGGATACGGTATTAGTGCGCAAAGGCGATGGCACTAAACTGGCGAAAGCCCGATCCAACTACAGCAGTTGTCTACTGAATTTTATTGCGGAACAAGAAGATCGCGAGTTTGCTAATGATGTCCAGCAGAAGACCGGCGCGATCATTTCCGACAAAAATATCGCCATATTGGAGTAAATATGAGCTTAATTAAAACCTTATCTCAAGATGCCGCGTTAGCAGCACAAACCCTTGCGGTGCTTGATGAACAGTTAAAAAATACCGTGCTATTGGATATGGCACGCGCTATTCGTGCCCACAGTTATGAGATCCTCAGCGCCAACATGATTGATCTGGCTAACGCCGATGCCGACAAACTTGGCGCCGCTATGATAGACAGATTAACCCTGAACCCAGAGCGGGTGGAGGCCATGGCCGAAGGCATTGAAACTATTGCCTCACTGCCCGACCCTATCGGTGCTGAGCGCGACATGGGCAAGCGTCCCAATGGCTTAAATATCCGTAAAATGCGCGTGCCACTCGGGGTGGTTTGCATGATCTATGAGGCGCGTCCGAATGTGACTGCCGATGCCGGAGCCTTATGTTTTAAATCGGGCAATGCCGTTGTACTGCGTGGCGGTAAAGAGGCGCTGCAAACCAGTAAGGTGATCGCCTCAATTATGCAAACGGTATTGACTCATTATGGCTTGCCGCCTGCGTTGATTACCGTGGTGCCCGATCCCGATCGCGCCCTGATGTTAGAGTTGATGCAACAACGCGATTATATCGATGTCATTATCCCTCGGGGCGGCGAAGGCTTAATTAACTTTGTCACCGACAACAGTAAAATACCTGTCATTCAGCATTTTAAAGGTGTTTGTCATCTGTATGTCGATAAAGATGCCGACCTTGATAGTGCCTTAGCTTTACTGCTTAACGGTAAGACCCAGCGCACCGGGGTGTGCAACGCCTTAGAAGGCCTACTAGTCCACAAAGAGATTGCCGCCGAGTTTTTACCTAAAGTGGCCTCAGCCTTAGCAGAACATAAGGTAACCATTAATGCCTGTGAACATGCCAGCCCACACTTTGACGCGTGCCAAGTGATAGATGAGCAAGATTTTGGTCAAGAATACTTAGATCTTGAAATCGCCATTCGCCAGGTGAATGACTTCGAGCAGGCTATCGACCACATTAGACGTTTTGGTAGCCACCACACCGAGGTGATCAGCACCCAAAATGAGCTCACAGCCGCCCGTTTTCAGCGCACGGTCGATGCTTCTGTGGTCATGGTTAACGCCTCTTCACGCTTTTCTGATGGCGGCGAGCTCGGATTGGGCGCCGAGATAGGCATTGCCACCACCAAACTGCATGCCTATGGTCCCATGGGCATTGAGTCATTGACTACTGAAAAATATTTAGTCAGCGGTGATGGGCAAATACGCGCTTAAGCCCTTCGACTCGGCAATTGATCACCTATTAAAGATGGATTGCCGAGCCGATATAACCGCATCAACATCCCAGCCACAAACATCAATAACATAGCCTCAAGGAGACCGTTATCTTTAATCACGACTCACCCTTAGACCCACAATTGCGTATAGCCTTCATCGGTGGCGGTAATATGGCCAAAGCCATCATTGCCGGTTTACTCAAGCATGGTCACTCCAGTCAACACATCTTGGTATGCGCCCCGACCCAGGCAACGCGCAGCGAAATGGTGGAGCAGTTTAATGTGCGAGTGCATCAAGACAATAGTACCGCAGCGGCTTTCGCTGACGTGATTATCTTGGCGGTTAAACCCTTTATTGTGCCGCTAGTATGCGAAGAATTAGCTCCTGTTATTGCACAGCATGATGGTGATAAGCTCGTCATTTCGATTGCCGCAGGCGTGAAACAAAACACCATCAGCACTAAGCTTGGCGATCATCAACGGGTGATCTGTGCCATGCCAAATCTGCCCACCGCCATAGGTAAGGGCTTAACCGGCCTATATGCCCCCAAACTTAGCCAACAAGCCGATGTCGATACCGCCGATCACCTGATGCGCGCCGTAGGCGACACAGTTTGGCTGCAAGAGGAAAGCCAGATGTCGACCATAGTGGCAACCGCTGGCAGTTCACCTGCGTACTTTTTTCTGTTTTTAGAAGCGATGGAAAAAGCCGCCATTAACCAAGGCTTACCTCAAGCGACAGCCACTAAAGCCGTATTGCAAAGTGCCATGGGCGCCATTGCAATGGCGATGGACAGCCAACACGATTTTGCCAAGTTGCGCCGCCAAGTGACCTCGCCTAAAGGCACCACAGAGCAAGCCATATTGGCGTTTCAGCACGGCGAGCTTGATGCATTAGTCGCTAATGCGATGGACTCTGCCGCCGATCGTGCTAAAGAGCTCTCTCTGGGCTAAACGCCGAGAAAGACTCACCGCTCATCTTATCGTGGCAAGATAATCGACAGGGCACAAGTGCTTCACACTTGTGCCCTTTTGCTATCACGCGATGGCCAACCTAAGCCCGCCTATAATGCTAAGACTAAGCAACCTACCTAAGCCCCCTATTACGCAGTTAAACGGCAGTGCCATAGACCCAAGGCTTCCCTTATCACTACCCGTTTATACACGGCTGATAATATCCATTTTTCCGCGGCGGAACACCAACGCCCCCGATTAACTGAGTGTCAGCCACTAAACCACTCACACCTCAAGCCTCGCTGACCATGCACTAGGTTTGAAAGCCACCTAAGCTGCGACTATCTTAATAACTGACACTAGGTCGATAACGTGCTTGATAAATGATCTTAGGCTTATGTCGATAACGTAATGGTTAGCCACTGTTTATCACGTAAACTGGATTGTCTAATAAAATAGGAAGGGAAGCATAATGGCTCAGCAACCACTCAATCATATCCCCCAAGAAGCCTTCGATTGGTACGACGAATACGCCCATGGCGTGATAGATAGACGCACCTTTATGAAAAAACTGGCCACCCTTGTCGTTGTAGGTTATTCAATGACCTTGCTCACCTCGGCATTATTACCCAATTATGCTTTGGCAGAGCAGGTCTCCTTTAATGACCCAGACATTAAAGCCAGCTACCAAGAGTTTGACTCGCCTAACGGCCATGGCAAAGGCCGCGGCTATTTAGCCGTGCCTACGCAGCTCACGGGGCCACTGCCTGTGGTATTAGTGGTGCACGAAAACCGAGGCCTTAACCCCTATATTAAAGATGTCGCGCGGCGTTTGGCCAAAGCAGGCTTCGTGGCCTTTGCCCCCGATGCGTTATTTCCTCTTGGCGGTTACCCAGGTAACGACGATGAAGGCAGAGCCATGCAAAGCACATTAGCTAAGGATAAGATTCAGCATGACTTTGTGGCCGCGGCGCGCTTCTTAAAGTCTCATCCATTAAGCAATGAAAAACTCGGTGCGGTGGGTTTCTGTTTTGGTGGCTATATGGTCAATTATTTAGCGGCGGTGGACAGTCTGTTATTGGCCGCCGGAGTGCCCTTTTATGGTACGCCAGCGACGCCTGAGCTACGTAGCAATATCAAGGCGCCCTTACTTATCCAACTGGCAGAACACGATGACAGGGTTAATCAAACTTGGCCTGAGTATGAGCAAGACCTAAAGCGTATTAACGCCAACTATCAGATGTTTACTTACCCCAATACTCAGCACGGCTTTCATAATGACTCGACTCAACGTTACGATGAACAAAATGCCGAGCTGGCATGGAGCCGCACCTTAAGCTTTTTTAAACAGCACCTCAGCTAAAGAACGCTTTAACTAAAGCACTATGCCTAGGATCAAAAAAGGCGAATGGTAATCCATTCGCCTTTTTTATTGCCACGATAGCGATCACTTACCCCAAGGATTGCTGGGATCTTGTGATGGCGCTGGGCGATTATGACCCGAACGCTTATTTTGTGCATAGGCATCTTGAGCGCGTGGTTTATCTTTACCGTATTGAGGGCGCGTCTTATTTTGCTTCATCGCCTCATAATCGGCAGTGGCTTTAGCGCGCATTTCCTCAATTAACTCAATCGTTAACTCTTGTGGCTTACGAGGCACAATGCCATCGGCAAAGCCACGCTCTCTGGGCTTGAGTTCAAATTGCGCCGCATCGCCTTTAGGCATGCGCTTAAAACGATACAGATAAAAGCTTTCAACCCGCTCTCTGGCCCACTCAGTTTTTTTCAAAAACTTAAGGCAAGCTGCCATATTAGGATTGGTATTAAAACATTCTAAGCGCAATGCCGCGTATAAAATTTTCCAATCATAAAAATCGACAAGTTCGGTAACCATGGTTTCTAAACCTAGGCCATGTAATGGGTTGTTTTGTTGCTGTTCAATCATGGAATATCCAACGACCGCCATTGCGGTGTCTACAGTATTTGCTGCCAAGCTTATGCTCAAGCAGCAGTGAATTAGGGTGTTCGAGCCAAGCCACTGGGCATGACCTCAAATCACAGGCGCCCATTAATCAAAAGGGCTAAAAATAGCAATCGCATTCATTATCAGATCTTGCTTAATGGCTAAAATACGCTGCAACGGCGTGGTAAATTTTATAATTAGAATAACTAGTTATTTCAATTTACGTCTTGTATCAAGCCACTTACCGTGATCAATGCTGAGATCGCTACGTTAATTTGGCCGCTATGATACCAAAAAATCGCCCTGCAGACCCAGCAAATATTATGCTTTAAGCCGCAACTAAAAGTAATGTCTGTCTGAATAGTCATATAACCATTGCGGGCGATACACCACCATAATGGTCACAGCCATACCGTTGAGTAGCGCCTCAGGAAAGCCCAACAAAGGAATTAAGAGTAAATAGTTATCTACTAAGTAATCCCATGGGTAATCACCACTTAACCATAGCCAAGCAGACCAAGCCCCCATATGGAACACCATAGAGAGCAACCCATTGATAAAGGCGGCACAAAAAATATAGATAAACAGATGATGCGGTAAGTGTTGATACACCTTGCTGTAAACGGCATAACAGAGAAACAAAGGTAAGGCGATGGCAACCAATGCATAAAATGCAAAGTCAAAAGGTTGCTGCAAAATAAAGGTGGTAAAAAACAGTACGGGCAATAGCGCTATCACAGTGGCCATACGCCAACCAAACATCAACATTAGGGTAACTAGACCTAAAAAATGCAGGTGAATGCCATCGGTAATGCTGGCGTCGAGTAACCATAATCCATTAATGGCAAAGGCGGTTAATAACAGCCGTGATTGCAACGCTTTGTCGTTGATCAGCGCCTTTATATCAGTGCTGGGCCAAATAGCCCATAACCAAACGAGCAGTAGCAACATCGCCAACAACTGAGCACCGCCCAAATGCCAATCGATATCGCTAAGCCGCTGTAGCAAAAACTCCGTCATGCCCCCTCCCATCAGCGCTAGGCTCCATCATAAACTGAGATACGTCATGACTCAGGTCCTTAGTGCAATATTGCTCAGCTGATTATGGCTTAATGCTCCGTTAAGCACACACCTGGTTACGGCCTTTTTTCTTGGCCTTATACAAGGCTTTATCGGCCTGCTTCATGCATTGTTCGAAGCTTTGATCTGCAAGGTGCTCGGCTAACCCAATCGATACGGTAACACTGACAATACGCTGTTTATCGACCGCTTTTTTATTACGATTTTTACTGGCGTTACTATTCTGATTGGCCTTACGCTTAGTTTCTCTGAGTACAATGTCGTAATCTTCTATCGATTGCCGCACCGCATCGAGATGCTCAATAACCTGTTTAGCCTGCTTATTCGCAAACACAATAGTGAACTCTTCACCACCATAACGAAATGCCTTACCGCCGCCGGTGACTTGCGACAACTTTACCGCCACTAGCTTAAGCACCTGATCACCCACATCATGGCCATAGGTATCGTTAAACTTTTTAAAATGATCGATATCGACCATGGCGACTGTGTATTTTCTACCTAAGGACAAACTAAGATTAAACAGGGCTCGACGCGAAGGCAAGCCGGTAAGCTCATCGCGATAAGCCAGAAAATAAGAGTCAAACAGTACAGTCAATAACAGGAACACGGCGATCATATTGAGCTGCACCGCCAACGACTGCCAGTCAGCAGCGTAATAATGCATCAGCCAGACGATAAAGGTAAGTCCAAGACTCGTATGCACTAAATTACTGTCTTTAATTAGCTTGAACAACATGACAGCACCAGCTAAGAATACCGGCAATGTAGCTAAACCGTTGGCAGACAAGAACGGCAGATAGCGTTCACGCACCTGCTGCGCCATCTCTGGAGAATGCTCCAGTAGAGATAACCATAAATAAGCCGCTAAAAAGCTCGCCGCAATAATCCCAAGACGTACCAAAGTATGGATACTGAGCAAACCTCGGTCTTTAATGAAACAAAATACTGCAGTGATGATCCCGCCGCCAATAAACACCCATTGATAAGTGTCACTACTTAGCAGTCCATGCTGGGTTAGCGCATAAAACAGCAATAATAAGCTGGCGATATAACTGAGGCGGCTACGATTAAATTGCAGCGCGATCAGCGCCGCAATAGCGAGTAACCAATAGGGCATCACCTGTATGGTATCGAGCCAGCCTATCCAGCGAGCACTAAAATAATCGATGGCGCCCAATAACAGGCCGGTGAGCAATAACGGGGCAAGCAGATAGCGGCAAGAGTGATAAAAATGACTCAAAATTTCTCCAATAATCACCATATTCAACATAGATAATGCAGACAAGTAGTCAATACCTGCCTGTAAAATGTGGCGGCCCAATTCAACCCAGCAAAATTCAACACAGCAAAATAGACAAACTGGACGATGCAACTGACCCAAAGCGACCGTTTCGACTCGGCGCTAAAGTACTGGCGACTCTATTAAATAAAATGCCTGTCTGAAATGCCACTGCGCACCAACACAGAAGCCAGCCTAATGGCTCAATAAAAGCTGAGTCAAATTCGGATCATTATAAGCAATGTGCCAGATTATTAATGCGTTACGCTTCACCTCTTGGGTAATGCTGCCGAGTTAATCATTGAGTACTGCAAGGTTATTTGATACCCACATACAGCCACTGCGCAGGAACATCGACCATAAACATGCTCAAATGATGTAATACCGGGTTATCTGAAGCCAAGTCTCGTTATGGGCGATGATTCGAAATGAGGCACTGTCTAACTGGATAACTTGCTTTGTAAAGATTCACTTTTTGACAAAGTAAAACACTCTACAGAAAGCGAATTTAGGCGGTGAAAGCCACAAATAGGCAAAGCGAAAAACAAAAAGGCCAGCAGTATCTGCCAGCCTCTATCCTACAATCGTTGCCAGTGACTAGGTGTCACGCGCACAACGCTAATACCATCTTGGTTACTTAATCTTGTCAAACAAGCCTTTATTGGCTTTCTTTGCCAATTTATCGTTGCGTTTTTCTTTGGCCGATTTTAAAGGTTGTTTCTTGTTTTCTTTACCGCTTTTATGTTCTTTACTCATTTTTTCGCTCCAGTGTTTACTGGGGCATCTTAGCTAGGGCTAACCGTTCACAGCTTAGTCATTTTAACGAGCGTTTGATGTCCTGAAGTAAACGTATGTTACTTACTCAATATGCAATACACACTATTAATACAACGCATTAATTTAATTAGTTAAAATTGGTGTGATGTCAGTTTCCTACCTGTGCATTAAGACCCCTCCATACTAGCACTAAACTCAGCGATAAAAACCAGTGATTCATTAGAATAAGTTAAGCTAATCCTATATGTTACAGTTCTAAGGAAAACGCCAGTAAATCGGTCTCATCGACTCAAGCCATCAGCATCGAAGATAAGTCATCAACACGGGTTATGGGTCACAGATTAGCCAATGGCCAAACGTTCAAGAACTCCCCCCCAAAGTTTATGCCCTGCCACATTAAAGACTAGGCCTTATACCATTATACTGCTGCACAGCCTGATAATTGACGTTTGCCAAATATCATTCAGCTAATTTTTTCAAAAAAACATCTCCAAAAAATAATACCCTACTACTTATCGAGGCGGCATTAATAATACTAAAAACTACACCATTAATTTAAAACCATCGTACTAATTACTTAAAAAAATATAAAAAACACACCATAGAAAAAATCAGACTTGCTTTATTTTTTTAGTTACCATAAGGTATAGATGAGTTGGTTGCAAAATACACCACTCATAAGTAAAGCTGAATAATAAAACGCTAAACAACTAAAGTTAACTCGTAATTAATAGTTGATTTAATCGTTAGTAATTAAATCTGGAAAATAAGCCTGTCGTAAACACAACCAGCTTTAATACAGGTACTCATTTTCTTTGTTCACGCCGTCACGACTATCCACTCTTTCGCGACAAGATTCAGAATGTGGGCAAGGTGCGACATGAAATAATGGTATCAAATGCCAAAACTATGATTACAAATGCTAACTTACAGTCATAAAATGTAGAGCAACAGACTGGCTATAGCTAGATTCAGAGTGAATGCTCGTTCTAGAAAAGCTATAAACACAACCCCGATTAACAGCGACTGGAGATGTAAAACTATGTTTACCGATGCATTTTCATCACTATTTTCATCCAAAAAGTCAGCGTCCCCCTTTTGCTGTAACTTTTTCACGCTGACACGCTTCTCACTTATATTCCCAGTGTAAGCCGGGCGCAACCAGCGCTCGGCATAAATAAAAACTCATTAATATCGATATAAGTCAGCGAACTTAAACCTCGAATTAATCTTTATTCACCTTTATAAAATTAGAGGAAATATGATTCTTTCATTCTTAAAAAATGTATTTCAGACATTAACACTAAAAACTGAATCTTATTATTTGCAGAATAGTTTTAATGCTTCTTTGCGGCCCACTGCGCTAGCGGGTGTTATCGCTAAATTAGATGACCTTCAAGATGATACCGCAAGCGATAAAATCTGTGTCGGACGCCAAGTAAAGCTTGTGAATATGCAAGATCAACAAGAATATCATATAGAACTGGTCTACCCGCCCAAACACAAGCCCAGCGCTGGACGTTTTTCTGTCATTTCTGATTTAGGCGCCAGCTTACTTGGGCTGTCTAAAGGGGAGATGGCACAAGTCAATATTTTAGGCAAACCTGTGCTCTTTATGATCACCCAGGTGACGAGTAACAAGAAGGCCCGCACGACTTCACCCTAAAGCATGCTCAGCTCCGTGGCACCATGCTTATGTTACTCGCTGTTAGTGGCGGCTGGCGGCGAACGTCGATAACCCAGAGCAAAAGGCTTAGGCTGACATGCTCATGAAGAAGGAGATGTTATTTTGAAGGCATTTATTGGCCGTGAAGATTAATCTAACTTGATAAATCATTAAGCCGTTAACCGCATTTTTGGGCGACATTTACTCAACAGCATGGCAGCGCTTTTAACGTAAGCGCCCAAAGATATCACTAGAAGCGATACAGATGTTGTAACGCTTCAGTGAGGTTAACCTTAACTATCAAATGGATTAATTTGTATAACGCCTCAATTTAAGCTGGAAATAATAATTGAGCCCAAGCGATCAAAATCGAATAACGGCGCGGTATTTGATGGCGAGTTAAACGTTGGAGTCGATATCCATGAGTAAAGAAAAGGCAAAGAAAGCGCCACAACGCTCATTAAAAGAGAAACGTCGAGATAAACGCGAGCGCCAAAAGTCGTCCGATTAGGTAGTGTTCATAATTCTGTGTCATTTCAGTAAACTGTACAAAAACAGGAATGACACATGACTCAACCTTTTAACTTTGAACAAGCCCTTAAAGATCTTCAAGCCGGTAAAAGCCTCACAGGCAAAGACAGTATTCTTGGCCCATTGATTAAACAACTTACCGAAGCTGCCTTGCAAGCCGAACTTGAGCAGCATTTGGCCCAGGATGAACAGCCTAATCGCAAGAATGGTAAGATGGCTAAAACGATTAAGCATCCCTCTGGCAGCTTTGAGTTAGACACACCTCGCGATAGAAATGGCTCTTTTGAGCCTCAGTTGATTAAAAAGAATCAAACCACGCTCACCGATGAAATCGATCGCAAAGTGCTGTCGATGTTCAGCATGGGGATGAGCTACCGTGACATCAATCAGCACGTCGAAGAAATGTACGGCATTAATGTCTCTAACGCGACCATTAACGCTATCACAGACAAACTCATTCCTGAACTTAAGGCTTGGCAACAGCGCCCACTAGACAGCCATTATCCGATTGTCTGGCTCGATGCGATACATTACAAAGTCAAAGAGGACGGGCGTTATATCAGCAAGGCGATGTACACCCTACTAGCCCTTAATATGCAAGGTAAAAAAGAAATACTCGGCCTGCATTTATCTGAAAATGAAGGGGCTAATTACTGGTTATCTGTGCTGACCGATCTTAATAATCGCGGTGTAAAAGATATCCTTATCGCCTGTGTTGATGGTCTGACAGGGTTTCCTGAAGCCATCGCCAGTATCTTCCCCAACACAGAGACGCAGCTGTGCGTTATTCATCAAATACGCAACTCAATGAAGTATGTCGCCTCGAAAAATCAGAAAGCGTTCATGGCCGATTTAAAGTGTGTTTATCGCGCTGTGAGCAAGGAAGCGGCGGAGTTAGCGTTAGATGAGCTGGAGGTTAAATGGGGGGATGCTTACCCATTAGTTATCAAATCATGGCGCCGAAAGTGGCAAAATTTATCGCACTACTTTAAGTATCCAGAGCACATCAGAAAAGTGATTTACACCACCAATGCGGTGGAAGCAGTTCATCGTCAATTTAGGAAATTAACCAAAACTAAAGGCGCTTTTCCTAATGAAAATAGCTTGTTGAAGCTACTTTATACTGGCATATTGAACGCATCGAATAAATGGACAATGCCCATTCACAATTGGAGCCTTTGTTTATCTCAATTAGCGATTTATTTTGAAGGACGTTTAGACAGCGTGCTAGAGATTTAAACTTAGCCTGACACAGAATTTTGAACGGCCTCTCCGATTAGTTTATCGCTGCAAGCATCAAAATTATGCTTAAGGCAGACGCCTCTTTAAATAGGTAAGTCATCGGAGCCTAACAGATCATTGAGCAATGACTGTTAGGCTCCTTTTTTACTCGCATTATAACAACCCCACCTCTCTCTTCCCTGTAACACTCCACAATGAAGTAATACTCGATTTATCAAAGTGACAGCCAGCCATTTAAACCATCAATTCTACCTACATCAAGTCTACTTAACTGATTAATGCCTAGGTTTAACCCTTTGCCTCGATAACCTTGAGCTTGACTATACTCATTAAGGCTCATGCAGCACAGGTTCGAATGAGCATTCAGATACCTTACTCACAGGAGCAAATGAAATGAAAAATTTATTAATTATCTTATTGTGTGCCTTATTCAGTAGCTCGCTTATGGCCAAAGATAGGCTAGAAGTTTATGAAGATTATGAACTGGGCAGCGAGATCATGAGCATCACTACCGTTCGTATCGATCCTAACATGAGCGATGTTTACTTGGCGGGTCTGCGCGAGAGCTGGGTGAAAGCGGCAAAAATTCAAAAAGAACTTGGTTACATTAAAGATTGGAAAATTTATGGCAGCGATCTCCCCACCAGCGGTGATTTTAACATGCTGTTAGTGGTCACCTTCGAAAACTCAAGCGATCTGGAACCTAACAAGCAAAAATACGATGCCTTTATGAAAAAATGGACTGAGACAGATAAAAAAATGTCTGAAGAGATCTCAGCAAAGTACCCAGAAGTGAGAACCCTCACGGGTGAATATCGAATGCGCGAAATTATCCTGAAGTAAGCGCACAACATAAATAACGGATAAAAATAGGACTTACCTAATATCGACCTGCCTAGCAATAATACAGGTCGCTTTAGCTCTGTTGATAAACCTCAACAACCCACCTCACCCACAAACATTAACGCAATGCACCTCCTGCTGTGGCCCATCCCTTATAATTTGTGAGCTAAACCACTCAACTTTACATTTCTTTAATTGAATTCCTTGTTGAGACTAATTATCATTCTCATAAATTATTTGAGTTTACATAATGGCTTAACCATAAACAGCAATCCTGCTTTTTATTATCGCCTCGTAAAATTAGTCACGGAGAATCTGCCAGCGATGCCGCTGTGTAGAGCGAGAACAACATGAATCTAGTACCAGCATTAAAGTGGTTTCATAATTGGGTCGGTTTTGCGGTCAGCATCACCATGCTAACGGTATTGACCACAGGAGTGTATTTAGGCAGTGTCGACATCATTAAGCGGCTCGATAACCAAGGGCAAACATTTATGCCCTTATCCACTGAGCAGAAAGCCACTGCTCTGCAGTCGCTATTTGAACGTTACCCTGAAATGACCACGGTACGCTTTCCAACCGAGTATAAGCCCTATATTCAAGCATCGATGCGCGGCAAGTCTATCGCATTCGATAATCAGCTCAATGAGCTGTCTGTTAGTGCCTCTGCCGACATTCCCTTTTACAGCACCATTTTTTGGTTACATCGTAACTTTTTACTCGGCGATGTAGGTAAGTACACTAACGCTTGGGCATCACTGCTGGGCGGCGCAATCACCTTGGTCGGTATTTATCTGTGGTGGCGTGTGCGCAAGTCGTTTCGGCTAAAACAAAGTATTCCACGTAACACTCGCTCCAGCAGCTTGGTAAAAAGCCATATACAACTGGGATTATTTATTTCTGTCCCGCTATTTATTTTGTGCATTAGCGGCTTTTTAATTACTTACAAAGGGCTGTGGATCGATGCAGTAAAATCAGCACCATCATCGGATATACCATATCCTGTTAGCCAACAAAGTGACTGGCTCAGCCAATTGAATACCGCGCAGCAATTTTGGCCTGAATCTCAGTTGGTCGCCGTGAGTAAGCCGCGTAACAACAAGACACCCGAGCTCATCTACAGCATACGCTTTGATAGCCACAGCGATGTCTGGTTACGTGAAGCCGACCAAATCAGTATGAATTATCAGCAAGGTATCATTCAGACTGCACTCAAACACAGCGACAGACGACTTTCGGGTCAAATAGCGACGTTTGTTAGACCACTGCATGATGCGCTCAATATGCCCCTGAGCTATGTTGTGCTGATCACCTTAGTATCTTGTGTCGGCACACTGATTTTATCGTTTAGCTTAGTGACTTTTTGTCGCCGCACCTTTAAACGTAACCGCAGTTATGCACTCAATACCCAGCCTAATGGTTAACGATTAGTGCCACCTGGCTCAGATAGCCGCCCGCTATCTGAGCTTCTTGCTAATCTCCCACTTTTACCGACCTTGCCAACCGCCACTACCGGCCCAAGAGTGGTATTGTGGCCCATCAGTGGTATGAGTTTGGTATCGCCCACGGACATGAAGGTTTGTATCAATCTGCAAATCTTGTCTTGGCCAATCAGCACATCTACCAATATAAGCACCTTAAGGCTCAGCAGAATAATTCATAAGGTGCGGTAACATATCCCCTAAGCGCTCCAGCCCAGTTCCAACCCAAGAGTCCCTCTTAGCTTAATCTCCCAATAACCTCCTCTGACCCACCACTTGGCCCCGTGTTGTTGTAGGTTAAAACTTTGCTAACAATTATACGGTTGACATTTTTTGACAGTCTTACAAGATAAACAACATCAATCAACAAGCTACCACCAGCAAGGAAGAATATAAAACAATGAAAAAACCCTTAATAGCCATCGCATTGGCCAGCACTTTTCTTAGTGGCTGTGGCACATCTGATGTAAATACCAGCGATGTAAAAAGTGAAGTCACCACCCCAAGCAAGCAAGCCGAACTGGGCAGTTTTGGGGTCGATTTAACGGCGCGCAACTTAGCCGTTAAACCTGGCGATGACTTCTTTATGTATGCCAGCGGTACTTGGTACGACAACTACCAGATGCCAGCCGATAAGACTCGTTATGGTGCATTTACCGCATTAGCCGAGCGCAGCGAGAAACAAGTCAAAGAGATCATCGATGATATCGCCGCTCGCGATAACCTTAACGCCGAAGAGCAACTGATTGCCGACTTCTATAACGCCTATATGGATACTGATACCATCAATAAACTTGGTATCACCCCTATCCAGCCCACCTTAGATAGCATTGCGGCTATCGATTCTACCGACGATTTAACGACCCTGTTTGGTCAGTCTTGGCTTATCGGCAGCACCTCACCCATTGGTGGTGGTATGTGGTTTAATCGCCTCGACCCCAACCAATATGAGATGTCCATTGGCGCTGGCGGCTTAGGCTTACCCGATCGCTCTTACTATTTAGAAGATAGCGAACGCTTCGTTAATATTCGCAAGGCTTATGTGACTCATATTGCCGATATGCTGGCTTTTGCTGGCATCAAAGATGGCCAAGCGCGCGCCGAGGCAATTTTAGCGTTAGAAACCAAGATGGCCGAAGGCCAGTGGCCTAGAGAGAAGCGTCGCAACCGTGACTTAACCCTCAATCAAATTAAACGCGAAGACTTAAGTAAACAATATCCAGATTTTAACTGGGATCGCTATTTTGCCCAAACTGGCTACCAAGTCCCGCAGCTGAATATCTCTCAGCCTGAGCCTGTTAACGCCATGATCGCCTTAATTAATAATGAAGATTTGGCTATCTGGCGTGATTACCTCACCTTCCACACCATCAGTAACAATGCCGAGTTTTTGTCGGAAGATATCTACGCCACTAACTTTGACTTTTATGGCAAAACCTTAAGTGGTCAGCAAGAGCCTCGTCCACGTTGGAAGCGCGCTGTAGAGCAGATGTCTGGCACACAGTCACTGGGCTTTGCTATTGGTAAAGTGTACGTCACGCGCTACTTCCCTGAGTCATCTAAGCAGCAGATGGCACAATTGGTTGAAAACCTACGCACTGCTTTAGGTGAGCGCATCGATGGGCTCGACTGGATGGGCGATGATACCAAAGTCAACGCCCACGCCAAACTCAAAGCCTTTACCCCCAAAATTGGCTATCCCGATGTATGGCAAGAGTTTGATGGCTTAACCCTAAGTCGCACCGACTTAGTCACCAATGTCACTAATCTCAGAGAGTTTTTTAGAGCCGATAGCGTCGCTAAAGAGCTAGAAAAAACCGACCGTAACCGCTGGGGCATGACGCCACAACGCGTTAACGCCTACTACAATAGCTCGTTTAACGAAATTGTCTTCCCTGCGGCCATCTTACAGCCACCGTTTTTCGATCCTAACGCCGATCCTGCGGTTAACTATGGCGGCATTGGCGCTGTTATTGGTCACGAAATGGGACATGGCTTCGATGACCAAGGCTCAAAGTCTGACGCTAATGGCATTCAACGTAACTGGTGGACAGATCAAGACCGCGCCGCCTTTGATGCCAAAGCCGATCGTCTTGCTGAGCAATACAGTCAATACGAACCGATCCCAGATAACTTCGTTAATGGCCGCAACAGCCTAGGGGAAAATATCGGTGATGTGGGCGGTTTATCCATGGCCTATCATGCTTATAAGCTCAGCCTAAATGGCAAAGAAGCACCGATCATCGATGGCCTCACGGGCGATCAACGTTTCTTCTTGGCTTGGGCGCAGGTGTGGAAAGAAAAGCGCACCGAGCAGAGCATGCTCAACCAACTGCGCGGCGGCACTCACGCACCGGGCCGTTATCGCGCACTTGCGCCACGTAACCATGATGCATGGTACAAGGCGTTCGACGTGCAGCCTGGCGATGCGTTATACCTCAGCGAAGAAGATCGCGTGCGCATTTGGTAATGCCAAGCAAGACAAGCGTAAGCTAAGTAATAGCTAAGCAATTGCCGAGCAATGTCGCTTATTACCACGCAACTAAACTAAAATGCCAGTCACTATGACTGGCATTTTTATGGCTTACATGTCTATTCCTGCCCAACTTTACCCGCATTTGTGCCTCACTGAACTCGAAAATCACCTTAAAATCATCTGCGCTACTGCACAGACTTTAGTCAGCCACAGCCCTGTAACTTGACATCAATCACGTATTAACTGACTATCAATAACATTAAAAACCAGAAACCATTACCAATTAAGATACTTCTTGCAACAAGTAAGCAAATTTATCGCCTAATATATTCACGCTGACGACCTTGAGTCATTACATACACCAAGGGGAGCTAAACTATCGTCGGCATCAGCTAATAAACCACAAAAATAATATAACAATAAGATTTAAAACAATTTTATTGCAGTCACATTCACTGTTTGATTGAAAAAGGGAAACGACTATGATTAATCGCATCTTAGCACTCGCTCTACTGCTTATGCTGCCAACGGCACTTCATGCCGAAAACTACTCCATCGGAACGGGCGGCCAAAGCGGTATTTACTATCCCTTTGGTGGCGCCTTAGCCAAAGTATGGTCTGAACATGTTGACGATGTAAATGTGAAAGCGGAAGTCACCGCCGCCTCGGTAGAGAACACCATTAAAGTGGTTCGTGGCGACATGATTGCCGGCATCGCCATGGGCAATGTGGTACTCGATGCCTACAAAGGCGAAGGTAAATTTAAGAGCGCCATGCCGGTCAACACCTTGTTTGCGCTGTATCCCAACCTAGTGCATGCCATCAGTCTCAAGAAATCGGGCATCACCTCTCTAAACCAATTAAAAGGTAAGCGTATCTCGTTAGGGGCGCCAGCCAGTGGAACTGCCGTAACCTCTGCAGCATTGCTCGAATCGATGGGAATCGATATCAAAAACGATATCGATGCGGTTTATCTTAACTACTCAGAAACCACTAACGCCTTGGCCAATGGCCAAATCGACGCAGGCTTTATTGTCGGCGGTCAAGGGGTGGGCGCAGTGACCCAAGTGGCACTGACCCATGATATCAATCTTATCCCTATCACTGATGAGCAAAGTGCGGCTTTCATGGCGCAATACCCAGCCTACAGCAGCTACACTATCCCTGAAAATGTCTACAACAAAGTAGGCGCCGTCCCCACATTAAGTGTGTGGAACGTATTGGTTGTGAGCGCTACGATGAGCGATGAAATGGCGTTTAACTTAACCAAAGCGGCATTCGAAAACATGGGCGAAGTACGTAAAGTGGTTAAAGTGGCCGAAGCCACTACACCTGAAAATGCGTTTCGCCTAAAGGGAGTGCCACTGCACCCTGGCGCGCAGCAATATTTCGATTCAATTGCTAAAGGCGCCAGCGCGAAGTAAAGCGCAGGGCATCACTGAGCTGATGCTCGATGCGTGTCCCCCGCGAAACGGACCTATCGAACATTGGCATCACTAACAAAGGCAACTACACAGTTGCCTTTGTCAGCTTATATTGCCTAGTAACATAATGAAGTGGGCTAGCGCCGCTGCGTAGCCGCCAACATTCCCGTTTAATGAAGGATTTTTTATGAGTGCAGTTGAACATAATGCATCTGCAGATCGCAGTGACGCACCACTTGCGAGCGATAGACCTATGCCATTTGAGCGCATAGTGACACTTTTTGGCTATGGGATCCTCGCCATTGCTGTCGCACTCTCGGCATTTCAGCTCTGGCAAGGTATTACCTCGACAATATCGGCCACCTACTTTCGCCCTATCCACCTCACTTGGGTGTTAGTGCTGATTTTTTTACATTATCCGCTAGTCGCCAACCGCTATAGCAAGCTGTATCTCCCTGGGCGTGTGGTCGACCTCCTATTGTGCGCTGCCACCGTGTTTGCCGG
The DNA here is from genome assembly GCF_056173105.1 of Shewanella sp. QJM3NY_23. NCBI lineage: Bacteria > Pseudomonadati > Pseudomonadota > Gammaproteobacteria > Alteromonadales > Shewanellaceae > Shewanella > Shewanella sp. QJM3NY_23. The sequence continues at coordinate 3,067,010 of NZ_CM149657.1, forward strand.
TTACCGTCTGTGGATATTTGATTACAACGATATCGATCATCTGCTGTATGGCTTAGGTAGCGCCGATCTTATTGCGGGCTGTGCCTTGCTGGGATTATTGATGGAGGGGTGTCGCCGCACGGTAGGCCCGGTTATGGTCTTGATAGCACTACTCTTTCTCAGTTATAGCGCTTTTGGGGATATGTTACCTGGGGCGCTAGCGACTAAAGCCTATTCGTTACAAGAGCTGATCCAGTTTCAGATTTACTCCGCCAATGGCGTGTTCGGCTCGGCCTTAGGGATCGCCGCCACCACAGTGTTTATCTTTGTGCTATTTGGCGCGTTTTTAGAGGTGACAGGCGCCGGTAAGTTTTTTATCGATCTGGCTTTTTCGATTGCCGGAAAATACCGCGGTGGCCCGGCAAAGGCCGCTGTACTGGCTTCGGCGGGGTTAGGCTCCATTTCAGGTTCGGCCATCGCCAATACCGTTACCACAGGTTCGGTCACTATTCCCATGATGAAAAAGCTCGGGTATACCCCGGAGCAATCAGCGGGGATTGAGGCCGCAGCCTCCACGGGTGGGCAAATCATGCCTCCTATCATGGGCGCTGGCGCATTTGTTATGGCGCAGTTTACTGGCGTGCCTTATAGCGACATCATGTTAGCCTCGATAGCACCTGCCATCTTGTACTTTTTCTGTACCTTGCTCTATGTGCATCTGATGGCCTGTAAGCTCAACTTGCAGGCTCAAAGCCGCACTGAAGCGGTGATCACCGTCATGAAAGATGGCGCCCATCACCTTATTCCTTTGGTGCTGATCACTGTGCTACTGATGCTCGCGTATTCACCGCTGCTGGTGGGCGTGGCAGGCTGCGCGGCAATCTTATTAACCGCAGGGCTGCGTAAACATAGCCGCATCGGCTTACGTAAATTTATCTCAGGCATGAAAAACGGGGCGCTATTGGCGCTGCCAATCTCGGTGGCTTGTGGCGCGGCGGGGATCATTGTTGGCGTTGTCGGCCAAACCGGTATTGGCTTGCAGTTTACGCAGTTTGTAATGGATTTTTCCGGTGGCTATATGTTGATAGCGCTAGGGCTGGTCAGCATTGTGGCCTTAGTGCTGGGAATGGGCTTACCGGTAACGGCGGCTTATATCGTACTGGCCGTGATGGCCGTGCCTATGCTGGGCGACTTTGGCTTACCGCTATTGACCGCCCATCTGATTGTATTTTGGCTGTCACAGACCTCCAATGTCACCCCACCTATCGCGCTAGCCGCCTTCGCTGGCGCCGGGGTGGCAAACGCCAACCCAATGAAGTCGTCGGTAGAAGCGTTTAAGTTAGCCGGTGGTCTGTTTATCATCCCCATCATGATGGCTTATACCGATCTGCTTAATCCCGATGTTAGCTGGCTAGGCTTTCTATTTGCGATAGCACAAACCAGCACCATCATAGTCGCATTGGCTATCGCTATCGAAGGCTATATGCTGCGCAAGCTGACCCTAATAGAGCGATTAGTGGCCCTGTTTATCGTCCCCTTAGTGCTATTTAATCCATTTAATTTAGGCATAGCTGGTGTCGCAGCATTACTGGTATTGCTAGCCATACAGTGGCAAAGCCGCGATGTGATTGAGCGTTCAGATAATCACTAACCGCCGCGGATGAGCGCGCCAAGGTAGTCGTAACCATGCCTTGTCGCGCTAATGCCATAACCTAAGATAATGACCTAGAATAAACTTATCATGAAAATTGCGATTTAAGTGGTCGGCTCATGAGTAAGGCATCATACTGAAAGTTAACCTGCTATCATCAATCATCCGCGACACTTAAGGGGTTTGCCATGTTGGTTACATTTAAGACAAAGTACTATTCAGATATCACCATGTTTGGCGATGTTGCGACCCGTTTATTACAAATGATGGGCCACAGCACCACTGTGCCCGGCGCGATTTTGGCCGCTGACGTGCCTGCTGCATTACAAAAATTATCGGCCGCCGTAACGGCGCTGCCAGCCGCTACCGAAGCGACTCGCGCGCAGCACGATGCCGATAATGAGGAAGATGAAGACGCCCCTGATGTCAGCCTGCGTCACCGCGCCTTGCCGCTTATCGAATTACTCAAGGCGGCACAAGAGTCCCAAGACAACGTCATGTGGGAGTAACACCTTAAATCGGCTCGCAACGGGCCAATTCGGTTAGCAGCATTTCACGCCCCTCACTCTGTACATGGGATAAAAAGGCCTGCGCTATCGCTGAGGGCCGTTTCGATTTTAGCCACAAAAAATACCAGTTAGAGTTGATAGGCAAAGATTTCACCCGCAGCTGGGCCAGCCCCATATGGCCACCAAACGTGAGGGTGTGAGCCGATAAGATACTCACCCCTAAACCAGACATCACCGAATGTTTAATGGCTTCGTTGCTCTCAATAGTCATCTTCACATTAAGCTTAACGCCCTGTTGGAGCATGAAGTTTTCAATGGCTAAACGGGTACCTGAGCCGTTCTCACGCATTAAAAAAGGCGCCTCACATAACTGGGCTAATGACACCTCAGCTTGCTGTACCAGCGGATGCTCTTCATGGGCTATGGCAACCAGTGGATTGTTAAAAAACTCGATACTCTCGGTATTTAGATCGCCAGGAGGATGACTAAATACATAAAAATCATCAATGCCTTGCTTAAGCCGCTCGATAATCTGCTGGCGGTTGCCCACATTTAATTGCACGCTAACATTGGGGTAACGCTTACAAAATGGCCCTAACAGGTGCGGAATAAAGTATTTTGCCGTAGTCACCACCGCTAAGCGAAGCGTTCCCGACTTCAACTCCCCCATGTCAGACAACGACATCTCTAAGCGAGAAAAGCTGTCTAATACCTCGGTGGCAGTTTTCACCACTTCTAATCCTGCTTCGGTAAACACCACTTTTCTGCCCACGATGTTATACAAAGCCAGCCCGATCACATCGGCCAGTTTTTTTAATTGCATCGAGATTGTCGGCTGAGTCAGGTGTAATTGCTGCGCGGCGCCACTGACGCTGCCGCTATCATATACCGCTAACAAAATCTCCATCTGCCGCAGTGTGCCTAAATGGGCTTGTAATCTGAGTGACATGGCTACCCCTTGCATAGATTTTTATCTATATATTAACCAATAAATATCTATTTTTATATATAACCTGTTTTTGGCAAGATTACCGCATCAATTTAATTGCCGATGTTAATTGGCTGCAAAACAAGCGAGGATGGGATGAAACAGATCATTGAGCAAATACGTCAGGACCGCGCGCTGTTATTTAGTTTACTCGTTGCCACTGGAGTGGGCGCACTTGGCGGTGTGGCTAGCATGCAGGGCCACAATGGTGGCGGACTGCTTCTGTCTGCAGGCGCGGTTTTTACCCTGTGCACTGTCACTCTTTTCAATCGACTCACCTCATCATCGCGCCCCCAACGTCAGCCTCTGGCGTCAACAACGCAGGTCAAGAACACTTCCAACTTAAGCGGAAGCTAATATGCAACTCGACATTACCATCGCTTTTTTCATCTTAGGGGCGTTAGCCACATTATTAAAATCCAATGTGCAATTTCCTAAGGCGCTCTATCAAACTCTGACCCTGTTTTTATTAATCGCCATCGGCCTAAAAGGTGGCGTAGCGCTAGCCAAACATGGCTCTAGCGCACTATTACCCCAGTCGATGTGGGTCATCGCAATGGGATTAATATTGCCACTTATCGCCTTTCCCATTTTACGCTTTATCGGCCAACTCAACCGCGCCGATAGCGCGTCTATTGCTGCCCATTATGGCTCGGTAAGCATTGGTACCTATGCGGTCGCGGTGGCATTTTTAGAATCGCAAAATATCAGTTATGAAGCCTATTTCCCGCTGTTTGTGGTGTTACTAGAGATCCCTGCGATTGCCGTCGGTATCGCCCTTGCCCAAGAAAAAGGCCAGCAAGTAAAATGGCGCGTGTTACTGCATGAAGTCTTTTGTAATCAAAGCTTAATCCTACTTGTGGGGGCGCTGGTTATTGGTTACTGGGGCGCCGACCGAATAGGCTCTATCACACCGCTGTTCTTTGACCTGTTCCATGGTGTCTTGGCATTGTTCTTATTAGAGATGGGGATGATGGCGGCCAGTCGAATTCAGGCGCTAAAACAGACGGGCAGCTTTATTCTGGCATTTGGCGTGGCCATGCCCTTAATTGGCGGCTTTATCGGCTGTTTACTGGGGCTCTATTTAGGGCTGTCCAATGGCGGCGCTATCTTATTGGCCACCTTAGGCGCCAGCGCATCTTATATTGCGGTGCCTGCGGCGATGCGCGTTGCCATTCCCCAGGCAGACCATAGCCTGTCGGTCACCTATTCGTTAGCGATCACCTTCCCGTTCAACGTATTGGTTGGTATCCCCACTTACGCACTATTTACACATTGGTTAACAACTTAAGAGGCAGCAATGACACAAGCTAAAGTCGCAATAATTATGGGCTCACAGAGTGATTGGCCCACCATGAAAAATGCAACCACTGTGCTCGATGCACTAAAGATAAGCTACCACACGCAAGTGGTATCGGCGCATCGTACCCCTGAGCGTCTGGTCGAATTTAGCCATAATGCGGCTAAAGAGGGCATAGAGGTGATCATTGCCGGCGCTGGCGGCGCTGCACATCTACCCGGCATGACTGCCGCGATGACCCACCTGCCCGTAATTGCGGTGCCGGTGTCGAGCAAATCCTTAAAAGGGATAGACAGTTTACTGTCTATCGTGCAAATGCCTAAAGGTGTTGCGGTGGCCACCCAAGCTATTGGCGAGTCGGGTGCCTTTAATGCCGGCCTGATGGCAGCGCAAATATTGGCACTAGGTGATAGCGCTTTAACTCAGCGGCTTATCGATTGGAGAGCTTCACAAACTGCCAGCGTGCCTTTGGAGGTAGAATAATGCGTATTGGCATCATTGGCTGCGGTCAATTAGCCCGCATGCTGGCACTGGCGGGGCTCCCTTTGGGGCTCAAGTTTAGCTTTGTGGCCGATACTGGCAGCGATACGGATTTAAGCTGCGTAGAAGGTTTAGGACTGATTGCCCCATGGCAAGCGGGTGATAACCTTGCAGACCTTTATGATGCCTTAGGTCAGCCTGATGCTTTCACGGTGGAAAAGGAGCAGGTCGACCTCAACTTACTGCAAGGCTTAGCCGCTTTTTGCCGTATCGCGCCGAGCGTCAATAGCGTTGCCCATTGCAAAAGCCGTATCGAGGAAAAACAGCTGCTAGCCCAACTGCAGATCCCTAGTGCACCTTTTTGCTACGGTATAGACTTAAACCAAAGCGCCAAAGAGATTGGTCTACCCATGGTGCTTAAATCCCTACATGACGGGTATGACGGCAAAAACCAGTGGCTAGTCAAAGATGATAGACAACTAGCACAGCTCGCTGCCAGCCCACCCCAAACGGACTATCTGGCAGAGCAGTGGATAGCGTTTGACCGAGAAGTGTCGCTTATCGGTGTGCGCAGTACGACGGGCGAAACCCAGTTTTACCCGCTAACCGAAAATGTGCACCATCAAGGGATCTTAGTGCGCTCCATCGCCCCAGCTCAGGGGATAACGCCTATGATGCAACAAACCGCCGAAGATTATATGCGGGCGATTTTTGACGACCTAGCCTATGTGGGCGTGCTCGCCATGGAGTTATTTGTGGTGGGAGATAAACTACTGGTTAACGAGCTGGCTCCTAGAGTGCATAACAGCGGCCACTGGACACAGCTGGGCGCCATGACCTGTCAATTTGAAAACCACCTCAGGGCGATAGTAGGTCTGCCGCTAGGGGCAACGCAAGCTCAAGGCGCTACGGCAATGCTCAATTTACTGGGCACAGCTGCAGCGCCAAGGGAGGCGCTTACCGCCAATGCCAGTTTGCACTGGTATAACAAGACGCCGCAACCTCAACGCAAAGTGGGCCATATCAACATTAATGCCTACGACCATGCGCAATTACAGCAGCAGATCGCACAAGTTGAAGCTAGCCTACCCCGTTAGCGCCACTCGTCAGACAAAGGCGCTTTAGGGCTGTCGCTCAATCACACTTAATGCTGTGGTTGGGCGCCATTTCGGACAATATCTTTACCCGTATCAAACACCTCTTGGGTTACCCAACGGGCAAGCAATAACTTGTGGTTATTGCCAAACACCGCCACAAAGGGACGACCATCGGCATTATTGGTCGCCATGCCAATCCCAACGACCCCTTCTAAACCTAAGCCACCCTGCTCAACAGCGGCAATAAAGCGGCGTAATTCGGCTAAATTGTCGATCACATCGTGTTCATTATTCATCTATTTCACTACTCTTGTCGTCGCGACTGTCCACCAACTCAAATCTAAGTCTAGCCAAGTCTGTATCACTTTGAGCCGCGTACTTTACCGCAAAGTGGGGGACAATGTGAACTATCAGTATTGCGCTATCATCATTGGCTAAGGCAGCAGATATTCTATATGCGGCCGTTTATCCGCCACTTATAACTAATACTTGGGATCGATAGCCAAGTGTTATAACTAAAAATAACTTTTAGGGGTTTAACTGAGATTAAACATCCCGATATTAATCAGTATCACGCCAGTAAAACCAAGGAAATCATATGACACAAGAATATACGCCCCCCAAAGTATGGACAATGGATAAAGAGAGCGGCGGCAAATGGGCCAGTATTAATCGCCCCCCGACTCTGGCGCCAGACACCAACAAGCTTTGCCAGTAGGCAAGCACTCTTTGCAACTGCATTCTCTAGCCACCCCTAACGGCCAAAAAGTCACTATCTTGTTAGAAGAACTCTTGGCTAAAGGTGTTAGCGCCGCCGAATACGATGCCTACACCATAGATATTGGCGAGGGCGAGCAATTCTCATCAGGCTTTGTCGCCATCAACCCCAATTCGAAAATTCCTGCCCTCGTCGATAACTCAGGTGATAAGCCGATAAGAGTGTTTGAGTCGGGCGCCATCTTGCTTTATTTAGCCGACAAATTTGGCCACTTTATCCCTAAAGATCACGCCGCCCGCACTGAAACACTCAATTGGTTATTTTGGCTACAAGGCTCGGCGCCTTACTTGGGTGGCGGGTTCGGCCATTTCTATGCCTATGCGCCTGAAGCGATTGAGTACCCCATCAATCGATTCACCATGGAAGTGAAACGCCAATTAGACGTGCTAGATAAACAGTTAGCCAACAACACCTACATTGCAGGCGACGAATACAGCATTGCCGATATGGCCATTTGGACTTGGTACGGCAACTTAGTGCTTGGCCATTTATATGACGCCGCCGAATTCTTAGCGGTAGACTCTTATACTCATGTCGTTCGCTGGGCCAACAATATCGCCGCCAGATCCGCAGTGCAGCGCGGTCGTATCGTCAACCGCACATGGGGTGAAACGTGGGAGCAACTCCATGAGCGCCACAGCGCCAGCGATATAGACCAAGTGTTAAGTCTGCGCCCTTAGGCTAACGTCGCGTGGTTACGCCATGAATCGGTGGCTCGTAAGTTAAAACACATCATTAAAAAAGCGAGCCTTAGGCTCGCTTTTTTGGGGTCAAGCATCAACATCTGTTAACGCAGTTAATAGCGCCGGCCCATGCATAGACTCGTGGTTAGGCCCATGATTAAAGTCCAGCTTTGGCTTTACGGGCTTGATGCAGTTTCTTATAACTTTCAATCAATCGCAGGTGTGGCTCTATGCCTTCAAGCTGCATACTGGTTTGGGTTAAACCAGAGAAACGTATGTCACCGTTGACCGAGCCAACCACTTGCTCCATCACGGCTTCACCAAACATTCTGTTGAAGTTCTGGATGAAATGTTCAAGCGCCAACGCTTCGTCTAAAGTCACTTCCAATACCGCATTAACCGCTTGATAGAACAAGCCACGCTCAACCGTATTATCGTTAAACTGCAAGAAGTCGCCCACCAGCTCCAGCGCCTCATCATGAGCACCGAGTGCAAGATAGATAAGGATTTTAAGCTCAATAATGGTTAGCTGGCCCCACACGGTATTTTCATCGAACACGATGCCAATCAGGGTGCGAATATCTGTGTAGTTATCGAGCTGACTCTCTTCAAAACGATTAATTAAATCAACCAGCTCATCATCACTCAAGGTATGCAGGTTTAAGATATCTTCACGGTAATCCAGCGCCTTGTTGGTATTATCCCAAATCAAATCTTCGACAGGATAAACCTCTGAATAGTCAGGCACTAAAATACGGCAAGCCGATGCGCCAAGTTGATCAAACTCAGCCACATACACCTCTTTACCTAAGGTGTCTAAGATGCCAAACAGCCCTTTAGCTTCCTCTTCGTTGGTGCCAGAGAAATCCCACTCGCAGAATTCAAAGTCATGCTTACTGCTAAAGAAGCGCCACGAGATCACCCCAGTCGAGTCGATAAAGTGCTCAACAAAGTTTTCTGGCTCACTCACCGCCATGCTGTTAAAGGTCGGCTTAGGCACATCGTTAAGGCCTTCGAAGCTGCGACCTTGTAATAGCTCAGTTAAACTGCGCTCTAAGGCCACTTCGAAACTCGGATGCGCGCCGAATGACGCAAATACGCCGCCAGTTTTCGGGTTCATCAAGGTGACACACATCACCGGGAACTGACCGCCTAATGAGGCATCTTTCACCACCACAGGGAAGCCTTGCTCCTCTAGCCCCTTGATGCCAGCAAGGATACTGGGGTACTTTTCTAGCACCTGCATAGGCACATCGGGTAGGACAATTTCTTGCTCGATAATTTGACGCTTAACCGCACGCTCAAAAATCTCTGATAAGCACTGCACTTCGGCTTCTTGCAGGTTGTTACCCGCGCTCATACCGTTACTTAAAAACAGGTTTTCGATTAAATTCGACGGGAAATAAACCGTCTCGCCATCGGAGCGACGCGTATAGGGAATGGTGCAGATGCCGCGTTCAATGTTGCCTGAGTTGGTATCGATAAGATGCGAGCCACACAGCTCATCATCTGGATTGTAAATGTCTAAACAATAGTCATCGAGCAGGCCAGCAGGCAGCGCGTCGTCATCGGTGAGCGCAAACCATTTCTCGTTGGGATAATGCACAAACTCGCTGTTGGCGATATCCAAACCGAAGAACTGGTCGTTATAGAAAAAGTTACAGTTTAGGCGCTCAATAAATTCACCCAATGCAGAGCATAATGCGCTCTCTTTGGTCGCCCCTTTACCATTGGTAAAGCACATGGGCGAGGCAGCATCACGAATATGCAACGACCACACATTTGGCACGATATTGCGCCATGATGAGATTTCAATCTTCATTCCAAGATCGGCCAAAATGCCAGTCATATTGGCAATGGTTTGCTCAAGCGGCAGATCTTTACCCAAAATATAGGTGTTCGCTTCGCCATCGGGCTGACCCATCAACATGGCATTGGCATCGGCGTCGAGATTCTCAACCGTTTCGATTTTGAACTCGGGGCCGGTTTGCACCACTTTTTTCACGGTGCAACGTTCGATAGAGCGTAAGATACCTTGGCGATCTTTGTCGGAGATATCATCTGGCAGCTCAACCTGAATTTGAAAAATTTGGTTGTAGCGATCTTCAGGATCCACAATATTGTTTTGTGACAGGCGAATATTGTCGGTGGGAATGTCACGCGCCTTACAATACACCTTAACGAAATAGGCCGCGCAAAGGGCTGATGAAGCTAAGAAATAATCAAAAGGACTAGGGGCAGAACCATCACCTTTATAACGGATCGGTTGATCGGCGGTAACGGTAAAATCGTCAAACTTGGCTTCAAGTCTGAGATTGTCGAGAAAATTAACTTTGATTTCCATTGAATATATCCAGTGTCGTGCGCGGCCAAGCGGCCAAAAAACTTACATTGAGGTGAATTATCGGTGTTTTTAACCCATTAGTCTTGGGTTAATTACCAAAAAGCCCATTAAGTGAGTTAGCGCTCTGGAAATACAGCGGCTTGGGGTCGGTGGTTAAAGGTTGCGCTCAGATCCGCGCTTCACTAACACAAAGGTGAGGTACGTCTTAGTCGATAACGACAGCGCCATGCCGATGGCGACACATATCACACTGATAATAATGCCATTAACGCCCATGGCCTCTATCGTTTCGCTAAGGTTATGCACATAACCCCCAACAGCAATAAGGCTAGTACCAAGCATAATGCAGCACTTATCTCTATAGGGCTGGCCTTGCTTTGATCGCGTAATACCTAGACAACTTAATATATAACAGTAGTGATAGAAAAATCACGCTGCCACCGACAAACTGCTGCAGTTGTAACTGCTCATCTAAGATCCAAATACTCAACAACATGGTCCAAATCGGCTCTAAAATCATCAGCAGTGCGGCCGTTTCCATAGTCACCTTGTACTGCCCCAAGGTTTGCAATAGGTATCGTACCGATGTCGCGATCACCGTCGATATCATAAACCAAAATAGTAACTGCGCATTTAACTCAAAGGCGACTGTTTTGGTTAATGCCACATACACCAAGCCAACAACCCCAACGACAAACAGTTGAATACAAATCGAATCTAATGGTTTGATATTAAGGCTGATATTTTTATTTAATACAAAATGAACCGAAAGTAAGGCCGCAGCTAATAGAAAATACCACTGGCTCGGATCAACCTGCCAACCCTTGGTGAGTATCAGTAACATCATGCCACAAATACTCACAGGCAAGGCCAGCCAAAAGGCACGATTGGGCCTGATTTGAAACAACAGCCAAGCGATCATGGGGGCAATAATCATCGCCAAACTCATGATAAATGCCCCTTCCGACAAACTGTGGCTCATGGCGACAGCGTGAACCCAAACTTGCAGTGACACCCCAAGAAAAATGCCGACACCGCCAGCGGACAACAAAGGTTTGATGTTCAGTTTAACTACACTTTTATAGCAAAAGGGCAATAGCAGCAGGCTGGCTAGCAAGAAGCGAGCACCGATAAACAGCTCTCCAGGCATATGAATCACAACCATTTTCGATGCTATCCAACCAACAGCAGCTAACAAGGTAGCGATAAATAGATACAACACTCCGCGCATGATGGGGACTCATATAAAGTAAGATTCAGCATCAATAGCAAGGCTGAAATGGCGACGACATGAAACACCTAACACCATGATATTGCAAGTTTTTAATCTGAACTTTGTTCATCTTTATTTGCGTAAATAGCAACCACATTGCTGTGGTTGCTATTTATTTCACCGCTGATAACCGCTTACCGTCACACCGGGCGGCAAGGTACCCTGATTATTTAGCGTACTCAGGATAATCGGTTAAGCCTTTTTCTGCCCCGCCAAACAAGGTCGCCGGATCGTGCTCAGCCCATGGGTAACCGTGCTTAATACGATAAGGTAGATCAGGGTTGGCCACAAAGGGGCGGCCAAAACCTATCATATCGGCTAAACCGTCATTAAGGGTTTGCTCAGCTTTTTCAGCATCATACTTACCGGCGTAAATTAACACCCCTTTAAAGGCTTCACGCACCGCCTGTTTAAATGACAGTGGCGTTTCTGGTGCATCGTCCCAATCCACCTCGGCAATGTGTAAATAGGCGATGTCATATTGATTAAGCAACGCCGCTGCCGCGGTATAGGTTTCAACGGGGTTCGCATCAACCGTGCCATTAAGTGATGTAAATGGCGCTAAACGTACCCCAACGCGATCGGCTCCAATGGCATCGACCACCGCCTCGACCACTTCGGCTAAAAAGCGCAGACGATTGTCGACACTGCCACCATATTCATCGGTGCGATTGTTGGCACCAGAGTCGATAAACTGGTTGATTAAGTACCCATTGGCCGCATGCAGCTCGATACCATCAAACCCAGCTTCAATGGCATTGAGCGCCGCTTGACGATACTCGCCAATCACCTGCTTAATGTCATCTTTAGTCATGGCCCGTGGCTCAACCACATCAACAAAGCCCGGCTCTGCCTTACCATTATCAACAAACACTTTAACGTTTTCGGCCTTAATGGCTGATGAAGAGATGGGCTGAGCCCCGCCGATATTATCGGGATGGGTTACGCGGCCCACATGCCACAGCTGGGCAAAAATCACTCCACCTTTATCATGCACTGCGGTGGTGGTTTTCTTCCAGCCATCAATTTGCGCCTGAGTGTAGATACCTGGGGTCCACGCATAACCTTGGCCCATGGCTGAGATCTGGGTGCCCTCTGCCACAATTAAGCCTGCCGAAGCACGCTGGGCATAGTAAGTGGCCATGATGTCGTTAGCTTCATTACCCGGTTGGCTCGCACGCGAGCGTGTCATAGGCGGCATAACAATTCGGTTAGCTAAAGTGTAACGACCTAATTGCAAAGGTTGAAATAATGCCTGTTTCATCTTGGTGTTCCTCTGTTGTCTAACCAATGCGCTGCAGAAATATCGGCACACGATTGTTCACGTTAAAGCGCGTTAATCCAGTTGGATTAACTCAATTTGGTAACCGTCAGGGTCGGTGATAAACGCAATATGAGTCTCGCCGCCTTTTACTGGCCCAGGTTCACGCGTGACTTTAGCGCCCAAGGCTTTTATTTTGTCACACGCCCCATAGATATCATCAACTCCTAAGGCTAAATGGCCAAAAGCATTGCCCATTTCATAGGTGTCTGTGTCCCAGTTATGGGTTAATTCAATGCTGGTGCCGCCCTGCTCATCTGGGTAGCCGACAAATACCAAGGTATAGCGATACTCGCTATTGTCGGTTCTCTCGAGCACGCTCATACCAAGCACCTTGGTATAAAACTCAATTGATTTATCAAGGTCTTTCACCCTGATCATCGTGTGTAAAAACTTCATCGTTATACCCTATTCACGTGATAACAACTCTGATGGCCAGCCAAGCCATAAGCGTCTGCGCTTATGTGGGTGACTCATTGAATAACGACATATTACGATACGAAAATCAGTCCGTATAATTATCATTTTTTATATTAATCATTACAGTTTGTTATTAATAATCGCGAATAATCTACTCTGAGAAAAAAACACTCCAACCAATATCACTCGGTAACGCCCCATTCGATTCTCGCCAAACAGCCACTGGCACAGCAACGCCATGGCCCTAGCAAAAAAACAATGTACATGGAATAACCAATTAGTTTGATTGTTATGATCTAAAGTCGCGGCTTAGCGTATAATGTCCAGCTCGCAAAAAAGTAAGTCATCCTTCCCCCAAATTGAGTCCCAACAATTAAGGTGTGATGTAGTGAATGTAATTAAACGTCTGTATTCTGGCTTCGCAGTACTCTTGTTGATCATGCTGGGCATTACCCTTTTTGGCCTATTCAAGATCAGCATCGCCGATAAAAACCTCACCCAATTATCCGATCAAACGGCAGTTGAGCAGCGCCATGCCATTAACTTTCGTGGCAGCGTTCACGACAGAGCCATCTCGATTCGAGATGTGGTGCTAGCCAAGAGCGAGGCTAAGTCAAACGCACATCAAAATGACATTAGCCGCTTAAATGCCTTCTATCAGCAATCGGCCACCGAACTCGATGCCATGTACAAAAAAGTGCAGCACAGTACTGAAGAGCAAAAGTTAATGCGCTTAATTAAAGAGATAGAACGCTCGACCCTCTCCTTAACCGATAACTTAATCGCCATGATGCGCGATGGGCGTAAAGCCGACGCCACCGATTACTTAATTACCACAGTTTCACCGGCATACACAGAATGGCTTAAACGGATAAACAACTTAATTGATTATCAAGAAATCGCCATACAATAACAGGTTGCAGCAGCGCGAGAACAAACCAATAGCTTTCAATGGATCATGCTGGCGGTTACAGCAATAGCTATCGTCATCGGCTCTATTGTGGCGGTCAGTACCGTTAACCGCCTAAAACGACTGGTGGGTGGCGAGCCTGAATATGCCGCTTTGGTTATCAAAGAGATTGCATCGGGTGATTTAACCACTCAGGTTAAGTTTCATACCCCCAATAGTATTTTAAGTGCGTTACAAGACTTAACCGACCATATGTCGGGTTTCACCAAAAATTCGATAGCAGCGGCTAATGAGCTGCTCAGTGCCTCTAACGAATTATTGCTAACAGCAAAATATAACGAAGAGTTGATCGTTAACCAAAAAACGGCTACCGAACAAGGCGCGACGGCTATCAACCAGATGTCATCGACGGTATCAGAAGTCGCCAGCCACACTAGTGATGCCGCCAGCCTAGCTCAAACCGCCATGAACGAATTTACCGCCGGGCAAAACGAAGTCAGTAAAACCCAGTCGAGCATCAATGCACTTGCCGATAAAGTCAGTGAGGCCGCAGAGGTGATCAATAATCTGTCGCAAGACAGCCGTCAGATTGAGACTGTGTTAGAAGTGATTCAAGGCATTGCCGAGCAAACCAACTTATTGGCATTAAACGCAGCCATTGAAGCCGCCAGAGCGGGTGAGCAGGGTCGTGGTTTTGCCGTGGTGGCTGATGAAGTGCGCAATCTTGCTCACCGCACTCAAGAGTCGACCGGCCAAATTCAAGCGGTCATTGAAAAGATGCAAGGCAACTCGATGAATGCGGTAGAGGTGATGAATCAAGGCACACAACAGGCTGAGATCAGTGTCGAGCAAGCCAAGTCGGCAGGTGAATCACTGACGGCGATTAATCTTTCGGTCACCCAAATCAGCGACATGAACACCCAAATCGCCACGGCGGCAGAAGAGCAATCTGTGGTTGCCTCTGAAATCAATCGTAACTTTAGCCAGATAACCCACTCCGCGTTACAGGCAGAGGAGCAAGCCAGTAAAATCACCCAAGCAAGTCAGCAGCTTGAAGATCTGGCAAAAACATTAGAGCACAATGTTCGCCAGTTCAAAACCCTGTAGTAAGCAAGAGTCGCTCGTTGATGATGGTGGTGGGAATGACATCTCCACCACTGTTGTTGAACAGCGAGTATTTAATCAACGCCGCTCTCATTAAGGGGCATTAACGGCACTTTCATTGCAGAAGTGCCGTTCATTCAATGAAAATATCGTTAAGCTCACCATCTTAAAACAGCGTATCAAGAAAAGGGCAATAGCCCTTTTCTGATACTCAAGGCGCACTTAATCGATTTGCCCTTCTACGGTTTACAGTTGCGACTGCACAAACTGCTTGGCATTGGCTTTTAATTGCTCAAGATCTTGTTGATCATAAAACTGATTATGCGAAATCACCCCTTCAATTTTTAGGGTATTGCGGATATCGGTTAACGGGTTATCGGCCAAGAAAATAATATCGGCGACCTTGCCATGAGTTAACTCACCAAACTGCTCGCTTTTACCTAAAAATTTCGGCCCAGCTAAGGTTGCTGACTGCAAGGTTTGCAGCGGCGTCAGCCCAAAATCACTATAGATAGCTAGCTCTTGATGTAGCGATAAACCCGGGTAGATATAAGAGTTTAAAAAGCCTGCATCGGTACCCGCAATAATCGAGACGCCCGCCTGCTGCACTAGTGGTAATAGCTGCCCGGTTTTAATGTAACGCGCTTTACGCTGCTCAATTTGCGCTGCATTGTCCTTATTGGCTCGCTCCACCCGCCACTGATACGTTTGCTTTAGCCCCTTACCGATATAATTTAAAAACTCATCATCTTGATGATTATCTTCATCAATATAGGTGGTAATTTGGTTGCCAACTAATGTCGGAACCACAGCCGTATCGTTGCTGGCCAGCACCACATATTTGCTTAACGCGGTTTGTTGGTCGAAATTTTGCGTCGCTATGGGCAGTGCCTTGCTATAACTGAGCTCGCCAGAGGCGACTTTCGCCGAGATCTCAGCTTCATTTTTGGCCGCCGCCTTTAACAGATAGGTCATATGCTCAATGGCATCTAAGCCCGCGTACGACACATCGGTCACCGATAGCGAAAAGGGAATATGCCCAGAGATTTGATAACCGCGCTTTTTCACCTCTTTCACCGCCTGTAAATAAAGCTCTGGGGGTGAGCGCGCTGTCGGTGATCTTAATAAAGTCGACGTCCATGGCATCAAGTTTATCAATGGCGGCATTCATCTCAGCCGTGGTTTCCACTTCCAGATCGCCGGGCCAAATCGAATCTTTACCCTCAAGTTTAGGGCCAGAGGTATAAATGGTTGGGCCAACGAGCTCCCTGGCATTAACCTGTGCACGCCAAGCTAACACCGACTCACTTAAGTCTGCAGCGGCGTCTCGCACAGTGGTTACCCCGTAAGCCAAATACAGAGGTAACAGCTGCTTGTTTTCTTCAATCAACGCTTCGCCACCACCAAAATGAACATGCATGTCCCACAGTCCGGGCATCAGGTATTGGTTTTTGGCATCGATATACTGCGCCGCGCTATAACGGTTATTAAGGGGAGCACTGCTGCGCTCAATAATAAGGCCATCTCGAATCGCCAGCGACTGTGATGCGTCAACCAGACCGGTTTTCACATCTATGATATTGGCATTGTCGATAACAATATCGGCTTGTTTAGCGGCGGGTGTGGTGCAGGCACCAAGTAACATAAGTGTTGAAACTATAAGCGTTTTTTGCATCTGTTGACTCCATTTTTTGGGGTCAGGCTAACACAGCAATCGCAGATTATCCTCCATTATTTATCCTGTAAGGGTGAAGATGAAGAACCTTGTTTTTCAAGATGTTGCCGCCCATAACGATGAGCAAGCGGCTGGGCACTCAAACCATGGGCCAAAATACTCAACAGCACAGTGACGGTCACCACTGCATATAAAGTTTCAAATCCCTGCATGCTGCCTATCTCATGTACCACGATCAACACATATAAAATAGAAGCGATACCACGCGGGCCAAACCAGCCAATAAATAACTTAGTCGATAGGTCTAACTGCGTGCCGATAAGGGATATCACCACAGGTACTATGCGTAGCACGGTCAAACTCAATAGAGCATACAGCACCACCTCCCAACTAATATAAGCGAGGGTCAAAGGCACAAACGCAAGACCAAAAACGAAGAAGCTAATGAGTACAAATAACTCTCCCTCACTCTCGGTAAAATCCTCAATGTGACTGCGTGTTTTTTCGTAGGTGTTGCCAGCATATAAGCCAGCAAAAAAAGCCGCAATAAAACCGTTACCCGATAGCGTTTCTGCAAGGTAGAAAGCCATGATAGCTAAAGCGATGGGAATTAAATTTTGATAGCTGGCCTCAGCAAGATTTCTGTTATCGACCCACACCAATAGCTTAGTGCCTACATACCCCACCAAAGCGCCCACTATTGCCCCTACACATATTTGCTGACCAACATAGACTATCCAGTGCTGCTGTTGAGGAGTGCCAGCATCGCTTAACATCAAGGCCACTACCGTCAATAACATAGGAAAAATAATGCCGTCATTGAGCCCACTTTCCACATTAATGCTAGAGCGAACCCACATAGGGACGTTAGGATCGGACACCACGGCTTTACCCAGCGCCGCATCTGTTGGCGTAAGCAATAGAGCCAATAAAATCAGCGAGGTCATAGGCTCATCGGGGAAAATCCACCACGCCGCAGCGGTGCCGGCAACCACAGTGATTGGCAAGCCAATAAACAGTAATCTAGCCGGAATTTTCCATGAGCGGCGCAGCAACTTAAGATCAAGCAAGGCAGCATCGGCAAACAGTACTAACACCAAGGCAATTTCCACAATCACAGTGACAAACTCAGCATCGATTTCGACCTGAGTAATATGCAATCCTAACGGCGAGAGTAATAGCCCCAGCCCAGTAAACACCATGGGGCCTGAGATATTGAGGCGAGATAACCCCTTAGAAATATAACCGTATAACAAGACAATCATTGCGATAACTAAAATAACGATATGCTCATCCATGCCTAGCTTTTCCTTTAACTAAATCGGTAACTTAGCCTCCAAGCTAACAAATATTGCGCAATTAAGCTTTCCTTTAATATCGCGATAGATAACTCACACAAGAGTCGTAAATAGCAGGGCTGAATCGATGGGCATAATTGGCCACGCACAAGGGTGGCCGTTATCTGCAGCGGAAATAGCGGTTCGGCGCTACCTAGTCTTTAAATTTTTTCGTGGCGCGGTGAAACTCAGAAGTAAACGTATCCCAAGTGGCTTCAATTTTTTGCTTACTCAACTCCCAAGCCTCCTCACTGGCCTTAGCAAACTGCACTAACTTCTGCTTGCCCTCGTCGAGATGGTTTTCTAGTGACTTAATCTGCTTGTTCATTTCTAGCTGAGCGTCGGCACTGGCTTTGGCGGCCTGCGCTTTAAGCTTATCTATGTCGGCTTGCCACTCATCTAACTGAGCCTGCATTTTCTGTTGATACAGTTTCTTGTCGTTCATAATTTTATCCTTACTATCGTTTCATCGCGGGTACATGTGGCGGTGATTAAGCGCAGCCGCAGCGCTGCAGAGACTTAATTTTGCTGGTGTCACAAGGAGTATAGTCAGGCCACTCCGACAGCGGATGACTAATACCTAAGCTAATGCATGCTTAATGTATGAATAGCTGCTAAGCCCAAACGGATCATAGCCAAGACTCAAACCATGTACTTTCAGCGATGGCGGATATGTGCCAGACCAATACCTCAAGAGGGATATTGAAGGCTCACGCTACCAAGCGTCGACGTCAAAGCGCGCCCGCCTGGCTTCAGTAAGAGAACATTGGGTGAGATGCATCAACTCATTCAAGGTGATGCTAGGGTTACCCTTAATGAGGCGAGCAAGCTTAACCTGCAAAGGTTCTAGCTTGTCAGCGTGTTGCTGTAAGGCTGTGGTAATTTTTTGCACAAGGTAAGATAACTCAGCACACTCAGATACGTGTAATTGCGATGCCAGCGATTGAATATCAATGGCATCGCCACGCAACTGCCAATTTCTGGAGCGGCGCACACGCTTTAGCTCGCAACCATATTGCTTAGCAACCGCTTGCGCCTTGTTGGCCGCTTCCCTGCCAATCCGATGGATGAGCGCCGGAAGCGGTATGCTGATCTGCTTATCCATAACGGCTTACTTGTAAATCAAGTAAAGGCGCCGTTGACGCGAGCGGTTAAAGTACGACATCAGGTTACCCCCTCAATTTACAACCCGTTTTGGTATTGCAGGAGTGTTGACTCGGGCACTAAGCGCGACAGCTTCGCGCTGGCTTCACTTTGGCCATCGAGCAGGGCTTGAAACTGTTTAATGAGCTCAACCTTATCAGGAGATACTCTGTCGCCTGCGCCAATATTGGTCAAATCAATCATAAAGCCATCAAACTTATCACTAAGGTCGTTAATGATGTCGGTATTTAAAAACTGATCTTGGTTATAAATGCTTGGGTAACCTGCTTTTTGCTTGTCGATGGCAAAAGAGTCACCTTTGAGGTTTTTAATACTGGTCGATTTATCGCACGACAACATACAACCGTTATCGATGCGTGGCTTTTCACACCCCACACTCTGCTGGAAAAAACACTGACGGCTAGCCATCAACAAAATGGGATGATAAATGCTGTAAAGCAGCTTAAAGTCTTTCGGTCTGGCTATCTGCTTAATTTGCTGCCGGTTTATCTCGTTAGAAATAAAGGCGCCGCTGCAGGCCGCCCCTTGCTTAAGTGCCAGCAAGGCGTAAGAGTTGGTGGTATTTAAAAATGGCCCCGCAGTCCATTGAATCCCCAACTGCTCGGCATGATACGCAATACCTGTATTGTTGGTGACAATCAGCTTAGGCTTCACTTGTTGCAAAATATTCAGCGCCACATCAAAATCTTTGCCGATTAACACGGGCGGAAACCAAGGAATAAGCCGTGGGTTTTGCAGCAAGAAGTCGACATACTTGGTGCAGCCACGCTTGTAAGCATCGGGCAGCTTAAAATAGATATCGCCATCGGTCACATCGGCCAATGCCACATCGGCTTCATCACAGATAAGCATCGACAGCCCAAGCGGCTCATCGGCTTTAGGATGGTGCTCAAGTTTAGGCGGCTGCACATGTGCAATCATAGCAACCCCTGCATTTAAGTAGCTAAGTAGCTCATTTTTTAGAGTGGTTATCTCACGAAACGGAATGCTTAAACCATCGGTTAGCTGCTGAGTGTCAAGCTCGACGAGTTCATAGTTAGCGTTATTAATGCTTTTGAAACGCTTTTCAATCGCTTGCCTATCAACGCTTAACTCCTCGCTCGGTATCATTACACTGCTAGAGGTGAAGACTTGACTGTCGGTTTTAACCGCTTGCCCGGGCAACAGGCTATCACTTTGCTCAGTCACAACCGTTAACCGCAGCGGCTCATCTAGCTCACTGGCAAAGCTCAAGCTAAGCTTGGTTTTTTCGATACTCAAATGCGCAATTTTTTCATCAACTGAACTGGTGATCTGCTGTTTATCCACTTGCAGTTGCTGCTGAGCCGAGTGAATTTGTACCACAGAGATAGACTCGCCTTTTTCGGCTTTGAGTTTATCCACCAAGTGATTGTTAGAGTTATCACGTGGGTTATCAATAAACATCGACTGGTTTAAATCGCCCCGTAAAAACGCATTGGTAAAGTCGCGGTTAAACACCTTATATAAGCGCTCGCCATCTTGAGTCAGCTCGCCGGTTGCCACATAGCCGTCAATCTGCTTGCGAAAACTATCGATCACCGTATGCACATAGCTAGCGCCTTTAATGCGCCCTTCCACTTTAAAGGAGTACACACCAGCTTCAATCAAGGCAGGTAAATCAAAAAATGCCGAATTGTCTTTAATATTTAATGGAAAATTATGACCCGACTCGGTAGTTTCATACTCTTCACGGCACGCTTGACTGCAACGGCCACGGTTACCCGAGTTACCCGCGCTGGCCGAGGTTGAATAACATAAACCCGAAAACGCCACGCATAATGACCCATGCACAAACACCTCTAATAAGGTGTCATGCTCTTGGCCGACTTTGGCGAGCGCCGTTATCTCGCGTAAATTAAGCTCGCGCGATAAGTTCACCCGGCTGACACCGAGTTTTTTTAAAAACGGAATTTGCCCCGCATTATGGGTGGTTAGCTGAGTCGATGCATGGATATCAAGGGTCGGAAAGTAGTGACGCAACACATAAAGCAAGCCCATGTCTTGCACTATCACCCCATCTAAGGTGGTGTTGACTAACTTATTCAATAAGTTAAATAAGGTTTTAAATTCTTGCTCTAAGATAACAATATTGAGGGTTAAGAAAATTTGACAATCGTATTGATGGGCAAGTCTGATGATCCCCACAAGTTGATCGAATGAAATATTAGCGGCGCGATTACGGGCGTTAAAGGTATCTAGGCCGCAATACACAGCATCAGCACCGGCAATAATGGCCGCTTTTATGGCCTGCACATCACCACCTGGGGCTAATAATTCAATCTTGGGTTTCATCACTTTAGCGAGTCTCAGTTAACGTTAAAAGGGGGAATGGTACGCGTATATTTTGCCGATGAATATGGTTAAAGTAGATCAAGTATTAGTAAATCCGTAAATAAGTGATCAAGAGATAGCGTTTAAAATGAATAAAAATAGTAGCTTACCTATTATCTATTCGCTAAGAAATTGTCCCTTCGCCATGCGGGCGAGAATCGCGATTTATAAATCCCAGCTGCCAGTTTTGCTGCGAGACATTATATTAAAAGATAAACCCGCTGAAATGTTAGCGGCATCGCCTAAGGGCACAGTGCCAGTGTTAATCACCCCAAACGGCACTGTGATAGAAGAAAGCCTTGAGGTGATGTTGTGGGCACTGAGCATGAATGACCCAGACGATCTGCTGTTCACAGGGGATGATGAGATGCTCGCTGACATGCAAACTTTAATCTATCGCTTTGATAACAAGTTTAAGCCCTGCCTAGAGAACTACAAATGTGCTAAGCGTTACAGCGAAACCAATATCATCGCGTGCCGCGAAGCCTGTGAAGTCTACATCAGTCAATTAGAGCAACTATTAACCCAGCATCAATACCTGATGGCCGACAGAGAAAGCCTAGCCGACATCGCCTTGCTGCCGTTTATTCGCCAATTTGCCCGCGTCGAGCGCCAATGGTATCTGCAGTCGCCCTACCCACACGTTCGCCAATGGTTAACTGATTATCTACAAAGCAACATGTTCAGCAAGGTGATGACCAAGCATGAGTTGTGGCTAACTAACCGCTGTGATGTGCGGCTCAACCCCTAGGTAAAATCCACCGCTGTGCCCTTAACGCTAAGCCCTATGACGTCACGGATCACACATTTAACCCTAATATTGCTAGGTTAATTTCTTGAGCAAAGGGCCAGTATTGCCTACAATAGCGCACGTTTTATTCATTACAGACAACGACCATGAACGACACTAACACACCAGCCACACCAGCAGCACAACCCGCCTTACCGGATCGCCTTTCCGTTAATCCTCGTAGCCCACACCATGTGGCAGAGATATTCGAACACGACATCGGCATTCGTGTTAACGGTAAAGAGCGTTTCGATGTAGAAGAGTATTGCATCAGCGAAGGTTGGGTAAAAATCCCGTCAAAATCCTTAGACCGTCGCGGCCAACCACTATTGTTGACCGTAAAAGGCACTGTGGAAGCTTTTTATCGTTAAGATAACTCGATAAAACCGGGGTTAAACGTAAGAGTAAGGCTGCAAAATATGCGGCCTTACCCATCACAGTCACCCTAGCACTAATTAAAACCCCAGCTTAAACCTCCAGCCAAAAAATAGCGCCAATAAAAACTCAACTAAACATATCAACCCATCGCACCTGAGCATAATCAATCTAGGCGATGCGCGCCCCTACACCTCACTTAATGTCCCCCTCACTTAATGTCCCGATAACGTTAGCCCCATTGGGTCCAAGCCTCATGCCACTAGGCAAGATATGCATTAGCCTAGTAGACAACCCCATAACGTTAGCCACTGCCATCATAATTTCACTCATTTTGGTTAATATTACATCAAGCAAGAGAAGTTGATTACGCCCTCAATTATGTCCATCAAATGTAATGACATCTATCTTTAACTGGATGACTTTGCTACATTTAGTTTCAAATGTAACACTAAAGTTTATTTCATGTTTTTATTCGTTCTAGGAGGACGTGTGGCAAGAGCACTTGTAATATTTATCGCATTGGCCCTATTGCCCATATTTTCAGTGAGCGGAAAAGACCTAAGGTTTGCTGTTGTCCCCAAGTTTTACAGCACTTTTTTTGATCAAAGTGGCAATGGCTGTAAAGAGGCTGCCGCCCAAATAGAAGGCGTGGAATGCATATATCGAGGGCCTGAAGTCGCCAGTGTAAGAATGCAAGATCGCATTATAGAACAGCTGATCGATGAGGGCGTAGACGGTATTGCAGTAGCGGTGACGCAATCTAAATTTCTCGCAGAAAATAGCTTACAGAAAGCGAAAAAAGCTGGCATCCCTATTATCACCTATGACTCTGATTTTGACGCCCCTACCCAAAACAAGCACAACAATTTGCGTTTAGCCTATATAGGTACAGACAATATTGAACTTGGTAGAGCCTTAGGCGAAGAGTTGAAAAAACTTCGCCCCGAGGGTGGAACTCTGGTGATTCAAACGGGACGGCCAGACTCGCCCAATTTGAATCAGAGAATTATGGGCATACGTTCGGCGCTATCGGGCAAAACATATGACACCCCTCCAGGGCAGTTACTCAAAAACGATCGTGGATGGACTGAGGTGCGCGAGCCTTTTTTGAATTTTGACCAGCTGACTCAGGCCGTTAAACAGATGGAATCAGTTATGAAAGGTAAGCCCATAAAAGCCGACTCCTTTATTGCTGTTGGAGGCTGGCCGCAAAATAATGTCGACCTTTACCGCAGCATGATCACTCCCTTCAAAGATAAAATTGATAACAAGGAGGTGATCATTATTATTACTGACGCAGGGACGCCGCAGTTAACCATGTTACAAGAGCATCTGGCTCATATAAATATTGGCCAAAACCCCTATGCAATGGGACGCGAAGCGTTACTCACACTGCATAAAATTGTCACAAAACAACAATATGACGAAGTGATCTACACGCCAATAAAGTTTTGCACCCCCAAAAACTATCAAACGTGCACTAAAAGTGTGCCAATTAGCGCCGTAACCGACGACACAAGCCAAAAGCACTTTAATTAATACGGACTTGGTATCGACCTTATGCCTTAAAGACATCCAGATACCTAGTCAATCACCATAGCCTCAGATGGTTACAGGATGATAAAGCTCGCTCACAGACCACACTCCACTTCCATAAGTATCCACAGTCCGCTTAGGCCTGTCCCCTGTTGCAGGTTATAACCACAGCCCACCACAAACCAACTCAAAGCAGTAAGGCGTGATGCTAAGTCGCTGCCAAATCGCGCAGCCTGATCGCCAGCATCACTTAACATGAGCCAGAACTCGGCGACTTTCCTCCCTAATTAAACCATGCGCTATTGACTCACCCTTAGTTAATTAGCTTCATCATTTTTTTAGATTAGATAAATCGATTTTATTCGTCCATGCCTTTTAAATCCTTACCTATACTTTACTCTCGGCGAATAAAATTCAACCAAAACCCAGTGCGACAGCCGCTCACCTAAATCGCTTAATAAGCTTGTTATTAGCGAATTTAGGGCTTGTGCTTTAGCACAGCGAAACACCTTCGCAAGAAGCGATGATGGATCAACATTAAGGAAGAGAGCAATGAAAGCAACACAACTGACGAAACAAGCATTAGCAGGCGTTATCAGCATGCTGCTGATATCCGCTTCAGCTTACGCAAATCCCCAAGACAAGCCACAAATGACTAAGCCTCAGGGCGCCACTGGCACCGGGGCGGCAGTGGCCAATCAAGCTAAATCCAATCAATTTTGGTGGCCCAATCAACTTGATCTCTCAGCGCTACGGGATCACGATAAGCGCTCTAACCCCTATGGTGCCGATTTTGATTATGCCAAGGCATTTAACGGCCTAGATCTTAAGCAGGTCAAACTCGACATTAATGCCCTACTCACCAGCTCACAAGATTGGTGGCCAGCCGACTTTGGCAACTATGGTCCGTTTTTTATCCGCATGACATGGCACAGCGCAGGCACCTACCGTACCCTTGACGGGCGCGGTGGTGCTGGTGGAGGCCAGCAACGTTTTGAGCCGTTAAACAGCTGGCCAGATAACGGCAATTTAGACAAAGCGCGCCGCTTACTTTGGCCTGTTAAAATGAAGTACGGCGAAGCCCTGTCTTGGTCAGATTTAATTGTATTAGCCGGTAATGTATCGCTTGAAAACATGGGCTTTAAAACCTACGGCTTTGCCGGTGGACGGGCCGATGACTGGGAACCCGACATGGTGTATTGGGGGCCAGAAGTTGAGATGCTAGCAAGCGATCGTGAAGATCGTGACGGCCAACTACTACGCCCATTAGGCGCTACCCACATGGGGTTAATCTACGTTAACCCTGAAGGCCCTAAAGGCGTGCCCGATCCGCTCGGCTCTGCCAAAAACATTCGCGTGGCCTTTCAACGTATGGCCATGAACGACGAAGAGACCGTCGCCTTAATTGCTGGCGGCCACACCTTTGGTAAAATGCACGGCGCCCATAAACCTAAAGATTGTATGGGCCCAGAACCCGCCGCAGCCGGTATTGAAGAGCAAGGCCTTGGCTGGAAAAACCGATGCGGTAAAGGCCACTCAGAAGACACCATCACCAGTGGTTTAGAAGGGGCGTGGTCTCAATCGCCAACCCAGTGGACCTCCTTGTATTTAAGCAACTTATTGAACTTTGAATGGCAACAAACTCGCAGCCCAGCCGGAGCAATCCAGTGGGTGCCAACGGATAAGTCATTACACCAAGCTGTGCCAGACGCCCATGTAAAAGGCAAATATAACCCGCCTGTCATGACCACCGCCGACTTAGCATTAAAGTATGATGCTGAGTATAAAAAAATTGCCCAGCGCTTTTTAGACGATCCCGAAGCGTACCGCTTAGCGTTTGCTAAGGCGTGGTACAAGCTTACTCACCGAGATATGGGGCCATCAGTTAACTTTTTGGGCAACGAAGTGCCTGCCGAGACTTTAATTTGGCAAGATCCTATCGATAATAAAACAGCATCAAATATCGATGACAACGACGTTAAGGCGCTGAAGAAAACCATCTTAGCCTCTGGTTTAACCATACCTGAGTTAGTCCGCGTTGCCTGGGGATCGGCTGCCAGCTACCGCGATACCGACATGCGCGGCGGTGCCAATGGCGCACGTATCGCCCTATCGCCGCAAAAAGACTGGCAAGTCAATAACCCGGCAGAAACCGCTAAAGTGATCACAACACTCAAAGGGATCCAAGATGACTTTAACAAAGGGACTAAGAATAAAAGCCAAGTCTCTCTAGCCGACTTAATCGTATTAGGTGGCGCAGCGGCCATTGAAAAAGCGGCTAAAGAGGCAGGTTACAATGTCACCGTGCCCTTTAACGCGGGTCGAGGCGATGCCACCCAAGCGATGACAGATGTTAATTCATTTAAGTTACTCGAACTTACATCGGATGGCTTTAGAAACTACTTCAACAGCGAGTTAAGTTACCAGTCGCCAGTTGAAATGTTAGTCGATAAAGCCGATCAGCTTGATCTTAGCGTGCCAGAAATGACGGTGTTAGTCGGCGGATTACGCGCCCTTAATGCAAACTATCAGGGACTGCCCTATGGCGTATTAACCAACACACCGGGCAAGTTAAACAATGACTTTTTCGTCAATTTGCTCGACATGTCTACCGTGTGGCAAAAATCGTCAACCGACGGTATTTATGACGGCTTTGACCGCCAATCGGGCAACAAGAAATGGACCGCCACCTCTGTCGATTTAATCTTTGGTTCCAACTCTGAGCTGCGAGCCGTCGCCGAAGTGTATGCCTTTGATACGTCAAAGCAAAAATTTGTCGATGACTTTGTCGCCGCGTGGACTAAGGTGATGAACCTCGACCGCTAAGCGTCAAGCAGTGCAAGGCTAAAAAACCTTGCAGCCCAAGCCCAAAGCGACTCAAGCTTAAAACGACTCAAACCCAAAGCGACCCAAGAGGTCGCTTTTTTCATTCTGACCACAGCAAATGGTTAACTCAAAGCCTTTCTGTTTAGATAACTGGTTTAGGTAGCAGGGTAACGCTTACCGAGCCCAAATAATGCGTCGCAGCCGCAATACCCAAAGCCAATCGCTATTGACTCGGTTATGCTATTAAGGCGCTAAATGGTAGTTGATTTATCACTGTTCGCCATAGAGAATAGCCCCTAGATAAATTAATACATTCAGCACTATAAAATAGGAGCTCCAACTCGATGATGACAAAATGGGCAATACGTTTTTTACAGATGGCCGAGCTCGTAGCATCTTGGAGTAAAGATCCCTCCACCCAAGTGGGCGCAGTGATCACCGAAAACAATCGCATCGTCTCTTTAGGTTTTAACGGCTATCCCCACGGCATCTCAGACAGCGCCGAAACCGATAACCGTGAGATGAAACTGCTTAAAACTCTGCACGCCGAAGAGAACGCCATTCTCCACGCCAAGCGCGACCTTAGCAGCTGCGAGATCTGGGTGACCCACTTCCCCTGCCCTAACTGCGCCGCCAAAATCATCCAAACCGGACTGCGCGCCGTGCATAGCCCACAGCCCAGCGAAGACTTTCTGTCGCGCTGGGGCGACAAAATTAAAGTCAGCCAAGATATGTTTGAGCAAGCCGGCGTCACCGTCGATTGGATGCAGGTAGATTCAGCAAACCAAACGGCTATGTGAAAGTAAAAGTAAGACAAATACGATGTGAGGCAGCGTAAATCGATATCGCGTTTGCACTGGCTCACTTTAGTTGCCAAGCCACGGACTTAAAGAACAAGGAAGTTTCATGACGTTAAGTAACTTATACCCATTAATCATTGCATTAGTCGGGATCGTTTTTATCCGGTTACTGATGCTACTACTCAAGCCGTCAAGGGATGACAGCTACCGCTACCGCAAACAAAAAGTCTTATTCACTCCAGCAGAACGCTCCTTCCTTGGCATACTCGACCAAGCCGTAGGTGACCAATATCGAATACTTGGCAAGGTTCGCATCGCCGATGTGCTTACGCCAGAAAAGGGCATGACCCGCAAACATTGGCAAATTGCTTTCAACAAAATCAGCAGCAAACACTTCGACTACGTACTATGCGACAAACAAACCCTAGCCGTGGTCGCAGCCATAGAACTCGATGACAAGAGCCACAAGCAAACCAAAACTTTACAACGCGACCAACTGGTCGAAGACGTCTGCCAAACCGCTGACCTTCCTCTCCTTCGATTCGACGCTAAACGCAGTTATCACATTGAAACGGTTCGCACAGTCATTCAATCCCGAATTCAGACAATAAGTCCACAACCCGAAGTAGAAGCGATCCCATTCATAACTGCTAGCCGAGAAAGTTAGTATTCATCAATAGATGCCAACACTTCGCAGTTGAATTCTGGGTAACTTTTTAAAAGACCGACGCTTTGAAATAACAACTAACCTCACAAGAAAGAGTAATGAGTGATACAAGCCACTCTTTTTAATGGGGAACTAGCAGTAAAAGTTTGAAGTAAGTATTGGAAACGATGTTAATAGTAGGTTAGTGTCGATAAAACTAATGGAATGCGGGCTGCTTATACCAGCAGAAATAGCAGTACAAACTAAGCAAGAGTCAAGGAAGAAGCAATAGCTCAAGAGTCACACCGCCCAGCGCTTATCAACACAAGCCGCTAGCAAACAGCGACTCAACGCCCCTCCGCTTAGCTTTCTTCAACGTATTTCTAATTTATAAACAAATATTTTATATGGATGTTATATATTTTGAAAGTTTACATTAACTTAAATTATTTTAATTAAGCACCAAAAATTGAAAACCAAAAGAGAAAAAAATGAAGAAAAAAAATATTTTAACATTGGCATTGGTGGCACTTTGTTGCCTACATACGCCAACATTTGCATCAGGTTTAGATGCAACATCAGAAAAAACAAACGTACAGCCAAATTCAGCTCAAACGTTTCTCAAGCGTAAAGTAGCAATTGCAAGATTTTCAAATGAAACGCAAGCTGCGAATAGCTTCCTAGTCGATAGTTCTAGCAATCGAATTGGCAAGCAAGCGGCTGATATTCTAAGTGCACGTCTCGCTGACACTAATAAATTTATGATGTTTGAACGCATTGACAGTAATGAAGTCAATTCAGAGAATATATTAAAAGGCATAAGTGATAGTGGCGTTTCAGTAGAATACTTAATAGTCGGTTCTGTAAGTGAATTTGGCCGCTCAGCAGAGAGCACTACAGGTATATTCTCTCAGTCAAAAATACAGAAGGCGTATACAAAAGTTAACGTTCGCTTAGTTGATGTCACAACAGGAAGAATAATTAGTTCTGTAGAAGGTGCAGGTGAAGCAAGCACAGAAACGAAGAAGACTCTGGGAACAGGAACATCCGCAGCATTTGATCAAAGCCTAACGGATAAAGCGTTGTCGCAGGCAATTTCTCAAATGATCAGTAACCTAGTCGAAAAGATGACGGCCAAACCTTGGAAATCATATTTCCTATCAAATGACGATGGCACCTTTATAATTTCTGGTGGCGAAGCACAGGGCCTTTCAGAAGGCCTCGAGTTAATTGTTTACGAAAATGGTAAGCAAGTAAAAAACCCACAAACTGGTGGCGTAATATCTTTACCAGGGAGGGAAGTCGGTAAAGTTAAAGTACTATCAACATATGGAAATGACGAATTTGAACAAATAGCTTTCGTAGATATCGTTGAAGGGTCAATTAGTTCAGACCTATCAAAATATTACCTTTCTGATAAATAAAAAGAGACTTTCATGAGAACTATAACATTCCTATTTTTAAGTGTATTTCTAATTGCATGTGGATCTAATGTGCAGCGAAATGCAACGGGTTTAGAGCATGAACAAAAGGTTGTCATCATTGCCGACGTGTTAGTTGGAAACTCGATTACTGTCTCAGTAATCAATAACCATATCATTAAAGGCAAAGACTTAACTCCCTATGCGACGGGTATTGCGGGCGCTGCAGATGCAGCAGATGAAAACCGCCAGATTTTGGAAATAAAATTGGATAAAGGGTCTCATAAACTAACGATCAAGAATCCTACTGGTAAAGTTCTTTACTCGAAAGAAATTTACCTAGCTGATGGCCAAGTAAGAACTATACGAATCTAAAAGGAAAAAATAACTAATGCTAACAAAAATAAGATACTTTTTAATACTTGCCTCGGCATTTATGTTTGTAGGCTGTGCTTCGGTAACCGAAAGTGGATATTACTGGGGAAACTACTCAGAGACCTATTATGAATATATTAAGGCTCCATCAGAACAAAGTATCACAAACCATCTCAATGAATTAAATAATATTATTGATAAGTCAAAGGTAAAAGGTCTGAAAGTACCTCCGGGGATTTACGCTGAAATTGGTTACATAACAGCAAAACGTGGAGATAGCGAAAGCAGCATTGCTTATTACCGTGAGGAGGCCGAATTGTACCCAGAGTCAAAAGGTTTTATTGAACGTTTAATTTCAGATCAGAAATAGGAATAGGAATAAACATGCGCTTACTAATTTCAATTACTATTGCTTTCCTTATGTCTGGTTGTGTCACAACAACGACTAAAGAAGTAGCATTTCCCGATATGTATTCAGACGTTAATCGTCAAACCATGCTCATCGTCCCTGTTATCAATGAAACAACTGCCGCCGAAGCTCCCGACTTCCTAAACGCGACGGTTGCTCAACCTCTGGCAGATAAAGGCTATTATGTCCTTCCTGTGCCAATTGTGAGCAATATTTTCAAAGAAGCTGGTATTATTGATGGCACACAGCTAAAAGGAATTCCTTTCTCAACCTATAAAGACAAATTTGGAGCAGAATCCGTACTCTTTATCAAGCTGACATCTTGGGAAACTAACTATCTGGTTGTTTCTGGTAATGTTACTGTGGGCATGGAGTACATACTGGTTTCAGCAGAAACAAATAACGTTTTATGGTCATACAAAAATACATTCGTATTAGATACTTCTGGCTCTTCTGGTAATCTGATTGCAGATATAATCATAACGGCAATATCAACGGCAGCCACTGATTACGTTCCAGTAGCAAGACGTGTACATGCTAATGCAGTAACGACACTACCAGTTGGCAAGTACCACCCCGAGTACCTAAAAGATGGCAAAGTTAAGAATGTTATCCCTGCTCTAGCTAACGCTCCAGTAGAAAAGTTTTAATATAAAATGAGTCAATAATTACGTTGCTGGCGGAACCGCTCTTTACACAAACGGTTCCGCTGCTGCAAATACAAGGCTTTAGCCCGGAGTTGACTGGTGTCAATGAGGACTAGAGCCGAGGTTCAACGAAGCATTATCGAGGTTAAGTAGCCATTACTCAGACAAAGCTATGAGGTCATGCTTGAGTCCCACCGCATTAGCCACTGCAACTAGTCTCGCCTTTATTCCCTGCTCTATACCAACGCCGTCCTCAAGCAAATCATCAACAGCGATAAAAGCCGTGGTCGTTAACTTGCTACTGTCATACAGGTAGGCATAACCCGATTCAACTCTCCAACGCTTTTCAAGATCGGCCGCAGGGCTTTCTTCAGCGTTTTCATTCTTCACCTGTGTGTCCGCCTGTGCGCTCGCTTGTGTATCCGCCTGTGCGCTTGTCAAATGCTCGGCTTTCTCTGCTAAGGATCTCACTAAGGTAAAATCGAAAGACAAGATGAAATCTTCATTACTGTACCAATCCGCTTTTAGCGCCTGAAAATTTAACCACATCTCCAGCTGGGTCAACAAGGGGTTAAGCGAACTGGAAAATTGGCCATCGGCCGCTACCGTAATGGGAAATCCTTGCTGCATATTTATATTTGCCCTTTTACCTTTTTTGCCTTTGCTGTTAGCGCTGATTTTGCTTTTCCAGAGGCGGTTAGCCTTCGGTCACGCTGGCGATAAGTGTAGATTTTGCTAGCTAACCATCCTAGATGCAACCCCGAGCAATTAACAGCACCCAACAAGAAAGCGACCAAAAGGTCGCTTTCTTAATGCTTTAGATAGCTAGGCAAACCAACATAAATTGCGTCGCTGACAAGACCCCCTAGCAGCGTTATGGCGTTACTGCCGATAGTAAGACAAAAAAGCCGCTGCTTTTCGCCACGGAATTGACTCCAGTCAAACTCCTTATTTCGAGCAATGCGAAAATTTCGAACTGACGAAGCATTATCAATGCCTAAGCAGTAATTACTCGTAGTCCGAGGCGTAAGTCTCTTGATACGTATGCGAATAAAGCTCAAACAGGTTACCAAACGGGTCTTGTAGATACACCATCTTCGCAGGCTTGCTATCATCTTCTGGATGGTAACGCATGATGTCCATACGCACTTTACCGCCATACTCTTCAGTGCGCGCGATAGCACCTTCAAAGTCATCGGTTTGCAGACAGAAGTGGAAGATCCCCAGGCGCGAGAAGTCGACTTCGTGACGCTCGGCGCGATCTTTCATCTCAAACAGTTCAACGCCGATGCCATCGGATGTCACTAAATGTGCGATTTTAAAGCCTTTGAAACCTTCACCAAATACGGCAATACACATTCTGCCGATAGCGGTTTCGCGCTCTTCGACCACTTTCCCCCTGTGTCAGGATTGTTGTCACCCCTTAAAATCATCCAATAATTAAATAAAGGGGGCGGTCAATGAGAGCTCAATGGCACGATATTCACCTGAACGTAAAGACGCTGTCTTAAAGAAATTATTACCTCCCCACAATATGACGGTCACGGAAGTGGCTCGCAGTGAGGGGATCTCCTACCAAACCCTGTATCATTGGCGAGATAAAGCCAAAAAAGAGGGTCGCCCTGTGCCAGGTAAAACATTAACCAGTAATGATTGGTCAGCTGAAGCTAAGTTTGCAGTTCTCATTGAAACAGCACCAATGTCAGAAACTGAAATCAGCCAATATTGCCGAGAAAAAGGCTTGTTTCGAGAACAAGTTCAGCAGTGGAAACAAGATTGTTTAGGTGGTTTTAAGACGAGTGAAGTTCAAGCTAAAACGATTAAGCAGCAAGCCAAATCAGACAAGGCAGAAATAAAATCCCTGCAACGAGAATTACGTTATAAGGAGAAGGCACTCGCTGAAGCTGCGGCTTTACTGGTGCTTAGAAAAAAGCTCAATGCGCTTTGGGAGGACGACAGCGAGGAGAGTTAACGCCTTTGCCTAAGCGCATAACACTGGTGGATTTAATACAAGAAGCTTATGCCCACGGTGCGCGTCTTTACAAAGCTTGCGCTGAAGCAGAGTTAAGTAAACGGACGTATCGCCGCTGGTATCGAGCAGGAAAAGTGCAGGCAGATTTAAGGCCTACGGCAGTAAGACGGGCGCCTGCTAACAAGCTTAATGATGATGAGCAAGAGCAGATATTGGCAACCTCTAATGAGGTAAGGTTTGCAAGCCTACCTCCCTCACAAATCGTGCCGACACTGCTTGATGAGGGGGTCTATATCGCTTCAGAGTCGAGTTTTTATCGAGTGTTAAAAGCCAATGAACAATTAAATCGGCGTGGGCGAAGCCAAGGCGTAACAAAAAGAAGCAAACCAGATGCTTACGTTGCAGATGGGCCAAACAAAGTATGGTCTTGGGATATTACTTATTTAGCCTCGGTCATCAAAGGGCGCTTTTATTATCTGTATATGTTTGAGGATATTTATAGCCGTAAGATAGTGGGTTATGAAGTCCATGACCGAGAATGTGGTGAGCTAGCGGCCGAGTTAATGCAGCGCAATATGCTACGTGAGCAATGCTTCAAAAAACCGTTAGTACTGCACTCTGATAACGGTGCTCCGATGAAGTCATTGACGATGAAAGCCAAGCTTGAAGAGTTAGGTGTTACCGCTTCGTTAAGTAGACCAAGCGTAAGCAATGACAATCCTTACTCCGAAGCATTATTCAGAACCTTAAAGTATCGGCCGGAATGGCCTAGCTCTGGCTTTAAAAACATCACCGAGGCACGGGAATGGGTAGAAGAGTTTGTGACTTGGTACAATACCAAACATAAGCACAGTAAGCTCAATTTTGTATCACCGAGTGAGCGACATGCGATGCAAGATAAAGCGATTTTATCTAAGCGTAAGGAGGTACTAGAAGAGGCAAGATCAAGAAACCCTAAACGCTGGCCAAACGGTATAAGGAACTGTGACGTTATCGGTGAGGTAGTGTTGAACCCAAAAAAAGAGTCTGAAACTGAAACAGGTAGTGTTCATAATTCTGTGTCATTTCAGTAAACTGTACAAAAACAGGAATGACACATGACTCAACCTTTTAACTTTGAACAAGCCCTTAAAGATCTTCAAGCCGGTAAAAGCCTCACAGGCAAAGACAGTATTCTTGGCCCATTGATTAAACAACTTACCGAAGCTGCCTTGCAAGCCGAACTTGAGCAGCATTTGGCCCAGGATGAACAGCCTAATCGCAAGAATGGTAAGATGGCTAAAACGATTAAGCATCCCTCTGGCAGCTTTGAGTTAGACACACCTCGCGATAGAAATGGCTCTTTTGAGCCTCAGTTGATTAAAAAGAATCAAACCACGCTCACCGATGAAATCGATCGCAAAGTGCTGTCGATGTTCAGCATGGGGATGAGCTACCGTGACATCAATCAGCACGTCGAAGAAATGTACGGCATTAATGTCTCTAACGCGACCATTAACGCTATCACAGACAAACTCATTCCTGAACTTAAGGCTTGGCAACAGCGCCCACTAGACAGCCATTATCCGATTGTCTGGCTCGATGCGATACATTACAAAGTCAAAGAGGACGGGCGTTATATCAGCAAGGCGGTGTACACCCTACTAGCCCTTAATATGCAAGGTAAAAAAGAAATACTCGGCCTGCATTTATCTGAAAATGAAGGGGCTAATTACTGGTTATCTGTGCTGACCGATCTTAATAATCGCGGTGTAAAAGATATCCTTATCGCCTGTGTTGATGGTCTGACAGGGTTTCCTGAAGCCATCGCCAGTATCTTCCCCAACACAGAGACGCAGCTGTGCGTTATTCATCAAATACGCAACTCAATGAAGTATGTCGCCTCGAAAAATCAGAAAGCGTTCATGGCCGATTTAAAGTGTGTTTATCGCGCTGTGAGCAAGGAAGCGGCGGAGTTAGCGTTAGATGAGCTGGAGGTTAAATGGGGGGATGCTTACCCATTAGTTATCAAATCATGGCGCCGAAAGTGGCAAAATTTATCGCACTACTTTAAGTATCCAGAGCACATCAGAAAAGTGATTTACACCACCAATGCGGTGGAAGCAGTTCATCGTCAATTTAGGAAATTAACCAAAACTAAAGGCGCTTTTCCTAATGAAAATAGCTTGTTGAAGCTACTTTATACTGGCATATTGAACGCATCGAATAAATGGACAATGCCCATTCACAATTGGAGCCTTTGTTTATCTCAATTAGCGATTTATTTTGAAGGACGTTTAGACAGCGTGCTAGAGATTTAAACTTAGCCTGACACAGAATTTTGAACGGCCTCCTGAAACAAGAAATGCAGCTTAAAATTTAAGTAAAGAGTGCCAACTACCTTGAAAAACACCGCTTTGGTGTTGTTCATAACGATTTTTAGACCTAGCGCTTTAGTGTAAAACTCAACCGCTTTGTCCATGTCGCCGACCATAATACCTACATGATTCATTTTCATAATATTGCCCACACTCTGATGATTGATGAATGATTTGTTTCGATGAGTGCAGTATATGGAGCAAAGATGATTACGTAAAATTATCAATTATCATGATGACAAGTATTTTTCGTTATCACAATTCCAAGATAGCAACAGTTAGATAATCGTCAGCATCTATGTTATCTATATGCGGTTTTGCGCGCGCGCCCTATGACGTCTGTGCCTGCTTGGTGATAATGGCTTGGTCCCAATAAGGTAGTGAGCCATAGTAGCCATCGATAAAATCAATAAAACACCTCACCTTATGCGGTAGCAGTTTTCTATTGGCATAAACCGCATATAAACCTAAGGGTTCTGGCGCAAACTCAGGCAATACCTCAACCAGTTTGCCACGACTAATGGCCTCGCTTGTGATAAAGCTAGGTTGTAGCACGATACCCGCGCCAGCAATAGCAGCACCCACCAACACATCACCATTGTTACTGTGAAATTGACCGCTCGATTCACTGTTTTTTACCCTGAGGCACTGGGAGAGCTGATCTTTACCCTCCATTTCCATGTAGCTGTAATGCAAGTAGCGGTGCTGTTTTAGATCTTCAGGTTGACGCGGTATGCCCTGCTTTTGTAAGTATGCAGGCGCTGCGCACAACATTAACCGGATGGGAGCGACTTGCTTGGCAATAAGTGATGAGCTTTTAAGCCGTCCAATGCGCAGCGCAATATCGAAACCTTCATCAACAATATCCACTTTACGATCGTTAAGCTGCAGATCGATATTAACCTGAGGGTACTGTAACTGGAACTCGGTGAGTAACTGACTTAGGTGTTTTATCGCAAATGATACAGGTGCACTCATCCGCAAAGTGCCTTTGGGGTTTTGTTGTAGGCCGCCTAATTGGGAGTCCATTTCATCGATACTCAATAGGATCTGCTGCGCATGCTGAAAGTAATGTGTGCCCGCTTCAGTCAGGCTCACTTTTCGTGTGGTGCGATGCAGCAGCCTAACATCGAGCCGCTCTTCTAATTTGGACACGTATTTGCTCACCAATTGCGGTGATGACTGCATTACGGTCGCAGCATTGCTGAAACTGCCTTCTGTCACCACCGAGACAAAGGCGCGCATGGCATCAATTCTATCCATTACTTAGTCCCATAACTTAGTCCCATCGCTTAGCCGATTACAAACAATATGTTGATAATTATTCTACAAAACCCATCTTACCCCTGCATTATGTTGATAGTAAAGTGTGTTCATCCCGAGACGGGAACCGAATCAACTCAATTTAATAAAGGTCATAACCATGAACACATCACGATTAAACACACTATTTGAAACAAATGCTGGGCTTGCAGGCTTAATACTCAGAGCACCCATTGGCCTAATTCTAGCCGCTCACGGCGCACAAAAACTATTTGCGTGGTTTGGTGGTTATGGCTTGGAAGGCACGGGGCAATGGATGGCCAGCATGGGAATGACGCCGGGTTATTTAATGGCGTTACTAGCTGGCAGCGCTGAGTTTTTTGGGGGGTTAGCCTTGGTATTAGGCCTAGTGACTCGCCCTGCGGCAGCGATTGCCGCCTTCACTATGCTGGTTGCGATATTCACTGTGCATATTGGCAATGGCCTATTTATGGCAAACAACGGCTATGAATATGCACTAACACTCTTGGTCGCACTCCTTGCTATAGTCGTACAAGGTGCTGGTTCGCTAAGCCTTGATAAGCTTATCGCTAACAAACTCAATCGCCAGTAGAGATTGCGCACCTAAAATAAAAATGCCTGTCACCGTTTATGGCGCACCTAATGTAATAGTTCATGCGATGGCTGATGTGATGGCTAATACTATCGCTGAGGTTAAGTAAGCATGTTAATCAAGGGCAAACCCGCGGCAATCTACCTGCATGAGCTTGGAGAGAAGATGCACAACCTAAACATCGCTTTTATTTCCCATGGTGGCGGCCCGATGCCGCTACTTAATGACCCCAATCACGCAGAGCTGGTCGTTTATCTAAAATCGCTTGCTAACAAGCTAGCACGCCCCAGCGCCATTTTGCTGATCAGCGCCCATTGGGAAGAGTCGGTGGCGACAATCACCGCCGGCCCTAAGCCAAAAATGATCTACGATTATGCAGGTTTTCCACCTGCTAGCTATCAGCTGCAATACCCAAGCCCCGGTGAGCCGATACTTGCAAAAAAAGTGCAACAGGCATTACAAGATGCCGATATTAACGCGAACTTAGATTATCAGCGCGGCTATGATCACGGCATGTTTGTGCCATTAATGCTGATGTATCCCGAGGCAGATATTCCCGTTATTCAGCTGTCATTGGTCAATACCCTCGATGCCAAGCAGCATTTGAACATAGGCAAAGCATTGCAGGCTCTTGACCACGACAATTTACTGGTGATCGGTTCCGGTTTTTCATTTCATAATATGGGGGAGTTTTTTGCGCCAAACACTGAGGATCGTCAGATTAAAAACCATGAGTTTGAACACTGGCTGCAGACAACCTTGAGCGATAAGCAGCTCACCGAAGCCGCGCGAACACAAGCAATGGCAGACTGGTTAAGCGCCCCCAATGCCCGTTATTGTCAGCCCCGCGAAGAGCACCTGTTGCCACTACATGTGTGCTACGGCCTAGCTGGGCGCGCCGTTGATAAACATCAAAACGTCACCATTTTTAACAAGCGATCCAGCTCGTTTGTGTGGCACAAGCAAACAGATAGTTCACAGAGCTAAGGCTCTATGGATCGCTACTACTTCACTACTCAGCAATTGCAGTAGGATACGTAAACATGCAGGCTAGTTTTCCAGCGACTAACAAAAAAGCGAACCCTAAGGTTCGCTTTTTAATCTCTAAGCTTCAATGAAGCTAGCTAACCTCAGATCGGTTTAACGTAACACTGAAATCACGTTGAATTCTGCTGATGTAATATTGAGTTGTGGCTTATTCTCTTTGAGTTGATAAGCCACTAAACCTCCTATCACATTAAGCATGAAACCATGTACGCTGCGGTGCCGCGTATGCTCTATTTGTGAGATGTTTTTTAGCTGGTCATTGATTGTTTCGATAATAAATCGTCTAGAAAGCATGGCTCTATCCCATAATGATAAAGCCTTTGCTTTCATGTTTTTACGCACGTTATTAACGATAGTTACCCCACGTTCTAATAGGTCGCCTGCTAACGCTTTGCCGATATACCCCTTATCAGCATAGAGTTTATCCATTGATTCAACGACCATACCTTTTACGGGTTTCGTGTCATGCACATTCGCAGGTGTTATTTTGGCTGCAACGATGCCACCTCGATGGTTCACAATAAGATGAAGTTTAAAACCATAGAACCAGCCCATCGTGCCTTTTCCTCGGCTGGCGAGACCTGCTAGCGTTTTATGCCTTGGAATTCGTAAATTATGACAAACCTTAATGCTCGTTGAGTCAACGAACTCGATGCCTGTCGGTTCGCTTTTTAAAGAGGAAAAATAACTGCACATTGGAATGACTGCACTCGGCATGACTTCAAGAAATCGAGTGTAGCTGAGTAAGTTTGGAAAATCAGATTTGTAGAAACGAGCCAGATATCCTGTGTAAAAATTCTTGAAGTCACGATGATTAGACATATGGAAGGCGATGATAATTGTCATAATTTCACTCATCGTCATTCTGCCTGCGCGCTTACGCTTGCGAGTTCCATCGGTTAGGCACTGTTGTTCCCATTGAGGAATAAAAGCATTACAAAAATCATCGACATCACAAAATACATCCACTAAATTATTCATATGCCCTCTGCGTGATTGATTAATCTTGGTCGAGAGATCTGATCACAAAGAGGGCTATTAGTTCAATTTCTTATCCCGAGTTCAGGTTAGCTATTACATAATTGCGGCGCTGGCGATGCTAATGCAAGGCGAATTGAAAGCTTTCGCGCGGAGTTGACTAGTGTCAACCTCTTTCCAAAGTGCTTGGCGAAAGCTGATATTCAACGCAGCAGTAGCAAGTCTTAGCAGCCAAATGGCGTAACTGCCGAAGATAAGGCAAGACGAACCTAAGGTTCTAGCCCGGAGTTGACTAGTGTCAATGAGGACTAGAACCGAGGTTCAACGCAGCATTATCGAGGCTAAGTAGCCATTTTACTTATAGTCATCAATCGGTGCACAAGAACACATTAGATTACGGTCGCCGTAAACATCGTCGATACGGTTAACCGTTGGCCAGAACTTGTTCGCCTTAACTGCAGCACTTGGGAATACCGCCAGTTCACGGCTGTACGGACGTGAGTCAAACTCGCTATCCATGATGTCAGCCATGGTGTGCGGCGCGTTGTGCAGTGGATTGTTGTCCACTGGCCACTCGCCAGCTTCGACTCGGGCGATTTCGCCGCGAATTGAGATCATCGCATCGATGAATCTGTCTAGCTCGACTTTAGACTCAGATTCCGTTGGCTCAATCATTAAGGTGCCTGCAACCGGGAAGCTCATGGTTGGCGCGTGGAAACCATAGTCGTTGAGACGCTTAGCGATATCCATTTCGGTCACGCCAGAAGCATCTTTAAGCGGACGCAGATCGATAATACATTCGTGAGCCACGCGATCATTACGGCCTGTGTACAGCACAGGGTAATGGGCAGATAGCTTCTTCATCATGTAGTTAGCATTAAGCAGTGCCACTTGAGTCGATTGTCTTAAGCCTTGGAAACCCAATAACTTAATGTACATCCAAGTGATAGGCAAAATGCTGGCGCTACCGTATGGTGCAGCCGATACTGCGCCGTTGTTGTCTGATTCGCGGCCATGTTTAACCACGGTGTGACCCGCAACAAAAGGCGCAAGGTGAGCCTTAACACCAATAGGGCCCATACCGGGTCCGCCGCCGCCATGTGGGATCGCGAAGGTTTTATGTAGGTTAAGGTGCGATACATCGGCGCCGATGAAACCAGGAGTCGTTAAGCCCACCTGCGCGTTCATGTTAGCTCCGTCTAGGTAGACTTGGCCGCCATGGCTGTGAATGACGTCGCAGATCTCGCGCACTGTCTCTTCATACACACCGTGGGTCGATGGGTAGGTGATCATGATGCAAGAAAGGTTATCGGCCACTTCGGCGGCTTTGGCTTTCAAGTCTTCCATGTCGACGTTACCGGCTTTATCACACGCGGTCACCACCACTTTCATGCCGGCAAGCTGGGCTGACGCGGGGTTAGTACCGTGAGCCGATTGTGGGATAAGACAGATATTTCTGTGCGCATCGCCGCGGGATTCATGGTATTTCTTAATGGCTAATAGACCCGCGTATTCGCCCTGCGCGCCTGAGTTAGGCTGTAGGCAAACGGCGTCATAACCTGTGATATCAACAAGCCATGCAGACAACTGCTCGACCAACTCGCCATAACCTTGAGCTTGGTCTTGTGGGCAGAATGGGTGCATATTGCCAAACTCGGCCCAACTGACTGGCATCATCTCGGTGGCGGCATTTAGCTTCATAGTGCATGAGCCTAGCGAGATCATCGAGTGGTTTAGGGCTAAGTCTTTGTTTTCGAGACGCTTGATATAACGCATCATCTCGGTTTCGCTGTGGTAGCGATTAAAAGTTGGGTGAGTCAAGATAGCGTCGGTGCGCACCAGCTCACTAGGCACTGACCCACTGCCATTGGCGACGATGTCGGCATCCATTGCAGCAACGTCTAGGCCATGACCTTCACCTAAAATCACATCAAATAGCTGAGCGATATCGGCGCGAGTGGTAGGCTCAGCGATGCTGACCCCAAGAATGCCATCACTATCGACACGCAAGTTAAGCTCTGCCGCAACCGAACGCGCTATCACAGCCGCGCTGTCGGCGACCTTAAATGACAGGGTATCGAACCAAGTATTGTTAACCAGCTCGACACCTTTGGCTTTAAGGCCTGCGGCTAAGATATCGGTTAAGCGGTTGATACGCTGTGCAATCGTTTTTAGCCCTTGTGGGCCATGGTATACGGCGTAGAACGAAGCCATGTTGGCCAAGAGCACCTGCGCTGTACAGATGTTTGAGTTGGCTTTTTCGCGGCGAATATGTTGCTCACGGGTTTGCATCGCCATACGCAGCGCGCGGTTACCGCGTGCATCTTGCGACACCCCAATAATACGACCCGGCAGTGACCGCTTGTGCTCGTCACGCGAGACGAAAAATGCGGCATGTGGGCCACCAAAGCCCATGGGCACGCCAAAACGCTGGGCGCTACCAAAAACCACATCGGCGCCCATGGCACCAGGTGATTTAAGCATCACTAGCGACATGATGTCGGCGGCGACGGTCACGACCGCTTTTTTCTCTTTAAGCGCGGCAAATAACTCGGTGAAATCGCGAATTTGACCATGACGGTTAGTGTATTGGAATAGTGCACCAAACAGATCGTAGTTAACGGCGTCTTCGGCAGGACCGGTGACAATCTCAAAACCAAAACACTCGGCGCGGGTTTTCACCACATCGAGGGTTTGCGGGAACACATCATCGGCAACAAAGAAGATATTGGCTTTCTTGGCCTTAGAGACACGTTTCGCCAGCGCCATGGCTTCGGCTGCTGCGGTGGCTTCGTCTAGCAATGAAGCTGAGGCTAAATCAAGACCGGTTAGGTCCATCGACACCTGCTGGAAGTTTAAAATGGCTTCTAGACGACCTTGAGCGATCTCTGGCTGATATGGAGTGTACGCGGTGTACCAACCTGGGTTTTCAAACACATTACGCTGGATAACACTTGGCACTAGCGTGCCGTGGTAACCCATACCTATGTAGCTTTTAAACACCTTGTTTTTATCGGCAATGGCGCGAATCGCCGCCATACCTTCGGCTTCGCCACATGCTGGGCTAACAGCAAGGTCGCGGCCTAGACGAATCGACTCAGGTACGATCTGCTGTGTTAAATCTTCTAAAGATTCTGCACCAACGAAGTTCAACATCTCTTGCTGTTCTGCGCTGTCCGGCCCGATGTGGCGACGGATAAAGAGTTCGTGCTGCTCTAACTGAGTGAGAGTTTCTGTGGTCATGATAAACCTAGTTCCATATTTGCCAGTATCCTGCCTGTAGGGGGGCGGTGTTACCGGTCTCATTTTTAATGTAGGGCGGTATAACGAAAAACCCCATGTCATTTAGGCATGGGGCTTTAGGGGCTCGACGCTTACTCTTCGTCGATAACTTCTTGATACCCTTCGGCATCAAGCAGGCTGTCAACTTCAGACTCGTCAGATGGCATCACGCGGAAGAACCAACCGTCACCGTATGCGTCGCTGTTAACTAGCTCTGGAGAATCTTCTAATGATTCGTTAACGGCAATCACTTCGCCAGAAATAGGCGCGTAGATATCAGAGGCAGCTTTAACCGACTCGGCCACGGCGCAGTCTTCACCGGCGGTGACTGTGTCGCCCACTTCTGGTAGCTCAACAAAGACCATGTCACCTAGCAGCTCTTGGGCGTGCTCACTGATGCCGACAGTGTATGAACCGTCTGCTTCTTTGCGGATCCATTCGTGTGAAGAAGCGTACTTTAGTTCAGCTGGAATATTGCTCATTATTTTTAATCCTTTTTCCGTAATACTCAATTTTGACTAATCAGACAATGTGTAAGTTAAGCTAAAAATTAGAATACTTGTTTACCGTTACGCACAAAGCCAGGGGCTATGACTTTAACAGGCACGCGCTTTTTACGCATCTCTACTTCTGCGACATCGCCAACAGAACTGGGCAAGCGTGCCATGGCAATAGAATAGCCCAAGGTCGGTGAGAATGTACCGCTGGTGATAACCCCTTGCTGCTCTTCGCCGTTCGCGTCGGTAAAGAACACATCCATACCTGGGCGAATCACCCCTTTGGCTTCCATCACTAGGCCCACTTGCTTATGGGTACCCGCCGCTTTGATGGCACTTAATGCTTCACGGCCAATAAAGTCACGATCGCTTGGCTCCCAGGCAATAGTCCATGCCATGTTGGCTTCGAGCGGGTTAACGCTTTCGTCCATATCTAGACCATATAGGTTCATGCCTGCTTCTAAACGCAGGGTGTCACGGGCACCTAAACCACATGGCTTAACGCCATTGTCGAGTAGTGCTTGCCAAAGGGCGGCCGCTTCATCTTCAGGCACAATGATCTCGTAACCCGCTTCACCGGTATAACCAGTAGTGGCAATAAACAAAGAACCTGATTGCACACCAAAGAAAGGTTTCATCCCCTCTACGGCGGCGTTTTGCTCGGCAGTAAACACGCTGGCAGCTTTCGCCTTGGCGTTAGGGCCTTGTACGGCAATCATCGCCATTTCTGGACGTTCGGTAATGGTGACATCAAAGCCCTTCACTTGCTCAGCAATCCAAGCGAGGTCTTTTTCACGGGTCGCAGAGTTAACCACAATACGGTAATGGGTGTCGTCGAGATAATAGGTGATGAGGTCGTCGATAAGGCCAGCATTGTGGTCTAGCATACCGCAGTAAAGCGCTTTACCCGGTACGGTGAGTTTGGCAACGTCGTTTGCCAACAGTTTACGCAGAAATTCACAGGCTTGAGTGCCGGTTACGTCAACCACTGTCATATGAGAGACGTCAAACATACCTGCGTCTTGACGTACAGCATGGTGTTCTTCGATTTGAGAGCCGTAGTTAATCGGCATTTCCCAACCGTGGAAGTCGACCATCTTGGCATTAGATTCCAAGTGCTTGTTAAAGAGTACAGTTTTATTAGCCATTATTATCTCTTCTTTAATGCCCTTTTCGGGTCTTACCTGACGGTGACAACATGGCTGAAATACATTGATAACGGGACTAACCGAAAGGCTCGGATAAGATCCCGTTTCCACCTGTGGTTTGAGCTATGCGACACCTAGGTGTGCTTTATTTATAGACACACCTGAACGTAGGGTACGTTGGGTCAGGATGTGATTGCAAAGATGAATTTTTGCATCAATTGCGTCGAATATGATGCATCGACAGTGTCGCCTGCTAAGACGGGTCAATGGTATCAAAATGCGGCGAAATTATACCTTGCGTCACAGTTTTGTATACAAGATATTTTTCTAATCCGAGCGTATTTAACATTACTTTTTCTTATGCGTTAATCGTAGCTTTTTTACAGCGCAAAAAAACAACACCACGGCAACCTTTCAAGCCACTGTATTTAAACGCAAAGTTGGCCAAACTCATTTTCAATGATACTTATTTACACAGGGCTGGCAGACGGCTTTTAT
Source organism: Shewanella sp. QJM3NY_23 (assembly GCF_056173105.1). Taxonomy (NCBI): domain Bacteria; kingdom Pseudomonadati; phylum Pseudomonadota; class Gammaproteobacteria; order Alteromonadales; family Shewanellaceae; genus Shewanella; species Shewanella sp. QJM3NY_23. Next base: position 3,111,858 of record NZ_CM149657.1, read on the forward strand.
TGCCCATCGCCTGTTGCATAAACAGTGTTTTCACAGGAGAAAAATTATCAACCAAATTAAGCCCTAAATCTCGCAGTGCTTGTTTCACTGGGTTCGCCCCATCGAAGAGGCGCCTAAAGCCTTCCATTGCGGCAATCATCTCCAGCGCATCGGCTTTACGCCAACGTTCAAGGGCGCGCAAATTGGCGTAGTCGCCTAAATCTTTACCCGTACGCTTAAGCTCACTCAGGGTTTCGATAATGGCCGCGGCATCAAGAAACCCAAGGTTAACCCCCTGCCCCGCCAATGGATGTATGGTATGGGCCGCGTCGCCTGCAAGCAGTAAGCGGTGGCGGGCAAAGTGGCGCGCATAACGCATGCGCAGTGGAAAAGCCTGTGGCTCACTTTCGAGTGTACACATGCCTAGCTTACCGTCGAAAGCTGCGGTAAGGCTGCGCTCAAACTGCACCGCATCGCCGTCGAGTAAGGCTTGTGCCTTGGTTGGCGGCACCGACCAGACGATAGAGCAGAGGTTCGCTTCAAACAGGGGTAAAAAGGCCAATGGGCCATCTTGTAAAAACACCTGCCGTGCGGTGTCATTGTGAGGCAGCTCGGTGCGCACCGTCGCGACAATGGCGTGGTGGCCATAATCCCAAAAGGTCATCGGGATCTTGCACTGCTCGCGCACCCAAGAGTTGGCTCCATCGGCGCCTATCACGAGGGCCGCCGACAGGTTGTCGCCGTTATCTAAGGTGAGCCATGCTTCGCGCTCGCCAAAGGCAATTTTGTCGAGGCGTCGATTTTCAAGATGGGTTATCTCATCAAGCTCAGCCGCACGGCTAGCCAGTGCGTGGCTGATGTTGTCATTTTCAATGATGCTGCCTAAGGTTTGCTCGCTGATACTGTGGGCGTCGAAACCAATTTTACCTAGGCCGTCTTTATCCCACACCGCCATTTTTTGGTATGGCCCCATGCGCGCCTCATCGACATAGGACCAAGCGCCAAGATGGGTAAGCAAACGTTGACTGGCCTTGTTAATCGCACTGACGCGCATACGCGCCTCGCCCGACACGGCTTGGGTTTCACCGGCGTCGATAACCACCACCCGCAGCGACTCCATCGCTAAGCCGATGGCCGTGGCCAGTCCCACCATACCACCGCCAACAATGGCTACATCATAGGTTTGAGTGCTGAACATAGGGGTATCCTTTATCGCTACGAGGCTGAAGTTGTAGGGGATTTCCATCCCATGGCTTGGCGGGCAATGGGGGTTTTTAGCGGCGGACACCACGACAAGAGGCGCAGCCCTATATTACGTCCGGCCACCAGCGGCCAGTGTTGATTGGAGAAGCCGCGCACCAAAAACTCGACATTGTTGATGGTCGATGCCCTGTCTTGACTGCGCTGAGCTAGATACTGATGGGTCAGCTTAGCACCGCCAAGATCGTCTCCTGCTAATAGCGCGCCGCGCACCGCATCGATAACGCAGACTAAATCACGCAACCCAAGGTTAAACCCTTGACCGGCAATGGGGTGTAAGGTTTGGGCGGCGTTACCAATAAATAGGGTGCGCTGATAGATAGGCCGCGGCATCGACGACAACTTAAGCGGATAAGCGTGGCGCTCTCCAACCTCGATAAATTGCCCTGCTCGATAGCCAAAGGCCTGCTGCAAACTGACTAAGAAGGTCGATTTAGAGCAGGTTAACATTTGCTGCGCCATGGCGGGCGACAATGCCCACACTAAAGACATGCGAGCCTGACCATCAACATTGGCCATCGGCAGCAAGGCTAATGGGCCAGAGTCGGTAAAGCGCTCATAAGCCCATTGTCCATGGGGCTTGTCGATGCCGATATTCGCCACCACCGCCACCTGCTCGAAATCCACTTGCTCAAGGGGCAAGGTAAAGTCACGCCTGACGACCGAGTTAACCCCATCGGCAGCCACTACCAGCTTAGCGCTGAGTTCACGACCATCATCAAGCAGCAAATAATTCGCGTCGATATCGGCGCGAATGCTGGCTAACTTAGCCGGGCAATACAGGCTAATCTGCTGTTTCTCTAAGAGTTCAAATAACGCGGCGCCTACACGCTCTAGCTCGACCACTTGCCCTAAGTAAGGCAGGTGAAAGTCGCTAGCATTGAGGGTGGTCATGCCGAAATGGCCGCGATCGGACACATGAATGTTGTCGATTGGGGTGCCCAAATGGGCCAATTTAGGCCAGATGCCTAATCGGGTCAGCTCGAAAATAGAGCCTTGCGCTATGGCGATTGAGCGGGCGTCAAAACCGGGATGCTGACCACCGGGAAGGCTGGCTTCAATCAAAGCGACCTTTAAGGGACGCTTGAGCTCCTGCGCTAGCTTGGCTAGCCCTAAGGCTAACGTGGCACCGGCCATGGCGCCGCCAACAATGGCGATATCAAAATCAACTGTGGTCTGAGACGCGGTCATTCAATTTCTCTATTTAGGCAGATACTTAGCGGTACCTGCCGTGACTTTTGCTGTTGGCAATCTTAATGAATTTTGGGGTCTTGATCTGTGATCTCACTCGGCTGTGGGCCAAATTCGGCGTAGCACAGCAGTGCCGCCATGCGCGAAAACTCCATCAGCTCTATGTAGGCCGCTTCAGACTCATCATCGTCGGCCACGTCAAATTCTACCTGCGCGATTTCGGCCAGATCATTGATCACCTCTTTGACATCTTTAGAGGCGCGATTGAGTTTAGGCTGCACAATCGCCAGACCCGTTAAGAAGCTTTGTACCCATAACGAGAGTGCTTCAACCCGCTTATTAAGCGGCTCTTCCTCTTCGGGGGCCATTGGCGTAAAGCCAAAATCGGCATCGGTGATCCGCGCGACAGTATCTTGGTAGAGCTCTTCGAGCAGTTGAGTCAGCGATGGCGGCGGTAATTGGCCATCATTAATTAACTCTAACAGTGACTTTAACCATTCGCTTTTTGCTTGGCCCACACCACCGCAAATAAGCCCCACGAGTGAGCCATGTACTTCTACCGGATGTTGAGCGATTTCAGCACCATTGAGCTCGGCCAATAGGCTATCAATACTTAAAGAGGGAGGCGTTGCCATAACTAATGTCCAATCATATTTTCTCTGTGCACATGCTAGCAGAATTGACCACATCGACCAAGATTAAAAACGTGAGCCACTGCCAAACATTATGCCCACTAAGACGGCTGATAGGTGGTGAAAAAAACCGCATAGGCCAGGGCCTGTTGGCGAGGTTTTCACCAAAAGCGATGCGATTTACCGCCATTTATCGCGCAAGGCGCCTGTGATTGGTTATCTAAACAACATTTAATCTAACAAAGTGTTATTAGCACCCAAGTGTTATTGCACTTTAAGATACAGACCGATATAGTCCGCTCAACAACACGATAAAAGGATCTACATCAGCAAATGAGTAGCCATGCTATAGAGATTAGCTTATTAGGCCGGACCTACTCCATCGCTTGCCCTATTGGTCAAGAAGATGCTTTGCGTCATGTAGCGGCAAAACTGGAAAAACAGTTAAGCACCCTTCGTGCCCGCACCAATAACTTGAGTCGGGAAGAGATTGCCATCATGGCCGCATTGAATATCGGCTATGAATTGTTAGAAGAACAGAAGAAAAATCAAGATTATATAAAGCAGATGGATGATAAAATTGGTCTGCTACAGTCGACCTTAGAAAGTGCGCTAGTTGAGCGCTCGACTAAAGAAGACTAAGCTAATTGAAGCATCAATTAGCTGATACTCACTGAGTATCTATGCAACGTTTTTGCTCCCTGTGGTGTGCGTGAGTCGGTTATGTCCCTGTGCCGATATTTACAAACCCAGGGTGAATGCTTTAATGACATTGCGCAAGCTCGGCTCGAACCGAGAAGCCTTAGGAGTTAATCATTTACCCGCCTTGAACCTACGGTTCAAGGGCTACACCGGTAACGGCACCTTGGGGAGCAATTCAAATAATTAAGCCATCGCTTTAACCAGCGGTGGCTTTTTTACATCTGTTGCAAATGAAACAAATTACCCACCTTGAAACACTTATGGGTTCAAAGGCTACACAGGTAACAACGCCTTGGGGCGCAATTCAAATAATTAAGCCATCGCTTTAACCAGCGGTGGCTTTTTTACACCTGTTGCAAATGAAACAAATTCCCCACCTTGAAACACTTATGGGTTCAAAGGCTACACAGGTAACAACGCCTTGGGGGAGCAATTCAAATAATTAAGCCATCGCTTTAACCAGCGGTGGCTTTTTTACACCTGTTGCAAATGAAACAAATTACCCACCTTGCAACACTTATGGGTTCAAGGGCTACACAGGTAACAACGCCTTGGGGAGCAATTCAAATAATTAAGCCATCGCTTTAACCAGCGGTGGCTTTTTTACACCTGTTGCAAATGAAACAAATTACCCACCTTGAAACACTTATGGGTTCAAAGGCTACACAGGTAACAACGCCTTGGGGAGCAATTCAAATAATTAAGCCATCGCTTTAACCAGCGGTGGCTTTTTTACATCGGTTGCAAATGAAACAAATTACCCACCTTGAAACACTTATGGGTTCAAAGGCTACACCGGTAACAACGCCTTGGGGCGCAATTCAAATAATTAAGCCATCGCTTTAACCAGCGGTGGCTTTTTTACACCGGTTGCAAATGAAACAAATTACCCACCTTGAAACACTTATGGGTTCAAAGGCTACACCGGTAACGGCACCTTGGGGAGCAATTCAAATAATTAAGCCATCGCTTTAACCAGCGGTGGCTTTTTTACATCGGTTGCAAATGAAACAAATTACCCACCTTGAAACACTTATGGGTTGATAATATTTTACCCATTGAATCGATAGCCTGCCTAACGCTACACTGAGCGCTCAGCCTAACGGTAACCTTTACAGAGCAGCGGTTAATCAGACGTTTTACAGGAAGTATGCCATTGAGCCCCCTATTATCATCCACCACACCTATGCTTATTACGCGTCAAATGTTGCGCGAACAGGTGCGAACGGCCCGTAACGCATTATCTAGCAAGCAGCAGCGTCAGTTTGCCAACCAAGCATGCCAACACGCCCTGCAGTTAATCACCGAGCGCGGCGTAAAACGAGTGGCACTGTATTTAGCTAACGATGGTGAACTCGATACCCAGCCCTTAATTTACGCGCTGTGGCAACGAGGGATTGAGGTATACCTGCCTCGGCTGCATCCCTTTTCGCCGGGTAACCTTATCTTTCTCGCCTACCGAGCCGATTCTCCATTAATTAAAAATCGCCTCGGTATATTTGAGCCCAAGCTGGCGATCACGCAGATGCGTCTGCCTCATCAACTGGATATGGTGATAGCGCCATTAGTGGCATTTGATGCCAATGGCAATCGCATGGGTATGGGCGGGGGTTATTATGACCGTACCCTTGCCCATTGGCCGCTAACGGGTAAACCTTTACCTGTAGGTTATGCCCATGACTGTCAGCAAGTCAGTCGCTTACCGTGCGAACATTGGGATGTGCCCTTGCCTGTTATTATTACCCCAACGCGCATAGTGTATGGTTCGTAACTAGGATTAAAGAAGAGGGTAGCCATCTGTTGAATTCAATAAATACCGCACAAATCTAATGCATAACAATATTTATCCATAAGGAGTTTTTATGAAGCCACTGCTTATCTTATTAGGCGCACTAACCCTAACAGCTTGTCATACGCCAACATCGACCACAGCAACACCGGCAACCGCTACACCACCTGCGATAGCCACTGCTGTGAGCGAGCCTACGACATCAATCGGCGACAATAGCCAAAATGCCTTAGATTGGCCGGGAGAATACTCGGGCGTACTGCCTTGTGCCAGCTGTGAAGGGATAGAGACGCACTTGGTGATCAACGCCGATCTTAGTTATCGTTTAACGCAGCGTTATCTAGGAGAGTCTGGCGAGCTAATTATCAAGGAAGGCAACTTTACTTGGAACGAACACGGCAGCGCGATTAGCCTAGCTAATGATGCAACTCCTATGCAGTTTCAAGTCGGCGAGAACCAATTATTTATGCTAGACCAAGAGGGCAAACGGATCACTGGTGCGCTAGCCGAGCATTACCGCCTAGCGAAAACCCAATAATAAGGTAAAGATGGCGAGCGCATACTATGATGACCATTTAATACGGGTGATAAATTTACAGAATGCAATTGTCACAACATAAGGCGTCTGGGGATCACCTTTGCGCCTTTAATCTTAAATTTAAAATTAACCTATTGAATAAAAAGATTTAATCAAGCCTATCATTCGCAGCGACTTACATCTTACACCAGAGTTTTTCACAGGGCATTTCACCAACCATCTTTTCAAAACCTGAGCAGTGCTGCACAAAATATTGCGCCTCTTGGCACGAGGTCATCTGTAAACATTGCTTACGGGTATCACAACTAAAATGGGTATTTGGCAGTATTTGCTTGCCAATATAGTGCTCAGAACCTGCCGGAAATAATCCTGCTGGCGGTTGAGCCCCGTCGGTACCAAGCTCGTAATTGATCATCAATAGATAAAGTAAACTGGCTAACACCAGCGCACATACCACCAGTCCAACCTTAAGCTGCCAACTCATGGTATCTATGCCAATCGTATGATTAGGATTATCGAAAGGGGAAGTTAGTTTGATGGGATGACCCAGGTCTATCTCACCTTTGATCACCTTGATGCCGCGAAGTCTATCTTTCCATTGGCGATAAACAACGGCCTGCCCTTCTTGAGGCGTATGCTCATAAGGTAGTAAGTTAGCGCCAAGTATGCGCAGTTCATCTGATCCATCGTCTGGGGCGATAAAACCCACTCGTTGTTCATTATTCCAACGAACAAGCGTTCCTCGCTTCGTCCTGATATCCATATTCACGCCCATCTAAGCCATCTTGGCTTATAAAAAATGCCAGCAGTTAATAACCTTAGCCATTAACGATTAATTATTGTTCTATTACTCAATGACAGTTTAGCTACACTTTTGCTCAAGAATGATTGATTCAATCCCCACAGGGTTGACCCACTCTTGTTGGTTAACAAAAATACAACACTCATAAATATAATGACCTATTGGCCTGACAGCAAGTAGGAATTATCTCTGTTGATGCCAATGCGTTAGACTTGCCAGTCGATAACGGGTTGCCCGTGTTGCAAAAGTAACTCATTGATTTTAGAGAAATGAGCACAACCGAAAAAACCACGATACGCCGATAACGGCGAAGGGTGTGGCCCCGTTAGCTTTTGGTGATGCCCTTGAGTGATCCACTTCGCTTTTTTAATCGCATGGGCTCCCCACAACACAAATATGATTGGTTGTGGCTGGGCATTAAGCAGTACCAAGGCATTATCGGTAAAGGTTTCCCAGCCCGCTTTAGCATGAGAGTGCGCTTTCCCCTGCTCAACCGTTAATACCGTATTTAACATCAATACGCCTTGGGCAGCCCACTGGCGTAAATCACCATGATTAGGCAGGGTGAATCCTGGAATGTCCGTCGCTAGCTCTTTGTAGATATTAACTAATGAAGGTGGCGTCTTAATGCCTGGTTTTACCGAAAAGCATAAGCCATGGGCTTGCCCTGCACCATGGTAGGGATCTTGCCCAATCAACACCACACTCACCTTGTCCAGTGGCGTTAAGCTAAAGGCATTAAATACCTCACCATCACTAGGATAAATGGCTTTACCCGCGGCGCGCTCGGCCGCGACAAAATCTTGCAGCTGAATAAAATAGTCCAATTGTGACTGCTGCTGAATAAAGTCATCCCAGTTTGCGATATGCTCCATACACTTCTCTTTAGATTAAAAAACGATTAAAATTAATTACTAATGTATCATTTGCCATAACACCCTATAGACGCAAACGCTTAAAAAGCGCTAGGGATGACCCGGCTGCAACTTTATTGTTATTAGGACATATTCACCATGAAATCTCAAAAGCAACAGCCTGGTTTTACCTTAATGAGCTCGTCGTGGTGATTATCGTGTTAGGTATCCTGGCGATCACCGCCCTACCTAAATTTTTAAATGTCTCTCAAGACGCTCAAATTGCCAGCGTCAAAGCCACAGGCGGCGCATTTAAAGCGGGGATTAACCTTGCCCATGCGGTTTGGGCCACCCGTGTAGGCTCAGGGCCTGCTGAAAACCTGCCCACTTTTGGAGAGGCTGAATCAGGCGAAATGGATTTTAATGCCGCTGGATGGCCTGCTCAACACTATTTCACCGATAACGAGCCCTCTCCCTCACTCGATAATGTCGAAGATTGTATTTCCGTATGGCAAACCCTTTACCAAGGGGATCAGCCTAGCGTGTCGCGCTTCGATAGCAGTGAGGAGACAGATTACAGAGCCAATTATATTGCCATTAATCAGTGCCGTTATGAGTTCAATAACAATAAAAACTTAAGCATCTATTACGACTCTCGTAATGGCCAAGTCGTTGTCGACAGCGATCCAAATAGCTAAATACCTCTTAACTTGGGAGGATAAGCTAAAAATTGAAGCAAGCAATGAATCGAGGCAATTTGCCAATTTGATCTCATAAAGCCACATTCAATGATTCACTGTTGGCTAATTTAAGTTAATATCCGCCTATTACATTCACTCAATTGTGAGCCAACAGCATGTCAGAACAGCAAAAAGAAACCACTATTTTTGAATTAGCCGATCAATTCATCGCCCTTGCTAACGAGCTTAGCGGCCAAGAGCAAGATGTCGGTAAAGTCGGCACGGCGCTGCGTTTTGCTGCCGCCCGTTTTAATGCATTTGAAGCATCAATCAAATCATCTGATTTGGCTGCTGAAAAAGACAATGCACTAGAGTGGTTTAGCAAAGAATACCGCGATATGTTAAATGACAATCTTGATGACCACATTAATAGCCCATCACCAGCCCAGAGCGAGCCGGTGAAAGATGACGCGGTACAAGTCTTTAAAGGTTAATCACTAGATGTAACCTTGTATGCCATCGCCTTACTGCTCAGGTAAGCGATGGCATAGTTAATCGGGTTAAGTTAACTCATGATTAAGTTAACTGCTTTCTCCCATAACCTCACAACGATACCCCTAGCACTTTATCTATTTCTCACTATTTGTGCATCTATAACCATGTGTAGATCCCAAACAATGTGCGCTTGCAAAACAAGCGGCTTTACGGCGCTTAAATCGTAACGAGTACCCTGATGGCCAATAAAATCAGCACCACGCCAGAGAGCCTATCTATGGTGCGCGCATTCGCCCGTAATTTGGGTAACACTGACCGATGCGACAGCAGTAATGCAATTAAGGTATACCAGAGCCCATCGACCACCAGTGGCGTTAACACTATTAAAGATTGCCCCCAGAGGTTATCGGCCGCTAACACAAATTGACTAAATAGCGCCAAAAAAAACAGCATAATCTTAGGGTTAAACAGTGAAATAGCCAGCCCGTCACGCGCGGCGGTAAGGGTGCTAGTGGCTTTACCTGCCGCGAGCTTGTCCGACATACCGCCTTTAGACCGTAGCGCCTGCACGCCGAGATAGGCTAAATAGAGCGCGCCTAAAATGGCAATGCCATTAAACACCAGTGGCGCTTGCTTAAGTAACACCCCTAGGCCAAGCAAGGTCACTAAAGCGTACCCCCCAATGCCAATAGAGTGCGCCCACGCGCAGACAATCCCCTTAGCGCGGCCGCCACCTAAGGTATGCCGCACCACCATAGCTAAACTTGGCCCGGGCGACATGGCGCCCAAACAACAGATGGCCAGCAAACCTAGCCAAGCACTCACACTCATCCTGCTTCCTCTTACACGACCCGATTATTGTTGTTATATCATTTGGTTAATCCGATGGCGCTTGGTAATACTCGCCAGCTTATACGCTTTGCCATCGCACCGGGCAGCTTACAAACATTCAGCCATAGGTGCAAAAGATCTGTGATGTACTGATTATTTCAATTCAGGCGTTGATGTTTGCTAGACTAGCATCATCAATCACCTTCAATGGTTATCATGCACACCATCCTCACTATCAGCGCACTCACACTAAGCTTGCTTATTGGCTTGATTATTTTTCTTAGCGTTAAAAAAGCACGCGGCACCCAGATCCCAACCGCGGTACTGCTATTACTGCTCTGTTTTACCGCGATCAACGCCGCCGTAACCTATTTTATTTATCCGCGCGAAGACATTACCGCCTATAAAAACTTAGTTTGGCAGCCGTTAGCCCAAGAGAAGATCGCCGCCTTAGTTGCCCAAGATAAAACAGTATTTGTCGATGTCAGCGCCGATTGGTGCATCATCTGCAAAGGCAATAAAGATCGCGTGTTGCATCGTGAGGCTGTGGTTAAGCTACTCAAGCGCGATCATATGGTATTGATGTTGGGCGATTTAACCCGCAGCGACCCCGTGGTAGAGGCTTTTTTAGCCCAACATAATGCCTATGGTATTCCCTTTACGATACTGTTCAGTTCTCAATATCCCCAAGGCATAGCGTTATCGCGCGTACTCGATTACCACGAGGTGCTCACCCTATTACGGGCACATTGATACGAGGCGACTAACTAATAGCAAGGTAGCAGTCTTGCAAGATACTTGTAAGATAGAAGTCGCGATATATCGTGAGCTAAAGTACACTGGATCTCTAGTTCATTTCTGCTGCGAGTATCTTTATGTGTTCATCCCCTTTAGCGCCCACGGGCGAGGCTCATGTGGACTTTCTGCCCGAAAATAAATTATTGCTTAATGCCGTGGGCGAAGGGATCTACGGCTTTGACTTGGCAGGCAATGCGGTGTTTATCAATCCTGCCGCCGAGCGCATGACCGGCTGGACAGCACAAGAGCTGCTGGGTAAAAATATTCACAATCACCATCATCACAGTCATGCCGATGGTAGCCATTATCCCCAAGAAGATTGCCCCATTTACAACACCATGCACGACGGCATTGCGCGCGAGATCAGTCATGAACTGTTTTGGCGTAAAGATGGCAGCAGTTTTCCGGTGCATTACACCACAACCCCAGTCTATAAGCAGCAACAGCTGATCGGTGTAGTCGCGATATTTCGCGATATCAGCATGCAGAAACAAACCGAAGACTCACTGCGTCAGGCATTAGAGCAAGTGCAAGCCTTGTCGGAAAAGCTGGCCAGCGAAAACGATTACCTGCAAACGGAACTGGCCAGCCACACAGGTGATGTGAGTATCTCTGGTGAAAGCGAGCCGATTTTACGCCTTATTCAACAAATTAAGCTGGTCGCCAACACCAATAGTACAGTGCTGATCAGTGGCGAAAATGGCACAGGTAAAGAGCTGGTCGCGCGCAATATTCATAAACTCAGTGAGCGCAGCGATAAACCTCTGGTGAGCGTCAACTGCGCCGCATTCTCGCCCACCTTGCTTGAAAGTGAACTGTTTGGCCATGAAAAAGGGGCGTTTACCGGTGCAACGACTCGGCGTAAGGGGCGATTCGAATTGGCTCACCAAGGCACCTTGTTTCTCGATGAGGTTGCCGAATTGTCCCTCGAGGCCCAATCGAAGTTGTTAAGAGTGCTACAAGAGCAAGAGTTTGAGCGGGTCGGCAGCAGCACGACCATCAAGGTGGATATTCGTCTGGTGACCGCGACCCACCACGACTTACTAAAACGTGTGCAGCAAGGGCTATTTAGGATGGATCTCTATTATCGCCTCAATGTGTTTCCGCTGCATGTGCCGCCTTTGCGTGAGCGTTTACAGGATATCCCCACCTTAGTGAGCCATATCGTCGCCAACCTCAATAAAAAACTCGGCAAAAAAATCAAAGGGGTAAGTAATAAAGGCTTAAGTCATCTAATGGCCTACAGCTGGCCTGGGAATGTACGAGAGCTGCAAAATGTGATTGAGCGTCAGAGTATTTTGTCTCAAGGGCAGGTATTGCAAATCCCCGCCCTACAACTCGATACCGCCAACGCGCCGCCGACACACGGGCAAACCTTAGAGCAAGTGGAAGCCGCCCATATTCGCCGTACCCTACAACAGTTAGGTTGGCGCATATCGGGCGCGCAGGGCGCCGCTCAAGTGTTAGGATTACCCGCCAGTACCTTACGCTCACGTATGAAAAAGCTCAATATTCATCGACCAAGCTAGGATTAATGCCTATCTATTTTTCGCGATATATCGACAAAGCACGATATATCGCGAGACTATTTATCTCAAGATAACAATAATCTTTTATAATCAATGCATTAAATAACTCGCAAGTTGGTGCTGAACTTGCAGATACCGCGATACTTTTTTCAATGTGTATAGCGCGGAACCTTAATCATGACACAAAGTGTGAACTCACGGTTCACCTCAACCCCGGCCAATTCGGCCATGGCATCAAACGGCAAACCACCTAGCGCCCAGGGCGAGCCGATAGCGGTGACTTTTATCCCCAGCGAAAAGGGCAAGATTCATATCAAAGAGCAAAAAGGTGACTTCCAACGACTGCGAACCGGCCTTAACAGCCTGCTTATCTTATGTTTCTTTTTGGTGCCTTTCATTCGTTACCATGGCCAGCAAGCTATTTTATTTGATATAGAAAACCAGCAGTTTAATTTTTTTGGTACGACACTGTGGCCGCAGGATTTCACCCTGATGGCATGGGTGCTTATTATTGCCGCATTTTTACTGTTTTTTATTACCGTGTTTTGGGGGCGGGTCTGGTGCGGTTATCTGTGCCCGCAAACCAGCTGGAGCTTTATGTTTGTCTGGGTCGAAAAGCAGATAGAAGGCAACAGCAATAAACGTTACGCCTTAGACAAAGCCCCTTGGAGTCTCCATAAGCTCACCAAACGTGTTAGCAAACACCTATTATGGGGTCTAATGGCACTGCTTACCGGCTGTGGGTTTATCGCTTACTTCGTGCCAGCAAGCAGCTTATATCCACAAATTTTCACCCTCAATGCCAGTTTTTGGGTAACGGCTTGGGTATGGTTTTTTGCCCTGTGCACCTATCTTAATGCGGGCTTTATGCGCGAGCTAATGTGTTTGCACTGCTGCCCCTATGCACGTTTTCAATCGGCCATGTTCGACAGTAACACCCTGACTGTGACCTATAATGCCCAACGTGGTGAGTCTCGCGGGCCCAGAAAGCGCAAACAAGCCACAGATCTTGGCGATTGCGTCGATTGCAACTTGTGCATCGATGTGTGCCCAACGGGAATCGATATCCGTAATGGCTTACAGTATGAATGCATTAACTGCGGTGCCTGTGTTGACGCCTGTAATCAAACCATGGATAAGTTCGGCTATGAGCGTAACTTGATAAGCTATAGCAGTGAAAACGAGCTCAAAGGCTTGCCCGCACAGCGGCTCAACTCTTGGCGCTTTATTGGTTATGGCACGGCGGTGGCGATCATGCTGAGCGTATTTGCCTTTGATCTATACCAACGCGAGGCGATCCAGCTTAATGTGATAAGAGACAGACAAAATCTGTATCGCATCGCGCCTGATAACCGTATCGAAAATAGCTATACACTCAAGATCCGTAATAAAACCCAGCACTCACAGCAATACTTAATTTATCTTGAAAGCAAACAAGGCCACTTTATCAATAAAGAGGTCGAGGTAGAAATTACCGTTCAACCCGGTGAACAGCTCAGTTACCCGCTGACCGTGTACCAACAACGCAGTAAAGATGCCCCAATCGATGGCGCATTACGTCAGCAGCCCATTACCTTTAAAGTGATGAATCTGGCCGATCCGCTCGACAGTGTAGCGCAGCAAAGCCAGTTTTTTACCCTGACTTCAGCATAATCACTCCCCCAGACTTTATCGCGTCTGCCTGCAACAGCCGCGATAAAGGTCTGACCAGCACTAAAGCCCACTAAAACACAAAACACTATATATACATGAGCTTAATAAATTTAAGTTCCAAGACTCATCGGCTATTTACGGTTGACCTCTGCCCGTTTTTAGCACAATCTAAACACCTGTTTGATTTATGTACATTCATCATCCAATAATCATTAGAGGCACGCTATGGCATATGATGTTGATACCCACGTCAACCTTACCCAGTACCAATCGTTAAGTGATCTGATTGAAACATCGGCGCAGCGCTATAGCGATCACACCGCCTACGTCTGTTTAGGCCAATCTAGCACCTTTGCCGATATCGAACGTGACTCGCGCTACTTTGCCGCCTATCTGCAACACCATACGTCGCTCAATGTTGGCGATCGCCTCGCTATTCAGCTGCCAAACATTACCCAATTTGTTATTGCTGCCTATGGGGCATTGCGTGCAGGCTTAGTGTTAGTCAATACCAATCCGCTATACACAGAACGTGAACTCATTCATCAATATAATGATTCGGGCGCTAAGGCCTTAGTCGTGCTGAGCGACCTGTTACCGACACTAACCAATGTCATCGCTAACACCGCCATTGAAACCGTTATTGCAACCCACGCATTAGATTTAATTGCCGAGCAGCCACAACCTACCGCCCCCTTTGCAACCACCTCCTTTAACGATGTGCTGACCAAAGGCAGCCAACTGAGTTTTACCCCCGTAAAAGCGAACTTGAGCGACTTAGCGGCGCTGCAATACACTGGCGGCACGACTGGGCTCTCTAAAGGCGCCATGTTGAGCCACAGTAATCTGATCGCAAATGCCATGCAGGTTAAATCTCGTCTTGGCAATAAACTGATCCCAGGCGCCGAGATATTTGTCGCGCCGCTGCCCATCTATCATATCTACGCCTTTATGGTAAATCTGGTGGTCTATTTTGAGAGTGGTGGCTGCTCGGTGCTTATCCCAAACCCTAGAGATATTTCATCGTTAATCAAAACCTTAAGTGAACATTCTTTTACTGGTTTTGCCGGGATCAACACCTTGTTTGTTGGCCTTTGTCACCAACCAGAGTTTAAAGCCCTCGACTTTAGCCACCTAAAAGTCACTATCTCTGGCGGCACGGCGCTCACCCAAGCCGCCGCCGCGGCTTGGCAATCCACCACGGGCTGCACCATATCAGAAGGCTATGGCCTGTCAGAAACCTCACCGGTTGTCTCACTTAACGCACCAGGATTGGAGCAACTGGGGAGTATAGGTAAGCCGGTTATCGACACCCAAGTGAAGATCCTCGACCTCGATGATAACGAGGTGCCCTTTGGTGCCACTGGGGAGCTGGCAGTTAAAGGCCCACAAGTGATGAGCGGCTACTGGCAGATGCCAGCGGAAACAGCCAAGGTGATGACAAGTGACGGCTTCTTTAAGACTGGGGATATTGCCCTTGCGATTGACTTAGGGATGCACAAAATTGTCGACCGTAAAAAAGATATGATCATCGTCTCAGGCTTTAACGTTTACCCCAATGAGGTTGAAGAGGTGCTGAGCGCCCATGAAGCCGTACTCGAATGCGCCGTGATTGGCGTAGAGGATGCGCGCAGTGGTGAGGCGGTAAAGGCGGCGATAGTGCTAAGCAGCCCAAGCGATGATATCACTGCCACCCAAGCCAGTATCCTAGCCCATTGCCGCGAGCAACTTACCGCTTATAAAGTGCCAAAAATAGTTGAGTTTATGAGCGCGCTGCCCAAATCCACCGTGGGAAAAATATTGCGCCGCGAACTGCGTAAATAACCAAGGCTAGGATTAATGAAAGGGGCCTATTGGCTCTAGTTAGTGTTAATGTTCCCGCTTACAGCTAACTGCTTGCAACTAAACACTTATAAACACTGACTCCGCTATACACTGACCAATATAAATACCGACCAAGAAGGGAGCCCAATGGCTCCCTGCTTGTCGTATCTTCTTGTCTATATGAGTTAAGCGCTCAGCATCAAGGTATTAATTGCCTTATTGCTGCACCCAAATAATCTCATCGACCGCAAATCCCAGCTGCTTGGCCTGCGCCACAAACTGCTGCTTTAACGCATCGCTCACCTTGGGCGTACGCGATAAAAACCATAAATAGTCACGCTTATAGCTGGTGATAAAGGCATATTGATAATCGGCTTTATCCAGTTCATAAATCACATAAGCGCCATAGAAAGGGCCAAAAAAGGAGACCTTAAGGTGACCAATATCGGGGCTTTCGACAAAATAGGCCTTACCTTCGGCTTCATCCCAACTTTGATCTGCCACAGAAAAACCACGATTAATCACCTCAACGCCACCATCGGCTTGCATACTGTAGGCAGCAGTAACTTGCGTTAAGCCGCGCTCAAAGCTGTGATCTAATCTGGCGACCTCATACCAAGTCCCTAAATAACGTGGCAGTTCAAACTGCTCAACAGGCTTAATACCACTGGGCACACTGGTGCACGCATTTAGAAGTAGCAAACATAACAAAACAATTTTTTTCACGTTGACTCCAAAATAAATATAGATAGATCAAAAGCAAAGGATAACCCAGCGAACATTCATTACGTTAAAAACCAAGAAAATGTTCACTCAGCTTAACATCGGTTAACACTCCCTAGCGCACTTTATCTTAGATAACAAAAAAAGATCGATAAACTTATGGCTGAGTCACGATGGTTAAATTTAAGCCACCACATCCCTCCAAATACACTTTAAATCGCTAATAATTAATATCCGTTAGTATAAATAATGACGTTTCTCTAAGGCGAACAACATGCGTAAATTAATCTCGATTCTTATCCCCACAATAGTCCTTGGGGCTTGTGGCGGCTCCGATGATTCACCTACGCCCACGACTGATCTCGCCGTCGGTATGGTCAATATTGCCATTTCCGATTCTCCGATGAGCCAAGTCAGTAACGTCGAGTTAGTACTCGATAAGTTAGTGATGACCGATGCCGATGGCACAGTTCATCAACACGACTTGGGGCAACACAGATTCAATCTTCTCGACTTCCAAGGAATGAAGAGCCATGAGGTTATTAGTAACCTTGAGCTACCAGCTGGTCACTACCACGATGTACACTTTACCTTAATTAATGGTGATCAGTCTGATGGCTGTGCGATTGAAAATGGTCAAGGACGATTACCATTGATAGTCGAAAACAACCATCTTCCGTTACATGACTTTGTATTAAATCAGCACGAGAACCTATTTCTGACCATGGAGATAGATCTATACCAATCGATGCACCTTTACGATAACCAATATCATCTTAACCACGACGGTATCTACTCCATTGATAATCGAAAAATGGGACACCTAATTGGCGAGATGGATCCTCAATGGATAGCAGACTGCGAAATAACGCACTCAGATAATGCTCCGCTTGGCGGTCAGTTTTATCACATGGCCTATCTTTATCAAAATAGCGTCACAGGTCTTACGCAAATGGCCGATATAAGTCCGGCCAGAAACGATGGTAAATTCTCGCCAGTGGCCATGGCTCCCATACATCAAGATATGAATGGTGATTGGTCCTTTACCATGGGTTACCTCCCCGCTGGAGACTATCGCGTTGCCTATACTTGCCTTGGTCACTTAGACGACCCTGCTACCGATGATATGTCTCAGGGCACCTTTAGCCTGTTTGAAGATGCAGGCTCTGTCACTGTGGGAGAGGGTGGCCAAGAGACAACACATCAATGTGGCAACGGCCATGGCAATCATGGTGGACGCGGCTAAATGATGTCATTAAGCGAGTATGGAAACTCGCTTAGCTTTAGCGCAAAACACTACATCTCCTCATTTAATAACTGCAAACTGGCAAATTCACGATACAGCTCGCAGCTTTGCATCAATTGTGAATGGGTGCCACTGGCTACTAACTCCCCTTTTTGCATCACTAAGATGCGATCGGCATTAAGCACTGTGGCTAATCGATGGGCAATGATCAATGTGGTGCGCCCCTGCATTAAGGTATCTAATGCCAGCTTAACCTTATGTTCGCTAACGGCATCCAGCGCACTGGTGGCCTCATCGAGCAGCAAAATGGGCCGCTCGGCTAATATGGCACGCGCAATGGCGATGCGCTGCTTTTGTCCGCCAGAGAGTCGCACCCCGCGCTCACCTAAATAGGTGTGATATCCCATAGGGAAATCGACAATGAACTCATTGGCATGGGCGGCAATGCAGGCATCAATCACTTGCTGCTCGCTAGCATCGGGCCGGCCATAGCGAACATTTTCTAGCACGCTGGTGGCAAAGATCACCGACTCTTGCGGCACCAGCGCAAACTGCTGCCTAAGCGCTTGCGGCATCAGGTTAGCGATATCGATACCGTCTAATAGGATACTGCCGCTGTTAAGGGGATAAAAGCGCTGTAATAATTCAAATAAAGTACTCTTGCCGGCACCACTTTCGCCCACCAGCGCCACCCGCTCACCGCTCTGGATCTGCAGGCTAAGGTTACGGATAACCCATTGATTATCTTGCGGGTCATCGCACTGGGCATCGCTACCATTTTCGCTACTATTATCGGTGTTCGGATACGCAAAACAGACCTGGTTGAGTTGCAGGTCGCCGCGCACCTTAGTCGGCAGCATTTGTGGATGCTGAGGTAGCGGAATATCGATGGGGGTTTCTGCCAACTCGATAAGGCGCTCGGTGGCGCCAGCGGCGCGCTGGATCTCACCAATCACCTCACTAATGGTTGCCACAGAGCCTGCCACCATCACCGCATAAAACATAAAGGCCGATAGTTCACCGGCGGTGATAACCCCTTGCATCACATCATGGGCACCGACCCAAGTGACCAGCGCAATGGCTAAAATACTTAAAAACATCACCAGCGAAATTAATATCGAGCGATATTTTATCCGCCCCTTGGCAGCATCCATGACCGCTTCGACACGCTCATTAAATAGCTCGCGATCTCTGTTCTCATGACAATAGGCTTGCACCGTATGAATTTCGTGAAGAGTTTCATCCACATAGGCACCAAGATCGCCGACCCTGTCTTGGCTCTTGCGTGACAAATCGCGCACCTTGCGACCTAAGAAAAAGATAGGCCCAAGCACCATAGGCACCGCAAGCAGCACTAAAGCGGTCATCTTCAGGCTAGTGATTGTCATCATCACTATGCCGCCAATCACGGTAACACTGGCCCTAAGGGCCATCGAGAGGCTTGAGCCCACCACAGATTGCAATAGGGTAGAGTCGGCGGTAAAACGCGAGATCACTTCACCGGTTCTGAGTTTGGCGTAAAAGCCCGGCGACAGCTTAAGCAGATGATCATACACCTTAAGGCGAATATCGGCGCTGACTCGCTCGCCGAGCCAAGTCATTAGGTAAAAACGACAAAAAATCGCCGAACTACTGAGCGCGGTAATGCCAATCACCAAGAGGATGATCTCGTTGAGTCGCTCGCTGTTATCTTGCAAAAACCCTTCATCGACCATCAGACGAACGCCTTGCCCTAATGACAGCCAGGCCAAGGAACCGATAAACAAAAAGACGATAGCGGCAATGACTCGAGCGCGATAAGGTTTTAAAAAGCCAGCAATCCAGGGCAATACTGCCCGGCGACTGGCCGAGGAGGCTGCCGCCGCTGATATGGCTTGTGTGTTTACCGCCGAGGCGGCCAATTTATTATCGCGCATAGGTCGCTAAACAAAATGGGAGATAGTGACAAGAATATCAAAAATAAAGCCAGATAATTGAATTTGTTTATCTATTGCAAACAATCGCAATTAGAGCCATCGCTCATCGTCATCTCCCTTTGTGATATAGTGCCGTCATAACAAAAGGGAGCGATAACCTGTGGTAAAAAATATTTCGAACGAAACTAAAAATGAGGCGCTAAGAGTCGCTAAAGCGACCCAGAAGCCGGGGCAAACCAAAGAGCAAACTAAGCTGATTGCGCTGGGGATTGAGAAAGGTATTGCTGAATATAAAAAACAGCAAAAGAGTAAGGCCCGTGACAAAGATAAAGCCCGTAAACAGGAGCTAAAAGCAAAAAACCGCGATTCAGCACAAACTGATGCCCCCCAAATTAGTGACTCGAACAGCAACTCATCCAAGCTCCCATGGGCGCTACTGCTGCTGAGTTGGGCTGGATTTGCCGCTTACCTGTTAATGGGCTAATGCCTCAAGCCAGTAAGTCTAGGGGCACCTGCGATGTGGATAACGCTAACTGCATCAAACTAGTGCATTAAGCTAATGCATCAAGTTATCGAGGCGCTGGGCCAAATGGATCGCGATACGCTTTTGAAGGCTCGATGAGCTCGCTTGCAAACATAAGTGCTCCTCCCAGCTAAATACCTTATTGATAAGATGGTAGCTTAACCAACGCCATGGCTCAGGCTCCCACGGGGTTAATACCTGGTTAACCTCACTCACATGGGCCCAAGGCATTTGGGTTAATGCGGTGTCACGCTCAAGGATCAGATCGGTTAAGGTTCTGGCAAACAGATTGGACGCCCCGACACCTTCGCCGCCATAGCCACCAGCCAAGCCGATGCCATTGCGCTTATCGAATATGGCGTGGGGCGCAAATGTTCTCGCCATCGCCAGCGTTCCGCCCCAGCCATGGCTCACCTTGACCCCTTTGAGTGCCGGAAAAAGATCGACCATAAGCTCAGCCCGCCAGCGAAAAGCCTCGCTATTACGGTCAAATTGAGTCTGCGTCTTAGCACCAAATCGATAGCCCCCTCGCGCGCCAAACACCAAACGATTATCTAAACTGCGCTGACCATAAGTCACCTGCCGAGAGGCATCGCTAAAGGTCGGCCTGGCGGCCAAGCCCAACTGTTGCCATAACGCCTCACTTAAAGGTTCGGTGGCAATCAACATGCTTTGCACAGGTAAGGTATAACGCCCAAGCTGACTCACCTCGCCTTGATACCCTTCAAGGGCAGGCACAATCACCTCGGCGCGAACTCGGCCAGAGTGACACTGCACCACGCCCTGACCAAAGCCGCTCACTCGGGTGTTGTCATACAGGGTCACTCCCATACTTTCGACCACGCGGGCTAGGCCGCGCACCAACTTGAGTGGCTGAATAGTGGCGCAGTGGGGAGTATAAATCGCCGCGCAGCCCAGGCGCATACTGACTGCCTGAGTTAACGCATTCCCTTCCACCCAGCGATAATCTTGCTCGGTAAACCCTTGTTGATGCAGCTCGGTTAGTTCGCCGCTCAGAGTATTAAGCTGCTCAGGATAACGCGCGGCCACTCGGTAATTACCACTGTGGCTAAAATCACAATCAATACCATGCTCTGCTATGACGCTGGCTACTGCATTGATGGGACTTTGGATCAACTGTTTGGCTTGCTCAAAGGCCTCGCCCGATAATCCTGCAAGGTAATGGCTATCGCCAACAAAACTGCCCATCAACCAGCCGCCATTACGCCCAGATGCGCCCTCTCCGGCGCATGTAGCATCGAGCACCACTATCTTTAATTGGGGAGATTGCTGCTTAAGATAATAAGCGGTCCACAGCCCTGTGTAACCGGCACCGATAATGGCCACATCCGCATCGATATCACCAGCTAATGCGGGGCGTTGGACGAGCGCTTCGCCCAAGGTACTGGCCCACAGGGTTTGATGCAGTGAATGGCTCATTAAGATTGCAACTGAGCTAACAGTCCATTGAGGTGGTCCTTGATCCATAACGGATTAATCGGCCCCCAACTGCGCAATTGATAATACCCCGCGTTATGGCGCGTACCGTCTTGCACAAACTCACACTCGATACCCACATCGTCCAATGAAGCAATGGCATCTTGTAAGGTTCGCCTTGGCATGGCCGTAAGCTTACTCAGCGACAGCAAGTTATGACGCTCGTTATCGATAAGATGGGCCAAATAGAGTTTTCTAAGAAAGGCCTTTTTCTGTTTTGATATTTGATTGTCTGTATCGCCCACTGCGCACTCCATAATGAGGTTAGTTTTAGCTCTTTTGTAAACATAACAGATAATTACAAATTAGTGCTATGGCACACTCTGGTTAAATTGGGCATGATGCTGATATAGTCTAAATAAACCACAGCATGACAACCTTGCTTAGGATAACCAATGGCAGACGATCTGAAGGGCCCAACACTTAGCCTAGGCGAGCGACAACGGCTGGCCCCCCATGAATGGCTAAGCTTAGATCAAGTGCCTCTCACTCCAGTGGAAAGCACTTATATCGAACAAGTCCACATCGAAAACCTGCTGTTATTTGTGCCGATCATTATCGCCATTGCGGTAATAAGCCTATTGGCTAACCTGCCCATTTTAGCGCTATTGGGACTAGTGACGGCCGCACTCGTGCTCGCTGCGCTCATCAGTTATGGCCGCTATAAGTTTGCCACGTCGCTGGCTTATGGAGTATTTGACCATGAGTTTGTTATGCAACAAGGGGTTATTTGGCACCAGAAAATCGCCCTGCCCTACAGCCGTTTACAACATGTTAGCTTGTCGCAAGGGCCGCTGGAGCGCCGTTTCGAACAGCACACCTTAAAATGTTTTAGCGCTGGCAGTGGCAGCGCCGAAATTACCCTGCCAGGGCTAAGTAGCTCGGTCGCAGAGCCCCTTAGGCAACACTTATTGGCCAAAGCGGCGCTCGTTCGCCAAGCCGGCTCGGCGCCTGCCGACACGGCAAAAATCGCCTCTCAGCCTAACGCGCCCAGTGATACCGCCACGCCGAGCGATAAACATGAGTAGTCGCTTTACCCAATGGGCGAGCCTATCGCCATGGTCCATCATCAGTTTTAGCTTACATGCACTCAAGGTGATGCTTAGTAACGGTTATGCGCTGATACCTGTCATCTACACCGGTTGGCAGCAGGGTTTTAATTCACCTTGGGTGATATTGGTGATAGTCACTGTGGTGTTAGCCATTGCTACCTTTGCCATTGTGCAGTGGAGCCAATATCGCTTTCGCGTACAAGACCATAAATTGGGCATCAAACAGGGATTGTTATTTAAACGCACTCACGAAATTCCGCTGAATAAAATTCAAAATGTACGCCTCGAACAGCCGCTCTATTTCCGCCCATTGGGGCTGTTCAGTTTGGTGGTGGAAACCGCAGGTTCTAAGCAAGATGAAGCCGTGCTGTCGGCGGTTAACTATCGCCAAGCCATGCAGCTTAAACAGCGGTTATTTATCCATGCGCCCACTACGGCTGCAACCGACCCAGCGGGAACAGCACCTGTCGATGGCACCGCCGCAGCCCCTTCAACGAGCGGCCTTGTGGTGCAAAAACAGCTTAAGGATCTGCTGATTTTTGGTTTATACCAAAACAATCTTTTTTGGTTATCGATCATTTCTGGCTCGATATTGGGGCAACTCAATTGGGAGCAGATCGGTGATAGCGTGTTTGCCCAAGCGTTGTGGCAATGGTATCAAGTGACTATCGCTACCAGCTTGATGAATGAGCTGCTATTTGGATTATCGCTATTACTCTTGCTGTATCTGTTATTGGCGCTAGTCTCTATCGCCTCGGCGGTCTTAAAGTTTCACCCTTATAGGTTAAGCCTACGGGATAACACCTTGCATCGCACCGGCGGTTTACTGGCCAAACAACACGATGTATTGGCGTTAGCCAGAGTGCAGTTAATTCGTTTTAATCAGCCCGTTTTAGGCCGGCTGTTTAAGCGTTGGACCGCCAATTTTAAGCAAGTAAAAGGCAGTGAAGTCGAGCAGCAATCCAAACGCCATATGCTGATCCCAAGCATGACATCTGTCGAGATAACCCAAGTACTCTCTAGGCTTAACGGCCTTGAGAGCCACGCCACAGAGCTACCCACTCATTACCAAGGGATCGATATCGGCTGGTTTTGGCGCCGCGCCTTTTTACCACCATTAGTGACCTTGCTGGCCTCTTTTATACTTGGCCTTAACGGGTTAACCGAGCTGATGTGGCTTGGCGCAGCCCTTGTGGTGATAGCACTCTACTTAAGGTATCGCCAATGGGGGTATCGGTTGCAAGGCCATGATCTGTGGATCCATACCGGAGTGCTAGGGCAAAGCTGGCAACTGCTGTCACTCACCAAGGTGCAGCATGTCTGCATAAGCCAAACAGTAGGGCAGCGACGCAAACACTTAGCCACATTGCATTTAGGCATGGCCAGCGGCGAGCAAACCATACCTTACCTTAGTATCACAGACGCCAGAGTGATCGCCGAAACGGCGCTAAGCTTAACCAAGTATGACCATACTAACTGGATATAAGGAGCCCTTGATGCCAAAGACTATGACAAAGACCCTGCATACCCCAGATGATATTATCCATTTCTGGTTTACCGAGATTGAGCCCAAAGCTTGGTTCGATAAAGACAGCGCCTTTGACGCGCTGATTAAGCAACGGTTTGAGTCGTTATTGACCCAAGCTAAACAAAGGGAACTTTATCATTGGCGCACCACGCCACAAGGACGCTTGGCTGAAATCCTCATCCTTGACCAATTTAGCCGTAATATTTATCGTGATACTCCGCAGGCCTTTGCCGCCGATGCTATGGCGCTGACCTTGGCCCAAGAAGCGGTAGCGGCGCAGGTCGATCAGCAGCTGAATGTCAGCTATGTGCCCTTTCTTTATATGCCTTACATGCACAGTGAATCACGCGCGATCCATGAGGTGGCTTTGATCCTCTTTAGCCGTGAGGCGGCGGCAACCAACTTGCCGTTTGAGCTGCGTCATAAGGCGATCATCGACCAATTTGGCCGTTACCCTCATCGCAATCACATCTTAGGGCGTCAATCGACACCCGATGAGATCGCTTTTTTACAACAACCGGGGTCGCATTTCTAACGCCCCATATCAGCTTACAACCAGCGCTAAAGGACAAAAAATGGATGTCACCCTTACCCACGGTCTACTGCTATTGATCACCGGATTTCTCGCAGGGATCATTAACACCTTAGCCGGTGGCGGCTCTAATTTAACCTTGCCTGCCTTAATGGTGATGGGGATGCCTGCAGAGGTTGCCAACGCCACCAATAGAGTGGGCGTGGTGGTGCAATCGTTAACGGCAGTAGTGGGATTTAAACGGCACGGTAAATTAGATGGCGGTGATACTGGCCCCATTTTATTGCCCACCATTATCGGCGGCTTTATTGGCGCGGCAGGTGCGGCATACGCGCCATCGGATATCATTAAACCCTTGTTGTTAGGCACCATGTTGACGATGGCGCTGATCATCTTAGTGAAACCGGCCATGATTTCACCCGCACTGGGCACTGAAGTTAAAAAAGTCAGCCAAACGCCGAGCTCCTGGGTATGGTTAACGATTGCCGGTATCTATGGCGGCTTTGTGCAGGCAGGGGTTGGCTTTGTCCTATTAGCGGCACTGGCTGGCAGCTTACGTTATGACTTAGTCAGAGCTAACGCCTTAAAAGTGTTATGCTCTTTGGTCTTTACCTTAGCCTCGTTAGTCGTCTTTATCGCCGAAGATCTGATCCTCTGGCTGCCCGGCTTAATCTTGGCCGCGGGCACCTTAGTCGGTGCTCACATTGCCGTCAAAATGGCGATAAAAGTCAGCCCTAACGCATTAAAGTGGTTCCTGTTTATCATGACATTGTGTGGCAGCGCCGCAGCGATGCTCAGCGAGTAGACTCAACACCTCAATGGCGGCGCACATCAACAAGTGCGCCGCCATTACTACACTCAGCTTAACCAATCACCGCCGCCAGAGTGAACTATGCAAGCTCCCATCTCGTCAGCTAACTCACAGCCACCTTAAGATAACCCTATGCCACGTCTAGCTATTTTCACAGGCTGGCTTACAACAAGCTTTGCTGCGCGACATCACAGATTTAAATGGAAGTTCACCATATCACTGCCATTTAAATCCCATGCACTATCAAGTCATTATTATGGTTAAAACGCTGTAACAATATTATTAATTTATTCTATATAACAATGTCTTATATACACCTGTATTTTATGTAGCCCTACTGTCCTCTTCAATCAATCGGTCACTTATTTCATGTTATTGCCATAGATTTACAAACCACAAAACTGTAAATGATAACGATTAGCATTTAGATCTGGATTGTTTTTCGATAACCTTAGCCAAGTAATCACGCGGCTGCGGCGCACAATAGCACCACAATGATAAGCCCAGTCAGTTATCTTCCACACCGTAAAGATGAAACAATGATGAAACGTAAGCCTATTAGTCTCGCCGTTTTTTGTGCTCTGAGTATCATTCCTGTCACTCTCAATGCCAAGCCGCTTAATGATGAGCAACAACCACAGCCAAACACTCAACAAACTAACACTCAAGACATTGAAAAGATTGAGGTTACAGGTAGATATATCGAGGGTTACAATGCCCATTCGGTCAGTGGCGCCTCTCGCCTCGACTTGGCCATTAGCGATATTCCGCAGTCTGTGTCAGTGATAACCGATGCCCAGTTACGCGACTTTCAGCTCAACGACATCAATGCGGCACTCGATAGCGCCACCGGCATCAATGTCGAACGTATCGAAACCGATCGCACTTACTACACCGCCCGTGGTTTCGATGTGACCAACTTTCAGATAGACGGTGTTGGGTTACCCTTAACCAATGGTAATAACCATGCCGATGAAGACACCGCAATCTATGATCGTATCGAAGTGATCCGCGGCGCCAATGGCTTAATGACAGGTGTGGGCAATCCCTCTGCCACGGTCAACTTTATCCGTAAACGCCCTACGGCTAATGACCAACTCAATTTAAGCGCCAGCTACGGCAGTTGGGACAATGTCAGACTCGAAGCCGATGGCAGTGCACGGCTCAACGACACCTTTGCCGGCCGCATCGTGGCGGTAAAGCAGACCAAGGATTCCTACTTAGATCGCTACCAAACCGATAAGAGTGTGCTTTATGCCTTTCTCGAAGCCAACCTCAGCGATGACACCAGCCTATCGGTGAGCCACAGCTATATTAACAACGATGCCACCGGCAATAACTGGGGCGCTTTGCCACTGTTTTATACCGACGGCAGCGCAACCGATTATTCCCGCTCAACCAACACCTCGGCCAACTGGTCAAACTGGCAGGTGATTAAACAAAACACTGTAGTCGAGCTTAGCCATTACTTCAGCAACGATTGGCGTTTGCGAGCAACCTATTCTTATAAGACCACAGATGAAGATACCGAGCTGTTTTATGTCTATGGCACGCCAGACAAAAACACTGAACTTGGGCTTACAGGCTATGGCAGCGAATACGATCTGGATGAGAAACATCACCTGTTCGATCTTTACATCAATGGCGATATCAACCTATTGGGCCGCGAGCATCAACTGGTTGCGGGGATTAACTATGCCAAGGTCGACTACAGTGATATCTCATTGTATGACTACTCAACTGGCAATGGTTTTCCAGCCATGCTCGATCTCAATACTTGGGATGGCAATACGCCCAAACCTATCTTCAAAGACAAACCCAGTGGCAGCGATGTTAGCGCCGAGCAGCGAGCCGCCTATTTTACCGGACGCTTTAACCTATTTGAGGATTTTCACTTAATTGCCGGCGGGCGCTTTAACCAGTGGCAGGCAGAGGGGGTCTCCTACGGCAAGGTGCAAGATGCGGACGACAGTCAGTTTATTCCCTATCTAGGCATGGTGTATCGCTTCATCCCTGAAGTGGTCGCCTATGCCAGTTATACCGAAACGTTTGTGGCGCAAACCGAACTGGACATAAACAATAACACCTTAGATCCCGTGACTGGCGAAAGTAAAGAGCTGGGCATTAAAGGGGAGTTTTTCAATGGTCGCCTGCTCACCAGCATCGCCTACTTCGATATTCAGCAGGTCAACCTAGCAGTAGCAGACCCCAGCACGGCA
Organism: Shewanella sp. QJM3NY_23; assembly: GCF_056173105.1. Lineage (NCBI taxonomy): Bacteria > Pseudomonadati > Pseudomonadota > Gammaproteobacteria > Alteromonadales > Shewanellaceae > Shewanella > Shewanella sp. QJM3NY_23. The sequence continues at coordinate 3,139,462 of NZ_CM149657.1, forward strand.
GACTTGCCGCCAACGCTGCAACGCTATATTGGCGCCGATGGTATTGGCAGCCAAGGCTATGAGCTTGAGGTCGCAGGTGAAGTGTTCGATGGCTTCAATGTCAGCTTTGGCTTTACCGACTTCGATATTGATGGCAATGAGCAAGTCGCGGCGTACACCCCAAGTAAATTGCTCAAACTGGCCGCCACTTATGATGTCAGCGCCATCGATGGCTTAACAGTCGGCATGAATATGCGCTGGCAAGATGATATCCATCGTAACCAAGGTGTGGTGGCCACAGGCTTTGCTAATGCAGGCCAAACCATAGTTACCCGACAAGATGCTTACGCAATTGTCGATCTCATGGCGCGCTACCAAATTACCGACCGCTTAGGATTAAGCCTTAACGCTAATAATGTCACCGATGAGAAATACCTCAACAGTCTTTATTGGGCGCAGGGCTATTACGGCGCGCCGGCGAACTACAGTGCCACACTGAGCTGGGCAATGTAGTTAACCCTCACATATCAAACTATACCGCTGTGGATCAATCCATGGCGGTTTAGTTTGTTTAACTCACCAATGGTAACCCTACGCGATGAGAAAAAACCTGTTTAAGTGGCACTCGCTAGCGGCGCTAATCGCTATGCTGCCCGTGCTTATTGTGTCAGTCACCGGCAGCATTTTAGTCTTTAAAGTCGAGATAGATAGCTGGCTAAGACCTGCACATATGCAGGTTGCAGCAACGCCTAATACCCAGCGTGTTAGCTTAGATAACTTAATGCGCACCGTACTGGCCAACAACCCAGAATATGAGTTAGGTGGCTGGGAAATATTTGATGATAAACAACGCTCTGATACCAGCTATCTTATCAAGCGCGGCACGGATCAGTGGGCAAAAGTCTATGTCGACCAATATTATGACAAGGTGTTATCGACGCCACAATCGATGACACACTACCTCACCGACTGGTTGTTAGAACTGCATTACACTTTTTTACTGCATGAGACAGGGGCCATCATCGGCTTTGTCATCGCCTTAGTCATGCTGTTTTTGGGGATCAGCGGCATAGTGCTGTATCGCCGCTTTTGGGCCAAATTTTTTACCTTACGCTTTAGCGCCGCCAAGCGCATATTCTTTAGCGATCTGCATAAAATGATTGGCATTAGCAGCGCGCCAGTATTAATAGTGCTCGCGATCACTGGCGGATATTGGAATCTCACGGGCGTGATCCACGAGCTTATCGAGCATGCAGATGATAACCATGTCTACATCAGTGGGCCACGCTATAGCCCGGCAATCTCCTTCGAAGCACTGCGCTTACAAGCGCGCACAGAAATTGACAGCTTTGAGGGCGGATATCTAGCCATGCCACACGAACCCGGGCGTAACATCACCTTTTACGGTGAGGTCGACAGCGCAAATCCCTTTAATAGCGAATATGCTAGCCAAGTCAGTTTTGATAACACCAGCGGTAAGCTGTTATCCAAGAGTGATATTCGCCAAGCGAGTAGCTTAGCGGTGTTTGTCGACAGTTTTCGCAAACTCCACTTTGGTTATTTTGCAGGGCTAACCACTCGTATACTGTGGGCGGTGTTAGGCTTGAGCCCTGTGTGGCTAGCGATAACAGGGCTGTACCTCTACTGGCAACGACGCGGTTATCGACGCAAAACCAAGCGTTCGCCACAACAATTAAGCGCCATATAATAAGCGCTTTGCCTGTGTTACTGATGGGGTTTATCTGCCAAGAGCCCCATCTATCTAGCGCCTGTAGCGTTCGGTAACTCTCACATCACGCCCCTTAAACTGCTAAGCTGCGCGCTATGTGCATCTCTATCCGCATCCCTATATCGTATTAATATTCTTATAAAAAAGGCATAGAAAAGGCATAAAAAAGCCAGCAATAGACTCAGGGTCAATTGCTGGCGGTACTAGTGTGCCAAGCTTGACTGGCCTAAATGAGGCTGGCTAGCATCTCATCTGAATACTCTACCAAAGGCTGGTTATCGCGCACCCGCTCAACATAATCTGGGTTGGCGATAAACGGACGGCCAATGGCCAGTAGATCAAACTTACCCTCATCGATAGCGGCGGCGCCCGTTTGCGCTGTGTAGCTACCGACCCCGACTAAGGTTTTACTGTAATTTGCTCGGGTGTAACTAGATGCGCGGCCGCCAAGGTAATCAAATTCCAAGGCATCATCGAAAATACCTATGTGCAAATAAGCCAACTCACGTTGCGCTAACTGTTTAAGAAAATAGTCGAATACTTGACGATCTCGCGCATCACCTTGCATGTTGACATAGGCACCAGGGGTGACGCGTAGCGCCGTGCGCTCGTGACCAATACGCGCACAAACGGCATCGACAACGGCCAGCGGGAAACGCGCCATGTTCTCAGGAGTTCCGCCATAGCCGTCGGTGCGGCGGTTACTGTCGTGATGTAAAAACTGATCGATAAGATAAGCATTAGCACCGTGAATTTCGATGCCATCGAAACCAGCATCAATGGCATTGGCTGCCGCTTGTGAATAATCGGCAATCAGCTGCTCGATCTCTTCGTGGGTGACCGCTTTAGGCGTTTCGTAGGTTAATTCACGGCGCCTTGGCACGCTACCTTCGATAGCAATAGCCGATGGTGCAATGGTTTGCCCACCAAAAAAGTGAGAATGAGCAACCCGGCCAGTATGCCAAAGCTGAGCGAAAATTTTGCCATCGTTAGCGTGCACCGCATCGGTCACCCGACGCCAACCGTCGATTTGCGCAGGGGTAAACAGGCCAGGTGTATTGGGATAACCTTGACCGTCAGGGCGAATGATCACCGCCTCAGAAATAATCAATCCGGCCGCGGCTCGGCGGGCATAATACTCGGCCATGGCTTGAGTTGGCACCAACTCATCAGTGGCCATACAACGGGTTAGCGGCGCCATCAAAATTTTGTTGTTAAGCGTAATACTGTCATTGAGCTTAAACGGTTGAAATAGGTTAGCGGTCATGTAGAACTCTCTTGCTGTAACGCTTTCTTGAATGTCCGCTCAAGATAAACCGAGTTGCATACGCATTCAAGATCTTTTTTGAACAAGCATTCAAGATTAAGTACAATGGCAACACATATGCCGACCACAGACAGAGAAATATGCGCAACGCCGAATTTGATCGAGAGCAGGTATTAAGGCACGCCATGACCGCCTTTATGGCCAAAGGCTATGCCAAAACCAGCATGCAAGATTTAACCAAGGCTACTGGCTTGCACCCTGGCTCTATCTATTGCGCCTTTAGCAATAAGCGTGGTTTGCTGCTAGCAGCATTAGGCCAATATCGCCACGATCGCAGCGTGGAGTTTGATGGATTCTTTCAGGCCGACGCGCCCATCGTCAGCCAGCTCAAGTCCTATTTAGATCATATAGTGCAGGAGTGCCTTAGCTGCGATGCCGCTCGGGCCTGTTTACTCACCAAAGCCCTGAATGAACTGGCCGAGCAAGATGATGAGATACGCGCGATAATCAACCAACATTTGGCCAACTGGCTTGACGCATTAACCGATAAGTTTCAGCAAGCTATTGATGCAGGAGAGATCCCTGCTCATCGCTCCAGCAGGGATTTAGCCCACTATTTTGTGATGGGCATTTATGGATTACGCACCTTTGCCCATACGCATCCCCAAGCGCAGGTGCTGCAATCGTTAGCCGATAAACTGCATCACGACACTTGTATTAGGCCGTAACCATTTCTCCGTAACGATTGTTATATCAGTCACTCGTCGGTTGTTACACGGCATCAGCGCACACATCTATTTGATCACTAATACCGGGCATTTGGCTTTATTAGCCAATGACTCGGCGATATTGGGGTTCAGTAGGTGCGATAACCCTTGATGACCGTGACTGGCAATGACCAACATGCCAATGTCGTTTTCTTCCACTTCCGCCAGCAGTTGCCCCAGTACATCACCGGCCCTAATTTTACTGTAAACCGTCAGTCCATCGGGCATCTCTAATTGGGCGTCTCGCACAATTTTCCCTAGTTTGCCACTGGCGTAGGCATGCAAATGTTGCTCTAACTCTTCATTACTATCGATCATAATACCGTAATTATGAGCACCATAGGGCTGACTTACCACATGCACTATTCGTAAATCGACACCATAAAGGCATGCCATTTCAATGGCATAACCTAAAGCATGCGAAGCCGTTTCTGAAAAATCGGTCGGGCACAAAATTTGATGAGTACGCATCACTCACCTCCTCAATAATGGTGTCAGCCAAGGCAATCACAACGTCTGTGGTTCACACCTTTATTTCACGACCAATACCGGACACTTAGCCCCATTGGCTACGGCCTCGGCCACATTGGTGTGTAAAAAATGGGAAAAACCCGTGCGGCCATGACTAGCAATCACAATCATACCCGCACCGTTCTCTTCGGCTTCGGCTAAGATCTCGGCCACCGCATCTCCCCGACGGATAATCGTTTCAACCGCTAGGTTACTGTCGAGATTAGCTAATAATGACTTCATTTTTTCAGCAGCGGCATCTTCCATCGTCTTAGCTAATTCCTCGGGCGTTATCGCCAAGATTTGGTAATTTTCATCACCTATGGGCTGCTCGACGACATGTAAAAGTCGAAAGCCCACCTGATAAAGGTTGGCCATCTCGATAGCATAAGACAGCGCATGGGACGCTGTTTCGGAAAAGTCGGTTGGACATAAAATTTGACCTTTTCTCATCATGAACTCCTTAGCGGTAAGGCTAGATGTAAGCGGTAGTATCATTGAGCCGTTTTAGAGCAAGCTTAGATAAATATCATCCACAACTTACCGTCATTAAGCTTAGCGGATAACCCAGTAACCGTTAAGTAACCGTAATCAGATGACACAGTTTTATCAACTTAAGCTTCATCAACTTAAGTCTCATTAAGTACTAGCTCACGTCTGCCGACATGCTCGCTCGGCTCACATCAACCAATCTATCGCCTTAGCTCGACTGTCGAAAAATTTAAACTCTCCAGGGCTAAACCAGCCGGCAATGCGGCTCATCCACTGCTGGAAATCGCCTCGTCCAACAATTGCCACCTTACGAAACGCTTTACCATGTTTAAGCCCCAGTTGCAGATCGTCCCACGCGGCATGCAGCGAGATCCCCTCTAATTGGGTAATATCCACTAACGCAACCACCTCTGGCTGCTTGAGTCCAGCTAAGGCCGACTCCAGGATAGGGGTCATCAACTCATAATCGGCGTGGGTTAAACTGCCGATGGCCGTCATCATTAAGTAAACATTGTCATCATTACGTTCGATACCAATGGAAATACCATGCTGTAATTCACTCATATGCCCCTCCCATGACTCAATCATCACTTAAATGCTCATCTTTAAGTGTAGTTTTCGGTGCCATAAACACTGTTGATCTAGATCACACTTTGTAGTGAGTCTGATGTTTATTTGACCACAGGAAAAAGTTCACCTATTATCAGACCGACTAATCAGTCGGTTACTTTATTGAATGCCAAGGTAGAGAAGCTTATCTTGAGCGCACCCGTTCGAGCGGTAACCACTCATCCACGCGCTAGCGAATAAGGACAGGTGTAATGAATATGCCACTGCAAACCGATATTGCCACTCAACTGCAACAGAGATTAAGCGCGCAAAAATCTGCTTATCTGCGCCAACCGACTCCGGATCTCGATGCGCGAAAAGCACAACTCAAGGCCTTAAAAAAAGCCCTGCTCGCGCAGCAAAACCGCATTATTGAGGCCCTGTCCCAAGACTATGGCCACCGTTCGGCTGACGACAGCCTGATTTCCGACATCATGCCCTGCATTAACAATATTAATTACACCCTTAAACATTTAAAAAACTGGATGAAGCCCAGTCGTCGTCATGCCGGTATGCTACTCGCTCCCGCTAAAATTACGGTTCAATATCAACCTGTGGGAGTCGTTGGTATTATCGTGCCGTGGAACTTCCCGGTGATGTTATCCATCGGGCCGTTAATTACCGCGCTGGCGGCAGGTAACCGCGCCATGATCAAGTTGTCTGAATTTACGCCGCACACCAATGCCGTATTAAAGAAGATGCTCGCTGAGCTATTTGATGACACTGTGGTCGCCGTCGTTGAAGGTGAGGCCGATGTCGCGGCGGCTTTTTCGGCGCGGCCCTTCGATCACCTATTGTTTACCGGCTCAACCACAGTCGGGCGTCACGTGATGCGCGCCGCTGCCGATAACCTCACTCCAGTCACCTTAGAGCTGGGGGGGAAATCGCCGGTGATCATTGCCGATGATATGCCACTTGAGACAGCGGTCGAGAGGATGATTTATGGTAAGTGCTTAAATGCCGGCCAAATCTGTGTCGCTCCCGATTATGTGTTACTGCCCAAGGGAAAAACCGACGCCTTTAAGCAAGCGTTCGCACAACAGTTTAATGCCATGTATGGTCAAATCGCCAACAATCCAGATTATGGCGCCATAATTAATCAACGTCAGTTTGACAGGATAATCGCCGTGCTCGACGATGCCCGCAGCAAAGGCGCGCTCATCACCTCGGCCAATGATGAAGCTATCGACAGCAAGACGCGTAAGATCCCCACCCAACTGCTAAGCCAAGTCAATGATGAGATGCTGGTGATGCAAGAGGAGATCTTTGGCCCGCTGCTGCCTATCATAGAATATGATGATCTAGCCCAAGCCATAAACTACATCAATGAGCGCCCACGCCCGTTAGCCTTATATATCATGAGTTTCGATGCTACGGCGCAGCAACACATTTTAAGCCACACCCACTCTGGTGGTGTGTGTATCAACGAAACCGTGTTTCATGTGGCGGCCGATGACGCGCCCTTTGGCGGAATTGGTCCCTCGGGCATGGGGCATTATCATGGTAAAGAAGGCTTTTTAACCATGAGCCACGCCAAAACCGTGCTCAGCCGCGGAAAGTTGAATACCGGCAAGTTAGTCCACCCCCCTTATGGTGGCATAATACAAAAGCTGCTGATGAAAGTGTTTTTACGCTAACGCCCACAACGAGGTTGCACGCGATAGAACACTACTGCGGGCCATGTGCCCGCAGCCTGTGAGGAACGCCGTAAGGAACACCATGAGCATCACCGACAAAAAACAAGCCATCTTAGACACAGCACTCAGCCTGTTTGTTGCCCAAGGCTTTCATGCCACCAGCACCGCGGCGATAGCCCGCCAAGCTGGCGTGGCCACAGGCACCTTGTTTCACCACTTTCCCTCTAAAGATGCGCTCATGCAGCACCTTTTTTTATCGATTAAGCAAGAGTTTGCCGATGCGATTATCGCTAGCGCTCAGCCATCGGGGGAGCTTAAGCAAGATGCTAAACAGCTCTGGTTTAGCGCCCTCAATTGGGCGATTGATAATCCGCTCAAGCAGGCCTTTTTTCAGCAGTACTCTATGTCACCAACGGTTGAGCAGGCGGTGCGTATGCAGGCGATGAACACCATTTTAGGCTTTATTGGCGACTTAATTAAACAAGGCCAAACCCAAGGGGTTATCGCCCCCTACCCGGTAGCGCTGATGCAAGACAATTGCCACGGCCAATTCCTTGCCGCCACCCGTTATTTTATTGATAACCCCCAAACATGGCAGCAGGCCAGCCACAAAGAAGCCAGCTTCAAGCTGTTTTGGCATGCCATGGCAAGCCTACCCGCGTAACCTTTAGCTACTCCTGCCAGTCGGCAAAATGCGCTAATAGGTGATCTATCGCCATACGGGCACGCAGCGGCAGAAAGCGCCGATTTTGATATACAATCCAACTGGTTAATCCACTCGTCCAAAATGGCGCTAATACGGGTGTTAAGGTGCCTTTTTTGAGAGAGGTAATAAAACTACTCTTAGGCAGATAGGCTATGCCTAGCCCTTGTTCGGCAGCCGCGATCACCGCAGGTACATTATTGCTACGCCAACGGCCTTCAACCTTGATGTTGAGCCCGCCGGCGCTGTCGGGGTGATGAAATAGCCAATGTTCATTATTAGAAATAATGCAGCTATGACGCTTAAGTTCACTAGGGTGATGCGGCTCACCATGCTCGGCTAAATATTGCGGACTCGCCACCGCCATCATGTCACGATTAGCCAGCTTACGCGCCACCAAGCCGGAGTCTTTTAACGCGCCAAACCGAATGGCAAAATCGATACCGTCTTCAACAAAATTAACCATGCGACTGTTAAAGTCCATATCGATGGTGAGCTCTGGATGCTGGCTAGCAAACTGAATTAATACCGGCGCAATATACTGCTCGGCAAAGGCGCCAGCGGCGCTGACCCTTAAGGTACCATTAAGCTGTAACTGCTGCTGGCTGACCGTTTCGTTGGCCTGCTTTAAGCCCACCAACAAGTTTTTACACTGCTGATAGTAGCTCTGACCCGCCTGAGTCAAGCTAACGCTGCGAGTCGTTCGGGCAAATAAGGCGCAGCCAAGGCGCGTTTCTAAGCGGGCAATTTGGCGGCTAACATGGCTAGTCGAACTCCCCAACTGGCGCGCCGCCGCCGAAAAGCCATTTGATTCTGCCACCGCAATAAATTCAACAATGCCGTCAAAACTGTCCATCACCCATCCTCATTCTGCGTCATTATTGCTGTACAACAATAGTAATTTGCACTTTAAGTCGATTATCATATTTGATGACAACAATTACAATGGCATCACTTTCAACAAACCGAGTGTTCTATCATGAAAAAAGTGCTTATCCTGCTAACTAATCACGCAACCCTTGGCACCACAGATGAAGCCAATGGCACCTTTGCCCCCGAGCTGACTCACGCACTGCATGAGATGCTTGATGCCGGTCTTGAATATGATTTAGTGTCTATTAAAGGCGGTAAAGCACCACTTTATGGCACCGACCTTGAAGGTGATGCCATTAATGATGCCATACTAGCCGATGAGTCATTCCAGACCCGCGTCAATAACACCATTCCTGCATCACAAATTAATATCGATGATTATGCTGCTATCTACTACCCAGGTGGCTTTGGCTTGTTGTCTGATCTTGCCAGCGACGAAAACGTGGCTAAGCTCAGCGCGGCTCATTACGAGCAGGGCGGCGTCATCGGCGCGGTCTGCCATGGCCCAGCAGGTCTATTGCCAATCACCTTAAGTAACGGCCAAAAGCTGATTGCCGATAAATCGGTCACAGGCTTTACCCGCGAAGAGGAAGTGGATTACGGCACAATAGACAAAATTCCTTTCTTGCTCGAAGAAGCCCTCACCCGCAGCGCCGCACGTTACACTAAGGTGCAGCCGTGGAATGAGTTTGTTATCGAAGACAACCGCCTAATCACAGGTCAAAACCCCGCCAGTGCTGGTGCCGTTGGTAAAGCTATCGTTAAGCATTTAGCCTAAATCGGCCTAAGTAGCTATCACACCTAAGTGGCTATCCGACTAAGTGGCTATCCGACTAAGTGACTATTCGACTAAGTGACTATTCGCCGAAGTGAGTTAGCGACTATTTGATTTAGCGATAAAAAACGCCAGATGAAGAGATTCATCTGGCGTTTTTTTGCCTTGTTATTTACCGTTAACCGCCCTGACTCAGAGTCGCCACTTCATCCATCAGCGCACCACTGCCCCCCTACTTTGGCCACATTTTTGATGTTAGTATCACTATTTGATAACACTAAGAAAACAATCATCACAAGGAATGCTAGATGGCAATCGAAGTCAGCAGACGTCAACTTATCAAAGCACTCGCCGCAGCAGGCGCACTGAGTCAATTTGCTCAACTCAGCGCTGTTGCGCAGCCAATGGCTAAACCGCTCTATATTGACGGTCTTTCCTTTCTACCTGATGATTTAGCCGATCTTAGCGCCTCTAAACTCGATGCTTACCTTTGTGATATCTCAGCCATCGAAGCCATTGAACAAGCCGATGGCACTACCAATTACAAGCGCACCTATAACGCCTGCGTTAACAGCATTAGTGAGGCATTAACTCGAGTGAATGCCAACCCAGACAAGCTATTACTGGGCAAAAGTGCCAGCGACATAGCCCTCGCCCACGACACTGGACGCACTGCGGTGATATTTCAGATCCAAGGCGCCGATTGCGTCGAAGAGAGTATCGATAGCGATCTTAATCAGGTGGATGAGTTTTATCAGCGCGGCCTGCGGGTACTGCAACTGACCCATCACTACGGCAATCAATTTAGTGGCGGCGCATTAGATAACGATGGCAAGCAAGGGCTCAATTTACCCTTAACCGCCGCAGGTCATCAGTTAATCGACAAGCTTAATCACAATAAGATGCTCATCGATGTCAGTCACTCTAGCCCACAATCGGCGCTCGATAGCGCCAAAGCAAGCCGAGTGCCCATAGTGCAAAGTCATGGCGCCGTGCGCGCTATCGTCAATCATGCTCGCTGCTCTCCCGATGAGGTGATTAAAGCCATTGCCGATACTGGCGGCCTGTTTGGGGTGTTTATGATGACCTTCTGGTTAACAACCGATAAGACGCCAACCACAGAGCACTATGTAGCGCACCTTAAACATGTGGCCAATATCGGCGGTATCGACGCCGTCGCGATCGCCAATGACTACCCCCTTCGCGGCCATAAAAACCTGATTAAACTGGGTAACAATAATGCCGAGGGCGTAAAACAGTACATCGAATGGTGGCATAGCCTACGCGCGCGCGGCGTATTAGGCTTTGATATCGAGCCCGAGCATGTGGTGATCCCAGAGCTTAATCATATCGATCGCATGGAGCATATCGATGATGCGTTATCTGCCGCCGGTTTTAGTAGCAACGATCGCAGCAAGATCATGGGCGGTAACTGGCAACGCGTGTTGACGCAGGTATTGAGTTAATACCGGTTAACCTAGGCGGGTTAGCGATCAGCCTACAGCTCGCAGTTCGTCTTGGTCTCGACATACAACCTCCTTGTTAAATGCTCTTTCAAAGCATAGTTGGAGGTCGTGAGTGATGCCATTAACTATGGCTGTCTATATATTTTTGCATTTGGCTGTGTTGATTTTTACTTCGTTGATGGTAGCGTTGACCTTCATGGTTTTGAATTGCTTGCCGCAGGCTTACGTGCAGGTGCTTCTTCGGCACCGCTGTAAACCCATCCTTGGGCGCTCTGCGATTTCATCCCTGAAATCGAAGGCCTCTGCCGCACCTACACCGAGTTCTTAATCTCTTCGATTTGACCTTACTAGTGTCACTTGGACAATCAAAAGTTAAGTTGTTTTGGACAAAAGTATCTTGGCCTTCGAATGAAGGTGTTGGCATTTTTGGCTTGTAGCATTTAGTCGAGTTAGTTTTTATTTATTGATGGTAGCGTTAACCTTCATCATTTTGAATTGCTTGCCGCAGGCTTTTCGTGCAGGTGCTTCTTCGGCATCGCTGTAAACCCATCCCTGGGCGCTCTGCGATTTCATCCCTGAAATCGAAGGCCTCAGCCGCACCTACACCCGAGTTCTTAATCTCTTCGATTTGACCTTACTAGTGTCACTCGGACAATCAAAAGTTAAATTGTTTTTGGACATTTCCGTGTTAGAACTTTAGCTCTATATATGTGAGTTTCAGATTAATATTTTTATGGGCTAACGCCCGGCTCACCAGCGCCCGAACCGGAGTGGATTTTGTGATAAAGTGTAGCGCAGCGGAACCACAAAAAGCCGCGCAGGTTCGGGCGTCTGCGTGGAGCCGATTGTTATACATTAGCTACCTATTTCAATGCCATTTTCTAGTGCGTATTGGACTTTGGGGTCTTTGATCATATAAATAACGCCGCCTTGGTTAGATTTATCTCCAGTTTTCTTTATTAGCCCCATATTTTCCATGGCGACTACATAGTTGCTGGTGGAGCCACCGGTCTTGGCCATCTCATTCAACTTGTTTTTAGTAAATCTATCTGAATCCAACTTCATAAGATGTTTTATATAAGAGTACACATCCATAGAATCCGCACGAGATTTCGCTTTTCTTGGATAGTACTCATAGTAATTAAACTGCCGCACAAAATCCCTAATTCCGTTGCTGACTGCCTGGCTAGATATCTTGCTTGAGCTATCTATTTCAAATTGGGATTTAATTGATTTGTCAATCAGGTGCCATAGATCGCGAGGATTTTCATTGCTCATAGCAACCAAATCGTTAAGAACTTCAATCCCATCAGGTGAAAATAGCTCTTCTATATCATTCACTTTTTTATTTGAAAACGCAGCAAGCCTTTTTCCAGTTGCTTCTTTTAGTGCTTTTTCTGTCCATGAAAGCGGCTGAAATATTAACTTTTGCGTTCTTACATTAGACTTTATTGAATTAAATGGCGTTGACCAAACAAAAAGCACTATTTTGAATGACTCATTAACCATAACTTTATTGTTGGAAGCTATACCTTCTAAGTACTTAGCAATTGATTCTGAATCATTCTTGAATCTAGGATCTTCATCAATCTTATCAACTATTACTACAATTTCTAAGATCTTGGACTTTCTTATCAGAGAGCACAGCTTGCTTAAATAAAAAAAGCTCCGTTCCTCATCTGTAAAGCTCTCATCAACCTCTGCCTCCAACCTTTTAAAATACTCTGAATTTCCTGAATCGAACTCAGGTAATGCTGAAAAATGTTTAGTAAGTGCATCACTAGCAACCTTAGTTGCTGCTTTGAGCCCATAATTGAGGACAACTCGTGAAGTGTTATATAGGCCTATAGCCGTGCGTTTTAGCGGCCCATTTTGAATTCTTTTAATCTGCTCAGTTAATTGTGCCTTTGTCGATGACTTGACAAATCGATGAAGAAACATCGAAAGGTCTGTCCGTTCATCCTTATCATATTTCCAGAGTCTCGCAGGATTGAAACTCATTGTGCGAAAGAATTCTCCGGCAATAGATTCTGTTAGAAATTCATATAATCGCTCAGGGGTATAGCTTTCTTCTAATTTTGAAAACTCTTCGATTTTCACCAGTAGTGTTCCTACTGCTTTCTTTCTCCGACTTATATCTAGGTTCAGGGCAGTTTTACCACTCCCTCTCTCGCCGGAGATAATTATTGAGCTATTCTTAATTCCTTCATCAATTACAGAGTAGTTTTGAGGCTTCTTATAGATGCTATCGCCTTTCTCCATTTCCGATTCTGCGGTATACACCGAAAAAGGGTAAGCCTGTAAACCTAGTGATTTATAATATTCCTCAAACTCCAAAGAATCTCTCCTTATGATGTATAACGCCAATATTCAGCGGCGCCCTGACAAGGGCGTCCGGTGGAGGCCCAAAGGGCCGTAACGAACTGGAATGACTGGTTATGAGTTTTACTTTTTACCGCCATCAATGACGCCCCGTAGCCAATGCAAAGGATCATCTTCTTTTGGCTCCGACTTTTGTAAACCGATGAGCGGAGTGTCGAGATCGCCTTTTAGAGATCGACTTAAATGAGTCAGGTGTTCTCGTACAATATCTGATGCTTCAAATTCATCAGCCTCGGCAATATTCTCCATGGTGCCTGCCAATGCTTCGGCATGCTCTGGGGTGAGCTGATGCAATTGAATAGCTATCAGTTGCTGGGCCAACTGTGTGGCGCGAACTTCATCATTAAGCATAGTTATTGCCTGAGCGATGATTTCAATACTCTCATCGGAATCCATGGTCTAGCTCCTTGACTCATAACAGCTTATTAGCGCGACCTTGGAAGGTACGCTACCTTGTAAGGTAGGAGGCCAAGCATGTATAGACACACTAGTAAGACTCAAAAAAATTATCGTAAATCATACAGTAAAGTAAATTCTACTTCAGCACAATACGAACAAGGTGATGTATCTGTGCAATGTATTCCTGAGCTTCGAAGAGTGATTGAAATTACAGATTACGACAATGGAGTGCCAACTACGCACACGTTAGAGTTATATAAAACCAATCGTATTGACTGCTACAGAGTAATAGTCGATGGCAAGCTTTGGAAAGAACGTATTGGGTGGAGCAACATTCTTGAAGGCATTAGAAAAGCGCTACCAAGATTATCTAGAGAATGGTAAGCCTCTAGAACAGTAGACACTGTTCTAGAATTACTAAAATTAGGTCAACAGTCCAATACAAAGCAGAGCCAGTTCAGCCATACGAAACAAGGAAAGGGGCAAAAGCTTCTTAGCCTTTAACTCACTAGTCGTATCAAATGAAGTCCAATCGAAGAAGCGTTAGAGATAGGTGTAAGCGCGGTTTTGGCCCTTGGCGGCATGGATGCCGCCGTGGAGCGTATAGGGATATATTCACAGCGAGCCAAAAGAGCGCTTGCACATAAAGCCTGCGGCAGGCTATTAATTGCCATTAAGGTGCGTTTTCATAGCACATCAATAAATGAAAATTCAGCATAACGCTGCTCAAGTAAACTTAAAAAAATGCCAAGCCTTCATTCGAAGGCCTAATCACTTAGGCTCTATCTGCTCCACCATAAACTGCAGACTCTCATTGCCCCTAAACTCATTGATGTCGAGCTTATAAGCTACCTGCGCAAATTGAATGGTCGCATCGGGCCACGTTTTTAAATCGACATTAAAGGCAATGGCATCGACCATGGTTTGGCCGCATTCGGTTTCCAGTACGAGCTTAAGGTGACGTTCGCCAACAATGCGCTGCTGCACCACTCTGAAGTAACCGTCAAATAACGGCTCTGGGAAATTCTGTCCCCAAGGGCCGGCATTACGCAATTCTTGGGCTAATGCCATCGTCATTTGATGGGGCAATAGCTCACCATCACTGACAATTTCACCGGTCAGTTGCGCGGGGGCCAGTAGCTCTCGCACCGCTTCATCATACGCCTTGGCAAAACGGTCAAATTGGCCAGCGTTAAGCGATAAGCCTGCCGCCATGGCATGGCCACCAAATTTGATGATCATACCTGGATGTCTGGTATTGATTAGCTCGAGTAAATCCCGCATATGCAGGCCTTTAATCGAGCGCGCCGAGCCTTTGATCTCGCCTTCATTAGCCTCGGCAAAGGCGATCACCGGGCGATGATATTTATCTTTAATGCGCGAAGCCAAGATACCTATCACCCCTTGGTGCCAATCGCTCTGGTAAAGCGCGATTCCCCAAGGTAAGTCAGCTTCATCTAAACTCAGCGCCTCAAGGCTTTTTAGCGCCTCTTGCTGCATATCGGCTTCAAGATCGCGCCGTTCGGCGTTTAAGCTATCGAGCTCACTGGCCATACGCCGAGCTTGCATGATGTCATCACACAGTAAGGTTTCAACCCCTAGAGCCATCTCGTCGAGCCGCCCGGCGGCGTTGAGTCTGGGGCCAACCGCAAAGCCAAAATCAGAGGCCACTATACGTGAAGTATTGCGTTTAGCGACTTCCAATAAGGCGGTGATACCGGGGCGACAACGGCCGGCTCTGACTCGCTTTAAACCGGCATCGACTAAGATACGGTTATTGGTATCGAGCGAGACCACATCGGCAACCGTGCCCAGCGCCACAATATCCAGTAAGCTGGCTAAATTTGGCTCGGCAATGGCGCGCTGTTGATACCAGCCACGGGTTCTTAATTCGGCTCTTAATGCCGACATTAAATAAAAGGCGACGCCAACGCCCGCAATCGACTTGCTGGCAAATGGGCAATCGAGTTGGTTAGGGTTCACTATGGCATCGGCAGCCGGCACCGTTTGGCCTGGCAGATGATGGTCGGTGATCACCACAGTCATGCCTAGCGCCTTGGCGGCGGCAACGCCCTCGATAGATGAGATGCCATTGTCGACAGTGATCAGCAGCTGCGCCTCTTTACGGTAAGCCACAGCAACAATCTCAGGGCTGAGGCCGTAGCCATAATCAAAGCGGTTTGGAATGAGGTAATCCACCTGCTGCGCGCCCATCATCTTCAGCGCTAACAAACAGACACTGGTAGAGGTGGCGCCATCGGCATCAAAGTCGCCCATGATAAGGATTTTACGATTATCAGCCATGGCATCGGCAATCAGCCGCGCGGCCACATCGAGGCCTTTCATGGTATTAGGCCGTAGCAAGTTAGCAAGCGCTAACTCACAGTCTGCATCACTGCAACCTCGGCTGGCGTAAACTTGCTTTAAAATAGGCGAGAGATGGGCAGGAAGATGATTATCATCCACCTTAGGGCGACGAACTATCTTATGGATCACAGCGTAAATAACCTCAACAAACAATGGCGCTAGCATAACAAAGGCGGCGGCAGAACACACAGCAAAAGTATCGATTGCTACTATCTATAAGCGCTAGATAGAAGCAGATACCGGCCACTCAATACCTGCGCGGCGAGAACCATTGCAAGTAGACACAAAAAAGGTGAGCCTAAGCTCACCTTTTAGTCACTCGATTTCGCCATTTAAGCTTATTGTACGCGCTCAAGCGCTTGCAATAATTGCCCTGGAGGCTGATAACCTGGGATCATAGTGCCATCTTCTAATACGATAGCCGGCGTGCCATTAACGCCCAGTGTTTGGCCTAAATTGTATTGCTGCGAGATGTTGGCATCGCAGTTTTTAGCCGTGTCGACCAACTTACCGCCCTTGGCATCGGTCATCGCTTTTAGCGGATCGGCCGAGCACCAAATGGCCGCCATATCGTTAGCGTTTTTCGATGGTACGCCTTGGCGTGGGAAGGCTAAATAACGTACGGTAATGCCTAAGTCGTTGTATTCATCCATTTGATTATGTAGCTTACGGCAGTAACCACAGGTGATGTCGGTAAAGACGGTCACAACGTGCTTTTCATCTTTAGCCTTATAGACCAGCATATTAGGCTCAAACTGCTTGATCATTTCGACACGAGGGCCAGCCAGCGCCGCTTCGGTGAGGTTTTTCATGCCGTTATCAAGATCGTATAAGCTACCGTGGAATAACTTACTACCATCTTGGCTAATATAAAGCACGCCACGATCGGTGATGGCTTCATAAAGGCCTGGAATTTGCGACATATTAAGGCTTTGCACTTCCACACTCAAAGTGCTGGCCAGTTTTTGCTTTAATTGCTCAGTGTTATCGACAGTGCTGTTAGCTGCTATGACAAACGGCGCGGCCACAAGGGCACATAGCAAAGTTAGAGTGCGGGTAAAGTTCATTAGATATCCTGTATTGTATTTGGACTACAACCATTAAACCAAAACAAGGTCGTGTTTATATCACTTAACACCACTCACACTTGCGGCTACATCGACAGCGAATTAAGCAGCGATTGCATCAAATTACATAAGTGGTCTGCTATATAGACCCGACTAAAGGCTGAAAAGTTACATGTTCAAAGCACGGAAAGCAAATTATTCCACCGCCTACCCTCTTGGATGGTGCGCTTGATGCAATTTAGCTAATCTGGCCTTGGCCACATGGGTATAAATTTGGGTGGTCGACAGGTCGCTATGGCCAAGCAACAACTGTACAACCCGCAAGTCGGCGCCATGATTAAGCAGATGAGTAGCAAAGGCGTGGCGGAGTGTATGAGGTGATAGGTGCACCGCAATGCCGGCCCGTAATGCATAGAGTTTAATGCGATGCCAAAAGGTTTGCCGCGTCATCATGGTGCCCCGTTTCGAGGGAAATACCACATCGCTGCTGTTGCCTTTTAACAGTTCAAAACGCGCCGACGCCAGATACTGCTCAATCTCTGTCACCGCCATCTCCCCCAGTGGCACTAATCGCTCTTTATTGCCCTTACCGACAATACGTACCACCCCTTGACGCAGGCTGAGTTGATCCAGCGTCAGCCCAACCAATTCCGACACCCGCAAACCGCTGGCATACAGTAACTCTAACATTGCCCGATCGCGACACTCGATTGGCTCATCGACATTAGGCTCACTCAGTAATCGGTCGACATCGGCTTCGCTGAGCGAATCGGGTAAGGTGCGCGCCAATTTAGGCGGTTTGATCATCGCCATGGGGTCGATAACGATGCGCTTTTTAGCCACCAAATACTGATAAAATCGTCGTAAACTACTGACGAGTCTGGCGCTGCTGGATTTAGCAAACCCAGTATCGAAGCGCTGACTGAGATACTCTCTCACCAGCACAGCGTCAACCTCGATAAGCGCTGCATGCTGGCTTTGGACAAAGCGATCAAAATGGCACAAATCGCTTCGATACGCTTGCAGTGTGTTATCGCTTAGCCCCTTCATCGACCATAGATCATCGAGAAACGGCTCGATTAAGGGGTCCATTTGATACTCTTGTTGGCTTGAAGTCACGCGGTGTCCTTATACAAAAACGGTGTTAATTCAACTGAATTAACACCGTTATCTTAAGCGATAGGCCAAGATTGTCGCAAACAACAAACGCACAATCGGGCTGATTACTTATCTACTGTGCGAACTAGATGAGCCGTGCAAGCGACCAAAGGTTAGCTCGCAGCGGTTTAAACTAGTTAATCGATGGTGGGCGCGGTTCACATTAATTGAGAACCGCGTGCGCCTTTGGGCGCTTTATCATCAAACAAGCAATAATCACGAGCCCTGTGGGCAACAACCAAGCCATGCCTTCGCTGTGCATCGGCATCACATCAAACACGCTCATGTCTAGCCCCGCCGCTTTTAGGCCATCAATGATGCCAAAAACCAGCGCCACGCTTAACACTAAACGATGAGTCATTGCTGGGCGCTCGAAATATTCAGTCAGGTAAGTCACGGCCACTAGTGCAATCGCCACCGGATAAACCGTCACGAGCACAGGAACACTGATTTTGATTAATTGCGCTAAACCAACGTTGGCCACGGTGACACACGCTAGGCTCATGATCACGACCAACAACTTATAAGACAAGCTAGGCATTAACTCATTAAAGTACTCGGCACAAGCCGATACCAGACCCACCACAGTAGTTAAACAGGCTAAGGTGACTACCGCAGCTAACAATAGCTGGCCCGTGGCACCAAATTGAACGTTAACATAATTGGTTAAAATCACGCCGCCGTTATCAGCACCCGCTGCCAAATCACCCGCGCTAGCACCAAGGTAAAATAAAGAGATATAAACAAAGGCCAAGCCTGCGGCAGCAATAAATGCAGCGCGCACTAAGTATTTAGTTTGCTCTTTTGGTGCCTCAATCCCCTTCTTACGCAAAATATCGATAATCAACATACCGAAAATAAGCGACGCTAAGGTATCCATGGTGTTGTAGCCTTCCAAAATCCCTTTCGATAACGGGCTATGTTGGTACTCGCCCACCGCTTGGCCGATATCACCACTGGGCAGCACTATGACTGAAACCGCTAAGCCAAGTAACAATAGCAACATTATGGGGGTCAGCACCTTGCCGACACTATCGAGTAATTTACCCGGAAACAGTGACAGCAACATAGCGATACCAAAGAAGATCAGGGTATACAGCAGTTGAGAGCCGTTAAGCACGAGCCCCAGCAGCGTAAAGGTGTCATCACCAAAATCAATAAAGGGCTTAAATCCCATCTCATAGGCCACTAAGCCAGCGCGGGGCGCGGCAAATGCGGGGCCAATGATGATATAAATAGCCACGGCCAACATGGTCGCAGCGACCGGAGGTAATAAGCCCATGATTTTGCCATTGGCTTTAGCCACCGCAATCAGGGTAATAAGGGGTAAGGTTACCGCTGTTAGCAAAAAACCAACCATGGCTAACGACATGTTTTCACCGGCTAAAAAGCCAGCCAATGGCGGGAAAATTAAGTTTCCCGCACCAAGAAAAAAGGCAAAGGTCATAAAGCCTAAGCCTAATGTATCGGTCATACTCATTTTATTATTCTGCACACAACGCCCCGTTAAACTGCTTTTATAATGATCTCAATCACTTGTGGAAAATCAGTCGATAATTTTCACGACATTCATTGCGTGTAAACATTTAATTACACGACCTTACGGTAAATCTAGCCGCTTTACGGCCATTTTTTGAACAACAGCAGAATCAACTAACGCCAACAATGCATTCAAACTGGATTACCTAAGCCAATTTACGGCCTTTCGCCGCAAACTGGGGGACTACTATTAGCAAAATACCTATCAATTAACAAGAAAACAGCGACCACATATGGCGATTAACACCAAAACATTAACAAACTAAAAACAGACACGTTCCACTCATTACATCAAGCTACATTTCATCATGGTTAGATCCACTGCGTTTACGCGATTCGCCTCAGCTTTGCCCGGCATTCACTATGCAGTACAATGGCGCCATTGTTTGCGCTAACGATATCCTTATGCCTTTTAGTTTTAAACAGTTTCACATAGATGACAGCCATTGCGGCATGCCCGTGAGCACCGACGGTGTGCTCTTAGGTGCTTGGGCGCCCTTGACTGAGGCAAGCAAGATTCTCGATATCGGCGCGGGCAGTGGACTCTTATCTTTGATGGCCGCCCAGCGCAGCAAGGGAAATATCACCGCTATCGAACTGGACCATGATGCCGCCATCGATTGTAACAACAACATCGATAACAGCCCGTGGGCTAGCAGAATCACCTTGATGCCACAGTGTATTAATCAATGGCTGAGCCAGCGTACGCAGCCAAGCCTATTTGATCATATTGTGTGTAATCCACCCTATTTTGACAACGGGCCTCAAGCCGCAACCAAGCGTCGCGCACTCGCTCGCCATACCCAAAGCTTAAGTTTTCAGCAGCTGTTAGACGCGATAAAAGCGCTGCTGCACCCCGAGGGACGCGCCAGTCTCATTTTGCCCACCCAAAGCCTTACGGTGTTTTTATCTCTACTCAGTGCACACCAACTGACCCTGATTAAACGTGTCGATGTGGCCAGTGTTGAAGGAAAAGCTCCCCATCGCCACCTGCTTTTGCTCGGTCATCAAGGACAAACACAGCCAATAGCATTTGACTCAGATAAACCTGAGTCATTGTGTATTCGAGATCGCAGCGGTAAGTACACCCAAGAGATGGTGGCACTGACCAAGGCGTTTTACCTCAAGCTCTAGAGGCGCTATCCGTAACTGGACCTCGATTGGCAGCTGATGGCTATCGATAAAGAGCGAAAAGTGGCTTATTGATTATCCACCAATCACTGATGACTATCCTCGCACTTGAGTCTAATTTCGGTGTATAATGCCGCGCTATTATTCACTGAGACGCAGCGCATGCAATTTGAAGATTTCCACCTTGATGAGACTTTACTGAGGTCACTCAAGGCGATGGGCCATAATACGCCCACCACCATCCAGCAACAGACCATCCCACTCGGGCTTGAGCAGCGAGACATTCTTGCACGCGCCCCAACCGGAACCGGTAAAACGGCGAGTTTTTTGCTGCCCGCGCTGCAGCATCTTATCGATTTTCCACGCCGTTTTGCAGGCCAAGCTCGGGTACTTATTTTAACCCCGACTCGTGAGCTTGCGAGCCAGATCCACCGCTATGCGTCTCACCTGGCTACCGACTTAGATTTAGATATCGCCATTATTACTGGTGGCGTGCCTTACGCACCGCAAGAGAAGGCGCTGAGTGGCAATGTCGACATTCTTGTTGCCACGCCTGGCCGTTTGATGGAATACCTCGACAAGGGGCAGTTTGATGCTCAAGAAGTTGAGATTTTAGTCATAGATGAAGCCGACCGCATGCTGGACATGGGCTTTACCTCTATCGTACAGGCCATCGCTATCGAAGCGCAGGGCCGCAAACAGAACATGTTATTCTCGGCCACACTCGAGGGCGGTGGTGTTAGCCGTTTCGCTCAAGAGCTGCTGACCGATCCTGTCACTATCGAAACAAAGCCGCCGCGCAGCGAAAAAGCCAAAATCCATCAGTGGATCCATTTGGCCGACGATAAAGAGCATAAATTCGCCTTGCTGTGCAACATCTTGCAACGTGAAGATGTGACCCGCGCCATCGTATTCGTTAAAACCCGTGAAGTGGTTGCCAGCCTCGAAGGCCAGCTTAAGCGCGTAGGCATTGATTGCGCCTTTATGCGCGGTGATATGGAGCAAAAAGCACGCTTTCAAGCCCTAGGGCGTTTCACCAAAGGTGAAGTCAGAGTGCTACTGGCTACCGATGTTGCCGCGCGTGGTATTGATGTTGACGATATCAGCCACGTGATTAACTTCGATATGCCACGTTCAGCCGACACCTATGTGCACCGTATCGGACGCACAGGGCGCGCCGGTAACAAAGGCACCGCCATTTCACTGGCCGAAGCCCATGATATGCGCATTGTCGCTAAGATTGAGCGCTATATTGAACAACCTTTAAAACGCCGCGTTATTGAAGGCTTACGCCCAAAACATAAAGAGGCTCGTCCACCGTCAAAGAAAAAAGGCAAAGCGGTCGACAAAAAGGTCAGTAAAAAATTTAAAGCCGGCAAAAAGAAAAAGTAACTCACTCGGTTACACTTTGCTGACAACTTAAAAAGCGCCCATCACGGGCGCTTTTTTGTATCGTTAATTTAGCGTTTAGCCGTTGCGCAATCATCAAGATCAACATGTTAACGCCATTTTGACACATTTTAGTTACAAAAAGACGTTTGCCCTAGGTGCAGACTCTGGTAATTTAACAGCCAACGCAATGCAGCATGGAACCGCATCAAGGCAATGATAAAAATAATTCTTCGTAGAACGCTTCCGCCTATTCTTATTCTGGCCCTTTTTGGTGGATTAGCAGCGCTGCTTATAAGCACCAAAGAGGCCCCCGAGCAAAAGCCCGATGAGATCCCCATTCCGATTGTCGATGTGATGACGGTGACCCAGCAAACGGTGTCGTTAAATCTGCCCTCTTATGGCGTGGTCAATCCCAAGAACCGTACCCAGCTGGTGACCGAAGTTCAGGGGCGTATGCTGACTATTTCCGACAAATTTGTTGCCGGTGGCATAGTTAAAAGCGGCGATATACTGGCCGAGATTGAACCCTCAGACTACCAAGCCGACCTGATCCAAGCGCAGGCCACACTCGCTCAAGCCAAAGCCCTGCTCGATGAAGAGATCGCCCGCGGTCAGGTGGCAAAAAAGGACTGGGAAGATTATGACAGCGGCGCCGCCCCCGAATTGGGCCTGCGTTTACCGCAACTGAAAAAAGAGCAAGCTAACGTCAAATTTGCCGAGGCCGCTTTAGCCCGCGCTCAGCGAAACTTAGCCCGAACCGTCATTCGCGCCCCCTTCGATGGCATCATCAAGGTGAGACATGTCGACCTTGGCCAGTATGTTACCTTAGGCACTAACCTTGGTGAACTTTACGATACCCGCACCGCCGAAATACGTCTGCCATTGGCCAACAGTGAGCTGGCCTATCTAGAGTCGGTAGATAACCCAGATACTGAAGTGACCTTAAGCGCCGAACTGGCTGGGCGCACTGTGTATTGGACAGGCAAAATTGTGCGTAGCGAGGGAGTGATCGACGCCGATAATCGCATGGTGTATTTGGTCGCCGAAATTAAAGATCCCTACCTTAGAGACAACAAACAACCTGGGCAACTGCCGTTAAAATTTGGCAGTTTTGTCACCGCCGTGATTAAAGGCCGCACCGTTGAGGGCATAGTCAAACTGCCGCGCCATATTGTACGCAACTCTCAGGTGGCAATCGTGCGAGATGACAATACCTTAGAGATGCGCAGCGTCAATGTGGTTCGTAGCGATATGGACAATGTCTATATCAAAGACAGCCTAGTGGATGGCGAGCGCATTTCACTGACCACCATCAACAATATGACCACCGGCCAGCTAGTTAAGGTGATAGGCGAGCAAGCTGATGACAACTCGAAGCGCGATAGCGAGCCAACGCCAGCTCCCACCACATTAATGGCAGCAGGTGATCAGTAATGGATACCCAAAAAGGCATTATCGCTTGGTTTGCCCGTAACAGTGTTGCCGCCAACTTATTGATGATTATTTTATTGATTGGCGGGCTCTTTAGTACCGTGTTGATCAATAAAGAGGTGTTCCCCTCATTCGAACTCAACTACTTGCAGATCTCGGTCGCCTACCCAGGCGCCGCGCCGCAAGAGATTGAAGAAGGGATAAACATTAAAATTGAAGAAGCAATTCAAGATATTAGCGGCATTAAAAAAGTTACCTCCGTCGCCAGCGAAGGCTTTGGTAATGTGACCATAGAGGTTGCCGATGGCTTCGATCCGCAAGATATTCTTGATGAAGCCAAGTTGAATATCGATGCTATCTCCACCTTCCCCGACAATATCGAAAAACCCAATATTTTTCGCATTAAGCCAGAAAACAATGTGATTTGGGTGTCTGTGTATGGCGAGATGGATCTGCACCAGATGAAAGAGCTGGCAAAAAGCATTCGTGACGATCTCACCATGCTGCCTGCCGTCACCCGCGCTCAGGTCACTGGCGTACGTGAATATGAGATCAGTATCGAGCTGTCAGAAGACAAACTGCGGGAATACAATTTAAGTTTTGCCCAAGTCGCTCAAGCGGTGCGTAACTCCTCTATCGATCTGCCCGGCGGCTCTATTCGCGCCGAAGATGGAGACATACTTCTGCGCACCAAAGGCCAAGCCTATACTGGTGATGATTTTGCCCAAATTGTGGTGAGCACTCGCCCCGACGGCAGCCGTGTCATGCTCCCCCAAGTGGCGACCATTCGTGATGGCTTCGAAGACCGTCTGGAATACACCCGCTTTAATGGCAAACCGGCGGCCATTATCGAAGTGTTGAGTGTCGATGATCAAAATGCACTGGATATCTCATCGCAGGTCAAAGAGTACATAGAGCAGCGCCGCGCCAGTTTGCCAGCCAATGCCCAATTAGATACCTGGGGCGACCTGACCCATTACCTCAAGGGTCGCTTAAACATGATGATATCAAACATGTTTTATGGCGCCCTATTGGTGTTTATCATTTTGGCCCTGTTCCTAGAGTTGAAATTGGCCTTTTGGGTGATGATGGGCTTACCAGTGTGTTTTCTGGGGGCGATGTTTATTATGCCGCTAGAGCCCTTCTCTTTATCCATCAACATGTTGACCCTATTTGCCTTTATCTTGGTGCTGGGGATAGTGGTCGATGATGCCATTGTCATCGGCGAGAGCGCCTATACCGAAATTGAGCGCCATGGTCACTCGCTGGACAATGTGGTTAAAGGCGCACAAAAAGTGGCTATGCCCGCCACCTTTGGGGTACTGACCACCATCGCCGCTTTTATGCCTATGGTGATGGTGTCTGGCCCGATGGCCATTATTTGGAAGTCGATAGGCTTGGTGGTGATCCTCTGTTTAGCCTTCTCCTTGGTGGAGTCAAAACTGATTTTACCCGCCCATTTAGCGCACATGAAACCGAGTCGCCCCAACCCTAACCCCAATGCGTTTGTGCGCTTTAAGCTGGCACTAAACAACAAGGTTCAACACTTTATTCACCATAAATATCGGGGTTTTATCGAGCGTTGTATCAAGCATAGATACAATGTGGTCGCCACCTTTGTTGGGGTGTTGATCCTCTCCATCGCCTTGGTGGAAAGCGGTAAAGTGCGCTGGGTCTTCTTTCCCGATATTCCCTCTGATTTTATTCAGGTACGACTGGAAATGGATGTGGGCAGCTCTGAAGCCAACACCTTAAAAGTGGTTAAAGAGATTGAAAGCGCTCTGTATCGCATGAACGATGAGATGGAAGCCGAATATGGCTACCCCGTGGTTAAACATAGCTTTATCAATATGAGCTCGCGTACCTCGGCCTTTATCTTTGCCGAGCTGACCAAAGGGGAAGACAGAGAAGTTGATGGCGTGACCATCGCGTCCGCTTGGCGTGAGGCATTGCCAGAGCTGATTTCGGTTAAAAAGCTCAACATTAACGCCAGCACCAACGACGCCGGCGGTGATATCTCCTTTAGGTTGACCTCTAGCGATCTTGAG
Organism: Shewanella sp. QJM3NY_23; assembly: GCF_056173105.1. Lineage (NCBI taxonomy): Bacteria > Pseudomonadati > Pseudomonadota > Gammaproteobacteria > Alteromonadales > Shewanellaceae > Shewanella > Shewanella sp. QJM3NY_23. Next base: position 3,165,183 of record NZ_CM149657.1, read on the forward strand.
CAACTCGCCCTGGCCGCCAATGACTTAAAACAGAAGCTGCGCACCTATGAAGGGGTGTATGACATTTCGGATAACTACTCGTCGGGTAGCCATGAAATTCGTTTGTCGATAAAACCGGCCGCCGAGGCGCTAGGCTTAACCCTGGCCGATCTGGCTAGCCAAGTGCGTTACGGCTTCTACGGCTTTGAGGCGCAGCGGATCTTGCGCAATAAAGAAGAAGTCAAAGTGATGGTGCGCTACCCACTTGAGCAGCGCCGCACCGTGGGCCATCTTGAAAATATGATGATCCGCACACCTCAAGGCACCTCGGTGCCCTTCTCTAGCGTGGCCAATATAGAGCTAGGTGATTCCTACTCCTCCATCACGCGAGTCGACGGTCGACGGGCGATTACCGTAAGCGCCAACGCCAATACCACGATTGTCGAACCCGCCAAAGTGGTGGCTGAGATCCAAGAGGAGTTTTTACCGCAACTGCAGAGTAAATACCCGCATATCTCCAGCACCTTAGATGGCGGTAGCGCCGACGAACAAAGTGCGATGGTGGGCCTGATCCAAGGCTTCTTCTTTGCCATGTTTACCATCTATGCCTTGATGGCGATTCCGCTTAAATCCTACAGCCAACCTTTGATCATCATGTCGGTTATCCCCTTTGGCATAATTGGCGCGCTGTTTGGTCACTTTATTTTGGGATTATCCATGAGCGTGCTCAGCCTCTGTGGCATCGTCGCGTTGGCGGGCGTGGTGGTGAATGACTCGTTGATCTTGGTCGATTTTGTTAATCGCTCACGCCAGCAAGGCTTATCTTTGGTGCAATCGGCCATTGATGCCGGTTGCTATCGCTTTAGGGCGATTATCTTAACCTCGCTGACCACCTTTGTCGGCTTAGTGCCCATCATCATGGAAAAGAGCTTACAAGCTAAGATAGTGATCCCTATGGCCACCTCATTGGCCTTTGGTATTTTATTCTCGACCGTGGTGACGCTAATTTTAGTCCCAGTGCTCTATATTATTCTCGATGATATTAAGCGCACAGCACGCCGCCTCTTCCAGTGGTGGTGGCAGCCTAAAACCGATGAGGTGATTGAGCCTTAAACCGCTGGCAAACAGGGAGGCATTGCCTCCCTTTTTGATCTAATCGCCATTTTCAATCGCTTAAAGTCGCTACACTGTCCTCTTTACCCCATCAGCTCGGGCAACGTCACCTATCATGAGTCAATCAACCCTAGTCTACGATATTCGTAACAGCCGCTACCTTAACATCACCGGGCGTTGCACCTTACGTTGCCAATTTTGCCCAAAACACAATGGCAGCAAGCAGATCCACGACTATCAGTTAGCCTTAGACCATCAACCTAAGGCACAGGAGCTTATCCCTCTGCTAGGGGAGGTTAGCCACTTCGATGAATATGTGTTTTGCGGCTATGGCGAGCCCACCTTAAATCTGGCCACCCTGCTCGAGGTTGCCGGCGCAATCAAAAGCCAAGGCGGCAAAGTTAGAGTCAATACCGATGGCTTAGGCAATCTGTTTCACCGGCGTAATATTTTGCCTGAGTTAGCCCCTGTCGTTGACGCGCTATCGATTTCACTTAATGCCGATACTGAAGCGGCGTACCTTCGCCACTGCCAGCCTAAACTCAAAGGCGCCTACCAAGCCGTAAATGAGTTTATAAAACTGGCGCCGCAGTATATCGCCAAGGTGCAAGTGTCGGCCATTGATGGCTTAGAAGGTGTCGATATTGTGCGCTGTAAACAGATAGTGCTGGCCGCCAATGCCGAATTTAAACACCGACATTTAGGCGTAGTCGGCTAGCGGCCTTAAGCAGACAATAAGGCATTAGCGAGGCGCATTTGCGCCGAAAAGGTAACCCAATCTAACACCGACTAATCCATGGATATCGTCACGGGTGTTAGTCAATTGTAAGTCACTGTGTTAAGCCGTGAGAATCTGCTAATATAGCCGCAAAAGTAATTAGACAATGACACTCGATGCTGACGCAAAAACTTCCACTATTGATCACAGGGCAAGGACTTCACTGGTCACCGCAACGGATTTTCTCCGTGGCAACACAGATCATTATTTTGCTGATCAGTTCGATTCTATTGACCAATGTGATCGTTACCCTAGGCGAGCGTCGCCTGCAGGAAGATTGGGCCGCACAACGATATAGCGAGCTGCAATCGGTTGGCAGCCTGATTGCCGATAGAGTGACATTTCAAAAGTTTAGAACTCAGATGTTTGCTAACTCTGAGCTGCTCAAAAACTATCTCACCAACCCAAGCGAAGCCGGCCAGCAACAGCTGCAACAAAACTGGCAGTTAATGACAGGTAATATTCCTGAGCTGTTCGATATCGCCTTGTTCGATCCTCAAGGTACCTTTAAATTTTCAGCGGCCAGCGAAATCGCCTATCAGGCATTACCCTCCTCATTATTAGGCGGGGCTAGCAGCATGGGCGGTGGTGAAGTTTACACCTCACCACTGGATTTTACTCAGGTCGATGGCAAGATAGAACCCTATCTGTATCAACTGGCATGGCTCGAAAATCCTGATCTGAGTGTGCGAGGCTACCTCGTTACCTACCAATCCATGACGCGCATGCTCAAAAGCATTAAACCCGCATATTCTAGCGAAGAGTCGCCGCTATTGATGGTCGATACCCAAGGTTTACTCTATGCTGGTGTTAAAAATAAACCCACTATCAATCGTATCCCCGAGACATTGGGCGCCAGTTTACGCCTAAGCTATCCGGCGCTATGGCGTAAAATGGTCACCAGCAATTTTGGCCAGTTTCATGGTGATGATGCCACCTTTGTTTACTTAAAAATTGAGCTAACAACCCAATATGAAACCCGCCGGGAGTATTACTTAGTCTCCTATGTGCGCAACGATGCGATTGCCGCCGATTTTTATGAATGGCGTAATATTGTCATTATTGGCTCGGTAGTATTGACCTTACTGTCGCTGGGATTGATCTTGCTGGTGCATGCCTATCGCATTGCGCAGCGTTCACGGGAATTTAGTATCGATCTCGCCAATCGGCTGTTTCATCAAGATACTGGCTGCATCATCATCAATGACCATAATCGAGTTGTTACCGCCAACGAACAAGCCGCCAGATTATTAAATATCCCCCTAGATGAGCTGTCGGACCGTAATTTACAGCGCATCTTGCAAATGGAAGATGAGGACTATGCGGCGATATTAGTGCAGCTTAATGAACATAAAAAATGGCACGATGTTATCGATTTTGAAGAGCAATGTGGTCACTGTCTTGCCGTCACCATAACCAGTGCACAGCGCCCAGCTAAAAAAGGCAACTACCTGCTAGTGACCTTTAGCGATGTGACCGAGTTAAAACAAGCACAAAAGCAAGCCAACCTTAATCGCCTCCTTAATGATAATGCGGTGGCGAGCGCCTTAGTGTTAGTCAATGGCGATCTTACCCTCGCCAATGAAGCATTTATGCAGTTAGTGTCGATTCATGACATCACTAATCAGAACCTCACCGAGCTACTCAATAACGATTTGAGTTCGCAGTGGCCGCGCATTACCCAGCAAATTTTGCTGCAAGGTAGCTGGAAAGGGCAAATCTTATGTGATCCCAATAGCCATGAGAACACTTGCCTGCAAGCCACCTTAAAAGGGCATCTAGACGCTGCTGGCGAGATAGAATATATCGTCTGCACCTTAGAGCAGGCCCAAAAGCGGGCGTTACTGCAAGACCGAGGCGATTTTATTCCCCATCGCAGCACCATCTTAGTTAACCTGCGGGATTTAGACGATTACTTTAAATCGCTGACACCTAAGAGTCGCGATAACTCCAGCCTACTGTTAATCGATATTACCGCCGAAAGCATGCTCAGCCATATGAGTGATATTGGTCAGTTAGAAAGCCGCCAGCGCGAAGTGGAGATCCACATATTAAAGTCGCTGCCTGTGGGCTATCAAATGTCGCATTGGCAACTGGGAAAAGTGATTATTATCTTACCAGACACTAGCTCAGATGCGGCGCATCATTTTGCCGTTAAGTCACTCAACAGCCTCAATGACATCGGCCTTGGCACAGGTATTTGCATGGGGATAGCCAGCTATCAAGCAGGGCAAAACCTAGAGCAATACTTAAGTAATGCCGAGGTCGCCCTGCAGCGAGCAAAACAGATTGGCGAGCAAAGTATTTGCCAAGCCTATACGCGTCACGGCGCTACAGATAAAAAATAGCGCGTATAACGACTATTGATGTGCCTTGATGATGTAATCCTCTAAACAGCGCTGTAACCAAAACGGCGTGGTCACTTTGCCGCTGGCATCTAACTTCAGCCATAGATAAACCGTGGGATGGCTGAAGTTTTCTAACAGTAACTTGTCTTGCAGATAATCTAGTTTTTGTGCATGTAATCCATTGATGTTTCTTAAAAAATCAACCGCGCCCTGCACCCCGATAATAATGATGGCATCTGAGCTCAATAGGCTGTTTGCCGCGCTGCCCAGATCGGGCGCCGTGGCATATAACTGCAGTTGTTTGCCTACGCGTTTGGCATAGCAGCCAAGGGGCGACTTATTGGCAGGAAAAGGCATAGTGATTAACTTCACTAGCGGATAGTCAATCATGTTATCGATATTGGGCGCTTGCCAAATAGGGTGCTCTTTACGTGCCACAAGATAACCACCGCGATGTTGAATAATCGATTTTGACAAGATAGCGCGATTATCTGCTCGCTCGAAACTGATGGCCGCATCAAGCTCATCATTTAATAACTGCTGAGCCGTGCCCTCGCCCCATGGCGTTGTAGCCACCATCATATCGGCCTCACTCACCGCTAACGCTGCCTGCTTGATACTTTGGGTTAAATTGATCTCCAGTTGCGGCACGGTCGCCACCTCGACATTAGCCGCCATCACCCCTTTGCCGCCTCTCACCAGATGGTCGACCTCTTGGCTACAGGCCATCATTTGGCAAAAAATGGGGTAGAGATTATGCGCCGTTTCGGTCGCCTGAAATTGACTCTCGCGGCGAATAAACAAGGGATCATCAAATACCGCCCTAAGGGCCGCCAATGCTCGGCTCACTTTGGGCTGCGACAGATCTAGATGATTTGCCACCTCGATAGCATTTTTTCTCACATAGACTAGGCAAAAAATCTCTAAGGTGGCTAACGAAATATCGAGTAATTTATCTTTTGGCATCAATGGCTCCATCACAATGTAGGATCACATTGCCTTGAATGTAAGACGCTATCTCAGCCTCAACCCACAGGTTCGCTTGATTGCCCTGCCTCAGTTTGGTCAGGTAATGACGATGGCCGTCTGCGCGTAAATTAAGGAGTCGATTTTGATCTTCAGGCAAGGCGACCGCATGCAGCTTGGCTTTGGCACATAAAAACGCAACCGCATCGCGATAACAGATCAAGGCTAAGGCATCGCTACGCTCAAGCTGGATCATCAAATCTGCCAACAGACACACCTTGGCAACCATGTTAATTGACCGCCCTTTATCTAAGGCATACATCGCCAGCGGATCGTGCCCTTGCTCAAACTCATGGCCATTAAAACTAATATAAGGGTACTTGAGCATAGTATCGACATCGATACGGCTGTCGCCCTTAAAAATAGGATGTTGTTGATTACCCACCACCACATAGGCATTGGCTTTAGCGACAAATTCCGACGACAAACGCTCGGAATTATGGGCTTCAAAGGTCACCGCTAAATCCACCTCTAAGCGGTTTAACAGCTTATCGATATCATTGCTACAGGGCTTAATATTAAAGCAGTATTGCAGCTTTAATTGCGACGCTTTATCTTGCAGATAACTGAGTAAATTAAGCGATAATGGCGGCGGGCAGGTAATGGTCATCTGCTGGGTCACCTGTGTATTTACCGGTTGCGACAAGGCCAAACTGGTCTCAGATAGGGTGAGCAACTGTTTTAAGTGAGGATAAATCGTCTTTGCGAATGGGGTATGCTCAAAACCATGTTGCTTACGAATAAACAAAGGCTCATCGAACGAGTGGCGTAAGGCTTTTAAACTGCGACTAATTTTTGATGTCGCCACACCTAATTGCTGCGCGACTTCGGTAGAGCTTAATGTTTCAAACAATAATACAAAGACTTTAATGTTAAATAGACTATTGGTATTAACTCGACTCATGCCTCTCCTTTTTCAGGATCCATGTCACCTATATTGACTAATCGCCTAGCTTACTAACCGCTTAGATGACTAATCGCTTAGTTTACTGAGCGCTAATTTAAGGTAAATTGCCTCGCAATACGATTACGCAGAGTAAAGAGTGATACCCAATGCAAAGATTTTGTTAAATATGTGACACAGATAAAACCCATCTCAACTCATCAGCTTCTAATTATCCCCCTAGGTCTCACTCCCGCCCTTAACCCCTACCAAGCAAGATTCACAATTGTGATTTGCGCAATATGAATATTAGAGTTCCCCTGCGTGAAACTTGAACTAAAACGCCACCAACAATAGAAATACCAGTGAATCATACCAAACTTAACGCAGTAAACAGGCCGTTAAATCCAATTTGTGACGCAATAAGTAGCATATTCACCATTTATCGCTGCAGTCGTTAAAGTGATGCGCTTCATATCGAACATCGCTACCAATCTTTAACATTTCAAGCAGCTACACCCAGTGGTTAATCTTGGAGATAAATGATGATAAAAACAAAAACAACCACACTGGCGCTACTCATTGCTTCGTCAATGATGTTGGCAGCTTGTGGAGATGGAAATGATGGTAAAAACGGTGTTGATGGTGAAAACGGCCAGCCTGGCGTGCCAGGACAACCCGGCGGTAACGGCCTCAATATCGACATGGCTGACGAAGCCATCGCCAATATCAGCAGTGCGCGTTACGAAAATGGCATTATTACCGTCGACTTTAGCCTGGAAAATAGCCAAGGCGTTGGACTAATAGGATTAAATGGCACTAATCCCTTTCACGATTTTCGCTTCTCATTAGCCCAGTTGCAGACCAAAGATGGCACCGAGCTCAAGCAGTGGTTTTCACTTCTCAATGAAACCACCAATGATGCTGGCACCACCTTTGAGCAGGGCTTTGAAAAGATAAACGACTGCCCAGAGTGCTTAACCGATCATCAAGACGGTACTTACACCTATACCTTTAACACTAATCTAACCACGGCTGACGATCCTGCTGGCGTCACCTTCGACCCACAACTGACCCAACGCATCGCCATTGAGATGCAGTTTGAATATGACTCAGGCCATGAGCTGGCAGAGAATGCTCATTTCGATTGGATCCCATCGACCAATGCCAGTGAAGGCATAGAGACCCGCGATCTAGTCACCATGCAAACCTGTTACACCTGCCACCAGCCAGACAGCCTAAAAGCCCATGGTGGCCGTCGACTCGATATGGAAAATTGCCAGTCTTGTCACAATGGTATTGTCACCGATCCTAACGCTATTTCTGTCGAGTTAGGCCATATGGTGCACGCCATCCATATGGGGCCCCACCGTGAAGGTAAAGACAGCGAAGGCAATGTGGTGCCCATGCCCTACACCATCGCAGGTTATGGTGGCGATCACGCCTTTGACTACCCGGCTTTCCCGACTAAACCCTTTATGGATTGCGCCGCCTGTCACGTTGAAGATGACAGCTTAGCCGATAAAGATCTCTGGCTCGCTAATGCCAATGCCAACGCTTGTACCGGTTGTCATACCGACTCTCCTGTGCAGCATAAGTCAGATAAAAACCCAGAGCTGACCTGTACCGATTGTCACAGCGCTGCGGTGCATAACGACCATGCTAAGCCTTACCAAGCGGCAAAAGCCTATGACGCCGTCGTCACTAATGTTGCCATCAGCGTCGCCAATGAAATTAGCTTCGATCTGAAGATAATGGATGAAGCAGGTACGCTTGTCAGCCAAGATGAAGTCTATAAACAGGGTTACAGCAAGCCTTATGTTGTGGTGAGCTGGGATGTTGAGAAAGATTATCCCGATTATGATCAATCTCCCTACAGCCAGCGCCGTATCGACATTAAAGATCCAGCTAAAGCAACTTGGAATAGCGACAACAGTGTTAGCGTTAAGGTCGCGATGAACTTCCCAGCCGATATCGCTTCACGCTCACTAGAAGTACTGCCTGTGCTTAAAGTGTGTTTCGAAGAGAGCAGCACTAACCGTACTAGTTGTGATGCGACCAATGCATATCCTGCCTATGTCCAAACAGAGGCTTATCGCACCATCCTTAACGACACCGCTGCGGTTGTTGCACAGCGCCGCGCGATTATTGATGAGCAAACCTGCTACGACTGTCATAGCTATGAGTTTTACCATGACTCAAATGGCGTCAATTGTATCGCTTGCCACACCAACGATAAGAAACTCGGTGCGGTTGAAGATGCTAATGGCGACGCGCTTGCTTCGGGCGAAATGAAGTCCACCAGCTTTATGTATAAAGCCCATAAAGCACAAGGTCATGATAATGGCCATGGCGGTAGTGGTACCCTACTGAAGACTGACTGCACCACTTGTCATGCTGAAGTCGAAGGTTGGAGTGGTAAAGATTATGGTTTCGAGCTCGGTCGTAATGCAGGCCAAGCCCATGCTGTACCTAGCTTTATTCCAGGTAAAAATAACGATCCCGCGCTAACGCCAGTTGAAACTTGGTATGCTTCATCTGATGCGGCTTCGTGCATTAGTTGTCACCAGAAGTATCTGTCAGATGCCGCTATGGAACACATGAAAAATAACGGCGCCTACTTTGGCCCTGTTAAGCAAGAAGCCAAAGACGCTAAAGAAGCCTGTGCGACTTGTCATAGCCCAGAGAAAATTATGGAGCACCACGGACACCAGCTATAACCACAAGTGATACCCCATTAGGTGCTTGGTGATACCAAGCACCTACACTAACCCTGCAAAGTTAGTCCCTGCAACTGTTTCACCCTGCAAAGTCAAAGGCGCCCTCGGGCGCTTTTTTATTCGCTCAACATTATCAATTTAGCGTCTAGCAGTTGGATAAGCTGTGCGGCTCAACCGTGTTCGAGGCGTTCGGATAACTAATCGAGATCTAAAAAGCATTAGCGTCTAACGAAGTGGATATTGGGACAGAGGCTTGAAGGTCGATGATATTTGCCGATGATATTTGCTTGAGTAGCGGCTGGCTGCATTTTTATTTATTGAAAGTGTTTGAAGGTGTACCTTCATGGCAATCTATCACCTGCAGTGAGCTTATGTGCAAACACTTCTGCGACACGGTGAGTGAAGCGTAGCTTCGCGCTAACGAACGAGAGGCATGGACGCCGAACTGGCTTTTAGACATGGACGTTGTTCAAGCACATCCTTGTGGGCTCTACGAAATCATCCATGATTTCGAAGGCCAAAACCGCGCTTACACCTCCACCTAACGCCTCTTCGATTGGACTTCATTTGATACGACTAGTGAGTTAAAGGCTAACGTACTTTTGCCCCAAAGTTTGGTGGCCTTGAAGTGAAGGTATGGCATTTTTTTACTTTGTTTGGGTAGTGATTGGCGGAGTCTTTTTTGGAACGGGTGTTTGAAGGTGTACCTTCATGGCAATCTATCACCTGCAGTGAGCTTATGTGCAAACACTTCTGCGACACGGTGAGTGAAGCGTAGCTTCGCGCTAACGAACGAGAGGCATGGACGCCGAACTGGCTTTTAGACATGGACGTTGTTCAAGCACATCCTTGTGGGCTCTACGCCAGCATCCCTGCTGGCAAAGGCCGCAGCCGCGTTTACACTTATCTCTAACGCCTCTTCGATTTAGCCGTATTTGATGTGGGTTGCTAGTTCAAAAGCTACCTAGGTTTTGCCCCAAAGTGTGCTGGTCTTGGAATGAAGAACGATGACATTTGTTTGAGTAGCGGCTGGCTGTATTTTCATTTATTGAAAGTGTTTGAAGGTCGAACCTTCACTGTTATTAATCGCCTGTCCGGCGGGGAATGTGCAAGCGCTCTTTTGGCTCGCTGTGAATATATCCCTATACGCTCCACGGCGGCATCCATGCCGCCAAGGGCCAAAACCGCGCTTACACCTATCTCTAACGCTTCTTCGATTGGACTTCATTTGATACGACCAGTGAGTTAAAGGCTAAGAAGCTTTTGCCCCATTTCAAGTTAGAAGACGTTTGTGGTGGAAGTTAATAAATGCCTTGATCCAATACAGATAGGTTTTTTCCATTCTAATACTGTAACCACGCATACGCATTTTTTCTTGTACACCGATTAGAAATGGGCTTTTTAGACTCATGATAACCTCACTCTTGACGCTGTGTTTTTATACAGTGTTATTTGAGGTTCACGGATATCAAGGAAAATGGTGAAATAATGTTGCGCGTTTTTCCAGATGGTATATTTGGCAAAATGCTGATAAGTTCATTACATCCAGATAGTTAGCGGTGCGCTTTTTCACTGGCGCAACGAGGTAAACGCGCATGCGCACTAATAAAATGCTACATGCCCAGTCATAAAACGGAGAAATAAATGGAAGAAGTGACACTTACAATAGATATGTTTTGGCTGGTTATCGTTGTATCGGCGCTCGGACTGCTAGTTGTAGGGGCAGTAGTGTTCTTTGCTTGGAAAGCATTCTCAGATGATTCTAGAGGGTTTGTGAATTACGAGCGTTATCTGGACTTCTTGAGCACACACAAAATTAGATCTAATTTGCCCGTCTATATCAACGAAGCATACTCTGACTATCTTCAAAAGAGAAACGAATTTTGGTCTACATATGGGCAGGTTGTTGTTGCAATATTTATTGTGATAATTCTCGCAATTCTTATGCTTACGAAAACTATTACTGCTGAAGCGGGTCTTCCGATTTTGTCGGCTGTTTCTGGTTTTGCTATAGCCAAAGGCATAAACTCATCAAGAAATTCGCCTGCTAACCCAAATGACCAGAATTTCGGGTAAGCATGTAACAAGTAAAGGCAGCGGACGCTGAAAGCGCCACTGCTTTAAGCGTTATCCCATAGAAATTTTTTCCGAAACTGACAGGTTAGAGTTAAGGCTTTAACTCGAAAATGTCCAAAAACAACTTAACTTTTGATTGTCCGAATGACACGAGTAAGGTTAAATCGAAGAGATTAAGAACTCGGTGTAGGTGCGGCTGAGGCCTTCGATTTCAGGGATGAAATCGCAGAGCGCCCAAGGATGGGTTTACAGCGGTGCCGAGGAAGTACCTGCACGAAAGGCATGCTGCAGGCAATTGGCTGCCATGAAGGTTAACGCTACCATCAATCAATAAAAACTAACTCGACTAAATGTTACAAGCCCAAAAAAGCCAACACCTTGATTCGAAGGCCAACACACTTTTGTCCAAAAACAATTTAGCTTTTAACGGTTCTGTGGATACCAATTACGGCTAAATCGAAGAGAGTGAGAAGTCGGTGTATCTGCACTTAAGGCCTGCGGCAGGCAATTGATACACCATGCAGCCATGGTTCAAAATCCCCCCTCTAAACACCTAAAACGGGTAGAAGCGATGCTTCACTCACCGAGTCGAGGAAGTACCGGCACAGGCAATGGATAACAGTGAAGACACGAGCTTCAAACACAGGTAATTGATACTCCATCAAGCACAGCTTCGCTGCCAGCGAAGTGCCACCTTAGTCTTCGCTGTCTTGCTCCCCACCTATTGGCGTCATGCCATCGGGTAACTGGCTTTCGGTCACCTCAACGATGGTCGAACGGTTCATGGTGATCTTATAACGCGCATATTGCGGCGGATTACGCCCTTCTCGCAACCTTAAAATAAGGTTGACTTGGTAGCGCCGCTCAACAGAGTCATAACTGACTTGGCCAGCAGATTCTTTATAAATTTTGGCTCTGCCGCGCTCCAAATAACGCGCAAACGGCACCAAACTAAAGTTTACTTGCTCTTGAATGGTCGAGTAACCGGCTAAAAAGTCTTTCTGGGCGATGCGTGAGTATATACCGTAGTGCAAGATCTCCGAATCGACCTTATTTTGGCTATGACGGCGCTTTAATATCTCTTCAATCTGTTCAGGCAAGTCTTTGTACTTAATAAAATCTAGCCAGACTAACTGACGCCCAATGACCGCTTGCGTGGTGGTATCACGCAGAATGCGGCTCCAACGCGGCCGCCCCTTTTGAATAACCCGCCATAAGGCATTGCGAATATCTTCTTTAAAAATTTCACGAAAGCCATAGATCACCGCCAAGGTTAACACCAGTGACAGGGTCAGGCCGTTAAACACACCTTGGGCTTTAATAATCAAGGCCGACACGACCAGCATCACCCCTCCGGTGGCTACGCCGGTGGTGAGTTTCTTTAAGCCCACACCTAAGGTTTTAAGCTCCTCTTTGAGCACAACCCCTTGCTGGATCAAACGTCTTAATAACAACATCTTATTTGAGATGCGGTTAGGATCGTCTTTGGTTTGGGTGGAGTTATACTTTTTGACTTCACGATAGGTCCGCTCATTACGACACAGTGACAACACCTCTTCAGTCAACTCATTGTAATCACTGCTACGCGGCGCATGGGAGATCAGTTGTAATAGGCGCTGTTCACAAAACCACGACAGGTAATTATCGGAGTTTTCGAAATAGTGTTTCCATTTAGGGTCGCTCGGTTCATTACGGCGAAACTTTTTCAGTAGCTGGGCGACAATGTCACTGAGCTCATGCAGTGAGGTGTAAAATTGCTCAACATCTTCCACCTGGGCCAACTCTTTACTGTCGGTCTCAATCGCCACCGCAAACTGGTAAGCAAACAGGTTTAAATAGAGCCTAAACTCTTCGACGGTGCGCTTATTTTGACTAATAAAGCGCCCTTGCACTAAAGGCAGATGTAGACCTGAGGAGTAATAGGAGCGGCGCCCAGCGATGGCCGAGTAATAATATTCTTCTGCATCGAGGCTTTGAGAGTTAATTCCCATCTCTTTGGGTAAAAAGAAATAAAGGTCTAACCGCCTTTGATCACCCACTTTCATCTGGTGGGTAAACTTTATCGACAGTGACTCTTCCTGCTTAACGTAAACCTTAGACACACGACCTCGAAATAGTAAAAATATATCATGAACTTACGGGGTAATATTAGTATAACCCAAGATAGGTTAATGAACTAAGCGACAACCACATACGGTATTACTGGGTTGAAATAACACCACAGCGTAATCGCGATGCGAGTCTAAGTCTAATGATTCAATAGACAGATTATGCATACCTTTACTGTCTAAATTAAACGAGCTGACATAGGAAAGATACTGCATATGTTGCGGACGACTGTCGAGGCGCTCATCTAGGCTTTCTTCTTTGGTATACACCGAAAAATCAAACCGATTAGCCGCTTCATCATAATCGTTAAGTTTGCCCTGCATACGTATGGTACCAGCCGAGGTACCGTCTAGATTAAAATAACGATAATTAATCTGTGCTTGCTGCGCTTTGGCCATAATGTCGACCAACAGATAATGGCGGGCGCCGCCTAAGGGATCGCTACTATCATACAGCTCGGAGCTGCAGCTGAGCATAATACTTTTTGCCGGGTACAGATAGCGGTAACTGATAGTGATGCTTGCCGCGAGCAACAGCAAGATTGTGAGGTTGATGGCCCAAAGTAGTTTTCTATTCACACAAAGACACCTCTGCCAGCCAGGCGTCGGTAAGAAACGCTTTGCTCTGCCTAAAGTCGGTTAATTTAAGGTTGCGCACCACAGACTGACCCAATTTTTCCCCTCTAAGGGTGATATTAAACACCTGCTTATCGTGTGATAGCGATAAAAACACTTTTCTCCAAGGAGTGGATTCGCAATGCTTAATATCGTCAGCCAGCCGCTCAGCTAGCCCTATCAGTAAGGTATTATTGGTTTTTGAGGTAGCAAAACTACTCAGAGTGACTTGCTGGCCTGACTCCAGAGTCAGTGTTTGCTGGGCAAAGGGGGCCGTGGTTTGCGTCTCAAGATTGACCGTACTTAGCCATTGCCCCATAACTAAGACCATAATGAGTGTGACCACTAGCGCGATGAGCATTTTCATCCATGTACTGACATCAATACGCTGCCACTTAAGCCAGTCATAACGAGCGCTTAAACCTCGCTTTTTCGCCGATGGTGAAGCTAGTTTTAGTCGATAACCTTTGCCTTTGACGGTTTCAATCAAATGCTCATCTACGGGCCCCAAAAAAGAGCGCAGCATAAAGATGGCACGGGTTACCGACGAGTCGCTCAGCGGCGGGTGCTCAGCATCCGCCGCGCCCAGTACCTGCTTGGGTACCACTTGATCATGGTGCTCAAGTAAAATACGCAGCACTTGCCACTCAGCCCGTGGCAATTGCCACTGCTCTTGCGTGCCCTGGTGGGTCAATAGCCCTTTTTGAGCATCAAACAGGCAGTCACCTAGTTGCATTAATCACTTTACCCTTCACCTTGCCTCTCCTCACACAGTAGAGGCCGAAAATAAGTATCGACAACCCAGTCATGCACTCTACGCACACTGATTGACTCGACCACTTGCCTGTATTGCCCAACGGCGTCCCGATTGATATTAAGCAAATGTTAATTTAGACAGCAACCCAATTAATCATCAGTTTATTGTCATATAGCATAAGCAATGTGATTCATTATTTCTGTGATCGCCATTATCTCATTGCAATCTATATGGAAGTCATCGCCAAATCGAGAGGTTCACTTGCCGTTACGCGAAGCCTGTCACACTCTTCAGTCAATAAACATTAGGCCCAGCCCTAGCTTCATCTAGCGTAAATTTACATTAATGTTACAAATAAACCATTACAGCTCACACGCTAATCTTCAACCTTAATCGATTCGTGCATACATTAAGACTAAAACCGATTAAGCCTCCTCCCAATATCACACCTTGGACGAGTGGTTCACTATTTTCCACCTCAACAATCTTCATCCATCAGCGATCACACTATTTACAAGATTCTCACGCCAAACTGGCTTCAAGTTCAGCGGGATAGCCAACGCTTCCCCTCAACAATCATTGCAGTAACAACCCACTATTTTACTAATAACGAATGCTATCTAAGTGAGGATATTTTTATGACCATTAATAGACGCCAAGCACTGACCAAAATTATTGGCATCAGCACCGCCGCCGCAGGAGCCACCTTAATGGGCACCTCTGCCTTTGCTGCTACAGATGACCAAGGTAATTTTCATTTAGCCTTAGGGGATAAACTAAAGTACGTCCCACTCGATGCTATGGCGACGGCCAAGCTTGCCTATGAAACAGGTGGCGGATGTATGCACCAAGTGTTTCATTCACTGGTCACCATGTTAGCTAACTCATCCAGTGCCGATGCGGCAAAGTTTGCCACTATCCCAACAGCATTAGCGGCCTATGGTGGAGCGGGTATCGGTGGACAAGGTACTGTGTGCGGCAACATGAATGCCACAGGTATGTTGGTAAACATCTTAGCTGATATCAATGGTCAAAACAGTGCAGTGATTGGCGCGGCCTTTAGGTATTACGAGACGACTGAGTTACCGCTATCGAGCCCAGAATTTATTGCGGGCATCGGCTCAACCGATGAGAAAACGGCAAAAGTCGGTAAATCATCAGTCGCTAACAGTGTGCTATGTCACTCCTCTATCAGCAACTGGTCTAAGGCATCGGGCTTTGCCTTTAGCCAAAAAGGCGAGCGTTGCTACCGTTTGTCAGCCTCTATCGCTTATCACTTAGTTGAGCTACTCAACCGCGCTTATGCGGGAGAAGATCTTGCTTCATTGCCAGAGTCTAAGCCATCGAGCGAGGCACAAGGCTGTCAAAGCTGTCACGGCGTGACCGACACTATGGGCAGCGCAGCCAGTGTTAAAACCGATATGGAGTGCACTACTTGCCATACCGGTCACTTTAATTAAGGGAGGCTGATATGAATGATAAATTAATAACTGGCCTACTGGCGACACTGTTACTATGCGGCGGTTGTGGCAGTGATGATGCAGATACCACAGAGCCACCGATTGTTGTCCCGCCGCCAGTGGCGGACAGTATCGATATTAATGAGGCGGCAGCAATTAACCTCACATTAGCGCAGTTCGATGGCGACAGCGGGGCATTAAGCTTCTCCTTGGCAGATGATAGCGCACAGGCCATCACCAACGTCAAAGACTATCGCATTACCTATTTTGGCTTTCCTGATGATGAATCGCCATCACGTAAGGCTAAAGCATGGAAACGCTGGCACGTTACCCACACCTACGCCTGTGATAGTGCGGCGGCGCAATGTGATGGTGTGTTAGTCGAGTCAGATAAGGGCCAATACAGCTTCGAAGCAATCGGGCTCAATTGGGATGAAAATAGTGCACCCGGTGCGGTGAAACTCTATAAAGTGGCCATTGAAATTAACGGCGCGCTCGCCAGTAACGAGCTAACCTTACAACCTGCTACACCGCCTGCCACCTAACGGTAGGTAGCGTACATAGGGCATAGGCAATGATTGACTATGCCCTTTTTCTCGCTTCATCCAGCTAAGCTGCTCAATAAGAGCGCGTCACCTAAGCCCTAACAAGCAGCCTTCACACAACGACTCCCATAAGCAAGGTTATGCTGAGTGTTAAGTTGTAAGTGTTAAATGCTGACGGAGATGCCACTTCGCCAAAGTGGATAGAGCCGCCCTTAGTCCTTAGCGCATAGTTCATAGTTCATAGTTCATAGTTTACTGTTCATTTCAAATTCGCTTGGCTAGCCAACAAGCGATAACCTGAGTAGATCTGTGAGGAGCAATAGTGTTATGCCTGATCACATAAGAGAAGGATGGTGCAGGTAGGCTTATAATTAATGGTTAATGGTTAATAACTGCTCAGGCTTTGCAACACAGCATCAGTTAGGGGAAAAATATCTTAGCGGTGGGTTCAAATAGCGAATAAATCAGTAGCAGTAACAACACTAACTGAGCTATCAATAACGAATACTGTTTCAGCGACATGCTTTTACCCGGACGCAAGGCCCAAAAACCTGTGGCACGCGTCGATTTACTGTGCAAGATATATCCTTGCCCATCAACGGCTTCAATAAATAGCGCCGACTTACCTAAAAAGAAGCGTACACGCTTAATCGCCGCCTCTAGGCTGGCGAGCGAACGAGCCTGTTCTGGAAGACACGCCAACAGCTGCTCATTTGACAGCACCTTATCTCGATGTTCCACCAAAGTGTTAAGCACAGCGAACTCGGCTGGCGGCATTTTCCAACTGGTATCATTATCCTGATTTGACAGCTGTGCTTGAGCAATATCAAACCAGCACCGACCGATTTGCATAGGCGTGCTCGCATCAAAAACTATAAGTAATTGTACTCACAACCCCACTTAACTGCTGCGATTATAAAGCTATCAGCTAAAGCAATGTTGATTTCCGTGATATCTGCCACAAAATGCTCTTTCACTGTGGAAAAAATGACTCAACACCCGACCTTAAATACCAAAAAAGCGCCTTATCGGCGCTTAAAAAAAACCTCTGCTCTCAATACATTACAACATTAACTTCATCGAGAGCACTGTGGTTTACTTAAACTAAACCCTTACCTCACCCTTTTGTTAAAAAGAGTACAGTAATGTCATATTGGTTTCAGTATCGGTACTCTTTTTATTGTCCAACGGCTCACTGTTATAACGCACGACCACGGCAAATTTCATCGCCAGAGCGCCAGCAATATTGGCAGTGACAGAGGTTTCAGAGCGGCCTTCTAAACTCTCACCGTAATCGGCGGTAAATAGCTGCTTAAACGTTGAGTTATCTGAAATTTCAGTCTCGAAATTCATCACGCCGTGAGCAACCCAGCTTTTCTCGCTGTCATACCCTGCGGCTAAGCGGCTCTCCTCATCGAGGCGCTTATACTGGTAACCAGGACCCACTTCGACAGCAAATAAGGTCTTAGGGTTGTCGATAAACTTATGACCATAACCGACAGAGACGGTTGATTTTGAATCGAAACCGGTAAAAGGGTCTATCTCGTGATTGGCATTGGCAAACATGTAATTGACGTCATCAAACTGATAGTTGCCCTGCACTAAACCGTAGTAACGCTTACCCGTCTCTTCACCGGTATCTTCTTTATACAGCGCCTCTAGCAGGTATTGGTTCTCCCAATTACCAAGCTCATGCTTCATGTCTAGACGCCCTTTTAAAGACGTGGTTTCGGTGTTCCCTGTGGTCACTGTCGCACCTAGCTCAGCATCGGCAGCAAAGGTTCTATCACCCTTAACAAAATCCGCTCCTGCGTGAGCGGCAAATGGTGTTGCTAACAAAATAGCGGTGGCAGTCAGCAGTTTTTTCATCTTCACGTTACCTATGTTATCGAAGTCCCTTAAAATTGGCGCAATATTAACATTCAGCGCACAGAATTGAAAATAAGGCTTGCATCATCTGATTTATCGACTAGCAAATCGCTATCATGACTAGCCTTATGGCGCTCATACTTATTGTTAGGGCATAAAAAAACCACCTTGCGGTGGTTTTTTAAAGACAAACTTAACTTAGTTTATTTTTGGATCTAATTCGCCTGATTGATATGCCTTGTACATAGCTTGTAGTGACTTAGGCTTAATCTTAGAGCCCATGCCCGCACAGCCAAAGGCTTCATAGCGCGTGGTACAGATATCAGCCATGGCTTCCATCGACGCTTTAAGGAATTTACGCGGGTCAAACTCGCTTGGGTTTTCAGCCAAGAACTTACGTACCGCGCCAGTCGATGCCAAACGTAAATCGGTATCAATATTCACTTTACGTACGCCATGCTTGATACCTTCAACGATCTCCTCAAGCGGTACGCCGTAAGTTTCAGGAATAGCACCGCCATACTGGTTGATGATCTCAAGCCACTCTTGCGGCACTGAAGATGAACCGTGCATCACTAAGTGAGTGTTAGGAATACGTGCGTGGATCTCTTTGATGCGATCAATACGTAGCACATCACCGGTAGGTTTGCGGCTGAACTTGTATGCACCATGGCTGGTACCAATCGCGATGGCGAGTGCATCGACGTGGGTATCACGCACAAAACGCGCCGCTTCTTCTGGCGTCGTCAGCAGTTGATCGTGACTAAGTACGCCTTCGGCACCCACACCATCTTCTTCACCGGCCATGCCGGTTTCTAGGCTACCTAAACAACCAATTTCACCTTCAACCGACACACCACAGGCGTGAGCAAAGGCAACGGTTTTACGGGTCACATCGACGTTGTACTCATAGGATGCAGGCGTCTTACCGTCGGCCATCAATGAGCCATCCATCATCACAGATGACATACCAAGCTGAATTGAGCGCTGACAGATATCAGGATCAGTACCGTGATCTTGGTGAATACACACAGGGATATCTGGGTACTGCTCAAGCGCCGCTGCCATCAAGTACTTAAGGAACTGAGGACGGGCGTACTTACGCGCACCTGCCGATGCTTGTACGATAACCGGGCTGTCGGTTGCTTCAGCAGCCTGCATAATGGCACGCATCTGCTCAAGGTTGTTAACGTTAAACGCAGGCACACCGTAGTTATGTTCAGCGGCATGGTCTAGCAGTTGACGTAGGGAAATTAAGGCCATTTTTTTACTCCAATAATAGGGTGTAAGTTAATGTTTTAATGAGTCATTAACTGAGTCACCGAGGTCACTATCGTTTGGACAGATTTTTATACTAACGATGGCAGCCACATCCTGCAGCTGCACATCGTCAGCGGTTTTTTATAATATTAATGATTCGTGTTGCTTGTTCTGTAACCCTTATTCGCCGCGGCTTTCTAACATCGCCACTGCTGGCAGCTCTTTACCTTCGAGAAACTCTAAGAAGGCGCCGCCACCGGTTGAAATATAAGATACTTTATCGGCAATACCGTACTTGTCGACCGCAGCAAGCGTGTCACCACCGCCCGCAATAGAAAAAGCAGACGACTCGGCAATGGCCTGGGCAATTCGCTTAGTGCCTTCGCCAAATTGGTCAAACTCAAATACGCCTACCGGGCCATTCCAGACAATGGTACCGGCATTTTTTAGGATCTCAGCCAGTGCTTCGGCGCTGTCGGGGCCGATATCAAAGATCATGTCATCACTGGTGACCGCATCCACCGCTTTGAGTGTGGCCGTCGCTGTTGGGCTAAACTCGCTAGCCACCACCACATCGGTAGGCACAGGGATATCAGCACCGCGACTTTGTGCATTGGCAACAAGGCGCTTAGCTTCATCGATAAGGTCAGCTTCATACAGCGACTTACCCACTTCGTGACCGGCCGCTGCAATAAAGGTATTGGCAATACCGCCACCCACAACCAGTTGATCAACTATGCCTGATAGGCTTTCAAGCACAGTCAGCTTGGTTGACACTTTAGAGCCACCGACAATCGCCACCAATGGACGCGCAGGGTTGTCCATCGCCTTGCCTAATGCTTCTAACTCTCCCGCTAATAGCGGACCTGCACAGGCGATAGGCGCATAAAGACCGACACCATGGGTAGACGCTTGGGCGCGATGAGCAGTACCAAAAGCATCCATCACATAGACGTCACACAGGGCGGCAAGCTTTTTAGAGAGCGCTGCATCATTTTTCTTTTCGCCAAGGTTAAAGCGCACGTTTTCAAAAACGACCACTTCACCCACGTTAGCTTCGACACCGTCAAGGTAGTCGGTCGCTAGGCGCACAGGGCAATCGAGTGCTTTTGCAAGGTAATCGACCACAGGCTGCAGAGAGAACTCGCTGTTGTACTCGCCTTCTGTTGGACGACCTAGGTGAGACATCACCATGACCGCCGCACCTTTTTCTAATGCCAGCTTGATGGTCGGCAGTGAAGCACGCAAACGCGCATCACTGGTCACCACGCCATTACTGACCGGAACATTTAAATCTTCACGGATCAGCACACGCTTCCCTTGCAGATCCAACGATGACATATTGATAATCGCCATTTTACGTTTCCTTAAGTTCAAAAGTTAAAAGATAAAAGTTAATACAAAACCGGTTCATGCTGAGGATAATTAGGGACACTCCACCTAGATTAACATTCAGCGATTAAGCCTGCTGTAGGCTTATTTACTGCGCCCTTACGGCGTTAATCATCTCTAAACTGGTGTCGAGCATACGGTTGGCAAAGCCCCACTCGTTATCACACCACAATAATAGTTTCACTAAATGGCCATCGCTCACCCGAGTTTGGGTGCCATCGACAATCGATGAGCGCGGATCATGGTTAAAATCACATGACACCAATGGCGCATTAGTATAGCCCACCACCCCTTGATATGAGCCATTAGCCGCTTGCGCCAGCACTTGGTTGACTGTGTCGATATCGACGCGCTTGTCTATGGTCACCGATAAATCGATGGCGGTGACATTGATAGTGGGCACGCGCACCGATATGGCCTCAAACTTATCTTTCATTTTTGGCAAGATGCGCTCGATACCCCGTGCCAGTTTAGTATCGACCGGGATTATCGACTGCCCCGCCGCGCGGGTTCGTCTTAAGTCGTCGTGATAGGCGTCGATCACCTGCTGATCGTTCATCGCCGAATGGATAGTGGTTATCGCACCACTTTTAACCTTAAAGGCTCTATCGAGTACCTCAATAATGGGCACTAGGCAGTTGGTGGTACAAGACGCATTAGAGATGATGGTGTGGTGTGCCTTAAGTGTATCGTGATTAACACCATAAACTATGGTGGCATCGACATCACTCGATGATGGATGGCTAATCAGCACTTGTTTGGCCCCTGCTTGCAGGTGCGTCTCACAGGCTTGCCTATCGATTAAGGCACCAGTGGCCTCATACACTATATCGATATCCAGCTCAGCCCAAGGCAATTGGCTGGCATCGCGTTGATGCAATAACTGAATACGGTCATCACCCACCGTCATAATATTATCGACCAATGACGTCGGGGTTTGAAAGCGACCATGAGTGGTATCATATTGGGTTAAGTGAAGCATGGCTTCAGGTTTAGCCAGTTCATTAATGGCGACAATTTGAATGCGGTCTCGCTTGCCCGACTCGTACAGGGCACGAAGAATTGAACGACCAATACGGCCATATCCATTGATAGCAACTTTGATCATTAAGCGCCTTGACTCCTCACTCTATCCCTGCTCGCATACTGTTGATGCGACAACGGCTTACCTGATATCAACACCAGATAAGCCGTCCCATCTGGCGTGAGCCATTAAGGTGCTCACGCCTCGACTCACACTAACGCTTAAAACAAGGCGTTAACGGTCGACACTACGTTATCGACGGTGAAGCCGAAGTATTTCATGAGTTCGCCGCCTGGCGCTGACTCACCGAAGGTGGTCATGCCCACTACTGCGCCGTCGAAACCAACATACTTATGCCAGAAATCAACGTGAGCCGCTTCGATAGCAACACGCTTAGTTACAGCGCGTGGCAATACTGACTCTTTGTACGCCGCATCTTGTGCATCAAACGCATTGGTCGATGGCATAGAAACCACACGTACCTGCTTACCTTGCTCAGTTAATGCAGCGGCAGAATCCAGTGCCAATTGCACTTCGCTACCTGTCGCAATCAAAATGACATCAGGTGTACCAGCACAATCACGCAGTACATAACCACCTTTAACCACGTTAGCTAACTGCTCATCGGTACGGGCTTGAGCGGGTAGGTTTTGACGGCTAAAGATAAGCGATGTTGGTGCATCACGGCGCTCGATAGCATTCTTCCACGAGACTGCCGTTTCGGCCGCATCACATGGACGCCATACCATCATGTTAGGGGTCATGCGCAGGTTAGCGAGCTGCTCAACAGGTTGGTGAGTCGGGCCATCTTCACCTTGACCGATAGAGTCATGGGTATAAACGAAGATGTTTTGAATGCCCATCAGCGCCGACATACGTACCGCATTACGGGCGTATTCCATAAACATCATGAAGGTCGCGCCGTAGTTGATGAAACCACCGTGCAACGAGATACCGTTCATGATGCCGCTCATACCAAATTCACGTACACCATAATAGATGTAGTTACCGGCAGCATCGTCTTGAATGCCTTTAGAACCAGACCAAAGCGTCAAGTTAGAACCCGCAAGGTCAGCTGAGCCACCAAGTAGCTCTGGCAACATAGCGCCAAAAGCACCAATGGCATTTTGTGACGCTTTACGGCTAGCAATGCCTTCGCCTTTCTCTTGGCATTCTTTAATGAAGGCTTGTGCTTTCGCTTCGAAATCGGCAGGCAATTCACCATCGATCACCCGGCGCTTATATTCTGCCGCCAATTCAGGGAATGCAGCTTCATACGCGGCCAGTTTTTCATTCCAAGCCGATTCGTTGCTGGCGCCCACGTCTTTAGCATCCCAACCCGCATAGACGTTATCTGGGATATCAAATGGCGCGTGTTCCCAACCAAGGAACTCACGTGCAGCGGCGATTTCGGCATCGCCTAGTGGCGCGCCGTGGCAGTCGTGGCTGCCAGATTTGTTTGGAGAACCAAAACCAATAATCGTTTTGCAGCAGATCATGGTTGGCTTGTCAGTGACTGACTTAGCTTCTTCTATTGCGCTGCGAATCGCTTCGCTATCATGGCCGTCCACATCGGCAATCACATGCCAGCCATAGGCTTCAAAACGCTTAGGTGTATCGTCGGTGAACCAGCCTTCAACATGGCCGTCGATAGAGATACCGTTGTCATCCCAAAATGCAATCAGCTTGCCTAAACCTAAGGTGCCCGCTAATGAACAAGCTTCGTGTGAGATGCCTTCCATCAAACAACCATCCCCTAAGAAACAGTAGGTGAAGTGGTCGACAATGTCGTGACCTGGACGGTTAAACTGCGCCGCCAAGGTTTTTTCCGCAATCGCCATACCAACCGCGTTACTGATACCCGCGCCTAGCGGCCCTGTGGTGGTTTCAACACCTGGAGTGTATCCGTATTCTGGGTGACCTGGGGTTTTAGAGTGAAGCTGGCGGAAGTTTTGCAGTTCTTCGATGGGAAGTGCGTAACCAGTAAGGTGCAGCAAAGAGTAAATCAGCATCGAGCCATGACCGTTAGATAAGATGAAGCGGTCGCGGTCAACCCAGTTTGGGTTAGTCGGGTTGTGCTTAAGGAAGTCATTCCAAAGCACTTCAGCGATATCCGCCATTCCCATTGGGGCACCTGGGTGACCTGAGTTGGCTTTTTGAACGGCATCCATACTTAACACACGGATAGCGTTTGCGAGTTCTTTACGAGATGACATGCTCTCTCCTGCTTATTATTGGGGATTTTGCGGGCAATTGTGGACGCATATTTTCCCCTACTAGGCGATGGGACGCAAATAAAATTCGCCAAATTACCCAGATTAACCCGATCTAAGCTGTAGAACCCGTAAATGCAGGCCCAAGGAGTAGAGCCGATGTGTCAATCTGGGTATATCCGTTAACGTGACATTTAGCGCTTGCACGTTTTTTACTCCATTTTGCAAACCCATTATTAACACTTAATAAGCATCTTTAAGCAAAATGCCTAACACTACGTCATGACTCGCAGCGTCTCATGCAATAACTGCGCGGCGATAGCGCAAAAAATCACGCCCTGTAAGTCGCGGGTAAAACCATAAAAAAACGATAAATAGATGATGAATTACAGCTTGTTACCTACAGGCATATCTTTACTGCCAGCCTGAGCAAGTCATGATTTACTGCGCTTTACCCCACAATTTTTATCGAAAGGGGTGTTATCTAGCGTGATTTCCACTAAAATAGCCGTCTAGATGTAGATACTTCTACAGAATCAAATTGTTTACAGACGAGATTTTCCATTATGGCAAAGCACTTGTTTACCTCTGAGTCGGTCTCAGAAGGTCATCCAGATAAAATCGCCGATCAAATTTCTGATGCGGTACTCGACGCGATCTTAGAGCAAGATCCTAAGGCGCGCGTGGCATGTGAAACTTACGTTAAAACCGGCATGGTCTTGGTGGGCGGTGAAGTGACCACCTCGGCTTGGGTTGATATCGAAGAGATCACCCGTAAAACCGTGCGTGAAATTGGCTATACCCACTCAGATATGGGCTTTGATGCCGATTCTTGTGCCGTACTTAATGCCATCGGTAAACAGTCGCCCGATATCAATCAAGGTGTTGATCGCGCCGATCCTAAAGAGCAAGGCGCTGGCGACCAAGGGTTAATGTTTGGTTACGCCAACAACGAAACCGACGTATTGATGCCAGCCCCGATCACTTACTCGCATAAGTTGGTTAAGCGTCAATCGGAAGTGCGTAAAGACAATACCCTACCTTGGTTACGTCCAGATGCGAAAAGTCAGGTCACTTTTGCCTATAACAGCGATGGCAGCATTGCTGGTATCGATGCGGTAGTCCTGTCTACTCAACACTGTGACAGCGTAAGCCAGCCAGATCTGATTGAAGGCGTGATGGAAACCATCATTAAGCCTGTGCTGCCCGCTAAGTGGTTAACCAAAGATACTAAGTACTTCATCAACCCAACAGGCCGTTTTGTGATTGGTGGTCCTGTCGGCGATTGTGGTCTAACGGGTCGTAAAATTATCGTCGATACTTACGGCGGAATGGCGCGTCACGGTGGTGGGGCTTTCTCTGGTAAGGATCCATCGAAAGTTGACCGCAGTGCAGCATACGCGGCGCGTTATGTGGCCAAGAACATCGTTGCCGCTGGCCTTGCCGATCGCTGTGAGATCCAAGTGTCTTACGCTATCGGTGTAGCTGAGCCTACCTCTATCAGTGTTGAAACTTTCGGTACTGGTAAAGTGTCTGAAGAGGTGTTGATTAAGCTGGTTCGTCAGCATTTCGACCTGCGCCCATACGGCCTAACCGAAATGTTAGATTTGGCTCGCCCAATCTATCAAGCCACTGCGGCTTACGGTCACTTTGGTCGTAACGAGTTCCCGTGGGAGCGCACCGATAAAGCCGACGCCCTTCGCGCCGACGCTAAGCTATAATCGCAGCAAGCTCATAAAAAACCGCCCATATGGCGGTTTTTTTGTGGCTGTTTTTGGTAGCAGTCTTTGTGACTGAATCTTGTCACAGCCTACGCACATTAATCGATGATAACCGACGGCTTGTCTGGCTTAGCATAGCTCAGTCGCCCTAATCGCTCGGTCGTATGATAGCAATCGAGACCCGATACGCAGACGGTATTTAAGCTTTCAATGTCAATACTGCCATCGGGCTTAAGCGCCACGTCATCGAGCCAAATATCGGTAATTCGGCCTATCACTAACAGAGTTTGGTTTAGTTCGATAGTTTGATAACTTTCTAACTTAACAGCATATTTTAATCGACTCTCGGCCACAAAGGGCGCCACCACTTGTGGTTGATGCAACGGGGTCAGCCCCACCTCATTAAATTCACACTGGCCGCTGTCGTAGCGCGCCGAAGTTTGATGCGCTTGCTGCCAAATATCGCTATTCACCTGATTAATGGTGTAACTGCCGGTGGCAATAATGTTAGCTAAGGTATCTCGCTGCACCGTATCTGGACGGCTAATAAACCCCACCAGCGCAGGATCGGCGCCTAAATGAAATACTGAGCTAATGATGGCCAAATTAGTGCGCCCCAAAGCGTCTTGGGTACCGATAAGGTTAGCGCTTTTAAACCCAGACAAACTATTGATTAACTGCGCGCGGTAACGGCACTCTAATTGGCTTAATGAATCATGACTAATATGCATTACAGAATATCTTCCTTGTTTACTTAGACTTGTTTACTTAAATTAGTTACCTAGATTGGTTATTTAGATTGGCGATAGACAACAATGGCTCAATAAAACCCTCACGCGATAAAACCCTAACGCTAAGTAATAACGGCCTTACCACGAAATAGTCGCCCCATTCCAATCGATAAAATAAGCTTGGGGTGATGGCGTAAGGCCGGAGCTAACCTTAAGCAGACGCTGGCTGACAAATTCGGTGGTAAAGAGTTTCTCTTTAGCGACATTGTGTTGAAATGGTTTGGATAGTTCGGTGTCGGTTGTCCCAGGGTGAAACGCCAACAAGGCGACATTCTTAGCCCGTCTGGCGTACTCCACTGCCGCCGTTTGCAACAACATATTCAGCGCAGCTTTTGAGGCGCGGTAGCTATACCAACCGCCTAAACGATTGTCGCTAATACTCGCGATGCGGGCGCTCAACACAGTCACCACGCAGGGCGTTTGACCTTTCACCAACGGCAATAGATGCTTGAGCCAAAGCATGGGGATAACGCTATTAATATGAAACAGGGTTTGCATCGACTCGGCGCTTATCTCCTCTAGACGTTTCTCTGGGCTCAGACCCGCTTGATGCAACACGCCGTTAAAAATGTACACCCGAGTGACCCGCACCTGACGGCTCATCAGCGTTGCGATTACCCCTGCGATGGCGCTATCGCTATTGTCACAGCGGTAATACTCAAGACTATGGTGACCGCTTGAAGGGTGAATCGCCTCGCCACGGCCATGATGATGACCAATGTTATGATGGTCGGTGTTGGCATCATGTCCATGGCTGCGACTGATAGCGATAACCGGACATTCATGGCGCAACTGGGTTATTAGCGTCTTGGCAATACCACTGCTGGCACCAATTACTAATGCACAATCCTCAATTAATGCGCTATTCGCCACTAACCCATTGCCATGCACTTGATCCGCGCCGCTCATGATATGCCGCAGCGGCCACTGTCGCAGCGTTTTTTACCGGTCAGCAGATAAGACACCTTATGTCTGTGCTTGGCAAACTTAAGGTAGAGAAAATCGGCCACTGGCCTAACCATTGGCCAATGTAACGGTGCCACATAATGCTTTTTTCCCACCAGCGACCAGGCCAGATAAGTGACATCCAGTCCTTGCAATATTTCACCCTTATCGGTTTCCCCCTGTAATATCTGATTGGCATATTGGGCGTCGATGTGTGGATATTGCTCGGCAAAATTAACGTCGGCTAAATCGGCAAGTTCAATTAACCCCGCCTTGTCGCAGCGACTCAGTTTAGCCATTTCGGCGGCGCACAGCGGACATTGGCTATCATAAAAAATACGCAGTTTCATCTACTCCCCCACCACAATAATAATTAAATGGCACGTCAGTGCGACACCGGTTAATCGCGCCCTTAGCGCCATATAGTCATCGGCAATCACCTTCTGCTCACATTGACGCTTATCTTTTAGGTACATCACCACATAGCCGTACATTAAGATCAGCAAGGAGACATATAACTGGTTAATGATGATCGCCAGCCAAGCCAACACGCTAATCACATTACTGGTGAGCAGCTGTTTATCATCGCTGATACCGTTGGCTTGATGAGTCTGTCGCCCCCATAAGCTGCCCGCCAAAAAAGAGAGGATGACCGCACTGTAACTGACAAACAGCATAAAGGGATCTAGGGTCAACAACGGCATCCCCATCAAGATAAAGACGGTGGCGATAATAAAAGGCAATAACCCCGCGTAGCCCAACATAGAATAGGTGGTAGACATACAGACGCCCTGCTGACAGTAAATAGAGATATTACGTGTCTGGTAGGCGCAGCGATCACCGCCGCCCCGTTATTAATAGCAACTTAAAAGGGGGGCCTTAACATCGCCGCTTCGCTAGGGAGATTTTCTGGGAAGGTAGCAGAGCGTTCATGCACTCGCTTAACAATGGTCAAAGTGGCTGTATTGCATACACATAAAAGAGACCTGTTGCAGCGTTAAGATGGGCGCTGATACTGTTTTGGCTAAAGCCAGTTGCTCGGCGCTTGGTGTCTCGGCGGCGGCAATGGCGGCGCTGTAATCGTTACTCCAACCGCAATCGAGCCAATGCTGCTGATAACATACCAAATAACGCTCACGAGCCTGTTGACTCTCCCATGTAAAAGGCACTAGCCAACAGTCACACCGCTTACCTTGCTCGGCGAGCAGGGCGCGAATGAGCTTCACATTATCATAGGCGCTCAGTCGCAACTCGGCGTAGGGTTGCAATAAGCCTTGCACAAAAGGGGGCAGCGATACGGGTGCCATGGTCACTTCCTCGAACGATAGATCATGCAACTAGGGGCGCTATCCTAGCATATGGCTTACTTAGCATCACTTAGGTTATGTTTGGGTGGCACAGGCAAGCAAGTAATAGTCTCGACCATCAAAACCAAAAAAGTCGACCACTTGCATCGCCGCCTTATGGGTGTGGGCATTAAATGAGTGTTCATTATCTTCGGCAATAAAGGTCAACATGAAGGGATAGTGCGAGCACACCTCTTGCTTTAACTGCAAAACCATAGCGCTAAACACCCCCTGACCTCGATGGTTGGGATGGATCCAAATGGGGCCATACTGGCAACAATTGTGCAGACTCAAGCGGGTATTGCCCACACAGTGCTCACCTAAGCGGCTTAATAAACGACGATAAATAGGCCACGATTCAAAAAACGACCATTTACCAGCAATCACATAACCGATGAGCTCCCCTTGCTGCTCTGCAACCACTATCCAATGTTGCTCGATTAACACCTTAATGTCGGCGGCCGAAAAGGCTTGCCCCGTCATGACGCCACCGCGCTGGCTAGGATCTAATTCGGCTTCTATTTGCTCACGTTCTAATAATGCAATCGCCGCAGCGTCGGCCAGTTGAGCCCGTCTTACTAACATGGTTTTCTCGTTAACTTATCGACTAAAAAGTACCCTCTGCGCTCTTGGCGGAGGATTTGCTAAATACCGCTTCCGCGACCACAATTAAGCTACTTTTACCTTGATGGTTCAGTTGCCCCATGTTGCCAGAAAATATCGATACCGGCGCCAGTATACTTGAAAACGATAACACCCAGATAAACTTAGTCCGCTGGATGCATCAATGTGAACTGATGAAACGTTACTATCAAGCTGAAGTGGCTTTTGTGGTACAGCAAACTGATCTGGGTTTTGAGGTGATTGTCAGCTCAATTAACGACTCCCGTAAATACCTTGCAGGTACCGTTTACCCAGCAGATTTAAGCCTATTCAATCGCTTATCGAACAATCAACCCGACGGTACTAATATAGACTTTAGCGGTCAAAATATCCCACTCCCGGGCGATCTCGCCTCGGCGCGTAACATATTGTCTCGGCCGCTACATTGGCCTGACGGCACCGTTTTTGGTTGCCTGTGCGTGCTCAATATCCAAGGCGCTGAATCGATTAACGTCAATGCATTTATGCTAGAACCGTTTCAAATATTATTGCAGCAAGATTTGGCTTTATTGTGCCAAAGCCAGCGAATAGAGTCTTTGTCGATGCGCGACCGTGAAACCGGCATGCTCAATCATTATGGCTTTATTATGATGGCGCCTAGGCAGCTGAATCTAGGCAGACGCTTTGGCGCCCATGCTGGAATATTACTGTTTGAGCTAACTCCAACACCACCAGCGCTGAGTGTTATTGAACATAAACATACTCGATTGCTGGGCAACATTATTCAAGACACTATTCGTACCGCAGATATCGCCGCTCACTATAATCAATCGCAATTTGTGGTGTTGGTATTTATCGATTCCGAGCGCGATCTCAACCACATCGTCATGCGGGTCAAAAAAAGCCTTAAACAACAAAACGGATTATTGCAGCTCGATTCAGGCAGCGCCTTTTTTGCGCCCGAGTCCTCGGCCAAACTCGCGCCCATGTTAGCCCTGGCCAAAAGCCAACTGCGCTCGCAACAAGCCTCTACACAAGATGATCCCAACTCGATAAATTTTAACCATGGACTAAACTAAGCACCAATGCTCAATATTAGTCTTGTTTTTCTTGCTTTTGACCCCATTGAATAAACAGCACAATGGGAAACGGTGACATTAACACTAGGCCAAGACCAATCAGGCTCGACACCAGTAACATGCCATCGATCTGCTGCGTCAGGGAGGTAAAACCGTAAATCGCCAGCCCGACCAGCAGCATTAAGACACCAACCCAATGGGCTATTTTGAGTGCAGTCATCATCTTTTTGTATTCCTTATGCCATTGGAGGATAATTAAATTTGGCTATCGTCAAGTAAAATCTGTATAAATAAAAAATCATCTTAAAAACCGTTAATCACCCTTTTTTAATGTGATTAACATTGTCAGAATAGTCAGTTCAATTTTTATGGATTCTATCATGTCAAAGAAGCTTTTATTTATTGCCAGTGCCTTACTTGGCTTATCCGCTTGTCAAACAAGCACATCCGTGGACACGCCCACTATCGCTATTGAAGGGACGTGGCATATTGAAGCCGCCCAAGGTCAAAGCGTTATCGATTATAGCCCGGCGCAGCTGATCTTTGCCGCCGATGGCACCCTGAGTGGTAACAACAGTTGTAATCAGTTTTTTGGCCAATATAAGCTTGAAGGCACGCAGCTCACCTTATCGCCAGCGGGCAGCACCATGAAAGCGTGTATTGAAGCCTTGATGAGCCAAGAGCAGCGCGTGATGCAAGCGATGAGCAAAATCACCACCGCAGAGTCTGCAAATGGCAAGTTGCTCCTTAAAGATGCCGAAGGTGAAGCTCAACTGGTGCTAAGCAAGCAATAACCACTCGCAACACACATTTTGCGTTATTACCGCATAAAAAAACCGCCATCTCGGCGGTTTTTTATGCAGCAATTTTTGATACATGAGTGCTAGCTCAAGAGCCTGTGCACATAGCGAACCACAGCGCCTAACTGGCTTTTTCCAGTGCAGTTTGCTCAACTTTATCGGCCATGATCTGGCTTTGCTCGGCATCGGCATTGTAATGCTCAATATCCAGCTCATTTTCAGACTTAGCGATAACGGTCGTGGCCACTAAGTCACCCGAGACATTAACAACCGTACGCGCCATATCCAGCACACGGTCGATACCGGCAATGATCGCAACGCCCTCTAGTGGTAAGCCAACAGTGGTTAACACTAAGGTCAGCATCACCAGCCCTGCACCTGGCACACCTGCGGTGCCGATTGAGGCTAATGTCGCGGTTAAAATAATGGTGATGTAATCTACCCATGTTAAATCAATGCCAAAGGCCTGAGCCACAAATAGCGCTGTCACTCCTTGGTATAAGGCGGTGCCATCCATATTAATGGTGGTCCCCAGTGGCAAGACAAAGCTGGAGATCTTCTTATTAATGCCTAAAGACTCACTGGCACACTTCATACTGGCAGGTAAGGTGCCCGCCGAGCTAGATGTCGTATAGGCAACGGCTAAAGCGCTGCGAATACCTTTAAAGAACTGTAATGGATTAAGTTTAGCCACCGTCGTCAGCACTAGGCTGTAAAAACCGATAATATGCAGTGCACAACCTAGGTAAACAGCCACAATCACCTTGATTAGCGGCATCAACATATCGACACCATATTGGCCAGCAACCCACGCCATTAAGCCAAATACCCCATAAGGTGCCAGTTTCATGATCATATCGGTAAGCTTGTACATGGCCTCGGCCAATGATTCAAACACCTTAATCGCAGGTTTGCCATGATCGCCAATCAGTACCAAGGCGATACCCAGCGCCACCGCAAACACGATCACCTGTAAAATTTGGCCATTAGCTAACGCCGCCACGGGATTAGTCGGCACGATATTGATCAAGGTTTGCATCACCGATGGCACCTCTTTCGCGACCGCTACGCCAGCATCGGGCGTCATATTTAGGCCCGCACCCGGCTGCAAAATATAGCCCACCGCCAGACCAACAGTGATCGCAATCGATGTAGTACCTAAATAGAAGGCGAACGACTTAAAGCCAATGCGCCCCATCTTGGCGGTATCTTGCATCGAGGTGACGCCGACAATTAACGAGCAAAAGACTAACGGCACGATAAGCATTTTTATGGTGTTAACAAACAAAGTACCTATGGGCTTTAACACCACAGCCTGTTCACCTAAACCGATACCGACGGTGATCCCAAGTAGCATACCGATAAGAATTTGCAGCCACAAAGGCACAGACATCCAGCCAGACCAAGCGCGGCCTAGCCAAGATGAGGATTTTCGAGACATGTTATCAACCTTGAGTATAGAGAGAGTAAGCCTGGGACTAAGCCTCTGCTAGCGCGATACGCCGAGGCGGTTAGCCGTTAAAGCACAATTAGGCCGGCGATATTAGCACATAATACTTTGGTTGTACCCTATCCACATCACAGTCAGTTAAGCGTCGAATTGCGCCCGTGGGCCCTGTTGGTCAAAGTGTAATTGATGCAGCGCGGCGGGCGGTTGCTCACGCTCGATTAAATGGCTCCAATAGGCATCGTCAAAGCCATGAAAAAACTGTCCTTGCCGACCTTGAGACTTCAATATCAGTTGCCACCATACGATGCCCCACAAGCCGAAACTTAACAGGGTTAGTATAAAATGCAGCCGATGATGAATCGTGTCACCTTGATAACTCTTATTGGTTAATAACCTGATTTTATGATGATTAATGGCAGTATTTCGCGTTGAATTAACACCATAGTAATGACCGCTACTGGGTTTACGTTGCTGCATGGGTTCACCTATAACAACAGAGTTAAACGTGATGTTCAAAGTTTAGCAGAGTTAGACTTTAGTCGTAGGTACTCAGCAATATTGCACTCAATTTCGCCAACAAAGCGTGCTAAAGTAGCGGCCTTATTAAAGGAGAGAAGTATGCAAATTAGACAAGGCCTATTATCAGATCTGAATGCCTTAGTGCAGTTTAATCAGGCGATGGCCCATGAAACCGAAGGGTTAACCCTCGATGAACAGGTGCTGTCAGAGGGCGTTAAAACCTTGCTCGATAAACCGGAAAAAGGCTTTTATTTGGTGGCCGAGGCAGAGGGTGAGATTTTAGGGTCGCTAATGGTCACTTTTGAATGGAGCGATTGGCGCGCCAAAGATTACTACTGGATCCAGAGCGTCTATATTCGCCCGCAAAATCGCCGTCAAGGAATTTACGCCAAGCTCTATCAAGCGGTGAAGGATATTGCCGAGCAAAATGGTGGCGCCGCCAGCTTTAGGCTTTACGTCGAACAAGAAAACACTCAGGCACAATTGACCTATCAGGCCTTGGGGATGGAGCAAAGCTACTATCTGATGTACGAAGAGAAATAGCCTAACTGCACCAACAAAAACGCCCCAATCACTTTATCGTCATTGAGGCGTTTTCTCTCCAGCGTTAGCCATTATCTAACGACTAGGCACAAATACTGGTGACCTTAATCGCCAATCCACCTTGGCTGGTTTCACGGTATTTAA
Source organism: Shewanella sp. QJM3NY_23 (assembly GCF_056173105.1). Lineage (NCBI taxonomy): Bacteria > Pseudomonadati > Pseudomonadota > Gammaproteobacteria > Alteromonadales > Shewanellaceae > Shewanella > Shewanella sp. QJM3NY_23. The sequence goes on from NZ_CM149657.1 coordinate 3,199,290, forward strand.
CATGCATATCTTTGCCAGTTTCGTACATGGTGGCAATCACCTTATCTAAACTGACTCTAGGTTCGCTGTTACGGCGCATCGCCATGCGGGTAGCGTTAATCGCCTTAACCGCAGCAATCGCATTACGCTCGATACAAGGTACCTGCACTTGGCCTGCTACCGGATCACAAGTTAATCCCAAGTTGTGCTCCATACCAATCTCGGCAGCAATACACACCTGAGAAGGATTAGCGCCCATCAACTCGGCAAGCCCAGCGGCCGCCATCGAGCAAGCAACCCCCACTTCACCCTGACAGCCAACTTCGGCACCCGAAATCGAGGCGTTACGCTTGTACAAGCCACCAATGGCTCCGGCAGCAAGATAAAAGCGGCTATACTCTTTCTCGCCAACCGGCTGAATAAACTTATCGTAATAGGCCAGCACCGCCGGAATGATCCCCGCCGCACCATTGGTAGGCGATGTCACAACGCGGCCACCAGCGGCATTTTCTTCGCTCACCGCTAAGGCAAACATGTTGATCCAATCAACAATCACCATAGGATCCGATGATAAACGCTCGTTAGTCACTAACTGGCGAAACAGCGCCGGCGCACGACGTGGTACGCGCAGTGGCCCAGCCAACACCCCTTCGTTTTGACAACCGCGCTCAATGCCCTCTTTCATAGTGCGCCAAATCGCGCCAAATCCGTCGAGTATGGCCTGCTCACTACGCAGCACCTTCTCGTTGGCCATCATAATGGTACTGATGCTCATGCCGGTCTCATCGCACAATTTCAGCAGGTCGCTGGCATACGCAAAGGGATAAGGCACCACAATCTCATTGGCCGCGGCTAAACCAAAATGGGCTTCATCGACAATAAAGCCGCCGCCAATCGAATAATAGGTTTGGCTGTAGGTACAGGTGTCACCTATCCAAGCACTGAGCGTCATGCCGTTTTCATGCAGGGGTAAGGCGTGTTGATGAAACACCACCGCGTCCTTAGGAAAGTCGACTCGGTGGCCTTCTGCACCCAGTGGCAATGCAGATGTCAGCTCCACTTGGCGAATAAACTCAGGCATTAAATCAATATCGACCGTTTCAGGTAAGTTACCTGCCAGCCCCATGATAATGGCACTGTCGGTATGGTGTCCCTTACCCGTTAACGATAATGAACCGTAAATATCTACGGTAACTCGTGTGAGCTGGGCCAGCTCGCCTCGTTGACGTAAGTCGTCAATAAACCCTTTAGCGGCCTTCATCGGCCCGACAGTGTGTGAGCTCGAGGGACCCACGCCTATCTTAAAAATATCAAATGCGCTAACCATAATAGACCTTACACTTATGAGGCCGACCAACCATAACTTAGCTGGCGGCCTTCAATCAGTAGCTTAAGACAGCATGCCAAACAGAATGGCTGTCATTGCCAACAAGCCCGCAATGATCACAAACACATTGCTAATACGGCCACGATAGGCTTTCAAGCTTGGTACCTTGTACACGGCATACATAGGCATTAGGTATAAGATTGCAGCAATAATTGGCCCGCCTAACGCTTCAATCATGCCAAGAATACTTGGGTTGATAATCGCCACGCCCCAGATGGTGAGGAACATGAATGCCAAGATAAACTTATCAATTTTACTGTCACTGACCTTTTTATCAGTACCACGAAGCTGCTGAGTGATGATGCCGCGCATCCCCTCTGTCGCACCCATATAGTGACCAAAGAATGAAGAGACAATCGCGATAACCGCAATGATAGGACCAAAGTAGCTCACAAAACCGCTCGCATGTACGTTAGCCAAGTAAGATAGGATAGGTAAGTTTTGCGCTTTGGCTTCGCCAAGTTGCGCTGGGCTCAGTGACAACACACAAGAGAACACAAACAACATCACAAATCCCACCAACATCATGCTGGTGTTACGTAAAATCACGTCGGCTTTTTTCGCCGCGTTCTGACCGTGCTCACGCTTAAGTGATACCGAGAACTGTGAAATAGCTGGTGAATGATTAAAGGCAAACACTAATACCGGAATGGTTAACCACACAGTGCCTAAGAAGTCAGCGGTAGCAGGCACTTGCATCAAGGCATCGGTTTTCCAGCTAGGGATGAGGTACAAGGACATGAAGGCCAAGATACCCACTAATGGATACACCAATAGCTGGGTCACTTTAAGCATAAATTTCTCGCCAGACACCATCACGGCCATCATGGCTAAGATCAACACACCTGACAAAATAAAGCGTGGTGGCGATGCCATACCTAACTGATTGACAATAAAGCTGTCGACAGTATTGGTAATACCAACGCCATAAATCAGTACAATAGGATAAATCGCAAAGAAGTACAGCACAGTGATCGCTTTACCTGCGCCTGCCCCAAAATACTCCTCAACCACATGTGTGATATCACTACCCTGCTTTTGTGACGAACACACAAAGCGGGACAAACCGCGATGGGCTAAATAGGTCATGGGACCGATGATCAACGCCATCATCACGAGAGGCCAAAAACCGCCCATACCGGCATTAATCGGTAAGAACAAAATACCAGCACCAACCGCGGTGCCAAACAGGCTTAACATCCAAGTTGTATCGGTACGGGTCCACTTCGACGGAGCCGGGGTTAACACTTGAGATACTGTCGCTTCATTTTGCATAAATGTGACCTTTATTGATGCTCATGGCATCTTATGTATTGCTACGACTGACTAGGATGTTCCCAGCAGTACGACTAAATTCGGTCACAGAATATAGGAGAAAGCGCACTAAAAATTGATCTGACACGGTATTTTGTAATGAAATTTCAGAATTCACTAATATTGTGATCGGTGTTCAATTAAAGCTGTAGCATTTTTTCATATTGGTAATAAAGGAGTAACGCATATACACCTCTCATTAACAGTTGTGTTACGGCAAAGCCAGAGCGGCTGGGCGATGCCGTAATTGCACAAAAGCTAAATAACGACACTTGTCACACTAAAAGCAAAAGCGAGAGCGTTACCAGCAAAAGCACTCGTAACCCCAACCAAGATCACACAATGTCACACCAGGCAGCTTCGCCATAGTACAGCTAGAAATGTTACAATCGTGACAAAATCTAGCCGGGCTCATGCACTATGGCAACGGCTATGGCAAAATAGGCGCCTTAACACGGTTCATTCGAGATTATTTCATGCCCACTCTTTCGACTGCCAGTCCCATTCGTATTACCGTCGGTTCGACGAATCCAGTAAAAATTGCCGCAGCCCATAATGCCGTCGCCTTACTCTTTCCGACAGCGCTAATCATCAGCCAAGGCGTACACGCCCCCTCTGGCGTGGCCGCGCAACCCATGACAGATAGTGAGACTCGCACAGGGGCCATCAATCGAGCGCGTTACTGTGAGCAGCAAGCAGAGTTACAGCCACACTTAAGCGCCGAACTCTACATAGCGATGGAAGGGGGTGTTGACTGTTTCGAGCATGGCGCAGCCACTTATGCCTATATGGCCATTATCCATCAAGACAAACTGTCTATCGGACGCAGCGCCCAATTACCCTTGCCCACAGCTGTGTATCAAGCCTTAGTCGCTGGCGAAGAATTGGGTGATGTTATGGATAGGCTGTTTAACACAGTCAACATTAAGCAAAAAGGCGGTGCCATAGGCCTACTCACGGACGGCAAAGCCAGTCGCGAAAGCGTTTACACCCAAGCGATTGTGTTGGCAATGGCCCCCATTTTAAATCCACAGGTTTATGCTTAACGCTCAGACTTAGCCGCCCCTATTGCGATGTCAGCTACATTAGCAAATACTTGCATTTGAAAATCAAGCCGTCTAGATTAGGTATCTCTTGCAACTAATTCGATACCCAAGCTATCGATTTGATGACATCGTCGTGACACCTGTTAGCGACAGCTCATGCTATCACTAACCGATAAACAACACCGGATCGCCAATGACTGACAACAGCATCTCTCCTCTGAATAATGTCTCACAGGCAACAGAGACTACATTGCCGCAAACCTGCTCCTCGTTACGTAAAATATCGCGACGCTTAGTCAGGCAGTTGGGGATGCTCAACGCCGATGGCATGCCGTTACACTTATCGCCAGTGCAAGCCTATGCATTAATCGAGCTCAGTAACCAAGAATTATCGGTCAATCAACTGGCACAGCTGCTTAATATCAACAAGTCCAATGCCAGCCGAGCGGTCAGCCAACTGTGCGAAAAAGGGCTAGCACAGAGTCGCACCAACCCCAGAGACAGCCGCAGTTCATTATGCAAGCTGACTCCCCAAGGAAAACGCCAACTCAAAAACCTAAATCAGCAACAAAATACCTTATATCAGCAGATCCTCGCCCAGCTCTCTGCAGAGCAGGTAAGCCAACTCACCAACTCGTTAAACCTGTATTCGCGGGCTATCGCCTATGCCGAGCAGCAACAAGACTTTGAGATCCGCAGCATTACACCCAGTGACAACCCACAAATAGCCCAAGTGATCCGCTGTGTGTCGGCCGAATATGGGCTCACACCCGATAAGGGCTATGGCGTTGCCGATCCCACTCTCGACAGCTTGTATCAGGTCTATGAGATGAGTGATGCTCACTACTGGGTCATCACCCACAACGGTAAAGTGTTGGGCGGTGCGGGGATCGCGCCATTAGCGGGTCATGATGGGGTTTGTGAACTGCAAAAAATGTATTTTTCGCCCAGTTTGCGTGGCAAAGGCTTTGCGCGGCGCTTAGCCCTGCAAGCCTTAACATTTGCCCGCAACCGTGGTTATCAAGCCTGTTATTTAGAAACCACCGCCTGCCTTAAAGAAGCCTTGGTATTATATGAAAAACTGGGCTTCGAACACTTGAATCAGCCGCTAGGTGACACAGGTCATGATGCTTGTGAAATCGCCATGTTGCTTAAGCTTTGAGCAAGGCATTCATGTAGAGATCATTGCGTTAAATTATTGCGTTGTGGAGTAACAAATTAGCTAGTGTTTTATAACAAAGGTTGTTAGGGTTCAAGCAGAGTTGTTATGCAGGTTCAATGGGATTTAAACCACAGGATTTATAGACAGACTTGAAGGATCACGCCTCTTAGCTATGTGGGTGTGTGGCGGTTTAAGCCTGTAATAAAGGGTGAGTCGGAATACCACTCAATGTCATCGCCCCTTAGCAAAATAACCCATAAATTGTATTAAAACGTAAAAATCAAAGACCCTAGTTCAAACATTATTGTTGCGCATTCCGGAGACTTTCATGGACTATAGACGACTCCCGCATTCTAACCTCGACGTCAGCCAACTTTGTCTGGGCACCATGACGTGGGGCGAGCAAAATACCCAAAGCGAAGCGTTTGCTCAGCTCGATTACGCCATTGGCGAAGGCATCAACTTTATCGATACTGCCGAGATGTACCCTGTGCCCCCCAAGGCTGAAACCCAAGGGGAAACCGAACGCATATTAGGCCAATACCTCAAGGCTCGCGGCAATCGCGACAACCTAGTGATCGCCACTAAAGTGTCGGCCCCCGGTGGCAAGAGCGACTATATCCGCCCCAATATGGCGCTAGACTGGCGTAATATTCACCAAGCGGTCGATGACTCTTTGAGTCGCTTACAGATTGAGACCATCGATCTGTACCAACTGCATTGGCCTGACAGAAATACCAATTTCTTTGGCGAACTGTGTTACGAGCAGCAAGATCAAGAAAAACTCACGCCGATCATCGATACCCTAGAAGCCTTAGCGTCACTAATCAGCGCCGGTAAAATTCGCTATATTGGCGTCTCTAACGAAACCCCTTGGGGCTTAATGAAATATCTGCAATTAGCAGAAAAACATGGCTTACCACGTATCATTAGCGTGCAAAACCCCTATAACTTACTCAACCGTAGCTTTGAAGTGGGCATGGCGGAAATCGCCCACCGCGAAGAGTTACCGCTGCTGGCCTATTCACCACTGGCCTTTGGCGCCCTAAGTGGCAAATACCTTGACGGCCAATGGCCCGAAGGCGCGCGTATGACGCTGTTTAAGCGCTTTGCCCGTTATAACGGTACCCAATTAGCCCTCGAAGCGACGCAAGCCTATGTGGAATTGGCACGCGAATTTAACCTTAGCCCAGCGCAAATGGCCTTGGCCTTCGTCAACAGTCGAAAATTTGTCGGATCTAACATCATTGGCGCCACCAATCTTGAGCAGCTCAAAGAGAATATCGACAGTCTCAATGTCACTCTGAGCGAGCCGTTACTGGCCAGACTCAACGAACTAGCCGATCGCTATCGCCTGCCCTGCCCCTAACGGGCAAGGGATGTGACAAAAGCTTGCAATAGGCGCTAAGATCTCCCAAGATCCTAGCGCCTGTTTATTTATTGCTGCCGGAACCACCAATGGACTTAACTCAACTGCGCGCGCAGTTTCCCGCCCTTGCTCAAACTCTAGGGGATTACCCGCTGTGTTACCTCGATACCGCCGCCACCAGCCAAAAGCCATTAGCGGTGATAGAGGCGATGACTCAGTATTATCAACACGATAATGCCAATGTACACCGCGCAGCGCACCAGTTATCGAGCCGAGCCACCGCCAGTTATGAAGCGGTGCGCGACAGCGTGCAGCGCTTTATTCATGCCAAGCGCCGCGAAGAGATCATCTTTACCCATGGCACCACCGAAGGCATCAACATGATTGCCCACGGATTGAGTGAGCAGGTACGCAAAGGCGATACTATTTTAATCGACAGCGCCGCCCATCACGCCAACATAGTGCCATGGCAGATGCTCGCTCAGCGCACTGGCGCAAGGATTGTCCCTATTCCGCTCAATGCACAGCAGCGCCTCGACCAAGACGCCTACGTGCGGCTACTGGCCGATAAGCCTGCCATCGTCGCCCTTGGACATGTGTCTAATGTGCTTGGTACGGTCAATCCTGTGCAGCAGATGGTTAAACAAGCAAAACAAGCAGGGGCGATCACAGTGATCGACGGCGCGCAGGCCATTGCGCATTTGTCGGTGGATGTGCAGGCACTCGACTGCGATTTTTACCTGTTTTCGGCGCATAAAATGTATGGCCCAACTGGCGTTGGCATTCTCTATGGCCGCTTTGAACGCCTCGATAGCCTCAGCCCACTGCTCACAGGCGGTGAGATGATTAAACAGGTCAGTTTTGAAACAACCCAATTTAATTCGTTACCTAACCGACTGGAAGCCGGCACGCCTGCGATCAGCGCCGTTATCGGCCTGGGGGCTGCGATACGCTTTATTGCAGGCTTAGATAAAGTGCAGACACAACAACGTGAAACTGAGTTGCTGCAGTACCTGCAACGCAGGCTGAGTGATGTAGGCGATATCACCTTATACGGTGCCCATGAGGATAATATTGGCGCGGTGGCCTTTAACCTTGCTGGCGAGCACCATCAAGATGTGGGGATTTTACTGGATCAACAAGGTATTGCGGTGCGCTGCGGCCACCACTGCGCCATGCCGCTGATGCACGCCTTACAGCTTAACGGCTGCTGCCGCGCCTCTATTGGGGTGTATACCAGTAAGCAAGATATCGACCGTTTTATCGAGGCGCTTGCCTCAGTCAAAGACCTGCTGCTGTAAAGCGCGGCCCATTGCATAATTTAAGGACTTCCATGACGCAAGCCACTCCACAACCGGCCGAGGCCCTCTTTTTAGCCCAGCATTTCGATAGCGAGGCGATCATCAAGCGTTTTAATGCCGCCGCCAACTGGCAAGAGCGTTATCGTGAGATCATGTTACTGGGTAAAACCTTACCGCCACTCGATGAGAGCCTGCGCACTGAGACAGCTAAGGTTGAAGGTTGCGAAAGTAACGCGTGGCTGTATCACACCTCTATCGACAACAAACACTATTATGTGGCCGACAGCGATGCCCGTATCGTAAAAGGCTTAGTCGCCTTACTGCTTGCCGTCACCCATGGCCAAGACAGTGCAACCATCGCGGCGCTGGATATTAACGCCTATTTTGACCAGTTAGGCCTAACCGGTCAGCTGAGCCCATCTCGTACTAACGGCCTGTATGCACTGGCGTTAGCCATAAAAGCCGCCGCCAAATAAGGTCTAGGCCAGATGCGTCGGCGCATCTGGCCTAGCATGTACAAAGCGTCAAGGGGCAACTTACCCTTGAGCCTTAAGCCAGATGCGATTAATCATCGCGGGTCAGCACTTCTAGCAACTCAACGGTGAAATAGAGATCAGAATTGGGTTTAATTAACGCGCCAATTTGACGCTCGCCATAGGCTAAATGTGCCGGCACAGCTAACTTACGCGTACCGCCAACACGCATGCCCATCATCCCCTGATCCCAACCTTTGATCACTCGCCCTGTGCCAATCACACATTGAAATGGACGACCCTTATCATAAGAGGAATCAAACTTAGTGCCATCGGCTAACAGGCCCTCATATTGCACCGTAATTAACGCGCCTTTGACCGCTGCTTTCCCCTCGCCCACCTTAACATCAATAATCTCTAATTCCTGACTCATTGCGTGACCTCAAATAGACAAAAGAAAGCCCCCTAAACGGAGGCTTATTCTGCTGCTTATCATACCATAAGCAGAGTTACTGGCGACTGCTGGCCGTCAGCGGCAGGGTTCGATTCATCTGCCGGCCAATATAGGCCCCGGCGATCATCGCCACGACAAATAGCACCATAGGCAGATCCAGATGGGCTAAATTAACAATCGATGGCCCAGGACAGATACCTATCATGCCCCAGCCTAAACCAAACAAGGCAGACCCAATGACCAAGGGCGCATCAATAGCGCGCTTGGTGGGCAGGTGGTAACACTTATCAAATACCGGCCCAAGCTTGGCCTGCGCGCGAGGCTTAACCACCAGCAGATACAAGGGTAAATAAACCGCCAAACCGCCAGACATCACAAACAGCAAAGTCGGGTCCCACTCGCCGCTCAGCAATAAGCTTACATTTAAAAAGCCAATCACTTTAGCGGGATCGGCCAGCCCAGACAGCATTAAACCTGTACCAAATAATACACCACAAAAAAGTGCAACAATCTTTTTCATCTCAACACCTTAGTGGAAAACTACCGCAGAAATAATACCCATCACCATAAACACCAGAGTCGCCACAATTGAGCGGGGCGATAAGCGGCCTACGCCACAAATGCCGTGGCCACTCGTGCAGCCACTGCCAATAGCGCAGCCTAATCCCACTAAAACACCCGAGATAAGCAGTAACGGAGTCGACTGCGACACCGAGCTTAACTCGATAGGTGCAAGGCCAAATATCGCCTCAAGCGGTGCGCCCATGATGGCGCCGCTGAGCAGTAACCCGCCCAGAAAATACCATTGCCAACCCAAGCCTTTGGCTTGCGTTTTGCTGTCATCGCTACCCCATAGCGCGCCCGATAAAATGCCGCTAATACCGGCAATTCGGCCATTGAGCAAGAGCAATAAAATCGCCCCTAGCCCCACTAATACGCCACCGCATAATGCAATCACATAAGATGAAAACATCGAATACTCCTTTCATCTAAAACAAACAGGGATTTATCGGGGCCTAAGACCCCGTTAACGCTTATTAGACCTTGGCAAATTTATAGGTGCGATAACCACCAATTAAATTACGCGCCTTATAGCCATTATTCACCAGCTGACGATACGCCACATTGCCACGTAAACCGACCTGACAATAGATCACTATCTCCTTGTCTTTTGGCAGTTCATGCATGCGATCCCGCAGCTCATCGACAGGAATGTTGATCGCCCCATCGATAACATTTCCTTGTTGTAACTCGCCAGGATTACGCACATCCAGTAATAATTGCTCATCGCTAAGATGATCAATTTCATCAAAATGAATCGGCATCGCATCGCCTTTCATTATGTTACACGCAACGAAAGCGGCCTGATTTATCACATCTTTTGCGCTGCCAAATGGCGGCGCATAACTTAGCTCCAGATGCTGTAACTGCTCGATTGTCATCCCAGCGCGCTGAGCAACCGCCATCACATCGATGCGTTTATCAATACCATCTTTGCCCACAGCCTGCGCGCCAAGGATCTTGCCTGAACTTGGGTCAAATAACAGCTTAAACGATACCACTTCAGCACCCGGATAATAGCTAGCATGGCTCGCGGTGTGCACGTAAGCTTTTTGATACTCTATACCATCTTTTTTGAGCTGCTTTTCATTTTTGCCCGTGGAAGCCAGCGCTAAATCGAACACTTTACAGATCGCGGTGCCTTGAGTCCCCTGATAGGTTTCCTTGCGGCCAAACATATTGTTGGCAGCCATACGTCCTTGACGGTTCGCAGGCCCAGCCAAGGGCACTAAGGTGGCTTTACCTGTGACGAAATCTTGATCTTCCACCGCATCACCCACAGCATAGATAGCGGGATCACTGGTTTGCATCATCTCATTGGTGTAAATGCCATCTAGTTGACCGATCTCTAACCCAGCATCACGAGCCAGTTGCGTTTCTGGTCGTACCCCAATGGCCATGATTAACAGGTCAGTTTCGAGGGAATCACCGTTACTCAAAGATAAATTTAAGTGACCCTTAATATGCTGATGGGCAGTCTCTTCACCCGACGCATCGCTTGCCATATGAGTCTGTGGGACATACTCAACGCCAGACAAGGCGGTCCCCAAACGCAAGTCTATGCCCTTTTGCTTAATTTCAGCATGGGCAAATCCCGCCATCTCACGGTCAATTGGGGTCATCACCTGATCCGCCAATTCCAACAAGGTCGTTTTAATGCCTAAATAGTGCAACGACTCCATCATTTCAAGGCCAATAAAACCACCACCGACCACAGTGGCGTGCTCAACATTATTCATCTGAATCGTCTGCAGAATGCGATCCATATCGGGAATATTGCGCAGTGAGTGGGTCAAAGGGTTATCGATGCCTGGGATCGGGGGCACGATTGGCGAGGCACCAGGGCTGAGAAGCAAGCAGTCATAAGACTCTGTATATTCAGTGCCATCGAGGCTATTTTTAACTGTGACATACTTATCCAGACGATTAATGGCAACCACTTCGTTCATCACTCGCACATCAACATTAAAGCGCGCCTTAAAACTCTCAGGAGTTTGCAATACTAAGGCACTTCGTTGACTGATTTCGCCACTGATATGATAAGGCAAGCCACAATTGGCAAAAGAGACATATTCGCCGCGCTCAAACATAATAATTTCAGCATCTTCACTTAATCGTCTGGCACGAGCCGCAGCCGATGCACCGCCGGCAACACCACCAATAATTACTAACTTCTTCATTTACTGTCTCCTGACTTGCGATTCAAATCCACCCTGGCTTATAGCGAGGTGCCCTAGGTGCTGCAGCTTTTTCCTATGCTTGAGCCTTAGCTTGTTTGGCTGGTTTACAGCAAGCGGTTTTGCAAGGCATCGAGCTGAGCTTTTATGAGCCGATGAGTGTATTACATCTATAGGTATATGCAAAATTCTTTTATTAGAAAAAACCAATAGATCAAGTTTTCATCATTCATATTGAACTAGCACAGTTAATACGAATGATGCGAAGCTGTCGCAATTATGACTAAAGAACGACTTAAACAGAGATAAACAGATGATTTATCGCCGATTGGGCGTCAATAAGTACCCTTTTGGCTCTTTACAGCGCTCGCCTAGCCACATAAGATCCAGCCACTCTACGCAAAAGAAAGATACCTCAATGACCACAATAACCATTACTCGCCCCGACGACTGGCATGTTCACCTCCGCGATGGCGACGTGCTTGCCGATACCGTTAGAGACACAGGCCGCTATATGGGCCGCGCCATCATCATGCCAAATCTCGTGCCACCCGCCACTAATCTTGACAGCGCCATGGCCTACTATGAGCGCATCAAAGCGGTGACCACCACCAACTTTGAGCCGTTAATGGTGCTGTATTTAACCGACAACACCACGGCCGAAGATATTCGCGCCGCGAAAGCGTCGGGCAAAGTGGTTGCCGCTAAATTATACCCTGCTGGTGCCACCACCAACTCAGATTCTGGCGTGACCGATGTGAACAACATCTACCCAGTACTAGAGGCGATGCAAGAGGTGGGCATGCTGTTTTTGGTTCACGGTGAAGTCACCGACTCATCGATCGATATCTTCGACAGAGAAGCCATTTTCATCGAGAACACCTTAAAGCAAGTGGTGCGGGATTTTCCCAAGCTGAAGATTGTGCTTGAACATATCACCACCAAAGATGCGGTCGACTTTGTGATAAGCGCACCAGACAATGTGGCCGCAACCATCACAGCCCATCACTTACTGTATAACCGTAACCATATGTTAGCCGGTGGTATTCGCCCACATTTTTACTGCTTGCCCATTTTAAAGCGCAACACTCACCAGCAGGCACTGCAGGCTGCGGCGGCCAGTGGCAGCAAGAAGTTCTTCTTAGGCACAGATTCGGCGCCTCATGCTAAAGATCGTAAAGAAGCCGCCTGTGGCTGCGCCGGCTCATATACCGCTCATGCGGCTATCGAGCTGTATGCCGAGGCATTTGAGTCGGTTAATGCACTCGATAAGCTGGAAGGATTTGCCAGCTTCAACGGCCCTGACTTCTACGGCCTAGCGCGCAACAGCGACACCATCACCCTAGTAAAACGCAGCTGGGATGTGCCAGCAACTTATCCACTGGGTGATACAGGTGTGGTGCCGATTCGCGCAGGCGAGCGCATCGAGTGGCAAGTCGAAGACTAAGCCAAACAGCCTATAGCCTTGCGTGACTGTCGATATGCCTGAGCTTACTCACTGGGCGGTGAAGATTCGCACACTACTTTAGGGCCTGGCTAATGACCAAGCTAGATAACAAAACACCGCCATCACGGCGGTGTTTTTTATGGGCACGATACGCTTATGCAAACGCCAAGCTAATCTTAACTAAGCTTAACTAATCTTAACTAATCTTAACTAAGCCAAGGCCAAGCTGATCTGAGCCAAGCGCCGATAGCAGCGGCAATCGGCCGATTAAAGACCATTAAAAGGCTTGAGCAAAAATGGCAAAGCTGCAGCCGATGGCAACCGACCAAGAAAGCGAGCGTAAGGTGCTTTTATCCAGCAGATACAAAATATGGTAAGCGACCCGCGCAATAATATGCCCCACAGCAAGTAACGCCACAGTGTCATTCACCTTATCTAGCGCGATCACGCACAACACCGACAAGCCAAAAATCAGTAGCGATTCAAAGGCATTTTGATGTCCAGCGACCGCTCGCGCGCCAAAGCCAGTTAACTGCGCTTGCTGGGCTCTAGGTTGATGATTGTCATAGCCCCCCAACTTTGCCATAGCTACCGCCACCGGCCCCTTGGCCAAATAAGGCAGTAACATGGCTAACAATAAACACGTTAATAAAATGGTCATGATGCATATTCCTTTTAGCAAATAACGGGCAAGGGGTTAATCACCGCACTTTATGAGCGCGCCTTATCTAGCGCTTGGCACAGCGCCTGGATACCTAAGATAGCGCGCGGCGCGGCGCGATGTAATAAATCGGCATTAAGTTGATAAATGTGCTGCTGTTTTACCGCCGGGATCTCCTGCCAACTCGACCAGTCTACCCCATTGACATTGCCTTTATCTTGGCTTTGCAAAATCACCTGTGGCATCTTCAATAGCACGGCTTCGAGGCTCACCTGCGGATAGGCGCTGGCTGCATCGGCAAACACATTCTCGCCATGACACACCTCGATGATCTGCTCTATCCAACTGCCTTTGGCCACCGTCATTAGCGGCGTCGACCATAACTGATAAAACACCTTCACCTGTGGCTTATCTTGGTTTTGCTGGCGCAATTGTTGCAACTGCTGCTGATACTGGCTGGCCACCTTTTGCGCCTGCGCCTCATGGCCGGTGAGCTGTCCCAATGCCAGTAAATCTTCTGCCACTGCGGTCAACGATTTAGGGTCGCTGTTATAAATGGGGTAGCCTAATTGGCTTAGACGCTCAATCTCTTCGGCCTTATTGCCACTGCCCCACACCACAATTAAGTCTGGGTTGAGCTCAATCACCCGCTCAATTTGAATCCCATAATAGCCACCGATGCGGGGGATCTGCTTTGCCGCCTCGGGAAAATCGGCGTGATCTGTGGTGGCGACAATATTATCACCCGCGCCAATGGCATAAAGCATCTCAACGCCATGGGGCGACAGGGCAATAATCCTGCTCGCAGGGGCGGCCAATGCCACCACAGGCCAGCTTAATAGCAGGGCTAACATCCATTTTTTTATCATTTTATTCTTATCCTTTAATCGCATTTCGCGCTGCTTACCTCAATCCTCGTCCGCTAGCTAGAAGCTGCTCATGGTGCAGCAATCCAAGCCAGACATAAGCAATTGCATAGGTTCTTTTACTGGGTCAGGAGTATATCGCTATACGCTCGGTGGTGGAAACAGACCTGCATGAGCTGGGGATGTGCAGGTACTTCTGAGCGAAGCTGCTGCCGACTTAGTCGAATAAAACTTCCTTAAAATGGGGGTTATCAACGACAATCGTTAGCTTTGCCATCGAGTCTAAAACAACCAATAAATCATCGTGTTCAATCTTGAGTTTTATGCACTCTTCACCTTGATGATTTTTTGCGGTATCAATAGCTTTTCCTGTGATGACCTCACCCGATTTTAATGTGATTTCGACAGGATAATTAAACAAGCAAACTATCTCTATGTCGTCATAATTAGCGCAACTCATCATAAACGGCGTCCTGTTCACTTGGATAGAGTAGGCAGAATAACACCACTTTCAGGTACGTGTCCCCAACGCTAACCTTAGAGGCAACCGCCAAATGAAATTGCCCTTAAAAGAGCCAAACGGTGGACTTCAAGGTTAAGCCAAACAAGATTGAGCCCATGGATGGCGTCCACTTAACTTTTATCAGCTTTGATTAATTAGTGAATAGATCGAAAATATTACCTAAGGCACTCGTCTTACCGCGATAAAATTCGGTATAAGTACAGTTAGTGCAAATTACAGCGGTAAATTTTCGGTTTTGCATATCAAATATTTTAGACCAACCACTTCCCGTCGTTGCAATAGTATCCGTATCATAATCACAACAATCACATTTGGGGCATTTCCAATTTTTAGACATATGAATTCCTTTGTTATAAATGTTACCAAATAGATACCCAGCCGTTTTTAATCAACAACATAACTAAGTTCCTAACCAATATCAATACACATTGTCATGCCCTACATCAGCAAATACACTTTCAACGCCTATTGTTATTTATGAATAAGGAAAACGGTTTATTTGAGTCTAAATAGTGAGTGTTATGATGCGGATGGCAAACTCTTTTGGCTAGAGCATTAACTATGCCTGTCTATGTATTCGCTACTTTTAAAAGCGTTGCTTAAAGCGAAAGAGTCAATCAATAAGCACTGAACGAGAGCCAAGAACAAATAGAAACTAAGGCAAAACTGCCTCGGTTAGCGAAGTACAGCCTTGACTAACTGGGAGCGTCCATATATGTCTATTTATTTCTCTATCTATTTATTTTCTATAACTATGAATGATTTTTACCACTTTCATACGACTTAGCTTTAACAATCGTAAAATAAAATACAAGGAAGCCTAACCAAGAAAAAAACAAAGTCAGAAAGAACCAAGCCAGTTTATGATAACCGGATACAGCTTTTGACTTTAAAGATAAGATTAACGGCATAATAAAAATAATAAGGGCAATTATTTGACCTAGTGAAGTAGCATTAATATCCATTTGTAGCTCCTGACTTTTGATTTACTTATAACGCCCACTTAAGCGGACAAAAATTGTTGGCTATAATGTGTAGCGGAGCGAAACGTAGCCAACTGTTTTTGTTCCGTTTAAAGTGCTTGTTATATGCTCGCGATCAGTTTGAAACCTCTGATAATACAAGTACATAACGAAATGGAATGATAACGCAAACCACCAACATTTAAAGCCACTTAAGTATTAACTTTGAACTCCGTAGAAAACACTCTCCGATAGTTACTCAAAACTAATAATTAAACAGTTTACGAACGTGTGAAACCACCCTTTGAGATTACAAATCCGTAATTCAAAAACTAGCTGACGAAATGGAAAAAACATAAGTCAGCAAGCCAAAACACCGTAATTTACAGATTGACTAATTCTACATTTGACCAATCAAAGTAACGGCGCAATCGAGGTTACTTTTAAGCATTTTTGGTTTAGAAAAAGCTACGAAAACAACATGGTAAAACAGTGCTCAAAGCGTATATGAAAAACTAAAACATAACCTAAAAGGTAGCGACATATAACGATCTAGTTCACGAGCCGAAGGTCTCGTGTAACGGCTTGTTCTTTACTTTCGGAGAGAGGAGGTTATCGCTACTCAATCCGTGAGTTCATATTCCATACCCTTGGGGCTTAATTGATGCCCCCTGCGGCGTGAGGGAAGCATCGCTGCTTCACTTGAAGTCAATTGCAGGTCTCTTTAAAAGCTACGCTTTACGAGCCTTGGCAAGTGCCTTCAAGCTACCATAGAAAAGGCGTTTCTTCCATCGCGTTTGGCTCTATCTATTCCTTCAGCTAGACTTAAATATCACTTCTTTTTTGCTAAAAATTGTCTACCGCAGGTCAAGAACAGCTTATTGATTAGCAGCAGGATAACCTCCTGCTTTCTTGTAAGTCTCTTCGTCAAAATATCACTTGTAAGTGTTTGTTGTAAATATATTTTTTAACAAAAAAACACAGGTTAAACATGACAATTTAACAGATAAAAAAGATGCATAGGTGTTTACGAGGTCTGCATAGCACTTTTATATATATTACAAACTATTGATAATAATGAGTTAATGTTTAAAAGTTAGTATTATCGATGCGCCAATCAAACGATTTATGCATCTTTTTCATAGTAATTATCTTAACTTGAACTATAACTGTATATACATACAGTACGCTAGTGAGGTAACGGTTATGGGGCAATTAACATTTTTGGAGGCTATACGGACAGAGATCAGGGTACGCCATTACAGCTATCAAACAGAAAAATCCTACCTCTATTGGAACCGCTATTTCATTCGACATTGCAATATTCGTCATGGCGCTGATATAACCCCCGCTTTGATTGAACAATTTCTCTGTTTTTTAGCAGTGGAGTGCGAAGTGTCGGCGAGCACCCAGAAACAGGCCCTATGTGCCATTTTATTTGCTTGTCGCCATGTGTTAAAAGTTGAGCCCAATGAGTTACAATTTCCCTATGCAAAAGCCCCTAAACGAATACCGCAGGTATTGTCTAACGAAGAAGCAAAACTGATCATCAGCAATTTGTCAGGCTACCACTATTTAATTGGTGCCATCCTATTTGGCTCAGGCCTAAGATTAAAGGAAGCCCTAAAACTTAGGGTAAAAGATATTGATCTAACCACTAAATCTATCTTTGTGTACCGAGGTAAAGGGCAAAAAGATCGAGTTTGTATGCTACCTAACGGATTGATTGATGCTCTAAAGTCACAAATAAAACAGGTAAAAAAGCTCCACGAGACGGATTTGTCAGATGGCTTTGGACTTGCTTCATTGCCCATCTCTCTCATCAGAAAATACCGCAGTAACGCCTCTAAGTTTCATTGGCAATATATCTTTCCTGCTAGCCGCCGTTGTATGCACCCAAGTGACAACTACGTGTGCAGACACCATATTCATCCAACGGCTTTTTCACGAGTATTAAGGCAAGCTACCACTAACAGTGGTATAGATAAGCGCGTTACCGCCCATACTTTCCGCCATTCATTTGCAACATCTTTATTACTCAAAGGGCATGATATTCGTACCATCCAAGAGTTATTGGGACACAGTGATGTCAAAACAACCGAGATATATACCCATGTGATTGGTGGCCATCATACTGGGGTCATAAGCCCTCTTGATAGTCTTTAAGGCATACTACAAGACAAGTTACTAGGGCCTTATCTTTTGCTTTCCGCATTAGTTAATATAAGGTAAACACAGAAACACAAAGTTCGAATGAGTAATTGTTCTAAATGATAAAGGGGCAAAACTGAGTTAGCTTTCTACTCGCCACTCACACCAAATGCAGCCAAATCGAAGAAACGTTCGATACCAAGTGTAAGCGCGGTTTTGGCCTTCGAAATCATGGATGATTTCGCAGAGCCCACACGGACGTGCTTGAACAACGTCCATGCCTAAAAGCCAGTTCGGCATCCATGCCTCTCGTTCGTAAGCACGAAGCTATGCTTCACTCACCGAGCCAAAAGAGCGCTTGCACATTCCCCGGCGGACAGGCGATTAATAACAGTGAAGGTTCGACCTTCAACACTTTCAATAAATGAAAATACAGCCAGCCGCTACTCAAACAAATGTCATCGTTCTTCATTCCAAGACCAGCACACTTTGGGGCAAAAGTACCTTAGCCTTTAATTCACTAGTCCAAACATCTCTCTAACTTAATAATCAAACCCGATTTGCGCTTTTACTCCGGCCTCAAAGGCATGTTTTATCGGCTGCACTTCGCTCACAGTATCGGCTAACTCAATAATGGCGCGATGGCACGCCCTGCCAGTGATGATCACATGCTGCATCGGCGGCCTATTTTTAAGTGCCTCAAGGACGCGCTCGAGCTCAATATAGTGATAGCTCACCATGTAGGTCAGCTCATCGAGTAAAATAATGTCGATACTGTCGTCTTTAAGCAAGGTTTCGGCCGCTTCCCAAGCGCTTTGCGCCGCGGCGGTGTCTTTGGCTTTATCTTGTGTCTCCCAGGTAAAGCCTGTGCCCATAACATGAAACGCAACCCCGACTTTTTCTAATACGGCGCGTTCACCACAGGGCCAATTGCCCTTGATAAACTGCACCACGGCGGCTTTTTTGCCGTGACCCACTGCGCGGGTAATATTGCCAAAGCCGCCTGTTGACTTGCCTTTGCCGTTACCGGTTAACACTAACAGCACGCCCTTTTCCGTTTGCGCCTGAGCAATTTTGGCATCGACCGCCGCCTTCACTTTTTGTTGGCGCGCCTTATGACGCTCGGCTTTATCCTGCTCTCTGCTGTCGTGATCGCGCTCAGGGCTGTTATCAGTGCTGCTCTGGTGATTGTTTTCACCCTTGTTAATATCCGTCATCATCTTTGTCTCTTGTGTGGTATCGCCGTGATGTAACGGCTTGTAATTGGGTTAATTTTTAAAGCTAATACTCAGCTCACCTTACTTATATTGGGCTCATTTTATACTGGGCTTAGACGCCAGCGATAAGCTGCTGCAGCTTATCCATGTCCATATTTTCGGCCAACATATCGGCTAAGCGATCTAACTGTTGCTGCCTAAGCTCATCGATATCGATGGCGGGGGCGTGGGTCATTCCCGCCCAGCGCAGCAGTAGCTGGCACGCCTTGGGCTGATCAAAAATGCCATGCAGATAGGTGCCCAATATCTGCCCATCGGCGGATAAATAGCCATCTTCGATATCAACCCCATGATTGCCATCATCGGCGCGCAGACGCAGTAGGCTTTGCCCCTGACCTAAATGTTGGGATTGACCACAGTGGATCTCATACCCACTCACCTTGGCTTGTTCGCCTAGCAAATTCAATACGCCCGATACCTGCGCCAAACGCTTAGTGGCGGTTAATTCGGTGACCAGCGGCAAAAGCCCCAGCCCCTCACTCTCGCCGGCCTCGCCCTCGACACCTAACGAATCGTCAATGGCCAGCCCCAGCATCTGATAGCCGCCGCAGATCCCAATGACCTTGCCGCCATACCTAAGATGAGTTTGCAGCAATGTGTCCCAGCCATTACCCAGCATAGTCGCTAAATCTTGGCGCACGCTCTTGCTGCCGGGTAAAATAATCAGGTCTGCTTGGGGCGCAGTGCCATCAAACGCAGATGTGACGGTTAAATAACTAAACTCAATATCAGGGTGTAAGCGCAAGGCATCGAAATCGGTATGATTGCTAATGCGCGGCCACACCAATACCAACACCTTAAACTTAGGGTGAGTAGATTTTTGCGGCGCGACCATTAGGGCATCTTCGGCGTCCAGATAAAGGTCATTTAGATAAGGCAGTACCCCTAATACAGGTTTATTGATCTCAGCTTCTAGCCAATCTAATCCCGATTGCAGCAGGCTAATGTCGCCGCGAAAACGGTTAATCACCACCCCTTTAATTCGCGCACGCTCGGAGTCGGACAACAAGGCTAAGGTACCAACGATATGGGCAAACACGCCGCCTTTATCGATATCGGCGATCAAGATAACCGGGCAATCGACCGCTTCGGCAAAGCCCATGTTGGCAATGTCGCCCTCACGTAGATTGATCTCTGCAGGGCTCCCCGCCCCCTCGACCATGACGAGCTCATACTGCGCCGTTAACCTTGATAGCGAGTCGAGCACAGCTGCCATCGCCTTGGTGCGATACCCTGCGGCATTTTTGCCAAAATAGGCTTGACCGTCCATATGGGAAAGGGCTTTACCTTGCACTATCACCTGCGAGCTGGTGTCGGAACTTGGCTTTAATAAAATAGGATTAAAATCGGTGTGCGGTGCTAAGCCACAGGCCACCGCTTGCAACGCCTGCGCGCGGCCAATCTCACCACCATCGGCGGTCACCGCGCTGTTTAGCGCCATATTTTGCGGCTTAAAGGGCGCCACCTTGACCCCGTTACGGGCAAAGTAACGACACAGGCCAGCCACTAAGGTGCTCTTGCCCGCATCTGATGTGGTGCCCTGCACCATCAAGACGTTGGCCACGGCTTTATTTTGCATAGCATTGTTATTGGATTGACTCATCGTCTCATCATCTTATTGCTTATCCCTTTAAGCGCATCGGCAGGCCAGCGGTGACTAAGGTTACCTCATCGGCAAGGGCCGCTATCGCCTGATGCAACCAACCGGCTTCATCGACAAAGCGCCGGCTCAAGGGATCGGCTGGGACTATGCCGCTGCCCACCTCATTGGAGATTAAAATAACATCGCCCGGGAGCGCCGTAAGGGTTGCCAGCAACTGCGCCTTCACCTGCGGCCAGTCGTGCTCGTCGCTGAGCAACTGATTGGTCAGCCACAAAGTAAGACAATCGACTAAGATCACCTGCTTAGCGTGAGCCTGCTGAGCCAAACATTCACTTAAATCCAGTGGACACTCAAGCATGCGCCACGCAATCTCATCGCCCGCACGCTCGGCTTGATGACGTGCAATCCGCGCCGTCATCTCATCGTCAAAGGCCTGGGCAGTGGCGATAAATAACGCCTCGGCGCCGCGGGCAACATAGTGCGATACCAACGCCACACCATGGCTGGATTTACCACTGCGCGCACCACCTAATACCAAATGGATCATAGGGTGATGGCCAAGATAAACAGGTAACAGGTAAGCTCTGCCACCTGCTGCGCCGCGCCTAAGGTATCGCCCGTGTAGCCACCAATTTGACGCCTAAAACCGCGGATAAGCAGATAACGCACCAGCAACAGCAAGGCGCACAAACTCAGCGCATTGGCGATGCCCGCCACCCATAAGGTGATCACTCCGCTGGCCAGTAATATCAGCAACTCATTGACGGTTTGCGATTGTGCCAGCGGCTTACTCTTACTGCTGGCATCTTCACGCACATAAGGCTCAGAAAAAATCAGCGACGCCGCCACGACTCGGCTAAGGCAATGGGCCACTATCAGCGCCGCCGCCACTAAATCGGCCTGATACAGAGCGATTTCGCTGAGCAGCACAAACTTAAACAACAGCGCAAACACTAAGGCCAACACGCCATAGGTGCCGACCCGCGAGTCTTTCATGATGTTGAGCTTATCTGCCAGCGTCCAGCCACCGCCAAAACCGTCGGCGGTATCGGCGAGGCCATCTTCATGAAAGCCGCCAGTCACCAGCACACTGGTTACCATCGCCAAGATGATGGCAACGCTGCTGGGCAGCACCATGCTGGCCAGCGTATAAACCAGCGCGCTTATCGCCCCTACCAGCACGCCCACCAAGCCAAAGTAACGGCTCGCCTGATTGAGCCGCTGGCCGTTAACCTCGACCCAGCGAGGCATAGGAATGCGGGTAAAAAAGCCCATGGCAATCAAAAATAGGCTTAACTCTTTATGCAGCATCAGCTTCACTCCCGTCCGCTTGCCCTGTTAGTGCAATGTTCTAAATCGCTGGTTAAATGGATTAAATCGCGATGCCAACATCTTGCAGGCTCGCCATCTCGTTATAAAACGCCGCAGCAGCGCGCACTAATGGTAAGGCCAGCGCCGCCCCAGTGCCTTCACCTAAACGCATCTCTAACTGTAATAGCGGCTTAGCTTGCAGATGTTGCAGCATCAACTGATGTCCAGCCTCATCTGATTGATGGGCAAAAATCATGTAATCACGCGCCGCAGGGGCGATGGTCACCGCCAGTAATGCGGCTGTGGTGGCAATAAAGCCATCGACCAAGATCAGCATTTTCAGCTCGGCCGCCGCCAACATGGCACCGGTCATCTGCACAATTTCAAAGCCGCCCAGCGCCGCCAATATCTGCTGTGGTGTGTTTAATTGCCCTTGATGCAGCTGTATGGCTTGAGTGATTAAGGCCTGTTTACGCTGCAAGGTTTCGCTGTCGATACCAGTGCCGCGCCCAACACAAGCGGCGACATCCACAGGTAAGAGCGCCGCCATAATCGCCGCCGCCGAGGAGGTATTGCCAATGCCCATCTCGCCAAAAGCAATGAGATTTGTACCATTGTCATGATGCAAGGCCACCCGCGCCTTCGCCATAGCAAAGCCTTGCTCAACACAGGAAGCTGACATGGCCGCCTCGAGATGAAACGCGCGCGTGCCGGCGCCAAGGCGCTGATCGATAAGTGCCTCATGGCCTGTAACTGGATGGGCTATACCACAATCGATCACCTCCATCGCAAAGCCTGCTTGGGCACAAAACACATTGATGGCCGCGCCGCCATGCAGAAAATTAAGCACCATCTGGGTGGTCACTTCGCTAGGGGCAATCGACACGCCCGCGCTGGCAATACCGTGATCGCCGGCAAACACCAGCAGCTTAGGCTGCTTAATAGTCGGGCACGTTGCCCCCAGCACCTGCGCCACTTGCAGCGCCAAGGGTTCGAGTCGGCCCAATGCGCCTAATGGCTTGGTTTTACAATCGATTTTTTGCTGAATCTCGCCATCAAATTGGTGGTTCACCGGCGTTACGCTAAACATGGGTTATATCCTTAACGGGTCTGCAGCTGGCCTCGTCTTTAGCCGCGGCGCTTGCTGCCTAAAATAAACAAGAAAAACACACTGCCGATCACCGCGGTAATAATGCCGATAGGTAGCTCTTGGTAACTCAGCAAGCAACGGGCTAATACATCGACCCAGATCATAAACAGCCCGCCCACCAACCCTGTGGTCAACAAGGCGAAGCGACCAGGCAGCAACAGGCGCACCATATGCGGGATCATCAAACCCACAAAGCCGATTCCGCCACAGTTAGCCACCAGCACGGCTGTGATTAACGAGCACAAAAGCAACATGGCTAGGCGCAGGCGCTGCACATCGATCCCTAAAGTGTGGGCGGTTTCATCACCGGCTTTCATGGCAACTATCTGGCGTTTAAACAGCAATATGATCACAGTTGCGCCTGCCACCACCAACAAGGGCAGCCCCAAGCCAGACCAACTGGCCTTGGCAAAACTGCCCAAGCTCCAAAACAGCACAGAGGCGGCCGCCTGAGGGCCCGAAAAATAGAGTAATAAACTGGTAAGCGCACCAAACATAAAGGAGATCGCCACCCCAGAAAGCAGCATGCGCTCGATTTGAGTGCTCATGGCGCGGCCGCACAAGGCCAATACCATCAGCACTGCGAGACTGGCGCCAATAAAGGCGCCCATCGGCAGGCTGACGCTGCCAAGCCATGATATGGATAAGGCGTTCGATAGCGCGCCCGCACCGCCAAACAGGGTAAGCACCACTACGGCACCAAAGGAGGCGCCAGAAGAGATGCCAAAAAGATAAGGGTCGGCCAGTGGATTGCGGGTCACAGTTTGCAGCACGGCGCCGGCGATGGCTAAACCAAAACCGGCGATAAACGCCAGCACGATGCGCGGCATCCGCAGCTCCATCACAATGCGGGCGGTGACGCTGCTTGGACGCTCACCGCCAAGGGTGGCCAGCACCACATCGACCACTTGGTTAAAGTCGATATGCGCCGCACCAAAACTGGCGGCTAACAGCGGCGTCATTAGGCTTAATACCCCAAACCCTGTGACCAATAGCAGGCCGCGCCAAAGGCGCTCGCTGGCCGATAATCCGGACGAGCGCATCATGGCGTCTCCCCTTGGGTGACATTATGGTAGCCATAAAAGTAATTAATTTGCGGATTACCGTGTTGTGGGTGCGGGCTCACTTGGCAGCACACCTCAAAGACCTCTGCAATACGCTGCTCGGTCAACACCTCATTGGGGCGGCCTTGGGCAACTGCGTGGCCTTGGTCGAGCAGCAGCAATTGGTCACACAGGGCGCTGGCTAAATTAAGGTCATGGATCGAGATAACCACCGTCATCTCTAAGCTACGCAGTAGCTCTAAGATCTGTATTTGATAACGGATATCTAAATGATTAGTGGGCTCATCGAGGATCAACAGCTTGGGCTTTTGCACTATGGCGCGGGCGATTAACGCCCGTTGTTTCTCGCCGCCAGAAAGTTGCTCATACCCTTGGTCGGCCAACGCGGTTAAACCTACTGTGGCTAAGGCGCGGCGCACATCGTGCTTGTCTTGGTCGCTGGTGAGCGAAAACGCCCCCTTATGGGGCGTCAACCCTAGCGCCACCAGCTGCGCCGTGGTCATGTCAAAATGGTGCGGCGTGTCTTGCAGCACCACCGCCACTTGCTGGGCAAAGGATCGCGCCGAAAAGTCGCCCACCGCTCGGCCAAATAAGGTGATATCCCCTTGGCTTGGGGTCAAATAACGATATAGACAGCGCAGTAAGGTGGATTTACCGGCGCCATTAGGGCCGATGATCCCCAGCATTTGGCCTTGGGGCAGTTCGACACTGACATCAGCCAAAATGGCGCGCTCGCCCGCGTGCCAACTAAGGTGTTGGGCAGATAACGCCATAGGGATTGACGTCACAGGCTCATCATCCAAGCCGCAAAGTAATAGGGTAAAGTGTGTTGCGACCGCGCAGGTGTCGACCTGCCGCTGCCAAGCGGGGCTAACGCCCCAAGTCGGTTGTTCATCTTTAGCTCCCTCAAGTCACCCGCTTGAGTCATTAGGCTATAGCGTAAGGCAGGTATCCTGACTTGTGGTTGCAGACAAGGCCAATTGCCTTACTCAACACACTCACAGTTGCGGGCACAGTTTGGGCTGATGACCTTAGGTCACTCCCCAATTCCCTATTAAGTTTGAGTTACTCGACCCACGTTAAGTGAGTCGCTGCTCAACACCTTACGCTCGGCGTCATCTGTATGCTAGACACCTAAAATTGTTGGCTATTATGCGGTATTTCCCCTAAGAGGCAAACCACCTTTTGTATTTGCCGCGCTGGTTGACGACAAACGCTGATAACTAACGCGCACTGAGCTTAGGCATTAACCCAAATGTAAGCGCCAATAGCCTTTACCATCGTTATCGACCAAGTGGCTTAACTTAACCACACTGGCATAATCGAGACTTAACTGGGTATAGAAGCCCACTTCGCCGCGGATCCCCAGCGCCAGCCCCATCAAATGGCGGATAACCCCACCATGGGTGACAAGCAGCAGGGTTTTGCCACTGTGTCTATGTAACACTTGCTCGATACAGGTCTCGACCCGCTGCTCAAAGACATCTAGCGGCTCACTGCCTGGCAATGGCGCCCGCCAAGGATCTTGCCAGTAGGCGTTAAGCGCCTCGCTATGCTCAGCAAACAAGGTATCAAGCGCCTCACCGTCCCAGCGGCCAAAATCAATCTCCATCAAACCCGCTTCAACTGAGTAAGGTAACTGCTGTTTATTGGCATAATACTCGGCAAACACTTGGCAGCGGCTTAAGGGGGAGCTCACCAGCGCATCTATCGTCTCGGGTAATTTAGTCGCACTGGCCAGTTGCATCTGGGCAAATCCCAGCTCACTCAAAGGCAGGTCGCTTCGGCCTCGCAGCACATTACCGCCCTCGCACTGACCATGGCGCATTAAATAAAAAATCGTTTGTGTCATTGGCTTACCTTGATATTTGTCATGCCGTGGCAGCATACGCCGAGACGGCGCGCCAATGCAATATGGGTCACACTGCCCCGCGGCTGCAATTGCGCCAAAACAAACATCACCCACAGGCTAAGCGACAGCCTATAAGCCACTGGGCTAACGAGGGGGAAAACTGATACTCTTTTGACTTGCCCTAAGCCTAATAAGTCGCTTACTATAGCAATTGCTATAGACGTCTATACGTTTATACATCTAAAAATAATAGCAGGGTGATCACACCCTCGTCGCACTGCATCGGCAGTAGTGAACATGCATCGAGTAGGATATAGGTAGAATTTTATGGCGACCCGACCCCCTGTTACCCCAATAAGACAGATAACAGCGCAGATCACCGAGCAGCTCGAATCACGTATTTTAATCCTCGACGGTGCCATGGGCACCATGATCCAAGATCATAAGCTTGAGGAAGCCGCCTTTCGCGGCGAGCGTTTTAAAGACTGGCCCTGCGATGTCAAAGGTAATAACGATCTGCTGGTACTGACTCAGCCAGCCATTATCAAAGATATCCATAAACAGTACCTGCTCGCTGGCGCCGATATCATCGAGACCAATACCTTTAACGCCACTCGTATCGCCATGGCCGACTACGAGATGCAGGAGGTGTCTGTTGAAATTAACCTTGAAGGTGCACGCCTTGCCCGCGCCGCGGCCGATGAAGTCAGCGCAGAAACGGGGCGCGCGTGTTATGTTGCCGGGGTACTTGGCCCCACCAACCGCACCTGCTCGATTAGCCCAGATGTTAACGATCCCGGTTACCGTAATGTCAGCTTCGATGAGCTGGTCGATGCCTATATTGAGTCGATTGAGGCGCTGCTTAAAGGCGGCGCCGATATCATCATGGTGGAAACCATCTTCGATACCCTCAACGCCAAAGCCGCGTTGTTTGCTATAGAAACGGTATTTGAACAGCTTGAGCTGCGCGTGCCCATCATGATCTCAGGCACCATCACCGATGCCTCGGGCCGCACCCTCACAGGGCAAACCACCGAAGCTTTTTACAACTCGCTGCGCCACGTTAAGCCACTGTCGATTGGCCTTAACTGCGCCCTTGGCCCGCAAGAGCTACGCCCCTACGTGCAAGAGTTGTCAAAAATTGCCGAATGTTATGTGTCGGCGCACCCCAATGCGGGGCTGCCTAATGAGTTTGGTGGCTATGATGAAAGCCCCGAAGAGATGGCAAGCGTTATTGGTGAGTGGGCCCAAGAGGGCTTTTTAAACATTATTGGCGGCTGCTGTGGTAGTACACCGGCCCATATTAGCGCCATTCGCGAGGCGGTTATATCCCATGCGCCGCGAGCGCTGCCCGACATCCCAGTGGCTTGCCGCTTGTCGGGGCTTGAGCCACTGACCATAGATGCCAACTCGCTGTTTGTGAACGTGGGCGAGCGCACCAATGTCACCGGCTCGGCTGCCTTTTTACGGCTGATCAAAAATGGCGAATATGAAACCGCCCTCAGCGTCGCACGTGAGCAGGTAGAAAACGGCGCCCAGATCATCGACATCAACATGGATGAAGGCATGCTCGACGGCGTCGAGGTGATGCAGAAATTCCTTAACCTTATCGCCTCTGAGCCCGATATCAGCCGGGTGCCGATTATGATCGACTCCTCTAAATGGGAGGTGATAGAGGCAGGCCTTAAGTGCATTCAAGGCAAAGGCATAGTCAACTCCATCTCGTTGAAAGAGGGCGAAGCGCAATTTATTCACCACGCCAAATTGGTTAAACGTTATGGCGCCGCGGCCATCATCATGGCGTTCGATGAGCAAGGTCAGGCAGACACCAAGGCACGTAAGATCGAGATCTGTACCCGCGCCTATCGGGTGTTAGTCGATAAGGTGGGCTTCCCGCCAGAAGATATTATTTTCGACCCCAACATCTTTGCCATTGCTACCGGTATTGACGAGCATGACAACTACGCTGTCGACTTTATTGAAGCCACGCGTGAGATCAAACGCACCCTACCCCACGCGATGATCTCGGGCGGGGTATCGAACGTGTCGTTCTCATTCCGTGGTAACAACCCGGTGCGTGAGGCGATTCATGCCGTGTTCCTCTATCATGCGATTCAAGCGGGGATGGACATGGGTATCGTCAACGCGGGTCAGCTGGCGATTTATGACGATATCGACAGCGAGTTAAAAGCGCGCGTTGAAGCGGTAGTGCAAAACCTGCCCTGCCCAGTGGCAGATTCAAATAACACCGAGCAACTACTTGAGGTCGCCGAGAAGTTTCGCGGTGATGGCAGCCAAGTGGCTAAGAAAGAAGATTTAGAGTGGCGCAGCTGGGAGGTGAGCAAACGTCTTGCCCATGCCCTAGTGAAAGGCATTACCGACTTTATCGATGAAGACACCGAAGAAGCAAGACAGCAGGCGACTCGGCCACTGGATGTGATTGAAGGGCCGCTCATGGATGGCATGAACGTGGTCGGCGATCTCTTTGGTTCGGGCAAGATGTTTTTGCCCCAAGTGGTCAAATCGGCGCGAGTAATGAAAAAAGCGGTCGCCTACTTAAACCCCTATATCGAACTGGAAAAAGTCGAAGGTCAGTCTAACGGTAAAATCTTGATGGTCACTGTTAAAGGTGACGTGCACGATATCGGTAAGAACATCGTCGGCGTGGTGCTGGCCTGTAATGGCTATGAGGTGATCGATCTTGGGGTGATGGTCCCCGTTGAGAAGATCATCGAGGTCGCCAAGGCGGAAAATGTCGATATCATCGGCATGTCAGGCTTAATCACCCCGAGTCTCGATGAGATGGTGCACAACGTTAAAGCCTTCCATAAGGCGGGGCTTACTATCCCGTCGATCATTGGCGGCGCGACCTGCTCGAAAATTCATACCGCGGTTAAAATCGCGCCCCACGCCCCAACGGGCGCCATCTATATTGCCGACGCATCACGCGCCGTGCCTATGGTATCGAAACTTATCAGCAATGAGACGCGTCAAGCCACTATCGATGCCACCTATGATGAATATCAGATGATGCGCGACAAGCGTAACTCACAAGAAAAACGCAAACAGATCATCCCCATTGCCGCCGCGCGCGACAACCGCTGCCAGCACGATTGGGCCAATTACACCCCATTTGTCCCTAATCAACTAGGGCGTCAGGTGTTCGATGACTACCCATTGGAAGACTTAGTCGAGCGTATCGACTGGACCCCGTTTTTCCGTAGCTGGGAACTGCATGGCCATTTCCCGAAAATCTTGGACGACAAGGTGGTCGGTGAAGAAGCCCGTAAGCTATTCGCCGATGGCAAAGCCATGCTTAAGCAGATCATCGACGAAAAATGGCTTACCGCCAAAGCCGTTATCGGCCTGTTCCCTGCCAATACCGTTAACCATGACGACATTGAGCTCTACACCGACGAAACCCGCACAACAGTGGAGATGACGACCCACCACCTGCGGATGCAGATAGAGCGCGTAGGCAACGATAACTTTTGTTTGGCTGATTTTGTCGCCCCTAAAGACTCAGGCGTGGCCGACTACATGGGCGGTTTTGCCGTCACCGCAGGTCATGGTATCGACGAGCATATTGCCCGTTTCGAAGCCAACCACGATGACTACAACGCCATCATGCTCAAATGTTTAGCCGACCGTCTGGCCGAAGCCTTCGCCGAGCGCATGCATGAGCGAGTACGTAAAGAGTTTTGGGGCTACGCCGCCGATGAAGATCTCGATAACACGGCACTCATTCGCGAAAAATACAAAGGTATTCGCCCAGCACCGGGTTACCCCGCCTGCCCAGATCACACCGAAAAGGGCTTGTTATGGGACTTACTTAAGCCAAATGAAACCATTGGACTTAATATCACCGAAAGCTACGCCATGTTCCCCACCGCCGCGGTATCTGGTTGGTATTTTGCTCACCCACAATCACGCTACTTTGGCGTGACCAATATTGGCCGCGATCAGGTGGAAGATTACGCCGCACGTAAGGGAATGAGTATCGAGGAAACCGAACGCTGGCTAGCACCAGTATTGGATTATGATGTTTAACGGGGAGTGATGTGGAGTCATCACCTTGACTCCTTTGATTACCCAAACTTCGTTTGAACATTAGTACTGAGGCTTCGCCTCACTAACCCATACGGCCTTACGGCCGAGGTAAGTCGCATCTGTTATGGATCGGAAGCCCACTAGAGCCTCAGACGCAAGTCCATCATCTAGATGGGTGAGAAACCCACCCCACGAACAAATTGTGGGGTGGGTAAAGTAACCTTATTTAAGCCAAGTTATTCTTTAGACTCAAACTCTTTTTCGGCTTCTTCCCAAGACTTCTCCAAATCTTTATAGGCATCAGAGAACCCCTGTTTCATTTCATCCCATGCATCGGCTGAGCTGGATTTCATGCTGCCATACCACTGGGCAACTTTATTCTGTTGCTTACGAAGTGCTTTGAGCTTTTCGCGGGCATCTTGGCGCGCGGTTGCACTCATTTCATCCCAATTTTTATCTGTCTTCGCCTCTAACGCATCGATGCGCTTATCTAACTTATCAAGGCTCGCTTTGACTTCTTCCACCGCTTTATCTCGCTTATCGGCACTGTATGCACCAATCGTTTTGAGCATCTCTTGGGTTTCTTTCTTAATATCTTCAATCGAAGTTTTTTCACTCGCCTTGTCATTATCGGTCTGTGCATAACTCATTGGCACATAACTCAACGGTAAAATCCCCATTACGGCGGCTAATACGGTAATCCCCCCGAAAAATAACAGCTGTTAAAAGTAGAGTTTTCTCGTAAGTTAAACGCAGGAGGTTCTATATGAAAAAGTCGCGGTACACGGATAGTCAAATTATGACGATTTTGAAGCAAGCTGAAGCTGGTACGCCCGCACCTGAGCTTTGCCGAGAGCACGGTATGAGCAGTGCAACGTTTTATAAATGGCGTGCTAAATATGGGGGAATGGATGCATCACTCATGGCTCGGATGAAAGAGCTAGAAGATGAAAATAGGCGACTTAAAAAAATGTACGCAGAAGAGCGTCTTAAAGCTGAAATCATTCAGGAAGCTATGGCAAAAAAGTGGTAAAGCCCTGTGAGCGAAGAGAACTCGCTCAGTTTGCGGTGGCTAACCACAACATCAGTATTAGTAAGGCCTGCTCGGCTTTCTTTATCAGTGAGACATGCTTTCGTTATCAAGCAAAATTATCGGCGGAAAATACACAGATTTCAAATTGGCTAATTAAGCTGACCGAAGATGAAAGTGATTGGGGCTTCGGTCTGTGCTTCGATTATTTACGTAATGTAAAAGGCAAGCCATGGAATCATAAGCGAGTGTACCGAATTTACTGTGAGCTAGCGCTGAACCTGCGTATTCGTCCAAGACGTCGACTCAAACGAAATGCACCGGAACCACTAAAAGAGCCGATAAAACCTAACCAAGTATGGTCTGTCGACTTTATGCATGACCAGTTATCAGATGGTCGAAATTACCGATTATTTAATGTCATAGATGATTATCGGCGTGAAGCTTTAGTGATTGAACCAGGATTTTCACTTCCTGCTGTAAGGGTTATTAGAGCGCTAGAGCAGGTATTTGAGTATCGAGCTAAGCCAACAGTTATTCGCTGTGACAACGGCCCTGAGTTTATCAGTACTGAGTTTACAACGTGGGCTAAATGCCAGAATATTCGAATTGAATATATTCAACCAGGTAATCCACAACAAAACGCTTATATCGAACGACATAACAAAACAATTCGGTACAGTTGGCTCAGCAAGTACCTGTTCGAATCAATTAAAGAGGTGCAGGACTATGCAACTAAGTGGTTATGGTTTTACAATCATGAAAGACCACATAAAGCTAATAACGGCAGGCCACCACTGATGGCTGGGTAGTGTTCATAATTCTGTGTCATTTCAGTAAACTGTACAAAAACAGGAATGACACATGACTCAACCTTTTAACTTTGAACAAGCCCTTAAAGATCTTCAAGCCGGTAAAAGCCTCACAGGCAAAGACAGTATTCTTGGCCCATTGATTAAACAACTTACCGAAGCTGCCTTGCAAGCCGAACTTGAGCAGCATTTGGCCCAGGATGAACAGCCTAATCGCAAGAATGGTAAGATGGCTAAAACGATTAAGCATCCCTCTGGCAGCTTTGAGTTAGACACACCTCGCGATAGAAATGGCTCTTTTGAGCCTCAGTTGATTAAAAAGAATCAAACCACGCTCACCGATGAAATCGATCGCAAAGTGCTGTCGATGTTCAGCATGGGGATGAGCTACCGTGACATCAATCAGCACGTCGAAGAAATGTACGGCATTAATGTCTCTAACGCGACCATTAACGCTATCACAGACAAACTCATTCCTGAACTTAAGGCTTGGCAACAGCGCCCACTAGACAGCCATTATCCGATTGTCTGGCTCGATGCGATACATTACAAAGTCAAAGAGGACGGGCGTTATATCAGCAAGGCGGTGTACACCCTACTAGCCCTTAATATGCAAGGTAAAAAAGAAATACTCGGCCTGCATTTATCTGAAAATGAAGGGGCTAATTACTGGTTATCTGTGCTGACCGATCTTAATAATCGCGGTGTAAAAGATATCCTTATCGCCTGTGTTGATGGTCTGACAGGGTTTCCTGAAGCCATCGCCAGTATCTTCCCCAACACAGAGACGCAGCTGTGCGTTATTCATCAAATACGCAACTCAATGAAGTATGTCGCCTCGAAAAATCAGAAAGCGTTCATGGCCGATTTAAAGTGTGTTTATCGCGCTGTGAGCAAGGAAGCGGCGGAGTTAGCGTTAGATGAGCTGGAGGTTAAATGGGGGGATGCTTACCCATTAGTTATCAAATCATGGCGCCGAAAGTGGCAAAATTTATCGCACTACTTTAAGTATCCAGAGCACATCAGAAAAGTGATTTACACCACCAATGCGGTGGAAGCAGTTCATCGTCAATTTAGGAAATTAACCAAAACTAAAGGCGCTTTTCCTAATGAAAATAGCTTGTTGAAGCTACTTTATACTGGCATATTGAACGCATCGAATAAATGGACAATGCCCATTCACAATTGGAGCCTTTGTTTATCTCAATTAGCGATTTATTTTGAAGGACGTTTAGACAGCGTGCTAGAGATTTAAACTTAGCCTGACACAGAATTTTGAACGGCCTCGATGGCTGCCTAACTTCTATTTTTAATTGCAGTTAAAAATGGGAGGATTACCAGTCGAAGTGCAGATAAAACGAACACCTGCGCTTATTTGAATCTCTGCGCCGCTGACTTCAGTGCTCCATCGAGTGAATCCCACGCACTATTGATACCCGCCTTAATATCCTCCCAAGCATCATCACTAGACTCTTCGAGTTCGATTAATTTATTAGCGACATCCCTTTGCATTGTCCGTAGCTCTTCAATTTTTTCATAATACTCAACTTGAGCCTCGGCTTCAGCCTTGTCTGCTTTGGCTTTGAGCTTATCTATCTCTGCGCTCCATTCGTTCAATTGAGCCCGTAATTTCTTTTCATATGCTTGTTTCATACTCATAGCGTTCTCCTTCACGATAAAAATAATTATAAATAACGATAAGAAGCAGAATAAATTGCTTCATATTACGTTTATAAACTCGATGATACTTTTGATTTGAAATTAACAGAGATATCAGAAATTGCTAACTTTTACAGATAAAAGGATATTCGAAAATAACCTTGCAGATGGGATAGAGAAGGGAGCATTTAAATACATTGCGTCTCCTTTAAAACTCATTGAATGAGTAATTAACACTAGCCTATAAAACTCAATAAATCAAATTACTAAACAAAAGTTAACGTAGAGTTCAATAATAATAAAATCAAAGCAATGAAAAAATAAAAACCTTTTAAAACAAACAAATTAAAATATCAACCCCAAAGATAACAAATAGAAAAAACAATAAAACCTATAAGTTATAGTGGGAGTTCAATACAAAAAACAAGCCTGCTCAATGTATTTATCAGGCTTGTTTCAACTGTCTTACTCTTGCGGTACTATATATAAAACATGGTTTTAAAATGGAGCTGGGCGCGGTGTATTAGCATTAGATGGCGGCAATATCGGCAGGACAATTTGTGGCTGCTCGCCAGTTAATGTCTTTAAAAACGCGACCATCTGGTTAATTTCATCTTCACTTAACTTTTGTCCCAACTGGATATCAGCCATGGTGTCGACCGCTTCTTCAAGCGTCCACACACTGCCATCGTGGAAGTAGGGATAGGTCAGTTCGATATTACGCAACGTTGGCACCTTAAAGACATACTTGTCGGCTTCATTACCTGTTACCGCTTTGCGACCCTGTGCTGGATTGTCGGTATGAAATGGCTTCACCAACCCCATCTTCATGTACATGGTGCCGCCAACGGCCGGGCCGTTATGACAGCTAACACAGCCTTTATCTTTAAACAGCTGATAGCCAGCTTTCGCCTCGGCATCTATGGCATCGGCATTGCCAGTCAAATACAGATCAAACGGGCTGTTGGGTGTCACCAAGGTTTTTTCAAACGCGGCTATGGCATCGGTAATGCGATCGATATTCACCTCATCTGAGGCATAAACATGATTAAAACGCGCCACATAAGCCGGCATAGAGGCGATGGTATCTATCGCCAGTTCGTGGCTGTAAGCCATCTCTTTAGGGTTAGCAATAGGGCCTGCCGCTTGAGCTTTTAGGTCGGCCGCGCGGCCATCCCAAAACTGCGCCAGCATATAGTCAGCATTAAGCACTGTCGGCGAATTAATTGGCCCCTCTTGCCAATGGTGACCTATCGAGGTCGGCAGAGCATCGACGCCACCCGTCGAGAGGTTATGGCATGAGTTGCAAGAGATAAAACCCGACATAGAGAGTCTAGGCTCAAAAAACAACATCTTGCCGAGTTCAACTTTGTCCGGGTTAGTGATCACCGCAGGTTTTATCGGCTCAATAGGTTCACTGGCCGAAGCGGCTGACATGGATAATATAGAAGCAAGTATTATGGCAACAGGGGTTAACTTAATCATGAAAATACACCTACCTTTTGTATGGCTAAATGGCCGTCATAATAGGGTAAGCATTACCGCAAGTTAAACGGTAATTTCCGATTAAGTCTATCGTGTATCTGGATGCTAAACATGAGACGCAAGTCACTGTTTATTTTGACAAAAAAGTTATGTTGACTGGCTGTTTTGGTTTTTGTAATACATAAAAAACACCAGTATTAAACAGTTTGGCAAACTCTTGTCTATTAGGCTAGCATCTTAGCTACCCTCGTATCTTATTCCTTCGTTATACCTGATAAAACATGCAGCCTAGCAAACCTGTCTTACTCTCTTTTTTGACTCACTTAATCTGTACCCTCAACGCTCAATAATGTGCATAATGGTCGAGATAATGCCGTAATCCGATTCCTCGAGCCCTAACCCTGTACTTTTAGGCCAATACTTTTAACCTAGTGTTTTATAAAGAGTGGAGTAGACTGATGATTTTAATAACCGGTGCCAGTAGTGGCTTGGGCGCTGCATTAGCAACGCAATATGCCGAAGAGGGACACACTGTCACCATTAGTGGTCGCTCGACAGAGCGCCTACACGCCGTAAGCGAACAACATACCAATATCCACCCTATCGCAGCCGACTTGGCCAATGAAGCCAGTGTCGCCATGCTATTTGATAAGCTCTCTGCCTGCACGCCAAACACTGTGATCCACTGCGCAGGCAGCGGCTATTTTGGTGCCATCGAAACTCAACAAGCTACAGAGATAAATACATTACTGGAGAACAATGTCACCTCCACCATACTGTTAGTACGTGAGCTAGTTAAACGCTATAAAGATCAGAAAATCAACGTGGTAATAGTGATGTCAACCGCTGCCCTTGCCGCTAAAGCTGGCGAATCCACTTATTGCGCTGCTAAGTGGGCAGTGCGTGGCTTTATTGAATCGATACGTTTAGAGCTTAAAAACAGTCCGATGAAACTTATCGCGGTGTATCCTGGTGGCATGGACACCGACTTTTGGCCGAGCAGCGGTAAAACACTAGATACGTCTAGTTTTATGTCGGCCAAGGAAGCGGCGGGGATGTTAAAACAGGCGCTTACCGCCAGCGAACATGGCTATATCTCAGATATCACCATTCAACGGGGGTAATCAGTCCCCCAATCGCGCTCGGCAAGGCGCCTGAGACACCCCTTTTAGGTGCCGCAATAACTGACAAAGGAACCAAAGCTTGCGGGAGCAGGCTTGGCATAATCCTCGGCGCCCTCTTGCGGGGTATAGGGCGTGGCTAATACCTTAACTAGACGCTCAAAAGGTTGATAATCGCCGTGACGCTGCGCCGCTTCTATGGCCTGTTCAACTTGATGATTGCGGGCAATATAAAGGGGATTAACACTATTCGTCAGTATCACGCTCTGCTCAATCGTTAACGGATCTTGCGTAATACGCGCCAGCCACAGCCCGCGCCAAACGTTAAACTTATCGGCATTGTTAAATAGCTTTTGGCTGTCATTGCGTTGATGAGCTAAATCGCTTGCCAGTTGGCGGAACAGATTAGTGAAATCGACGTTCTCCCCCGCCATCGCATCGAGTAGCTGCTCGCCCAGCGCCTGATCGCCAACCTCCTCGGTAGATAAACCTAGCTTGGCACGCATGCCATTAACCCAATGGTGCTTAAACACATCCCAAAACTCGGTCACCGCCTGCGTTGCCAATTCGATTGCCACAGATTGTGACTCATCGATAAGCGGTAACAAGGTTTCGGCTAGGCGTGCTAAATTCCACTGGCCTATCGCCGCTTGGTTGCTATAAGCATAACGCCCCTCTCTATCGATAGAGCTAAAGACACTGTCTGCATCGTAATAGTCGATAAATGCGCACGGACCATAATCGATTGTCTCGCCGCTAATCGTCATATTGTCGGTATTCATCACCCCATGGACAAACCCCACTAGCAACCATTTGGCAATAAGGCTGGCCTGGTTATTACGCACCGCACGTAAAAAGTTTAAATAAGGGTGCTCACTCTGAGCGAGCTCAGGATAATGGCGGGCAATCGCATAATCGGCCAGCTGCTTAACCTTGTCTTGCTCACCGCGAGCGGCAAAAAACTGAAAACTGCCGACACGCAGATGGCTCGATGCGATGCGGGTCAGCACTGCACCTGGCTGTAACATATCGCGTCTCACCGACTCGCCGGTGGCGACAACGGCTAAGGCGCGGGTGGTGGGAATATTAAGTGCATGCATAGCTTCGCTAAGGATATATTCGCGCAGCACTGCGCCCATCACAGCTTTGCCATCGCCACCGCGAGAAAACGGGGTCGGCCCTGAACCTTTTAGCTGCAGATCGAGGCGCAGTCCCTCTGTATCTAGCACTTCGCCCAGTAACAGGGCGCGGCCATCGCCCAATTGCGGAGTAAAGCCGCCAAACTGATGCCCTGCATAGACTTGCGCCAAAGGCAGTGCCCCAAACGGACTCACACTGCCAGATAACACTTGGGCTAACTGCGCAGCATCCTCATTGGTTAACCCGATGCGTTTGGCCAAGGCCGTATTCAATTTCACCAACTCAGGTGCTGGCGCAACATCGCCCTCGCAGGCGACATAAAAGCCACTAAGCTGTTTAGCGAAACTGTTATCGAAGTTTAATCCTAAGTCTATGGCGATCTTTTTCATGGTCTATATATCCATATGCTAGAACCAATCTGAATCAATATTCAATTTAAGACTGTGTTCAATTCAAGGCTGTATTTAGCTTAAGGCACTGTAATATCAGAATAACAAGCCACACCAGCATAGGTTTATGCCACCTGTTAGTCAAATATGATAATCTGTAGCCCACCGACAGCCCTGATCCATTATGCTTAACCTTTACCGAGTCACTCCCAGCCGTGATTTAAATGGGGCAAATTCGGTCTAAATTTCATCCTATTTTAGCGCGAACCGTTTGATA
Organism: Shewanella sp. QJM3NY_23; assembly: GCF_056173105.1. Lineage (NCBI taxonomy): Bacteria > Pseudomonadati > Pseudomonadota > Gammaproteobacteria > Alteromonadales > Shewanellaceae > Shewanella > Shewanella sp. QJM3NY_23. Next base: position 3,237,343 of record NZ_CM149657.1, read on the forward strand.
AAGAGAACAGCATTTCACTATTAAAGCGTAAGAACCCTAGCGCCGAACCATTTGAAAAATAATTATTTCAATAGATTGCTATCATTGACAGCCAATAAGTGCCAAATAGATGACTTATAGTGGCTCTAAATCTTCCCATCTGCTGCGGTTTACCCTATTAAAACCAAGGGGGCGAATGTTAAACCGCTTTGCTTGATGCAGAAAAAATCCCCATCAGATGATGAGGCTTATGCCACCTTAAAAAGGACTTACACTAGCGGGCTATCTTCACCACTGCGCATTCATCATCCCCAGCAGTGGATTATTTTACATCAACTTTGATTTCAACGCTGTGCCTATAGCGAGCCCGCGACAAAGCCACCAATATGCGCCCAATTGGCCACCCTACCATGCGTAAGCCATAAACTTAAAGGCAAGCAAGATACGGAACCAGATTAAGAACATGCCAAATAACCCGGTAATGGCACCGCTGGCACCGATTACCAACCCTATTCATTCGATAAATTAGAATAAAATAAGCGTTATTTAGCGATTTTTATTCGACAATCTTGTTGTTAACCTTCACTCCTGAAGATTGACACAAGCCGTGTTAACCCAGTCATGCTGATTTGATCACAATCGCCAACATCAGCAACTATCATCAATAGTGATGTTCACTGGCCGCCCCATTTGGAGAAGATGATGAAAGTAGTAAGTCAATATAACGCCTTACCGGCCATGGACGGTGACGGTGTCAACATTCGTCGCGTCGCCGACTTTACTCGCACCAAGTTTGACCCGTTCTTGATGCTAGATGAAATAAAGTCCGATGATAAACAAGATTTTATCGGCGGCTTCCCACCTCACCCCCACCGTGGGATTGAAACCTTTACCTATATTCGTAAAGGCGGCTTCGAGCACAGAGACCAACTAGGCAATGTTAAGGCGATACGTGCCAGTGACGTACAGTGGATGAGTACCGGCAGTGGAGTGGTGCATTCTGAAATGCCTCTGGCCGATGCAAACGACGGCCTGCATGGTTTTCAGATTTGGCTCAATATGCCTGCCAAAGACAAGATGCGTCCGGCAATTTATCGTGACAGTAGCGATACCCACAATCCAGAAGTCACCAATTCCCACGGCGCAACGCTGCGGGCACTGGCTGGTGATTGGCAATTTGCTGACATGGACACTCACATCAGCGCGCCGGTGCAAGGTTTGGCTGGCCAAGGGATGGTGGCCGATTTAATGCTGGCACCCAACGCGCAGGCGCAGCTCGACTTGAGTCATCGCCAATATGCTGGGCTTTACCTGTATCAAGGTAGTATCAGTAGCACGCAGCAAGATACGCAAGAGCATTTTCAGCAGGGGCAGTATTTAATAGTTGATAGCCAACGCTTATTGTCGCTACAAGCAGGCGATGAAGGGGCGGGAATCTTAGTGTTTGCCGGCGATCCTATTCGCGAAAAAATCGTCCATATGGGACCATTTGTCATGAACAGCCAAGCCGAAATTGAGCAGGCCATTGCCGATTATCAACAAGGACGCTTCGGCGAAATTGCTAGTAACTAAGCGCAATTGCCATAAATCTGCAGGTGCGGTGGACAGCCCATCGCACCGGTTTACTTAAAGGTGATACCTTTCCCTGTGGGGATCATTAATCGCTGATATCACATACAAAATAGATGACTCCATCCCCCCTCAAGTCTGCAAAATGCAAGCCCTAAAGCAGCAAGCCCTCTAATCAACGCAACTGATTATCAGCTAGCCCGGCATCGCCCTGTATATGTATATACAGATCTGTAATTTACAGCCCTGTGATTTACAACCTAAGATCAGCCCTGCGATTTACAACCTAAGATCAACCAAGCAATGAGTTTAACCGCAGCCAAGATGCATAAATTTGCACTCTATCAAGCTTTATCTGGCGACATGTGTGGTAATTTTTAATTAAATAGCCAACCACGGGCACTCTCGATGAACCCATTTCAAGCGTTAAAACTGCACCTTGCACCGATGCCAGCTAAGCTCATGCTGTTGCTTGCCATACTCTTTAGCCCTGCCACACTGGCCAGCAGCACTATGGCTTCAGCTGGCTCAACTTTAGATCTCACCGCCACCTTGGGTGGCTATGTCGCGCTAGCCATTTTTATTTTGGCCTATTTATTAGTGATGAGCGAAGAGGCGCTGCAACTGCGTAAGTCCAAGCCGGTACTGGTCGCAGCTGGGCTGATTTGGGGGATCATCGGCTTTATCTATGTGGGCCATGGCATGTCAGCACTGTCGGAAGCGGCTTTCAAACACAACCTACTCGAGTATGCCGGACTATTGCTGTTTTTACTGGTAGCCATGACCTACATCAACGCCATGGAGGAGCGTAAGCTGTTTGATGCACTGCGCGCATGGATGATCAACCGTGGTTTTAGCCTGCGCAGCGTATTTTGGTTAACCGGCTTTATGGCATTTTTTATCTCGCCTATCGCCGATAACCTCACCACGGCACTTTTAATGTGCGCGGTCGTGATGAAAGTGGGTGGCGACAACCGTGCCTTTATTACCCTCGCCTGTATCAATATCGTGATCGCCGCCAATGCTGGCGGCGCCTTTAGCCCCTTTGGCGATATCACCACCTTGATGGTATGGCAAAAAGGGGTGGTGCAGTTTGAGCAATTTATTGCGCTATTTTTACCCTCGCTGGTCAACTATCTGTTGCCCGCGGCGATAATGAGCTTTTTTATCGCTAACACAACCGAGCAAGCTGCAGTTGAGAAAGTCACCATGAAACGTGGCGCTCGGCGTATTGTCGGCCTGTTTCTGCTGACCATTGCCACAGCGGTGTGCTGTCATTCGTTTTTGGGGCTTCCCCCCGTACTGGGAATGATGACCGGCCTGGGCTTGTTACAGTTTTTTGGCTTTTATCTGCGTAAAACATTTGAGCAAGCCGTGGTAAAGGCGCGCGAACGGGCCGAGCGAGAAAACAATCTCAAACGCTTAGAGCAACTAGGTAACGTGGTGCCCTTCGATGTATTTACCCGTATTGCAAGGGCCGAATGGGACACGCTGCTGTTCTTTTATGGCGTAGTGTTGTGCGTTGGCGGCCTCGGTTTTATGGGGTATTTGGCCTTAGTGTCAGAGCTTATGTATCAGCACTGGGACATCACCTATGCCAACATTACCGTCGGCTTGTTGTCGGCCATTATCGATAATATTCCGGTGATGTTTGCAGTATTGACCATGAACCCAGAGATGAGTTTAGGCCAATGGTTGCTTGTCACCTTAACCGCTGGTGTCGGTGGCAGTTTGTTATCGATTGGCAGTGCCGCAGGAGTTGCCTTAATGGGACAGGCTCGCGGTATCTACACCTTTACCGCTCACTTAAAATGGACCCCCGTTATCGCCTTAGGTTATGCGGCCAGCATCTTAACCCACCTATGGTTAAACGCAGGCTTGTTTTAATCATCACTAATGAAGCTAAAAATTGCCCATAAAAAAGCGGTGCTGGATAGATTCCAACACCGCTTTTATGACTAAGCTGATGTAACGACTTAGCTAACCCGTTAGCTTAGGCTAACCATAAGAAGCCTATAAACGTTAGCGCAGCAGCGATAAGCGCGTAAGGTAACTGGGTGACCGCATGGCTCACCAAGTTACAGCCTGAGCCTTGAGCTGCCAGTACCGTTGAGTCGGAATAGAAACACGCTTGGCTACCAAAAGAGGAAGCCGATAACAGCGCCCCAATCACCAAGGGAATATTAGCATCTACCGCTTGTGCTAATGGCATAACGATAGGAATAGATACCGCAAAAATTCCCCAGCTTGAGCCCGTCGCAAATGCCAATATCGACATGGTTAAAAACACCACGGCAGGCAAGAGTTGTGGCGTCATAAAGGCGCTGAGATTACCAATCACATATTGTGGCAGCATCATCTTGTCACACACATCTTTAAACACAAATGCAGCGATAACAGTACCAATGGCTGGCAGCATCGACTTAAAACCGTCGATCATCTGGTCCATCATCTCAGACAATGGCATCAAACGTTGCAGGCCGTAATAGGGCAAAGTCACCGCTAAAGTGGCAATTAACCCTTTAAGCACATCAATATCGAAGTACACGGTAAAGGCAACCAGCAGTATGATAGGCACAAAAAAGTTGTGCAGCTTACCTAAGTTGTCGGCGTGTTTAAACTCCTCTTCAATGGCTTTAACCCCATAATCATCGGAGGTTTGCACCTCTTCAAAATCTGTCTGTTTTAGCGCAGGTTCACCCTGAGCCGCCGCCAGTTGCGCCTTTTTCATCGGCCCAAATGCGGGCACTATACCCAAAATCACCAATAGCACCATGGCAACCGCAAGCCAGGCATACAACATGTATGGAATAGCCGACATGTAAATCGCAATGCCTTGGCCTTCACTGGCCACACCATTGTCGACTAATAAGCCACCAAAAAAGACTGCCCAGGTCGATAGCGGCACTAACACACAAATCGGCGCAGCGGTTGAGTCAACCACATAGGCCAGCATCTCACGTGATACCTTAAACTTATCGGTAACCCGCTTCATGGTCGAGCCAACCGTTAAGGCATTGAGGTAATCATCAATAAAAATCACCACGCCTAAGATAAAGGTCATAAACAGTGATGACTTCGGTTCCTTAGCAAACTTAAGCGCATGGCGGCCAAATGCCATCGAGCCGCCGGTTTTCACCAGCAAACTGATTAAGGCACCAAATCCACCGCACACCAGAATCAACCAACCTATGGTCTCATCTGCCATCACAGAAAGGGAGATCGTCGAAATATTATTGAGTACATCGCTCGGCTGGTACATCGCCAGCCCCACTAAAGACCCGATAATTAATGAGAGAATTGGACGGCGTAACCAAATAGCTAACACCAAAACCACCACAGGTGGGATAAGACTTAAGGCTGTCGCTTCAGACATGCGTTAAGGTCCTTCTTAAATTGAGCCAATACGGCAAACTAATTTCACTAGGCGAAATTGGTTATTATTCCAACAACGCTTAATTGCTGCTTTATTATGGACATACCACTAACCATGAGATGATGGTCAATGCCATTTTTGCACCTTAGTTAAAACATCGGCGGCAAAATAATCCTCTATGGCCGGTGAGTCAATAACAAATACTTATTTGATTAAAAAAATAATCGTCCATGCTGACAGGAATAATTTAAACTACTGAAAGTAAAAGATATAACTAAAAGTTATTCGCACTTAGATTATTGGTCTTTTGCTGTTGCATATTTAGCTAAGATGCATAATTAAATATTGCCTATGGTGAATTCAACCAGAGCATGTCGCCATAATGTTGGCTTTAGGTTAATCACAATTTCTTCTCTTCGTTGGTGACAAGTTTTATTGGCATGCTACTCTCCTCTGGGTGTCAATCTAAGGAGTATGACAATGACCCATTCAAAACCAATAACAAACCCTATCGACATTGCTACCGTAACCATCACCCCTAACGCCAACGCGCGTCCGATCATTCTCGATTGCGATCCCGGCCATGATGATGCCATATCTTTAGTTTTAGCCTTCAGTAGCGAGCAGCTCAATCCCTTGGCTGTGACCACCAGTGCTGGCAATCAAACACCAGATAAAACCCTTAACAATGCACTACGCATGCTGACACTGCTTAATCGTTCAGACATCCCCGTTGCAGGCGGCGCCATTAAGCCATTAGCACGAGAGCTAATTATTGCCGACAACGTGCACGGTGAAAGTGGTCTCGATGGCCCACAACTGCCCGAGCCTAGCTTTGCCGCCCTTGAGCAAAACGCCCTTGAGTTGATGGCCGAAAAAGTCCGCCAAAGCAAAGATCCTGTGACCTTCATTCCATCGGGACCACTAACCAATATTGCCCTGTTTTTGGCTAACTACCCTGAGCTGCACAGCAAGATTGAACGTATCGTATTGATGGGCGGTGCTGCGGGTGTCGGTAACTGGACCCCAGCTGCCGAGTTTAATATTTTTGTTGACCCAGAAGCCGCCGATATGGTGTTTAAGTCAGGCATCCCCATCACCATGTGTGGGCTAGATGTAACCCATAAAGCCCAGATCATGGATGAAGATGTTGAGCGTATTCGTCAAATACCTAATCCAGTGGCGCAATGTGTTGCCGAGTTACTCGACTTCTTTATGATCTATCACAGAGATCCTAAGTGGGGCTTTATCGGTGCACCGCTACATGATCCCTGCACCATCGCTTGGTTGCTAAAACCTGAACTGTTTAGCGCCCAAGAATGTTGGGTAGGTGTGGAAACCAAAGGTGAGTACACTCAGGGCATGACGGTCGTCGACCGCTACCAGTTAACTGGTAAGCCCGCCAATGCCACCGTACTATTTGATATGGACCGACAAGGCTTTGTCGACCTTATCGTGGAATGTTTAACCGCGTACAATCAATAGGTCACTCATATTAAAGGGGCCTACGCCCCTTTTTATTAGAAAAACCACTCATTATTAGGACAATAATCATGACCAGACTCCTTATCTTAGGCAGCGCCAATGTTGACCATGTGATGAATTTCGATTTCCTGCCCGAGTCTGGACAAACCTTAATGAGCCGTGATTATCGCCTCGAATATGGTGGCAAAGGCGCTAATCAAGCCGTGGCCAGCGCCCGCCTTGCTCAGCCTGGCACTCGGGTCGATTTTATCTGCCATGTGGGAGAGGATGTGGCGGGGCAGCAACTCTGTAATGCTTGGCTCAGCGATGGTATCCATCCCGATGGGGTGCACCAAATAGCAAAAGCCTCAACAGGTAATGCAATGATTTTTATCGATAAAAATGGTGAAAACATGATTGGTGTCTCACCAGGGGCTAATGCCACACTCACCCCTGACGCCCTATTACGCCATAAGCCGCTTATCGAGGCCGCCGATTGGTTATTGGTGCAGTTAGAAACCCCAGTACTCAGCGTATTAAATGCTCTAAAGCTAGCCAAATATCAAGGCTGCTGCACCATACTAAACCCAGCCCCTGCAAGAACGATAAGCAAAGAGTTGTTTCAATTAGTGGATATTATTACCCCAAATGAAACCGAGGCAGAGGCAATAACCGGCATAGAAGTCACCGATGGTGCCAGCGCCAAACTGGCCGCGCAATTGATGCACCAATTAGGGCTGAAAACAGTGATCATCACCTTAGGTAAACAAGGAGCCTACATTAGCAGTGATGAATTTTGTGGCTTACTGCCTGGCTGTGAGGTCGATGCTATCGACACAGTGGCAGCTGGTGACACCTTTAATGGCGCCTTAATGGTGGCATTAAGTGAAGGGTATACCATAGATGCGGCGGTGAAATTTGCCCACCGAGCCGCAGCCATCGCAGTCACGCGACCCGGCGCGCAGCGATCGATCCCTTATCGCCATGAATTAGAAATCGATCCCTTAGCACCATGAACTTAGAAATAACGATGAGTTAGCCTTGTTGGCACTCCTGTAGCAACTGCTGAAAATGCGCACCTAAATCTTGGGTGGCAAATTCACCGCCCGAGCGTGCCAACTGCTCTACCGTTTGCAATGCCTGCTCTAGTCCTTGCTGGTCAACCAATGCCGATGCATAAGCGGCTAAGTCGGCCCCTTGCTGCAACAGATCAAATAGCTGCGAAAAACTCACCTCTTGCTCCATAGCAGCTTGTAACTGTGTCATTAACTCAGCTATTTTCGCCTGCTCCACCAGCGCTCCTTCGACGCTCACTAACTGACCCAGTGGATCCTTTGACAGCTGGCTCGCCACGCACTGTGCTACCGAACCAGCCGCCGCACCTTGAGCAACAGTTTCAATACCTTGAGCGCGGATCTGCTCTACTACGGTTTTTAATTGCTGATCTTGCGCTAACCATGCTTGCTCAATTTGCGCCTTATCATCGCCCACAAACCCGCAGGCCGATAGTGACAACGCCGATACAGCAAGCACTAGATTCAATACGTTATTCATAAATCACTACCCCCTCGATAAGTGCCAATTGGTGAAACTGCTACACACTATACGAGCCTTTATTTAAGCGAGAATTAATTTAGTCATAATTAAGCTAAAAGCCCTACCAATGGGCCGTAAGTCAGTTGTACTGCTGTGGCCGCTATTCATATGTCACCGCAGGCAAATTCAGCGGTAAGTGCTAGATTATTGGCAGACACATCTCGCTGATTGCTCACACGGTGGCGCACTGGCGATCTCGCAGCGACCAGTGTTACTGCCGCTCGCCTTACACCACTTTAGGCAATCAAACTGATCGGGGTGGCCAGTATCGTTACTGTGAGCATGAACCACCCCTTTACCTGGGTTTGACTCCACCAATACCACATCTGTTAGGCAGGCTTCGCCAAACATACGCCCATTGGCATTGCCACCCTCATCAATGCCGATATGACAACCCGCCACACCAGGCGCCACCCCATCGGAGTCGAGCCACCAAGTGGTTTCGCCTGCTTGCCAGTCGGCTGGGGTGAAGGCAAACACCCCCTTGGCACCCGCCATCTGCTGGGCACCACTGGACGGCGGCGCCAGTCCTTCAGCATTGGCCTGCGTTAACATTAAGCCCCCCAGCAGGGTAAACAGCAAAAAAACTAAACCTATAAATCCATTAATTTTTATCATATTCACTCCTTAAATAATGGGTCAATATCAAGCCTGCCTGACACGCTCAACAGTCTAAGTGTAGCGCCGCGGCGAACCAGCGCCACAGACGCCACTCAAGTGATAAAAATAATGACTAAAAATCGCTAGAAATGGGCTTTACTTTATCTAAAAAATAGGCGTAATATTGCGCAGCTTAGCCAAGACGCAAATATGCGCAGGCTGAGCGCCACTCTTAGGTAGCAAGAGCTGTTGCTGCTTGATGAGAGCGCGTTAAGCGATAGTGTTATTCAGTACTGACAACCGCTAATCGGATTCAGTTTTGAATCGCTCATTAGGATAAAGAGGAGACAAGATGAGTAAAAAAAATCATCGACGCACGATACCCCATGATAGTGGCCGTGGCGTCATCAAAGACAACGCCTTAAAAGCTATCGTCACCAGTGAGTTATTTAGAATGCGCACTGAGAAGCCTAAAAAAGGCAAAGGATCATACAACCGCAAACAACAAAAAGGGCAAATGCTAAGGGGCGTTGCCCTTTTTGACTTTTTAAGCCTGTTTATTCCTATGAGTTCATCAGCATCAGCAAATACCTAGGATAAAATAAGGGCTGCACTGCCACCCGCCTTATCTGCTATACCGAGCACCAACTCGCCATTACACCCCGTCTAAATGATTAAGTTGCTAGCGTAAACACCGTCAGATTTGTTATTACCATTTAATAACAAACGGTTATAACAAACTTTTACCACAAACGGGGCTAAGTCACCTTGTTATCATCATTATTTTGCCAGTGGCGATATTCCTTAATAGCAATATCGGCGCAACTCAGTCAAAATCGGCCTTTATCAGCGATTGCTTAATCATCGTCATAGGGCGTTGTTCACCATGTCATCTCAAGCCGTTTTACCTAAACTTGTACCAATATCATTTTTAGCGGTAGTGCTTATCTGGTCAACTACGCCTCTTGGTATTGTATGGAGCAGCGAGTCGGTTCATCCGACCATGGCAGTCTTACTGCGCATGCTAATCGCTTTGGTGCTTGGCTTGCTGATTATTATGATGACTAAGATCCGTCTCCCTTGGAATCGCATCGCCTTTAAGCTCTATGGTTTTTCTGCTATCGGTATCGTTGGCGGCATGTTACTCAGTTATTTTGCCGCTCGTTATCTGCCTTCGGGCACCATGTCGTTAATATTTGGCTTGTCGCCATTGATCTCTGGGCTGTTGGCACAGAAGCTGCTGAACGAACCCAAGTTTGGCCCCATGCGTATACTGGCATTACTGCTGGCATTTACGGGCTTAGGAGTGGTGTGCTCGGCTAAATTGGCACTAGGCAGTGACAGCTGGATTGGCCTAAGTCTTATCTTATGTGCCGTGTTGTTATTTAGCCTTAGCGGCGTATTAATTAAAACCGTCCACATTGCCATTCATCCCATTGCGAGTACCGTGGGAGCCTTGCTTTTTTCCACGCCATTATTTGCGCTGGCTTGGTTACTCTTTGATGCCAGCTTACCTATCGATACTTGGTCGGTGCGTTCCATCGCGGCCATAGCTTATTTGGGGGTTTTTGGTTCACTTATCGGCTTTGTGGCTTACTTTTATATTTTGCAGCACCTAAACGCCAGCACTGTGGCATTAGTAACACTTATCACCCCGGTCTTTGCCATGGCCTTGGGGGCACAACTCAATGGAGAGGCGATAACCGAAGCACTGGTGATAGGTGCGGGCTTGGTGCTCGGCGGACTGGGCTTATACCAATTTGGCGATAGACTAAGGCGTCGACTCGGTCGCATAGGCCAGTAACCCTATGAATGCAACATAGGCCAGGCTCGTATAATCATTCCTCTTCGGCGAGCGAGATGTGCATTCGGCTGATATCGCGATTCCATAGCTGAATGATCTTGCGGGTTTTATCTTTATTCCAAAAGCACTTACCAAATAAGATGATCCCAGCCCCTTCGAGATCGCGGCGATGTTCAATAGCAAAACGCTGTTGTAATTCCTCTTTAAAACCATCCATTGGGATCCCTACATCTTTACAGTCGGCAGGGTTAAGCCAGAGCATCGCCTTATCGGTATGAGAAATCGTGCCCCAATACATACGCGGCGCCCCATTGTCTGTGGGGCTAGCCTGACTAAAATTAACAAACAGATTTTTAGCGCGCCAACGATACTTGTCATCGGTATACACCCACAAATCTGAGCTGGCCAGCTCGCTGCCACGCAATAAACTGTGTAACAGTTTCTCTAACCCTTCGCGGGCGATGCGTTTATCGGGCGTGGATGCGCTAGCCTCATTGGGCGTTGGCGTACTCTTTTGAACTGGTGATGTGATGGGCGAATGAGCCGTTTGGGGCATTGGTGCTGCTGGCTCAGAAACCCGGTTCTCTGCCGTCGCTGGCGTTGCTTGCGTTGCTGCGGTTTTTGCCTTAGTGCTATGACTTGATGCGCGTTTCGAGAAGTCGATTCGCAGCGCATCGCTGTCGACAATAAGCTGGTTAACCTCGCTGGCATCTTGCTCTTCACGTTGGCGGCTGGCGCTGGGCTTAAATTCGCGGCAATCTAGTTGATGATAACGCGAGCCAAAGCAGGCCGCTTTACCATCTTTAGAGGCTTTACGAAAATACGCCTTACCAGCACAGGCAGGGCAATATAGGTGCTGACGCAAGCGTTCAACCTCCGCCTCATCGAGGCGTTGAAACTGAAATACCGAATAGACGGTTTGCGATAACTTATCCATACGACAAATAGCGTCAAGCATTCTCTGTATCCTTTATCTCGCCATGCGCCAGCATTATGCCCCAGTCAATAGGCTCAAACTATCCTATAACCTGTAAGATGACAAACGAGTTTACTGCCTGATCTTTAAGGTGATCATGACAGGTGCATGATCTGTGCTATGACTGTCGCGGGCATACTCAGGGTTAAGCAAGTGCCTATCATAGGTGTGGTAGTGCTCAACTTCTGCCAGGCATTGATCGTTATGGGGGTCAAACTCATTAGACAGTAAGATGTAATCTATCACCGCCCCTTGGGTTAAATGGTAGTGAGTGGCAGGCCGCGCAACGGCTGTCACGCTGTAATGGGATTGCTCAAATAACTGATAGGCATCGTGCAAGCGGTAATCGTCAAAGCCCTGCTCGCCATAACTGGCAATTAAGCGGGTATCCGTGCTGACCAGGCTCGATAGCACGCCGCTATGCAAGGTATCGTTAAAATCACCCATCAAGATCACCGGGTAAGCCGTGACGGCGCGCCGCTCGGCAATCGCATAACGCAGCAGGCTCGCCTCGCTCCCGCGCACGATAGCGGCGCTCCATTTGGCTGCAGCCTCGATGGCAAAACTGGCTTGCATCGCACTCGGGGCAACACCAAGCAGCTCTTGAGCTTGTTCCACACTGAACTGGCCGCGTTTAGATTTAAAATGCACCACATAACAATCGCATGGCCCCAGATCAGGCAGCACCACAGTCGCCCGCACCGGTGTGCGACTGAATGCAAATTCGGCGCTGAGCCCCAATAATGAAGCAAATTCAGGGGCGGCACTACAGGCATGAATGGCGCTTATCGGGTATTTAGAGGCCAAGGCCACCACAGGGCTGCGATAGATAAACTCATCTTCAACCTCTGGGGTATCGACCACAGCAAAATAGGGATACCCGGCAGCGTTTAACAACGCCTTTAACGCATCAGTTGAAAACACCTCTTGAAAACCAATCACATCGGGACGGTATTGATTAACATAAGCCGTTATCCAGTCACACTTTTGCTGCCATTGCTGCTCGGTATAGATGTTATTGAAATCGTAATAGGCATCTGGCGGCGCAATAAAATTGAACAGATTAAAACTGGCTATTTTTAGCTGCGATTGAGCTGCAGATTCAGTAGACAAAAATACCTCTTAACCTAAATAACGATTCATAAGCTGGCAGCATAACATGACAAAAAGTGAACCACACTTTCAGCGCTTATCGACAAGCTGCCAATCAGCCCATCGATGACACTCAGCCATGCGTTACATATGATGCCTATCATCAATATAATTTTGCCAATATTTGTGATTTTACACCATGTTCATTGAATGGTGACTGGCGTAGAATCGCCACATCGTTCATTGCTCGCACATAGGATAACCTGCATGCAGCCAATCAGTTTTTTTGCCAACAAACGCTATACCACTAAGGTGTTTGACCCCACTAAAAAGATCGCCGATGAGAAAATTGATGAGTTAAAACAGTTGCTCAGACTCAGCCCATCGTCGACCAACTCGCAACCTTGGCACTTTGTGTTAGCCGCCAGCGAGCAAGGCAAGGCGACCATTGCCCAAGCCACCAGTGATTTTGGTTTTAACACAGAGAAAATCCTCAATGCGTCTCATGTATTAGTGCTGTGCACCAAAACAAGTATGGATGAAGCGCACTTGCAAAGGCTACTGGAGCAAGAAGCGAGCGATGGCCGCTTTGCTAACGACGAGGCCAAGCAAGGGCAACATGCTGGGCGCTCCTTTTTTGCCAATATGCACAGAGTCGAACTCAAAGATGCCCAGCATTGGATGGAAAAGCAGGTGTATCTATCGCTAGGCACCCTGCTGCTTGGCGCCAGTTTACTCGATATCGACGCCTGCCCGATCGAAGGGTTTAATGTGACTAAACTTAACCAACTGCTGGACTTACCAGCCCAAGGTTATTGCGCTTCGGTAGTGGTCGCACTTGGCCATCACAGCGAAGAGGACTTTAACGCTAAGCTGCCTAAGTCACGCTTACCGTTAAGTGAACTGTTCACCGAGATTTAAGCCTGAGCCATGGCGCGCCTGCACATAATGGGCGCGCCATTAAAGGCTTGCGTTCCATCTTTGCTATTGCCATAGTAAAAATTATCATTGGTTATGGATGATCCCTATGTTGCTAGCGAAACACCCCCAAGACCCAGCCTCACTCGATGCTAATTCTGAAGCCAAGCACGCTGTGGCAACGACCGCTTCGATTAAAGGTGATAATCCGCTTATCTGGCCGTTGCTCTCACTACTGCAAAGCACGCCACACAGCTGGAAAGTGCATCATCTCGCGGCCAAATTGCAACAACAGGGCCTGATGCAAGATCTCGACAGCGACCCACAAAAAGCCCTGTTTAAACAAAACTTCCTACTCATGAATGCCCTGTTTCAACTGCAACAGATGTTACTGCCTGACAGCTGGCTGCAGGTGAAATCGATGCAAATCCAAATATTTAGGCGAGTGCCAAGCGATCTCAACCAGCAATTATGTGAAGACGACTCACTGCGTGATTACTACATGGATTGGCACAACTATGACACCAGTGCCAATGTGATCCAGCAGATACTCGAATCATTTTGGCATCGCTATGAGCAATATATTGGCGCCAACCCCAACGCAATGCACAAGCGCCAAGCCTTAAGCGTATTCGAGCTCGATGACAACGCCACCAGTAAGATGATACGCAAACAATGGCGTCGCTTAGCCCTGCAATGGCATCCGGATCGTCAAGGTGGCGATGTCGCCAAATTTCGACAAGTTTGTGAGGCTTGGCAAACTTTACGTGAAAAGTGGTAAAACGCCGCTTCAATATACAAGCTAAGTCACATTGTGGGCACTGTTTCTTAAGCGCCGTTAAGTCATACTTAAGCTTTAACTATTATGCTAAAAATATTACATTTTTTATGTTAATTACTATTAAGCAGCACGCTGTCATTTGAGGACACTATGATCAAACATATCGCATTAGCACTGACTCTAGCCATTGCTCCATTAAGCAGTTTTGCCGCACAGTTTATCGAAGGTAAGCATTTCACTGTCGTATCAGACAAGGCACCAAGCACCGAGCCAAAGTTAACCGAGTTTTACTCTTTTTACTGCCATAACTGTTTCAATATGGAAACCCAGTACCTAGGCGACATCAAGGCGAACCTTAAACCTGGCGTCAGCTTCGACAGTAAGCATGTAGACTTTATGAATAGCGATATTGGCACCGAAGTGATGCGCTCTCTGGCGGTTATCCAAGAGCTTAACGTTGAAGACAAGATGATCCACGCTATGTTTGCCGCCATTCAAGGTGAAGAAGGTGCCAACGGTCACAGCCATGACCATGATCACAGCGCTCACGACAAGCCAGAAATCAATACCCGTGATGATATCAAAAAGGTGTTTAGCGCCAACGGCATCGACGTCAGCAACTATGATAGCCTTGCCGATAGCCAAGCGGTGACCGATAAAATTAACCTGTGGCGTGCGCAGCAACGTGAGTTTCGCATTCAAAGCGTACCGACCTTTATCGTTAATGATAAATATGCGGTCAATTTAGGCCAAGTACGTACCCTAGGTGAGTTGATTGACCTTATTAACTATCTGGCGGTTGAACACAAATAAGCTTTAGCTTAATGAATTTCCTCTAAAAAAGGCTTCTTCGGAAGCCTTTTTTGCGCTCAGGCACACTCAGATAACGACTCCATATCATTGAGCCTAAACCAGTCCTCTTTTACCGCACCAAAGGATAACTAAATATTAATGTTGACTGGCTTCAGGTGGGTCAATCTCAATATAAAGCTCATCATTGGATTCACCATCACGATAAGGCCGATAGAAATGGGCACCACAATGAAAGTAGCGATAAGGCGTTGGCACCAGTACGCAGCCCAGTGGCAAGGCGCGTAAAATAATGAGCTGTTGCTGCATTCGCAGCGCCTCTCGCCATTGATGGTCTTGCAACACTTGGTCTCGCACCGCAAATGCATCGAAAGGCTCACTGGACTTACGCACCACCACCTCGCCAGCAAAGCTGTTACTGATAGACAAACCACCGATAGAGAGCAGACTGATGTAGAGGCTGCAGAGACTGACTCGCACAATGTTCATGGTCTTCCTCGCAATTAACTCGCCATTGGCCATAGACAGTATGGCGCAATAGACGCCTAGAGTGTGTCCACATCATACATAAAAGCGAGGCCACTGCACTACTGCAATGGCCCCGTAAATATCATCTTGTACGCCAACGATGACGACCACTTAAACGATGTTAGCTATCATCATGATTTACTTACACTCAGCGCTTAACATTAGCTAAGCGCCTGCATGATCGAGATTAGTTGGCACTCTTGAGCGAGACAAACTCAGGATAAGCATCGATACCACAGTCAGATGCATCCATGCCATTGTACTCTTCCTCTTCAGTGACTCGGATCCCCATAGTCACTTTGAGTACGTACCAGACCACAAATGAGCTAGTAAATACCCAAGCGAAAATCACTGCCGCCCCAAGTAACTGCCCTGTTATGGTCGCATCGGCATTCGATAGCGGCACCAAGAGTAAACCAAATAATCCAGCCACACCGTGCACCGAGATTGCGCCCACAGGATCGTCTATCTTAATGCGATCAAACATCACAATAGAGAAGACCACTATGCCACCGGCAAACAGACCGATACCACCAGCTAATAGCAATGAAGGCGATAACGGATCGGCAGTGATGGCGACGAGACCAGCCAAGGCGCCATTGAGGATCATGGTTAAATCAGCCTTACCCCACACCATCTTACACACAATGAGCGCTGCGATGGCACCGCTCGCGGCAGCCGAGTTGGTGTTAACAAAAATCTTGGCCACAGCCGAGGCGTTCTCCATGTCCGATACCAATAACTGCGAGCCGCCATTAAAACCAAACCAGCCCATCCACAACACAAACATACCTAAGGTTGCCATGGGTAAGTTAGACCCAGGGATCGGGTTTACCTGACCGTTAGGGCCATACTTGCCTTTACGTGCACCGAGCAGTAACACCCCAGAAATAGCTGCTGTCGCGCCAGCCATATGCACAATACCGCTGCCAGCAAAGTCGACAAAGCCCGCTTCAGACAGGAAGCCACCGCCCCATGTCCAGTAACCTTCGATGGGATAGATAACCGCCGTCATCACCACAGAGAAGAGTAAAAAAGACCAAAGCTTCATCCGCTCAGCGACCGCTCCCGAGACGATAGACATGGCTGTCGCCACAAACACCACTTGGAAGAAGAAATCCGATTCTAAAGCATGGTCGGCATCGCCCGCTTGTGAGCCAATCAGTGCGCCTAACGAGGGCAGCCAGCCGCCTTCGGTGTTATCGACGTACATAATGTTGTAACCCACAATTAAGTACATGATGCAGGCGATGGAGTACAAACAGACGTTTTTGGTTAATATCTCAGTGGTGTTTTTAGAGCGCACCAAACCCGCTTCTAGCATGGCAAACCCTGCCGCCATCCACATCACCAGTGCACCTGAAATTAAAAAGTAAAATGTGTCTAGTGCGAATCGCAACTCGGTCACCGTGGTACCTAATGCCTTTAGTTCTTCCATTGTCTTATCCCCTTACAGTGCTTCGTTATCGAGTTCGCCCGTACGAATACGGATAACCTGATCTAAATCTGTCACAAAAATTTTGCCATCACCTATCTTGCCCGTTCGCGCTGCCGCCACGATAGATTCAATCAAGTGTTCAACATTTTCGGACTTAGTGGCGATATCGAGTCTAACCTTAGGTAAAAAATCGACTTGATATTCAGCGCCGCGATAGAGTTCGGTATGGCCTTTTTGGCGCCCAAATCCTTTCACCTCGGTGACTGTCATGCCCTCTATCCCCATCCCTGCGATGGCTTCTCGCACATCATCCAATTTAAAGGGTTTGATAATTGCACTGATTAGTTTCATTCCAGCCTCCGGCTCGTGATTGTAATGTGGTAATGCAAGAGACAATTCAATCATCAGGCCAACAATACAAAACCTTAACAATCAGAAACTTATTTTTTACACCCAGAGATTACCCGGCCACTATTGCACCGTTTTGGTGCGTGCACCGTATCGATGCACAAAAAACAAGCACCCGCCTATTCGACTTATGACCGATTGGTTATGGCGTTATCCTAGGTATGATAGAAAACCAACCATGGGAGGAGATGACTATGTTAGAACCACAGGAGTGTGTGTTATTGATTGTCGATGTGCAGGGCAAGCTTGCCCAGATGATGCATCAAGCCGATACCTTAGAGCACAAGCTGACCACCTTGATCAAAGCGGCAGAGCTGTTTGACATCCCCATTGTCTGGCTAGAGCAGCTACCCGAGAAACTCGGCACCACGAGTCCAGCATTACAGGCCCTGCTGGCCCCGCACCACCAGCCAATCGCCAAAGCCCATTTTAGTGCTTGGTATACCGAGGCCTTTCGCCACGCAATGGAAGGCACCAAGCGCAAACAAGTGCTGATGGCGGGCATTGAAACCCATATCTGTGTCTATCAAACCTGTCGCAGTCTGCTCGATAATGGTTATCAGGTGAACGTTGTTGCCGATGCGGTATCGTCACGCAGTGCTGAAAATAAGCAGCTGGGCATTCAGATGATGACTCAGTATGGCGCGAAGGTGACCAACTGTGAGTCTTTACTGTTTGAACTGCAGCGCGAAGCCAGCGGCGAGCGCTTTAGGGCCCTACTAAAGATGATTAAATAGTTTGTACTCAAGGGACAGGCCTATCTCGGCAACGGGCAGAATATGACAAAAAGCCCTGGTTAAATACCAGGGCTTTTTAGTGTGATGACTTAAAACAAACCGTTAGAGAAGCACTACTGGCTTACTGACGCAAAGGCTCACTCACGGCTTGGCTATATCACTTGCTTAGTACGTTGCTTCACGCTGCTTAGCTTCGGCGTCCCACTTAGGCAGTACGGTTTTCTTGAACTCTTCCTTGTCGGCGTTCATCTTTTTCATGTCCATACCGAGCGCCGCTTGGGCTTTGGCTTTAGTCGATACATCAGGGATCGCAATCGGCTGCTTAACCCCTTTCACCGCTAATAACTGTGCCAGTTTAATACGGGCATCGGCGGCTTTATCAACTGCGGTACCTAATACACGTAAGGCTTCATCCGGTGCATGAGCCGCCACCCCATGAGAGGCTGTGGCATAATCCCAGCGCCACTGTGAATGACGGATATCCATTAAGATAGGCTTCATTTCAGTCTCGCTAGCACCAGCGTCCCACGCCGCTTTGGCTTCAAAGTGAGCTCTAACCAACTGAGCTTCAGCACGCGCCTTTAAATCGGCCACTTTCACTTTACGTTCTTCGGTTAGGTTAACCATGAACTCTTTGCTTTGGCTATGACAGGTGCCACAGGTTTCTTCGAAGCGATCAAATGGATTACCCACTTTATGGTCGGTAAACTTACGGCCTTCGGCATTGGTAACCTTAGGCATGTGACAATCGGTACAGGTCACATTGTTTTTGCCGTGTACACCAAGCTGCCAAGTTTCATAACCTGGGTGCTGGGCTTTAAGCATAGGAGTTTTCGATAGGGCATGGGTCCAATCGGTAAAGTCCATACTATCGTAGTAGACTTCCATCTGCTCAACTGTGGTGCCCATATCCCATGGGAACTTAACAAAGCCTTTGCGATCTTGTGTTTTTTCGAAGTAGTACTCTACGTGGCACTGACCACACACCATAGATTGCTTATCTTTTTTAGACGCTTTATCGAACGGGGTGCCTAGGGTGTTCATGGCTCGTTCGGCAAACGGACGAGACAGGCGTAACTTAGCCGAGCCTTTCTCATGACAATCGGAACAACCGATAGTATTGACTATCTCTGCACCACCTTTGTACCACTTACCGGCGAAATAGCCATCTTCGCCTTGCTCTTCAATCATACGAGGCACATCAGGGCTCTTACATGACCAACACGCCATCGGCATTGGACCATCTTCAGCAGACTTAGGGGCACCAGTACGTAAGGTATTACGCACATCGGTTACCGCATACATATGACCACGAGGTGCATTGTAATCTTTGGCAAAGCCATAACCCGCCCACAATACCACTAAACCGGGCACTTGCTCTAACATATCGACAACATCTTTGCTTTCAGCGGTCTCATGCCAGCTGTTATATTGCTTCGCAAATTTGTCTTTATACACTTCATTACGTGGCTCAGTTTTGTCACTGGCCATCACGCCACTTGTCATTAAGCTCGCTGCAACTAACGCGCTTAGCGCAAAGGTTTTTTTTGTTAAATTTTTCACCATCTCATCTCCGTATTATTCATAGTTATCTGCAATAACCACAATATCTCCATGGCCAAAGTTAGCCTTTAAGCTGATTTTTAAATATACCTCTTATGGGGTAACTGGGATGAATCTTGAGCTAGATCATAATGTAAATGTGTTGTATCTCACACTTTAGCCAATATGTTAACTTTTATGCTGATGA
The DNA here is from genome assembly GCF_056173105.1 of Shewanella sp. QJM3NY_23. Classification (NCBI taxonomy): domain Bacteria; kingdom Pseudomonadati; phylum Pseudomonadota; class Gammaproteobacteria; order Alteromonadales; family Shewanellaceae; genus Shewanella; species Shewanella sp. QJM3NY_23. Next base: position 3,257,169 of record NZ_CM149657.1, read on the forward strand.
CTCATTAATAATACTCGCCTTACTAGTCATCCTCTTCTTCGATTTTAAGCGACGGTTCCCTGATGAAAAAAGGCAGTCTCACCGCCACCATTTTTGCACTTATGCTGACCTTTATTTTACTGTCGAGCGGCTTGGCCACCTTTGCTATTGCCAATTTAGCCTACAGCTTAGGCGATGCGCGGGCGATTAACGCCTCCGGCTCGCTACGAATGCAAAGCTATCGGCTGATGTTTTATGCTAACTCTGGCAGTGAAGATGCCGATGAGAAAGTGGCCGAGTTTGAAGCCACCCTCTATTCAGATGCGTTAAAACGCTCCCTAAGTTGGATAAGTCCTGCTGCCTTGGGTGAGCAATACCAACTGGTTATCCAAAAGTGGCAGGTGATGAAACGTTTTATCGAAACCGAAAATTCACGCCAATATGCCGCCGCACTCAGTGATTTTGTCGACACCATAGATTTGCTGGTACTGGAAACCGAAAAACACGCCGCCTTTAAATTACGCCTGCTGGCCGCAAGCCAAATTATCGGCTTAAGCCTGATGTTATTAATCGCATTTTTTGCGGTGCGTTTTACTCAACGTAAAGTGGTAAAGCCACTGCATCAATTAATGGAATCGGCTAACACCATCTCTAAAGGCGACTTTAATGTTGCCGTGCCGCAGAGTGAATATGTTGAACTTAATGCCCTGAGTAATGCACTGGCCAGCACAGCCAAAGAGTTATCTTCGCTCTATGCTAACCTCGAAAATCAGGTCAAACAAAAAACCTTAGCGCTCACTCGCGCCAACAATGAGTTGAAACTCTTGTACGACAACCTGGTCATGTTGCACTCAGGCACGCTGGAGGTAAGCACCCTTAAGCAGGCCTTAGATCAGCTCAAGGCCCATGAGCCAAATACCAACTTGCGATTAGTGATCGCCCAAGAGGGCGAAGCGCCGCTGTGTATCGAAGCCGATGGCGGGTGGTCACTGGCAGCACCAGAGACCACCCGCTTTGCCCTCAAGTTTGCCGATAACGAACTGGGCCATTTAGAAGTACGCAGCGATAGCGAGATTAATTACGCACTATTTGACAATTTTGCCATCATGCTGGCGCGCTCTATTGTGATTCACAATACTGGTGAGCAACGTCAACAACTGGCCCTGATGGAGGAGCGCGCCGTTATTGCCCGGGAGTTGCATGACTCACTCGGGCAACTGTTGGCCTTTCTAAAAATTCAGGTCAATTTGTTATCAAAAAGCCTCGATACCGATTGCCGTAGCCCACAAGTTGACAGCCAATTAAGTGAGATTAATGAAGGCGTCAATACCGCCTACGTGCAACTACGAGAGCTATTATCGACCTTCCGCTTAACCATCAATGACCCTAATCTACATAACGCCATGGAGGCGATGTTAGCGCAGCTGCGCAGCCAATCAGAGGCTAAAATCAGCCTCAACTACCAGCTACCAATGCAGCTATTAGGTGTCTATCAACATATTCACGTATTACAGCTCACTCGAGAAGCTACGCTCAATGCCATTAAACATGCCCAAGCGAGCCATATCCATATCGATTGCACTGCCCAAGGCGACAAAGTAGTGATAAGCATTAGTGATGATGGTGTCGGTGTCGATAAATTAACAGAGCGGGATCAACATTTTGGTATAGGGATCATGCATGAACGCGCCAGTCGATTATCGGGTGTGCTAGAGTTCAGCGGTAACACTCAAGGCGGCACCACGGTCACGCTACAATTTCCACCTAAGACAGAGCCAGAATAACTTGGCTGCAATAACGGCATACAACGCCTGGAGACAAAACCATGGGTAAGCCCTATTCCGTATTAGTTGTCGATGATCACCCTTTATTACGTCGAGGCATCTGTCAGCTGATCGCTTCCGATGCCGATTTCACCCTATTTGGGGAAGCAGGTAGCGGCTTAGATGCACTGGCGTTAGTGGCCGACAACGAGCCTGATATCGTATTGCTCGACCTCAATATGAAAGGGATGACTGGGCTTGATACCCTCAATGCCTTGCGTCAAGAGGAGATCACTAGCCGCATCGTGATTTTAACCGTCTCTGATGCCAAACAAGATGTAGTGCGCCTGATCCGCGCCGGAGCCGACGGTTATCTATTAAAAGACACCGAGCCCGATCTGCTGCTCGAGCAACTGAAGCAGGCGATGTCGGGACAACAAGTACTTTCTGCCTCAGTAGAAACCTATTTACAGCCCCTGCAAGAGGGACAAGATGAGCAAGAATGGATAAGTAGCCTGACACCACGAGAGTTACAGATTTTACAGCAGCTAGCCGAAGGTAAAAGCAATAGAGTGATTGCAGAGCAACTGCATATCAGTGAAGGTACGGTAAAAGTGCATGTCAAAAACCTGCTACGTAAGGCCGATGCAAAATCACGCACCGAGATGGCTGTGCGCTACCTCAATCACTAAGCTTAATGAAACGTGAGTCTTGTTTAGGCTTAACCCAGTTACGCGCAATCATAATTTAGTTGAGCGTAGCCATGGTTAAGCTTAAATCATGGCTAAATTATCAATAGCAATGGGATGCGCCGTGGATGACTCGCCCCGCCTTAGATTAGCGGCTCTCGTGAATAAAGGTACGCCAGCTGGCTAAGGCTTGCTCAAAATCTTCTAAACCACAAAACGCCTCAGACTCACCATTATAAAGTGACATGGACTCATCGAGCTCATAGTCATCTTCCATCTCTAACACATTCGCAAAGACCCGCACTTGCTCGGTGTCTAAGTCGATTGATATCGCTTTACCCAGGATACGCTTTTCACTGAGCGTGCCTTGCTGCAACTGCAAAATCACTTGTTTTATTTGCTCATACAGCAAATTGTCTTCGCCCAGCTCATCGACAAACCACAGCCCCATGATCTCATGATCCATGGTGAAATTAGCCACTAAGGTACCCGTTAATGTATTGCGGCGAAATTCATATTCCATCACTAAACCCTAAAATTGTTATGCCACTCTCAATGATAAATTCTACCCCAAGCCTAAGCGCAATGCGCTGTTATCTTGCCTCGTCTGCGCCGCTTGTTGACAAAACCAACGTTTCAGTCAGTTTCAAGCCCAACCTAAATACTGCTCACTGCTACGTAAGGCAAATTATAGCCACAAAAAAGGGCGCTAAGCGCCCTTTGTACTATATCGAGTCAGCGACTACTTTTCGCTGGCTTCTGCCGCTGCAGCGGCTTTTTCGATAGAGAGTAATTCAACTTCAAAAATCAGCGTTGAATTAGCTGGAATAGTACCAGTGTCACGATTGCCATAAGCCAATTCGGCAGGAATAACAAACTTGTACTTGGCACCAACAGGCATTAATTGAACACCCTCGGTCCAACCTGGGATAACACGGTTTAGTGGAAACTTAGCGGGTTCACCGCGAGCAACAGAGCTGTCAAATTCGGTACCGTCAATCAATGTGCCCACATAGTGCACCTCAACAGTATCTTCAGCTGCTGGCATATCACCACTGCCTGCGACTAACACTTCATATTGCAGGCCTGAGTCTGTGGTCGTCACGCCTTCTTTAGCCTTGTTTTCTGCTAAGAATGCCGCACTTTCTGCCAAGGCTTTTTCAGCCATAGCGGTCGCCTGTGCCTGACGCTTCTCATTTAAGGTTTCGTCTAAACTTTGCAATACGGTTTGCATCTCTTCTTCGGTCAACTTAAGCTCATCGTTCAAACCATTGCTGAACCCTGTGATGATGAGGCTACGGTCAACAGGTAAGCCTAGCTCTTCTTGCTCTTTAATATGACCTGACATGTATTTACCAATAGAAGCACCAACACTGTATGCTTGCTTTTGCTGCACAGTGTCTAATTTAACTTCAGCGGCGGTTGTTGATTGTTGCTCTTGGTTACAAGCGGTTAAACCAACCACTGCTAGCGCGACCAGTGAAATTTTGTAAATCGACTTCATTAAAAGCTTCCTCAGCATTTTCTTGTGGTTACAATAACCTTACTTTTCTAAGACGAACCACTTTATACTAGTTAATTAACATATACCAATTACATTATTGATGTTAAGCCAGCCCCATCACTGTGATCCGTTAGCCCTAAGTGGCTGCGCCGTGACAGGCAGCGTCAATGTAATCGCCTTGAGCTAAAGACAATATATTGCGGAGCAAGTTCATGAAAAGTTTCACTGTGCTGCTAATTTGTGCATTATTTATCACCGCCTGCCAACCACAGCCTGAAACAACCGTCATTATCAGCCAACCCAGTTATAGCGCTACCCTGTCTGACGAGGCGCGCTACCTGTTGATCAGCACCGCCAATAGCGATTTACAATTGTGGGATTTAACCACGCACACCCAGAAGTATCGCTGGTTTCACGGTGAGCAAAAAAGCCAAGCCATCGACACCGCTATTTCTACCAATCAGCAATACGCCGCTTCACTGAGTCGCGACTCTGTGGCGCTGTGGAGCATCGAAGATGGTCGCTCGCTCGGATGGTGGTCCTTACCTGCTAGCGGGCAAACTGTAGCGATCGCCGATAGTGGAGCCCTGTTAATCGGCCTCACCGATGGTAGCGTGATGTCATTGGCGCCGAGCCAAAATCGATTAATCAAATTTCTGGGCCACAGTGAAAAAGTCAACAGCGTGGCCATCTCACGTAATGGAGAACTTGCCCTCTCGGGAGCCAATGATAACCAAGTGATCCTCTGGCATGCGACAACAGGCCAACCGATACATACTTGGTCGCTGCCCAGCCGGGTGATTAATGTCAGCTTAAGTCAGCAAGGTGAGCTGGCTTTTGCCTCCGACAGCACCAATCAAGCCATCATTTGGAACACCCAAGATGGCAGCCAACACAGCCAACTCAATATTCATCGACGTACTCATAATTTTTCCAGTGCACGCTTTACTCGTGACAACAGCAAGTTACTAACGGGCACTCCGGCTAGAGAAGTGAGTGTCTGGCGAGTTTTAGATGGAAAAATGCTGGTTAATTGGCGAGTCAGTCGCACAGAGCATGCCCAAATCAAAGGAGCCGTTGTATACTCAGTAGCTGAAGATAACCATCATCAGGTCAGTAGCATTAGTAGCAATGGTCTACTGGAAACTTGGCCTATGCCGCCCTTATAGAGGAAATTATTGGTGCCACTAGAACAACGAATTGAAGAACTTGAAATGAAACTTGCGTTTCAAGAGAGTACTATCGAAGCACTGGACCAACAGGTCATTAAGCTTAATGCCATTGTCGATGAACAGCAGGAAAAGCTGCGTATACTGGTCGATAAGGTGCAGCAATCTGAGCCAAGTAATATGGCTAATCCCGCGGATGAAACGCCGCCACCGCACTACTAAATCGATGCTCTGAGTGGCGATTACCCGCCACTCCGGTAAGTTATCGCGATAGACTCTAGCGCAAGGGAGCGAGACTGACATGCTGTTAACCCTATACATTCATCATCTTAAGGTAATAACCTGATGAAACGACTCGTTATGATTATGCTCGTCAGTCTAAGTGTATCGGGTTGCGCCTTTAACAGCGTATTCATTAGCTACCCGTCGCAAATCGCCCCGATAAAAGCTGCATTAAATCGACCCACCACCAGCCCTATCTACCACCAGCTGGATGATAAAATAAACGGCGCAGATAAATTGTTATACGCCCAAGAAGCTGGCAGAGTAGCGCAAATAGGTGGCGACTTCAGCGCCAGTAAAGGCTATTACGATAAGGCAATTGACGCTTATCAAGCCTTTGATGAGCAAGCTACCCTCAGCATCTCGGATACCGGCGCCAAAGCCTCTAGCCTGTTGATTAACGACAATGTGATCCCTTATCGTGGACCTGGGTTTGAGCGCATCATGCTGCATCAGTACCAAGCACTGAACTACCTGTTCAGTGGCGACAGCGAAGCCGCCTTAGTGGAAGTTCGGCGCAGTAATCAACTGCAAAGTTCAGAACAAGCCCGTTATCAAAAGTCGATGCAAGCGGTGCAGTCGATGGCCAACGGCACCATAGATGCCGAGATCAACAAACTGGGACAAGCAGCGGGCAACACCACCAGCTCGTTTTTAAACGCCTACAGTTATTACACCACAGGGTTACTGTATGAGTTATTGGGCGAGGCTAACGATGCCTTTATCGATTATCGCAAAGCGGCGCAAATTACCCCCGACAACCCTTATCTGCAACAAGATTTAGTCCGATTAGCCAAGCAACTGTCAATGCCGCAAGCGGATGATTTTGTTCGCCGCTGGGGCGATGCTAACCCCGCCAGCGCAGGGCAAGGACAAGTGGTGTTATTAGTCGAGCGCGACTTTGTCCCAGAAAAGCAAAGTTTTACCGTGCCTTTTTCTATCCATGGCAATTGGCAAACGGCATCATTAGCCACCTATTACCCCGACCGCTCTCCTGTGCGGCCCGCACAGATTAATGGCCTTGAGCGCCGCTTAACCGCCGCGCCACTCGCCAACATCGACGCCTTAGCTATCACAGCATTAAAAGAGGAGTTGCCCGCCGCGCTGTTTCGCCAAGCGGCTCGCATTTACGCTAAATCAGAAATGGCAAGACGGGTGCGAAGCGACTCAAAAAATGCTAACAATCAATTCGATGCGGCGGCGCTTGCCATACAAATTTTTAATGTCGTCACCGAACAACCCGACCGACGCAGCTGGCTAACCCTGCCAAAGCAAGCCCAAATCGCCCGTGATTATGTGGATGCTGGCCGCTATGCTATCCAACTCGACCAAGGTCAGGCGCAGACGATAGACGTACAAAGTGGTAGAACAACATTAATTTGGATAATTGATACTGGTAATTACACCCGCTTTTATTCAATAATCATTTAACCTCATTACAGGAATCGGTATGTTTATGAAAAAATTCAAGCTCATTTTTATCATTGCTGTGGCCATCGGCCTAGCGGGCTGTCAATCACGGGTTCAATACGGTGATGCTACTGAAGTAGAAACCGTAAATGAAAACTTCGGTTCCACCGATCTGCAAGCGATCACCGCCAAAATGGTCGACAGCATGTTGACTTTCCCGCCCGTAGTGGCAATGACAGCCAACGATCGTCCCATTATTTTTGTCGACAAGATCAAAAATAAAACCTCTGAGCATATTGATACCGAATCAGTTACCGATTCGATCAGCAACAAGTTACTGCGCTCAGGTAAGTTCCGCTTTATCGACATGACGAAGGTAGACAGTGTCCGTAAGCAACTGGATTACCAAAATAACTCTGGCATGGTTGATCCTTCAACTGCCATTAATTTTGGCCGCCAAATCGGCGCGCAGTTTATGCTGTATGGCAACTTGTCGAGCATAGTCAAACAAGATGGTAGCACCACAGATGTGTACTACAAGATGACCATGCGTTTGATGGATCTCGAAACGGGCCTCATTGAATGGTCTGATGAAAAAGAGATCCGTAAGACACGCTCTAAGTCGTTCCTCGGTTTGTGATCTTTGCCTGCTAAAAAAACCAGCAACGTGCTGGTTTTTTTATGGCAGGTGATACATCGACTTCCGATCACATCAGCCTCGATTGATTAATGACAACCTCATAATGGCTCAAAACAATCACACTTTGAAACACCGCCTGCCGGCTAAACAGCGACACTCAGGCCTGAGCCTGTGTATCATGGCCGCCGCGGTGCTATTGCTCAGCGCATGTCAAAGTACATCCACGACGCAGCCTGCTCGCCAAGCACAAGATAACGCCACCATCAGCGCCGAGCAGGCACGCTCGCGTGCCAATCGCATCAGTGATATTCACTATCAATTGGCGCTAGATGTCAGTGACAATCAGCACTTTCGTGGCGATGCCACCATCAGCTTTACCTTAAGTGACAACGACGCGCCCTTATTATTGGATTTACATCAGGCGCGGCTGCACCACGTCACGATTAATGACCAGCGCCTCTATCCCAATTACGATGGTCAGCATCTAAGCCTTTCGCCCTCGCTGCTTAATCGTGGTAGTAATCAAGTCAGTCTCAGTTATAGCCACCCATACAGCATAGGCGATCAGGGACTGATCCAAGCTATCGATGCCGTTGACGGTCGCCGTTACCTCTATAGCCATCTGCTGCCCGCCAGCGCCCAGCGCATGATGCCGGTGTTCGATCAGCCCAACTTAAAAGCGGTGTTTCAACTCTCGGTCACCGCTCCCAGCGACTGGCGAGTGTTCAGCGCGGCCGCTGAGCAAGAACAACGCCACGGCACAGACCTTAACCAATGGCACTTTGCGCCGAGCCCCCCGCTGAGCCCGCATACATTTTCGCTTATCGCGGGCCCATACCATCAATGGCAGTCGGATGAAGCATCTCTGACGCTGCGATTGCTGGCGCGGCAATCGATTGCCCACCAGATAGACGCCGACACTTGGCTGGCGCAAACCCAGCGAGGACTCACTTTCTACCGTCAACAATTGGGCGTCGACTATCCCTTTAATCATTACAACCAAATTCTGGTACCACACCTGCCGACACAGGCGATGGCCAATGCTGCCAATGCTGCCAATGCCACCTTTGCTGAAACCGCTATTGATTCGACGCCTTCCTTGTCACTCAATTTACGCACCTTAGCCCAGCAATGGGTGGGTAATTTAGTGACCTTAAATTGGTGGGATAGTTTTTGGCTCAGCCAGAGCCTAGGTATTTTACTGGCCAACAAGGCGATGATTGCAGACGCTTCCACCCCCGCCTGGTATCAAGACATACACAATGTTTACCAGCTCGATGACAAGTACAGTCTAACCCCGCTAGAACAAGCTGTGATAAATAGCGCGCAGGTTGAGCCAAGCGTCAATCCAGCCACGCTCAGCAAAGGGGTCGCCCTGTTAACCCAGCTCAATTACTTGGTGGGCGACACCGCTTTCAAGCAAGGCCTGCAGCATTACCTTAAGCAGCACCGTTTTGGCAATGCCAACCTTGACGATTTTATCGCGAGCCTAAGCTTGGCGGCCAAACGCCCGTTAGCAACATGGGCCCAGCAGTGGCTCTACCAGGCTGGCATTAACCGTATCGAGGCGCAGTTCCAGTGCAGCAACGGCCGCATCAGCCACTTTAATCTACATCAGAGTGCCAGCGAGCTATATCCCACCTTACGGCAACAAAAGGTTAAACTGGGGCTGTTTACCTTGGGCCGTGATGCACTGCATCGCAATTTGGTCGTTGCAACCACCTACAGTGGTAGCGACACCGAGATTAAGCGGCTGCAAGGGGTGCGCTGTCCCGATTTGGTGTTTCCCAACTACCAAGATTGGGGATATGTGCAGGTACAACTTGACCCACAATCCTTAACGACGGCGCTATTGCATCTGAGTAAAATCGACGAGCCCAAGCTGCGCATCATGCTGTGGCAAGCCCTGTGGCACAGCGTCACTCGGGGCGAGCTCACTCTCGACAGGTTTCTTGGCAGTGTATTTATCAACGCGCCGCAAGAGAATGACCCCCAGGTATTACAACCTCTGTTAAGTCAGTTGAGGCAAGCCAAGGCGCTGCTTGAGCAGATGAGTCCCAATCGGCAGCATTACAGCCAACGGGCGCTAAGGGCATTAGAGCAGATGAGTCTGCGCCTGACTATGACCACTCAAGCTACACCTGAGATCCAACACTTGTGGCTTGAGGCCTATATTGATTTTGCGCTCAGCCATCAGGCTAAGCAGCACCTAAGTGCACTGCTTAACGGCACCGAGCAGCTCACTGGGGTTGAGCTGACGCCTGCCCTGCGCTGGGCCATGGTGATCCACCTTAATCGTTACGATGCCATAGGCGCCCAGCGACTATTACAGCAAGAAAAGCTGCGCGACACTTCGCCGCAAGCGGAAATCCTAGCCCTGAGCGCCGAAGTCGCGCAGCCCATTGCAGCGCAAAAACGCCAATGGTTTGAGCGCATACAGCAGCATAACGCCGATGCCGATAGCCTGATGTTGGCTAAACTGCTGCGCATCATGCCGCACCTTTACCCTAGCGAGCAAAAAGCCCTTAGCCAAGCAACCGCCGAGCAACGCTTAAATGAGCTTGCGCAGCTAGATAAACGTAATAGCGCCCGCTTTATGCAGGCCTACAACCAGTTTTTACTGCCGCGAGAGTGCTCTTACGCTAGCGTGGCGCGCTTATCGCGCTTGCTTAATAGCGAGCCTGACTTGAGCCCGGTCACTCAGCGCGGCGTGAAGCAGGCTATCGAGGATGAACAAGCCTGCATTATGATCCAGCAACCTTTGCGCCAATAACATAAAAAATGCCACCCCAGAGGGTGGCATTTTTTGATGGTCTAACACATGGGTTAGCTACTTGAGCACACCGAATATCAAGCAATATCTACGGCGAACATATAGGGTAACGGGCTAGGCCGACACTATGTAATACAGTCGATGGATAAACCGTATGCGATAAACCTAAGGGGCTTAAATAAACAGCTCTTTAATGTTTTTCAGATCGCTCTTGCCTTCCAGCAGCTCTTGCTGTGATAACCCAGACACTTCATGAGGGAACACCAACCAATCATCAGACTCATGGATAAAGTAATCCGGCTTTAGCTCAACTGCGGTGTTTTTAGGTTTGTAATAAGGGCAAGCAATACGCACATCGGTTGGCATATTAAGGCGCATCAGCTCTTGGAGCTTGGTTTTAAGCGCGTGGATGCTGCGGCCTGAATCAAACACATCATCGACAATCAATAACCCACCATCGGCATTGGCATTTTCAACAATGTAATGCAAACCATGCACTTTAATCTTTTTGCTCTGCTGATTAATGCCATAGTAAGAGGAAGTACGAACGGCAATATGATCGGTGTCGACCTTTTTAAAATCAAAATACTCCTGTACCGCAATCCCTATTGGAGCACCACCACGCCAGATCCCAACAATAAATTGTGGTCTGAAACCACTGTCAAAAACTTGGGCTGCTAAACGAAAGGAATCTTCAAGCAACTCCTGTGCAGTAATAAAGCGTTTCTCTGACATCTGACCGTCCCCATCTTGTTATATTTAGTATTCGATTGGGTAAAGTGTAATCTAAAAAGATTAGCCTTTGCCCAAATTCAACGTAGCACAAGAATATCGGATTGAAACTCAAAACGATTAAAAAATGGCTACGGGATTTTGGAGCTGGATTTTATACTAAAAAACCTGCCCCTGCAGGACTAAATAGCTAAAACTGCAGGGCAGGTTCACTTTTATAAACAGTAAAGCTGTCAAGTGAAGGCTAAGCTGGGCTTATTAACCTACGGACTTACACCAGCGTGACTTTCACCTCACCTGCCAGAGTAATGGCGCTCGCCTGCTTATCGCTGGCCTCGCTAAAGTCTGGCGACATTAAGGTGTCGACATAATGCCAGTCACTTTTAACCTGATTGTGATCGAAGCTGAGCACCATAAAACCGCGATCGCGCAGATTGGTGTATTTCAGCCCCTCAACCAGATCAACAATGCCCGCTTCGGTAACACTTTGCTGATCGGCTTCAATGCCTAAATAGTACTCCAACCCTGGAGAGGAGACCGAACTGGTGGCAAACTCAACACCCACACTGTCGCCATGGCTGTCGGTTAACTCGTTTGCCCAGGCATTATGGGTGTCACCCGCGATCACCACCAAGTTAGCGCCTTTGGCTTTAGCTGTGGCTAAAATCACTTCTCGCTCATAGGCATAGCCATCCCAGGCATCTAAATTATAGGGAATGGCAGGCAGTTGCAGCAAGGCCATCACTTCGGGCGTCAGCTTATGCTGATTAGCGATCAAATAGCTGTACTCTTGCGCCGTTAAGGTTGGATCGCCGGCCTGCGCCCGCGCAGCAAGTTGCGCTAAGGCCCCCAGCTCGGCGTATTGATACACAGACAATTTTTGGGTGGCGATAGCCGCTGGCAACAACATACTGCCCATCAGCACTTGCTGGCCCAGTACCTGCCACTTACCAGTGCCATTAAGCAGCGATGCTTGCAACCACTGCAACTGCTCAGCCCCCAACATAGTGCGGGTGTCACTGGTGACATCGGCCATAAAGCGCGCGCTGTCGATAGTATTGCTGGCATCATCGATATAGTCGGCATAATCGAGCTGCTTATCACGCGCTAATTGGCGGGTATCGAGCATATGTAAATCGACCAAGTCGCCAAAGCTAAATGAGCGATAGATCTCTTGATGATTGCCCTCTGACCATGGACGAATAGGCAGCCACTCAAAATAGGCTTGCAGCGCGGCGGTTTTGCGCGCTGCAAAATCCCCTTCATCAGCATTGTGGTTTTCTGCGCCATCAGCCCAACTATCGTTGGCCACTTCATGGTCATCCCACACCGTAATAAAGGGGACTTTGGCATGTAGGGCATTTAACGCGGCATCACTGCGGTACTGAGCGTAGCGCGTGCGGTAATCGCTAAGGGTTAACAGCTCACCGGCGGGTAACACTTCCCGGCCAAGCTCGGCGGCATTTTCACTGGCATAACCCCCTCGGCCATATTCGTAGATATAATCGCCTAGGTGGATCACCGCATCGAGCCCCGCTATTTCACTGGCCAGTTGATACACATTAAAATAGCCTGCAGGAAAGTTAGCACACGACATTACCGCTAATTTAACTTGCTCCACTGCGCCCTCGGGTAAGGTCTTGGTCATCGCGACCTCGGAATAAACCTCGCCGCATTTAAAACGGTAATAATACGCTGTGCCCGACATTAGGCCGATGGCATCGACTTTCACCGTATAATCGCGCGCGGCAGATGTGGTGGTTTCGCCGTTGCCAATAATATTGCTAAAGCCTTCATCGGTAGCGATTTCCCAACTGACATTAAGATCCCCCTCAACCTCTGGCGTGACTCGGGTCCACAGGATCACCGCCTCGTGAGTGGGATCGCCACTGGCAACCCCATTGAGAAATTCCCCCCGGGCAGCGTTAGCTAGCTCATCATCGTCACTGCTTGAGCAGCCCATTAAGCCATAGGAGATGACCGCGGCGCCCACTCCTTTAGCCGACATGGCTAAAAAATCCCGGCGTGAATAGTGTATTTTCATTGTTATCCCTTTCATGGTTATTCTTATATTGATGCCGATTATCCTGGCGAAACACACTTCACGTCATAGGAGTACAGCTTAAGCATGGCAAAGCAATAACCTTAAGTTATGCTCGGCGCTTGGTAAGAGGTCTAATGACGATAAGTATTATTTAACGATATTGCAACATTATTACAAGCTCAGCCAACTGCCGATTAATTAACCTAAACCAAATTTAAAGGTGACAGTGCGCCTGTCATGTAGTTAAGAATCAAACATGAAATTGTAACTAATAAACAGATATTTAACGCAGTCAACATTGCTGCTATTATCATCGACATACTCACTGTCAGTTGAAGGAATCAACAATGCACGTTAGCGATATTATGAGCACCAACCTCGTCTGTATTAGCGATCAGGCGACCGCCAAAGATGCCCACCTATTGATGCAGAGTCGTGGGGTTCGCCACTTGCCAGTCGTCAGTGAGCATGACGGGCATCTAGTGGGAATATTGACTCATAAGAAGATGATCTCCACCGTGATCCACATGCTTACCGCTTATGGCCCCGATGCGCTCGATCGCAAAGAGCGTAAAACCTTAGTGACAGACATTATGGAAAAGCAGTTTCAACAGCTCAGCGCCGATGAGCCGCTAGCCGTGGTGGTCGACTATTTTATTGATAACAAATTGGGGTGTTTACCCGTTGTAAATAACAGTAACCAGATTGAAGGGATCATCACCTCATCGGACTTTGTGAAACTGTGTGCCACACTGTTGAAAGCCTAAGCCCTTATAGCAAAAGATAGGCAAACAGGGGCGCCACAACGACCATAGTGATGCCTGTAAAGATCATGGTGAGACTCGCCACAACGCCCTCCTCGGCGCCAAATTCTGCCGCCTTGGCCGCGCCCACACCATGAGCAGACGCCCCTAATGCAGCCCCTTTAGCCAGTGGGCTGCTAATTTTGGCTAAGGTAAATACAGGCCCACACAGCAGCATACCTAAGACGCCGGTGAGCAAGACTAACATGGCAGTCAAGTCAGGCTCGCCACCAAATACCGTTGTTGCTTCTATGGCAAATGGCGTTGAAACTGAACGCACCAATATACTGTGCGACAACTCTGGCGGCAGGTAGATCAATTTAACCAACAACCACGAAGAAAGTAACCCCACAAGCAAGCCTGTGATAACCCCTAAACTCAGGGTTAAGGGGTAACGGGCGATCAGATGGCGCTCTCGATAGATTGGCAACGCAAAAGCAATGGTGGCAGGTGCCAACAACGCACTTAAATAATGGCTGTAAACAAAGTAAGTGGGCAGTGGGATAGCCAACAGCACCACAAAAGTCAGCAGACACACAGGCGTCAAAATCATCGGTGACAACCACCAATAACCATAAGCACGATATAAACGTTTACTGACAAAATAACACAACAGGGTTACCACTAAGCAGACAACCGCTAAACTTTGAGACGCGATAAACGCTTGCATATTAATGGCCTATTCTTGTTGATTGCGTCGTAGCAGCCGATGTACTTTTACTGCGATTTCGACGGTGCTCAAATCGAAACACGCAGTCAATCACCACTCCTGTGATCAACAATACACAAACACTGCCTAGCACTAAGGTCAGTAGCAAGCTGACGCCATATTGTTCAAACAAGGGCGCATAATGCAGTGAAGCCACCACAGGCGGAATAAAAAACAACAAGAGCTCCCCTAATAACCAAGTTGCACCAACGGCCACAAAACGTTCGGGTAACCAATTAAGTGCCAGTAAACCAAACAAGCCCACCAACCCCACAACACTGCTAGGGATAGGCAGCGACAAGATATTCACTAACCATTGCGCCGATATGGCGAGCAAACAGAGTAAGCCAACTTGCAATAGCGTCTGCAATAGACGTTTTAGCGATAAAAAAGAGTAACTCATAGCAGAAACTTAAACGGAAATAAGATGAATAGGATTATTTTACGCTTGCATCATTAATAGAAAAAATGAATATTATTTATAAACTACATAACTAAAAGCTATTCATAAATGGATCTCAAGGCTCTGCATTACTTTGTCGAAATCGTTAATTGTGGCGGGTTTAATCGCGCGGCCACCAAGATCCATATCAGCCAACCGGCGCTATCTAAATCGATAAATCAATTAGAAGCCGAGTTGCAATTGCCGCTACTGATGCGCGGCAAACGCGGCACAGCCGTCACCCTTACGATCCATGGCCAATTAGTTTACCGCTATGCACAACAACTACTTAATACCAAGCAGGCACTATTTAACGAACTCGATGCACTCAAAGGCCTCAATCAGGGCGAGTTAAAACTGGGGCTAGCGCCGCTGGGCAGCGCCGAACTGTTTGCCCCTATCATCGCCAAATATCGCCAACGCTATCCACACATAAAGACCCAACTATTGGTGCGCGGCGGCGTAGAGCAGAGCTTAGCGCTGCAACAAGGCGAGATTGAGCTCGTCACAGGTATTATTGAACTCAATCAAGACTTTGACGCCATCGCCATTCATACTGAGCCCATGGTGGTGGTGTTACCCAGCCAGCATCCGCTAGCGGCCAACACTGACATCCCAATGAGCGCGCTACAGCACTGCCCGCAAATTCTGTTTGAACCTGAATTTTCTTTACATGAAATGGTAATTAGCGCCTGTAATGATGCTGGGGTGACACTGGATAACCCCACCCACGTTAATCAGCCTGAATTTGGCATAGCCTTAGTGGCAGCTGGAATTGGCGTCATGTTGCTGCCCAAGTTTATCGCCGAGCGTTATCAGCTCGAAGGCGTTGTCAGCCGAGCTCTGACACAGACCCAGCTTAAGTGGCGCATGAGCCTATTTTGGGAGAAAGAGAAGCCACTGTCATTTGCAGCCAGTGCCATGATAGATCTGGTGAATGAGCATCTACAGCTCCAACCATAAAACCAAACGCCGCCCTATTGGCGGCGTTGATAAACATAGCGTAGTTAAGAACGTGGAGTTACGACCCCATAGCTACGACCCCATAGCTACGAACCCATGGCGACGAACCCAAAGTTACGAACGCAGTTTACTGATCCCAGACATAAGCAATACCGCAATGGCACCTGCGACAACCCCAAACAAGGCATTAAGCACACTTGGGGTGATAAAGCTCAATACCGGCCCGACCATCGCCCACTGCTCCACCACAACTGCCCACTGGTTAAACAGTTCACTCAGGCTATGAATACCGTGAGTTAAAATGCCGCCCCCCACCATGAACATCGCGATGGTGCCAACCACGGTTAAGCCGCGCATCAAATAAGGCGCTGCATTAACCAAACTGTGGCCAAAACGGCGCCCTAAGCGTGTCAGTAGGCTTTCGCCCTGACGCTGGCTTAAGTACAGGCCAGCATCATCAAGTTTCACAATTCCCGCCACTAAACCATAAACCCCTATGGTCATCAGCACTGCAATAACGCTTAAGGTCACCACCTGGGTCATAAAGCTAGTGTGGGCTACCACGCCCAATGTGATGGCAATGATCTCGGCTGACAGCACAAAGTCGGTACGAATCGCGCCACTGATTTTCTGTTTTTCATAGGCTTGCAGATCGAGCGCGGCAATATCGACATGAGGCTCGCTGCTCGGCTCATGGAGCTGAGTTGCGCTGTGATAAACCTTCTCAAACCCTTCATAACAGAGAAACAGGCCACCAAACATCAGTAATGGGGTCACCGCCCAAGGAATAAAAGCACTGATCAACAAAGCCGCCGGCACAAGAATCGCTTTATTACGCAATGAGCCTTTAGCCACCGCCCAAACCACAGGCAGTTCACGATCAGCGTTAATGCCTGAAACCTGCTGGGCATTGAGCGCTAAATCATCGCCCAATACCCCTGCGGTTTTACGTGCAGCCATCTTACTCATGGCCGCGACGTCATCTAAAATGGTGGTAATATCATCGAGCAAGGTTAACAAACTTGCGCCTGCCATAGGTTCTCCTTTAATTAAAAAATCCCAGCGATATCCTTTATCAAAACCGATTCATTCGGCCATACGACATCGATACAGGGTTAAATTACGCTGCAGATAAGCCCGTTACCAGCAGAAAAATAGAATAATGCGCTGTTGCCACATTCTAGGCTAAGTAAGTTAAACAAACAGAAGCATTTCACATACCCCTAACAGCAAGTATGAGTATAATAGCGACAGAAGATTCGTTTATCCTTACAGGAACTCCTTATGACTCAAGATGAAATGAAAAAGGCAGCAGGTTGGGCAGCCCTAAAATACGTTGAGAAAGACACCATAGTTGGCGTCGGTACTGGCTCAACAGTCAACCATTTTATTGATGCCTTAGCCACCATCAAGGCCGATATCGAAGGCGCAGTATCGAGCTCTGAAGCCTCGACTGAAAAAATGAAAGCCTTGGGTATTCCTGTATTCGATCTTAATGCCGTTGACGATGTAGCCGTATATGTGGACGGCGCTGACGAAATCAATGGTCATATGGATATGATTAAAGGCGGTGGTGCGGCGTTAACACGTGAAAAGATTGTTGCGGCAGTGGCGAAAAAGTTTGTCTGTATCGTCGACAACACTAAGCAGGTGGATGTATTGGGTGAGTTTCCACTGCCTGTGGAAGTGATCCCTATGGCGCGCTCTTATGTGGCACGTGAATTGGTTAAGCTTGGTGGCGATCCTGTGTATCGTGAAGGTGTGGTGACCGACAACGGTAACGTGATCTTAGATGTTTATAATATGAAGATCGTTAACCCTAAAGAGCTAGAAGAGAAGATTAACCAGATAGTCGGCGTGGTCACTAACGGCTTATTCGCCCTGCGCGGCGCCGATGTGCTCTTGGTTGGTACCCCTGATGGCGTCAACACCATCAAGCACGACTAACCATTTGAATGATAGTCAGCGGTATACCGCTCACATGCAATAACTCAGCGGTGTATTGATGATTAACCAGTAAAAAGTCACCATAAAAAAGCCACCCCATGTTCATGGCGTGGCTTTTTTAATATCACTATCTTGTGCTAAAGGGGTCTTAAGTTAGCTAACATCTGTCATTAAATAGGCTTATTGGCCACTTAATCTTTTACCAAAAGAAATAGCATAAGCGGTTGAGCGCAAACGTAAAATACGGTCATCACTTGACTCAACCCCTTGAGCCAACGCATTTGGGTCGAAGTTAATCAAGTCGCAGCTGTTATCGCCGCTGCTGGTAATACTCAATGTGCCCAAGGTGATCACTTCACGATCTTCTGGCCACGCTTGTGATGGATTATTGGTGACATCATCGGCCTGACCGATAACCGCTTGCAGCTCAAAATTGGCCGGGCCTTGGCTTAGCTCCTCTTTCAATTTGTCGGCTAAAAAGGTGTTTGGCAACTGCTTCATCTGCGCTTCGGTTAATAGTTGCTGCCCCTCTGTCGGCACTAAACGCCATTTAAACTTAGTTTTCTTACCTTGGTCATCGACAAAGTAGAAGGCATGAATACCGTGATAATTGACCGATGCATAAGAGCTTGGCGGATTATTGGCTTGCAGCCAATTAAACTGCGGCAAGGTACTTGGGTGATCCTGACGGTACTGCGCCACTTGGCTAAAATCGACTTTACCTTGTTCGTTAGGCACTAAGGTTTCAAGTAAACCTAAAAAGACTTCGGGTGACTTACCCGGAAAGACTGGTGTGGTTAAGCCTGCAATGTAGTGCACGCTACCATCGGCCATGGTGAACTTAACTCCCACTCCACGCGGGCTTCGCTCGGTTTCATTGGCCGCAGGGTTGCCGCCTGCCATTGAAAAACGAATGTTAGCCGTGGATTTTTCACCATTAAATAGGGCACTACTAGAATAGCGACCACCGGCATCGGTAGGGGTAAACTCACCTACGGCGCACACCCCTTTGGCATGGCCTTTACGCACACCCGGCTGTTTACCCGCAAGCTTTTCAAATACATTAATAAAATCTACGCCAGTGGCTTCTGCGTGAACCGCGCCGCTTGCTGCCATGGTTGAAACTAAACATGCTGATAGTGATAGTGCTTTAAAATTCACGATGAACTCCGCTAAACGTTATCAATTAAATACGATGGACAGTAAGACCGCGCTTGATCACCTTTTATTTCACAAGAGGTTAAATAAGCGCATTTAATTACCAGCAGCTAGTCAGTACCACTTTGTATTAAGCCTGTCCCTGTTGAGCTTGAAGAGTGAAGAGTGAAGACTTAAGTCTTAAAAAAAGATAATCGCTGCCGCGCCATGGCGTAGAAAAAAACGCCTAAAGCATATCAATGCCTTAGGCGTTTTAGTGGAGCGCACTCACTAGAGGCGCGCGGCCACACTAGAGCGAAAAGTTCGCTATGGTCTTTTGGATCCCTACCACATCGGTGCCTTTTTTTAGCTCTTTAACCAGCGGCTCTTTTTGCCCTGAGATCCACAGCTTTAATTCGGCGTCCATATCAAAGGTTCCGGCAGTTTCCACTTGAAAGTGAGTAATGGCCTTATAAGGCACAGAGTGATAACTGACCTTTTTCCCCGTTACCCCTTGTTTATCTATCAAAATGAGGCGCTTATTGGTAAATACAAACATATCGCGCACCACGCGATAGGCCAAAGCCAGCTGCTCATTGTCGCCCATAATGGGGCCTAGCTCGGCCGCCAACTCCTGTAAATCAACCTCTGAAGCATTGCCCATTAGCGCATCTAACAGTCCCATGATCTTTTCCTTAAGTCAGTGAATGTGGCGCTTAGATACGCCTATACTTGCCGATTGGCACCGACCACCATCATTTCACACTTAGGGCAGTCAAATACCAGTTTTAGCACATCCTTGCCGATCTCCAAAATCATAGGGTCGGCCTTAATGCCAGGCACCTCTTTGGGGCAAAGGTTAAAGTTAAAGCGTAAGCAGTGTTTAGTCACCATCAAGGGCGCATCATCGCTGATACCATTTTTCTCGTAGGTGTCTTCAATCTCAATCACCCCGTGACGGGTATAAAACGCCTTGGCTTGCTCATTAGCCACATTGCCCATAAAGCTTAAGTGTTTTACTGGGTAAACCGCATCTTGGTTATATTTCCACGCTTTAGGACGCTGATAACCGTCAATACGAGTCTGCTCAAGGGCGGCCACCGTGTCACGGCGCAGACCATTTAATACCGAGGCTGGCATAAACCAAGGGCTGGCGGTGTCGATAGTGATTTGACGCGCATTAAAGTCGGTGCTGCCGAGCTTAGATAGCTGTTTACGCACGTTTTGCAGCGCTTTATCGGGATCGCTAGCCGGCGTCTTATCCATGGGCAGTGTTACACTGGCGCTAATGCCATATTGATCCGTCATGGTTAAAGCTATGCCATCATGGGTGTCGGCTAACGTCATATCGACGTTAATAATGCGCTTAGACGACTCTTTAGCCAGCAGCGTTTCGAACGCCTGATCATGGTTTCGATATAAGGTTGCGCCCATTTTAAGGTCACCCGGTACGGCAATCACATACAGTTTATCGCCGTCGGCGCGATTGACTCGCAGCCCTTGTAGTTTATCGTCTGACTGTTTGGCTTTTTCATAATTGGGCGGGAAATAACACAGGCCGTCGCCATTATTAAAACCATGGGTCGAGCGCACTTGGATATAGTCTTTACCCAGCGCCACCACGCTACCGACCTCTTCACCAATATATTTAGGCGAACGGAAATCACTCACCCCTTGGCTGCGGTCATTAACAAAGTAGTCGGTTCTGCCGCGGTTAAAGGTTTTTTCGGTATTAGGGGTAAAGCTATGTTCACAGCGGCCATGGCTTGAGGCAACAAACTCGGGGCGACGCGCGATAATTTTATCGAGTTCTTGGCGATAATGGGCGGTAACGTTTTTAACGTAACTTAAGTCTTTTAAGCGCCCTTCGATTTTAAATGAGCGAATACCGGCATCGATAAGCGCTTCTAAATTATCGGTTTGGTTATTATCTTTTAAAGACAATAGGTGTTCATTTTGTGCCAGCACCTCACCTTGACGGGTCTTAAGATCGCCAGGCAAACGACACATCTGAGAACATTCGCCTCGGTTAGCGCTGCGATTACTAAAGGCATGACTTAAATTGCACAGGCCGCTATAGGCCACGCATAAAGCGCCGTGAATAAAAAATTCCAGCTGCATATTGGTATTGGCGGCCACCTCGCGGATTTGGCTTAATCCAAGTTCTCGCGCTAACACCACCTGCGAAAACCCCACCTGCTCGAGAAACGCCACTTTCTCTGGATTACGGTTATCCATTTGCGTGCTGGCATGCAGGGCGATAGGCGGAATGTCGAGCTGCAATATACCCATATCTTGCACGATAAGCGCATCGGCGCCGGCTTCATAC
Organism: Shewanella sp. QJM3NY_23; assembly: GCF_056173105.1. Lineage (NCBI taxonomy): Bacteria > Pseudomonadati > Pseudomonadota > Gammaproteobacteria > Alteromonadales > Shewanellaceae > Shewanella > Shewanella sp. QJM3NY_23. The sequence continues at coordinate 3,278,484 of NZ_CM149657.1, forward strand.
ACCTGCCATATCAGCTTTTCGGCCGCTTTTAGCTCATCATCCATCAAGATGGTATTGATGGCGACAAACACCTGCGCATGATATTGGTGAGCAAACTGGCACAAACGGGCAATATCTTCGACGCTATTACCCGCGGTTGCACGCGCCCCAAAGGCTGGGCCACCGATATACACCGCATCGGCACCATGGCGAATGGCTTCAATACCAAAGTCAGCATTTTTGGCGGGGGCCAATAACTCTAGGCGGTTTGAGCGGGTCACAACTGGCGCAGGTGACGGGCTATCGGGGGTAAAAATCTCAGGCTTATCCATGGGGCGTTACTCAATCAGGTAGCAGCTTCATAAAAATTAGGCCGCGATTATAACAGACACGGCTAACATAGCACGGTCAAGCGTAGTCGATTTTAGGCGTTTTTTGCACTGTACGCTCAAGCCGCAGATGCCCAGTACCCTAGTAGCAAGCCGTTAGAGCTTATCTGTCAAAGGAAAAAGGGCTTCAATGTGAGAGGCCTTGTGGCCGCCAGCCTTAACCACTGATGGGCAATAAAACGCTGATGGCCAATAAAAAAGGTGCGCAGGCAATAGACCCGGGCACCTTAAGGATGGTGAATATCATTTAGTTAAAGGAGTGTAGGAGGCTTAAATCAGCCCAAGGAAACCTTAACCCTGCAGCCGCGAGTCTGTTAGCCCTTGGCTAATCTGGCCTGTAATTTTTGGTTTTCCGCTTCAATATGTTTATAGAAATCACAATCGTCCAATTGAGACGCCGCCGCTTCATCGAGCACTAACATGGCATTACGGTGCAGTTGCAGTGCCGAAGCCGGACACGATGCACTCAGCGCGCCCTCTACCGTCGCCTTTATCGCCGCAGCTTTATTGGCGCCCGTCGCGAGCAACAATACTTTTTTCGCGTCTAATATGGTGCCTATCCCCATGGTGATCGACAGATGGGGCTGATATTCATCGGCTGAGAAAAATCGGGCATTATCTTCAATCGTCGCCTTGGTGAGGGTTTTAACTCGCGTGCGCGACATTAAGCCCGATGACGGCTCATTAAAGCCGATATGACCATTACGCCCTATGCCCAGCAGCTGGAAATCGATGCCACCCGCTTGGGCTATTTGGCGTTCATAGCGCTCGCAGGCCTCAATCGGATCGCTAGCATCACCCGGCGGCACAAAGGTGCGCTGCTTATCGATATCGATATGGTCAAACAACTGCTGATCCATAAAGTAGCGATAGCTTTGTTTATGCTGGCCATCGAGGCCTAAATACTCATCTAAGTTAAAGCTTGTCGCCTGGGCAAACGAGACATCGCCAGCTTGATTAGCACCAATCAATAAACGGTATAAGGCCAGCGGCGTCGAGCCCGTAGCCAAACCCAACACAGAGCTTGGCTTGCGTCGCAGTTGCTGAATAAAAATATTGGCGCCATATGACGCGACATCGTCACTGCTGTTTAAAATCACAATTTGCATAATCTCGACTCGCCTAAACCAAACTTGACCTGTAAAAATGACTGACTCCGACACACCTACTACTAACCCAAAAAACCAGTTAGCCAGCCTTCGCGCGCAACATCAATCACCACCTTTTGATAACATGACTATAACCAACAATGACAGCGTTGTCATTAGTAATCCTCTTCTGGAACGAGTATCATCAGCCCTGTTTATCAAACAGCGTATCTAGTAGCGCTGGTGCCTTAATAACGTCGTCATCATGAGTGCGATATTAACCCTCTAATATGTTGTAAATGTTAACTATATAGTCTTAAATGGGGTTATATAGGCTCAACTTACCTATACAGGTTATCTATGCCCAAACCTCACGATCCCACAAGCTCTGCAAGTGATACCGCTCATTTGTCATCAGCGCAAGACTTTAAAATTTTCAAACCTTATGGCTACCTGAGCCAATTTGTACCCGAGCGGCGCAAAAGCAAAAAACTTCTCGGTGAGTTAGCCGATTTTCCCGCAGGGATCATGGCGATTGGTCGGTTAGATCACGACTCGGAAGGCTTACTGCTGCTCACCACCGACGGTATGACTAGCCACTTGGTTCGCAGTAAACAGATTGAAAAAGAGTATTACGTACAGGTAGATGGCGAGATAGACGCCAAGGCCGTTGCTGAGCTATGTCAGGGGGTTAGCATAGGTATTAAGGGTGAACAATATCAGACTCTGCCTTGTAAGGTGAAGCTGCTTGATGAGCCACCTGCGCTCCCGGAGCGAGGCAAAAAAATTCGCGATCCGCGCCATGGGCCAACCCGCTGGTTGTCCATCACCTTGACCGAAGGCAAGAATCGCCAAATCCGAAAAATGACCGCCGCAGTGGGATTTCCCACCTTGCGCCTAGTGCGAGTGCGCATTGGTTCAATTTATCTGGGCGACATGCAAGTCGGTGAAGTGCAATCCCTTGGCCCATTAGCCTCACAACTGGACACCTATACCGAGAGTCCGCGCTAATTATCGCTATGCCACTGACTAACTGAGCCGATTGTGACCTGTGGGGTGATAAACTGAAACACTAATCATGCTGGCTTCACTTGCAGCGATAAGACGAATTTTGGCCGTAAAAAAACCAGCCCGAAGGCTGGTTTTTTTATTCCTAGCAGTGCATTAGCCTTGTGGGCGCATCGCTGGGAATAAGATCACGTCACGAATCGTGTGCGTGTTGGTAAACAGCATCACCAAACGGTCGATACCAATACCTTGACCTGCCGTTGGTGGCAAACCGTGCTCTAGCGCGGTGATGTAATCAGCGTCATAGAACATGGCTTCATCATCGCCAGCATCTTTAGCATCAACCTGAGCCTTAAAGCGACGGTCTTGATCTTCGGCATCATTAAGCTCTGAGAAGCCATTAGCCACTTCGCGGCCACCGATGAAGAATTCAAAACGGTCGGTGATGAAATGATTGTCATCGTTACGACGCGCCAGAGGTGAGATATCCGCTGGGTAACCAGTAATAAAGGTCGGTTGCATCAGCTTAGGCTCTGCGGTTTCACCGAAAATTTCTTCCAGTAGTTGACCACAAGTCCAGAACTTCTCAATCGTCATGCCTAGGCTCTTAGCTAGGTTACGCATAAACTCAAGATCTTTGACCTCTTCATAGGTCATCGACTGAATAGTGGCGTTGTCTGGATTGTACTTTTTAATCGCATCTAGCATGCTAAGGCGCTCGTAAGGGCCACCAAAGTCAACTGTGTGCTCACCGTAAGGCAGTTTAGCTGAACCACAAAGTTCAACCGCAATCGAGCTCAACATCTCTTCGGTCAGATCCATCAGATCGTTATAATCGGCATACGCCATATAGAATTCCATCATGGTGAATTCTGGGTTATGACGTGGCGACAGACCTTCGTTACGGAAGTTACGGTTGATTTCGAACACTCGCTCAAAGCCACCGACCACTAAACGCTTAAGGTAAAGTTCTGGTGCGATACGCAAATACATTTCGATATCGAGCGCATTATGATGAGTCACAAATGGACGCGCCGACGCACCACCAGGGATGCTGTGCATCATTGGGGTTTCAACTTCCATAAACTCTTTTTTCACCATGAAGTTACGAATAGCGGTAACCACTTTCGAGCGCATGATAAAGGCATTACGAGAATCTTCGTTAACGATAAGGTCAACATAACGTTGACGGTAACGCGTTTCTTGGTCTGTCAGACCGTGGAACTTCTCAGGGAGTGGACGCAGTGCCTTAGTCAGCAGTTGGTACTGCTCCATATTGACATACAGATCGCCTTTACCCGACAGGTGCAACTGGCCCGTGACACCGATAATGTCGCCGATATCTAGCCCTTGATACTTAGCTTTCAGCTCTTTTTGAACATCTTTACCGGCGTAAGCCTGAATGCGACCGCTGACATCTTGGATCACCAAGAATGGACCACGCTTGGCCATGATACGCCCAGCAATCGAGCGCTGCACATTCATGCCCTCAAGCTCTTCTTTGCTATAGTGACCATATTCGGCCTGAATATCTGCCGCTTTATGTTTACGATCGAAGTTATTTGGGTGACCGTTAGCAGGGCAAGTTGCGCGGATGTGCTCTAACTTGGCACGGCGCTCTGCAATTAACTTGTTTTCGTCTTGGGTTTGTTCAGTCATCTTCTTCTCTCGTTAAAGGCCAGATTTAAGGCTAGCTTCAATAAACTTATCCAGATCGCCATCAAGGACGCTCTGAGTATTTCGATTTTCTACACCGGTACGCAGATCTTTAATACGTGCATCATCGAGCACGTAAGAGCGGATCTGGCTACCCCAGCCGATATCCGATTTAGCATCTTCGGCGGCTTGTTTATCGGCATTCTGCTTAAGCATCTCTAGCTCATACAGTTTTGCTTTTAACTGTTTCATCGCCGCATCACGGTTTTTATGTTGCGAGCGATCATTTTGACATTGCACCACGGTATTGGTGGGCAAGTGGGTAATACGAATCGCCGACTCGGTCTTGTTAACGTGCTGACCACCCGCACCGGAGGCGCGGTAGGTGTCGATACGCAAGTCCGACGGATTGATGTCAATTTCAATGGAATCATCAATTTCTGGGTACACAAACACAGAACAGAATGAGGTGTGACGCTTACCCGACGAATCGAATGGCGACTTACGCACTAAACGATGTACGCCCGTTTCGGTTCGCAGTGAACCAAAGGCGTATTCACCGGTAAATTTAATGGTGGCGCCCTTAATGCCGGCCACATCGCCGTCGGTCACTTCTATCAGCTCAGGCTTATAGCCCTTAGCTTCGCCCCAACGCAAATACATGCGCAGCACCATATTGGCCCAATCTTGTGCCTCGGTGCCGCCCGAACCCGATTGAATATCCAAGTAACAATTTGACGCATCGTTTGGACCAGAGAACATGCGACGGAACTCAAGCTCTTCTAACCGTTTCTCAAGTTGTTGTAATTCCGTGGTTGCATCGTTGAAGGTCTCTTCATCGTTCTCTTCAACGGCCAGCTCAACCAAACCTTCGATATCTTCTAAGCCACTGTCCATATCGTCGATCGTTTTGACGACCGCTTCTAGGGAGGCGCGCTCTTTACCTAAGGCCTGAGCATTCTCAGGATCGTTCCATACTTCAGAGCTCTCAAGCTCTCGACTGACTTCTTCTAGACGCTCACGCTTAGCATCGTAGTCAAAGATACCTCCGAAGAAGGTCGGTACGGTCAGCGAGTTCCTTGATTTTGAATTTTACTGGATTTACTTCAAACATGATTTAATCAACTTTTAGTCGGATTTATACACGGATAGAAAACCCGCTATTTTAACTGAATCACCCGCATTAGCCTAGGGGCGAATCCGATAGATTTGCGCTTATTTAATCCCTAAATGGCATTAGCCCGCAAATGACTCGTCTAACGCGATGCATTACAGGTTAGCGGCGCACGCCTTGACACTTTTACTTAACGAGCCTCTTGCCCATGGCACACAGAGCAAGCAGATGCCCGCTCGCACTTGGCCTGCACACAAACAACTATCGACAACCAGCAGCCACGACTTAAGCCACACTGAAGGCGCTGCGACAACCCATTCACCATACTCTCAAAAAACGTTCAAAAAAATACTCACAACAACTGTCAAAAACATCATAGGCAAAACAGTGATATCACCAAGAAAAACCGCTCACATTGCCAACTATGTCACGCCAAGTTTTAATACAAACGGCATCAGAGCACACTCTTAAAAGCAATTGCGATCTCACTGGCAGAACTAGCATAAATAGTCACTTCTAAGACCTGTCGACAAAATCCCTCTGGGTATACTCAAGCAAAACCTTATTCTCAAAAACGCGCTGACACATGGCATTCATCTCGCGACGCATTGCCGAGCATAGTCAACGATTCTAAAAAAGGTCCCTATATGATAACGCTCAGTTTCGACGGTAAAACCGCTCACGCCTCTGCAGATGAAACCTTACTGAGCTGTGCCCTCAATGCGGGCATAGCCATTCCCCATTTATGTTATCAAGGTGCCAGCCTCAGTGATGAGCAAGCGATGAACCAGCAAAGTTGTGGCCTGTGTTTTGTACAGACCCTCGACGCGCACGGCAATAGTGCAACCGTCAAAGCCTGTGAGACAAAAGTGAGCCACAACCTCAAGGTCATCACTCACTCCGCCGCCCTGAGTAAAATACGCCAAGCCTCACTTAAACAGCTACTGAGCGATCATTATGCCGACTGCCAAGCGCCCTGCCAGCAAGCTTGCCCTGCGGGCGTGGATGTACAGTCTTACTTACTGCATATCGCTCAGGGCAATCATCGCCAAGCGGTAAAAATCATTAAAGATACCTTGCCGCTACCCTTGTCCATTGGCCGTGTCTGCCCCGCATTTTGTGAATCCGCTTGCCGCCGAGGTGAGTTAGACGAGCCGCTGGCCATTCGACAACTTAAACGCCACGCCGCCGATATTGACCTGCAAGGCGACAGCTATGTGCCCAGCAGGTTAGCGCCGACGGGCAAAAAGGTCGCCATCGTCGGCAGTGGTTCAGCAGGAATAAGTGCCGGCTTTTATCTGTCCAATGCCGGCCATGATGTCACCCTATTTGAAGCCATGCCGCAAGCGGGCGGCTGGCTAAGGTACGGTATTCCCGAATACCGCTTGCCCAAAGCCATACTGGATCAAGAGATAGCCTTGCTGTGTCAAAATGGTATGAAAATTCAAACCAATACCCGCTTAGGCCATGAGATCCACCTCAATGATTTACTCGCCACATTCGATGGCGTTTGCCTAGCCATTGGCGCGCAAAAAGCGGTGCCGATGAACTACCAAGGTAGCGAGCTTGATGGCTGTTATCTTGGGGTCGATTACCTTAAAGATCATTGCACCGATAAGCGCTACACCACAGGACAAAAAGTGGCAGTCATTGGGGGTGGCAACACCGCTATCGACTGCGCCCGCACCGCACTGCGTGAAGGCGCCGATGTCACTTTAGTGTATCGCCGTACTCGCGATGAGATGCCCGCAGAAGCCTATGAGATAGCCGAGGCCGAACATGAAGGTGTGCGCTTCTATTTTCTCACTAACCCCATTGAAAACCATGGCGATAGCCAAGGGCGCGTCAATGCCGTGACCTTTGAGAAAATGGCTCTAGGCGACGCCGATGCCTCTGGGCGACGCTCACCTAAAGCCACGGGTGAAACCTTTACTGAAGCATTCGATACCGTGATCCCCGCCGTTTCGCAAACCCCAGACATGGCTTTTTTACAACACCCACAGAGTCAACTGAGCGTGGGCGAAGTGGCATTAACCCGCTGGAATACCTTCTCTGGCTGCGAGCACACCATGTCGGCAGGTATCGATAAATTATTTGTGCTCGGTGACTCCCGCACCGGCCCTGCAACGGCCGTGGCCGCGGTCGCCGATGGAAAAAAGGCCGCGATGGCCATTCAAAAACTGCTGGATGGTGAACTCGCCTGCGAGCTAAACCCCAAGACGTTTAACTCACAAAAACGCAGCAAAGCGGCATTAGACTGGCGCCACTTTCCTCAGCAATTACAGCAAAATAAAGCCCAGATGCCCGAGCTCGCCTTAAGCGACAGAACTGATAACTTTGCAGAGATTGAATTGGGCTTTAGCAATGACGCCGCCATGGCCGAAGCGGCTCGCTGCCTCGAATGTGGCTGCCAAGCCAATACCGATTGCCGCCTAAGAGACTATGCCAGCGAGTATCGCGTCAGCAACCAAGACCTTGGCAATCAGCCCCGCGCTTTTGTCGCCGATAACAGCAGCCCATTTATCCATTTCGATCCCAACCGCTGCATCAGTTGCGGCGCCTGCGTGGCCATGTGTCACCAGCAAGCGGGGCATCACGCCATCAGCTTTGAGCCTGACAGTTATCTGGCTATACCCCAAGGCAGCCAAACCCCATTGCGCCAAGCCCCCAGAGCCGGCTTTAGCGTCAGCATGGCCGACAGCGATTGCGTGCAGTGCGGCAATTGTGTTTCAGTATGCCCCACCGGCGCACTCACAGATGCACGCGACAAACGCCAAGGGCGCAACCTTAGCCACTCACAAACCTCGACGGTTTGTACCTATTGCGGCATAGGGTGCCGCATCACGCTGCATACCGACCCGGAAAGCCATACCATCACCGGGGTCAGCGGTGACGCTAGCTCTCCTGTTAATGAGGGAATGCTTTGCGTTAAAGGACGATTTGGCTTCGATTTTGTTAACAGCCCAGAGCGCCTAACCATGCCGTTACTGCGTAAAGCGGGCGTTTTGGTCGAGGTCAGCTGGGAGGAGGCCATCAGCTTTATTGCCGATAAGCTTCAGCAGATAAAAACCCAACACGGCAGCGATGCCATAGCAGGGCTTGCGTCCGCTAAAGCCACTAACGAAGACAACTACCTGTTTCAAAAGTTGTTTAGAAGCGTGATTGGCACCAATAATATCGATCACTGCGCCCGTCTGTGCCATGCCTCAACGGTAACTGCCTTGCAAGACTCGCTGGGTAGCGGCGCCATGACCAATGATATCGCCTCTATCAAAGAGTCCGATCTGATTGTGATTTTGGGCTCAGACACCGAGTCGGCTCACCCCATTATCGCCTCAAAAATTAAACAGGCCATACAGCAACACGGTACACGTCTTGTGGTTATCGATCCCAAACGGGTCAGCATAGCCGATCACGCTCAGCTCTATCTTTGCCATCGCCCCGGCACCGATGTCATGCTATTAAATGCCCTGATGCAGCAGATAATCAGCCACAATTGGCACGACAGCGACTACATCAACCAAAGGGTCGATGGCTTTGACGCTCTGCAAGCCGAGGTGATGAAGCCAGACTACAGCCTTGAAAACGCAGCGCTTATCACCGGCGTCAGTGCAGCCGAAATACAGCAACTGGCGAAGATGATAGGCACGGCGAGCAAAACCGCCCTCTATTACGCCATGGGCGTGACCCAGCACACCTCGGGCCATGATAACGTTACCGCCATCGCCAATTTACAACTCTTGTGCGGCAACATAGGCATGGCCGGCGCGGGGATCAATCCCCTGCGCGGACAGAGCAATGTGCAAGGCGCCTGCGATATGGGCGCGCTGCCCAACTATATTACCGGCTATCAAAGGGTTGACGATCCCAAGGTGCAGCAACTCTTTAAACAGGCGTGGCAACAACCGCAGTTGCCGAGCACTGTCGGTATCGCCGCCACCGAGATGATGCATGCACTGGCACATGGCGAGCTCAAGGCCCTGTATGTGATGGGGGAAAATCCGGTACTGAGCGATCCTGATCAAGCCCATGTATTACAGGGGTTGGCCGCTGCCGAGTTGTTAGTGGTGCAAGATATCTTTATGACCGAAACGGCTCAGCTTGCCGATGTGGTACTGCCCGCGGCCAGTTTTGCCGAAAAACAAGGCCACTTTACCAATACCGAGCGCCGAGTTCAGCAACTGCAAGCGGCGGTGAACCCGCCTGGGCAAGCACGTTTAGACTGGCAGATAGTTCAAGCTATCGCCAATCAACTTGGCGCCCACTGGCATTACCAAGATGAGCCCCAAATTTGGCATGAAATAACCCAAGTTACGCCACAATATCGCGGCATGCGTTGGCAAGATACCGCGGTTAACGGCCATGCAGGGCGCCACGGCATTCAGTGGCCTTGCCCGAGCGAAGGCCACCCAGGCACGCCGATTTTACACACAGAACAATTTACCCGAGGCAGGGCCATAATGAAGCCAGTAAGCTATCGCTTACCCGCCGAAATGCCCTGTGAAACTTATCCCTTTATTCTCTCGACTGGGCGCTTGCTCGAGCAGTTTCATACCGGCACCTTGACCCGTAAAACAGCAGGCCTCAATGAGCTGGGCAGCCCTAAGGTGATGATCTCTGCCTTCGATGCCGATAGGCTCCAGATAGCCAACGGCGACATGCTAATACTATCGACTCGACGTGGCAGTATTCGCATTGCCGCCTTCGTCACTAAGCGGGCGCAAGCAGGCGTGCTATTTTTACCGTTTCACTTTGCCGAAGCGGCGGCCAATAAACTGACTAATAATGTGTTAGATCCTGTGGCTAAAATCCCCGAGTTTAAGATTTGCGCCGTGAAGGTCGAAAAGGAAATTGAACTAGCCTAGTCCTGGTTAAGCCTAAGTCTGGTTAAGCCTAAGTCTGATTAAACCTAAGCATGGCTAATTCTAAGATAAGCGAGAAGTGCCCCTGATGAGGGGATCCATAAAAGGATCCCCTCATCGAGAACCATTTAGGCCCCCCCCTACCGCCCTAAATGGGTAAACACTTTATAGAGCAAGATACGTCATTACATCGAAGACCTGCCCCAAACGGCTAATATCAAAAAGGCCACCCATAAATGGGTGATGAGATGGACGCTCCCTAATACGGCGTCAATGCGCCAAACTGATGTTGAACCATACAGTTACTTAAGGAGCGTCCACCATGAAAGTTAGCACTATTTCGATTGATTTGGCAAAGAATGTATTTCAACTATTGGGGATGAATAAACACGCCAAGCAAGTGTTCAGTAAGCGCTTAAATCGAAAACAGCTGAGCGAGTTTATGTCACAGCAACCTGCCTGCGATGTGGTCTTTGAGGCGTGTTTTTCTTCCCATTACTGGGGGCGTAAGTTTCTTGCCATGGGGCATAACGTTAAGCTCATCCCAGCGCAGCATGTCACCCCGTTTGTACGCGGTAGCAAGAATGACAAGAACGATGCCATGGCGATTTATGAGGCAAGCCTCAGGCCTAACATTCGCTTTGTGCCGATTAAAACCGAAGCGCAGCAAGAGGTACTGATGCTGCACCGCGTCAGAGAGCGCTTAGTAAAACAAAGAACCGCCTGTACCAATCAAATTCGTGGCGTGTTAGTCGATTTCGGTATTTGTTTTTCGCAAGGTCACAGTGCGTTTGAGCGAGCCATGTGGGATATCATCTGTGACGAAGCGCAACGACCACTGATAAAATTAATGGCCAATGATTTTTGGGAAGAATATCAAGCACTCACTAAGCGCCTTGAACGAATTAACTCATTATTAAAGCAGCTGGTCGAGCAAGACCCTAATGGTAAAATCCTATTGAGTATTCCAGGTGTTGGCCCGATTATCGCTTCAGCATTTGCTGCTGCCATTGGCGCAGGCCAAGCCTTTAATAGCCCTAAAGAATTAGCGGTCTGGCTAGGGTTAACCCCAACACAATTCGCCTCAGGAAATAAGAGCGTCAATGGCAGCATCACCAAGCGCGGCGACGGCTACTTACGCAAACAACTTATTCATGGCGCCAGAACCGTAGTCAGCCATGCCAGCAAGAAAAGTGATGATTTAAATCAGTGGATAACCCAATTAAGAAGCCGTAAGAGCATTTGTACAACCGTAGTGGCTACTGCTCACAGACTTGCCAGACTGATATGGATTTTATTGCACAAGCAAGTGCCTTATGCGCCGCAATACGGCACTTATCAAGGCATAAGCCATGATGAAAATTAATCCCGTTGTCGCTATCTTGCAAAGCTCGGTCTGGCCAAGGGTAGTTAACCCGACTGGGTGATAAGAGCCGCAAGGTAGCACATTAAACACTCACCAAGGTTGTTGTTAACGATGAAGAAATGGCTCAGTCCAACCAGTGTAAGCCCGAACAGGCCAAGGATAGGATAAACCTAATCCGCATGGGTGTTTCACATTTTTAGGCGCAGTGGTACGGATTTCATTAGGGGCGGCACATTCAAAAGGATGCATGCACAGCCCGTATATATGGCAGTACAACCGCTTCTAGCGGTAAATGAGTCGCATCAAAAACAACGATAAAAGTGAGAATGTTGTACAAAAAACTAAGGCCAAAAAGCCTTCGGTGAGCAGAGTCTTGTCTTGACTCACCGGGAGCGTCCATATATGGCCTTTTTGATATGACACTGCTGACATGTTTTATATTTACGACACCAAGCTGATTAGCATTTTTTGGCATCAAACTTATCATTTCCAGCCGATAGCGCTTACACCTTAAATTGGCCCACTAACGAATCTAGGTTGCGTCCCTCATTAGCCAACTCTTGGCTGGTATCTGAGGCGCTATTGCTCGACTGCAGTAGCTCGTTGACAATATCTTGGATAGCAAACACGTTACGGTTAATCTCTTCGGTTACCGAGCTTTGTTCGGTGGCGGCGGTAGCAATTTGGGTACTCATATCATTGATAGAGGTCACCGCAGAGGTCACGGCACCTAAACTGTCAGAAATCGCCCGCGATGAGCTGACTGAGCGATGACAACTTTGCTGGCTCGACTCCATGCTATTAACCGCCAGCGAGACTAAGTTGTGCAGCTGTGACAGCATTTCGTTGATCTCTAAGGTACTCGCTTGAGTGCGACTGGCTAGGCTGCGCACTTCATCGGCAACCACGGCAAAGCCTCGCCCTTGCTCACCCGCTCTCGCCGCCTCAATCGCGGCATTAAGCGCCAATAGATTGGTCTGTTCGGCAATACCACCAATCACACTCAGTACGCTGTTAATTTTTTGTGATTGCTCATTAAGCGAGGTGATGTGGGTGGCGGCGGTATCGATTTCGGCCATTAATGCCGACACTTCGCTCAATGAAGTATCCACACACAGCTGGGCATTACCCACATCTTGTGTCGCGGCTTGTGTCGCCTCGGCGACCTGAGTTGTGCTCATCGCCACTTCTGATGCGGTCGCCGACATTTCGGTAATCGCGGTGACCACCTGATCTGTCTCATTATTATGGCTTTGCAACTGCTGCGACATGGTATGCGTCTGGGCTAAAATGTTGTCTGCGCCCCCCTTCACGGCCTGCGTTGCCTGTGCTACCTGCTTGATAATGCCTTGCAGCTTTTCGACAAACTGGTTAAAGGAGCGTCCTAACATGGCTATCTCATCTTGGCCTTCAACCTCAAGCCGTTTGGTCAGATCGCCCTCTCCCTTGGCAATATCTTCAAGGCTGCGCACCATATTATGAATTGGATTGACCATACGCTGCGCCGCAAACAGCATCACCACGGTCGTAATACCAATGAGCACCAAGACAATAAACACAATTGTCATCGCCTTATTTTGCATATTTTGGGTCATCAACGCGCGATAGTCATCGATAATCACATCCAGATCATCAACATAGGCGCCCGTCCCCATCACCCAATTAGTACCGGGAACCACAGCGCTGTAACTAAGTTTAGGGATGATTTGGCTGGTACCAGGTTTGGCGTACTCAAATTCAAAATGACCATCGGCGTTACGTGCGGCGTCAATAAGCCCTACCACAATTTTTTTACCGTTGGGGTCGGTCATGCCTATCTGATCTGTGCCTTCCAATGCTGGCGCCACGGCGTGAAATATGGTCTTACCGGTAAAGTCATAAATAAAGAAGTAACCCGCGCTGCCAAACCGGACGTTACGCAACGCCGCACTAACATCGCCCCTATCGCCGAGACTCAGCTGATATTTAACAATCTCAACGCCTATTTCTACCTCTTCCTCTAATAGGCTCTTACGCTCACTATAGAGGGAGTCACGAAAAGTGTTCATGTTTTCTTCAAGGGCGTTCGATTCTAGGGTATAGGTGATAGCCACCAGCAACAAAAAGCTGATGATTAACGGCAGTAAGGCAAACACCAGTAGCTTATTTTTCATTTTAAGTTGCCACATTTTCATGCTCCATAACAGATTGATACATTTATTAAAAAAAGAGGTTAATCACTTGCTTGATGGACCCAATAGTTAAACTATAGTCAATATCGCTTTAGCTGCCGTACAAAAAAATACCAAGAGCAACACAATACCTTGTTTCATTGTGAGAAACTCAAGTATCACCTGACCCACAGCGCACTAAATGGAGATAAGCCAAAATCACCATAAGGCGAATATATTCGACCAATTTGACGACAAAACATTGAAAATTTAATGGCTTAATATCAGTAATGATCGAACAGTAAGGCAGCCTATTAACAAGACAGCTTGCTAATAACCTACACTTTTGCGACATCTATCACTAAATCAAGCCAAGCTTTCAGCAGTAAAATCGATTCCTATTACTAAAGTACGACAGTCTAACAGCAAAGCTAAAACGAAATTGCCACCTATCTGGTAAAATCAAGCAGGTCGTACCACATCAGCACACTCGGGTAGCACAATCACGCTACATATCCTTAACCAGCATGGCTAACACTTCGAAGTGATCGGTATGGGGAAACATATCAAAAAGTTGAACTTTGGTGATGTGATAGCCTTTTATCTGGCGTAGATCGCTGGCTAAGGTATGAGGGTTGCAACTAGAGTAGAGAATCGCTTTTGGGGCGAACTCACTTAATGAATGGCACAGAGATTGACCTATGCCGCGTCTGGGAGGATTAACAATAATCAGGTCGGGCTTATCTTGAGCTTGCTTACCGCTGGCAAATTCGGTCGAGTCGAGGGCGGTAAATTGCACGTTATCTAAACCCATCGCCGCTGCCGACTGTTTGGCGCATGCTATCGCCTCAGGCTCGATTTCGATACCGGTTAACGCTATGTCGCCAGAGGCGCAGTGCAAGCCAAAGCCGCCCACACCGCAAAACAGATCCCAAATCGATTGAGGCGCAAGTTCAGCAGTCCACTCACGAGCAGTTTGATATAGCTTTTCAGCCACGATGGGATGGGTCTGAAAGAAACTCTTAGGGCGAATAGACAGTGGTACGTCATTAAAACGTTCTTCTAAGCGTGTCGCCTCGGTGAGGAACATTTCCGTTTCGCCCTCAAGAATTGCCATATGCACTGGCTGCAAGTTAACCGACACCACCTTAATTTGTGGATATTCGGATAATAATGCTGGCAGTTCGCGCTCGATACGGGCAATGGCGTCGGTGGATCGCAACACAAACCTGAGCATATATTCACCGCGAACTTGGCTGCGGGTGAGCAAAATAAACTTCAATTCGCCTTTTTGTTTATCAACCCGATAAGGTGGGATACCAGCTTGGCGCACAAACAGCTGTAAGCGATGCAGCAGCTGCTGCATATCATCAGGGTAGAGCTGGCAATCACACAGACTGACGGGCTCGCCACTGGGGCTCACTATGCCTAAAATGGGCTGATGAGCGGCGCCCAGCACCACCATTTTGGCCTTGTTACGAAATCCACTTTCAGGCCCAAACACAGGTGACAGCCACTCTTGTACCGGTAATCCCTGCAGCAACTGGCGTAATACTGCCGATTTAGCCGTTAACTGCTCGGCTAAAGGCGTCTGAATATGACGACAAGATAAACACTGCTTAGCATCGAAATGGGCACACTTCACGGGTGATAGGCTCTGAGATAAATAGAAAAGGCGGCCCATTTTAGCGCCTTTCAGCTAAAGAATCACCTGCTGAGCAAGGATCTTTCACCACGCCTAAATCAAGGCTTAATACCTAAATCCGTGATGACACTCCATTTAACCTAAGGGCAAATGATCAACATCGGCTTTTATCGGTCTGACACCTATTTGCTCACGCAGCCATAACATCGCATCGGCGGCGGTATGCCTAAAGGTGGTGAGCTTACCCCCATAAATGGTCAATAAGTGTGGGTGACTCGGCTGAACATCCATGATGGTGTCTCTAGGGGTATCGAACGCTGTTCCCGTCTGTTTAGGTAAGACTCGCACACCGCAATAGTGACCAACGACCTTGCTCTGGAGTGCATCCATTGTCATATGGGGAAAGTAATGACGATAAATTCCCAGTAAATATTGCGTTTCTGCAACCGTGACCTTGGCATCTTGCGGCGTCGCAATCGTCGTTTCAGTGGTGCCTATCATGGTTTTACCATGCCAAGGCATCACAAATACTACCCGCTTATCGTAAATAGACTCGAGATACAAAATGCCAGCAGGCGCGGCAATATCCAGCACCAGATGACTGCCCTGCACCAGCTCGATAGCCAGTTTATCCACCTTGGGAGTGACAAGATCTAAGGTATCGTTGACCCAGGGCCCTGTGGCATTAATCACGCAGCGCGCGTGCAGACTCGTAGCCCCGTGGTTGTGACGGTAATTGACCACGCAGCCGTCGCCGTCATGGCTGATCTGCTCTATCTGCGCCTGGGTGATAATGCTCGCGCCAAGTTGCTCGGCACTGGCGGCAACTGCGCGGGTCAGCGCCAAATCGTCGGTTTGCGCGTCCCAATAACGAAACACGGCCCTAAGCCCTTTTAGGGTAATACCAAGTGAGCTCCACTCTTTTGCCTCCAGCGACTTAAATTGCCCTAACGGGTCAAACTCACTGAGCAAGGCATAAAGGCTGAGGCCTGCGCGTATAGCCAATGGCCCGCGCTGGCTATCTTGGTAGACGGGGATATAAAAAGGCACAGGTTTGACTAAGGTGGGGACTAAGGATAACAGCGCTTTACGCTGGGCTAACGACTCTCGCACCAATCCCAGTTGGCCAGTTTCGAGGTAGCGTAGGCCACCATGAATAAGCTTACTGGAATTGGATGAGGTTTGCTCGCCAACACCGTATTTTTCAAGCACGGTAACGCGATAACCCGCCGCTTGTGCTCGCTGCGCGATACCCACACCGGTTATTCCGGCGCCAATGACGATTAAATCGACAGCGTCCATAGCACTCCTTAATCCCCTTAAAACCATCACAAATTTACATCAGCCAAACCTTAAATCCGATGCGCTATCCAGGCGTTGACGAAGATAACAACCAACCGCCACGCGTTTATCTTGATTCAGCTTAAATAGGCATAGGCTTTATCGCACAGTTGTTTTAACTGGGCAAATTCGGCATCTTCGCCACCTAACTTACAGCGCATTTGCATGGGCACTTGCTTAGCCTGCGTTTCAAGCTGCAAGCCTTTGTCGGTGAGATGTAACACTCTGACCCGCTCATCTGTTTCACTGCGACCGCGTGTCACCAGCCCTTTTACTTCGAGGCGCTTTAACAAGGGCGTTAAGGTACCAGAGTCTAGGTGTAACTTTTCACCTAAGGTTTTAACGCTGATCCCCTGATGTTGCCACAGCACCATCATCGCTAAGTATTGCAAATAGGTGAGATCTAACGCCTCAAGCAAGGGGCGATAGGCTCTGATCATGGCATTGGTGGCACTGTATAAAGCAAAACAGATCTGATTTTCCAATATCAAAGGGTTATGGCTGTTATCTTGACTCATTTACGGTTGTTCCAGTATTTAATTGCACACAACTTTTCATCAGTCTACTGCAATCTTGATCCAACTGACAACGACAAAAATTGCGATCGCGCTAGTAAGCGCGATGCCATGCAGATCAAACGCGTAAAACACCAGATTTGCGTAATTACTCAATTATTATCACCAAAATTGCATTTTATTAATAAATACGGTTGATTTGTAAACACTTTTATCCTAAATTGCCCAGCTTATAATAATAGGCTGAAAGTGTGACGCAGAGCCGTTAATGGCTGCATGCAGGCCTTTCTCAGCCCTTACAGCACAAAGACAATTAGGTTGCAGTAAAAACAATTTTCTTATGTATCAAAAAGATAATTAAACCTACCGTCACAGTGGGTATCTCTGGTACTCACAGCTTAAATACAACCCTAGCCACTACTTGATAGACCTGACATCGTACTTTGCTACAAAACCTAAGGTTATTTGCCTAAGTCAAAGACTCGGCTTAACAAAATAGATTACGACAACACATTGGAGGTGTTCACTATGAAGCAGCTAATTCTGGCTCTGCTTTCACTACTATGGTTAGGCAATGCCGCAGCGCACTGCCCACAAGAGATTGAGTTGGTAGATATACCATTTGATGTCAACAGCTCGTACTTTGGTAAACAACACGTCAAGCAACTGCAACTGCAACAGCTCATCACAGACACTCAAACGGATAACGGCTACTTATTACTCGAATTCCCTATCTATAAAGGCCAAACCGATAAAAAGCTGCGAAAATATGACCGTTGGCTGGCGTATCGACGCATCGAACGCGTGAAAGAGTACCTTGCTAAATCTGATTACAAGGCGCCCATTATGACCCGCATCCTCACAGCGAGTAATGACAATAGCCGCACCCTAAGCATACATTGGTGTCAAGATGCTCATCCAGTAACGGTCGCCGCCAAGGATAGTCGCTCAGAGCAAACTGATGCAAACCTAAGCGATTAAACCTACTGACCAACCACCTACACCACAAATGATATCAATTAGTTAAGCCCAAACTGGCGGCAACCGCCGCCAGCAACACAACCAATAAACATGCGTTATCCCTCGTTAATCTCAGCAGCAAAATCTGCCCCAGTTAACACTTACCTGCCATTTCACGATTTGCATTGCAAATATGACAGATAAACTTAATCTCCCTTTGGCTGCGCAGTAAACTATTTGATAACAAGGTTGTCATCCTTGCCACCGTGATCTTGAGTAGGCGAGCGCTTCCCGAGGAGGGAACATGTTAAGAATTGTCATTTTAAGCTTATTATTTCTATTGAGTCTCACCCCCTTGTCCAGTCAAGCCGTCGATACTGGCGCTCACACGGATCCCACCTGGCACTATGTCGATGACCAAGGGCAATTAAAGGTCAAGCTATACTTTTTCTGGTCTAAAACCTGCCCACATTGCGCCGAGGCTCACCCTTTTATCGATTCACTGCCACAACAATATCCTTGGATAGAGCTAGAGTCGCATATGATTACGGCCGATGGCACCATGGAAAAATGGCAACAGATAGCCCAAAAGACCCAAGTGCCAGCCCGCTCGGTGCCCTATATTGCCGCCTGTGACAAAGCCACCGTGGGCTATAGCAGCGAAGCCGTCACCGGTCAGTATATTGTACAAAATCTTAAAGCCTGTTACCGCGCCTTAGGAGGTCAAGTCAGCGATGACGAGCACCCAATCCCTTCGGCCACAGCCAACACTAGCGATGCCTCGCCCCTCTTTGGTACCTGTAGCGAAAGTGAACAAGCCGGCACCTGCGATTTAGGCCTCGGTGACACAGCTAATACCGCCCCAGTAAGCCAAGTGCAACCGGTAGAGCTACCTCTCATTGGCGTTATCGCCCCTGAAACCCTGTCGCTGCCGGTACTGACAGTAGTATTGGCAGGAGTCGACGCATTTAACCCCTGCGCCTTTTTCGTGCTGTTATTCCTATTATCCATCATGGTTAACGCTAAAAGCCGTAGTAGAATGTTGATTGTGGGCGGTATTTTTGTCTTTTTCTCCGGCTTTATTTACTTCCTATTTATGATTGCATGGCTCAATATTTTCGAACTGCTCGGTGCGGGCAGTGATGGTGGCTGGATTATATTAGGCGCCGGATTGATGGCCTTAGTCGCGGGCGTTATCAATATCAAAGACTACTTCTTTACCAAAGGAGAGGTGACGTTGTCGATGTCGGCAGAAAACCGCACCGGACTGATTAAGCGCATGGGTAAACTCACCAGCGCCAGTAGCATGGCGGCGATGATAGCGGGCACTGTGGTACTCGCCATTTTAGCCAACGCCTACGAGCTGCTTTGCACCGCTGGTTTTCCGATGATTTACACCAGTGTACTGTCGATGCATGAACTCCCCGCATTTGATCGTTACCTGTATCTGGCCTTTTACAATATTGTTTATGTGATCCCGCTGGCCATCATTGTTATCGCCTTTAGTGCCACCTTAGGTAAACGCAAGTTAACCGAGAAAGAGGGGCAAACTCTCAAGCTAATGTCGGGCATCATGATGATTGGACTGGGCGGCACCTTAGCGGTCGATCCTACGGCATTGCAAAATGTTACGTTAGCCATCGCCTTAATTGCAGCCTCTATTGGCTTAACCTTGGTTATCACCTTAAGCCGTAAATTGATAGCGCGCCAAGCCTAGCCTGATGTATGGCGTGTAGAGAAGTGGTATGGTGATGCCAAGGTGCATCACCAAGCTTACCTCACACAAAGCGCATTAAAGTTGCAAAGAAGTTGGCCGATAATACGTTAGTTAAGTTAAATGGGGGCTACACAGTGCTGCCCAGTTTAACACCGCTTAGCGTTAATGATGCGAAAGCTTAGCTTATATATTGAGCTAGCATTAACATCAAACAGCAATCAATTTAAGGTAGTCCTTATGGCAGTAACGATTGGCACCAGCAACCTCCAACCCAACATGAGCAATGGCAGTGTTGGCGTAAAAGTGGCTCAGCTTGCTAAGGAGCAACAACAGGCTGAAGGAGAAATTGCATTGCAATTGATCAATGCCGCGATGCCCGCCCCAAGCGCCGCACCTGTGGGCAACATTGGCCACAATATCAATACCACGGCATAAGTTACATTTAACACTAATAAAAAAGCCTACGCTAAGTAGGCTTTTTTACATCACTAATATTATGCAAAGAAGCCATATTATGACTAGTGGAGGGTATCGCCATGCCAACCTTAAAGGTATTGCGCCCCGCTTTTTTAGCCTCGTAAAGTAATTTGTCGGCGCTACACATAAAGGCGTCGGCATCGACCCCCTCCTGCCACTGACACACCCCTTGCGATACTGTGACATAAGGCGCGATGTCGGAATCTGCATGTGGAATTCGCGTATGTTCGATAACTGATTTTAACTTCTGGGCGATGACCTCTGCGCCCTTTAAATCGGTTTCAGGTAAGATAAGGGCAAACTCTTCGCCACCGTAACGGGTCGCCAAGTCGCGTGGGCGATGGGCAATTTCCGACAAGATAGCCGCCAGCTGTACCAAGCAGAGATCTCCAGCCAGATGGCCTTGACTGTCATTAAGGCGCTTAAAATAATCCACATCCAATAGTATCAAACTCAGCGGACGACCGTTACGTGTCGATGCTCTTATCTCTTGATGTAAAACTTGGTCAAAATGGCGCCGATTGCTTAAATTAGTTAATACATCAATCAAGGCCATACGCTGAAACTGCTTCACCAACATCTGTTTTTCCACATCGCGTAAAATAGCCATATCAAACCATTGAGCCAACACCTTACGGCCGGTAAAAATGATCACAAAAAAACAGCCGAACTTAGTAAAGGCAAACACTGGACTGTCGGGCAGACCCGTTAGGCGAATAGTCAACCCCATCAACATCAAAGGAATAATAAAAGCTAGCATCCAGTTACGCTTTGGAAACAGGGCGATGGCAAAGGTCACCACCAAAATATCGACTAAGGCTTCATCCCCTGCTAATACTGAATATTTTGTCATTCCCGTCAAGGGCTCTGTTTGTAAAAACAAACTGATGATCAGATACAACCATGCCGCTTCTAGCAACAAAAAGAAGCCCATCACCATGCGCAGAGTTACCGCTTCTCGCTTGATTAGCACCTTCATAGCCAGCCCTAACAGCGATACCAGTATGACAGGCAATACCATTAGCGAAAAAAGATCAAAGCGTGCAGCCGACATGGCTCTGATATAAGCACTGAAAGAGATGGCCACGATTAGAAACAATGACAGTAGTGAAGCCCACTTAATGCTAGCGAGCATATAACGTAGGCTTTCCAGCTCATGTTGTTGTTCAAAGTGAATAATTTGCGTTGCCATAGGCGTGAGGGTGAGTAACCCGATCATTCCCCAATAAAATCTTCTTGTTAAATCAGTATATAAGCAGATACAAAAACAGCCAGCTAAGCTGGCTGTTTTATCAAGGTATTAGGCTAACATTACGCAGCTTGGACGCTGCTGTCTTCACTATGACGGATCAGATAATCAAAAGCGCCTAATGAAGCGGTGGCTCCGCTGCCCATGGCAATGATGATCTGCTTGTAGGCCGAATTGGTCACATCACCTGCGGCGAATACACCCGCAAGCGAGGTTTCTCCTTTCGCATCGACAATGATCTCACCACGGTTAGTCAGCTCGAGAGTGCCTCTTAACCATTCGGCATTCGGCATTAAACCTATCTGCACAAATATTCCCGCCAAGGCGATATGGTGGCTCTCGCCTGTGGCTCTGTCGGTATAATTAAGGCCGTTAACACGTTGACCATCGCCAGTCACCTCTGTGGTCATTGCCTGAGTAATAATATCAATATTGCCCATAGACGCGGCCTTGCGTTGCAGCACATCATCGGCTCTAAGCTTGCTATCAAACTCCAATACCGTGACATGTTCAACGATATTGGCTAAATCGATTGCCGCCTCAATACCTGAGTTACCGCCACCAATTACAGCAACCCGTTTGCCTTTAAACAATGGGCCATCGCAATGTGGGCAGTACGCGACCCCTTTACCACGGTATTCTTGCTCGCCAGGGACATTCATCTCGCGCCATCGGGCACCAGTCGCGATTAAGACCGTTTTGCTGCGCAGCACTGCGCCGCTTTCCAACTCGAGTTCAAATAGCTCGCCAGATTTAAGGCTCAAGGCACGCTGATTATCCATAATATCAACATCATATTCGTGCACATGGGCTTCAAGGTTAGCCACCAGCTTTGGCCCTTCGGTGGCTTTCACTGAGATAAAGTTTTCAATGCCCACAGTTTCGGCGACTTGACCACCAAACTTGTCGGCGACGATTCCAGTACGCAAACCCTTTCTGGCTGCATATATGGCCGCCGATGCACCCGCGGGGCCGCCGCCCACAACCAACACATCAAACGCTTGTTTCTGATTTAACTGCTCAGCCTTACGGCCAGCGGCATTGACGTCTAGCTTATTTAGGATCTCAACCACACTAATACCGCCCACAGAGAAAGGCTCACCGTTGAGGTAAACAGAGGGCACCGCCATGATGTTGCGTTGATTCACTTCTTCTTGGAATAGTGAGCCGTCGATCATCACATTACTAATATTGGGGTTAATGGCCGCCATCATATTCAGTGCCTGCACCACTTCTGGGCAGGTTTGACAGCTTAACGATACATAGGTTTCAAACCGATACTCGCCGGGAAGTGCACGGATCTGCTCTATTAGTTCCGCATCGAGTTTAATCGGGTGCCCACCGGTGTGCAGCAAAGCTAACACCAATGAGGTAAATTCATGGCCCATTGGCAAACCAGCAAAGCTGATACGGCTATGGGTTTCGTTGTTGGTTACTGTCATTGACGGGGTGCGTTCACCCGCGGATTCGGTCAATGACACTAAGCTTGAAGCGTCAGCAATATCGGCTGCTAACGACTTTAATTCTAAGGCTTTAGGACTGTTATCTGCTGATACGACAAGTTCAACTGGGCGCTTGAGGTTTTGCAGGTAAGTAGTCAGCTGATTTTTTACATTCGCATCTAACATAAAAGCTCCTAAATATAGGCGACTCAAAAATGAGTAAGGAAAAATAGCGATAAAGTGCCAGCTCAGGCATTGCAGGGGGAACCTGAGCCGGCATTTAGATAATGGGGCTAAGTGATGAGCTTAGCCGGTAGCGAATAAGCCAGATGTGGCTCTATCCGCTAGGGGTGAGGCAGTGTTAGATTTTACCCACTAGGTCTAAAGAAGGCGCTAGGGTTGCTTCACCTGGCTGCCATGCAGCAGGACAAACTTCACCGTCGTGCGTTGCAACATACTGAGCCGCTTGGATCTTACGAACCAACTCAGCAGCGCTACGACCAATACCTAGGTCATGAACTTCAGCCACTTTAATCACACCTTCTGGGTTGATAACAAAAGTACCGCGAAGTGCTAAGCCATCTTCTTCAATCATCACACCAAAGTTACGTGTGATAGTTCCGGTTGGGTCACCGATCATTGGGTATTGGATTTTGCCGATAGTGTCTGAGCTATCGTGCCATGCTTTGTGCGTAAAGTGAGTGTCAGTTGATACTGAGTACACTTCAACGCCCATAGACTTTAGCTTCTCGTAGTGATCAGCCATGTCACCTAGTTCTGTAGGGCACACAAACGTGAAATCAGCTGGGTAGAAGAACACTACTGACCACTTGCCTAAAAGGTCTTGCTCGGTTACCGAGACGAAATCACCATTGTGGTATGCAGTTGCAGAAAAAGGCTTGATTTCGGTGTTGATGATAGATTGTGTCATGTCATGCTCCATTTAGGGGTTATTAACAGATTAACGTTTGGGTGGCAGCGGCTTGCTGCAACCCGTTGTTTGTTTCGATGGAGAGATAATAACGAGGAGTGACAATTAAATATAACGGATAAAAACTATCATGCTAATCGATTTTTATAATTGAACTTTGATTGCAACGAAAAAATCGATTAGCCCTAAGCAACAAGTGTAAAAGTGACTATTCTAAAAATGACGAATTTAAAAGGTAATCGTAAACAATCATTCCCATAACTCGAATCGCGTTAAGCTGCGGCCCAAGGGAAAGTCCAATTGTAAGGATAACTGCTGCGCATCAGCTTTTAAGCCACTACTACTGACTGACTTGGCCACTTTACCCGCAATCACCACCCAATTACCGCCACCGGTTAAACAGGCTCTGACCTCGGCAAAATGGATCTGCAGTAAAGCTAATAGCTCTCGATTTTGGCTATGTTCTTTCCAGCAATTGAGCACTAAATACCCCTCACTCTTAAGCAGGCTTGCCGCATTGGCAATAAAGGTTTCTGATAGCTGATTTTCATCGACGCCGTCGGCACCATAAATATCGGCAAAAATCACATCGGCCTTTTTATGCTCCCGCGCCACCAAAAACTCGGTGGCATCTTGATGAATAAGAGTGAGCTTTTTGCCCGTAGGCAGCTGAAAGTAACGTTTAGCAATATCAATTACTTCGGCGCGCAGCTCGACGGCGGTAATATTAATGGCGCGATCGTAATTACGTAAGGCATGGATTAAGCCCCCGCCACCTAGGCCTAACACTATGACTCGCTTAGGCTTAATAAACAGCAGCACCAGTAACATGGCTTGTAAATAGGTATGCTGCGGAATGTGCGGAGATGACTTAAGCAGTTTGCTTTGTTCATCGCTATCGCCAAACGAAAGCAGGCGCACTTGACCATCTTCGTTAACGATTAAAGGGCCATACTCATCCTCGCTGCGATACAAGGTTTGAAAATCTGTCATCTGGACTCCGACAATAAGCATAATGAAACACTGAGCCTATCGCGACCAGCCAGCGAATGGCGGCGTCATTTAAGCCAAGTAACAAAGGGCGATAGTATGACTGAATCGGCGCGTTATCACAGCCACTACGAGGTGATTTATCCCCCACTTCACGCCAGCTACACCACTAAAGCCGTCTATTTGTTCGATTCCTCGTCAAAGCAGCTGCGTCTTGGCACAAAAATCAATAGAGAGATGGTCATCATCAGCCTTGCCCAGCCTATGCCTCACATTAACCCGTCAGCCTATTTGTTGATGCGCAACAAGAGTCATTGCATAAGCTTGCATGATGTAGTAAATGTTAAAAGTCTTTTATTTATAAGCCATTGCTAATGACCTACTCACTACTGATCGCCACCCTGTTTGTCGTACTGTTTATTTTTGGCCAGCGCCTATTAACTAATTGGGTCAGTAAATTGGCCCAACACAAACAGGTATCAACGACTCGCGCAAAAATGGTGATCCAATACATTAGCTACCTCTATTTTACCCTGATGGTGTGCCTAATGGTGGTTTCGCTCGGGATTGAATATCAGCAAGTGTCGCTGTTTATCTCATCCATCTTTGCCGTACTGGGTGTTGCCCTTGTCGCACAATGGTCGATACTGAGTAATATTACCGCAGGCATTTTAATCTTCTTCGTCTTTCCCTATCGCATTGGCGACAAGATTAAAGTGATTGATAAAGATGAAGATGTCACAGGGATCATCGCCGACATATGCCTATTCCATGTATTGATCCAACGCGACGACGATGTACTTATCACTTACCCTAATAATTTGATGCTGCAAAAAGGGGTACTCAAGTTATCCAGCCATGCCCCAGCAGTCGTTAGCGAACAACATGATAAAGACCATATCCAAACCCAAAGTGATTAAGGCGTCATCTAACCAGAGGCAAGACTATGCTGACCACTCTTCTCTACAGCCCGCAAGATAATTCGCTCATTCGGGGCGACGAGTCCAATATTGCTAAGTGGCAACAGAGCGATGACGCCATTTTATGGCTCAATATTGATGGCGAGTTAACCGAGCCACTGCAAGCCATGTTAAAGCAAACCTTTAACCTGCATCAGCTAGCGCTGCAAGATGCGTCACGCGATAGGCATCCACCCAAAATTGAAGATTTTGGCGATCATACCTTTATTTTGCTGCGTGGCTTGTCGGCAGATTCTGAATCTATCAATTGCGATAATATTCTCTTGGCGATGTTTATCAGTGAGCGTTTTATTATCACTCGCCACTCGGCCCGCTCGCTCAGTATTGAGCGCACCATGGCGGCGCTGCACGCGGGCGATATCTCCCTCGCCACTGGGACTGGGGCCTTAAGCCTCAAGATCAGCCGCTTTGTGGTGAAGCGCTATCATAAAATTCTGTTTGATTTAGAAACCCGCCTAGAACAACTAGAGTCGGTCATGTTGACCACTGCCGATGATAAGGTACTGGCCGAAGTGGTATTGTATAAAACCGATCTCACTCGCCTGCGGCGTAACTTTCACTACCATGTAGAGCTGTTTAACAACCTGCGCGATGAGCCATCGACCCCATTTGATAGCACACTGGCGCATGAGATCAACGATGTGTGTGAGCACCAACATCGCGCCGCGAGCCTGGCAGATTTGTTTTATCAGGTTGCTAGCGACTTAATTGACGGCTATATCTCAATTAGCGCCCATCGCTTAAACAACATCATGAAAGTGCTGACGATTATTACCGCCATCTTTGTACCACTGACCTTTATTGCCGGTATTTATGGTATGAATTTCGAGTATATTCCTGAGTTAAAAAACCCTAACGGTTACTTTATTGTTTGGGGCGTTATGCTCAGCATCACCGCGGTATTGATTTGGCTGTTTCGACGCCGAAAATGGATTTAACCACTTCAATACAAGATTACCGCTCGGCGAGGCATAGACAATGGCCAAGCTACGCCATCACAAAGGGCTAATCATGAGTAAGGATTAGCCCTTTGAATTTAATATGATTATGTTAAAGCGGAGTTGGCATGTCGACAGTGCCTAACACTTAATGTCTAACGTATAGTGCCTCTCACTTGGTGCCTAGCCAGCAGCCAAAAAGCGGCCTAGCGTAGCACCCGCTGAAAAAAAGCCACCGCCTGGCAATACATCTGTAAGGCTAATGCCGGGTCATATCGCTCTCCTTCATCGCGCATAAAGGCATGCTGGGCATTGACTTCAAGCCAACTAAAGCAGCGCTTGGTTTCGCTGAGTTTGGCATAAATAAGCTGCCGTCCAGCGGCGTCCACATGCGGGTCTTGCTTACCAAATACTAAGGCCAACTCGCCTTGAATATCGCCAGTGCGACTCAACGAGTCGTTGCCCTTATTACAAGGTAAGGTATTAGAGTGAATATCGGTTGGATACAGGCAAAAAGCCCCGACCACATCGCTATTGAGCGCGGCGCGATAAGCCAAGTGGCCGCCAATGCACACGCCCATCGCCCCCACTAAGCTGCTGCAAAACGGCTGGCGCTGCGCAAACTCCACCAAGGCCTGGGTGTCGCTATCGTGATGCTCTAACCCTTTGGTAAATTTGTCTTGGTTGCCCTTATCTTTGCCCGCCTCATCGTAAGCCAGTACTGTACCTAGCGGATTAAGCTCGTGAAACACTTCGGGCACCAGCACCACAAAACCATGACCAGCCATGATTGCCGCGGCGCGCGCGATAGGCGCCGTTTGCTGGAAAATTTCAGAATAGAAGATGATGGTCGAAAACGGCCCTTCGGCATCGGGACGATAGAGATAACATCTCATGGGACCTGTGGGGGTATCGATATCGTGAACAGCCTGTTTAACCATCATACTCATGCCCTCGGGCTAATAAATGTACTTATAATTTATCAGCCTAAGGGGAGAATGTCAGGTAAAACTCATCGTTAACCATGGCGTTAAAACTGCATCATTAGCGCCAGGGGCAATCGCGGTCTTTAAGGTTAATAAAGCTGGTTAGGACAATCCTCACCATCAAGCAGTTGCTTAATATTGGTTAAGCTGGTCAGGGCAATCGACCCTAACGCCTCTTCGGTTAAAAAGGCTTGGTGACCGGTAAAAATCACGTTGTGGCAGGCCGATAAACGTCTGAACACATCGTCTTGAATGATCTCATTAGACTTATCTTCGAAAAAGAGCTCTTTCTCGTTTTCATATACGTCTAAGCCCAGAGACCCAATTTTGCCCTCTTTTAATGCTTCCATGGCATCCATCGCATTGAGCAGGCCGCCACGGCTGGTGTTGATCACCATGACTTTGGGTTTCATCTTGGCAAAACTCTCTTGGTTTAACAGATGGTGATTATCTTGGGTAAGAGGGCAATGCAAGCTGATAATATCGCATTGGGGGTAGAGCTCATCGAGGGATAGATAGGGCACGCCTAAATCGATAACAGCTTGATTAGGGTATGGGTCGTACGCGACCACCTTACAACCAAAGCCTAACAGCACCTTAATGGTGGCTAAGCCGATGTTACCCGTGCCAATAACGCCGACAGTGCGGCCATGCATATTAAAGCCCACTAACCCTTCGAGCGAGAAGTTTGCATCTCGAGTACGTTGGTAGGCTTTATGCACCTTGCGATTAAGCGTCAGCATCAACGCAACCGTATGTTCGGCCACCGATTCTGGCGAGTAGGCCGGTACGTTAACCACTTTTAACCCTAACCGCTGCGCTGCCACTAAATCGACGTTGTTAAAACCAGAACAGCGCATGGCGATAATCTTGGTGCCGTTTTTAGCCAGTTCAACCAACACCTCTTCGCATAAAGAGTCGTTAACAAAGGCGCAAATCACCTCAAATCCAAAGGCCAGCTTTACTGTTTTCATGCACAGACGAGAATCAAAATACTCGATGCGGGCGCCAAAAGCTTTGTTGGTGCGATTGAAATGCTCCATGTCGTAGTGCTTAGCACTGAAAAAACCGATTTTCATATTTGATTCCCAATTGTGTGCGTGACCATAGGTCACAGAAAAATACCGTTCACAGCGTTAATGCTAACCCTAGCAAACTCTTACGCTGTGGATACTCGGGCAGCTCCCAGCCCATTTAAGGCTGTAACCATATAGCCTTATGTCCACAACCTATTCGAGATAAGTCAACGTAAGACATCATTATAACCTAGGCGTTACACTTGGATCATGAACACTGACCATGGCAAGTCAATATAATTACCCAACCCCATGATAAAACCGCAAGCCTCATCACGAAAACTCTCTCGCAACAGGGCGCCAATGTGCTTTGCCATGATTTCCTGATAAGCTCAAGACAAACTTATTGATGCCATTGATCTTATGGGACGACAATCGATTTCTGAAAAACAGTTTTGGTTACAACGCCTGAGTAAAACCAGTTTACGCGCCTTACATATTTTAGGCATTACGGGGGCCGGTGGGGGGATTTTATTAGGGGTAGCCAAAGCCGACTGGAGCCTATACTGGATACTTGCAATGGGATCGGGCAGCCTATTAATGCTGTGGGAGATCATTCGTGACTGGCGCTGGCTTATCCAGCTAAAGGGCGTACTCACTATAGTAAAACTAGGATTATTAAGTTTATTTATTCCGCTGGCCGATTATAAACCCGAACTGCTCATCGTCATTGTATTATTGTCGGTCGTGGTCTCCCATGGGCCAGCAGGATTACGCCACTACTCTATTATTCACAGGCGACGTATCGATGGAAAAAAAGAAATTAAAGGCTAACGTAGCGCCCTTAATTAGCCACTATTTACCAAACTTAGCTCAGCCTGCACAGTTGCAGGTATTAGATCTAGCCTGCGGTAGTGGCCGTAATGGATTATGGTTCGCGCAGCAAGGGGCAAATGTCACCTTCATCGACAAGGATATCAGCAGTTTACCCAAGCTGCCTCCACACTGCCATGCATTAGCTTATGATCTTGAAGATGGCTCAGCGCCCGCTTTGCCTGTACGTGAGTTTGATATGGTACTGGTGTTTAACTACCTACACAGACCGCTGTTTGAACAAATAAAACACAGTGTTAAGCCAGAGGGACTGTTAATTTATGAGACCTTTACCACAGAGCAAGCCAAGGTAGGCCGGCCTAAAAACCCCGCTTTTTTACTGCAAACCGATGAGCTACTCACTCAATTCGATAAGTTTGATATATTGCACTATTTTGAAGGTAATGTAGGCTGTGAGGATGAGCCCATCTATAAAGCCCAGTTTATCGGGCGAAAACGCGCTTAGCCTCATCAACACTGACCTCATCAACATAGCATAAGGACGTTACATGTTTCCCTATCCCCAGCAATATCGCCTAGCGGCGCCGCCGCTCATCACCGTGCTTATGGTTGTTTGGTCGTTATTGTCTAGGGCATTACTGGGGGACGCTAGCCCTATTGGCTTCTACCCACTGTTTATGCTGTTTCCGCTCAATATCCTGCTGCATGGCCAACTGCTTTGGCAAGCCAAAGGCATGGAGCGACTCGATCAAGCTCTGTACGCCTTTATTCATCTGTCGCTGGCTTTTGTGGTTTGGACCTTCGCCATAATGCATGTCAATGGCCATAGCCTGTAAACTGCGCCCAATTTATCCCGATGCTGGTGAGTTTTGCTTGCGAGCCATCACGCTAAACGGTATCTTGGCTGCCGCTTAAAAATACCGAACCGACTATGAAAGATTTTGTGTACGCTCCACCCACCACGCCTTGGCTAGATGTGGTGCATCAAGATAAAGACATCATCGTGATCAATAAACCCTCTGGGCTGCTCTCAGTCCCGGGGCGCGATCCCGCCTATCATGACAGCATTTTTGCCCGCGTACTCAGCCAACACCCTAACGCCCAGATAGTACATCGTCTCGATATGGCAACCTCCGGCATTATCGTCGTTGCCCTGCGCCGCAGCGCCGAGCGCGAATTGAAACGCCAATTTAGGGACAGAGAAACTCACAAAACCTACTACGCGCGCGTCGCAGGCCATGTTAAAACCCAAAGCGGCACCGTTGAGCTGCCGCTGATCTGCGATTGGCCTAATCGCCCCAAACAGAAAGTTGATCACCGATTAGGTAAGCCCTCGACCACCCATTTCGAGGTGATTAGCCGCGCGAAACGTTCAACCTTAGTTAAACTCACGCCTATTACTGGCCGCTCTCACCAATTGCGGGTACATATGATGGCTTTGGGACACCCCATTCTTGGCGATAACTTTTACGCCGATGCATTAGCCAAACGACTCGCCCCTAGATTACTGCTGCATGCCCAATCGCTAACCATTAACCACCCCTACAGCGGTGAGCCGATGACCTTTAGCACTGACATCCCTTTTGCAACGCCGAGCGAACAGCAATAGCTAACAACAACCTAACTAGGCTGCTATTAGCTATTGAAATTGGCATTAATTGGCCTAAAAAGTTAGCCGTTACTCAAAAAATATCGTAGATTAGCAAACAATATTAATCATAAAGCGGTATTGACTAGTGGATAGTTCATTTCAACGTGATCAATTAGATAATCAAATTCTGTCGGCATTAATGCAAGAGGCACGCACCCCCTTTGCCGAGCTTGCTAAGCGATTTGGTGTCAGTGCTGGCACCATTCATGTGCGGGTAGAAAAGATGAAGCAAGCGGGCATCATTACTGGCGCGCAGATCACCGTCAACCCTAAGGCGCTGGGCTACGATGTGTGCTGTTTTATCGGCATTAACCTTAAGAGCGCCGGTGACTACCCTGCCGCCATCGCTAAGCTTAACGCGTTAGAAGAGGTGACCGAAGCCTATTACACCACGGGCAACTACAGTATTTTTGTCAAAGTGATGTGCCAGTCTATCGATGGTTTGCAGCATGTGCTGATTAACCGCATTCAATCTATTGATGAAATCCAATCTACCGAAACCTTAATTAGCCTACAAAATCCGATTATTCGCGCCGTTAAGCCATAAGGCTTACCAATAACGCAGCAGCGATGCCCACGATACCTAGTACCAACATCTGGCATCGCTAGCGCCTAAAACCCATGACGCTTTATAACTCAGGTTTACAGCTGAATATCAGTGCTTTACAGCTCAAATACATGGGTCATCACTTTATACAGCTCGGTGCCTTGATAAACCGAGGCCGAAGCAAAATGCAAAATCGGCACGCACGCTTGCGATAAGCATAAAGGGGTTAATGTAGACCCACAGCCATACTGATCCACCCGCAAAATAGTCGCTAAAGGCGAACCTGCGGCTAATGGCTCGCCTAACTTGGCCGTATACTCCACCATGCCCCCCATGGGTGAGTGGTATTTTTTATAGTCACGAAGATAACAAGCATATCGCGCCATCTTAGCGGGCAAAATGGGGGAGGCAACCACACCGCGATGACTCAAATACGCCATGATCCCGTCGGCATCGAGGCGTGCATCGGCGAGATCGATATGCTCTTGCGAGCCCAGCTCCAAGGTAAACGCAGATACAGGTACCGCTAATTCTCGCCCCTGCGTTGCTAGGTACTGACACAATTGCCACCAAGGATAAAATATCGATTCATCCATCGCCCCGCCAAACTCATTAGGAATAAATAGCGTATGGGCTATCGAAAATAACCTCGCGGCCTCACTATCATATTCGGGACAATAAAGATGTTTGCAGGCCTTGGGCCCGGTGTGCAGATCCAACACGATATCCGCTTGATGCCCTAAATGCTGCAGAGTGACCGCTTGGCGATGCCCCGTCGTCACGCCCCACTCATGCTGCAGACGCTGCTGACAGCTATCAATCAACATGGCGCGATAAGCCGCCACCAAGGCGTTATCATCTAACTCGGCATGCTGTCGATACCAAGCGGCCATATCGATATGATGATTTAAGTATTCGCGATTCCAATTCACCCCGGTTATCGGGTCAAAACGCCCAAGGGTAAACTCACCACTTTTTTGGTTAATCCCCAAAGGATTGGCGAGTGGCACCAAGGTGACACTGCCAAGCAACTCGCAGTTTTCCAGTTGCTGCATTAACTGATAAATCACCGCATTGCCCTGCACCTCGGCGCCATGCACATTCGCCTGAATATAGACACTCGGCCCACGAATAACGGCTGGCGTAAACTGAAAAATGGGCAACTCGAGATCTTGCCCTGTCGCCAATTCTCCAATTTTCAACGTGCTACGGCTCGGTTTCATCGTTCGCCTTCAAACAGATTTTCATGTAGCGAGCGTACCACCTGCGCCGCCTCACTTTCGGCGACCAATACACATAGGTTGTGTGGGCTAGCCCCTTGGCAGATCATGCGCACATTATGCGGCTCTAGCACCTCAAACACTCGGCGGCACACCCCTGGAGTAGAGGCAATTTTATTGCCCACTATCGCCACTAAGGCTAAATCCTCTTCCACACGCACCCGGCAATGTTGCGATAACTCTTGTAATAGCGCTTCGCTGAGCAAATTGTTACCAGCCGAATCAGAGCCGGTTTTATCTAAGGTCAGCGATACGTTAACTTCCGATGTCGTGATCAAATCGACACTTATTTTGTGCCTTGCCAGTGTAGCAAAGGTCTCCGCCAAGAAACCTTGCGCATGCAGCATCTGCAAACTGTGTAGATTCAGTAAGGTTTGATCGCGGCGCACGGCCACGGCGCGGTAAATAGGCTCGTCACTCACTTGATGACGTATCCAAGTACCGCCACGTTCAGGCTCTTTGCTCGAGCCCACAAACACCTGAATTTTTTGTCTTACCGCAGGTAAAATGGTCGCAGGATGCAGCACCTTAGCGCCAAAAGTCGCCATTTCAGCGGCTTCATTAAAACTAATTTCGGCGATGGGCTGCGCATTGGGGGCCAAGCGCGGATCGGTAGTGTAAATCCCGGCCACATCGGTCCAAATTTCGACAGCCGATGCCTTAAGAGCCTCGGCCAATAATGCCGCCGAGTAATCGCTACCGCCGCGCCCTAAGGTGGTGGTGGCGCCCTGTGCATCGGCACCAATAAAACCTTGAGTGACAATACGCTGCTCGGCCAGCAGCGGGGCTAAATGCGCTGCACATAAGGCTGCAACCTGCTCAATTTGAGGCTCAGCACGGCCAAAATGACTGTCGGTGCGCATCACTTGGCGTACATCAAAGGCTGACGCCGCCTCACCTTTTTCACGTAGCACGGCAGCAAACAGCGCCGCTGAACATTGCTCTCCTTGCGCTAACAACTCATCCATGGTGGCTTTGCAGCGTTCATGGCTCAAAGATTCACTTAACATAGCGATACGACTGAGCACGCTATCGAGATGAGCCGCAACTTCAGCCGGACGACCGAGGCGGTCAAGGATTTGGTATTGGATTGAGGCAATCTGCGTAAGTAGCTGTTGACGTCGCTCGTCATCGAGTTGCGCTTGAGTCAACTCCACCAGCAAATTGGTGACGCCGCTAGAGGCACTCACGACCACAATACGTGTATTAGGATTGGCAATAATGATGTCGGCACAGCGACTCATTGCTGTGTAATCAGCAACGGATGTACCACCGAATTTAGCTACGACAATCGACATTAGCCCACCTCAACGACATTGAAGCGGTAACAAGACACGACAAGAATAGATAACATGATAAACCTCCGAACTTACTTCGTTCGAAGAGCCTGGTGCAAAGATTACGCACCCCAAGACGGGAAATAGCGATCACCACCAGAAGCTCTCCACCAAAAAACAGGTGACAATCGACAGGATTCAGCCATATCGACCGATAAACAAACGAAACCAAACACTTGTCTATCTCGGCGTTAATCTCCATCATAAGCAATCGTCAGAGTTTGGCCTCTTCATGCTTACTACCTAGTTAACGCTCCTCTTCTGTATCTCAAGCGCATTGACGCACAAGATGGTTGAAAATTAGCAAATATCTGTCTAATAAGTCAACGATATTTATTCAATATGAGTAAATATTCTTTCAGGGTCGCCGCCACGTTTACAAACAGCGCTAAGATTGGATATCGGGTAAATCACTGACCAGACAAACCCGCGCCGAAAAAGCCCCCATGGTCAGCTCGGGGTAATTAAGCAAGCAAGGCACCAATTGCAACTGATCGCCTTCAACAAAATAGATCGCATTTTGATTAAACTGCGTGCCCAGCGCCACCGCTAATGACTTCTCTATTGGAACAGCCCAGCTTTTTTCCATATGGCGGCGGTCATAAGAGGCCCCGATTATGGCACGATAAGGGCGCTTAAGTTCGATGATATGTCGCTGTAACTGCCTATCTAAGAGACGATTTTGAGAGGCTGACAAGACTCGCCCCCTTGGATTGTGTGCGGTGATAATGGCGAAAGATAAAGCGGGAGAAAAACCTTGGGTCAATAGAAATTGGGTATGCTGATAACTGTGCCAAAAATGGTCATCTATGCTACTCATTAGTCGAACATTCCTAAATTAGCGTGCAATAATTATAGTTAAATCATCTCATCTGCCTAGATCAAACAGATTATATCTCTGTTAAATTATAATTAATGACCATAAAATCAAAAGATTAGCTATGAAAAATTGATTGACGTCAAATCTAAACGTAAATTTGTTAACATTTCATTTGTTAACAAATGACTAAAACGAGTACAATATGTCGGTTGATTCACTTCCACTCGTCAAGCATGAACGACTTTTGTTACGCCATGTCCTGGTCACTGTAATGAAAAGTTGTCAATTTCCTATAGATATTAGCGATTTTGTCGCTTTAATATTGAAACTTGAAAATTTTCGATAGTTAAAGGAACTATTTCCTACTATTGTTAATCGTAGTGGATACAGTTAGCGCATCTTTTTTCAACAACAAAGAGATACGCATACCTTACTAATCATGAAGTGTGTTGCGGTTTCAGTCGTTTTAGTGAAAGCACCTACGTGACTCGGTAATTTTCAACATGACAAGTTAGGGCGCAACCGCACACCGCGCTCATGGTTAGCACAGATGTAAATAAATATTAGGTAGATAAATATGCAAAATCCGCACATTCTGATCGTAGAAGATGAAGCCGTTACCCGGAACACGCTGAGAAGTATTTTTGAGGCTGAAGGATATGTGGTAACTGAAGCCAATGACGGCGCAGAAATGCATAAAGCAATGCAAGAAAACAAGATCAATCTCGTCGTTATGGATATTAATCTTCCAGGCAAGAATGGTCTTTTGTTGGCACGTGAACTTCGTGAAATAAACAATATCGGTCTAATCTTCCTAACGGGCCGTGATAACGAAGTTGACAAGATCTTGGGTCTTGAAATTGGTGCAGATGATTACATCACTAAGCCATTCAACCCACGTGAGCTAACAATTCGTGCACGTAATTTGTTAACCCGTGTTAATAGCACAGGTGTAGAAACAGAAGAAAAGAGCGCGGTAGAATACTACCGTTTCAACGGCTGGAGCTTAGAAATTAACAGCCGTTCATTGGTTAGCCCACAGGGCGAGTCATACAAGCTTCCACGCAGTGAATTCCGTGCGATGCTTCACTTCGTTGAAAACCCAGGTAAGATCCTGACTCGTGCAGACTTACTGATGAAGATGACCGGCCGTGAGCTTAAGCCACATGACCGTACGGTTGACGTCACGATTCGTCGTATCCGTAAGCACTTTGAAAGCTTACCAGATACGCCTGAAATCATCGCGACAATCCACGGTGAAGGTTACCGCTTCTGTGGTAATTTAGAAGACGCATAAGCTTACGCTTATGTTATTCAATGAAAAAGCCAGTCTCACGACTGGCTTTTTTGTGTCCGCAACACTGATGCCAAAGCCCAGAGATGGTAACTTGGTTTTTTGTATCAGGATTATACTTATCCCCGGTGGCTATGGATGCCCAATAAGAGGATTGGTATCTGTATCACAAATACCAAAACAACTTGAGACCTAACAAACGTCTGCAAATTTACGATATGTACTAGTCAACATAATAGATCCGTCTTACCTAATTCAGAAAGTGATAAATTGTGCTAACAATGAAATGTCACTTACATGGCACCATATTCTTTCAGCTTTCGATATAGCGTTGC
Source organism: Shewanella sp. QJM3NY_23 (assembly GCF_056173105.1). Classification (NCBI taxonomy): domain Bacteria; kingdom Pseudomonadati; phylum Pseudomonadota; class Gammaproteobacteria; order Alteromonadales; family Shewanellaceae; genus Shewanella; species Shewanella sp. QJM3NY_23. The sequence goes on from NZ_CM149657.1 coordinate 3,315,381, forward strand.
CAGACTCATCCCCAATTTTTCTGCAGCCCGAGTCTTGTTGTTATCTAGTTTTTTTAACACAGCTAGAATATAGTCCTCTTCTACCTGATGTAACGCTCTTATGTCTTCCAATACTGAAGGTGTACACAGACCATCACGTATTTCATTCGGAAGATCCTCTGGCATGATCTGACGAACCAGAACTTAGAACAACCGCCCTCTCGATGGTATTCGCCAACTCTCGCACGTTTCCGGGCCAGGCGTAATTCAACAGTAAGTCTGCCGTCTTGTAATTAAATCCGATATGCTCTTTTCCAAGCTCTTGATTAAATTTCAGCAAAAAAAAGCGGCTCAAAGGTAAAATATCTTCTGGGCGTTCCCGCAGCGGTGGAACAACCAACTCAATGACTTTCAAACGATAATACAGATCCTGACGAAACGTTCCTTTTTCAACCGCATCTTCAAGAGAACTATTGGTCGCTGAAATTATTCGTAAATCGACACTAATTGTCTCGGTATCACCGAGTTTACGTATCTCTTTTTCCTGTAAAACTCTTAGCAATTTCACCTGTAATGCAGGTGATAACTCTGCCACTTCATCCAGAAATAAAGTGCCGCCATTAGATGCCTCAATCAAGCCTTTTTTGGTAGTTTCAGCCCCAGTAAAGGCGCCGCGGACATGTCCGAATAATTCATTTTCTAGTAAAGTTTCATTCAATGCGCCGCAGTTTATCGCCACCATGGGTTTATCCGATCGAGGTGACTGATTATGGATAAACCGAACCAGTTTTTCTTTACCAACCCCACTCTCACCTGTGACAAGAACTGACGTCGGCACTTTAGCTACATTGGTAGCCAATTCCAACAAGCTGCACATTTCGTAGCTTTTAGAAATCGGATAACCATCGCCAACCCCACTCTTAGGCATAGAGGAGTTAATTCGATCCTGCGTATTCTTCGGTAAAGTATCACCCCAACATTGCACATTGTTAAACTGAGCTGCGGCACTTTCATTACAGATACCATTATAAATAGGCAAGTATGGTGTGATCTCCTCCCCCCACTCTTCCAAATAGTTACCGCTGATATGGCAATAGCTATCACCTTTAGCCTTGCATTCATCTTCAATAAAGTAGACTGTACGATTTTCAACGTTTGAGACGTAACCACTGGCAAACCCGATATGCTCCCAGCAAACAGGCATTGTACTTAAACCGCTGAGCTGCAGATGCTGTTCAGCTTCATAAAGACTTATAGCGTGGGTTTCAATTAGCGGCTTCGCTTTAATGCCATCTCGCCGCTGACGACTGAGAACTTCCCCGAAACCACACATAGAGAAAAGCAAAGGCCCGAGTTCGCCTTTCGACGCTTCTTTCCACACATCTGGCATCTGGCGCTTTATCTGTTCGGCCAACAGCCAACCTCTTATATAACCTGAGCGCACAATAATAGACTGTGTCGCTGCTGTCCCAAGATTCTCGCAGAGTTCCATCCGTTGCAAGCCATGAGAAAAAATATCTGTCACATAAAGCCTATGGCCAAGGAAACTCATGGCCCCACCTCTGGGTTTAAAAGACAACAATTCTCTTAAGTCTAATTCCAAAGTATTCATATGCGTCCAGTCACGGCAAAAGTCATATCATAACTCAGTCAACAAAAAGTCAACGTGACTACCTTCACCTAATTTAATCATTAATCGGTATTACAAAAATAGAGGGCGGTGAGGGGAGAATTTACGACTTAAATCATTCGGACACAGCCAGATTACAACGTCCTTCAGGCGACTCAAAAAACGCATCCGGTTCACAAGGTCTATTTTATGACGAACACATTTCCATATCAGAGGGGGGACTTGGTTTGAAATAAGAAAAGGCACCTAAGTGCCTTTTCTTATATGGGGCTTCAGATTAGTATCCTAGCCATTGTCCTTAAGTTTAACGATAGAACAACACCGAATAGAATCAAGCCTCTTTGTGCTTAAAAAGTGTAACGTAAATAAGACTGCGTTCGCACCATATCGCCTTCTGCACTTCCCATATTTTCAACATAACCGAAGCGAGTTCCCACGGCAAACTGCAAGTCTTTGGTTATATCCCAATACAGATTAGTATGCCATGAGAAGGCCGTTTTATTAGCCATGTCAGTCAAAGTACCACGGTCAAATGCATCTTCGTCCTGCTCTGAATACCCGGCTCCAACCTGCCAGCGTATACTTGGACTCAAGGAGAACATGATGCCACCTGTAAGACTCTGATAACCTAAGGTTTCAATATTACCAGTATTGTCTATGCCTGCTCCGGCATTGAAACCTAACCCTGCATAACGGCCAATACCATCACCATAGGTATAATTTAATACCGCCTTATGGCCCTGCCCAAATTTCACACTCGCCCCCAAAGCAAAACCGTAACCCGTGCTGTTTTGACCATCTAAGTCAAATTGACGAACCACAACACGAGGACTGATGGTTACTGGACCCGTTGCAACAAAATATTTGACGACTAAATCTGGCAGTGTCTCTTCACTTTTCGCATCGTGCACCCCGTTACCGTTAGTATCCAAGTTAACGTATCTAATCGGAGTCCCTCCGATATTAGCAATCCCATAAGCGGGATTCTCTAAACTAGCCATCAGGTATTGCCCTGGACTCAGGTTGTACTGATAGCGAACTTGTGCTTGACGTATAAACGAATTACCTGGATCTGAAGAAAAGTCCATAGACGGCAATGAGCTAGCAAAATCCATGAAGGCTGTCCAGGTCTGACCCACGAGTATAGAACTATCCTCTCTGTCTATATTAATGTAGGCATGACGGATCCGAAAACCATGGGCATTTGACCAAGTAGGACCATCGGAATCGATATCAGCAAAAAAGTCTCCTTCTAGATGGGAGGAAATTGTACCTATATCTGAATCTGTTTTACTTTTCAGATAAACACGACTCTCTCTGGCCGTCATATTCAAATGGTTAGTATCCGCGTTAGCTGTGCCGTCAATGGGAGTACCATAGACACTGTAAAGGTTACCGTTATAGGGAGCAGTTACAGTACCGTTAGAATCGAACGTTACCATGCCCTTGATATAGCCACCGACGTTAAGGTCGGTATCTGCCACTTTAAAATCAACCGCATGAGCCAGTGGAGATAAAGACAAGCCTATAATTAGTGATAACAGCGCTTTTTTAGTATTCATCATTTTCATCCTTCATTAAGCCAAACCGCAATGCTGCAATCTGGCTTTTATAATCAAATAGGTGTAGAAGCTTCTAAGGCAACTTTTTGAACTCAAACCTTTGGTGACAACCGATACAAGCATTCTCAGAAGGCTTATGTTGGTGATGGCACGAGTTACAGTTGGTCTCTGTATCGTTGTGACGATTTTTATGAGGATTGGTGGGCTGTACATCTTTTGTCACTGCTGCAAGCTCTTTAGTATCGTGACACTGTAAACAAGCAAACATTGGAGCAGGTTGTTTTTTCTTAGCGTCTCCGTGACAATCGGAACAGCTAAGTCCTGCATTAGCATGGATCTTACCTAGTTCAACAGGCTCTGCAGAAGCAACTCCATTTACACAAAACACCATCGCAAAAGTAAGCAGAAGTTGGTACATTTTCAAAAATTTCATCTTTTTTATCCCATGACTTTATTTATGATAGGAATGGCTATCAGTATTTATCTATCCTTTTTAGCCCTATAGCTTGGCAACATACTTACCAGCCAAGTAACCCGCGGTATAACAACGACCCAAAGACAATCCGAATACAGTTAGCGGGTAATCCACACCACCATAGAAGCCGCCACTAAGATTACCGATCACGTATAGACCGCCAATAGGTTTCGCCTCAGCATCAAGTGCTTGGTAATTTTCATTGACTAGCATTCCAGAACATATCGCCGAAACCCGCATACGACGATGGATGCCATAGAAAGGCGCTTTTACAACTGGCACCATTTTTTTAGAAGGTTTACCGAAATCATCATCCTGACCTTTTTCACACAATTCGTTGTAACGTTTAACGTTGGCAACAAATGTTTTTGGATCGCATTCAAGCTTTTCAGCAAGCTCTTCCAAAGTATCTGCAACATAGGTATTTGTAAGAGATGGATAGACACCGGTCTTTGGGGCAGGGTCTTCTGGCATATAGACTTTCATTTCTTCAGGAGAATATAAATGTCCAGGCCAATCAGCTGCTTGCGTCATGTAATTTGAATCAAATATTTGAGAATAATGACCCGCATTTTGTTCATCACGCAGATAGTTGTTCATTAGAGACATTTCCACAGTCTCATTGACAAAACGCTCACCTTTACGATTCACAGCTAAAAATGGCATATCGCACATTGAAGCTGGGCCAGCATCAAAATCATGCAGCATTTTAGTGTGGCCAACAGGCTCAATCACACCACCAGCCCAGTAAGCCATAGCGAAACCGTCACCGGTACGGCCCTGCTGTTTGCGCTCAAAATTCTTCAAGTCAGGGATGAAATAACTGCTCATCGCTTTATTGTTCTGATAATCACCAGACGATAAGATCACACCTTTTTTAGCCATATACTTGTGATACAGACCGTCACGAGATTGAGCGATCACACCGATCACTTTGCCTGATTTATCTTGGATTAACTGTTGCGCAGGCATGTTGAAGAAGAACTTAACGCCTGCTTTTTCGGCTGTTTTAGCAAGCGCCCGCATACCATCGCCAGTAGTGTATGGCTTAGGACCAAAAAATGATGTCACAAAATTAAGTGGGAGTTCGCTAACCCCATGAATACCATGTTGTGGTTTAGTGCCTTGATCTACGACTTGAGCGCCACCTTGCTTAGCTCGGTCGATCACCCAAGATACCGCTTCACCTGAGTTGTATGCCCAGCTTCTCAAAAGACCAGGATGACAGCGATGAGCACTATCTTTCATCAAGCGAGCAACCATGGCTTCGACAGACGCTTTAGGGGTTGTTTCTAAATTGATACCTGAACCAGTATTACCTTGTGAAACCACAATAGACTGCTTCTGTAACACAGCAACTTTAGCGCCATTCTCTGCTGCCGATAGTGCAGCAGGAACTCCTGAAGCACCGGCGCCAACGATAACCACATCAAAAGTTTGTGTTGAGGCAATCTCTTTATCTGAAATAACTTTAGGCTTAGGTAAAAAATGAAGCGTCGCTTCCCCATCACTACTATGGGCAAACTCTTGGCTAGATGACTCAGCAGCAGACGCTATACCACCGGTAAACCCAGATACAGCTACGGCACCAGTCCCAACAGCCGCTCGGGTCAGAAAAGTACGTCGTGAAATACCGTTCCTCAAGGCATTTTCTGTATACGGGTCTAAAGCGACTTGTTCATGATCACTTTCTTTACTCATTGCTCTTACTCCTATTAATGATGACAATGGAGTGGCCGGTTACTCATCACTTATAAACGTTAAATCTGTTCTCAGACATTCATCTGCAGCTAAGCTCGATATGACATTTAAAAACCATTAAATATCGAACAACTTAAAATCTGGACTATTTATAATATGAAAAATTAACCGCCCCCTTCAGCTTGGATATACAAACCCAATAAAATGAACATAACGCTCATTTACAAGTTTAATTGCAGAAGGTATGCCAACAACGGCGCTAGGTGTAAGTCACTGATACAAAAGAATTAAAAAAATAAGCAGCTTGCAAACCATTTAATATTGAGAAATTATTTTTCATTTGTTGAGTAGGTGAGGCAGATGTTAAAAGTGAGGTAGATCAAATTAAAACCAAGCTAATTAAGAACGCACAAATAAATGACAAATATCACACAAAATTTATTAATGGGAGGGGATACAGTTTATTACTCATAAATTAAGGCTATAAATTTAAAATAAATATTATAAAGACTAGATACTCTATTTATATCTTATCGCTAACATCGATTTTTAATCAAAAATTTAAAAAAGCGATTCCACCCTTTCATTTTGCGAAAATTATTATTCAATTGAGATACAATTAGGGGGCTTCGAGCCTGAAGCCACAAAAAAGACAAACAAAAAGAATGGGATAGGAAAAGTGTAAGGGACGTTCATGCCATTTGGTGTTGCGAAGGTTAACGCTACCTTTAGCTAAGTCCTCATCGAATCAGGTAAGGCATTTAAGAAGAAACTCATCCACTTGCTTTAGGCAAGCCCTGTTACTTATATCAAGCAACAGGGCTTGTTGTTCCAACGCAGCGCTAAAAATTACAGTTTATTGTTCATCTTACTGTTTCAGTTGTTTATCTAAGAAATCGGCCAGCGAGCGGTATAGATGCGTTCTCACTTTCTCACCGCGCATCGAGTGCTTAGAGCCGGGGTAGTCGATCATCTGAAACAGCTTGCCCTCATCTTGCAGCGCCTTATAAACCCGCGTGCTGTTTTCAAACAACACATTGTCATCGGCCATGCCATGATACATCAATAATCCCGACTGATAATCTTTGACATAAGGCAGTACACTGCTGGCTTCATAACCTTTGGCATTGCTGCCTGGGTGCGACAAATAACGCTCGGTATAGTGGGTATCATACAAGGCCCAGTCAGTTACCGGCGCTCCCGCAATCGCGGCTTTAAAATGTGTGGGCGCTTTAAATAGGCTCATTAAGGCCATATAACCGCCGTAGCTATGACCATAAATCGCAATATTGTCATCATCGACATAATTTAAGCTACGCAAATAATCGACGCCCGCCTTTTGATCGTCAACTTCCGCTTGCCCAAGTTGCTTGTAGATCACATGTTCAAACTGAGTGCCTCGATGGGCCGAGCCACGATTATCGAGCTGAAACACGATAAAGCCTTGTTGCAGCAGGTACTGGGTAAAGTAGTCTTGTTCACTCCAACTATTGACTACCAACTGAGCATGAGGGCCACCGTACACACGCACCACAACCGGATACTGCTGGGTGGCATCAAAGCCTGTGGGTTTAAAGAGACGATACTGCAAGGCTTGACCATCTTGCGCTTTTATCTGACCAAATTCAGGTAATTGCCATTGACCAAAGAAGGGATATAAGGGATGAGATTCATCGACATTATTTTGCTCGGCCCAAGCCAAGCGCTCCCCTTTAGCACCATGCAGACTAACCTGCGGCGGCTGCACTAGACTATTAAAGTAATCGAGGTAAATAGGCTGATTGTCGGCAAATACTGGCCCATGCATACCCGCTCGGCGGCTAATTTGCTCTATTTCGCCTCCGGCTAAGGGCACGCGGTATAGGTGCTTTTCGATGACACTGCTTTTGCGGCCCGTAAAGTAGACCCAGCCAGCCTGCTCATCGACATATTCCACCTCATCGACTGCCCAAGCTCCTTTGGTAAGTTGCTTAATAAGCTTACCTTGCAGATCAAATAGGTACAGATGATTAAAGCCATCACGCTCCGAGGCCCAAACCAATTGTGGCTGCTGTTTCAAGAAATGCAGATCATTGTTTAAATTAACCCAAGCCTTACTGCGCTCTTTGATGACCGTTGTAGGTGCCACGGTACCGTTTAAAGCGGCAATGCGTAGGTCTAAGGTCTGTTGATCGCGGCTTTGCCACTGAAATGACACATGCTGACTATCTGGCAGCCACTTAACTCGAGGCAGGTAACTATCAGGGGTTTGGCCGATATCAATCCAGCGTACGTTTTTATCTTCAATATTGACCACACCCAGCTCAATACTGACATTATTTTTGCCCGCATAAGGGTAACGTTGCTCGGTAAGCTTAATGCCATCGGCATAAATTTCGTTGCGAGTCACTAACTCGACAGCCGACTCGTCGATACGGGTAAAGGCAATAGCCGACTCATCGGGCGCCCACCAATAACCAGTCATGCGGTCCATCTCTTCTTGCGCAACAAACTCGGCCATCGCATTTTTAATCGCGCCACCACCATCTTGGGTTAATGCGGTTAATTGGCGAGTCTCGAGGTTAAGCACATACAAGTTTTGCTCGCGCACAAACGACACAAAATGCCCCTTAGGCGACAATCTGGCGTCGGTAATAAAGCCCTCACCGGTTGGCAACACTTCCACTTTGGCATCGGCAAGCGAGTAGTAATACAAAGCACCAGACGCTGGGATCAATATGGCTTGGCTGTCATCGGCCCAGAAATACTCCATGATCCCTTGACCATAAATGCGTTGACGCTCGCGGCGGGCCTTTTCTTCGTCCGACAGCTCGCCCCTTTTAAGGCGATCGGCATTGAGCAAGATATCTTGCTCGCCGGTGGCCACATCCATCTGCCATAGGTCATATAAGTATTGGTCGTCGACCCGCCCTGCAAGGTAAGTCACCCGTTGACCGTCGGGAGACAAGGTTAACCCCCGCGGACTGCTGCCAGCCAATGCCGGCGAGGCATACAAGCGCTCGACCGTTAATGCTGCCTTACCACCTTGGGGTTGATTAAGCTCGGCTTGCGCCGCAGATACACTGTGAGATAAAAGCATAGGCACCACCATTAGCGCAGAACTAATCCATTTTTTTGTCATTATTATGTCCTGGATATAAAACGAGTTTGATTAACTAAGCTGTGATGCATTGTGCCTCAAAGTTGCACAAAATAAAAACGCTGCCACTTGGCCTCCGGCGTAATTAGCCGCTGAAAAAACGATTCATCTACGGTAGAATAGCCGCCAGAATTAAACCCTATAAAAACATGCTGACCTCAAATGTGAGCCTAGCTCGCTATGTCATAGGAAATAACATGCAAACTCTGGCGCAACACCTCAGTTCACAAGGGATTGAAGCTCCTTTGTCTCAACTCATTCTGACCCTAGCTGACACCTCTAAAGCGATAAGCCATGCAGTGCGTCATGGCGCACTGGCCGGTGTACTCGGTGCCACCGAGCAAGAAAACGTCCAAGGCGAAACCCAAAAGAAGCTCGATGTGATCACCAATGACATGCTTAAAGACGCGCTAAAAGCCGATAGCACGGTACGCGGCTTAGCATCAGAAGAGGAAGATCATATTGTTGAGGTCGGCCAAAGTGGCGATTTTTTAGTGTGTTTCGACCCACTAGATGGCTCATCGAATATCGATATTAACTCACTGGTCGGCACCATTTTTTCGGTGCTACCCGCGCCAAAAGGTGAACTGAGTCAGCAGAGTTTTTTACAAAGTGGTCGCCATCAAGTGGCCGCAGGTTATGTATTGTATGGCCCATCGACCATGCTGGCCTTAACCACAGGTAAAGGGGTGCAGCTATTTACCCTCAACCCAGATACCAACGAATACTTGCTCACCAATTATGCCATGGCCATTAGCAAAGATACTGGCGAGTTTGCCATTAATATGTCAAACCAACGCTTCTGGGAAGCGCCAATGCAAACCTATATTAGCGATCTACTGCTAGGGGAAATTGGCCCGCGTGAAAAGTCATTCAACATGCGCTGGATTGCAGCCATGGTGGGCGATGTGCACCGCGTATTGTGTCGCGGCGGACTATTTACCTACCCAACGGACAATAAAAACCCAGACAAACCTTATAAACTGCGCTTGATGTATGAAGCCAACCCCATGTCATTTTTGGTCGAACAGGCAGGCGGTAAAGCCTCAACCGGCTATGAAAACATCATGGATATTGAGCCCAGCGACATTCACCAGCGCGTCGCAGTGATTTTAGGCTCGGCTAACGAGGTCGATGCCTGCCTCGAATATCATGGCGTCGATTACAGCCAAGAGCCAAGCCTGTAGCCAATCAGCTAGCAGCACTCGCAACAAAAAAGTCGCCAAGGGCGACTTTTTTATTGCTTCTAACCATGACCTTTTGATGTAACGATGACTTGCTGAAAATATGTGCCAGCCATTATTAATCAGTCTCGGTATCAATCTGTAGCACCACATGATAGCTATTTATTTCTATGTGGGATGAGAATACAGGTAAAAATAAGTTATTGACGCCATAGTCGTTTGTTATGCCTACATTTCGCTAAGCTCTAGCCTCATTTGGTTTAACAGCAACTTTGAATGCATCTGTATTTGATTAGCTAATTCAGCCGCTTTAGCTTGAAACGCTTCTGTTTTTTCATTTTGTTGATTTATTATAATGTCAGTGAAGTTGGTCATGTATTCATTGGTGCAATCCATAGACTCTTGAGTTAAATTCTCGATTTGCTCGAATGTTTCAAGCATTTCATCTGTGGCAATTAACTTAAGGCGATTTGATTCATACTTTAACTTCAGTACATCCTTCAATCCCTCCTGCATTAATGCTGAAACTTGAGAGCTAAGCCAGCCTACAACTTGCCTTTCTCTTTCTTTATCACCAGCCTCAGCGGCTGCTAAATAGTTTTGGAGATACTGATCAAAAATAGGCTGCATACGCTCAGGCATCTCAATTTGATTCTTTTTCCCAAAGTTATCCAAGTCTGTAACGTATTTACCATATTCAGATGCTTTTAGATCGAATATTTTAAGCCTTCTATCAGCTCTATATCTTAAATCTTGTTCTAGCTGTTTTAAGCTTCTTTCATGACGTTGTTTATTGAAATATGCAAAGCCCAACCACAAGACATTTATGATTCCAAAGATCCAAGCATAAAACTTGGGGTTTTCTTGGATTAATTCATAGATTAATTGCATAACTTCCTTTTAGGCATAACGCCCGTAACACCGGGAAATTTGTAGCGCAGCGGAAAATTGATCCGCGTAATTGCGCTTGTTAACTTTTATACCGACAAATAACAGCATTTTTTATATTTAACACCACTTCCGCATGCGCACGGATCGTTTCTCTTTTGCTTCTTAGGTGCGGTTGGTTTAGGTGGAGCTAATTTTTGAATTGATTGCTCTATAGAGCGAACGATAATTTGTTCTATCTCTCTTTCCGGCACGGGATCGTTTTTGAAAGTACCGTAGGCTGCAATCATTAACCCAATAGCTGTTAATATAATTCCGATGAAACCGTACAGTTCAGACCTTGTTTGCGGCAATACAGAAGCGAAATTCTTTAACTCAGGAACAGTTTCTTGTATGTTTGCCTGGACTTGTTCTTTCGAAAGGTTTCTCTTTTGCGCTTCAGCCAATACAGCCGATAATTTCTGTAACTGCTGAACTGTCTTAATACTTCCTTGCAGCAACCTTATTGCGTTGCCAGTGATATCGTAAACGCCATCAGGTACATGGCCCATACCTCCGCAGTTTGGGCAAGGACCTACTCGATTGCCGCTTAGAGTTACATTCCTACAATTTTCAAATACGAAACCAGAACCAAAAATAGCTCCACAGTTATCGCAAAATGCTGGCATCTCTGGCATGGAGCCTCCTTGAAAGTTAACGTCTTAGTATTTATACGTTGCGCTGTCTGCAAGGCATAAATCACTTGTTGGACTTGGCCGCTGCCACATCCATGTATTTGGTATGCATTATGCTATAGGAGTTTGCTTTTCTGTGGTAGTCGTTTTTTTGAGCTTAGGTAAGGTAATCAATTGGTCTTCTTTAGTATTTTTATATTTCATTAACGCCTCTTCACGGCAAATACTCGTGATTCACCGTGCTTTTTAAACCATTCATGCCACTAAGGCCGCAGGTCTTTGCCTCATTGATTTTCATAGCAAGGTCTTACTGAATCTACGGAGATTGATCGTGCTTTAAATTTGTGCTTTTCACTCTGTTCTCTCGCAAACATTGGACGCAGCAAAAGCTTGTTAATTTGCAACTCATATCAAATGAAGTTAAATCGAAGAGGCGTTAGAGATAAGTGTAAACGCGGCTGCGGCCTTCGGTTTCAGGGATGAAACCGTAGAGCGGCCATGGATGGCGCACAGCGTGCCGCAGAAGTGTTTACACATTAGGTCGTTCCGTCACATCCATGTGATCACGACATTTGCGCATCCATGCACTGCACCTGCTGCAAGCAATTTCAAACAGTGAAGGTTCGCCCTTCAAACACTTTCAATAAATAAAAATGCAGCCAGCCGCTACTCAAGCAAACTAAAAAAAATGCCACACCTTCATTTCAAGGCCACCAAACTTTGGTATAAATCCCATGTTGAGCAGCCCCGCTCCATCAAGGATGGATATAAAAAAGCCACAGCGGGAGGGCTGTGGCTGTTAGCGGTGATATCCATACCACCTTTAGGTCAAACTGGAACGACGTTATTAACGATAAGTTTAGCTATTAGTTAATGTTTAACGGTTAATTTTTCTTTGAGTATTTCGCAGCTTCTTCACCTGCTAGACGACCAAAGGTGATGATGTCAGAGATGGCGTTACCACCTAAACGGTTAGCACCATGTACGCCGCCAGTCACTTCACCCGCACCGTATAGGCCTGGGATCACTTGCTTTTTAGCGTTCATCACTTCCGCTTTAGTATCAATCATCACGCCGCCCATGGTGTGGTGAACACCAGGGGTCACTTCGATTGCGTAGTAGTTACCTTCGTTAAGCGCACGAGGTAGGTTTGGACGCTCGAAATCAGCATCTTTGCCGCTAGTGACAAAGCTGTTGTAGCGCGCAACGGTTTCGGTCAAGGCTTTACCATCGATGCCGACACCTTTGATATCGCCAAGTTTCACTAAGGTATCTGCCGTTGGTGCGACACCTAAACCAATATACTTATCGATTTTGCTCAGTGACTTACGTACAGAGTCATCGAAAATCAAGAACGCTGATTTACCGGTTTGAGCTAAGATAGCCGCCGATGCTTTATCACGAGTGGTGATTTCGTTGACGAAACGTTTACCTTCACGGTTAACTAAAATCGCGCCATTACCACGTACCGCTTCAGTCACCATCACGCCGCCTTTAACTGACAATGTTGGGTGAGCTTGGATATATTCGAGATCTTTCATCGCTGCGCCAGCATTACCTGCAACATCGATACCGTCACCAGTTGCGCCCGGTTGGTTAGTCGAGATAAAGCCTTTTAGCTTAGGATCTAGCTTAGATACGCGATCGTTATTTTTGGCAAAACCACCAGTTGCTAAAATCACCGCATCGGCTTTCACCCAGTAGTAACCCTTGTACATCCCTTTAACTAAGATGCCTTTGACCTTACCGCTATCATCTTTAAGAATTTCAATACCACGGGTGTTCATGCGCAAGTCGATATTACGCTCAACGGCGTTATCATAAAGCACTTGTACCACATGAGCGCCCACGCCAGCACCGCCAGTAGGACGATGTGAACGGTTAACCGATGCGCCGCCCATACGGCCAACATCGCTAAGATCAGCGCCCATGGCGGTCATCCAATCGACAGAGCCTTTAGAGTGTGAACTTAAGATTTCCACCAACGCGGGATCGTTAATATCACGACCGCCTTTCATGGTGTCTTTGTACATCAGCTCTGGGCTGTCAACAATGTCTTTGGCTTTTTGTTGATCCGTCCATGCGGCGTTCATACCACCGGCGGCCAATTTGGCATTACCACCAATAACGGGCTCTTTTTCGATAAGAATGACTTTCGCGCCATTGTCGTGTGCCGATACCGCCGCAGAGAAGCCTGCACCACCAGTCCCCACAACCACTACATCAACGGTATCGCGAGGTGCGCTAGCAAGTGCCGCTTGACGTTCAGATTTATCTTTAGCGAGTTCGGCAATAGTCGGTTCATCACGTTGCCATTTTTTCGCATAAGGCATGTCAAAGTCGAAGCTGTGGCAAGAGTCACAGTAGACCATAGATTTTTCATGCGCGCTGTGACAAGAGGTACAAGCAACATCGCCAGGGAAGTGAGAGTCGTGAGCATTGTAGTGCTCATGCTTAGTGGTTTCTGCCACTTCAGCCATGGTACCGTGACACGCGACACACTGTTGGTTTTCATAGGTTAAGCTATCATTTGAAAGCTCACCATCTGGGGTATGGCAGCTGTCACACTCTTGGTTTTGAACATGGAACTCAGCTAGGTTATCTGCGGCAAGCGCATTACCCATAAATCCAGCAGTGCCCATAATGGTAGCCAAACAGGCTGCAAGTTGTAGTTTTTTCATCTTTACTCTCCTTTCCACACTCAACAGCGGTGACGCAGTCAGTCCAGAAACCTTTCATTATAATAATGATCCACGTGTCGCCCAATCGCATTGCGTGGTGGCCGACACTTATGTTGCTCCTAATCATCTTTGTCGATAAATCCAGCGACAGCAAGGTAGACACTCAGGTCTCCACAAGAAATGCCGCCTTAATCACAACACCTAAAATGCACTATGCAAAGTTGCATAACTTGCAAGTGAGATATGCAATTTTGCATATTTCATGCGGAGCGAGATCACTTGGGCGAACGCCGCCAGTAAAAGGCAACTAACACTAATAGTTCACCGTTTACTAATTCGCGCAGTGCAGCACAGTTTATTAAGGCGTTATTCTCTACACTCAAGCCCATGAGACTGATACTACTTTGCCTAATATGCGCTTCGCTGCCGGTGCTCTCCCAAGAGAGCATAGTGTTTGGCGTACACTCTAATACCGCCCCTTTAGAATGGCGTAACAATGGCGTTGACCAAGGGTTTAACCTTGAGCTAATGGACAGAATTGGCCAGCTTACAGGCAAGCGCATCATAGTGCGGCGCAAAAGCTTCCAGCAGTTGGTCGCGGATGTGCACAACCCAGATAGTGATATCGATGTGATAGCCGTGGTCAGTCCGGTGAATTTTAGCCGTGAGCTAAATCAATCGGATCCTATCTATTCCACCCACGCCAAGGCTTATACCTTGCAAGGCAAAGCGTTTATCAATAACTGGAGCGATCTTGCTGGCAAGCGAGTCGCCATTAAAAAAGGCGCTTTTATCGATGTGTATCTGTCAGATCACCTGCAACAGTTTGAGCGTATCGATGTCGACCTGTATGAAACCGGTTTTCAGCAACTGATGGATGATCAAGTCGATGTGGTGTTAGCCGAAAACTTTGTCGCCCGCCGACTACTGCCCTTTTACCCCTCGGTGAGAAGCTCCAGCGATGCACTAATCTACGGCGCCTTTAACTTTGTCAGCAACGGCAAAAAAACCGTATTAATGCAGCAGATTAATGACGCACTACGTCAGCTCAAACTCTCGGGAGAATATGACACATTAGTCAACAAATGGTTTGGCACCGGGCGGGAAAAGGTCGATTTAACCTCGACCCAAAAACGCATGTTTTCTGTGGCCATTTTAGTGGCGCTTATCTCGGCAATCGGAATGGTTTACACCGGATTTATCAGCGCGAGCCTGCGCCGCCAAAAAAGGGCGCTTAAAGAAGAATTAGAACAGCGCCGGCGCGCCGAAGCCGAGATATCGGTTATTTCGACTCAGTTTCAGTCGGTGCTCGATGGCATTCCCCATGGCGTCACCATCATAGATAAGCACCTTAAGCGCCTGTGGAGTAACGATAACAATATCGAGCTGCTGGTTAATCAGCAATTTCACTACCTCGATGGCCAACCCTTTGACCTTAAACAGGCGATCAATAGCGTGCTGACCCAGCAGCGGTCACAAACGGCTGACATGCAGTACCAGCAAGAGTTTTGGCAATTGCAGATCCACCCGATCGCCAGCGATCAGGTGGTGATATTGCTCGAAGAGTCCACCGAGCAACATAGGTTGCGTCAGGCCAACGAAGAGGCCAGCCGCCTAGCCTCCCTAGGTGAGCTTTCTGCCGGCATTGCCCACGAAATCAATAATCCCACAGGGCTGATTGTGCATGCAATTTCACTGCTGAGCGCGGCAATAAAGGATCTAACACCTGCTGCAACCCACTACCAAAAACACAACCCGTTTTGGCGCATTGCCGGACTGGCACCAAACGAAGCCATGGCCGAGTTGGGCCATAGCTGTCAAACGGTTGAAGAGGCCGCTACGCGCATCAGCCGTATTGTTAACGATCTTAAATGCTACGCCCTGCCCAACTTAGCCCAAGCACATCTGCCTATCGCCCTTAACGATGTGGTGCAGGTGGCGCTGCGCTTAACCAATAATCAGTGTAAGAGCTATCAAATCACCACCAACCTTTGCCCAGCAGATCCACTCATTAACGGCGATGCCCAGCAGCTGCACCAAGTGTTGATTAACCTTATTCAAAATGCCTGTCACGCCTGCGACCCTTACACTGGCGCTATCAGTATCGCCACCGAGGTTGATGCAGACCAAGTGCTGCTCACCGTGAGCGATAACGGCTGCGGCATGGACCGCGCCACCTTAAAACGCATCACAGAACCTTTCTTTACCACGCGCAGAAATAACGGCGGTTGCGGCCTAGGCTTGTCGGTCAGCAGCAGGATAATCAAACAACATCATGCGCAAATGCAGATCCAATCGAGTGTCGACCAAGGCACGAGCATCCGCTTAACGTTTGCGTTAGTACAACAGGATTAACCCCATGAAATTGGCCAGAAACATACTCTTAGTCGACGATGAAGCCTCATGGCTACGCACCTTAGCCGTCACCCTTAACCGCTTAGTGCCCGAAGCTGAAATCGACACCTGTGTCGATAGTCGTCAGGTGATCAATCGCCTACAGGTGGGCGATTACGCCTTAGTCTTACTGGACTTAACCATGCCTTTCGATTGTGGCGAAACGCTACTGGCGATGATCCGCAGCGAGTTTCCTAACACCCGGGTGATCATCGTCACCGGCGTCAATGAGGTCGATACTGCGGTGCGCTGCATTAAAAATGGCGCTTACGATTACTTTATCAAAACCGATAAGGTGGAAGAGTTGGCTCAATCGGTGCGCCGCGCGCTAGAAGTGGTGGGGCTGGAGCGTAATTACCTGCACATTAAAGAGCGTTTCTTAAGTCGCACCTTAGACAATCCACAGGCGTTTAATAATATTTTGACCTGCGAGCCGCAGATGCTCGATCAATTTCGCTATTTAGAGGCGGTCGCTTTTAGTCCTGAGCCTTTACTTATCTTTGGTCAAAGCGGTACCGGCAAGTGTGAATTCGCTCGCGCCTGCCACAGCCTCTACAGCCCACAAGCGCCATTTTTAACCATTAATCTGGCGGGGATCAGCAGCGAGGTGTTTGCCCAAAAGATGTGTGGTCAACTGCACCATAATAGCGATGGCCAAATCGATGCTGTAGCCGGTTTGCTGCATCAAGTGGGCGATGGCGTACTCTACCTTAACGAGGTGGGCGCCCTGCCACTGGCGGCACAAATCACCTTATTGGATCTGCTTGAAACCAAGCAATATTATCCACTGGGCAGCGACAGTGCCTATCCGGTGCGATGCAAGTTTGTCGCCTCGACCCAAGATGATTTACTTAAATTACACCAAGCTGGGCAATTTCGTAGCGATCTGCTGTATCGTTTACGCGCCCATAAAATCAAGCTGCCGCCACTGGCCAACAGGCCGCTGGATATTTCGATGCTGATCAACCACTTTATTGCTCAGGCGGCCAGCGAAATGGCGCTGCCAATGCCGCAACAACCGGCCGACTTGGCCGCTAAACTGGCGAATTACAACTTTCCGGGTAATTTGCATGAACTTAAGGGGATGGTGTTTGATGCGGTCAGCCGCAGTGATGGTGTCGCGCTGAATATCTCCCCCTTTATGGAGGCGATTAACGAGCATAAATCGCTGACACAAGCGCCATTAGATACGCTGGTTTTTCCTAAGGTGTTACCTAGTTTAGCCCAGATGAATCAGGCGTTAATTGATGAAGCCATGAGCCGCACCGCCAATAATCAAACCGCGGCGGCGCAGTTACTGGGCATTAGCCAAAGCGCCCTCAGTCGGCGCTTAAAAGGCCATTAAGTCTCCATCATCATGAGTGGCTTGGCACCACTCATGATGATGTATCGCGACTTAAGCGGACTGACTTAAGCAGGCTTGAGCTGCGCCTCTTGCGCCTTAAGCTCCTCGGCTTGATGTTCTTTCTCTGTGGCATCGACTATGGTTAACACCGCCGCATCACCCACTACATTGCACGAGGTCAACACCATATCGATCACCCTGTCGAGCGCCGCTACTATCACAAAGGCTTCGAGTGGTAATCCCATCTGATGGATCAACACGCCAATCATCACCATGCCACCACCAGGTACACCGCCAGCGCCGACCGATAACAAAAAGATACTGAATAACAATGATGGCAACTGCTCCATCATGATGGGGGCACCAAAGGCATTAGCAACAAAGAAAATCGCGATGGTGACATAAATCGACACACCGGTCATATTCATGGTCGCCCCCAGAGGCACGCCAAAACCAGCGACTGCGGGCTTAACCCCCAGCTTTTCTATTAAGGTGCGCATGGTCACCGGAATGGTGGCATTGGAGCTTGCTGTAGATAAGGAAAACAAAATTTGCTCTTGGGTCTTAGCCCGAAACGCCTTGGCCGACACCGAGGTAAACAGACTAACAGCAATAGGATAGACGGCAAAAATCCAGATCAAGAGCAGGGTAATGATCACCACCATATATTCCATCACACTGACAAATAAGCTGGCCTCTAACGTGGCGCCTAACTTCAGCATCAAGGCAAACACCCCATAAGGTGCCAGCTTCATCACGACGCTAATCAGCTTCATCATCAACTTGTTGCCCTCTTGAAACCCTTGGTTTAACAAGGGAACGCCATCGCCCATCGACTTAATCACCCCACCGACTAATAGCGCCATAAAGATCACCTGTAGCATATTGCCCGAGGAAAACGCGCTAACGGGATTACTGGGGACGATATCGACAATCAGTTGCATCAAGTTAGGCAGCTCAGTCGTGGCTATCACAGCCTCAGTGCCTGAGGTCATATCGATGCCGGCACCGGGCTCAACAATCAAGGCCACCGCCAGTGCAGTAGAGATGGCGAGCAGCGTATTAATAATATAAAACCCAAAGGTTTTACCACCGAGGCGGCCAAAACTCTTCAGGTCGTCTAGCTCCAGTACACCACAAACAATGCTGACAAACACCAAAGGCACAACCATCAACATGATCATATTGACAAACATGGTACCGACACCGCTGGCGATGTTGACCACCCATGCGGTTAATTGGCTGGCATCAGCCAAACCGTATTGCAAAATAGTGCCGAGTATGACACCCGAAAAGAGCCCGATAAAGATGCGGGTAGAAAGTGATTTTGTCATCTGTTTGCCTATTAAATTTAGCGTATCTACTGCACGCTTTTATCTGTGTATCTCATCGATGGAGATTAAGATGTGAGGCGGGTACTCCCCTGCTTGTGCAGAGATAGTGGATCATGCTAGCAAGCTTTTCAATGGGCTTGGAAAAAAACCTCAAAAATAACAAGCGCATAACAAGATAAAATATAAATACTTAGCCCAATATTAACAAAGAGATATAGAGACTCAGCACCGACACGCGCAACCCAAACTTTTACATTGACCCATAAAAATAAACCTAACCACTTGATTTACAACTGGCAACACCAGTTTTTACCACTAAAAAATAAAACCGAAAAGGCGTATATATCTACAAAAGCAACACCAGGCAAACTAAACCACTACTAGCGCAGCGTCACTAGTGAAATACACTAGCCAACGTCGCTGAAAAAAGCGCCGCCCCGTGCTGATAATAAGCAATAAAAAAACCATTAAATCAAAGTGTAAACACTTGATTTAATGGTTTTAAGGACGATTACTTTACTTAAAGGTTATAACTTTTTTGGTCAATAGCGGCTTAGACCCAAGGCGTTATCCTCAGCAGGCTAGGCCAACCAAAGCTCCACATCACGAATAATAAAGTTACCACTGTAAGTGGGGTGCGGCTCACCAATGGGCTCTAATTCAAAATAGCGTCTGTGCTCTTCTGGCAATCCTTCGTAACCGCAGATCACCTGATACAGCCAGCTCTCAGGATCCCACTCCAGCGTTTGCTGTTGATGGTATTGCAATGCCGATTGCCTTAAGCCTGAGTCGATCACCGCACAAAAATAATCATCGACCGCCAACTTGAGGGGGTTAGCGGCAATTTCAAAATCTTCAGCATCAACCAAGGCAAACGCCACATCATGCTCGCGCACTAAGGTGTCACGCTCGACACGGCTAATGGCTTTCACTTGCGCCACCAGCTGTAACAGCTCAGCCTCATAGCCGGTATTACTCACATCAACCGCTGCGGGGGCTAAGAGTGCTTCGGCGCGATTAAACAGAACTGGCAACTGCTTGTGGCTGACATGATCTGCCACCTGATAATCGGGATGTTGATCTGTGTATAACAACCAGCCCTTAAGTAAGCGTGTACGCCCTTGGATCTGCCTAAAACGTCCAAGCAACTCCAATAACCGCCCCTGCACCACACTGAGTTCTTGGGTGCAATCACTCAAGGTTTCTTGCAAGGTGGTGACCAGCAATTTACGCAGCTCACGAATATCACCGGCCAGCTCGCCAAGCTCGCTAAATTGGAACATCTCTAAGCCATTGAGCAGCTCACTGACTTGGCTTTGGGCCAATTCGTTTTCACGAATTTTGGCATTGATGGTGCCGACATAACCAAACTCATTATTAATCCGGCTCCACAATACCCGTATCGAATAACGCAACCCTTCGGCAAAGCTGTAAACGTGCTCACTCAGATCGGCTAAATAGGCTTCGCTGGCGCTATAATCTACCGCATGGCGCGCCTCTTTATAGTGGCTCGCCAAGGTTTTGATGGTGGCAAGACCCGAGCCGACATTGGCATCGATTTGCCGATTACGCTCATCACTTAAGGTCTCTTCTAATAGCGCGCGCACCGACCGTTTAAGGCGTAAATCTTGCCCGGGTTCTGGTCGCCACAGGATCTCGGCTTTACGTAGCTTATCGATTGCTGCCGCGTTATCGCCCCCTTCGGCCACTGAGCCCGATAGGTACACGTCCATGATAAGTTCGCTATGCCGCCCCAGTAGCTTAAGTAGCGTTACCCCGGATTGGTGTAAGTTACTACTCATATCAGATCAAGTCCCTTTGGGTGGCGGTTTCGGCCTGAGCCTCAAGGCTTAAGCCTTCAGTCTCGTCGATAAAACGAATCACTTCATAGAGGTAATCGAGTTTACCCGTGGCGATGTAGATTTGCTTTTCCACGTTAGGACGCAGCAGATACCCCAGCTCCACTAATCGTTTAAACACCAACTTAATTTGTGCATCCACCTGAGTACTGCTAGAGCCAAATAAACGGTAGTGGCTGATCTTAGCCAGCTGCTCACGAAACGCGGGGGTATCTTCGATGCGCATCTGCAGTTCGCTTAAGCGCACCGCCGCCCCTTCGCAAAGCGGCGCATCTTGACCACTGGCTTCTTGCACCAGCACCAGCCATTCGACCAAAGGGATCAATGCATTACAGATATCGCGAAACTGAGACGATATCACCTTGCGCTCAGTGTCACCGAGCTGCAAGTAACCACAGAAAAACACCTCGCCTTCACCGGCCGATGCCACTGTACGGTTAATGCGGTTAAGGTACTGCTCGACACTGTCGCGGGTTGTCGATGACTTTAACGCACGCCACGCTTCTTCGTTACTGGTGCGGCAGATAAATTCGCCGCGCAGCAAACTTTCAATCAATGCGCCTTGGCCGACTAATACGGTTTGTGTGCTATTACTCATTTATCCCGTCTCCTTGGCAAAACGCTGGCTTAACTTGTCGGCAATAGGATTTAATTGCGGCTTCACGACCTGTAATTTCTTGGTCTGTTTATTGATGATATAGCGGTTAACAAACAGATTTAACACCTCTGACTCAGGGTTAGGGAATGCCCCTAACACGCTGATATTGTTGTTTTCACAGGCATCAAAAATCTTTTTCACATTACCGTGGTGTAAGGTGCCTAACTCATCGATAGGCCAATGGATGGTCACATCGGCACGGCCACGCAGTAAGCGGGTAAAAGCCAGCAAGAACTTACATAAAATCAGGTAGGCCATACCATGGCTCGACGACTCATTAAGCTGTCGGTCGGTGCGGATGATGAGGTCGCTGTTACCCTCTTTTAGGCGCAGCTCAATCTCTAATAACTTGGCGATGCCACCCGTTAATGCCGCGCGGCCAATAATGTCTAAGGCGCGGCGCATGCTGTTGGTGTAGTGCTCGTCGGGCAATTCGGCAAAGCCGTCGGCTTTCCATTGACGGAACGCCTTAACAAACACCTCAAGCTCTGGCCAAAACTCCAGCTCGCTGATGCGCGAGCGGATACGCACCGCCGACTCGCTCACCCCATCGAGGAACAGCTCTTCACCCACTTCGCGGGTAATACGCGCACTTTGCGAGGCAATACGGCGGTCGATATCGGCTAACACATCGTAAAAGGCGGTCAAATCGATACCAAAGTTACGCCCTTGCTCACGCAGGCCCATCACGGCTTGGGGCACCATCACATTGAGCAGCTGCTCAAGTTGTGGCACGAGCTTACGATAATCGAGTAGGCGAATGCCTTTATCGTTAATAAAGCTCGACTCTTCGCGCGCACGATCCCAGATCTCCGACAGGCTCGACCCGGACTTACTGGCGATCACCGAATCAAAATGTTCAATATATTGCTTCACCGATCCCAGCAGTTGATCGCGGCGCAGTAACTGATCTTCACCTTGACGCAGGCGCTCAGCCAAGCTGCCTTGCAGTTCATCATTGCTTGCGGGCAATTTTAGCTCGGCCAGTTTACGCATCACGCTGCGCAATTTAGTGAGGTTTTCAGACGCTTCCACTTGAATCGCATCCGATTGCTTACGCTGGCTGTCGAGCTCCTGACGTCGCTGCTTGATCTCGTTGGCTTTGCGAGTCAACTGCTGCTCTAGCTCAGCGACCGCCATCTTGACCTTACTCAGCTCAGTTTGCAGCTTAGGCTTACGTGACAACCAGGTGTGCTGGTACCAGTCATCGAAACGCAACACTTCACTGCGACGCTGTTCGGCTTTGCTGATGTCACTTTCAAGCTGACGTATCTCCTGCTTGAGCTTAACAATTTTGCCTTCATCGACGCCGCGAGATTTAAGCTCATCTTTGTACCACTGCTCACAGGCTTTTTGCTCTGCTTTGGCGTCTTGACGGCGCTGGGCGATATTGTTTTTCACCTGGGCTAACTGGTTGTCTAAAACGCCGACCACCTCTTGCCAGTAGGCGTTTTTCTCCATGCGGGCTTCGAGCTCTAGCTCTTTTTGCGCCGCTATCCACTCTTGATGCCGGGCATTGAGCTGCTTAATCTCGCTGTCGATACGGCTAAGGCGTTTTTGTGCCTCGGCTTTACGGCCGCTCAACGCTTGATTGATTTTCTCTTGCTCGCTGCGTTTATCATCAAACAGGCGACGCAGATCGTCACGGCTATTCTTATAGGCAGTCTTGGCAAAGGTCAGCTCCCGGTTGAGCTCATCGAGTTCGGCGTTACACGCCACCAGATGCGCTTCGGCCTCGGTTTGCAGCGCCTTGGCCGCCGCCAAGGTCTCTTCGGCCTCACTGTAGCGGCTACGCAGCTCCTGCTCTGACGCGGCATAGTCAGGAATATCAATGGCTTTAAGATCTAGAGCGATACCACAAAAGCTCTCTTGCGGCTCGGTTATGGTTGGGTGTAAGTCGCTGCGATGCAGTAACTCAGGGTTAATCAGCTTACCAATATTGGCTTCCCACCCGTTGACCTCTTTGCGCAGGTATTCAAGCAGGGTGTGAGATTGGGGAAACAACACATGGTGCAACTCGTCGAGGGCAGTTTGACGCTCAATGACCCTCAGTCCCGCTTGGCGCAGGGCTTCGTTGGCTTGATCGCGTTTGGCTCTGAGCTTGCGCTCATGGCTGCTTAGGCGTTCGACCTTGGCATTGCACACCTCTTGTTCTTCGTCAGCTTGGGCGATCCGCTCATCGAACACGGCCAAGCTGAGCTTTTCCGCTTCGCTGTAGGTGACATTGTTAACCTGCATGGTCAACTCGGCGGCCGAGAGCTTTAACTGATAGGCTTGTTCGCTGTGTTTCGCGCGCCCCGCTTCCAGCTGCTCGCGCCATTGTTGCTCTAGTGCCGCTAACTCGTTACGGCCCTGCTCTTGCTGCTTGTCGCGGGCTTCGCGATGCTTATCTTGCTCTTTATCGAGCTGCTCTAATTCGCGGTTAAGGTTGTCACCAATTTTACTGCGACGGGCATTGTAAGCCGCCTCGACATCTTGGTGTTTTTCGGTTTGCAGCTTATGGCGCTCGGTTAAGTTATCTAAACTGGCGCGCCAGCTTGGCAGCTGGTCGAGATCCAATTTAGCCTGCTCTATATCGGCATCGAGAAAGGCACCGTGCTGATCTTCGATTGCGTCTAGCTCGGCTTCAAACTTAGTCACATCGCCCTTGGCGGCGGACAAGTCTTGATTGAGCTCGTCGCGCTGCTCGCGCCACTCCTCGTCGAGTTGGCGCAGCTGCTCCCCTAACGCCTTGGAGCGTTGCTGATTAAGCTCTTGGCGCTCAACCTCGGCGGTTTCATCTTTACTGTAACCACGCTTAAGGCCGCTCAGGCGCTGCTCGGCGCTGAGTAACTGATTAAACTCCTGTTCGAGCTTGTCGTACTCGGGGCGGATCTGCTCAAATCCTTGGATCAACTGGCTTTCACGGATCCAGGCTTCCACGCGCTGTGGATTGAGGCGCGAGCTGGGCGGATTGACCCCATCTTCCTCTAAGATGGCGGCGATCATCGATTTGATGGTCTCCATCTTGCCTTCTTTCGAGTGCACCGCTTTGGCCAGTTTTTCGATATGGCGCAGCGAGTGTTCCTGCTGACATAAGGAAAACTGCCGCGCATAGGCGCGCAGCTCACTGCGGTTACTGCCCGTGCTCAATAAGGTGCGATCGTTTTGTATGATGGCGCGATATTCTCGGGTGTTGAGTAAATTACTCACCGACACGCCGCTGCGTTTCATCTCGCGGCCCAGCTCTGCCATGTTGTGGCACAAAATCGAGTCGCCTTGCTGGGACTTCACATAGTCTGCCAGTTCAAATGCTTTGGCGATAAAACGGTAATTAACCCCTTTGCCATCACCCGCCGATGCCAGCACTGCTTGGCTGTAAAGGCCATCGTCACGCACATATTCATAGATGATGTAACTGGAATCGTGCGGCAGATACCAACGCTCGAAACTATCACGGGTTGAGGGCACGACTCGGCTCGGATATTCGCCATAAAATACTGGCACCAAACGCTGCAAGGTGGTTTTACCCGAGGCGTTGGTCCCACAAATATTGGTGTGTCCGTCGAGGGCGAGTTCAACAACGCCAGGTAGGTGCGTGTTTATCAGCACTATTCGATTCAAACTAGGCATCTTTTTCCTTAATGCAAACGGCGCTAGGGCGGTCATAGCGCGCATAAAAACCTCCCCACGCCAAGGCGTAACGGCAGGCAGCAACAATCTAATGGTCACTAAAGTAAATCAAAGCGACAGGCTTGGCAATCGAGCGGCGCTCGAGGCGCTTTTGGACGTTTAAAAAGCACGCTTACATCGCAAAACCAGCTTAATAATGCGTCAATAAGTTGCAGTGAGACGACTTAACCGCGCCCACAAAAAAGCTCGCACTTGGCGAGCCCTTAATATAAAGCTAAAGCGGGTTACTTAACCGTTAAGCACCTTGGTAATCGATGCGCCGCGCTTCATAACGCGCCACCATGGCGTCCATATCTTGCTCTTCAATGGCGCGCAGGCCACTCAGCACTAAAGTTTTAACGCCGGTGCCCACTAACTTATCACCGCAGCGCAGCTCAAATTTAAGGGTAACATCGCCGCGCTTACCGTCTATCACTAAGGTTTGCTCCACCAGAGACAGTTCAATATGGTTAAAGTCCAATGTGACTAAGTCAAAGGCCATGCTTTCGTAGATCACTAATGGACGAGCGGGATTGATCATCACCCCTTGCTCGCGCATTAACGGCACTAATACATGGGTAAAGTTCAGCCCTGAGAAGGCCACATAGCTGCGAATAAAAGATTCGGTTTGCACATCACACAAGGTGCTGTCGCCGCTACGCTCGACGCTTAGATATTGTTTATCTTTATGGTCACGAATAGCAAAACGCTCGCCCACCTGAGGTGGAAACACCAAGGACACCCCATCGCCCACCATGCCTTCAAACTGAAAACGCATCTTTTGGCTCAAGCCATATTGACCAAGTACTAAGGCAAACAAGAGATCGCCAGGCACGCAAAAACGTTTGGCTGCCACATCATGGATGGGGTTAAAGTCTTGTGCGACCTCTTTGGCAAAATCACTGGCTTGCTGGGCCGATACTGAAACACTTTGCTGTTCTTTTTTAAAATAAGGGCTTAGAAACATATGGGCTCGTTCAATCAGGGTTATCCAAAATTGGGTGCGCTAGTATATACCTGTTTACAAAAAACACTCACCCGATGACTTGGGGACAGTGATTAGTACAAATCAATTGGTACAAATCAATTGGTACAAATCAATTGGTATAAATCAATTGGTATAAATAATAGGTGTTACGCTATCCCTTTCGCGATCATTTTGGGTCAGCTAGCATGATTTGGTAGCTAAAATGGCTAAGCTGAGTTAGCTTTAGCGACAGACAGATTTTGCACGGCAATAGGGCCCTCTTGGCCTGCATAATAGGTCTAGGCGATGTCGATTATCGACATCTATCACCCTCTTTATGAGATTGAACATTCTATGTCTAATGTGGCGTCTACCCTGTCGGCTATCGACACTCAGTTGCATCAGCTTGTTAAAGATATTGATATTTTAGAAGCTGTTAAGCCGCTTAACTACCTGCAACAAAAACAGGCCTTCTTTGATAACCACTTCTCCATTGAGCCTCGCTTTATCTACGCCGACACCTCAATCGACCCGTTTAAGCTCAAACGCGATCTGTTTAATCTGCCGCTCGAGACGCTAGATGATCCCGATATCTACACCTTGTATCTGGACATTGTTGACTCATATGTGGATAAAATCGATCAGTTTAAATCTATCGGCAGCAGTGAGTTTTTATATGACTCGCTGCGTTACTATGGCGAGCCCAGCGAAAAAGACTTGCGCAATGCCCAGTTCATTTTGCATCTGCCCGATCTTCAACAAGATGGCGATGAGCCGCAGCTCGACGCGCAGGCAATCGGCGAGTTGTTGCAACAGATGGCGCAGCAAGAAGACTACCAATGGCAGCTGCAGTTTGACGAGACCATGGTAGCCAACGCCTTAGTGTCTGGCACCACAGTGCGCATTAACAGCCATGCCCGCTTGAGTAAAACCGATGCACGAGCCTTAGCGCATCATGAGTTAGGGGTGCATTTAGTCACCTCCCTCAATGGTAAACATCAGCCACTGAAAATTTTGTCGCTGGGCTGTCCACTCAATACCATGACTCAGGAAGGCTTGGCGATTTTAAGCGAATACCTGTCAGGCAATCTTAGCGTTAAGCGCTTAAAAACCTTGGCGCTCAGAGTGATTGCGGTGCGGTCGATGATCGAAGATAAAAACTTTCGCACCACCTTCTTAATGCTTAAAGAAGATTACGGTGTCGAGCCCAACTTGGCTTACACCATTACCGCGCGAGTGTATCGAGGCGGCGGCTATACCAAAGATCACCTCTATCTCAAAGGCTTTAGCATGATCTTAAACGCCTATGAAAATGAGCCGCAGTTTAATCACCTATTGATGGGCAAAACCTCATTGGCTTATCTGCCCATGTTGTCGCGTTTAATTGCAAAAGGCATTTTATCGGCGCCAAAGTACATTACCCCCGCCTATAAAAATCCGGTGGCAAACAGCGCCGTGAACACCTTTATCACCCACGCCATTCGCTAATATTTGCCGCGTGCCATGCAGCTCATGCCCATACAAGAGTAAGGCCCATAAAAAAGGAGGACGCGAGTCCTCCTTTTTTATCATCCATACAAGTGAAGCCCTAACTGCCGGTCAATTTTTGCCACCAAGACAAGGGCTGACCACAGTTACGTATGGGGCGATAACTCTCACGCAGCGCAGGTAAGCCAACCACATTGGCGCAATCGGCCTCTTGTGCCACCCCGGTATCACGATCGAAATAGCCTTGCACCACCCCCTCAACTGGGGTGCGCCTTAAACTGATGGGCGCACGCTGGCGTAAAAACTCCTGATACACCGCCATAGCACCGCTGCTGCCATAGAGTCCAGTTTTACCATTATCGTCACGCCCAACCCAAACAGAGGCGACATTTCGCTCATCGAAACCGGCAAACCAAGAGTCACGAGAATCATTACTGGTACCGGTTTTACCCGCCAGTGTCACCCCAGGAAATGCACGCCCTAAGCGGCTGGCCGTCCCCGACTGCACCACTTGTGTCATGGCGTGTTGCACCAAGAAATCGCTGGCCACCGGGATAGCTTGATGGGTCTTAATGGGGCTGCCCGCTAAGGCCTGATTGTCCATATCGAGCACATGGGTCACCGCACTGAGCTGACGGTAACGCCCATTATCGGCCAAGGTTTGATACACCTGCGCCACCATCAAGGGCGAGCCATTAACCGCGCCCAATAACATTGAGGGATACTCGGATATTTTATCTGGCCAGCCCGCCTTATCTAAGGTGGTGGCCACCGCATCGGTACCGATAGCCATACCCAAGTTAACCGTGGGCACATTCATCGACTTTTTAAAAGCCGTTAACAAAGGCACCTGACCCGAAAACTGTTTATCGACGTTTTGCGGTGACCAGGTTTGGCCATGCTGGTTTGTTAGGGTGATCGGCTCATCTTTTAACGGCGTCGCCAAGGTGTACTTATCAGCTTGAGTCAAGGCGCTGGCGTATACGAAAGGCTTAATCAATGAGCCTATGGGGCGACGTATCTCGACCGCACGGTTAAAGCCATAATAACTTGGCACTTTATCACCTACCATGGCAGCAATACCTGCCGAATACTTATCGGTGACCACCATGCCCACTTGCAAGGCTTTGTCGCGTTTAGCCAGCTGCTTCATGGTCGACTCCACCGCCGTTTCGGCGGCTTCTTGCGCCATAGGATCTAACGTGGTGTACACCTTAATGCCCGATTGCTGCAACAGAGCATCGCCATAACGCTCGCTCAACTCATGGCGCACCACGGCAAAAAATGCCGGTAACTTTTGTTGCACCGATTTATCAAACTGGCGTAATCCCAGCGGCGAGTCGACCGCGACCTTATATTGCGCCACAGACAACTGCTGCGCCTCCATCAACAGCCGCAGCACCAGATCGCGCCGAGCTTGCGCCCGCTCAGGGTAGCGCCACGGATTGTAATAAGATGGCCCTTTGATCACTGCCACTAAAAAGGCTTGCTGTGGCAGGGTCAGCTCGGCGATGGGCCGACCAAAATAGAACTGCGACGCCAGCCCCATGCCATGCACGGCTCGGGCCTTATCTTGCCCCATATACACTTCGTTAAGGTAGGCTTCTAAGATCTCATCCTTGTCATACCGAAAGTCGATAATGATCGCCATTAACGCCTCGCGCAGCTTACGCACAATTGAGCGCTCGCTTGACAGAAAGAAATTTTTCGCCAGCTGCTGGGTTAAGGTCGAGCCGCCTTGTACCGTGCGTCCCGCGCTCAGGTTAACTAATGCGGCACGTACAATCGCAAAGGGATTGACGCCGTGGTGCTCATAAAAACTGCGATCTTCCACCAAAATTAACGCATCGACAATCGCCTTAGGCATCTGCTCTGCATCAACAAAGAGGCGATCTTCGCCGTCTCCGGCGATCATTCTGTCCAGTAACACAGGTTCAAGGTGGAACACCGCCAGTTGACGATTATCGCTTTGACGCGCGACCGATTCGACCCCTAGGCTATCAAACGTAATCATCACTCGCTGCTCGGCCTGCGAGCCTTGTGGGTGCAGGAAAGGCCGGCGCCACAGATCGACCCGCGTGCTAGAGGCGGAAAACTCCCCCACCTGGCGCGGATTAGCCACCTTGCGGTAACCGAGTAACTTGAGCTCGGCGATCAATTGGCTATGGCTCACCGCCGCCCCTGGGTAGATCGCCATAGAGCGACTAAACACCTGCGCTGGCAGATGCCATTTTTGCCCTTCAAATTTACGCGCGATAATTTGATCTAAATAGATACTGTAAATAATCAACGCCGCCAGCAGTGCCAAGGATAGCTTCCACACGATGGACCAGATTTTTCGTCCCCAACCGGACGTGGTGCGCGGGGCTGACTTTGACGTACTGCGCGCCTTAGTTTTGGGGCTCGCCTTGGTCGAAGATCGAGCAGGCTTGGCGGCGCGCGGCTTCTTGAGTGTCTCTTTGCTTGTCATCTTAATCCCATAAAAAATAGCTAACGGTGGGTCATTAACCGTTACTTAATGTTTTTTTCTTGGTGAATTTGGTCGGCACCGTATTGGCCGGATCGTCAGGCCACAAGTGCTTCGGGTAACGCCCCTTCATCTCTTTTTTCACCTCGAGATAGGGGCCAGCCCAAAAATTGGCTAAATCGGCAGTCAGCGCCAACGGCCGCTGAGCAGGTGATAACAACGCCATGGTCACCACCAATTTACCTTGCGCCAAGGTCGGACTTTGCGCCATGCCTAGCGCCTCTTGTAAGCGTACGCTCAGTAGCGCGCGCCCCGACGGCTCATATTCTATATTGGCACGGGTGCCCGTCGCCATGGGCCAGTGTGTCGGTAAGTGCTGCGCCAAGGTTTGCTGCAGCTCCCAAGGCAGTAAGTTATGCAACAGGCTATAAAAGTCGAGCGCTTGCAGCTGCGTCAAGCGGCGTACATTATCCAGATAAGGCCCTAGCCAAGTGGGTAAGTCGGCTAACAATGCCTCATCATCCATCGCGGGCCAGTCGCCAGCAAGCTGATACTGGCGTGCCAAGGCCACCCGCTGACGCAACTGAGTGACTTTGGCATCCAAGTTAAGCACTGCTAGCCCTTTGGCGCGGATTAAACCATAAATGGCCTGTTTAATCTGCGCCGCGTCCAACTGCGCTATCGGCTGTTGATCTATCACTATCGCTCCAACTCGGCGCTGGCGTAGCGCGTAAAAGCGCGCTTGGTTATCATCCCAGCCACAATCAATATGCTCTGTGACGAGCGACTTTAGGCTGTCGTTAAAGCTGGCAGGATCGAGCCGGCTGGCCAGATATACCCGGCCACTACTTTGGCCTTGTGACTCTTGAAAATCGGCCACCACCAGCCAAGGCGCACCACTGAGGCTGTCATCAGTATTGAGCGTCACCCCAACGCCTGCGGCTAATTGATAGCCGCTAACGCCTCTGGCTTTGGCGATTCGGTCTGGAAACGCCAAGGCCAGCAACACGCTAATATCATCGGGATGAGCCAGGCTGATGGCCTGAGCAAGATCCACTTTCCCCCGCCCTTGCCCATCAATACGTGCCAAATAACTGCGGGCTAACTGCGCACTCTCGCCATGACGCGCATCGCTCAGATAGCCACTGATATCGGCGCCGCGACGAGCGCGGCTGCGTGACTCAATCACGCCCGCCAGCACTGCCGCTAAGGCCAGCAAAGGTGTACCGCTATTGGCCTGCTGCCACTGCTGCGCTGTTAACAACATATGCGCCAAACGCGGATGGCAACCTAACTGATACGCGGCGCGGCCATGAGCGGTGATTTTACGTTTTTCATCCACCAGCTGCAGTTGTGTTAATAGCGACCAAGCGACCGCTTCATTGGCAGACGATGGCGGGCTGAGTAATGGCAATTGCGTTAACGCACTCACTCCCCAATAAGCACCGTCGAGCACCATGGAGGTCAAATCGCCGAGTACGATTTCAGGTTCATCGGCTTGCAGCAAGCGCCCTTGCTCCTCTTGGCCCCATAGCCGAATACAATGACCGGGGCACAAGCGCCCAGCACGACCGGCGCGCTGGGCCGATGACGACTGGCTGATCCGCTTTAATGACAGCCGAGTCACGCCAGTCTTAGGATTAAAACTGGCTTGGCGTTTATAACCGCTATCCACCACCACGGTGATGCCCTCGATAGTTAAACTCGATTCGGCCACATTGGTCGACAGCACCACTTTACGCCGCCCATCCGTAGCCGGAGCGATGGCACTATCTTGCTGCGCTGCAGGCAAACTGCCGTAGAGCGGCGCGATATGATACGCCTTAGAGTCAAGGCGGGTCGCCAGCTGCTGGGCTAAGCGATTAATTTCACCTTGGCCGGGTAAGAATGCCAGCAGCGATCCTTGAGGGTGTTGCTGCAAGGCGGTCACTATCACTTGTGCCATATGCACCAGCCACTCTTGCTGAGCCCCCACCGCGCGGTATTCGATGCTCACAGGGTAGCTGCGCCCTTCACTTTCGAGGGTCACCGCATTGGGCATCAACCCATGCAATGGCAAGCCCGCTAAGGTGGCCGACATTGCCATGATCTTAAGATCGTCACGAAACGAGGATTGTAACTCTAACGCCAAGGCTAAGCCTAAATCTGTGGTGAGGTGCCGCTCATGGATCTCATCAAAAATAATCAGTTCATAGCCACTCAGCTCAGGATCCTGCTGGATCATGCGAGTGAGCACCCCTTCGGTCACCACCTCAAGCCGAGTATTGGCACTCACCTTAGATTCGCCGCGCACCCGAAAGCCGACGGTGTTGCCTATGGTTTCACCGCGCTGCTGGGCAATAAAATGGGCCACATTACGCGCCGCCATCCGTCTTGGCTCTAACATCAATATCTTACCGCTAATTTGCGGCCAATCGAGCAGTGCCAACGGCAAGGCGGTCGACTTACCCGCGCCCGTGGGCGCTTGTAAAATCAGCTGCGATGAGCTGGCCAATGCGCTTTGCAAGGCAGGGAAAAGATGTTGAATGGGTAGTGAGTTCACAAGGGGCTATCTGTCGGCAAAAACTGCGGCAAGTGTACCCGTTATGGGCAAAAAAACAAAATGTACTAGCCCAAGATCAGGCTAGGTCACCATAGTGCAACGCTCGGTGCCAGCCCAGAGCTTCACCTGAGGTCAGCTTCATTAAGGGCGTTGGCTTACCAATGGCATACCCTTGGCCATAATCGACCCCCAGCTTTGCTAAATGCTTGCCAATCTCGATGGACTCGACAAATTCGGCGATCACTTCAAACTGCATGTCGCGCCCCAACTGGCAGATAGCGGCCACAATGGCTTGGTCGGCTTTATCCTGACACAGATTACGGACAAACTGGCCGTCAATTTTAACGTAATCAACATTGAGTAATTTGAGGTAGGCAAAACTAGAGAAACCTGAGCCGAAATCATCCAGTGCCAATTTGCAGCCCATGGGTTTGAGTAGGTTAATTAATTCGGTAGCCAAATCGAGCTGCTTTACCGCGGCGGTTTCGGTAATTTCAAAACAGAGTTTACGGGCTAATTCAGGCTCGGCTAACAAGCGCATCTCTAGCCAATGCATAAACTCGCGATCGCCAATGGAGAGGGCCGACAGGTTAACCGATACCATAGATAATTCATGCCATAAGGCTAGATGGTTCGCCCCCCAACGCAGCACATTGTCGATCACCCAGCGGTCAACTTTGGCGGCGAGGCTAAATCGTTCGGCGGCGGGTAAAAAGATAGCCGGTGACATCAGCTCACCGTTTTCACAGCGCATGCGCAGCAATATTTCAAAATGTAAACCGCTATTGTTTGCCTGTAGCATCTCAATGGGTTGGTAATATAGCTCAAATCTGTCGTTGGCCAGTGCGCCAATAATATCGACCGAGGCGCTCATGTCGGTATTGAGACGTTCCACCATAGGATCATCGCTGGCATACACATACCACCCGTTACGGCCACTCTCTTTCACGACCCGGCACGCCGCATTGGCACTGCGAAGTAAGTCTGAAATGTTCGCTTGAGCATCTTGGCTTTGTGCCAAACCAATACTGACACTGATGCTGTGTTTGCGCCCTTCCCAGCTAAACTCATGTTGGTTTAACGCCTGACAGATCCGCTCGGCCACTTGCTCGGCAATGTTGCGATCGATATTAGGCATAAAGATGCCAAACTCATCTCCACTGAGCCGCGCAACCACATCGCCTTTGCGCACGAGGCGGGTCAGTCTGGACGACACCTCGCACAGCAGTCTGTCGCCAGCCTGGTAGCCACTGACATTATTGACCACTTGAAAACGGTCGAGATTGATGAATGCAACAAAAGTACTGCGCTTGGGCGCACATGGCTCAGACTCGATATAGAGGGTTTCAAAATAGGCGCGATTGGGTAACCCCGTCAGGCCATCAAAATTGAATACTGCCTCCTGTTGCGGGGCTAACGTCTGCGACACGTCAATGGGTTCGACCATCATCAACAAGGTGCCATCCTCTGCCGATAAGGAGAGAAAAGTCACTCGCGCCTTGTCCTGACTTAGATTGTTCTTCATCTGTAGCTCACAACTAGCCTGGGCTAATAAGCCATCGCGCACCAAGGCTAGGGTGGCATAACATTGGCTAACTTCTTGGGGCAATATTAGGCTGGTGATATCTTGCAGCATCTCAACCTTGAGCTCATTGGCGGCGCAACGATTAAAGCGGATCACCCGGTTATCAATACCAACATGCACGCAACAGATCGGCATACGGTACAAGTGCTCAAGGCATTGGAGCTCACTGCTCTTTACCGCTTGGTGTAAGCGGCACGCCTCTTTGGCATAACCCAGCATATTGCCCGCCATAGTGAGCGCATCGAGACTCGATTCACACCAGTGACCATCACTATGGTAGCGATAAGCCACAAAAATATAGTGATTACCCAGCACGGGGATCAGCAACACACTGCGAAGACGTGATGCCACAGACTGTAGGCTATCGCGCTGTTCAATTTCACTGGATACATCTTGGATAATGGTCGGCTGAGAAAGGGATGCACAGGAGTGCAAGCGGCGGCGATTCGCGACTCGGTTTAGCAGTTTTTGCGCATCACGTTGGCTAAATAAGGTGTCATCATCTTGATGCATCGCCTCAATCTGCACGCTCAAACGGGCCGGAGTGAGTCGCAGCAGCAATAAGCCGTTGCAGCCAGTGATATGGGCAAGCTCCAACAGCGCCGCATCTAATTCATCGAGTAGATCATAATCCGACAGGGCTGTAGCAACCAGCTGCAGCAGTCGGTCTGACGATGTGAGACTCAACTGAGATTGACTTTGTAACATAGTAAGGTCGCTTCCTTATGACCGTTTAGTAAGCACACATAGTTTGAACATCAATATACTCCGAGCCATAAACAATAGGCTTACCGTAGCACAAACCGATATGTTACAACTGACTCGACTTCATTGTTTTGCATATCTGCATCACAGAAAATGAAATTAACTATTACAATTTAA
Source organism: Shewanella sp. QJM3NY_23 (assembly GCF_056173105.1). Lineage (NCBI taxonomy): Bacteria > Pseudomonadati > Pseudomonadota > Gammaproteobacteria > Alteromonadales > Shewanellaceae > Shewanella > Shewanella sp. QJM3NY_23. The sequence continues at coordinate 3,350,466 of NZ_CM149657.1, forward strand.
ATTCATGAGCTTAAAAAAGAACAGCCGCATTTTAAAGAGAATTTAAGACAGCTGAACTTGGAGTATTTCATTGGCATTGACAGGTCGTCAATGGTTAAACCACAGCTCAAACCAGTGCCATGTATTGGCTAGCAGTATTGGGTAAGATGATGAATTAAGATTCTTTGATACATAAGGAGCTAAATCATGCTCAGCAGACTGTTTATCGGCGTAAGCCCGGCCCCTAAGGACATTCAGCGATTAACATCACTGCAGCAACAGCTGCTAACCGATGGGCAAGCTGTGCCTCGCGCCAACCTGCATATGACCTTGGCGTTTCTCGGCCAAGTATCTCCCACGGCCACCACGCAGTTAATCGATAAGCTCAACCAGTTAAGCGCGCAGCAAAAACTTCGCTCATTTAGTGTTTGCCTGAATCAACTCACCTTGTGGCCTAAGGCTAAAGCCCTGTGCTTAGTCGGGCCGCTTGATGATCCTCACCTAATGGCATTGCAACACGATTGCCAACAGGTCGCCGCAAGCCTTGGTCTGCATCACCAACAGCATCCCTTTACACCGCACATCACCTTGTTTCGCAAAGCCAAAAAATTTACCCCGCTGGCCGTCAAGCCCATCACACTTAATGCCAATGCCCTGCATCTGTACCAGTCGGTGAGCGATCACGCCAGCGTGCACTACCCTATAATGCACTCATGGCCGCTAGTGACTCCTAAGCCCCAACGATGACAAACGCGCACAAAAAAACGCGCCCATAGGGCGCGTTGTTATTTCATCAGCAAGGCAAGATTAATCTTCTAATAACGCTGCAATGGTGAGCATGCCGTGGGTCGTCGCGCCCGCCGCCCATAGCTCATTGGCGCTATCGGCAAAGGCCGCAGCCAAATCCACATGCAACCATTTGGCCTCTGGCGATACAAATCGCCACAAGAAACCCGCCGCATTGGATGCACCGCCAGCGCCCCCCCCTTTCATAGGACGGCTGTTAGCAGTATCGGCATAGGCAGATGGACACATCTCTTTATGCCAGGGATCTAACGGTAGCGGCCACACTCGCTCCGCCACTGTCGATGCCTTAGTTTGCGTCTGTGCCAACAGATCACTATTAGGGGAGAAAATCGCATTGTAGTTGCTGCCGACCGCCATGACCGCTGCGCCCGTGAGCGTGGCGGCATCGATAATTAGAGGCGCGCCGGTTTCACTGGCCGCTTGCAAGCCATCAGCCAGCACCAAACGGCCCTCGGCATCGGTATTGACCACTTCCACCGAGACCCCATTTTTATACGTCAAAATATCACCTAGCTTGTAGGCGTGCCCGCTGATCAAATTCTCGGCGCAGCAGAGAAACAATTTCACCCGCTTATTCAGCCCAGATTTAATCGCCAGCCCCAATGCTGCCGTAACCGTGGCCGCGCCGCCCATATCGCACTTCATCCCCAGCATCCCTTCTGAGGCTTTAATACTGTAGCCGCCCGAATCGAAGGTGATCCCTTTACCCACTAATGCTGCCGACACAGGCGCATCGGCATCCAAGGGATTAAAGTCCAGCTCTAGTAAGGCAGGCGGACGCTCACTGCCCCGGCCCACGGCATGAATACCAATCCACTTGTGTTGCAATAGCGCTTCGCCTTCGATGATGCGGTAACTCACCTTATCGCCACCTATCCGCGTTAACCATTTTGCCGCTTCGGTTGCTAACGTCACCGGCGCCAAGTTTTCGGGAGTGTCATTAATCAACTGACGAGCAAAGTTAGCACTATCACGGCGATCATTAAGCGCCGCTTGCATGGCTGCATCGCCACTCCAATGGATCTCTCCCGCCCCTTTGGCGGTGGCAAACCCTTGCGCGAACGCCCACTGACTATTGAGATCCCAGTCGTTACCGCACAACTGCACCGCCGCTAACCCTTGGCCACGTAATTTACGGGCCGCTTGCTGTACTTGGCGCAGCTGATCGCCCGCCTGCAGATGGATATGGGCTTGCCCTTGGGTAAAGGTGACATCGGCACTGCCCCAATGGGCTGCGGGGGCATCGTTAGTCAGGTAGATCTTCATCGTATCGCTCATTATTATTCCTTGTTACGACTGGGTTTATCGACAGCATGTTATGTTCACCGCCGTGATTTCGCCCAGTATAACCACAAATGGCATCGGGTTTCTAATACCGATATCTGCCTTTATTGATTATGCAAGATCTGACGTTTCTGACGTTAATGCCAAGCCACTATTAAAAGTCAAAGTCAAAGCCATAGTCGCCATCGACCTGCTTTGATAGACTTTGCGCCCCGATGCTTAATGGATAAGGTCAGATCATGCTTTTTAGCCCCCCGCTTCAACAGGGCACCTTAATCAAACGTTATAAACGCTTCTTGGCCGACATTGAGCTGTGCGATGGCTCACAGATCACCATCCATTGTCCTAACACGGGCTCGATGCGCAACTGTCTGTTTCCCGGTGAAAAGGTGTGGTTTTCCACCTCAGATAACCCTAAACGTAAATACCCTAATACTTGGGAATTGGCGCAAACCGATGCCGGCCACCTTATTGGCATTAACACCGGCCGTGCCAACGCACTGGCCGCCGAGGCGATAAATGACGGGGTTATCACTGAGCTGCAAGGCTATGGCGAGTTACGCCGTGAAGTCAAATATGGCAGTGAAAACAGCCGCATCGATCTGCTGCTTGAGGACGCCGACTTAGGCCGCTGCTATATAGAAGTCAAAAGTTGTACTTTACTAGAGCAGCAACAAGGTTATTTTCCTGATGCCGTCAGTACTCGTGGCCAAAAACACCTGCGCGAGTTAATCGAGATGGTCCGTTTAGGTCATCGTGCCGTACTGCTATTTGTGGTGCAACACAGCGGCATTGACAGGGTCTGCGCTGCCAAACATATCGACCCCGATTACGCCCAACTGCTGAGTCAGGCTCATCAGGCTGGGGTCGAAATATTGGCCTATTGCACCGAGATGTCCACCGAAGGACTGCACTTGGCTAAATCCTGCCCTGTTAGCGTATAAATCACCGTTAAAAGTTGAATAAAAAGCAAATAGAGGACATAGTCGAAAAATATCGAACTTTACGGCACAAAAAATTTGCGTGGCAAATAGGTTTCTGATATAGATATCGGCCTTTAAATGACAGCCGCCCTACAACGCAAATGATTAACAGGAGATGCGTTATGCCTGAAGGCACTAAAAAACTTGGCGTACTCGCTATCGCAGGAGTCGATCCTTACCAGGAGAAACCCGGTGAGGAGTACATGAATGACGCTCAACTGAATCACTTCAAAAAAATTCTCGATGCGTGGCGTGGCCAACTTCGTGAAGAAGTGGATCGCACCCTGACTCATATGCAAGACGAAGCCGCGAACTTCCCAGATCCTGTCGATCGTGCAGCTCAGGAAGAAGAGTTCAGCTTAGAGCTTCGTGCACGTGATAGAGAGCGCAAGCTGATTAAGAAGATTGAAAAGACGTTACAAAAAATCGAAGAAGATGATTTCGGTTTCTGTGACTCTTGCGGTATCGAAATTGGTATCCGCCGACTCGAAGCGCGTCCAACAGCCGATCAGTGCATCGACTGTAAGACGCTCGCCGAGATCAAAGAAAAGCAGATGGCAGGTTAATCTGACTTAAGATGAGCGGGGATTATCCCCGCTTTTTTGTCTCTTTCTTAAGTTAAATTGACTCAGTGCAAAGGCTGCATAGTGCATCTTAACACCTACACAGGCCGATTCGCGCCCTCCCCCTCTGGTTCACTTCATTTTGGCTCGCTGATTGCCGCACTTGGCAGTTATTTGCGCGCTCGTACTCAGCAGGGTCAATGGTTGGTGCGCATCGAAGATATCGATCCCCCACGAGAAGTGCCCGGCGCGAGCCAACAGATCTTACATACCCTTGAAGCTTACGGCTTACACTGGGATGGCAGCGTGCTGTATCAAAGTTCACGACTGGACGCCTACGAGGCGCAGTTACAGCAACTGCTAAGCCACAACAAGGCGTATTACTGTCAATGTACTCGCAAGCAAATTCAAGCCATGGGTGCAGCCTATGATGGCCGCTGCGCGCGGCGCACACCGCGTCATGACCAAGGCGCTATCCGCATTTGTAATACTCACCCCGTGACGCAGTTTTATGATCAGTTACTTGGCGATATCCATGTCGACGCTGACTTTGCTGGCGAAGACTTTATTATTAAACGTCGCGATGGCCTGATGGCCTATCAGTTAGCCGTAGTGATGGACGATGCCTTACAAGGCATTACCGAGGTGGTTCGCGGCAGCGATCTATTAACCTCTAGTGCGCGCCAAAGTACCCTATACAGCTTATTAGATCACCCCACACCCGACTGGCTGCATCTGCCACTGGCCTGCGCCGAACCGGGGCGAAAACTGTCAAAGCAAAATCATGCCCCCGCCATCGACACCCGCGCGCCTCAGGCCAGTATCAATGCGGCGCTGGTGTTTTTAGGCCAAGCGCAATGTGAAGTGGACGATGTGGATAAGATGCTCGCCCAAGCGGTGAGCCAATTCGATATGACACGGATCCCTAAACAAACTGAGATTTTACTGCCGGGCGCTCAAGGTGGGTAAACCTGACGCGCGACATCACACCGGCAATACGCCGCAAACGCCGCGGGTATACTCTTTAAGCCATAATTAAGTTATGATAGCGGCCTTATTTTAACCCTGATATCCAGATGCATGTTGAGGTGTCCTATTTTTCGCCGTATTAGTCAATTCTGTAAACAGCTTTTTGACGACAATCAAAACACCACAGAAACCACACAAGCGGGACTAAGCTTGGAGATCGTTGCGAGAAAGCACCACGCTATTTCACGCAAGCAGATTAGCGAAAACGCTATAAAGGTACTCTACCGATTGCACAAGGCAGGCTTTAAGGCCTACTTGGTGGGCGGCGGCGTGCGCGACATTTTATTAGGCTTAGAGCCGAAAGACTTTGATGTCGTCACCAATGCCACCCCTGAAGAGATTAAAAAGCTGTTTCGTAACTGCCGCTTAGTCGGCCGCAGATTCCGTCTAGCCCATATCGTGTTTGGCCGCGATGTCATTGAAGTCGCCACCTTACGTGGCCACCATGTCGACAGTACCGAACAGATCTCCAAAACCAATGCTGAAGGTCGTCTGCTGCGTGATAACGTCTATGGCAGCATAGATGAAGATGCCGAGCGCCGTGATTTTACCGTCAACGCCCTCTATTACGATATCAGTGACTTCTCTATTCACAGTTATGGCGGCGGCTTGCAAGACTTGCAATCGCGCACCCTACGCCTGATTGGCGACCCGCAAAAACGCTACCGTGAAGATCCGGTGCGCATGCTGCGTGCCGTGCGTTTTGCCACCAAACTGGGCATGACGATCGACAGCGCCGCTGCCGACCCTATTTATGAGTTGGCCCCGCTACTGAAAGATATTCCCGCGGCGCGCATGTATGAAGAAGTACTGAAACTCTTCTTCCACGGTCACGCCCAAGATAACTATCACATGATGCGCGAATTTGGCTTATTTAAGCCGTTATTCCCCTTAGTTGAACAGATTCTGGTGGAAGATCCACAAGGGCCTGCCACTAAGATGATAGAAGCCATCATGCGAAACACAGATGATAGGGTCAACGCCGACAAGTCGGTGACCCCAGCCTTCTTCTACGCGGCCATGCTCTGGTATCCGCTGAGTCAGCGCGCCGATGATATCGCTTTAGAAAGCGGTCTCACCACCTATGATGCCTTTTATGCCGCCATGGGCGATGTGATGGAGCAGCAATGCCGCACCATTAGTATTCCGCGCCGCTTTAGCACCCCAGCGAAAGACATTTGGCAGCTGCAACTGCGTTTCGATCGTAATCAAGGCACTCGCGCCTTTAAGTTTATCGAACATCCTAAGTTCCGCGCCGCTTATGACTTACTGCTGCTGCGTGCTGAAGCCGAAGGTGGCAGCATCGCTAAATCGGCAGCCTGGTGGAAAAGCTTTGTTGAAGGCAGCGAAGAACAACGTAGTGTGATTGCGCGCAGCACCCATAAAGGTGGCAAGCATCGCAACACTAATCGTCGTCGCCGTAGCCCAAAGAAACCGGTTAAACCAGCAGAATAATGACTCGCGTCTATATCGCCTTGGGGGCCAACTTAGCGTCCCCTAAAGCTCAACTTGACCAAGCTTGCATCGCCCTTAAAGCCCTAGCAAGTGACGGTCAAGTGGCGGTTTCGCCCTATTACGCTAGCGCCGCCATGGGGGATATCCCCCAGCCCGATTACCTTAACGCCGTAGCGTGCTTCAACACCGCTTTGAGCCCTATCGCGCTTCTTGATGCCTTACAGGCTATCGAACAACAGCAGGGGCGAGTCCGTCATATCCGCTGGGGCGCACGCACCTTAGACTTAGATCTGCTGCTCTATGGCGAGCAACAGATTGACCTACCACGACTGACGGTACCCCACTACGGCATGAAACAACGCAGCTTTGTGTTAGTCCCGTTACACGATCTTGCGCCTGAGTTGGTGCTGCCTTGCGGTACCGCCGTGGCCAGCTTAATTGATGACACCCTCTTAGCTGAAGTGCAACAACTCGGCCCAGATCATTGAACTTAAGCCACAGTTAGCATATAAAGCACACTACTGTGGATATTGAATCCTTTTATTCATTAGATTTAAGACCATCATTATGTCCAAGATAACGAGCGCTACCTTGCTGAAATTTAAGCAAGAAGGAAAAAAATTCACCGCATTAACCGCCTACGATGCCAGCTTTGCGGCGGCTTTCGACAGTGAAGGGATCGATGTATTACTGGTCGGCGACTCCATGGGAATGGTGTTGCAAGGTCATGATGATACCCTGCCCGTGAGTGTTGAAGATATTGCCTACCACACACGCTGTGTGCGCCGCGGTATTAAGCGCGCGTTATTGATCGCCGATATGCCTTTTATGAGCTATGCCACTCCAGAACAAGCCATGACTAACGCCACGACGCTGATGCAGGCAGGTGCCAACATGGTCAAGGTTGAGGGTGGCCATTGGCTGCTAGAAACCGTGACTAAGCTGACTGAGCGCGGTATTCCTGTTTGCGCTCACTTAGGCCTTACACCACAGTCGGTGCACGTCTTTGGCGGCTTTAAGGTACAAGGACGCGATGCCAGTAACGCCCAGCGCATCCTTGATGAAGCCAAAGCACTACAAGCTGCTGGTGCCCAGCTACTGGTATTAGAATGCATTCCTGTTGCATTGGCGAAAACGATTACCGAAGCACTGACCATTCCCGTTATTGGTATTGGCGCAGGTGCTGACACCGATGGACAAATATTGGTGATGCACGATGTACTGGGGATCTCCAGCGGCTATATTCCACGCTTTTCGAAGAACTATTTGGCACAAACGGGCGAAATTCGTAGCGCTATTCGCGCCTATATCGACGAAGTGGCTAACGGCACTTTCCCTAGCAGCGAACATACCTTTAGCTAACCCTAAAGGCATTAATACAGGTAGTCGTTAGATGTTTACCACCCAAGATATCGCTCAAGTCAGAGAGCAAGTTCGTCTTTGGAAACGCCAAGGCGAAACCGTGGCCTTTGTGCCTACCATGGGCAATTTGCACTTAGGTCATATGACCTTAGTAAAGGAAGCCGCTCTGCGCGCCGACCATGTCGTGGTCTCTATCTTCGTTAACCCGCTGCAATTTGGCCAAAATGAAGATCTCGATGCGTATCCTCGCACCTTGGCCGCCGATCAGGCTGCCTTAGTAGAGGCTGGCGCCGAACTGCTGTTTACCCCCACACCTGCCATCATCTATCCCAAGGGGATGGAGTTGCAGACCTTTGTCGAAGTCCCCAAGATCTCTGATGAACTGTGTGGTGCCAGTCGTCCCGGCCATTTTCGCGGCGTCGCCACCATAGTGTGCAAGCTGTTTAATATCGTTCAGCCCGATATCGCCGTCTTTGGCAATAAAGACTTTCAACAGTTGATGGTGATAAAAACCATGGTTGAAGATCTGTCACTGCCCATTGAGATCGTCGGTATCGACACCATACGCGAGCCATCGGGATTGGCCATGAGCTCACGCAATGGCTATTTAAGCGCTGAACAAAAACAGCAAGCCGCTGCATTAAAACGGACAATGGACGCCATGGCTGAGGCCATATCCCAAGGACAAGCTGTGGAACAGGCAGCGAATGAGGCGACTCTGCAACTGACTCAAGCTGGCTTTAAGGTCGATTACTTAAGCGTACGTAATGCAACCAATCTACATCCCATTGGCGCTGATGATAAGCAGTTGGTGATCTTAGCCGCGGCGTATATGGGCAGCACTCGCCTTATCGACAACCTCTGTTTCACGCGCAATTAATTCACAGCCTCCTGCGCCGGTAACAAAAGCTTAGGGTGCGGCGATAACGCCTCACCCTAACGTCACCCTGACGTCCAACCGTCTAATAAACCATCAAAACAGAGCGATAGAACATCGCTTTATTACCGATTGATATGATAAAAAATACCATCTCATCATAAATAACCGGATGACACTTGCAGGCTAAGCTGAGAAATTAAATCACCTGATTGCTCACTTTTCATCGCTAACGCCAGTCTTCAGTAGAGCCTGCTTTGATAATGTCATCATCACTAGTTACAGATGATTTATAGGCTAATGTGTTGAATTAAAATAAAATTAAATACAACAATCTAAAAACAATTGACAACAAAAAAACCACAGTATGACCCAGATCACCACACGCCGATGTTGCTTTATTCCTCGAATCATCCAAAAATGAAATTATTGGATCAGATATTTGCATTTATACGACACATTTCGCTTAAAAAACCAGCTCAAACACTATTTACCGCTAATAAAATGCCATTAACCGCTAATTTGTTATAAACAAGCCCCTACTAAATGTGATATTAATCACAGCCTAATTTAGGCGCGTCGGATGTATCTCACAGCCATCTAACCTAGACTAAAGTAATCGACACAATATGATCTAGATCATATTGGCTTTTATTGAATTAGCGTTTAGTACGCACCTAAGATTAATCGAGTGAGCTAAAATCACTGATGATCCACAAGGCAGCGCTGCACCTTTAGAAGTCAGCTCTAATATATCTAATATAAAAGTTAGCAATAACACAGTTACGACAGTAAGAGGCAATCATGACCCTACTTCAGCTACTCGCCAGTTTAACGCCTGTGATCAGCGTTATGCTATTTTTGGTACTTCTACGGATGCCAGCTTCACGCGCCATGCCCATCTCCATGGTCATGACAGGTTTAGCCGCCGTCTTTATTTGGCAAATGGATACCACCATTCTTGGTGCATCAGTCGTCGAAGGCTTGTTATCGGCGCTGACCCCACTGAGTATTATTTTCGGTGCGGTGTTCCTGCTTAACACCTTAAAATATTCCGGCGCGATGGATACCATTCGTGCCGGTTTTACTAATATCAGCGGCGATGCGCGAGTACAGGTGATCATCATCTGCTGGCTATTTGGCTCGTTTATTGAAGGTTCAGCGGGTTTCGGTACACCTGCGGCTATCGGTGCTCCCTTGCTAGTATTACTGGGCGTGCCACCGATTGCTTCGGCGGTAGTTGCGCTAATTGCCGACTCCACCAGTGTGTCGTTTGGTGCTATCGGCTTACCTGTACTGTTTGGTATGGAACAAGGCTTAATGTCAGGCGGCGTCAGTATGGCAGCTGAACAGATTGCCGAACATGGCGGTCACTTCGCAGACTATGCCCAGTTCATCGCCATGCACATGATCACTATCGATTTGATCACTGGTACCCTCATCCCATTAGTGTTGGTTTCGGTACTCACTGGCTTCTTTGGTCGTAACAAGTCATTTAAAGAAGGGCTGCAGATTTGGAAGTTTGCCCTATTTGCTGGCTTCGCGTTTACCATTCCAGCTTGGTTAATTAACTTCTTCGCTGGTCCTGAGTTCCCATCGGTTATCGGTGCGCTTGTCGGTATGGCACTGGTTATTCCGGTGGCGCGTAAAGGCTACTTACTGCCAAAAACGCCATGGAACGACTTTGCTGAAAATGACAGTCAAGACACCAACAAAGTTGAAACTAAGGTGCAGTTCTCACAAGTTGCAGCTTGGACGCCGTACATCATTATGGCGGCTCTGCTGGTTGTATCGCGTACTGTCGCACCAGTTAAAGCTTGGCTGGTCAGCTATAACATCAGCTGGACGGGTCTCATGGGCACCGAGCTTAAAGCTGGCTTCGCCACTTTATATGCCCCTGGCGCGTTTTTTATCTTGGTGTGCCTATTAGGCTTCGTGCTGTTTAAGATGAAGTCCTCTGCCATTAAGCAATCGATCACTGTGTCGTGCAGCTCTATGTTACCGACGATCATTTCACTCGGCGCCTCTGTGCCTATGGTGAAAATCTTCCTTAACTCTGGCGCCAACGACTCAGGTCTAGAATCTATGCCAGTAGCACTGGCCGATATGCTAGCAGGCTCAATGGGTGCGGTATGGGCTTGGATGTCACCTATCGTGGGTATTTTTGGTGCCTTCCTGTCTGGTTCTGCCACCTTCTCTAACATGATGTTCTCTGGCTTGCAGTACAGCGTCGCCGATAACATTGGCATGAACCATGCGATGGTACTGGCCCTACAAGGCATAGGGGCTAACGCAGGCAACATGATGTGTGTGATGAACGTAGTCGCGGCAGCAACCGTTGTTGGTATGGCTGGTAGAGAGTCGGAAATCATTCGTAAAACCATGCCTATCGCACTGGGTTATGCCTTAGTCGCTGGTACGATTGCGACCCTTTGGGGTGGTTTCTAAACATCAATTATCAGGTGGGCGAGCAAGTGATTGCTCGCCTTTTACCCGTTATAAATAAAGAGTAATGTTATGTCGATTAACTATTCAGCTGTTGTCGCAGACTTAAGAGCCAAGCTTGGCCAAGATGCCGTTACCGACGATGCAGTGCGTCGTTTTGCTTGGTCAACAGACGCGAGTTACTTCCGTATTGTGCCTGAAGTGGTTGTTCATGCCGAAACATTAGCAGATGCCAAACTCACTTTAGAAGTTGCTCGCCAGCATCAAGCCCCAGTCACCTTTCGCGCCGCGGGCACCAGCCTATCGGGCCAAGCTATCGGCGAAGGTATTTTATTGATCTTGGGCCACGATGGTTTTCGCAAAATTGAAGTCAGTGCCGACAGTAAACAGGTTTCACTTGGGGTGGCCGTTGTCGGCGCCGATGCCAACTTGGCGCTCAAGCCATTTAGCAAGAAGATTGGCCCAGATCCTGCGACACTGACCTCATGTAAAATTGGCGGTATCGTGGCAAATAATGCCTCTGGTATGTGTTGCGGCACAGCGCAGAACAGTTACCAAACGATTGCATCGGCCAAGCTGCTGTTTGCCGACGGCTCAGAGCTCGATACCGGTTGTGAAAAGTCCAAGGCCGCCTTTAGTGAAAACAATAAAGCGCTGCTTGATGCGCTCGTTGAGCTGGGCACCATGACCCGCAGCAACGAAGTGCTCGCTAATCGTATTCGTAAAAAATTCTCAATTAAAAACACTACCGGTTACAGCATCAATGCCTTAGTCGACTTTAGCGATCCATTCGATCTGATCAATCACTTGATTGTTGGTTCTGAAGGTACGCTCGCGTTCGTTGAAGAGGTCACCTATAACACGGTTGATGAAGCGAAGTTTAAAGCCTCAGCCATGGCGGTCTTCTTCAATATGGAAGATGCAGCCAGTGCTATCCCACCGATCAATGGCGAAAGTGTTGCCGCGGCTGAACTGTTAGACTGGGCATCGATTAAAGCGGTCACCGGAAAAACCGGTATGCCCGAATGGCTCAGCGATCTGCCAGAAAATGCAGCGATTTTGCTTATCGAGTGTCGCTCGAATGATAAACAGACCCTTGAGCACTATACCAAAGATGTGATCGGCAAACTGGCGCACATTGAAACTGAACGCCCAATCACCTTCACCGACGATCCTGCCGTGTTTGGTCAATACTGGGCGATGCGTTCAGGACTGTTCCCCATTATTGGCGGTGAACGTCCTAAAGGCACGTCGGTTATCATCGAAGATATCGCTGTTGAGGTAGAGCACCTCGCGAATGTTGCTAAAGATCTGACCGAGCTGTTTCACAAGCATAATTACCCTGAAGGGGTGATCTATGGTCACGCGCTAGCGGGTAACTTCCACTTCATCATTACGCCTACCTTTGCTTCACAAGAGGATATCAATCGCTTCCACGCCTTTATGCAAGATGTGGCCGAGATGGTTATCGACAAATACGACGGTTCGATGAAAGCCGAGCACGGTACAGGTCGTGCGGTCGCCCCCTTTGTTGAGATGGAATGGGGCGCCGACGCTTACACCTTGATGAAGCGCATCAAGCACATTTTCGATCCACAAGGGCTACTTAACCCAGGTGTGATCCTCAATGATGATGCTAATGTGCACGTTAAAAACATCAAGCCTTGCCCTGTGGTCGATGATTTTGTCGATAAGTGTATCGAGTGTGGTTTCTGTGAAAAAACCTGCCCCACCTCGGCACTTAACTTTACGCCGCGTCAGCGTATCGCCACCTTACGTGAAATTGCTCGCCTTGAACAATCTGGCGATAAGCAAGCGGCCGAGGAGATGCGCGCCGCGGCCAAGTATGACGTAGTTGATACCTGCGCCGCTTGTCAGCTGTGTACCATTGCCTGCCCCGTTGATAACAGTATGGGCAACCTAGTGCGTAAGCTGCGTACGCCTTATATCACCACTACCGAGCAGAAGGTACTGGACTTCCAAGCCAAACATTTTGGCGTGGTTAACCAAGCGATCAGCACCGGCTTCAATGTACTCAACATCATCCACAAAGTGGCGGGTGACAACGTGACCAACGGCCTGATGAAGATGGGTCGTATGGTGTCTAAAGAGGTACCTTACTGGAACCCTGACTTTGCTAAGGGCGCCAATCTGCCTACGCCATCGCCTGCATCGCCAGATAAAGAGACCATTGTCTACTTCCCCGCTTGTGGCGGTCGCACCTTTGGCCCAACGCCGCTTGATCCTGACAATCGCACCCTACCGGATGTCGTCGTCACTCTGCTTGAGCGCGCCGGCTATAACGTGGTCACTCCAGACAATACCCGTCACCTGTGCTGCGGCCAGATGTGGGAGTCAAAAGGTGACTTTAAAAATGCCGATGCCAAACGCGATGAGCTGATCGATGCCCTGAGCGCATTGAGTGATAACGGTAAAGTGCCCGTGGTGGTTGATGCACTCTCTTGTACTTACCGCACCTTAACGGGTAACCCAAAAGTGGAGATCACCGATCTCGTCGAATTTATGCACGACAAGATCGTGCCTAAGCTCACCTTCACCAAGAAGGTTAACATCGCCCTGCACTTTGGCTGTAGCGCACGTAAGATGAAGCTTGAGCCTAAGATGCAAGCCTTGGCCGACGCCTGTAGCATGGGAGTTAAGTTGCCCGAAGGTATCGAGTGTTGTGGTTATGCCGGTGAGAAAGGCTTATACAAGCCAGAGATGAACGCCAGTGCGCTGCGCAACATCAAAAAGCTGATCCCTGTCGATATTAAAGAGGGCTACTACGCCAACCGTATGTGTGAAGTGGGTCTGTCACATCACAGCGGGATCTCTTATCGTCACTTGGCCTATCTGCTAGAAGAGTGTAGCCGTTAATCATAACGACTCAAGACGGTTTAGGTTTTAGATAACCACACCCAAGCAAACTCCGCGATGTAAGTCTTTACATCGCGGTTTTTTATGTCTGCCAAACAAGGGGCACATTGCCCTATCACCATCATTCATAATAAGTCGCGCGAACATCGCCACAATATCAACTTCATAACTTATTAACAGATGAAACACTGGTTTTCGACGCTAACTTACGCCATAGTGTGAGGGTTAAATGCTTGAATTGAGATGTGGCAGCGCTTAGATCATGCATGAGAGGCATGGCAAGCTACATTTGATCGGTGGCAGATAGAGGATATATCGCCAAATGGGAAAATTGTTATTTGTGGCAGCATTACTGGTTCTTGCCCAGCCTGCACACGCCACCAGTATTTATAAATGTATAAAAGACGATAAGATCGTCTTTAGTCAAATCTCCTGCCCAAAAGACTTTAATCAACATAAGCTGACCTATCAGCTAGGTGTCATTACAGAAACCAGCTCAGACACCAGGCATAAAACCCTCGATCCGCTACAGGCGTTACTCAAACAAAACACCATTTCTAAAGATAAGCTATTACAACTTATCGATAGCGAACTCTATCGCCTTAAACAGGAAAACAGCTACTACGATATCTTGCGCGCCAGTGAACGACAAAAAATCGATCGTAAACGCTACTGGCAAAAACAGGCCAAAGACGACCCTGAATTTTTAGCCCAGCTACAAGAGATGAACGCCCATTTTGATGGGTTGATCGACATGAATTTAGCCTCAATCAAGTTACTGACCCAGCACAAAACCAAAATCGAAGCCCAATCGACAGAGCATAAGGCCACGCAAACGGTCACTCATCCCCTGAACGCCAACCCTTAAGTGACAACATTATGCATCGGCTCACAGCAAGTGACGCCATTGAGAGCGCCCTCCCCACTCACCTCAGCCCAAAAAGGTAAACCATGCTCCATTGGCCCATATTGGTTAAACACCCAGACGATAATCAAATTCAACTAATTGAAGATATAGAGCAATGGCACGATGAACAGCCCTTGCTCGATGCGACGTCGGTGGTGATTATCGACAGCCAAGGCCAGAGTTATCGCTGGCAAGCCCAGCCCTTAACGGCTGCGGGGGAATTTCATTTGAGTACGCCCCACAGCTTAGCGAGCATTGTCGACTGGGTGCGCTTGCATGCCAGCCAAAATGGTCACTGCTGCACCGCCAAGCTGGGGGCAAATAATATTAGCCGTGTGTTTGAGATACTGAAGTATTTAGAAGAGCGCTAGTGCCTCGGCAACTCACCAAGGCACTGCTATTTGATGCATTAGCTTCTTAAGCCAATACCACGGCTGATCAGGTAGTAAGCAACGGCCCATAGGGCACTACAGAACCCCACCATAATCGCAATCGACAGGGGAATGCTGATATCGGCATAACCCAAGAAACCATAGCGGAAGACGTTGATCATATAGACTACAGGGTTGAGCTGCGACACCCCCTGCCAAAAGTCAGGAAGCAAGGTCAAAGAGTAGAACACGCCGCCCAGATAGGTCAGCGGAGTCAGCACAAACGTGGGCACTATGCTAATGTCGTCGTAGGTCTTAGCAAAGACCGCGTTTATCAGCCCACCTAGCGCGAACAAGATGGCCGTTAGCAACACTGTCACCGCCACTAGCCCAGCATGGTGCAGGCTAATGTCGACAAAGAACATCGCCACTAAGGTGACAATCGTGCCCACACATAAACCGCGCGCCACGCCACCGCCCACGTAACCGGCAATCATCACATAATGGGGTACGGGCGCCACTATCAACTCTTCGAGGTTACGCTGAAATTTAGCGCTAAAAAACGATGAGGCCACATTAGAATAAGATGCGGTAATGACCGACATCATGATCAACCCTGGCGCGATAAACTCCATATAAGAGACACCGCCCATCTCACCGATGCGCTTACCGACTAAGTTACCAAAAATAAGGAAGTACAGAGTCATAGAGATCGCCGGCGGCACTAAGGTTTGTACCCAGATGCGAGTAAAACGGGTGATCTCTTTAATCAAGATACTCTTAAAGGCGGTAAAGTAGACCTGTTTCATGCTTAATCCTGCACTCATTTTGCCGCTCCTTTACCTTGTTCAACCAACTCCACAAATAACTCCTCTAAGCGATTGGCCTTATTACGCATCGACAACACTTGGATTTGCTGCGCGCTTAATTGCGCAAACACACTATTGATACTGTGCGCCTTCTCCACGTCCACCTCTAGGGTATGCGGGTCGACTAAGCGACAATTGATGCCGTCAAGCTGCGGCAAGGTGTCGAGGTTGTCGCGCAGATCAAACACAAAGGTTTCCATGTTTAAGCGGCTCAGCAAGGACTTCATGCTGGTGCACTCCACCAACACCCCTTTGTCGATAATGCCGATATTGCGGCACAGCATTTCCGCCTCTTCAAGGTAATGCGTGGTTAAAATAATGGTCACGCCTTGCTGATTAAGCTCAGTCAAAAAAGTCCACATCGAGCGACGTAGCTCAATATCAACCCCAGCGGTCGGCTCATCGAGGATCAACAATTTAGGCTCATGCATTAGGGCGCGCGCAATCATCAAGCGGCGCTTCATGCCACCCGACAAGGCGCGGGCTGGGCTGTTGCGCTTTTCCCACAGATCCAACTGACTAAGGTACTTCTTGGCACGCTCAAGCGCCACTTCACGTGACACGCCAAAATAACCGGCCTGATTGATCACAATCTGCTGCACGGTTTCAAACTGGTTAAAGTTAAACTCCTGAGGCACTAAGCCTATCGACATCTTGGCTAATTCAAGCTGAGTATCGATATCATGCTCAAACACCTTTACCTTACCCGAGCTTTTTTGCACTAAAGAACAGATAATGCCGATGGTGGTCGACTTACCCGCCCCGTTGGGGCCCAGTAGCGCAAAAAAGTCCCCCGCCTTTACCTTAAGGCTTATCCCTTTTACTGCTTCGACGCCGCCCTTGTAGGTTTTTCTCAGCGAGTCGATAACTAACGCATATGGCTCATTGCTCATGAGTAACTTCCGTAATGTTGCATTAAACACCAAACAAAAACTCCCGCACAGGGCAGGAGTTTGCAATCGTATCCGTTCGTGCGATTAATCGAGCGGCACCACTTTAGCAATATAAGGCAGATTACGATATTGCTCAGCGTAATCGATACCATAACCGACAATAAACTCATCAGGAATGGTAAAGCCGATAAAGTCGACCGGCACTTCCACTTCGCGGCGCTCTGGCTTATCCAGTAGGGTACAAAGTGCTAGGCTCTTAGGTGCGCGCAGCAGTAACAATTCGCGGACCTTATTTAAGGTATTACCAGAGTCGATAAGATCTTCGACGATCAATACATCGCGACCTTCGATATCCGACTGCACATCTTTAAGGATCTTCACATCCCGTGAACTGGTCATGGCATTGCCATAGCTAGATACCGACATAAAATCGATCTCCACATGACCCTTAATACGGCGACACAGATCCGCCATAAAGACCACAGACCCTTTTAGCAAACCCACCATTAATAGACGCTCACTGTCGGCGTAATGGGCATTAATTTGGTCTGCAAGGATATCCAGTTGTTGCTCAATCTCATCAGCCGAGATCATCACTTCGGTGGTGTGTTTCATACTACTCTCAAAATTGTCTTAATTGTCGCTATTGCTGGCACTGTGCTTATCATAGCCCCAACGCTTAGTTAACGCGTGGTCTACGCCCAGATGGTCTAAGATCCGGGCGACCATGAAGTCTACCAGATCTTGTACCGATTTGGGATCATGATAAAAGCCCGGCGCCGCAGGCATGATGGTCGCCCCCAGCTTAGACAGCGATAACATATGCTCTAAGTGTATGCTGCTAAAAGGAGTTTCCCTTGGCACTAAGAGCAACTGACCACGCTCTTTTATTACCACATCGGCAGCACGCTCGAGCAAACTGTTGCTCATCCCCGTCGCCACGGCCGCTAAAGTGCCCGTACTGCAAGGGCAGATCACCATCTGCTTAGGCGCAGCCGAGCCAGATGCCGGCGGCGAAAACCACTCCTCTTTGCCCAGCACATGCAGTTCACCATGAATATCAACGCCATTTTCCGCAAACAACGCCAGCAACTGCGCCTTGGCTTTATCGCCATTGGCACTGAGCTGCAAGCCATGTTCGGTCGCCAGCACGACCCGCGCTGCGCTGGAGATCATCAAAAACACTTGGTAGTCGGCCACCAGCAAACATTCGAGTAACTTAAGCCCATAGGGCGCACCCGAGGCGCCTGTCCACGCTAAACTGATCGCCTTGGCCTTTCTTGGATAATTCATAACACTCTCTATTAACAGCGGTAACTCGGATAGTGGTAAGTTGTAACGCCCTGAGCAATAAGTGATAAGTGAACTTTAAACTCAAAACTTGCCACTCAATAATTGCTACTTAACAATTGCGACTTAATACTCTGCCCTTAGTTAACTTAATCTGTCGAGCAACTTGCCATGCAGGCCGCCGAAGCCGCCGTTGCTCATCACAATAATGGTGTCACCAGGTTTGGCTTCACTCGCCACCGCCTCGACCACATCCTCTATTTGATACAGTACGGCCACAGGCAATGCCGCCTTAGCCATCGCCGCCTCAACATCCCAATCGATATTATCAGCCTGATACAAAAATGCCGCATCGGCCAGCGCCATCGACGTCGCCAAGGTGTCTTTATGCACGCCGCGTTTCATGGTGTTCGAGCGCGGCTCTAACACCACTAAGATACGTCCCTCGCCCACTTTCGCCCGGCAACCTTGCAAGGTGGTGGCAATCGCCGTTGGATGATGGGCAAAATCATCAAATATGTCTATGTCATTAACAGTGCCAATCAGCTCCATACGGCGCTTAGGCGGAGCAAACTTCGCAAGCGCCTCGATAGCCGCTTGAGGTTTTACGCCTACATGGCGCGCTGCCGCAATCGCCATGGTGGCGTTTTCAACATTATGCTGCCCAATCAATTGCCAATCTAAGATGCCTTGCGACTCTCCCTCGAAAAACAGCTCGAATCGGTGACCATCATCACGTTGCAGCTCGGTATGCCAACCAGTATCAACCGAATTAACACTATAGGTTTCCTGCTCACTCCAGCAGCCCATATCGATAACTTCGCGCACCGCAGCGCTGTCGCTTGGCCAAATGATTTTGCCTTGACCCGGCACGGTACGTATTACGTGATTAAACTGACGCTGGATCGCTTGTAAGTCATCAAAAATATCGGCGTGATCAAATTCAAGGTTGTTGATCACTAAGGTGCGCGGTTGGTAATGGACAAACTTAGAGCGCTTATCGAAAAAGGCGCTGTCATATTCATCGGCTTCGACCACAAAAAAGGGCGAACCACCCAAGCGCGCCGATACACCAAAGTTTTGCGGCACGCCGCCAATTAAGAAGCCCGGCTCGTAGCCACACTCTTGTAAGATCCACGCCAGCATACTAGCGGTCGAGGTTTTACCATGGGTGCCCGATACCGCCAATACCCAACGCCCCGGCAAAATATGTTCGGCTAAAAACTGCGGCCCCGAGGTGTATTTCAAACCGCGATTAAGCACCGCCTCCACACACGGATTGCCCCGGCTCATGGCATTGCCAATCACCACGATATCGGGTGCATCATCTTCACTGTGCCCAAGCTGACTAGGATCAAAACCTTGGATAAGTTCAATGCCCTGCTCTTCGAGCTGAGTGCTCATAGGCGGATAGACGTTGGCATCGCTGCCGGTAACCTTATGGCCATTGGCTCTGGCAAGGAGTGCGAGGCCACCCATAAAGGTGCCGCAAATGCCTAAGATGTGTACATGCATGGGGTTGGCTCTGATGAGGAATAATCAGCTGGTATTCTAACGATTTGGGATACCATTGTCAGTTAACAATGGTTTAAATAACTATTTGAGTCGTGGCTGGAGCCACTAGGAATGTTTTTCAAACTCCGTTTGAATGGCTAGCGCCGAGAGTGCGGCCTTACGGCCGAAGGGGATGTTCCAAACGAAGTTTGGAAAAGCTTTTCTTAGTCGCAACACTGCACAAATCCCGCCCAAAAAACTCAGTCGAAAGACTGCAATCTTCTAGGTAAATCGCGCTTAAGAAAACCTATCGCCACAATCGCCGTAACCGGTTTTACATCTAGTTTGAAATGATTAATAGTGTGGTGTGTACATTATTATGTTGTGTAGATAGCAACTTCTTTTTACATGTTCTTTTTTACAAGAGAATAGGAGATTGACCAATGTCTAATAACAAATGTCCAGTGATGCATGGCGGCGCCACTGAGAGCAGTATGTCCAATACCTCGTGGTGGCCGAAATCATTAAACCTCGATATTTTACATCAACATGATAGCAAGACTAACCCCATGGGTGCGGACTTCAACTATCGAGAAACCCTCAAGAGTCTTGATGTTGCTCAGCTCAAAAAAGATATGCATGCATTGATGACCGACAGCCAAGACTGGTGGCCCGCCGATTGGGGGCATTATGGCGGCCTGATGATCCGCATGTCTTGGCATTCAGCCGGTACCTATCGTATCGCCGACGGTCGAGGTGGCGCCGCTACCGGTAATCAGCGTTTCGCGCCCATTAACTCTTGGCCGGATAACGTTAACTTAGACAAGGCACGACGCCTACTTTGGCCAATCAAAAAGAAATATGGCAACCAGCTTAGTTGGGCCGATTTAATTGCCTATGCAGGCACCATAGCTTATGAGTCCATGGGCTTGAAAACCTATGGTTTCGCCTTTGGACGAGAAGATATCTGGCATCCCGAAAAAGACACCTATTGGGGAGCAGAAAAAGAGTGGCTGGCGCCTAGCGGCAGTGAAGGCAGCCGTTACTCGGGTGAACGTGATTTAGAAAATCCTTTGGCAGCCGTCATGATGGGGCTTATCTATGTTAATCCTGAAGGGGTCGACGGTAAGCCAGATCCGTTGAAAACGGCTCATGATGTGCGCGTCACCTTTGAACGCATGGCCATGAACGATGAAGAAACCGTGGCCCTTACCGCCGGGGGGCATACTGTAGGCAAGTGCCATGGTAATGGCGATGTAGAGCTGCTTGAGGCTGAGCCAGAAGGGGCTGAAGTCGAAGACCAAGGCCTTGGCTGGTTAAATAAAACTAAGCGTGGCATTGGCCGTGACACAGTATCGAGCGGTATTGAAGGCGCATGGACAACTCATCCTACACAGTGGGACAACGGCTATTTCAAGCTGTTACTTAACTATGAGTGGGAGCTTAAAAAGAGCCCCGCGGGTGCTTGGCAGTGGGAGCCCATTAACATTAAGGAGGAAGATAAGCCCCTTGACGTTGAAGGCTCATCTAAGCGTTACAACCCCATAATGACCGATGCTGACATGGCCATGAAAATGGACCCTGAGTATCTCAAAATCGCTGAGAAATTCCATAAAGATCAAGACTACTTCTCCAAAGTATTTGCTCGCGCCTGGTTTAAACTGACTCACCGTGACTTAGGGCCAAAAGCACGCTATTTCGGCCCCGACGTACCGAAAGAAGAGCTGATTTGGCAAGACCCTATTCCTGCTGGTAAGACCGACTATGATGTTAACGCCGTTAAAGACCAGATCGCAGCAAGTGGTTTAACCGTCAGTGAAATGGTGACGACCGCATGGGACAGTGCCCGAACTTTCCGCGGCTCAGACAAGCGTGGGGGTGCCAATGGTGCACGGATCCGATTAGCGCCGCAAAAAGATTGGCAAGGTAATGAACCGACACGTTTAGCCAAAGTGCTTGGTGTACTCGAAGGTATTGCAAGCAGTAGCGGAGCGAGTGTCGCCGATGTCATAGTGTTAGCGGGTAACTTAGGCATTGAACAGGCAGCCAAAGCGGCAAATGTTGAAATTAGCGTGCCGTTCGCTCCTGGGCGTGGTGATGCTAGTGCTGCAATGACAGACGTTGACTCTTTCGATGTATTAGAACCCATTCATGATGGTTTCCGTAACTGGCTTAAACGAGATTATAGCGTCAGCGCAGAAGAGTTACTGCTTGACCGTACCCAATTGATGGGGTTAACGGCGCCAGAAATGACCGTACTACTTGGTGGGATGCGGGTTATTGGCACTAACTATAACGGCACCAAACATGGGGTATTTACCGATCGTGAAGGTGCGCTAACCAATGACTTCTTCGTCAATCTGACGGATATGAATTATTCATGGAAGCCTGCCGGTGAAAACCTATATGAGATCCGCGATCGGGCCACCGATAAGCTAAAGTGGACCGCAACGAGAGTGGATCTGGTATTTGGCTCTAATTCGATTCTTCGTTCATACGCAGAAGTGTACGCGCAAGATGACAACCAAGAGAAGTTTGTCAAAGACTTTGTTGCCGCATGGACTAAGGTGATGAATGCCGATCGCTTTGATTTAGCCTAGCGTGAAGCCGATATTGCCGCACCGCGGAGCGTCTCGATGTGGCAATACTCACTTCACCAGATTGATGCTAAACACATTTGCAATGAGCTATGCCCAAGCATAACTCATTGCCTAATAGCGTAAAAAGCTAAAGTAAGATTTCACGGCTCTTGAAGCTCGTACATTGTAACTGTCTATTATTTAACACTATATCTGGGCCGGTTGCTCTTTCGAGCTTAGTTTTTGTTTACATGCAATGATGTTAATCCAAGGCTTGCGCGATGATGTTTAAGCTAGACGCATAGCGCGCCCTTGTACTAACAGGCTAGAAGCATTGGTATGCCCCCCAAGGGGCCGAGCTGCTTGGCTATTTTGACCCTGTGTTAAGCGAGGAGTTGAACATGACCCACAGCTTATGCACCTTTGCAAAATAACCAATAAGCGATGGCAAAAATAACCGTGAACCATTAACAGGCCCTAAAGTGGAGAAAATACAATGACAGATATCGATATTGGTATAAACAAAGAAAATAGAACGGCAATCTCAGAAGGCTTAAAACGACTGTTGGCCGATTCTTACACCCTATATTTACAGACGCATAATTTTCACTGGAATGTTACCGGCTTACAGTTTCGCGAATTGCATTTAATGTTTGAGGAACATTATACCGAGCTGGCAATTGCCGTTGATGATATTGCTGAGCGTATCCGCACCCTTGATGTGCCAGCACCTGGAACCTATAAAGAGTTTGCAAAACTGAGCTCAATAAAAGAAGTTGACGGTGTACCAAGCTCATTAGAGATGGTCGAGATACTGACCCGAGGTCACGAACAGGTCATTAAGACTTCACGTAACGTATTGAAAATTGCGCAAGCTGCCGACGATGAATCTACGGCTTCGCTGGTCTCCGATCGTATGCGTATACATGAAAAAACAGCGTGGATGCTTAGAGCGACTAAAAAATCATAGGCTGTCTCAATAACAATCCAAACTATCATCTTAAGTGAT
Source organism: Shewanella sp. QJM3NY_23 (assembly GCF_056173105.1). Lineage (NCBI taxonomy): Bacteria > Pseudomonadati > Pseudomonadota > Gammaproteobacteria > Alteromonadales > Shewanellaceae > Shewanella > Shewanella sp. QJM3NY_23. The sequence continues at coordinate 3,373,539 of NZ_CM149657.1, forward strand.
AGTGCTTATGGGCGCGTGGGAAGCACTTTCTCCCGCGTCCATTTTATATCCAACCTACGGCATCCAACCTACTGACTGTTAGATATCGAATTGCTCCTTGTCGTAATATCCTTACACTTGGGTGACTCTTACCCAAATGACCCAAATGCGCTTAAGCAACTCACGAGATGTCAGTCTTAAGACTGAAAAGAACAGACTCTCCCTCGACAATATGTGCTCCCCTACGGCATAAACTCACAACTATCAATAAGGGTTGCTGACCTTAATCACAATCCACAGTATATTATTGTTAACAATCTTGCTGTCGACTTATGGAACTCAATCCTCAATGGATGCTGAACTACAACGGGTGCAAGCCGAGCTCGCGGCGCTTAAACAGCGTAACGCCGCGCTCGAGCGAGAAAATGCTAAGCTCACCCTGCTTAATGCTCGCGCCGAAGAGAAACTGTGCGCCGCCCTCGATGGCACCCGTTTATGCCTTTGGGAGCAGCATATTCCCAGTGGTAATTTAACCATCTTCAATCGGCCTTGGGGCGAGTTGTTGGGTTTTAGCCGCGAAGAGCTGGCAGCACATATCAGTAGCTGGAAACAAAACTTACATCCAGATGATAAAGAGTGGGTGATTAAGGCATTTGAAGATCACGTCAATGGCCTAACCGATGAGTATCAAGCGGTGCACCGTATGATCCACAAAGATGGCTCAGTCTCTTGGGTGTCCGATCGCGGCCGTGTCATTGAATACAGCCCTGATGGAACAGCACTGCGAATAATGGGGACTCATATCGATATCACTCAAGAAAAGCGTTACGAACTTGAGTTAGCCCAACTGGCCTTAAGCGATCCGCTCACCCACCTCAGTAACCGCAAAGCCATTACCCAAGCCTTCGAAGAACATCAAGCACAGACCAGCAGTGGCGGGGCCTTATTTTTTATCGATCTTGATGATTTTAAAGGGATCAACGATGGCTTAGGCCATAAATTGGGCGATCTACTTTTAATCCATGTGGCAAATACCTTAACCAATCTAAGTCATAGCGGCCTAAATGGTCAGTCGGCGCATTGCGCTCGGCTTGGCGGCGATGAGTTTGTTGTCCTGATCCCAGCCATAGATGAAGCGTTATTACACCAGTTCGCTCAGACGATACTCAATGTTTACCGACAACCGCTAGAACTCGAGGGGCAGTTGGTCTCTCTGGGGTTAAGTATCGGCATTTACCGCTTTAATCACACTGACACCTTCATCACCTGCTGTGAGCATGCAGATACTGCCATGTACCAAGTCAAAAAGCAGGGCAAGCACGCCTACCGTTTTTGGCGCAGTAAACCTACAGCCACCGCCCCCAGCGAACAACTGACCAATTGATCCCGCTCACTTAGTGCACCTCTTGCTTAATCAGGGCTACCACAGTTTGCTTAAGCCAATCGAAATGCGCACTAGGATGGCGTTTGGCACTGACAAGATAGAGCCGTGGCAGGGGTTGATCCGCATACAGTAGTGCAGTGTCTATGGTCGATAAACAGCACACATGCAAACCGGGTAGTAGATAACTTTGTTCATATACCTTGCTGTAAGGCACTATGCTGAGAGTGTGATTGTCGGCCAAATAACGGTAAAGATCATGAAACCCAAGGCAGGTTTGCATATTGTCGCGTGGAGCAAGATGACAAGCGCGTTTTTGCTGGCGGCAATAGGCCTCAAAAGGATCCAGTGCAGCCTTATCAAGTTGATTAAATGCACTTAAATAGGGATAGTTCGCAATATTGGCTAAGCTTATCTCCTGCTGCAATATCGGGTGTTCTAGGCCGCACAACAGATAGAGGTGTGATAACGTTTTCAATGGCATGACACTAAGGCGTTGATCTTGTTGCAGCGCGCTCGGATTAGACTCACTCACTACCGCCATATCGATAAGGCCATTGGCGATGTCATCTAATACCGCTTGTGAGCCGCTGCGCAGCTCAAAACTTATCGGCAGGTGCGCCTCGTTTATGGCCGCGCTCAATTGCTGGGGAAAATGGGCGATCAAGAGATCGCTGACATAGATCACCATCGCCGCGTGCGGTTCGGCAGCATTAATATGATTTAATTGATAAAGATGCTCAGAACACTGTACCAACTCCTTCACAATTGGGTATAACTGGCGGGTAAATTCGTTGGGTTCCAGACCATGTTTTTTTCTAATAAAGAGCGGATCATTAAAAATCATCCGCGCATGCTGTAAACAACGGCTGACCTTAGGAGCAGGTATATTCATATCGATGGCCACTGACGAGGCAGAATGCTTTTCATACAAATTAACTAATATATTAGCGCTGAGCATATCTAAACTATCTAGAGTTATATTTTTCATTTTAAAAATACCTCTACCGATTTAAAATACACCAGATTAGAGTATAGTTAATATCATCTATTCGACAATAACATTATTGGTAATTCCCATATTAATCAAATCAGACCCAGATCATACTTTTAAATTTCATAGGTTTACAAACAAACCGTAAGCATTTAATTTTAAAAGCCTAAACACTAACCCACCGATAAATAATAGATATGCATAAAATAAGATTGGCATATCCACCCCACGATAATCTGCAATTCGAAATAATAAAAACTAACTATTAGATCATGCGCTAACTTTTAATAATTTGATTTCAATAATTATTGTAAATATCACGCATAAGGTAATAATCAAATGGAGAGTTAAAAAAGCTAAACACCCTTGGAGGTTTATCATGAACGCCACCGCTACCGTTATTTTAAGTTATGCTTTTATGTACTTTGTTTTATTTATTATTGTGCCTCTCGTTATCGTGACCTTCGTAATGACGTGCATTAAATTCTTTAGATCAACTGATGTACAGATGGTTGATGCGGCCGTTAGCATCAAGCCTCATCTGCTTGATCAAGAGTCAATGCAGTTTCTAAAAAGCTTAAAGTCGATCGCGAGCAATCGCTACGATGTGCTGTACGGGGCGTCTCTGGTTAACGTGGTTGATATTGATGATTCAATTAAAAACCACGAAGAGGTACAAGACTTTATGGAACATTGCCACCTAGATTATGTGGTCGTCGACAATGAGTCTTCGGCAGTTAAACTGGTGGTAAGCGACACTGATCGCAGCTCACCTGAGCAGGTTAAGTTTATCGAAAAATGTTTAGATTACATTGGGGTGCAATTTATCAAGTTAGATAAACATAAGCAGTGTGATGAAATGCTGCTACGCAATGCACTCGCCGCCTAATGATTAACATTAATCTCGCTGTCATTGCCCAACCGAGCGTCAACCCAATACCTTGGCGCTCTCACCTCCGCCCGAGGTCATGCTCACCCTAAGGTGTAAGGATACGGTATGTGCCACATCAGCCGTTACATCTCAATACTGCTCACGTTTAGTGCCGCCGCATTAATTTACTGTACCCAACCTGTCATTAGTGTTGCCGCCGAAGTCACGGCAATAACCAATACAAGCGCCAGCAGCGATACCTGTCTTAAATGCCACAAACGTAATGGTCAGATGCTCGGCTTACATGGCAACCCAGGCTTAGCCATCGTCTGCCAAGACTGCCACGGCGAAAAGGGCAACCACCCCAAAAAAGGGGCTTCCATCAACCAATTTGGCATCGACAGCCCACAATCAGCCCAGCAACAAGCGACGATGTGTCTTACCTGTCATGATAATGAAACCTTGGCGGCTGCCGACTGGACTCACAACGTCCATGCTATGCGCGTCAGCTGTGCTCAATGCCACCAGCTTCATCCAGAATCCGACCCTATGTTGTCGTTAAGCCGTCAGCAACATAGCCAGTTATGTGTTACCTGCCATAAGGTCAATCCATAGGAGGCCTGTTATGCTACATTCAAAACGCCAGTTTCTTAAAGGATGTGGGGCGCTGCTGGCCGGAGCCTCTGTATATGGCATCACCCAGTCTCCGTTAGCAGAGCACAGTGACACGAGCTCAGAGGCTGACATTAAGTACGCCATGGTACACGACGAAAATGCCTGCATCGGTTGTAACGCCTGCGTTGAAGCCTGCCGCGAGGTCAATCAGGTGCCCGAGGGGGTAACTCGGGTCAAGATTGAGCGCCGTGGTCCCTTTGGCGAGTATCCCAACCAGAGCTACCGCTTTAGCCGAGTCTCTTGCCAACATTGCGAGGCCGCGCCTTGCGTTAGGGTTTGCCCCACAGGCGCCGCTTATATTGACAAAGACACAGGTATAGTCGCAGTACACGAAGAGCGCTGCGTCGGTTGCCAATACTGCATTGCTGCTTGCCCTTATCAAGTACGCTTTATTAACCCAGAGACTCGCACCGCCGACAAGTGTGATTTTTGCCAGCAAACTCAGTTAAAGCAAGGGTTACAGCCAGCCTGCGTGCTCGCGTGTCCAACCAAGGCATTGACCTTTGGCAACCTTAAAGATGCCGATTCTGCCTTAGTCCACCTGCTTAAAAGTAAGCCCACCTACCGTGCCAAAGTGGACTTAGGTACGCGGCCTAAGCTGTTCCATATCCAAACCATCGATGGGGAGATAATGCTATGAGTGCTTTTCATTTTGAAGGACTGGTATGGCATTGGCCTATTGCCATCTATCTGTTTTTAGCGGGCTTGTCTGCTGGTGCAGTGTTTTTTGCCATCATGCTCAAACATTTTAAGTTAGCAGGCGAAGCCTACCATTCACCCTTTGTGCAAGCTGCGGCGATCATCGCTCCCTTAGCCGTATTTGGCGGCCTAGGGATCTTGGTTATCGATTTAACCAAGCCACTGGATTTTTGGAAGATTTTGGTGTTTTACAATATCACCTCTGTGATGTCGATGGGGGTGCTAGTTCTCATGGCTTATCAGGTGGCGTTATTTGCTTGGATTGCCTGCATCTTTAACAAAGGGATCTTGCAGTTACTAGGCGACAAGTTGATGTGGCTGCAGCGCGGACTTCGATGGCTCGTGGCCAAAGAAGCCGCCATCACAGGTATCTTAGTAATATTATCGATTTCCTTGGGCGCCTATACCGGCTTTTTGTTGTCGGCGCTGATTGGGTTCCCACTCCTGAATAATCCGGTATTACCCTTACTGTTTTTAATCTCGGGGCTCTCCTCTGGTGCAGCGGCAACCTTACTGGGCGGTGTGTTACTGCGCGGTAACCCTAATGGGGTTGAGGTGCGCTTTATTCATGGTATTGAGATCCCGATGATCTTGGTGGAAATTGGCCTGTTATTTACCTTCTTTGTCGGGTTGATTTTATCGGGTGGACAAAGCCAAGTGGCGGCGCTGAACGCTATCGGCTACGGGTTCTGGGGCTGGGTATTTTGGGGCGGCGTTATCGGTATCGGTTTAACCTTGCCACTGGCCTTTAATTTATGGATGAAGGTATCGGCCGACCGTAAATTTACCTATGTAGCGGTCACGGCTAGCTTTAGCCTGATCGGGGTATTTTTACTGCGTAACTTTATTCTCTATACCGGGCAGATGACCATCGCCTAGGTGATACCATCAGCACTTGGCATAAGCCTTATCTCGCCAGTACGCACCATGAGCAGATGCGTACTGGCGCTCATCTTTACCAAACAAGCATTGAACCCCAGTGCGCCGAACACGTATACTGCTAACGAATATCACCTATGCTTAATGCGTTGATAAATGAACAAATATCATACTATTGCTGGCTTTTTTTTGCTGTATTGCTGCAATGCATTGAGCCTAGATCTGAGCCAATATGAGGACGATGTAGCTGCGTTACTGCGCGAGTATCAACATAACACTCCCAGCTTAGCGCCCTCGGTATTAGTGCTTAATCAGGCCGAACAAGAGCACACCTACGTCGATTTCGAACGCGGGCTGGTTGTGGTTGAAAGTGTTAATAAAGCCTCGCTCAAACAAGCGGTGATCCAAGTGCTGCTGACTCAGATCGATCCCGAAGTGATCGATGCCAAAACCGCCCACGATTTTGGCCTCATCAATGGTAAGCAGAAGCCCTTTTTTTGGGAGCAGGTACACGATCAAGATGGCCAACCCATCGAGTTTCATTGGCGGGCGGCGCGCTTTGCCGACTACCTGATAAATCAAAATATTAATCAGCAAAGTGCGGCCCCAGCGACCCGTTTTCGGGTGGCAATTCGCATGGTCAACAATCACACCCAAATTGCTGGCAACAAGTATATTGAGTTTGTGCGCCACTCGGCGCGTACCTATGGGGTTAAACCTGATTTGATCATGGCGATCATGGAGACCGAAAGCGCCTTTAATCCCTTAGCCAAATCACGCTCTAATGCACTAGGGTTAATGCAAATCAAGGCCAACACCGCTGGACGGGATTATTTTAATTTAATTAAAGGCTATGCCCATACGCCGTCAGCGACCTATTTATACCATCCACAAAAAAATATTGAGGTGGCGACCGGTTATTTACACCTGCTCTCTAGCCGTTATCTTAAAGGCATTGACGATCCACAAAAGCGCGAATACGCAGTGATATCCAGTTATAACGGTGGCACAGGTAATTTATGGAAAAGCCTTAATCCCCGCGGCGATCGTCGCCAAGCCTTGGCCCGCATCAATAACATGACTCGCAGCGAATTTTATTGGTTTTTAACTCAGCGCCATATTCGACAAGAAAGCCGTAACTACCTAAAAAAAGTCACCAGCAAACGCCATAAATACCTTTAGAAGACATAAGCAGTCATATCCTTGGCTAACAGGCTAGTTGCAGCGCTTAAAATGTGACCACCCATGCAGTTTTATTCTATTAGTGGTGCTATAACCACACAACAAAGGATGGTGCCCAGCCTTACCCATTGATAAACACCACCACGGCTATACGCCCAACTGACTATGTCACAGTGTCAGGGCGAATAATCGATGAGTACGACAAACTAACACAGGCTAACGCCCTGTGAGTGTATCGGTCATATACGTCTATTGCCCATCCTAAGCGAACAGTGAACCTTATCGTTGGCCCATCACCATCCCCAGCCACTGACAACGCAAGGAGCCAGGCTATGTACAAAAAAGTCAGCCGCTTAGATTACTTTACCTTACAGGTATTTGTCGGCTTGGTTGAACTTAAAAATGGCATCGCGGTTGCTGAAAAACTACTGACTACTCAATCTAAGGTCAGCCGCTCATTGATGTGCCTGCGTGAGGTATTAGAAAATGAGCTATTTATCCGCCAGCAATATGGCTTTGAGCCCAATCATATTGCGCTACGCCTCTACCCCATGGTGCAGACCATTCTTGAGCAATACGACAAAATTATCGCCATCACCATAGGCAAAACCTTAGAGCCATTTCAGTTGACGATTGCCACATACGAACAGTGGTCATTAATGGTGATGAATAACCTAAAACACACCTGCCACTGTATTGAAGGCGGGGTCAATATCAATGTGATGCCATGGTCAGAAAACATCAGCCAGCGCTTGTGTCAGGGTAAAGTTGATTGCACCATCTCCACCGAACCTATCCACCATCCCATGGTGAATAACATTAAATTGGGTGATATTGATCATTTCTTTATGGTGGCTAGAAGCGGCCATCCGATCTTGAGCTCGACACAACCTCTGGTCGATCTATTTAACTACAACATCACCTTAGTCAACACCAACCTACATGAGCAGCAATTACACGGCATAGAGCAGTATGCTCAGGCCCATAATATCGATCTTAATATTGTGCTGCGAAGCCCTAGTTTGCGTATGTTGGTCGACCATACCAGTAGAAGCGATGATATTTGCCTGCTGTCATCTGTGATGTCACTGCCCTACTTTGAGCACCGCAGCGATGTGGGGTTTATCGATGTCTCCGAGCAGTGGCTTGCCACCAGCGGTCTGCCCTGTGACAGTTATTATCTGCATTGTCATCAGGGGGTGATTGAACCTCTGGCTAACTGTTTAAAAACCATGCTGACCGACAAGTTGCACGACATGCAAGCACGCTATCATGGCAAAACACCATCGCTTAACTACACCAAGCTTAAACCTGTGTGCGGCGAAGGTTGTGGTTGTAATGGCGACTCTAGTGATGCGACTGGCGGCTCAAACGGCAAATCGCTTTAAACTTAAGGCGCTGGGCGCCGCGTAAAATGCAACCAATAATAAGGCAAGCCCGAAAGCTTGCCTTATTAATATGCTCAAGAATAGAGCCTTTTTATCGATAGATAATTAGGGGCATAATATCAATATAGACTAACCGACTAGCGTAACACCTTACTTAAAAATGCCTGAGTACGCGCCTCTTTAGGGGCGCTAAATAGCGCCTGCGGTGAGCTATCTTCAACCACATAGCCCCCATCCATAAAAATCACTCTGTCGGACACATCTCGCGCAAAGCCCATTTCATGGGTGACAATCACCATGGTCATGCCCGCTAACGCCAACGACTTCATCACATCGAGTACGTCGCCGACCATTTCAGGGTCGAGCGCCGAGGTAGGCTCATCAAATAGCATTAATTCAGGCTGCATCGCCAAGGCGCGAGCAATGGCCACCCGCTGCTTTTGGCCACCCGATAAGCTGGCAGGATAAGCATTGGCCTTATCTTGCAAGCCCACTTGTGCCAGCAACTCCACCGCCTGACGGTCGGCCTCAACTTGGCTCATCAAGCCGAGCTTTACTGGGGCTAAGGTAATATTTTGCATCACGGTTTTATGAGGAAACAGATTAAAATTTTGAAACACCATCCCCACTTTTTGACGCAGCTTATCGATGCAGGCGCCTTTAGCCGTGATCGACTGACCATCGATAGCAATATCACCTTCGGTCGGCTGCTCTAGCAAGTTGATACAGCGTAAAAAAGTACTCTTACCACTACCACTTGGGCCAATTACGCTCACCACTTCGCCGCGGGCGATATGCTGACTAATCCCCTTAAGCACCTGATTATCACCAAAGCTCTTATGTAAATTGGTTATCTTAATCACTTTGCTTTAGCCTCTTTTCCAGTTTTGACAGCATAAAGGTGAAGCTGTACGTCAGTAGCAGGTAGATTATTGCACAGGTAAATAGCGGCACACTGTCCTCAAAGGTACGGCTACGAATGATTTCGCCAGCACGCATCAAATCGACGCCACCAATAAAACCTATGACCGCGGTCTCTTTTAGTAGCACGATAAACTCGTTGCCAAGGGCGGGTAAAATCTTCTTTACCGCCTGCGGCATGATCACCTCTTTCATGGTCATCCCTGGAGACAAGCCTAAGGAGCGCGCCGCCTCGGTTTGCCCTTTATCCACCGCTTCGATACCGGCGCGGATAATTTCAGAGATATAGGCGCCGCTGTTAAGGCCAAAGGCAATAATGGCCGCGGTTACCTTGTCGACATCTAAAAAGGACAATACGATAAAGTAAAGGATCACTAACTGCACAACCACTGGTGTGCCTCGGATCACACCTACATACAAATCGGCAGGCCAACGTAGATACCACTTAGATGACATCTTCATCATGGTGGTGGTAATGCCTAATATCGCCCCTAAGATCATGGCGAAAAAGGTGACCATCAGAGTGACCTTGAGACCATTTAAAATCAGCAAGATACCTATTAAGCCGTCGTCACCAATCGGGGTGAACAGCGAAGTGTTAATTGCATCTATCATGGATTGCTCACTTCATATGTTGGGCGATCAGTGCATCATACTGGCCACTGGCTTTCATATTGGCCAAGGTAGTATTGATACTCTGAAGTAGCTCAGGCTGGCTCTTGCTCACAGCAAACCCATAAAACTCAGGCTCGAAGTCGAGGCTGATAAGTTTCAACTCTGGGTTTTTAGCTAGGTAGCTAGCCGCAGGCTCACTGTCAAATAGCACCAAATCCACCTTGCCATTTTTCAGCTCCATAATAGCTTCAAAACCGGTATTAAAGGCGGTTACCTCTTGGGTATATTGCTTTGCCATGATGTCGGCCGTTGACCCTAACTGCACCGCAAAATGCTTGCCTTTAAGGTCATCAAGGCTGTTAATACTCTCTTCATTTTTATTCACTAATACTACTTGGGTTGCTTCGTAGTATGGCGCCGAAAAATCAACGCTTTTTTGGCGTTCAGTGGTGATGGTCATTCCCGAGGCGATAAAATCAATTTTGCCTGAGTTTAACGCCACTATTAGCGAGTCAAACTTCATATTTTCGACCTTTAAGGTCTTACCGGCGTCTTTAGCTATCTGACGCGCTAAATCTATATCGAAGCCTTTGATTTCATCGCCACTAATACCACCGACATATTCAAAAGGCGGGAAGGCTGCATTGGTACCAACCACGAGTACATCATCACTTTTACCACATCCAGTTAACAACAAGGCTACAACCAAGCTAAAACTGCCTAATAACACGGATTTGTTCATTGTAAACTCTCTTTTTCTATAAATACCTCAACTGCCACAGACTATAAGCACCCGCCCTTTTCGTGTCAATAAATATGCTATTTATTCGACTATTAATTCACTTTCAAGTTATAGATGTAACCCTCTTCCTTTCAGATGACAGATAGATAGCACGAGCAAATACCATTTTTTGTGCCACCCAATGACGGTGAATGTGATAGCATTTACACCTACTGCGCCCTGCAATTGGCGCCCATTACTCGGAACGCGAAAAGCGCTCCTCTTTTCAAAGGAAGCCATTGTGAGCGAAGCTGGGATCCGTCTTAACAAGTACATCAGTGAAAGTGGTATTTGTTCTCGCCGAGAAGCCGATCGTTTTATCGAGCAAGGTAATGTTTTTATTAATGGTAAACGCGCTCAAATAGGCGACCAAGTCTCATTTGGCGATAAGGTGAAAGTTAATGGTCGTGATATTGAGCCAAGAGACGCCGACGACTTGGTATTTATCGCCTTAAATAAGCCTGTCGGCATCGTCAGCACCACCGAAAACGCCGAGCGCGATAACATCGTCGACTTCGTCAATCATAGTGAGCGCGTATTTCCCATTGGCCGCTTAGATAAAGACTCTCAAGGGCTAATTTTTCTGACCAATAATGGCGATCTGGTCAATAAAATTTTGCGTGCTGGCAATAATCACGACAAAGAGTATGTGGTAACAGTAAACAAGCCGATCACTGAGGCGTTTTTAACAGGTATGCGCGCTGGCGTGCCCATGCTTGGGGTTATTACCAAGAAGTGTAAGGTAGAGCAGCTCTCTACTTTCGTGTTTAAAATCGTACTGGTACAAGGCCTTAACCGCCAAATCCGCAGAATGTGTGAGCATTTCAATTTTGAAGTGACCAAGCTTGAACGCCAAAGCATAATGAATGTCTCCTTAAAAGGATTACCTTTAGGAGAGTGGCGTGACTTAGATGAGGAGGAACTTTCAACCCTGTTTAAGCTTATCGAACACTCTTCATCTGAAGATAAGAAAAGCCCCAAAAAAGCGGTAAAAAAACCTGCCAAGAAACCCAATAAATCGCTACGGGATAAGATTGAAGGCCCTGAGCACTTTATGCAAAATCATGGTAAAAAGAAAAAACCTGCTGGCGCTAATAAAGGTAAGCCATCGCACTCTAGACGCCCTAAGCGCTAGCATCAAAGATAATGCAACTCGCCTAGCGGCGAGTTGCATTATCAATTATCTAGTCCACTAATAATTATTCATTGAATATCGGTAGCAACCGCTGTAACGCACCAAGCTTATGCAAGCCTGCTCTATTTTGGTGAGCACTTTCATCAAAATAACAACCTCACACCGACACCTGTAAATATAAACCCATTAAAATCAATAGATTATCGATTAACCAAAAGTTGGCACAATACTTACATACCCATATAGAGGTAATAGCAACTATTGCCAAAGATAAGTTGTTAGCTCAGGAGTCAATCATGAAAAATCTAACTCAATTTAGGTCACTAATACAGCAACAATGGCAGTTCTTCCATCATCTTGGCGTAAGCCAGTGGGACCTTGAATAACGAGTAAATAACTCAGTCGGTTCGAATCATCGCACCGCAAGATACCTATTTTTATGAGGAGTGCTAAATGAGTCACTTAGGTAAAAATATCACGCCAAAAATGGCACAGCGAATTGTAGAACACGCGACCACGAGCCCTTGTCAGTTATCCGAGGTCGCTCAAAAATTTGGGGTATCTCAAACAATCGTTTATCAACTCGTTAAGCAGAGCAAACTGCAAGCTGGCCGCGTCAATAGTTTACGAGCTCAGATCGCTAGAGTGGCTCAACCACTTAATCGACTAAAGTACGAATTAAAATGGCTACAACATTAAAGTATTCATGATCAGATAAACGGATAAACGGATAAACGGATAAACGGATAAATACAATAATAAAAACAATAGGTCGTCAGCAGCAAGCGTGTATCAGAAAGTGAAAGGGCAGCCAATATAATAGCCCATGCCAAAAGGCACAGTTTCTAATACGACAACCACTTTCATCGAGGTATCTTACAGGTGGTATCTCGAGGCGCACCCCCAAAGGCGCTTTTCGCCTAGTGAACGACAGGATACTCGTTCACTAGGCTTTTCTTTTCCATCGCCCTGCATCGCTAAATAACCTAAATTCAGGTTAAATAAAAAATTCATAGCAATTAACCCTTTTCCCAAACCCGGCCGTTTATACCTACAAGATTGACAATCTCATAGGTCAATCAATGACTAACAACCTTATTTCGGAGTAAGCAATGAAAAAATCGACATTAGCCGCCATATTATCAGCGAGTCTGCTGAGCACTACATTAGCTATCACAGCTACTAAGGTACAAGCCAGTGAACTTGAGTTTCCCCATATTGAGACCGTCGGTACAAGCCAGGTGATGGTTAAAGCCGATATGGCGGAAATTAATGTCGAAGTGGTCACCGAAGCTAAAATGCCAGCCGACGCCAAAGCCAGTTCTGATAAGGCTGTCGCTGACTTTTTAGCCCGTTTAGCCGAAGCAGGCGTCGAGCGCGACCAGATCCACAGCGCCAACCTTTCACTGCAAGCCAAACAGCAATACGACAGCGAAACCCGCACCACGACCGAGGTGGGTTATCGTGCCAGTCGTCAAGTGACCGTCACAGTAGTCGAACTGACACAACTGAATAAAATATTAGATACGGCGCTTGAACAGGGCATTAATCGAATTAACCATATTGTTTTTACGTCGAGTAAAACCGACGAGTTAATCGCGCAAGCGCGCCAACAGGCGATAGCCGATGCCCAGCAAAAAGCCAAGGCCTTAGCCGCCGGATTCGGTGCAGAGTTAGATAGGGTATGGCAGATCCGTTATATCGAGCAGCGCTCAGTGCAGCCGGTGATGTATCGCATGGACGCTGCGCCTAAAGGTAATATTGCCGAGAGTTATCAGCAGGCACAAACTAGCGTTAGCGACCGAGTCGAAGTGATCTACCGCTTGAAATAAGTACGGTTGACTAGGGCGGCAAGCTAGATCTCATTGGCAAACTCAGCAATATCGACTTTTAATAAACTATTTCAACAACTTAGTCATCTTTATTCAGTTGGAGTTTTTTCGCTAACGGCTCGATAGCCGCTCCCTGCAACACAATAGAAAATAGCACCATAAAGAACACGATATGCACTAATTCGATGGCGCCATCGACTCCTGCAGCCGCCGGAATTAACGCAAATACAATTGGAGTAGCACCCTTTAAGCCTATTGATGAGATAAACAGTCGCTTTTGCCAACTGGCCTGCCTAAAGGGCAAGTAACACAGCTGCACCGCCAACGGCCGCGCCACAAACATCAGCAATACTGCCGGCAGCAGAGACAGGGTAAACACCGACATCAAGGTTTGGGGAAACATCTGCAGCCCCAAGACAATAAACATCAATGACTGAGCTAACCACGACATGCTATTAAAGAAGTGGCGTGTCACTTCGCCGCCACGCTTTATACCATTGCCTAACACGACCCCAGCAACGTAAGAAGCAATCAAAATATTGCCGCCCGCTAGTTCACTGCCATACGCGGCAAGCACAAAGCAAGCTAATACAAACACAGGGATCAGACCATACTCTTGCAACTGGATATGGTTAAGCGCCCATACGCCCAGCTTAGCCACCACGAAAGCAATTAAGATACCAAACAGAATTTGCAGCCCTAAGGTTTGGCTTATCTCCCACACAGATATCGCCTCATTGGGCGCAAGGGCGATACCAGTTAAAATCATCACCATCACCATAGCGACGGGGTCGTTGGTGGCCGATTCAAACTCCAATATGCGATCGGTCTGCTGCTTTAGTTTGAGCTTTTTCGCCTCAAGGATTGAAAATACCGCTGCCGCATCGGTAGATGACACCACCGCCGCAAACAACAGACAGATAACTGGGCTCCAGCTGGTAAGCGGATAGAGTAATAACGCCAACAACAACGTAGTCAGCACCACGCCGATGGTAGCCAACACACCGCCCTCTTTATAGGCCAATTTAATGCTCTCGGTAGAGGTATTAATGCCGCCCACAAACACGATCACATTAAGGGCAACTCCACCCACCATCGAAGTGACGGCCAAATTATCATACACAAAATTAAATTCGCCATTGCCCAGCGCTAAGCCTACTCCCATAAAAATCAGTAAGCTGGGCAGCCCAAAGGTTTTAGACGGATGATGTAATAAAATGCCTACGGCAACCAATGCCGCAATTCCCAGTAAGATAATTTCGTAAGACATCGACATCCTTTTTTAGACGGCTAAAGAACTCAGCCTAAGAGGGCGCATGGGCGCCAACAATTCTATAGCGGTATATGGCTGATGGCCCAACTTCCACCAGCCAAACACGTAATGCACACTTAATAAGTTAAGCCTAACGCCGTGTTAAATACGGCCGCGCTAACAAGACAACCCCCAAGAGTAAGAAAGGCACACTCAACATCTGCCCTGCACTAATGGCCCAATCTTGGGCATAGGCCGCCTGCTTTACCTTGATCTCTTCGATGATAAACCGCGCGCTGAACACCAACACTAAAAATAAACCGAAAATCGCACCTTGTTTTTGCTTCATCTGCGTGGTGCGATAGATGAACCACAAGCTGATAAAGATAGTTAAATAAGCAAATGCTTCATACAACTGAGCCGGATGGCGTGGCAGGCGATCGATACGCTCGAAAATGATCCCCCAAGGCTTATCAGTCACCACACCTAAGATCTCTGAATTGGCAAAATTGGCCATGCGCACAAAGAAACCAAAGATGGCGGTGGCGATCGCCAAGCGATCGAGTAAAAACAGAAACGGCATTTTAGTCTTTGTATGGTAATAATACAGGGCTAGAATGGCCCCTAAACCGCCGCCGTGACTGGCAAGTCCGCCTTCCCAAATCGCTAAAATTTTCAGCGGATGGGCAAAATAATAGCCCGGATCGTAAAACAACACATGGGCTAGACGAGCACCGATAATGATCCCCACTACACAGTAAATCAGTAGGTTATCTAACGACTCTACATCTAAACCTTCACGAACATAAATACGCTTCATCACCTGAAAACCGCTGGCGATCGCCACGGCAAACAGTACGCCATACCAATGTATTTTGAGTCCCATGAACGAGATCATCACAGGATCGATATTCCAAACTATGTGCTCCAAACGCTTTACTCCATAAGGTGCAGGCCAAGTGACCCGCTTAAATAATCTGCCAGTAGGCATTTTCACGCGCTTGGCGCGCTTATTCAAGCTCATACTATGGATTAATCACGATAAATTAGCTAGATACCCTGAGTCTTACCAGCATAAAAAAGGGCTTAGTCACGAGTGCGACTAAGCCCTTGATACCATGCGTTGCTGTGCTTGCAATCGCATTCGTTATCGGCTCACGCTTGAAGGGGAAAATACCGGCTAGTTATGGTTCGCCAGCTCCACTTATACCTCAAACAAGCCCATTTTAATCATGGTTTTTTGACTGGTATTATTTTGCCACAGCAGCAAACAGCTGATTAAATTTCTCCAGCCCTTCCTGTACCGTCTCATCACTAATGGTTAATGCAGGCAAGAAACGGATCACGTTACCGTAAAAACCACAGGCCAGTAGCACTAAGCCATGTTCGGCGGCATTGGCGATAATGGCTTGGGTAAGTGCTGTATTGGGTTGGTCTTTGTCACCATCGACAAACAGCTCCATGGCGATCATCGCGCCTTGATTGCGCACCTCGCCAATAAGCTGCGGATAACGCTGTTGCAGCGCGGTCAAATGCTCGTTAAATGTCGCGCCAATCTGCGCCGCACGCTCAACTAAGTTTTCTTCGGCAATGACCTCTAGTACAGCCAGCGCCGCCACGCAGCCCACGGGCGAGCCACCATAAGTACCACCAAGACCACCGGGAAGCGGCGCATCCATAATGTCGCTCTTGCCCACCACGGCCGCCAGTGGGAAACCGCCGGCAATGCCTTTCGCCATGGTGATAAGATCCGGCTCCACCTGGGCATGTTCGAAGCTAAACATCTTACCGGTGCGGCCAAAACCACTTTGAATTTCATCGGCAATTAATACAATGCCATGTTTATCACACAGCGCGCGCAATGCCTGTAAAAATTCAGGTGGCGCAATATAAAAGCCGCCTTCGCCCTGCACTGGCTCAACAATAATCGCTGCCACATCGCAAGGGGCGATATCGACCTTAAACAGGTTTTCAATCGCTTTAAGTGAATCTTTCACGCTCACATCATGCAGCGCCATTGGATAAGGCGCGTGGAAGATATCACCGGCAAAGGGGCCAAACTGATGCTTATACGGGCTGATTTTACCCGTTAGCGCCATGGTTAAATTGGTACGGCCATGAAAACCACCATTAAAGGCGATTACGCCGCGACGCCCCGTGTGCGCACGGGCTATTTTGACGCAGTTTTCCACGGCTTCGGCGCCAGTGGTCACAAAAATCGCTTTCTTATCACTCGGCCCCGGGGCGATAGCAGTCAGCTTTTCGGCCAGTTCAACCGCCGATTCATAAGGATTAACCATCACGCAGGTGTGGCTAAATTTATCCAGCTGCGCCTTAACGGCTTCGACTATTTTTGGATGGCTGTGGCCGGTATTACATACCGCGATGCCTGTGCCAAAATCGATATAACGTTTGCCTTCCACATCCCACAGCTCAGCATTGCTGGCACGTTCAACATAGGCGGCATAGGCGTTGCCCTGACCTCGGGCGATGGCGTTCACTTTACGTGCTTGTAAATCTGCGTTGCTCATTTTGAAATCCTTTAATCTTATTGAGTTACTTATCCAGTCCGCCAAGGCACAGGTACTTAATTTCTAAATAATCATCGAGTCCATATTTTGACCCTTCACGGCCATTACCCGATTGTTTTACGCCGCCAAAAGGCGCAGCCGCATTAGAGATAATGCCTTCGTTGACGCCAACCATGCCATATTCAAGTCCCTCAGCAACACGGAAAATACGGCCAATATCGCGGGCATAGAAATAAGCGGCTAAACCATATTCGGTATCGTTAGCCAGCGCCAAGGCTTGTGCTTCATCGTCGAAACTAATGATAGGTGTGACAGGGCCAAAAATTTCATTACGTGCCAGCGCCATATCATTGGTGACGCCAGTCACTATCATAGGCGCAAGAAAGCTTTCGCCTAACTCACTGCGCCCACCGCCAGCAATCACTGTCGCGCCACTGGCCACAGTGTCGTCCACCAGCTTTAGCACATCGTCGACCGCGGTTTTAGAGATCATCGGGCCAACGGTGACCCCCTCGCTCAAGCCATCTCCAACCTGCAAACCCGCCACGGCGGCGCTGAATTTCTCGGTAAACTCGGCGGCCACCTTGCTTTGCACTAAGATGCGGTTGGTACACACACAGGTTTGACCCGCGTTGCGGTATTTCGACACCAAAGCGCCCTGCACGGCGGCGTCGATATCGGCATCATCGAATACAATAAAGGGCGCATTGCCACCCAGCTCCATCGACACTTTTTTCACACTGGTGGCGCACTGGGCCAGTAAAATTTTGCCCACCGCAGTGGAGCCGGTAAAGGTAAACTTAGCCACGTCTGGATGCTGGGTAAGCACCTTGCCCATACCCGCAGCGTCTTCACCCACCACAATATTAAACACCCCGGCTGGGATCCCGGCGCGCTCGGCCAGCTCAGCCATGGCGAGTGCCGACAAGGGAGTAGACGGTGAAGGGCGCGCCACAAAAGTACAGCCTGCCGCTAAGGCCGCTGCGGCCTTACGAGCGATCATCGCGTTGGGGAAGTTCCATGGGGTAATCGAGGCCACCACACCAACTGGCTGCTTGATCACAATAATACGCTTGTCACTGGCTGGCGCCGGAATGGTGTCGCCATAGACACGCTTGCCCTCTTCGGCAAACCAATCGATAAAGGCCGCGCCATAGGCAATTTCACCCTTGGCTTCTGCCAGCGGCTTGCCCTGCTCTAGGGTTAATATGCGGCCCAAATCATCTTGATGTTGCATCATCAAGTTAAACCATTTACGCATCAGTGCGGCGCGCTCATTGGCGCTCTTTTTTGACCACGCTGGCAGGGCTTTTTTAGCGGCCACTATCGCCGCTTGGGTTTCATCACAGCCAGCGTTGGCCACCTCGGCCACCACCTGTTGATTGGCGGGATTGACCACCGCAAAACGGTCGGCGCTATCGACCCAGTTACCGTCGATATATGAGGCGAGCTTGATTAACTGGCTATCTTTAATTCCCTGCATAAATACTCCAAATCAAAAGGGCTGAGCTTTTAGTCACTAATTTGTCTATTGAATAGCAAAAGCAACTCAGGTTAAATACAAAATAATCAACACAATGTTTTATGACGGTAAAACTTATGAGCAAGCAATCGATCATCCCTAAGGCTGTCACCGAATATGACCTACGCTTGCTGCGCATTTTTCGCACCGTAGTGGAGAATGGCGGCTTTGCCGCAGCCGAAGCCGAACTGGGTGTCACCCGCTCGACCATTAGCGTGCATATGTCCAACCTTGAAAGCCGCATGAAACTGAAATTGTGCAGCCGAGGTCGTGGCGGATTTGCCCTGACCGAGGCGGGACAAGCCGTGTATCACGCCTGCATAGAACTGTTTAACTCACTCAATGATTTCTCTATGTTTGTGAATAACCTAGGCGAGGAGCTGATCGGCGAGTTGGTGATCTTATGTGCCGATCAGTTAGATCACACCATGCAACAGAAACTGGCACAGGTGGTGGCCTACATCCATGCGCGCCAACCCCAGCTACACCTGATTTTAGACGGTGAAGCGCTGCACCATATCGAGAAATCGTTACTGCAAGACAAGGCCCATGTGGGCTTACTGCCAAGCTATCAACAGATTGAAGGATTGCACTACCGCACACTGTTTAGCGAGCCCATCTATCTGTGTTGCAGCGCTCAGCATCCCTACTTTGAGCTCAGTGATGCCCAGATCAGCGCCGAAATGCTGTCAAAAACCGCCTCTATCCACCCTGGCGTCGATATCGATCCCGATGGGCGCGAGCAATTAAAACGCTTAAATTTGTCGGCAAAAGCGTATCAGTTTGATACTCGTAAAACCTTAATTTTATCGGGCTGCTATATTGGATACCTGCCGCTAAGCTATATCCAGCAAGAGCTAGAGGCGGGTCAGATGAAGATAATCCACGGCGATGCCGCCAGTTATCCGTTTAATTTGTCGATGGTGTATAAACATTCGGCGCGAGAAACGGCCAAAGTCGAGCTGTTAATGGCGGCGTTTAATGAAGTGTTTAGCCTAGATATGCCCAGTTAGGGCGTATCAAGCAAACAACTCAGCGACGAGCCGGAGGCGATCGCCACTGGGTTGCTCTTAATCGGTCTCTTAATCGGTATGATGCATCCCCATCACATTAAACAGGCTCTTTAATGAGACGGGGAGTATAGGTGCAGATTAACTATTGCCCAGTACAAAGCTGTACTTAAGATAGAGGCGTAAATCATTGAGATCTTCGCCATTATCCATATCAACTAAGGCATAGCGCGCGCGGCAACTTAAGCCAGGTAACCACTTATCCAGACCATAGCTCACCGAAAAGTCGGTCTGGCTAAAGTCACTGCCGGCGTCTTCTGGCACATCATACTCACCATAATGAACATAAGCCGATAAGCCATTAACTACCTTAGAAAAATCGTAAGCCACCTTAAGGGCATACACCTCTTCATTGGCTCGACCCGCCTGATACACCTGTTGGATCACCGCCTTTTCATCACCCCAAGGGGCTAGCAAGGCATCATCACCGGTTTTGGCGTACATCAAGGTGACATTAAGGCCAGCATATTTTGCCCCAGCGTGCAGACCATATTGATAGGTATCTAGCGCACCTGCGGTTTCATCGCCCGATGACGCTTGGGTTAAATAGGTTGGTTTAAGGTACAGCTGCCCCTCACCCACAGACGTTGACAGGTGTAACCTAGCATAGGTCTGATTAAATACATCCTGCATGTTGTAATGCCACACATCGGCTACCGCATTAACCTGCTCAAACGGTAGCTGATATTTAGCACCTATGATGTACATAGGATTATCGGCCACCTCTAAGGTAGTGCCTGCACCTGCCCGTTTGGCCTTCACCACATCATCGAGCGAGACAAAACTATTATCAGACCAGTCCATTGAATCGGTAATATAAAAAGCCGATAAAGTCAGATTATCAACGCTGTTATTAATGGCAGAAAAACCACGGTAGGTGCGCGGGATAGCGCGAATATCATGGCGATTCATCCATGGAGTATTGAGCTCTTGCGCGCCTAGTTTAAAGCGGGTATTCCACCACTCGCCTTGCACAAAGTATTCCTGTAGACGATTGACCGCCTCATGGTCGCCATTGGCATCGCGAGCCACCAAGCCATACACATTATTGTTATCGTTGATCCAAATCGGATTAGCCGAGGCGAAACTGGTGCCAAAACTAATGCCATTAACGGCAGCGGTTTGGTAATAAAACAGTCCACCAATAGAAGTGTCATGCTTGGTGGTAGTAGCGTCATCAAAATCACGCGTAAAATCAAATAGCCGTAACTCGGCTTTCATTTGACCTTGGCTAAACATCTGCTCGATGCTGCTATCGGCAACAGCCGGAACCGACATGGCGGCAAGTACTAAGAGTGATAGGTAGGATTTTTTCATTGTTATATTTCCCATGATCCGCGGCGAGTGAGCGTGGCAGCAGCGAGTACCACGACAAGTTGGGTGACAGTTGATCTTTTCATAATGACCTCTGGCTAAATTGCTCAAAATTGACGATGTCACAACATCGAAGTGACGCTATTTCCCACTGGCCGCGACTTCACGGTCATAAGGCTGAAATAGCCGACCTTTTCGGACTTGTTGTTGCCATCCCCACAGTGAGATCACAAGCAAGATGGTTAAGTTGAATGGCTCAACCTAGGTTTGAGAAAATGTGCTTTGATAAAAAAGCGCCACAAACTCATGGCGCTAAGGCACAACTCACATGAAACCACTTAACCATGCTATCGATTGGGGCTTCCCCCCCCCCCTCACAACAACAAGCATACGTTAAATGTATGACATATGATTTTAGCTGTACATTTGCGTTAACCACATTTGTATAAAAGGTCACACAATTGTGTTTACTGCAGTCAGGCTCACGCTTTTGCACAATAAATCCGCATCTTTTCCGATGGGCTATTGCCTCGCATAACAGGATCAATTAGGGAGATTAACGCCAAATATTAATGAGTTGGCTAAGATACTAAAGAGTTGCTATGGTATGATTTTGGGACTCGTCCGCACACGGAATTTATCTTGAACACTTTCAAACCAATCAAACAGATAAAGGCATCTAACGAAGTTTTTCAACAACTCAGAGACGCTATTTTTGATGGCCAATATCTGGCGGGCGCAAAATTACCCTCGGAGCGAGAGTTAATTGAAACCTTTCAGGTCAGTCGAACTGTGGTTCGAGAGGCACTCAAAGGCTTAGAAGCGCGCGGACTCGTCGATATAAAACAGGGCGCCACCGGCGGTGCATTTGTCAAAAAGCAGACCTATGAACGCCTAAGTAATGACTGTAAAGATCTGTTTTTATTGGGGCAGATGTCTTATGCCGAGATCTGCCAAGCCCGCTTAGCCATTGCCCCCATAGTGGCAGGGTTAGCGGCGCAACATGGCACTGATGAAGCGCGCCAGCAACTGCAACAACTATCTCAACATGGCGAAATAAGTAACCAAGCCTGTCAGGTGTACCATCAACTGGCGCTAATGTGTAATAACCGCTTTTTAACCGCAATTGATCAAGCGCTTATCCAGCTGATCGCCGATGTTCCAGCGGGGGGCGTAGCTTTAAAAAGCGATAGCACTGATCACCTCAACAATGCAGTGGCCGATGAAATACACACCTTAGTCGATGCGGTGCTAGGCCTTGATGCGCCTGGTGCCGAACAAGCGATGCGCGCCCATCTCAGCAAACAATTCTCAGATGCCAAAGCTGACACAGATAGCTAACCACAAACACTCACTTGAACCACGCACGACAGCAGACTTATCGCAGATAAACTGACATCTATTGCTCTGGTTCATCACCTAGTTAATAGTGCGGCCTAATCGCTCACGATTAATAAGCTTAACTAGGTCAATTGAGGTAAATAAAGCCCAAGATAAAGGCTTTGAGGAACAGATAAACGCCCAAAAAGAACAGGGAAAGCGGCTTGATTTAGCCGCCCCTTTAGATTAGCAATTGTTTTTAAGTTATCTGTTTATCTGCGTCATACATGTTATCGCTTGGATGGTGTAACTGCTTCACCCTAAAAGCGAGCTAGTAACTCGGCGCTAAAATCTTGCGCGCCCACCGTTAGCCCTAAACGCTCAATCTGTTGATTAATCCGGTTTAGCTCAGCGTCCACCTCACTTAGGGTCAAGGTGTTGTCATCTAACAGGTAGACAAATTTTAAGCTGGTGTAATAGAAGCTCAAAATAATCAGCGCATTGACATCGTCGCTCTGTGCCGCGAGTTTAATGGCTTTTAGTTTTCGATAGATACGATTATGCAGCGCTTTTAAACGCGACACATAATAGATCTCTTTAAAGTAGGCATGATGCCGCTGTCGATATAAAACCCCACCACAGAGAGCAAAAGCTAACAGTACGCCTAAAAAATTAAGATGGAAATTACCCGTCGATTCGCCTGTCGCTACTTCAACTTGGCCCCATAAACTGATCAACAGCTGACCCATTAGTAACGACAATAAAGCAAGGCAAGCAATAAACACTATGATCACGCGGTTTAAATGTTCACGGTAGGTGATCTTGTCTATTTCGATTAACTTCATCTGACGTCTCTGTAAATAACCCTAAGAATAAGGCGTAAGATTACCATGGCTTACCCATAAAATGGCATTACGCCACTATATTTAAACAGCGTGCAATAACGCTCATTGACTTGTCGAGTCGAACTGAATGCGATGCCGTGATAACAGATTTAACAGAAACAAAACAAATAGCGGTAAAAACATCTAGACGTCTAAATTGACAGACGTCTTTCAATCTCATATCCTCTTGCTTAATTGAGATGGCCACTATCGCATCGAGGCGATAGGTTCCTGCAAGGAGGGCATGGGAACCCTAGGTCAACATCTTGTTTTAACGACACGTACTCGCCGAGCGAGGCTAAGCAGTGAGAGAGAACACATTGACAACACCGACACATGAGCAACACGCCCCCGCTTCTAGTGAGCCACAGGCTTCTTTTATTGCCTTAATACCTCTACTGGTATTTTTAGCCTTATTTATTGGCGCTGGCGTCTATTTTCAAAACCAAGGCGTAGACTTTGCCTTTTATCAACTTCCTAGTGTGATAGCCATTTTACCCGCCATCATTTTGGCCCTACTGATCTCTAAGCAGAAGCTCAACCAAGGGATAGAAACCTTTATCGCCGGTATTGGCCACTCCAATATTATTGCCATGTGCTTAATCTATTTACTGGCGGGCGCATTTGCCTCGGTCGCTAAGGCCACTGGCGGCGTCGATGCGACTGTCGCCTTAGGACTGTCGTTAGTCCCCTCGAACCTGTTGCTTCCTGGATTTTTTGTCATTGCAGCCTTTATTGCCACCGCCATGGGCACCTCAATGGGCACTATCGCCGCTGTAGCACCTATTGCGCTCGGCGTGGCTAACGAAGCCCAAATCGAGCTAGCGGTGATGGCGGGGGCGGTGATTTCCGGCGCGTTATTTGGTGATAACTTGTCGATCATTTCTGACACCACTATTGCAGCGACTCGCACCCAAGGCTGCCACATGAAAGACAAATTCAGAGAAAACCTGATTTTTGCCATTCCGGCCGCCATCATTACCATGATCTTATTTACCCTAGCTGGCCAAGGGCAAGCGGATGTTGTGCCACAAGAAATTGATTTTATTAATGTCATCCCCTATTTAACCATTTTAGTCTTGGCAGTCTCAGGACTTAACGTGTTTGTGGTACTGACTGTGGGCATATTGCTTGCTGGTGCGACTGGGTTATTCACCAGCGACTATGACTTCATCATCTTTGGTAAAGATATCTACGCTGGTTTCACCAACATGCAGGAGATCTTTATTCTGTCGATGTTAGTCGGTGGACTCGCGGCCTTAATGCAGCAACAAGGCGGCTTAGCTTTTGTTAATAAACAGATTGAAAAATTGATCGCCCGTTTTTCTAAGCATAAAGGTGAAGCATCGACGCGAGCCTCTGAGCTGGGTATTGCGGGCATGGTTGCTCTGACCAACACCTGTGTGGCAAATAACACGGTATCGATTGTGGTAACGGGTAATATCGCCAAAGACTTAGCCGAGAAACATCAAGTTACGCCTAAACGTGCTGCCAGTATCTTAGATATCTTTTCGTGCATAGTGCAGGGGCTGCTCCCATATGGCGCGCAGGCATTGCTGATCGCCTCTATCTTTGCCATCAGCCCCATTGAAGCGGTGAGCCACGCTTGGTACTGCATGGTATTAGCACTGGTTGCTATCGCAATTGTGATTTTACGTAAACGCCATTAATGCAGGGTAGATACAGATTGAAACAACTGTTAAAAAATCAATTACAGTTGTGTATTAAGCGTTAATTATGGTTTAAACTACCGCCTTAGGAATATAAGGCGGCTACTAGCCCTATCGTTAGATAAATCGGTCAAATAAACGATATGAGCCAGTGATGACTGATCGCCGAATGAATCAAGGGAGTGCAACTATTGCGCTCCTTTTTATTTATCGCAATCCTAACTGGCGATGTTATGACAAGATACAACCCCATCAATTACGATTTCCACCGCATGGTGATTTTTACTATTTTAGCTGGCACAGTCGTCGCCATTGTAGGGATATCCATTACCTTACTCGCCCAATACCAACTGATGGGCAACTTGATTTTTAGCCAACTCCCTAGCAATCTAGGCAACTATATTCGCTCGCCACTGGCATACATTTTTAATATGGGGCTGATCCTCACTGGCATTTGTATGTTACTGGCCATGTATGGTTTACAGCAGTTGCAGTTAAACCAATTTAGCCACACCATTGCACTGGCGGGCTCCGCGGTAGGTATTAGCATCATACTAATGGGGATCTACCCTATTAATTACCTGTTTGAGCACAGATTATTTTCAACCATTTTTTTAATCAGCACCCTAAGCCTCTATTGTATTAGCTTGCTGGGCCATATTAATCATAAAAATATCTGTCCAACGCCACTGGTGATCGTCAGTCTGCTTGGCGTATGCTGCGCCTCGGTGCTAGCGTTCATGCTCAACTGGGATAGTTTAAGTTTTGATCCCTGCCCCCATGGCGAACAAGCCCCCTGTTTACTGACCTATTTGCTGTGGTGTCAAATCCATTTAGTGACCATTTGGTGCATCATACTGGCGCTCAGTATCAAGAAGCTGGCGAGAAAAAGCTATTACGACTCGATATCGGCCAAGCTGGCTGTCACCTGGTAAACACCCACGACCGATTAAGTTACTAGATAAATAATTTAAACAGTTAATCGATTGAAGTATCTGACTATAATAAGCTTTCCTATCCCTATTGTAGATTAATCAGAGTCCGTCATGCGTTTAGCTCAATATATCGCCCTTACCGGTTTATGCTCTCGCCGCGGCGCGACCCGGCTTATCCGTGATGGCCAAATCAGCATCGACGGCCGCCTAGCTAACCATATCGACAGCGTTACCTTTATCGACTCCCCACAAGGCCAAACTGCGCAGCAACAAATTTGTTATCAAGGCAAGCCTTTGCCAGCTGTGGAGCACAAGCAATATTGGATGCTCAACAAACAGGTCGGTACCGACTGCCGCCTGCTGCCCCACGACCCATCTAGCCTATGGCATTTACTGCCCAAGCAGCCGCGCCTTTATCCTGTGGGACGGTTAGATAAAGACTCACGCGGCTTATTACTCCTGACCAATGATGGTGAGTTAACGCAGCGTTTAATGCACCCAGATTATCAGCATCATAAACGTTATCGAGTGCGACTCAATAAAGTGTTCGATGCTCTCTTTCTCACCCAAATGGCCGCTGGGGTCAGCTATAAAAACCTCACCACCTTGCCCTGCCAAGTGCGGCGTTTAGATGACAGTCAGTTTGAGATAGTGCTCACCCAAGGGTTAAACCGCCAAATACGCCGTATGAGTCAAGCATTGGGTTATCGGGTAGTCGACCTTGAGCGTGTGGCCATTGAGTCTTTATCTCTTGGCGCCTTGCCACCAGGGCAATTGCGACCACTAACCAATGATGAGTTAACCGCCTTGCAGGCCAGTGTTGCATAAGGGGTTGCCTTGGAATCAAGAGTTGGCATTTTTGAGTTTTGTTTGAGTAGTGATTGACGTAGTCGGTGTTGGGGTGAGTGGTTGAAGGTCGTTCCGTCACATCCATGTGAATCACGACATTCGTATATCCATATAGATCACCGCCGCAGGCTATTAACGACAACGAAGTTTCGACTTCAAACACGCTAACCACCCCCATTAAGCCGAAGAAAAAGTGCTGACACCTTCATTCGAAGCCTAACGCTACTGAGTAACCAACAGCGCCACCTTAAAATAAATCAGCAAAAAGATTTCAGTTATGCGCCAATCGGGTCGTATTAACATGCAAAAATGGGTTTATTTTAAGGAACGGTAATGCATTCAAGCATGACAAAATTTGCTATCGATGATGGCTCTACTAATGTAAAAATCAGCTGGATTGAAGACGGCTTAGTGCGCAGCGTGACTTCCCCCAACTCTTTTCGTAAAGACTGGAAAAGTGCCGCTTTGCTGAATGACCGTAAGGTCTTTAACTATCAAATCGCCTCGACCAAATACACCTATGACGCCACATCAGATAAGGCATTGTCGACCACTCACGTTGCCTTTCAATATGACGACTTAAACCTGCTGTCGGTTCACCATGCATTGCTGCAAACTGGCGTGAAACCGGGTCCTGTGAGCATTCTGGTCACACTGCCCATCACTGAGTACTACAAGGCCGATGACTGCCAGAAAAACGAAGAGAATATCGCCCGCAAGAAAGCTAACTTGATGCGAGAAATCAGCCTCAATAAAGGCGAGTTATTCACTATTGTCGATGTTGAAGTGCTGCCAGAAAGCCTACCTGCCGTGCTAACCACCCTGATGGACTCAGGTGTCAATGAGTTTGCAAAATCCTTGGTAATTGATTGCGGTGGCACCACCTTAGATATGGGCGTCATTGTTGGCGAGTTCGACGATGTATCGGCCGTGTATGGCAATGCCGAGATTGGTGTCTCTATGGTGACCAACGCGGCAAGAAAGGCTCTGTCGGCTGCAGACAGCGATGCCAGCTACTTGGTTGCTAATGAATTGATTAAGCGTCGCCATAACCGTGATTTTGTGGAAGAGGTGATTAACGACATCAGTAAAGTCGATTGGGTATTAGAGCGCATCGAGGACAAAATCGCTGAGCTCGGCGCCGCGGTAGCCTATGAGGCAAAAACCTTTACTCGTAACCCAAACCGGATCTATTTAGTCGGTGGCGGCGCTATGCTGATTGAAAGCGCGATCCGCAATGCCTATCCTTCGCTGGGCGATAAAATCGTGATGGTAAAAGATCCTCAGGAAGCATTATCAAGAGAGATCTGTTGCTATCACGCCGCTACACCAGCTGAATCGGTGTAAAGGACCATTATGCGGATTCGATTCAGTGTCGGGCTAGAACCAGAGGTTCACGACTCCCACGGCTATGCCATTAAAGCCTTAAGGCTTTGGCAACAGCAGGAAAAAGCGCGTAATGATGAACCTGATATCGTGCAGCAGCGCCGTACCCAGTTTCATCGAGACCTGTACCTATCTGGGTTATTCCTGCATGAATTGGCGCCACAGCTGCCATCAATGCTGAGCCAAACTTTGCTACAAGACAAGGTAAACTGCCAAACCTTAGCCTGCCAACTTCGCTCTGCTGGCCTCACTTTAGCCGACGAAGATAAGGGGCTATCTGAGCAGCAATGGCAAAAATTAACTGCGATGCTTGAGGGCGCAAGCGTGCCACAACAAACAAGCAAGGTGGATTTTAGCGCTATTGAGCAGCAACTTGAGCAGTTACAACAGGGGCAGGCGCAGTTAAGTGACCAGCTGAGTCAATTGCCCGCAGCAGAAACCGCGCAGCCACAAGCCGACTTGGCCACTCAGTTCAGTCAGCTTAAGCAAGGGCAAGATCAGTTAATGGCACAGATAAAGGCGCTGCGCAGTCAATTTGCACAAGCGCCAGCCACAGCCACGACTCCCGATGACACACCAAGCCTAACAACTCAGCTTGAACGTGCCAGCCGGGTGAAATCAAAAGGTCTGTGGTAGACTCCATTACCTAATAACAATGAACCAATAGGTGCGCCTTACGGACGTTTAGCGCACCTATTAAGGTTACTTATTATCGGAGCGAAGTACCAACTCGACACGGCGATTAAGCTGCTTGCCTGCATCCTTGCTATTGTTTGCAACGGGGGCATATTCGCCAATCCCCTTGGCGGTGAGTTGTTGCTTGTTTATACCAATCAATCTAACCTTGACTGAGACCTATCAATTAAGATTATTCACCAAGCTGATTCATCAGACCTATGCCATAAAGGATGGGCTATAAAAATGGGGCACGAGTTATCAATTCAGGGAGGAAGCCCCCCTGATTAATTGCCAAACCTAAATTTAAAAATATTAGAAATATAAGTTATCGACTAACTTTTCATTGACGTATAACTCACATTTATCGGCTGTGCTGCTCTTTGAAGACTGCACCACACTTGCGATAGCACCAAAGGCGCCGCCTTGATTACCTAACACCGAGCCAAAGTAGCAATGACTGCGTACCGCGAAGTCTTGATAATTGGCTTTTAAATTTTGAGTCGGTGTGTAGGGAGGGAAACGGCCTTGCATGATGGGATCGCCGTTCACTGTTAGGATCAAAATGTTTTTCTTGTCGTGATAGCTACCGTTAAACTTCAGTACTTTACCATCGACTTCAACGGTTTTTTCCAGTGCCATACGTGGCCCAGGATCTGAAGCACAACCAGTAAGAACAGCGGCAAGTGTTAACGCAGCAAGTGAAGCATATTTCATTAAAACAATCCTTTATCAAGAGTAATTAATCCCAAGTGCAAGATAGTAATCTAGACAAAATAGCAGCACAACGAGATGTAACAATGAGCAGCGCGAAATGATACTTTTGTTTTACAAGCGCAATCAAAAAGTAACGATTTCAAAGCGAAAATAGTGTTTGTCAAAAATATTTTTACTCCTCGTTAGGCTTGCCTGCCCTTACTTTATCAACCCTATTGCCTATTACATACGTTGCTAAAAGGCGGTTTTACAACGGCCCCATTACCCCTTATCGACATCAACTAGGCAAAAAAAGGGGCTTAAGTGATGACTTAAGCCCCTTTTTCGGTGGCGTGGCGTATTAATCGCGCTGGGTTAATCGCCGGTAATTAATGCACAATTTCCATCTCTTCTAGCAGGTTATCGGCATTATCTAAGTATTTCATGACCCACAGCATATAACGGCTATCGACTTGGATAGAACGGTTGGTGTCAGGATCGTAGCCCCAGTCACCAATGATGCTCTCATACACACCGTCAAACAGCAGACCCACAAGCTCGGCGCGGCCATTTAAGGTTGGCGAGCCAGAGTTGCCGCCAGTGGTGTCTAAGGTCGAAAGGAAGTTAACCGGCACTGAGTCGATAGACTTCATATAGAAATCACCATACTGCTTTTGCTTAATCAGCTCTAACTGCTTTTTAGGGGCGTCAAATGGCGACACGCCAGTGTCTTTAGCTAAGATCCCTTCGAGACGAGTAAAAGGCACCGCCTGTAAACCATCTTGTGGTGAATAGCCCTTCACATGGCCCACGGTAACACGCAAGCTTGAGTTGGCATCGGCGTAAACTGGCTTACCTAACTGCTTGTTATAAGCGATGATGGCGTCCATATATTGTGGGCGCACCTTCATAAGCTTACCAGCCAGCTGCTTCGATTTTTGCTCTTCAGCCATGTCGGTGTCATACATAGCCACCGCAAACTGAATAAAGGGATCGTTGGAGGCTTTAAAGTCGCTTACCGATTTGTCCATCCAGGCCAAACGCGTGGCTTGGTCGTCCAGTTGCGTGTTGGCGTACATCTTGTCTAACGTCTTGCTGAGCTTGGCGGCATCAAAGTTTTTATCGATACCAAAGGCTTTATCGAGTGCGGCAATATGCTCACTCTCTGGCAACGCGGCGTAACGTTTAAGCAGGTCAAATACCACGGCTTTATCGACACTGGCAGCGTAACGTCTGTCGATACGCTCCATGCCTGACTTAAAGCGGGTCATATCACGCTCTTGGTAACCTGGCTCACGTGCCATATCGTCAAGCTGCTTCTCATTGGCTAGGCGATAGAGTTGGCGCGCGGTGGGCAACATAGTGGTGTAACCTAAGTAACCCAAGATGATGTTACGCGCTTGGTGCTCTTGGCTTTGGGCGATCAGGCTGTCTAGCTCGGCAAGGGTCTTACCGTATTTGGCCTGACGCTCGCTATCTTGTGCAATCCACTTCCCGAGTTCGGCCTCACCGACTTGGCGATCGGCCAGCATGGTCGACTTACCGTAAAACTCGATCATTGAGGTGAAGTTTTTCGCGTAGTTGGCCAATCCTGCAATCAGGCTTTCATACTTGATGCGCTCATCGCTGCCCTCTGGCGCAGTCTCTTTGATGATCTCGATAAAGCGCTCACGCAGCATTTTGCCTTCTGGGTATGCCCATTCAAACTGATTTTGGACTTCGTTGGCGGTGCGGTAGCGATTGGTACGACCCGGATAACCGGCCACCATCACAAAATCACCGTCACTGACGCCTTTGGCCGACACTTTCAAGAAGCTCTTTGGCTCGTAAGGCACGTTGTCTTGGCTAAAATCGGCTGGCTTGCCATCTTTAGCCACATAACCACGGTAGAAAGAGAAATCACCCGTATGACGTGGCCACATCCAGTTGTCGATATCGCCGCCATACTTACCCACGCTTGCCGCTGGGTTATAGACTAAGCGTACGTCGCGGATCTCCAGTTGCTTAACCAGGTAATATTCTAGCCCGCCATGAAAACTGTATACCTGACAGCGATAGCCCCCTTCGGCCTCACACTCGGCCACTAAGGCTTTTTCTTTGGCTTCAATCCCTTGATAGAAGTCGTTACCCTCTTTATCCGCCAAGCCCGCTTTAACCTTGTCAGTCACATCGGTCACGGCTTCAGTAACATAGATGCGTGAGCCAGGTGTTGCAGGTAATTCATCGGCAAAGGTTTTGGCTAAAAAGCCATCTTCGAGGAGGTTGTTCTCAGGAGTAGAGTTGTACTGAATCGAGCCATAGGCACAGTGATGGTTCGTCACCACCAGCCCTTTAGGAGACACAAATGACGCCGTACAACCACCAAGACTTATCACGGCATTCATCGGAAATTCGGTCAGTTTAGAGATTGATTTGGCATCAATCTCAAGCCCTTTGGCTTTTAACTCATCCGCCATCGCGGGCAGCTGATGTGGCTGCCACATGCCCTCATCGGCTTGCGCGCCAAAGGCAGCGGCAAACGCCACTGTCATTAATAGTTTTTTCATTTTTTAAGTCCATTTTATCGTTATAGATATCGAGTGATTCAATTGTTGAGCAATACCCAGACAATAAAAAAGTCGGGCAATTACCCGACTTTATCACAAATGGCTAGTATACAAATAGCTTAGAAAATGACTAAAAAAGTAACGAGGTGTGTCGCTAAATAGGTCGTATAACACCCTTAAAAATAACCCACTTGGGCGGCGTCTAAGACTCATTTACCATGAGTTAAGTTATGCCGCCTTAAAGTGATGCTACAAGGTCACCCATAATTGCGAAGCAATGATCATCACCCCTAGCGCGCCCGCCACATATAAGGCTGGCGTACCGCCCATCACTTGGTAACCTCCCAATGCTAGCTTACGCTGACGCATGGCCATCAAGATGGGTAAAATAATGATCATCATCACCAATGGGATAGCCGCAAAGCCCAGTACTTTGACGAAGCCGTCGGGGTAGAAGATCGCACACAACAAAGGCGGAATAAAAGTTAATAACCAAGTCTGTAAGCGGCCACTCGCATTGCTTTTGGCCCGAGTTAACTCGGCAATAAAATCAAACAGGCTCATGGTGACCCCAAGGAACGAGGTGATCAGCGCCAAGTCGGCAAAGAAGGCGATGCTTTGGCTGACAATCGATGATTGCGCCAAGGCTTGCAGCGCATTGATCAGCTGAGGTAACGAGCCATCAAACCCACTAATTCTATCGCCACCCACGGTACCTAAGGTAACCGTCAGCCAAAATATATAGCAGGCCAGTGGAATGGTTGAGCCAATCAACAATACCTTACGCAGTTTAACGCTGTCGCCATCAAGGTAACCCACTAAAGTGGCAATACAGACGTGGAAACCAAACGAGGTAAACACCACAGGCACCGCCGCCATTAAGTAACCAGAAAAACTGCCCTGCTCGACGCCTTCAATAACGGCTGTTGCCGCCATGCTCGACAACGACACATCGGGCAACAAAAACAACACCACCAGCACTAATAACAGCACCATGGCAGAAAAAAGTACCCGCGAGATCTTATCGATCCAGGCGATCCCCACCGCAATCAGACCACCAAAAAACAGGGTAAACAGCATAATCGCAGTGTGTGAGTCGAGCTGTACGCCGAACAAACCATCGAGCTTAGAGACTAATAAGGAGGAGCCACCGAGCAAATAGACCATGGTCAACGCATAAAGCAGGCTTAAAAATGAGCCCCCTTGAACAAGTTGACCCACTTTACCTAAGGTTTTACCTGTGATGGCATGCACATTGTCACCCACCCCAGAGCGAAGATTAATTTCTAACATCAACAGCGATGTATAAGCCGATACGCCCCAAATCACCACCAATAAAGCCATGGCAGCCACGCTACCTAACGCCGCCGTCGCCAGAGGCAAAGCCAACATTCCCCCACCGATTGCCGTCCCTGCAACAATGGCTATAGAACCAAGCATTTTTGAATTCACAAGATTGTCCTGTTTTTAATTTTTATAAGAGTTGGAAGGTCAGATTTGAACGACAATTGAAAGAGGATTTTTAGCAACATGTAGCACCCACTGTAAGCCTCCCCATCGTCTAGTGCATCTGCACCTTACTGCGATATGGTTGGGCCCCAACAACTTAGCTAACATGATCATTTTTACCAATATCTATTTAACTAAGCCGCTGAGGCGGTATAAATCGGTAAAAATATCGATAGGCTTTTTTCATCACTACCTTTACAATTTTAATATGACTGCTAGCGACCTTATCAGAGCCGAACGCAGCGCACAAGCCAACTTCAGCAACAAAAGCAAGTTTATACACCCCGGCAATATCCACTAAACAAGCGTAATACAGCACCATTACAACTATACAGCTTTTTGCAAAAAAACGGCCCGCCTGACTTGCCTAATAAACCTAGATCCGTATAATCTGCCGCCACTGCTTTAGGGGAGTAGCTAACGTGGCTTATATAATGAGTCATGGGTGAGTATCAACATACTTGGCCTTATGCCATGGTGCTCACAGTAATAGGCATAGCCAATATTGGCTAGCGTATTACCCGGCAAGACCTAAGCACGGTTACCGCTCAAATTTAGGGGGCGGCGGACTGTGCTTGGATTTTTTGCCCCCTAAGGAACCCTCATGGAAGCTCTACTTGCGTCAACCTTCACCGTGGCAATTGCTGAAATTGGTGATAAAACTCAACTGCTAGCATTAATCCTAGCCGCCCGCTTTAGAAATAAAACCGCCATCATTTTAGGCATCTTACTCGCGACCCTTGCCAATCACTTTGCTGCTGCGTGGCTGGGCCAATGGGCCATCAACTGGATCAGCCCAGATCTTGCGCGCTATATTGTCGCAGGCTCCTTTTTTGCCATCGCGCTGTGGGTATTAGTGCCCGATAAAGTCGACGCCGAAGAGAGCCGCTTCTATAAGATGGGTCCCTTTATTGCCACCTTTGTGCTGTTTTTCTTAGCCGAGATGGGTGATAAAACTCAGATAGCCACCATAGTACTGTCGGCTAAATATGACGCCCTCGCCTTGGTGGTTGTCGGCACCACACTCGGGATGATGCTAGCCAATGTGCCAGTGGTGATTGCCGGCCACTTTAGCGCCGACAAGCTGCCTATGGTCTGGATCCATCGTGGCTGCGCCGCACTCTTTGCCCTACTAGGATTGGCCACTCTGCTATTTTAAGCGGTGAGCCAACAAAATAATAAAAAAGCCAGTGGCATATGCCACTGGCTTTTTTACTGAGTAGGCCTTATCAGCCTAGCGCGGGATTAAGCAAAGTACTGCACATCCATACGGGCTGCTAAGGTAACCAGCTCAATCACTGGGTATTTGGGGTAACGCTTGGTGGCTTACGATAGAGCTTAACCAAATAATAAGCGTCAATCAGCACAATAAAGAAGTTCACTAAGGCGACGGGATAAGCTTCAATCGCCACACCGTAGGCGACAAACAAGGCGGCGCCAATTAAATTCCACCAGCGTAGCTTTTTAATATTCGCCATCATCAGTGAAATGGCGACCACAACAGAGGCTAAGTAGCCAACCCATTCCCATATCGTTGCATTATCCATACACGCTCCATTGAGGTAACAGTGAATATCCTTATTATGGACACCATAAGCGCAAAGCGATAGCAAGGCGCCAAGACTCGATGCAGTGATTTATCCCAATGCTGACTTAGACTTAACCTCCTTTAGTGCTGCCCGTTATACCAGCCACAATCATACCTGCAATTTGGCGAGTGGGTTTGATATCTCAGAGCACGCCTAACGCTTCCAGACAACGCTACCTGATCTAGGTTACCGAGCGCAAATTAAGCGCTCAAGTTAACGCTTAACGACCGCCGCTGTCATGCGTGAAATACAGCAGAGTTCACCGGCGCTGTTATGAATCAGAATTTCCCACACCGAACTGCGTTTGCCTAAGTGCACAGGCTTAGCGGTGGCGGTAAGTACGCCGTTACGAGACGCCTTAAGATGGTTGGCGTTGATCTCTTGCCCGACGCAGTAATACTGCTCAAAATCGACCGCAAAGTTCGCCGCATAACTGGCGACAGTTTCGGCTAAGGCAACATTAGCCCCGCCATGCACTATCCCCAATGGGTTATGAATTGCGGGGGTCGCAGCCATGGTGGCTGTCATGTAGTCATCGCCTATCTCTGTAATGCTAATGCCCATGGTCTGCATCAAGGTGCCTTTGCCATGCATGCCAGCATCTAATTTGGCGCAATCTTCTAGGGTAATGGGTCTAAACCAAATGCTCATCTGATATTCCATTTCAATGATAATAAACGCTAGTCTACTGCGTCATTGCTAAAGTTTAAACCGCTAACCGAGCGGCTTATCATGTAAAAACTGCGGATATCTCAAATACTTTGGCCTATTGAGTCATCAACATTATCTGCAAGCCAGTAATATCTGGGCACAAAAAAAGGCCTTGTCACAAGGCCTTTTTATGTTTGATAAGCTTAAGTGCTTAGCTGATGTCAGTCGCGACTTAGTCTAAGTGACTAACCGCTTCTAGTGTCAGCTTAATCATCTCATTAAGGGTTTCTTGACGCTCTTCAGCAGTCAGGTGCAACCCTTGGCGAATATGGTCAGTCACTGTCATCATCGCCAGTGCTTTAGCGCCATATTCGGTCGCAACGCCGTATAGACCAGCCGCTTCCATCTCGACACCTAAGATGCCATATTTCTCCATCAAGTCGTAACGCGACTCGTCGCTGCTATAAAACAGATCCGACGAATACAAGTTGCCGACATGATAGTTAGCGCCTTGTTGTTTCGCGGCATCGACGGCAAGGCTCAACAAGTTGAAATCGGCAATCATGGCAAAATCTGTATTGGCAAAACGGCTACGATTGACTGCAGAATCTGTGCTAGCGCCCATCGCGATAACCACATCCATCAGCTTAATCTTGTCACTAATCGCGCCACAAGAGCCGATGCGAATGATGTTTTCGACGCCATATTCGGTGATCAACTCTTTGGCATAGATAGAGATAGAAGGAATGCCCATGCCTGAGCCCATCACTGAAATTGGCTTGCCTTGATACTCGCCGGTATAACCCAACATGTTGCGCACATCAGTCACAAGCTTAGGATTTTCGAGAAAGTTCTCGGCAATGTATTTAGCACGTAGCGGGTCACCAGGCATTAACACGGTTTTCGCAAATGCACCTGTTGGCGCGTTAATATGTGGGGTCATTTGTCTCTCCAATCAATAAATGGCCTGCCGCGCAGCGACAAGCACTCTGAATCATTAGCCCGCTAGGCTGTATAGTAGACCGGCAATGGTGCCGCTCATCAAATTAGCTAATGCCGCGGCGATAAGCGCCTTCATGCCCATGGCGCTGATGTCGTGACGACGTTCAGGGCATAAGGCAGCCAAGCCACCTATCACCATAGCCAGCGAACCAATGTTAGCAAAGCCACATAGGGCAAAGCTGATAATAATTTGGGTTTTAACCGACAGATCATCGGCCACTTTAAGGAAGTCGATATAGGCAACAAACTCATTGATCACCATTTTTTGGCCGATAAATGATGCCGCTTGGATCGCCTCGCTCCAAGGCACACCCATGATCCAAGCTAAAGGCGATAACAAATAGCCCAAGATGGCTTGCATGGTAAGGTCGCCATAACCAAACCAGCTCCCCATGCCACCAATCAAACCATTAAGTAGCGCAATTAACCCAACGAAGGCCATTAATAAGGCAGCCACGTTGAGTACCTGTTGCATCCCCATTGCTGCGCCACTGGCTGCAGCATCGAGTACGTTTGCAGGCTTATCTTCCTGCTCGTCCATCACTTTTTTGATGTCGTTGATCGGCGTTTCTGTTTCTGGCCACATCAACTTGGCAAACAATAGGCCAGCTGGCGCGGTCATAAAGGCAGCGGTCAGTACATATTTAACATCGACACCCATCTGGATATAACCAATCATGGTGCCGCCAGCAACCGAAGCTAGGCCACCTGTCATCACAGCAAACAACTCAGAGCGAGTCATGTGCTTCACAAATGGACGCACCATCGAAGGCGCTTCAATGGGACCAACAAAAATATTCGCGGTGGCCGATAGTGATTCGGCGCGGCTGCTACCCAATAACTTAGACAGGGCACCACCAATTAGGCCAATCACCAACTGCATCACACCTAAGTAGTACAGCACGGCAATCAACGAACTGATAAACACCACAATACACAGCACATTGATAAAGAAGATAAAGCCCACGCTGAATTTGGCCAGATCGCCAAACACAAAGGTTAAGCCTTCATTACCATAGTTGATCACATGCATTACGCCGTTTGAGGCGCTATCGAGCATGCTTTGACCTATAGGGGCATACATTACAAACGCGCCAAATGCGACTTGGAACGCCAGCGCGCCTAGAACGGTGCGCGGGTTAATGGCGCTGCGGCGTTCAGAAAATAATACCGCTAAGCCCATTAAGGCGAGCATCCCCAACAAACTGATGAAAACTTCCATACATTTTTTACCAATAATTTTATTATGTGGTAGCAGTGTATCGAGCAATCTCAGCGTGACAAGCACCCTGCATCATAGAAAAAAACATTATTGGAAATAGGCGGGATAGGTAACCAAAGGTCAGGTAAAAAGCGACTTTTAAACACCAAACTTAAAACAAGATTAAAACCAAAATAACCACAAACAAACCTTAACACAACAAATGAAACCCAAAAAAGAACAATTACACCATCAATAGCGCCTTCTCGTGACAAGTAAAAACCGTCTATAAAAGGCAAAATAACGATCTAAATATTCCTATTTGGTAAATTAATTACGTAATTTTAGCGTTTTTCAGACCATACTCGCGGTAATAGAGTTGTGAATTGCGGCATAAAGAGTGAGCAACAGCCACTCACCATGCATAAAAGAAAGCCCCTTGCCGTTAGTCAACAACACTCAAAATAGGCGGCATTCGCCTGTGACCAACGCAGTAATTCGACGCGGTTGCGCGACTGGGTCTTACGAAAAATCGACGAGATATGCGCTTTCACTGTGTGTTCACTGATAAACAGGTGGGCGGCGATCTCTTTATTGCGGGCGCCACTGGAGACCAATTCGATGATCGTGCGTTCACGACCCGTTAGCTTTTGCAGTGCGCTAACCGTTTCTTGATCTAAAGATTGCGGATTTTGTTGGGGATTGATAAAGCGGCGCAGCACTTTCGATAGCAAGGTTCTGTCGTACCAAAGTTCATGGCGGAGCATTTCATGTAGACCTATGAGTTGCAGATCTTGGCGATCATCGCTAAACAATAACCCTTGCACACCTTGCAATAATGCCACTTCGGCGTCGATAGCATGGCGATCGACCAGATACAATGCCAGCGGCACATAAGGCAGTAAGTGAGGCACAATCAGCGGCATACCATCCTTATCGACAGCGGCGCCTTGTTGACCAATAAAATAGAAACTATTGCGTTGTGGATCGGGCTCAAGCTCATCGACCTGATGTACAATCCGCACCCTTAATCCGAGTGACTGCGCCCATATTCCTAGCTCACATGGACTCGATAATTGATGTAAAAATACTAGCTCGTCAATTTTATCCATCAAATCCTCCTTGATTTAGATTTCGCCAACTCGATTGATATCGAGTAAACATTCCTGAGTAATTACAACATCTCCATTAACCCAGACAGCCACACAGGTAACGTATTCATAGGCTCCAGAAAATTAAGCAAAAAAATAAAATACCAACAAACTAAAATCAAAGCAAAGGCAATCAATACATAGCGCTAGCTTCGGCACATTAATGGCATAGATAACCTTAGTGGCCGACTTAAATCAGATGCGCTAAAACCACCACGACTAACGACTGAGGCCAACACTAGGGTTCAGTCTTAGCCTGTTAAGTTTATCGTTCACCTGAAATATCAAACAGCTTAGCGAGTGGGTTTAAACTGTTGCAGCAGACGATTATGCCAAGGTGATAACAACAACACACTGACAATTGCCCCCAGCAGCGCCATCGCCATATCCGACTGGGTATCCCACACATAACCTTGGGTGCCCAAAAACGCCTCGGCATTTTCACCAGACAAGACCGCCACCCACCATTCGATAAGCTCATAAAATGCCGACAAGGCTAAGGCAAAGCAGCAGACTAAAAAGCCACACCAAGCCCCGGGCTTTAATACTTCATTACGCAGCAGCACTTCTCTGGCCAACAATGCTGGAATAAACCCTTGGGCGAAATGGCCGACTTTGTCATAATTATTACGATCACTGCCCATCACCTCGGCGACCCAATCAAACAGCGGAACTTCGGCATAAGTGTAATGGCCGCCCACCATTAAAATGACCGCATGGATCAGAATCAAACTGTAAGCCAATGATGTTAATGGGAAGCGCTTGCGCGTAAAATACAATACGGGCAGCGCGATCAGTGCTGGCAACACTTCCAAAAACCAGGTAAAGGTATCTTTGGGCTCAATCGCCGACCAGATGAAGACAGCGAAAAAAATGATGAGCCAGATAATACTTTTATTCAAAATTGGAACTCCTTAGATGATATTGTTTTAATATCAAAATAATGACTTTAGCCATCTAGCCCTCCACACTGACTAAAAATAGTGCTATTTTGAGAGGGCTTTAGCTGTCAACAACCAAATAATGACCAATATATAGCAACAACCGATAAAGAGGGTACCCAAATCATGGCGAAACACTCGCTAGACAAGGATAAAATTAAGATCCTGCTGTTGGAAGGCGTCCATCAATCTGCGGTAGATGTGTTCAAACGCGCCGGCTACAGCAACATTGAATACCATAAGGCATCACTAGGAGAAGAGGAGCTATTAGCCTCGATTAAAGATGCTCATTTCGTCGGTATTCGCTCCCGTACCCAACTGACTGAAACCGTACTTAAGCACGCTGATAAATTAGTTAGCATTGGTTGCTTCTGTATCGGAACCAATCAGGTTGATCTCGCCACGGCCGAAAAACTGGGGATCCCGGTTTTTAACGCGCCTTTCTCTAACACGCGCAGCGTCGCAGAGTTGGTATTGGGTGAGATCATCATGCTATTACGTGGTATCCCACAGCGTAATGCTATCGCCCACCGTGGTGGTTGGCTCAAAAGCGCCGCTGGCAGCTATGAAGCCCGCGGTAAAACCTTAGGCGTTATCGGCTACGGCCACATTGGTACTCAGCTGGGCATTTTGGCAGAGACCTTAGGTATGCGCGTCGTGTTCTTCGACATCGAAGATAAATTGCCACTGGGTAATGCGCAGCAAATCCACTCGCTTGAGCAGCTATTGGCCCTAGCCGATGTGGTGAGCTTGCATGTACCAGAAACCCCACAGACCAAAGATATGATCGCCGAAGCAGAGCTTGCTTGTATGCGCCAAGGCAGCATATTGATCAACGCTTCGCGCGGTACTGTTGTCGATATTGATGCCCTAGCTCAAGCAATTCGTAGCGAGCGCCTTGCGGGAGCGGCTATCGACGTGTTCCCGGTTGAACCTAAATCGAATGATGATGAGTTTATCAGCCCATTACGCGGTTTAGACAATGTGTTGCTAACCCCACACGTTGGCGGTAGTACCCAAGAAGCGCAAGAGAATATCGGCATCGAAGTGGCTGGCAAACTGGCCAAGTACTCTGATAACGGTTCAACCATGACCGCAGTTAACTTCCCTGAAGTGTCGCTGGCCCAGCACAAAGATGCATCCCGTCTGTTGCACATTCACCATAACCGTCCCGGTATCTTGATCAAGATTAACCAAGCGTTTGCAGAAAAAGGCATCAACATCGCCGCCCAGTACCTGCAAACCACGGCTGAAATTGGTTACGTGGTAATGGAAGTGAATTCAGATCAAGCCGACGAAGCACTCGAAGAGATGAAGGCGATTGAAGGCACCATCAGAGCACGCTTACTGCACTGATAGCCTTGAGTAACGCACTTAAATGAATAAAGCCCTATGATCAACATCATGGGGCTTTATTGTTTGCTGTAAGTTTCGCTTAACCACCTTTGCGCCAACGATGATTAACGGTACAATCGTGGCTCTTATTCGTTTATTTCTTGGACTATCTCATGACAGTGTCAACTTCTCAGCCAACCTGGCCTTTAAACGGACAATCCCCAGAGCTGTTCTTTTCGCACCTTACCCACCTAGGCTTAATTGCCGTTACGGGTGAGCAAGGCCGCAGCTTTATCCACGGCCAAGTCACCACAGATATTAGCTCGCTGGGCGCTGAACAATGGCGCTGGGGAGCTCACTGCGACCCAAAAGGTAAGATGCTGGCCAGCTTCAGAACCTTCGCCATGGCTGATGCCTTGATCATGATGATGCCTCGCGACACCTTGGCGATGGATCTGCCGCAACTGCAAAAATATGCGGTATTTAGCAAGGCAGAGCTGAGTGATGCTAGTGCAGACTGGTTACTGCTTGGCGTGAGCGGCGAGCAAGCCACTGACTGGTTAAGCCAGCAATTTGGCGCGTTAAATAGCGAACTGACCCCTATCGATAATGGCGTGATTTTACATGATGCTGGCCGTCATATTATCGTACTAAAGCAGAGCGCAGCCGACACATTGCTAAGCCAGTTGCCACAAGCCGTGTATGATGCCAGTGCATGGCAAGCGCTCGAAATCGCCGCGGGTTACCCCAACCTTGGCGCCGCACATCAAGGGCAATTTGTGCCGCAAATGTGTAATCTGCAGGCCATCGACGGCATCAGCTTTAATAAAGGCTGCTACATGGGGCAAGAAACCATTGCCCGCATGAAGTACCGTGGCGGTAATAAGCGCGCCTTATATATTGTCAGCGGCACGGTATCAAGCCCATTAACGGCCGACAGCCAGCTTGAAATCGCCCTTGAAGATGCGCTTTATCGCCGCGCCGGAACCATTATCGAGTGGGTTCAACGCGGCCAAGAGGTGCTAATGACGGCGGTATTGGCTAACGATACCCAGCTCGATGCCAAGTTACGTATCGCAGGCGATGAAGCCTCACAACTGACCTTGCAAGCCCTACCCTATTCACTGGAAGAAGCCGAATAGGCCTTATTGTTCGGCTACCACCTTGGCCGACTCACTGGGGAGCAACATCAAAAAGGCGCATTCAGCGCCTTTTTTAATGTCTCTGTGCCAGCCATATCTTGCGCCACCACTTCACTGCATGGCGGTCATGCTGTCGTCGCAGCTTGGTAAACTTGTCACCTTGCTTCGCTTAAATAATCACCAACAGCATAAAACTCGATATCAGTGCTAGATAAGTGCTAGTTCAATCACAATCAGCGCATAAAGATAGGCGTTATAGCAGATCCTCTACTACAATCCGCTGCCACATAGCATTGTATAGTGCAGCACACTAGTCACGTTCATTAAGCCAATTTCAGGAGAAATCTGTGCACCATGCGTATCAGTGTCATTAAGGCCTTTGCCGCAGCGCTTAGCTTATGGACAGCATCAGTCTCTGCCGATGTGCCACTGTCGTTAGTCACCTTGAGTATGCCGCCGCTTGAATACCAAGAGGACGGTGTGGTTAAAGGGATCTCTACCGACATAGTTAACACAGTCTTTGCCCGCATGGGGATCACCACCGACACCCAGCTCTACCCCTTTGCGCGCGCCATGAAAATGGTCGAGCAGCAAAAAGTCGATGCCATTTTTTCTATCGTCAGCACACCACAACGACAAACCCTGCTGACCTTTAGTGGCGAAAGCCTTATCGACGATGTGACGAGTTTATTTGTGAGGCATGATGCCGACATTGAGTTTAATGGCGATCTCAGCAGCCTCACTCATTACCGTTTTGGCGCACTGCGCGCCGCACACTACGGCAACCGCTGGCAACAAGCACTGCGCAGTGGCGCGATTGAGAAGATAGAAATGGTGTCGGATCAGCGGCAAAATATCTTAAAACTCGCCCACAATCGTATCGATATTATTATCGGGCCGCGGCTGTCGATATTGTATGAGCTCAATATGCTGGGATTGCAGCAACAGATTAAAATACTGCCAGTGCCGGTAGAAGTGGTGCCAACCTATCTTGCCTTCGCTAAGGACAGAGTACCGCTGGTGATTCAATTGCAATTTACTGAGCAGCTGCGTCAACTCAAACAAGAAGACCAGTACCAGCGGATCATCGATAGCTATATCATAACTGCCCCAGCGCGCTAACCCCATCAGCACCTCGCATCGCCCATTAGATGCGCCATTCAATGCTCGCTCTCAAGCCAATGACTCAATTGACGCCAGAGTAAAAAATCCGTTGTGAAAGCTTCATTCAATGGCACTATAGACGGCCGATGGCATATCAAGGAGCGAACGTGTTAACAGACCCATTATTTTGGCTCGTTGCGATACCCGCCGTATTAATGACCGGCATCTCGAAGTCGGGTTTTGCCGGCGGTGCAGGCGGACTGACGGTGCCCTTAATGGCTTTGGTTGTCAGCCCCCTAGCCGCCACGGCGG
Organism: Shewanella sp. QJM3NY_23; assembly: GCF_056173105.1. Taxonomy (NCBI): domain Bacteria; kingdom Pseudomonadati; phylum Pseudomonadota; class Gammaproteobacteria; order Alteromonadales; family Shewanellaceae; genus Shewanella; species Shewanella sp. QJM3NY_23. Next base: position 3,417,458 of record NZ_CM149657.1, read on the forward strand.
TGATGCTGCCACTGTTAATTTATATGGATATTTTGAGCGTTCGTTCATGGTGGGGTAAACACAATGCCCGCCAACTGTCCATTTTACTGCCAGCGGCCATTGTCGGCATTGCAATAGGGTATCTGCTGTTTGATCATTTAAACGAGCAATACCTGCGCGGCATTTTAGGGGCAATATCGCTGGGATTTGGGGTGTATGGCTTGCTGCTCAGCGGCCGTTTTGAGCATAAACCGTCTGCCTTTATTGGCCGAGTCTGTGGCACCATCGCCGGCTTTACCAGTTTTGTCGCCCACGCTGGCGGGCCACCGTTAAATGCCTACCTGCTGCCGCAGCGTTTAGTGAAAAGCCAATACCTCGCCACTGCGGTGATGTTTTTTGCCGTGGTCAATGGGGTCAAATTAATCCCTTATAGCCTGCTTGGGCAGATCAACGTTGCCAATTTATGGGTGTCAATGCTACTAGCCCCTGTTGCTTGGCTGGGGGTGAGATTGGGATTACGCCTGCAAGACAAGATCAGTGAACACCTATTTAAACAGATCATTTTAACCTTGATGGTGTTGGTCGGTGTGCGCCTGCTGTGGAGCACCTTGTAGGGTTAACCCACGGTGAACATCAGCATAAGCAAGTTAACGGCCCAACCCACGCATTAACGCAGAGGTTAATCGCCCAATAGATCCCGCAGTTGCTGCTCGGCAAGCTCAACGGCGCTCATGGGCTTATCTTCAGGCTTATCTTTAAGTTGCTCTTTAGGGCGATCTTCTGACTTAGTGGGGATGGTCAACTCATCATTTAACAGCGCATCCAGTTGTGCCTGCGCCCGCGCCTTGGCGTTATCACTATCACTCTGGGCTGCACTTCGCTCAGCGGCGCTGGCCGTTATCGGCTTAAAATAATCGCAAAAATTGGCCCGCTCGCGATCCGATATCCACTCAGCGCGCACTTCATTGCAGTCGCCCCGGCCCGCATCGCCAAAGAACACACACATCTTACACACGTGCTGATCGGCATGACACGCCAAACACTCTTCACGCCGCGACATAGGTAAAATCACCGCCGTTAACGGCTGCTTGCATCGCCAACAGATAAATTGCTCAGACATGGTTACACCTTACTCATGCTACAGATTGAAAACATCACCCCACAGCCAGCATAGAATCGACGCCGCAGCATTGCAACCTAAGCCTTGGGTTCATTCGCCCTATTCTACTCAGCCTGCCGATATGTGATAAAATTAGCGCCTATTTATTTTTACACTTACACAAAGGCATCAAGATGAACCCAATTATTGCCATTTTAAAAGAACACAATGTTAGTGACGAAAAGATCAATGAGCTGTTTCAGACCTTGACCGAAAACCCACTCATGGCGATGGGCACCATTGGTCAGCTAGGTATCGCCCCCGAAAAGCTCCAACAGCTAATGGCGTTGGTGATGCAAAATCCCGCCTTGATCAAAGAAGCCGTAGACGAGCTAGGGCTCGACTTTGCTAAAGTCGAAGCGGCCAAAGCTCAGCTACAAAAATAAGCCATTATCGGTTGCGCTTAACACTCAGCTTAAACGCCAGCGATGATGAAACAAAAAGGCTGCCTATTTAGGCAGCCTTTTTTGAGCTGTGCCAGTGAAACCTCACTGACACTAACTCCTAACTCTCTGATATCACTTAAGCCATATTACTTAAGCCATATTACTTTGCACCAGGCTCGGCAAAACGAGTCATCCAATCTTGTACTTGGTTGTACCAATAGATGGAGTTATTGGGTTTCATGATCCAGTGATTCTCATCGGGAAAATAGATCATGCGCGACTCAACGCCGCGGGTCTGCAGCGTTCTAAACAACTCGAAACCTTGCCCCACAGGTACGCGGTAATCGAGCTGACCGTGGATAACCAAGGTGGGGGTGTTAAAGTTTGCAGCACCATAATGAGGTGAAATCGCCTTGTATATCTCTGGGTTATCCCAGTAATTGCCAAAACGAGGACTATGCACCGCAAAATCTGCCGCCAATTGCGAATACATGTTGTACACCGCGGCGTGGATTAACAAGGCCTTAAACGGATGCTCTTGCCCCAAAATAATCGACGTTAAATAACCGCCATAACTGGCGCCACCCGCCACTAACCGCTCATCATCTATCCACGGCTGCTGCTTAAACCACTCGGTTGCCTTGAGCACATCTTCGAGTGATTTGTTTTTCCAATCGGGATTAATACTGTCGGCAAAGTCTTGCCCAAAACTGCTAGAGCCGTGGAAGTTTGGCCACGCGGTAACATAGCCCCAAGAGGCGAAGGTTTGCGCATTCCAGCGGTAATGAAAGCCATCAGAAATCGCATTATGAGGACCACCATGAATTAACATCATCAGCGGATATTTTTTACTGCGATCAAACCCTGGTGGGTAATGCACCCACATCTGAATATCTTGATTATCATAGCCTTTATAAATCACAGACTCATAGGTGCCCATATCCACATCGGCTAAGATGTCATCGTTGAAATGGTCCAGCCGGGTGCGGTTACCGTTTTTAGGGTTGATGCTGACCAACTGCGCCGGAAACAGGAAGCTGTCGTTGGCCGCAACTAAGGTGCCGTCATTGGCAATTGCTGGCTGGCTAAAGTTGGTGGCATCCGTCACGGCTTTGACATCGCCATTGCTGGCATTAATGTAAAAAATACGTCGCGTCGCCGCATCATCGATGGCAGCATAAAACCCTTTACTGTTTGGCGTCCATACAAAGCGCGCCACCGAGCGATCCCAGTTCTCGGCTAACACTTTTTCCTTGCGCTGCTTAAGATCCAGCAAGATCAGCTTGGCGGTATCGGCATAAAACCCATCAATAGATTGACGAGTAAACGCGAGCGTTTTGCCATCTGGGCTGAAGGTAGGATTGGTATCGGGCGCTTGATTAGTGGCGGTAATATTGTCAGCTTTACCACTGCCAATTTTCGCAAGGAAAATATCGGTTTTAGGATCAACTTGGTTGTCCCAGCCATTGGCGTTAAAGGCTATCCAAGCTTCGCTCACGTCAATATCGTAACTCGCCGCGCTTTGTGAGGAGCGTGGTAGTTGCTTATTTAACGGTTGAGTCACCGCCTCGACGCTACCTCCCTTAGCCGAAATCCGAAAAACATGTGCCTCGCGGTCTTCATCAATCCAATGATCGAAGCTGGAATAGGGCAGCGCATTCCATTGCTGTGCAGAGACTTTATTCTCTTTATCTGCAGTTAATTGCTCCGCCATCTCTTGCCAGTTTTTACCGGGAAACACTGAGCTAATAAAGTAAAGGTGTTCGCCGACCCATTTAAGGCCATATACTCCCGTCGGCACATCGGTCAAGCGCTGGGCTTCACCTGGGCCATCGAGTGGCAGCAAGTAGACTTGGCCTGCTTCATCTTTATCACGCTGACTGATGAAGGCGAGCGTGCTGCTGTCTGGCGAAAATACCGGCTCACTCACGCGCAGCCCTTTAGCCGTAATGGCACGCTGGGTTTTACCGTCTTGATTAAACAACCACAGCTGAGTTGAGCCCTTATCTTCGGGCACATCGTACTGGGTCACTGGCGCAATAATGTATTGGCCATTTGGCGAAATAGTCGGGTTACCTATGCGGCTAAGCTGCCACAACACATCGACCGACAGCGGCTTGCTTGGCTCGGCAAACACACTCGCCACCGGCATCAAGATACACAGCAGCAAAATAGCGACTTTTTTCACGGGTTATCTCCTTCAATTTATTTTAATTTTATCGCTCGCGATTGATAACAAGATATCAAGCATCACACGTTTTTAGCATTATTCTTATCACCTAGCATGATCGGACTTAACACTTAAACCAAGCTTAAACGGGCAAAGTCGCCATCGAGAGAGTAAAGCGAGCAACATGCCCGCCAGCGAGAACGACGAAATCGCCAAAAACAATAACGCCCTAGCAAACATGCTAAGGCGTTATGCGATTAGGCGATCAACAACGCGCCGCCCCTGATATAATCTAAGCGGCCTTCCCCCTATGGGCCGACGCTCACTTGTTGATAGTTAAAACGGCCATTATCTAGCGGCTGCGTTAGCTCCTGCTTGGCTAAAAAATCCAGCTGGTTTAGATCGACCTGTTTAATGGTGCTGTCATGCATGGTTTTATAAAACAGTAAGCCATTACTTTGATCGATTACCGAAGTCCACTGGGTGGCACTGGGTAAGTCTGGGATATGTGCAGGATCGTTAAACTCGCTACCGATTGGAATATCGAAGTTATTCAAAATATGAAAAGCCTGCGACACCGCGTGCTCGGCGCTGTTTAATCTGGGCACGCTATTAACGTAAAACGCCGCACGCACAAACCGCGATGGTGGAGAGACATCCCCAGGTAACCCCACAAAATTGGAGCCCACCCCAAAAGATTGCGCCGTGACATCATTAATTTTTTGCGCCGGGCTGCTACCAGGATGAAGGTTGATATAATTATTAAGATTAGTCACCTGCCAAGGATAATCGGGCGAGTTCGTCAGCACCTTAGCGATGTTTTTATGAATATTGATTTTGCCGTGATCCATGATTTCAATCACTATGCTATTGCCCTGCTTATCGGATACTCGCCAATGCGCGGTGGGAGATGGGTTGCCTTGCTCATCAAAATAGACGGTCACTATTTTTATATTAGCCAATGCCGCCTCGACCTCGGCCACGGTCTCAAATTGACTCAACATCCAGCGCACAAAATCCATGTCGGTGATGTTGTTTGCTGTCTGCTTGGGATCGAACTTGGCTAGTGAGCCATAATTTGGAAAATAGAATAATCCGGCCGCTAAGCCTTTTTCATTAACTCCTTCAGCGATAAAGCGGTCATCACTGACCGATATGCCCGCAAAGCCATATTGGCTCTGCCAACTTAAGCCCGTTGTTTGATTAGGCATCGTCGAGGTATAAAGGTGATTGCGCGGCGATACAATAAGCTTACTATTGAGATCGCTTTCGCCCCATTCGATGGTGCGAGCCTGTATGTGCTCATTGTTTGCGGTGGATAAGGTGATGCCCGTACACGCCCCCGCCTGAAAACTCAATGCGGCGCTAAGCACTAAAGCAAGTAGTGATTTATTCATAATGTAACCCTATAGATTAGTATTTAAGCCAAAGACAAATAGCGACAAGTAATCCCTAATGCTAGACAATCTATGACGATACTGCTCCTCTAAAGCTACACTCGGAAAGTTAAAATAACAAAAACCTTTACTATCCTTATGCCTGCAAAGCTAAAAAACGGGGGCCTGCAAAAATAAGCAACAGCGGCGACCTTGTGAATACTAACAACAAAAAAGGGCCCTAAGGCCCTGCTATTAAAGCTTAACAGCTGATTAACCCACTTAGTAAACGCCTTGCGCCTTCATCGCATCGGCCACTTTGACGAAGCCTGCCACGTTAGCCCCTAACTCATAATTAATATGCTCACCTTCACGGCCATATTGCTGACACGTATCGTGAATCGAATACATAATGTCACAGAGACGCATATCAACCTTTTCACGCGTCCAGCTCAATCGCAGGGCATTTTGGCTCATCTCAAGGCCCGAAGCCGCGACGCCACCGGCATTGGCCGCCTTACCTGGGGCAAACAGTATTTTGGCGTCGTGCAGTAACGCGATAGCTTCTGCAGTGCTAGGCATGTTCGCCCCTTCGGCAACGAGCTGTACGCCGTTATCGATCAGCATTTGGGCATGCTCAGCATTTAATTCGTTTTGTGTCGCACAGGGTAGTGCTATCTCTGTGGCAAACTGCCATGGGGTCGCACCCGTGATATATTCTAATGCCATTTCATGGGCATAATCTGCAACCCGACCACGGCGCTGGTTTTTAATCTCCATCAACTTAGCGAGCTTCTCTGGGGTAAAGCCATCGGGATCGAATACCACACCACTTGAGTCAGACGCTGTAATAACCTTAGCGCCCATCTCCATCGCCTTTTCAATGGCGTACTGTGCCACGTTCCCCGAGCCCGATACCAACACGGTTTTGCCTTCTAGAGTGGTCCCTTTGACCCTGAGCATAGCTTCGACAAAGTAAAGTAGGCCGTAACCCGTGGCCTCGGGACGGATAAGGCTGCCACCAAAAGACAACCCTTTGCCAGTAAACACACACTCTGCACTATTGGTCAGCTTTTTCATCATGCCGTTCATATAGCCCACTTCACGTGCACCGACGCCAATATCACCAGCGGGGACATCTGTGTCTGCCCCCAAGTAACGATGTAACTCAAGCATTAACGCCTGGCAAAAACGCATCACCTCAGCTTCACTTTTCCCTTTGGGGTCAAAGTCGCTACCGCCCTTCCCCCCCCCCATGGGCAATGTAGTGAGGGCGTTTTTGAAGGTTTGCTCAAAAGCCAAAAACTTAAGCACTGACGGAGTGACAGAGGGATGAAAACGCATGCCGCCTTTAAAAGGGCCAATAGCCGAGCTGTGTTGCACCCTATAGGCACGGTTAATCTGTACCTTGCCTTGATCATCGACCCACGCAACCCGAAACTGGATCACCCGCTCGGGCTCAACCAAACGCTCTACAATTCCGGCATCTAAATATTCTGGGTGCGCCGCCAAAAAAGGCCAGATGGAGGTTAACACCTCTGTTACCGCCTGCAAAAACTCAGGTTGATTAGGGTTACGCTCGGCAACGGTTGACAGAAAATGTTCAAGAGTGATGTCAGCGCTCATTTTGGTGCTCCAAGGTACACAAAAAATTAAGATTGCAACGGCTTGGAATACCAACCCAAACCTACAGATTGTAGTGGCTAATATTTATAACAGGAATTGATGGTTAATAAATACAACACCTTACTAATCTTGCGTATTTCCGAAAGAAAATAGAATTTTCTTTATTATTGATGATAATCCCTTAATAAATGACCTATAAAAATAAGAAATCATCAAACTACAAGCCTATTGTAATTCAAGAGGTCATAACATTGTGGCTAGCGACACCATAGAGAGCAGAGGAAAATTGAGCGATGAATTTAATTCGGCAAGCCCTACATCTTAGCGCCTATTGCCACGCTACATTCGATGTCAAGGCCAATTAAAATCGTGTATATTGTTGTTTTAAAATAGAAAAAACAGACTTAGCCTGACCATATATCATCGCTTGGTAAACAGCCACGACTGAGTTTACAACCGATAACCTGGGCGCCTGTTAAGGTGTGCGCCCACGGTTTGATGGCTAATGCGGTATGCTCTCGCAAGATAATGAACAACAACTCACGTAAAGAGCGATGTTACTAGCGCATCCACTGCATTAATTGGTTCGCATTTATCACCCCAAATTGTCTTTTAATGAGGTTGCCCGAAGCATCAAAGAGCAAAAGTTCAGCCGGGCCGGCATTGTGTTTCGCGATTAACTGCTCACCCTCTGGAGTGCCCACTCTAGCAAGAAGAAATAAGACGTTATCACCAAGATGAGCACGCGCTTCATTCATCTGCTCAGTCTGGCTGTTACTCGATGCGAGATTGGGGTCATAGACAAACACCAACGCCGGCTTACCTGTACCTATCTGCTCGTGAGTGGTCTTAAACCCTTTAGGCATGATGGTTAACAACAACCAAAGCAGTAGCCCTATGGATACAACAACACCAATAGCCACCCAAGGCTTACGGCCCTTAGATTGTGAATTTTGTGTCCCCATGATGATAAATCCCCGCAGTTAACTGTCTATGATAGGTAATTGAACCACCAAGTGTAATCAAGCAACCTGAGGTGGAGATTAAAATTGCTACGCTGCGCCCTTAGAGACTAAAAAGCCCCGCTACCATTAAGTAGCGGGGCTTTTTAGTAACAACTGACGCTAAACTCACCTATCTGGATTTATTGGCTTGGGCAGGGATAAGTGATGCCTTACCAAATTGTTGCTCCGCCATTGCTTTAGCCATCTTGGGCGCTTGCCACAATGAAGGTAACAACACAAATGACACCGGCACGGCGGTGATCACAATAAAGGATTGCAAGGCGGAGATCCCGCCAGAGCCCATTGAGATCAATGCGATAGCAACCAGCCCCATTAACAACCCCCAAAACGCACGCATGGCCCCACTTGGCTCGGTAGAGCCCGTCACCACCACACTAATGGTATAAGTCATCGAATCACCCGTAGTGACGATAAAGGTGGTGGTGAGGATTAAAAACAGTATCGCAGTGACTGATGGCATCGGCAGCTGTGAAGTTATCGCCAGCAAGGCTCCAGGCAAATTGCCGCCCTCAAATGCCGCAGAGATAATGCCGGGCTCAGCCAGTTCAAACGCCAGCCCTGAACCACCCACAATGCTAAACCAAAAGCAGGTGATCAACGGGGCAATAATAGAGATGGATAAGATCATTTGGCGAATGGTACGCCCACGAGAAATACGCGCAATGAAGATCGCCATCATAGGGCCATAGCCAATAAACCAACCCCAGAAAAACACTGTCCACCAACTGAGCCAGTTGCTATCGCCTCGATAAAGCGACATAGGCACAAAGTTATTAACCATTCGCGCCACGCCCTGCATGTAGCCATCAATAATAAAGCTGGTAGGGCCAAATAATAGAATGAAAATAATAAGCGCAGCGGCCAGCAAAATATTATAGCGGCTCACCAGTTGAATACCGCGGCTAAGGCCACTTAACGCCGACAAGGTATACATAGCAATGGCAAACAGCACCACCAAACTTTGGGTGATGAGCGTATCTTGCACACCAAATAGCGCATTAAGCGCGTAACTAATTTGTAGGCCAAGAAAACCAATAGGGCCAATGGTGCCCGCAGCTACCGCAATAATACAAAAGGTGTCGGTTAAGGTGCCAATCCAGCCATTAAGGGCTTTATCGCCAAAAATCGGGTACAACAAGGTGCGTGGCTGTAATGGCAAGCCTTTGTCATAATGCAGGTGCATCAAAACGATAGCCGCTAAGCTACCGAGGATCGCCCATGCCAGGAAGCCCCAATGGAGAAATGATTGCGACAAGGCATTGATCGCCAGTCTTCGACCTTGCGCTTCACCGTAAAAAGGGGGGGATGAGACAAAATGAGCAATTGGCTCGGCGGCCGCCCAAAAAACGCCGCCACCGGCTAATAGGGTGCATAGCACAATCGCCAACCATTTAAAGGTATCAATTTCAGGCGTCTCACGATTACCCAGCTTAACGTCACCAGTTCGGGCAAACGCTAAATAAAGACCAATAATAAAGTTAGCCAGCAACAGCACTTGCCAGAATGGGCCAAACCATTGGGTGACTTTTGAAAATCCAACTTGAACAAGGCTGGACAGAGTAGGAGTATCGAAAACAGCAAGCAGTACGAAGAGAACGAGAAAGCCGCCACTTAACCAGAGTACAGGACTGGAAAAGGCGTTTAACGTGGTTGACGTTGCACTTCGTTCGGGGGGATGGGTAGCAAGGTAGTTTTCATCTGTTGATTTACGAGCAGCAGATTGCGTCAAATTCGACATTAAGGATTCGCTTTTGTCATCGTCAGCCATAAAATGGGCCCGTTAAGCGCCACATATTTTGAACTGAACCAGTGAGTTTTCCTCGTCTATTGCAAAGACATGTTAGTGACGTTGTAAAGGCTGAGGCTGTAAAAAAGGGCGGCATTTTAACACATTTGGCCGTAGGAATAAAACCGAAGGCCCAATAGGCCATTGGCCTACACCCCATGTTTACAGCGGGTTGCAAGCTTGTTAGCGGCTCGGTTAAACCTAAAGGCTCAGCCCTTTTGACTCCCCTCACCTTCCCAAGCGCCAAAGCCACACTAGTTGAATGCCGAAACCATAAACACAATACGTTAACTGATAGAAACGTCGCTTGAGCCGACGAACCGTTACATGATGAACACGTTGATTCTGAGTCACTTATTATCTTGATTCATCACAGCTTGATTGCCTTAAAGCAGATCTTCGACCCATGCCTTTGTTAGGCCAACACGCATCCCCCATCTCCCATCAGCATAAAATGTTTACTTCATCACAATAATGACTCAACAACTTGCTCAATACTTGCGCGATTAAAAAACATTTGCCTATTATGCCAAATGACAAAATAAAAATAATATCAAAGCAGCCAACAACGCGGAGATCCATATGACCGAACAAGAACAGCTTAGGCTTAATGCCCGTGCAGCGGTTCTCAAGGCATTAGCACACCCCACTCGACTATGGCTGCTAGAGCAAATACAGCAGCAAGAGCGATGCGTCTGCGAGCTCACCTATGGTATCAACGCCGATATCTCAACCGTCTCAAAACACCTCTCAGTTTTAAAACAGGTGGGTATCGTCAGTAGTCGCCGCGACGGCAAACAGATCTACTACCGACTGGAAACTCCCTGTCTATTGAAGATGGTTGGCTGCGTCGAAACCGTGCTGGAAAAAAATGCCCAAGCACAAACCTCACTGCTTCAATCTTCTCGAACACTCAATAACCCCAAACACACGTAAACAAGGTAACAACATGAAAATTGAAATATTAGGAAGTGGCTGTAAAAAATGTACTAATTTGGCGGCCGACGTAGAGCAGGTCGCGAATCATTTATCGCTAACCATCGAGCTTGAAAAGGTGACCGATATGGCCACCATTTTAGATTATGGTGTGATGTCGACTCCCGCCATCGTCATCGACGGCGTAGTTGTCTGCTCTGGTAATGTGCCTTCTCACGCTGAAATAGAGAAGCTATTAACCCATAACATAGCGGGTTGTATCTAATCCTTTAGCGAGGTCGACCAATGTTAATTTGGTTTTCACTGTTTGCCGATTGGCTAGTCTACGATACGTTTGGTTTATCCAACCAAACCCAAGTAGGACAAGCGCTGCACTTCTTTGTTGAAGACACCAGTAAGATTTTTGCGCTACTTATCGTGATGATTTATGCCATTGGATGGTTACGCGCCTCGCTAAATGTTGAACGGGTAAGAGACTACCTGTCGGGTAAACCCAAAGTGGTCGGCTATGGCCTCGGCGCGGGGTTTGGTGCCATAACGCCTTTTTGCTCTTGCTCCAGTATTCCGGTTTTTTTGGGCTTTACCTCTGCGGGGATCCCCATCGGGATCACCATGGCTTTTTTACTGACTTCGCCGCTGATTAATGAAGTCGCTATTCTATTACTGTTTAGCCTATTAGGTTTAAAAATCACCCTGTTATATGCCTTAACGGGGATCGCTATCGGCATGCTAGGCGGCGCACTACTCGACCTGTTAAAAGCGGAGCGCTGGCTACAACCCCTAGCGGCCAAAGCGTATGCTAGAGGACAACAAGCTAGCTCGACAAACACTGCCACATCGGCAAGCCAGTCTGCTAGCGCGGTAAGTTGGCAGCAGCGGCATCAGTTTGCCAAATCGGAAACCAGTGAGATTTTTGGCCGAGTATGGAAATGGGTCATTATCGGTGTAGGTATTGGCGCCGCGCTGCATGGTTTTGTACCTGCGGGCTGGTTACAAGCTAATCTCGGTGACGGTCAATGGTGGTCTGTCCCTCTTGCGGTATTAATGGGCATTCCGCTCTATGCCAACGCTACTGGCGTCATCCCGGTATTAGAGAGTTTGCTGCTACAAGGCGTGCCATTAGGCACTACACTAGCCTTCTGCATGAGCACGGTTGCCGCCAGCTTTCCGGAATTTGTGATGTTAAAACAGGTGATGCAGTGGCGCTTGCTCGCCCTACTGTTTACCCTGCTGTTAATCTCATTCACCGTCATGGGATGGATATTTAACCTGGTTTCGTTAACCTAGGCCGCAAGAGCGCCCAGCCTCGTAAGCAGAAGTAACGCGTTATCGCTAAGGTGCGAGAAGGTGCGAGCGCGCGTAATACATCTCCTCAGTCAGGGGATGCTCACCGCAAGATTAGGCTCAAACCCCATAGCACCGCAGGCCCGCCATAGCCTATCTGCTCGTCGCCTTAACTCCCTTAGGCATCATTAACGGCAGCCTAATTAAGCTGCGTTAAAACAGATCTTCAAACCACTTCTTCGTTAGGCCAGCACCCATCATCAGGTTAAGCTTTAATAGCGCCATAGAATCACCAGACTCTAGCGCCGTTTCGCCACAACGTGGATCTGAGCGCTGCAAGGCCCCCGTCATTTTATGGTCGATAGGAATCGGTTCGCAGCCGTGGCCTGACTCACAAATAAAGTCCCACTTCTCTTTAGCGGGCACATGACACGCAAAGCAGTTACCATCGAAGCGATTGACCACATCAACAAAACCGCGCTTGGCAATGGTAGAGCCATTTTCATCGACTTCTAACTCAAAAAATTCCCAATCATTGGTGGCCGCAAAGGTACCCGGCTCGCGCTTGACCATCACCTCAGTCGGTACCAGTTGCACCACAGAGCCTGTTGGGTAGATTGCGCCCTCTGGCGAATTAGCCGCGGCCAAGGTGCCGTCAATGTTGCCCAGCAGATTATCAACATAAAAATGGCGCACTGGCGTCATGTCGCGTATGCAAGTAAAGCTGCTAGCATCGACATTAACCACCACAGCGTCTATTTCAGGCGCGGCTGCTTCAGGCACAGCTATTTCAGACACTGTTGCGGCATAGATCGTATTACTGCTAATCAATGCGATGCACAAAAGTATCGCACCTTGGCCAATCATTATTGCTGCTTTCATGGTATTTCCTATTGTTAAAGCTGATTAAAAATCTGACTTAACATCTGTTTTACGACAGATATCCATTGGATCACCTGCGATCTCGACCTGCTGGCACCTTCGGCTATGGCGCAATTAAACCGGTTTACGGCACTATCCCGAACCGGCATGACACTTGCAACTTGCACTCATACAGGCACAGTCACAGGCACAGCCAACCTTACCTCACAAGTAAATTGCACACAACTTATTTGCGCACAATACCATTCACTGTGCACACTCTTTATTAAGTCTATGCGAGATAAACTGATTTGTAAGACTCAACCCTTTCTTCTCCGCAACGGATGCAAAAAAGCCGATACTCAAAGTATCGGCTTTTATCTTTAGGTTCTAAGCTTTTGAGCTAAGACCAACACAATTATCTAGCGCAGGAAAAATCGTTTTAGAGCAAGGCTTCTTGCCACGACGTTTAGCTTTCTGCTTTCAACCATTCGGAGTGGTGAAGCAACGCTGCTCACTCACCAGTCCTTTTTACACAAAAAGCTTTACAACTTCGATGGTAGCAAAACAATTTGTCTAACCGTCATTTGCTAGCAGTCGTAAGCACAGGTCGGTGCTAATTTAGTACTTCTATCTTTACCATGCTCTAATTGACGTTCAGCATCTTGTACTGAAATCTTTTGGAAAAATACTTCCATAATTAGATTTAATCTTGCTTCTGCGTTTCCAAACTTATCAATACCACCATACCTTACTGAATCGAAATCAAGTTCAGCCACTTTCCTTCCTTTACTATCAGTAACATCTAAGTTTACGTAACGCATATAAGTTGCCATGTCCCACCACCAGTTAGCATTGAATTCAAACATCACTTGATCATCGTCTAACTGAGCATTTGGGCTTGCTGTTACCTTAGATACATTGTAACCATTATCGACCATCCAGTTAGTAACAATGCTCCTAACTTTTGCGGTTTGATCAGGATCGTTTGTCATCACGATTTCTTTTTCAAAGTTAGGATCCATTTGCTTTAGCGTTGTTAGACCATTGCTTGAACAACCCGTCACAGCAATCAAAACCAAACCCAGTATTATTTTTCTCATGTGAATGTCTCTTTAGGTTACGTGGGGTTTTACACCACCAAGTATAAAATTATTCATCTATTTAGATAGTTACAATGATAACCTGACTTCAGCAATATACAAACGATTAGCTATCCCCATATAGGTATGGTCAAACTGAGTGTCATGGCCAACTAAAATTGCCCACCACCTTAGAGTTTAACCAGAACAAAGGCTCTAGTTCATTGGGCGTCAACCCGCCTTTATACCAAATAGAGGTAGAGGGCGAAGCGCCACGACTTTTCGTCAAACGAAGTTTGCAATAAGCACATAAAACAAAACCCCGATACTGTTAACAGTATCGGGGTTTCTTTTTAGGTGTAATTCTTAGCGAACTAAGAACTAAGGCCTATGGAACAGATGTTCTAGCGCAGGAAAAATCGCTCTAGAGCAAGGCTTCTTGCCACGACGTTTAGTTCTCTTAAACGAGTGGTAAGGTAACACCGCTATAGACGATTTTAACCAGCTAGGATCACATCATACCGCCCATACCGCCCATACCACCCATACCACCCATGCCGCCCATGTCAGCACCAGCGTCTTGTGGCAATTCGCCAACCATAGCTTCGGTGGTGATCATTAGGCCTGCGATAGATGACGCAAACTGTAGCGCACTACGAGTTACTTTAGTTGGGTCAAGAATACCCATCTCTAGCATGTCACCGTAAGTGTCGTTACCTGCGTTGTAACCGTAGTTACCAGTACCGTTTTTCACGTTGTTAGCCACAACTGACGCTTCTTCACCTGCGTTAGTCGCGATTTGACGTAGTGGCGCTTCCATAGCACGTAGGGCGATAACCACGCCGTGCTTTTGGTCTTCGTTAGCCACTTCTACGTCGCCAATCTTGCTAGCAACACGTACTAGTGCAACACCACCACCTGCTACTACGCCTTCTTCAACAGCGGCGCGGGTCGCGTGTAGTGCATCTTCTACGCGGGCTTTTTTCTCTTTCATTTCAACTTCAGTGGCTGCGCCCACTTTGATCACTGCAACACCGCCGGCCAATTTAGCCATGCGCTCTTGTAGTTTCTCTTTGTCGTAGTCAGAAGTTGATTCTTCAGCTTGAATTTTAATTTGTGCTACGCGAGCTTGGATCTGCTCTTGCTCACCGTTACCGTCGATAATGGTGGTGTCATCTTTAGTGATAACAACGCGCTTAGCTGTACCTAGGTCTTCTAGGGTGGCTTTTTCAAGCTCTAGGCCAATCTCTTCAGCAATAACAGTACCGCCAGTTAGGATAGCGATATCTTGTAACATTGCTTTACGACGGTCGCCAAAACCTGGTGCTTTAACAGCAGCCACTTTAACGATGCCGCGCATGTTGTTTACAACCAATGTGGCTAGTGCTTCGCCTTCAACATCTTCTGCAACGATAAGCAGAGGCTTACCCGTTTTAGCTAAACCTTCAAGGATAGGTAGCAATTCACGGATGTTAGAGATCTTCTTATCAACCAACAAGATGTATGGGCTTTCTAGCTCTACGCTGCCGGTTTCTGGCTTGTTGATGAAGTATGGAGATAGGTAGCCACGGTCGAACTGCATACCTTCAACGACGTCAAGTTCGTTTTCGAGTGCTTGACCTTCTTCAACAGTGATAACGCCTTCTTTACCTACGCGCTCCATCGCTGTTGCGATGATTTCACCAATTGACTCGTCAGAGTTAGCAGAGATGGTACCTACTTGTGCAATCGCTTTAGTGTCGCTGCACTCTTGAGATAGGTTTTTAAGCTCGGCAACGGCTGCGATAACCGCTTTGTCGATACCACGCTTAAGATCCATTGGGTTCATGCCCGCTGCAACGGCTTTTAGGCCTTCAGTGACAATCGCTTGCGCTAGTACTGTTGCAGTGGTGGTACCGTCACCGGCAGCATCGTTGGCTTTAGAAGCAACTTCTTTCACCATTTGTGCGCCCATGTTTTCGAACTTGTCTTCTAGTTCGATCTCTTTTGCTACTGACACACCGTCTTTAGTGATAAGTGGTGAACCGAAGCTCTTATCTAAAACAACGTTACGACCTTTAGGGCCTAGGGTAACTTTAACTGCGTTAGCTAGTACGTTTACGCCGGCTAGCATTTTTACGCGCGCGTCATTACCAAAAAGTACTTCTTTAGCTGCCATGTTAATATCCTTTAATAAAATTTTTGTTTAACTGGGATAGTGAGTAACTTAGTGGATTATTCCACTACAGCCATTAAATCTGCTTCAGATAGGATCAAGACTTCTTCGCCGTCGATCTTCTCTTTTTTCACGCCATAACCTTCGTTGAAAATAACTGTGTCGCCGACTTTTACGTCAAGTGGCTGAACAGTACCGTTTTCAAGAATTCGGCCATTGCCTACTGCAAGTACAACACCGCGAGTTGATTGCTCGGCTGCACTACCTGTGAGTACGATGCCACCGGCGGATTTTGCTTCAACTTCTGAACGCTTAACGATGACACGGTCATGTAATGGACGAATATTCATCTATGGACTCTCCTAATGATTTTCTTGCCCAACAAACGTTGGCGGTTTACAAATAAAGACGACACAAAGTAGTTATGCCGAGTGATGATTGGTTATATGGGGGTAGGTGTGACAAGATCCAAGGGCTTTACAAAAAAAAATCTGATTTTTTTAACTGGGTTTTATTAAAAATCGGTCAATCCTGCTAGAATTGCCCTCCTTCTGTAATCTAGGCAATCCACCGTAATGAGAGACAGACACGGGCTGCTCAGCCAGCCTATCGGTCGTGTACTGCTAAATATGAGCCTCCCGAACCTGATTGGTATCTTAACCATTCTGGGGTTTAGTCTGGTGGACACCTTTTTTATCAGCCAGTTAGGCACAGAAGCCTTGGCAGCGATCAGTTTTACCTTTCCGGTCACCTTAGTCATTTCCAGTATCGCCATCGGCATTGGTGCTGGGGTGTCGACCAATTTAGGCCGCCTAATTGGCAGCGGTAACAGCCATAAAGCCAAGGTGTTTTTGCACGATGCCTTAATGCTTACTTTCTGGTTAATCGCCGCGGTATCCTTAGTGGGCAGCCTGTGTATCGGGCCGCTGTTTACCTTGCTTGGCGCTAATGACTCCAGCCTACCGCTTATTCGCGACTATATGTTTTTGTGGTACTTAGGCGCACCACTGCTAGTGCTATTAATGGTGGGCAATCAAGGACTGCGCGCCACAGGTGATACCAAATCTCCGGCTAAAATAATGGCGCTGGCGGCATTAATCAACCTGATCCTCGATCCGCTGCTGATCTTCGGCCTAGGGCCATTTCCACGCTTAGAAATACAAGGCGCGGCGATTGCGACCTTAGTGTCGTGGATAGTGGCGCTGTCGCTATCGGGCTATCTACTTATCATCAAACGTAATTTGGTTGAATTTGCCGAGCTAAACATAGCTCGCATGCGCCTAAACTGGAAACAACTGGCGCATATTGCTCAGCCAGCGGCGCTGATGAACCTGCTTAACCCGGTCGCCAATGCGCTGATTATGGCGATGCTAGCGCGTATCGACCATAGCGCCGTGGCCGCCTTTGGCGCGGGCACACGTTTAGAGTCGGTACTGTTAATTGCGGTAATGGCACTGTCATCGAGCCTAGTGCCGTTTGTGGCGCAAAACTTAGGGGCGGGTCAACGCGAGCGAGCGCGTGAAGCGTTGATGCTATCGCTTAAGTTTGTGTTGGTGTTTCAAACGTTACTCTATTTACCGCTGCTGTTTTTGGCCACCCCCATTGCGCAGTTGTTTAGCGGCGACCCACAAGTAATTGAATGGCTAACGTTTTATATTATCGCCCTGCCCGCCGCCTATGGCCCGCTGGGAATGGTGATTTTAACCGCCACCACACTCAACGCTTACCACAGGCCGATAAGCTCTTTGCTACTAAACCTGAGCCGCCTGTTTTTGTTACTCTTGCCCTTTGCGGCAGTAGGCTCATATTTAGGTGGCGTAAAAGGCTTATTACTGGCGCTGCCGATCACCAATGCCATCATGGGGATCGCCTGTTATATTTTGGCTCGCCAAATCACCGAGCCAGCAAAAAGTCGGGCGAACAATATCCCAAACCCAAGCTGAGTTACACCTAACTAACCCCATGCCTAGGATGGAAAATGACTGCGATTTGCGAGCAATGGTTTATCGAGCACGATTTTAGCGGCGAAGATTTACAAGCACAGCACTATCAAGATTGCCACTTCTATCGCTGCCGCTTTAACCATGCTGATCTTAGCGATTGCCTGTTTGAGCGCTGTCAGTTTGTGGAAAGTGGCGACCTACTTGGCTGTGATTTTAGTTACGCCACCCTGACCAATGCCAATTTTAAACAATGCAACTTAAGCATGAGTCTGTTTAGAGGCAGCCGCTGTTTTGGCGCTGAGTATCGTGACAGTAACCTGCAGGGAGCCGACTTTCATCGCGCCAGTTTTACCAATTACATCACCCAGAAAAGCTACTTCTGCAGTGGCTATATCACGGGCTGCAATCTGGCCTATAGCAATTTTGATGGTGTACTGCTCGAAGAGTGTGAGCTATTTGATAACCGCTGGCGCGGCGCGAATTTAAACGGCGCCTCGATGCGCGGCGCCGATTTGAGTGGTGGTGAGTTTTCTGCCGAGCAATGGGGCAGCTTTGATCTGCGCGGCGCTAATCTTACCCGCGTGGAGCTGGATGGCCTCGACCCCAGAATAGTGCCGCTAGAAGGGGTGATCATCAACCCATGCCAGCAAGAACAGTTGCTTGCGCCCTTTGGCCTGATTATTAGTGCCGATTAATGCCATGATTTACATCCGAGGTCATGGTTTACATCAAGGGCCATAGTTTAGCTCAGAGGCTTGATGGCACCTTTGGTTTTGGCTTCGCGATCGCAGGCACCATTTGAATACACGCTTCTAACACCGCCTCTAAACAGGTGTCCAAACTGTTCACACACAAGTTGCCGGTCACCGATAGGGTTTTCTCTTTACCAAACGGCACCTCGTTAAAAATGCGACCATTGGGGTAGCGAAACAGAATTGAATTGTGCTTGGGTAACTCTTCTGGCGATCAGTCGTGTCAGACCCGTCTTGATGGCGGCTATCACTACGATGCTGGGGATGATACCTCTATTATCGCACGCCTTCTTCGGCTCAATGGCGATCACCATTATCTTTGGTCTTGGCTTTGCGTCTGTGTTAACACTAATCGTATTACCAGTGATCTACACCTTGTTATTTGGCATCGTCTACCCAGAAAATAACGGGAGGTCCCTAGCACAAAATTAATCCAAACAACGCTTCCCAGCGCGCCCAGTTCGATAGGAACTGGGCTTCCTATAACGGCAAGCAAAATTTACGATGACGATACACAACTCACGAGTGTCATTCATTAACCCCACTCCAGCTTCAGAGAGCTATACTTAAAACGTATCGTTACCAAGGCTACTGGAGGATGTTATGTGTAGTGATCGCCCCCTCAAATTTCGCCTAGCACTCACCGCTGTCGTATCTGTGTTCGTATTAGGCTGTGAACGTCCTGTCAGTTTTTCATCTCAGGTTCAACCTATTTTGAACAACGCTTGTATTAGCTGCCACTCAGGCTCAGGTGAAGGCGTAACCCAAACTAAGCTGGCACTAGACAACTATGAATCAGTCATGCAAGGCACAAAGCTTGGCCCTGTTGTCGTGCCTGGAAGTGCCGTATCCAGTTCGCTCTATTTAGTCATTAACCACCTTGTCGATACTAAAATCCAGATGCCACCCCACCATGACAACAAGTTGGCCCAAGGAGAAGGTAGAGCGTTAACAACGGAGCAAATTGAGGTTATTAAAAATTGGATAGATCAAGGAGCCAATAACAACTAACTTCAAATCTAGGCCACTGATAACACCTAATACCTATTCGTATCAAGTGGCCTATCTTCGCTCGACAATACTGCACTATCTTCAGCTCTTGCTTTAGGGTAGATTCGGCATGTCCGCGCCAATAAGGAATCATGATGAAGTCTGTATTACTCCTGATATTAACCTTAAGCATTAATGTGGCATGGGGGTGTGAAGGTAGCTTGCAGCACCAACAACAGACACAACAACAGCTTGGGATCATGGTGCAATCGATTGCGAACGCAATAGACTCGCCCTCTTTGACATCGGTTGAAACCCTTGTTCGCTATGGTACAGATTCGCGCTATTATGTGATGATCCGCGGCTGGATAGTACAAGAGCTAACGGGTGTAGAAAGCCAACTGGCGGCGCAGGGTGACAATGCCGATCCTATGCTAGTGAACAAAGCCAAACACTTAAAAATCAGCCTTAGACGTATCGACTTAGAATAGTTAACCTGAGCTCGGGTTAGTTAATCCCCCAAAAAAGAGAACAACATGAATAACGCTGTTATTGCCGCCCTAATGTCAGCCTTTGTCTGCCCTGGCAGTGGCCACTTTTATTTAAAGCGCTATAACACAGGCACGCTGCTGTCCGTTGTGAGCTTATCTGGGCTGGTGTATCTGCTTTACCGCGCCGTTGAGCGGGCACAAGCCATAAGTGATCGCATTTTATCGGGAGAACTACCGCTGGATTTTGGGGTGATTTTTCAAGAGATAAATCAAGCCGGTGCCCATGGTGACGATATAGCTATTACCTTGGCGACCCTCGCCTTTGTCATAAGCTGGTTTATAGGCGTGATTGACGCATATCGCATCGGAAAAAACCTGCCCCAAGCTAAATAAGTCGCTAACGAGCAAGTAATAGCATTCAATCACCAACACTCGTTGGGTGCCCCTCTTTAGATGAGGTGATCACCCAACACATTATGTGAATATTGGCTTATTTAACCGCTTCTGTCTTAGAAAAATCATGGGGGGTTGAGAGACTCGGCGCTTCACAATCGGTACAACGCTTGTTGTCGGCAAAGTCATAATCGGCGTACGCGGCTGTGGTCTTAGAAAAATCATGACGACTGGTACGTTTAAGGATAAAGCTGACCTTGGCCGGCGGGTTTTTAGCAAAATCATAATCTGATTTTGCGGCGGTAGTTGAAAATTCGGGGCGCTGCGCTAACGCACAACAAGAGAATAACGACGCCGCAATGACAAGTCCTTTAGCCAGTGGTAATCGCATGACACACTCCATTTTTGATTAACAAAAAGTAAATGAAGTCAACATGCTACCAGCAAACCCAAAAACAAACAAATAATCAACAAATCAGCAAAATCTGTCCACTTAACCACCGTCACGCCAAGGCGATGAGTATCAAGGTATCCAGACTAACTTGGGCAAGGCGCTCAGATCGAGGCAATTCGCATACGCGGCAATGGCCGACTCGATAGGCGCCGACTCACCCAGCTGTTGCAGGGTAGCGAGCAACACTTTTTGCGCCTCTGATTCACCGTGTACCAGCACCACAGATGGCGACCCCGAAAAGTGGCGATACCAGTTAAGCAGTTCGGCTTGATCCGCATGGGCCGATAAGCCGCCGATGGTATGTAACTTGGCTTTAACGGGCACGGGATTGCCGTGTATCGTCAGGCTATCGGCACCATCGACCAACAAACGCCCTGGCGTACCCATGGCTTGATAACCACAGATGATCACATCACACAGGCTGTTAGCTAAATTATGGGCTAGATGACAACGAATACGCCCACCATTACACATGCCACTGCCGGCAATAATAATTAAGCCTTCGTGGATCTCATTTAGCTCCATCGACTCCTCGGTGCTGTCGATAAAATCGACATTAGACAACAGGGGATGCTGCCCCGGAGAAAGGCGAGTAAAACGTTTAAAGTCCTCATCCATTAAGTTGTAGTTTTCGACATAGACTCGAGTCGCCTTTATCGCCATCGGGCTGTCTAAGCAGATACGCCAGCGTGATAGATCCCATTCTTTAGCGTACAAATGGAACAGATATAGCAGCTCTTGCGCACGCCCCACCGAAAACGCAGGCAGTAAAATATTGCCACGACTACGCCTAATGGTGCTGGCAAATATCGCCTTGAGTTCCTCTAGAGTATCAGGCCAACTCCGGTGTAGGCGATCACCATAGGTGCTTTCCATTAAGACTAAATCGGCGCTGTCGATAAAGCTGGGATCATGCAAAATAGGCATGCCGGCGCGACCTAAATCGCCACTGAATACCAGTTTTTTTTGCTCAGCTGCCTGCCCTACCCACAGCTCGACAATGGCTGAGCCTAAAATATGGCCTGCATCAGCTAAACTGATGCGCACATGGGGTGCCACCTCACAAGGCTCGCCATAATCTAGCGCCACAAATTGCTGCATCACCAAGGCGACATCCTCCTCGGTAAACAAGGGCTCAATGGGATCGAGTTGATTTTTAGCACGGCGTTTATTAATGCGCTCGGCATCGCGAAATTGCAGCATCGCCGCATCTCTTAACATGATGTCACACAGCTCTACCGTGGCCTTGTGGGTAAAGATAGGGCCTTTGAAGCCGGACTTAACTAATAAAGGCAGGCGACCAGAATGGTCAATATGGGCGTGGCTTAATACGACGGCGTGGATCTGGCTGGCATCGAAGGCAAAGGGGTCATGGTTACGCAGCGAATCTTGCTTGCCCCCTTGGATCATACCGCAATCGAGTAACACTTGGCGTCCATCGATGGTGAGTAGGTGGCAAGAGCCGGTTACCTCTTGGGTCGCACCTAAAAACTCTAGTGTCATCTGCATAACAATCCCTTAAATAGCGAGTACTTAGGAAGAAGTGAGGCGGTGACACGCTATGTTGCCGCCCTTATTGATATGCTTAAAGTATAGCTGGCAAGCGGCACAATAATGTATGCAGCATAGTTAAAATAACAGGCTTTGGCATAGCTGGGCCCATACCGGTTTTAAGGAGCAGTCAGCCAAGACAAAGCCCTGAATTGCATATACGGCTCGAACATCAGAGATCGCAAGTGAGTCACTAAGGCTCAAACTGAGTCAACCACTGCTTAAAAAGCAGGTTCAATGCGGTACGTTCTTGGGGAGATAAACCTTGCATCAATTGCTGCTGCAGTGCCACATGGGCCTCTATGGCAATATCGATGAGATTGAGCCCCGCATCGGTAAGCGCCACCGTCACACTGCGGCGATCTTGCTGGCTATGAACTCGGCTGATCAGCCCTTTGCGCTCAAGCTTATCGAGTCGATTTGTCATGGCACCAGAGGTGAGCATCATGGAGTCTAATAATGCCGACGGCGTGAGGCTAAAAGGTGCCCCGCTGCGACGCAAGGTAGCCAACACATCAAACTCGCCCTGGGTTAAGCCAAAGCCTTTGTGACAGGCGGTTATCTGTGCCTCTAGGTGTTTATATAAGCGCATCATACGCCCTATAATGGCCATGGGCATGGTCTCTAACTGCGGTTTTTCACAGGCCCATTGTGCTACGACTTTGTCGACGCCGTCGGTAACAATATTATTCATCTTTGGCTCCCAAGGTATTGCTTATTATCAGGGTTCGCACGGCGGCAGTGGAGGCAAAATCAGCCGTAACGATAGCGATTGTTGCCAAGATAACCACAAAACTAACTTAACGCAAAGATATTTAACGGTAAGGTACTTTACAAGCGAACCGTTTAGTCGCACACTAATATCTTAACGTAAAGATACTTTAACTGGAGATAATGATGAATGTGCTGCTTGCGATGATCCCAGCGTTTTTCTGGGGCACCACTTATGCGGTTACCCAATTTAGCCTGCCAGATTGGCCGCCGCTATTATTGGGTGCGATACGTGCATTGCCAGCGGGGCTTATCTTACTGGCGATAAAACCTAGCCTACCGCAAAGGCAAGATTGGACTATTTTGTTCAAGCTGGGTCTGATCAATATTGCGCTATTTTTCAGCTTAATCTTCGTTATGGCACTCACTTTGCCCTCGGCCATTTCAGGGGTGGGCATGGTCAGTGTTCCGGTATTTGCCATGCTGTTTCACTGGGTGGTCAATAAACACCGTCCCAGTAAAATACAGGCCTTGTTTGGCTCAATCTTAATTGGCTTAGCCTGGCTGCTATTTGACCCTAACGCCATTAACTTAAACCCTATCGGCCTTGGGGCTATGCTCGCGGCAATTAGCTGTATTGTGGTGGGGAGCACCATCACTAAGGCTCTGGGCGGACGCATTCATTGGTGGACCATTTTAACCTGGCAACTACTATTGGGCGGCGTAATACTCTCTTTGATCACTGCGGTGCATGCGTTTATGGTGCCCCAAAGCTATGCCTTAGCGCTGAGCCAACTGACCAGCAATAATGTGCTGGGACTCGTTTGGATAGTGTTACTCAATACCGTACTGGGTTACAGCATGTATGTCTGGTTGCTGCAACGCATGAGCGTAGTCGATTTTACCTTTGGCGGCATTGCCAATCCGATAGCGGGGATTGTGGCGGGTATGTTTTTGCTGGGCGAGCGCTTTACCCCGTACCAATATCTATTGATGCTGGGGATGATTGTGGCCTCTTTGATGCCGCAGATCATCTATTTGGTGCGTAGCCGAGTGAAGGCTAAGCCTGATAAAAGTTAAATTTTACCAATATTTAGGTATGTTTTGCGGTTAACAACACTCGTTAAACACGTTAGAATCTGCCTCTTTCGTATGAGTTAAAGGAATAATAATTAATGAAAATCAGTGCACGCAACACACTCTCAGGCAAAATCAAATCGATCGATGTAGGCTCTGTTAACAATGAAGTGGTGATCGAGTTGGCACCGGGTGTTGAAATCACATCTGTGGTCACTAAGCGATCTTGCGAGCAATTGGGCCTAATCGTTGGCGGTGAGGCTTATGCCGTGATCAAGGCGAGCAACGTTATGGTTGCTGTTGACTAACGCTTTAGTCGATCACGCTTCAGTCAGTGATGTTGGTGAATAAACCTTAAGCTTATTCACTAACATCAACCACAGCGGCAGACTCAAGTTATGCCACTGTTTTGACCGTAAGTCGCCAAAGCTCCTGATATAGCAGTACAAATATGCCAGCACCTGCATAGCAGCGCGGGTTAATTGTAACCCAGGACGAAACACACCTCCTCTTCGTTGTCACCCTCATGCCCTTCTGGCATCGCAGGTAAAAACTGACACTGCTGCGCACTAAAGCCCTCTGTTTGCGTGTCTAGCGGGTAAAATCTGTTATTACGTTCATTTTCCATGATGCATACCAATATTGTCATAACTCAATTAGAAGATGCCTAACGCTAATTAAGCATTTGGCAGCACAATAAAACCAACAAGGCGTTTTATTTATCAAACACCTTAAGTCGATTAAAGGCGTGTTCAGTTCGACTGTCAAGCCTATTTATTGGTCATATCAATAGACCGCAAATAATTACCCACCAGCAAAAATCCAACCTAAAATACTGATTAACAACAATATACCGTAAGCATGCTGACATAAAATCGATAAACCACAGCCATAAATCCGGCGTAAAAAAGTCAAAATTAATATCACTTTCTGCTAAATAACATCGACAGCAGGCGCTCAATAAAACAAACAGTCGTTTGAATCGCTGAGTTCATCACCTGCGCATACCCCATAAGACAAGCACTGGTGCAGCACATAATTAAGCGGACCCTTCCCTGCATCCACGCTAACTGCGACACCTTGTCG
The DNA here is from genome assembly GCF_056173105.1 of Shewanella sp. QJM3NY_23. Taxonomy (NCBI): domain Bacteria; kingdom Pseudomonadati; phylum Pseudomonadota; class Gammaproteobacteria; order Alteromonadales; family Shewanellaceae; genus Shewanella; species Shewanella sp. QJM3NY_23. The sequence continues at coordinate 3,442,731 of NZ_CM149657.1, forward strand.
CACTCTGGCCATTTCCCTTTGTCAGCCTCTATGCCCACTGACACAATGCCGCCACAACGATAAATAACCAGTGAATATCAACATTATATGATCACCTTACGACACTCTTATTTAGCCCTCGCCATTAGCAGTTTGTTGGCAACTCCGGTAGCGGCAAACCAAGCGGCGTTTGAGATTATTGAAGTCAGTGGCCGTCACCTACAAGATGACAGCACCATCTCCCGTGAAGCTAACGTGCCAGTTGCCGACATTAGTAGTTTGTTGAGCAAGCTGCCCGGCGCAGCCGTCAATGGCAACGGGCCATTAACAGGTATTGCCCAGTATCGCGGCCTATTTGGCGATAGGGTCAATACCCAGGTTAACGGCGTCACACTGGCAGGAGCTGGGCCTAACGCCATGGATACTCCTTTGAGCTATGCGAGCCTAGTCAATAGTGAACGGCTGGAGATGAGTCGTGGTATTGCCCCGGTGTCGGCTGGTACCAATACCCTTGGGGGCAGCGTTAAGGTAATTGAATCACAGGCGCGCTTCGATGAGTTCAGCGGTAAAGTCGCCGCCAGATATCAACATAATGGTGAACAAGCGCACCTTGGGGCGAAAACCAACTTCGGCGCTGAGCAGCAGGCGCTACTGCTGTATGGCGATGTTATGCAAGCCAATGCTAATCAACAAACCGGCGCGGGTATCGATATCGCCCCAACCACCTACGATAAGGCGATTGTGGGCGGCCAATATCGCTTTAACCTTAGCGATAAGGGCTTTGACGATGAGTCGATAGCCATCGGCTATCAACATCTCGAAACCACCAATGCCGGAACCCCAGCCTTGCCTATGGATATCGATTTTATCCGCACCGACAGGGTCAAACTGGAAGGGCAACACCTAATCAAGGATTGGCACATCAACTGGCATCTCGCTTACAGCGATGCGCGTCATGGCATGGACAACTTTAGCGAGCGGGTGAAAAATGACACCGCCAGTGCCCGCTATAACAATGCCGACAGCAAAAGTATCGACAGCTCAGTGTCGATGGCCAAAGCCGCTTGGCTATTCGGCCTCGATACGCAATGGAGCCAGCATGACTCGGTGATCACCGATCCCACCAAGCCGATGTTCAAGGTCGATAACTTCAATGGCGTTACCGATAACACCGTCAGCGCCTTTGCCCAGTGGCAGCAAGATATCGAGCAGTGGAACTGGCAACTGGGATTACGAGTCAAGCACTACCAAACCGATGCCGATGCGGTTGATCACTCTATGGCGGCGAATATGCCTGCCATCAAGGTGTTGATGGACAGATACAATGCAGCCGATCGCTCTCACGCGCAAACCGGTGTCGATCTAGTGGTTAATGGCCGCTATCAAGTGGATGAGTCGCTGAGCTGGATTGTTGCAACGGCGCGTAAGCAAGACAGTGCCAGCTATCAACAGCGTTATTTATGGGTGCCGATGCAATCAACAGGTGGACTCGCCGATGGGCGCACCTATGTCGGCCAGATGGATTTATCCTTAGAAACCGCCTATCAATTGGAGCTTGGCGCCGACTATCAAGACAACCGTCTGCAACTGAGTCCAAGGCTATTTTGGCAACGTATCGATGATTATATTCAAGGGGTTAATGCCACCGATAAGGCGGTGATCATGGCCGCGCAGATGATGGGCGACAGCCACCCATTGCAATTTGCCAACGTCGATGCCCAGCTCTACGGTATGGACATTAGCGCCCGCTACCAGCTCAATGACCAGCTTCAACTCGATATGTTAGCCAGCTATGTTAGAGGAGAGCGCCGCGATATCGACGATAACCTGTATCGCATCGCCCCGCCAACCATCACGGTTGGCCTAAACTACCAACGAGGAGCATGGTTGGCTCGCGTTGAGGCGCAAGGAGTAAGCGCGCAACATAAGGTGTCTAGCACCCAGCAGGAGCTGCAAACCTCTGGTTATGGTTTAGTCAACTTATCGCTGGCTTATGATGCCGATCTCTGGCTGGTTAAAGCGGGCGTAAACAACCTGTTTGACACAGAGTACCAAGAACACCTTGGTGGCTATAACCGAGTAGCCAACAGTCAGTTGGCACTGGGTGAACGTATGCCGGGCACAGGGATCAACGCTTGGCTGATAGGTGAATATCGCTTCTAAGAGGCAATGCTAGCAATCGGTCATCGTTGCAGATCTGCACTTTTTAACATCGTTATTATCATTTTAGGGACCATTCCACTGCACTTCCCTTCCCCGCCATCGCAAGATGCCGGGGATTTTTTTGCATGAGGACAAATCACCAACTTCAGCCAGCCTTACAAGATGCCGCGCACCAGCGGGGAGAGGATCAGCTGTTCACCGGCTTTTTGAGTAACTTACGTTGCAAGGTACGTCGATGCATGCCTAGCTGTCTCGCCGTGGCCGACACATTGCCCTTGTTGGCCGTGAGCACTTGCTGAATATGTTCCCACTCCACCCGTTTCGTGCTCAAAGGCGCCTCATCGACCCCCTCATCGGTGAGCAATGACGCGCAATTATTGAGTACATTCAGCAAGGTTTGGGTGTCCGTTGGCTTGGCTAAATAGTTATCGGCGCCTAAGCGAATAGCTTCCACTGCGGTAGCGATACTGGCGTACCCCGTTAACAACACCATCACCACATCGGGTAAGGAGCGCCTTAACGGCAAGATTAAGGCCAAACCATTGTCTTCGGCCAATTTCATATCGAGCAAGATATGACTAGGTTTAAACTCACGGGCACACAACAGGGCTTCGGTCGCATCATGAGACTGGCGACATTCAAACTCATGCTTACTCATGCGCCGCGCTAAAATGGCCGCCAAGCTGCGGTCATCTTCGATAATTAATAAGCGTTTCATTGCGCCTCCGGTAGCGGAAGATACACCTGAGCGACAGCCCCGCCATCAAGATGGCTGCCGAAAATCAAGCGGCCACCGAGGCGCTCAAAACTGGCATGACTGAGCAGCAAAGCCACGCCCATCCCTTTGGGTTTATCGATAATCTTATGCCCTAATTGGGTGAGCAACGAGCTGGGGATCCCGGGGCCAAAGTCACGTACCGCCACCACAAGTTCATCACATTGGTATTGCAGTGACAGCGCAACGCGCGCTGGGCCACCTACCTCTTCGCTGGCTCGCGCGCCATTTTCTATTAATGCCAGCAGCGCTGGCAGCAAGCTGGCATCGGCGCGCAGTTGCTCGTCGCCGCGACAATCTAAGGTTGAGATGCTCAGTTCGATACTGGGTAACAGTAAGCGCACTTGTTGTTGTAAGCTTTCAATTAACGTATTGATTGAGATGTAGTTAAATTCACCAGCACGTATCGACTCGGTCGCCAAACGAAGCTCGGCTAGGGTGGTATCACACACATTAAGCGCCGCTTGCATCTCATCAAGTGTCACCTGGCTGCCAGTGGATTCTTCATCTAATTCGTCGACCAACAGCCGCAGACTCGCCAGAGGTGTGGCGAGCTGGTGCGCCATTTGCGCCGAGGCGGTACCCAGTGCCAGCAGCCGCTCTTGGCGCAGCTGCGCCTCTCGCATATAGGCCAGCTCGGCATCTTGGCGCCGCAAACGTTTAGCCAAAAATGCCACACTGGTAGTGAGTACCAGTGAAGAGATCACAAAATTAAACCACATCCCCAAGTAGTGTGAGCTCATGTCCATACCATGGTGCTGCATCTCCCCCTGAGGCAGAGTGAATAACATGGCGCTATACGCTAAGGTCGATAATAAGGCCAGCGCCCAAGGCGCCCATTTGGGTAATAAGACCGCGGCTATCGCGATGGGGAGCAGCAATAGCGAGATAAAGGCATTGGTCGCACCACCGGAAAAATAGAGCCAAGTGATCCACAGTAAGGTGTCGATAAGTAAAGCGATAAACAGCCCTGCATCACTATTAAACAATTGTTTTCTTAGGTAGAAGGTAAAGCCGAGGTAGAGCCCCTCAATGATCAACGCCAAATTAAGCGCCGGACTGTGCAGCGATAATCCAAAGGTGTCGGCCAAAGCGAAGGTTAAACATAGTTTGAGTACGAGACCCATCAGTCGCAGCAGCGCCAGTTGATCGGCGGCGCGGTATCGTGAACTGGCTAGAGAGGGCACTTGAGTTCCTTAGCTGAGGTGGCCGCTGCGCGGCGACATTGCATCAATCCGTAAGGGCTATTTTAACGCGTTTAGGCCACTTATCGCACCGTTTATCCTCAAAGATGTGAGCTTAACAGCCCCCTTCACGGCCAAAAAACACCTCATATCAGCGAGCCGCATCAAGCGGGCTAGGCATTCACCCGTTAAAGCTAACTTAAGCGGGCTCACTACCGGGTTTAAGCATAGGGCAGTCGGCGCCGAGCACCATTTTGATGGCATTAGGCACTACCTCAAAACGAATGTCAGTGGTGGTGATCGGCTCGCCATCGAGGTTAATTGGCATAGGTGACTTTGCGCGCCAACGGGCCGCCGTGTTTTGAGCATATATTGCATATTGATTATCGTCTTTGGGTTGACGAAACTCATCAATCACCTGTGATAAGGCCTCTAGCGGAAAATCATGCAGGGCGACTAAATCGAGTAAACCATCGTTAATATAGGCATTGGGCGCTAACACCTGGCCGCCGCCCGCCTGACGGCCGTTACACACGGCGCCCAGTAACAACTGCTGTGAAGCGCTCTGACCATCAATAATAAATTCACCTTCATAGGGTTTAAAACTCAGCGCTTGGATCAGCCCAGATAAGGTATAGGCTCCGCCACCGAGAAAGTTTTTTAACGCCGCTGGCGTCGTCGAAGTCACCTGCGCACCAAAACCGCCACTGGCGATATTGATCAAATGGGTATCGTTAGCTTTAATCGCATCGATCCAAAAGGCATCGGCGCTTAATGCCAGTTGCAGCGCGGTCTCTGGTTCATCAGGAATGGCGCAGGCGGCGGCAAAATCATTGGCGGTGCCTAAAGGCAAAATCGCCAGTGCTGGACGTGAGGTTTTAGGGTGGGTTAACAGCGCATCGACCACCTCATTGACCGTGCCATCACCACCGGCAGCCACCAGTCGCTGGCAATTATCACCAATGGCGTCATCGACTAAGCGTGCCATATCGCCGGCCTCATAAGTCACGCGCACCTCAATATCATGCTGCTCGCGTAAGTTATCTATCGCCAATCGCAATGGCGCTAACTGGGCTTTTTTACCATTTAATAAGATACGGATCTTCACTTTGGCCTCCACCACTTACCTATAAGCACTCATTGTATGATGCCCAATTTAACGAAAAGATAAAACACGCCAGCTAAACATGTACGGTGAAACAAGGTTAATGTTAAACATTTGCTGGGTTGCTACTGACGCGATATTCTCAAGCCTCAATCTGATATTAGGCATTAGCTCAAGCGCGCTCAACACCCTCTGATACTCAAGACCGAGCAAGGCGGTTTTATCAAAGGTCGTAATGATTGCTGTAAAAGTGCCAATAAAAAACAATGTGTTATCGACAACAACCAGACTCGCATGGTAGAACTACAAGCAAGATATCGCTTAGTTGAGTCTACAGGGCCGGTGTTTTATCACTGTGATGCTCCCCCAGCCAAAGAGGTGCTGGTCACCTATTTTGACACTGAGCCCAATAGTCTGATTGCCCAATGGGGTGATAGCTCATTGATGACCATTGAGCCTAGCGGCAGCGGAGCTCGCTACCAAGGGGGTAATGAGCAATTTGGGGAACATCATGGCCAAGCCAGTATCACATGGGGCTACAACGCCACACCGATGCAGTGCACCTTGATAAAATAATGCCGCTCGATAAAAACATTAACCTAATAACACAAGCCGATTAAGAGGTGAAATGCGCACAGCTAAAGGTCACAATCGATTGAGGCAAGCTTAACATGGCAGTCACGCTCCCCTTACTCTTGGCCGGTCCGATGCTGCGCCACTGCGATAGCGATAATATCTGTTTACTGTTTGTCGCCAGCAAGCCCTTATCCGCACTGACGCTGACATTGGCAGAGGTGGAATATCCGCTTGGAGCCGACGAGGTCACTCAATTTAAATTGGGCGAACACGCCTATCAATATATAATCCACCTCTGCAGACCTGAGCTCAATCCCAGCGAACAGCTGATTGAATATGGTGTTTCCACCCCTACCGATGGCGACCTATTTGGTGTGGTTGAGCAGCTATATTATCCGCAGCAGCAAGCGCCGCAATTTGTGGTAAAACCTGCAATAGATAAGCTATTACACGGCTCTTGTCGCAACCCCCATCACCATAGTGGTGACAGCTTAGTGGCTGCCGATACTTTGATGGCAGCAGACAACAGCGTGACCTCGCGACCCGCACTGTTAATGCTCAGTGGCGATCAAGTCTACCTCGATGATGTCGCAGGCCCCATGTTATATGCCATCGGCAAGACCATCGAGCTGCTGGGGCTGCGCGATGAGCAGTTCCAGCAAGCTTCGCTGACTGACAGCAAGCACATAAGCTACCAGCCGGCGTCTATGTATCAACGCCACAAAAACATATTGCCGCGCACCGAATATCCTGCGGCGACCGCCATCAGCCGTTGGTATATTAATCACCCCATTTTTACCTCGTCGATCGCCGAAAATCACCTCACCAGCTTGGCCGAAGTGATCGCTATCTATCTGCTGTCTTGGTCACCCGAATTATGGGAGTTAATGGATATTCCTAAGCAGGTTAACGGCTTGTCACCAGCCAATAGCGCTAGATGGCAACGAGAATGGCTTCACCTACTCGAGTTTAAAGCGGGCTTAACCCAAGTCAGGCGCCTGCTGGCACACCTGCCCACTTATATGATCTTCGATGATCATGACATCACCGACGACTGGAACCTCACCGCCAAATGGGAGCAAGCAGCCTATGGCCACCCTTTCTCTAAGCGGATCATCGGCAACGGCTTAATTGGCTACACCCTGTTTCAGGGGATAGGCAATCAACCGGATAAATTTAAAGCCGACATAGTGCCTCAACTGAGTGCATTTTTAGCCTCTCCCACAGAGAGTCAACACGATGAGCTCATCGATACACTACTGCACTTTGACCAATGGCATTACCACCTCAATACCAGCCCTAAACTCATGGTACTCGATACCCGCACCCAACGCTGGCGCAGCGAGTCAAACCTAGCCAAGCCTTCAGGCTTAATGGACTGGGAAGCCCTGATGGAGATGCAGCAGCAACTGGTGGGGCAAGACAAGGTGATTATTGTATCGGCCGCCCCGATCTTCGGGGTTAAATTGATTGAAGCCGTGCAACGCACCGCCACCTGGATAGGCGCGTCGCTGCTGGTCGATGCCGAAAACTGGATGGCCCACCCAGGCACAGCCAACACCTTGCTGAGCATCTTTTTGCACCGCAAAACACCCGAGCAGTTTGTGATCCTATCGGGCGATGTGCACTACTCTTTTGCCTACGATATTGGCATTCGCTTTCGCTCGATGAGCCCTAATATTTATCAAATCACCTGCAGTGGCATTAAAAATCAGTTTCCTGAGAAGCTATTGCCCCTGTTTGATAAATTCAATGGTTGGTTGTATGGCCACTTTTCACCTTTAAACTGGCTGACAAAACGCAAACGCATGTCGATTCGCGGTAGGCGCCCTAATGGCGTTAATAGCCAACGACTGGTGAATAAAAGCGGCATAGGCTTAGTGACATTTACTGATAATGGCGCACCAGAGCGTATTAGCGTGCTGCATGCCGACATGAGCGAAACCGAATTTAAACCACCAAAGCAGACAAAATAAACGGATTGCAGCACCGCAGCTAACAGCCCTGTGACCTTGTTATCATCCTTTGATAATGGGTTCGCTAAAGGGTAAATCGGCCAATTGAATATCGATATGCCGGCCACTAATAGGATCGCTAAATTGCAGCCGCTGAGCCAGCAACTTTAACGGCTGAGCAAAGTTATCCGCCGCCTTTGGCAATAAAGTGGGATAACATCTGTCATTACAAATGGGCATGCCTAAGCTGTGCATATGCACTCTAAGCTGATGGGTTTTACCCGTAATGGGCGACAGTTCAAATCGGCCCATCCCCTTTTGCACCTCAACCAAGGCCACCTCTGAATGGCTATTGGCCTCTCCATCAGTCACCTGCATCATAAATGATGGCTCACTTTTCACCAGACGATTTTTTACCGTCCAGCGCAAGGGGCTCGCTAACTTACCATCGCTATATTGGCGCGCCAATACTGGGGTTAAGGGCGCTAAGGCTTGGTAGGTTTTAGTGATCGCGCCATCACGAAATAGGCCATGGTAGGCGTCGCGATACTCTGGCTGCTTAATCAATAGCACTATGCCCGCTGTAGCCCTATCAAGCCTGTGAGCTGGGACTAACTGCGGCTCATGGGTAGCGATTCGCAGCCGATTGACTAAACATTCATTGATAAACTGCCCACTGGGATGCAGCGCTAAAAAGTGCGGTTTATGGGCGATGATAATACGTTCATCTTGATACAGTATCGACTCGCTAAAAGGGATGCAGGGCTCTTCGGCCACCTCGCGATAATAATACACACGTTGCTTGGGCCGATAGGCGCTATCGAGTTCGATAGGTTGACCATCTTGCCAATGCACCTTCCCTTGACGCACCCGTGATTGCCATTCTTGGGCCGAAACTTGCGAAAAATGCGCGATTAAAAACGCCACCACAGTGGCGGGCGCCAAAGGATGGTCAGGGAGTACGATATATGAGGCTTGGGATGCGCGAATCATGATGCTGGCCAATAAATCAAAATGGGCGTCATAATAACAAAGATAGCGCCAAGGGGCGCTATCTAAGCCAATTGCAGATTAAATGTTGTGATTGACATGAGATTTAATCAGCTCAAGCACAAAGTCCATGGTTTTGTGACAATCGGGTTGATTAACTAACACTTGCTTGTCGCGGTTATACAGAGGCAGCACCTCTAACCAACGCTGACTCACCCAGCTGGCATCTTCGAGGTGCAGATCTGAGTAGAGTTCAAATAGGGCAGGATTGACCTGATAAAATTGCGCTAATGCGGCACTGATCAGCTCAAATTCGCCTTCAATTGGCTCCTGTTGCCAATTATTACAGCCTAAAGTACGCGCTATCCAGTTGCCATCTTTACGCTGGCTGGCCGATAAGATTTTTACTCTTTGCTGGCCTTCGAGTACAACGCCCAAACAACCGTCATCGAGTAGGTTAAAGTCGATAATCTCACATTGAGTCGCGATGGTGTAACAAGGGGGGATGCTGTCGGTTTTTGCCATGCCAAAGGCTAAAGCATAATGCCCTTTAAGTACCTCAGCTATCAGGCTTAATCCAGATGGCCCTGCCACTCGGATCTCGACTCTGCCAGCGGGTAATAACAGTTCATCACGAATGATAAGTGCCATTTCTTGCATTAACATAGCAGCCTCCTCGCCCTTGGTCGATGTTTGCAAAACCGAGCATAATGAAGGCTGCAAACGATTGACTAGGAACAATAATAATAAAGTGTAGCAGTTGTTGCCATTACTGCTTTATACGTCATTATTGCATTGGCTAGACCATGCCAATCTCACTATTTCTTCCGTTAATGATTAGACCTGACTTGAACAGATTTGGTTTCACGCCCCTTAAAACTAATCATTAAAATGGCTCAATAAACCGCATAATATCACCACTTTTCAACACATTATTGAAGTCGTCGGCTAACACCTCACTGGCCGCTAAAACCTGTTGCCAATACCGAATTCGCTCATCACTCGGCAGGCGAGCAAAGTCATTTCTGTCGGGCAATTTGCCATAGGGCAGTTGACGGATATAGGCCTCACTTGGCACTAAGATCAGCGCATTATGGTAGTTTTGCCGAGCACGGCGCCAGGGCAAAGATTTATCAAACCACCCAGGTAATATCTGGCTGTAAAAATGGGGATACAAGGTTAGTCCCTCACTATCTTCTATCGCCAAATCAAAATGATAATCTGTAATACCGCCATCGTAATAATGCCCTTGTGGCGCGCCCTCTATTTGAGTCACAGGTGCTAACACCCAGGGAATCGATCCTGTAGCCTGCAGCACTTGCGCTAAGTTAGTTTCGGTCAATGCTAGGTGCTCTGTTGGGAGATCGGTTAAGTGTAAAAAGGGCGATTTCGCCGCCGCGTTACCAAATACCATGCGCTGAAAATGCAGCCCTAAGGTCTTGCGACTGACCAGATTACTCAGCGCCGTGGTCGCAAGACCAGCCCCTAGGGCCAATCGACTGGGCAGGCGATTTAAATGCCGCGCCTTACAGGCGATAAAATGGCTTTTAATCATCGGATTATCGACAATATCTTGCCCAGCATTATCGCCTAAAATCGCCTTAATAATGGTTTGTATCTGGCGGGATACCTCAACAGGCGTCGGCTTAACATCATAACGCTGCTCAATATAATGTTGTTCGAGCCGAGCATAGGCCGCGAGCGGGTCGTGCTGTGCCATGCAGGCCAGACGCCACGCCCCTGACGAAGCGCCTAGGGTGTATAGCGGTGTCTGTCTGGCCTTAAAAAATTGCGTGAACAGGGTTTTGTCTAGCCCAGTAATCCCAATCCATTTGGGGCCGCCAGACGCCGCTAGCACACGAGTAAACAGCGCGGGATCAAGCCCATGTTTGGCAATCGTGCGATAGGCACTGGGGCCGGCTAAAAACCGTAATTGAGACAAGTTATTTTCCTTGTTTAATGTCATCAACTCACTCCTTATCCTAAGGAGCCTATGAAGTTGGCTATGATAATAAAATATAGCGGCAGTGGGCAGCCAGCATTTGTCTAAAATGGCCTGTAAATAAGAGATAGAATATAGCGTATATTAACAGCCCTAAGCTAAGCCTTATGCTAACCACTGGCAAAACAAGAGATTATCGTTACGAGTAAACCCTTTGTGCTAAGGCAACGTATTGCCATGGCATGATAAACCATCAGCGCAGCAACAAAAAAGGAAGCGACCCAAGTGACAGCCAAGCACGAGCCCACAACCTCATTCACCGCCGGCCTAAACAGATGTTGTTTTTAACGCAGCGCGTCAGTATGCCCGCCAGAATCACAGGCTTACTGGCGTTACTTAGTCTGTTCACTCTGGGCTGCCAGCCCAGGCAAGATGCCGATGCCGTATGGCAAGATTACAGCAAACGGCTCGAGACCGTGCTCAATCAGCCCTATCCAAGCGCACCATTGAATCCCATGGCCTTACCCAAGACTGCAGCTTATCAAGCAGACACCAAAACCCTCTCTATTTTACAAACACTTAAGCTTAATCACTGCGCGCTTGGCCAACTGATTGCCGAGCGCAATAGCGCTTTAGGTAAAGTGGCACCGGCGAGTCAGCGGCTGATCTACCATATTCGTTTTATCCAACTTGCCCCCAAGTGCATTGATACATTAGACGATGCTGACCTCATCGACACACTGACATTAGGGCTTGAACAAAAACAGCAACAGGCACTCACAGTGTTTAGGCAGATGCTAACGCGCGATATCAGCGTTAAGAAAAGGCTGTTTATCGGTTACGACTCACTGACCCTAAATGAGATGCATAGCGGACGAGTGGAGTTTGAAAGTGCACTGAGCCAGCTCAACAACATCAAAGAGCAGATCATCGCTCACTCGTGGCAACAGATCGAGATAGATAATTTAGAGCAAACACTAGCGATTTTTCATCGCCAACCACTGCTCAACCAATATCTGCGCTCACTTGCATTGAGCGTATCTCAACTAACAGCAATCAATGACTACCTATTTAACTATCAAACGCTCGCCGCCTGCCGCCTTGGCCACGCCAATCGGCAACAAGAGATATTGCAAAACTTGTTTCACAAATATTATCTAGGGCAAACCCAGGCTTATCTATCCCAACTAAACCAACTGCATTACCGCTTAAGTCAGCCGATGCAACGCCTGTTTGATGGCAGTGTTTATCAAGACTACATCGAGCATCATTTCTCCGAACAGCGCCATGCCCTGCCCGCACAACTCAAGCAGCAGATGCGCCGACATGTGCAGTGGTGGCAAGATTTTAGGGCCTCGTGCGATATCCCACCGCCCGAGCCACAACAAACGCTATCCCACTAACAGCCAAGCTTGCTAAACTAGCGCTTCAATTAACTTGTTTGCGTAACCGTCATGATAGTAGATAGCCTAAATAACATTGCCCTGTACGCCTCACTGAGCCCAAGATTGGCCAAAGCGCTGCAACACTTAGTCGAGACCGACTTTACTCAAGCCGAGGTGGGCACCTATGAGCTCGAGGGCAAAGATCTGTTTGTCATCGTTAATGACTATGAAACTACCCCTAGAGAACAAGAATCTTTTGAGGTGCACCGCCGTTACATCGACGTGCAATATGTGGTCAGTGGTGAAGAGGAGTTTGGCTATCTACCACTGGCGGATCAGACTCCATCAAAACCCTACTTCGACAAACATGATTACGCCCAGTTTGATTATGAGTCCAATAAAGCTAATGCTGCCTTTATCCCCTTAAAAGCGGGGATGTTTGCGCTGTTTTTTCCGCAAGATATTCATATGCCGGGCACGCTAGCCACACCTAAAGCGGTAAGGAAAGTGGTTATAAAAGTCGGTATTTAATCTCGCAGCGACAGGCATAAAATAAAGCCACAAAAAAGGGCACAGATGATGCGATCCTGTGCCCTTATTATCGAGATCCCACAAGACTGATTATGAGTCTTCGGGTAAGCCTATATGCATATGGCCCGACTTATAGTCTATGGTTAACACAAAGTGTTTCAGTACATCATAGCCCACCAGCCCCTTGATATTCTTACCCTTGATACGAGACCCTCCACTGTTACTGCGACCCGAAACCGATGCTGTTTGTCCCTCTCCTGGTACTGTCACTAAGACATTTTCAACTGTGTATGGCCCAAACTTCATCTTAGGCAACCGAAAGCTATCGACCAGAGCAATGCTATTGGCACCACCTGTGACCCCCGACTGAGAACCGTAAAGCTCAAGCCAGTTATTGTCCGTTACTAACATGCGCTTTAAAAATAGTCCGCCTGCATTACCGGTATCGAGGACAAGCCAAGGGTTTTCATCGCCATCACCATTAAGCTCAACTCGAACAATTGGTTGCCCCGTCCCTCTGTCTATCTGCATCGGTATATTTTCGAGTTTAGCTAAATCCACACTGCCTCTTTCGAATAATCTCATCCGGCTATTGGGGTAATCAATCTGAAATATAAACTTATCTAATAGACCAGCACCGAGTAACAACTGCACCTCATGATGGCCAATACGCAGACTCGCTAACTGATCAAACTCGATGGTTGCCCCAAACAAGGTCACAGGGACATTATTATAGAGCTGGCGTTTCTCAGTGCTGAACACCCCTTGAATATTAATCTTGCCACCTTTATCGAATTCAAAACCATGGCGATTAATAAAGCTTGTGTTAATCGCATTGCCTTGAGCGCCACTATCCAAAATGGCGCGACCTTCTATGCCATTAATGCTCACTGGCAAATTGATGTGGCCATTGATAAGTTCAAAATCAACCCATTGGGTGACGGCAAAGGTATTAAAAGAGGCAATCAAACAGAGCATACCAGCGAGTTGTCGAAGCGAGGCGTACATCAATCATCCTTAATTTAGTATAGTTATTAACCAGATAACCTATTCAATAATACTATAACTGTCAACGCCACCTTTTATTCAAGGTGACTCAGTAAACGCCTATACCAATCGGGCCATCCTTGGCCCGATTAAAACCATAAGGTTTACTCACACTAGCATAACGTTATTACGCCTTATCATCTTTAGGTCTGCGATCTTGATACAGCCAGCGATAGAGGGTCGGCAATACCAGCAGTGTCAGTGCTGTTGAGCTAAATAGGCCACCGATGATCACCACAGCGAGTGGCTGTTGAATCTCACTGCCCACACCAGTCGAGAGCAGAATAGGAATAAGGCCTAACGCGGAAGTGAGCGCCGTCATCAATACCGGGCGAAGCCGCCCGACAGTGCCTTCGTACACGCAGGCATAAAGCGGCTCACCCGCTGCGCGGCGCTGATTAATCGAATCCACCAATACCACACCATTAAGCACTGCCACCCCAAACAGGGTGATAAACCCAATCGAGCTTGGCACCGACAGATAAGTGCCGCTGAGATAGAGCGCGACAATACCGCCAATCAAGGCCAGGGGTACATTGGCCATAATCAGCGCGACCTGCTTAATAGAGCCAAATGAGAAGTAGAGCAGCAAGGCGATCAACCCAATAGAGATAGGCACCACCAGCATCAGTTTTTGCTGCGCGCGCTGCTGGTTTTCATACTGCCCACCCACCACGACGGTGTAGCCTGGTGGCAACTCGGCTTGGGGCACTATGGCATAAATATCATCGACCACTGACCCCATATCGCGTCCCGATACGTTAGCTTGTACCACGACGCGGCGCTGCACATCATCGCGGCGGATATTGGGCGGCGCCATCTCAACCAACACATCGGCCACCTCGCCAAGCCGCACGGTCGCACCATTCACCCCATTAAGCAGCAGATCCCGCAGCGCATCAGGCGCACTACGGTACTCTGATGCCAAACGCACATTGATATCATATCTGGCGTTGCCATCGATCACCTGCCCAGCACTCGCGCCGCCCACTCCTTGGCTCACAAGGCTCATCACCTCATCGACACTGATGCCATAACGGGCTAACACGTCACGCTTAGGACGCACCACCAACTGCGCCTCACCAGAGACTTGCTCCAGCGACACATCAACCGCGCCGGGGATCTGCATCACCAAATCACTCAGTTGTTGGCCTTTTTGCGACAATACCGCTAAATCTGGGCCGAACAGCTTAATGGCAAGCTGCGCCTTCACCCCAGACAGCAACTCATCTACGCGAGTGGCAATAGGCTGAGAGAAGGTAAACAGCAGGCCCGGATAGACACTCAGCTTTTGCTCCATTAGCCGCTGCAGGGCAAAGCGATCGCTCGCCGATTGCCACTCCTCCAGCGGCTTGAGACCAATATAGATCTCAATATTACTCACAGGCTCAGGGTCGCCGCCCAGCTCCGCCGCGCCAATGCGGCTTAGCGCATATTCCACCTCAGGAAATTGCATTAAGATTTTTTCAAGCTTAGGCGCGACCTCAAGCGAAGTGCCAAGGCTGGCGGTGGGTGCTAAGGTAACGCGCAGATTGATGGTGCCCTCCTCTAATTCGGGCACAAACTCTGTGCCTAGCCTAGGCAGCAGCGCCATGCTTAAGGCAAACATCAGTATCGCGGTTAATCCCACCACTTTAGGGCGCGCCATGGTGACGGTGAGCAGCTTGCGATAGAGGGATTCAATCGGTTTAAGCAACACGCTTTGTCTCAGTTTCACCCCCCGTTTGAACACTCCCGGTTGAAACAAGATTACCGCCAGAGCTGGCACCACAATCAAGGCCACCAACAAGGCCGATATCATAGCTAAGATGATGCTGACCGCCATCGGCTGAAACAGCTTGCCCTCAACCCCTTCTAAGGCAAACAGCGGCGCAAACACCACAATAATAATGGCGGTCGCAAAAAAGATAGGCCGACACACCTCTTTTGCCGCCAACATGACCCTAATGGCAATACCGCTATCCGCGCCTTCACTATCTCGGCCTTTACTAAGATCGTCTTGATTGGCATGGTACGGATCACGCTCACCTCCTGCTCTAGCCTGTGCTTTGGCTAAATGACCTCTATCTGGCTGGGTAAGATGTTTAAAGATGTTTTCCACCATCACCACCGAGCCATCGACCAGCATACCAATCGCCACGGCGAGGCCGCCTAGTGACATTAAATTGGCCGACATGCCAAAGTAAGCCATCACCATCAGCGCCAAACCAATCGACACAGGAATAGACAACAACACCAGCAAGGTAGCGCGCAGATTGACCAGAAACAGCGCTAAAATCACCACAATAAACACGAAGGCCATTAGCAGGGCATCGCGCACTGTGGTGACCGCTTGCGCCACTAAATCAGCCTGATCGTAAAACACCTCAAACGACACGCCATCGGGCAAAGCTTGCTCGATTAGCGCGCGTCGCGAGGCAATATCATCTATGGTCGCCTTGGTATTGGCTCCCATGCGTTTTAACACCACGCCAGCCACCACTTCGCCTAAGTGTTGCGCTTGCCCAGCGTCATCGCGGCGCGTCATGGTGACCGCCCCCACACGAATTTCACTGCCGTAATCCACTTTGGCAATATCACTTATCCGAACTGGGGTTCCCGCCACTTCGGTCAGGGGGATTTGCGCAATGGCTTTGAGACCCGCATCGCCCGCGGGCAACATACCGTAACCGCGCACCACCAGTTGCTCTTGGCCTTGTGCCATAAACCAGCCACCGGCATTGCGGTTGTTGCTCTCAAGCGCAGCGGTTACCTGTGCCATATCAAGGCCGTAACTGCGCAGTTTGTTGGGCTCTATCTGCACTTGATATTGCCGCACTTCACCGCCAAAGGAGAGCACATCGGTCACCCCAGCCACGGGCATCATCAGCAGCTTCACTAAGTAATCATTCAGGCTTCTCAGCTCATAGGCATCGATGCCAGAACCGGGTTCGGCGCGTAAAATATATTGATAAATTTGCCCTAATCCCGAGGTGTTGGGGCCAATTTCGGGCACTCCGACTCCGCTAGGGATCATCTCTCTGGCCGCTTGCAACTGCTCAAACACTTGCTGGCGAGCAAAATAGATATCCGTGCCTTCATCAAACACCACAGTCACAATAGACAAGCCCGTACGCGACAATGAGCGCACCTCTGTGACCGCAGGCAAGGCGTACATCGCCGACTCGACGGGGTAACTTATTAGCTTTTCCACCTCTTCGGCGGCTAAGCCTTCAGCTGCGGTATTGACCGTCACCTGCACATTGGTCACATCGGGAAAGGCGTCGAGATTGAGCTTAGGCAGTACCACCACACTGGCGACAATGGTCCCTAGCAGGGCCAACACCACCAGCAGACGATTGGCTATCGCCGTATCGATTAATTTTTGTAGCATAGCGAGGATCCCTTAATGATTGTGGATATCAAAGCCCGACTTGGCCTGTTCGGACGCTAAGAAAAAGGCCCCCGAAATCACCACCTGAGTCTCAGGACTCAAGCCACGCACTAAGTTCATGCCCCGTTGACGCTCAACCACCTCAACTTCTCGCGCCTCGAACCCCTCATCAGTGGCGACAAACACTTGCCAGTCACCATCACCGCCCCGGGTCAGGGCTGCATCGGGCAGCACCACGCCGGTAACGCTATTGTCGGCCAGATAAATTTCGGCAAATTGCCCGGCATGCAGTACATGACCAGGATTATCGAACGCCACCAAAATTTGCTCGGTGCGCGTGACGCTATTGAGCTCATGGGAGCGGCCGATGATCTGCGCCTCTATGCTATGGGGGCCCACTTTCACCAGCACATTGCTGCCCACCGTCACTTTTTCAGCCTGAGTCGGTGTCACTTGAGCCTCAACCCAGAGGTGTGACTCATCGGTAAGCTGCATCAAGGCGGTGCCGCCAGCAAAAACTTGACCTAACATGGCCACATCTTGCTGTACTCGCCCCGCTATTGGCGCTAACAGTTGGTAGCGGCCAATGGTGTCTGGACGAGATGCAAGCGCCTTAATTTGACCATCCGTCATTTTTAACGCTTCAAGGGTCGCCCGCTTAAGCTCGGCGTCCACCTGCGCCTGCAAGCGACGGCTGGCACTGACGGCGCTTGGGCTCATGCGCTGTACCCGGCTCCACTCAGCGGCGGCATTGATATACTCCGCCTGCGCCTTGGCCACGGCGGCGCCGCCTAGGGTCAAAATGGGCTGCCCTTGCTGCACTTCTTGCCCTGGCACTACATGCCGCTTAAGCACCCGCACCTCAAGTTGTGGCGCCAAGGTGATAGTGCGATTACGGTCCACTACTAAGGTGGCAGTTGCCACCGCCTCTAAACTAAAACTTTGTTTAGAGAGCGATACCACCTTAATGCCGGCAAGCTCTCGCTGGGCGGCGCTAAGCACAATCCCGTCGCTATGCTCGGCTTCGTCCTCATCATGACCATGGGCGTTATCGGCCTCGCGATGCTCTGGCAGCTCGCTTTGGTGGTCGTGCCCCACTTCGCGGGCGTCATGTGGGCGCTCGAGGTCGCTGGCTGCGCCGTGATCATGGCTGTCACTGGCAAACGCGCTGGCTGACAAGCCTAATAGTGTGGTAATTGATAGTAACTGTGCGGCCTTTATTAGCCTTGCGCTTAGCGTCACGCCTTGGGTCGTATTGATTTGCTTATTCATGTTATGTCGTCCTAAATTCACTTAGATGCTTGGGCGTGCGCGGGCAGACTCAACTGCGCAGTTAAATAGTGCTCTAACTGGCCGCTAGCCCCCATCCAATCGAGCCAAGATTGATACAAGGCCGACTCCAATGACAAACCAGCCAGATAACTACTGGCCAGTTGACGCTGGCTCTGCAGGTAATCACTGGTGCTAATGTCACCGGCCTGCCATTGCTGACCTAACGCATCGGCAATACCGGCACTGGAGCTCAGCACCAATTGGCGCCACTGCTCATAACGTTGTTGTAATCGCGCAAAGCTGAGTTGAAATAGCTGCTGCTGTTGGCTAATGACACGCACTTTAGCCAGGTAATTTTGCTCCGCCACAACGACCTCACTGCTGGCAACAGCATGGGTGTCGCGGTAGTTATTGCGCAGGTGTAATGGCACCGACAGGCCCAAAGTAAACTTATTGTCGTCACCTTCGCGTTCGGCGCCAAAGCTGATGGTGGGATCGGCGGCGGTATCGGCCTTCACTTGCTCTGCCGCCCATTTGGCGAGCATCACTTGTTGATATGCCCCCTTGAGTGCTGGCAGCTCGGGCGTGACCTCTGAGCGGATGACATAAGGCGTGTCATCGACGCTGAGCGCAGCAATAAAGTCATTAAAAGCAACTGAGGGGGTGCCCACGAGCATCAACACCTTAGCGTCGGCCGCTATGGCATCTTGCTCTACCATGGCATGCTCTGCGGCGCGGCTCGCCAGTTCAAGCTGAATAAGTTGATGTTCAGCTTGTGACAACAAGCCTGCCTGCAACTGCTGCTTGGCAATAATGAGTTGCCGCTTAGCCGCATCGAGCTGCTGCAGTTGAAAGTGCAAGATCTTGCCCTGCCGTCTTTGCTCGACAATAGCCAAGAGCAATTCAGCCAACGCCTGACTGCGACTTAGTGCAACGTCAGAGCGCAATATTTCAGCTTGCAACATGGCGGTGCGCGTTGCGGCGCCGCGTTTATCACCCCAATCTAAGGTTTGGCTTATCCCTATGCCATAGGTCTGATCTACGCCGTCTTCATAACTGACATCTAACGCGGGGTTATAGACGGCGTTGTCGGCCGCCAGCATCATTAACTCAGCCTGCTTGAGCTTGGCTTGCTGCGCCTTGATCTGTGGCAGTTGATTAAACTGTTGTAACAACTCTGGTAACCAAGCCTGAAACGGGGGGGTACTGCTATTGATTTGCGCCAACGCGGGCGCAAAACTTTGTGCCCCACTGGGCAGAGCATGCACGACTGGGCCACTACAGCTGGCCAAAAGTAGCGCCGCGATAATACTTTTTTGCATCGCAATTCCTAGTATTGAACATTCGATCCAGCCACCGCGCCATATGGCGTCCATCCACGCAAGGTCAAAGCGGGGCAGCTAAATAGGGTGTCAATCTCCATCACATTAAGCGTCACAGCGTTAATGAGCTGAATATGATCCGATAAAACGCCATAGCATAAGCCGCGGCCTTATTGCTAAGACGGCCATGAGCTACAGAAAAATATGGGCTAACAGAATTACACTATGGGGGGGCGGTAAGCGGCTTGTTGCTCGGGTGGGAAGTAATGGTGAGCTAAGTTCTTTGGCGCATCAGACACAGGCAGCGATGGCACACTAATCACTTGCGACAATAGGGTCGCATGACCACCGTGGCACTGGCAATCTAGGCAGAGGTCGAAAGTTTGGGTCTCGGTTTTGCTGATCTGATGTTGATGGTGAGCCGTGGGTTGATGCTTGTCTAGCTCAGGTGAATCGAACGCACATTGGCAATCGACACATTGGGATAGGCTGATCACCTGGGCAGTAAACTGCAGATGGGGGTGGTTTTCACTCTCCTCCTGATGATCCCCTAAGTGCAACTGATGCACGCCAAAGTTAGCCACTGCAAACTGCAGCGCCACGATAGCGATCATCATTAATGCGATCTTTTGGATAACGAGGTGGAAGAAACGACTCACAGACACCCTTAAAAAATAAAGCTAAAAAATCAAATGAATAGCTATTTGACAGGCATTGTAATGATTTGTTCAACGCTGACAATACCTCACATAACTAAAGTATTGTCGGCGTCACATTTGCTATGGATAACGCTGTATTAAGCGATTATTTAAAGACGCAGTGCTTGGCGTAATCGGCAGCTTCATTAGCGGTCCAATCGCCTTTGGGCTTATCTTCCATCTGCTTACACCATTTTTCGCTACCCACTTCTGGCGCGCAGCCTGACAATAGTGTCAACGTAAACAGCGCTAATGTTGCGCACTTAAGGACTGGAGATTTAATGGCTAACATAGGATTTCCTTCAATATTCGCTATAACGCTGTGTTGCGCTCGGGCTTATTTCCAACAGCCAGTGTAGCCTAAATTGTTTATTGGGTTAATGGGCAACTTAATTTGGCTGTTATCCATTCAATAGCCAATGGCTTTTGCTCGAGCGGATACCACGCGACCTCGCCTTGCATAAATGGCCCCATTAGACGCACGGCATTACCAAACCAATCAGGGCCGCCCACTAAAACTAGCGCATCGAACCTAGGTAGTTGAACCTCACCGACACCTGATAATGACTGGCTCTCCCAGCCTTCGAGCAGTACGTCGGCTTCGATATACAGACAGACTTTACCTGACTCGGCTTGGTATTTTTCAATGATGGGGGCGATTAACTGGCAATAATCTTTTGTCGATAACCGACCGCTAGCAAATAAACTGATCACCCCATTGGTGATATCAGCGATTTGACATAACATATTGGGACTCCGCGACGGTGCAAGAATGAGTTGACCATTTTGCCTTATTTGGTCAGTGCAATGATACCTGTCTATATCAAATAATCACCATTAAAGAGCCTGCATGATAAAAATCAGCAATCGAATTGAACTACAAGACCATGAACTTGAGTGGCAATTTATCCGCTCCAGTGGCGCTGGAGGCCAACATCTCAATAAAGTCTCTACCGCTGCCCAGCTTATTTTCGATATTCACCAATCCTCGCTCCCCGAACTGTATCAGCAACGCTTACTGGCTAAAGCTGATCATCGTATTACCAAAAGCGGCAAAATCATCATTAAGTGTCAAGCCAGCCGCAGCCAAGATGCTAATCGTCAAACCGCACTGGAACAATTTATCAGCTTGGTCGCCAGCGTTGGACATACCGCTAAAAAGCGTATCGCCACCAAGCCCACCAAAGGCAGCCAGAAACGGCGTATCGAGGCCAAAAAACAGCGCGGTGCCACCAAGGCCCTGCGCCAAGAGAAGCCTCGAGATTAAGCGTACGCTTGCCGTTGACGGCGCTTTACCAAGTCACAATGTGATCGCAAATCGCTTCGAGTAGGTAGGGATCGTGGGAGATCACCAACACGCCTAAGTTGCGCTTATTTGCCGTAGCTAATAAGTGCTGCCAAAACTCGGCTTGGGTGATGGTATCCAGATGCGCCGTTACCTCATCACAGATAATAAACTGCGTGGTGGGCACTAATGCCCGGATCAAATTAAAACGTTGTAGCTGACCACCGGATAACTGATTTGGCCGTCTTGTTAACCAAGAAGGCTCCAGACCATAATCCTTAAGCAGTGGCAGGTAATCGTCACATTGCCAGCTCTCATCTAACGCGGTTTTAAGGGTTAATCTGGGATTAAACGCAAACTCCCCCTGCTGGATAAGCCACTGCACCGGATTAGGTTTACCCCGCGCGCGCCTTGGCAATGAGTGCAGCTCAGCTTGCATAGGTATTATCCCCGCAAGCATGCTCGCTAAAGTGGATTTGCCCACACCACTGGGGCCTGATACCCCCACTATTTCGCCGCGCTTAAGCTCGATGTCTGGAAATGTGATTAACTGCTCGCCTCGGCGCACATAGCCTTTATGCAACCGCAACACGTTCTGACTCCCAATGTTCTGGCAGTGCCGTCCAAAAGCGGTGCGTATACTCATCACACGCCCCTGCACGAATATGCGCTGCTGTGGTCATTTCCACGGCGCGCCCATCGCGCAGCACTAACACTCTGTCGGCAATAGGCAATAATTGCCTCAAATTATGACTAATCACCATGACGCCCAGTTGTTCATCGCGAGCAAGCATCGCTAAATGTTGATATATCGCCTTTGCCGCTTCGACGTCGAGTCCGCAGCAGGGCTCATCGGCAATCATAATCTCGCTCGATTGCCAGCAAGCCTGCGCCATTAAGGCGCGCTTTGCCATACCGCCAGAGAGCTGGTGCCGATAACGCTCAGTAATATTGCCGCTAAGCTTAAAATAGTGTCGACGCGTCGAGGCACGTTTGCCTAATCGCTGCGATGCATAACGCAATTGTGACCCGATTAATCGCAACGGATCTAACACAGAGGCCGACTGCGCCGCCAATGCGCGCCGAAAACCTTGCTGACTGGTAACCTTGCCACCTAATTTAAAGCCGGGCGGAACCTGCCCCATCAACGCCTGTGCCAATAAACTTTTACCGCTACCGCTGGCGCCTATCACGCCAAGCACCTCACCTTGCTTGAGCGAAAAGCTTAACGGCGACAATAGAGAGACAGCATCGGATTGAATACTAAGCCCTTCGACAGTTAACATTTAACCACTCCTTCAAGGTGAGTTTGCGGCCCCTGACGTAAACCGAGCAGCAGACGCTGCGCAACATAAGACAAGAGCAGCAAGCAACTGAGTAAGAGTAAACCAGGGCACAGGGCAAACCACCAATGTCCGGTTAACGCATATTGCGATGCCTGAGCTAACAAGGCGCCCATGGATGGCGAGTCAGGATTAAGACCAAAACCTAAAAAGGTCAACGCCGCCATATGGGTAAGCGCATGAGGAAACAGCAGCAAGCCGCCTATCCACCACTGAGGCAAGATATGCGGCAACATGTGACGCCGTAATCTTTGCCAAGGTGAAGTACCAAACTGTTTCGCTAACTGATAATAGGGGGCAGACTGCACCTGTTTCATTTCAAAACGTAGTAATCGCGTGAGTTTAGGCCAGTGACTTAATGCAACCGCCACCACTAAGCCGAACTCTGCACCGCCAAAGGCTAACGATAAGAGAATTAACAGCAAGAGGTGGGGGAGTGACATAAACAGATCCACCAGCAGATCGACCATCCACGCGGCGGAGCGATGTAACATGGCAAGCATCGCCATCATCAACGACAACACACTGCTCAGCAATACCGCAAGCCCGCCCACATACAGGCTCTGCGCCAGCGCCTGTTGACTGCGACTAAACAGATCTCTGCCGAGCCAGTCGGTGCCAAACAGATGTTGTAGTGAAGGCGCTTGATATTTATTGAGTAAATCGAGCTCTGCCCCCTGCCAAGGCCAGAGTAAGGCCAGCCCAACTAACCCACATAGTAAGGCAAGCGCAGCCATAAAACTGGGCTGACGCAGTAGATCACGCATCCCCAGCCTCCTGAATAAAGTAGCGTGATAACACAGTGGCAATAAGGTTACCGCTAAAGACCATCAATGCCGAAATTAAGGTGCAGCCCATGAGTAAGTCGGTGTCACTGGCTAAACCTGCCTTCACAATACTGGCGCCTAATCCGGGAAAACTAAACACAGTTTCGGCGATCAGCGAGCCACCAAACAGCTCTGCAAAGGTCGCAAATTGCAACACGATTGCCGGTAATAGACTGTTACGGATCACATGAAAGCGCACCACCTTAAACAGGCTATCCCCATGCGCCAGAGAATACTGCACATAATCAGACTGCAGCACGTCAATCACCTTCTCTCGGGTGTGCAACACTATTGGCGCCATGCTCACCACCGTCAGGGTAGCGACAGGCAATAGCAGATGATGCAACATACTGAGCACAGATTGCTCAGAAAAAGTCATACCAATTGGCGCGGCGCAGCACACGGGGGTGAGCTGTAAGGCAATTGAAAATAGGCTGATAAACAGCATGGCTAACCAAAAAGAGGGCATGCATACCATCAACCATGAAAACCGCTGCACCGCCTTATCGAGCCAACTGTCTTGATAAATACCCGCCAGTAACCCCAGCAGATAACCGAGCACCAATGATCCTACCCAGCTAAGACCAATGAGCAGTAGCGATAGGGGTAAATGGGTGGCGATAACGCTTGATACGGGCTGCTGATAAAGGGTAGAAAAGCCGAGATCGCCTCGCGCTAACCCAGATAACCAATGCAGTAGACGCTGCCCCACACTTTGATCCAGTGACAACTGCTGGGCGAGCAAGGCCTTTTGTGGCTCAGAAATGCCAAAGACATTGCCACCTAAATAGGCGTTCAGCGGATCTATCGGTGTCCAACTCAGCAGAAAATAGGCCAGTAACACCACCAAAATCAGCAGTAATACCAGCCGTAAACCAGCACTTAAGATGGCATAGCTATGGGTGGGCATCAATTGGGACATTGCCAGCGCCAATGCTCGATATTATTGGCTAATGGCCAACCGTGACCATGGGCCTCAATTCCGGGCGAATCCAGATCAAGACAGACATTGGCCGCATAAAGATGTTTAAGGTTAACCAGCCAAGTCCAAGGTTTATCTTGGGCAATGAATTGCTGCGCGCTTTGCCAATACGGCAATGAGGCTTGCCACGAAAGTGCATGCTGGGCCTCATCTAATGCGTTATCCACTTCAGGATTGCTGTAATAGCCTGAATTAAAATAGCCTTGGCCTCGATATTGACTGTGATGCACGCCCCTCACTTCGGTTGCCGAGTGGCTTCCAAAACCAAATAACACCGGCTGTTGATGCATCTGTTTATAGATGGCCTCCCAACTTTTACCGATGGGAGTGATTTGGATGCCTAGCGGTTTGACCATTTGCGCTACCGCCAAGGCTAATTGTTGGCGCACGGTGTCGCCTGCCAAATAATAAAGCGTCATCGACGCCTTAACGCCATCGCGCTGACGTATACCACCTTGTAATTGCCATCCACTTTTATCAAGCAGTGCAATGGCTGCCTCGCGATCAACTTGAGGTTCATGGGCTTGATCAACTGGCCCCCAAGGCAATCCATCGGCAATCGAATAAGCCGGTGTTGCATGACCCTCTAGCAGTTGCTCAACTAACACCTGACGATCAATGACTAAGTCGATAGCGGTGCGGATCGCCAGATCTGAGCTAACATCATTACCTATGTTATTGCCCTGCTTAGGCAGCATAGGCCAAGCAATGCCGCGGTTATCGACACTGTCGATACGCCATAGCCGATATGTCGGCGGGAGTAACTGCGCATAGCGCGGTGCTATCGCGCTAAGGTCTAACTGACCGACGCGCAGCCGAGAGTAGCGGCTATCTTCATCACTAAAAATGACCACCACTTTTTTAAATTGTAGCTTTTGGCCGTAATAATATGGATTGGGGACCATGATGAGCTGTTGATTACGATCCCAGCGAACAAACTTGAGCGGCCCCGAGCCAACAGGTGCTAAGCCATATCGCGGACCATAACTTGCTTTAGGCACAATCGCTAAACTGACAAAGTTATCGATAAAAGTGATGTCGGCCTGCTGCAGGTGAAACCTGAGCTCTCCATCTGATACCACCTCAACCTTCTCTAGATTAGTGAGATCGTGTATTGAGGCAATGTGCTTGGCAGTATCGAAGGTAAACTCAATATCTTCAGCCGTAAGCTTTGTGCCATCGCTAAAGCTAACCCCTTTTCGTAGCGAGACTTGCCAGGTTAAGCGATCGGCTGATAAGGTTCACGAAGTTGCCAAGTCGCCCACCAGCTCAAGTTGTTTATTGCGCCGCAACAGTGTCGACTGAAATAGCGGCCGGTTATATTTACCCCAGCCTAAGATAGGATCGAACCCCGCGTCGGGCTCGGCCCCTAAGGCGAGTGTCAATACCCTGTCAGTGGCAGCCACTTCCCTATCCGCCGCTGCCACTGAGAGGCAAGCGAAACAACCACACAACAGCAGCAAGATTAACCGTCTCATAAACATTCAGCCCAAGCGCGTAACACTATTAAAATATTCGTCATACTAACGGGTGCTTGCCTAAAAATCAGCCTAAAAACAGATCTTTAATACTATCGTTGACTTAGATCAATTTTATATTTTTGCATCCTTTTTATATCTGTAGGATACTCACAGTAATTAAGCTTTATAGAATTTAACTTATGCCTAACGACACGATCCGCTTTACCGTTTCCATGCCAAAATCTCAATTTGAAGAGATTGAAGAAGATCAATTAGAGCGCGGATATCTTTCTCGTTCTGAATATATAAGAGATCTATTTCGCGATAGGCTGGTTGATAAACAGTGGAATAACAGCAAAGAAGATGTGGTGGGCGTGCTCACGCTGGTATTTGATCATCACCAAAGAGGACTAACTGAAAAACTGCTTGAGATACAGCACAATAATTTAATTCATGTTTTATGTAGTACTCATGTTCATATTGACCACCATAACTGCCTAGAAACCATTATTATTAAAGGGCAAGCCAGTGAACTCAATAGCATAGTGAATCGAATCGCTGTGCTTAAAGGCGTCAAGGTGGCACGCTTAAGCCGCACGGGTATCGTTTAACCCGCCTTATATTTAAGCCTAAAGTATTACATTCCCATTAATACCTTAGCCATCTTTAAATGGCTAAGTATGACTAATACAAGCCACCTTTAATGCACATCGACCAAGCTTATCCAGTGGTAACCACTATAATTCATCAAGCATATTCAAGCCTGATATCAATCCCTTTTCACTCATTAATAAATGATTCAGCCATTTAATTAAGTACATTATATTGCCTGCGATATTCACACAGCACGAGTAATACTTTTATAATATTTTTCATACTATCGCCGATATAATTGATCTGGCTCGCAAAATTATTCCCACTCAAACATATAGCACACCGTTAGCTTAGGTCACAAAAACATAACCGCGTACCCAAAAGGAATGAGTAATGTATTTGAAAACATGGGGATTAGCTTTAACGTTATTAGCTGTAAACAACGCCGCTTTCGCTAATGATATCGAAAAAATCACCGTTCACGGTGTGCAATATCAAGATGACGGCACCTACCAAAATGTTACCCTGGGTAGCGATGTCACCATTATCAGTAGTGAGATGATCCAAGCCGCTGGGGCGGTCGATATCAACAAGGTCCTCAGCCAGTTTGTACCGGGTTTATTCGCTAACGGCCGAGCGGGTCGCCATACCGATACCGACTATGCATTGCAAGGCAGTCGCCCGCAAGACATCCTCTGGTTACTTGACGGTAATCGACTCAACACTGGCTGATGATGAAATTTAAATTGCGGCGACAAAATAGCGCTAAATTATGCTAACTTGCAGTTATCTATTAAAAATGAGCATCTGCGCGCCGCGCTGCAGCTCACTCCTAAAGG
This sequence comes from Shewanella sp. QJM3NY_23, assembly GCF_056173105.1. Taxonomy (NCBI): domain Bacteria; kingdom Pseudomonadati; phylum Pseudomonadota; class Gammaproteobacteria; order Alteromonadales; family Shewanellaceae; genus Shewanella; species Shewanella sp. QJM3NY_23. The sequence goes on from NZ_CM149657.1 coordinate 3,470,358, forward strand.
TATGTTGCATGAGTAGTCAGGCGAAAATATTGTTAGTCAATGGCCCTAATCTAAACCTGTTAGGTCGTCGAGAACCCGGCCATTATGGTCATCACACTTTAAGCCAGATTGTCGAACAGTTGACCCAAATGGCCCAAGCGGAAGCGGTGCAACTGCAACATATTCAATCCAATGCCGAACATGAACTGATCGATGCCATTCATGCCAGCGATGCCCAGTTCATTATTATCAATCCGGCGGCCTTTACCCACACCAGTGTCGCACTTAGAGACGCACTACTGGGAGTGGCTATCCCCTTTATCGAGGTGCACCTGTCGAATGTGCATGCCCGCGAACCGTTTCGACATCACTCCTACTTTTCAGATAAAGCCGTTGGGGTGATCTGTGGCTTGGGTGAAATGGGTTATCAATTTGCACTGCGCTCGGCCATCAGCCGTATCAAAGCAGCTCACTAATGCTCAAGAGACAAGCATATGGATATTCGTAAAATTAAAAAACTGATAGCCCTGGTGCAAGCCTCTGATATCTCGGAGCTGGAAATTAAAAATGCCGAGGAGTCGATTCGTATCTGCCGCGATCTGAGCTACACCAAGACCGTAGCGGCCAAAGCATTTGGCCAAACCACCGACGACACAGAAGATAAAACCAACCCAGAGTCGACTAAGCCACTCGACTATGCCGAGGAAGATCTGCTGGTGTCTCCTATGGTGGGCACCTTCTATTTATCGCCTTCGCCAGACGCCAAGGCTTTAGTCAAAGTGGGGCAAAGGGTCGAGCAAGGTGATGCCGTCTGCATTATTGAGGCAATGAAAATGATGAACCAAATACAAGCCCAACACGCTGGCGTAGTGAAGGCGATTTTATGCAACAGCGGTGACGCCGTTGAGTTTGATCAACCCTTAATGGTTATCGAGTAAGCTCTGCCATGGCAGCATCGCGCCCGTTTAACAAAGTGCTTATCGCCAATCGCGGCGAAATCGCCGTAAGGATCATCCGCGCCTGCCAACAGCTGGGCATCGCCACAGTGAGCGTTCACTCACGCGCCGACAAAGACGCCTTGCATGTCACCCTTGCCGATGAAAGCCTGTGTATTGGCGCCGCACCATCGAGCCAAAGTTATCTAAACAGCCAAGCAATACTGGCCGCTGCCGCACTCACCCATGCCGATGCTATCCATCCTGGTTATGGCTTCTTATCCGAAAGCGCCACCTTTGCCGAGCAAGTAACCGCCAGTGGTTTTGTGTTTATCGGCCCACGCAGTGACACTATCCGCCTAATGGGGGATAAGGTCAGCGCCATTGCCGCCATGAAAGCGGCAGGATTACCGACTATTCCCGGCTCTGATGGCCTGCTGGGCGATGATGCGTCCGCCAATTTGGCTCTGGCCGACGCTATCGGCTATCCGGTTATGGTCAAAGCTACCGCCGGTGGTGGCGGAAAAGGGATGCGCATCGTTAACGATGCCAGCGCGCTGCTAAGCACCATAGCCTTAACTCAAGGTGAGGCCGAAGCCACGTTTGGCAATGCCGGCGTCTATCTAGAGAAATACTTAAGCCAGCCGCGCCATATCGAGGTGCAAGTCATATGCGATAAGCAGGGCAATGCGCTGTCTTTAGGCGAACGTGACTGCTCGATGCAACGTGCCCAGCAAAAGGTGATAGAGGAAGCGCCGGCATTAGGATTAACCGATGAGCAGCGCGATACTATCGGTCAACGCTGTATCAAGGCTTGCCAAGCCATAGGCTATGAGGGCGTTGGCACCATAGAGTTTCTTTACCAAGAGGGTGAGTTTTTCTTTATGGAGATGAATACCCGCTTGCAGGTAGAACATACGGTAACAGAGATGGTGACTCATCTCGACTTGGTCGCCGAGCAGCTGCGTATCGCCGCAGATCAGCCTCTTGGCATGCGCCAAGCACAAATACAATGCCATGGTCATGCTATTGAGTGTCGTATTAACGCCGAAGACCCTGTTAACTTTACCCCATCACCAGGCACCATCACAGCACTCACCCTTCCCGGCGGCCTTGGGGTTCGCTGGGACTCGCATCTTTATCAAGGTTACCAGGTGCCGCCCTATTACGATGCTATGATAGGTAAGCTCATCACTTGGGGTAGCTCACGCAACTGCGCCATTGCCCGTATGCGCGTTGCCTTAAATGAACTGGTTATCCAAGGGATTAACACTAATATCCCCTTGCTCAAGCGGATACTGGCCGACGATGGCTTTGTCCAAGGCGCGCAGCCCATCGATTATTTAGAGCACTCACTGCTGCCCAATTTAGCGGACAAATAATCTAGCCTCATAGGTGCATGGTGAGCAGCGGTTCGCTCCGATTATCCCCAACCATAATTCTCCACCCAACCATAATCACGCCGTTTGATTAAGGTACTGCTCAATATCCACCGTATCGATTTGACTCGGGTCGAGAAATTTATTCGCGTAGTCAAGGTAAACACCACTGGTTAAAAACAACTCAAACAGATCTCTGTCGACATGGTCATCCAAGACCATTTTATGCAAAATATCGATGGCCACACTAATGGGCTTGGCTTTTTTATAGGGTCTATCGGCGGCCGTTAAGGCTTCAAAAATATCGGCTAACACCAAAATACGCTCTGGGGTCGATAGCTGCTCAGCCGTCAACTTACGCGGATACCCAGTGCCTTTAAGTGTTTCGTGGTGAGTCGAAGCATAACGCGGCACCCGCGCTAGCTCGGGAGGAAAAGGTAAACTTTCTAGCATCTTAATGGTGCTAGTAATATGTTCATTAATCTTAAAGCGATCTTCAGCGGTTAAGGTGCCTCGAGAAATGGCTAAGTTGTACAGCTCACCTTGGTTATACAGATGCTCTGGAATCGTCATCTTAATGCCAAACTTTTTATCGAAATGCACCGGAAAATCTCGGCGAATAATATGCTGAGGTTTATCACTTAATAGCGACTCTGTCACAGGTAGCACTTCTGGCGACTTGGGATAATTGAGCTCTTCAATGGGCGACAGCCCCAGCCTGTCGTCGAAATGACGCACCCAAGTGATTTTAGCCAATTGCTGTAATCTATCGATATGGGCTTGCTCCATAAACTCGCCCCCCACATTAGCATTGGCGATAAACTCAAAATCTTGGCTAAGTGTTTGCCATTTTCGCGCTAACTCTGCTTGCAGTTGCTCGCTCTGCTCAGGTTGTTGTGCAAGCTGTTGGTGATAAGTTATTTGGGCGTCACGCCACAGCACTTCAAAGCGCATGCGCACCTCGTGAATACGGTTATAGATCACCTCTAACTTACTGCCTTTATCGACAATATGCTCTGGTGTGGTGATCTTGCCGCAGTCATGTAACCAGGCTGCCATTCTAAACTCGGTGTGCTCATCTTCATTGTTAAATTCGAATGTTTTAAAAGGGGGTAACTGTGACGCGGCGGCCTGTTCGGCTAGCATCAAGCCAAGCTCAGGTACACGGTTACAGTGTCCGGCGGTATAGGGGGATTTATCATCAATGGCTTGGGCGATAAGCTTAATAAAGGATTCCATTAAGCGCTTTTGATTCTGCTCGTGCTGCCTAATCGAATCAGACATATCTACCATTGAATCGGCCAGCTCATCAATTTCGACGATATAACTATCAACCTTAGCGACTTCACTGTATTGGCGATTTTTTACTTTAAGGTTTTCAAGCGCTAACTGTTTAATCGGATTAATGATCGGTGAGGCAAATAACCAAGATAATGGCAGCACTAACAACATGCATATGCCAGTGATCATAATCGACTTTTTCACCCGTTCTTGACTGGTCGATAGCAATACCAGCTTAGGTACCACGATGGCAAAATATTCCGTTTCGGTGCGACTGTTATGCATGGGAGCCACATAGACATACCTGTCCTCACCTGCGATTGTATAAAGCTTAAGCTGTTGGTGTTCATCATAATTGTTAGCAATATCAATTAATATTTTGTAAGGCACTGCCGCCTGTACCAAGGGCGATAACGCCTGTGGTCCGTCACCAAACCATTTTTGTTGTAATGCACTATCTTGCTCAGATGTGATGTTTGCCAAGGCTAAATTGATAATTTCCAGTAATGCTTCGTCACTTGGGTGAATCACAATACTTAAGCTAGGATCCACCCTCGCAGGGGTAAATGCGAGTTGTTCATGAAATTGCACGTTATCAATAAAAAAAAGTTTAGCGGTATAGTGCAGCACCACACTGTTATCTAATGCGGCAAACACCTCCCCTTGGGTGACAGCCTGTAAAATCGCTCGAGTTGAGTCATATTCAACTACCTCAATTTGTGGAAAATAACGCTGAATAATGGGGATAACTGACCAACCACGGGGAATAGCGAGCCTACGTCCCTCGAGCTGACGAATGTGGCTAATCGCTTGCTGTTCAGGCAAAGTGACAACCGCAAAAGGTAAGGGCAAAAAGGGTTGACTAAATAAGCCTAAGCCTTGATTTTCTGAGCTGTTTAATACCGAATGTAATAAATCAAGTTTGCCTTGTTTAAATTGTTCTGCCAGTTCGGTTCAGCTAACCCCATTACTGTATTCAATCCGCAGCCCCGTCATTTGTGCCACCAAATTAAGCAGATCTATGCTGTATCCTTGAGGCTCTCCGGCAATCGCAAAGTCTATCGGTGGCCAATCAATTTCATTCGATGCCGTTAATGTTGGGGTTCGTGCAACGAGCGCTTTTTGCTCATCTGTGAGCATTAATGGTGGCCCTACTGGTAGCTTAAATTCGCGCTTAGCAACTTGATTGGAGGCGATAAGCTCGCCACTGGCTTTATACACAAACACCTCTTGCTCTTTATCTAGGCCATGGCTCTGGCCTTGTAGCACAAGGTGCTCCTCTAGGCTAGATAAGGCAATGTCGACCCCCAATACGGTACCATTAGGTAATTTAATAGAGTAAGTGAGTCCCGGTGCTTGTAGTGTCTGAAATAGATACGGCTCAGTTTTATGTACCTCCTCATCAGTTGCATTGATATACCAAGGGCGATTGGTCGCATCATAGTCACTGACGTCGGTATGGCTGACTCTAAGATTAAACTCGGCATCGAAATAAGCTACCTCACGCAACCTTTTGCCATCGCTATGGGCTTCAATTTTAATTAAGGCCCAACGATCTAAGTGACTCGCATTTAGCTGCTCACGCACAATATGATGCGCATTAAGATTGATTAGTTCGTACAGATTGCCGTTTTCTAGCCCAATGTAGATAGCGCAAATAAAGGGCGAGGTTTGCATCACTTGAGAAAACACGCTTAATGCTTGAGGGGATAAACCTTCCTCGGCCTGTAACGGCGAAAAACGCGACAACAGTTTAGTACTATTGATTGCCTGACTATCCAGATAGGCTAAATGATCACTCGTGCTACTGGCACTTTGGTTATAAAGTTTAAGCGCCGATTCGTTAGCTAGACGTTCACTAAAATAGTATTGCAATCCTATCGCAATCAAGGCGGTACATAGGGTGGCGATGACAAAGATACTCACTACGGTGACACGTATGGTAAACCGATAAGGTTTAGTGCCCTGCTCTGCCATGAGCGAATCCTTTTTCTAAGGGGGGAGGGAATGCGGTTATAGACTCCAAATAGTATAACAACTAACTAACAAGTCAATGAGTTATCTATCTAATACACTTTCCATTAAACCCAGTGCTTCATGGGGTAATACCATAAAGAAAACAAGCATTAAGAGAGATTATGACAACAGGAGTTAGCAGCATCACCCCTGCGAATTCAGCAGAGATACAACCGATGAAACAGCGAAGATGAAAACAGTCTGGCCTTGATATTAACGCTAGGCAGAGCGCCAATTAAAGCTAGGGAGAAGTGCAGGGCTAGGCAAAGTCTTTTAATGAGTCACAACGTCACCAACCCGAGGAGTAGACCTCAGGTTGGCACGTGCGGGGATCAGGCGTTTTTAACGTCATTTAACTGCGATTTACTGCGAGCAATTTTGATTAAATGGTAAATATTAATGCACGCAACGAAGGCGTTCATACCTGCAACTGGCCATGCAGAGATGTAAGTGCCGTAGATCACGAACAGCGAACAGCCAGCAAAGTTAAGCGTTCTTAGCCAAACGATGTCTTTCATCATTAAGGATATTGCCACCATTAATGACGCAGAATAGCCAATTAATTCAATTGTGTTTGAAACTTCCATAAGGCACCTTCTTAAGACCCTATACCATCCGTAAGCGAACTGGGGGATCCATGCCCCTAAAGCAAGTTAAATTAACGTTATCAATTACTGCAGCTATATTAGCAAAACCATTCCCAATGTGTAATAAAAATACGTTATTTAATGAGGTTGGTCATGTTTTTAGTATATTTTGCCACCAATGATAGAAACATTACACCAACTGGCATGAAAGCTGGTTTTATCGACAATAGCGTGATTGATAACGCTTTTCTTTTTAAGAATCCCTTATATACTGGCTGGTACTAATATCTTGCTGATTTATCCAAGCAAAATGCCTTTCTACAGGAGTATGACTTATGGAATACAACACCTCAGAACTTTGTGACACTTACATTGATATGGTTGATGTCGTCGAACCCATGTTCAGTAATTACGGTGGTTGTAGCTCTTTTGGCGGTTCAATTAGCACCATCAAATGCTTCGAAGACAATGGCTTAATCGCAGAAGTACTGCAACAAGATGGCGAAGGTAAAGTGTTGCTGGTTGATGGTGGTGGTTCATTACGCCGTGCACTACTCGATGCTTCAATTGCAGAAATTGCGGTCGCCAATAACTGGGAAGGCATTGTTATTTACGGTTCGGTGCGTGATGTTGATGCGCTGGAAGATCTCGATATCGGCATTCAGGCCATAGCCTCTATCCCTGTTGGCGCCGATGGTCATGGTGTGGGTGAGCTCGAAGTGCCGGTTAACTTTGGTGGCGTGACCTTCTTACCAGCCGATCACCTGTATGCAGACAACACGGGGATTATTTTGTCGCCAGAGCCATTAGATATCGATTAAGCCTCAGCTTGCCAGACAAACTCCAATTACAGCCATAGCAAGGCTGCGTATTGAATATCGGCGCCCGCCACATTAAGTGAAAGTGGCGTAAGCGCAGGTAGCATAAGTTACGTAAGCAAAAGTCACATAAGTAAAAGTCACGTACGCTAACCTAACTGCACAGATGCTAAGCATAAAAAGGATGATGCCCTACAGGGTCATCATCCTTTTTTAATTTAACGATTAAATACTTAGTCACAACCACAATTTGGGCTAACGCGATAAGTTAACCCAAGTAACATCGCCCATTAACTAATATAGCTTTGTCCTGCATAGACCACGAAATGCCGCAAAGCCAACACCCCCAGAATCGTGCTGCAAGATACGGTAATTAAAAATGCCTTACTGTGTCGCCACGCCTTAGGGGCGAAGGTGCTGGCAAGCACGGGCACACCCAGCCCTAAACCGACTACCCCAACCCAAAAGACGCTTGCCCAAGTCCCAGTGGTGATTGCCGCCGTCGCCGCCTGCGCGGCAGGACCGGAAAAGTTAAGCCCGACAAACAGTAGCACTAAACAAAGTGCCTCATTAAACGCCACGGGATACTCGATACGGTGCACCTGCTCGATACAGTCAGACTCTTTCTTACTGAAAAACAGCGTGGCCACCAAGATATTACCAGCCGAACCGACCGAGAGCGCCGAAGCTAAGAACAGCGCTGGTAACACGGCGGTGTTGAGGATCGGATAGCTGATCATCGCCGACAGCAAAAATCCGGTGTAGACCCCGACACCGAGTGCCAGCGCAAAAATCAGCTTATTCAAACTGCCTTCAACCTGACGGCAGACCGACAAGATGCCCGCTAACCAAGGAGCGTAGTGCAGCACCTGCTTTTCAAACACTAACGCGGCAAACACAAACACCAAAGGAATGTAAATCAGCAGGGCGATAACCCCCCATGCCATCACAGACGTTAAGTTGTAATTGAGTAAGATATGATAAAACTCAAACGGTTTAGTCAAATCCAGCACCAATAACGCCATGCCCAAACAGATAGCCACAGGCCCTATCACCGCCGCGGCCTTAATCACAGGCAAGCCATCAGTGGGTAGCCCTCGGCTCTGCTTGTACCATTTAAGCCCTATCGCCACCAACATAGAACCTGCCGATAAGCCTGCCATAAACAGGTAGACCGCGATTATCCAGTTCCAGACGACTGGATCATATTGCTCCATGGAGCCCCAAATATTGTTCATGCTTTAATCCCCCCTTTACGGCTAGGAATGCGATAGACCCTTGGCTCTGTGCCAAGATTCACCTTTTGCTGATAATGCGGCTTAGTGTCTAACACCTTGCGAACCTCTGAGTTCAGATCATTGGCATCGCCAAACACTAAGGCTTGGGTTGGGCAAACACTGACACAGGCAGGGTCTTCACCACGAGCAAGGCGCGTCTCCTTACAAAAATCACACTTGTCTGGCACCCGAGTTTCCGGATTAATAAAGCGCACCTTGTAGGGGCAAGCGGCAACACAATAGAGGCAGCCGACACACTTGTTTTCATTTATCGAGACAATGCCATCGGCGTTAACGTAGGCCGCGCCCGTAGGACACACCTTGACGCATGGCGCGTTTTCACACTGCTCACAAGAGACGCGATTGTATTTAAAATGCAGGTGAGGAAAGTTACCGTAAGGCCCCTCGATGCGCACCTGAAGCCGGGTCACCGACTCAGGCACATTATTTTCACTGCGGCAGGCCACATTACAGGCTTGGCAGCCAATGCACTTATTTTCATCGTGCACAAGAACATAACGTTTAGTCATAATGAACTCCGATTACAGCTTGGCAATTTTGACCCCGGTGGTATGCAAATTCATACCTGTAACCGGAGAAGTAACGTGAGGAAGTAGGTTGCCACAATGCACACCTTTACCTGTGGCGCGGGCCAGTTCTTTGTTTTTAGAACCACAGCCCATATAGGCAAACACGGTATCGGGACGAATACCCGGCGTGACCAAGGCATGACCCTCTTCGCTACCGGTCGCGTTATAGATGCGAATCGCGTCACCGTTGGCAATGTTCAATAAGCCCGCAGTGATGGGATGGATCCATACCGCATTATCCGACATTAGATTAGCCAGCATAGGGACATTTTGCGTCGCCGCATTGGTATGCACCGCAACTTTACCTTGGATGAAAAACAGCTCGTCGGCCTTCTTCATGGTCACTTCGCGGTAGCGGATAACGCCCCGCCCCGGCGCCATTTGCTCCACTTTATCTGAGCTCAGTTCAATCTTGCCAGACGGGGTTTTAAAGCTTAGCTGGCTGGCATAAGTGCCATCATCATCGACCGCTTTAGCATTGGGGTAGGTGTCGGTAAAGGTCTTGACCATCTCCCGCTCACGCAGCATCAAGGGCTTACCATAGCTGACCCAACCATCACGTTTAATGGTATTGAGCAGCGCAGCATCTTTATCGACTTGAAACAGCTGCAAGGTTTCCATGTTATCCCAAGGGAAGTACTGCCCTTGCCCGAGTTGATTGGCTAACTCTTTCCAAATCATCCAGCTGGGTTTAGTGTCGCCTATGGTGTCGACTACACGTTGACGCACATAGTAAGCGGGGTTTTTACCCGACTTATCGACAATCTCCTCATCACGCTCAAGGTAGGTCGATTCAGGCAGGAAGATATCGGCATAAGCGGCGCTTTCACTGATGTAGATATCGCAGGCGACGATAAAATCGAGCTTTTGCATGGTCTCAACAATGCGTGCTCTGTCTGTCATGGTCTGCATCGGATTGGTACGGCTCATTACCCAGCCATGCAACTGATAAGGCTTGGCCTCTAATGTGGCATCTAAAATCGTTTGGTAAATCCCCCCCGATGACCACAACAAGGCATATTGTTCATCGACCATATCGATACGCTTGGCATCGATTGAGGGCATCCCCTCTACCCCAGGTTTCGCTAAGGTCGGCGCTACTTTTTCACCAGCAAACTTATTGTACTTAGAGGCTTTCTTACCAAAATAAAGCCCCCCTTTACGCTCGATGTTACCAATTAACACGTTGGCGGCATAAAGGGCGCGGCGCATCTCAAACTCTTCGGTGGTAAATGAAGAGCGGTGGCCAAAGTCCACCACGGCATGAGGGGCTGCGGCGGCGTATTCGTGAGTGATACGGCGAATATCTTCAGCGGGCACATCACTGACCGATTCGGCCCATTCAGGCGTGTAGGCTTTAACTTCTTGCGCAAACGCGTCGAAACCAGCAACGTACTGGGCGACAAAAGCCTTATCATACAGATCGTCTTCGATAAGGGTGTGGCAAATCGCCAACGCTACCGCAACGTCGGTGCCAGGTTTAATGGCGTACCACTCATCGGCTTTATCGGCCACAATCGAGAAGCGAGGCTCAAACACCACCAGCTTAGCGCCCTTCTCCATTTGTGCATTCATCATGCCCCGCGTTTCAGACATATTGATGCCTTCATACAGGTTATGACCAAAGTTAATGATGTATTTAGAGTTACTTAAATCACGTTTGACTTTGCCACCAAAAATCGCCTTGGCAGCCACCACATAACCGGCCGGACACGTAGAGGCATGAGTAAAGGTGTTTGGGCTACCGAAAGCCTTAGCCAGATGGAAAAGGTGACCCGAAAGTGAGCCAGATTTAGAGGAAAATGCCACCGATTCGGCGCCGTGCTGGGCTTTTATCTTATTGAGATTTTCGGCAATGATGGCATAAGCTTCATCCCATTCAATTTCGGCCCATTTGCCTTCGCCGCGCTCACCTACCCGCTTGAGCGGTTTAACGATACGTTGCTTGTCGTACAGCTGACTGTGGCCTGCGCCGCCACGCGCACAAACTGCGCCACCAAAGGATTTGGCTTTCTTGTTGCCCAATATGGAGACGTTTTTACCATTCACGACTCGCGCCGAAATGGGGCATCTTGTCGAGCACATCTCACAGATACTGGCGACCGATTCTGCACTGCCGCTTAACCCCGTTTGCCCTAGCGCTGCTAATGAGCCCGGCAAAGTCGCAAATACGCAACCTGCGGTCCCAGCACCAGCCCCTTTAATAAAGGTACGCCGATCAAGTTTCATGATTTCTCTCCCAATTAACAATGATACCGACAGACGTAAGCTGGTATCTCATCCCGATTAATTGCGCGGGAGAACACCATCAAATGTCACTCGGTTTTCACCATTGTTACCAAGGGAGGAAGGGTTGCACATTGTGGTATACCACATATCGGTCCACTGACAGGTCAGTTTGTGATCGACTTCATGGTCGATAATGTCACCAACACACAGCGCTGATTTTGTATAGTGTGGTAAACCACATATCGAATAGCACCTGTGCAGCCAATAGACACAAAAACAATATAAAACAATATAAAACAATCAATTAATATGATTTCGTTTTATCTAAAACAGATGAATCACTGACCGTTAAATCTGCACCGCTTGTTGGCACCCTCTACGCTTTAGCGCAATTTTAGCCACGCATCCGCTGTGGCCGTCGTCGCGATTTTCTAGTGTGAAGCCGCCGTTATGCTCTTTTATCACCTCATTACAGATGGCTAATCCCAAGCCTAATCCTTCAGGTTTGGTGGTAAAGAACGTTGCCATCACGGTGGCGGCATTTTGCGCCAGTCCAGGGCCATTGTCGGTCACTAGCACATCCACTTGATGTTCATGAAATTGCAGCTTAATCATGATGTGGCCCCGCTCAGTCTGATCTGGGCGCTCGGCAATGGCATCGATACTGTTTTTAATCAGGTTAATCAATACTTGCAGCAGACCGACGCGATCAGCGCTAATAAAAAACGGCTCACCGCTGATCTCTTTGACCACCTCGATATCGCGGCGCATCAACTCTAAACGCAGCAGTGATAGGCTCTCATCCACCAGAGTGAGAATATTCACATCATCCATTACCGCCTCTTTGCGCTTGAGTAGACCCCGGATCCTGTGCACCACTTCTCCCGCACGGGTCGACTGCTTATGAATTTTTTGCAGCAAGTCTATGGTGGCTTCCGCCTCCGTCAATTGCCCGCCTTGCATGCGCATGATACCGCCCTCGCTATAACTGGTGATGGCGGCAATAGGCTGGTTGATCTCATGAGCCAGCCCCGCGCCAATTTCGCCAATCATAGAGGCGCTTTGCAGCCGCTCTAACGCAATAGCTTGCTGCTTTAATTGCCGCTCTGTGCTGACCAATGACTCACTTTTTTGGTGAAAGCGGTACTCGATCCACAAGTGATATACCGTCGCCACTAAAAAAATGACCACAGCTAAGATGCCCCAATGGCGATTTTCATTGAGCCAAGTTTGCAGGGCGTTTAAACGGCTTTTTTCCTGCGAGATCACATGTAAGTCACCATACAGTTGGATAACGGCTAGCTGACTAATGGGCGACGTCCAGCCCATGAGTTGGCCGCTAACGGCGGCCGGATGATCGGCAGGCAATGCCATTAATGCCTGACTAATTTGTTGGCTAAGATTAATGTCGACACTTTCATTGGCCGCAAACGACCAGTTAGGATAGAGCTTAGTGCTGCACTGGCAGTCATACCCTTCGGGGCGACTCGGGTTAAGCACTCTAAAATCGGCAGGATTTAACAAGCCGCGCGCCACCATATCCTCAAGCGTACACAAGGGGGTAATGGCGGCATCGACATGACCGTCTCTCACTTGATACAACAAGGGATCGAGCGGAAAGCCAACAAACTTAACTTGGCCAAAATAGTGGTCAGCATCCATGCCCAATTTATGCATTAATCCCGCGGTCGCCTGATAACCGCCTAATGCATGGGGATCGCTGGCTGCAATGATTTTATCTTTTAAATCATACAAGGTGCGGTAATCACTTTCAGCTTTCACCACGATGGCCGAGCCGATAGCCGTGGTGCTACCGTTATGCCGCCGAGAACGCATGGTGGCTAACCAAGACAGCGGATACTGGTTCGACAGATACAGATATTGCCCCGGGTTGGTGATAATAAACTGGATCTGCCCTAGCTCCATAGCAAGATTTAAGGCTTCAAAATTACCCGGAAATACATGAAATTGCGTGCCGGGTACCTGTTGATTTAAATAGGTCATCATGGGCGTCCAGCGCTCCATGGCTTGTTGATGCCCCCAGTTAGCCAACACGCCGACATATAGCTGTTGCGGCTGGGCAAAAACACGGGCTGAACAACAAAATAAACTACTCAATAAACAACACACAGCCAATGCATGCAATAGATATTTATACACCCAATGCTCCTCAATCGATACGCTTAGCACAGCTTACGGTATCGATAGCGGATCGCCACGTGATGCGCCTCATGCTTTACCTAAAATAGTTGGCTAAATGGCCGCATCTGCGATATCAATCATAGTCATCGCCGCCAAATAGTTATCAAAACTCAATAAAGGAACCGCCGTGCCAACACCCTCGTCTAGTCCCGTGTATCTTGTCGACGATGATGATGCCATCATCGATGCGATCAGTTTTTTAATGGTGGGGTATGGCTATGAGATAACCAGCTTTAACGCTGGCGATGACTTTCTGTCCAGTGTCGATTTGACCCAGCCCGGCTGCGTGATTTTAGATGCCAAAATGCCCTCAATGAGCGGGCCGCAGGTGCAGCGCTTATTGCACCAAGCTAAAAGCCCACTGGCAGTGATTTTTCTCACCGGCCATGGTGATGTGCCGATGGCGGTCGATGCTTTTAAAAATGGGGCGTTCGACTTTTTCCAAAAGCCCGTCCAAGGCGCGGCGTTATCCGAGTCTATTGCTAAAGGATTACACTACAGCGAACGCCAACATTGGAAGCTTCGTCAGCAACAACTGATCGACACCTTGTCTGAGCGAGAAACCCAAATTTTCAAATTAGTCATCGCCGGCCACACCAATAAACAGATGGCCAGCCAGCTGTGCGTCGCACTGCGAACCATCGAAGTGCACCGAGCAAAAATGATGAGCAAATTGGGGGCCAATAATGTTGCCGAGCTGCTCAAATTGGCGCCGCTCCTCAATAGCCCTAGCGACAACGACTAAGTCCAACGCTCCAAGCCACTAGCCTCACGACAATAAACCATGACACCGCCAATAAACGATGACGCCAAGGTCTACAGCCACTCTGGGGTTTTCTCCTGCATTTATGCACAATTGCCAGCCGCTAGGTTTGTGGGCCACAATAGGCCAATTGAGTCATTAATAATGAGATAGGCCCATGCCAACACTGCTCCCCTTTACCCACCAAATATGCAGCGTCTTCACCCATGTTCGTGAAGGCGAAACCAAGCTGGGACAAGCCTTACATTGCTACGATGGCAACACACCATTAAACACCGCATTAGCCGATGCTAAACAACAAGGCGTGCGATTTGTCATCTTAGGGATAGGTGAAGATATTGGCCCGCGGGCCAACCTTGGTCGTGGCGGTGCGGTTGATGCGTTTGAAGCAACCATGAGCCAATGGTGTAATCTGCAATCAAATCAATTTTTCGACGCTAAGCAGTGCATGGTGCTTGGGCAAGTTAATACTCACGATTTGCAACTGCCCGCGAGCGCAACCACCCAAACATTAAGAGCCCATGTCGAGCGCCTCGATGAACGGGTTATCCATATCGTCAGCAGCATCATTGCCGCCGGATTAGAGCCTATCGTGATTGGTGGCGGCCATAACAACGCCTACGGGCTTTTAATGGCAAGCAAACAAGTGATGAAGCGCCCTATCGCCGCCGTCAACCTCGACCCTCATGCTGACTTTCGCCCCAGAGAAGGCCGCCACAGCGGTAATGGTTTCAGTTACGCCGCAGCCAGTGGTGCGCTGGGTTACTACCATGTACTGGGCATGCATGAGCTCAAAAATAGCCAACAAACCTTAGACCAACTCAGCGCCTTTGGCGGCAAGTGGCATACCCTGCAAGCCATCTGGGTGCGACAAGAGCTAAGCCTCAAACAGGCCATCGATGAGATAGTCACTCAACTTAACGACAGTGGTTCACCGGTGGCGGTTGAGTTAGATATGGATGCCATCATTAATATGCCCAGCAGCGCCTCAACCGCGGCGGGAATTCCGTTACTGGACGCCCTCTATTACGTTAATCAAATAGGGCTGCGCACCAACGCCTGTTACTTGCATTTGGCCGAAGCCGCCCCTAGTTGTCATAGCGCGGGCAGCGATGCTGGACGCAGAGAAACTGGTCAGAGTATTAGCGAACTGATCTATGCCTACATGCAAGGACGTATAGCTAGACAACCCATAGGGTAATTGGCTCAGGGGAATTTGGCTTATCGCTAATATTATGATGTAATGCGGCGTCCAATTTTTCAAACTCTGCGCCAACGCGCATTTTTATTAAATCGGCACATGGATTATTAACCTCGATCACAGAGTCGCAGATGAATGATTCTGCAATGAGCATCATTCACTTACACTCGCCATAACAGTAGCGAAGCACAGGAATACAATAAATGTCAGAGGGCTCACCCAACAATACCCATTTCGGTTATAAGACGGTAGAAGCAGAGAAAAAAGCGGATTTAGTGGCCGATGTTTTTCACTCAGTTGCAGCCAAATACGACATTATGAATGATGTCATGTCCTTTGGTATTCATCGTCTTTGGAAACGTTTAACCATAGAGAGTGCGGGTGCACGTCCGGGTATGAAAGTGTTGGATCTTGCTGGGGGCACGGGCGATCTTACCGCCAAGTTCTCCCACATTGTGGGTAATAAAGGCCAGGTTATCCTTGCCGATATTAACGAGTCAATGCTCAAGGTCGGCCGTGACAAGCTACGTAATCGTGGCGTTGTGGGTAACGTAAACTACGTGCAAGCCAATGCCGAAGCATTACCGTTTCCTGACAACCATTTTGATATTATTACCATCGCTTTTGGCCTACGTAATGTAACCGATAAAGATGCGGCCATCCGTTCTATGCTGCGGGTATTAAAACCAGGTGGAAAACTGTTAGTTCTTGAGTTTTCTAAACCTAAACATGATGTTATGCGTAAGATATATGATCTGTATAGCTTTAAAATTTTACCTAAGATGGGCGATTTGATCACTAAAGATGCGGGTAGCTATGAGTACTTAGCCGAGTCAATCCGTATGCACCCAGATCAAGAAACCCTAAAGGCCATGATGATCGACGCCGGTTTCGAACAGGTTGAATACACCAACATGACCGACGGTATTGTGGCGCTGCACAAAGGCTATAAGTTTTAATCTTTCCCCTTTTGCTTCAGCCGACTAGGTAACGCATGAAACGTGACATTGTATTGCTGCTTAGCGCGGCAATTGAAACCGCATTACAGCAAACCGTTAAACAGTCCCCGCAAGCGTATGCCAAACAGCATACGCTGCATGGCAAGGTGCTGTGCATACAATTGACCCAACTTAGCTGGCCCATTTACCTGTTATTTGCCAAAGAGATCCAAGTCTTTAGTCAATATGATGGTGAGATCACCACTCAGGTTGAAGTTGACATCACCACCCTGTATCGCCTCACCGAAGGGGCTAATCTCACCGAGTTGATTAAACAAGATAAGCTCAAACTCGAAGGCGATCTCAATCTATTGCAAAGCTTTAGCCACTTTATGCAACAGGTGGAGTTTGATTTTGCTGAGCCCCTGTCAAAATGGATTGGCGATGCGCCCACCCATATGTTGCAACAAGGCGTAAAACAACTCAGACAAGGGTTCGCGGACATATTTAATAAGAGCCGCGACCATGTCGGCCAGCTCGTTGTCGAAGAGTATCGCCTCAGTCCACACAAAATCGAATTTATTCATTTTAGTGATAGAATCGATGAGCTAAAAGACGATACAGACGCCTTAAGCCAAAGGATCGAACGACTCATAACCAGGACTCACAAGACAAAATGACAGTCAAAAGCATTCGGCGCGCATACCAAGTCATTAACATTGCACTCAATTACGGCCTAGATGAACTTATCCCATCAAAGCTAAAGCCTTGGTATTTTAGACTGCTGCGCTGCAGCTTTTTCTGGTTACGCAACAAACATAAAGACAAAGTGGGTGGTGAACGCCTCAAACTGGCTATGCAAGAGCTGGGGCCGGTTTACATTAAATTTGGCCAGATGCTGTCGACTCGCCGTGATCTGCTCAGCGATGAATGGGCCGAAGAACTGGCCATGCTGCAAGATCGCGTTCCGCCTTTCGACTCTGCAGTCGCTAAGGCCCAAATTGAGGCCGAACTGGGCGCCCCCATTGAAACCTACTTTGACGATTTTGACGATGTGCCTTTGGCATCGGCGTCGATTTCTCAGGTGCATACCGCCAAATTAAAATCGAGCGGTGCCGAAGTGGTACTCAAGGTACTCAGGCCCAATGTGGAAGCCCAAGTGCATGCCGACCTTCAATTAATGAGCCAGAGCGCCCAATTTTTAGAAGCTCTGTTGGGCCAAGGTAATCGCTTACGTCCGGCCGAAGTGGTAGAGGATTATCGCACCACAATTGAAGGCGAATTAAATCTAAAACTTGAAGCACTTAACGCCATAAAGCTACGCAATAACTTTCTCAATTCTGGTTCACTGTATGTGCCCTTTATGTATGAAGAGTTTTGCTTTACCCGCTTAATCGTGATGGAACGCATCTATGGTATTCCGGTATCAGACAAGGCCGCATTAGAAGCCCAAGGCACCAACCTTAAGTTACTGGCCGAACGCGGCGTTGAGCTGTTTTTTACCCAAGTGTTTCGCGATAACTTTTTCCACGCCGATATGCATCCTGGCAATATATTTATCAGCACAGAGCACCCGGAAGATCCTTTCTATATCGGGCTTGACTGCGGCATCATGGGCACCCTGACCGAGCAAGATAAACGTTATTTAGCCGAGAACTTTCTCGCCTTCTTTAACCGCGATTACACCCGGATTGCCCAACTCTATATCGAATCAGGCTGGGTATCAGCCGACACAGATATCGTCGCCTTTGAGCAAGCGATTAAAGTGGTGTGTGAGCCGATGTTTAATAAGCCACTGGATGAGATCTCCTTTGGCCATGTGCTGCTGGAGCTATTTAGAACCGCCCGTCGCTTCGACATGGTGGTACAGCCACAACTGGTGCTGCTTGAAAAAACCTTACTCTATATCGAAGGCTTAGGCCGTCAGCTCTATCCGCAATTGGATTTATGGAAAACCGCTAAGCCGTTTCTTGAAGGCTGGATGGCCGAGCAGATTGGTCCCATTGGCATGGCGAAAAAAATCAAGAAAGAGTTCCCCTACTGGGCCGATAAATTACCTGAACTGCCTGAGCTGATTTACGACAACCTAAAAATGGGTAAAAACTTCGTTAACAGCCAAAATTTACTGCTAGAACGCTATTTAAAACAGCAGCAAAAAGTCCATAAAAGTAACTACCTTTTAGTGACATCGGCAATTTTAGTGATCTGCGGCACTATTTTGTTTGCACAAAACGCTACACTATGGGCCTCTTATGGGTCTGTCGGGATCGGTGCCATACTATGGTTATTCGGATGGCGATCTAGGCCAAAGAATCGCAAATTTTAGCTAGCACTAAATAACCAAAGGTTCATAATAGAACCCGTCTTACTAAAGAGTTAAATTAAAGAGGAAAGTTACATGGGTGGCATTAGTATTTGGCAACTCCTTATCATTGCTTTAATCGTAGTTTTGCTATTCGGCACTAAGAAATTACGCTCACTTGGCGGTGACTTAGGTGGCGCAGTTAAAGGCTTCAAGAACGCCATGTCTTCTGAAGAAGAAAAGAAAGCCCTCGAAGACAAAACAACTGCAGAAAAAACTGCTCAGGCTGACGAAAAAAAGACTGAGTCCAAGGACAAAGAACAGGCGTAATTCCTTATGTTCGACGGTATCGGCTTTATGGAGTTGCTGTTGATCGGTATTTTGGGGCTAGTGGTTCTTGGCCCTGAAAGACTCCCGGTTGCAGTACGCTCAATTAGTGGCTGGATCCGCGCCATGAAACGCATGGCCAATTCAGTAAAAGATGAGCTTGAGCAAGAGCTTAAAATAGAGCAATTGCATTCAGACTTGAAAAAGGCTGAAAGCCAAGGGCTTAAAAATCTTTCGCCTGAATTACAGGATTCAATCGATCAATTAAAAGAAGCAGCCCAATCGGTTAATCGTCCTTATAAGGTAGAAGAGACACCTAGCAGCACAGACAATGCCAGCAGTGACTCAACCCCTAAGACGACAGGTACAACCAAGGGCAGCACTTCAACAGATAAATCTGACGGGTAGTCCATGTCGCAACAGCAGCCGTTAATTAGCCACTTGCTTGAGTTACGTAATAAGTTACTTAAAGCCATTGGTAGTGTGCTTTTTGTGTTTATTTGCCTAGTCTACTGGGCGAACGATATCTATCATTATATGGCAACCCCTCTGATGGATGTGCTACCAGACACCAGTAGCATGATCGCAACAGATGTGGCCGCGCCCTTTTTCGCCCCTTTTAAACTAACCTTGGTGTTGGCGTTCTTTATCGCCATTCCCTATGTGTTATTTCAAATCTGGTCATTTATCGCCCCAGGCTTGTACAAGCACGAAAAACGCCTAATGGTGCCACTGCTCACCAGCAGCACATTATTGTTTTATTTAGGCATAGCATTTACCTATTACATTGTATTTCCTGTGGTATTTGGTTTCTTTACCAGTGTTGCCCCAGAGGGGGTACAAGTAGCTACCGATATCAGTAGTTATCTGAGTTTCGTGCTTAAGCTGTTTTTTGCCTTTGGTTTAGCCTTTGAAATCCCTATTGCGGTGATCTTACTTTGCTGGGCAGGAGTGACCACACCTGAAGAGCTCAAAACCAAACGTCCCTATATTGTGGTGGGTGCCTTTATTATCGGCATGTTATTGACCCCGCCCGACATTATCTCGCAAACCATGTTAGCGATTCCGATGTTAATATTGTTTGAAGGGGGATTGCTTGCGGCCCGTTTCTACAGTAAAAAGGACACTGAAGAAGATGATGAGCAAACACAAGCGGATTAATCTAGCCACAGCGCTTGGTTAATGGCTTACACTAACAGCTATCCAATTCGGGTAGCTGTTCGTTTTTGAGAGACTCGTTTGCTTGGCGCTCATAATAATAAAAAGGAGCTTTTTAATGACCTGTCGTTTTACCAAAGGTTTACGCTGGATAACACTTTCAAGCCTACTGTTTTCTCTTCACGCCGTTGCCGATATCGAACAACAACTTGCTCAATGCGCTGCCAAAACCGATAAACTTGAGCGGCTAATCTGTTATGACGCCCTCGCAGCACAAGCGATTAATCGCGCCGCGCAACAAGTCACCACGGATCTAAGCGCAGCCACTCCCCCTATCGTAGCGGCAGCCCCTCTGGTTGCTTCGTCTACCACGGAATCGGCACAAGCTAAAGAGTCAGCCCAAGAAAACTTTGGTAAAATCGTCAAACAAGAACAAATCGATGCCATGTGGCTTACGGTCACACAGGTCGATAAAGACCCCTATGGCGCCTTGAGACTGAGCTTCGAAAATGGCCAACAATGG
Organism: Shewanella sp. QJM3NY_23; assembly: GCF_056173105.1. NCBI lineage: Bacteria > Pseudomonadati > Pseudomonadota > Gammaproteobacteria > Alteromonadales > Shewanellaceae > Shewanella > Shewanella sp. QJM3NY_23. The sequence goes on from NZ_CM149657.1 coordinate 3,490,863, forward strand.
AAGCAGATCGACAGCCGGCGCTTTCGAATATCTAGCGGCGATAAAGTACAAATTGAACGCGCGGCACTGGGATCCTTTTTGCTTGGCAAAGAGGGCAGCAATACCACTATTAGGGTTAAACGTATTAACTAATGCCAAGTCATATAGATATCGCTGTTAACTTAGTTGGCAGTGCATTACAAAATGATATCGATAACGTGATACACGCTGCGGCCGCCCAAGGGGTGTCGCCGCTCATTGTCATTGGTAGTAGTCTAGATGAAAGCCAGCAAGCCATTGATTGCGCGCAGCGCTACCCTGAGGCGCTATTTGCTACGGCTGGGGTGCATCCACACCATGCTAGCGAGTGGGACGCTAACAGCTCTGCTCGCTTAGGCCAGCTTGCGCAACATCCGGCCGTCGTGGCCATCGGTGAGTGTGGTTTAGACTATAATCGCGATTTCTCGCCGCGCCCAATGCAACGCAGCGCCTTTGCCCAGCAATTGGCGATGGCAGTTGATCTCAATATGCCAGTATTAATGCATGAACGCGATGCCCACCAAGATTTTGTCACCATCCTTAAAGAGTATCGTCCTCAGCTCAAAGGCGCCTTATTGCACTGCTTTACGGGTGATAGGCATAGCCTAGAACGCTATATTGAACTCGACCTGCATCTTGGTATCACGGGTTGGGTTTGTGACGAGCGGCGCGGGGCGGAACTGGCCTCATTGGTTGGCGATATTCCAGCAGAACGTATCATGGTCGAAACTGACAGTCCTTATCTGCTGCCGCGCAGCATGCGGCCCAAGCCTAAGTCGAGTAAAAACCAACCGCAATATCTGCCCTATATTAGTCAATATGTTGCCCAACTAAGAGGCCAGCCTGCCAATGAGTTCGCCGCCCAAGTCTACGCCAATACGTGTGCTTTTTTTGGTTTGCAGGCGAACTATGAAGCATTTTAGTTCGTTACTCATCATTCTCATATTATGCTGCCTCTCAACCAGCAGCTTCGCCCACGAATTGCTGCAGGTCGACGATGACGATGTCATCGACCTATCGCCATGGCTCTATTATGTACAAGATGACAAGCTCCAACAGCTAGACGATATTCAATCACTCAACCCAAGTCGCTGGAAAAAGATAGATCCCAGTTTTAATCAAGCATTAGCGGTTAAGCCTTTTTGGATAAAGTTCAGCTTATACAATGCGACGGGTGATAAAATTAAGCGTTACTTAACCATAGGTAATCCGCATTTAGATAAAATTAGCCTATATCATCTGCCTAACGCAGAGCAGACAGTCCACCTAGAGATGGGGGATGCTTACTCCTTTTCTTTACGCCCTATGGTGCATAACCAATTTGTGTATCCGTTTAATTTAACGCCGGATCAGGTGCACACCTTTTATCTGCGTATCGAGACACAGGGCTGCGCGAGTGTCCCCTTAACCCTTAAATCCTCTAATGGCATTATCAGAACCACTGAAAGCCAATCCTTAAACCAAGGATTACAGCTTGGTGCCTTGCTTGCCATCGGCCTATTAAGCTTGTTTATTGCCATCATATCGCGCTCGCCCAGCTATAGCCTTTATGCGGGTTACGTATTGACTGTGACTCTACTGGTCGCAACGCTGCATGGTCTGCCTGCACGTTACTTATGGCCCGACTGGCCTACAGTGCAAGAAGCTATCATCCCGTTACTTATCCCTATCGGCATCACTTTTATTTTGCTGTTCTCCGAAAGAGTACTGCAACTTAGAGACAATAACCTGTTGATGTTAAAACTGTGCCGCTACAGTGCTACTGGCACATTGATACTGACGTTACTGATACCATTTATCAGTTACTCGCTTGCCTTAACCGTGGATATCATTGCGGTGCTTATCGTCAGCCTGTTATTGATGGTGATAGCCGTTATGCTCAGCTTGCAAGGGCATAAGCTGGCCAAGCTCTACACTTTTGCCTGGTCGGGCACCTTAGTCGGCGCATTCATTACCGCCATGATGTACTTAGGAATAGTGCATCTGCCTATTTTGCCACAAACGCCGATGTTGATAGGGCTGAACTTTGAAATCCTCTTTATGACAGCAGTGTTAGCACTGCGCTACAATGACGAACGTAAAACTAAGCTAAAAATACAACAACAAGCATTAGAGCAATCCAGGCGTATTCGCCAGGCCAAAGAAGAAGCCCTTCAAGCCGAGGCCAACAGTAATGAAAAACTCGAGCAGATGGTGCAAGAGCGCACTTTAGAGCTTGAAATTGCCCTTCGTGAGCTTAATGAGGCCAATCAAAAGTTAACCGAGCAAAATACTGTCGACAGCCTCACCGGAGTGAAAAATCGCGCCGCATTTGAAAAACGTTTACAAGCTGAGGGCCGCCTCAGTCGTCGCCAGCAAACGCCGCTCAGCGTCTTGATGATCGATATCGACCGCTTTAAAGCCATTAACGATACTTACGGCCATCTCGCGGGCGACCAAGCACTGAAACAGATAGCCCAAGCGTTAAAACAAAAATTAAGGCGCCCAAGTGATCTAGTATCACGTTTTGGCGGTGAAGAATTTGCTATGATACTGCCCAATACCTCTATTGATGGCGCCGAAAAAGTCGCTGAATTAATAAGAGAAACCGTATTTCAGCTACCCCTGAGTTGGGGGCCCAATGCAATTCCGCTTACCATTAGTATTGGGGTGTATGCCGAGGTGATTGTCGACGATCAACAGATCAACACCTTGGTCGAACGAGCCGATAAGGCGCTCTACCATGCTAAAAATAGCGGCCGTAATCGCGTCTGTGTTTATACGGTAGATATCGAACAGTAGAAAATACTTAGCTTTATCCGTGACGACTTGGCACAATCGCCAACTCAAATCCTACAATTCATTGAAGTCCGTAACCCTAAATTAGGAGTCGAATGTGAACATCATTACCAGTGCTTTTCCTCAGCGCAGAATGCGCCGCATGCGTAAACATGATTTTAGTCGCCGTTTAATGGCCGAAAATCAACTTTCGGTTAACGACTTAATCTACCCAATGTTCGTACTCGAGGGGAATAACCGCACTGAAAAAGTAGAATCAATGCCTGGTGTTGAGCGCTATTCAATTGATTTACTTTTGAAAGAAGCTGAAGAGCTAGTCGAGCTAGGTATTCCGCTTGTGGCACTGTTTCCCGTGACGCCCGCTGAGAAAAAAACCTTAATGGCGGAAGAGGCCTATAACGCCGATGCGTTAGCCCAACGCGCCGTGCGTGCGCTTAAAGAAGCGTTTCCTCAATTAGGTGTGATGACCGACGTTGCCCTCGATCCATTTACCACCCACGGACAAGACGGCATCATAGATGAAGAGGGTTACATTCTTAACGATATCACTACCGAGATCTTAGTTAAGCAGGCACTGTCACATGCCGAAGCTGGTGCCGATATCGTTGCACCATCTGATATGATGGATGGCCGCATTGGCGCTATCCGTCAGGCACTTGAAGAAGCCGGTCACGTCAATACGCAAATCATGGCCTACTCGGCTAAGTACTCATCGAGCTACTATGGCCCATTCCGTGACGCCGTCGGCTCGGCAGGTAACCTAAAGGGTGGCAACAAGCACAGCTACCAGATGGATCCCGCTAACAGTGATGAAGCGCTTCATGAGGTCGCCCTCGATATTCAAGAAGGCGCCGATATGGTGATGGTAAAACCTGGTATGCCTTATTTAGATATCGTCACCCGCGTTAAACGCGAGCTCGCAGTGCCGACCTTCGCTTACCAAGTGAGTGGTGAATATGCCATGCATATGGCAGCCATTGAGAATGGTTGGTTAGCCGAAAAAGCCATCGTAATGGAATCACTACTTTGCTTTAAACGCGCAGGCGCCGATGGCATTTTAACTTACTTTGCTAAACGTGCCGCTCAGTGGCTAAAAGAAGGCGATAATAGCTGATAAACTCAGTGTCGATAACGTAAAAAAGCCAGTTGCTTATATCAACTGGCTTTTTTTGTGCCAGCTCGAAATAGGATTATTTATTGCAGAGGATAGCGAGTCTGCGGCGTTAGTTACTGGCGACGGCCACTCGGGCCTTATCATGCAATTGCTCAATCTTTAAGATACAAGGCGCCCTGAGGATATAATCTTGCTGGCGGTACTGATATGGGCTATCAAACCAATGAATATAGAGACGCACGCTACTATTCGCGTTAATAAGATTATGGCTATAAAAGCCTCGATAACAGCGAGCACTGGGTAAGTGGCCTGAATGATAGAGTTTAATAGTACGTTTATCGAGGTGGATTTCACGGTAATCTATTTCATGTTTCGCCATATAGGGAAAATGATATTCACCATAGTTTAACTCCCCATTGACCACTTCAATTTTCTGTCCTTGCAATAAAATCTGCTGCAACACCATTGCGTCTGTCCTACTGAAAAAACACAATGTTATCAAACCACTGCTAAGAGATAACACCACAATCCAGGAACCAATCCCACGACGTTTAAACAAGGATACCCCGAGCCAAAATAATACTATTGCTCCCGCAGTCAGCAATAGCGCTAGCTCATAGGTTTGCCACTGTCCCACCTCAAATGCAACGTCTGTGTTAAGCATGAAACTCTCCTGCATAACCTCATCGTCACTATCACATCCAACAACAATTTATACTCATGTGTAGCTGATGATCACACCAATTAACTCTTCACATAAGCTTAGACTACCCCCGCGCGACTGCCGCTCTCGGCGCTGTTTTTTTGCACTAATAGTCCTGAGCTATTATGCCATTATCCAGCAGCAAATTTCTCAATTGGCTCATTACACAGATAAATGCCCCTTATCCCCATCAAATACCGCACCCATAAAAAATGTATGGTCCGCCTCGTTATTGCAAATGATATTTTCGATAACGAGGTTGGTTTGCGCTAATGTATTCGGAGTCTTCATTAGGTGCTTACCACCCGCTCCACGATGAGTTCCGCGCTAGATTGTCCTCAAAAAGCCAAAAGCATACTGCGTTGCTGTTTTTTATGTCAGGTCTTCAATCTAGTGGTCTGACCGTTCTGTCATCTTCTCTATCATCTGCAAACTCGGGTTAAACTCTTACTTCAAATGCTTGCTTGGTCGATAACACTGACCACGCTATCCGCACTAATTTATTCGCCAAAGCAACAACTGCTACATTAAATGGCTTTCTCGCTCTAAGCTCAAGTATCCATTCTCCAAATACCGCCACCGCGACTTCAGGCCTAGATAAAATCGACCGAGCACCATGAATGAACAAGGTTCTTAGCGCTTTATTGCCGCGCTTACTTATTCCTAATAACGTGCTTTTACCGCCAGTTGAGTATTGGTGTGGGACTAATCCTATCCACGCAGCTAACTGGCGCCCGTTTTTAAAGTGACTCACATCAGAGATATCGGCTAAGCACTGGCTTGCTGTTAAATCTCCTACACCAGGAATAGATTTCAGCAATTGAGCGTCTTCACTTTGCTCGACAAGCTGTTTCAGCTTTCTATCTTGTCCTGCAATACGCTCATTAAGTTGTTCATAGTATTCATGATGTTCAATTAGCTCCTGCATTAACATCGGAGGAATGGGCTCTTTATTATCGGCAAGCCATTGAAACAAGGCTTTCATCTTGCTATGTCCTTTAGGGAAGCTCATACCAAATTCAAGCAAGATAGCTCCAATACGGGACATGCACGCGGTACGCTCTTTTACGTAACTAGAACGAATACGTTGGAGCACTGAGATAACCTGAGCAGTTTCAGTTTTAACACCAACAAAGCGCATCGATGGGCGCGTTGATGCTTCCGCTATCGCATCGGCATCAATATAATCATTTTTATTGGTTTTAACGTAAGGTTTAACGTACTGCGGGGGAATGAGTTTAACTTCGTGCCCAAAAGACTGGCACTTTCTGGCTAACCAGTGTGAGCCACCACATGACTCCATCGCGATGATGGTGGCGGGTGTTTGAGCTAAAAACGCAATAAGTTTTGTACGAGATAAGTGCTTTCGAAATTGCTCTCGACCGCTATGGTCATGAGCAACAAGGTGAAAAGAAGATTTGCCTAAATCGATCCCAATGACTTTAATAGTAGACATGATGGTTCGCCTCTTTGATTGCCTAACCCTAAGCTTAGCTTAGGGGTGAGGCGGACCATCTAATTAAGTCATTACAGGTATCCCCATAATGACTCATTCATCTCGACTTGCATCTGCGACCGTTAACGCAACACGCTTAACCCATTTAGATTAGATAATCGATACCCAATGCCATAAACAGGCTTAACCCCGCCCAGTTATTATTTAAAAACGCTTTAAAACAGGGCGCGCGCTCGCGGCCATAAATCAGCTTTTGCTGGTACAGACTAAAGCCGACAAAGGTGATAATACCTAAGCCAAAGACTAAACCACGTTGTGCGCTTAAGCCCGCCATAATAAAACAACCAAGGGCGGCTAATTGAAACAAACCGATTATCTGACGATCAAAACGGCCAAATAAAATCGCCGTCGATTTAATGCCTACTTTCAAATCATCATCACGATCGACCATGGCATACATAGTGTCGTAGGCAACGGTCCAACACCAGTTGGCCGCAAATAACCACCACGCTTCTGCTGGCACCTCACCCGTTTGCGCCGCATAGGCCATGGGAATTGACCAACTCCACACAATACCAAGGAACATCTGCGGCATGTTGGTAAAGCGCTTGGTAAAGGGGTAGATGATGGTCAAAATAATCCCTACCACCGACAGTTGCACCACTAATGGATTAAGCATCAGCACTAGCCCAAACGCCAACAAGCCTGATGCCACAAATAGCCACAGCGCTTCTTTTACCGACACCTCACCACTGACTAAAGGTCGTGATTTAGTGCGCTCGACATAAGAGTCGACATGACGATCAGCATAATCATTGATGATGCAGCCACACGCACGCATCACTACCACGCCAATAATAAAAATAATCAGTACTTTAGTATCTGGCATGCCACCAGCCGCCAGTACAAGGGCCATTAAACAAGGCCATAGCAGCAACAAGGTACCGATGGGCCGATCCATGCGTGCAAGACGCAAATAGGCGTTAATTTTATCCCGTAAGTTCATCTGATGAGGCTCCCTTAAACACCGCTTGGCCTGTGATCTGAGGTCAATATGGCTGACATTATGACTGACATACGACCACTTTCAAGCCATTTGTACCACCCATGGCTATACCTTTTCTAAGCGAGCAAAGGCAATTTTAAGCCGTTTACGGCCGACATCGTCAAAGTTCACTTCAATAACCGCTTGCTCGCCGTTGCCCTCAAGATCAATAACCTTGCCTTCACCAAACTTAAAATGCACCACCCGTTGACCAATACTAAAACCAGATTCATGGCCAGCAACGGCTCTTACAGGGCGGTTGCGACTCTCGCTAATGGCATTATTAATCCGGTTACTAAACCGATTAGTCGGTGCCGTTACCTGTGCCTTTAAGCGAATTTCTTGCACATATTCACTGGGGATCTCTTTGATAAACCGTGACGGTCTGGCAAAGTTTTCTCGGCCATAGATGCGCCGTGATTCGGCATAGGTAATATAGAGCTGCTTCATGGCGCGGGTCATGCCCACATAACAGAGGCGGCGCTCTTCATCGAGCCTGTCACCCTCATCCATCGCCATTTGGCTGGGGAAAATCCCCTCCTCGACGCCCGCCATAAACACTAGTGGAAACTCAAGTCCTTTGGCCGAATGCAGCGTCATCAATTGCACCGCATCGGTAAAGGCATCGGCTTGGCCTTCGCCCGCTTCGAGCGCCGCATGGGACAAGAAGGCGTTGAGTTCGCCCATATCTTCCAGATCTTCTGGCATCACAAAGGTGCGCGCCGCGGTCACCAACTCATCCAAGTTTTCTACTCGAGCACGGGCCTTCTCACCCTTTTCGGCTTCATACATGGCTTTAAGACCAGACGCTTGGATCACATGATCTGTCATACGGTGCAAAGATTGCGATTCGGTATCTTGTTGCAAGTTAACGATAAGATCCATAAAGCCACGCACCGCATTTGCCGCTCGGCCACTGAGCAACTTCTCATCGAGCACCGACAAGCAGGTCTGCCACAGGGTTAACTCTTGCTGACGCGCCGTTGAGCGTAAAATATCCAGAGTGCGCCCCCCTATACCGCGAGCGGGCGTGTTAATGACACGTTCAAAAGCGGCATCATCATTTTTGTTGCTGATGAGCCGCAGATACCCCATGGCATCTTTAATTTCTTGGCGTTCGAAGAAGCGCAAACCGCCATAAATACGGTAAGCCATCCCTTTATGCAGCAAGGCTTCCTCAAGCACCCGTGATTGGGCGTTAGAGCGATAAAGGATCGCGCAATCGCTTAAATTGCCGCCCATATCTTGCCAGTCCATGATACGGCCAACAATAAAACGCGCCTCATCCATTTCGTTAAAGGCGCAGTAGAGCCCAATCGGTTCACCGGCTTTATCTTCGGTCCACAGCTTTTTACCGAGTCTATCTGGGTTGTTGGCGATCAGCTCGTTCGAGGCATTCAAAATATTGGCGCTGGAGCGGTAATTCTGCTCTAGGCGTATGGTTTTCGCGTCGGGGAAATCATCTAAGAACTTATGCAGATTTTCGACCTGCGCGCCGCGCCAGCCATAAATGGACTGATCATCATCACCAACAATCATCACATTGGCGCTGTTACCCGCTAGCACGTGGATCCACGCATATTGAATGGCGTTGGTATCTTGGAACTCGTCCACAAGGATATTTTTAAAACGCGCTTGATAGTGCTCTAAAATATGCGGTTTATTGAGCCACAGCTCATGAGCCCGTAGCAAGATTTCGGCAAAATCCACCAGTCCAGCACGGTCGCAAGACTCTTGGTATACCTGATAGATCTTCAGCAGATTTTGCTCGATGGGAAAACCCGTGGTATCGATATGCTTGGGGCGCAAACCTTGATCTTTTTTACCATTGATGTAGCCCTGAGCTTGACGCGGAGGGTACTGTTTTTCATCAAGGTTAAGGCTTTTTAAAATACGTTTAATCAAGCGCAGCTGATCGTCAGAATCAAGAATTTGGAAACTTTGAGGCAAGTTAGCGTCTTGATAATGGGTGCGCAGCAAACGATGAGCTAGGCCGTGGAAGGTGCCTATCCACATGCGGCCCATATTACTGCCACTCACCTTCTCAACCCGCTCACGCATCTCGGCGGCGGCTTTGTTGGTAAAGGTGACCGCAAGAATAGAATAGGGGCTCTGCTGCTCATGATGCATCAACCAAGCGATGCGGTGGGTCAATACGCGTGTTTTACCACTGCCCGCGCCCGCTAACACCAACATGCTAGATTGTGGTGCGCTAACGGCTTCGCGCTGCTTATCGTTTAAGCCGTCAAGTAAAGAAGATACGTCCATTCTTGCCTCCAAAAAATCAGGCAGGCAGTATAACAGGAGCCGGCGCCTAGGTCATACGCTGCGTGGCTTTTAACGCATTGCGATGCAGGTATAAAAAAACCGGCGCAATGGCACCGGCTTTTCAATTAAGTGGGTTACTTAATCTTTACTCTCTTCCAGCCCCATGCTGTCCATCCAATGCTCAAAGTCCATCATATTGCCAGGCAACACTATCTTGCTGGCATTCTGGCTTAGGCCATCAAACTGCTGTAGGTATTGGGCACCAAGCTGCATACGCACCACGTTTTTACCCCCCGGCGCTGAGATCACCTGGGCGATACGCTCAATCGACTCGGCAGTTGCCTTGGCGATGGCTAAGATCTCTTCTGCTTTACCCTCGGCTTCATTTATGCGGCGCTGCATTTCACCTTCTGAATGGTTAATGGTTTCCGCTTTAATACCTTCAGAGCGATTAATTTTACTCTGTTTATCACCCTCACTTTTTGCCAATAGTGCACGGCGCTCACGCTCGGCGTTGACCTGCATCTCCATGGCATTCTTCACGGTTTCTGGTGGGGTAATATTTTTGATCTCATAGCGGTGCACCCGAATTCCCCATGTGGCGCCCGCTTGATCTAACACCTCGACCACTTTCGCGCTGATCACATCACGCTCTTCAAAAGTGCGGTCTAAATCTAAGGTACCTATCACAGAGCGCGTGGTGGTTTGCGCAAGTTGAATGGCGGCGTAGCGATAATCTGTTACCCCATAACTGGCCTTTACCGGATCGATTACCGAGATATAGATAACCCCATCGACTTCCACATTGACTTCATCGCTAGAGAAACACTCTTGGGGCGGTACATCTATGGTCTCCTCCTTAAGATCATGAACATAAGCCACTTTATCGACAAAGGGCACTAAGGCATGAAAGCCAGCATCGAGCGTCGAGTGATACTTACCTAAACGTTCAACCACACATGCCGACTTAGTGGGCACCAAGCGAATAGATTGGAATAACTTGATCACGAAAATCGCAAAAATTAATCCCCAAATCCCCATTACAATCAAGTCTGTGTCTATACCTGCAATCATGAGCGATCTCCTTTTGCTTTCCCAACCGCTTGGGTCACTTGCTCCATCCCTTCGAAGAAACCTTCCAGTTTAGCCAGCTCGGCAGGCACCACCGAAATATCGGCCTTATTAAGTATTTTGCCAACCTGCACAATAAACTGCTCTTTAAGCTGCATATTCATCGCTTCGTTGCCTCCCTCTAGCGCAAGGGCTTGAGACACCTGGGTCATGGCTTCGGCTTTAGCTCTGGCAATAATGGCAATCTCTTGCGCCGTGCCTTGGGCTTCATTGATGCGTTTCTGCTTTTGTCCTTCTGAAATATTAATCGCTTCTTGACGCTCACCTTGAGACAGATTAATCATCGCGGCTTTTTCGGCATTGGCTAAGGTTATCTCGGCGCGCTTACGGCGCTCGGCTTCCATCTGCTTTTCGAGGGTGTGGATCACTTTAAAGGAGGGGGTAATATTTTTAATTTCATAACGCAGCACCTTGATCCCCCAAGGGTCGGACGCTTTATCTATCTCACGCACGATTGATTCATTGAGGCTGTCACGTTCAGAAAAGGTCTGACTTAAACTTAACTTACCTATCTCTGATCGCATGGTGGTTTGGGCTAAGTTGACTGCGGCGCGGCGATAATCTTCTATACCATAACTGGCCAGTTTCCCGTCCATCACCTTGAGATACACCAGTCCATCAACTTCTAGTTGGGTATTATCTTTTGAGATACAGCTTTGCGGTGGTACATCGAGTACTTGCTCTCGGGTGTCATGCTTGTAAGCAACCCGGTCGAAGAAGGGGATCAAAAAATGAAACCCAGGTTGCAACACCACCCTAAATTTGCCTAAACGTTCAATCACATTGACCTCTCGCATCGGCACGATCAACAGCAATTTATATAAAATAAAAAAAACAAATAACACCACTAAGGTAAATACAAACATAGATTCCATCCTTTTACATAGCTTATCGCTATTACTCTGATATTGGTTCAACCACCAAGGCGATATTGTCACGACATATCACTCTGACAGTTGCACCCACAGGGATCTCGCTGCCATCGCCTAACGCTGGCCACTCACTCCCCTGAAATTCAACTCTCCCACGTATCTGTGCGGGACCAATCACCGTTTTAACTATCGCGGTTTGATTATATAAATCCATCTCCTCATCGGTATTATCAATATGTGAATCACCGCCGACTAACTTTTGCGTGACGTGACGAAAGCCTAACAGCAACACCATAGAGGCAATAAACCACAAGGTGAGCGCTTGCACTAAGCCCTCAACCCATCCAACGGCTAACGCCCCAGCCACCACCAAACAGGCAGCCCCCAATAAAATAACAATTCCACCGGGTAAGACAATCTCAGCTAACATCAACACGATGCCGATCACTATCCATATCATCAACGGGTTTGACAACACCATATTTCCCCCTGAAATAAGCGCATTAAATATTGACTATAACAGCTCTTATCACCGCGTGCGACATATTATGTCACGCATCTGGTCTGTAAATCGTGGCCTTAACCACAGAGTCCATAATTATTAGCCTTGCGCATTGTTTAGTGTTTTGGCCGCTTAAAGAAATCATTTATACTTGCCGCCGCTGTGGGGTTGTGACCATTTAACCTAACCACCACAACTCAAATAATATAACGACTGTTTTAAATTACGTCCGAATAAAAACTCAAAATAAGGTGAAGATTGATGAAAAAGAATTGGCTTGCCCTTGCTCTCTTAGTAGCACAACCCGCTATGGCTGATGAGCTAGTACAGTGGTGGGATCTGAGTGTAACGGCATTGCACGGTAATGACTATGATCTTGCTGCATCGGACAAACAAACAACCGTGACTGTCGAAACCGCAGGCGCTTGGATCTATGGTGATTGGTTTGCATTCCAAGATATCACCTACTTTCACGGCTCAAACCTGTCTGAAGACGACACCACGTATGGTGAAATTTCAACACGTTTAAGTGCAAGTAAGATCAGCGGTCAAGCAATTGGCTTTGGTCCAATAACCGATCTATCTTGGGCATTTATGCTTGAAGAAGGTAAAGGCCCAGTTACCAGTTTCTTGTATGGTATCGGTATGGACCTTAATGTGCCTTACTTTAGTTATTTCAACATTAACACCTACCGTCGTGACGCGATCAGCAGCGGTAACCTAAGCGATGGTTGGCAAGTGACTCCCACCTTTAGAATGGATTTCCCAGTAGGTAACAGCAACATCGTATTCGACGGTTATATCGATTGGGTCTTTTCTGCCGATAACCAAGGTTATGAAGAGAACTTCCACTTTAACCCACAGGTTAAATACGACCTTGGCGCCGCGATCTTCGGCGAACACAAGAAAAACCAACTATTTGTCGGTGTTGAGTATGACTACTGGCAAAATAAATATGGCGTTAAAGGCGTAGATCAAAATACCTATTCAGTGATCGCCAAATATCACTTCTAAGCCTAAGATGAGGTAAGCCTTGTACGGTTAACCTGCCGCTAACGAGCTGACCAAACAGTACATAGCAAAAAGGCGCTACTCAGCGCCTTTTATATACCTGTGAAACCATGAATCGCTAGTAAAAATGCATGCCAGCTATCACGCCACAGCTAATATCAGCCGTTATGCCAACAACTTCTTCGCTGTAGCAACCACAATCGACACTGCACTGGTTTCAGTCCTCTTCATAGTGATTTCATCAGGGATCTCTTGCTGAGTGCGGTTAACAATAACACCCGCAATACAGCCTGCTCGCCACCCTTGGCTGGCGCACATGGTAAATAGTGTCGCCGACTCCATCTCATAGTTGAGTACGCCCATCGCTTGCCACTCTTTCATTGAGCCCGCAAAACGACTGGTAACGCGGCCACTGACAGTGTCATAACGCTCTTGACCTGGATAGAAAGTATCGGAAGAAGCCGTTATACCTATGTGTGGCTCGATGCCCGCTTCACGCGTAGCTGCAACCAACGCAGTAGTGCATTCGAAATCGGCTACCGCAGGAAACTCCATGGGGGCAAAGTGTAAGCTCGCGCCGTCAAGACGAACCGAAGCTTGGGTAACAATCACATCACCAACATTAACATGGGACTGGATAGCACCTGTAGTACCGACACGTAGGAAGGTATCAACGCCGAGTTGCGCCAACTCTTCTACCGCAATAGAGGTTGATGGGCCACCAATACCCGTTGAACAAATAACGACTGGCTTACCATCGATATAAGCGAGATAACTGGTATATTCACGGTGGCTAGCAAGAAATGTAGGTTGGTCCATTAGCTCAGCAATTCGCTTAACACGCTCAGGATCGCCCGGGACGATGGCAAGTGTTGCACCTTGCAACATCTCTTTGGTCAGGCCTAAATGAAATACATCTGACATTATGAAAACCTCTTTCAGTTTTGATTATAAAATTCTGCTAAATCGGACTTTAACCTAGTATGCAAGCCAGTAAGGTTAACTTGATCACACTTTGCTTGCCAGCAGTAGATGTTTTGCTGTAAGCGATTTACCAAACAACTTACCTTGGAGCAACAGCAAATATAGCAGTTGGCAGCCACCTTTCCAGCATTCTTGCAGATTTAACCACCAGTGATTGAATGGGTTGGGAAACGACAACTACAACAACTAAGCTATTAATTTAAAATAAAAAATGTACCAATAAAAAACAGTACCGATAAATATCAATCAAAGATGATAGTGCCGCTTGCGGTAATAAGATGGGGGGTCTGTGGCTAACGGTAGAATGCAGTGGCTTGCACATCTTGCACATAACAAGGCAAAGTGATTGATTCAGCATACACTACCAAGGACGCTAAAGAACCGTGACGGTTTACTGATTAGGCCAATCAATGCCTTAGTTGCTAATGGTTTGGCGAGCATTAACACGTAAGGCTCGCCACTGTTTCTGTATCGCTAACATTGAGGGATTATCAATCGCGACACCTATAAATAATAGTCTTTTAGCGGGGGGAAACCGTTAAAACACACCGCCGAATAGGTGGTGGTATAGGCGCCAGCACTGAGCCAATAGAGACGATCGCCAATGGCTAAATCACTGGGCAAGCCATAATGGTAATGCTCATACATGATATCGGCACTGTCACAGGTTGGCCCTGCAATCACACACTTATCCAGTTCGCCCTGACGCTCACAATAGATAGGAAATTTTATCGCCTCATCCATGGTTTCAATCAAGCCAGAAAATTTGCCAACATCGGTAAAGACCCAACGCTCTAATGCGGTATGCGACTTCTTACTGATCAACACCACCTCCGACACTAATACCCCTGCATTAGACAACAGAGAGCGGCCGGGCTCTAAGATGATTTCTGGCAAGTTATCGCCAAAATCTTCCTGCAAAAAGTGCGTTATCTGCTCAGCATAGGTTTCCAGCGGATTGGTTTTATCGATATAGTTAGCCGGAAAACCACCACCAAGATTAATCATCTTGAGGATAATACCGTGCTCCTCACTGAGGCGATCGAAGATGCTTTTGACTTTACCAATCGCCGAATCCCATGCGCCAATGTCACGTTGCTGCGACCCCACATGAAACGAGATCCCGTAGGGGTCAAGCCCCAATGCCTTAGCCAGCACGAGTAGGTCATAGGCCATCTCATTTTGACAGCCAAATTTACGTGATAAAGGCCAGTCGGCAGTATGAGTGCCCTCAGTTAAAATCCGCACATAAACGCGCGCCCCCGGCGCCTCTTCGGCTAACATCCGTAGATCGGCTTCTGAGTCTGAGGCAAACATACGTACACCACGAGCAAAAAACGCCCGCACATCGACGCGCTTCTTGATGGTATTGCCATAGCTGACTCTATCGCAGCTCACACCAAGCTCAGTGACCATATCGAGCTCGTAAATTGAAGCAATATCAAAATTGGCGCCTTTGTCACGCAGCAGGGTTAACACTTGCGGCGCGGGATTGGCCTTAACCGCATAGTAAATACTGGCGTATGGAAAGTTATCCACCATCGCCTGATATTGCTTGGCAACAATCTTAGTATCAATGACCACAAATGGTGTGGGCTTATCTTGGGCAAACGATTTAATACGCTCAAATGTCTCAGAGTCATAATAATCATTAACATCAATAGATTGAAATTGGCTCATCGCGCCAGTATCTCCATAGCAGTATAAAATAGTGTGAGTTAAACTGATTAAAAATCATCCGCAGTAAACGCTATTTCAGCCCTAATATCAATGAATTTTAATGCTGCAAAGATAACTTTTTATTCAGCAAGAGATGGTGATAAACGAGGAGGTAAAACTCAGCCAATCACGCCATGCACAAACAAGTAGCAGCACCAAACTGGCCATGATTGGCATATGAGCGGCGCAGCGTTAGTCTTACCCAACACTGCGCAACATCAAGATAACCGATGTAATATGTAACGAACTATTTTATCGCAGCCACTAGCGCTTCAGGCGTGTCCACTTGAGTTATGGCAACAATCTTGAGCTGTTGCAGATGCATAACCGTTGCAGTGTCTTTATTACCCAGCCACTGCTGCGTGACTTGCCCCTCTCGGTCTAAGGCGATTTGAAAAGGCAGCTCCTGCATTTGTGGTATGGCGACAAACTTGGCGATAAGTGATGGCATGCCACTAATATCGGCGACATAAACTAAGCCTTCTGGTTGCTCCGCCTGTGGTAGCGACTCTAGCGCCGCCTTAATGATGTCCCCCCCCTTCATGCCTCGGCTAAACAGCACGATGCGAGTGCTTTGATCTACCACCAAGGTTTGCTCGTGCTGATCTTGTAGCTCCACCGCCTTAAGGTTGTCTTCCACCACTAGAGTCACCGCTTGGGCACTCATCGATGCCAGCAAGGTTAACGCTAATAGCAACGCTTTCATATCACTCCTTAATTAAACTATTTATCAATTTGTCCTCGTTGAACTATAACTTAACCCAATCCCCAACTTAGAAAATGATGCCCATAGCTTGAGCTCAATCACGCATTAAGCCGATTGAGTGATTTAAGCAGATAGTGATTATCAAACTCTTGAAAATTAAGTAACCTTAACGACAATTCGTTGCCTCAGTGTCAGGAACAACTTTATGAATGAGAATGGTTTAGAGCAGGAGCTTGCTCAGCTGCAAAATGTCTACAACATGTTGACCGAATTTTTGGTGAAATACAGTTTTCAGCTCGTTGGCGCACTGCTGGTCTTTCTGCTTGGACTGTGGGTGGCTAACAAGGTGTCTAACTTAGTTACTAAGCAATTTGAAAAACATCATATCGATATCACCCTCAGCAACTTTGTCTCTAACTTAGTGCGGATCATCATAGTAGTGATGGTGGGGATCATTGCGCTGGGCAAGCTAGGGATCAGTATCACCCCCATGGTCGCGGCCATCGGCGCGGCATCCTTAGGCGCAGGGCTGGCCTTGCAAGGCATGCTCGCCAACTACGCGGCTGGCGTCACGATTATTGTGACTCGCCCTTTTGTGGTCGGCAATACGATTGAAATTAAAGGGGTCAGCGGTGTCGTCAAGAGTATCCATCTTGGCTTAACCCTGCTGACCAATGAAGAGGGCGAGGTGATCAGTATTCCCAACAAACATATTGTCGGCGAAATACTGCATAACTCGTTTGAAAATAAATTGGTTAATAACCACTTTAATATTAACTACAACAGTGACGTAGACCAAGTCATTGCCATCATACGTCAGGTGTTAGAGCGCAGCGAACATGTTAGCCAGCAGGCTGCACCACAAATTGGCATCAATGGTTTTAATAGCATAGGGCTAGAGATCGGTGTGCGTTATTGGGTTCCAACTGCCCATTACCACCAAAAGAAATACCAAGTAAATCTGGCTTTAATTCATGCTCTGCAGCAGGCTGGTATTGAAATACCCTGCCCGATACGCGAGATCCATATAGAAAAGTAAACCAAGCCCTAGCATTGCCTGTACGCTAATCGCTGGCCTTACAGGCCTCGCTGCCATTCATGCCGCAGTGGTATAGCCCTGTAATGTCTGTTCGACCTGAGCGAGTAGCATGGCTTTATCTTTGCCTAATACCCCTTTGAGCACCACATCATTTGAGGTGACCTTTATCCATAATTATCCATCAAATTCGGGCAGCCCTGACCGTAAGCTTAAGCTAATTTGATACTGAACGTTGCACCCATGCAGAACAAAACCGCAGTAAAAAGTGTTGTTGCGAAGATATAGATGTGCGAATCCATAAACCGGTTTCATAGCAAGATCCTCACTCCTAAACTGTGGTACAGCACTCTGATTTGAGCTGAAAAATATTTCAGAATATTAATGAAACATGGTGCCAAAAAGCGAAAGCCAGTAGCAGGCGAGATAATTTAAAGTAAGAGGTGATAAATGGAAAATGGGAAGTGTAAAATCAGACAACTACTTGTATAACAATTAGTTGCCTTCATTTAAAAAGGCCTTCATTCAAAAAAATAGCCAACACGTTAATTTACAGACAAATATTAACCTTTTATGTAAAGTAACATATTGTTTGTCAGAGTTTTCAAGGACCTCATCAGTGCGATTAGTAAGCACTCAACATCACGTCGTTATAACGTTAAAAAACCTATAACAGCTATAAGCCATTATAGGTTTTTTTTAAATATGAATGCTAATAATTACCTTAACAATTAATTACAAAAAGTATTTAACCGTTAATCCAACAGAGCTAATATCATGCTGTTCTAGACCATAGTATGTGTAACCCAGTCCTGCACTCATATTATCAGAGAGCTGATAACCTAGCTCAATACCGAAGTAGAGATCAGTACCATTCTCTTCACGGTTAATCGTTGCCAAGCCTTGGCTATGAGTCTTGTTGTCGCTTTTCCACACCAATAAGCCTGAGCTAGCACCTAAATACCACTGGTCGTTAATAAAGTACTGATACCCAACAGCCGCAGAGATACCAGCTGCGGCTATGGGTTGGACTTTTGAAACAGCGTGCTGAAATGCATTTCCATCCAATGTCATACCATCAATACTGGCAGAGAAATCACCTAGGTTTTGATAACTAACATCCACAAACCAATTTTTATTGACCTGATAAACAACGCCCAGTTTCCAGCTAATATCAGAGTCATCTAAAGCTGTTACTTGTGCATCAAGCGAGCCCAAGGCTTTATTCAACTCACCTTTAGATACATGTGCAGTTGCTTGGCCAACACTCGCCGTTAGCCCCCACTCAGCCTTAGCGGGCAGAACCATAAGGCTAGCCATTAGTATAGTTGTACCTAATAACTTGATAGATTTCATCCGTCTTACGAGTGCTAAAGGCAATAGCAATAAGGTGAATAACGGCATACTACCACCACTTGATTTTGATTCATTAACGACAGTAACGCTTTCAAAGGCATCAACACTCACACTAACCTTGGCACTAGCTTCGCCTCCTTTATTATCAGAAATGGTATAAGTGACGGTATCTGTGCCATCAAATCCTATTGCCGGCGTATATTGAATAGAGTTATTCACAATCGCAGTACTGCCGTGTATCGCTGACGCAGACGTAATCGTTAACGTGTCGCCGTCTTCATCGGTATCATTTTTCAGTACATCAATCGTGATAGCGGTTCTATCATCCGTCGAGGCAATGTCATCATTAGCAACTGGGATCCGATTAGCAATAACGTTAACACTCACCTGCGCACTTGTTGTGCCACCGTTACCGTCTGAAATTACATAGGTAATGGTTTCCATACCTGCATAGTCTCGTTTTGGCATGTAGCTAAGTGATGAATTCGCTAACACCACTACCGTACCAAAGTTTGCACTTGCACTTAGCACGAGCAGTTCATCACCATCAATGTCACTGTCATTGGCTAATACGTCAATATCAACCGCTTCGTTCCACAGCATCGTAATTGCATCGTTTTCAGCAACGGGTGTGGTATTAGTGCTTAAGTAAACGGCTACACCACCTGGGTCAGCAATGCTGCTGTTGGCAACACCGTCGTTATCATTCGGGCCACCATCAACAATTTGTAACTGCACACACCAGTGACCTTCCGTTAAGCCTTCTTGCCACTGCTCACTCCCTGGAGGTGGACAAAATCCAGGCTCACCAAGGGTTGAATACAGTATGTTGTCAGCGTCTTCAACAAAATTCCCCCAGCCAGCTGCATCAGTGTACTTACGATAGATGGCATTGAGTGGAATCGGCTGGCGCTGTGGTAATACAAGTTTGTATTCTTGTCCTGGTTTTTCTAAACCAACAACAATGTAATCAAAGATACCACCAACTATTTTAGCTTCCCCATCTTCACCGACAGCTTGAACGGTTTCTTCATGGGTTAACAATAAGCTGCCGCTTTGCGTTGCAGGTGCGGCCGAGCCTTTACGTAAACATACACCTGATTCACCTTCGACTAAGAAGGTGACTTGCGTGCTGATCATCTCAGGCATCACATTACACACACTGATAGCATCTAAGTAATCAGCAATTCCGTCACCGTCACTGTCAGCAAAGCCTTCTTGTGAATCAGGAATTAAATCACCATCTGTATCAATTTCAGTTAATACAGGTAGCGCGCTTACCACGTTTAGATAGATGTCAGCCTGTGTCGTTAATCCTGGCTCACCCGAGTCTTCAACCAGTGCTGTTAACTTATGAATACCAACCGATAAGTCTGCCGCATCAAACGATATAGTCTCAGACACGGTCCCATTAATTAGCGCACTTAACTCATCTGACGTACTTGACCATAGGAGTGTATGGCTATCTGCAATGTTGTTATCGCTAATGGCTGCACTAACGGTTACCTCACCATCAGATCGCGACAATAACATACGGTTTTCGTTTTGCTGTTTAGCCGCGAGCATCACCTCTGGTGCAATATTGCCTTCAGATAATGTGATCTTTTGTACAGAATCTGGAGAAATGTTCACGGTATCAGACAGGCTAATCACTATGGTTTCACCGCTATCGGCGACGCCATCGCCATAGGTCTCAAAAGTAATACTCGCTGTGTTGGTTTCGCCAATTTCGACTTCACCAGATATTAAGCTATGGTCAGCACCTTCAACCGCGTCACCTGACACAGTAAACGGTACCACCACTGGGTAAGTCGGTGACGTGCCGTTTAAGTAAAAGTTCACCGTTACCGTGCTACCTTCCACAACGGTTTGGTCTTTACCAATAGAAATCAGCGGATGGACCTGAACACCTTGTGCTGAAATTGACTGATTACCGTCAGCATCGGTAGCCTGCCAGTAAGCTTTACTTATACCAGGAGAAAACATTACACGATTATCGACCAGCGATACTGGTAATGGGTTACCGTTCGCATCAAGCGCGGTTGCTACGCCTAAATCAACTTTAGTATATAACGCCGTGGCATTAACGACTCGATCTTCCGGTAGGGTAAGCGTTGGCGCGATGTCATCAAACAAGCCATTAATGATAAGCGTGACTGTTGCGGTACTAGTGCCATCATTACCATCAGATATGAGGTAAGTTAAGGTGAGTGACCCTATAAAACCTGGGGGGGCAGTAAAGACAAGCTGGCCATTTTCAACCACCACGCTACCAATATCAGCATTGCCCGATACAACACTTAACGTATCACCATCAATGTCACTGTCATTGGCTAAAACATCTAGGACATATCTGTTCTGACCGTTTTTATCAAACTCAATGGCGTCATCTTCAGCCAATGGCGCATCGTTTACTGCATCAATGGTGATACCGACTGTTACAGGCTCTGACTCGCCACCTTCTTTATCAATTACAGAAAAGGTAAAGCTATCGCTACCATTAAAGTCAGCAGTGGGGGTATAGGTTAAGTTAGGTGCAGTACCCGATAGGCTACCATGTGAAGGTGTACCGACAAGATAACGGGCAATGGTGCCGTCACGGTCAGAGCCTGACAAGGTCATACCCACACTGCCATCTTCTTCAAGCGATACAGATTGTGCGCTCGCCGTCGGTAAGTCATTTACCGACGATACCGTAATCGATACCGTTGCAGCAGAAGAGACGCCGCCATCATTATCTATCACTCTAAAGGTAAAGCTATCGTCACCATTATAATCAGCTTTCGGGGTGTAGGTTAAATTAGGTACATTACCCGATAGGCTACCATGTGAAGCTGTACCGACAACATAAAGGGCAATAGTGCCGTCGCTATCAGTCCCCTTTAAGGTCATCGCTTTCGCCGTATCTTCAACTAAAGAAACAGTCTGAGATATCGCCGTTGGCAGCACATTAACGTTTTGTATGATGACATTGACAGTAATCGTATCAATACCACCATCACCATCACTGACTCTCACGTTAAAGCGGTCACTACCATCGTGATTGGTATTTGGAGTATAGCTAATCGCTTTTGAAGTACCTGTACCAGAAACACTAGCGGTACCATTGGTAGCATTTGAGCTAATTGACCAAGTTAATGTATCGTTGTTTCGATCGGTAGCGTTTAGCGTTAACACAAAGGCTGTTGGGTTTGCGTTTTCACTCATAGTTACCGACACTGAGGTTCCTTCGGTAATAACGGGTGCAAATTTAGGAGCTTCGGTGATAGTGACTTCAACAGGCATAATCACATTTGCCTTTCCGTCGCTAACATTTACACTAAAGTTATAGGTACGATCCTTACCATCGTCGTCTGGGATATCATAATCAGGTGCATTTTGAAAAGTAAGAGCACCATTACTTGAGTTTATATTAAACTTCGCTGAATCTACCCCACCAGAAATACTATAGGTTAAAGTGTCGCTATCCATATCTACGGCATTAACACTGCCTACTACAGTGTTCTTTTCTTCGACACTAAAATCAGCTTTACTCTTTAACCAAAAAACACCACCGCCAACTCTGTCGACTACCGCAATATCTAGGCGCTTATCACCATCAAAGTCAACAGCATCGACAGCATTTATTAGCTCAAAAGCTGAGCTTACACGCTGTTTTGTAAAACTGCCTGAACCGTTATTTTCATACCAAATGACATCGCCATCTGAACCCACTAAAATATCGATATCGCCGTCGCCATCGATATCAGCCACATTCCCCTGCGAACCATTATCGATAATAGGATCACCTGGGTTGATCAAATGCTCGGTGAACGAACCCGCACCATTATTTTCAAACCAATATAATTCAGTTTTAGAAATAGCAAATATATCGTTGGTACTATCACCATTAAAGTCAGCAGTTTGAAGTGAAGGTAAATCAAATGCTTCTGTGGTATAAGGATTTAATCCCGCTTGAAACGTGCCATCGCCATTACCCTTTAACCAGAAATTACGCCCAGCTGTCTCACCTATGTCACCAGCAATAATATCAGGTATATCATCGCCAGAAACATCAGCAACCGTTATCTCAAATAACGCATAATTAAGGCCATTATAGACTCGACTTTGGGTGAAATTACCAGCACCATCATTTAGATAAACATATATACGGTCGCCATTATTTTGAGACGCTAAAACAATATCCAAACCATTGATACCATCTAGATCACTGAGACTGATAGACTGAGCACCATTTGGTAATTCGATATCTGTTGGCAGTGTCGTACGTGTAAAAGCGGGGGTCGGCGTCGCGCCATTGTTGGTGTATAAATACACAGCGTCGTTCTTAAAATCTGCCACAACAAAGTCGAGACCTGGTTTACCGTCTAATTCACCAGCGGCGACTTCCCGTAAATCAGCATCACTTACGTCTAATGGAGACACGACTGTTGCAAATTTACCATTGCCATCATTTAGATATACATTAACAGCATTGCCATACAATGACGTTACAATAAAATCAGGGAGATCATCTTGGTTAAAGTCTGCGAGATCGCTACGGTAACCGTTTGCAAATGAAGCAATTTTATCTTCACTCCAATGCTGCCACACTGGGTTGTTATTGGCGTATGCCATACTGGTAACGGCAAATAAAAGTAAAGCAAAGGCATTATATGCAAGCAATTTAACACCGGATTTCAACCTGAATTTTCCCAGATTAAATAAGGAGCTGATTGCCGAAATATGCTTAATACAAACCGAAGGTTTAATATTAGCAATGGTTTGAGCGGTGGTTCTCATAAAAATTATTACCTATCAATACGTAGAAGTACTATATGTAATCCGTTAATAAGTCGCGATACGCGACATATTGCCAACCATTTGCCTACAAGAGGAACATCCACTGCTAACCATTTATTTGCAATAAAACAACAGGCCATTAACAACACACATAAATAGGTGATGAGTATAATTAAATAAAAAAGAAAATGAGAGATATAATATCTTTTTTTTAACTTATTTAGTTAAATCAACACTAAATTAAACCACACTCCTACAGACCCACAGCAAGTAGTGGTCAAAAAACAAACATCAATTCCATTATTCACTACCACAGGTGTTCCCGAATAGATAATTGAGTGCTTTGGCAAGCATCTAAAAATCGGTTTCCGCTCTTATCTAAATTACAGAGCCCGCAAAACAAAAACTGCTTTGTTACTTTTAAATACATCCTAAATTTACGCTAAATAAAGTTAATAAAGTTATCCATTTTAAATTTATCATTTGCCTAAATTTACAGCTATATTGTTCATCTTTGCTTCTCAACTTACGATAACAACCTGACTGAAAATATTCGATATATTAGATATATTTAAGTAGTAGCGGTAGAGAAAACGACTGAACGTCACTTACACAATATTAAATGAGATAAGACTGTTACCGATAAATCTAGCGGACTTGCTGATCAAATCAGAGTTAGGTCATAGCTTACCACTGCCACGATGAGAGCTAGATTGGCCAGCTTACTCATCGCTATTAGTACCACCATTATAAGCTCGCAAGCTCACTGACTGCTCAACAGTTGTTTTAAAGCAATACATCGCTGTTTCAGTAATAGAAGATTGAGGGGTGACCTTTTAGCCATATGCTTACACTTTTTGAGATGGGCTAATCGCTGTAGCCTCAAAAACGGGATAAAATGTGAGCGATTTCATAATTACTCAACCTAGTCGCATGATCTTGCACCGACTTTGATCTCGTGCAATTTTTACACAGCCAATTCACTTTAGACTGCTCAAATCGACCCATTGGTCGATAGTGATAACCGCCATGATAAGGGGTTGCACGGGATTAATTGGCTGCATCAGCCTTCATACGTAAAGATAATAACATGCAAATAGCACAACAACTGCAAGACAGGCGAAGGACTAGCCTGCATCATGATGAGCATTGGAACTCTATGAGCGCAGAGCAAAAAATGGCCCTTTATAACCTGCTTCGGTTTGGTTATCGACTGTTGTTTGTTCGCCATTTGCCTTCGGGTCCGTTAGCGATTATCGCGCAGCAGCACCAACTATCGACCATAGATAGCCGCGGTGAAGTTGACGACAATCCAAGGATCCGACTTCGAGACTAAGGCTTATTATTCAATATGCCTTTAGCGCCTATGGCGTTTATCTCAAAAAAAGGAGCACCATCAAGGTGCTCCTTTTTTATGGCTGGCCATTATGCTGGCGGCTTAGCTTAATAGCATATCGACATGGGGTATACCGTCTTCGAGATACACATCCGAGACAGGGGTGAATCCCATGCGTTGATAAAAACCACTGAGATACTGCTGCGCACCGATTTGGATATTGGCCTGCGGCCATTGCGCTTGGGCAATGGCTATCGCCCTGTGCATTAGTGACTCGGCAAGCCCGGCTCCACGCGCGCTACTTGCGACCACCACTCGGCCAATACTGCTATCGGCATAACTCACGCCCGGCGCTAAAATACGGGCATAAGCCACCAGCGCACCATGTTCATCAACCCCTAACAGATGGCGAGTCTGGGCCAGAGTGTCTTTGCCATCGAGCTCGGGATAAGGGCAATGCTGCTCTACCACAAACACATCGACCCTGAGCTTAATTAGCTCATATAACTGCGTAACATTGAGCTGTGAAAACCCATAATCTTGCCACTGCACCACTGACTCCAACCACTTGATTAAATGATTAGACAGTCTACCCATTATCAACCTAATGGAGCAATCATATTTATCGCGTCATCGCCTCAAAGGTAGTCGTTACGAGGGCTCAGCTTGGGGCTTTCTAATCGCTAATACGGCAACTACCGCCACCATTAATAGCCCTGCGAGGATCAAAAACACATCATTGTAGGCTTGGATATAAGCTTGCTGTGTCATGGTTTGATGCAACAACGCCTGCGCTTGAGCCTGCGCCGTAATAGGATCTGAACCTGCCTGCACAAACATCTGGGTGGTATATCGCAGGTGTTCATAGGCATTGGCGCTCACCGCCGCTACCGTCTGCTTCATGTCACCAAGATGGATGCGCGATTGATTATCGATTAAGGTCGCCACCAACGCGATACCGCAGGCACCGCCAAGATTACGCACCACATTGAGCACGGTCGAAGCCGAGGCGTTTTCCGCCTTACTTATGTGCAGTGTCGCTATGATGCCGATAGGCACTAAAATAAAAGGCTGACCCAAGGCTCGCACAATTTGCGCCACCACCATTTGATCGCCAGCAAAATCGAAGCTCATATGGCTATTGAGATAATAACTTAGTCCAAACATCGCAAAGCCAAAGGCGGCTAAATAGCGGGCATCAAATCGCTGCATCAACCTAGGAACTAAGGGCAGCACCAGCAACTGAGGAAAACCCATCCACATGATCACTTCGCCGATTTCCAGTGGGCTGTAATTATGTATTTGCGACAGATACAACGGGATCATGTAAATCGCCGAAAAAAGTGCCATGCCTAATAAAAAGTACGCTAACGCCGACAATGCAAAATCACGCTGTCCTAGCAGCCGAATATTCACCAGTGGTGAGGTTTTCTTAAGCTGGATATAGATGAATAAGCCCAAGTTAATGGTGGCGATAATGGCCAAGTATTGAATTAAGTCACTGCCAAACCAATCTTTACGGTTGCCCTCTTCTAACACCACTTCCAAGCAGCCCATGCCAAGAGCCATGGTAATGATGCCTGAAAAATCGGCATTTTTAAGTAGTGACCATTCGATAGGCTTGCGCTCCAACCCATAAGCCAGCATCGCCATCACCAGTAAACCTGGCGGCAGATTAATGTAAAACAGGTAATGCCAGCTAAACTGCTCGGTGAGCCAACCGCCGAGCGTGGGGCCGATAGAGGGCGCGAAGGTGGCGGTCACCCCAAATAACGCCATGCCAGTGGCGCGCTTCTCCTCTGGCAACAACTCTAAAATTAACCGAAAGGCTAACGGGATCAACGCACCGCCAAAGAAACCTTGCAGCGCCCTAAAGGCGATCATCGACTCTAGGTTCCACGCCATAGAGCATAATAGCGAGGCAAAAATAAACGCCGCGGTTGTCCAAAGCAGATAACGCCTAACCGACAAGCCTTGGCTTAACCAGCCCGACAACGGAATGGCAATCATCTCGGCCACCAAATAAGCGGTGGCTATCCATGAGCCCTCTTCCAAAGTCGCCCCAAGGCTGCCTTGGATCTCTTTCATCGACGCATTGGTTATCTGAATATCAAGGATCGCCATAAAGGCGCCAATCAAACCACCAAATACGGCTATCCAAGAACGATAACTGCCACACTCATACCCTTGCGAAGTCGCAACAGGTGCAGCACCTAAGGTTAACGCAGAGCTCATTGAACGACCTGACGATGACTGGCAATAATCGTGTCTTGTGGCGCATCACGGGTATCGACCTTCACCACAGCGCTAAGCCCCGGCACTATGTGCGTGTCAGCCTCTAAGTTTAAGCGGATACGCACCGGAATACGCTGCACTATCTTAGTAAAATTACCTGTGGCGTTTTCCGCTGGTAAGAGGCTAAATTTGGCGCCCGAGGCGGGTGACAGACTATCGATAACACCGGTAAAGGTTTTGTCGGGAAACGCATCAAGATAGACCTGCACTTGCTGTCCGGGCTGCATATGTTGGATCTGGGTCTCTTTAAAATTAGCCGTGATCCACACCGCGCCATCGGGTACCAAACTGTATAGCGCCTGCCCTGGTTGCACATATTGCCCCGACAGGGCACCGCGCTTACCTATCACGCCAGAAAAAGGCGCTCTAATTTGGGTATCGGCTAGCTGAATCTGTGCTAACTCCAGCTCTGCACTGGCTAAATCCACCTGAGACTGACTTTGCAACAACTGCGCATTTAATACTGATAATTCGGCGCGTTTAGCCACCAGCGCGGCATTGGCCTCATCGAGCTGGCCTATTGCGGCATCAAAATCGGCGGTGGCTTGGTCGACATCATCCTGTGAACTGTAATCTTTATATTTAAGCTGTTGTGCGCGCTTAAGTTGCTGCGCCGCTCTCACCTGCTTGGCTTGCGCAGTGGCAACGCCTGCGGCGGCTTGGGTGATTAACGCATGCTGTAAATCTACTTGGGCAACCAGTGTTTGCAATTGGGCTTGACTGCTCTGTAACTTAGCTTGGCTCTGAGTCACTTTAGCCTGATATTGATTAGCCTCCAAAGACGCCAGAAGCTGCCCCTTGTTGACATGCTGATTATCGGTAACTTGGGTGCTAGTGACATAACCGGGCACCTTAACGCTAATATTGGAAATATCGGCTTCCACGTAGGCATTGTCTGTCGATTCGATAAAGCGCACTTGGCTCCACCAATAATACCCGCCAGCTGCCACCATCATCACCGCCAGTGGTAACCCAATAAATAATCCACGCTTTGCCATTCACACTCCAATTCATAAAACCCTTGATTAGTGTGCGCTAGTTTACTACTGTCTCACTATATTTATTAGATAGCTAAAAAATTACCAACTGTTTCACAGGTGCAACAATAGATGGATTTAAATCGTATTCAGATGTTTGCTCAAGTCGTCGATAAAGGCAGCTTTACTGCCGCAGCGAAGGCCATGGGGCTCACCAAAGCTACCGTCAGCCGAAAAATTGCCGAGCTCGAAACCGACTCCGGAGTGCAATTGCTGTATCGCACCACTCGATCCTTGAAACTCACCGAGGCAGGCAGCGTCTACTACAACAATATCCAACGGATTTTAAGTGACTTACAAAGCGCAGAAGATCAACTGAGCGCCAGCCAGCAGACGATTAAAGGCAGCCTAAGAATCGTCTGCCCAATCGAATTAGGACAACTGTTTTTTGGACGGATCTTTGCCCGCTTTCTTGAAGCCTATCCAGAGATGAGCTTAGAAGCCGAGCTCACCAACCGAAAAGTCGATGTGATTGAAGAGGGTATCGATATTTTATTTCAAGTCACAGACGTCAACGACAGCCGCCTGCAGAGTTACAATATTCTCAATACCGATAAAATCTTAATGGCTAGCCCTGATTATTTGGCTCGCTTTGGTACGCCAGCATGCCCACAAGATCTTAACCAACATCGTGCCATTCGACTCAAGTCTTCCCATATCGATGGTCGTTGGACCCTATTTAACGATAAAAAGTGGGTAGAATACCAACCTAAGGCCCAGTTAACCGTCAACAATGTCACCCTAGCCAGAGAAGCCGCAATCGAAGGGCTGGGTATCACTACAGTGCCTAGCCTAGTGGCCCAAGCCGCATTGCAAGATGGCCTATTGGTTCCGTTATTAGAAGATTTCCCTATGGCGCAAACTAAGGTCTCACTGAGTTTTCCGCGCCGAGCATATCTACCGCGCAAGTACCGCGCTTTTATTGAATTCTTTTATAACTCCCTGTTTGCCGCCCGAGTTGAGGCGATATTAGAGATCCCCGATTTCATTAACCGGCCAGAGCAAAAAACCTCGCAATAGTGATACTTAGCGCTGTTTTGATAAATTCATTATCCAAGTCTGCAAAAATGCCAATAAAACTGCTAACATTGGGCCAATTTTTTTAGCTTAAAGAGATAGATCAAGATGGGAAGAGCATACCAAAATCGCAAAGAATCTATGGCCAAAACGGCTGGGCAAAAAACTAGACTGTACTCTCGCTACGGCAAAGAGCTCTATGTTTGCGCAAAAAATGGTGGTTTCGATCCAGATGGCAACTTAGCACTGCGTCAAATGATCGCTAAGGCTAAAAAAGATCAGGTTCCGGCTCACGTGATAGATCGTGCCATCGAAAAAGCCCGTGGCGGCGGCGGTGAAGACTATGAAACAGCCCGTTATGAAGGCTTCGGCCCGGGTGGCGCCATGGTCATCGTCGACTGTTTAACCGATAACGGTAAGCGCACTTTCACTGAAGTGAGACAAGCCTTTGTTAAAAATGACGCCAAGTTAGGCGGCCCAGGCACGGTTGGTCATATGTTTGATCACCAAGCGGTATTTGTCTTTAAAGGTGACGATGAAGAAGCCATTTTAGAGCTGCTGATGATGGCCGATGTGGATGTTAGCGATATTGAAGTCGAAGACGGCATGGTCAGTGTTTTTGCTCCTCATACCGAATTTTTCAAAGCCAAAACCGCCTTAAACGAAGCGCTACCCGAAATCGAATTTGAAGTGGAAGAGATCACTTTTGTGCCGCAAACCATGACAGAGGTGACCGATCCTGAAGTGATCGCGCAATTCGAGAAGTTTCTAGCGGCGCTAGAAGATTGTGACGACGTGCAAAACGTCTACCACAATGCGGAATTTGCAAACTAACTGGTTGATTTATTAAATAGCGACGGCGGCTTTAATTTGAGCAACTCAATTCAAAGCCGCTTGATTTTTTCACCACCTACAGTAGTTAACCCACAAGCTGTTTTCAGCAAAGACTCATCACTCTTAATGGGTAAATAATCTATCCATATTACCCCTAACTAAATTAATTCTGGTTCATATCTCCCTATTGTTAATGTCTCAGACTTAAGACTGACAACGAAGTGTGTCTATAATGTATCTATATACGTCGTTCACTTCGCCTAGCGGCGTGAATTAACTCTTTTACACTCACTCTACACATGATGAACAGGTGATCTATGAAGTATTCTACATCGTTAATGGCCATCGCACTGACCAGCGTCCTCACCGCTTGTGGCGGCAGCGATAGCAATGACACCCCTGATGCACCCCTGTCAGGCAGCTTCAGTCTAGGGGTATCGGATAATCCTGCCGATGCCCAAATTGTCAATATCGCCTTTAAACAGGTCGTGCTCAAAGGTAATGGGCAGTCACTGTCGTTTGATGTATCAGATAACGGCGACCTCAAAATGGTCGACTTACTTACCGTTCAAGGCCAAGAGATGGCCACATTAGTCAGTGGCCAATCGGTTCCCGTCGGTGAATACCAAATGTGTATTTACATGAAAAACAGTCAAGTCGCCGATACCAATAGCTCCTACGTGAAAACCATGGACGGGACTGACGCAGGGCTAGTCACCAATAGTAATGGTAGTTGCGGTGGCGTAGGTGCCGATGACCCCGATACTGGCCGACTGTTTTTTAATAAGGCTTTTACTATCGCCGCCGGTAATAATCTGTTTGTTGCCGAGTTTAACTTAGCTAAAGGCATACAAGCTCCTCATGGCAATAAGGCATACTGGACACTCAAACCTACCTCGGTGCAACTGGTTAATAATGCCGAGGTGGGCGCCATTAGCGGTCAAATTAGTCTCGATACTGTGACAGCATGTGAAACCGATGCTGGGGGCTCAGAGTTTAGCCAAGCAGTCTATCTATACCCAGCAGAAACTGCACTGACTGACATGGTCGATTTCCGCCCAGATGCCGATATCACGCCACCTCAAGTGGCACCAATTGCCTCCTCACGAGTGCAACCAATACTGGATGACACCGAAACGCTTATCGGTTACCAATATGAGTTTGGCTTTGTCGCTGCAGACACTTACAGCTTGGGTTACACCTGTTTAGCCCAACATGATGATCCAGAATCAAGCAACGACGCAGACGACCCACAAGCTCCTTTCGTAATTCATGCCGATGAACAGAATGTCAGCGTTACCAAGGCTGCGGTAACCGAACGCAATATCCCTATGGATTTTGTCCCAGCCAACTAATTTAAGCGCTCAGCTTTACCCCACAAAAAAGGCACTCATTGAGTGCCTTTTTAATTATCTCCTGCGAGTAAGATTCAGGTGAAGCTTTAAATTAAGTTCTATGAGCAACAATCACGGCGCCACCAATTTTTAGGCAACTTTTCCAGCAACACCTTCAACATTAAGATTGCTAGCACAACGCCAGAGGTATAGACAATAGGCGCTGGCAACAGGCTGTGCTGCTCACCCACTTGCGGCATCACCTCAAAGCCAAAGGTATCGACAAGATAATTTACTATCACCCCAGAGACTAAGGCGACACCGAGTACGCCGCCCAAATAACCATACAAGGCGCGCTTACCCAGCTCTTTAGTGACCACGCCCAAGGTGGCGATATTCGTCGCAGGGCCTGCGAGCATAAACACCAATACCGCGCCGGGTGACACCCCGGCAAGTAATAGTCCTGCAGCAATCGGCGTCGATGCCGTAGCGCAGATATACATAGGCACAGAGATCAGTACCATCACCAGCATGGCAAGCAGGCCATCACCCCATTTCGCCATAAAATCGCCAGGGACATAAGTTTGTACCAAGGCCGCAAAGAACAAGCCAACCAGCAGCCAGATGGTGGTATCACGCACTAAGTCGGTTGCGGCATAATGCAGCCCTTTGCCCATTCTGGCGATCACCGAGGTGCCTTTTAGGTCACTGGCCATATCTTGGGTCGATTCGCAGCAACTGTCAGCTTCAGGGGCTTTGTTTGCCGTGCTGCAACAGCTCGATGCAGACTCGACTTTAACGGTAGCCTTATCACGACAACAGCTGGCGCTGGCAGCGACTGGCTTAAGGCGAGCCACTTGCGTCGTGCCTTGAGGCGACATTGCCATCATGCGCCTACTTTCACCTAATGGGCGCATGACGAGCGACTTATCCCCTTGGCTAGCACCACCGCCACTTTTTACGGGCGTTGCGGCTTTGCTACTGCAACAAGACGCCACCACGACCTCGGCTTTATTACTGCTACAGCAGCTCGCGGTTGCCGCGTCCTTGTCTGACACTGAGGTTGCAGGCGCTACTTGGTCATCATCGCGGCCAACTAACAAGCCTGCCACAATGGCGCTGGCAATAGCGGCAATCGGTCTGACAATCGCCATAAATGGCCCAAGCAAGACATAAGATACGCTGACAGAATCGACACCCGTTTCTGGGGTCGAGACTAAAAATGAGGTGGTCGCCGCTTTTGACGCGCCAGAGCGACGCAGCCCTACTGCGGCAGGGATCACGCCACAAGAACATAAGGGTAAAGGCGCGCCCAGCACCGCCGCCTTAACGGTGGTTTTAAAGCCATGGCCACCGAGCTGCTGTTGCATCCACGCCATGGGCACAAACATCTTTAACATACCCGCCAACACTAATCCCAGTAGCAACCAAGGGGCTGACTCTAAAAACAGATCGATAAAATGACTTAATAACATAACTAGCCCTTACGCTTACAGCTTGCTTTATTTGGGTTATCTTGATGCTGATGAGTATGGTTTTCAGGCTTTACTTCAGCAGAGTTTGATTCTAGCGCTTCTAATATTGAACAATGTTCGGCACTTTCAGGGCCGCCACAACAGGCATCGGACAAGCGCTTAAGCGACACCTGAAAATGATTAAGCTCGGCGATTTTTGCGCTCACCTGAGCTAACTTGATATCCACCATCCCTTTGACATCGGCGCACGCCCAATTGGACTTATCCAAGTCAATCGACAACAGCTCAGCGATTTCGGCCAGCGTGAACCCCACCGCTTTGGCCCGCAAGATAAAACGTAACCGCTCAGCGTCTTGTTCGGTGTACATGCGATAACCCGCTTCGGTTCGCATCGAAGGCGATAACAAACCATGTTTTTCATAAAACCGCAGGGTGTCGGCCTTCACCTCACACTGCTTTGCTAGTTCACCTATTCGATACATGCTTCATCCAAATCGCTTGGGATCATAGTCAATACCCCTGAGTATAAACCTTAGAGTTAAATCTAAGGTCAAGGGTTATTATGCGTATTTACAATCAAGATGCTTGTTCGCTTACGCGTATTGTGAAATCGTGCAGAAAAAAACAGCATGGCACACCATTTTACGATAAAATACGCGCGCCGCGATGGACAGTAACAATAGATTGAGGGACTTTTGGAAAGCAGAGCAAGGCACTAACTAAAGCCTTGTATTGTTTTCCGAAAGATCCTTAAAAATAACTACTGGACCCTGTACCCAAAATGAATAATGCCAGACCTATTCGTCGCGCGCTGTTAAGCGTTTCTGATAAAACCGGAATCCTCGAGTTTGCCAAAGCCTTGCATGCTCAAGGTGTTGAGCTGCTCTCTACTGGCGGCACCGCTGCCCTACTTGCAGACAACGGTGTGCCTGTCATTGAAGTCTCTGACTACACAGGTCATCCAGAGATCATGGACGGGCGCGTAAAAACCTTGCACCCCAAAGTGCACGGCGGCATCTTAGCACGCCGTGGTATCGATGAGCTGGTCATGGAACAAAATGCCATCAAGCCCATCGACTTAGTTGCCGTTAACCTCTACCCCTTTGCCAATACCGTTGCCCAAGAAGGCTGCACCCTAGCCGATGCGGTAGAAAATATCGATATTGGCGGCCCCACCATGGTGCGCTCGACCGCTAAAAACCACAAAGACACCACGATTGTTGTCAACGCGTGCGACTACGACCGCGTGATTGCCGAGATGCAAGCCAATAACGGTAGCACCACGCTTGAAACCCGTTTCGATTTAGCCATCGCCGCATTTGAGCACACCGCGGCCTATGACGGCATGATTGCCAACTACTTCGGTACTATGGTGCCAGCCCACAGCACCGATGAGTGCCACGCTGATTCTAAGTTCCCGCGCACTTACAACACCCAACTGGTGAAGAAACAAGATCTTCGCTATGGCGAGAACAGCCATCAGAGCGCGGCGTTCTATGTGGATCTGAATATCGACGAAGCTTCAGTCGCTAGCGCAGTACAGCTACAAGGTAAGGCGCTGTCCTACAACAATATCGCCGACACCGACGCGGCTCTTGAGTGCGTTAAAGAGTTTGACGAACCCGCCTGCGTTATCGTTAAGCACGCTAACCCATGCGGCGTGGCGATTGGTAGCGATCTGCTCGATGCTTATAACCGCGCGTATCAAACCGACCCAACCTCAGCCTTTGGTGGCATTATCGCCTTTAATGGCGAGCTCGACGCCGCCACCGCGAGCGCGATTGTTGAACGTCAGTTTGTGGAAGTGATCATCGCCCCAAGCGTGAGCCAAGCCGCACGAGAGGTGGTTGCCGCTAAAGCCAATGTGCGCCTGCTAGAGTGCGGCCAGTGGAACACTAAGACCACCAGCCTAGACTACAAGCGTGTCAACGGTGGTTTGCTGCTGCAAGACCGTGACCAAGGCATGGTGAGCCAAGCCGATGTTAAGGTTGTTTCGAAGCGTCAGCCGACCGAAGCGGAAATGAAAGATCTGATGTTCTGCTGGAAAGTGGCTAAGTTTGTTAAATCGAACGCCATTGTCTATGCCAAAAACAGCATGACCATTGGTGTAGGCGCCGGCCAAATGAGCCGCGTCTACAGCGCTAAAGTGGCGGGTATTAAAGCCGCCGACGAAAACCTCGAAGTGGTAGGCTCTGTCATGGCATCGGATGCGTTTTTCCCCTTCCGCGATGGTATTGATGCCGCAGCAGCCGCAGGGATCAGCTGTATCATCCAGCCAGGCGGGTCGATTCGTGATGAAGAGATCATCAACGCTGCCGATGAGCACGGCATGGCGATGGTGTTTACAGGTATGCGTCACTTCCGTCATTAATTTGTTGGCGCGAATTAAATTAAAAACGACTTAATTCGCGGATTAACCACATTCATTTTTAACGTTTAGCGCAAGCCATTTTCTCTAGGTCAAAGCAAGCAGGCGCACTGTTATAGGTAAGGATATACCCATACACAGGCATGCTTGATACAGAGAGAGGAAATGGCGCAGCTATAAAAGGTAAAGACATGAAAGTATTGATTATTGGTGGCGGCGGACGTGAACATGCATTAGCGTGGAAAGCCGCTCAATCAGCACACGTTGACACCGTCTTCGTTGCACCAGGTAACGCAGGCACGGCTTTAGAGCCTAAACTAGAAAACGTCGCCATTAACGTTGAAGAGATTAGCGCACTAGTCGAGTTTGCTCAGTCCAATAACATTGAGCTCACCATCGTTGGCCCAGAAGTCCCCTTGTCTTTGGGGGTTGTCGATGCCTTTAACGAAGCGGGTTTAGCGATTTTTGGCCCCACGAAAGGCGCAGCGCAGCTCGAATCCTCTAAAGCCTTCACGAAAGATTTCTTAGCCCGCCACAACATTCCAACTGCGGCCTATGCCAACTTTACCGAGATTGAACCCGCCAAAGCGTATGTGGCTAACGTCACCGCCAATACTGGCTACCCAATCGTCATCAAGGCCGATGGTTTAGCGGC
The DNA here is from genome assembly GCF_056173105.1 of Shewanella sp. QJM3NY_23. NCBI lineage: Bacteria > Pseudomonadati > Pseudomonadota > Gammaproteobacteria > Alteromonadales > Shewanellaceae > Shewanella > Shewanella sp. QJM3NY_23. The sequence goes on from NZ_CM149657.1 coordinate 3,526,695, forward strand.
AGGTAAAGGGGTGATTATCGCCCAAGACCAAAACGAAGCCGATGCCGCCATTGAAGATATGCTCGCAGGCAATATGTTTGGTGAAGCAGGCTCACGTGTCGTTATCGAAGAGTTTTTAAAGGGGGAAGAAGCCAGCTTTATCGTGATGGTCGATGGGCAAAACATTCTGGCTATGGCCACCAGCCAAGATCATAAGGCCCGTGACAATGGCGATAATGGCCCGAACACTGGCGGTATGGGTGCCTATTCTCCCGCGCCGGTGGTGACCCAAGCGGTGCACGACTGGACCATCGCTAATGTTATCCGTCCAACCGTCGATGGCATGGCCGCTGAAGGCAATGTCTACACAGGTTTCCTTTATGCAGGCCTAATGATCTCACCCGATGGCAGCGCTAAGGTGCTTGAATACAACTGCCGTTTTGGCGATCCAGAAACTCAACCTATCATGATGCGCCTTAAATCAGATTTAGTTGAGCTTTGCTTAGCCGCTACCCGTGGTGAACTAAACCAAGTGACTGCCGAGTTTGATGCGCGCGCCGCCGTTGGCGTAGTCATGGCTGCCGGTGGTTACCCCGATGCGTACCGTAAGCATGATGTCATTGAAGGCTTAAGCCTTGGTGATAATAACGCCAAAGTGTTCCATGCCGGCACTTGTATGCAAGAGGGAAAAGTGGTCACCAATGGGGGGCGCGTGCTATGCGCTACCGCACTGGGCAATACCGTTACCGAGGCACAACGTGCTGCATACGCCTTAGTGGATACCATCCATTGGGACGATGTGTATTTTCGTACCGATATTGCTTATCGCGCCATTGCTCGCGAAAGCTAACCCTAAGCTAGCATAATAAAAAACCGGCCATGGCCGGTTTTTTATTATCCACTCGCTCGCTGATAAACAATTAACAAACGTGAACTAGTTCACACATGAATATTGTTACCAAGTGCACTATATTCACTTGAGCGTTTTCAACTAAATCAGGAAAGCATGATGACATATACAATTGGCGATCTTATCTATAATGGCGAAAGAGCTGGCGTACATCACTGGAACACCCTTGCTGGTACGGCCTTTTATTGGCATCCTGACTGGCTACATATTGCAGAAGACATGACAGGCTTAAGGTCGACCACACCAGTGGTCGCGAGCGATGATGATGCGGCCACCCAAGCCGATGCCGAGCGCGCCATCATCAAACATTTAAACGAGCAGGAGTAAATCCCTCTCTCACGTGAGCGATAAAAAGGTTAATGGCCCGCGGCGATCGCTTTTTTGGCAATCTTATCGATAAGCTTAGGCGCGAATAGACGCAGCCAACGACCGACTCGCCCGCGCATTGAGGTGATCATCATACGTCTACGCTGAGCAATGGCAGGTAACATCATCTGCGCACATTGCTCGGCGCTAATAATTTTAGACTCCTGCATTGGGCTACGCCCCAGTGGCGCGCCTTGGCCATCGAGTGCCCGCTTATGGATTTCTGACACCACAAAATCGGGACAAATCACAGTCACCGCCACATTGTCATCGGCTAACTCAATACGCAGTGAGTCAAAAAAGCCCATCACCGCATGCTTAGATGCACTGTAACCACTGCGGGTTGGCACGCCCGTCAAGCCTGCCACAGAAGAGATCACCACCACTTGCCCTTGGCTGGCTTTTAAATGGGGTAACGCACTGTGGGTTAAATAGGCGGGGCCGAGATAATTGACCGTCATCACCTTGGCAAGAATGGTCAAATTCTCTAACTCATCGAAGCGTGACCACATAGTCATGCCCGCATTGTTAACCACAATATCGAGATGACCAAAATGGCTAATGGCACTATCGACGATATGTTGGCAACTGTCGGGTGAGCTAATATCGGCGCTGATCACCAAGGGGGTGTGATGACTCATCTGGGCTAACTCTTGTGCCAGTGAATCAAGCCGGGCTTGATTGCGGGCGGTTAATACTAATTTACACCCCAATGGCGCCATGGCTTTGGCCAATGCACGCCCTATTCCTTCAGAGGCGCCGGTAATGATCACCACTTTATCTGTCAATCCTTGCATCTTTGCTCTCCCTACCCGTTAACCACTTAAGCGACATAGACTTAAGCTCACACAGATAGCAGCAAAGCACAAGCATCACACCTTAACGCCCCTGTGCTGCGGCCTCTTGGATTAGCTGTAATTGTGGGTGCGAATCAAGATAGGTCTCTAGGCTCTGAGGCCGGCCAATGGCATAACCTTGCGCATAGTTAATGCCGATAGACTCTAGCCTGTCGATGATCTCTTCATTTTCGACAAACTCGGCGACCGTCTCTATGCCCATGACTCGGCACACATCATGAATCGATTTGACGATGGCATAATCTTTGGCATTTGTGGCCAACGTTTTGATAAAGCAGCCGTCGATTTTCACATAGTTCACAGGCAGCTCGCGCAGATAACCATAGGAGGCGAAGCCGGTACCAAAATCGTCGAGCGCAAATGCAAAGCCTTGTTTACGTAGGCGGTTTAGCATTTCCATCGCCCGATCGCGATTTTGAATCGCGCTGGTTTCAGTGATCTCAAAGCAGATGCAACTGCTAGGTATAGCAAAATGCTGCAACTGAGCGATGATATAATCGACCATGCCTTCGGCGCCTAAGCTATTGCCCGATAAATTAATCGATAGACAATGGTCATGCCATAGCTCTGGGTGAGAAGACAACCACAAGAAGGTTTTGCGGATCACCTCTTTATCAACCTCAGTCATTAGCTTAAAGCGCTCAGCAGCCTCAATAAATTGCGCTGGCGGCAAGATCCGCCCACAGGGCTCTTGGATCCGCAGTAGGATCTCCATGCGCTTATGTTGTGCGTTGCCACTAATGCCTTTAATCGGCTGATAATAGAGAATTAACTCATTACGTTCTATCGCCTGCGCAATTCTTACCGCCCATTTGGGTGCATTACGCTGATAGGTTAACTCTTTGTCTTTATTGTCATAAAAATGCACCTGATTACTGCCCTTACGTTTAGCGGCAATACAGGCAATATCGGCATCTTTGAGCAACTCAAGCGGTAAAATATAGGGCGAACGCGCCACCGCAACCCCAGCACTTATCCCTACGCGGTATTGGCATCCTTGGTGCTCCATGACCTGCTTGGCCACATTATCCATAATGCGTTTCACTTGCTGGGCAACCTGCAACAGGGTGTTGTCTTTAAGGGCTAAACCAAACTCGTCGCCGCCCAGACGAGCGACTAACACATCCCCCGTCAGACTCGATTGTATCGCTTTAGCGACTCTCTTAAGCATCACATCGCCTTGGCTATGACCACAAGAGTCGTTGATCAACTTAAATTGTTCGAGATCGAAATAACACATTGCCAGTATCTTGGCGTCGGCAGCAAAGTTCACTAAGCGTTCTTCAAAGGCGCTGCGGTTTAATAACGAAGTGATACCATCAAAATTAGCTTTACGTCTTAATTGATGTTTCAGCAACTCCTCTTGGGTGATATCCCTCAGCACAATCACACTGCCAATCACCTGGTTGTGTGGATCGCGCAAATTGTTAATGCTGCGCTCCATTATCTTACTGTTATCATTACAACATTTAACTTTACTTAATAAGGGTTGACTCACGCCACTTTGCATTAAAGCAAACAAGGTTTGGTTAATCTGCTTATCTGACTTAAACAGCCGCTCGATACTCTCGCCCACCGCCATATTAGACTCACACTGCAGTAAACGCTCTGCCTGAGGATTGAGATAGATAGCCTTCGCAGAGACATCGGTGAGAATCACCGCTTCGGCAATCGCCTCTAAGGTGGTTTTTGAACGCTCTTTTTGCTGGAAGATACGTGCCATCAAATGATTCACTTGTTCGGCGATGCCAGCCAACTCTTCACAGCCATCACCTCGCAGGGGCACATAGGTCTTAGCCGCAGGATCGATACTGGCTAATTCAGTCAACAATTGCCTAAAAGGGCTCACCAATCCCACTCTAAGCCATAAATACCCCATAAACAGCAATAAGCCACTCAGGCCGATAACACCATAGAGCAACAGGGTCGGTTGTTGATGAATATCGTTAAAGACACCATCAGAAAGAGTTATCGACAGATGCAGGGCTTCATCGTCAAGCAGGCTAGGCACATCCAGTTGGTGTGACAGGGTGGCGTAGTTTGGTATAAGACCTTTGGCTTTGCCACGCCCAAGTTGCAGGCGACTCAAGGCATCGTTAACTTGATAGCGATTTAACAGACTAACATCAACCCCTCTCACAAAGACGATAGATAAGCTCGGATCAACAGGAGCAACGCTGATAATAAAGCCCTTATCCTCTTGCAGGTAAAAGCCCGTTTTAGCTTGAGTGAGCTCAAACAGTGATGCGGGTAATTTGTCGGAGTCGAAGTAATTTATGGTTCCGCCACTGGAGGCGAAGGCGGTGGCTTTATCCTGATCCAAATAGAATAGACTGCGATGTTCGGCTAATCCGCTATTGAGCCAAGCCTGCTCAAAGCGCTGACGACTGGGGCGATCTAATGCCGAAATAGGCACACCGTATATTTGGGTGAATAACGCCAAACGCTCAAGCTCAGTATCAATTAGGCTGGCAATATTATCGAACTCGGCATCGATAGAGGCGTGTTTAAGCTGCTCGACCCGGTTGTCGAACCACAGATTGAGGGAGACTGTGATAGCAATGATGGCTGGCAAGCAAAATCCGACAACAAAAATCACTAATTTTTTGCTAATACGCATGTATCTACAGCCATCCTGTGTTAATTCATATTCGCATTAATACAAATGCGGCAGGCAAAATACCCTATTTAGCCAAGGGATTAAATAGCTTTTCGCACTCACCACTCCAAAAGTACTCATAACGACCGTATTTATAAAAAACTGTTGTGTTAAATGATAACGCCAGCCACTAACCACCTAAGCAAGCTTTACTGTGTATGCTGCCTAACAGAACAATGCACACTCGTCACGACTTAAAGCTTGTAAACAATCATAATTACGCGCCATAAGATCAAAAAAGCCCGTTTAACGGGCTTTTTAATAAGACTCATCTCAAGTACTGACTACTTATGATATTGAGGAGACAGTGCATGCACCGACTTGATAAATGAACCAGCACGCTCAGGATCAACATGTTGATGAATACCATGGCCAAGGTTAAATACATGGCCTGTACCTTCACCGTAAGAAGCTAAGATTTGATCCACTTCTTGATGAATACGCTCAGGAGTACCATATAGCACTGAAGGATCCATGTTGCCTTGCAGGGCAACTTTATCACCCACGCGGCGACGCGCATCGCCAATATCTACAGTCCAGTCGAGACCTAAGGCATCACAACCCGTTTCAGCCATCGCTTCTAACCACAAGCCACCACCTTTGGTGAATAGGGTCACAGGCACTTGACGACCATCGGCATGACGCGTCAGTCCATCAACAATCTTCTGCATGTAACGCAGTGAAAATTCACGATATGCGTGATGCGATAATGCGCCGCCCCACGAATCGAAAATCATCAATGACTGGGCACCGTTAGCCACTTGAGCATTAAGGTACAAGGTGACTGAATCGGCAAGCTTGTCGAGCAGCATATGCAGTGTTGCTGGCTCTTCGTAGGCCATTTTTTTAATTTTTTCGAACGCCTTGCTTGAACCACCTTCAACCATATAGGTCGCCAATGTCCAAGGCGAGCCAGAGAAACCAATCAGCGGCACTTCACCTTTAAGCTCGCGACGAATCGTGCTTACGGCATTCATCACATAGCCCAGTTCATCTTCTGGATCAGGAATGCACAGCTTTTTAATGGAATCGATGGTATCGGTAGGACGCTCGAAACGTGGGCCTTCGCCCGCTTCAAAATAGAGACCAAGCCCCATAGCATCAGGCACAGTCAAAATATCAGAGAACAAGATTGCGGCATCTAAGTCGTAACGACGAAGCGGCTGAAGAGTGACCTCACAGGCCAGATCTTGGTTCTTGCAAAGAGACATAAAGTCACCAGCTTCGGCGCGGGTAGCTTTGTATTCTGGAAGATAACGCCCAGCTTGACGCATCATCCAGACAGGAGTTCTATCAACAGGTTGTTTTAGTAAGGCACGCAAATAACGATCATTTTTTAGTTCTGCCATGGGGCTCTATTCCTACGCTTATTGATTTCCGCTGGGACAGTAGTTTAGCATTTACGTGAATAAAGTAACCTCCATCAGTACATTTATGTGACAAACGCCGCTTGATTATACTTTTATCGTCTACCTGTTTGTTTTTACACCAGACTATCGATGGATAATGGGGTAAAGGTTCACAATTCGTTAGAAAAACGTTGCACCACATCAAAGCCTTTGATATAAAAAGTCTGCGCTAGCAAGAACAATCAAGAAGCTCGTCGCATCGAGCCCGCAATACCTTTACTCGCCCAGCGATAGATTTCTATCGCTGGGCATTTTATTTTCAGCACCCCAGTGGCTCACCCATTCGTTTTACATACAAAACCAGCAGATTAGACCAGATGCAGCTTGATTCGGTTTACGCTAAAAAAGAGTTGATCAAAGCTGTGTTTGTCACCTACATTAGAAGTCATAGAACAACGTCGATGGGGAATGTCATGCTAAAGCAATTGGAAAGAGCTGAGCAAAAATGGAGAGGCTCCAATTCACTGATTGATCAATGGCTCAATCATCGACGTAAGTTGCTGATCCATTACTGCCAAGTTGCCGGATTGCCCCCCTATGAGTCTCACGATAAATCACTCCCCAGCTTTCAATCAGTTAAAGAGTTTTGCGATCTGTTAGTCGATTACGTGTCAGAAGGTCACTTTGAGGTTTACGATCGCCTGATTAGCGCCTGTGACAACAATGGGCAATCGAGCCAAAGCCTAACTCATGAGGTGATGCCAAAGATCAGTGAGACGACCGATCTAGCGCTCGACTTTAGCGACAAATACACCGAAGCCGATGATGACAAAATTCTGTATCAACTCGACCATGATTTATCATCCCTTGGTGACGCTATGGAAACCCGTTTTCAACTAGAAGACCAACTATTAGAAGCACTGCATCGTAAATCTGCTTAAGGTTGCACTTAAGTGATAGATTACATTTAAACAGCAATTTACTCACATTAAAAAGGCCAGCTAATAAGCTGGCCTTTTTGCTGTTTACCTAATCGAATCGATTCATTTATACCGCAGACTGGAAGATCACTTCGCCCGCTTTTTGAGTATAAGATTCAATTTTGTCGAAGTTCAAGTAGCGATAAGTATCTGATGCTGTCGCATCGAGCTCTTTAGCATAATCTTGATATTCAGTGACGCTTGGTAGACGACCCAGTAATGCCGCCACCGCCGCTAGCTCAGCCGAGGCTAAGTAAACGTTAGCCCCCGTACCTAAACGGTTAGGGAAGTTACGCGTAGAGGTTGAAACCACAGTTGCGCCTTCGGCTACACGTGCCTGGTTACCCATACACAATGAACAGCCAGGGATCTCGATACGCGCACCGACACGACCGAAGATAGCGTAGTAACCTTCTTCAGTGAGCTGGTCTCTGTCCATCTTAGTTGGCGGCGCGATCCATAGACGTGTTGGCAAGGTCGTTGCAAACTTGTCTAGCATCTTACCGGTTGCGCGGAAGTGACCAATGTTAGTCATACAAGAACCAACGAAGACTTCGTCAATCTTAGTATCGGCAACCGATGACAATAGCACTGCGTCATCTGGATCGTTTGGCGCACACAAAATAGGCTCTTTGATCTCATTCAAATCGATTTCGATCACTTCAGCGTATTCAGCGTCGCTGTCGGCTTCCATCAACTCTGGGTTCGCAATCCACTCTTGCATCGCAGTAATACGGCGCTCGATAGTACGACGGTCACCATAGCCTTCGGCGATCATCCACTTTAACATGACGATGTTAGAGTTGAGATATTCGATGATAGGCTCTTTATCTAGCTTGATGGTACACCCTGCAGCACTACGCTCGGCTGAGGCATCAGATAGCTCAAACGCTTGCTCAACTTTCAGCTTTTCAAGGCCTTCAATCTCCAGTACTCGACCAGAGAAAGCATTAATTTTACCTTTCTTCTCAACGGTCAGTAAGCCCATTTCGATAGCTTTGAGCGGAATAGCATGTACCAAGTCACGCAATGTGATACCGGGCTGCATCTCACCTTTAAAGCGTACCAATACAGATTCAGGCATATCCAGCGGCATAACACCTGTCGCGGCAGCAAACGCCACTAGACCGGAACCTGCTGGGAATGAGATACCGATTGGGAAACGCGTATGCGAGTCACCACCCGTACCAACCGTATCAGGCAGTAGCATGCGGTTTAACCACGAATGGATAACCCCGTCACCTGGACGCAGTGACACACCGCCACGGTTCATGATGAAATCAGGTAGCGTGTGATGCGTGTTCACGTCAACTGGCTTTGGATAAGCCGCGGTGTGACAGAAAGACTGCATGGTCAAATCGGCGCTAAAGCCAAGACAAGCCAAATCTTTTAGCTCATCACGGGTCATAGGGCCGGTCGTGTCTTGAGAACCGACAGAGGTCATCTTAGGTTCGCAGTATTGGTTTGGACGCACACCAGCAACACCACACGCCTTACCGACCATCTTCTGCGCTAGGGTGTAACCCTTGCCAGAATCAACCACATCTTGTGGACGAACAAAAATATCTGATGCAGGTAACCCTAGTGTTTCACGTGCACGATCAGTCAGGCCACGGCCGATGATCAATGGAATACGTCCACCAGCACGCACTTCATCTAACAAGACTTCGGTTTTCAGTTTGAATTCTGAAATCACTTCGTCAGTGCCGTGACGCTTAACCACACCTTGATATGGGTAGATATCAATCACATCACCCATGTTCATTTCGTTAACATCAAGCTCGATAGGCAAAGCGCCAGCATCTTCCATGGTGTTAAAGAAAATTGGGGCAATTTTACCGCCTAGACAGAAACCGCCAGCGCGTTTGTTAGGCACATAAGGAATATCATCGCCCATAAACCACAATACTGAGTTAGTAGCTGATTTACGTGAAGAGCCGGTACCGACAACATCACCCACGTACACGAGTGGATGACCTTTCTCTTTAAGGCTTGCGATCTCTTTGATTGGACCCACAACACCTGGCTCATCGGGTACGATACCGTCACGGGCATTTTTTAGCATAGCTAAAGCGTGCAATGGAATATCAGGACGAGACCAGGCATCTGGCGCGGGAGACAAGTCGTCGGTGTTGGTTTCACCGGTCACTTTGAATACGGTCAGGGTCACTTTTTCAGCTAGCTTCGGACGGTTCAAGAACCACTCGGCATTCGCCCAAGACTCAACCACTTGCTTAGCATGAGCGTTACCCGCTTGCATCTTCTCAACGACATCGTGATACGCATCAAACATCAGTAGGGTATTTGATAAGGCTTTCGCCGCTAACGGTGCCTGGGCATCGTTGTCCAGCTGAGCAATCAGTGGCTCAATGTTGTAGCCGCCTTGCATAGTGCCAAGCAGTTCAACAGCGCGCGCTGAAGATAGGATAGGTGAAGTCACCTCACCTTTGGCAAGTGCATCAAGAAAGCCTGCTTTGACGTATGCAGCTTCATCGACACCGGGTGGAATTCGATTTTCTAGCAGGTCAAGAATAAATTCTTGCTCACCCGCTGGCGGATTTTTGACTAATTCGATTAACTCGGCCACTTGATGGGCATCTAGTGGCTTAGGGACTACGCCCTCTGCAGCACGTTCTGCGACGTGTTTACGATATGCTTCTAGCACGGCAACATTCCTCTTTGTTTGGCGTTCTAACAGCGAAACTGCACGTCTTCAATTTTGAAGTAACATTTTGAAGTTAACAGTCAAGCAGGCTTAACCCGTATTTCCGGCCGCATTATACTACAGCTTTGCAAAAGTATGAATCAGATCACACTCTTAGAAGTGAGAAATTACCGGGATTCTCTAGGGCGCAAGGCAATTTATCTCAGTGATAAAACAAATGAAATTAGACAATAGTTTGAAACAAGCAATAACTAGTTGATAAACATTAATTTTGGTGCTTAACAATAATTTATTATAAACGCACTAAAAAGCGCATTTATGCGCAAAAATATTTTAAAAAACTTCACCTTATCGGTCGTATTTACCCCAGAAATACGCATAATATTCCATCGACAATGCGTAAATAACCATCAGGAATGGCTCAATGACCCACAAAAGAGTAGCTGCGGTGATCTTCGACATGGACGGGGTATTAATCGACTCTGAACCCAGCTGGCAAGCGGCTGAAATCAATGTATTTAGCCAATTAGGGTTGCCAATTTGCCTACAAGATACGCTACAAACCACCGGATTGCGTATCGACCAAGTGGTCGACTATTGGTATCGACGCCACCCTTGGCCAAATTATGATAATCAAGCCACGGCCAACGCCATTGTGCAGCAAGTCGCGGCAGAAATATTGCGCAGCGGTGAGGCCATGTGTGGCGCCATATCGGCACTGCAAGCCTGCCAAGATAAGCAATTAAAAATTGGCTTAGCCACCTCTTCATCATCGCCACTCATCGAAGCCGTACTGCAAAAACTGGATATAGGCCATTATTTTAATGCCATCTGCAGCGCCGAGTCGCTCACCTTTGGTAAACCGCATCCCGAGGTCTATCTTAATTGCGCAGCCGCTTTACAGGTCACACCCCAAGCGTGTATCGCCATTGAGGATTCCTTTAATGGCCTTATCGCCGCCAGAGCGGCCAATATGCATACTGTGGTGGTTCCGGCAAGCCATGAGGCCGAGCACGCTAAGTGGGCTGCAGCGCACCGTAAACTGGATGACTTGACTCAGTTAAATCACTATTTAACCCAGCTCATGTTTACCCAATAGCGCTAATCACCAGTGAATAAACGTAATGCCTGCTGCCGATTCAGCCATGAAGTAAAAAAGCCCACATCCAGTGATGTCGGCTTTTGCTCGTAATCCAATCACTCGGCTTACATAGGTGGTTGCAATCAAGGCCCAGTGAATATGCTTTAATTCAGGGTTACCAATTTTTACCTAAAAATAAAAACACCGATCTTTCACCGTCATCGGCCCAGCCAAAACCAAAGGCCGCCGGGCCTACCGAGGTATCGGTGCCAAAGTACAGACTGCCGCCATAGATTAACTCATTCATATTGATATCATCGCGTGCCAACCACACGTTACCGGCTTCAATACTGACCCCTAAATAGAGGGGGTAATCGGTCATTCCCAGCATATCGCGGCCAAGATCGTATTGGTAAACAAAGGCGCCAAACGCCTTATGTGGCCCAACGAGCGCATTTTTATGATAACCAGATAAATTAAGGAAGCCACCTAACTCTGAAACGTGCACACTAAATTGATCATCATTATCGACCGTTGCAAACGAAGCCATCCCCACCACGGCATGATTATTAAAACTTAAAGCGCCGCGCCAGCTACCCTCAAATTGAAAAGAGATATCTGATGGATTGGTCGCAATCTCCTGCGGGCTCTCATCTTTGCGATAATAAAAATCCAGTGTAATACGGTTACCCGAGGTCGGGAAATTAATACTGTCGAGATCGTCAAAGCCAAACTTAAGGTAAGCCCCATAGGACTGATAATCTAAATCCCCAGGTAAGAAGCCATTTTCCAAATAGCCGCTCTGCGCGGTAAAGCCTAACTCTACCGCTCCTTGATTGACATAATTATAACCAAGCCCCAGATCGGCAGCATAATTGGTTTGCCCTAAACGCAAAACTCGATTGTTTTTTTCGTAAAAATCCCAATCTTTGCGCTGATAAGAGAGTTCGGTACGAGCAAAAAAACGTTGATCAGAGTCGAGCGGTACATACAGCTCTGACGACAACAGTTTCTCAAACCCCAAGCGTAATTCGTTACGCCACTCCCCCCCATACTCGGTGAGGTCGGTTACGGTGTAAGCCACATCCAATGACACTACAGAATCGAGACTAAAATCATCTTCCCAGCTAAAACCGAGCTGAAAATAATTGGGCCCCCATGATTTAGCTTTAGTGGTCAGTATCAATATTCTGCCAGCATCAGTATCGATAAATTCGGCATTGACTCGCTCAAATTTATCTAATGCATAAATATTTTTAATTCCTTGTTCTAGCGTCTTTTTATCAACAACATCCCCTATATCAACCCCTAAGGTTTCACGCAATAGTTTGGCACTAACTTTAGAGTTGTTTTCAAAACGCAATTCGACCACAGGTTGCAAGATATTATTGTTCCAGCTTGATCGCCGGGCATCTTTTTTTACTTGATAATCGAGGTAGGATGCTTGACTGACTGATAAGCTTTTCAGTTTGTCGATTTGCGCCAATACTGCAGCATCTCCGAGATGATAGGCTTCGGGCATAATGGTGAAATCAGTGGTACTCAGCTCGCCCACATCTGGACGTATCAAAATATCTTGCTCAGTTAGCAGCTGCTTTTGGCGTTCGGTACTGGCGTTGGTCAACATGGTCGATAGCTGATTCAATACCGCTACCGTGCTGGCCAGCTGATCGCGCTTAACCAAAGAAGAGCCAATATCAACCGCAATCACAATATCGGCGCCCATCGCTTTAACCACATCGACAGGCATATTGTTGGCGATACCGCCATCAACCACCATCTTGCCATTGTATTGCGCCGCTTGCAGTGCACCGGGCACCGTTGCCGAGGCTTGCATAGCATCAACTAGACTACCGTGATCCATCACCACGGGCAGGCTAGTTTCTAAATCGGTGGCAACTGCACGATAAGGGATCGCTAGCTGATCGAAGCTACTAAATTTATGGACTAAATCTGTAGAACGTTGCAGCAATATCGACATAGTTTGACCACGAAGCAAGCCATTCGGTACCTTGACCTCTTTGTCGCTGTATCCCACATTGATGGGAATATTAAACCTGTCTCTTTGCTGCTTATCACGGTAACTTAGCGCCTCACGCGGGATGGTATCAGAATAACCATCACTCCAATTTTCCCCCATCATAATGGCTTCAATCTCACTGGCACTGTAGCCCAGCGCATACATGCCACCCACATAAGCCCCGATACTGGTGCCTGTGACAAAATCCACGGGGATCCGTTGCTGTTCGAGCGCCTTCAATACCGCCACGTGAGCAGCCCCTTTTGCACCACCACCACTAAGCACTAGGCCCACTTTGGGTCGAACATCGTCAGCAAGGGCGCTAACGCCATAAAGCAATGTTAAAGATAGCAGCAAAAAACGCATCATATGGGGGTCTTTATTCGAGTGATTGATACAAAGAAATACAGTCTAGCAAACATCTTAACAAACTAAAAAGTTTGCTTTTTATTCAATAACATTAGCAATTAATACTGTGCTGACTTGCGTTGTGGGTGTTGAGGTAAGCCTCAAACTCCGCCACCGCCATGGGCTTAGCAAAGTAGTAACCTTGAATGATGTAACACCCTCGACTAAAGACCTGTTCTAATTGCGCCTTAGTCTCTATACCCTCGGCCACAACCGTTAACTTAAGGTTACGCGCCAGCTCAATAATACTGCTGACAATAGCCTGATCGGCCTCATTATTGGCGATATCGATTAAGAAACAGCGGTCGATTTTTAAGGTGCTGACATCGAAACTGCGTAAATAAGCCAGCGACGAATAGCCGGTACCAAAGTCATCAATGGCCACATCAATGCCTAAAATGCGTAAGGCTTGTAGGTGCTCTTTGGCGATATGAAGCTCCTTCATCAACACCCCTTCGGTGATCTCCAGCCCTAACATTTGCGCTGGCATCCCAGATGTTTGCAATGCCTGTTCAATCCCTTGAATGAAGTCTGGCTGCCTAAAATGCACCGCAGAAATATTGACTGACAGTTGCAATGCATCGCCGTAACGTTTGGCCCATTGAGCCCCTTGCATACAGGCCTGCTTTAGCACCCAGCGATCGATATCAATAATCAAACCACAAGACTCGGCGACCTTAATAAAGATATCGGGACTGATATACCCCTCCTGCGGATGACGCCAACGCAGCAGTGCCTCCATGCCAACCACTGTATCATCTTTTAACATATCGATTTGCGGTTGGTAGTGCAGCTCAAACTCCTCTCGAGCGATAGCTTTATGCAGATCAGCCTCAAGCTTAAGATGGTATAAGGATTCTGCATTGCGCTTTGCAGAGTAATATTGGAAATTGCCCCGCCCCACCTCTTTAGCATGGTACATCGCCTGATCGGCATTTTTAATCAAGGTCTCCGCCTGCTTGGCATCATCGGGCCAGAGACTCACGCCGATACTGGTGGAGATAAAAAACTCACGACCAAAGAGTTCAAACGGCAGCTCAATTTGACGGATTAACGATTCGCATAGATGGTTTATCGCATCTATATCGTTAATGTTACGCAATAAAATCAGGAACTCATCACCACCAAAACGGCACAAAATATGCTCATCAGACACACAAGATTGCAGTCGCTTAGCCGCCTCAACCAGAAGAGCATCGCCCATGCTATGACCATAGGAGTCATTCACACTTTTAAAACGATCGAGATCGAGAAAGATCAGCGCCAACGTCTGGTTATTGGCTTCGGCGCGCTGAATACTTTTATCCAATCGAGTGGAAAATAACGAGCGATTGGGCAGCCCAGTCAACACATCATAGTTAGCTAACTGTCGCAGTGACGCCTCTGTCTGCTTGCGCTCTGAGATGTCGGAGAACACGGCCACATAATGGGTAATCCCTCCACCTTCATTGGTCATCGTCGATAAATTTAACCATACCGGGCACATTTTTTCAGCGGGGGTACAGAAACTATGCTCGCCAGTCCAGGTGTGGTCATGCTCAAGTAAAAGACGAATATCATTATTAGCAGCGTCCATATTTGCAGTTGAGCCATGATGGTGCAGCAATTGAGAGAAGGCACAATCAATCAACTCCTCTGCGCTCATCTGTAATATGGTTTGTGCCGCCTTATTTGATACCTTAACCTGTTCATCAGCATCGAGGATCAGTACCCCTTCTGAGGTGTTACTAAAGGCCTGAGCCAGCAACTTAACGTCATCCTCTAAGCGCCGCTGGGTGGTGATGTCGGTATAAATTCCAGCCACTTTCTTAATCGCACCACTAACAGGGTCAAATTCAAGCGGCTTGCCACTGACACGGGTCCAACCCCAAGTGCCATCGAGACGCCAATATCGATAGTCAACATCTAAACGGTCATCTTGTTGAGTAATTAAGCGTTGCCAGGCTTTAACCACTTTTGCGCGATCATCGTCATGAACAGGAAACTCCTTGATGCTGAGTAACAGCTGCTGTTCATGACTGGGGAAATTGCCACCGTGATTCTCCAAATTGAATAAACCATTATCACTGTGCCATTCCCATAATTCAGAGTCGCTGCCACGCAACGACTGCCGTAGACGGTCTTCACTTTCTCGCAGCGCGCGATTGACTCGTTTAAAGGCCGATAATTGCTTTTGCCTCACCATTAAAAAGCAGAATCCAATGGCGATCGTAGTCATAATAATCAAGGCTTTAAACCAGTCACTGGTTCACCAATAGTCTTGCACACTAAAGGAGTAAGAAAATGGCCTTGGTGACCAGACATCATTTTGCTCACTGAGAATATCTAGGGTGTAATGACCTTCGGGTAAGCCCGCAATATTGACCTGGGACTGCCCTTGCAACAACACATAGTTAGCGGGAGATTGGCCATTATCGCGCCGTAGGCGATACTGCAACTGCAAGGGTAAGTCTGTAAGATAATTTAAACTGGTGAGTTGAAAACTGATCATGTGAGCACCGGGCGCAACAACACTGTTGGGCTCAGGTAAAAGTGACCTTTCGGTGGTTTCATCAAAAAATACCGACATCGACTCCAGCATAATGCCATCAGCAGCCAAACGGTTGCTCAATTTGGAGACATCAATAAGTTCAACCCCATCAGGGCTGCCAATATACAAGCCAATTCCAGGCTCATAAAACGAGGCGCCATCGTTAAGCTCTTCGCTCAAAAGCCCATCTTGCTGCTCGATAACCAAGAGTTTTCCACTGGCTAAATCTTGGCGGATCAATGAAGTGTTGCAGCCCAACACCCGATAATCGGCTAGTTGCTCAATAAAATACACCGAGCCGCATTCAAGTTGCCAATCTTGGGTTAACGTATAATGCTGCCCTGTTTTAGGATAATATTCGACCAACCCATTAGGCGAGGTTCCCAGCCACAATACGTCCGAATCCACTTCACTGATATAACTAATATCGACCGCTCGCTCACCATCATCAATCACATCGCTGCGCGAATAGTAGATCCCCCGATTATCAACATAGCCAAAATGATCACCACCGCCCAACCAGAGCTTACCGTCACTGGCACGAAAAATAGCACGCAGGGGGCTTTGATATTGCTTTCCGTCTATATCTTGTAATGAAAAAGCGTACAGAGCTTGGCTACCTTGATCCCAGTAAAATAATCCTGTCGCCGTGACAAACCACCAACGATGGGTCAACAAGGGATCGTGGTACACCAAATAAATAATCTTATTTTCTAGCGACGATTGACCTCCAGTCCACTGCGCAAAACGTAACATCTGGTTATCATCGCGGTTATAGACAAACAAGCCATTGGTGGTGCCTAGCAAGAGGTGCGCCTCATCAAGTGGCTTAATGCTATATACACTATCACTGACCTCCATCGCATCAATGGAGATCAACTGGCTGCGGCGTTGCTCACGGTTGATTTCAATCAAGCCTTGATCTGTGCCTAGCCATAACCACTCTTGCTGAGCAAAAATACTCCACACCATATCATCGACAAGTTGGTAGGGGGGCTTACGCGTATAGCTCTCTATGACAAACTCGGCGGTATCGGCTAGGATAGCCAGCTCACTTCCTGAGCCACCGACCCAGACAAGATCGTTGCTATCAACCGCGATTTCATGCACATAGTTGAGATCGGCTACTAACTTAATCTGATCATCAAACAGCTTAAATAGCGCGGTATCGGGATGCCATTTTGCCAGTTCATCTCGACCCGCAAGCCACAAAAACCCACTTTTATCTTGGTCAATATCTGAGATATGAAATGAAGCCTGACTCATTTTTTCGACCGTTAACGAATCAGGATGCACACGATATAACCCGTTCGTCGACCCCAACCACACTCGCTGCTGGCTGTCTTCAAATAGGGTATTTATCTGCCCCATCGCTTCGATCCAGGTAAATACTCCCTTTAGCATGCCTAAGCTGTCTCTTAGTTGCAGTTCTCTTTTCTTGGCAAAAATAAATTGGTTGTTAGCACTGGCCGATAACGTTAACCATCTTGAATCCGGATCGTGAGGAAGAGCGTTGACAAAGGTCAATGTCATGGCTTGATAATCAAAACGATACAGCTCTGCAACGTTATTAAGCAGCAGATAATTGCCGTCGCTTAATAAAGATAGACCACGTAAACCACTGCGACGTACATCGCTAAATAACCTCAGATCGGTTTAACGTAACACTGAAATCACGTTGAATTCTGCTGATGTAATATTGAGTTGTGGCTTATTCTCTTTGAGTTGATAAGCCACTAAACCACCTATCACATTAAGCATGAAACCATGTACGCTGCGGTGCCGTGTATGCTCTATTTGTGAGATGTTTTTTAGCTGGTCATTGATTGTTTCGATAATAAATCGTCTAGAAAGCATGGCTCTATCCCATAATGATAAAGCCTTTGCTTTCATATTTTTACGCACGTTATTAACGATAGTTACCCCACGTTCTAATAGGTCGCCTGCTAACGCTTTGCCGATATACCCCTTATCAGCATAGAGTTTATCCATTGATTCAACGACCATATCTTTTACGGGTTTCGTGTCATGAACATTCGCAGGTGTTATTTTGGCTGCAACGATGCCACCTCGATGGTTCACAATAAGATGAAGTTTAAAACCATAGAACCAGCCCATCGTGCCTTTTCCTCGGCTGGCGAGACCTGCTAGCGTTTTATGCCTTGGAATTCGTAAATTATGACAAACCTTAATGCTCGTTGAGTCAACGAACTCGATGCCTGTCGGTTCGCTTTTTAAAGAGGAAAAATAACTGCACATTGGAATGACTGCACTCGGCATGACTTCAAGAAATCGAGTGTAGCTGAGTAAGTTTGGAAAATCAGATTTGTAGAAACGAGCCAGATATCCTGTGTAAAAATTCTTGAAGTCACGATGATTAGACATATGGAAGGCGATGATAATTGTCATAATTTCACTCATCGTCATTCTGCCTGCGCGCTTACGCTTGCGAGTTCCATCGGTTAGGCACTGTTGTTCCCATTGAGGAATAAAAGCATTACAAAAATCATCGACATCACAAAATACATCCACTAAATTATTCATATGCCCTCTGCGTGATTGATTAATCTTGGTCGAGAGATCTGATCACAAAGAGGGCTATTAGTTCAATTTCTTATCCCGAGTTCAGGTTAAATAATGCGTCGCTACCAAATAGGCTAAACTCATCGGTGACCATATTGTACAGATAGGTGTTGGCATAGGTACTGACCAACAAGTGGGTGTCACTCAACGACTCTGTCAAAGTGATAAATTCGTCTGACAGGCGGATACCATCGATATTCTTATCGATTCTTCGTGCCTTGATATCGCTAATTCGATAAAGACCCTCTTCGGTCGACAGCCAGGTGTAACCATGCTTATCGAAAGTAATGTCATTAACCTTCGCATTTTGTAAACCATCACGGGCACTAAACACCCGCTGCACCAACTGATCACCATAAGCAGGCAATAGCAAGCCAACCCATAGAATAGGCAGTAAAAGTAGACGCAAGAGTAACGTCATATTCATAAAAAATGCAGCTCAGCCAGACGAACGGTGAACCATAATAGAGGTGTTGTTATCGCACTCAACCTTTTGTAACAGAAATGATAAAAATAAAGGTGGAATTAGATTAACAAAAAAAAAGCGCTCAATGAGCGCTTTTTTTAATAACTTGAGGTTATTTTTTCTTCTTTGCCTTAGGATTAGGCAAATCAGTGATTGAACCTTCGTAGATTTCAGCAGCAAGACCCACTGACTCATGTAAGGTTGGGTGAGCATGGATCGTTAAGGCTAAATCTTCTGCGTCACAACCCATTTCGATTGCAAGACCAATTTCACCCAGTAGTTCGCCACCGTTAACACCCACGATAGCACCACCAATAACGCGATGAGTCTCTTTATCGAAAATCAGCTTAGTCATGCCGTCAGCGCAGTCTGAAGCGATTGCACGTCCACTGGCCGCCCATGGGAAAGTTGCCGTTTCGTAAGCAATGCCTTGCTCTTTAGCTTCTTTCTCGGTAACACCTACCCAAGCCACTTCTGGGTCTGTGTACGCAATTGATGGGATCACTTTTGGATCGAAGTAGTGCTTCATGCCCGCAATCACTTCAGCGGCAACATGGCCTTCATGCACACCTTTGTGAGCCAGCATTGGTTGACCCACGATATCGCCAATAGCGAAGATGTGCGGCACGTTAGTGCGTAGCTGCTTATCTACATTGATGAAACCACGCTCATCGATGTTAACACCCGCTTTATCAGCGTCGATTAACTTACCGTTTGGCGTACGACCAATGGCAACCAATACTGCGTCATAACGCACAGGCTCAGCCGGGGCTTTTTTGCCTTCCATTGACACATAGATACCATCTTCTTTGGCTTCTACTGCGGTCACTTTAGTTTCAAGAATAAGGTTAAACTTCTTCTTAATCTTCTTCGTGTACACGCGCACGATATCTTTATCGGCAGCAGGGATCACTTGGTCGAACATCTCAACCACGTCAATTTCACTACCCAGTGAAGAGTACACAGTACCCATCTCTAAACCGATGATACCGCCGCCCATAACCAGCAGCTTACCAGGAACTTCTTTCAGCTCTAGCGCGTCAGTTGAGTCCCAAATGCGTGGATCTTCATGAGGAATAAACGGTAACTGGATTGGACGAGAACCCGCAGCGATAATGGCTTTTTCAAAGTGGATCACTTTAACACCATCTTCACCGGCCACTTCAAGCGTGTTAGGACCAGTAAACTTACCTAGGCCATTAACGACGTCGACTTTACGCATCTTAGACATGCCGCCAAGACCGCCAGTCAACTGGCTAATGACGCTTTGCTTAAACTCACGTAGTTTATCAAGATCAATCTGTGGCTCGCCAAAGACCACACCGTGATGAGAAATCGCTTTCGCTTCTTCAATCACTTTAGATACATGCAACAGCGCTTTTGACGGGATACAGCCGACGTTTAGACATACACCACCAAGGGTGCTAAAACGCTCAACGATCACAGTCTCTAGCCCTAAGTCGGCAGCACGAAATGCCGCTGAATAGCCCGCAGGACCCGCCCCTAATACCACTACCTGAGTTTTGATTTCGTTACTCATGTTTTCCTCTATTCTTTTTCATTCCGTTGGGAGGAATCCCGGCCCAACGCTGTATGACGCCAGCTTTTGAACGTATGTTCTTGTAAGGTGGCCGCATTTTAACCTTTCAACGAGTTAAACAAAAGGCTACTCAACCTGAGTAGCCTTAATCATTACAAAATAAGTGTGCGTATGTCGGACAGCATACTTGACAGCGTCACACTGAAGCGTGCGGCCATAGCGCCATCGATAACGCGGTGATCATAAGATAAAGACAGCGGCAACATTAACTTAGGCTCGAAATCTTTACCATTCCACTTAGGTTTAATCTCTGACTTAGACACACCAAGAATCGCCACATCAGGGTAATTCACAATCGGTGTAAATGCTGTGCCACCAATACCGCCAAGGCTAGAGATGGTGAAACAGCTGCCCTGCATGTCGGTCGCTTTTAGCTTACCGTCACGGGCCTTGATAGAGATCTCCATCAGCTCGGCAGATAATTCAAGAATGCCTTTCTTATCGACATCACGTACAATCGGCACGACCAAACCGTTAGGCGTATCGACCGCCACACCGATGTGGTAGTACTTCTTCTTGATCAGCGACTCGCCATCAGGGCTCAAGCTAGCGTTGAACACTGGGAACTGTTGCAGTGTCTTAGCAACGGCTTTCATCATAAACACCAATGGGGTGATCTTGATGCCGCTCTTCTGCTTAGCCGCCAGCTCATTTTGCTGCTTACGGAACGCTTCCATCTCAGTGATATCGGCCTCATCAAACTGTGTCACATGCGGGATCGTGACCCAGTTACGGTGAAGGTTTGGACCCGAGATCTTCTGAATACGGCTCAGTGGTACTTCTTCCACTTCACCAAACTTAGCAAAATCAACCTTAGGTGCGGCAATCACATTCAGCCCACCAGCGCCACCCGCAACGGCTGTCGCCGCAGTGGCTTTTGGACGGCTTAGCTCATACTTGATAAACGCCTGAACGTCTTCCTTAAGAATACGTCCTTTACGTCCAGTACCAGTAACTAGGTTTAAGTCGGCACCAAATTCGCGTGCTAAACGGCGCACTGCAGGTGAGGCATGAACCGCGCCTGTCTTAGGCGTGCTACCGGCACTTGGGTGATGCGGTACTGGCGGCTTACTGGCCGCTGGAGCCTGTACAGGCGCAGCAGGAGCAACTGGCGCGGGCGCTGCGGCTGGTGTAGGTGCTGCAGCTGGCGCAGCAGACTGAGTTTCAACCGTAGCAATCACACTACCTTGAGACACTTTATCGCCCACCTTCACCGTTAACGACACCAGTTTACCGGCAAATGGCGCTGGCACTTCCATGGTCGCTTTATCGGTTTCAAGCGTGATAAGGCCTTGGTCGGCTTCAATCATATCGCCGACAGCCACCAACACTTCAATCACATCGACATCAGATGCATCGCCAATATCTGGCACGGCAATCTCTTTCACTTCAACCCTAGTTGCTGCTTGCGCGGCCGCAGGAGCTGGAGCAGCCTCTGCAACGGGTGCAGGCGCAGCGGCTTCACCGCCAGCAACTTGCAGCATCAATACTAGCGAGCCTTGAGACACCTTATCACCCACAGCGACTTTCAGTTCAGTCACCACACCCGCAGCAGGTGCAGGCACCTCCATGGTGGCTTTATCGGTTTCAAGGGTGATAAGCCCAGTATCCACATCGATACTGTCGCCCACAGCCACTAAGACTTCAATCACATCAACATCTGACGCATCGCCGATATCAGGCACGGTCACTTCAATGATTTGTGACCCAGATGCAGGCGCGGCAACAGGAGCAGGTTCAGCGGCAGGCGTGGCAGCGGGTG
The DNA here is from genome assembly GCF_056173105.1 of Shewanella sp. QJM3NY_23. Taxonomy (NCBI): domain Bacteria; kingdom Pseudomonadati; phylum Pseudomonadota; class Gammaproteobacteria; order Alteromonadales; family Shewanellaceae; genus Shewanella; species Shewanella sp. QJM3NY_23. The sequence continues at coordinate 3,548,910 of NZ_CM149657.1, forward strand.
CTGACGTTTCTGCTGCTGGTTTTTCTGCTGCTGGCGCAGGCGCTGCAGTCTCTGCCCCCGCGGCGCTCATCATCGCAATCAAGGTGCCTTCTGACACTGTGTCGCCTACGGCCACTTTCAGCTCAGCAAGGGTGCCAGCGAAAGGCGCAGGAATATCCATGGTCGCCTTATCGCTTTCTACCGTAATGATCGACTCTTCTGCTTCGATACTGTCACCGACAGCAACACAGATCTCGATAACTTGTACTTCATCCCCACCAATATCGGGGACTAACACTTCTTTTAATTCAGCCATTATCTGTCCCCTTACGCGTACTGTGGGTTGATCTTATCAACGTCGATGCCGTATTCAGCAATCGCTTTAGTCAACACATCCACTGGCAATTCATTGCGGTCAACAAGTGACTTAAGTGCAGCGATAACAATAAACTTAGCGTCCACTTCAAAGTGATGACGTAAGTTTTCGCGGCTGTCAGAGCGGCCGAAACCGTCAGTGCCCAATACTTTGTAATCGGTTGGCACATACGCGCGCAGTTGCTCGCCGTATATCTTCATGTAGTCCGTCGCCACAATGGCAGGTGACTCACTCGACAGTACTTGGCTAATGTAAGCCTGCTTTGGCGTTTCAGTTGGGTGCAGCATGTTGTAACGCTCAGCAGCCTGACCATCGCGAGTTAGCTCGTTGAAGCTAGTGACGCTAAAGACATCTGACGAAATACCGAAATCTTTTGCCAGCGCTTGCGCCGCTTTACGCACTTGCTCAAGGATGGTGCCACAGCCCATAAGCTGTACCTTACCTTTGCCGCTACCCGAAACAGACTCAAGCTTGTAGATACCTTTAACGATACCCTCTTCTGCGCCTTCAGGCATTTCTGGCTGAACGTAGTTTTCGTTCATTGTGGTCAAGTAGTAGAAGATATCTTCTTGGTTTTCGCCATACATACGACGGATACCATCTTGAACCACAACCGCAATCTCATAACCGTAAGTTGGATCATAAGAGATACAGTTTGGAATTGTGTTGGCTAATACATGGCTGTGACCATCTTGATGCTGCAGACCTTCGCCGTTAAGCGTGGTACGCCCTGACGTGCCACCGACCATAAAGCCACGCGCACGCATATCACCAGCAGCCCATGCCATATCACCAATACGTTGGAAACCAAACATAGAGTAATAGATATAGAAAGGAATCGTTGGCATGTCGTTAACCGAATAACTGGTTGCCGCCGCGACCCAAGATGACATTGCACCTAGCTCGTTAATCCCTTCTTGCAGTACTTGGCCCGACTTATCTTCGCGGTAGTAAGCCACTTGATCAGAGTCTTGTGGGATATACTTCTGCCCTTCGTGTGCGTAAATACCCACTTGACGGAACAGACCTTCCATACCAAAAGTACGCGCTTCATCAGGAATAATCGGCACGATACGCTTACCGATTTTCTTGTCTTTGAGCAGTGCAGTCAAAATACGCACAAACGCCATGGTGCTTGAAATTTCACGGCCATTAGAGCCTTTAAGCACTGAATCAAAAATCTTCAGTGATGGCACTTCTAGATCTTCTGAGAATTTAGAGCGACGCGCAGGCATTGCCCCATGCAGCTCTTCACGACGTGCTTTGAGGTACTTAACTTCTTCAGAATCAGCACCTGGATGATAGAAAGGAATATCTTCTAATTGGTCATCGCTAATCGGAATATTGAAACGATCACGGAAGTATTTAAGCGATTCAACACCCATCTTCTTCACGTTGTGGGCGATGTTTTTACCTTCACCCGCATCACCCATACCATAACCTTTTACGGTTTTAGCTAGGATAACCGTTGGACGACCCTTAGTGTTTTTAGCATGCTGCAGCGCAGCAAAAATCTTAACTGGGTCATGACCACCACGGTTTAGACGCCAAATGTCATCATCTGACATGTTAGCGACCATCTCGGCAGTCTCTGGGTACTTACCAAAGAAGTGCTCACGCGTATACGCGCCGCCTTTGGCTTTACAGTTTTGGTATTCACCATCAACGGTTTCTTCCATCAACTGCAGTAGCTTACCGCTAGTGTCACGCGCTAATAGTGGATCCCAGTAGCGACCCCAAATCACTTTAACCGCTTCCCAGCCTGCGCCGCGGAATTCGCCTTCAAGTTCTTGGATGATCTTACCGTTACCGCGAACAGGGCCATCGAGGCGCTGTAAGTTACAGTTAACAATAAAGACTAAGTTATCCAGCTCTTCACGGGCAGCAAGGCCGATGGCACCTAATGTTTCAGGCTCATCACACTCACCATCACCCAAGAAGCAGTATACGGTTTGCTCAGAGCAATCTTTCAGACCACGGTCGGTAAGATACTTAAGGTAACGTGCTTGGTAAATCGCTTGAATTGGACCAAGACCCATAGAAACCGTAGGGAACTGCCAGTAGTCAGGCATTAACTTAGGGTGTGGGTATGAAGAGAGACCTTTGCCATCAACTTCTTGACGGAAGTTGTTCATCTGATCTTCGGTAATACGCCCTTCAAGGAATGAACGCGAGTAGATACCCGGTGCAATATGACCTTGGAAATAAACCAAATCGCCGCCATCTTTTTCATTAGGCGCACGGAAGAAATGGTTAAAACACACATCGTAAATCGTGGCACTAGAGGCGAAACTGGAAATGTGACCACCTAGCTCAAGATCTTTTTTCGATCCGCGCAGTACCATAGCCAAAGCGTTCCAGCGCACGATAGCGCGAATACGACGCTCCATCTCTTGGTTGCCAGGCATATGTGGCTCTTGGCCAGCTGGAATCGTATTTAAATACGCAGTCGTCGCTTTATAAGGTAGATGGGTACCGTTACGACGCGCCTTATCGATTAGCTTTTCTAACAGATAATGAGCACGCTCTGGGCCTTCCTGCTCTAATACAGCTTGCAGTGAATCAACCCACTCTTGAGTCTCTAACGGATCTAAATCTTGTAGCATATGTTCAGACATTTCGCAGTCCTTCCCTATATACATGAATAATATGAATTAAGTGATAAAAAATGGCGCTTAGGATAATTGCCTAAACGCCACTTTTTAGGCGGCGCAGACTACGCTGCAACCGACTGTCTTCTTCCCGTACAGACAACATCACTTCCTCGATATAACTTAAATGTTCGTTCGAGGCTTCTCTTGCTGCTTCGGGATCGCGGCGCACGATAGCGGCAAGTAAATCTCGCCGATGCTCATTTGCCATCTTAGAGGCGTCAGCTCTACGCTTAAGCAACTCTAAGTTTTGCGCCACATTCTTATGCAGCACGGGAGATAAACTTAGTACCAAGTGTAGCATCGCCACATTGTGCGATGCCTCGGCAACCGCGCGATAAAAACACACGATCGCTTCGGCCTGCTCCTCAATATTAGGAGCCGCTTCTACCGCTTGGATTTTTTGTTTGATGTTTTGCATATCCGCATCGGTACCCCGAAGCGCCGCAAAATAAGCCATCATGCCTTCAGTGGCGTGACGAAACTCGAGTAGGTCGTATTGACTCTCAGAATCGCTGTGCATCAGCTCCACAATAGGATCGGCCAAACTCTGCCAAAGTTGTTCTTTGACATAAGTGCCACCGCCTTGACGACGGAGCAACAATCCTTTTGCTTCTAACTTTTGAATGGCTTCACGAAGAGAGGGTCGAGAGACTTCAAATTGCAGTGCCAATTCACGCTCTGGCGGTAATTTTTGTCCCGGTTGCAGACTACCTTCAAGGATCATCTGCTCCAACTGACCCATGATCACGTCAGAGATTTTTGGCTGGTTGATTTTGCTATAAGCCATATGGGCCTCAGCTCCTATTGTAAATTGGTCTTACCAATTTAATTGACTGAGCGCACTTTATCAAATCACATTTGAGATGTCTAGTTCGTGATCTGCTTCATATTGCCTCAGGATTTGTGAGGATAGCTGATATTTTGCTGCAGGGGGTCTGACCATTTGCCAATAACAAGGTCAACGGCAACCCCCCGCGCTATCGTGGTGTGAGTCGGTGGCGCTATGCCACCACGCCAAATATCGTTAACAAAGATAATCCCGTGACTAACAGGATAAAATTTCGTTTACTCAACTGTAGCAAAGAGATAGTCGATTGCACGCATATGGGCGTCGCCGATGAAGCCTCGATAGTTTCGGCAGCCAAGGCCACCTCGGCTATCACGGTTCTGGCAGGCATTCGCCATTGCAGTGCCAAGCGGCGCCAGCGACTAAATGCAGCCGAAAAATGACCGCTCAAAACATAACCAAACGCGATCAAGCGACTCGGTAGCCAATCAAGCACAGCCAACGCCGAGTCCACCAGCGGTAAGCTCATTTTTTGGCTAGCGGCCTCATCAGAAAAATAACGCACGGTACAATAAAGCACGGCGCCAGCAGGCCCAAAGAAAATTAAATACAGCGCCACTGCGCCATAAAAACGATAATTAAGCCAAGCCACAGTCTGACCCACTTTAGCGCCTAAGTCCGTTTCCGATATCGCATCGAGGCTAACGCTGGGATCAAGCGCCTCGGCAAAGTGAAAACATGCTTGCGCATCCCCTCGGCACGCCGCTTGAATATATTGCTTAAAGACTTGCCGCTGTTTGAGGTGACTAAAGCATAAAATCGCCACCGCCACCCATAACAGTAAGCTAATAAGCCCCCAAAACATCCCCTCAACAAACCAAGCCAACACCTGTACACTCACCGCGGGTAACAGCAGTGCCAGCAGCATCATGGGTTCATTTTTCAGCGCATTATCACCAAAAAAAGCCTTGTTATACCAAGCCAACAAGGTCTCTAGCTGCCAGGCTTGTGGCAACAGTTTTAACCGCTCAATCATAATCGCTATCAACAACGAAAACAGCGCCATCTCAGTCTCCTTACCTTGTCAATCAATCGTCTTATCGGTATATCCGAGTAGACTCTGTTTAAACCTAGACCAGTCAAAACTCGCGCTTCGCACCGAGTTCGGTTTTACGCCAAGGCGCTATATCACTTAAATAACAATACCTTGCCAATCAATCGGCTTACCGGCTTACCCGAGTAAACCCTTTTTATACCTAGACCAGTCAAAACTCGCACTTCGCACCGAGTTCGGTTTTACGCCTAGGCGCTATATCACTTAAATAACAAAATCTTGCCAATCAATCGGCTTACCGGCTTACCCGAGTAAACCCTTTTTATACCTAGACCAGTCAAAACTCGCACTTCGCACCGAGTTCGGTTTTACGCCCAGGCGCTATATCACTTAAATAACAATATCTTGCCAATCAATCGGCTTACCCGAGTAAACACTGCTTATACCTAGACCAGTCAAAACTCGCACTTCGCACCGAGTTCGGTTTTACGCCCAGGCGCTATATCACCTAAATAACAAGACCTTGCCAATCAATCGGCTTACCGGCTTACCCGAGTAAACCCTTTTTATACCTAGACCAGTCAAAACTCGCTCCTGGGTCGGTTTTACGCCCAGGCGCTATATCACAGTGTCCTACTATTCGCTCGCCATTGAGCATAGGGTAGGCGTCAAACAACGCTAAGGTTAATTGTTGTAATGTTGCATATTGGGCATCGGTATAAGCAATATCATCTGTGCCTTCTAACTCAATCCCAATGGCAAAATCATTACACCCTTCGCGCCCCTCATAGCACGACACGCCCGCATGCCAGGCTCTGTCATCACAGCTGACATACTGCACTAATTCCCCATCGCGACGAATTAAAAAATGGGCCGATACCGTTAATTGGGCTAACTCACAAAAGCTGTCGTCAGCGCTAACATCGATGCAGCCTTGAAACAGCTGGTCAATATAAGGCAAACCAAATTGCCCCGCCGGTAAGCTAATGTTGTGGATCACCAATAAACTCACCTCGCCATGAGGGCGCGGATTAAAGTGTGGCGATACACAGCGCCTTGCATGGCTGACCCAGCCATCATCTTGCATTGTTAGTTTACTCATCTTGCCTCGAATGCGGCCAACTTGCCTATCTCTATATTGTCTAAATAGGTGTATGGCTCTATGCCAGCTATTGTTAACATTAATCACTGAGTTTAAAAGCCAATAGCTGCGAATTCACCCGCCTAAAATAGCAAAAAAAAGCGCGAAATCCACTTTACCTGCATTTGTCTCGCCCCGCCAGTTAAGGCGGAGTGAATCGATAAAACCTCATCAACAATCATCGCCATACCCACAGTGACTAACACTTATCACTGATTACAACCGCTTTGCTATATAAGGGCGGTAATTCAATCTACAATTTACGCTGCTTTTTCAGATTCAGATTTGCTATCATCCCGGTACAAAACACCAGTGCTAGCAGCTAATACGGGCACAACGCCATAAGGCATTTACGCCACTCTTAATGTCTCCACAAACGGGATAATTAACCACAGGTCGCTAACCGCCACGAGAGACTGCTACTCACAGAGGACAGAAACATGTTGGAAAATGATATAAGACTCGCGGTTAAAATCGCCCTCGAAGAAGATTTAGGCTACCAAGCCGACAGCAATTTGAGTGCCCAAGAAAAACTCAGCGCCGATATTACCGCCCAACTGATCCCAAGCGATCGCTATGCACAGGCCACCCTCATCACCCGTGAAGAGGGAGTCTTTTGCGGTAAGGCATGGGCAGAGCAAGTCTTTAATCAGCTCGGCAGCGAAGTCGCCCTCCATTGGCATGTCGACGACGGCGATCTACTCGTCCCCAACCAAGTATTGTGTGAACTGTCCGGCCCGGCGCGCGCCATTTTAACCGGTGAGCGCACCGCCATGAACTTTATCCAAACATTATCGGGCGTGGCCACCCTAACAAAACATTATGTCGATAGGATCGCAGGCTCTCACTGTAAACTACTCGACACTCGCAAAACCATCCCAGGGCTGCGCACCGCCCAAAAATACGCGGTCACCTGCGGTGGCGGACAAAACCATCGTATCGGGTTATTCGATGCCTTTTTAATCAAAGAAAATCACATCATGGCCTGCGGCTCAATCGCTAAGGCCATTAACGCCGCTCGTCAACTGGCCAGCGATAAATTGGTCGAGGTTGAGGTCGAAAGTCTCGACGAGTTAACCCAAGCCTTAGACGCCCAAAGCGATATTGTGATGCTGGACAATTTCGACGTCACCATGATGTTACAGGCAGTCGAGCTTAATAACCGCTACCCTGAGGCCCAGCGCGCTAAGCTTGAGGTATCTGGCAACGTCACTTTAGACACCATCGGCGACTTTGCCAGCACAGGTGTCGACTACATCTCAGTCGGCGCGCTCACCAAACACCTTAAAGCGCTCGACCTATCGTTAAGGCTGAAAGATTAGCCCCAACCGACTCGCCCTAAAGGTCATCAGTCTTACGCCATAAGCATGAGGTGACGCTCAAGGCCATACGCTAGCACCTCATCTATCTGACTTATCGAGCCGCATCACCAGCGGCTCGGCTTAATCACAACCACCTGAGTATCGCGGCGCCACCTTTAATAAGCCTGCGAACTCGATCTTAAATAGACATCAATTCACACGCTCGTGCAGTCGACATAGCTCGCGCGCTAATCAATCTGAGGTGATCAATAAACTGCGCTAGCTAAGCTAAAAGATAAGCCAAAAGATAAACCAGAAAATAAATCAAAAGAGACAGTCGATGCTGTACGACTGACGACTAAAGCCAGCCTAATCACAAGCTCTATTACGAGCCCTAATGGCAAGCCCTAATTACAAACCAAAGTTATGAGCCCTAATTACAAACCAAAGTTACAAGCGCTAATTACATTCTCAGAGCCGTGATACCACCACCGGTTTGTAACAAAAAAGATAATGCCAAGTTACTTTTAACGTGAGTTCCAACATACAATCAAGGCTAAATCACTCAAGCCAGTTATCGCGACCCAAAACCACAGCAACTACCTATAAATGAGTAAACAAGATCAATCCATATAAAACTTACGACTGACAATAATTTGGCTAAAAGGTCCAAGGTCACAACTGGTCTGCTCACTTAACAAACAACATTTTTTTGACTAACTGAAGAAATGTGCCATTTATTTAGACAGCGACAAAAATATGTTAGAACTGTTTTTACAAAAACACCCAAGCATTAGACAAATTTATCGCTAAATTAGTACTTTGTTGTCATTGGTAGTTCCATTTCAGTTAACTTTGTACTAACTTTGACAGCAGGTGAGACGGCCATTTTGGTCACCTCACCACCAAGCTAGACTAAATACTCAGTCGAAAGTATTAATATGGCGAAAATGAGCTAGTATTGCAGGGTATGCGCCACCAAAACAGGCTAAACAAAAAGATAAGATGAGTTAAATTAATTAACATTTATCTTTATTTTTGAAACCAAGGTGTTACATTGCCCGCTGGCAAATTTCAGCTAAAAAATAGCTAAAAAAGAGTTAAAGAGTGGCTAGAAGGTGGTGGTTGAAACTGAGGTTTAAACTGAGGGTTAAACTGAGGTTGAAACTGATAAACTTGCCCAAACGACATACAGTACACCAACAATGTTGTACAACTTATTAATGCACTACATTAACCTAGGATAACACCAGCATCATCGCTGCTAAATCCTCAAGTTAATGGCAATTGATAAGCCAATTACCTAAATTAGGTAGTTACTCTTTAGTGGCTAACTCGTTTTTAGGTAAAAAATAGTAAACGAAATAGTAAACGAAATAGTAAACAATAAGATAACATTATCGTCCGACGGAGAGCGTAACAATGAAAGGTATCCAATTGAACAAACAAATGAACAACGCTAAGGGTTTCACCCTAATCGAATTGATGATCGTAGTCGCGATCATCGGTATTCTAGCAGCCATCGCACTGCCTGCTTATCAAGATTACACTAAGAAATCTAAGTTTTCAGAAGTTGTGACGGCTGTTGGTGCTGCTCGTACAGCCGTAGAACTTTGTTATCAAGAAGAGGGAGCTCTAGCCAATTGTGATGCGGGCTACAGAGGCATCCCCGCAACAGTCGCAACTGGTACTTATGGTAATTTGGACACAATGACAATTGTTGATGGGGTGATTACTGCAACCGCAGTTGCAGGAATTGACTCGGTGAACCTAGTTGCTACACCGGTCCCAGACACAACTACTAAAGTTCTAGTTTGGACAGCAACATCTACTACAACCCCCAGTTGTTTAACAAATGGATGGTGTAAGCAGTTTAAATAACACTCCGACACGTATAATGCCAACCTCAGGCCTCCATCTAGGATTATCAACGCTATTTATCCGTAAAGGGCTGCTCAATGAGAGCAGCCTTGCGGAGGCCGTCAAGCAGTCTCAAAAAACCAAGCAAGCTCTGGTCACCACCCTAGTGACCAGTAAGCTTTTATCAGCCCGTGAGATTGCCGAGCTCTGTTATGAAGAATATGGCACGCCGCTACTAGACCTTAATGAATTCGACCTAAGCAGCATCCCCGAAGACTTTCTCAATCGTAAACTCATAGAGAAACACCGCTGCCTGCCGCTGTTTAAGCGCGGTAACCGCCTCTATATTGGTACCTCAGATCCCACCAATATTGCTGCCCTTGAGGATTTTCAGTTTAGCGCCGGCCTGCACGCCGAGGCGATATTAGTCGAAGATGATAAACTCACCAAAGCGCTGGAAAAGGTGCTCGAAGAGGATATCTCGGCGCTGGATTTAGACGGCATAGATGCCGACTCCCTCTCAGGTATCGAAATTACCGATACCGACAAGCGCCATGATGAGCCGACAGGGGACACCAGTGACGATGCCCCGATTGTTATCTATATCAATAAAATTTTGACCGATGCCATCCGTAAAGGGGCGTCGGACTTACACTTTGAGCCTTACGAGAAGCGCTACCGCATCCGCTTTCGGGTCGATGGCATATTGCATCAAGTCTCCGAGCCACCGGTGAATCTCTCTGGCCGCATCTCCGCGCGGCTAAAGGTAATGTCAAAGCTTGATATTGCCGAGCGCCGCGTGCCACAAGATGGCCGCATCAAGATGAAGCTGTCGCGCACTAAATCTATCGATTTTCGGGTGAGCACCCTGCCCACCATCTGGGGCGAAAAAATCGTAATGCGTATCTTAGACTCATCCTCGGCGCAGCTCGGCATCGAAAAGCTCGGCTATGAAGACGATCAGCGCGAGCTGTATGAGCAGATGCTGGCTAAACCCCAAGGGATGATCTTGGTCACCGGCCCTACAGGCTCGGGCAAAACCGTCTCTCTCTATACCGGGCTGAATATTCTCAACACCGAAGAGCGCAATATCTCCACCGCCGAAGATCCAGTCGAAATAAACTTAGAGGGCGTTAATCAGGTTCACATTAACTTAAAAGCAGGCCTCACCTTCGCCTCGGCGCTGCGCTCATTTTTACGCCAAGACCCTGACGTGGTGATGGTGGGGGAAATTCGCGATCTCGAAACCGCCGAAATCGCCATCAAGGCGGCGCAAACCGGCCACTTAGTGCTCTCGACCCTGCACACGAACTCGGCGGCCGAAACCTTAACCCGTTTGATCAATATGGGCGTGCCCGGTTATAACATCGCCAGCTCGGTCAACTTAATTATTGCCCAGCGCCTTGCCAGACGCCTATGCACCGAGTGCCGCGAGCCAGAAGAGGTGCCAGAAGATGAGCTGTTAAGGCTCGGCTTCACCCAACTGCAAATCGATGAGGGCTTTACCGTGTATAAGCCAGTGGGGTGCGACCTCTGCTCTGGTGGCTATAAAGGCCGCGTCGGTATTTATGAAGTGATGAAGATGTCAGATGAAATAGCCCGCACCATCATGGAAGGCGGTAATTCATTGCAAATTGCCACCCAAGCCAAGGAGCAAGGCATGCGTGACCTGCGCGGTTCTGGCCTGCGCAAGGTGATTGCCGGCGTCACCAGCATTGCCGAAATTAACCGTGTGACCAGCTTCTAGCCTAAAACAATAAGTGATTGGCGACTTACAGCCTAAGATTTACAACTTAATACATACAGCTCAATACTAAATACTTACGAGTTAAGGACACACCATGGCCAGCGCATCACTTGCCAAGTCAAAAAGCCTATCGAAAAGCAAAAAGAGCAAAGCGGCCAAGGCGCAGCCAAAGGTCGTCACTTTTGAGTGGAAAGGCACCAATCGCGATGGTAAAAAAACCGGTGGCGAGCTGCGCGGCACCTCGGCTGCCGAAATCAAAGCCCAGTTAAAATCCCAAGGGGTAAACCCCAAAGTCGTTAAGAAAAAAGCCGAATCGCTATTTAAGCGCGACCCTAAGATCACCGCCATGGATATCGCCATGATGACCCGCCAGATTGCCACTATGTTGGCCGCCGGCGTGCCCATTGTGACCACCTTGGAGATGCTCGGCCGCGGCCATGAAAAACCTAAGATGCGTGAACTGCTCGCCACCATAGTCGGCGATGTGCAATCGGGTATCCCGCTGTCGGACTCACTCAGACCCCACCGCAAATATTTCGACGATCTGTATGTCGACCTTGTGGCCGCGGGCGAGCACTCAGGCTCTCTCGATGCGGTGTTTGACAGAATCGCCACGTACCGCGAAAAAGCCGAGGCGCTCAAGTCTAAAATCAAAAAAGCCATGTTTTATCCGGCCGCCGTAGTGATAGTGGCAATTTTGGTCACCTCTTTGCTACTACTCTTTGTGGTGCCCCAGTTTGAAGAGATCTTTAATGGTTTTGGCGCCGAGCTGCCAGCCTTTACCCAATTAATTATTGGCCTGTCTCGTTGGCTGCAAGGCTCATGGTATTTCTTTGTCATCGCCATCATTATAGGGGTATGGGCATTCAAACGCGCCCACTTAACCTCTGAATCCTTTCGTAACCGCGTCGATGAAGCAGTATTAAAAATTCCAGCCATCGGCAATATTTTGCATAAAGGCGCCATGGCGCGTTTTGCCAGAACCTTAGCTACCACCTTTGCCGCCGGTGTGCCATTGATCGATGGCTTAGAGTCGGCCGCCGGCGCATCGGGCAACTATGTCTATCGCAAAGCCCTGTTGAATGTGCGCCAAGAAGTGATGTCAGGCATGCAGATGAACGTTGCCATGCGCACTACCGGCCTATTTCCCGATATGCTGACCCAGATGGTGATGATTGGTGAAGAGTCTGGCGGCCTCGATGAGATGCTTAATAAGGTGGCTAATATCTACGAAATGCAGGTAGATGATGCCGTCGATGGTTTATCTAGCCTTATCGAGCCCGTTATGATGGTAGTGATAGGTACCGTGGTGGGTGGCTTGATTGTCGGCATGTATTTACCCATCTTCGAAATGGGTAATGTGGTAGGCTAACCCTTGAATGAAGTGCGTTAATAAATAGCATTTAAAGCCATTATTTACATAAGCTATTGGTTAAATAAGCTATTGACTGACAACTTGACATAGAAGATACCATTTTTAGTAACTATTTAGCATTAAGCAGATAAGAATAATAATGACTCAATTTATCAATTTAATGGCGCAGCACCCTTGGCTGTTTGCCGCCATCAGTTTTGTCTTTGCTGCCACTATTGGCAGCTTTCTCAACGTGGTGATCCACCGTTTACCTGTGATGATGAAACGCGAGTGGCAGCAAGAGTGCAACCAATACCTCAAAGAATATCATCAGCCCCTGATTGCCCCTATCGCCGATAAACTCGGTGCGCCTATCGATGCCTTTCCAGCCAAATACAATTTGATTGTCCCTGGCTCGGGTTGCCCCAAGTGCAACACCGCGATCAAACCTTGGCATAACTTACCCATAGTGGGTTGGTTAATGCTTAGAGGCCGCTGCGCCAGTTGCAGCATGCCGATTTCACCTCGCTATCCGATAATTGAAGCGATAACCGGCGTTGCAGTAGCGTATTTAGCCCTGCATTTTGGTCCCACCTGGCAATTTGCCTTGGCAACATTGCTCACCTTCGCCCTACTGGCACTGACCTTTATCGATCTCGACGAAATGCTACTGCCAGATCAAATCACCTTACCGCTACTCTGGCTAGGTTTACTCATTAACCTCAACGGTACCTTTGCCACAAGCACTGACGCCATTATTGGTGCCGCTGCGGGTTATTTGAGCCTGTGGAGCGTCTTTTGGGGCTTTAAATTACTCACAGGCAAGGAAGGCATGGGCTACGGCGACTTTAAACTACTCGCCGTTTTTGGTGCCTGGTTAGGTTGGCAGATGCTGCCTTTAATCATATTGTTATCATCGGTTGTCGGGGCTGTGGTCGGCATCGCGATGATCGTCAATAAGAAAATCAACTCGGGTAACCCTATTCCGTTTGGCCCTTATATCGCCATCGCAGGATGGATAGCCATGTTATGGGGCGAGCAGATAGTCAACGCTTATTTAGCGACCCTATAGCCCTCTATCTTTGTCTATAACACTACTTTGAGAATTTAAGAGCCAGCCATGTCAAATTTTGTTGTCGGATTAACAGGGGGAATTGGCAGTGGAAAAACTACCGTGGCCAACCTGTTTGCCGAGTTAGGTATCACCTTGGTTGATGCCGACATCGTCAGCCGAGAAGTGGTTGCCAAAGGCAGTGAAGGATTAGCCAAAATAGTCGAACACTTTGGCGAAACCATCTTACTCGATAATGGCGAGCTTAACCGAGCAGCATTAAGGCAACGTATTTTTAGTAATACAGCCGAACGTGAATGGCTTAATGCCCTTTTGCATCCACTCATTAGGGCAGAAATGCTGTCGCAATTAGAAAAAGCCGACTCACCCTACGCTATTTTAGTTGTGCCCTTGCTATTTGAGAATGGTTTAGATAGCTTAGTCAATTGCACTTTAGTGGTTGATATTTCGCCTGAACTACAAACCAAGCGAACCATCGAGCGTGATGCGGTCAGTGCAGAACAAGTCCAAAATATAATAAACAGTCAGGCCAGTAGAGCCGAGAAACTGTCAAAAGCTGATGATGTCATCGACAATCAAGGAACGATATCAGCATTAAAAGGCAAGGTAGCTGTATTACATAATAAATACCTAACACTAGCCGGTCACACTTGATACTGTCATGAATGAATTGATCTATGAACAGCCACTGAATGAGAAGACCCGCAGTTATTTGCGGCTCGAATATCTTGCCAATCAGCTGCAAAGCAATCTAGATCAAGATCATCAACACCGATGCTTTTATCCGCTGTTTTCCTTGTGTGAACTCACTGAGCGTTGTGACTATCGCGGTGAAATCATCAAAGATATCGATAAACAGCTGCAACACTTAAAACAGTGGCAAAATCAAAATGAGATCGATAAACAACAGCTCACAGACTTTATCGATAAATTGCAAGATGCCAGAAAATGCTTAATCCACTGTCAACGTCCCGGACAAATACTCAAACAAGACCGCTTCTTATCCGCACTGAGACAACGATTTGGCATGCCCGGCGCCTGTTGCAATTTTGACTTACCCCAACTGCATTTTTGGTTAGCAAAACCCTTCGAAACCCGTCAGCAAGAATATAGAGCCTGGATAGCACACTTCGACTGCTTACTCACCCCCATCAAACTGCTACTTGAATTAACTCGCCAAACCACTCATTACACCGATGAAACCGCCGCAGCAGGTTTCTATCAAGGCAGTAGCGACCAAGCCCTATCATTGATTAGAGTGAAACTTGACGCTGCACAAGGCTGTTACCCCACCATTAGCGGTAACCGCAATCGTTACGCCATCCACTTCGTCGGCTTTGAGCAACAAAAACATTCAGACCAAACCATCGACTTTATGTTGGCAACCTGTCGCTAAACTGATTACCATTGGGCTTAATGCCAATCCAATTAATTAAGCGATCGACTTATTAATTCGCTTGGTATAAATCACCAAAGCGTCAATGGGAGCTTTTATGCCAACTGTAGTAAACTGCCCAACCTGCAAAGCCCAAGTAGAATGGACTGCAACATCTAAATTCAAACCTTTCTGCAGCGAACGCTGTAAGCTTATTGATCTTGGCGACTGGGCATCAGAGAAGCACGCCATTCCAGTGAAACCTGAGTTCGATGCCGAATCCTTAGATGCACTCGGGTATGATGAAGCAGATTTTTTCAAGGACAACTAACCGATGAAACGAGTACATGTCGCCGTTGGTGTTGTCATGAATGCCGCTAACCAAGTACTGCTAGCTAAACGCCCAAACCACCTTCATCAAGGTGGAAAATGGGAGTTTCCAGGTGGTAAAGTTGAAAACAATGAAACAACATCACAAGCACTAATCAGAGAGTTGCAAGAAGAGGTCAACATCACAGTTAGCGATACAACGCCTCTAATGACAATTGCTCACGATTATCCCGACAAACAAGTCCTACTCGATATCCATATAGTGAAAACCTTCTCTGGAGAGCCTAGAGGCCTTGAGGGACAAAAAGTGGAGTGGGCAGACTTACATAAGTTACAGCACTACGACTTTCCCGCTGCTAATGCACCAATCATAGATAAACTCCTCTCTTTATAGCCCTATCAGTCCAATATCCATAGATATTGGACTTTTCAAAGCCCCTACGTGGATGTAGAGAGTGCAGTAAATGCATGAGCTATTCACTACCCATCACATGAATTGAAGCTACTTATAGCCTCATATTCGAATGATTATTGCAAAGCAGTTAAACGAAAAAATCCCCAACACGCAGTGCTGGGGATTTATCGTTACTGTTTTGCCTTCACTTTTCTAAAAAGTGAAAACCAAAGTGGCGTCTGTTATGGTCAGCTTCGAGCTAGCTCTCCGCGTTCAGCGCCAGCATCAAGCTGCGCTTGATAAGCGCAGACGCTTCACCCTACTCTACATGGGTTTGAGCCTCACTACGTTCGGACTTTTTATTTCCCCATGTTCGAGTGGTTATCTCCAGGCTAAAACGAAAAAAGCCCGTTGCATTAGCAACGGGCTTTATCGTATTAGGCGTCTGGAAATGACCTACTCTCACATGGGGGTGAAAGTAAGCTGTTTTGAATACGCAGTATTCAGGCTTGCTTGAACGCGGAGAAGCTTGCCTTCGTAGCGGGGGAGCCCGCTCAGCGGCGGGTCGACATCGGGGTAGGCATTGCACGTACGTGCTTAAGTGGAAAAACCACCTGCCTACATTGAAATTTGCTATGGAAAGCAACGCTGAAAACTTATAAAACCCAAACGCAAAAAAGCCACCTTATGCAGGTGGCTTTTCGACTTAAATAGGCGTCTGGAAATGACCTACTCTCACATGGGGAGACCCCACACTACCATCGGCGCGATTGCGTTTCACTTCTGAGTTCGGGATGGGATCAGGTGGTACCACAATGCTATGGTTTCCAGACAAATTTGGAAATTTAGAAAGCTGTTTTAAATTTGAGTACACTAAATCAAGTGTCTGTATTCTTTCGCTAAAGTTAACCATTAACTGGAAACCCTTTTGGGTTGTATGGTTAAGCCTCACGGGTCATTAGTACAAGTTAGCTCAACGCCTCACAACGCTTACACACCTTGCCTATCAACGTAGTAGTCTCCTACGGCCCTTTAGAGGACTTAAAGTCCTAGGGATGACTCATCTTAGGGCTCGCTTCCCGCTTAGATGCTTTCAGCGGTTATCGATTCCGAACGTAGCTACCGGGCAATGCCATTGGCATGACAACCCGAACACCAGCGGTTCGTCCACTCCGGTCCTCTCGTACTAGGAGCAGCTCCCTTCAATCATCCAACGCCCACGGCAGATAGGGACCGAACTGTCTCACGACGTTCTGAACCCAGCTCGCGTACCACTTTAAATGGCGAACAGCCATACCCTTGGGACCGACTTCAGCCCCAGGATGTGATGAGCCGACATCGAGGTGCCAAACACCGCCGTCGATATGAACTCTTGGGCGGTATCAGCCTGTTATCCCCGGAGTACCTTTTATCCGTTGAGCGATGGCCCTTCCATTCAGAACCACCGGATCACTATGACCTGCTTTCGCACCTGCTCGACGTGTATGTCTCGCAGTTAAGCTGGCTTATGCCATTGCACTAACCGTACGATGTCCGACCGTACTTAGCCAACCTTCGTGCTCCTCCGTTACTCTTTGGGAGGAGACCGCCCCAGTCAAACTACCCACCAGGCACTGTCCTCAACCCCGATTCAGGGGCCAGAGTTAGAACATCAACACTACAAGGGTGGTATTTCAAGGTTGACTCCACAAGAACTGGCGTTCCTGCTTCAAAGTCTCCCACCTATCCTACACATGTAGGGTCAATGTTCAGTGCCAAGCTATAGTAAAGGTTCACGGGGTCTTTCCGTCTAGCCGCGGGTATACGGCATCTTCACCGCAATTTCAACTTCACTGAGTCTCGGCTGGAGACAGCGTGGCCATCATTACGCCATTCGTGCAGGTCGGAACTTACCCGACAAGGAATTTCGCTACCTTAGGACCGTTATAGTTACGGCCGCCGTTTACCGGGGCTTCGATCATGAGCTTCTCCGAAGATAACCCAATCAATTAACCTTCCGGCACCGGGCAGGCGTCACACCGTATACTTCCTCTTGCGAGTTTGCACAGTGCTGTGTTTTTGATAAACAGTTGCAGCCACCTGGTATCTGCGACTCCCGTCAGCTTAGAGAGCAAGTCTCATCACCAACAGGAGCGTACCTTCTCCCGAAGTTACGGTACCATTTTGCCTAGTTCCTTCAGCCGAGTTCTCTCAAGCGCCTTGGTATTCTCTACCCAACCACCTGTGTCGGTTTGGGGTACGATTCCTGCTAACCTGAAGCTTAGAAGATTTTCCTGGAAGCATGGCATCAACTACTTCAGTTCCGTAGAACCTCGTCGTCAACTCTCAGTGTATGTGCACCCGGATTTGCCTAAGTGCACCACCTACAGCCTTAAACGCGGACAACCAACGCCGCGCTAGCCTAGCCTTCTCCGTCTCTCCATCGCAGTTAGCAGAAGTACAGGAATATTAACCTGTTTCCCATCGACTACGCCTTTCGGCCTCGCCTTAGGGGTCGACTCACCCTGCCCTGATTAACATTGGACAGGAACCCTTGGTCTTTCGGCGTGGGGGTTTTTCACCCCCATTATCGTTACTCATGTCAGCATTCGCACTTCTGATACCTCCAGCGTGGGTTACCCCTTCACCTTCAACGGCTTACAGAACGCTCCTCTACCGCACTAGCGCAAGCGCTAGTACCCATAGCTTCGGTGTATTGCTTAGCCCCGTTAAATCTTCCGCGCAGGCCGACTCGACTAGTGAGCTATTACGCTTTCTTTAAATGATGGCTGCTTCTAAGCCAACATCCTAGCTGTCTAAGCCTTCCCACATCGTTTCCCACTTAGCAATAACTTTGGGACCTTAGCTGATGGTCTGGGTTGTTTCCCTTTTCACGACGGACGTTAGCACCCGCCGTGTGTCTCCCGAGTAGTACTCATTGGTATTCGGAGTTTGCAAAGGGTTGGTAAGTCGGGATGACCCCCTAGCCTTAACAGTGCTCTACCCCCAATGGTATTCGCTCGAGGCGCTACCTAAATAGCTTTCGAGGAGAACCAGATATCTCCCGGTTTGATTGGCCTTTCACCCCCAGCCACAAGTCATCACCGCATTTTTCAACATACGTGTGTTCGGTCCTCCAGTTGATGTTACTCAACCTTCAACCTGCCCATGGCTAGATCACCGGGTTTCGGGTCTACACCTTGCAACTAAACGCGCAGTTAACACTCGGTTTCCCTACGGCTCCGCTATTCGCTTAACCTCGCTACAAAATGTAAGTCGCTGACCCATTATACAAAAGGTACGCAGTCACGGTCTCAAGAACCGCTCCCACTGCTTGTACGTATACGGTTTCAGGTTCTATTTCACTCCCCTCACAGGGGTTCTTTTCGCCTTTCCCTCACGGTACTGGTTCACTATCGGTCAGTCAGGAGTATTTAGCCTTGGAGGATGGTCCCCCCATGTTCAGACAAGATGTCACGTGTCCCGTCCTACTCGTTTTCACGTAAAGTTAGTTTTCATGTACGGGGCTATCACCCTGTGCCGCTGTGCTTTCCAACACATTCCACTAACACCCTCTACGCTTAAGGGCTAATCCCCGTTCGCTCGCCGCTACTAGGGGAATCTCGGTTGATTTCTTTTCCTCCGGGTACTTAGATGTTTCAGTTCCCCGGGTTCGCCTCACAACACTATGTATTCATGTTGTGATACATGCTTATGCATGTGGGTTTCCCCATTCGGACATCGTTAGCTCAAATGCTTGTTACTAGCTCGCCAACGCTTTTCGCAAGTTACTACGTCCTTCATCGCCTCTGACTGCCAAGGCATCCACCGTATACGCTTAGTCACTTAACCATACAACCCAAATGAGTTTCACAAACTAATGTTTACAAAACACATCCTATCAAGCGGGTAAGCTTGATGGCTGTATCGCAACTAATGGTGTTTACTTTCGCCAAAAGAATACTCATGAATCATCATTACAATAATTCGGCACTTGATTTAAGTGTTTGAGAACTCAATTTTAATTTTCGCGTCAATGCTACAAATAACCACGTACAAGTACGTCATTATCCCTTTCACATTAACACTATCAGCTTTCCAAATTTTTAAAGAACAAGCATCGCCGTTAAGACGTGCCACCTGCTCTAACAAGAACAAGTTATCTGTGTGAACACTCAACAAACATTAAGTTAGTCGTATAGGTAAGGAGGTGATCCAGCCCCAGGTTCCCCTAGGGCTACCTTGTTACGACTTCACCCCAGTCATGAACCACACCGTGGTAAACGCCCTCCCGAAGGTTAAGCTATCTACTTCTGGTGCAGCCCACTCCCATGGTGTGACGGGCGGTGTGTACAAGGCCCGGGAACGTATTCACCGTGGCATTCTGATCCACGATTACTAGCGATTCCGACTTCATGGAGTCGAGTTGCAGACTCCAATCCGGACTACGACAAGCTTTGTGAGATTAGCTCCACCTCGCGGCTTTGCAACCCTCTGTACTTGCCATTGTAGCACGTGTGTAGCCCTACTCGTAAGGGCCATGATGACTTGACGTCGTCCCCACCTTCCTCCGGTTTATCACCGGCAGTCTCCCTAAAGTTCCCACCATTACGTGCTGGCAAATAAGGATAAGGGTTGCGCTCGTTGCGGGACTTAACCCAACATTTCACAACACGAGCTGACGACAGCCATGCAGCACCTGTCTCAGAGCTCCCGAAGGCACTAAGCTATCTCTAGCGAATTCTCTGGATGTCAAGAGTAGGTAAGGTTCTTCGCGTTGCATCGAATTAAACCACATGCTCCACCGCTTGTGCGGGCCCCCGTCAATTCATTTGAGTTTTAACCTTGCGGCCGTACTCCCCAGGCGGTCTACTTAATGCGTTAGCTTGGGAACCCAGTGTTCAAGACACCAAATTCCGAGTAGACATCGTTTACGGCGTGGACTACCAGGGTATCTAATCCTGTTTGCTCCCCACGCTTTCGTACCTGAGCGTCAGTCTTTGTCCAGGGGGCCGCCTTCGCCACCGGTATTCCTTCAGATCTCTACGCATTTCACCGCTACACCTGAAATTCTACCCCCCTCTACAAGACTCTAGTCTGCCAGTTCGAAATGCAATTCCCAGGTTGAGCCCGGGGCTTTCACATCTCGCTTAACAAACCGCCTGCGTACGCTTTACGCCCAGTAATTCCGATTAACGCTTGGACCCCTCGTATTACCGCGGCTGCTGGCACGAAGTTAGCCGGTCCTTCTTCTGCGAGTAACGTCACACCTAAACGCTATTAACGCTTAAGCTTTCCTCCTCGCTGAAAGTGCTTTACAACCCGAAGGCCTTCTTCACACACGCGGCATGGCTGCATCAGGCTTGCGCCCATTGTGCAATATTCCCCACTGCTGCCTCCCGTAGGAGTCTGGGCCGTGTCTCAGTCCCAGTGTGGCTGATCATCCTCTCAGAACAGCTAGGGATCGTCGCCTTGGTGAGCCATTACCTCACCAACTAGCTAATCCCACCTAGGTACATCCAATCGCAGAAGGCCCGAAGGTCCCCTCTTTTCCCCCGTAGGGCGTATGCGGTATTAGCAGTCGTTTCCAACTGTTATCCCCCTCGACTGGGCAGTTCCCTAGGCATTACTCACCCGTCCGCCGCTCGTCAGCAAAGAAAGCAAGCTTTCTTCCTGTTACCGCTCGACTTGCATGTGTTAGGCCTGCCGCCAGCGTTCAATCTGAGCCATGATCAAACTCTTCAATTAAAGTTTTGTTGTTTGACTTACGTCAAACGGCTCAACGAATTCTGTTCGAACTAATCTTGCGATTAATTCTTTGTACATATTGCTATGAACACTCATCACCTCTCGTGAGAGAAAGTGAAAGAATTGGTTGATTTAATTCTTTGATTGCCAACCCGAAGGTTAGGCAATTTCGATTAACTCAACACCTGTGAGTGTCCACACAGATTTCTTGTTCCATCTTGTTAAAGAGCGTTGCTAACATCAGAGCAATTAATGCGTTAAGTTAGCCGCCGTTGACGCTAGGTCGTTGGCTTAGGGATGCGTATTCTACACGTCCCGTTGTTGGCGTCAAGTGCTTATTTTAAGAAGTTTTCCAAGCGATGATTTCTTAAACAGAAGCCATCAAGCGAAGCCCTTAAAAGCGCTTATCACCTGAATTAAATCTCCGAAGAGTTTAACTCGCTAACACCGCTGCAAGTCCTGTACTACCTAGGTAGTTGGCCTGCTGTGCCGTGTCAGTGGATGCGCATTATAGGCAGTTCTCGGATGGGCGCAAGGGCTTTTTTCACTAAAAAAGCAATTAGTTTTTATACCTCACTTAAGCACATAGACCACACTGGTTATGCACAGACTTACCCACAAAATAACAACCTAACGCATAAACTAATCAAACTTATCACTGCTTCACGACGAAACTATCACAGCGAATAAGGTTCGCTTGGAACAACAAAATTACATAATTCCCCTATGGTCTAAACCTTTACGGGCTAACGAAGGTATTTAAAACAGCAGCAGCTTAAATATAGTTACTTATCGGTGCTGTACGAACATGTACAAAATAAAGTGAAGCCATAACATTCCTTTATAAATAATGCAGCAATGACACTTCGCTAATAGCACTTCACTTTAGGCAGATTTCACAAGCATCGCCCAACTGGACGTGACTCACTTGTCAGTACAGACGTACTTACTGGCATATAAGGCGACTCCAGCCCTTTAATCATTTCTCATTGCTCAAGCTTCCGCCCTACCCAGCATAACTAAACCTTAATTGCACAGTGTTGGCAGTGTCTTAACCAGAGTTCCTTATCTAGTAAGGTATTCTAAAATTTTGCTAACAGATTTGAGCAAATATCTGATGTAGAACACTGATATTTCTGTTCGAAATAGAGTCAGCAGCCACCTGTAATTGTCTTAAGCAATGTAGGTAAGTATAAAAACAATAAAGCCCTAGCCACTTCTTTCCATTCGAGATTTGCTAGGGCTTTTTCGAATCTCTTTCGAAAATAATTAGGTATCTGGAAATGGCAGGCTACGAGTAACCTCTTCGCGTTGACTCACATGGATGTGAGCAATGTCATAAACGCATGGATGTAGTTTCTGATCAAGCTCAGCCAGGTGGCGACCATCACTGATGGCGGAAGTGTCGATATTGAACGACGATAAGGATATAGGAAGTAACGTAACGCATGCAGTTGTTACCGAGGAGCTGCTATCGACCGACCTAGGGGTAGTGATTCATGCTTAGTTCGAGGCGGAGAGTTAAACATCTTACACATCCCCAAACGCAAAAAAGCCACCTTATTCAGGTGGCTTCTCTACTACTCTTTACGAGTAAAATAGGCGTCTGTCATGGTCAGCTTCGAGCTAGCTCTCCGCGTTCAGCTCCAGCATCAAGCTGCGCTTGATAAGCGCAGACGCTTCACCCTACTCTACATGGGTTTGAGCCTCACTACGTTCGGACTATTTACTTCCCCATGTTCGAGTGGTCATTTCAAAAACGGTTAAACGAAAAAATCCCCAACACGAAGTGCTGAGGATTTATCGTTTATTAGGCGTCTGGAAATGACCTACTCTCACATGGGGAGACCCCACACTACCATCGGCGCGATTGCGTTTCACTTCTGAGTTCGGGATGGGATCAGGTGGTACCACAATGCTATGGTTTCCAGACAAATTTTGTTGATACTGTGTATTTAAACTCAATATCTAAATAATGGTGCTGATACCCAGAATCGAACTGGGGACCTCATCCTTACCAAGGATGCGCTCTACCGACTGAGCCATATCAGCACAAAACTCTACGTGAATCAGATGTCTTACATAAAATTGCATCTTTCACTTAACTATTTCATTTTCATATCGAAAACAAATTAGGCGTCTGGAAATGACCTACTCTCACATGGGGAGACCCCACACTACCATCGGCGCGATTGCGTTTCACTTCTGAGTTCGGGATGGGATCAGGTGGTACCACAATGCTATGGTTTCCAGACAAATTTGGAAATTTAGAAAGCTGTTTTAAATTTGAGTACACTAAATCAAGTGTCTGTATTCTTTCGCTAAAGTTAACCATTAACTGGAAACCCTTTTGGGTTGTATGGTTAAGCCTCACGGGTCATTAGTACAAGTTAGCTCAACGCCTCACAACGCTTACACACCTTGCCTATCAACGTAGTAGTCTCCTACGGCCCTTTAGAGGACTTAAAGTCCTAGGGATGACTCATCTTAGGGCTCGCTTCCCGCTTAGATGCTTTCAGCGGTTATCGATTCCGAACGTAGCTACCGGGCAATGCCATTGGCATGACAACCCGAACACCAGCGGTTCGTCCACTCCGGTCCTCTCGTACTAGGAGCAGCTCCCTTCAATCATCCAACGCCCACGGCAGATAGGGACCGAACTGTCTCACGACGTTCTGAACCCAGCTCGCGTACCACTTTAAATGGCGAACAGCCATACCCTTGGGACCGACTTCAGCCCCAGGATGTGATGAGCCGACATCGAGGTGCCAAACACCGCCGTCGATATGAACTCTTGGGCGGTATCAGCCTGTTATCCCCGGAGTACCTTTTATCCGTTGAGCGATGGCCCTTCCATTCAGAACCACCGGATCACTATGACCTGCTTTCGCACCTGCTCGACGTGTATGTCTCGCAGTTAAGCTGGCTTATGCCATTGCACTAACCGTACGATGTCCGACCGTACTTAGCCAACCTTCGTGCTCCTCCGTTACTCTTTGGGAGGAGACCGCCCCAGTCAAACTACCCACCAGGCACTGTCCTCAACCCCGATTCAGGGGCCAGAGTTAGAACATCAACACTACAAGGGTGGTATTTCAAGGTTGACTCCACAAGAACTGGCGTTCCTGCTTCAAAGTCTCCCACCTATCCTACACATGTAGGGTCAATGTTCAGTGCCAAGCTATAGTAAAGGTTCACGGGGTCTTTCCGTCTAGCCGCGGGTATACGGCATCTTCACCGCAATTTCAACTTCACTGAGTCTCGGCTGGAGACAGCGTGGCCATCATTACGCCATTCGTGCAGGTCGGAACTTACCCGACAAGGAATTTCGCTACCTTAGGACCGTTATAGTTACGGCCGCCGTTTACCGGGGCTTCGATCATGAGCTTCTCCGAAGATAACCCAATCAATTAACCTTCCGGCACCGGGCAGGCGTCACACCGTATACTTCCTCTTGCGAGTTTGCACAGTGCTGTGTTTTTGATAAACAGTTGCAGCCACCTGGTATCTGCGACTCCCGTCAGCTTAGAGAGCAAGTCTCATCACCAACAGGAGCGTACCTTCTCCCGAAGTTACGGTACCATTTTGCCTAGTTCCTTCAGCCGAGTTCTCTCAAGCGCCTTGGTATTCTCTACCCAACCACCTGTGTCGGTTTGGGGTACGATTCCTGCTAACCTGAAGCTTAGAAGATTTTCCTGGAAGCATGGCATCAACTACTTCAGTTCCGTAGAACCTCGTCATCAACTCTCAGTGTATGTGCACCCGGATTTGCCTAAGTGCACCACCTACAGTCTTAAACGCGGACAACCAACGCCGCGCTAGCCTAGCCTTCTCCGTCTCTCCATCGCAGTTAGCAGAAGTACAGGAATATTAACCTGTTTCCCATCGACTACGCCTTTCGGCCTCGCCTTAGGGGTCGACTCACCCTGCCCTGATTAACATTGGACAGGAACCCTTGGTCTTTCGGCGTGGGGGTTTTTCACCCCCATTATCGTTACTCATGTCAGCATTCGCACTTCTGATACCTCCAGCGTGGGTTACCCCTTCACCTTCAACGGCTTACAGAACGCTCCTCTACCGCACTAGCGCAAGCGCTAGTACCCATAGCTTCGGTGTATTGCTTAGCCCCGTTAAATCTTCCGCGCAGGCCGACTCGACTAGTGAGCTATTACGCTTTCTTTAAATGATGGCTGCTTCTAAGCCAACATCCTAGCTGTCTAAGCCTTCCCACATCGTTTCCCACTTAGCAATAACTTTGGGACCTTAGCTGATGGTCTGGGTTGTTTCCCTTTTCACGACGGACGTTAGCACCCGCCGTGTGTCTCCCGAGTAGTACTCATTGGTATTCGGAGTTTGCAAAGGGTTGGTAAGTCGGGATGACCCCCTAGCCTTAACAGTGCTCTACCCCCAATGGTATTCGCTCGAGGCGCTACCTAAATAGCTTTCGAGGAGAACCAGATATCTCCCGGTTTGATTGGCCTTTCACCCCCAGCCACAAGTCATCACCGCATTTTTCAACATACGTGTGTTCGGTCCTCCAGTTGATGTTACTCAACCTTCAACCTGCCCATGGCTAGATCACCGGGTTTCGGGTCTACACCTTGCAACTAAACGCGCAGTTAACACTCGGTTTCCCTACGGCTCCGCTATTCGCTTAACCTCGCTACAAAATGTAAGTCGCTGACCCATTATACAAAAGGTACGCAGTCACGGTCTCAAGAACCGCTCCCACTGCTTGTACGTATACGGTTTCAGGTTCTATTTCACTCCCCTCACAGGGGTTCTTTTCGCCTTTCCCTCACGGTACTGGTTCACTATCGGTCAGTCAGGAGTATTTAGCCTTGGAGGATGGTCCCCCCATGTTCAGACAAGATGTCACGTGTCCCGTCCTACTCGTTTTCACGTAAAGTTAGTTTTCATGTACGGGGCTATCACCCTGTGCCGCTGTGCTTTCCAACACATTCCACTAACACCCTCTACGCTTAAGGGCTAATCCCCGTTCGCTCGCCGCTACTAGGGGAATCTCGGTTGATTTCTTTTCCTCCGGGTACTTAGATGTTTCAGTTCCCCGGGTTCGCCTCACAACACTATGTATTCATGTTGTGATACATGCTTATGCATGTGGGTTTCCCCATTCGGACATCGTTAGCTCAAATGCTTGTTACTAGCTCGCCAACGCTTTTCGCAAGTTACTACGTCCTTCATCGCCTCTGACTGCCAAGGCATCCACCGTATACGCTTAGTCACTTAACCATACAACCCAAATGAGTTTCACAAACTAATGTTTACAAAACACATCCTATCAAGCGGGTAAGCTTGATGGCTGTATCGCAACTAATGGTGTTTACTTTCGCCAAAAGAATACTCATGAATCATCATCCTAACTAAAGGTAATGATTCGGCACTTGATTTAAGTGTTTGAGAACTCAATTTTAATTTTCGCGTCAATGCTACAAACAATCACGTACAAGTACGTCACTATCCCTTTCACATTAACACTATCAGCTTTCCAAATTTTTAAAGAGCGGGCTTAAAAAAGCCAAAGATAAATTTTGCATTTATCTTTGGCATCTCTATCCATGTGCAAGTAAATGGTGGAGCTATGCGGGATCGAACCGCAGACCTCCTGCGTGCAAGGCAGGCGCTCTCCCAGCTGAGCTATAGCCCCATTTACATGCAGTCAAACAAAAACATACGTTACTTATTGCTAAGTCATTACCAAATCGAGTGATACAAGGCATGTAGAGAGGACGTTTAGCCTGCTAAACGACGAACTACATAACGCAGTAACACGAAGATTTTGGTGGGTCAGAGTGGACTTGAACCACCGACCTCACCCTTATCAGGGGTGCGCTCTAACCAGCTGAGCTACAGACCCATTTATACTTGTTTCTTTGCTTCAATTCAGCGTTGCTTTCGTCGTTCAATCAGTCATGTAGCGAACTACACTCCCTCTTTCTCTCCTCAAGCGCCTTGACTTGAAACAAATTAACGTCGTCTAAATAGACACGTATATTTTTGCTCTTTCTTTCTATCAAGTAATCTGTGTGAACACTCAACAAACATTAAGTTAGTCGTATAGGTAAGGAGGTGATCCAGCCCCAGGTTCCCCTAGGGCTACCTTGTTACGACTTCACCCCAGTCATGAACCACACCGTGGTAAACGCCCTCCCGAAGGTTAAGCTATCTACTTCTGGTGCAGCCCACTCCCATGGTGTGACGGGCGGTGTGTACAAGGCCCGGGAACGTATTCACCGTGGCATTCTGATCCACGATTACTAGCGATTCCGACTTCATGGAGTCGAGTTGCAGACTCCAATCCGGACTACGACAAGCTTTGTGAGATTAGCTCCACCTCGCGGCTTTGCAACCCTCTGTACTTGCCATTGTAGCACGTGTGTAGCCCTACTCGTAAGGGCCATGATGACTTGACGTCGTCCCCACCTTCCTCCGGTTTATCACCGGCAGTCTCCCTAAAGTTCCCACCATTACGTGCTGGCAAATAAGGATAAGGGTTGCGCTCGTTGCGGGACTTAACCCAACATTTCACAACACGAGCTGACGACAGCCATGCAGCACCTGTCTCAGAGTTCCCGAAGGCACTAAGCTATCTCTAGCGAATTCTCTGGATGTCAAGAGTAGGTAAGGTTCTTCGCGTTGCATCGAATTAAACCACATGCTCCACCGCTTGTGCGGGCCCCCGTCAATTCATTTGAGTTTTAACCTTGCGGCCGTACTCCCCAGGCGGTCTACTTAATGCGTTAGCTTGGGAACCCAGTGCTCAAGGCACCAAATTCCGAGTAGACATCGTTTACGGCGTGGACTACCAGGGTATCTAATCCTGTTTGCTCCCCACGCTTTCGTACCTGAGCGTCAGTCTTTGTCCAGGGGGCCGCCTTCGCCACCGGTATTCCTTCAGATCTCTACGCATTTCACCGCTACACCTGAAATTCTACCCCCCTCTACAAGACTCTAGTTTGCCAGTTCGAAATGCAATTCCCAGGTTGAGCCCGGGGCTTTCACATCTCGCTTAACAAACCGCCTGCGTACGCTTTACGCCCAGTAATTCCGATTAACGCTTGGACCCTCGTATTACCGCGGCTGCTGGCACGAAGTTAGCCGGTCCTTCTTCTGCGAGTAACGTCACACCTAAACGCTATTAACGCTTAAGCTTTCCTCCTCGCTGAAAGTGCTTTACAACCCGAAGGCCTTCTTCACACACGCGGCATGGCTGCATCAGGCTTGCGCCCATTGTGCAATATTCCCCACTGCTGCCTCCCGTAGGAGTCTGGGCCGTGTCTCAGTCCCAGTGTGGCTGATCATCCTCTCAGAACAGCTAGGGATCGTCGCCTTGGTGAGCCATTACCTCACCAACTAGCTAATCCCACCTAGGTACATCCAATCGCAGAAGGCCCGAAGGTCCCCTCTTTTCCCCCGTAGGGCGTATGCGGTATTAGCAGTCGTTTCCAACTGTTATCCCCCTCGACTGGGCAGTTCCCTAGGCATTACTCACCCGTCCGCCGCTCGTCAGCAAAGAAAGCAAGCTTTCTTCCTGTTACCGCTCGACTTGCATGTGTTAGGCCTGCCGCCAGCGTTCAATCTGAGCCATGATCAAACTCTTCAATTAAAGTTTTGTTGTTTGACTTACGTCAAACGGCTCAACGAATTCTGTTCGAACTAATCTTGCGATTAATTCTTTGTACATATTGCTATGAACACTCATCACCTCTCGTGAGAGAAAGTGAAAGAATTGGTTGATTTAATTCTTTGATTGCCAACCCGAAAGTTAGGCAATTTCGATTAACTCAACACCTGTGAGTGTCCACACAGATTACTTGATAAATTGTTAAAGAGCGTTAGCACATCTTGGTAGTTCCAAGTGGCTAGGGCTGCGTATTCTACGCAATCCTTGGTTCGCGTCAAGCAGTTTTTAAAAACTTTTTGATGCGGCACTTTTCAGTGCCTGACCACCCTGTAAGCTAGGTGTTTAACCAAGTTACTTAGTGCTTTACGACTTATCTCTGCGAGCTTCGCCGTGTCAGTGGTTGCGCATTATAGGGAGTTATCTTGGGGGCGCAAGCTGTTTTTGAAGAAAAGTGGCACTTTTTGCAATCTTTTTAGATAGCCACATAATACGCACCTCTTACCCCCAACTTTATCCACAGAACACGGCTAAGCGAGCAAAAATCACACTATACACTGCACTGAGATTACTGGCTCGTCCACTTAATAGGTCTACCTTATTAGTGGATCACTGTGCTGACTTGGTTTATGCAGTGATTAATTGCCATGTTCTTTAAAGCGATAGGGCAACATAGGCAAGCGATAGCGATTTATACGTTTATAGCATTTGGTTAATGCATGCTAACTGGTGTGCTGCTGCCCTCCACTTTGTGTAAGGCAGCATTATCCACGTAAAGCACCATTATCACCGTAAAGCACAGCGCGAGTGGAGTAAGATCAAAAAAGCCATCCTTAAGGATGGCTTTTTAATTAGACTGCCAGCATTAGCTTAATTTGCCGTGGCACTGTTTGTACTTGCGACCCGAGCCACAAGGACAGGGATCGTTACGGCCCACCTTTTCACCTTCGCGCACGACAGGCTGTGTAGCAGCAAGCGCTTGAGCCTCTTCGGCGCCAACCAATGCCTCAGCTTCTGCGTGTTGATAATCGCGACGGATTTTCGCTTCTTCTTGACGACGACGCTCTTCCATCTCTTCGACATCGGATTGTGCTTGCACTTGTACCTTTGACAATACACTGATCACATCATGCTTTAAGGTATCTAGCATCTGCTGGAACAGCTCAAACGATTCTCGCTTGTACTCTTGCTTAGGGTTCTTTTGCGCATAACCACGTAAGTGAATACCTTGACGCAGATGATCCATTGCAGCTAAGTGTTCCTTCCACAGGCCATCGAGTGTTTGCAGCATGACCGCTTTCTCGAATTGACGTAGCACTTGAGCACCGACCATCTCTTCTTTGGCTTGATAAGCTTTTACCCAAGTATCGACGATACGCTCGCGTAATGTCTCTTCGTGCAGATCATCTTCTTTATCTAGCCACTCTTGCACTGGCATCTTTAAGCCATACTCTTGCTCAAGGCGCGTTTCAAGACCAGCAACATCCCATAACTCTTCGACCGACTGAGGTGGAATGTATTGATCGATAAGTGCGTTGACCACATCGGCTTGAATATTGACGATAGTATCTTGAATACTGTCGGCATCCATTAATTCATTACGCTGTGCGTAAACCACTTGACGTTGATCATTGGCAACGTCATCGAACTCGAGTAGCTGTTTACGGATATCGAAGTTACGTGCTTCTACTTTACGTTGTGCATTTTCAATCGCACGTGACACCCATGGATGCTCAATCGCTTCACCCTTCTCCATACCCAGTTTCTTCATCATTGAAGCAACACGATCCGAAGCGAAGATACGCATTAAACTATCTTCCATCGACAAATAGAAGCGTGAAGAACCCGCATCACCTTGACGACCAGAACGACCACGCAACTGGTTATCGATACGACGCGACTCATGGCGTTCGGTACCCAGAATATGTAAACCGCCGGCAGCAACCACTTCATCGTGGCGAATTTGCCAATCGGCCTTAATTTTGGCTTTTTGCTCTGGCGTTGGATTGTCGAGCGCTTCGATCTCCATATTCCAGTTGCCACCTAACACGATATCGGTACCACGACCGGCCATATTTGTGGCAATCGTGACGGCACCTTTGCGGCCAGCTTGCGCCACAATGTCAGCTTCACGTTCATGGAACTTAGCGTTAAGTACTTCGTGTGGGATTTTGGCTTTCTTTAACAAGCTGTGCAGCAGCTCAGATTGCTCAATCGATACGGTACCGACCAATACAGGCTGACCGCGTTCACGACAATCTATGATGTCTTTGATGATCGCTTCATATTTTTCGGCCGCAGTTAAGTAAACTAAATCGGGATGATCTTTACGCACCATAGGGCGGTTGGTTGGGATCACTACGGTGTCGAGACCGTAAATATGCTGGAACTCAAACGCTTCGGTATCTGCAGTACCCGTCATACCGGCCAGTTTTTCATACTGACGGAAGAAGTTCTGGAAGGTGATCGATGCTAGCGTTTGGTTTTCATTTTGAATATGCACGCCTTCTTTAGCTTCGACAGCCTGATGCAGACCTTCAGACCAACGACGACCAGGCATGGTTCGACCGGTGTGCTCATCGACAATGATCACTTCATTGTCTTGCACTATATAGTCGACATCTTTTTCAAATAGTGTGTGTGCACGTAGCGCAGCATTCACATGGTGCAATAAAGAAATATTAGCAGCAGAGTAGAGTGAATCCCCCTCGGCAAGCATACCGCGCTCGGTAAGCAGCACTTCTACTTTCTCTTGACCGCGTTCGGTCAGATGCACTTGCTTGGCTTTTTCATCGACAGAATAATCGCCCTCGCCCACCTCCTCTTCGGTATCTTCTTTCTCTTGACGAATAAGATGAGGAATTAGGGTGTCGATCTTTTTATAAAGTTCAGAGCTGTCTTCAGCGGCGCCAGAAATAATCAATGGCGTACGCGCTTCATCGATAAGGATCGAGTCAACTTCATCGATCAATGCATAATGCAATGGGCGCTGAACGCGTTCGGCTGGTGAAAACGCCATATTATCGCGCAGATAATCGAAGCCAAACTCGTTGTTGGTACCATAGGTAATATCAGCATCGTAAGCCATCTTCTTCTCAACTTGACCCAAGCCAGCAACGTTAATGCCAACAGTCATGCCAAGGAATTCAAAAAGAGGACGGTTATTTTCGGCATCGCGGCGGGCCAAGTAATCGTTCACTGTGATAACGTGAACGCCTTTACCCGTAAGTGCGTTCAGGTAAGCTGGCAAGGTGGCGGTTAACGTTTTACCTTCACCGGTACGCATCTCTGCAATACGGTTACTGTCGAGCACCATACCACCGAGCAATTGCACATCGAAATGACGCATATCAAAAACACGTTTAGAGGCCTCTCGCACAACCGCAAACGCTTCAGGTAGCACATCATCGAGAGTCTCTCCTGCGGCTAAGCGTGCCTTAAACTCAGCCGTTTTTGCCTTCAACTCTTCATCGGAGAGCTTCTCGAAATCGGCTTCAAGCGCATTAATTTTAATGACAACCTTACTAAGCGCTTTAAGGGTGCGATCGTTACGACTACCAAATATTTTTGTCAGTAATTTACCAAACATCTGAACCACTTTTATGTTATTGGCTTAGTCTCTATTGAAACTGGAAGCCTATTTTTAATTTAACCTGCCTTGCGGTAGACATATTTTTTGGGATCTATCTGTTGCCCATTTCGTAACACTTCATAATGCACATGGGGACCCGTCGAACGACCCGTACTGCCCATTTGGGCAATACTTTCGCCTTTGGCGACCACATCACCTACAGCTACTGACAAAGACTTATTATGCCCATAGCGAGTGCGCAGACCATTACCATGGTCAATTTCGACTAACTCACCATAACCAAACATACTGCCTGACCACGTTACGACACCGCCAGCGGTTGCCACAACATCAGCCCCCTCTTTACCGGCAAAGTCGATACCTTTATGCATCGTTCTTCTGCCATTAAAAGGGTCATTACGTAAACCGTAGTGGGATGATAACCAGCCTTTTTGGATGGGACGTCCCGAGATATAACGCTCATCATCTATATGGAGATTAGATGTCACTGTTTCAAGTAGTGCTAATTGAACATTATTGTTATCTATGCGATAGACTAGCCTATCCATATCTTGGATAAGCTGATCGAGTTCGATGTTGCTGCCTAGTTCACTCAGGCCGCCGACACCGACTTCTGAAGAGAAATCGAATTGATCTTCGAGTTTGTAATCTTTGGCAACTTGTTGCCCCAGCGCCTCTAAACGAGTCACTTTGGCCTGCATGCGGGCGACATGAGTCACCAGCATCGCCAACTGCGATTCTGTGGCACCTTTTAACTCGATGAGTTGATGCAGCTGTTCTTCTCGAGCAACACGTTCGTTATCAACGTTGTTTTGTTGCTGCACAATTTGTTTAGCGTGATGCTGGTATAGCCCGGTACCTGCTGCAATGAGCAAAATAGGGAGTAATAGCCAACGTTTGCCTGGTTGCCAGCGCGTGGCACCATTTCGACCTTGAATAAAAACTGTTACACTCATAGCCTCATTAAGCCATTTTATTATGTGATGAAATGAAAAAGCCCCCGCAGGATCTAAGCCAGTTACTACATCAACAAGGTCAGTTACCTTCACTTGCTGAAAAAGCAGAACTGTTACTTCACTTGGATCACTATGTGAAACAGGTGATGACAGGTCCTGTCACGGAGCAACTTAAAGTTGCCAATTTCCGTCAAGGTGTTCTTGTTATCGAAACCACGACTGCTGCATGGGCCGCCAGAATTAACTTTCAAAAGCCCAAAATGTTACAACAGTTACGAGCCGAAACGCTCCCCATGCTGTCCGCTATCGAGGTTAAAGTCAACCCGGGCTTGAACTTGTATGCAACAAAATCAAAGCCAGCTCACAACCAGATTAGCGAAACTGCAGCAGCCCATATACAGGCCCTAGCAGATCATACAGAAGGTTCACTAGGCGTAAAACTAAAACGGCTGGCTGCTTTAGCCAGCCGTTCAAGGCAATCTTAATATCGAGTTAGGCGAAGGTGGCACCGCTTGGCACCGCAAAGCTCACTGGAGCCTCTTCTTCTTTCTCGAAACTCACAAGCTCCCAAGCATCTTGTTCAGCCAGCAACGCACGCACTAATTGATTGTTAAGTGCATGGCCTGTCTTGTAGGCGCAAAACTCACCAACAATCGCATGACCGGCTACATAGAGATCGCCAAACGCATCGAGTATCTTGTGCTTAACAAACTCATCCTCATAACGCAGACCATCGGGGTTGAGGACACGATATTCATCAAGCACAACGGCGTTCTCCATGCTGCCACCTAATGCTAGGTTGTTCGCCCGTAGATATTCGATATCACGCATAAACCCAAAGGTTCTTGCACGGCTAATATCACGAACAAAAGCTGATGAAGAAAAATCCATCACCATATGTTGCTGACTTCTGGCAATTTCAGGGTGATCAAAATCGATGGCAAAATCGACTCTAAAACCTTTATATGGACGTAATTCGGCCCATTTATCACCATCTTCAACACGTACGGGACGCTTGATTCTTAAATATTTTTTTGCTGCTGACTGTTCTTGTATTCCTACTGATTGCAGCAGGAAAACCCATGGACTGGCACTGCCATCCATGATCGGGATTTCGGGTGCATCGACTTCAATGACGGCATTGTCGATCCCAAGTCCCGCTAGTGCGGCAAAAAGATGCTCAATCGTTGAAATACGAACACCATCATCATTGACCAGTGCCGTACACATGGTCGTTTCACGCACTTGATCCGCCTTGGCTGCTATTGCAACGTTTGGGGTTAAGTCGGTACGTACCAAGACGATCCCGGTGTTGACTGGCGCGGGCTTGATCGTCAAAGTCACCTTATTACCGGAATGCAATCCGACACCGGTGGTTTTAACCATCTCTTTAACAGTTCTTTGAAAAATCATGTTTTTACCCGTTATATCTCAACCAAAAGCAGTATATTTTTACACAACGAAACAGCGCGCACGGGCGCGGCAGGTCGGACATGATAGCATATCTTTGCAAATTCACAAAAATTTACTAGTTAAGCCACCTAGCCAGTTATCTTAATAATAACAGCCACACATCCCTGCTTATCACAGCTGATTAATCAGCTTGCTTGCGCAAAAATGCTGGAATATCTAAATAATCAAGATCGTTCTTAGGCTGAATTGTCGGCTCAACTTTGTGAACAGGCAAGACATTACCACCACTAATCATCGGCTGCATCGCCTCTTCAGCAGGTAACTCAACCTTAACTTCTGTTGCCGTTACTTGTTCAGGACGTGCAGGCTTAGACACCAGTTGAATATCTGGTTTCTTCTCGGCGCCAATACCTGTCGCAACAACGGTAACACGTAGCTCATCGCTCATTTCTGGGTCGATAACCGCACCCACAACCACAGTCGCATTGTCTGATGCATAAGCCTTAACATGGTTACCCACTGTTTCGAACTCTTCGATGCTCATGTCCATACCCGCGGTGATGTTAACCAACACACCACGCGCGCCAGCAAGATCGATATCTTCTAGCAGCGGACTGGCCACAGCAGCTTCAGCGGCTTCTTCAGCACGGTCTTCACCGCTTGCCACGCCAGTACCCATCATGGCATTACCCATCTCTGACATGACGGTTTTCACATCCGCGAAATCCACGTTGATAAGACCTGGGCGAGTAATAAGCTCAGCAATACCTTGCACCGCACCAAGCAATACGTTGTTTGCTGCAGCAAATGCGTCAAGCAAAGAGGTACCGCGACCTAGTACTTTAAGCAGCTTCTCATTGGGAATAGTGATCAAAGAGTCAACATGCTTCGCGAGCAGTTCGATACCTTGGTCGGCATAAGCCATGCGCTTTTTACCTTCAAAAGGAAACGGCTTAGTCACAACTGCAACGGTAAGAATCCCCTCTTCACGGGCGATCTCGGCAACCACTGGCGCAGCGCCAGTACCTGTACCACCGCCCATACCCGCTGCAATAAAGATCATGTCAGAGCCTTTAATTGCATTGCGGATATTTTCTCTATCTTCTTCTGCCGCTAAACGACCGATTTCAGGGTTTGCCCCGGCGCCGAGCCCTTTAGTAACGTCACGACCCAGTTGGATCGTTGTACCAGCCGCAGACTTACGTAACGCCTGAGCATCTGTATTTGTGGCAACAAACTCAACACCTTCGATGTTGTGCTTGACCATATGTTCGACAGCGTTGCCGCCACCTCCACCGACGCCGATGACTTTAATCACCGCCTCGTCTGAATGACTATCCATGATCTCAAACATGGTATTCTCTCCGTTTAGTCTGCGTTATTAATTTAAAACTCGCCTTTAAACCAGCTTTGGACTCGATTCCAAAGGCTGGTTACCCCTTGACGCTCTGGACGCTCAAACTGACGTTCGATCACCCTTCTTGCGCCGTAATGCAACAACCCAACTCCCGTGGAGTAGATGGGTTGATTTACATATTCAAATAACCCTTTTACCGCTAATGGCTCAGCCACTCGCACTGGCATACCAAAGGTGGCTTCAGCCACATCCACAGCACCTTCAATCGATGCCGTGCCGCCAGTTAATACAATCCCTGCAGCGACTTGATCTTCCATGCCACAGTCTCTTAATTCTTTACGGACTAACTCAAACAACTCTTGATACCTAGGCTCAACCACCTCAGCCAAGGTATGACGCGACATAGTGCGCGATGGACGCCCACCAACCGATGGCACCTCGATGCTGTCTTCACGGCTGACCATAGAACTACGCGCACTGGCATACTGCACTTTGATCTGCTCGGCATGAGACAAAGGCGTACGGAATATTTTGGCGATATCATTGGTCACCTGATTACCCGCCACTGGCACTACCGCACAATGACGCAGTGCACCGTTGGTATAGATAGTGATATCGGTAGTACCGCCACCCATATCGACCAAACACACACCCAGATCTTTTTCATCATCGGTCAGCACTGAATCTGCCGAAGCGATGGCGGAAAACACCAGATCATCAACCTTTAAACCGCAACGCTCGACACTCTTAGTGATATTTTTTGCCATGTCGTTTGCACAGGTGACAATATGCACCTTAGCTTCCATGCGCATGCCCGACATACCGATAGGGCTCTTAATACCATCTTGCACATCAATCGCATATTCTTGCGGTAACACATGCAAAATACGACGCTCAGTTGGGATCTTGACCGAACGCGCAGTATGGATAACGTTATCAACATCTTCTTGGGTGACTTCTTCGTCGTTAATCGAGACCATGCCATTTTCGTTTTGGCATTGGATATGCTTACCCGAAATGCCTAAATAGACAGAGGCCACTTGGCAGTCGGCCATAAGTTCGGCCTGATCTAATGCACGCTGGACACTGCGCACCACAGAGTCGAGATCATTCACGCCGCCTTTATCCATGCCGCGAGAGGGATGACTGCCTAAGCCAACCACGCTGATCTCTCCATCAGGTAACACCTCGCCAATGATCACTGCGACCTTTGATGTCCCTATGTCCAATCCAACGATCAGATTTCTATCTTGATTCTTGGTCATTAATTAATGGCTCTCATCTTGTGCATTATCCCAACCTACGGCCAATCCGGTATCGTAGCGCAAATCCACTCTGGCAACGGGTTTACCTTGGGTTACTAATGTGGGGTACACATCGATAAACCGTTGAACCCGTGCCATTTTATCTTCTCGTCCTAAATTTAACTCTATGCCGCTGTCTAAAATGCCCAGCCAAGCATGTCGAGGACTCAATTCTAAATGGGTTAATTTAAACCCATTTATGGTTAATAACTCACCAATCTGACGGTAGTGGGTTAAGACCGACATTGCCTGATCGTTTGGGCCAACTAAACTCGGTAGTTCACCTATCCCTGGTTTCATTGGCGCCACAAATACTTGCCCTTGCTCATTAACCCAATCGGTTTCATTCCAATGAGCGACAGCTTTCTGCTCTATCAGATACACCTTGAGCTTTGCCGGCCACTCACGTCGCACCGATGCTTGATACACCCAAGGCAAATTTTCTAACGCCTGTTGTACCTGATTCACATCAGCCGAAAAAAAACTGCGCTGCATTAAATCTTTCAGTGCCGCTTGGATCTCTGCGTCACTGGTAAATTGCCTATCACCTTTTACCGCTACCGCTTCAATAGGCAAAGCATCGGCATCGTTGAGCACTAGGTTTAACTTCCAAGCCCCCATGAACAAGCCACTGAACACTAGAAACAGAAAGATCAATCCAAGGCACAGATACCAATCGACCCGTAATAGTCGCTCTCGCCCACGATTAAGCCGCTCGTTCCAGGACACGATTTACCGTCCTAACACACTATTTTTAGTACATAAAACATTCAAAGTGTCACACATGTACTGTAATAAATAACCGGGCATTATAACGACCTCAACCATAGCGTCAAAAGCTTCATCGTCGGCCTATCGTGACAGTGATAACACCATCACGACTTCACCTGTTCAAATAACAAATTGGCATCGGCCAGTTGGCGACTAATTGCCCCAATATTGCCAGCCCCTTGGGTCAGTAACAGATCGCCATCTTGTAACACACCAGGTAAAATCGCTTCTAACTGCTGTGGATCGGCGACAAAAATAGGATCAAGTTGCCCGCGTTGGCGAATTGAGCGACACAATGCACGGCTATCGGCACCTGGCACTGGCGCTTCCCCTGCACTATACACATCGAGTAACAGCAAACAGTCGACCTGGGCTAATACATCAACAAAGTCATCATACAAATCTCGGGTACGGCTGTAACGATGAGGCTGATACAACATCACTAAACGCTTATCTGGCCAGCCAGAGCGCGCCGCCTTAATGGTTGCCGCGACTTCACTGGGGTGATGACCATAATCATCGACCAACATGACGCTACCCGTTTGAGTGTTAAATTCACCCAACTGCTGAAAACGACGACCAATACCCTGAAACTCTGCCAAGGCTTTTACAATCGCCTCATCTTCAATTTCATCTTCGGTTGCTACGGCAATCGCCGCCAACGCATTAAGCACATTGTGTTGCCCTGGCAAATTAACGCTTAAGTCCAGATCGGCCATCGCTTCACGGCGCACGGTAAAACTGCAACGATAACCTTGCTGCACAAAATTGAGCGCCTGCACATCGGCATCTTCGCTAAAACCGTAAGTCACCACCTTGCGACTGATACGGGGCAATAACTCTCTTACTACAGGATCGTCAATACAGGCCACCGCAACCCCGTAAAAAGGCAGGTTGTGCAAAAAGTCGATAAAGGTCGATTTGAGTTTCTCAAAATCACCGCCATAGGTGTCCATGTGATCGGCTTCGATATTGGTTATCACACTCACCATAGGTTGCAGGTGCAAGAAGCTGGCATCACTCTCGTCCGCTTCGGCTATCAAATAACGGCTCTTACCTAAACGTGCATTGGTGCCCGCACTATTAAGCAAACCGCCAATGACGAAGGTCGGATCGCGCTCTGCCTGACCATAAATACTGGCAATTAAACTGGTGGTAGTGGTTTTACCATGTGTGCCCGCAACGGCAATGCCGTGACGATAGCGCATCAATTCAGCCAGCATCTCTGCCCGGCGAACAATGGGAATGCGCAGATCTTTGGCCGCCAATATTTCAGGGTTGGTGGCATCAATCGCGGTGGAAACCACAACCACATCGGCGCCTTGCACCTGTGCAGCCTTATGGCCGATATACACAGTTGCCCCTAAACGACGTAAACGGGTGGTCACCGCATTATCGGCGATATCCGATCCGCTTAAACGGTAGCCCTCATTGAGCAACACTTCGGCAATACCGCCCATCCCCGCACCACCGATGCCAACAAAATAGATCTGTTTAACCCGGCGCATCTCAGGAATAATGCTTCTTAAGGGGGCGTATTTTTCTTCGGTTTTACTCATCTGAATCCTTATTGGCCAGCGCGGTGCACACGGCCGCCACTCGCTCTGTTGCATCTAACACTGCGACACTTCTCGCCAATTCGCCCATCTCTCTCAGGGCGTTGCGATCACCAGCTAGCATCTGCAGTTTACTGATCAATTTGTCACTATCTAATACGGTTTGCGGCAATAAAAAAGCGCCGCCCGCCTCGACTAATACTTGGGCATTTTTAGTTTGATGATCGTCTACCGCGTGTGGATAAGGCACCAAAATACTAGGTAAGCCTACCGCCGCCACTTCTGACACGGTCAGCGCGCCAGCACGGCATAACACCACATCAGCCCAGCGATACGCCGCTTCCATATCATCAATAAACTCGGCCACCTTAACACTGCCCGACTGGCCACGTTGTAAATAGTCATTTTCAACGCTGGGCAAATTACCTTTACCCACCTGATGCCACACAGTGATCGAATGATGCTTGCTCACCTCAGCCATCACCGCTGGCATTAAATCGTTAAATACTTTGGCACCCAAACTGCCACCCACCACTAACACACGCAAGGCGTCGTCTGTGCTCACCGTCCGGCGCCGACCTAAGTTAATCAGCTCGCGGCGTATGGGGTTGCCCACCACTTCGGCGCCACTCTCGAAGGTATTATTGAAGGCACATAGCACGCGGCTGGCGATACGCGACAACAGTTTATTAGTCATGCCAGGGATCGCATTTTGCTCATGCAACACCAGCGGAATACCGCTTAGCCTTGCGGCTATGCCACCTGGGCCACTGGCAAAACCGCCCATGCCTAATACCACATCAGGCTTAAATTCGTTAATTACCTCACGGGCTTGCATAATTGAGCGCACAATTTTAAACGGCGCCGCCAACTTACGCAGCACACCATTACCACGCACCCCCTTGATATCGATAAAGTCGATATCAAAGCCATGCTGAGGCACAAGGCGCGCCTCCATCCGCTCTGCGGTGCCCAACCAACGCACCTGCCAGCCTCGTTTGGCTAAATGCTTGGCCACCGCTAACGCCGGGAATACATGCCCTCCCGTGCCGCCAGCCATGATCAAAATACGTTTTTGTAAGACCATTATTTCACCTTGCCTTGCACTGCCTGTATCAGGCTTAATCGCCGTTCATGGTCAATTCTAATTAATATCATCGCGGCCGCGGTCATCACCCAAAGGCTACTGCCGCCATAGCTAATAAAAGGCAGAGTTAACCCTTTTGTCGGCAACATGCCAATGCTAGCCCCCACATTGACCACGGTTTGAAAGCAAAACCAGATGCCAATTGAATAGGCTAAATAGCCTTCAAAAGCCCTGTCTCTGAGTAAGCATAAATTGCCCAGCTTAATCGCCCGAAGCGCCACAAATAATAAAGCCGACAACACAAAAATGATGCCAACAAAACCCAACTCTTCCCCAATC
The DNA here is from genome assembly GCF_056173105.1 of Shewanella sp. QJM3NY_23. Classification (NCBI taxonomy): domain Bacteria; kingdom Pseudomonadati; phylum Pseudomonadota; class Gammaproteobacteria; order Alteromonadales; family Shewanellaceae; genus Shewanella; species Shewanella sp. QJM3NY_23. Next base: position 3,590,078 of record NZ_CM149657.1, read on the forward strand.
ACCGCAAAAATAAAGTCGGTATGAGCCTCGGGGAGGTATTCCAATTTTTGGATACTGTTACCTAACCCTTGACCAAACCAGTCGCCACGACCATAAGCCATTAACGATTGCGTCAATTGGTAGCCGCTACCAAAAGGGTCCTGCCAGGGATCCCTAAACGAAGTGACTCGTGCCATCCGATAAGGCTCTAACATCACCAAGACAACAAATGCCACCGCACCGGTTAAGATCAACGCAAAGAAGTCGAGCAATCTCGCCCCGGCTAAAAACAATAACCCGACCGTGCCCACAAACAGCACCACCACAGTACCTAAGTCCGGTTGCAATAAGATCAAGAAGGCATAAAGCGCAAATACTGCGATCGGCTTATAGAAGCCTTTAGCGTTCTCACGCACCTCTTGATGTCGCCTGACCAAATACCCAGCCATGTAGATCGCAAAGGCAAACTTAGCGAGCTCAGCCACCTGAATGCGCACCGGCCCAACGGCTAACCAGCGTGTGGCACCATTAACCGTGGTACCGATAAGGGGCACCAAGACCAACATAATGCCAACCAACAGCAATAATATCGGACTAAACTGTTGCCAACGGTACATCTCAACTCGCAATACCGCGGCGGCGATAATCACACACCCGCAGATATAGGCGACATGACGCCACACAAAATGAAATGGATTACCGGTTAATGTCTGTGCCTCTGGCATAGAAGCCGACATCACCATAATAAAACCGAAACAAATTAAACCGATAATGGCAAACAGTAACGAGCGATCGTATAGCTGCATGCCCGGCGCATCACGCTGACTAAACAGATTAGGTAGCGACCAATGAAGGCCGCTTCCAAATAGGTTGAGTTGGCGCTCATGGCTACGCATGCCCAGCCTCGGTATCGAGCGCAATGACTTGCGCACGAAAATCATCGCCACGTTCCATAAAGTTACGATACATGTCGAGGCTAGCGCACGCCGGTGATAGCAGCACTATGTCGCCATCGTTCGCTAAGCGAGCCGCTTGCTCAACCGCTGCGGCCATAGAGTCGACCTTTATTGCGCCGTCAAACAATGCCGCAATATTATCGCCATCTTTGCCTAAGGTGATTAGCTGGCTGACGCCCTGCAGTGCATCTTTAAGCGGCGAAAAGTCTGCGCCTTTACCGTCACCACCTGCGATAAGAACTATCTCGCCTGCATGGCTAGCCAATCCTTGTAATGCCGCCAGGGTAGCGCCCACATTGGTCGCCTTAGAATCATTCACATACATCACGCCATGGTGTTTCGCGACTAACTCACAACGGTGAGCTAACCCGGTAAACTGCTGGGCCACTTGCACCATAGCGGCCTTAGGAATACCGGCACTGTCTGCCAGCGCCATCGCGGCTAACAAGTTAGCGTGGTTGTGGCTGCCGACAAGGGCAAGCTCGCTTACCGCCACATATTCTGTGGTGCCATGCACCAGCATGCCATGTTCAATGCCCCATTCATCACCTTTAGGTGCCGATAAACCAAAGCTTTGCAGGTTCATTGGCTCGCTTGGCATGGTTTGAGCGTCATCGCGATTCACAATCACCAATTTAGCCTGACCATATAGACTCAGCTTGGCCTGACGATACGCCTCTAAATCGGCGTAGCGATCCATATGATCTTCACTGATATTGAGACATGTTGCGCTAATACATTTAAGGCTGTGCGTGGTCTCTAATTGGAAACTAGACAGCTCCAGCACGTACAAGGCAGATTGCTGGTCAAGCAGATCTAAGACCGGCACACCAATATTGCCGCCCAGCACATAATCAAGCCCGGCACTCGCAGCCATATCTCCCACTAGTGTCGTGACGGTTGACTTGCCGTTTGAGCCGGTGATACCAATCACACAGGCAGGGCGATCGGCTATCGCACGAGCAAATAACTCCACATCACCGACCATATCAATCCCCATATCGATAGCAACCCTAATTTCCGGGGTATCGAGCGGGATGCCTGGGCTAATCACAATTTGGCTCGCTTGCACTAAATAGCGGCAATCAAATCCGCCGGTAAGTAACTCGACCTGCGGGAAATCATGACTCAGCGTTTCACGGCCAGGTGGGTGCTCGCGGCTGTCCATCACCAGCGGCGTGATCCCTTGCTTCGTTAAATAACGCACCACCGACAGCCCTGTGGCTCCCAGTCCTAACACTATGTGCGTATAACAACTCGTCATGAGTGTTTACCTTAACTTTAAGGTTGCTAAGCCTAGCAACACTAAAAACAGTGAAATAATCCAGAAACGAACGATAACCCGCGGTTCTGGCCAGCCTTTTAATTCATAGTGATGATGAATGGGTGCCATTCTAAAAATGCGTTGACCACGCAGCTTGTATGACCCCACCTGCAAGATGACCGACACGGTTTCCATCACAAATACGCCGCCCATTATCACCAGCAAAATCTCTTGGCGTACTAGCACAGCTATGGTTCCGAGCGCAGCGCCCAATGACAAAGAGCCTACATCGCCCATAAAGACTTGTGCAGGGTACGTGTTAAACCACAGGAAGCCCAACCCTGCGCCCACGATTGCGGTGCAGACTATCACTAACTCACCAGAACCTGGCAAATAGGGAATATGCAGATAGTTGGCAAATTGCACGTGCCCTGAAAGATAAGCAATCAGAGCAAACGCCGCCGCTACCATCACCGTTGGCATAATCGCCAAGCCATCGAGACCGTCGGTTAGGTTAACCGCATTACTTGACCCCACAATGGTGAAGTAAGCCAAGACGATAAAGAAGCCACCCAACTGCGGCATCACATCTTTAAAGAACGGTACCACCAACTGGGTTTCACCCACAGTTTGCGCCGAAGCGTATAAGTAAAAAGCGATAGCCAATGCCGCTAATGATTGCAGGATATACTTCCAGCGAGCAATCAAGCCCTTGGTATCTTTACGCACCACCTTACGGTAGTCATCAATAAAACCAATCAGACCAAAAGCCGCCAGTACAAACAACATCACCCACACATAACGGCTGCCCAGATCGCCCCACAGCAGCACACTAATGAACACGCCGGCTAAGATCAGCAATCCCCCCATAGTTGGGGTTCCGCGCTTACTAAAGTGTGATTCTGGGCCATCGTTACGCACCACTTGGCCAATTTGCAGTAACTGCAAACGCTCAATCATCTTAGGTCCCCACCACAGGCTAAATAGCATGGCAGTTAACAGACCAAGGATCGCCCTAAATGTCACATAAGAAAAAACGTTAAACCCTGAATAATACTGGGTTAAATACTCAGCCAGATAAACCAGCATTAACACAACTCCTTGCGCTCGAAGGCGGCAATTAGGGCCTCTACCACGCGCTCCATTTTGGCACTGCGAGAGCCTTTGACTAACACAGTCACATCTCCATCTAACTGGTTAAAATAATTAATTAAATCGACTACTAACTCATCTAAATGGGTAAAGTGTTGCCCCGAAAATGCGTCACTGCTGTTTCGGCTAAGCTCTCCGAGTGAGAACAAGGCATCGATCCCTTGCAACTTGGCCTTTTCGCCGAGCTGCCAATGTAAAAGGGACGCATTGTCACCTAATTCGCCTAAATCGCCCAGCACTAAACAGCGATTTCCGTTAATTTCTTGAAGCCAGTCAATTGCCGCCCCTACCGAGGCAGGATTTGCGTTGTAACTGTCATCAACTAACAACATTCGTCCAAGCTGTGTGGGCAACATACGGCCTTTCACTGGCATCAATTTGTGTAAGCCATCGACAATCTCATGCAGCGACAGCCCTAAGGCTAAACAACATGCGGTGGCTGCTAAGGCATTACTCACCTGATGGCGCCCCGACAACGGCAAACTCACCAGGTAACACTGCTGCTGATAGTGCAGGTTAAAGCGATAGCGTCCCACTACATCGGCCTGCAAATCGCAAGCGACGACATCGGCCCGCTTAGCAAGCTCTGCCTCGGCTTCAGTACTCTCTTGTATCGAAAAGGTCAGCTGTGCAATGCCTGCGGCCGCAGCATGCATCACATCGGCAAAAGCGTCATCGGCATTGATCACCGCAACGCCAGCTTTCGCCAGATGGTTGAAAATTTCAGACTTGGCCTTAGCCACACCTTCGAGTGAACCAAAGCCCTCTAGGTGCGCCGAGGCGACATTATTAACCAGAGCCACATCTGGTTGCACTAAAGATGAAGTGTAATTAATCTCGCCGATATGATTAGCGCCTAATTCGAACACGCCAAATTCATGTTGTGGCTCTAAACGCAGCAGGGTTAAGGGCACGCCAATCTCATTATTGAAGTTACCCGCGGTGTAAAGTACTTGATGCCGCTGGGATAAAATCGTTGCGACCATCTCCTTAACACTGGTCTTGCCATTAGAGCCGGTCAGCGCCAGCGACTTAGGCGCAACTTGTTGTTTTACAAAGGCACCTATTTGGCCCATCGCCAGCTGACTATTGCCTACGACCAACTGCGGTACGGGTAATGGCAACACGCGCTCGACTAACAAGGCCGCAGCTCCGTTATCAACCGCTGTGGCGGCAAAGTCATGACCGTCGAAACGCTCCCCTTTTAGGGCGACAAATAAGGTCTGCGCATCGACGGCGCGGCTATCGCTAGCCACTTTGCTTACAGTTAAGTCATCACCGACTAATCTGCCACCGAGTTGAGTGGCTAATTGCGTTAAGGTTAAGGGGATCATACGGCTCTCCCAGCAATCGCGGCCGCTAAGGCGCGTTCATCATAATCGATACGGTGCCCAGCTATCTCTTGATAAGCCTCATGGCCTTTACCTGCCAGTAAAATTAGATCGCCTGGAGCTGCATTGGCCACCACTTGCTCAATCGCTTGCTGGCGGTCAACATTTGTCAGCGCCATCTCAGGTTGAGCAAGTCCGGCGATAATATCGGCAATAATAGCTTCGGGAATTTCGCTACGGGCATTATCACTGGTGACCATTAGACGATCGGCATGCGCCTCGCCAGCTTGTGCCATCAATGGGCGTTTGCCTTTATCCCTATCGCCACCACAGCCAAACAAACACCACAGCTGCCCTTGGCAATGGCCTCTAAGCGCAGTTAATGCTTGGGCGAGTGCATCTGGCGTGTGGGCATAATCCACCACTAACGTCACGCCATTTTGGGTCGTAAAACGCTCCATGCGCCCAGCGACAGGTTGTAACCTTGCCACATGCTTAAGCAGCTCAGCCATGGAGTAACCACACAGATACAAAGCTCCTAATGCGGCGACCAAATTGGCCAGGTTAAATATGCCCAATAATGGGCTATCCACTTGGGCTTGTCCCTCTGGCCAAACTAATGTGGCACTGACGCCATTAGCATGTTGCTTTACCTCTGTGGTGTAAATGGCAGCACGAGGATGAGCTTTAACGCTGTAACCGACAAGGTGTTGGCCATGGCTATCATCGAGCCACTGCTCACCAACAGGATCGTCGATATTAAGTAGCCCATGAGACAAAGAGGCAAAACGAAATAACCGCTGCTTTGCAGCGCCATAGGCGTCCATCGTGCCGTGATAATCGAGGTGGTCGCGGCTTAAATTAGTAAATACCGCCACATCAAAGGGCACCGCATCGACACGGCCTTGTACCAGTCCATGACTCGATACTTCCATGGCACACACCTGCGCGCCTTGGCGATTAAATTCATGCAGCTGACGCATCACAGTAATAGGGTCGGCAGTGGTATTGCCGCTATCGACTAATTGCCCCCAAATCCCATTACCTAGGGTGCCCATAACCGCACTGCGACATGCCATGCTCTCACACAACTGGGCAATTAATTGGGTGACCGACGTTTTGCCGTTAGTGCCAGTCACGCCGATGATTTTACAACGCTCGACGCCCAAGTGATAAACTTGCGCCGATAAGGCTGACAACTGACGCGATAGCTGAAAGAAAAAAATCTGTAAGCCGCCTTCATGGCTCACTTGACCGTGCAGCTCTGGCGAGTCGGTATGCACAATGGCGGCATTCGCGCCTTTAGCAAAGGCGGCTGCAATATATTGCCGACCATCGACCTGGTGGCCAGGCACGGCAACGAAGACACAACCAGGCGAAATATCGCGGCTATCTAAACTTAAATGTGTCATTGCTTCGGGGCCCGCATAATGAAACCAGGGCGCCAGTACATCACGCAGTAACATTACTCACCTCTCCTAACATTACCGGCTAATCTCACTTTTTCTGGAGCACTAATAGGCTCAACATTCAACATCTGTAACGCCCCTGACATCACTTTGGCAAACACCGGAGCTGCAATATCACCGCCATAATAACGATCGCCTTTGGGTTCGTTGACCACGACGACAATCGCCAACTTAGGATTATGTACCGGAGCCACACCAGCGAATAACGCCACGTAGTCGTCACCATAGCCACCAGCTACCGCCTTACGTGCTGTGCCCGTTTTACCCGCAACCGGATAACCATCAATATGGGCTTTCTTGGCGGTGCCACCGGGCTCGGTCACCCCTATCAGCATCTGCATTACGTTTTCGGCCACCTCGGTCGATACCACGCGCTGCCCTTCAGGTGGCTGATTTAATTTAAGAATGGATGAAGGATACAAGATGCCACCACTGCCTAGCATGGCGTACATTCTGGCTATCTGCAGCGGCGTTACCGTTAAGGCATAACCAAAAGAGAGGGTCGCACGTTCAAAATCAGACCAGCGACGGCGATCATGAATGAGTCCGGCGCTTTCACCTGGAAGGTTAATGCCAGAGTAGCTGCCCAGCCCCATCGCTTGGTAATAGCCTAATAGCTCTTGCACCGGCATAGAGAGCGCAATTTGGGTCATGCCCACGTTGCTTGAATGCACCAATACATCGGCAAGGCTCATGTCACCGTAGTTGCGCCCATCACGCACAATTTTACCACCGATACGAATGCGTCCTGGGTGAGTCTTAAAAATCTGATTAACGTCAATGGTGCCCGCTTCCAATGCCGCCGCGACCACAAACGGCTTAATAGTTGAGCCCGGTTCATAGGCATCGGTGAGCGCGCGATTGCGCATGCGGTAACTCTGCAGATTATCCCTAGAGTTAGGGTTATAAGAGGGAGTATTCGCCATGGCTAATACTTCGCCCGTATGCACATCGAGCACCACAATCGAGGCTGACGTCGCTTGGTTGATTTCCGTAGTACGTTTGATCTCACGGTAGGCAAGCTGCTGAATGCGCTGATCGATACTGAGCACTAAATCATTAGAGTTTTCACCCATTTGCACCGTGTCTAACCGTTCAACCACATGACCATCGCGAGACTTACGTACCTGTTGCTTAGTCGGTGTACCCGTCAGCCAGTCGTTATAGGTATTTTCAATGCCTTCAATACCGATATCATCAATATTGGTCAGCCCCACCAGCTGCGCCGAAATTTCACTGGTGGGATAGTATCGCCGCGACTCGGCTTTTAAGTACACGCCGGGTAACTTAAGCTGCTTAATGTAATCGGCAACGGCGGGCGTGACTTGACGCTTAAGGTAGGTAAAGCGGCGCTTTGGGTTTGATTGCACCCGCGTAAGAATCTCGCTTTTAGGCTCGTGCAATACGTCGGCCAACGCTTGCCAGCGACGCATATCAGCAAAACCATCTTTGTCATGCACCACTTTAGGATCGGCATAAACCGCCTTAACGGGCACACTAACGGCAAGCATCTCGCCGTTGCGGTCGGTGATCAAGCCTCGGTGCACTTCGCGGCTTGTGGTACGTAGCGTGCGCATATCACTCTCGTGGCGCAGCTTTTCTGGCTCAATAATTTGAATATACGCCGCGCGTCCCACTAAGCTGGTAAACAACACACACACAAACGCCACTACGACGTATAGACGCCAGTGGATAAGTTGTGGTTTTTGCTTACGTTTCGCTTGCTTATTCACGGTATTCTTATCACCACTTCTTCGTTAGGCAAAGGCCTTATCATCTCTAACTCTTTGGTCGCAATACGAGTCACACGGCTGTGCTCAGATTGCGACTGCTCTTCTAACAGCAAATTACGCCACTCAATATCGAGGCGGTCGCGTTCTTGCAATAACTGCTCCCACTGACTCGTGTATTTGCGACTGGCATGGCTGGTGTACACCACCAACACGGCATTAGCTAACACGGCCACCGCGAGCAATAGCACCCACTTGTGATGCCATAAATCCAGTAACACGATGCGGGTCAAGTTGAGCTGTGTTTTACTCACTAGAATCCCTTATCTCAAAACCCATCGCGAGGTTAATAATCGAGTCGCTCAGCGATGCGTAACACCGAACTTCTTGCTCTGGCGTTGCGCTCAATCTCTTCAGCTGACGGCTTAATCGCCTTACCTATCGGCTTAAGTAATTTGGTTTTATTGATTTCAGCTTCAGTAATAGGTAAGCCATGAGGCACAGACTCTCCCTGACTGTGGCGACGAATAAAACGCTTTACCATACGATCTTCTAACGAATGAAAGCTGATGACCGATAAGCGCCCTTGTGGTGCAAGTACACTTAAAGCGCCTTCCAGCGCTTGATCTATCTGTTCTAACTCGCTGTTAATGTAAATACGGATCGCTTGAAACACTCGAGTTGCGGGATGCTTGTTACGCTCTTTACTCTTACTGATACGCGCGATCAAATCCGCTAACTCTTTGGTGCGTAAAAAGGGGGTTTTATCACGATCAGCGGCGATGCAACGGGCAATATGACGGGCGTTTTTCTCTTCGCCATAGGTTTTAAATACCCAAGCCATATCTTCAATTTCGGCGCGAGCTAGCCATTGTGCTGCGGTTTCGCCTTGTGAGTTGTCCATGCGCATATCTAGCGGACCATCGCGCAGAAAGCTAAAGCCACGTTCGGCATCATCAAGTTGTGGGGAGGAAACACCAAAATCAAATAAGATGCCGTCTATCTTACCTTTGAGATTAAGCTCGTTAACATATTGCGCTAACTGACCAAACCCACCATGCACGATAGAAAAACGTTTATCATCGGCAAACTGCTCCGCAGCAGCAATCGCCTGCGGATCGCGATCGATAGCGATGAGGCGGCCAGTTTCACCTAACTGCTTGAGCACTTCTCTAGAATGCCCACCACGCCCAAAGGTGCCATCAATATAGATACCACCTGGCTTAATGTTGAGTCCTGCTACCGTTTCGTTCAACAGTACTGATAAGTGCGCAAATTCTTGAGTCATCGCTCTCTTCTATCTATTAGGTTAATCTCTTTATTACAAAGAGAAGTCAGCCAAACGTTCGCTGTCTGCAAACGCTTCGCTTTGAATCATTTCACGGCTAAATTCGATCTGTTGCTGCCATTGCGCTTCATCCCACAGCTCAAATTTATTCAATTGGCCCACCAACATCGCACGCTTGTCTAAATTAGCGTACTGACGCAGAGGAGGGGGCAATAGCAGGCGACCATTGGTATCTAATTCACATTCGTGGGCATAGCCGAGTAACATGCGCTTCATCGAACGCTCGGTCTTTTGAGTGTCTGATAACTGCAATAACTTGGCTTCGATCTTCTTCCAAGCTTCTAGCGGATATAGCAATAAACAGGGGTCGTCAAAATCAACGGTGATAATCAACTGGCTATTAAATTCGACGTGCAGCGTCTCTCGGTATCGCTTTGGAATGGCGATCCGTCCTTTAGTATCAAGGTTTATAGCGCTCGCACCACGAAACACGTTAATTCATCCTTGTTAAAATTAAGAGATCCACAAATATCCACAATTTCCCACAGATGCTAAGTTTAGAGATACTATGCAAGTATTGTCAAGGAATGAAACTATTTATAAAGCCAGTATTCAAGCGGCTTAGCGGCATGTTTGTAAATATTTAATAACAGGGGTAATTCACGACAAAAAGCGAGAGTGAGGGATTAGGAACTTGTTGTTTAAGTACAAAATATCGCCACAAATAACCGAAATCAGCCATAATGTGGATCTGTCACCCTAAATTGGACAAGGTTAGCGATTATTGCCCTCGTTGGATTCGCAGAAGCGTACATCTTAGTATCAATAGCCCGCACCACCTTACGAGCTGAAATCGTCAGATAAAGCGGTTATACCTTACCTTATTGAGCATCACCAGCCTCATACCATCGTAATAACGCAGTATCGCGCTGACACAAGAAAAAACGATTGGTAAAAAATAAAAAACACCATAGACTAAAATTTAGCCAAGACTGGTCGATATAATCTAATACAGGGAGGACAAAGAAAATGCCAAGGCAGAGGTCAACATGATTAGCTTAGACAGTGTATATGCCATGCTCGCACGACCTGTGGTGCAAATCACCAAACGTAAGCGGATCGTAGAGCAAACTGAAAACATTGAGGCTATCCATGCCGACAGTCATGAGGCGCCTCAGTCTCAATTACCTCCGCACCTTGAGCGCCGTAAAAAAGAAGAACGCCGCGCTAACCCGCGCGGCGATCGTCGTGGTCGTGCACATCGTAAAGCCCAAGAACAACGCGCCCAAGATGAAGCACTATCGTCGCCTCTGCCCCATATCGACATTGACGTCTAGGACTGGCTTAGCTTGACGTGACCAGACAAGCCACAATAACTAATGTTCAGTGACTTGCGCCACCGCCTGTTTCCACCCCTGATATAGCGCTTGACGCGTATCAGGGCTAATTGACGGAGTAAAACACCGATCCACCCCCGCCTTATGTTTTAATTCAGCCGTAGATTGCCAGAAACCCACAGCCAGCCCCGCCAGAAATGCCGCGCCCATGGCGGTCGTTTCAGTAACAGCAGGACGCTGCACTTCAACATTGGTAATATCAGCCTGAAACTGCATCAAGAAATCATTTGCCACCGCACCGCCATCGACTTTTATCTGCTTTAATTGCACGCCACTATCTTTGATCATGGCATCGAGCAGATCCTTACTTTGGTAGGCAATAGCCTCAAGCGCAGCACGGATAATGTGATTACGATTAGCACCACGAGATAACCCCACCAGTGCGCCACGGGCATTGGCATCCCAATAAGGAGCGCCTAATCCCACAAACGCTGGCACCAGATAGACGCCATTAGTGTCACTCACTTTTGAGGCAAAATATTCGGTATCTTGAGCATCACGGATAAGCCCTAATTCATCACGCAGCCATTGAATGGTTGCTCCGCCCATAAATACCGAGCCTTCTAAAGCGTAATTCACTTCACATTGGGCACCAATGGCAATAGTGGTCAATAGCCCATGACGTGATTGCACCGCCTGCAGGCCAGTATTCATCAGTAAAAAACAGCCTGTGCCATAGGTATTTTTAGCCATACCTTCATCTATGCATAACTGACCAAAAAGCGCCGACTGCTGATCGCCCGCCATGCCTGCAACGGGTATCTCACCGCCTTCCCCAGCAATACGAGTATTCCCATAGATGGCACATGAGGGTTTAACCTCGGGTAACATGGATGCGGGGATATCAAGCTCTTTAAGCAGTTGTGGATCCCACTGCTGCTTATGAATATCAAATAACATGGTACGCGAAGCATTAGTAGGATCAGTCACATGAACCTTGCCCTCAGTCAGTTTCCATACTAACCAAGTATCGATAGTGCCAAACAGCAGCTCGCCAGCTTGGGCTTTTTCCCTCGCTCCTGCGACATTGTCTAAAATCCAGCGGATCTTAGTGGCCGAAAAATAGGGATCGAGCAATAAACCTGTGGTCTGCTGAATATATTGAGTTAAGCCACGCTGCTTAAGCGCCTCACACAGGGGCTGACTGCGACGACACTGCCACACAATTGCATTATAAATGGGTTTACCCGTGGTTTTGTCCCACACAACGGTGGTTTCACGCTGATTAGTAATACCAATTGCGGCGACCTCATCGCCATGGATCCCCGCACGTGCTAAAGCTTCGATTAAGGTCGAACTTTGCGATGACCAGATCTCCATCGGATCATGTTCAACCCATCCCGCCTTGGGGTATATCTGTGCAAATTCTCGCTGCGAAACGGCAACAATATTGGCATCATGATCAAAAATCATCGCTCGAGAACTGGTTGTGCCCTGATCCAGTGCGATGACATAACGCTTATCCACTATAACAACTCCATATTATGACTTAAGAGGTTAACGCGCTTCATCAGCATGATTCACAGCAGGGATATCATCACAGGCATGAGCCGGCAAATACCAAAACTCGGCAATTTTGCCCTCTTGCACTCTAAAATTACCAATACTGCATTGACTCAGCTCTTCGCCTTCGTGAGTCCAACTGACTCGCTCGACCGTGCTGACATAATGCGATGAATCGATCATCTGTAAAATAGTGGCTTTGGGATGGTTCAAGGTTTCGAAGTAATCTGTCATCGCAGCGCCAAACTGGTCTTTGTTAGCCGTTTCAATATCGACTTGGCTGCCCGTAATGTGCATCCAGCGTACATCATCGGTCACATACTGCATCATCTGCTCGACACTATGTTGGTTATAAGCGTCAATAAAGCCTTTAACGACTTCTGTTGACTGGGGGTTGGCAATAGCCGACATCGGCAGCAGCGCTATGCTTGCGGCTAGGAGTAAGGGTTTCATTTTGCACCTCTTATGCGAATTAAGGTCAAGCCAATAACACCATAACGGCCGACGGGGTAATACTGCAACAATCAGCAACAGTGAATAATGGTTTGATATTGAGAAGAATATAATCGCCTAAGATCCATTTTGCGAATAAAAGTTGCCTACCATCCCATACAAAAAGCTGCTGCGACCCAACAACTTGCATAAAAAAAGGGGCGAAGCATCACGCTTCACCCCCTTTTAGGTTCAGTTAGCCCTTAAAAGCGATAGCTTGCCTGAACACCGAATAACATAATGTTACCGCTGGTGGTACCGCTAAATGTGCCGCCAAAAGGAGCAGATGTTAGATCAGACGCGATACCTGAGCGCGGCTCCTTGACTGCAGACTCGTCGGCAAAGATATAGGTAACGCCGACATCTAGATCCAACTGCTTGCTCATCTTATAACTGTAACCGGCGCTCACCCAAACACGGTCCATTTCAGGGATCGTAAGGGTACGGTTGTCATCCGACACTGCCGATTTGTCATAAGCGACACCAGCACGCAGTGTCGATAACGCCGACAGGTCATAGGTCGCGCCTAAGGCAAAGCGATAGCTGTCTTGCCAGTTTTCTTGCTTCACCAGTTGTGTTGGCTCAGGTAGCGCTGGGATCACGGCTTCTAGCTTTTCAAATGAACTCCAATCAGTCCAATTGATGCTCGCGTGCACCGCAATATCATTACTTAGCTGGTGAAAAGAGGCGATCTCAGCCGTTGCCGGCAACGACAACTCCATAGAGCCAGCTAGCTGCTTGTTTGGATCGAGTGGGTTGAAGGCAAAACCATTGGCTTCACCTTCAAGGGTTTGATCAACCGCTGAGCGGTAGTTAACACCGATACGATGCGCATCGTTTAACTGCCAAGCGGCACCTAACTGCCAACCCCAGGCGACATCATCGCCTTCCATATACTTAAGACTCGTGCCTTTAGGTACAATAATGCTACCCATTTCTGGGGGTAACGTCACCTCAGCAGAGCTCTTAGCACCGATGCTACCTTCGCCTAAGACTAAACGTACACCAGCACCAACACTGAACTGGTCATTAATACGGTAAGCCACATTTGGGTTAATTTCGATTGTAGTCACTGACGCTTCGTTACCAAACTGTGTGCCGCGGAAACTGTCATCTAACTCGGTCGCCATACCGAAGTTACTACCGATACCTAGGCCTACAAACCACTGGTCATTCAACTGATGCGACAGGTAAAAGTTAGGCACTACCGCGTCATCAGCAATATCTTGTGCAGAAGTGGCATTAATACCATCGGTATAAGTAACTTCGCCATTGATATCGATATTTGGCATAACCAAAATCGCACCCGCGGTCATTTGAGTGCCCGCTAAATAAGTTAGCATGGCTGGATTGCGGTTTTGCACGGCAGCGTTATCCGCCATCGCCGCTTCACCGGCATAGGCGCGGCCTAAACCTGTGGCTGAATATTCTGCAAGCTGAAAACCTGCTGCTTGAACTTGAGTTAAAGGCGCCGTCATGGCTGCAAGTACCGCTAAAGATAAAATACGCTTATTCATCGTGGCTCTCTTATTGTTATCATCTGACTTAGAGTTATCACTCCAGTCTTTTAGTGAGCCGCAGTCTACTTACGCAGAATATCTTTACAAGCAAAGAAATCATTTTAGTTAATTATGCTAACAAACTCGCTTCAGAGCAGTGAAATACACAGTAAGTCGCTCATAAAACTTGCACGAAACTGGCTAAAAATGTGATCCATGTTCACTTAACCAAGCCTAAAAGCATATAACAAAAAACAAAAAACCTTATTTATCATATAAATATATGCGAAAAATTAATAACACAAGTGTTCACTATTACTCATTAAAAACGGCAGCATAAATCACTACTCTTGCTCGGCTCACATAAAAAAACACAACACAAACACATTAAGTCATTGTAAGTAAAGATAGTTACTTACATTTACACGCGGCCAATATAGCAAAGCCAGCACAACACATTGTTGAACTGGCCCAATTTTGAACAGGTACAGTACAGCTGTACGCTAAAAATTTAAGGTAACATTAAGCTCGCCAAGCGGGACTCTGCGCCTCATAAGCAGCAATAGCCTCGCTGTAGGTTAAGCTAATGCCGATGGCATCCAATCCATTAAGTAGGTTGTGTCTCGCCGATTCGGCAATCGTAAAGGCAAACTCGGCACCTGAAGGCGCAATAACGTGTTGGCGCTGCAGATCAACCGTCACCTGGGCACCTTGCTGTGCGCTGACCTCATCCATCAACTGTTGTACTTGCGCCTCAGTCAAACAGACAGGCAACAGGCCATTGTTGATTGAGTTGCCATAAAAGATATCGGCAAAGCTTGGGGCGATAATCACTTTAAAACCAAAATCGGCTAAGGCCCATGGCGCATGCTCGCGGCTTGAGCCACAACCAAAGTTCTCTTTGGCGAGCAACACTGATGCGCCGGCATAGCGCGCTTGGTTTAAGCTAAATGCAGGGTTAGGTGTATCCCCAGCGTCATCAAGATAACGCCAGTCATGAAACAGATGCACTCCAAAACCGTCACGAGTCACCTTAGATAGAAACTGCTTAGGGATGATTTGATCGGTATCGATATTAGCGCTATCAATCATGGTCGCTAGGCCAGTATGAGTGGTAAATGCTTGCATAATGCTCTCCTAATAGGCTTTGCGAATATCGACGAAATGACCAGCAACCGCAGCAGCGGCTGCCATGGCTGGACTCACCAAATGGGTGCGACTGCCGCGCCCTTGGCGTCCTTCAAAATTACGGTTACTGGTGGAGGCGCAGCGATCGCCCGCTGCTAACCTGTCGTCATTCATCGCCAAACACATAGAGCAACCGGGCAAGCGCCACTCGAAACCTGCGTCGATAAAGATTTTATCTAACCCTTCGGCCTCGGCCTGTTCTTTCACTAGGCCTGAGCCTGGCACCACTATGGCGGTGACGCCCGCAGCCACCTTGCGCCCTTTGGCCTGATGTGCCGCTGAGCGCAGATCTTCGATACGCGAATTGGTGCACGAGCCGATAAACACTTTATTAATTGAGACATCTGTCATGCGGGTCCCCGCTGTAAGCGCTACATACTCAAGGGCTTTTTCGATACTGCTGCGCGAGGTAGGATTGGTTTCATCCAGCGGATTAGGTACCGGCTGATCGATAGCCACTACCTGACCAGGATTGGTACCCCAAGTCAGTTGCGGTGCGATGTCCGCAGCCTGTAACACCACATGAGCATCAAAAACAGCATCATCATCGCTGCGTAATTCACGCCATGCGGCAACGGCACTCTCCCAATCGGCCCCTTTAGGTGCAAATTCACGCCCTTTGACATAATCGATAGTCGTCGCATCAGGCGCTACCATCCCCGCCTTGGCGCCCATCTCAATCGCCATGTTACACACAGTCATACGGCCTTCCATCGACAGGGCTTCAATCGCCTCACCACAGAACTCAACCACATAACCCGTACCGCCATCCATGCCGATTTTACCGATAATGGCCAGCACGATATCTTTAGCGGTAATGCCATCGGCAACGTAACCACGCACCTCAATCTTCATGGTTTTCGCTTTAAGCTGGCGCAGAGTCTGCGTCGCCATCACATGCTCAACCTCAGAGGTACCAATACCAAATGCCAGTGCGCCAAAAGCGCCATGCGTCGCGGTATGGGAATCACCACACACAATGACAGTGCCTGGCAAGGTGATCCCCAGCTCTGGGCCCATCACATGCACTATGCCTTGGTTTTTATGGTGAATGTCATAAAGACGAATACCAAACTCTTCGCAGTTTTGCGCCAAGGTTTCTACTTGGATGCGAGCCATTGGGCTTAGGGCATCTAAGCTGGCACTCTTGGTGGAGGTATTGTGATCCATGGTGGCAAAGGTTTTTTCAGGGGCGCGCAATTTACGACCCGCCACCTTTAAGCCACTAAACGCTTGAGGTGATGTCACCTCGTGCACCAAATGTCGGTCAACATAGATCAATGGCGCTTCGCCTTGGGGAGCGGCAACAATGTGGCTGTCCCATACTTTTTCATAGAGTGTCTTCGCCATTAGTTTGCCTCTCTGACTGCTTGAGCGATGTAGTCGCCCATTTCACGGGTTGATTTGGCATTACCGCGCTTGCTAGCGGGCAATAATTCTGCGGTTAAATAACCGTCGCTCAGCGCCTTAGCCACAGCGACCTCGATAGCCTCGGCGGCCTGTTCTAACTTAAGACTGTGGCGCAATAATAAGGCGGCAGAAAGGATTTGAGCCACGGGATTGGCAATGCCTTGGCCTGCAATATCCGGTGCACTGCCACCAGCGGGTTCATACAAACCAAAGCCATCACTATTAAGGCTGACCGATGATAGCAAGCCCATTGAGCCAGTTAACATGGCGATTTCATCGGAGATAATGTCGCCAAATAAGTTAGAACACAGCATCACGTCAAAATCGAACGGACGACGTAGCAGCTGCATGGTGGCGTTATCGATATAGATATGTTCAAGCTCAACATCGGGAAAATCGGCAGCCACCTCTTCAACCACTTCACGCCATAACACCGAACAGGCTAAAACATTGGCCTTGTCGACCGAGGTCACTTTTTTGCGGCGCCCTTGGGCGGCTTCGAAGGCGATTTTGGCAATGCGGCGGATCTCTTTGCGGCTGTAACGCATAGTATCGAAGGCTTCTTCATTTTCACCTTCTCCTTGACGCCCTTTAGGTTTACCAAAGTAAATTCCGCCAGTGAGCTCACGTACACATAACACATCAAAACCTTGTGCTGATATGTCGCTGCGCAGCGGCGACATGTGCTCTAGACCCGTGTGTAATTTGGCAGGGCGGATATTACAAAACAGCTCAAAGTGGCCTCTTAGTGGCAGTAACGCGCCGCGCTCTGGCTGCTCATTAGGGGGCAAGTGTTCCCATTTTGGCCCCCCCACAGAACCAAATAATATGGCATCGGCAGTTTCACACCCCTTGAGTGTCACCTCTGGTAATGGACAACCGTGATTGTCGATGGCCGCGCCGCCCACATCGTATTCGCTGTATTCGATATCTAAGTTAAACCGCTCTTCAACGGCGCTCAGTACCTTGCGTGCTTCGGCCATTACTTCTGGCCCAATACCATCTCCGGCGAGCACTGCTATTTGATAACTCATTAATCACCCACTCCCTGCTTATTTGCTCAATTATGGTCAAAAAGGTCCGCTCATGTTGGCGTTACACACCACCTAATACCGCCCGGCCTTGTTGAATTTTAGTTTTATTCTCGGCGACCTTATCGGCACGCCACGTTAGGTTCATCACATGGATAAGGGCTTGTACAGAGGCCTCAACCACATCGGTAGCCAGCCCCACCCCATGGAAATTCTGCTCATGGTACTTAGCGGTAATGTCGACTTGGCCTAGGGCATCTTGGCCTTCACCTTTGGCGCTTAATTTATAGCTAGAGATATTGATTTGGCAGTCACTGGCGCGGGTAATGGCGTTGTACGCTGCATCGACCGGGCCATTGCCCGTGGCGGCTTCGGTGACCACTTGCTCGCCCACCTCTAACGTCACCGTCGCGGTGGCCTGTCCTTGGGTGGAATCAGAATGCACCACTAACTGTTGCAATTTATATTGATTTTCATCATCGGCCTGCGCCTCTATAAAGACCAAGGCTTCAAGATCGTAATCGAACACTTGGCCTTTTTTGTCCGCCAGCTTTAAGAAAGCCTCATAGAGAGTATCCATATCATAATCGTGCTCGGCATAGCCCATCTCTTGCATGCGATGCTTAATCACATGGCGGCCTGAGCGCGAGGTCATATTCAAATTATTACGATTTAGCCCTATGCTCTCGGGTGTCATGATCTCATAGGTATTTTGCGCCTTAAGCATGCCATCTTGATGGATACCCGAAGAGTGAGTAAACGCATTCGCCCCCACAATCGCCTTATTGGCTTGCACTGGCATATTGCAAAGCTGGCTAACAAGGTTAGAGGTGCGGTGGATCTCTTTGGCATTAATGCCCGTTTCTAACCCTAATGCCGCTTTTCGAGTGGCTAAGATCATGGCGATCTCCTCTAGCGAGCAGTTGCCGGCACGCTCGCCGATACCATTGACGGTACATTCAATCTGTCTAGCACCGTGCTGCACTGCGGTAATTGAGTTAGCCACAGATAGCCCTAAGTCATCGTGGCAATGCACAGAGATCACCGCTTGATCGATATTAGGCACACGGTTGAACAGGGTTTCGATGATGCCGCCAAACTCGCTGGGGATGGTATAACCCACAGTATCTGGAATATTGATGGTCTTGGCGCCCGCCTTAATGGCTTCTTCCACCATTCGGCAAAGATTATCGATTGGCGTGCGCCCTGCATCTTCGCAGGAAAACTCGACATCATCGGTAAAACGACGGGCGTATTTGACTGCCGCCACCGCCATCTCAAGCACTTGGTCGAAAGAGCGTTTTAACTTACTTTCTACATGTATGGTCGAGGTAGAGATAAAGGTGTGAATACGAAATTGCTCCGCGACCGATAACGACTGAGCAGCGGCGTCAATGTCTTTCTCTAGCGCACGGGCTAAGGCGCAGACTCGACTATTTTTAATCGTGCGGGCAATGGTTTGCACCGAGTCAAAATCGCCAGGGGAAGACACTGGAAAACCGACCTCCATCACATCTACACCGAGCCGCTCCAGTGATAGTGCTATCTGTAATTTTTCCTTCACGGTTAAACTGGCCGCCAGCGCTTGCTCGCCGTCACGTAAGGTTGTATCAAATATTATCACTCGGTTAGACATCTCGTTTCTCCGTGAACGACTAGGTTCTTTGTTGCGTGTTTATCCAACCCATATACAAAAAAACCCCGCGGTGTTGAGCGCGGGGTTTATGAATGCTGTTGGTGTTATTAAGCGTGCAACACTACATTCTCCGCGCAGGTTCTGCGAGAAGGAGAATAATGAGGCTGAGTAATGCACGGTTAGTAATCATCTTCTATCTATTCAAAAAAAATAAGTATTTATTCGATATTTTCGAGGTAACACTTAACTTTTTAACGTGTGCAGCCTAAATAGTCAACCCCATATTTTTCACATTTAATGAAACATAACCATAACAACGTCGATTTACCGTACAGATCGTGGCGATAAAACAGCATATTCGGCCAACAAGCGGCCTCCTTACAATATGATAAATGTAAACCCAGCGAGATCACGCTTTACAAGTGAAGGCGTTAATTTTTATGCAATCACTGATGAAAACTCAGTATAATGCGACCAATGGAGTATTTTTAACGGTTTGGTCTCGGAGTTTTAAAAATGGATTTTCGTCTCATAGTGTTCAGCTTCAGCCTATGGCTGTTGCCCTCTTGGGCAGACACTGTGACAGAGTTAGATGAACTCTCCGCCATTGTTTATCAATACCCTAGTGACGCGCTGTCGAATATTACCATCTTAGAGCAGCGCCTAAATGACAAGAATAGTACGCCTGTACCACAGCTAAGATTATCACTGCTCAAGTGTCACGCCTTGGTGCAATTAGGCGAAAATGAAGCCGCCATCAACTTAGCACGCCTGGGCGATGCCAAAGCAAAATCTCTTGATATCCAACAGGCTAGCCCCTATTTCTTAAACTGCATGGCAGAAGCTTATATTGATTACGGCGATCTACGCCAAGCCTTAACATTACTCGATACCGCCATTTATCAATCTCGAGAATTTGAACAGCCTCAGTCTTTAGTTAACGGCTTAATGTTACGTGGACAAATAGATACCCACATAGAAAACGACAGCAGTGCATTAGAAGACTTTCGTTTAGCACGGGATATCTATCCAGCAGCTTTACGCCAACCTACTCAATGGATCACTCCCCCACAGGCTTATCTGCAATTAGCCAGAGCCAAGTTATTAAGAAAAAAAGGCCAACTTAACCAATCTTTTAATACGGCAAAACTGGCGTTAACTTATCCACAAACGATAGGTAAAGTCAGGCTAAATATCTTGTTAGCATTGGCAAAGATCGCGCACGAGAATCAAGAGGTAAAGTTCAGGGACGATATGATTTTAGAGGCTAAAATTTTAATGCCTGAACTCGCTACGGCCAACGAACTCGCCGAAAGTTACACCGAGCTCGCCGAGGTAGAATTTCTGCGTAACAATGACAAAAATGCCATCCAACTGCTTAATATCGCGCTTAATACCTTTAATAAAAACAAAAAAATTAATGATAGCCTGAGGGCCACTCGTTTACTGGCCCGGATCCAGTTAGCCAATGGTGAGGAACAGCAAGGATTAGACTTGATGCAGCAAGCCATCGCAATAGGGCAACGTACGAATCAATATGATGAATTGGTCATTTGCCATCAGCTATTGAGTGAATACTTCGCCGGGATGGGTAACTATCGCCAAGCCTATCATTACCAACTACAGCGGGTGGACAGTATTAAAAGCAGTTATGAATTTTTAAAAAACACTCGCCTCTTACAAATTAAGGCGCAACTTGGCCGCTACCAAAAACTGGCACAAAACCAGCAGCCCAAGCCCATCAAGCTCGATGCACGTATTAATGATAACTATGGCTTAATTGCTATTCTCGTATTTGCCCTGTTATTACCCTTGCTGATGTTGTTATCTCGTTTACGCAAAGAGCACACCGCGCCACAGATGCCACACCAAGATGCACCATTGACGGCCCAAGAAAGGATGTTGGCACTGATTGCCAGCGCCAAACAGATTGGATATCCAATAACGATTTTATTGATTAATCCAAGCCATCTTGCGCCTAGCAATGTCGCCACATTATTGGATGAGGTACGACAGAAGCTTCGCCAACAAGATATTATGCTCGATAAAGCCAGCGACCAGTTGCTTATCATGCTGCCTTTTACCTCCCTCTCTGGGGCGAAAGAGATTGTCAAACAGTTAAAAGCGGTTATAGCCCCATTACCGGGCGGTGACAAAGTTAGGATAGGTATGGCAGAGATGCAATATTACGACACCTTGTCATCACTGACCAAGCGTGCAGGCATAGATCAACTCAGTCGGCACAACGAGCAATTAGGGCGTTAATCCCGCGTTATGAACCTTCGGCTAGGTAATCGCTGATCTCATCGAGAAACTCATCGCCAAAACGCTTGAGCTTAGTTTCGCCTATGCCATTGACCGCTAACATCTCACCCGGGCTTGTGGGTAACATCGCGGCCATCTCGGCTAATGTCGCATCGTTAAACACCAGGTAGGGTGGCACATCGAGCTCTTCGGCCAAACTGCGACGCAGTAACTTTAGGCGAGCAAACAATTTTCGGTCGTAATTTAACGGCGCACGACTGTTGCCACGACGTTTGACATCTGTCGTTAAGGTGATGCGTGGTTCGGCTAATAACAAAGGCAATTCCCCTTTGAGCACCGCCCGCGCTTGAGGATTGAGCTTAATAGATGAGCCACGAGTGATATCTTGGCTCGCAAAACCTAAATGAATGATCTGCCTGATAATACTAAGCCAAAATTCATGGCTCTTATCTTTACCTATACCCCAGGTTGAGAGTTTATCGTGCCCTCTATCGACCACGCCAGCCGACTTTGAGCCCCGTAGCACTTCGATCAAATGGTTAATACCAAATTTCTGTTGCAGTCTAAAAATGCACGACAACACTTTTTGTGCATCTTCAACCCCATCGTAGCGTTTAGGGGGATCTAAACAGATGTCACAGTTACCACAGGGATCAGACGCACTCTCATCGAAATAATGTAGCAACACCTGACGTCGACACGTTTGCGCCTCGGCAAACGCCGCCATCGTATTGAGCTTATGAAATTCGACCTGTTGTTGTGGCCCAGGTTCTGCCTGTTCAATTAGATGCCGTACCCGGCCAAT
Source organism: Shewanella sp. QJM3NY_23 (assembly GCF_056173105.1). Lineage (NCBI taxonomy): Bacteria > Pseudomonadati > Pseudomonadota > Gammaproteobacteria > Alteromonadales > Shewanellaceae > Shewanella > Shewanella sp. QJM3NY_23. The sequence continues at coordinate 3,612,473 of NZ_CM149657.1, forward strand.
ATCGGCTGGGTCAAACAGCATTAACGCTTCGGCATCGAGGCCGTCACGTCCAGCTCGGCCGGTTTCCTGGTAATAGGCCTCGACACTCTTAGGGATGTCGTAATGCACCACAAAGCGCACATTAGACTTGTTAATCCCCATGCCAAAAGCCACGGTTGCCACCACAATATCTAACTGATCTTTTAAGAAACGCTCTTGAATATCGCCGCGCTCTTCTTGTGTTTTACCCGCATGATAACCATCGGCTTTATAGCCTTGCAGACGTAACCGCTCTGCGACTTCATCGACGCGGCGACGACTGCCGCAATAAATAATGCCGCTATTACCGTTTTGCGCCTGAATAAATTGCCTGAGCTGATTGGCGGCATTGAGCTTTTCGGCAACGGTATAGCGGATATTAGGCCGGTCGAAACTGGTTAATAGCACATAGGGGCTGATCCCTAGGCGCTGACAAATATCTTGGCGGGTCGCCTGATCCGCCGTGGCTGTCAAGGCCATAATGGGCACATGGGCAAACAGCTGTCTAAGGCGACCTAACGCCGCGTATTCGGGCCTAAAATCATGCCCCCATTGAGAAATACAATGCGCTTCATCGATGGCAAATAGCGAAATATGCAAGGCTTGCATACGCTCAACAAAACTGTCCATTAACAGCCGCTCTGGTGACACATAGAGCAACTTAAGTTCGCCGCGGTGCATCTGCTGGAAAATCTGTTGCGATGCTTCACGGGACTGCGATGAGTTTAAGTATGCCGCCGCTACACCCATCTGCTTGAGGCTATCAACCTGATCCTTCATCAAAGAGATCAAGGGAGACACCACCACAGTTAACCCGGGGAAGAGTAATGCTGGCAGTTGATAGCATAAACTTTTACCACCACCCGTTGGCATAATCACCAACGCATCATGACCGAGAAAGACTTGATCAATAACCTCTCGCTGACCCTGCCTAAAGGTGCGATAACCAAATACCGCCTGCAAACAACTGGCGAGCGGATCTGTGTTTTGGGGTTCAACTTGGGTTACTGCAGAATCCATTGGGCATCATAGTCATCAATCGGGCCGCCTATTCTAATCAAGCTCATCGCGCTTGTCTCGGTTACGCTAACAATTGCGCCATTTTTTATTGTCATCACCCATGCTAGCTTAACCATGGTGGTGATATTTTAAGCAAAAGCTTGCTTCATAGCATTGTTTAGATATAGGTTAATTACTCTATACCAAGCCGATGATTAACGGAGTAATCGCTTAATGACAACCGCAATTCAAGCACAGGTTTTGGCCAGCGTCGCCGAGATATTTGACCAACAAGTGCCGTTTCATAATCTTCTCGACCTACATATTCAGCATTACGATATCCACGGTGTCGAAGTAGTAGTAAAAATGAAGCCTCAGTTAATTGGCAATATCCATCAACAAATTTTACATGGCGGCGTAACCGCCACAGTGCTCGATGTGGTGGGTGGTCTGACTGCATTTTCAGGACTGGTGGCCAGCCGGGATGATTGGAGCCTAGATGCCTTACAACAACGCTTAACCACCCTTGGCACTATCGATCTACGTGTCGATTACTTACGCCCAGGCAGAGGCGAGATATTTACCGGCACAGGCACGGTGATTCGTGCGGGCAATCGTGTTTCCGTCTGCCGCATGGAGCTGCATAACGAGCAGGGGTCTCACATCGCTTTTGGTACTGGCACTTACATGGTGGGCTAACGCCACTTAAAACAGCAGTGCAATTGCGCCGTGTAGCCTAAAGTTGATACGGTCATAATACGTGGCTTACTGCTCGTTCACACGAGCAAATAACCTGCTTGAGTCCAAACCGCTTGCGCCCTACAATGCGTCTCCTTGTTACGACTAGAATCCCAGGTTATGGCCGATACTGAATATCGCAAAGGGGTGGTGTTGGCGCTTTGCGCATACTGCCTTTGGGGCTTTGCCCCTTTATATTTCAAACTATTACACAATGTGTCTGCGACAGAAATACTACTCCACCGCGTGATTTGGTCTTTTGTTTTTATGATCATCCTCATGCAATTTATCGGCGGTTTTTCTAAGCTTAGAGCCCTATTTCGACGCCCCAAACAGCTGGGCGTATTGGCCATCACCTCGGTATTAATTGCCGGCAACTGGTTACTGTTTATTTGGGCGGTGAATAATGATCACATGCTCGATGCCAGCCTAGGCTACTTTATTAACCCCTTGTTTAATGTATTGCTTGGCATGATATTTCTTGGTGAGCGGTTACGTAAACTGCAATGGTTTGCGGTGAGCCTCGCCTGTACTGGAGTACTGATCCAGCTGATCTCTTTTGGGTCAATCCCACTGGTGTCATTGGCACTGGCATCATCGTTTGGTTTTTATGGTCTATTGCGTAAAAAGGTCAATGTCGATGCTAAAACGGGGTTATTGGTTGAAACCGCGCTATTGCTTCCTGTGGCAGTGCTCTATCTGTTTTCGACTTTAGATTCGGCCACTGCAAATATGCTGACCAACGATATCAATATGAACTTATTACTTATTGCGGCTGGTGTGATCACCTCGGTACCGCTGCTGTGTTTTGCCGGAGCAGCAACACGTATTCCGTTGTCAATATTAGGTTTCTTCCAATACATTGGCCCCAGTATTATGTTCGTTTTGGCCGTTAGTCTATTTAATGAACCGTTCGATTTAGAAAAAGGCATCACCTTCGCCTTCATCTGGAGTGCATTGGTGATATTTACGCTTGATATGGCGTTAAAGCGTCGACGCAAGCAACAGGGCTAGTAACGGCTCTGCCCGCTCAACACTCAATATCAGCAGATAGCCCTCCGTCGTTGGCAACACCAGCACATGATGACTACCGGTAACGGACAATAGGGCTTTATCGCTATTGGCGATGGTATCTTTTAACTTAAACCAGCCCAATCGATAGCCGGGCAAACCCACGCCATTACTTCTATAACTCAACTGTGGCGCATCAGCGTCATCCAAGCTAACAATGCGTGCCTGCGAAATTAAAAGACTCTCCAAAGGCAATTCAGTGCGATACAAAGGAATGTCGACCGTCATTGATGTGGGGGTGACACGAATATTGGCATCATAGGCCTTAAAGAACACCCAAGATAATAGACCCAATACAGTAATCACCATACCCAGCGCAGCAAATTTAGCGCCTTTGGGTAATGGTTTGATCTTTAGAAGAATTAAAATAAAGCCGATGCCGACCAGTAAAGAGACAAATGTCGCACTCGTTGCAGCATCGAAAGCCGTTAGCTGAAAGACTTGAGTATCCATGTTCAAGCACCCTATTTTTAATGTCATTGAGGTCTCTGTTGAGCCCCACGATATAAGATTGAGTGGTGGCTCATCCTCAAATTGAATAGCCTCACTATGCACTGCACGACATACTATGTCAAAAAGTGCATAACGCCCAACACAAGCAAAAAGACCACGCCTTAACGTGGTCTTCTAAGTGAGCTTTTACTAGAGATCTAACGCGAGAATTTTTGATTTACGTTGGTAGTTATACAACTGCTTTTTCATATTAGGTAATGCATCAACGTCAACGATTTCAAAGCCATGCTCAAGAAACCAGTGGATACTGCGCGTTGTCAGTGCAAACAAGCGAGAATAACCTCGCACCTTGGCTTGCCCAATAATGTTCTTCAGCAGTATGCTACCTCTATCGGCATCACGATAGTCAGGATGCACCACCAAACACGCAAATTCACCGGCATTATCTTCCTCAAACGGGTACAGCGCGGCGCAACCAATCACTAAGCCGTCACGCTCAATCAGCATAAACTGCTCAATCTCCATCTCAAGCTGTTCACGGGAGCGACGCACTAAAATACCGCTTTGCTCCAGTGGGCGGATTAAATCTAGCACCCCACCAATATCAGAGATCGTCGCTCTACGTAAACGCTCTGCACTCTCTGTCACGATTTGCGTGCCGATGCCATCGCGTGAAAACAACTCCTGCAACAGTGCGCCATCATCGAGATAACTGACAAAGTGACAACGGGCTACTCCGTTACGACAGGCATCAATACTCGCCTGTAAAAAAGCCCGAGTGGCCACACACCAATCATCGTTTTCGCTCTGCTCAGATAAGATGCGCTGTGCATCGGTTGGCATTAACTCCGCCAGCACTTCGCCATCACTATCTAAGATGCCTTTTTCGGCGCTAAAACCAATCATCTTATCGGCTTTGAGCTTCACGGCAATTTGGGTGGCGACCTCTTCTGCGGTGAGGTTAAAACTCTCACCCGTCACCGATGCCGCTACAGGGCCCAATAGGACGATGCCATGGTTGTCTAATTGACGCCGTAGGCCCTGAACATCAATCCTTCTCACTTTGCCACTTAGGCAGTAATCGACACCGTTATCGACGCCCAGCGGTTGAGCAATAACAAAATTACCGCTGACCACGTTAATCTGCGCCCCTTGCATCGGGGTATTGCTTAAGCTCATCGACAGCCGCGCGGTAATATCGAGCTGCAACCCACCGACCACCTGTTTAATCACTTTAAACGAGTCTTCATCGGTAATACGCACGCCGTTATAGTATTCAGGCATCAACTGCTGTTGCTTTAAGGCGGCATCGATTTGCGGCCGTGCACCATGCACCAACACTATGTTGATCCCAAGGCTATGCAGCAAAGCGATATCATTGATGATGGAGCGAAATTGGTTTTGCGCTAATGCTTCTCCACCCAACATCACCACAAATGTTTTGCCCCTATGTGCATTGACATAAGATGCAGAATGACGAAATCCATCGACTAGTTCAGTAGTGCGCACGTATGACCTCTAAATAACAAGAAATGGGAGCAGCTTTGACCACATGAGAATAACAACCCGATAATATTGCATTTAAATTCACTTTAAAAGCATTTGTTTTCATTTCGTACAATTAGTTCAGTCTGCCGTCATCTAGCAAACCCACGAGTGCACAGCTCAATTAAGCAGTAACAAAATAAGCACTGGAGTTAATCTATCAGTAAGGCGAGGTGAAGCTTAAATAAACGTGATGGCATGACATAGAAGATGAGTACAGCTGGGAGAGGAATTGCGTATGCAGAGAGCGCAACAGACTATTCAACCACAGTGGCGAGTCCTACCTGTTGGACGAGGTCCCCGTGTAAAAAGGGCAAAAAAAAAGCCCCTACAAGTAGGGGCTTTTCAAAAAACGTTATCAAGAATTACTTGATTTTCGCTTCTTTATACATAACGTGCTGACGAATAACTGGATCAAATTTCTTGATTTCCATTTTTTCTGGCATGTTACGTTTGTTTTTCTCAGTCGTGTAGAAATGACCAGTTTTAGCGCTAGAAACTAGCTTGATCTTCTCACGGTTACCTTTAGCTTTAGCCATGGTTTATTACACCTTCTCGCCGCGGGCACGAAGTTCTTTAACAACAACTTCGATACCTTTCTTATCGATAATACGCATACCTTTAGTAGATACACGTAGTTGAACGAAACGCTTTTCGTCTTCTAACCAGAAACGGTGGTTCTGTAGGTTAGGTAAAAAACGACGACGAGTCGCGTTCTTAGCGTGCGAACGGTTGTTACCAACCATCGGCTTCTTGCCAGTAACTTGGCATACTCTTGACATGTCAATCTTCTCCAAAAACAATTTAACGCTCGAGCATTAATGTACCTCGAATATGGCCGTCGCCCGAGGCACACAAAGAGGGCGCATTTTATACAGCATCTAAAATCAAAGATCAAGGGATATTCAATCTATCCATCCCCTCTCTGCGAACGACACTATCTCATGATCGCCTATAACCATATGGTCTAACAGCGAAACATCGATAGTTGCTAGCGCGTATTTCAATCGCTCAGTAATTCGCCGATCGGCATGACTTGGTTCCGCAACCCCCGAAGGATGATTGTGGCAAACAATGACGGCCGCGGCTTTTTTCTCAAGCACTAGGCTGACCACTTCACGTGGATAAACCGAGGCTGAATCTATGGTACCACGGAACAATTCAACGAACTGAATCACTCTATGTTGGCTATCGAGTAATAAGATGGCAAACACTTCATAGGCACGATCCCCTAATTGTCTCATTAAATAGTCTCGAGTTAAATCAGGATCTGTTAAAATCTTGCCTCTTTGTAGATTTTCTTTCGAAATTCGCTTACTTATTTCGATTGCAGCCTGCAATTGGGCGTATTTTACCGGTCCAATACCGTTAATCACGCACATTTCACTCTGCTTCGCCGACATCAAGGCTCGTAATCCACCAAAATGACCTATCATGGTGCGAGCTAACGACACCGCACTTTGGCCCGGCAAGCCATTTCTAAGCAACACGGCTAATAACTCAGCATCTGACAGTTGCGCCGCGCCTTGATGCAATAACTTTTCTCTTGGGCCCTCACCGCTGGGCCAATCCTTGATGGTCATACAACCTCCATGTTGCAGCGCTAGGCTGGCAATTATGTTTGCCACATTTTTATTTGAGTTATTGAGTATGGCTCAGTTTTTACAAACTTGTTTGCTCTACTTTACTCTGATTGTGGTATGGTTAGCCGGATGCGAAGCAAGGCAAATTAACGCGATTAGTGATCAATATGAGTCTGACAAATAAAAAGATATTACTGGGCATTGGTGGTGGTATTGCTGCCTATAAATCGGCTGATTTAGTGCGCCGACTCAAAGAGCGTGGCGCCGATGTAAGAGTGGTGATGAGCCAGAGTGCTCAAGAATTTATAACTCCGCTGACACTACAGGCCTTATCTGGTCACCCTGTTGCAAGCGATCTGCTTGACCCCGCAGCCGAAGCGGCTATGGGGCATATTGAACTAGCCCGCTGGGCCGATATGGTGCTGATTGCTCCTGCAACCGCCAATCTTATTGCTCGTATCAATGCTGGCATGGCTGATGAGCTGATCACCACCACTTGCTTAGCCACCGAGGCTCCCGTGGTATTGTGCCCCGCGATGAATCAACAGATGTATCGCAATGCTGCAACCCAAGCCAACTTAGACTCGCTACGTGGCAGAGATATCACCATCTGGGGACCCGCTTCGGGCAATCAAGCCTGTGGTGAAGTAGGCCCTGGGCGCATGGAAGAACCGCTGGTGATTGCCGAGCGAGTCGAACAGTTTTTTGCCCCTAAAATCTTACAAGGTCTATCGCTATTACTCACGGCAGGACCCACGCGCGAAGCCATCGATCCGGTGCGATATATTTCCAATCATAGCTCAGGCAAGATGGGCTTTGCCCTTGCTAAAGCCGCCATCGAGATGGGTGCTAAAGTCACCATAGTGGCAGGGCCAGTCAATATTGAAACCCCACTAAACATCAATCGCATCAACGTAGAGTCGACCCAAGAGATGCTCGACGCCGTTATGCAGCAAGTGCATCATAGCGATATATTTATCGGCTGCGCCGCCGTTTGTGACTACCGAGTTGCCGATATTGCCACCGATAAAATCAAAAAATCAGCACACGAGATGGCACTTGCGCTAGTGCGTAATCCTGATATCTTAGCCAGCGTTGCCGCCCACCCACAGCGGCCGTTTACTGTCGGTTTTGCCGCAGAAACCCAAGACGTGGCGCATTATGCAAAAGACAAGCTTAAGCGTAAAAATTTGGATATGATTGCCGCTAACGATGTATCAGATCCCTCGCAGGGTTTTAATAGTGATACCAATGCGCTAACCGTCTTCTGGTCTCATGGTCAGTATGAGTTACCCGCAACCGATAAGCTGACCTTAGCCAGACAGTTACTCACCTTAATTGCACAGCAGATGAAAACAGCATGAAGACACCAATTGAACTAAAAATTTTAGATTCACGTATAGGTTCACAGTTTCCACTGCCCGCTTATGCCACCCCTGGCAGTGCTGGCATGGATCTTCGTGCCATGCTTGACACCACCTTAGTGATTGCACCGGGTGAAACCCAGTTAATCCCAACAGGTATTGCTGTACACGTTGCTGACCCTAGCCTAGCGGCGATCATTTTACCTCGCTCAGGTTTAGGCCATAAACACGGCATAGTGTTGGGCAACTTAGTCGGCCTTATCGACTCAGATTATCAGGGGCCATTAATGGTCTCCTGCTGGAATCGCAGCAATGAACCTTTCAGCCTAGAAATTGGCGACCGACTGGCACAACTGGTGTTTGTGCCTGTGGTGCAAGCTGAGTTTAAGCTGGTTGATGAGTTTGATAGTTCAGATAGAGGTGAAGGTGGTTTCGGCCACTCAGGCACCCAATAATCTGCCACGCCAGACAAGTATAATTAGAGAGCCATGGTGATTAACTTATACCATCGGCTCCTGTAGTAATTGAGTAAAGGAAACTTAAATGGCTGCAAGCCCTAAAATCAATCGTCGTGAACACATTCTGCAATGCCTCGCCACCATGTTAGAAACCAGCCCGGGCCAACGTATCACCACGGCTAAACTCGCCGCAGAAGTGGGCGTGTCAGAAGCGGCGCTGTATCGTCACTTTCCCAGTAAAGCCAGAATGTTTGAAGGGCTTATCGACTTTATTGAAGAGTCATTATTGTCGCGCATCAATCTGATCATGGACGATGAAAAAGACACCATGAAGCGCTGCCAGCTATTACTGCAGCTGCTACTGGTCTTCGCCGAGCGTAACCCTGGCATCTCACGCGTACTCAATGGCGATGCACTGCTTGGCGAAAATGAGCGTCTACGCAGCCGCACCAGCCAAATATTTTCAAAAGTCGAAACCCACTTAAAACAGATTTTACGCGAAAAGACCCTGCGCGAAGGCAAAGGCTTTCAGTTAGACGAAGCCATTTTGGCTAACTTGTTATTAGCCGTTGCTGAAGGCCGTATCGCCCAGTTTGTTCGCAGCGACTTTAAGCAAAAACCCACCACACATTTTGTCGAACAGTGGAACTTTATTCAGCTGCAATTACTACAAAGTTAACCGAGACAAAGCTGATAGCGGTTAGCAACATCCCATGCCGCTGTAGCATGTCTATCACCTAAGCATTTGATGGTTCAATCCGCTTCATCCTTCAGCTCCGAATTAAAAAGCCGATTATCAACATCGGCTTTTTTGTTATTCCCCTACGTTTTCTGGGTATAAATTGGCCGTCATTCAGGGTATTCTCCTTGCCCGCCTATTAGCCTTTACCTAGATAGGCGATCTATAATCATTACTTTGAAGCGGCAAAATATTCATATTATTGATAATTTACCGCAATTGAACTAACCACTATCAATATGGTGGAGGATCCAATGGCATTAAGTGAAGCAGCACAACAGGTGCAAACCGCATTATTAGCGCGGGGGTTAGAGACCCCTATGGTACCTTGTGGACTCAGCGCCAATAAGCGCAAAGAAAAGATAGAACACCATATGCGTGAGATCTTAACCTTAATGTCTCTGGATTTACGTGACGACAGCTTAGTCGACACCCCAAAACGCATTGCCAAGATGTATGTTGACGAGATTTTCTCTGGTCTCGACTATGCTAACTTCCCCAAGATCACTGTTATCGAAAATAAGATGGGGTTTGATGAGATGGTTAAGGTGAAGGATATCAGCCTCACCAGTACCTGCGAGCATCACTTAGTGACCATAGACGGCGTCGCGACCGTGGCCTATCTACCACGCAAAAACATTATTGGCTTATCGAAAATCAACCGTATCGTACGCTTCTTTGCTCAGCGCCCCCAAGTGCAAGAACGCCTAACCCAGCAGGTACTCGTAGCACTGCAAACGCTACTTGAGACCCAAGATGTGGCAGTAAAGATGGACGCGGTGCACTACTGCGTTAAGTCACGTGGTGTAATGGACTCCACCAGCTCCACCACCACTACGGCACTGGGCGGTATTTTTAAATCTAACCCAGCCACCCGCGCCGAATTTCTACATCAATAAAGCTTATCAAACTACTCATGCTGCGGCCTCGGCCGCAACATTTAATTAACAAAAAACTTGACTTCACTAATCGACTATCTTAGTTTTCAAAAATTACTGCTCAAATATCATGCAATGCGGGTTATCTATAATTAAGGATTTATACCCTAGTCAAGGAAGATATAAATATGAAACACGTCTTCACTATGCTTAGTTTCATATTACTAAGTAGCTTTATTACTATGTCTAATGCTTACGCAAGGATAACCTATACCACCTGTAATGATTGTGGTGTCGCCCAGCAAGGGTTAGCCGCAACTCAAATTCCTATGCTTAATAATAATGACAGGGTATTTGTTTTTAATTATATCAACCGAACGGTTAATGAATTCAAAATTATTCAACGTGAAGGAGAAGAACATCCAAATACTAATATTCCGAGAATATTCAATGTATCTGAGCTACAACCTAAAACGGCCGCAACTATAGAGTTAGAAAGAGCCTATGAAAATGCAATAATCCAGCTGGGACCCAACGGGGAAAACCTTTATAACTCTGCAGAAGAGTTACCAGATGATTTTATTATCCCAAGCGCTGCAGATCTAGTAATGAACCCCGCAGTGACTGTAACTATTGCTGACTACATCAATCAATATTTAAACAGCCAAACAACGATTAACAGAACTTTATCTCTCCTCGAAATTCAAGCCAGAAACTTAAACCTTTCAATCGGCCCATTTAGTCATATCCTGCCAAGTAGTAATACTTTTTATGTTAAATTTCCTGATGGTACATTATCTAGAGTAAATATTTCTTTGGTCAAAATAGGGACTAATTTCGAGGTTAAAATCACTTACGATGGCGCTTCAGTTTTTGCTGATGGGACGCCTATTCCACAAAGTACACATCAGTTTAAAAACTTAATGCAATCAGCTACCAAGATATATCTGCCATCATTGATCCAGCTTGGGGCGTCCCTCGGTGTCCCCATTAGTTTCTCAGGTAGCCAAACTTGTGAACCCACCGAGATGGTCTGTGATGATAATATCCGTTGCACTGTAAGCACCGTTTGCAATTAAGATTAATCCATAGAATGCGGTAATGATGAAAAGCAAAATGCAGCAACCGTTTACTAGAGAGTAAAAAAAACAAAAAGCAAAATCTTATATTAAGATTTTGCCTTTTTTAACCGAGAGCTAACATACAGCTTTAACCTGAGCTCTCGAGCGCACTAACTCTTTACGTTATCGCTTAAATCCCGTACTGGGCGCGATAAGCACTCACCGCGGCCAACTCGGTTTCCATGCCTGGCTTTTCACTTAAATAATCAACTAAGTCAGCAAGCTTAATAATCGCGATCACCGCGCAGCCATAGTCACGTTCCACTTCTTGAATCGCCGACAACTCACCCTTGCCTTTTTCTTGGCGATCGAGCGCAATCAAGACGCCCGCTAAGCTAGCATCATGAGCCTGAATAATATCCATCGACTCACGGATCGCTGTACCTGCTGTGATCACATCATCGACCAACATCACCTTGCCCGTCAGCTCACTGCCCACTAACGACCCACCTTCGCCGTGATCTTTTTTCTCTTTGCGGTTAAAGCAATACGGCATATCGACATTATGATGATCACAAAGTGCTACCGCAGTTGTCGTGGCAATCGGGATGCCTTTGTATGCAGGGCCAAACAGCAGATCATATTCGATGCCAGCATCCATCAGCGCCGATGCATAAAAACGTCCAAGACGCGCTAAATCACGGCCTGTGTTAAAAAGGCCCGCATTAAAAAAGTAAGGGCTAGTGCGGCCTGACTTTAACGTAAATTCGCCAAATCGTAATACCTGACGCTCAAGGGCAAACTCAATAAACTCACGTTGATAGGCTTTCACAATCTCTCCTTAAAAATGTAGGGTAACGTATAATGTGTAAAATTTTACTCAAAAAAAGGACCCCTTCGGGGCCCTAATAACAAACGAATGATTTAGCTCAATGCGGCTTTCTGCACATCGACGATTTCACGAATACCGTGCTTGGCCAGTTCAAGTAGACTGAGCAACTCTTCGTGGCTAAACGGCTCGCCTTCTGCGGTGCCTTGGATCTCAATGATCTTGCCCGTTTCGGTCATTACCACGTTCATGTCGGTTTCAGCGGCACTATCTTCGATATATTCAAGGTCACAAATTGGCTCACCTTTATAGATGCCCACGCTAACCGCTGCGATAAGGAACTTAAGCGGATTGCTCTTAATGATCCCTTTACCACGAGCCCAGTTCAGCGCGTCAACCAATGCCACACATGCACCAGTGATAGCAGCGGTACGCGTGCCACCATCGGCCTGAATCACGTCACAATCGATAACTATGGTGTTCTCGCCAAGTGCTTTCATATCAACCGCAGCACGTAGTGCGCGACCAATAAGACGCTGGATCTCCTGCGTACGACCAGATTGCTTACCACGGGCCGCTTCACGATCCATACGGCTATGAGTAGAACGTGGCAACATACCGTATTCAGCCGTTACCCAACCTTGGCCTTGGCCTTTTAGAAAACGCGGCACGCCTTCGGTGAAGCTGGCTGTACAAAGTACTTTGGTTTCACCAAATTCAACCAAAACAGAACCTTCTGCGTGAGCGGTAAACTGTCGAGTAATAGTTACTGGACGAGATTGAGCGGGCGTTCTGTCACTTGGGCGCATAGGAAATTCCTGTTTTGAAATATGAAAAGCTAAATTGGCTGCATATTATAGGGGCTTGAGACGACGGATGCCATGATATTCACGACCAAAACCCGAAACAGACAGAGTTTACTTTAACCCATGAGGTCATCGGACTATAATCGAGGCTAACTTTATCGATTTAAACTATTGGAATAACCATGATCCAAAGCATGACAGCCTACGCTCGCATCGAGCACAAAGCACAATGGGGCACCGCCTCTTGGGAGATCCGCTCGGTTAATCAGCGTTATCTAGAAACCTACCTACGCCTACCAGAGCAACTTCGCAGCCTAGAGCCTGTGCTAAGAGACCGTCTGCGCAAACGTTTAAATCGCGGTAAAATCGAAGTTAATCTACGCTATGACCTAGGTGAAAATAAAGACAGCGACTTGCAACTTAACCAAGCCTTAGCAGCGCAAATTATTCAAGCCGCTAACTGGGTAAAGCAAGAGGCCGGTCAAGGCGAAATCAACGTCGTCGACGTACTACGTTGGCCAGGCGTGATGTCGGGTAGCGAGCAAGATATGGACGCTATCAGTAAAGAGTTATTAGTTGCATTCGATGATGCCGTTGCACAGTTTATCGAAGCACGCGGTCGTGAAGGCGATGCAATCAACACCATGCTACAGACTCGCCTTGATCAAATTGTCGAACAAGTCGCTATCGTGCGTGAACACATGCCAAGCGTTATGCAATGGCAGCGCGATAAAATCACCAATCGTTTAAGCGAAATTCAGGGCGAGCTCGATCCAGCTCGTATAGAACAAGAAATGGTACTCCTCGCCCAGAAAATGGACGTCGCCGAAGAGATGGACCGGCTCGACGCCCACGTAGCCGAGACGCGTCGCATCCTCAAAAAAGGCGGCGCTCAGGGCCGCAGACTCGACTTCATGATGCAAGAATTTAACCGCGAATCTAACACCCTCGCCTCTAAATCTATCAGCAGCGAGGTCACCGCCGCAGCCGTCGAGCTCAAAGTACTCATCGAGCAGATGCGCGAGCAGATCCAAAACGTGGAATGATGTTTTAGACTGTACCAGCAAGTAAGAAAATCCGTTATAACACAGGTTATTACGGATTTTTTGTTTTTACAGGTTCGTCATTGTTTGCTATTGTTTGATAAAAAGTGGGACTAAAGTGGTGACTAAATTGATTAGTCACCACTTTAAAATAAGTTAGTCACCAATTTGGACTTAAGCCAATGAATGATAAGCAGATAAAATCTTTTTTAAAAAGCAAAGAGCTGGGGCGTAAAGCTATTGGGGATGGATTGTATATCAGAGTACAAACTGAGGGCGTCGCATATTGGGAGGTCCGATACAGCATTAACGGTAAGCGACGCTCTATGATGTTAGAAGGTGGCATTTATCCGGCCATGCCACTAGTTGAGGCTAGAGCGGAAGCTGCAAAGGTCAAGTTACTAGTCAAACAAGGTGTCGATGTCCTGGCTGAACGAGAGCGTCAACAAGAGGAAACGATTGTTACCGTTAATGATCTATTTGACGATTGGTACCAAACCATTAGTGCTCGCTTGAAACATCCCGAAATTCCAATGCGCATGTACACGAAAGATATTAAGCCGACTATCGGTCAATTGCGGATTGCTGATGTAAATGCACGAGATATCAGAGCTATCATTCATAAAGTCGCTACCAGTAACCGCCCAACGGTTTCCAACAAGACCCTACTGTGCTGTAAACAGCTCTTCAATCATGCCTGTAAGTTAGACCTCATAGCTGGTAATCCTGCTACACCATTTAAACCCATCGATGCTGGTGGAGTCGAAAAGAGCAGAGATAGAGCTCTAAAATTGCCTGAGCTTGTTAGCCTTTTCAAAGTATTAAGAGATAACAGTCAAATCTTTACCAGAGACAACTATCTAGCAGTCGCTCTATTGCTTGCTCTAGGGGTACGTAAAGGAGAACTGATTGCTGCCAAATGGAGTGAGTTTGATTTTGAAAAGCAGCTTTGGCATATGCCAAAAGAGCGAAGTAAAACTGGTGTAGCGATAACTATCCCTCTACCAGCTCCAACTATCGACTGGTTTCAAGAACTTCATGCACGAGCTGGTGGTTCCGAGTTTGTGTTTCCATCGCGCCGCACAAGTAAACGTCATGGTCATATCTCCAGCGATACACTTAACCATGCCTTGGCAAAGCTCTTCGGGAAAAAGGTTGATAGTCACAAACAACCCTATGACAACTTACTAGGACAAGCTGGCATCGAGCATTTCACCGTGCATGACTTACGTCGAACCTGTCGCAGTTTGTTAGCTGAATTAAAAGTACTCCCTCATATTGCTGAGCGCTGCCTTAATCACAAACTAAGAGGCATTGAAGGAGTTTACAATCAACATGACTATCTACAGGAGCGTAAAGAGGCATTAAATAAATTAGCCCACCTACTCAGTCCAATAATCGACAATCAAGAAAATGTAATACCTTTTCTTCCAATGAAAAACGCATAAATTTTTATTAAAGGTTGCTAAATGAGTCTTCCAGAAACAGATAAAAAATTCCGAATCAATGACATCAGTAAAATGATCTTGCCTGAAATGGTGCCTGAACAACTTCAACTTTTGGGAATTACGAAGAATGATATTAGTAACGGCTGCTTTGAAGAAGCCAGCCAAAAGGAAGCTCCTGGTCTTGAGAAAATCAAGCTAATTAATGAGCGAGCTAGATCTATAAAAGCTAAAAATAACGATTTATATGCCGAGTTCAGTACTAAGGAGAAGCCTTCCCAGCTCTGCCTTGTGATTGAAAATTCAGATATCTTCATGTATCAAGCCAAACAGTTATTAGGCCTACTACCAAACACACCTAAAAATGAACCAATCTATAAAATCGTGGATCAGCTGATAGAGACAGCTACCATGGTTGGTTATTCCACAGGTAGCAATGACTCTTTCGCTCTCACTGATAGATATACCAACTCTGGTTATAATACTAGCGTGACTAAACCACAAAGCGGTGGCAAGTCGAAAGCGCAAAAATCAGAAAACGTTAAAACCTTAGTCAATGAAATGGCTCGCCATATTTACCAAGATGAAAATTTATGTGCCGCACCCAAAAAAATGCTGGCGGAGGCCATTCAAAAAAGATTGGCTGATTTTTCAATCCAAGGTAATAACAAGACCATTCCAGCCTTGTTGCAGTTCACTAATCGCACCCCTGAATACAACTCAATCATGAAATGGCTTAAACCAATGAAACAACCAAAAAACGCTATCCCTACCCCAAAACCGAGTTTGGAAAGAATCATCGTTGAGTTAAAAACAGCATTTAAACCCCAGCGAATCAAAAAGCATTTAAATATTTAAATGATTAAAAACATATAATTAACTAATTTTTTAGATACCTCTGCTCAGTAGGGCGACTTTGCTTTACTGAGTAACAAGCCAAAATCACTCCCGAACAAACTTAAACGGGAGTGACCCATGACCACATCAGCTAATACATCAAAAACCACTGCACCGGACCGCATAGTTCGTGAGGCAGAACGTAAAACCATCACTGCTATTTCAAGAACCACTGCATGGTCACTTGAACGTAAAGGGTTATTTCCGAAACGTAGACAACTCTATCCGCAAAGTACCTCTGTAGGTTGGTTACTATCTGAGCTCAATGAATGGGTCGCCTCTCGTCAATCTATCAATTAAGGGTTAGTTAAAATGACCCACATTACAAAAGACTACCTAGCACAGTACTTAGACGAGAATCGACTAGTGAAAAAACCAGAGCTGCAAAGACTTTTGGGGATAAGTCGTTCAACCTTAGGTCGGTGGATCAAGTCTGGACAGTTTCCTCCACCAGTACTAATTCAGAGCGGTCGCTCATTTTGGCGGTTTAAGGATATTGATCAGTGGCTCTCTAACAAGTAACCAATAAAGCAGGTTTAGCCCTGCTTTTTTTATCAAGGGCGATGACACACTTTGAATCATGAATAACACACTGCATAACAAGCTAAAAAGCCGTCAACCCCTTACGTACAGCATAATTCAGTCTCAAACCGACAATGTATTACGGCGGATATTAAATAATATATCCCCAGCAAACTAAACACATGTCAAACAACTAGAAAATGACAATGCCTAAGAATAAATGTAAAACTAAACACCGTAAGCCATTCTTTATAGCCAAGCACAACTCCATCTTGTTTGCCTACAAGAACCATGCTTACAGTATTTTCAAGCCTCAACATAAATGCTTTAAAAGCAAAGTAGTCAACACCATCATCTCTGATTACGAAATTATGCTTAGCCATTACAGCCGAGTATTCGTTGTTAGAATCGATCTCCATCCAAAGCACTACTCAGCAGATAACCAAGCAATCAAGCGATTCTTAAAACAACTAACAACAACCTTAACCAACCAATACAAAAGCAAAGTTATTTATCATTGCGCCAGAGAGCAAAACACTTCTGATCGCGAACACTACCATCTTGCCCTCATGCTCAGTGCACATAAGATTAAGCACTCAGAACGCTTGCAATCACTCATTAAAGCAATGTGGGAAAAGCACTCTGGCGGTACTGTGGCAAAAGTCGACAATCCATACTGCATTGTATTTAGAGGCAACAAAGCCTCTCTAAAACATGCTATTTACCGTTCAAGCTATTTAGCTAAGGAACACACTAAAGAGCTGAACGGTGAAGCTAAAGGCTTTATAAGCAATAAGCTACAAGCAGCCAAAACCTTTGACCCTACGACTGACTTCATGCTGGTTGATCCCAAGATTACCTTCGCTAAGAAACAACATCAGCAGTCATTTCAAGCAGCTCAGGCTTCTAAAGGTTCTCACTGCACCAAAACACATAAATCTGCAAAATATAGTTGGTTCAACATCCAGTCCCACGCGTTACAACTCGAAGAATGTATAAGCTCAAGGACAACCAGCTTAAATCACTTAACAAAAAATCATCCAAGAATTTATCAATATAAGGAAACAAAAAATTTACTCTCAGGTTGATTTAACGCCTCTCAATGGTAGTGGATCACTAACACGTAATGGATCTATATCAATGGTTGTTTTTCGCCAGTGCAGCACTCCTTAAACCGGAAAATTTATATACGAATAGTCTCAATAGTGATCCACTTACCGGGCTTCATTTAATAAATCAAAAACAAACTAAAACAACCTCAAGCTAGTGCTTCAGGGGGAGCAGTGGATCTCTTGCATGCTTTAACTTTAAGTCGATTGGCAGAAATGCAAAACAAAGCCCATGAACCGAAAAATATCGAACAACAACTAATGAAGTGATCCAAAAAATAAGGAGCGATTATGGCTAAATTTAACTTAGCAAACCTGCCTAAATGCGGGGCTAAAACTAGAAGTGGAAAACCATGTCAACGCTTTGGCAACAAGGTTAATGGGCGATGCAAATTACATGGAGGACGCTCGACAGGTGCAAAAACCAAAGAGGGAAAACTAGCCGTGCGAGTTAATGCACTGCTCAATCACTTTGTTTGGTTCTTTGATAATCGATTTTATATGAAAATCAAGAAGACAGACCTTAAAATGGCACTCACTGCTTACTTAAGTTTAATTGAGCTATGTAGCCTGAAATCAAATCAACTTGATAATAAGATTATTGACATTGTCAGCCAGTATCGAGTTGAGTTAGAAATGTGCAAGTACTACATTGCCAAATATGAAGGCTCAGATGCTCTACTTCTTATTCAATCAGCACTTGATCATTACTACAAAGACACAGCAAGCCAGCATTTACAATTTCATGTATACACCCCAATTTACCCTACACCTTTTTACAACAGAGAGTTTGGCTCACAGGCAGAGAAAGAAAAAATAATGCAAATACAGGATAATACAACACGTAAAAAAGGATGTTTTTATTCCCCTAGGGTATACCCAAGTCCAGAGCAAAAAGCACTTAAGGAATATTTTAAGGGGCTAAAAGGATGAGACAAAGATATTTAAACTAAAGTACTAAGATTCGATTTCGGTAGTACCAGGATAAAAAAGGTGTAGCAATGCCACACCTTTTTAAGAAACTTAACTTAAGATTAATTAAATACTTACTGGTTAATCATCGCCCAAGTAAGCATCATTATTGGGGTTATGGACATCAGCCCAATCATCCATATCTGCGTCATTGTTGGGATTGTAGTTAGGGAGCAGAGCTTCATCGGTTTTTTTCGCTATCTAACGTTTGATAACCAGCTCTTTGTCATTAAGGGAAATGCTTCGCCCCCACTGGTCATAGCCATTACCCACCATTTTACGTCCGCCTTCACAGTAAAACGTTGCTCGTAACACATCAAAAGCTTGTATCGTTGGTGAAGAGGCTATTTTTTATAGGTAGGCAAGGGCCACCAGCAAGGTAAGAAAAAGGCCGCTAGTTGCGGCCCTCTTTCTTAGTATAAGACTACGATATCATCATCTATCAATCTTACATCCTCTTCACCATCTGGATCAGCCATAGCGGCTAGATCGTCGCTACTTGGTAACACCTCGTAACCCAAGCCCTCTAGCGCGTAAGCAAGCCCCCAAGGTGAGGCTATATCACCCTCGATAGTTCTATCGTAAGCATCATCTTGACCGTCTACGTTAGCGATTAAAGCCTTTAAGGTGACATCGCTATCCTCTAACACGTCAAAATAGCTTTGCCCGAATGGATCATCAGATTCATCAAAATTATTAAATCTAACCATTATTGTTTCTATCGGGCCTATCGCTGTTATATCCATTAAGACTGCTCACTTTTCATGTATGCAATGGCGGCTATTATAAGCTCAAAGTAAATCTTGTCCACCATCAGCCTGCGCGCCATTTTCTTATCTGAAAGCCATTCAAAGCCCTTTGATATCAGTTTGATAGCGGCTGCTTAGTCTGTGCTGGCCTTGCTAGTTGTGGTGTAGAATTTAGTCTCATAAGGGCTAGCCGCAAAGTTGTTAACGATGCACTCCCCTTTGCCGCACCATGGCCAGTAAGTTTTTAGGTTAGCGATAACAGGCTTAAGTGTGGCCCGCGCTTTTCTTGAGCGTAGCAATGCCAAAATTAGCTTGTACAGGGTTAATCAAGTGCCTGCCAATAGGCCTACCCATTAAACCCGCTAATTGTGAACCTGCTGAATTACTGGTTCTAGCCACCATACAAATTTTAAAAGGTAAATCCTTTTTATAGTGAAGTAGTGGCGATTCAAAGTGTACAGCTCATCACAGTTAAGTGTATAATTTATTGACTATTGTTTGGGTTATCTTGATTATAAAAGTCAATTTTGTTGAGGAAGATGTCAATGGCAAAGGATTTGTCCCATGAACGCTTTTTATTACTCGAGTTGCTTGCCTGGTGGCAAGGTTCGATAACCAACAAACAGCTAGTCACTGAGCTGAGTATTAGTCGTCAGCAGGCATACAGTGATCTCAAACAGTATAGTGAGCAATATCCCAATAATCTCATCAAAAATGCACAAGGGTATGTGCCTTCTCCTTGCTTTAAAGCCCACTATATTTCTGGTGATGTGGGGCAGTTCTTAAACTGGTGGTCGACGGGACAGATAATGACCACAGAAGCAAAACCGATACATGTTGCCCATTTAACTATCCCACCTCGTACTGTTTCCGTTAGCGCTGTTCGGACGCTCGTTCAGGCAATAACTCAAGGTAAAAGTGTCGAGGCCGCTTACGTCTCTCTATCTCATCCTGAAAATGATGGCCGAATTTTCCATCCTCACACCTTCGTTAATTCAGGCTTTAGATGGCATGTCAGAGGCTATTGTGAAAAATCTCAAGGGTTTCGCGATCTCGTATTAAGCCGATTTCGTGATCAAACCGAACTGCTGGGGAGCTCTGAGTATTCGATTAATCAAGACCAAGCCTGGCAAACCAAGATAGATATTATTCTTAAACCCGATCTTCGCTTATCGCCACTACAGCAAAGTGTATTGGCCAACGATTATCAACTAGTCAATGGTCAATTGATCATTAACACTCGTGCCGCCTTAGCCAACTATCTCCTACAAGAGATGCGAGTGAATATAAAAATGCTAGACGGTACTCCCGAAGCACAACAATGGATTTTGGTAAATACAGATGACATTAAACCTTGGGTTTTTTAAGACTTCATCTGATTTACCCATGTTTTAGCTTACTGAATGTCAACTGAATTTACCTGTGTTTATTAACAGTCTTTCAGCCTTCATCAGTTAGCAATAAAGTGTATAGCGCCTAGCTGATGGAGAACCACATGGACGACTTTAGCCCGACAGATTTAAAAACAATATTGCATTCGAAACGCGCCAATATGTATTACCTAGAATATTGCCGTGTGATGCAAAAAGACGGTCGTGTACTTTATCTTACCGAAGCGAAAAAAGAGAATCTTTACTTCAATATCCCCATCGCTAACACCACTGTATTACTTTTAGGAAACGGCACATCAATCACCCAAGCCGCCATGCGGATGCTCGCTCAAGCAGGCGTTTTAGTTGGATTTTGTGGTGGTGGAGGAACCCCACTGTATATGGCTTGTGAGGTAGAATGGTTTACCCCGCAAAGTGAATATCGTCCTACCGAATATCTTCATGGTTGGCTGCAATTTTGGTTTGACGATGAAAAACGCCTAAGTGTCGCCAAAATATTTCAGCAACAGCGTATCGAGTTTATTGAAAAAGTATGGCAAAGAGATCGCGACTTAAAAGGTGAAGGATTCGACTTTACGAGTCCGGTAATACAAAGCGCACTTGCCACATTCCATAGCCGCACCGACGCCGCCGAAAAACAATCGGACTTACTCCTGACAGAGGCGCAACTGACCAAGGTACTTTATAAGTACGCCGCCAACAACACTGAGTTTGCCAACTTTACCAGACAACACCAATCTCAAGATAAGGCCAACGATTTCTTAAATCATGGCAACTACTTAGCTTATGGCCTTGCCGCAAGTTGCTTATGGGTACTTGGTATACCCCATGGTTTCGCTGTAATGCACGGCAAAACCAGACGCGGCGCCTTAGTGTTTGATGTGGCCGATTTAATTAAAGATGCACTAGTGTTGCCATGGGCGTTTATCTGCGCCAAAGAAAATGCCACCGAGCAAGAATTTCGCCAACAAGTATTGCAAGCCTTTACCGACCACAAAGCCCTCGACTTTATGTTCGATACGGTTAAACAAATTGCCTTACAAAACTATTCAAATGAAGACGTTGAGGCACTAAACCTATGATGGTCACCTTTGTCAGTCAGTGCGAAAAAAACTCGCTCAAAAAAACACGACGCGTACTCGATGCTTTCGCCAACCGCATCGGCGACAACACTTGGCAGACTCTTATAACAGAAGATGGTTTGCTCACCGTTAAAAAAATGCTACGCAAAACAGCCAGCCGCAGCACAGCTGTGAGTTGCCATTGGATCAGAAGTCGTTCACGTAGTCAGTTATTGTGGGTGGTAGGGAATAGATTGAAATTTAATGAACAAGGTGTAGTGCCAGTGAATAGAACCTCTCTTAACTTAGATCATAAAGAATGGGAGCAAGGCTGGTATTTAAATGAAATAGTGGTTTTGGCCTCAAGTATTGCAGGGTTATTTCATGACTTTGGTAAAGCCAATGATTTATTTCAACAAAAGTTAAAAGGTTTAACTGAATCAAAAGGAGAGCCTTATCGCCATGAATGGGTATCACTGCGTCTATTTGAAGCGTTCACAAAGGGTAAAACAGATAATGAATGGTTAAATCAATTAGTTAGTATTTTTGAAAATAGTCAAGGTGTTGAAGTAGAAAAATACGTGCTCAGAAAGTTGTTTGTTGATGGTAAAGGCAATCAAGGTGCATTTGACGACCTTGCTCCTTTTGCAAAGTTAGTTGGCTGGTTAATTGTATCGCATCATCGACTACCTATGGCCAATGGTGGTGCAGTCCAAATTAAAGATATTGATAAGTGGTTGTCTCATTGCTTTGATTGTCATTGGAATTCGCCCAATGCTCTTGACCTTGATAAATACAGCGCCAAAACCATTTCACAAAACTGGCTATTTACGCAAGGTACGCCCTTTGTCAGTAAACCTTGGCAACATAAAGCGAGCCGTTTAGCAAAGCGAGCTTTAAATACGCCTTTATTGTTTACTGGCGAAATACAGTGGTTTGAGCAACGCTTTGTCAGCCACATGGCGAGATTGTCGCTAATGCTTGCTGATCACTACTATTCCTCATTGCCAATTGAAAAGTCAAAAATAGTATGGCGAGATAAAAAATACAAAGCGATAGCCAATACGGATAGACAAAACGCAAAGCAAACAAGTCATAAGCCCAAGCAACAGCTTGATGAACATAATATTGGTGTTGCAGCTAATGCACAGCACTTTGCACAAAATCTACCTGCGCTAAAATATACGCTGCCCGTAATAGCACAACATAAATTATTTAGTAAGCATGCCGAACATGATAAATATCGTTGGCAGGATAAGGCGTTTTCTCATGCAAAGGCAATTTCAAAATCGACTGAAAAACAAGGTTTTTTTGGTGTAAATATGGCATCAACGGGCTGTGGTAAAACAATTGCTAATGCCCGCGTTATGTATGGTTTGTCAGATGAAAGAGAAGGTTGTCGATTTTCAGTTGCACTCGGCTTACGTACCCTTACCCTACAAACAGGGGATGCTTACCGTGATTTATTGAAACTCGGCGATGACGAGTTAGCAGTATTAATCGGCTCTCAAGCGGTTAAAACATTACACCAGCTTAATAAAGAGCCGGAAAAAGTAAACTCTGGAAGTGAATCAGCCGATGAGTTATTTGATCAACTATTTGTTAGTTATGACGGTCAAATATACGATGGCCGTTTAAAGCATTGGCTTAGCGCTAGCCCTAAGTTAGAACAGCTAATTAGTGCGCCTGTGTTAGTGAGCACCATTGACCACCTCATGCCAGCAACAGAGAGCAAACGAGGCGGAAAACAAATAGCCCCAATGTTACGTTTACTCACATCTGATTTAGTGTTGGATGAACCTGACGATTTTGGTTTAGAAGACTTGCCTGCATTATGCCGCTTAGTTAATTGGGCTGGAATGCTTGGTTCGCGGGTGTTACTTTCCTCAGCCACGCTACCGCCTTCATTAATAAAAGCGTTATTTAATGCTTACCAATCAGGGCGTCAGCACTTCAATCAAGCACAATTTCCTCAAAATAAAGAGCTACCTATTTGGTGTGCATGGTTTGATGAATTTAAAAGCCAAACCATCGAAATCGCAAACAAAGAAAGCTTCATCACAACACACAAAAAGTTTGTTGAAAAGCGCGTAGAAATACTCGCCAGTGAGCAAAAAATATTACGTAAAGGTGAAATCATCAATATAGAGCCTTTAGCATCAGAGCGCGCAGATAATCATTCTGTTCCTTGCGAGTATTTCTGTACCGCTCACACTATTTATGAACACATACATCAACTACATAATGCCCACCATGTTATTCACTCATCGGGTAAAAAAGTCTCATTAGGTGTGGTACGTATGGCCAATATTAACCCAATGATCGAGGTGGCTAAATGTTTAACTAGTACGGCGCCTCAAGCAGATCATCATATTCACTTTTGTGTTTATCATTCGCAGTTTCCTTTGGCATTGCGTTCATTTAAAGAAAGTCGTTTAGATAAAGCACTCAATCGCCACGATGAACAGCAACTATGGCAACAGCCAGAAATACGACAAGCTATACAAAATAGCTCAGTTAACAACCATATTTTTGTTGTGCTCGGTACATCCGTAGTTGAAGTTGGGCGCGATCATGATTACGACTGGGCGATAGCCGAGCCTAGCTCGATGCGTTCCATTATTCAGTTAGCGGGGCGAGTACAGAGGCACCGCCAGCAAGTACCAAAAACCAGTAACCTTCGGGTATTGAATAAAAATATCCGCGCGTTAAAAAACGAAACCCCTGCTTATTGCAAACCAGGATTTGAAAGTAAAGCACTGCCATTAGCAGAGCACAACCTAAATGAATTAGTCACAAACGAGCTAACTCATATTTCAGCGATATCTCGGATCATAGAACCTAAATTCACCCTAGGTGATTTTGAAGTGGTTGAAAAATATGGTGCTGCAAAAGCAACGAGCCAATTTATGGTACAAGAGCATCGTGCATTGCGTTTTCATTTAGAAGCAATGGACGGTGGGAAATTTAAAAAAGAATTCTACCGAAATTATAAAGAAGCCGATATATGGTGGAGCGACAGCACCGCGGCACATGCTGGTTGGAATGCTGAGTTTATTAGCCAAACAGAGTTCCGAAAATCTCAGATGCAAGAAGCGTTTGTTTTACGCATTAATGAAGATGAGCAGCTCACGTGGAGTCAGTTAGATGCTACGCAAAAGCCCTACAGCTATACACCAAAAAACAGTCGTTTTAATAATGACGACATTACTTTAGCAAAGGGCTGTTATTGGTGGTTTGAAGAGACTCCAACAGATATTTATCAACACTTTGCAGAAGCACTGAATTGCAACCAACAAAAAGCCAGTCAGCAATTAGGCGAAATAAATTTAAGAGCAGAAAAAAAAGAGCAACTAATCACATGGTCATGGCACCCGCAATTAGGTGTTTATGAACAACAAAAAATAAGGAAAACCAATGGAACTGACCTTAAGTGAGGCGATTGCCGATTATATCGAGCAACGCAAAATAACTAAATTAGAGCCGCTACAAAAAGCGCGCGATAAGGTGCTAGAAAAAAGTGACGACGCTACCGAAATCAGTATGGCTAAGTCGCAATACCATGAAGCAGCAGCGCCGATTGAAGCGGCATTTAAGCCTGTTGATTGGTTAACGGATGCTGCTAAGCGAGCAAAGCAAATAAGTTTAGCGACACATGCCGCAAAGTTTACCCACAGTGACGCTAAAGCTAGTAGTATTCTGGTGACTGCCACAGAGCAACAAAACTCAGGGTATGTCACGACGGCTAGTTTGCAGTCTAAAGAAATAGATGCAGTTTGTAATGCAGCTTTACTTGATGTTGCCAAGTTTTTAAAAATAACTGCCAACGGCAAAAGTTTAATTGATCAGTTACAAAATAAGCATGTTGATGCTTTAAAGGCCTTTACCGATGACACTGCGCTACTTGCCGAGTGGCAGTCTGGCTTTGAAAAAGCGTTAGGTGATGAAAAGCGCTCAGGGCATACCCTGACAAAACAGCTTTATTATCCTGTTAATTTAGATGGCGCTGAAAAGTATCATCTATTGTGCCCGCTGTTTTCATCGTCACTTGCTCATGAGTTACACAAACAGGTTACTAAAACGCGTTTTGGCGAGTCTAAAGATATACGAGAAGCGCGAAGAAAAGGGAATTTCCATCAAGCGTTGGATGAGAGCTTTCCAGCAACTGCAGTGCAAATTTTTGGCGGCTCGCAGCCTCAAAACATCTCTCTTTTAAATAGTAAAAGTGAAAGGGGGGGGAAATGTTTTTTGCTCAATTGCGCGCCGCCAACCTACCAAGCACAGAGTAAACCACCGTTAACCAGTGCATCGATATTCAATCGTGAATTTGGTTTTAAAACGTCAAAGCTTATTCGTGAGTTTAAAGCCTTTTTAATCGGGCTTACTGAGCAAGATAGAAACTTTAAAACGCGTTATAAACGTGATTATGGCTTTGTTCAGCCTTTACTCGACAGCTTGTTTAATTATGCAGTGCAAATTCAAAGCTTAACCGAACACGCGGGGTGGGCAAATAATGATGAATGCCAAATGAAGCGAGAACACGCACTTTGGCTAGATGTAAATAACCCTAGCGCTGCTTTTCAAACTGAGCGCGAAAAGAACGATTGGCTAGCCGTTATTGCCAACGACTTTTCACTTTGGCTGTTGCGCAAACTTGAAAATAAACAGCACTATTTATTGGGAGATGTTGAACAACAATACTTCAAAAAGCTGTGTTTACACGAATTAAAAGCCTTTGAGCGCCATACGCCAAAGTTGGGGGAACAATAATATGCAGCAATATATTCTGCTTAAAAAACTTACCGTGCAAAATGCTAACGCGATTGCAGGCTTAACTTATGGTTTTCCAGCTATCACTAATTTTTTAGGTTTTGCTCATGCGCTATCGCGAAAACTACCAGAAAACCTTCAAGTGAAGTTTGGTGGTGTAGCAGTGATCAGTCATAAAAATAACGTCCATGCTCGCCAGCCTAAAGGATGGGGAGATTACGTTTTCGCTTTAACGCGTAACCCACTTACTCAACAAGGTACTACAGCCCCTATTAATGAGGAAGGTCGCATGAATATGCAAATCTCTTTATTGATTGAAGTGGAAGGTTTAGTTGCAGGCGATCAAACGACACAGCAGCTATTGCAAGAAGAGTTAAATAATTCAATTCCTACTATGCGCCTAGCCGGTGGACAGATAACTGATTTTGAATCGTGTGAACTGTTAAATGACGAGCCGTCACAACAACAAGCCTTGCGCCGCTTAATGCCGGGCTTTGTGTTGCTAGATAGAAGTGACTACCTTGAAGCGCATTTTTCAGCACTACAAGCTAAGCAACCAAATGCAAGCTTATTTGATGCGTGGTGCGATTTTGCCAAATTAAAATTCCAAGCCACGGCACTTGAAAATCAACATTGTGATAATGCTCAAGCGGAGCCAGAGCCAGACAGCGACGAAAGCACAAAAATAAAAGCCACGTGGGACTATGTTGCAAAACCCAATGCAGGTTATTTAGTGCCCATAGCGGCAGGTTATTTCGCTATTTCAGAACTGTATTCAGCCGGTGAAGTCGATAATGTGCGCGATAAAAACGTACCAGTCGCATTTGCCGAAACTGCATATAGCGTTGGCGAGTGGCAAAGTGTACACCGACTAAAAGAGATTAATACTGGCGTATGGCGTTATACCCATCAACACCCTTGGTATCTTGCCAAAACAGCATCAAACATAACAACGATTTTAGAACCAGATACAGAATTACAAACCAGTGATACTGTATTTGACCCTGACTTTTTATAAAAAATGGAGATTTAATCATGGCAGACGTAAAACTAAAAACCCCTTCAGTATTAGCTTTTGAAGCAAAACTAATCCCATCTGATGCCCTGATGTTCGCAGGGAATATTGATGAAAACACATGGCAGCCTATTTTAGTGGGCGAAAAAGCAGTACGTGGTACTATTTCAAACCGTCTTAAAGCTGCTGTAGCAAATGATCCGGCTAAGCTGGATGCCGAAGTATCAAAAGCGAACTTACAAACGGTTGATGTTGCGGCATTACCTCACAGTGCAGATACATTAAAGTTAGTCTTTACCCTACGCGTGTTAAACAACTTACATGTTCCTTCGACCTGCAATGATCCTGCATATCAAAGTGCACTAGCTGAAAAAGTAAAGCAATACCAAATTTCAACAGAATTTAAAGAGTTAGCGAAACGTTATGCACATAACATTGCCAATGGACGTTTTTTATGGCGTAACCGTGTAGGTGCTGAAGCGGTTAAAGTGGTTGTTACTGCGGGCAATAAAGAAAATAGAAAGCAATTTACCTTTAATAGTTATGAATTTAGCCTTCGTGATTTTGAAGAAAACCAACAAGTAGATGAATTAGCAAAAATTATTCAGCTAGGGCTGACCGAAGATCACGCGTTGATTAAAGTAGAAGCTTATAGTCAGCTAGGGCAAGGACAAGCCGTATACCCGTCACAAGAATTAGTAATGGGTGGGGGCAAAGGCGATAAGAGTAAGTTTTTATATCAATTAGATGGCCAAGCAGCAATGCATTCACAAAAAATAGGAAATGCATTACGTACCATTGATACATGGCATTCTGAAGCGGGTGAAATTGGAGCAATAGCAGTAGAACCTTATGGTTCGGTTACAAATCGTGGTGCAGCATACCGTCAGCCAAAAGAAAGTATGGACTTCTATAAGCTGCTTGATGGCTGGATGCTAAAAGGCAAAGAGCCAGACCTCGAGCAACAACATTACATTATGGCTATGTTGATTCGCGGTGGTGTTTTTGGCGAATAAGGAGTAAGCATGAACTACTACCTCGACATCACTTTACTACCAGACGCCGAAACGAATCTTGGTTTCTTGTGGCATAAAGTGTATCAACAAATTCACCTTATGTTGGTAGAAAACAAAGTCAGTGAGAAAGATTCAGCTATAGGATTATCTTTCCCTAAATACGGCAGTAAGGACTTTCCGCTAGGCGATAAATTAAGGCTGTTTGCTAAGAGCGAGCAGGAGCTGACAAATTTAAGCGTTAATCAATGGTTAGGGCGTCTTGCGGATTATGTGCACATAAAAGCACTAAAAGCAGTGCCAAACGATGTGAATGAATTTGTTTATTTTAAGCGTAAACAGTTTAAATCGCCGGATAAGCTACGTAAAAATGTTGATTTGCGAGCGGCAGCCATAGCCACTAAAAACGGCTTTGACATTACTGAAGTAAAAACACGTTTGTTAGCGTCAATAGATAACCTTGAGCAGCAATCAACATTACCCTTTATTAACTTACGTAGTTTATCTACAGATAAAGCGCTAAGCCCTGCTGAACATAAAAAGTTTTTATTGTTTATTGAATGTCAAAAGACCATAAAACCGAGTGATAGCTCATGGTTATTTACTTGTCATGGATTAAGTCGACGCTCAGATGAACATCAATCTGCAGTGCCTTGGTTTGAAGGTTGATTTTTATCCCAAATAACCATAATTTTTTGCTCTTTAAAAATATAATATAAAAACAGCAAGTTACAACGGGTCGTTTTTTATAAGGTTAAATTGAAGTTTTTAACCTAACGACTTGTTGTAACTTATTTTTATACTGATAGTCTATTGTTCACTGCCACACAGGCAGCTTAGAAAGCCTGCGCGCTGTTGTATCCTGCGGCGTACAAGTTCACTGCCACACAGGCAGCTTAGAAAAAAAGCGTTACGCCGTTCCTGTCGAGCGTGGAGTTCACTGCCACACAGGCAGCTTAGAAACAGCGGCGACCCGCGCACCGCAGTGGTGGTAAGTTCACTGCCACACAGGCAGCTTAGAAAGACCAAGACGACGCGATTGTTAAGCGGTACGAGTTCACTGCCACACAGGCAGCTTAGAAAGTTACGTCCCGAGTTGATCCGCAAAGGTGACTGTTCACTGCCACACAGGCAGCTTAGAAAAGCGGATTAAATATTTCATTATTCATTTCAATGTTCACTGCCACACAGGCAGCTTAGAAAGTGAAAAAGACCGAGGTCTTTAAGTTCTAAAGAGTTCACTGCCACACAGGCAGCTTAGAAAGTATAAGTGGGGGACAAATAATATAAATAATAGTTCACTGCCACACAGGCAGCTTAGAAATTAATGTTTTTTGTTACATGTCACATTATTGGGTTCACTGCCACACAGGCAGCTTAGAAAAACAGCAGACTTCATAATTGGATTAATAAGCCGTTCACTGCCACACAGGCAGCTTAGAAAACCAATGGTAAATTTACTTTCTTTTTCTTTCTGGTTCACTGCCACACAGGCAGCTTAGAAAGCACCGGTGACACAACCGACTTTGTAACTTTCGTTCACTGCCACACAGGCAGCTTAGAAATAACATTTAGACCATTCTGTGTGATGTCATCAGTTCACTGCCACACAGGCAGCTTAGAAATTAACCACAAAACAATCAGAATGACGATTGTTGTTCACTGCCACACAGGCAGCTTAGAAAGATAGGCGAGATACTCAAGGGAATTATGCGTGGTTCACTGCCACACAGGCAGCTTAGAAATTAATGGCACTTACTTTGATGGTTGGCTCTATGTTCACTGCCACACAGGCAGCTTAGAAAACGAAACAAAGGCGAAGTGATTAAATTCCGTCGTTCACTGCCACACAGGCAGCTTAGAAATATAGATAACGGAAACTTTATCACGGTCAAATGTTCACTGCCACACAGGCAGCTTAGAAATAGGTCGATTTTTTGGACCGAACTCAGATTAAGTTCACTGCCACACAGGCAGCTTAGAAATCTAAGATCGTGGTATCAAGCTGTTCAACGTAGTTCACTGCCACACAGGCAGCTTAGAAACGAAAGAGAAAATAGCAATCCAGCGGGATAACGTTCACTGCCACACAGGCAGCTTAGAAAAGGAATGATTTCAACACCAAAGACAACAGTTCGTTCACTGCCACACAGGCAGCTTAGAAACTAAAATAATCTTTATGGTTACGGGGTGGCTGGTTCACTGCCACACAGGCAGCTTAGAAAAGCAAAGAAAGATAAAGACGAGGCTAAATCGTGTTCACTGCCACACAGGCAGCTTAGAAACAATTATCTAGTAGGTAGGTGCCGTTCTGTTCGTTCACTGCCACACAGGCAGCTTAGAAAAACACCTTCAGACCAGTATCGTTTGAAAAGATGTTCACTGCCACACAGGCAGCTTAGAAAACTGGGATAGTGTACCCCGCCGCCTCAAGCTCGTTCACTGCCACACAGGCAGCTTAGAAATTGGTTACTTGGCAAATGAAATGGGGGCCAAAGTTCACTGCCACACAGGCAGCTTAGAAAATCAATACCACCCTTGAACTCTCCAGTCTTAGGTTCACTGCCACACAGGCAGCTTAGAAAGGTTAAGCAATAATTTACTAAGGCAATACCCAGTTCACTGCCACACAGGCAGCTTAGAAAGTTGACAAGACGTCTGCAGGGCTAAACACACTGTTCACTGCCACACAGGCAGCTTAGAAATGCCAAAACATTAGCGAAGGTATTAACGTAAAGTTCACTGCCACACAGGCAGCTTAGAAATAACTGATGATTCAAAAGAGCCAGAAACAGAGGTTCACTGCCACACAGGCAGCTTAGAAAGTTGACAAGACGTCTGCAGGGCTAAACACACTGTTCACTGCCACACAGGCAGCTTAGAAATAACTGATGATTCAAAAGAGCCAGAAACAGAGGTTCACTGCCACACAGGCAGCTTAGAAAGTCGTACTGAATTACAGACACCTCGTCTAAATGTTCACTGCCACACAGGCAGCTTAGAAAGCCCATCATTCGATAGCGGTGGTTTTATTTTGGTTCACTGCCACACAGGCAGCTTAGAAATACTGACAAAGTTATCACTCCCAAGCCATGCAGTTCACTGCCACACAGGCAGCTTAGAAAAGAAACAAAACAACTTGGATTGGTAAAAACGCGTTCACTGCCACACAGGCAGCTTAGAAAGATAATTTAAATCTAGGCACTCATCAAGCTGGGTTCACTGCCACACAGGCAGCTTAGAAAGCTTGGCGCTTTGACTGTAAAATCATTTGAAGGTTCACTGCCACACAGGCAGCTTAGAAATCATTTCTTATCTAATGCGTTTGAGAATTCAGGTTCACTGCCACACAGGCAGCTTAGAAAATGAACTTAATTGCTTTCTCAATTGTCCCTTTGTTCACTGCCACACAGGCAGCTTAGAAATTGATATGGATTCATTCGTCTTGTTTGACGCGGTTCACTGCCACACAGGCAGCTTAGAAAATGATGTGAAATTTTGGCGTATCGAATAAGTTGTTCACTGCCACACAGGCAGCTTAGAAAAATGCCGATATTTACCCAGTGCTGTTTATGGGGTTCACTGCCACACAGGCAGCTTAGAAATTTCCTGAGATAATTTTCAGGTGAACCCCCTAGTTCACTGCCACACAGGCAGCTTAGAAACCCCCCTATAGATTTATATTAGCCTCACATGAGTTCACTGCCACACAGGCAGCTTAGAAATCCAGACGAATCGGATAAAGAGGATACCGATCGTTCACTGCCACACAGGCAGCTTAGAAATACTGACAAAGTTATCACTCCCAAGCCATGCCGTTCACTGCCACACAGGCAGCTTAGAAAACTCCCTAGAATGAGCCCTTGTCCTGAATACCGTTCACTGCCACACAGGCAGCTTAGAAAAGCTCGGTCGGGTGCAAAAAGTGCGCGATTTAGTTCACTGCCACACAGGCAGCTTAGAAAAGAAAAGCTTTTGTGTTAGTAGCTAGATTTGAGTTCACTGCCACACAGGCAGCTTAGAAAGAACGATAACGATTATTAGTGAAAACAGTAGAGTTCACTGCCACACAGGCAGCTTAGAAAGATCCAATTCTAAGCCCCCCCCCACAAAAAAAGTTCACTGCCACACAGGCAGCTTAGAAATCAAGATGCAATCAATCTTCCTAGGCATGTTCGTTCACTGCCACACAGGCAGCTTAGAAATACTGTGAATGCAGAGGAATCAGGAGAGGGTGGTTCACTGCCACACAGGCAGCTTAGAAATTTGCGCCCTCAACTGCGTTGAGCATATGATCGTTCACTGCCGCACAGGCAGCTTA
Organism: Shewanella sp. QJM3NY_23; assembly: GCF_056173105.1. NCBI lineage: Bacteria > Pseudomonadati > Pseudomonadota > Gammaproteobacteria > Alteromonadales > Shewanellaceae > Shewanella > Shewanella sp. QJM3NY_23. Next base: position 3,645,323 of record NZ_CM149657.1, read on the forward strand.
GAAAGGACTCGTTCATAACAAAGCAATTGAGCCAAGGTTCACTGCCGCACAGGCAGCTTAGAAAGCTATCGGTGGGGTACTGACTGATGACAATAAGTTCACTGCCGCACAGGCAGCTTAGAAATGTAATCGGAGTTAGTCCATCATCTTCACATGGTTCACTGCCGCACAGGCAGCTTAGAAAAACGGTCAACACCAACACCGCAGTTAATAACAGTTCACTGCCGCACAGGCAGCTTAGAAATAATCAACCTGGCGTTAGCGACTTCAACGACTGTTCACTGCCGCACAGGCAGCTTAGAAATGAGAAATAAAAAACGGCGCTTGTGACCACTTGTTCACTGCCGCACAGGCAGCTTAGAAATGATGATGGTTCCAATCCATTACCACCAGTAAGTTCACTGCCGCACAGGCAGCTTAGAAATTGTAAATCATGAGTGATACCAGCATCAGCAAGTTCACTGCCGCACAGGCAGCTTAGAAAATTAGATATAACAGTTGCATGGATTGGGAGTGGTTCACTGCCGCACAGGCAGCTTAGAAATTAATCGGCCCTCGAAATAGACGGGGCGATTAGTTCACTGCCGCACAGGCAGCTTAGAAATTGGGTTAGCAGAGCAACTGGGCCTGATGCATGTTCACTGCCGCACAGGCAGCTTAGAAATGATGGATAAAGGCGGCGAGCGCTCATCTATAGTTCACTGCCGCACAGGCAGCTTAGAAAGTTAAAATGTAAATTTCGCACCATTAATTATCGTTCACTGCCGCACAGGCAGCTTAGAAATTAAGAGGCCGTGTTGCCTCTCGATGTGGTGAGTTCACTGCCGCACAGGCAGCTTAGAAATATGACAAAATTCACGTTAACTATGCTGGCGTGTTCACTGCCGCACAGGCAGCTTAGAAAACTACTGCGAGTGATACCCAGCATCCTACTGAGTTCACTGCCGCACAGGCGGCTTAGAAACTAACGGTATACAGGGAAGAGATATAAACACTGTTCACTGCCGCACAGGCAGCTTAGAAACTGTGCCGTTGCGTTCAATGCAAACAACTTACGTTCACTGCCGCACAGGCAGCTTAGAAAAATTGATTACTTCAATCAAATCACACGTAAATGTTCACTGCCGCACAGGCAGCTTAGAAATTTTAGAGTTTATCTTAATAACCTAATCAACCGTTCACTGCCGCACAGGCAGCTTAGAAAACAGTGATTCATCAGGACTAACACTAGTTTGTGTTCACTGCCGCACAGGCAGCTTAGAAAAGTTGTCAGCGCAAGACAACCAATAAGGGGGCGTTCACTGCCGCACAGGCAGCTTAGAAAAAATGTCGTGCACTCATTGGATAGCTCTCACCGTTCACTGCCGCACAGGCAGCTTAGAAAAAACGCGCCCGCACCCTCTGGAAAATACTTATGTTCACTGCCGCACAGGCAGCTTAATTAAAGTAGACTTGGTGACTAAATTGGTGACTAAAACCTAGTTAATTATCACCAAATAAACACAACAATCTGAATATTAAGGATTTAAATTTCAAGTTCAACATTCAGATCCAAAACGTAGAATAAATACCTCGCTCTTAGCAAAAAGCCTCAATATGAGGCTTTTTTCGTTTTGAGATGCTGTAAAGCCAAAATGTACGTCCTCACATGATAGAAGGTCTTTTGGCGGAGCTGCTCTCTAAAATTAAGATAGACAATATCGACAAGAGTCTCAGCCAGATGATGAAAATGCATCACCCTGTGGCTGCAACCAGACTTTAAAGGTGACGCTTGGCATGATAAAAAATATCTCCAGCGTGAGCGGCGACATTCAGCTAGCGTTCACTCCAAATAGGGTATAATCGATCCTCAGGTGCCAACCCACAGGCAACATAGAAAAATGGAGCAATCATGTCAAAACGGAGTAAATGGCTACAGTTATTAGTGATTCTCATCGCCCTAGCCCTACTTATACCCGGTCTCAGCCTGCCAATGTTAAGCCTAGATGGCCACGCTGATAAATCCCAATTTGCCCAGACCACCATAGAGTTAATGACTCAAGACAGTGAAACACGCGGTTTGCTCGGCTCGGTATCAGCATTCCTCGGTTTTAACCAGCTGGAGGGCCAGGTGGAAATTTATAGCAAGCACCGTAGTATACTGGGGACGGTACAAGACCTGATACAAAGTGGTAACCTGTTGGTCGGGCTCTTGATTGTCACCTTCTCGGTAATTATTCCTACCCTCAAACTACTGGCGCAAGCCGTTCTGCTTTTCACTCAGGGCAGCACGGCGATAATACTTACACGCGTTATCGACGCCATAGGTAAATGGAGCATGGCCGATGTATTTGTGGTCGCCATCATTGTCAGTTATCTCGCCGGTAACGCCAAAGATCAGATGGGCGAATTGATAGTGATGCACGCCCAACTAGAAATCGGCTTCTGGTTTTTCACCGGCTATTGCCTATTTGCTATCGCTTCTAACTTATTGATGAGTAGACCTAAATATACGTCATACTAATGCTGCCCTTTGCTTCTTTCTGTCCCAGCTCATCGAAACAGGAGTGACAGGTTTGAGGAAAAGGGGCTGATGCGCGACCAGCCAAAAGACCTCAACATAACCAATGCCATAACAGTAAACACCAGGATAACCTTATCGGTATCCTAGCTTGTCTATTAGGGCTGACGCTTCGGCCTGGTTGGCAAAGAATGCTCCCAGAGAACGAGTCAAAGTAGTGCGACTCAAGAGGGAATAAGCCCCTTCGCAGAGGCTATATGTTTATTACAAGATGGAACTAAACCGTGAGTCCCCACATATCGAAGGTTTCTTGGCAAAGCTGCTCTCTAAAATCTGGGTGAGCGATGTCGATTAAGGCGCGGGCTCGCTCTCGCAGTGATTTACCTCGCAAATTGGCGATGCCATATTCGGTGACGATGTAATGTACATGAGCCCTGGTGGTCACCACGCCTGCACCTGGTGATAGCACAGTGGTGATACGTGACACACTTCCGCGCGCTGCAGTGCTTGGCAGTGCGATCACCGAGCGGCCGCCTTCTGATAGGCCCGCACCGCGAATAAAGTCCATCTGCCCACCTACGCCAGAATAGATACGCGTGCCTAATGAGTCGGCGCAAATTTGTCCCGAAATATCCACTTGCAGCGCCGAGTTTATTGCCATCACATTGGGATTTTTACGGATAATCGAGGTGTCATTGACCTGCTCAATATCCATAAAGATCACCGATGGGTTGTCGTCGACATAGTCATAGAGTCGCTGGCTACCGAGGGCAAAACCCGTGACCAATTTACCAGGATGCACTTTTTTGCGGCTATTGTTGATCACCCCAAGTTCGACCAGATTGAGCACGCCATCGGAAAATAGCTCAGTGTGCACACCTAAGTCTTGATGTTCGGTTAAGCAGGCAAGCACGGCGTCGGGGATCGCGCCTATACCCATTTGTAAGCAATCACCATCACGCACTAGTTTTGCCACATTTTGACCTATCGCCAAACTGGTGACATCGCTGGCAGCGAGTGGGTGTTGTGGTAAAGGCATACTCTGCTCATACACAGCGGCAAATTTTTGATAATGAATAAATCCATCACCGTGAGTGCGCGGCATCATAGGGTTGATGTGAGCGATGATTTTTTTAGCTACTTGGCAAGCGGCCAAGGTGGCTTCTACCGAGATACCTAAAGAGCAGATACCGTGTTTATCTGGTGGCGACACTTGAATGATAGCGGTGTCGATGGGTTGCTCGCCCGAGCGAAACAGTTTGGGGACTTCCGAGAGGAAAATAGGTACATAGTCGGCATCGCCACGCTGTAACAATTGACGCGTTGGCAGGCCACCAAAAAAACAGCGGTGTCGCAAATGCCCTTTCAGATTGGATGAGCTAAGCGACTCGGCACATTCGGTATGCAGCTGTAATAGGGTTAAGTCTTGAATCGTCAACGCATGCTGCGCTAGCGCATCGAGTAGCACCTTAGGCGTCGCCCCCATAGAGTGTGTCCACAGGGTTTCACCGCTTTCGATTAAAGACACAGCTTCTAGGGCAGTGTTACAGATAATGGGGGCCATCAATGGTTATCCAATGTTATTAATCTGTAAGCAGTGTAAGGGCTTATGCAACACTTTAATAGTGATTGCGAGGATGAGTTGCACCTTAGTTGATCTTGAGCAACCTAGCCAAATATTGCCGGGAGCCTCAACGGGCATAAACCAAAAGAGCGCATTATTTTGCGCTCTTTTACTTGATTAATCGCTATTGTGCACAGGCTATTGAAAATACTTTTTCAACGTCGCTTGTTGGTTCAATAGGCTTTGATACAAGGTAAACTGATTGGCCGCTCGATCGAGATTATGGGTGTCATGCTGCACATGGAAGTAGCTATCGCCATTGAGATAGTCGGTCAAAAAGCGGACCCCAATCATTAGGCAGATCACTCGCGCGCCTAGCCACAGGCTGCGCTTTTCATCCACAGTTAACACATCACCTAGCTCAGCTAAGTAGCCACGGCAGATAGCGGCAAATATCGACTCGCGAACTTCAACCTTATCAAGGTTGGTGGAATCCTCCTCCTCGGGCGAGGTAAAGGTGCGCACCATATCGCCAAAATCATACATTAAATGCCCTTTCATGCAGGTATCTAAGTCTATGATGGCTAAACTGCTCATGTCGCGCTTATCGTAAAGCATGTTATTGATTTTTGTGTCGTTATGGCAGGTTCGCAGCGGTAATGTCTCAGCCAACAGAGCCAATTCATCAAGTAGATGAGTCTGCGCCAGTGCAAAATCAACCCAGTGTTGGCAGTGTACTAATCGACCCACCATGTCTTGGGTGGCGGCCTGGTTAAGCAGCGCTATTCGTCCGGGAAGATGATGAAATTGCGGGATCACATCTTCCAAGTCGGTCGCATCTAGATCACTCAAGGCGCGTGAAAAATGGCCAAAGGCTTTAGCGGCTGACTCAGCCTCTTGCTCATTAGATACCACTTCGATGCTATGACTGTGGGGTAAGTAATTAATCGCGCGCCAAAAACCATTGTCGGCTAAATCAACATATAAGGCGTTATCCATGGTCAATACAGGTGCCACCACACTTAAATGATAATCACCGCACGCCGCTTTCACTTGCAAGTGGCTGGCTATCTTTTTTGCGTTGTTCACCAAGGCTTCTGGCCTCTTGAAGACTTGAGTGTTAATCCGCTGTAAGACTAACTCGCCCTGCGGTGAGCGCACTAAAAATGTGTCATTGATATGACCATTGCCAAGGGGCGACACTTTAGCGCAATCGGTTATGCCAAAGTGGGGCAGCACCTGCTGCCGAATAAGCTCAATCACCCAATAACTCCATTAATTTTTGTTTGACCCAGAGGGCATCTTGCGGATATGTCACGCCCATCCAGGTGTCGGCGCTAATATTAACGTAAACCGGTTTGACGCTGATATTATGGTCTTGCTGATGCTGTGACGGTAGGCAAGTCTGCACCACAGCGGGCAAGTAACATTCACTGCCAGCAAGATGACCACTATCTTTGATGAAGTGAATCAAGGCCTGCTCTAACACCCTAAAAATATCGACCGAAAACCCCCAGCATGTCATCGACACTAGGCTTTGTGGATCCAGCTCAGCTTGGTGCTGACCATTGTGTCCCAGCAGTTTATCACCTTGCCATGCAATATCGAGCCACTCCTGGACACTGCTTAAATAGTCCCCTTGTGTTTGGCAAATCCCCCGATTAACGCCACCATGTTGTGACAAGGTTTCATTGAGGCAATAAGCCACCATTTGCCACCGTTCGCTAGCGTGTTTAAAGCCATCGACCAGCAATTTAAAGGCATTATCACCATAATAATCATCGGCGTTAATCACTATCATAGGGCCATTAACCCAATGCCTGGCGCACCAAAGTGCGTGGGCAGTCCCCCAGGGCTTGCCCCGCCGCTTAGCTTCACCTTGCAAAGGCAAACACTCGGCTGGTAAGTCATCGGTTTGTTGCACACAAAAATGCAGTGCAAAACCGTCTGGCAAGGCGGTTAACCGCTGCTGCAGCGGTTCGATAAGCTCGGCGCGGGTGATAATCACCGCCGCCGAACATCCTGCCTTTATCGCACTCGCCAGCGAGAGCTCAAGCATGGTTTCGCCATGCGGCCCTAGGTTTGCCAGTTGTTTATCGCCGCCGAAACGACTACCTAAACCAGCTGCCATGATCACCAGCGTGACATTATTGAACTCATTATCGGGTGTACTAGAAGAGTGCGTCGCAACCATTGTCTACAACCAACTGGACTAGGGGCGGCGCGCTGGCCACCGACCATTAAAAATGTAACCGACGAGTTTAATCAGTTATGACGATGAACACCAGCGCCAATGGCCGCCATTCCCCCCCTATTGTATAAAGCTAGCTGTGATAGATCTCGCCGATTAATCACCCGTTCATAGTGTTGAACACTAGCCTAAAGATAGGGACGAAACGCCGCTTGTTTCGCCAACGCCGCCTGACTGCCTTTGAGACTAAACTGATACCCACACAACTTAAGGCTGCCGCGCATGGCGACATCGTTAAGAATGGCTCGGGTATCGAGCGGCGAAAATCGGGCTAACGTCGATGAGTCAGGCAATAAACTCACCTCCATCGGGCGATATTGAGCACCATTATTAAAGGTTAACTCTTGGCAGCTACTATCCCCTTTACCAGTGGCTAATGACCACAATAATCCTGGCTCGCCGCGCTCACCCAACCAACTGATCATCAGCACATCTTCATCGAGTAGTATGCTAAAACCGTCGGGCATTATTGCCTCTTGATAAGAGGCCGTTTGGTTTATGCTACCTGATGCTTCGGCGCTGTTCTGCTGCACACTCTGGGTAGAGCTAGGTTCATCCGACCACATTAACACTAATGCGCTCACTAACATCAAGCTGCCAGCGCCAAGCAAACTGGCTCGGGGCCGGGCTTTAATCACCTTAATGGCACGCAAAGCACCTTGACCTATCACCTTTATGATACTTGCGAGGGCTTCACTATTATGTGTACTCGCGCTGTGAGTACTAGAGCCGATAGCATGCTCAAAAGATTGTTGGTCATTAGCCTGATGCCCCTGATATCGATAGGGGCGCTCATTGGGGTCATCATCAAGCTCAAGGGACATAACAGCGTCGCGCGCATCGCCAGCAATCACAGGCTCGACACGCCTTACGCGGCGATTCGCCGGTGATAATGGCCCCTGATAGCCGTAACAGCTTGCCGTAAATTGGCTTTTAGCTGGCGCTTGCAGCACCACAAACACGCAGGCTGCCAACTCCAGTAACACACCACAACCAATAACTATGGTATTAGCTTCATTAATCAGGCCAACACTCAACAATATCAGCCCAGGCACAGGCAAAAAAGCCCATATGATGGGCCGACCTTGCAACCGACGCTTAGCACTTAAGCTAGCAAACAATGCCGCAGCCAGCCCAACTAACAATAGCGATACATGGCCGTTTAGTAGCACATAGAAAATCAATACGGCAAAGAATGCGGCGAGATTGATCAGCGCAAAACGCACACTGCTATCCACGCCTTGACGACAAAAAAAGGTATTAAACTGCATAAAAATCCTACTACATTGGCTATCGGTTCACAGGTTCAGCCAAGAGTCTACGCTATCGACTCTGAGCTAGAACTTAAAAACTACCATAAATTACCCACTTTGGCGGACAAACAGTGACACTAATAGGCTAAATCACTAGCCTAATTTTACCGCTAGGCTGTATAATGTCTGGCTACCTAAATCAATCAGCTTTTGGATAGCACGCTCATGACCGCTCGCGGAAACCTGTTTATTATTTCAGCGCCTAGTGGTGCCGGTAAGTCTTCTCTTCTTAGCGCTATTTTGCAGGATAATCCTGCCGATATGAAAGTGTCTGTATCGCATACTACGCGCCAGCCACGTGTGGGGGAAGTCGACGGCCAACATTATCACTTTGTCTCGGTTGATGAATTTAAAGCGCTTATTGAAAAACAAGCTTTTTTTGAGTGGGCTGAAGTGTTTGGTAACTACTACGGCACCTCTCGCGAAGCGATTGAGGTGATGCTCGCCCAAGGGATCGACGTGTTTCTCGATATTGACTGGCAAGGCGCGCAACAGGTGAAACAGATGATGCCAGAGGCCATAGGGGTATTCATCTTACCGCCGTCAAAAGCTGAACTTGAGCGCCGTCTTACTGGCCGAGGTCAAGACAGTAGCGAAGTGATTGCTGGCCGCATGGCACAAGCCACTTCTGAGATTTCACACTATGGTGAATACGACTTCATCATAGTCAATGACGACTTTGAGCAAGCTCAGGTCGATTTAAAAGCAATTATTCGTAGCCAACGCCTTACTCGCGCTGGTCAAATTCATACTCTAAATGATATGCTTAACGATCTGTTGGCAGACTAACTGTCATAATGTATAATTTTGCGTCATTTTTTCACCCATAATCACTGGAGTTTCAACACATGGCTCGCGTAACTGTAGAAGACGCCGTAAACCAAATCGGCAACCGTTTTGATATGATCCTGGTTGCAGCGCGTCGTGCTCGCCAAATCGCCGTGCAGGGTAAAGACCCTATGGTTGAAGAAGAGAACGACAAGCCAACGGTTATCGCCCTGCGCGAAATCGAACTTGGTTTAGTCACCGCTGACACACTTGATGCCGATGAGCGTCAAACTGTGCGCGAACGTGAAGCGGCAGAAATTGCTGCTGTTGCTGCTATCGCTGAAGGCCGCAACGCTATATAAGGAGTGCTGCCACTTGTATCTGTTTGAAGGTCTCAAGGAGTCTGCGTCAGCTTATTTAGAACCGACGCAAGTAGAATTACTCAAGCAGGCCTATCAGGTTGCGCGCGATGCTCATGAAGGGCAAATGCGTACCAGTGGCGAACCTTATATTACCCATCCGGTTGCGGTTGCTCGCATCCTGGCCGATATGCGTCTCGATCATGAGACGCTAATGGCCGCTCTGCTGCACGACACTATCGAAGATACCCCCGTCACCAAAGAAGAGCTGTCCGAACTTTTTGGACCCGCCATTGGTGAGCTGGTTGAGGGCGTCTCTAAGCTAGACAAACTCAAGTTTCGCGATAAAAAAGAAGCCCAAGCAGAAAACTTTCGCAAGATGATGATGGCGATGACCCAAGATATTCGCGTCATCTTAATCAAACTTGCCGACCGCACCCACAATATGCGTACCTTAGGTGCACTGCGTCCCGACAAACGCCGTCGTATCGCCCGTGAAACCTTAGAAATTTACGCGCCGATCGCCAACCGCTTAGGTATCCACAACATTAAGACCGAGCTCGAAGATTTAGGTTTTCAGGCTTACTACCCGATGCGCTATCGCGTACTCAAAGAGGTAGTCAAGGCGGCTCGCGGTAACCGTAAAGAGCTGATCCAGCGCATTGAAGTGGCGATAAAAACCCGCTTAGAAGATGCGGGCATCAAAGGCACGGTAAAGGGGCGAGAAAAAAACCTTTATTCCATCTATAACAAGATGCGTAATAAAGAACTCCAATTTCAAGAAGTCATGGATATCTATGCCTTCCGCATCATAGTCGACACCATAGATACCTGTTATCGAGTGGTGGGCGCGATGCATAGCTTATACAAACCACGTCCTGGGCGGTTTAAAGATTATATTGCCATTCCTAAAGCGAACGGCTACCAATCGCTGCACACCTCGCTGTTTGGCCCCCATGCGGTTCCTGTTGAAGTACAAATTCGTACCGAAGATATGGATCAGATGGCAGACAAAGGGGTCGCGGCTCACTGGCTCTATAAAGGCGCCGGCACGCAACAGCAAGGCACCACCACCCAAGTGCGAGCACGCAAGTGGATGCAAAGCCTATTGGAGCTGCAACAAAGCGCCAGCACCTCCTTTGAATTTGTAGAAAACTTTAAGACTGAGCTGTTCCCTGAAGAGATTTATGTCTTCACCCCTGAAGGGCGCATCTTGGAGCTGCCTGTGGGAGCAACGCCGGTGGATTTTGCCTATGAAGTGCATACCGATGTCGGTAACACTTGTGTTGGCGCGCGCGTCAATCGCCAAGCGTATCCCTTGAGTCAGCCGTTGATCTCGGGGCAAACCGTCGAAATCATTACCGCTAAAGGTGCCAGACCTAACGCAGCCTGGCTTAACTTTGTCGTCACAGGTAAGGCACGCGCCAAGATAAGGCAACTACTCAAGAGTCTCAAGGAAGATGAGGCGGTGGTTTTAGGTAAACGTCTACTCAATCATGCATTAGGTGATGTCAAACTTAAAGACATTGCACCAGAACAGATTGACAAAGTCGTGCATGAAACCAAGCACAAAAACCTCGAGTCCTTACTCGCCGATATCGGTCTAGGCAATGCCATGAGCATTGTTATTGCCCAACGTCTTAAAGGCGATAGAATAGAAACCCAAGAACACAAAGAAGCCAATATGATGCCCATTCGCGGCGCCGAAGGGATGCTGGTATCTTTTGCTAACTGTTGCCGCCCCATTCCTGGCGATGCCGTTATTGCTCATGTTAGCCCTGGTAAAGGGTTGGTGGTGCACATGGAAAGCTGCGCCAATATTCGTGGCTATCAGGGCGAACCCGATAAATATATTCCTGTGCATTGGGATAACGCCGAAGGTATCGAGTTCCAAGCCAACTTACGTATCGAAATTGTCAATCATCAAGGCGCACTGGCAAAAATCACCTCTATCGTGGCCGCCGAAGGATCTAATATTCATAGTTTGAGTACCGAAGAGCGTGATGGCAGAGTCTTTTTGATTAACTTACGGATCTCGGTGACCGACCGAGTTCATTTGGCCAATGTGATGCGCCGTATTCGAGTACTACCCGAAGTATTGCGTACCTCGCGCAACCGTTAAGTTGCGCGGCGCTTAGCCTGCATTTATTAACCCGTCGACATAACGACAACTATTAATAACGATAAGTAGGAAAATGTTTATGGCAGAGAAGATTATTATCGCAACCGACAAAGCCCCACAGGCTATCGGTACTTATTCTCAAGCAGTTAAAGTGGGCGGCACAGTGTATCTTTCTGGCCAGATCCCGTTAAATCCTGAAACTATGCAGATGGTCAGTGATGAGTTTGCTGCCCAAGTGGTTCAGGTATTTGATAATTTAACCGCCGTTTGTGAAGCCGCAGGCGGTTCACTGCAAGATATCGTTAAACTCAATATCTATATGACCGATCTAAGCAACTTTGCTACCGTCAACGAGATAATGGGGCGCTACTTTGAGCAACCTTATCCTGCCCGCGCCGCCATTGGCGTTAAGCAACTACCGAAAGATTCGTTAGTTGAAATGGACGGAGTGATGGAGCTTTAATCCAGCCATTACCCTTTAGGGCGCCGCGGCGCCCTTGCTACTTTTTGACCGACAAGTAACACCAATCGCCATGAGCCCAGAACGCTTCGCCCGCATCAATCAAATGCTAGACAATCGCCAAACCGACCTTACTGTTTGCCTCGATAAAGTCCACAAAACCAATAATATTGCAGCGGTTATTCGCACAGCCGATGCCGTTGGTATCCATCAAATCCATGCCGTATGGCCCGACATCGAAATGCGGGTATCGGGTAATACTGCCTCAGGTAGCCAGCAATGGGTGAACACCATAAAGCACTACCATATGGATGAAGCTGCCGTCCAGTTTGCTCAACAAGGCATGCAGGTGTTAGCGACCAACTTTTCTCCCAGCGCAGTAGATTTTCGCGAGGTTGATTACACCAAACCTACGGTAGTGATCATGGGTAACGAGCGCGATGGGGTCAGTGAAGCAGGGCTTGCAATTGCCGATCAGCACATCATTATTCCTATGGTGGGCATGGTGCAATCACTAAATGTGTCGGTCGCATCGGCGTTAATCATGTACGAGGCTCAGCGTCAACGCGAACATGCAGGCATGTATGGCACGCGCACCTTAGATGACGCTTACAGCCAAACCATGCTATTTGAACAGGGTCATCCCATTTACGCCAAGGCTTGTCGGCGTAAAAACATCCCCTACCCGCGCATCGATGATCAGGGACAAATTGTAGCCGATGACACCTGGTGGCAACGGATGCGCGCCCCCGATCCAGACGCGGATCAGTAAAGTATTATCGGCATAATTTAACGCCACTACCTAAGTTATCCTAATGCTAAATCTATGACAATTCGTCTATTATTCAAGCAAAAACAATTGTCATAGATCACATTATTCGCCATACTCATCTAGCGTGCACATATAAACAGAACAACTCGATGCGCTTACTTTCACCCTATGGATAACTATGGAATTGCAGATGGACTCACACTTTAAATCTCCGGTCGACATGTTGCAGCATTGGGTCGACCTCTATGGCGACAGCACCTACCTAAGACAACCCATCAACGGCAAATACGTCGACTTTAGCTGGCGAGAAGTGCAGCAAAAAATGCAGCAAATTGCAGGAGCGCTGCGTCACCTCGGCCTGCAGCCAGGTGAAAAGATTGCCGTCTTATCGAAAAACTGCGCCGAATGGTTTATTACCGATCTGGCGTTAATGCATGGCGGCTACATCAGCGTACCTATTTACCCAACGGCAAACGCCGATACCATTCGCTACGTGCTAGAGCACAGCGAAGCCAAAGCCATCTTTATTGGCAAACTCGATTACTGGGCCGATCAAGAAGCTGGCGTCGGCGGCGATATCCTGCGTATGGCGATGCCCTATGACACCATGCCAGCCCAATATCACTGGGACAATTTGCTCAAATTGGGCCAGCCTTTGATTGACGCACCGGTTATCACCTCAGATAAAATAATGACCATCATCTACACTTCGGGCTCTACCGGTAAGCCTAAAGGGGCGATACAAACATTCGCCAGTTTTGAATGGACCTGTAAAGCCGTGGTGCGCGATCTAAAAACCGATGTAGAAGATAGGCTACTATCATATCTGCCACTGGCGCACATTACTGAACGCGTGGCGATGGAAGGCTCCTCATTCTATTCCGGCAGTAGTGTGGCCTTCGTTGAAAGTCTCGACAGTTTTGTCGACGATGTTAAACGTGCCAGACCGACGGTGTTTTTCTCTGTGCCAAGGCTTTGGAGCCTATTTCAGAAAAATATTATCGATAAAATTGGCTATACCAAACTGAATTTCTTACTAAAAGTGCCTATCATCAGCAGTATTGTTAAGCGTAAAATCCGCCAAGGATTAGGGCTTGAACACTGTCATCTACTGGGATCCGGCTCAGCGCCTATTCCCCCCTCGCTGATCACTTGGTACCACAAGATTGGCCTAGATATTTGCGAAGCCTGGGGCATGACAGAAAACAGCGCTTACTCCATCATTAACCACCCTTTCAATGTGAGTAAAATTGGCACCGTTGGCCGCGCCGTAGAAGGCTGCAGCATAAAGCAAGCTGACAATGGTGAGCTGTTAGTTAAAAGCCCAGGCCTAATGACTGGTTATTATAAACAACCCGAAACCAGCGCCAGCAGTTTCGATGCCGAAGGCTATTTCCACACGGGAGACTTATGCGCTATCGATGATGAGGGTTATGTGACCATCACAGGACGAGTTAAAGACAACTTCAAAACCTCTAAAGGCAAATATGTGGCTCCAGTGCCAATTGAACGTAAATTGGCACAAGATCCTCACGTTGAGCTCATCTGCATCATAGGCTCGGGCTTACCGCACCCTATCGCCTTGGTGCAACTCTCAGAGGGTGCTGCGCTACAACCTAAAGAAGAGATCCGCGCTTCACTCAAGGCGACACTCGACAGCGTTAATCCGCATCTAGAGTCTCACGAAACTGTCGATGCCATAGTGGTCGTCAGTGAGCCTTGGGATATCGACAACGATGTCCTCACGCCGACACTCAAGATTAAACGCCACGTACTTGAAGAGCGCTTTAGTGCCAAAGTCGATGGGCTGCGCGGCGGTAAAATCCGCTGGGAAGATGAACTTTAAGCCCTTAGGCATAAATTAATCGGTGTAACAGCTAAAAGCACGTCTAAGACGTGCTTTTTTACTATTAATTTAACCGCTTATCTTAAATAAAATTTAATCTTGGTAGTGCGAAATTTTAGTTGCCTTCCGAGTGCGAAAGCCTATCCTTGCCGCCTAACGTTTATTGGAGGTAACCATGTTGACTTTATTAGCCATTATCGGTGGTTTTATTATCCTGACCGCGGGGGCAGAAGCCTTGGTACGCGGTGCTAGCTCGGTGGCATTAAAGTTAGGAATTGCACCTTTAATCATAGGATTAACTATTGTTGCATTCGGTACTAGTGCACCTGAACTGGCTGTAAGCCTTAAATCTGCATTAGCTGGCAACCCAGGTATCGCAATCGGTAATGTCATCGGGTCTAACATTGCCAATATTGGTTTGATCTTAGGCATCACCGCCCTTATTCGGCCAATACAAGTACAGACGCAAATGATCAAACGGGATATCCCCATCATGATCGGCGCCAGTCTACTGTTTTGGGGCTTGATTAACGATGGCGATGTCAGCCTGCTCGATGGTGCACTGCTCACAGCATTGCTAGTGGCCTATTTAGGCTTTAGCTATATCAGCAGCAAAGGGGAAGGAGCCGACGATATTCCAGGCTCAAGTTCGGTACATCCCTTGTTAGCGGCTCTACTCATCGCCGTGGGTATCAGCATGCTGGTTGGCGGTGGTATGCTGTTTGTCGATGGTGCGGTGACACTGGCACAGCAATTTGGGGTTAGCGAGTTAATTATCGGCCTGACCATAGTCGCGATCGGCACCAGCATGCCTGAACTGGTGACATCGGTCGTGGCGGCCCGTAAAGGCGAAAGCGATATCGCCATCGGTAATGTTGTTGGCTCTAACCTTTTTAATATATTGGGTATTTTAGGTATTACTGCACTTGTGCATCCTATTACCTCGGGTGGGTTACAAATTATCGATATGAGTGTGATGCTGGCGCTGGCGCTGATCTTACTGCCTGTGGCGTGGACAGGCTTACGCATTGGGCGCCGCGAGGGGGCCTTACTGCTAGTGGCTTACCTTGCCTATATGGGTTATCTCATTAATAGCGCTATGGGATAACACCGCTAATGAAGCAGCCTTAAACAAGGCCACCAAACCCAATAGCTCAACAAATAGACCTAGGCAAGAGTCCTAGGTCTATTTGTATTTGCCTCACCCCTCTCACGCTTCACCACGCACATGTGCTTTTTCCCTCGGACTGTCGCAGCCCACAGCACGTCAATTTGACTAAGATTGCGTTCAGAGTAAACTCTGATAATATATGTATATATTTACAGTGATTGAGCCAATAGTTGTTTAAATGACTCAATGAATCAAATGGGTATAAAGCGTGGATAGACTCGATCTTATGGCTGTTACAGAGCTAAAGGGCGTTGCGATTAAAATGGCGCAGCGGCTAGATAAGCTCGGCATAAAAACAGTCCAAGATCTCCTATTTCACCTGCCACTGCGCTATGAAGACCGCACCCAGATTTATCCCATTGCTGCGCTTTATCCCGGTAGCTATGGCACCATAGAAGCCGTGATTCAGTCATCGCAAATTATTCAAGGCCGCAAACGTATGCTCACCTGCACCGTACGCGATGACAGCGGCATGATGACCTTACGTTTCTTTAATTTTTCAGTCGCCCAGCGCAACGGTTTAGAAAATGGAGCGACTATTCGCGCCTATGGCGAAGTGCGCCGCGCTAAACATTCGGTAGAGATCATCCATCCAGAATATAAGGTCATACATGGCCCCAGCGATGCAGGGCTCAGTGAAACACTCACCCCTATCTACCCCACTACCGAAGGGCTAAAGCAAGCCAGCTGGATAAAATTGACCGACCAAGCGTTGGCATTGCTCGACAGTGGCGCATTGGCCGAGTTATTACCGCCAGCGCTGCGACCTAATCAGATGTCGCTCATAGAGGCGCTCAAATTACTGCATCGGCCACCCACAGGCACCGACCCTTTTACACTCGAACAAGGCTCTCATCCGGCGCAGCAGCGCTTGATCCAAGAAGAACTACTGGCCCACAATTTGAGTATGTTACAGCTAAGGCAACGCAGTAATCGCGACGCGGCCGTATCGCTCACAGGTAGCGGCCAACTGGTCAATCCGTTTTTAACCGCCTTACCCTTTAGCCCAACTGGAGCCCAGCAACGTGTGGTGGCAGAGATCAAGAGTGATTTACGCCAGCAACATCCTATGATGCGCTTAGTGCAAGGCGATGTGGGATCAGGCAAAACCTTAGTCGCCGCATTGGCGGCGCTACAAGCGATTGAGAGCGGTTATCAGGTCGCCATGATGGCGCCCACCGAACTACTGGCAGAGCAACATGCCAATAACTTTGCCGCTTGGTTTGAGCCACTGGGATTAACCGTGGGTTGGCTAGCGGGCAAGCTTAAAGGTAAGGCGCGCGGCCAGTCTCTGGACATGATAAAAAGTGGTGAAGCCCATATCGTTATTGGTACCCACGCGATTTTTCAAGACAAGGTCGAATTTAATAACCTAGCCCTGATCATTATTGATGAGCAGCACAGGTTCGGCGTACACCAGCGACTGGGACTACGTGAAAAGGGGATCAGTCAGGGCTTTCATCCACACCAATTAATCATGACCGCCACGCCTATCCCGCGCACATTAGCCATGACCGCCTACGCCGATTTAGACACCTCTATTATTGACGAACTACCGCCCGGCAGAACTCCCGTAACCACGGTGGCGGTATCCGATAGCAGACGAGCAGAGGTGATTGAGCGAGTCCGCCAAGCCGCTCTGCAACATAATCGCCAAGCATATTGGGTCTGTACCCTGATTGAAGAATCGGAAGTATTAGAGTGCCAAGCGGCAGAAGACACCGCAGAGGAACTCAAGCAGCAACTACCTGAGTTATCAGTAGGTCTGGTACATGGACGGATGAAGCCCGCAGAAAAGCAAGCCATTATGGCCGATTTCAAAGCGGGGTTGATTCAATTATTAGTTGCCACGACTGTGATTGAAGTGGGCGTCGATGTGCCCAATGCCAGCTTAATGATCATCGAAAATCCCGAACGCTTAGGTCTAGCACAGCTGCATCAGCTCAGGGGGCGTGTTGGCCGCGGCGCCATCGCCAGTCACTGTGTCCTCATGTATAAGGCTCCGCTGTCGGCAACCGCGACAAAGCGATTAGGCGTACTGCGTGACAGTAATGATGGTTTTGTTATCGCGCAGAAAGATCTCGAAATACGCGGACCAGGAGAGGTACTGGGCACCAAACAAACTGGTATTGTCGACATGAAAATCGCCGATCTTATCCGCGATCAAGCCTTGATCCCCAATATTCAAAAACTGGCGCAGCACGTGATGCAGCAGGCTCCAGAGAATGTCGATGCCATCATCATGCGCTGGCTCGGGAACAGGCAGCAATATGTGCAAGCCTAATCAGTGCTATAACTTAGGTTATATTCTTTGTTGAAGTTAAATATTTTTTATTTCAGCCAACTTAGCTAGACAAGTTGACTGAATTTTGCAGAATGGAGATAGGCCGTGTTGGCCCCTCCTCAAACACGAGCTATTTTTCAAGGAACTCTCATGCAAGTTAGTCAAGAAGATAGAATTGCCCCGCAAGAAAAACGTGGTGGTGCCAGCGCACTAACAATTGCTATTGTGGTGATTTTGCTGATCGTGGCCGCTGGCGCTTATTATTTCTTTGACAGCAAAGAAACCCAATCAGAGCCAGAACAACCTACAGCAGTGACATTGCCCGAAATCGTCCCCGAGCAGCCATTACCCACTGATGCTAACCTGCCAGAGCCAGAAGCCGAGCCTGAGCCCGTTGTTGAGCCGCCAGTTGCGCAAGTAACAACACCACAAGTTGCACCCATTCCAACACTCGCCGACAGCGATAGTTATGTGAAAGCCAAAACACTCGACGTCGCCAATGGCATGAAAATCGACCCGATTTTAGTTGAAAAAGATATCATCAGACACTTTGTGGTGTTCGTCGATAATATCGCCCAAGGGCAGTTAGCCCGCAAAGTTAGCCCACTTAAGGCGCCTAACAGCCAATTTACTGTCTCAGATGTGAGTAATAGAACTTATCTTAATCCTGACAGTTACCACAGATACGATCTCTACGCCGACTTTATTAGCAACCTTGATGAGCAGCAACTGGTCACCACCTATGAACAGTTAACGCCACTACTGAACCAGGCGTTTGATGAACTCGGGTACAGTAATGGCAGTTTTAACGAACGCATGATCGACGCTATTGACGTGGTGCTGGCTGCGCCCATTATTGAGCAAGCCATTGAACTCAATAGCGTTAGCGTTAACTATAAGTTTGTCGACCCACAGCTCGAATCGTTACCCAATGCACAAAAATTGATGATCCGTATGGGCCCCGAAAACAGCAAAAAAGTTAAAATGGCGCTACGTAAGCTAAAAAAACAGCTGCAAGAGTAGTTACCGCCAACACTTAAAAAACCGCCTTCCTAGGCGGTTTTTTTATCGATTAGCGCTGTATTTTATCTCGCTTGGTCTTCCATAATTACCGCCATAACAGGGCAACATCTGCATAGCGCAAACCGTGCTTTTTCTCTACATATCGGTGTACAATGGCACAATTGATGCGGCCTAAAGCCCATCTTCCCTTGTTATGGAAAACGCAGCCGTGCGCTGCAGATTGAGGCAAAGCAGTGCAGTTAACCTTTAGGATCCAATCGTCAGGCGCTTGGTCACCACGCTACCAACAGATAGCCGATTGGCAACAATGGCCTCACTCGCTCTGCGATGAAGATCATCTGGCGAGTGCACCAACACTGCCTCAAGTTCCTGCGATGCAGCGGCGACGCTTTAGTAAGCTGACCAAAATGCTGCTCGATGCGGCATTTCAATGTGATGCCCCAGCTCAATGCCGCACCATTTTCGCTTCGCGTCATGGCGAGCTCAATCGCACCGTCGAACTCCTCGAAGATATTGTGCAAGAACAGCCCATTTCCCCCATGGGCTTTAGCCAATCGGTACACAATACTGCTAGCGGTATCTTTAGTATTTTGACCCATAACCGCGCGGCCTCAACCTCTATCGCCGCCTGCGAAACTACGCTGGAACAAGCTCTTATTGAGGCTTATGGCCAGCTTTTTGAGGACAATAGCGATGTACTGCTGGTATTTGGCGATGAGCCAGTCTCTGATGTGTATAAAGAGTTCACCCATGAACCTGAGCTGCCTATCGCTATCGCGCTGCAATTGTCGCTGCCAACGCCTGACTCGCCACCCGCCACGTTGCTGCAATTACACACCCAACCCAACGCCCAACAGTATCTCGATGCGCCACCCTTAAGTTATGGCCAACTGCTCCATGCTATCGCCTGCAAACACCCCCTATATGGGCGTTTAAACCGCTTCATCTGGCAACTCTCCCATGGCTAGCACAACAGGCACAGGTTTACACTCACTGGCCTATATTCCGCGCTGGTTAGCAGGCGTCAGTTGTTATGTGGCTTTCGGCCTCGGAGGCTTACTGCTCTCTTTAACAGTGATCCCTGTGCTGAGGATATGCTCAAGCAATCCACAGCAACGAGCCGCGCGCGTCCAGCGTACGGTTCATAGGATGTTTGGCGGCTTTGTCACCTTACTGACTTGGTCAGGGGTAATCAAAGTGACCAGTCAAGATCTGCATCGCCTTAATGGCGCTAAGGGCAAAGTGATTATCGCCAACCATCCCACACTGGTGGATGTCGTGGTGCTTATCAGCCTAATGCCTAATGTGGGCTGCATCGTTAAGCAAAGCTTGTGGCGTAACCCCCTGTTACGCGCCGTGCTTTCTAGCGCCGGCTATATCCCTAATCGCGGTGCTGATCTACTCTTAAAAGATTGCCAAGCGGTGTTGCATCAGGGCACTTGCCTAATCATCTTCCCCGAAGGCACCCGTACTCAACAAGGAGCCATCATCAACCCATTTGCGCGCGGGGCGGCCAATATCGCCCTACGGACGAAAACAGACCTGATCCCAATTGTATTGCGCACCAATGCCGTTGGCCTCACCAAACAGCAGCCTTGGTATGAAATACCTCGCCAAACCATAGGCATGCATGTTGAAGTAGGCGAAACCATTGCCCATATCGGGTATGATGCTGGCCCAGGCGGCGAAGCCAAGATGGCGCGTCAACTGACTCGAGATCTTGAAAACTATTATAAACAACAACTTGATACTAATTATGAGCTTACAAAACGAAATTAAACAACTGATCATTGATTGCCTCGATCTTGAAGACGTCAGCATCGACGATATCGACACCGACGCCCCCCTTTTTGGTGAGGGCTTAGGCTTAGACTCAATAGATGCACTAGAACTGGGCTTAGCGATAAAGAAACAGTTCGATGTAAAAATTGAAGCCAACTCCGAAGCGACCAAGGCACACTTTTTCAGTGTGGCTAGCTTAGCCGACTTTATTGAATCGCAACGCGCGTAGGGGGTTACATGCAAAATCGTCAACAGATCCTCGACATGCTGACAAAAATATTAGTCGAAGAGTTCGAAATTGAAGCGCAAGATATTACCCCTCAGGCCTCATTATATGACGAGCTCGATCTCGACAGCATAGATGCGGTCGATTTGGTGATCAAACTGCAACAACTCACGGGCAAGAAAATCCAACCCGATGAGTTTAAAGCGGTGCGCACGGTCGATGATGTAGTATCTGCCATCGAAGGACTCGTTAAGCAGTAATGCGCCTGATAATACAAGTAATTAGCACCCTGCTGTTATTGGGCTACCCCATAGCCGTATATTTTGGGCTGCATTACTTGCCACCAGGCGTGATTGCTTTAAGCCTATGCCTTTTGTTGGTGGCACGCTTAGCCATTCAACAACAGCGCGTCAAGGCGATGGCCCTGCCGCTACTGGCTGGCATCGTCTTGACCGCGGGCAGTTTTATTGCCAAGCGTAACGACTGGTTACTCTACTATCCTGTGGTGATCAATCTGACTATGTTGGGGTTGTTTGCTTATTCGCTTAAACACGGCCCCAGCATGATAGAGCGTCTGGCGAGGTTGAAAGAACCCAAGCTGCCTGACGCGGCGATACCCTATTTGGCCAACGTCACCAAACTCTGGTGCGGGCTATTTATTGTTAACGGCGTAGCGGCCTGGTATACGGCCCACTACACCAGCTTAGCAACTTGGACCCTGTACAACGGTCTCATCGCGTATCTGCTTATTGGGCTGCTACTCGGTGGGGAATGGCTATATCGAACACTGTGGTTAACAAAGTCATGACAGAGCTATTAAAAACTTGGCTGTCTCAAGGCCCCTCGAGCCAGCAACTTATCAGCTTCAATCACCACGACATCGTCACGGGTAGCGCATTTACCGCCCAAGTGGCCGCCCTGCATGCTAGCCTAAGTGAGCAACCCGCCAAGCGCTGGTTACTGGCAAGCGACAGTAGCGATCTCTTCGCCATAGGGTTGTGCGCGGGGTTGCTTGCGGGTAAACAATTGATCTTACCTAGCAATACCCAAGCTGGCACCTTGAGTGAACTGACACACGAGTTTGACGGCATCTTGTCTGACAGTTGCCTGTGTGAAGGTAAGCTGATGTTGACGCTCAAAAAAGAGCACTCTGGCGCCGAATCTCACTGGCCGCCCCTTGCAGATAACGCTGTCGTGGGTGAACTGGTGCTCTTTACCTCAGGCAGCAGCGGCCAACCCAAAGCCATTACCAAGACCCTAGCCCAGCTCGATGCCGAAGTCAGCGTACTGGAGCAAACATTTGCGGCGCACCTGCCCCATTGCAGCGTGATATCGACAGTGTCACACCAACATATTTATGGGCTCTTGTTTAAAATTCTCTGGCCGTTAGCCGCCAGTCGCCCTTTTCTGAGCGATCTGGTGGAGTACCCAGAAACCTTAACCTATTACACTAGCTTATTTCCTAACTTATGTTTGATCAGTAGCCCGGCGCAACTGTCGCGACTTCCCGAAGCACTCGAGCATCAGCCACAGCTGCATTCGCCCAGCTTAGTCTTTAGCTCTGGCGGGCCGCTCAATTTCCAAGCGGCAGCAGAAATCGCCCACTGCTATGGCAAACCGCCCATTGAGGTGTACGGCAGCACTGAAACCGGTGGCATCGCTTATCGCCGTCAAAGCGCCGACAATCAACCTTGGCGCATTTTTGCCTCACACCAGATTAAGCAAGATACAATGGATGGCGCGCTGCTGCTCAAATCGCCTTATCTGGACAATGACGACTGGCTAAAATGTGACGATAAAGTCAATCTTGTCAGCGACAGCGAGTTTCATCTGTTGGGTCGACTCGACCGCATCGTCAAAATTGAAGAGAAACGTATCTGCTTAGTGCAGATGGAACAGTTACTAGAACGCCACCCCATGGTGTCTCAAGCCATGTTAATGGTATTAGAGCAACCACGCATGCAGCTTGGCGCGGCCATCGTACTATCGGCTCAAGGGCAACAACTGCTCAACAATGAAGGTAAGTTAGCGGTGAATAACCTGCTCAAAGCCCACCTGTTAACCCAGTTTGAACGGGTCACTCTGCCTAGACGCTGGCGCTATCCTGAGGTGCTTGAGCTGACCCCGCAGGGCAAGCGTGATAATCAACGATTAATCGAGTTATTTAGCCATGATTAAGTCCAGTTTACCGCCCATTATCGGTAAGACCACACTCGCCGATGGCGTCGAATGGCACCTCGATATTACGGCAACCCTACCCTATTTCGACGGCCATTTTCCACAGCAAGCCGTGTTACCCGGGGTGACTCAGTTAGATTGGGCGGTGCAACTCGGCGCGCACGAATTTGGCTATGAAGCACAAGTCGACAGCCTTGAAGTACTAAAGTTTCAGCAACTTATATTACCTAACAGCCAGGTGTTTCTCAAAATCAGCCTCAATGCCAGCAAGCATAAACTCACCTTTGCCTATTACGATGGTGACAAACGTTTTGGCTCGGGTCGTATCGCCCTGAGCGGCGCTAAACTCGAGGAGAGCGCCTGATGCAATTAGCGTTAGTCATTCCCAATTACAACCATCAACAGGCGATTAAGCAAACCCTTGAGCGTTTAGCGCCGCTGGCCCTGCCCTGCTATCTGGTTAACGATGGCAGTAACGATGAGACCCGCTACCTATTAAGCCAATTAGCCGAACAATATGATTGGGTTACCCTACTGCATCACCCCTATAATCGGGGTAAGGGAGCCGCGGTCACCACGGGACTAAGGGCGGCTTACGCCGATGGTTTTAGCCACGCCTTGCAAGTCGATGCCGATGGTCAGCATGATTTGGACGATATTCCGGCCTTTATCGAGCACGCCAAAGCCCATCCAGAGGCGGTGATTTCCGGCCAGCCGCAATACGATGACTCTGTGCCTAAAGGCCGTCTCTATGGCCGCTATATCACCCACTTTTGGGTCTGGGTAGAGACCTTAAGTTTTGAGATAAAAGATGCCATGTGTGGCTTTCGCGTCTATCCGCTGGCGGCGACAGAGCGACTATTTTTAACCGAGGCGCTAGGCGAGCGCATGGACTTTGACATCGAGATCTTAGTCAAACTCTACTGGCAAGGCACACGTATCGTGCACCTGCCCACCAAGGTGATTTATCCAGAAGATGGTAGCAGCCACTTCCAAGCGGTACGCGATAACCTACGCATCTCAGCCCTGCATACCAAACTGTTTTTCACCATGCTCAAACGCCTACCTAAGCGACTGCTGCACCAGCCCGAGCCACAACAAGCCAGACACTGGTCGCGCATCAGCGAACGCGGCAGTTATTGGGGCATCAAGCTGCTCGCAAGTAGCTATAAGATTGGCGGCCACTGGTTATGCCGCGCCATTATGTATCCGGTGATCGGCTATTTCTTTCTTACCGGCAGCAGCGCTCGAGCCGCCTCTTTGCAATTTTTACAGCAAGTTAAAAGCGTTGAACCCCAACACCCCCAACTCAAGGGCAAAATAGGGTGGCGCCATAGCTTAAAACACTTCATCAGCTTTGGTAATGCCGCCTTAGACCGTATCGATGCCTGGTGCAATCGGCTACAAATAAGCCAAGTAGACTTCGCGAACCGCGAGCTACTCAACCAACAGATTGAACAGGGGAAAGGCGCGGTATTGCTGGCCTCACACTTAGGTAACATAGAGCTGTGCCGAGCGATATCCAGCCACCAGCACAAGATTAAAGTCAATGTGATGGTGTTAACCGAGAACGCCGAAAACTTCAATCGGGTACTTAAACAACTCAACCCAGACAGCGCACTAAACCTTATCCAAGTGAGCGAACTGGGCCCCACCACCTCCATGCTGCTGCACGAAAAAGTCGCCCAAGGAGAGTTAGTGGTTATCGCAGGCGATCGCACCTCATCGCGCAGCGAAGGCCGAGTGGTTTACGCCCCCTTTATGGGTAAACCTGCGCCATTTCCTCAGGGGCCCTTTATTTTGGCAGGGTTACTCGACTGCCCCGTATATTTAATGTTTTGCTTGCGAGAGCAGGGCCGCTATCGCGTCTATTTAGAACACTTTAGCGACACCCTGAAAGGGCCACGCGCCGGACGCATGCAACGCCTAGAGCAAGCCATTGGCCGCTACAGCGCAAGGCTTGAATACTACGCACGGCGCGAGCCACTGCAGTGGTTTAACTTTTTCGATTTTTGGCGCAAGGATGACGAGCACCTGCGCGCGGCGAGTGTAACTCGCCCCTCAACCGCTAACAGGACAGATAAATAGATGACGCAACCCGCAGTAAACCTCATTGAGTTCGGCCAACGCTCATTGACGCTAGAAGAGGTGGTGGCCATTGCCAAAGGCGCTCAGGCCAAACTCAACCGCCACCCAGATTACCAAGAGTCGATTCAAAAAGGCGCCCGCTTTATCGACAGCCTACTGGCCGAAGAGGGCGTGGTTTATGGTGTCACCACAGGGTATGGCGACTCCTGCACTGTTGCCGTGGGGCTGGACTTGGTCCATGAGCTGCCGCTGCACTTGTCACGCTTTCATGGCTGCGGACTCGGCGACACTTTCAGTGAAATGCAGGCCCGCGCGGTAATGGCGTGCCGGCTCAACTCGTTGGCACTGGGTAAGTCTGGGGTGAGTTATGAGCTGCTGCAGCGCATCGAAACCTTGCTCAATCTTAATATTATTCCCGTGATCCCCCAAGAAGGTTCGGTCGGCGCCAGTGGCGATCTCACCCCGCTCTCCTATTTAGCGGCGGTATTGGTCGGCGAGCGCGAGGTGTTTTATCAAGGCAAGCGCCAAGCGACAGCCCAGGTGTACGCCCAGCTATCCATCACGCCGCTCACCTTACGCCCCAAAGAAGGGCTCGCGCTGATGAACGGCACCGCGGTAATGACGGCGCTGGCTTGCCTTGCATACGACAGAGCCCAGTATTTAGCCCGCCTGACCAGCCGCATTACCGCCATGGCCTCGTTAACGCTTAAGGGCAACGCTAACCACTTCGATGAGATACTGTTTGCCGCCAAGCCACACCCAGGGCAAAACCAAATTGCCGCTTGGATCCGCGCCGATTTGAATCACCATGAACATCCACGCAACTCTGATCGCTTACAAGATAGATACTCTATCCGCTGCGCGCCCCACATTATTGGCGTATTGCAAGATGCCCTGCCGTTTATGCGCCAGTTTATTGAGACCGAACTCAACAGTGCCAACGACAACCCCATTGTCGACGCCGAAGGTGAGCATATTCTCCATGGCGGCCATTTCTATGGCGGCCACATCGCCTTTGCCATGGACTCGATGAAAAATACAGTGGCGAACCTTGCTGACCTTATCGATCGCCAGATGGCCTTGGTGATGGACCCCAAATTTAACAATGGCTTACCGGCTAACTTGTCGGGGGCGACCGGCCATCGCCGCGCCATTAACCATGGCTTTAAAGCGGTGCAAATTGGCGTATCAGCCTGGACGGCCGAAGCGCTAAAAAACACCATGCCCGCCAGCGTCTTTTCACGCTCGACCGAGTGTCACAACCAAGATAAGGTCAGCATGGGCACCATTGCCGCGCGAGACTGCATGCGGGTATTACAGTTAACCGAACAAGTCGCGGCCGCCGCCTTACTCGCCATGACTCAAGGCATTCATTTGCGGGTAAGCCAACAAGAGTTATGCCAAGCATCCTTGACCCCATCGGTGGCGAAAACCCTGCAACAGGTGAGCGCTGACTTCGACTTTTTAAGCGAAGACCGGCCGCTAGAGCAGGTATTACGCCAAACGGTCGATAAAATACAGCAAGGGTTATGGGAAGTGTGCCACTAAGGAATGATGCCGATGAAAGCCATATTGACAACCGAAATGGACATGCTGATCCCCTTCCATGATGTCGACTCCATGGGGATCACTTGGCACGGTAACTACCTGCGCTATTTTGAGGTGATCCGCTGTCAGCTGCTGGATAAAATTGATTACGGCTATCGCAAGATGCAAGAGTCAGGCTATGGTTGGCCCATTGTGGATCTGCAGATCAAATATGTGCAGCCCAGCACCTTCGATCAAAAGGTGAAGCTCACCGCGTCACTGGTCGAGTGGGAAAACCGCATTAAAATCACCTATGAAGTCCGCGACCTCGCCAGCAACAAGCGTTTGACCAAAGGCTATACCATTCAAGCGGCGGTCGACATGCGTGACCAGCAGCTGTGCTTTGTGACCCCAGAGTGTTTTCGCGACAAGATTGCACATCTGCTCGACAGCAGCGGAGACTAGCCATGGCCACCTTAAGCCGCTACCTTTGCGCCCTATTGCTGGGCTTAATCCTCAGCACACCAAGCTATGCCGAGCAGGTCAGCCCTACTACCGATAGCACCTTTACCAGCTTGTTTGCTACGCCCGCAGATAAGCTCGCACTGCGGCAACTGGCCGAGCAGCTCAGCAGCGGCGACACTGCTCAAGGGCAATTTACTCAATATCGCTACTTAGCCGTGCTGCAACGCCCGCTTGTCAGCCATGGCGAATTTGTATTTCAAAGTGACTTAGGTTTAGCTTGGGTGCAGCTGCGCCCATTTGCCAGCACCTTAGTGCTGAGCCAAGACACCTTGGTGCAGATCGACAGTGACGGTCAGCGTCAGGTCAATCGAGCCGATGACAACCCTCAAGCACAAGCATTAGCACGCACCATACCTTTATTGATGAGTGCCTTGCTGCGTGGCGACATAGCGCCGCTCAGCCAGCAATTTAGCCTGCATCTCATCCAAGAGGCCAGTGGCTGGCAACTCGGTTTGATCCCAAAAGATCCCATGCTAGCGCAAGCGCTGCCCAAAATGGTGATGCAGGGGCAAACCCAGATAAAGTCACTCACCTTACTTAATAGCAATGGCGATCGTAGCCTCATTGAGTTTGAGCAGATAAGTGAGCAGCCATTATCGCCCCAGCAACGGGCGCTATTTGGCACCGACAATTTTGCCACCGACAATGATGCCGACAACCGGCCTGACGCGCGCCGATGATCGCCCTTCTCGCACGTCAACTCGACCGTCTATCGGCCAACAGTAAGCTGTGTATGTGGTTGCTGCTACTGGGGACTATGTTCGCCTTAGGCGCAGCGCAGCTGCAACAAGGCGCTAAGCTGCAAAGCGATATTTTGGCCATGCTGCCAACATTACAGCAAGATGCGCTCACACAAGCGGCCATTGACCGGGTTGAGCAGCAACTCAGCGACCGTATCTATATCGGGTTAGTTGCCGACACCCAGGCCCAAGCTATCGATGCCGCAAAGCGGCTCATGCAGGCACTGGCGCAACATCCAAACAGTTTTACCGACATCAGCAGCGCTAATAGCGATAGCGCCAACGCGTTTAATCACTTTTACTTTGCCCATAGGTTTAAGCTACTCACCGAGCAGCAGCGTAACTTGCTCAGCCAAGGTCAGCTAGACAAATTAGAGCAGCAAGCACTCGCCCAACTCTACAACGCCTTTGGTTATGCCAATAGTGCGCTGCTGAGCCAAGATCCACTGCTGCTGTATCCCGCTAACCTACAAGCCTTAGCGCCAAGCCAACAACTGCAAAGCGCGCAAGGGATCTTGCTTAGTACCCAACAAGAGGCTTCAGGGAAGACTCGCTACGGGGCCATAGTGATGGCTAAAGGCGTAGGCAGCGTTTTTAATCCTAACGCCCAGCAACAACAGATAACCGCCTTAGACGCCTCACTTAACCCGTTAAGCATGACTGGCGACATCGAGGTACTGAAAGCGGGGGCACTGTTGCATGCCAGCGCCGCGACAACCCAAGCCAAGCAGGAGATCTCAACCTTAGGAGCCGCCTCACTTATCGGGGTAATTGCACTCGTGTGGTTGGCGTTTCGCTCGATTTTCCCATTAGTGATAGCCAGCCTAACGATCGCCACCAGCTTGCTGTTTGCCTGCGTGACCACCTTGAGTGTGTTTGGCGAGCTACACCTACTCACCTTAGTGTTTGGCACCAGCTTGATTGGGATCGCCATCGACTACAGCTTTCATTTTTATTGTGAGCGCCTCAGCCAACAACAAGCGGCAGCACCTGCGATCAATGCAGTGTTTCCGGCGGCGTCCTTGGCCATAGTGACCACAGTGCTAGCGTACCTTGGCATTGGTTTAACACCGTTTCCGGGCATGCAACAGGTCGCCATCTTCTGCGCGGCTGGATTAATTGGCGCCTACCTGACATTACTGCTGGCCTATCCCAAATTAGCCAATAGCCCACTTAAACCAAGGTCGAGCACCTTGGCATTGGCTCAGAGTTACTTAACGCGATTAGCCTTGCTGCACCGCCGCCTGCGCAGCAAAGGGGCAGCGCCACTGGCGCTAATTATGGCGATGCTCTGTCTGTGGGGGCTGGTGCAACTGACTACAGATGATGATATTCGTAACCTACAACAGAGCCCGCTTGAGGTCGTGCAGCAGGAGCAGCGCCTGCGTCAGTTGCTCAGTGGCGGCACCGATAATCAATTTATCTTGGTCAGGGCCCAAGGCGCGCAGCCGTTATTACAACAACTCGAGCAACTTGCTGAGCCGCTCAAGCAACTGCAGCAGCAAGGCGTGATAGGCAATGCGATTAATTTGGCCAGCTATATCCCTAGCCATCAAAAACAGCAACAGGCGTATCAACTACAAGGCCTTATTTATCAAGATATTGAAACGGTTCTGGGCAGACTAGGGCTCGACCTAGGCCTAGCCCCAAGCCTGCACCAACAATACCTAGACAGTGCCAGTTTACTGATTGAACCCGACGCCTTTTTGGCGTCACCCGCTGGCATATCGCTCGCCCCGCTCTGGTTAAGCCCAAGCGGTACCGATCCTACGCCGCAATATGGCGCCATAGTATTGCTCGGCGGCATTACCGATCTGGCGGCGCTGCAAGCGAGTATTGCACCGTTCACTCAGGTAGAGCTGGTGGATAAAGTTGCCGATATCTCCAGCGTGATGGCCAAATACCGCGGCCTCACCTTAGCCTTGTTGGCACTGGCGCTGGTGCTGGCCTCGTTGATTTTCTCGCTGCGATTTGGCATCAAGCTGGCGTTATGGATCACCGCGGTGCCTGCATTGGCGGCGTTATTGACCCTAGCAACGCTCGGGCTGCTAGGTTCACCACTGACCTTATTTCATGCCTTGGCACTGATTTTAGTATTCGGGATCGGGGTAGACTACAGCCTATTTTTCGCCGAAACCCAACAGGGTGAAGGGGTGATGATGGCGGTGTTTATGTCGGCCTGCTCCACCTTAATGGCCTTTGGCTTATTGGCATTTAGCCACACGCCAGCAATACACTATTTCGGCTTAACCCTATTATTGGGTATCGCATTCACCTTCGTGCTTGCGCCCCTCATTTACACTTTCACAAGGATAGACAAGTGACCGACTCAACCCATGCTAACGCACCACTCACAGGCCATTATGATGTTGTCATCATAGGCGCAGGCCCATCAGGAAGCGTGGCAGCCAGTCTACTGCATCAGCAAGGTAAGCGAGTCTTGGTGATTGAAAAGCAGCATTTTCCGCGCTTTTCTATTGGCGAAAGTCTACTGCCTTGTTGTATGCAGATGCTAGAAGAAGCCAACATGCTAGCGGCGGTTAATCAGGCGGGTTACCAATTTAAAAATGGCGCTGCCTTTAATTGGCAAGGCCGCTCGACCATGTTTGATTTTACCGACAAATTCACCCCAGGTCCCGGCACCACTTACCAAGTCGAGCGCGGCCATTTCGACAAATTATTGGCCGACACTGCCGCTAAGCAAGGGGTTGAGATCCGCTATGGCGATACGGTAACTGCCGTTGACTTATCGGCGACGCCGACGCTCACCATTGTCGATAGCGCCCAACGCACCTATAACATCAGCGCCGAGTACCTGCTCGATGCCAGCGGCTACGGCCGAGTGTTAGCGCGCCTCTTACAGTTAGAGCGCCCCTCGAGCTTACCTAGCCGCACCGCCATTTTTACCCATATCGAAGACAATATCGATAAGGTTGAGCTGGGCAATCGCCCATTCGATCGCAATAAAATCTTAATTAGCGTGCATCCTGATAATCGAGATATCTGGTACTGGCTGATCCCCTTTAGTAATGGCCGCTGCTCACTGGGCGTGGTGGCAGAGCCTCACCTATTGGGCGACTTAGAGACTGATACTAGCAACATATTGATGCGCTTAGTAAACCAAGAGCCGTACCTAAAACAGCTACTGGCTAAGGCCAAGATTGTCAGAGAATGTGGTCGCCTAGCGGGCTATTCGGCCAACGTCAGCACGCTGGCAACCGACAAGTTTGCCCTATTAGGCAACGCGGGGGAGTTTCTCGACCCGGTGTTTTCATCTGGGGTCACCATCGCCATGCAATCGGCGTCGATGGCAACGCGCTGCATTGTCAGGCAGCTAGAGGGGGAAAGCGTTGACTGGCAAGCCGAGTACGCCACGCCACTCATGCGCGGCGTCGATACCTTTCGCACCTATGTGCAGGCATGGTATGACGGCCGTTTTCAGGACGTGATTTTTTATGAGTCGCCCAACCCCAAAATCAAACAGATGATTAGCGCGATTTTGGCCGGCTACGCTTGGGATGAAAACAACCCCTTTGTGACAGAGTCTGAGCGGCGACTCAATATGATTGTCGAGCTATGCCAATGACCGCAGTTAAGCGCCTAGGTTTTACGCTAAGCGTATTTATCGTGTTTGCCCTTAGCGGATGTAGCCAACATCTGCAGCGGCAAACCTGTATGCCGCTAGCCAGTGAGGTCAGCTACTGTTTAGCGCCGCTGCTCAATGAGCCACCCCGCAGCCAAAGCCAGCAGGTTAACTTAAGCATCGCAGGCAATCGGCACCAATTATTGAGCCAACTCGAACTCAGCCCGCAGCAGCTGACCTTGGTCGGGCTCGCGCCACTGGGGCAAGCGCTATTTACCTTAACCTTCGATGGTCAGCGACTCGACAGCCAACAAAGCCGCATACTCGGCGAGCAGTTTAAAGCCGAATACCTGCTGGGGTTACTGCAACTTATCTATTGGCCCACCGACACGGTTAATCGCCATTTACAAGGCGCGACAATGGCGACGGTTAAATGTGATGCGCCGCTGTGCCGCAGGCTTTATGCTAACGATAACGAGGTCAACATTATTGATATTCGCTATAGTCAGCCACAACCATGGCAAGCTCAGGTGGAGCTGGCGGTTATCCCAGCGCAACTAACACTGCACATAACGCCGGTTGAGTAACCTAATGCCACTCTCACAAACCATAAGAACCAACACGATGACAGAGATAGCAATCACCCATTTAGGCTTATGTACCCCACTGGGCCAGACTCAAGAGCAGGTATTACAACGCCTGCTCGATGGTGATACCCAAGGGATGCAGTGGCGGGAAGATCTGATCCCCCAGCAGCGGGTATTAGTCGGCGCCATCGCAGAGCCCTTGCCGGCCATCCCAGAGGTTTATCAGCGCTTCGACTGTCGTAACAATCAATTACTCTTGGTGGCCGCCATGCAGATTGAGGCACAAGTGACGCAGGCTAAAGCCCAGTATGGCGCCGATCGCATTGGCATTATTTTAGGCACTAGCACCTCGGGTATCGCCAAAGGCGAAAAGGCACTGGCTTATCGCGCGGCGCACGGAGTACTGCCCGATGATTACCTCTATTCCAAACAAGAACTGGGCAATAGCTGCGACTTTTTACAACACTATTTTGACCTTAAAGGGCCATGCTATACGGTATCGACAGCTTGTTCATCCAGCGCCAAGGTGTTTGCCAGTGCCAAGCGCTTATTGGCCGCTAACCTGTGCGATATGGTGATTGTTGGCGGCGCCGATAGCCTGTGTAAATTGACGTTAAATGGCTTCTATTCGTTAGAATCTATCTCCAAAGGTCACTGCCAACCCTTTAGCGCCAACCGCGACGGCATCAATATTGGCGAAGGGGCGGCGCTGTTTACCCTGATCAGAGGCCGCGCCGATGTGATGCTTGCCGGTGTGGGAGAGTCGAGCGACGCACATCATATGTCGGCGCCTCACCCTGAGGGACTTGGCGCCATCGCCGCTATCGAAATGGCGCTTAACCAAGCCAATATTAGCGCCAAACAGATCGACTATATTAATCTGCACGGCACCGCGACTATCAAAAATGATGCCATGGAAAGCCGAGCATTAACCCAAGTGTTTGCCGATGACTTACCTTGGGCCAGCTCCACTAAACCCTTAACAGGCCACGCCCTTGGCGCAGCGGGTGCCATCGAGGCGGCCTTTTGTTATTTACTCTTATCAGCCAGTAACCCAAGTGGACGCTTACCGCCGCAGTTGGGCGATCAGCTGTGGGACGATAGCAATCCGCCACTGCGCTTTGTCCCCGCTCACAGCGATAATGCCCATGTGCGCACGCTACACTATGTAATGAGTAATTCTTTTGCTTTTGGTGGCAGTAACGCCAGCGTTATTTTTTGCCGCCCCGAGATGTAACCCAATGAACCAGAGCAACACCCACAACCCAAACTACCCATTAGCGCTGCTCGATGTGGCCGATTATCTGCCCCATCGCGCGCCCATGATCTTGATCGACCGGCTGCTTGAGCATCAGCCAGATACCTTGCTAAGCGAAGTATTTATTCAACCCGGCAGTCCCTATTTTGATGACAATACCCAATCGGTGCCCAACTATGTGGGAATAGAATATATGGCGCAAAGCATCGCCGCACTTGCGGGAATTGAAGCCGCCGCCAAGCAGCAACCTATCCGCGTCGGATTTCTACTGGGCACCCGTAAACTCCAGCTGCACATTAAGGCGTACCAACTGGGGCAGCGTTACCAGATCAGGGTCAGCCGCCTATACCAAGAGGAGAGCGGACTGGCGGTGTTTGACTGCCAAATTCTGCAGCAAGATACCCTTGTGGCGACGGCCAATGTCAATGTATTTCAGCCGCAAGACACACAAGCCTATATCGCTCAAAGCAGCCAAGACAACAGGGAAGATAACTCATGAACAAACGCGTATTAGTCACCGGCTCTAGCCGCGGAATAGGTAAAGCCATCGCCCTCAAACTGGCGGCCAATGGTTTTGATATTGCGCTACATTTTCACCGCAATCAAGATGCCGCTAACGCCACCCAAACGCAGTTGCAAGCCTTGGGCGCACAGGTCAGTTGCCTGCAATTTGATGTGGCCGATCGCGCTGGCGTCAAGGCGGCCATTGAGGCCGATATCGCACAGCACGGCGCCTATTATGGCGTGGTGTTAAATGCCGGCATTAATTGCGACACCGCCTTTCCCGCCATGAGCGAGCAAGAGTGGGACAGCGTGGTGCACACCAATCTCGACGGCTTCTATAATGTGATCCATCCCTGCACCATGCCGATGATCCAAACCCGTCAAGGCGGGCGCATTATCACCATGGCGTCTGTATCTGGGATTGCGGGTAATCGCGGCCAGGTCAATTACAGCGCCTCTAAAGCGGGGATTATTGGTGCAACCAAGGCACTCAGTTTAGAGCTGGCGAAACGTAAAATTACCGTTAACTGTATCGCGCCGGGTCTTATCGAAACCGACATGGTGACCGATATTCCAAGCGATATGGTTAAACAACTGGTGCCGATGCGCCGCATGGGCACGCCGGCAGAAATCGCTGGGCTGGCGAACTTCTTAATGTCTGAAGACGCCGCCTATATCACACGTCAGGTTATTTCAGTTAATGGTGGCATGATTTAATGACAAGCTCGACAAGACGCGTAGTGATCACCGGAGTCGGTGGTGTGAGTGCATTGGGCCACGACTGGCCAACCATTGCCAAGCGGTTGCAGGCACAACAAAATTGTGTGCAGCGCATGGATGAGTGGGACAAATATGACGGTTTAAATACGCGCCTCGCCGCCCCCGTCAGCGACTTCGATAAACCTGCGCACTATTCGCGTAAAAAGATCCGCGCCATGGGACGCGTCTCTATCATGGCGACATGGGCTAGCGAAAAAGCCTTGATCGATGCCAATCTACTTGACGACCCTGTGGTGAGTTCTGGCGCCATGGGCATCGCCTACGGCTCATCGACGGGCAGTACAGATCCGCTAATCGCCTTTGGTGACATGCTGAAAACTGGCGATATGTCTGGCGTCACCGCCACCAGCTATATACGCATGATGGCTCATACTACCGCGGTCAATGTGGGGGTGTTTTTTGGTTTAAAAGGCCGAGTGCACACCACCAGCAGTGCCTGTACGTCGGGCAGCCAAGGCATAGGTTATGCCTATGAAGCGATCAAATTTGGTCTGCAAGATCTGATGTTAGCCGGCGGCGCCGAAGAGCTTTGCCCAACCGAAGCTGTGGTGTTTGATACCCTGTTTGCCACCAGCACTCAAAATGATCAGCCCAGCATGACGCCGCGCCCTTTTGATAGCGATCGCGACGGGCTGGTTATCGGTGAAGGTGCCTGTACCTTAGTGCTAGAAGAGCTTGAACACGCCAAGGCGCGCGGCGCAAAAATTTACGCCGAACTGGTGGGCTTTGGCACCAATGCCGATGGGTTACACGTGACCCAGCCCAATGCCGACACCATGGAAGTGGCTATCCGCTTGGCATTAAAAGATGCCCAGCTCGCGCCCCAAGCCATAGGCTATGTTAACGCTCACGGCACGGCCACCGACCGCGGTGATATTGCCGAAACCCAAGCAACTGAGGCAGTATTTGGTCAGCAGATGCCTATCTCGTCGCTCAAAAGCTACACTGGCCATACACTCGGGGCGTGCGGCTCGCTAGAGGCTTGGTTAACGATTGAGATGATGAATGCGGGGTGGTTTGCGCCGACGCTAAACTTGCAGCATGTGGATCCGGCCTGCGGCAAACTCGATTATATTAAAGATGGCATTCGCTACCTAGAAACAGATTATGTAATGAGCAATAACTTTGCCTTCGGCGGGATCAATACTTCACTGATCTTTAAGCGCTGGCGCGGCTAGGCTGGCAACACAAAAAGACGTAATAGACTATGCCATCATTGTTCATTGACAGTGGCGTCATAGGTCATTGATTGGTCATTTGAAGTGCCGCAATTGACCGTGGCACAATGAAAAATGGCGTAACCTAGGTTACGCCATTTTAATATTCGGCCTTATTCAGTCAAGGCAGCCACACTGCCAAAGCTTAGAGGCTGCGAGCTTATCTGAGCGGATTACGCGACCAGCAGCTTAATCTCTTGCTGCGCCTGCTGTATTCCTTGCTCGGCGGCTTCAGGGCCCATATTGAGCGCTTCGGCGTAAACGGTATCGACATTTTCAATACCAATAAAGCTTAATACCGTCTTAAGATAAGGTACAACATGGTCAGTCGCTCCGGCTTTATGCACACCGCCACGAGTGGTGACGACAACGGCCCGTTTACCTTGGATCAAGCCTTGAGGGCCGGTATCGGTATAAGTAAAGGTCACACCGGCACGAGCGATCAGATCGATCCAGTTTTTTAGCTGCGTCGGAATGCTAAAGTTGTACATGGGCGCAGCGATAATCAGGGTATCGTGAGCCTTAAGCTCGGCAATCAGCTCATCAGACACTGCAACTGCTTGCTGCTGCTTATCCGATAGATTGTCAGCACCTCTTAGTGCTAGTGCAATTTCACCGTCAAGCACGGGTAATGTTTGCTCAGCTAAATCTCGCACCGTCACTTGAGAGTCCTCTACTTGCCATTGTTGTAGTAACTCATCAACTAACTTAGCCGATTGAGAATACTCACCCAAAATACTCGATTTTAAAACCAATACACTCGCCATAACACACTCCAATACCGACTAAAGATGAGCCATTATAAATATCGATTAATCGAAACTAAAGCGCATAAAATGCGACACAACAATCGATAAAATCGAATGTTAAAGCCTGCCTTCTCTCTATTGACCGATGCGAATTTAAAATAAGTAAAAGCTAAATTATATCGCATTGATTTTATTTGATTAATTAACGAACAACGTAATGAGTCGTTTTTTTATACACTTTTTTGTGATCTTGTGATCTTATCTCGCCGTAGATAGCTGATGTTAATCAACTGTTATAGAGGAAGGATGCATGAAACGGATATACCCTGCGATACTACTCAGTACAAGCGTGATGTTTGGTTTGAGCGCGTGTAATGACGATGATGACGATATTATCAAGTTACCTGAGCCCGTGCTTGAAACACAGGTACGTGTGATCCATGCTGGCGTCGATGCACCAAAGGTGAACGTCAATGCCAACGGCGTCGAGTTACTCACTGACGTCGATTATGCCGTGTCCAGTGGTTTTACGACCGTTCCAGTTGATACCTATGCCATTGGTGTCGATGCCCAATTAGCCGATGGCTCAGTGCTTGAGGTGTTAACCGCTGAGCTTGATGCCATGGCAGAGATGCAATATACCGCCGTCGCCGTAGGCAAGGTGGCAGACGACACTTTGCAACTCAAACTTATCGCCAATGCGGTCAGTGACATCGCTACCGATTACGCCCGCGTGCAAATATTGCATGGCGCATCTGATGTCGGTTTAGTGGATATTTATGTCACCGCACCGGGAGCCGATATCACAACTCAGGCGCCCACCTTGTCGGCTAACTTCCTCGATGTCAGCGATCAACTTGAGATCTTAGCTAGCGATTATCAGATCCGCATTACCGCATCTGGGCAAAAAACGCCGGTATTTGATTCTGGCACTGTCCCATTGCAAGCCGGCAATGATTACCTGATAAGCGCCATCCCTAATGCTGCCACCGGTGATTCACCTGTAGCACTTCTGGTTGCCTTAGATGATGCACAGGTGGTGCTACAAGACACCATGACAGGCAGTGATGTGCGAGCCATTCATGCAGTAGCAGATGCCCCTGCGGTCGATATTTTCCTCGACGGCGCGGCCACACCAGCGGTTAATATGCTTAGCTTCAGCGAATTTACCGACTACCTTAATGTGCCTGAGGGCGACCATACCATTACCGTGGCTGCCGATGCAGACAACAGCGTAGTCGTAATTGATGCCGCGCCAGTGACGCTAGCGCAAGGCGCCAGCTATAGCGTATTGGCGGTAGGCTCGTTAAGCGATAGTGATATTGCACCATTAGTGGTGACGGAAGATCGTCGCCGAGTCGCAACTGAGGCAAAACTCAATATTATTCACGCCTCCTATTCGGCGGGTAATGTGGATATCTACCTCACTCCAAGCAGTGACATTACCGCTGCCACACCAGCACTTAGCAATGTGCCATTTAAAGCCACATCTGGCAGTTTGTCCGTGCCTGCTGGCGACTATGTGGTCACGGTGACAGGTACTGGCAGTAAAACGGCAGCCATTGGGCCACTTAATGTTACGCTCGCGGCGGGTAACCTCTACAGCGTTGCGGCGGTAGATGCCGCAAATGGTGGCGCTCCACTTGGTGTGATTTTAATGGATGATTTTGTGCCCGCGCTTTAGTTACAGTTAAGCGACTTGGCTTGAGTGACAGCTCTTTAAACTGCAACGCTTTAGCCATAGCGCTATGATGATAGCGCGTTAAAGCACAGCATTACGCTGACCATAGTTCACTGCCGCAGTCATTATTGATGAGGCTAACCACAACAGCGCCTAATATAGGCGCTGTTTTTTTATAAAAGTGGCTCTATCTCAACCCCTTTTTGCCCGTCTAGAGGTGACAAATTAGGGTGTCACTGCCATTTTCTGGTATTCTCTGCATTATTAAAAATGACTTGAATGCATACATAATCATGTCCAAACAAGACTCTTTCTGGTTTAAATCATTACGTTGGATACAAAAGAAGCTGGTTCATACCATAGTGGTTCCCCAGCACCCTTTTGATGACCTTAATCTAGATTCAGATAGACCTCTGGTCTACGTAATGAAGACGAAATCCATCAGCGATATCGCCGCATTGAGCGAGATAACCGCTAAACTCGGCTTACCGAGTCCCTATGAAGCACTCGATGTGTGCGGCGAAAAAGTGTCGCGCGTGGTTTGTCTCGAAGGGGCGAAACCCTTGTTTGGTGAGCGCGAGAGCAACGAGTATTACCTCGACAGTTTCACTCGCCTGCTAAGTGCACACAAACAACACCCTGAGCTGGACATTCAACTTGTACCAGTCAGCTTGTACTGGGGGCGTACTCCAGGCAAAGAAGATGACACCATGAAGGCGGCAGTTTTCGAGCGGGAAAACCCGACATGGCTGCGTAAGTGTCTGATGATTTTGTTCTTAGGCCGACACAACTTTGTGCAGTTTTCTAATGCGATGTCGCTGCGATACATGGCCGATGAACACGGTACAGATAAACGCATCGCGCAAAAACTGGCGCGAGTGGCACGGGTGCATTTTCGTCGTCAACGCAAGGTCATGACCGGGCCTGTATTACCTAATCGCCAAAATTTATTTCACTCGCTGCTTAAATCTGAGTCGATGAAAAAAGCGATTCAAGAAGAAGCCCATAGCAAAAAAATCTCCGAAGCTAAAGCCCGCGAAACCGCACTCGAATACCTAGATGAGATCGCGGCGGACTACTCCGACAGCCTAGTGCGTATTGCCGAACGCTTCCTCACTTGGCTATGGAATAAACTGTATAAAGGCATCAATATCAAAGGCGCAGAGCAGGTTCGTCAGCTACACCATGATGGCCATGAAATTGTCTATGTCCCTTGTCACCGTAGCCATATGGACTACCTGCTGCTGTCTTATATCCTCTATTACCAAGGCATGGTGCCACCGCATATTGCCGCCGGAATTAACCTTAACTTCTGGCCCGCAGGCCCCATGTTCCGCCGTGGCGGCGCCTTCTTTATTCGCCGCAGCTTCCGCGGCAATAAGTTATACACTGCTGTATTTCGTGAATATTTAGACCAGCTGTTTGCCAAAGGCTATTCGGTTGAGTATTTCACCGAAGGTGGACGTTCACGCACAGGTCGCTTGTTAGCACCAAAAACTGGCATGATCGCCATGACACTTAACAGTGTGCTGCGCGGGGTCGAGCGCCCAGTCACCTTAGTGCCTGTGTATCTGGGTTATGATCATGTAATGGAAGTGGCCACTTACCATAAAGAGCTCAGCGGTAAGAAAAAGAAAAAAGAGTCACTATGGCAGGTGTTTGGTGCCATCCGTAAATTGGGCAATTTCGGTCAAGGTTACGTTAACTTTGGTCAGCCTATCACGCTACACAACTTCCTCAACGAGCAAGTACCAAACTGGCGGGAAGAGCTGGCCAAAGACCGAGAACAAAAACCCACTTGGCTCACCCCTGTGGTCAACACTTTGGCTAATCGCGTGATGACGCGCATTAACGATGCCGCCGCAGTCAGCTCAGTGACCTTAACCAGTTTAGTGTTACTGGCCTCAGAGCAACATGCGTTAGAACGCTCACAGCTAGAAAAACAGCTAGATCTGTATCTGACCATACTCAAAAAGCTGCCTTACACTGAGTTTGCCTCGGTCGTTGAAGGCGACGGCGCCAAATTGATAGAGCAGGGTCTTGAGCTGAAAAAGTTTAAACTCGACAGCGACCCACTGGGTGACATCATCTCTATCGATGAGAGCCAAGCGGTGTCTATGACCTATTATCGAAATAATATCATTCACTTAATGGTTATTCCGTCGTTAATCGCCAGTTGCCTAACCCAGCACGATAACTGCACTCGTCAAACGATTATCGATACTGTTGAAGACTTTTATCCACTGCTACAAGCCGAACTGTTTATGGGGATAGACGATATACCTGAGTATGTCTCTCAGTTGTTGGATCTGCTGCTTGAGCAGGGGCTTATCAGTGAAGCAACAAGCTTTAGCGTCAATCCAGAGCATCTCAATCAGCTATTGCACTTAGCGGGCACCATCAGCGAAACCATGCAGCGCTACGCCATTATCTTCAATATCTTGGCCGCAGCACCTAACATTGAACGCTCAGAACTTGAGAGTGATAGCCATCAGTTAGCTCAGCGTCTTGGCGCATTGCATGGCATTACTGCACCTGAGTTTTATGATAAAAAACTCTACGGCACCCTAAGCGTTAAGCTAAAAGAGTTAGGTTATCTGGCCGGCGATGCTAAGCAAGCCGATGTGCAGCGTATTCGCTCACGAGCGAACCACCTGCTGCATACCTCGGTAAAACAAACGATTGTCGACAGTGTCGCTGCGGAGCACCACGCGTAATGGCCAACCATATGAATGCCGCCAAGCATAAAGCCTCTGGCAAATCATTATTGGGTGGCGCAATGATTATCGCAGGTACCGCCGTCGGTGCCGGGATGTTCTCTCTGCCTGTCGTCGGCGCGGGTATGTGGTTTAGTTACTCGCTAGTGATGATGTTAGGCGTGTGGTTTTGCATGTTGGTCTCAGGGCTGTTACTGCTCGAAACCAATTTACACTTTGAACCCGGCGCCAGTTTTGACACCCTGACCCGCGACACATTAGGCAACTTTTGGCGCATCGTAAACGGCCTGTCCATCGCCTTTGTGTTGTACATTCTGGCCTATGCTTACATCAGTGGTGGCGGCTCCATCGTCAACCATAGCCTAGTGGGTTTAGGGATTGAATTACCCCAAAGCTTAGCCGGACTCATCTTCGCCGTTGGCTTAGCCATAGTGGTGTTTATCAGCACTAAGGCGGTCGATCGCATCACCACCATTATGCTGGGCGGGATGATAATCACCTTCTTTTTGGCCATAGGTAACTTGCTTATCGAAATTGAGCCCATCAAGTTGTTTAACCCCAATGGTGAGACCCGCTATTTACCCTATATGTTGGCGGCGATCCCGTTTGGTTTAGTCAGCTTTGGTTATCACGGCAATGTGCCAAGCTTAGTAAAGTACTATGGCAAAGATGCCAATACCATAGTGAAAGCCATCACCTTGGGCACCTTAATTGCGTTTGTCATCTATGTCTGCTGGCTCATGGCCACCATGGGCAATATCTCGCGTATCGAGTTTATCGACATTATCGCCCAAGGGGGTAATATCGGCGTGTTGGTGGCGGCGCTATCGGATGTAATGAGTAGCAGTTGGCTTAATACCATGCTAACCCTGTTTGCTAACTTGGCGGTAGCCTCGTCGTTTTTAGGGGTGACCTTAGGGCTGTTTGACTACCTTGCGGATCTATTCGGTTTTGAGGAAACTCGCGCTGGCCGTTTAAAAACCGCTACGATCACATTTTTACCGCCAACCCTGCTTGGGCTGCTGTTTCCCAATGGTTTTTTAATTGCCATTGGCTTTGCGGCCATCGCCGCCACCATTTGGGCCGCCATTGTACCTGCCTTGATGGCGTATCGGGCGCGGCAGATGTTTCCTCATAGTCAAAGCTTTAAAGTGCCTGGCGGCACAGCAGTGATCGCTATCGTCATTGGTTATGGCGTACTGACGGCGGCCTGTCACCTGCTTGCCATGGCTGAATTGCTGCCAGTATACGGCTCGTAATTCACCTCACTGTTACCCAATAAAAAAGGCGCTCTTAGAGCGCCTTTTTTTGTTTACTGTTGTCATTTACAAGATAAGTAACTAGGTATTAGCGTCATCCTTGCTCAACTTGCGACCGTAAATCAGCAAATACAGCGCGGGTAACACAAACAGCGACAGCAACGGCGCGGTTATCATGCCGCCCACCATAGGCGCAGCAATCTTTTGCATCACATCGTTACCCGCGCCCGAGCCCCACATGATAGGCAACAGGCCAAAGAAGATGGTCGCGACCGTCATCGCCTTGGGACGAATACGCATCACAGCCCCCTCGATAAGCGCCGCTTTAAGATCGCCAATGACCACATAGCTGCCGGTCTCTTTACGGTGCTTAATGGCATTATTAAGGTAGACCAACATCACCACCCCAAACTCGGCGGCCACACCCGCTAACGCGATCATCCCAACGGCCACCGCTACCGACATATTAAAGTCGAGCAGGTAGAGCAACCAAGTGCTGCCCACCAAGGCGAAGGGCAAGCTGAGCATGATGATAGAGGCCTGCATTGTTGAGCCAAAAGTCATCATCAGCAGAATAAAGATCACTGCCAGCGCCATGGGGATCACCTTTTTCAATTTAGCGTCCACCCGCTGCATATATTCATACTGCCCGGCAAAGCTGTAACTGTAACGCGGCGGCACCACCAACTGTCCATCTAGCGCGGCTTGCGCTTGGGTGATGTACTCACCAATTGAGGTGCCCGCAATATCGACAAATACCCACGAGATCAGGCGACCATTTTCACTCTTTAACATAGGCGCGCCATCGCTAATGCTGATATCGGCCAAGTTGCGTAGCGGCAGGTAATGCCCTGACTTAGTGATCACCGGAAGCTCTCTTAGCTTGTCGATATTGTCACGCAGCTCTCGGGGATAACGCAGGTTGATAGGGTAACGCTCGGCGCCCTGCACCGACTCACCAATTTTCATCCCCCCGATGGCATAGCGCACCACATCTTGGATATCACTCAGCGACATACCATAACGGGAAGCCACATCTAACTTAGGGGCGATATCGATATAACGTCCGCCGCCAACACGCTCGGCATAAGCCGATTTGGTATGTGGCAACTGACTGAGGATCGCCTCGATATCGGCGCCCACTTGCTGCAACTCATTGACATCGGCGCCAGTGATCTTAATCCCTACCGGGGTTTTTATCCCCGTCGATAACATATCGATACGGGTCTTAATCGGCTGCACCCAGGCGTTGGTTAAACCGGGCACTTTAACGGTTTTTTGCAGCTGATCTATGATGTCGCTTAACTCAATACCCTCGCGCCACTCGGCTCTGGGTTTAAGCATGATAGTGGTTTCTAACATGGTGAGCGGCGCCGGATCGGTCGCGGTTTCGGCGCGCCCCACCTTACCAAACACTCGCTTAACCTCAGGCACGGTTTTAATTAACCTGTCGGTCTGTTGCAGAACTTCGGCCGCTTTACTGGCACTGATCCCCGGTAAGGCGGTGGGCATATACAGCAGATCGCCCTCTTCCAGTTCAGGCATAAACTCGCTGCCCATTTGCGTCACCGGATACCAAGCACTACCCAGTGCCACGAGTGCCACTAACAAGGTGACTTTAGGGAAACGTAGCACCAGCGTCAGCGAAGGCTTATACAGGGCAATTAATACCCGGCTAATGGGGTTACTGCTCTCTTTAGGAATGTTGCCGCGAATAAAAAAGCCCATGAGTACGGGAACTAAGGTTATCGACAGCACGGCTGCGGCCGCCATCGCAAAGGTTTTAGTGTAAGCCAGCGGGCTGAACAGCCGTCCCTCTTGCGCCTCTAAAGCAAATACCGGCACAAAGCTTAAGGTAATGATAAGCAGTGAGAAAAATAGCGCCGGCCCCACCTCGACCGAGGCCTGGGCCACGATGTGCCAATGCTCTTTATTATCTGGGCCACGCTGATGCTCTTGCCTAAAATGCTCCAGATGTTTGTGCATGTTCTCTATCATCACAATGGCCCCATCGACCACGGCGCCAATGGCGATGGCGATGCCGCCCAGACTCATGATGTTAGCGTTCACTCCCATCTTATTCATTACGATAAAGGCGATGAGAATAGACAGCGGCAGAGTGATCACCGCCACCAATGTCGAGCGTGCATGCAGCAAAAACAGCAAGCAGACCACGCCGACAACCACCATCTCTTCAATCACCTTGCTGAACAAGTTGTCGACCGAACTTTCAATCAAATGCGATCTGTCGTAAGTGGGGACAATTTCGACGCCTTGGGGCAAACCGGCTTTAAGCTGCTCTAACTTGGCTTTAACTGCCTCAATAGTGGCTAAGGCGTTTTCACCGTAGCGCATCACGATAATACCGCCCACCACTTCACCTTCACCATCGAGCTCGGCAATGCCACGGCGCGACGCTGGGCCTTTACGCACCGTCGCCACATCCTTAAGTAACAGAGGCGTTCCCGACGGGCTAGTGATCCCCAAGGGGATTTCACGAAAATCATCTAAGGTTTGTCGGTAACCTTTAGCCCGCACCATATATTCTGCTTCGGCCATCTCAATCACCGAGCCGCCGGCTTCGGTGTTCGATTTCGCGATGGCATTTTTAATGGTAGCGATATCTAAGCGGTAGATAGCCAACTTATCTGGCTCTACGACGATTTGATAGGTTTGCTCCATGCCACCAACGGTGGCGACTTCTGACACTCCCGCCACACTTTGCAGCTCTAACTTTAAGTACCAATCTTGCAGACTTTTTAATTGCGACAGATCTAAGCTGCCGGAGCGATCCACTAAGGCATATTCAAAAATCCAGCCCACCCCCGAGGCGTCAGGCCCCAATGACGGTTGAACGCCAGGCGGTAAGCGACTACTTACTTGGCTTAAGTATTCCAGTACCCGTGAACGGGCCCAGTAGATGTCGGTGCCATCTTCGAAGATGACATACACATAAGAGTCACCAAAAAACGAATAACCGCGCACGGTTTTCGCGCCCGGCACTGCGAGCATCGCGGTCGATAAAGGATAAGTGACCTGCTCCTCTACCAGTTGAGGGGCCTGCCCCGCAAAAGGGGTTTTGATGATCACCTGTA
The DNA here is from genome assembly GCF_056173105.1 of Shewanella sp. QJM3NY_23. Classification (NCBI taxonomy): domain Bacteria; kingdom Pseudomonadati; phylum Pseudomonadota; class Gammaproteobacteria; order Alteromonadales; family Shewanellaceae; genus Shewanella; species Shewanella sp. QJM3NY_23. Next base: position 3,690,252 of record NZ_CM149657.1, read on the forward strand.
CATCCGACAGATCCGGTAAGGCATCTAGCGGGGTATTTCTGAGCTCTTGTACGCCCCACACGCCAATCATAATAGTGATGATCAGCACCATCAGCCTTTGCTGGATGGCCAGTTGAATAATTTTGGTTAACATAATGTCCCCTAGTGCTGATGGCCGCTGCTAAGGCGCATTAAACTGCCTTTTAGACTGGCTTCTGAATCCAGCAAGAACTGCCCCGAGATCACCACGTTTTCCCCTTCGCTTAAGCCGCTGAGGATCTCCGCTTTGCCTTGAGACATCATGCCCACAGTAACTTGACGTGCCACAAAACTGTTGTCGCTCTGCTTAACAATCACTCGGTTTTCATGCCCAGTTTGGATTAAAGCCTCTTGTGGGATCACTAAGGCATCACGATTAGGGCCGCCGAAAATGGCGATCTTGGCTAGCGTATTGGGGCGCAGTGCCACATCGCTACTATTGAGTACGATTCTGACCCGTAAACTGCGGGTCACGGGATCAAGTTCAGGGTAGATATAATCGACTACGCCCTCGATATCTTGTAGCCCCATCGCGGGCACAGACACTTCGGTATGTTGCCCTAAAGCAATCCAACTCTGCTCATTCTCAAACACATCGGCAATCACCCACACCTTAGACAAGTTCGCTAATGACATCACCTCGGTGGCAGGCTGAATGTACATACCGTCTCTGACCGACAGCTGTTTAACGACGCCATCGGTTTGCGCATAAAATGGCACCCGATATTGGGTCTGCTCCGTCTTGGCTAAACGCTCAATTTGGCCGCGAGTCATGCCTAACAGCTCAAGCCTTAATCCGGCGCGGCGCACTAAATCTTGATAATTTTTACTGTTGCCCGAGCTGCGTAAACTGCCCAGCGCCAACAGGTAATCATCTTGGGCGTTAATTAAGTCGGGCGAATAGATCTCATACAGCAACTGCCCTTTAGTGACCTTATCGCCGACAGATTTAATCGCGAGCTTTTCTATCCAGCCGTTGACCCGCGCATGAATATGGCTAATTTCGCTCTCATCATAGCCTATCTGACCGACGGTTCTGACAAACTTCCACATAGTGTCTCTTGTGGCTGGCGCCACTTTTAACGCTAAGGCTTGCTGCATACCACCGGATACCTGGATCTCGATTTCAGACTGGGCACCGCCCACTTCGACTTTTTCAAGGTTCATGCCGCAGATAGGACACGTACCCGGCACATCGCTGATGATATGCGCATGCATTGGGCAGACATATTTAATCGAAGGCTCACCGGTTAAGGGGGCAGGTTTAGCTTGCGCTAAGGGATCGGCTGCCTCGCCGCTGCCGACTTGATGTGCCGCATGATCGCTATCGACCGTCTCTTCCTCTTCCTCTTCTTCAACCAGAAACATATTGCACTGCGGGCAGCGACTGCCCGCCTCATGACTGGTCTCTTCTGGATGCATGGGGCACACATAGGTTTTTTGCTCGGCATTGGCGGTTTTACCCTTTAAGGCCGACTCATGTTCTTGCTCAACCAGAAACATATTGCACTGTGGGCAGCGACTGCCGGCCTCATGGCTGGTCTCTTTTGGATGCATGGGGCAAACATAGGTTTTTTGCTCGCCAAGATGTTGATGGTGGGGTTGTGTTGCACTATCACTGCCGCTTAACTTCACTTGGGCCGCACTCAATTGCGGCGTCACCATCAGTAATGCACTGACAAAATACGCCAATGGTTTACGCTTATCACTCATATTTAAATAACTCATAATGCCTCAATCCCACTCAGTAATTAGTGATGTTTATGCGTTGCTGCGCCCTGAGCCGTGTTAACCGGCGTGAGGTTCATACCGCATTTTGGGCAGGTATCACCTTTCTCGCCAACAACTTCAGGATGCATTGGACAGTCGTATTTTGCACTCAAAGCAGCATCTTTAACTGGCGTGAGGTTCATTCCGCACTTGGGGCAGGTGTCACCTTTCTCGCCAACAACTTCAGGATGCATTGGACAGTCGTATTTTGCACTCAAAGCAGCATCTTTAACTGGCGTGAGGTTCATTCCGCACTTGGGGCAGGTGTCACCTTTCTCGCCAACAACTTCAGGATGCATTGGACAGTCGTATTTTGCACTCAAAGCAGCATCTTTAACTGGCGTGAGGTGCATTCCGCACTTGGGGCAGGTGTCACCTTTCTCGCCAACGACCTCAGGGTGCATTGGACAGTCGTATTTAGCAGACGCTTTAGCATCACCTTGATGTTTTGGACAGTTATCACACTTGCTAGCATCATGTTGGCCATGATGTGCTGACGCACTCGCCTGATGTTCGCCGTGTGGGCATTTCTTATGTTCAGCTGCACCTTTAACAGGCGTGAGGTTCATACCGCATTTTGGGCAAGTATCACCTTTCTCGCCAACAACTTCAGGATGCATAGGGCAATCATAATGTTGTCCGGCTTGCTCTCCATGAGCGTGCTGATGGGCTGATGCCATCGGCGCCGAGATAACAAAAAGAAAAGCAGTTAGCACTAAACTGATAAGGGTTTTCATTGATTGACTCCATCGTAATGGTGACCGTATTGCTAGGCATTGAGCCCTGTTATAACCAAATATGGCTTAAGCAATTGACGGCTAAATATAAAATAATCACCGTTAACATCCCGTTACTGCATAAAACGACGGCAGCGGAGGTGCGCCACACCAACAGCTAAGCGTGACGTGACATCGCCCGACCAGCGCCATGCGCATAGCAGGGATTAACGACTAAAAATATATAAAAAGTTAAAGCTAAAAATCAGACCTGACATTGCAGGTAACATTAAGCGTCGGTAATAGCCGACGATGCTACGCAATCGGAGGTTTAAGTTCTGACCCTAACGAGATGGAGTGGAAATGAGGCATTTGAGTAGCCAGGATAGATTCTGAGCCGCGAAAGTCTGGCCAAGACGTGACGCTAAATAGGGTACCTGTCATCGAAATCACTAAGCAGTGAGTACAATCTCCCTTGCAATATCCATTGCCTTCACAGCAATGCTGAGCCGCGGGAAGCACATTTTGCTCGGCATCGCAGCAGTGAGCTTGACGCACAACTTCGGATGGATGACACGCATCACTATTGCTCATCTGCATCATCATGGATAAATCATGGGCTTGCGCATTGGGCACCATAGAAAAACCATTAGATAGCATTACCTGTCCCAACATGGCGAACAGAGTAAAGATAACTAATGTATGGCGGCGAAATACGTTGCGCATGAACTTTCCTAACAATGAGATAGCATCAGTTTATCACGAAATTTTTAAACAACCTTGATTGAATTCACAATTTCCCGACAAACAACAGTGATACCTAATAGTCACAACCTGTCGATTGTGTACAACTTTCAGCACCATAGGTTTATCGAGGTTGACACTGGGTTATTGCTATTGCACTTGGCGCAATGGCAGCACTGCAGTAGACCGGAAGAACCGCCAATAGGTTCCGTCTGCGCCACAAAAATATTCTGTCACATCGACAAACTCAATGTCTGATACACCACTTGCAACAAATTTCACTTTAATACAAAGGTGTTATCAACCTTGCTACATCCTTCGGTTTGCAGTAACTTTAGTTGATACGCATATATATTAATCAAATTACGATATTCTCATTAATGTAAATTAGAGTTAGAGCTAGCTCTCATTTTACAGTTATAAACCCAGATCCACCGTCTGCTTCTGGTTATACTCAGTGTCAGAGATGAAGTAAATATTAGATAAAACAACTATATTTTGGAGATACAGCGATGAACTGGCGTGCACTATTTAAACCAAGCGCGAAATACTCAATACTTGCCCTGATAGTGGTTGGTATTGTCATCGGTGTTGTGGGCTATTTCGCGACACAGCAAACATTACATGCAACCAGTACAGATGAATTCTGTATGTCTTGCCATAGCAATCATTCACTTAAGGATGAAGTATTGGCCTCTGCCCATGGTGGCGGCAGCGCAGGCATTACAGTGCAGTGTCAAGACTGTCACTTACCTCACGGTCCGGTTGATTACCTGATTAAAAAGATCATCGTGTCTAAAGACCTATATGGTTTCTTGACTATCGATGGCTTTAACACGCAAGAGTGGTTGGATGAAAACCGTAAAGAGCAGGCAGACCTTGCACTTAAGTATTTCCGCGCTAACGACAGCGCTAACTGTCAGCATTGTCACACTCGTATCTACGAGAACCAGCCTGAAACGATGAAGAAGATGGCTAAGAGAATGCACGAGAACAACTTCAAGAAAGACGCTGACAAGCGTAAGACTTGTGTTGATTGTCACAAAGGCGTTGCTCACCCTTATCCAAAAGGATAATCATAGATTTTCAGTATCAGCCTGAACATGTAAACGAAAAAAGCCTCAGTAATGAGGCTTTTTTGTTATTTGATGCAAACCGCTATGCCAACAATATCAGCGCTATGCAGAGGGTAAATGCGGCAAACTCACATATATCCCCTCAAACTCGGCACAACACTTGTCATCACAATAAAGCTCAACCTGTAAGGTCACTTTGACCTTACGCCCCTTGGCTAAAGCACTTAAATCAGCATTTGGCCAGCGCACCTTGGCGACTGGCTTTGCATCAACAGGCGCAAGATAACGGATATCGGCTTTAGCCAATACTATGTCCCCCTCAACCTGACACAAGCCCTGATTAAGCCAAACCGCTCCCCAACCTGTTAACGTCATCAAGGTATAAATACTGCCGGCAAACATGGTGTGATGTAGGTTGATGTTAGGAGCTAACGGTGCCGACACACTCAAGGTGTCGTCATGGTATGACTCAGGCGTTATCTGCATAAACTCACTCACCGGAATGGTGTTATGCCAAGTCTCACTCAATTGCGTTAATCGTTCAGCCATCTTAAGTGGCATAGGCTACACCTGCAGATTAAAGGTCACAGGGCCGTCATTGATCAAGCTGACCTGCATATCGGCAGCAAATTCACCCGTTTCGACCGCCATACCTTGCGCTCGACAATAATCCACAAAGGCGTGATACAGCTCCTTGGCTTGCTCAGGCGTCGCCGCCCCTGAAAAACTGGGACGCAAACCACGGCCAGTATCGGCAGCTAAAGTAAACTGCGACACCACCAGCAGGCTCCCACCCACTTGCTGCACATTGAGGTTCATCTTGCCATTATCATCGGCAAATACGCGGTAGTTCATCACCTTAGTAGCCAATTTTTCCATCTTAGCGATATCATCTTCACGCTCTACACCAAGCAAAATTAATAAGCCTTGATCGATAGCGCCAATGGTCTGCCCTGCCACCTCGACCTTAGCCTGCTTTACCCGCTGAATTAAAGCTATCACAACCCTTGCTCTCCTTATTTAGCCCTGTATGGCTAACATGTAAACGTATAACGACCTGTCTATAGCTTGCAACGCCACAACATGATCCATTGCTGTTTTTATTGATGTTTAATGTAACGGGTCATTTGCACCACCGCATCGCTGACCGCCTGACGCATCTTGGTATCGATAAGAGTATGATGGCCGCTTTTTACTAGGCGAGAGCGTAATAATGACGGGCCAAATTGGCTTAAAAAGTCATCCACCAACCGCTGTGGGCACACCCAATCTAACTCACCTTGTAAGATAACCGTGGGGCATTGTAATAAGGCGCCAACCTGTTGCATCAATGGGTAAGCACCAAAATAGTCGTGGCGAGCATAATGCAACTCGATACGGGCCAACACCCGGCCTTGCTCAATATTGGCAACGCTCATGCCGGGGGCGGCGAGCGCCAATTCCCAGGCCAACCAACGCTGAATCGCCTCATCCCTAATATCGCTATCTTGGCTATTAAAGTCTTGTTCAAATTGCTGCAGCAATTGGTCTATATCATTGATCCGACGAACAAACTGGCGATATTGGCAGGAAAAAATTTGCGCGACGCCGCGGCAGCCATAAAGCCAGTCGACACCAGCCGCCGATGGAATAAACAGGCCCCACAACACCTGAGCCAGCACCCGCTGCGGATAGATGCAACTGTATAGATACCCTAGCGTTGCCCCAAATGAGCCCCCCAGCAGACACCAGCGCGCCACTCCAGCCCATTGTCTGGCCTTCTCAATGTCGGTTAATAAACTGTGGAGATCATTATTATCTAAGCGGCCATAGGGTTTAGAGCGCCCTGCGGCGCGTTGATCTAACATATAAATACGTAAGCCCTCGACGCCAAACAGAGCAAGCTCATCAATGCAACACCCCGCCCCAGGGCCACCATGCAGATAAAGCACAGGAATGCCGTCGGCATCGCCATATTGGGCTAAGAATAATCGATGACCATCGCCGACATCTAACCAATCTTGGCGGATCAGCGCAAAGGCATCAAACCCGCTCATGGTCTTGTGGCATTATCTTTTTGGGGACGATTATCATCATGGTTGCCTGCATCGGCAACCACCTCATCGCTATCATCGAGTGATAAAAAGCGTTTATCTAAATATTCAGGCATGGCGGCGGTGATCTCGGCGCCAATCAGCACAATGATCCACGACAGATAGACCCACACAAACAGAATAGGGATAGTGGCTAATGCACCATAAATAGCTTCATAGGCCGGAAATTCGGTGAGGTATAATGCAAAGCCTTTTTTGCCCAGTTCAAACAGCAACGCGGCAGCAATTGCGCCTAATAAGGCATGGAAAAACTTCACCTTAGTGTTGGGTACTACCATATAGATGAGTAAAAAGGTCGCCACAGAAAACAGCATGGGTAAGCGCTCGACTAACCAAGGCACCACGTCGCCAAACTCGGTATCATTAAACAGTTGCAGCGATACCACATAAGAGGTCGCCACTAAACTCGCGCCCATCAGTACAGGGCCTAAGGTCAGCACCATCCAATACATAGACAAGGAGACCGCAAATGGGCGCTGCTGTGTGGTGCGCCAAATACCATTAAGCGATTTATCGATATTAGATATCAGTAAAATCGCGACCACCACCAAGGCGCCAATCCCCACCACAGTGCCTTTGGATGCATTAGCCACAAATTCATTAATATAGGTTTGTACGCTATCGCCTGCCGAGGGGATGAAATTATTGTAAATAAAGGCCTCGATATGCACTCTAATGCCTTTAAACACAGGGAAAGCCGACAGCATCGACATGGTTACCGCCACCATAGGCACCAAAGATAATAGGGTCACGTAAGCCAAATGACCGGCGCGCATGTTGATCTGATCTTCCGCCACACGCTGCTTTAGATGTATCATAAATGCCCAGATACCTAGCATAATGGAACGAAACAGGCTTATGTCGATTCTATTTATCACGGTATTCTCTTGATTCAAGTAGTGTTAACTGCGTAAGCTAGATTACAAGTTTAAAGACACTAGATACAAGTGTAAGGAATAAATTCATGTCTCAACAAGGTTCTGCAGGCAATGTGATTGCCGCTATCGCAAGTTTCTTTTTCCCGGGGTTGGGGCAATTAGTGCAAGGACGCATCTTGGCAGCCTTACTCTTTTGCATCATCACCATCGTTGGTTACGCTTTATGGTGGCTGATTGTTCCGGCAATTATAGGCGGTATCGCCCATCTATGGAGCATTATCGACGCGGCCAAATTTAGAGCTGACTAAACTCACACAAGGATACTTCTAGGATGAAAAACAGACTATCTGCAGCCATCATCACCTCGGTGATGCTACTCAGCGGCTGCCAAAGTGCCTATTACGGTGCGATGGAAAAAGTGGGTTACCATAAACGCGACATCATGGTTGACAGAGTAAGCGATGCCAAAGAGTCGCAGCAAGAAGCGCAAGAACAATTTAGCTCGGCATTAGAGGAGATGCAGGCACTGCTCAATCATGATGGCGGCGATCTGCAAAGCGCTTACAACAAGGCCAAAGATGAGTACGAAGCCTCACAAGAGGCCGCCGACGAGGTCAGCAGTCGTATCAATAAAGTAGAAGATGTCGCCGAAGCACTCTTTGATGAGTGGCAAACAGAGATTGGTGAGATAAGTAAAGCCAGCCTACGACGCAATAGCGAGGCTAAACTGCGCGACACCCAGCGCTCATACACCCAACTGATGCGCACCATGCGCCGCGCCGAGGGCAAAATGGCGCCCATTTTAACGGCGATGAAAGACAACATGCTTTATCTCAAGCATAACCTTAATGCCCAAGCCATAGGCGCCATTAAGGGCGAGTTTGCCAGCCTGCAAACCGATATTTCTAGCCTAATTAACGAAATGAATAAATCAATAGCCGAGTCGACCCAGTTTATCGAATCCCTCGAAGGGGCAAATTAACTGCCTATTCATAAAAGCCCTCACGTCTGAGGGCTTTTTTGTGTCTTCTGTTTTCAGCACACCGACTCAAATACAGTGAACTAATTTAAGCGAACATCAATGCTGCTTTGGCCGTATTACACTTTACTAACAAGGCGATACAGATCATCAAACCGGGCATATAAGGGCTTAATTTCGCGATTCACACCACACTATCGATAGCATAGAAGAACTAAGATCATCCCATCTCCTCTTATAGATACAAGCTATTAGTTGGTATTTCCACAATGACAATAATCGAATCTGTAACCTTAATGTTAGCCTTGGTGTATAGCATCAGTTTGCTCTATTGGAGCGGCAAAAAATGGGGGGCACTGCTGGCGGGAGGCCTACTCATTGGCACCTTGGCAATCACCCTTTACTGGCCGTTATTATTAGCGCTATTTATCGCCGTCACTGGACTGGCTATCGCCAACCGCTATCACCCTGAGCTGATTAAAGGCACTGTGAGAGCCAACACTCTAAGGGAGGTATGCCAACACCTGCTGGCACTGTCCATGTTGCTGGTGGGTTTACAGTTTGCCGCTAATGCCGCCCTACTAAAAATGGGCATAACGCCTTGGTTAATGCGCCCCGATGTAGGTGATGGATTTTTACCTATCGCGGGGGGGATCGAGCTAAAGGCCATTTTAAGTTTAGGCATTTGGGATCAAAACCACCCTGCTGCAGCTGTGATGCTCACCGTGGTACTACTGACAGGGCTATTGTGTAAGCGAGCGTTTTGCGGCTGGGCTTGCCCACTGGGCTTGGCGGGTGAATACCTGTACAAACTCAGAAAACGCGTCATTAAACGTGAATTTCTGCCACCAGCATGGCTAGACTGGCCACTTCGTATGCTCAAATACCTACTATTGGCCGCCTTACTCTACATTGTGATCGGTATGCCTAGTGCATCGATCCCCCATTACCTCAACGGTAACTACCATAAAGTTGCCGACCTAAAAATGGCGCTATTTTTTATCACTCCAGGACTGGTCACCTTAATTTGCTTCGGGGTTATTTTGGCAATAGTCGCTTGGCGACGCCAAGGCTTCTGTCGCTACATCTGTCCCTATGGTGCACTACTTGGGCTACTGAGTTTTTTAAGCCCATTTAAAATACGCCGTAATACCCAACACTGCCTTATCGAATCTAAAGGGATGAACTGTGACAAATGCACCCGCGCCTGCCCAGCGGCCATCAGCGTGCACACCCAAAAGCATATTCGCTCAGACGAATGCCAAGCCTGTATGCGTTGTGTATCCGCTTGCCCTAAAAAAGAGGCACTGCACTTAAGTACTCGTAATGGCATCACACTATCTGCCCGTGGCTTGACCATCATGTTATTCGTGCTGCTATTTATGCTGCCACTGATCGCCTATGTGAGCGGTTTTTGGGTCAGCCAGACCCCAACTGAAATGCGGATGTACCTGATCCAACATCTTAACGCCATTGGTCATTAACCCCTGACCGCCTCGTTGGTATATCGTGCCTCAATACCAAGACAAAAAAGCCCTCAACATTTGCATGTTCAGGGCTTTTAATACTTAAAGCTTAAGGGCTAGCGACTCGTAAGTGCTAGCACAGGCTTAAGAAGCGTCTTTTGAACCACGGTTGTGGCGCTTACGCTCGTTTTCTGTCAAGAAACGCTTACGAACACGGATGCTCTGCGGCGTTACTTCAACTAATTCATCATCATCGATAAATTCAAGCGCCTGCTCAAGGCTTAAGTTGATCGGTGGAGTCAGTACTTGTGCTTCATCGGTACCCGATGCACGCATGTTGGTTAGCTGCTTACCTTTCAAACAGTTCACTGTAAGGTCGTTAGCACGCGCATGAATACCAACGACTTGGCCTTCATATACTTCGGCCGCGTGGCCAATAAACAGGCGACCACGATCTTGTAAACCAAATAGTGCGAAAGTCAGCGCCTTACCTGTTGCGTTAGAGATCAATACGCCGTTAGCGCGTTGACCAATATCGCCACCTTTAAATGGACCATAGTGATCAAAAGTGTGGTAAATCAGACCGGTACCAGAAGTGGCTGTTAAGAACTCAGTTTGGAAACCGATTAGACCACGGCTTGGAATCACGAAATCGATACGCACACGGCCTTTACCGTCAAGCTGCATATCTTTCATTTCAGCTTTACGGGTACCTAGCTTCTCGATAACGCCGCCTTGATGTTCTTCTTCAACGTCAACGGTTACGGTTTCGAACGGTTCACACATCACGCCATCGATCTCTTTCATGATCACTTCTGGACGCGAAACGGCTAACTCGTAACCTTCACGACGCATGTTTTCAATCAAGATTGACAGGTGAAGCTCACCACGGCCCGATACGCGGAAACGATCTGGGCTTTCAGTTTCTTCAACACGCAGTGCAACGTTATGCACTAATTCCTGCTGTAGACGCTCAAGGATGTTACGTGAAGTCACGTACTTACCTTCTTTACCAGCAAATGGAGAGGTGTTGACTTGGAAAGTCATGGTCAATGTTGGCTCATCAACTGACAGTGGTGGTAGTGCTTCTACAGCGCCTACTGCACAGATAGTGTCAGAGATCTTAAGCTCACCAAGACCAGTGATTGCTACGATGTCACCAGCGTTAGCAATTTCAACTTCGGTACGGTCTAGACCCATGTAACCTAATACTTGGCCGACTTTACCATTGCGTGTCTTACCATCAGCACCAACGACAGTGACTTGTTGGTTAGTCTTAACGCTACCACGCTTGATACGACCTACACCGATAACACCTACATATGAGTTGTAATCAAGTTGCGAGATCTGCATCTGGAAGTCACCTTCCGAGTCAGCATCTGGGAATGATACTTTTTCAACGATAGTTTCAAACAGTGGCGTCATGTCGACACCCTCTTCGTCTGGATCTAAAGTTGCGTAACCGTTTAACGCAGATGCGTAAACGATTGGGAAGTCTAGTTGCTCATCAGTCGCACCTAAGTTGTCGAATAGATCGAATACTTGGTCGATAACCCAATCAGGGCGAGCACCTGGACGGTCAATTTTGTTGATAACAACGATTGGCTTTAAGCCTTGTGCGAATGCTTTTTTGGTGACGAAACGCGTCTGTGGCATTGGGCCATCAACCGCATCAACCAGTAGCAATACACAGTCAACCATCGAAAGAACACGCTCAACTTCACCACCGAAGTCGGCGTGGCCAGGGGTGTCAACGATGTTGATACGGTAATCGTTCCACTTGATGGCAGTATTCTTTGCAAGGATCGTGATGCCACGTTCCTTTTCGATGTCGTTCGAATCCATCACCCGCTCAGCGGCTTCTCCCCGAGACTCCAGGGTTCCAGACTGTGCCAGCAACTTATCAACAAGGGTAGTTTTACCATGGTCAACGTGTGCAATAATGGCGATGTTACGTAAATTCTCTAACACAAATAAACCTCTTACCATCAAAAAAATAGGGTATTACTAACAGCTTCAATAATAGCTATTGCAATAAAAAACGTGCCATTCTACTCTAGACGAGGACTCTCGCACAGGATTATTTTTTAGTCAGCTATGAATAATCATGATCATCACAGTGCGCACCAAGATGGTGAATGCACCATAAAAAGGCAAGGGACGCACCAATATAGTGCAGGCCAGATTACACCACTCCTTCCACTTATTTGCATCCCTTTATTATTCAACAGCTTAAAATATTGGCACGAGTCTCGCTTTATCTTGGTCAGTACCGCGTTAAGCGTAAGTTGAATGTTATAAGAAGGGCATCCCCTCTACCCTACACGGAGATTTAAGAATGTCAGCAGAATCAGTTTTACAACAAATAGCAGAACTTGAAGTCAAATTTGTTGATTTGCGTTTTACCGATACCAAAGGTAAAGAGCAGCACGTTTCTATTCCGCATCACCAAGTTGATGCCGATTTCTTCGAAGACGGCAAGATGTTTGATGGCTCTTCAATCGCAGGTTGGAAAGGCATTAACGAATCAGACATGGTATTGATGCCAGATCCAACCACTTTTGTATTAGATCCTTTTACAGAAGAAACCACTGCACTTATCCGCTGTGACATTCTTGAGCCTGGCACCATGACAGGTTATGACCGCGACCCACGCTCTATTGCCAAGAAAGCAGAAGAGTATCTCGTCTCTACGGGAATCGCCGATACCGTATTGATTGGCCCAGAACCAGAATTCTTCCTATTTGATGATGTAAAATTTGGCACCGACATGTCAGGTTGTTTCGTCAAGCTTGATGCCAAAGAAGCGGCTTGGAACTCTGGTACCCATTATGAAGATGGCAACACAGGTCACCGTCCATTTGTAAAAGGCGGTTATTTCCCAGTAGCACCAGTTGACTCTTCACAAGACCTGCGTAGCGCTATGTGTCTAGTGCTTGAAGAGATGGGCCAAGTCGTTGAAGCACATCACCACGAAGTGGCGACTGCGGGTCAAAACGAAATTGCCACACGTTTCAACACGCTAACAAAAAAGGCCGATGAAATTCAGATCCTTAAGTATGTTGTGCACAACATGGCGCATGCTTATGGCAAAACAGCCACCTTTATGCCTAAGCCAATTGTTGGCGACAACGGTAGCGGTATGCATGTACATCAATCACTAGCTAAAGACGGTGTTAACCTATTTGCTGGTGACAAGTATGGCGGATTGAGTGAAACCGCTTTGTATTATATTGGTGGTATCATCAAGCACGCTCGCGCACTGAATGCTTTCACCAACCCAAGCACTAACTCTTACAAGCGTTTGGTGCCACATTTTGAAGCACCAGTTATGCTTGCATACTCTGCACGTAACCGCTCTGCTTCTATCCGTATCCCTGTGGTACCAAGCCCGAAAGCGCGCCGTATCGAAGCACGCTTCCCCGATCCACATGCAAACCCATACTTAGGTTTTGCTGCGCTTCTAATGGCCGGTCTTGACGGTATTCAAAACAAGATCCACCCAGGCGAAGCGATGGATAAAGATCTGTACGATCTACCTGCAGAAGAAGCCGCTGAGATCCCACAAGTGGCAACCTCACTGGAAAATGCACTCGAAAACCTCGATGCTGACCGTGAGTTCCTTACTAAAGGTGGCGTATTTAGTAATGACTTCATCGATTCATATATCGCATTGAAGAAAGGTGAAGCAGAGCGGGTAGCGCGCACGACTCACCCTGTTGAATTCGAGCTTTACTACAGCTTGTAATCAATTAAGTCGATAATAAAAACCGCCTAAAATAGGCGGTTTTTTTATACCTCACACTTTATCGGGTAATCCATTATTTGATTGTGAAATGGTCATATGACAATTAACGGCCTTGTCGGCGTTATTTTTCCCACTATCGTCACTTGCCGTTAGCAATCACAGCTGGCAAGATTTGGTGCATATTATGGATAACACTGCACAGCCTCATCCATGGATAAACACATAGATAAGGTAACTTGGTCTAATGGATATTGGCTCTACTTCTAAGATGAAAATCGCCAAGTTGCAATAGAGGGAGCAGGCTATTCAGGCAATGAAGTCGGGCTACCTCATTATGTATTTTATTATCCATGCATAAGGCGTTAACCAGAACAGTACTGAACTATAGGAGGACAACATGAAAGCAAACCTGCTGATAGCTGGCATCTATTTAACCCTAACCTTGATGGGTTGTAGCAATACTCAACCTAAAATAGCCGACCTAGATGCCGCCCAAATTGAAACTAACTCTAACACCGCTCCAGCAACTGCAAATAAGTTAACCTCTACAGCGATCACACCCGGCATCTACATCTGGGGGCATGAAGTTTCTTCCTTTCAACCCTGCGATAGTCAGCTTGTCTACTGGGTACGCGCCACGCCAGCGACCAAAGAGCTAAAGCAACTCTCTTTGACACTGAGCGAACTAAGAGCACAAGCTTATCCACCGATTTATATTGAGGCAGAGCTCATCCCTATTGCGCGCGACAGTAACCCCGCTTTCGCTGACGGTTTTGCGGCAGACTATGATGGTATTATCGAAATTATTACTGTGGTAAGACAAACAGATAAAATCCCTGAAGGCTGTATCAACTAAATAAAGCAAAAATTTGAGCGTCAATTCAAAACTACTAATGCAGATGCAGAAGTACTAACGCAAAAAGAAGAACGTAAATAACACACCACAACAGCCGCTCAAGATTAGTGAAACAAGGTTGTTAAATTCACAGCCGTTTAATGTGACTAGACATGCAATTAGCCACTCAGTAAAAATTTGCCCCATTTTTTCTCAGCACTCATGCTAAATTCAATCAATATTTTGCCATAACTGGCCAAATTTACTTTTACTCATTTAATGACGAATAGCGTCTAAAATGATTTATCTTTATGGGTAAACTGCTATTATAAACAAGCCGATAATTTACAGTAGAATCAATTATGTCTAGCCGTGATCCGTTTGCCAGTTACACTTGGAAGAGCGATATTTTTAGTTGCGAGAGTAACGATATCAGCACCTTTTACGCGTGCTTAAAAGAGCAAGTCACTCGATTAGGTTTACTGGAACGAACCCTTGGCGACGCGGGACGTTACCCGTTAAATTTGTACCAATCACCGGCACAAAAATCGGGGCAACCCTCACTGTTAATTAGCGCAGGATTTCACGGTGAAGAAGCCGCAGGCCCTTGGGGAATGTTACATTTCCTCAATGAGTTAGAACCCGAACTCTTTCAACGCATCAACCTTAGTCTACTGCCACTTGTCAACCCAACAGGATTCAAGCGCGGCCATAGATTCAATAAGTTAGGTCAAAATCCTAATCGAGGTTTTTTGGTCGACAATGGTCGCGGCAAAAGTAATGATGACACCTCTGCTGAAGGTAAAATACTGCTTGAACATTCGCAGTTATTACAGGCGGCCAGTAAAGAAGGTATTTTAACTTGCCACGAAGATGTGCTGCAAAATGATACTTATATCTATTCGTTTGAAGCTAACCAAACTCCAGGCCATTTCAGCCGCACACTACGTGACACTCTAGGTGAATTTTTCCCTATTGCTCCTGATGGTTTTATCGATGATTGCCCAGTAAAAGATGGCATTATTTTTAACCATTTCGACCTCTCATTTGAAGCCTTTTTGGTCCGCTTAGGTGCCAATGTTGGCGTATGCAGCGAAACGCCGGGTAAACAGAATTTCGATCAACGTGTTTTGGCCAATAGTGCCATTATGCAAGCCTTTATCGAGCAGGTCATTGCCAGGCAGTAATCAACACCAACTCCATACAGATCGATATTACGACACCCACATTTAAGAATAGATATTTTCATTTATTAACTATATATTCACCTATCGATATTTTTAAGGATGAATATATGAGTCAATTTCAACAGGTTTCAGTAGATAAGCTGGCTAATGTTTACTTCGATGGCAAAGTGATGAGCCGCACAGTCACTTTCAGTGATGGCAGTAAACAAACATTAGGCGTGGTGTTACCCGGCGAATATGAATTTAGCACTGCCGTGGGTGAAATCATGCACGTGCTCGATGGCACCTTATCAGTGTTACTTCCTGGCAGTGATACATGGCAAAGCTTTTCTGCAGGCAGTCAGTTTCAACTGGCGGCGAAGGTAAGTTTTACCATGCGCGCCAATGACATTGCCCAGTATTGCTGCCAATATCTAGATTAACCCCACAAACCACATAGATTCGCCGAGCGGCGACACTGTCGCTCTATATTACGACTCATTTACGTCTCAAGTCGCGGCAGCCACCTCCTCTATGCATACACCTCAACTGGCAACTAAACGAGCCTCTACAATGGACTAGCAACATATTGCGACGCATAAACCACAGTAAATTACGCGATGATTTTTATTCAAAAACAGACTAATCTAAGCAAGATACCATCGTATAACAAAGGATCGCTTATGCGCACGCTACTGCTTCTCACCTTACTACTTGTTACCGCGTTCGCGCAGGCGGCCATTTATAAATGGGTCGATAAAGATGGCAAGGTACACTACTCAGACAGTCCAATTGAAAACGCTCAAACGGTCGAGCTCAAAGAAAATACCCAAAATCAGATTAAGCTACCACCAGTAGTGGTGCGAGATCTAGGCGACAAGCAACCTGATCCAGCAGCAGATAAGCCTAGCTATCAGATGCGGATCAGCAGCCCATCTGAAGAGGAAACCATTCGTGATAATAACGGCAACATCACCATTATTGGTTCGATAACCCCCGATCTTGCCAGTAATCACGTGTTGGTGCTGTTAATGGATGGCAAAGTGATGGGGCCAGCGCAAACCACTGCGATATTTAGTTTAGAGAACGTCGATCGCGGTGAACATATTTTTGAAATTAAGGCGTTAGCACAAAACGGCAAACAACTTGCATCTACTCCTCCAAGAACCGTATTTCTTCATCGAGCTAGGGTCAATGCGATACCAAAGCCTAAACCCGCTGGCGGCTAATAAATATTAATTAATTATTTTTTATTGGCTTAGCGCATATTTCGACATTTTTCGTCTCGATGAAGCTAGCTTGCACCATGCACCAAATTGGTGCACCATGTTGGTGCGATCTATTTCAGGAGTCGTAAATGCACACAGACCCTTTGCTGAACAACCTAGTGACTGCGGTCATAGTGATTAATCATGATTTAAAACTCTGCTATGCCAACAGTGCAGCAGAGCAACTATTAGGCTTAGGGTGTCACCGACTCACAGAGCATAGCCTAGGCGATTGCTATCAAGAACTGAGTGTCGATACTCAGCTGCTAATGAGCGCCATTGAGCAGCACCAAGGACTCACGGTCAATAGTGCTAATATCACTACCTTAGATGGCCACGCACACATTCTCGACATCACCCTATCTCCCATCGAAGCAGACAATGGCGGCCCCCAAGGCTTATTGGAGTTACGTCAGGTGGATCAACAACGGCGCATTCACCAGCAGTTAACTTTAGATGCACAGCAACAAGCGGCGCAGTATCTGGTGCGTAATTTGGCTCATGAGATTAAAAATCCGCTCGGCGGCCTACGCGGTGCGGCGCAACTACTCGCCCGCGAGTTAAAAGATGATGAACAACGCGAATTTACCGATCTGATTATTGAGCAAGCCGATAGATTACGTAACTTGGTCGACCGACTGCTAGGGCCACAAAAACCGACACAGCACAGCATGCATAATATCCATGAAGTGATCCAAAAAGTGCTTAAGCTGGTGCAGGTCACCTTGCCTAGCAATATTCATTTGATCCAAGACTATGATCCTTCCATTCCTGATATTGAAATGGATCAAGAGCAACTGCAGCAGGCGGTGCTCAATATTGTGCAAAATGCGATACAAGCATTAGAAACAGGCGGCGAGATCCGCATTAAAACCCGCACCCAGCACCAGATAACCATTGGTACTCTGAGGCATAAGCTGGTGCTGGCTTTATCTATCATAGACAACGGCCCCGGCATCAAACCTGAACTAATGGATACCCTGTTTTATCCTATGGTCACGGGCCGCGAACATGGCTCAGGGCTAGGGCTATCCATTGCCCATAACTTTGCCAGATTACACGGCGGGCGCATTGATTGTGCATCGGTTCCCGGACAGACCGAGTTCACCATTTTACTGCCGGTCAAAGGCTAAACTGAGCTACAGGTCGCCAGAGACACGCGCGTGACACCGCATAATGAGCATTCAACTTAAGAGAGTAAGCGTATGACAGAAAAAGTTTGGGTTCTCGATGATGACAGCTCCATACGCTGGGTCGTAGAACGCGCCTTAAAAGGGGCCAAAATTAGCTGCGCTAGTTTTGCCGCTGCCGAATCACTCTGGCAAGCACTAGAGCAGGCACAGCCTCAAGTGATCATTTCAGACATTAGAATGCCAGGCACCGACGGCCTGACGCTGCTAGATCGCTTACAGCTGCATTACCCACATATTCCAGTACTTATCATGACAGCTCACTCAGATCTCGATAGCGCCGTTAGCGCCTACCAAGCAGGCGCATTCGAATACCTGCCCAAACCTTTCGATATCGATGAGGTGATTAGTTTAGTCGAACGCGCGCTCAATCACGCCAAGGAGCAGTCACCGAAAGCTAAAGCTGAACCCGAAGTTAAAGCACCAGAAATTATCGGCGAAGCCCCCGCCATGCAAGAGGTGTTTCGCGCCATCGGTCGACTATCACGCTCCTCAATCAGTGTATTAATCAATGGTCAATCGGGCACAGGTAAAGAGCTGGTCGCGGGTGCACTGCACAAACACAGCCCACGTAAAGACAAGCCCTTTATTGCGCTCAATATGGCGGCCATTCCAAAAGAGTTGATTGAATCAGAGCTGTTTGGTCATGAGAAAGGAGCCTTTACTGGCGCGGCAGGCGTTCGCCAAGGCCGCTTCGAACAAGCCGACGGCGGCACCTTATTTCTCGATGAAATTGGCGACATGCCACTGGATGTCCAGACGCGATTGTTGCGGGTGTTGGCCGATGGTCAATTTTACCGTATTGGTGGCCACTCGCCCGTAAAGGTTGATGTGCGTATCATCGCCGCCACCCACCAAAACTTGGAAAACCAAGTGAGTAAGGGGGAGTTTCGAGAAGATCTATTTCATCGCTTAAACGTTATCCGCGTGCATCTGCCACCACTATCGCAACGCCGGCAAGATATTCCCCAGTTAGCGCGCCACTTTTTAGCCACTGCGGCCAAAGAGATCAGTGTAGAACCCAAAATACTCACCAAAGCCACCGCAGAGATATTAGCCAGCCTACCTTGGCCTGGTAATGTGCGCCAATTAGAAAATACCTGTCGCTGGTTAATGGTCATGGCATCGGGACAGGAGATTTTACCTCAAGACTTACCACCAGAATTATTAACTCCCACCGCCAGTCAACACAGCACAGCAGAACTTGGGGGCGGCTCATGGCAGCAAGCCTTAACCCAGTGGATAGATAAACGATTAAGTGAAGGGGATAGCGACTTGCTTACCGAGGTTCAACCGGCTTTTGAGCGCATCTTACTCGAAACGGCGCTTAAGCATACTAACGGCCATAAGCAGGAAGCGGCCAAACGTTTAGGCTGGGGACGTAACACATTAACCCGCAAACTCAAAGAGTTAGAGATGGACTAGCCTAGTGATACCAAAGCTGAGATAACAAAAGCCCAGCTTAGGCTGGGCTATGTTGTAGCTCTTCAGAGGGAGCATTGTTTGCCACAGTTGCCGATGATTCTGTAGCCTTGTCGCTTTCATTTGAATCGGCAGGCATTGCAGCTTGCCACAAGGCACCGACCCATAAGTTTTTAGTAAATTTCATTGTTTTGCTCCATTTTTGCTGACCAGTTCAAAGTAATACTATGGTGTCTATTAGTAAAATGAATATATGCCATGCCATAAATGCCAAAAAAGAATGAATATACCAATCAAGACGTTACAGTATTACCTGACCCTAGTGGAAAGCGCGAATTTTACCCGCGCCGCCGAAAAATGCTTTATCACTCAACCGACACTGAGCAAAATTATCCAGCGCCTCGAAGAGAGCCTAGGTCAGCAATTACTGCATCGTAATAATCAAAAAGTTGAACTCACTCAGGCTGGCATATTGCTCGAACGCAGCGCCCGAGAAATCCTCGGTCAATGGCACAGATTACAGGAAGATTTAACCAATTTAAGTGGACTCAAATCGGGCCACTTACGGCTAGGTGTTTGCCCCATGATGAGTAGTCTGCTGATCGGTTTACTAACCGACTTTCGACAGCGCTATCCGGGCATCGAATTACAAATGTATGAATATGGCGGTTTTGGTTGTGAACAAGCCTTACTCAACAACAGCTTAGACATCGCCTTTACCGCACTTCCCACCACACATGAAACCGAGCTAGCTCATCATCCCTTGACGCGCTACCCTCTGCTCGCCTGCTTACCCGAAGGTCACGCACTCGCAGATAAACAGGCGATCACTTGGCAAGACTTTGAAGCCTACCCCTTTATTTTATACAACGAGGACTTCTCACTGGCTAAATTGATCCGGCGGCTTAGCGCCAAGGCGGGAGTGCAATTAAATATCGCTTTTCGCAGCGGCCAATGGGATTTTTTAGCCACTATGGTTGAGGCCGATATGGGGGTCGCCATTCTTCCCGAGCCCATCTGCGCTCGACTCAGTAATAGCCGCTTAGTGTTTAAACCCATAGTGCCGAATTTAACCTGGGACTTAGCCTTAATTTGGCGTAAAGATCTGCCTCTCACGCCTGCTGCTGCGGCATTGTTACACTTGAGCCAGCAAGCGCAACAGGCGGCACTATCATCACCCCAGTTAAGTAATATCGACCTTTAAGGGGGATACTTTTTAACACTAAGCCGCCCATTGGCGGCTTATTTAAGGCAAAAAAATCAAGCTTAAATGGGGTCTTGGTGGATCAGTACTTCCACATCCTCAAACAGCTGGCGTACCCTGGTCTCCGCCGCATCGGCAATGGAATGAGCCTCATGCAGAGTAAGCTGACCATCGAGCTCTAAATGACACTGTACAAAGGTGGTCTTACCCGACTCGCGAGTGCGTAAATCATGGAAACCATTAATACGTGGATCTTGCTCTAGCGCTTGAACAATAAGTAATTTCTTATCGGCATCAAGCTCTCTATCGAGCAGCGATTGCGCCGAACGATAGCCTAAGTCTAACGCCTGGCGACCAATAAATAGCGCAATGAATACGGCAAACAAACCATCGGCCCACCACCAACCAAATTGTGACAATACCAAGGCGAGTAAGACTGCCGAGTTGAGTAATAGATCCGACTTATAGTGCAGCGCATCGGCCTCTACAACGGTACTAGAGGTTGCCGCTACCGCACGTTTTTGCAACATCACCAAGGCAAAAGTTAGCACTATAGCGATAACCGAGACAATGATCCCCATAGTGGCATGATTGACTGGCGTGGGGTTGATGAGGCGATCGCCACCATGAAACAGTAACAAAAAAGCCGATCCCATAATAAATGCCGACTGCGCTAATGCCGCCAAAGGCTCTGCCTTACCATGACCATAGCGATGATCTTTATCGGCAGGCACAATGGCATAACGTATCGCGATAAAGTTAACGATTGAAGCTAACGCATCAGCAAATGAGTCGGTGAGCGAGGCCAGCATACTGGCAGAACCTGAGTACATCCAGGCTGTAAGCTTGATAATAATAAGGGTGAAAGCTGTTGCCACAGCGGCGCGGCTCGCCAGCTTCACCCAAAAATCGTATTGAGAAGTGTCTTTCATAGGGTCACATTACTACTGAGTAAAGTAGGGGAAGAAACATGACCCATTGTAACTTAGTTAATGCTTAGCGGCGATTTCCTTTACGTCCCATCCCTTTAGCTAGGTTAGCTTTAAATGTCGCCTGCTGTTCTGGCGTAAGCATCTGATAGATATCATGCTGTACTTTTAACTTAGCGATGGCCGCATTTTGACGTTGCTGTTGTTTAGCTTGCACTAACGCCAACGCATCGGCCTCATTAAAACTGTCTGCGCTGAGCACTGCCAACATTTGCGATTGATGAGCTTGACGCACGTCATCGGCAGGACGATTTTGCTTCATGGCATCTCGATGCTGCTGCATTATCTGTTTAATTTGGCCACGCTGCTCATCGGTTAAGTCTAAACCACGAAAGAGTTTATGCATGCCATCATGATGGGCCCTATGTTCGCCATGCATCTTATGATACGGCGCCGCATCACGAGTAGGCGTTTCGGCAAACGCTGCTGACGACAATAAGCTTGCCGTGGTTATTAGTGCCAATAGTCCAGATTTTAGGGTTAACTTATTCATAGTCTGCCTCTTACACGCTTTTGCGAGTGGATAAATCAATTAAACTCACGTTGAGTTCCAACATCTACTAGTGTACGCCCTGCAATGTAATGCTGCGCGATAGCAAGGTAAACCTCTGTAAAGTTGCTACGTGGTTGCGCTAAAATAACCTGTATGAAGCCCTTTACGTAGACTTACATTGGTAGACGGCAATTGACACCCAAACGGGTATACTCAGGCGGTTAGCTGTGTATCAATATTTAACAGAGATTAAGGCGCATATGAATCACATATTGTTAGTTGACGATGACTTAGGTCTAGCCGAACTGCTAGCGCAGTTTTTAGAGTTAGAAGGATTCAGCTTAACCGTGGCCAACGATGGCCAGGCGGGTCTTAACCTCGCACTGGAGCAAGAGTTTGACTTAATCCTATTAGATGTCATGTTACCTAAACTGAACGGTTTTGAAGTGCTTAAGGCCCTACGAACCAAGAAGCAAACTCCGGTGTTGATGCTCACCGCACGCGGTGACGAAATAGACCGAGTAGTAGGGCTCGAAATTGGCGCTGACGACTATCTACCAAAACCTTTTAATGACCGTGAACTCGTCGCGCGAATTAAGGCGATTATCCGCCGCACCAGCCAGCAAGCAGATGAACAGCAGCCGGGTATCATTGAATTTGCCGACATCAAACTCGACCCAAGTCGCCAAGAGGTGACATGCCAAGATCAGCTCTTAATCCTTACGGGAACCGAGTTCAGCCTGCTGTATTACATGATCCAACATAATGGTGAAGTGTTAACCAAAGAGACGCTGAGCGAGCAGGTGCTCGGCAAAAAATTGATGCCCTTCGATCGCAGCCTAGATATGCACTTGTCTAATTTACGCAAAAAACTCCCCGAACGTGCCGACGGCCGCCCGCGGGTTAAAACGCTGCGTGGTAAAGGGTATATCTGGTTAACTTAAATGAAGCTAAGTAGTCTCCCCAATCGGATTTTCATCAAACTGTTACTCAGCTTTTGGCTATGTAGCAGTTTGATCATTGCCATTGTTGGTTTGCTGCCATTGTTGCAGCAAAATCATGACCAAACTAAAATGACACCGCGCCTACAAGAGCTACTTGAACGCGTGGCCAGTCATATTCAAACTCACCCAGAAGTGCTCACCTCCGAGCGTGATCAACGCTGGCATCGGATTAAAGAGATGGGCCATAAGCCAGTGCGCTTCTATCTGGTCAATGAGCAAGGCCAAGTGGTCAATACCGACCGAGTCTCTCGCGGTATGCGACGCTTCATGTTATTGGCTGAAGAAACCGGGCGCCCCATCAGTCATCAATTTAAGAGTGAGATTTTTTTTGGCCCCCATGAGTTTAGTGTCAATGGCAGTAAATTTAGCCTCTATGGCAGAATGGCCGAGATGCACCCTAAGCCTTGGTTCTTTTTCTTCGCCGATAACATCATCTTCACCCTAGTGCTTGCCATTGTTTTGTCGGGCTTATTGTGCGGCCTACTGGCATGGCATTTAGGTAAACCGCTACGCGCCTTAAAAGAGAGTGCTGAAGCGGTAGCCAGAGGCGAGTTAAGTCATCGCGCCGATAACAGCACCACAGCACGTAAAGATGAAATAGGCCAACTCGCCGTTGCCTTTAATGCCATGGCGGGCTCAATCGAGTCTATGGTCAGCAGCCAACAACGGCTTATCAGCGATATGTCTCATGAACTACGCACTCCACTGACGCGCTTACAACTCGCCCTAGCCCTAGCCCGTAAACGTGGTCAAGACTCGACCGAGCTAGAGCGTATTGGCTACGAAGCGCTGCAACTTGAGGCGATGATTGCCGAACTGCTTGAGCTGTCACGAGTTAAGCTCAACCTGCCTGAGAACCGGCATCTACTATCTCTCAATGAAACCTTAGGCCAGGTATTAGATGATGCCGAATTTGAAGCCGAGCAGCAAAATAAACAGTTACTCATCGATATTGATGAGCAGCTCTGCCTACCTATTACCCCTAGGACATTAGCGCGCGCCATCGAAAACTTGCTGCGAAATGCCATTCGCTACGCCGAAAAACAGGTGAGTATCAGCGCCAGTTTACACAGGGATCATCTATTGATTGAGATTATTGATGATGGCCCAGGGATTGAGTTGGAAACCGATTTACAGGCGGTGTTCGACCCCTTCTATCGGCCACAATCCGCCAGAGAGCGCGAATCGGGTGGCTGGGGCTTAGGTATGGCAATAGCTAAAGCCGCGATTGATGCCCACAAAGGGGAGATCAGCGCAAGCAACATGCAACCTCACGGCTTAAAAGTCAGCATCAAGCTGCCGAGATAGCAGCTTGCTCATGAAGCTGCGCAAGCCAATCGGCAAATTTTTGCTTGGTGGGGATGCGCTTGTCCGAATGCCCCATTAACTGGCTCAACGCATAGCTAAACTGATAATAGGTCTGTACATCGTCACATGCCTTGCTGCCATCATCACTGTTGATCATTGTGCCGCGAATATAATTTTTGAGTAATTCATAACGATCAAATCCCGCACGCTCACCAACGGATAAAATAATAGCCTGATTCCAATGGTAATATTGCTCAAGCAAATCATTAAATCTATCGCGGTAGACGTCAGAGGCTTGCTGCAATAACTCTTGATTAGGCATCATTCGCTCTATCACGAAGCGCTTTTGAGCTAACACATCGTGCAGACGTTGGCAGTGATGAAACAGATAGCATTCGAAGGGATCGGGATATTGCAGCTGATCGCGCTCAGCCGCAAGCAACCAATCTTGGTATTGAGCGCAAGCAACGGCCACGACTAAATCAGCCTCGGTGGTGAAATGGTTATAGATGGTTCCTTTAGAGATTTGGCTGGCTGCCACCAGATGAGAACGGCACAAATCAAAACTCTGGTGCCCCCTAAGACATCGCAGTGCAACCTCAACAAGATAATCCGTTCTTTGTTCCCAGCTACTCATAGCGACCCCATCACATTTCTACAAACAAACACATTGCAACTTCACAATCGAACCATAACAGGGTTTGTGGTCAGCAGATATTGAGTAATACTGATACCACTATTAATAAACTCAATACCTCATGTTAAAAATCGAATTGCTTGAGAGTTTTATCGCGGTAGCGGAATGCGGCAACTTGTCTAAAGCCGCCGATAAGATCTGTCGCACCCAGTCAACCTTAAGCCTGCAGATCAAAAAACTGGAAGAGAGTGTCGGGCAATCCTTACTCCTGCGCGACAACAAAGGAGTCACCCTCACCGAGTCGGGCAATACTTTACTTAACTATGCTTACAAGATGATGCAGCTCAACTCTCAGGCGCTAGATGAGCTTAAAGATTGCCAAAACCGTGAAATTATTCGCCTTGGGGTGCCCACAGATTATATTAAGCGCTACCTCAGTAGTTGTTTGCTCGAGTTTATTCGCGAATTTACCTGCATAGAGCTGGTCATTGATACCGATGTTAGTGGCAATCTGTATAAGCGCCTGCAACAAGGGGAGTTTGATCTCATCGTTGCCACCCATTGGCAGCCACCAGCTCACGGTGAACTCCTGTTTGAGCGTCGATTTCATTGGGTCGCTGCTAAAAATGGCAATGCCCACAAGCGTGCCACGATCCCTATGGCGCTGTATCCCGAAAATTGCCCCATCCGAGCACAGGTTTTTGCCAATCATCAGCTCACTATGCGGCCAATAAATGTATTGTTATCAACGCCGTCGCCACAAGCCTTATGCATGGCGGTAGAGAACGATCTTACTATCGCGCCTATTGCCGAGTTTCGTATCAACGATAATATGCAGATATTAGATCCTCTCGAACACGGCCTACCCGTGTTGCCAATATTCAATGAGGCTCTGTACCTCAACCCTGATACGCAAACCGATGCCACACTGCAACTTATTACCCTGATTAAGGCCAATGTTGAAAACTTGGCCGAGGCATGCGATCACTAACAAGCTGCAGTTATTGTCTATCGTTTAGACAAAGAAAAAAGCCTCTTAGGCAAGGAAATGACCAAGAGGCTTAATTAACTTTAACATCATCACTGCTGGAATAACGCTGCGGTTTCCCCTCAGAAAAGTCACAGCTTACTAGGAGAATACAATCTGTGCTGCGCCCCAAATTATTGGGGGATAGAGATAGAACAGTGACCCATGTTTCAATGAGTCACTGGGCCAGTATTACTCTTGGTGCTTATCAAACTTGAAGGTATGACAGTTGCTGCATAATGGCTTTTTAGCTTTATGCTCACCATGACACTCTTGGCAAGGTAGGTCTTTGCCATAGTGAAGATTATTATGTGGATTCTGCCACTTATCCTCTTCACTACGTGCAGTTTGCTCGGCTAGGTCGTCCACATCGTGACACTGCAAACAAGCTTGATCAGACGGGAACTGCTTAATCCCCTTGTCATGACAAACCTTACAATCTTTACCGATCACCTCTTTATGCCAAGCACGCTGCTCAATCGCTTGAGCAGACAGACTCACTAAGCCACCTAAGACCAGCGCGAGTACAATAGTTAACTTTTTCATTATTGATTCCTCTTAATTACCGGTCGACTTAGGCTTGCATCATGGTACGTGCAGCAGTCATGCCCATTACCATGCACTCAGGGATTGAGCAGCTACCCAAACGGCTCACGCCGTGAATACCGCCACACACCTCACCCGCTGCATATAAACCTGGAATAGACTGACCCGTAAAGCTGTCTTTAACTTCGGCCTTAGTATTGACCTGCACACCACCTTGGCAGTAATGCACTTTTGGCCATAAGCGAACCACGGTAAATGGCGCCTCGATAAACTTATCTTTGGCTTTGGTCATGTTTTTACCGAACTGCTTATCGTCGCCAGATTTAACGTAGGTGTTGTACTCTTCAATTTGCGCTTTAAGCGGCTTTAAAGGTACGTCGAAATGCTTGGCTAGCTCTTCAATGGTGTCGAACTTCCAACCTACATTGTACTTAATCACTTTCTTGGTATTTGGATGCTGCTTAGAATCCTTATAACTGGTGATCAAAATTGGTGGTAAGGCATCGCCCTTCTCGTCACGACACGCCAGTTCAGCATCGGCACGGGTCTTACGGTCGGCGATTTCATTCATGAAACGCTTACCCGTTAGGCGGTTAATCGCTATTGAATGCGGGAAATTATAGATAGAGTAGTTAGACACATAACCAAAACCACCTTCGTCGGGCGATGCCCAAGGGCCAGACTGAATGTGGGCAAGGTGTACAGGGATCGCGCCCAAACGGAACATCTCGAACATCCCTTCGCCCGTCGCGCCCGGTGCGTTGGTACAACCCACTTCTGAGGTTAAAGTGGGATCTTGCGCCATACGCAGATCAACGTTTTGCGCAAAGCCACCTGTGGCCATAATAACGCCACGCTTAGCACGAATATTCAGCACGTCACCGGGCTGGTCTTCACCGAAATGATAATTCTGGCGCATTTTAACGCCAACCACTTCACCTTTGTCACCGACCAAGAACCCTTCAAACTTAGAACGGTTATGAATGTTAACCCCAATACGTTGACACTCTTTGTAAAGTGGTTGGGTGATACCCGCGCCGCAGCTCACAGTGGTTTGATAGGTTCGCGCAACGGAATGACCACCGAGCTGCTGAAGGTACGGATGATATTCGGCGCCAGCATCGATAGTCATCTGCAAGGCTTCAACCGCGTGAGACGCCACATGGCGTAGCAATGCTTCATCAGCAATACCGCGGCCAGACTTTAACTGATCAGCCACCATACGATCGACTGAGTCTTGTACGCCCTCTTTTTTCTGCATCGGCGTACCGGGAGCAGCAAAGAGACCACCGTTAATGGCTGAGTTACCACCAAAGTAAGACATTTTTTCAAAGATATGGACATCTTTAGCGCCCTTGCGGGTGGCTTCAATCGCCGCCGCTAAGCCAGCAAAGCCTGAACCTATGATCAGCACTTCAACTTCTTTATCCCATGTCACACCGTCAGCTTTCTCAGAAACCGCCATTGCAGGGGCGGCGATAGCGACACCCGCCGCGGCACCTAGCCCTTTAATAAAATGACGGCGTCCTAGCAGATCTACATTACTCATCTGTTATCACCCTTTATGATTTATTCGACAGCGTCATCATAGGGCTGGAATCCGTTCCAAAACGGGAGTTAACCAACAGTTACTTTTAAAACAAACTAGCAACATTTGAAAAGTGGTAACTGGCTTCAAATTTACTCAAAATCACTACTTTGGGAGTCTTTTGGAATCGATTCCAAAACCGACTATCTGTGGCAATGAAGCAGAAAAGCCAAGCATAATGGGGCGTCATCACTGTCGACAACCAAGTTAAGCAATCACGGTATGAGAGAAAAACTTAGATAAGCATGAATAAAAAATGACTAAGCTCAGCCGTCACGCTAAGCGATAGTGAAACAGGATAAAAGCCAACCTAGGATCCATCTGGCTGGCGGGGGCCAGAAAATAATAAGCCCAATACCAAACAGAAGTTGGCATTGGGCTTTGAGCCGCTAACAGCTAATTGAGTTTAGCGCCTTAAGACCTTAACCCTTATGGTTTAGCTCTTAAGACTCAAGACTTAATACTTAAGACTTAAAAATAGTAACCAAAGTTAATATTAACTCGCTTATCCCAGCTATCGCCCATCTCAGGCAGGCCGACATGGCTGTTATCGCCAGTCGAGGCGTACATGTTCTTACCCAAAATAAAGTCAATCATGGTGTAAGTCGGGCCCGCAGCAAGGGCGACGCCAGTGACATTTTGATAACTGGTGTCATAGCTGTCGTCATCGACATCTGGGGTCACCATGCCAAAGTCGTTATATAACTTAATGCTGCCCCAATCGGTATCTAACGTCTTGGCGACGTTGACGCTATACGCTTGCGCTTTAGCTGCAATTTCATACTGATAATTATAAGCGGACACCGCAATCTTATTGCTATCAACCGCATCGGCAGCGTCGTATTCATACTGCATCACCTGCAGTTGCAGGTTCCAGCCGTTATAGCTGCTATCCATATGTAACGCGACAGCGTAGCGATCGCCATTATTGCCAGTATTACTGTTATAGATTTGACCGAATTCGACTGAACCACCTAGGCGAGTTTGACCACCAGCATAGGTTATCTCATACATCTGACGTAGATTAAGCTGATTAGTCTCTTGGTTAAAATATTCGATGCCATTAACCACACCCGAATACAGATCGGTCGCATAGCGCTGATTGTTGCTGGCGGCATATTCGGCATTTTTAAAGAATGCCATTTCAGTGTTCCACGCGCCGCTAGAATAGGCAGCCTTAACCCCTAAATCATAATCATCTTCGAAACCCAGGTAATATGGCACGCCAAACCAAAAGCTATTTGAAATAAACCCTGGGTTACCAAAAGGCACTTGGGTGACACCCAATTGCAATTGCCATTGTGGATTTACATCATAAAAACCATAGCCGTAACGCAACATATTCCAGCCATCTAAAAAGCGATATTCGCTGGCCAGCCCCCAATCACCTAACTTACCGTCAAACTTAATGGCAGCCATATCGAAGGTAAAATCACCCAACTTGTCTTTAGAGACTTGATCATAATCTTTGTAGGCATAATTGACTCTGACAGCACCAGAGACGTTAATGCCATCTTCTGCACCCGTTGCTTGTACATCTGTGATGACGAGGGAGGTTGGCATTAACAGCGCCAACAGTAATGCTTTGGAAATTTTCATCATTCAACCAACTTGTTTGTGTAGAGAGAACTACATAAGAGGAGTTTTGATTTAACCAGCCTAAGTGATACCCATCCATAAATTACTGAGTAAATGTAATGGGGGTAAAGCACCGAGCCTGAGTCAAATCACCTGTCGCTGTGCTAGCCTAATTCATTAAATTAAAGGCTAAGATTGAGTGACAACACAAGTTAATGCCGAGTCGTTGGGTCAATATATGCAGTGTTCACTACCTACATTGATGCAATGACTAATACCATTCAAACAACACATAGCCATTTTATTGGACAATAACTTTAGACCATCTTTAATGCTGCACTCCAGCAGCGCTACAGTATGCCTATGTCAACGGCGAACAGCAAACCAGTCACAAGCTATTAACGGCTAAATTGTGACCAAGATCAACGGCACCCTCACATAATCAAGCCATTGAATTAAAGTCGTTTGATAAATTTTAAGCACAAAAAAAGTGGCCCTTAGGCCACTCAATAAATGGGGGGATACGCAGGAAGCTAACGCAAGCTTGCCGATACCCAGTTCTGGTTAGCGCAACGCAGCGTTGAGCCCTACGGTATTGACGGCCACCATTTGCGGCCATCATTTGCGGCCATCAATAGCGGATCACAGTTTAACCAGCACTCGCCCTGTCACCTGTCCTTTAACAATCTTATCGGCAAATTCTGGCACTTGAGCTAGGCTCACTTGCTGACAAGCCTGCTGATAGAACTGCTCAGGCAAACGTGCAATCACCTCTTGCCACGCGGCTTGGCGTTTCTCAAATGGGCAAGAAACGGAGTCAATACCCAGTAGGCTAACTCCGCGCAAAATAAAGGGCATCACTGTGGTGGGCAGTGCAAATCCGCCCGCAAGACCACAAATGGCCGCGGCGCCGCCATAGTTAATTTGCGCCAATGCTTTCGCTAAAATTTTATCGCCAACGGTATCGACCACACCTGCCCAGCGCTGGGCCTCTAAGGGTTTCGCATCTTGCTGTAACTCGGCGCGATCCATCACCTCTGCCGCGCCCAACTGTTTAAGCATAGGGCCATTTTGTTCAACGCGGCCACTGCAGGCCACCACACGATAACCCGCACTGGCAAGCAAGGTCACCGCAACCGAGCCGACACCACCACTGGCGCCAGTGACGAGCACCTCACCTTGCTCTGGCATCACTCCGGCGCGTTGCAATGCCTGTACACACAACATGGCGGTAAGCCCGGCGGTGCCTATCATCATGGCTTTGGCGGCATCACATCCTGCTGGCATGGGGACTAACCAGTCGGCATTGACGCGTGCTTTTTGCGCCATCCCCCCCCAATGATTTTCACCCACGCCCCAACCAGTGAGGATCACCTCATCACCCACTTGGTAGCGTGGATCTGCCGATTCGCTCACCACGCCCGCAAAATCGATGCCCGGTACCATAGGAAACTGGCGGATAATTCTGCCAGTGCCTGTCACCGCCAGGCCATCTTTATAGTTGAGAGAGGAATAGGCGACATCAACTACCACATCGCCAGCCGGAAGCTGATCTTCGCTCAATTGCGTCACGCTGGCGTGCGTCACTTTATCTTGCTGAGTTAACACTAATGCATCAAACATGCTTCTCTCCGAACTGATTTAAATCAGTGATTATTGATGGTACAAGCTCATTGGCGCTTACCTTAATGGTGATAACGCCACACAAGCAAGTGGTGATATTGTCTCAGGTCAGCTTCGTGAGCTGGCGCATTTACATCATATTTAGCTTAGCGCGGTCAGTCACATATTTCGCTCAAATCAGACCATGTAGCCAAGCTTACTTCAGCCCTAAGGCCTTTAATTTACGGTACAGCGCATTACGGCTGATCCCCAAACGTTTGGCGCACAAACTCACATTGCCTTGACACTCATGATACAAGGCGGCGACATTGGCATTAATGGTGGCATTGAGGGATTGACCCGCTTTTGACTGGCTCTCTTCAAGCACTGACTCTATCGGCAATAGATGATCGGCCACACGCAGCTGTTGCTGCATATGATCAGGCAGGTGATGCCACGCTAATACCTCGTCGCCCTCGGCCAACAAACACGCCACCTGCATCACATTATCTAACTGACGTAAATTACCCGGCCAGGCGTAACATAACAGCTGCGCTAACAGTTCAGCGCATAATGCTTGCGGCGCCACCCGATAACGCTTGTGTAATTTATCGATGATCCGCGCCTTATCTAGGCGATCGCGCAGCGGCGGCAGCTCCACTTGCAGGCCATTGAGTCGATAATATAAATCTTGTCTAAACAAGCCTTTCTCGACCAGAGACGCTAAATCCATATGGGTGGCTGCAATCACTTGAATATCGACGTTAAAGGTGTGATTGCTGCCAACAGGCACCACCTCGCGCTCTTGCAATACCCGCAACAAGCGCGCTTGCGCCGCAAGGGGCATTTCGCCCACTTCATCGAGGAACAAAAAGCCGCCATCGGCTTGACGGATCTTGCCCAAATAACCACTGCGACTGGCACCGGTAAATGCGCCCCCCTGATAACCAAACAGCTCTGATTCCACCAGCTCACTCGGTAAGGCGGCGCAATTGACCGCCACTAATGGGTGCTGGCTACGGCTGCTCTGATGATGCAACTTTTTAATAAACTGCTCTTTACCGACCCCAGTTTCACCGCACACCAATAACGGAATATTACGTTTAACCACCTTGTTGGCCTGCTGCCAAGTGCGCTCCAATTGCGGGTCACGAAAACGCACGCCTATCTGCTGACTCACCAGATGAGAGCGGCTGCTGGGCACTAACTCTTGGGTCTTAAGGTGTAAACTTTGATGCTGTAATAACTGTTCGGGGCGATGCCATTGCTGCCCCAAATATTGATGAATATCGTCACCCACCTTGGCGCTCTGCAGCAGTTTGTGGGCCATCGGGTTACAGCCCAATATTTTACCCTCGGCATTAGCGACCACTATACCTTGCCATCCCGAGGTAATAAGCGAAGCTTGCTCAGCTAAGTCAATACGATAGTGGCTACCGGGCAGATGGCATAATAGCGCCGTTTCAATCTGTTGCGCTAAGCTGGCGATCAACAACAGGGTCTGCTGGCTATGGCGTTGTTGTTCGCTGGTGATGTCGATAGCGCCGAGCATCTCCCCCGTGGGCGAAAAAATGGGCGTAGCGGTGCAACTCATAAAGCGATGCTGACGAATAAAGTGCTGATCGCCAATCACAGATACCGCTTGCTTTGAGGTTAGCGCCGTACCAATGGCGTTAGTGCCTCGGTACTGCTCATGCCAATTGACCCCGATATCCAGTGCCACATTGGCCAACTTATTAGAGTATTGTGCTACCCCCCAATGGCGCAGCACATAACCTTCGTTGTCAGACAAAATAAGGCGGCTCTGAGTATGCGCCATGAGCTGATGAAACAAGGGTAAAGCGTGTTGTTCAATCAGGGCGATTAATTTGCGATATAGCTCGTGGCGTTCGGCGAGCGCGTCGCTCTCTAAACGCACGGCTTGTGGCAGCTGGGTTTCTGATAATCCTGCACCTTGGCTGCGTGACCAAGAGTCAGATAACCAAGCCTCTGTCTGTGGAGCAATCGTCATAACAGTGTTCCATTTTGGCACAGCGGCTGTGCACTTATGTCACAGTGCGACGACCCTTCCAGTGCTACCTCTTACTGGAACACGCACATTCAGACATCAAAAATTAGCTTTTCATCATACTGTTACCAAACAATCAACACAACTCCTGCCAGTTTGGCGCGCACCTTGTAACGTGCTCTATGTAATAGACCAAATGCAGTAGGGCACATCAGCAGGTCAGTGACACACAAGCGACAGGCAAGTACCTGCTTAACCCTATTTTATCGAGCGATAAGTCAGTCGCTCACTATACCAACCGCGCACAAGATGGCGGCACGAAATAAGACTCGAATCAATACTCAAATCAATACAAGGAAGCAGCATGATTTATACAAAACCGGGTAGCGCCGACTCACTCGTCACCTTCAAAAGTCAGTACGATAACTTTATCGGTGGTAAATGGGTCGCACCTGTAAGCGGTGAATATTTTACTAACAGCTCGCCAGTTGATGGCCAAGCGTTTTGCCAAGTGCCACGTTCAGATGCGAGAGATATTGAATTAGCGCTCGAAGCTGCCCATGCCGCCAAAGACGCCTGGGGTAAGACCTCGGCGACCGAACGCTCAAACGTATTACTGCGCATCGCCGATCGCGTCGAGCAAAATATCGAATACCTTGCGGTAGCCGAAACCTGGGAAAACGGTAAGGCGGTGCGCGAAACCCTGAACGCCGATCTGCCGCTGTTTGTTGATCACTTTCGCTACTTTGCTGGCTGTATTCGCGCCCAAGAAGGCAGCGCGGCGGACATTGATAACAACATGGTTGCCTACCACTTTCCTGAGCCATTAGGTGTGGTCGGGCAAATTATTCCTTGGAACTTCCCCCTACTGATGGCCGCATGGAAAATCGCCCCCGCACTCGCCGCCGGTAACTGCATCGTCCTTAAGCCTGCAGAGCAGACACCTGCCTCTATCTTAGTGATGCTTGAGCTGATTGAAGATCTGCTTCCCGCAGGTGTGCTCAACGTAGTTAACGGTTTTGGTAAAGAAGCGGGCCAGGCACTCGCCACCAGCTCACGCATTGCAAAATTGGCCTTTACCGGTTCGACCCAAATAGGCCACCACATCTTAAAATGCGCCGCCGAATCCTTAATCCCATCGACAGTAGAGCTAGGTGGTAAATCACCTAACATCTTCTTTGCCGATGTGATGGATCATGAAGATGAATACCTAGATAAGGCGATCGAGGGCATGTTACTGGCCTTCTTTAACCAAGGCGAAGTCTGCACCTGTCCATCGCGGGTATTAGTGGCCGAATCGATTTACGATAAGTTTATCGAGCGGGTTATCGCCCGAGCTAAAACCATCAAGCAGGGCAATCCACTCGACACCGACACCCAAGTGGGCGCACAAGCCTCTAAAGAGCAGTTCGATAAAATTCTTAGCTACATCGACATCGGCCGCAACGAAGGCGCCGAAGTGATTATTGGCGGTGAACTTTGCCAGCTCAGCGGTGAGCAGAGCAGTGGTTTTTATATTAATCCAACCATCCTCAAAGGCACCAACAATATGCGCGTGTTCCAAGAGGAGATCTTTGGCCCGGTCATTTCAATGACCACCTTTAAAGATGAAGCAGAGGCACTGGCTATCGCCAATGATACGCAGTTTGGCTTAGGCGCCGGCGTATGGACCCGCGATATGAATCGCGCCCAACGTATGGGCCGCGGCATACAGGCTGGCCGTGTATGGATAAACTGCTACCACGCCTATCCAGCCCATGCAGCCTTTGGTGGTTACAAGCAGTCGGGGATCGGTCGTGAAAACCATAAGATGATGCTAGCCCACTATCAAAACACCAAAAACATGTTGGTTAGCTACTCGACCAGCCCATTAGGTTTCTTCTAATCTCACTCAGCCATGGCCAAATCCTTCCGTCTAGGAGGATTTGGCCTGTTTGTTATCAGGCCCTACCTACAAACTCACAGCGCCAATCGAGATCTCACCTTCAATAAAAACTAAGATATCACCCCGCGGATTTCCAGATTGGAAACGATCCATTAGCGGTTTTTCACTGTTAGCCCAAACGCGAACCACGTAAATTATATCCATATTCTTTTTGTGGATACCTATCATGACCCTACTCAATACACTGGCAAGCATAGTTAGCGACCCTCATCTCTCTCCCAAACAAAAGTCGAACTATCTGGCCTTAGAGGCTGAAGCGAGTTTACCCTATGTCGCGGTGTCCGATGCCGTAACCACGGCCATGCAAGCAGGGATTATTTGCGACATGTTTGAGGGCCACGCCCCCTTTAAACCACGCTATGTGCTGCCCGATTATGCTAAATTTCTGCGCCAAGGCTCCGCCTACTTAGAGCTCGCCGCCGCGACAGATTTAGATGAAGCGATCAACGCGCTGATCATCCTCTATCATCATGTGCCATCGGTCACTAATATGCCTGTGTATCTAGGTCAGCTAGATGAACTACTCATGCCCTACGTTGACGGCGTTGATGAACAAACCTTATATCGCAAGCTGAAAAACGTGTGGATCATGCTCGATCGCACCCTGCCCGACGCCTTTGTGCACGTTAATATCGGCCCAAGCGATAATATCGTTTGCCGCACCCTGCTTAAAATCGATGCCGAGCTTAAACAGGTCGTGCCTAACTTGACCTTTATGTACGACCCGGCCACCACGCCCGATGACCTGCTGTTGATGGCAGCTAGCAATATTTGTGAATGTAATAAGCCACATATCGCCAATTACCCACTGCACGCCAGCGCCTTTGACGCTAAAGGATTCGGCATTGTCAGCTGTTATAACGCGCTGCCACTCGCCGGCGGCGCTAATACCTTGGTCCGGATTAATCTAAAACAGGTGGCCAGTCAGGCAAGTAGCATCGACGCCTTCTTTGAACATACTCTGCCAACCTACTGCGCCCTCGCCTATGAGCTCATCGAAGCACGGGCTAAATTCCTCCATCAAGAGTCGCATTTTTTCGACAGCTTCTTGGTAAAAGAGGGGCTTATTGAGCCGTCACGTTTCGCCCCCATGTTTGGCATTTACGGCATGGCCGAGGCGGTGGATATCCTGCTTGGCAATGCGCCCATATCTGAGCAGATGAGCGCCAAACCCAGTAAAAATTACGGCCATCACGACGGCGCCAATCAGCTGGGCTACCGGATATCGAAAGCCTTAGATAGCATAGTTAAATCGACGCCTGTGACTTACGGTTATAACGATCGCGCCCTACTGCATTCGCAAAGCGGTATCAGCCTCGATGTGGATGTCACCCCTGGCGTGCGTATTCCCTATGGCACCGAGCCCAATCCCGTGGCACATATTCAAGCGTTAGCGCCGCACCATCAATACTACACCTCAGGGATCAGCGATATTCTCACCATAGATGCTACCGTGAAGCAAAACCCCGAGGCCATGCTGCAACTATGCAAGGGCGCATTCAACTTAGGCTTTCGTGAGTTTAGCGCCAATGTTGCCTCTAACGACTTAATTCGCGTTACCGGCTACATGATAAAACTCTCGGATATCGCCGCCTTTAAACAGCAAGGCTCACGCACCAATACCACAGGACTAGGCGCCGAAGCGGCGCAGAATACCGGCATACTCAAGCGTCAGCCGAGAGTGGCCGCCCTTGAACTCACACCGCAATACGCTGAGTAAAGCTGTTATGAGTAAGGTAGCCGTGGATAAAGTCGCAGACAGAAAAACCACAGAGCGTGAAGCTAATGTACATCGATCATCGGCAAGTCCATTGGCCAATGTCAGCCAGATCTTGCCTTTCTCCTGTGTCGACGGGCCGGGCAGTCGGCTGGTGATCTTTTTGCAAGGGTGTAATTACAGCTGTAAAAACTGTCATAACCCCCACACCATCACGCCCTGCGATCATTGCGGCGACTGTATTCCCGCCTGCCCACAGGCGGCGCTCGCCTTAGATAGCAGCGGCGTGAAACCACGTATTGTGTGGGATAGCCAACGCTGCAACCAGTGTGATGCGTGTTTGTCAGCCTGCAGTAAACAATCTAACCCGAAAACCCAGCAATACAGTGTCGATCAACTACTGGCGCAGATCCGCATTAACCTACCCTTTATCAACGGCATCACGGTTAGCGGCGGCGAAGCCAGCTTACAGCTGCCATTTGTTATCGCGTTATTTAAGGCGATAAAAGCCAGCCCGCAACTTAGCCACCTCAGCTGTATGCTCGACACCAACGGCAGCCTAAGTCACACAGGTTGGCACAAACTATTGCCTTATCTCGACGGCGCTATGGTCGATTTAAAAGCGTGGCAGCAAGAGACCCACAACTACATCACCGGACGCGATAACCACAGGGTTTTCCAGTCACTGACCCTATTAGCCCAACATAATAAGTTGTACGAAGTGCGCCTACTGCATATCCCCGGCATCAGTGATTTCGACCGAGAGGTCGATGCCCTGTCCCACTACCTTAACAAGCTACCCAAAACAGTACGTATTAAACTCAATGCCTTTCATCATCACGGCGTTACGGGTGAAGCGAAGAACTGGCCAAACTGCCATGAAGCCGATATCCAGCAGCTCGCCACACAGCTGTCGCAGCGAGGAGTGAAGCATTTGGTTTTGCCCAGTGTGTATTTGTAAGGTGATTGAGCTTATAGCGCCAATCGCCCATCTTTAGTTTTTGAGCGTCAAGCTGACTTTGGTATTTAAAAGGATATTTGAAACCATGACTTTATGGTTTATCAATTGCCTGCAGCAGGTGCAGCGCAGGGATGCGCGGTAATCCTCCCATTTTTAACTGCAATTAAAAATAGAAGTTAGGCAGCCATCAGTGGTGGCCTGCCGTTATTAGCTTTATGTGGTCTTTCATGATTGTAAAACCATAACCACTTAGTTGCATAGTCCTGCACCTCTTTAATTGATTCGAACAGGTACTTGCTGAGCCAACTGTACCGAATTGTTTTGTTATGTCGTTCGATATAAGCGTTTTGTTGTGGATTACCTGGTTGAATATATTCAATTCGAATATTCTGGCATTTAGCCCACGTTGTAAACTCAGTACTGATAAACTCAGGGCCGTTGTCACAGCGAATAACTGTTGGCTTAGCTCGATACTCAAATACCTGCTCTAGCGCTCTAATAACCCTTACAGCAGGAAGTGAAAATCCTGGTTCAATCACTAAAGCTTCACGCCGATAATCATCTATGACATTAAATAATCGGTAATTTCGACCATCTGATAACTGGTCATGCATAAAGTCGACAGACCATACTTGGTTAGGTTTTATCGGCTCTTTTAGTGGTTCCGGTGCATTTCGTTTGAGTCGACGTCTTGGACGAATACGCAGGTTCAGCGCTAGCTCACAGTAAATTCGGTACACTCGCTTATGATTCCATGGCTTGCCTTTTACATTACGTAAATAATCGAAGCACAGACCGAAGCCCCAATCACTTTCATCTTCGGTCAGCTTAATTAGCCAATTTGAAATCTGTGTATTTTCCGCCGATAATTTTGCTTGATAACGAAAGCATGTCTCACTGATAAAGAAAGCCGAGCAGGCCTTACTAATACTGATGTTGTGGTTAGCCACCGCAAACTGAGCGAGTTCTCTTCGCTCACAGGGCTTTACCACTTTTTTGCCATAGCTTCCTGAATGATTTCAGCTTTAAGACGCTCTTCTGCGTACATTTTTTTGAGTCGCCTATTTTCATCTTCTAGCTCTTTCATCCGAGCCATGAGTGATGCATCCATTCCCCCATATTTAGCACGCCATTTATAAAACGTTGCACTGCTCATACCGTGCTCTCGGCAAAGCTCAGGTGCGGGCGTACCAGCTTCAGCTTGCTTCAAAATCGTCATAATTTGACTATCCGTGTACCGCGACTTTTTCATATAGAACCTCCTGCGTTTAACTTACGAGAAAACTCTACTTTTAACAGCTGTTATTTTTCGGGGGGATTACCGCGCCAATGCTGAGATCACAGGATGTGAGTGAACGACCCATTCGTGTAGGTGCTTCTTCGGCATCGCTTTAAACCCATCCTTGGGCGCTCTGCGATTTCACACCTACGGTGTTTTTCAAGGTAGTTGGCACTCTTTACTTAAATTTTAAGCTACATTTCTTGTTTCAGTTTCAGACTCTTTTTCTGGGTTCAACACTACCTCACCGATAACGTCACAGTTCCTTATACCGTTTGGCCAGCGTTTAGGGTTTCTTGATCTTGCCTCTTCTAGTACCTCCTTACGCTTGGATAAAATCGCTTTATCTTGCATCGCATGTCGCTCACTCGGTGATACAAAATTGAGCTTACTGTGCTTATGTTTGGTATTGTACCAAGTCACAAACTCTTCTACCCATTCCCGTGCCTCGGTGATGTTTTTAAAGCCAGAGCTAGGCCATTCCGGCCGATACTTTAAGGTTCTGAATAATGCTTCGGAGTAAGGATTGTCATTGCTTACGCTTGGTCTACTTAACGAAGCGGTAACACCTAACTCTTCAAGCTTGGCTTTCATCGTCAATGACTTCATCGGAGCACCGTTATCAGAGTGCAGTACTAACGGTTTTTTGAAGCATTGCTCACGTAGCATATTGCGCTGCATTAACTCGGCCGCTAGCTCACCACATTCTCGGTCATGGACTTCATAACCCACTATCTTACGGCTATAAATATCCTCAAACATATACAGATAATAAAAGCGCCCTTTGATGACCGAGGCTAAATAAGTAATATCCCAAGACCATACTTTGTTTGGCCCATCTGCAACGTAAGCATCTGGTTTGCTTCTTTTTGTTACGCCTTGGCTTCGCCCACGCCGATTTAATTGTTCATTGGCTTTTAACACTCGATAAAAACTCGACTCTGAAGCGATATAGACCCCCTCATCAAGCAGTGTCGGCACGATTTGTGAGGGAGGTAGGCTTGCAAACCTTACCTCATTAGAGGTTGCCAATATCTGCTCTTGCTCATCATCATTAAGCTTGTTAGCAGGCGCCCGTCTTACTGCCGTAGGCCTTAAATCAGCCTGCACTTTTCCTGCTCGATACCAGCGGCGATACGTCCGTTTACTTAACTCTGCTTCAGCGCAAGCTTTGTAAAGACGCGCACCGTGGGCATAAGCTTCTTGTATTAAATCCACCAGTGTTATGCGCTTAGGCAAAGGCGTTAACTCTCCTCGCTGTCGTCCTCCCAAAGCGCATTGAGCTTTTTTCTAAGCACCAGTAAAGCCGCAGCTTCAGCGTGCGAAGCAGTAAGCCACCCATAGTTAATCAATAACATAGCACCATTATTTGCAGATTACTCCTATGCTGCCCATGATAGGCATCATAAATGAGAAAACTCGTCAAGATGGCAACTGGGGAGCATCAGATAAGTTTGAATTGATGAAAAGAAAACAAAAAGGCAGAATTTAAGGCATCACAAATTGACCTGACTGACAGGCCTAGTTCAGAAGTGGGAAGCGGCTAAATACTAGCTGAACTGAAGATGCTGACAACTGCTTGCAAAGTGCCTTCGTCGTTTTTCTAGGTGAGTATAATAGTCATCAAGCTCTTGCAATGAACCAACGGGCCCTCTAAAAAGTTTGCCAAAATCAGTCGTTAATTTTAGCCAGTTTTCGGCGGGGAGATTAAGCCTTTGTAAGATATTTTCAGCACTTTTAGAAATAGCGCCTCGTTTATCTTCTCGGATAACTCTTCCGGTTTCATCCACCAACTCAAGGTAATCTTTAAAGCTGAACGCTATGCCTTTCGGTTGTTGTGCTCGCTCATTGCCAATAAACGCCAAAAGATGCTTAGGCTGCTCACCTTTCAGTGCAGCATTAACACGTAATTGGATACTGGTGTAATCACTGTGCTCTGGAGTACTGGCCATCTTGGCTCTAACAGGGTTTAACTCAACATACGCCATACAAGCTAACAGTGCCGCTTCATCAAGTAAGGCCTGGCTTTTAAAGCGCCCCTCCCAAAAATGTCCTGTGCAGTTATCCTCCATGTTGGCTTGCCTAGCGATGGGCTCATTGAGGCAGCGCATAAACCAACTGATATCACTGAGCCTTGAACGATATGTGGCAATAAGGTGTTTTAACTGGCTAACGTAATGCACTTCAATTAGCTCACCTTTGGCAAAGCGTTGAGTTAGGTCATTACCAGTAAACAACTTATGCCACTGTTCAACCACTTGCCTATCTGACCAGTTATTAGCCGTCTCGATATCGATATGAAGCACTAGGTGAAGATGATTGCTCATGACACAATAGGCCGCTACATCAATGGCAAACACTTCTGACAGCTTGAGTATTTGGGCTTCAACCCAGCCACGGCGATGGTCATAGTTTTTACCCGTGTATTGGTCTTTTCCGCATAAGAACGCACGGCGAACGACGCGGCTACAACAATGATAATAGGGTGTGTCTTCGATACTTATTTGAGTTCTGCGAGGGCGTGGCATAAAAACCTCCTTGTTCAATGCTCAATCAAAGCATAGCCGGAGGTTAACTTCTGCGCCATTAACAATGGATGTCTCAGTCAACTTCACATAGGCTGTACCGACAGGCAACGTTTTCAATGCCAAACCTAGCAATAGAAAACTTGCAACCAACGAAGTAACCGTGCCAACAGTAGGCCATAGCTTCGTAAAGCCATCTGTGTACTTCAATCCAACGGCCCAACCAATCTCCAAAAGACCAGCTACAAACAAAATCAACCAACTCATAAACACCTCTCAATTAGCTTTGGGGCCGTCCCCTTACGAAATTGAGAGGTGAGGTCGTCCTCACTTCAGCATGCCTAACGTCTTAGTATTTATGCGTTGCGCTGTCTGCAAGGCATAAATCGCTTGCTGGACTTGGCCACTGCCACATCCATGTATTTGGTATGTATTATGCTATAGGAGTTTGCTTTTCTGTGGTAGTCGTTTTTTTGAGCTGAGGTAAGGTAATCAATTGGTCTTCTTTATTATTTTTATATTTCATTAGCGCCTCTTGACGACAAATACTCGTGATTAACCGTGCTTTTTAGACCATTCATGCCACTAAGGCCGCAGGCCTTTGCCTCACTGATGTTCATAGCAAGGTCTTACTGAATTTACGGATACTTATCGAGCACTTAATCTGTGTTTTTCACTTTTTCTCTCGCAACTCACACCAGATAAAGTTAAATCGAAGAGGCGTTAGAGATAGGTGTAAGCGCGG
Source organism: Shewanella sp. QJM3NY_23 (assembly GCF_056173105.1). Classification (NCBI taxonomy): domain Bacteria; kingdom Pseudomonadati; phylum Pseudomonadota; class Gammaproteobacteria; order Alteromonadales; family Shewanellaceae; genus Shewanella; species Shewanella sp. QJM3NY_23. Next base: position 3,732,777 of record NZ_CM149657.1, read on the forward strand.
TTTTGGCCTTCGAAATCATGGCCGAAAATGTTCCAGACATTTTTCGGCATTCCCTCCGTCCTTGGAGGTCAGATGATTTCGCAGAGCCCACACGGACGTGTTCACAACGATATCCCTATCTAAAAGCCAGTTCGACAATCCCTGTCTCTCGTTCGTTAGCATGAAGCGACGCTTCACTCACCGAGCCAAAAGAGCGCTTACACATAAAGCCCGCGGCAGGCAATTAACAACCATGACGGTGCGACCTTAAAACACTCTTGCCCAAAAAAGGCACCGCCGAAGTCTACTCGGCTTCACGATCCCAAATATTGGGAATGACCTTGCTGGTATACCCAGAAATAAATGGCTTTTTCTGCCCAGAATGGAGGTCATACACATGGCGTTTTACCGCACCGATGTTGCCGCCGTAGACGTGAATGCTGATCGACACACTATCCTTAAGGGCATTTGAAACTTTGTGGATATCGCCAATGCGCGGTGATACGAGATCAACGCCGCCCGTGGGCAAGAGATGTGAGCCGATTGCGCGCAAGCGAGCGGTTGCAGGGTCTAGTTCAAACTCCTCACAGAGCTCGGCGCCGCGCATAACGCCAACCATGCCCCACACGGTATGATCATGCACTGGGGTCGTTTGCCCCGGCGCCCATACAAAACTCACTACAGAAAAACGCTCCAGCGGATCGCAATAGAGCAAATACTGTTGATACCTGTCCACGCTCGGCTGCGCAAACGCCTCCGGCAGCCAATCATCGTGTCGAATAAGAGCTGACAGTAGGTTTTTTCCATCAGCCAAAATACGCACCTCATCGCTGCCGACGTGTTCGATTAAATGGGTAAATGACTGAATAAAATCCCGCAATCTGGCACTGTTTTCCATCACATCACCTGCTTTCACTGTGTGTTTAAACAAGCGTAGGGGATTTGATCTCGCCAATAAATAGGCAATAGGTCGATAGAAGATAGCTGCGATAGATGATATTTGACCAAATGGAAGAGGTTGAATAACCCAATGCGGGTGTCGAAAACAAGGCTAACAAATTTTGGGGCAAAACCGCGTTAGTTTTTAACGCGTTAGTAGTCCCAAATGAAGTCAAATCGAAGAGAGAAAATGACCCCGTGTAAGCACGGTTTTGGCCTTCGAAATCATGGATGATTTCGCAGAGCCCACACGGATGTGCTCGTGGCGAGCCAAAAGAGTGCTTGCACATTCCTCGCCGGACAGGCGATAAGTAACAGCTAAGGTATGACCTTCAAACACTCTGCTCAATACCAACTAAAGCAGCCGCTAGAAATCAACATGTCCCCTTCACTCAAACGCCACTCGACTGCATTCAACTATCTGTTGATAGAGCCAACGCAGCGCAGGATCATTCATGCTCTGACGCTGCCAAACCAGACTGTAGGCGACCTTGCCATAATCGAATGGTAGCGCTTTAGTGACTAACCCTTTGGCCTGCAAAGCGGTATTGGCCCAATGACGCGAGCAGGTAAACAGCAGTTCACTGTGATGACACATTAACGCCGCACTGCCAAAGTCGGGCACCACCACAGGGGTCGCCCGCTTGCGTGACTGCTGAGCTAACTGCATCTCAAAGAAGGGAATGTTTAAGTCGGCATCGCTTATTCCCACATGACTAAAATCTAAGTAATCGGCCATGGTAATGGTCTCTTGATGAGCCAATGGATGCGCCGGACTCATTAAACATACCATCTGATCATCAATTAAGGTTTCCCACACCAAGTCTTGCTGGGTGATAGGCGGCTGGCTGCGATCATGGGGCAAAATGATGAAATCCAGTGTTCCCTGCACTAAACCGTCGAAGCCTATTCCCTCCTTGGCGCAGATGGTTAAGCGAATGTTGGGCGCCATCTTCAGCACAGTGGCGGTTAACTTCGCGGCGAGCAGTTCAAAGGTGCTTTCACGCATGGCTAACGAAAAGCAGCCCTCATACAGGGCAGGATTAAACGCCTCTTGGCTGACCATCTGGTTCATATCATTAATGATTTGATGCACACTCGGCCCAAGTCGACGGGCAACAGGCGTGGCAACCAACTTATTACCATTACGGTAAAACAACTCATCATCTAAGCTATTGCGCAGTTGGCTTAAGGTCTTACTCACCGTTGATGGGCTAAGGCACAGCCGACGAGCGCTGTCAGTCACACTCAAGGTGTCCAGCATCACGTGCAACGTGATTAAGTGTTTCATGCTAATACGTGAAAGTTTAGCCAGCTCCATATCTATCTCATCAATTAATGACAGTCCTAGGTAATATAAACCTAAATGCCGACCATGTTGATGGCGATGCTGAGATTCACGATCCCACTCACAGTGACGTTTTCCACCATCGACTTTTACCGTATAATCGCCGCTCATCAATCCAAAGGTAGGCCAGCATGTTCCATATCGCCCTTTATGAACCCGAAATCGCCCCTAACACAGGCAACATCATTCGCTTATGTGCTAATAATGGCTGCCAACTGCACTTAATTGAGCCACTTGGATTTGATTTAGAAGAGAAAAAGCTGCGCCGCGCGGGTTTAGACTACAGCGACTTAACCCGGGTGACTCGCCACAAAGACTTTGCCAGTTTTCTCGAGGCGATGGCAGGTAAGCGCATAATGGCGTGCACCACAAAAGGCAGCCGTCCACACAGCGAACTGAGTTTTGAGAAAGATGACGTGCTGTTGTTTGGCCCTGAGACCCGCGGTTTACCGATGGAGATCATCGAATCCTTACCGACCACACAACGCCTAAAAATCCCCATGGCAGGTAGCAGTCGCAGCTTAAATCTGTCTAATGCGGTAGCGATCATCAGTTACGAGGCTTGGCGACAAATTGGCTACGAAGGCGCGCTTTAACACTTGAGCGCCTATAAGCAGCGCTAATCGCCAATCATAAAAAAAGCCCCTGTAACTTAAGGTTACTGGGGCTGGTTATTTAACAGCAAGGTCTGCACTGCTAGGATGTGGATTTACTGGGCAAATCCAACGGCATCAATTTCAACTTGCTTAACCTCGCCATATTGCGCCGCAACATCGGCAATCTTGCTGGCATTACCAATTAACACATATTGCAGCTTATCCTGCGGAAAGTAGCGACTGATTAAGCGCTGGCTTTCGGCAATGGTCAGGCCATCGACCTTGGCTTGAAACTCGTTGATATAACTGTCGTCGAAACCGTACAAATACATGTCGGACAACAGGGCTGCCAATTGACCGCTGGTCTCAAATTTAGGCGGAAACTGCCCTTTAACATAGGCTTTGGCCGAGTCTAAGGTGGCCTGATCGATCCCTTTCTCCCATAATCTCGCGTAGGTCTTTAAGGCCAAATCGATGGCATCTTTGGTGGTTTCACTCTTGGTAAAGGTGCTAATTTTAAACACCCCGCCCTGAGAATAAGCGCTAAAACCTGAGCGAGCTCCATAGGTTAGGCCGGCGTTAACCCTTAATTCATCATTTAACCATGAGGTAAAGCGACCGCCCAATATGGTATTCACCACTTGTAAGCCAACCAAATCAGGATTATCCCGCGTGACCCCTTTGCCACCGATCAAGAAGGTAGTTTCAATGGCATCGCCCTTATTCACCAGCAAGACGTTACTCTGGTCTAACGCTGGCTGCCCTTGGGCTAAAGCGGGCATTTGAATCGCTTCACCATTTTGCCAATCGCTAAACAAGCTGGCTAGTTTGGCTTTCATGACTGCTGGGGAAAAGTCTCCCACCACAGTGATGGCGGCGTTGCGTGGTTGGTAATAGCTTTTATGAAACGCTCTAAGCTGAGAGATAGTAAGCTGCTCCAGCGAGGTACGCGTCCCAGAAGTGGGATTACCATAAGGGTGCTGACCAAATATTAGCTTATCGAAATAGCGACCAATCACATTGCGTGGGCTCTCTTTCGCTTGCGCTAACGCGGCCATTTCACGCTGACGCAACTTATCAAACTCTTCGGCAGAAAAATCAGGCGTCACCAATAAGTCTCGCACCAATGGCAACATCTTATCGCTATCTTTCGCCATAAAGTCGGCGCCAATATAGGTGCCTTCTTTGCCAGCGCTGGCCCCAATAGACGCCCCGAGGAAATCGACCATCTGTTCAATGTCGGCTTTTGACTGACCATTAGCGCCAAGCAGTAAAGACTGCGCCGTCATCAGCGCCACACCGGAAGTTGTATCGTTAACGGCGCCCGCACGCACCACGGCATTAACGGTAATTAAGGGGACCTCCGTCTGCGGCATTAAATAGACAGTTAAGCCATTGTCGAGTTGATAACGCTCATAAGCGGGCATCTTAAAACTGGCACTGTCAGACACAGGCGTTTGAGTCGTCGTACAACCAGATAAGCCTAGCGTGGCCGCCAGCAGCGCGGTCAGCGCTAATGTCGACAACTTGGCGGGCATTTTGCTAATAAACTGCTTCATTGGTCACTCTCCTCTGTGGCCGCCAATACGGCAACGGTGCGGTTGGCACGACGTAAATAGGTTTGCGCTACACGTTGAATATCATCTGGGGTGACCTTGTTATAGGACTCAGGCGCGTTAAATAACTGAGCATAATTGCCAAAATAAAGCTCATAGGTGCCTAGGGTGTTGGCTTTACCATTGATGGTTTCCATCGAACGATAGAAGTCCATCAATTTGATATTTTTAACCTTGTCTAATTCGTGCTGACTAACGCCTTCACGTGCAACGCGGTTAATTTCGCTAATCATGCTTTTTTCGAGTTCGGTGGCGGTGATCCCTGGGTTTGCCACTCCCATAACGTAAAACAAGTTAGGGTCAAAACTCATCGGCATATAGGTTTCGTCTTCTATCGCCACCTGTTGCTCTACCAAGCCTTGATAGAGACGCGAGCTATTGCCTGAGGTCAAAATAGAGGACAAGAGATCCAGTGCATAGTAATCGGCATGGGTCGTGGCGGGCACATGATAGCCCAGCATCACGTTAGGCGTACTGACCGAGGCCTTGTGCACATAGGTGCGGCGCTCGCCTTTTTGCAGCGGCTCCACGGTTTTCACTTCGCGCGGCGGCGCTTGAGCTGGAATTGGCGCAAAGTACTTATTGGCTAAGGCTTTCACTTCATTGAGCTTCACATCGCCCGCAATCACCACCACCGCATTATTAGGTGCATAGTAAGTCTTATGGTATTGCACTAAATCGTCTAGGGTCCAAGCGGCGATATCCGATTCATGGCCTATCACAGACCAACTGTAAGGGTGCGCTCTAAACGCGACACCTTTGAGCTCTTCTTGTATGGTGCGCCAGTTAGAGTTTTCTAGCCCTGTGGTGCGCTCAGAGGTCACCACGCCGCGCTCACTTTCTACCATTTCGGCATTGATATCCAGATGCGCAATGCGATCGGCTTCGAGGTCAAAAATGGTCTCTAGCGCGCTGGCAGGAAACCAGTCGGTATACACAGTGACGTTTTCTGTGGTGTAAGCATTATTGGCTCCCCCCGCGGCTTCCATGGTTCTGTCAAACATCTTAGGACCATATTTTTTTGAGCCGTTAAACATCATATGTTCGAAAAAGTGAGAAATTCCGGTAATGCCGGGGACTTCATTACGCGAGCCGACTTTCCAAAATAGGTACATGTTGGCATTGGGGATAGAAGCATCTTCTAACACCATGATCTTCATGCCATTATCGAGTGTAAAGCTTTGTATATCGTCGACTTGTGTCGCCTGTGCGGCCGTTGCAGTACATAACACTGCTATCGACACCCCCAGCGCGATAATTGTTCGCATCATCAGTGGTTCCCTCTCGTTGCGCAGCTAAAAACATTTAAATGTTACCGAGACACTCAAGATGTGAGGGTATCGATATTTAGCTGACTATTAAGCGGTGAAACCAGGATTAAGATCAAGTGCCATAGCGTAAAATCTACATAACTTAATTGTAACGTATTGCTTTTTTGATATTGAAACTGAAGAAGCAAGCCGCGCAATGGCCCTAACAGGCAGCCAAATAGCGCAGCAATAAGCGAGATAAAACTGAGTAAAAAGTTCTTTGCCAGCAGGTAGCATTAGCGCCTGCTGTAACCGCTTAATCCTTAACGGGCACTTTTGGTAAAAAATACCACATCGTTATCAATCACTTCGAGCTGCCACTGCCACTGCTTAGCTATCCACTCAAAGGTGGCAATGCTGTAAAAACGAATATGGGTCAAATCGTTCTTATAGTGCCAGCGGGCAAACTCTTCGGCGCCCAAGACTCGTTTAGTCATGATAGCCAACACCCCATTGGGCTTGAGCAAGGCATCCAATTGCTGCAACAATGCCGCGCTATCGGCAACATGCTCAATCACCTCGGTCATGGTAATAAAGTCATATTGGCGGGCTAACAGCTCAGGATGGTTAAAATAATACAGATCATAATTGGCCATAGTGATGCCAGCATCGTCAGCCATCACACTGATGGTTGGCCCTGGGCCACAACCAAAATCTAACCCTTGCATGGCGGGTGTCAGCCGCGGCAATAGCGGGCTCCATGTGCGGCTTAAAAAACGGCGATAGCCCAAATCGTCACTGTTATTTTGATGATTATCGTAAAACGCTTTCTCGTCGGCGGCGCTGAGCAGGTACTGGTCGGGCACAGTGACCAGTTGGCACACTGAGCAGAGAACATAGGCGCGCTGCTTATCTTGATGAAATGCAGATAACGACGGGCTCTTACATAAAGGACAACAACTCACGGTATTTCCTATTTCAATGATCCACGTTAAGGGTCATTTGCACACTAGGTATGCGAATTCATCCTAAGGTTGCGGGATTTTACGCGTTTTTGCCGCCGCTTCGGCCGCTTCACGTAAATATTTTTGTTCACGGGTTTCGCGCTGATTAAAGTCGGCTTGCGCCTTAGCCCGTTGCTCTGCTTGCCATTCGCCTGCTTCTTGGCGCTGCAATACCTCTTGCTGACGCTGCTCGGTCTCGCTCGCCGCTTGGCGCGCCTTGGCTAATTGATCTTGCTCGGTTTGTCGCGATAGCGCCTCGGTCGTTGCGGTTTTTTCATTTTGGCTAGGGTCATCTTTGGCCACTACGGCGCCACTGCACAGCAAAGCGCAGCCGATGAATATCGATGTGATGCAATGCGGTTTACGAAACATCATTTTTTCCTCAAATCCTATGTGTGATAAACGATGAGTATCAATACTATGTATCCCAGTGTTTACCAAGCGCCCATTTAGCCAAGGATAAATCACTGACTTGCAGTATGGCATGCTGATATTACCTGCTGCTTGCTCGTGATGATAGCGGCTTATTTTAGGCGTTGAGTATGCGAGAAGAGAGCAAATGTAAATCGAGTCATGGCAACCAGGCCACTTTATAAAGCAAGGGGTGGGCAATACCGGCAATAAAGCCATGCTCGCCGCTTGCTCTAAGGGGATAAATACAGGGCGCAATAAGAAACCGACAGCCGTGTCAGTCACTGCCTCCCTGCATGGACAATGACTGACACAACTATCTCACCACTTGCACACAAGTGATGGCATCATTAAACATCAGTTCCAATCCTGTTATCGTGACCCAGTGCTAAATTGTTAGCGTAGCCACGGCGATAGATCACACATTTTTAGGTCAATTAGTCATTTTGACCATAACGCGCCCTCACGGCCACTGGCATGGCATTGAGACGCTGCTCAACTAATGCCGCCAATGCATCGCTAAGGGGGGAAACATCAACATGAGGCGTCACTGCTTTTATGGCCAGTGCCGCCGCTTCTAAAGTCGATAAGCTGTCGTCACGCTTAGCTTTTCGAATAGTGTAATGGGAGGGCGAATCAAGCCCCAGATGCAGCGCCGGGTACTGTTGCAACCAAGGGTTGAGCTGCAATAACTTATAGGCTTTACGCCAGGTGCCATCGAGCAACAACAGCACAGCATCGGATGCAATTCTCTGCTGAGTAATGCTTTGGCTATGCTCTGAGGGATAGAGTAAATATATCGGCTTATCCACACTGTCGAGATAGGCCTTAAGCGCGGCAAAATCACTTGGTGTTTCCCCCACCTCGACACGCAGCGGCTGAAGCACGGCTTTCATTAACTTAACGCTATTTTTAGCATGCTTAACTTCGCTGGGATCTTGCAGCACTATGAGCTCAAGCTCAGTCGACATGGGCCTAATATAGGCGCACAGGCAGGCATTTAGCGGGTATTGGCATTGCTCACAAAGGGCTCGACTCACAACAGGCTCTATTTCAGTCATCACACAAACGCTAAGTTTACCAAACCCACGCTCAAAACGCGCCTTTAGCAGGTTCTATAATTAACCTGAACTCGGGATAAGAAATTGAACTAATAGCCCTCTTTGTGATCAGATCTCTCGACCAAGATTAATCAATCACGCAGAGGGCATATGAATAATTTAGTGGATGTATTTTGTGATGTCGATGATTTTTGTAATGCTTTTATTCCTCAATGGGAACAACAGTGCCTAACCGATGGAACTCGCAAGCGTAAGCGCGCAGGCAGAATGACGATGAGTGAAATTATGACAATTATCATCGCCTTCCATATGTCTAATCATCGTGACTTCAAGAATTTTTACACAGGATATCTGGCTCGTTTCTACAAATCTGATTTTCCAAACTTACTCAGCTACACTCGATTTCTTGAAGTCATGCCGAGTGCAGTCATTCCAATGTGCAGTTATTTTTCCTCTTTAAAAAGCGAACCGACAGGCATCGAGTTCGTTGACTCAACGAGCATTAAGGTTTGTCATAATTTACGAATTCCAAGGCATAAAACGCTAGCAGGTCTCGCCAGCCGAGGAAAAGGCACGATGGGCTGGTTCTATGGTTTTAAACTTCATCTTATTGTGAACCATCGAGGTGGCATCGTTGCAGCCAAAATAACACCTGCGAATGTTCATGACACGAAACCCGTAAAAGATATGGTCGTTGAATCAATGGATAAACTCTATGCTGATAAGGGGTATATCGGCAAAGCGTTAGCAGGCGACCTATTAGAACGTGGGGTAACTATCGTTAATAACGTGCGTAAAAATATGAAAGCAAAGGCTTTATCATTATGGGATAGAGCCATGCTTTCTAGACGATTTATTATCGAAACAATCAATGACCAGCTAAAAAACATCTCACAAATAGAGCATACACGGCACCGCAGCGTACATGGTTTCATGCTTAATGTGATAGGTGGTTTAGTGGCTTATCAACTCAAAGAGAATAAGCCACAACTCAATATTACATCAGCAGAATTCAACGTGATTTCAGTGTTACGTTAAACCGATCTGAGGTTAAATAATAATGTTTACAACTATTTGAGTCGGTACTATGAAGGTGGCAAATGACTTTGTTAACAATGACTTTGACGATAATAACGGTGAATTCACCACTTTAAGGATAACGTGTATGAAGGCCGATTTAATCCCAACGGTACGCTCGCTGCTCGCGCAAAACGCCATTAGCGTAAGTGGCGATGAGGCGTTAATCACGCGCTTATCATCAGTGCTACGCCATAAAACACATGTCTTTAAGCCAAATGCTATCTATGACTATTGTCCACATGAGCGGCAAGAGCCGACCCTCATTGACAGTATTAATCGACCTATCACCGAGCAAGTGCTCTACTCGATCGAGTTACTACCAGAGCGATTTACGCTAACCGCGCATATCCACAGCGCGACGGGCTGTGATAGCAAGACCATTCACACCAAGCTCAATCCTAACTTAAACCTCCTAGGGAACACCTTTAATGCGATCTATCGTCGCCTCGATGAGTCGCAACTATTTATGATTTGTCGTAACTGTAAGCAGTTAGTATCCGCCGAGCTTTGCAATAGTGATACTTGCGCTAGCACTGCTAATCATACCAATAGCGATAAGCAGAGCGCCCACCAGCCATGCTCAGCGACTTTTAAGCAATCCTTTGATACTCGCTTAGTCGATCGTATATCTCGCTATGGTGACGTTGTGAGCGTGTTTAAAGGTGAAGAGCAAATCGAGTTCTATATCTCATCTACCGATTGGCCACACCCGCATACCCCCTTCCCCTGCGATGAAATGATCGACACCCTGCCGCTGAGTGCAACACTCGATGAAGTGAATGCATTAAGGCTTAAGCTTGAAGCTGAGCAACGATACCCCGCCCCTTGTTACCACTGCAAAGTAAGCTGCAATGATGGCGACGCAATGGATTTAGCGTCATTTGTTGATTTCGATACCGATGCCATTGTTTGCTATGGCTGCGCATCGGAGCAATATGGCATCGTTTACTAGGTGTTAGTGACTAAGCTGGCGCGCAGCGTTTAGCTTAACCGCAAGCCTGCCAAATATTGTCAAGGGTCAAACGTGCTCCGCGTGATTTTAAGCCATCGAATATCGCGTCTCGAATGTGAGCAGGGAAGCCTTCAGGAAGCTCTGCTTTGACCTTCATAATGACAACATCAAGCATGTCTGCCATCTCTATCATGATGTTGGCCATGGCGTCTGTATCAAAACCAACGGCTTTGGCCGTTTGAATAAAATGCCTTGGGAATATTTTATCCAGCTGAGCCTTTTTACCCTTGCTGGCTTTTAGCGACATGGCGAGCTTAGCATCGCGTATATTGAGCCCTTGGCCACCAATGGCGGGATAGATGGATAAAATGTCATACAGAGGCGTTAGACGATAACCGCCACCAGCCTCAATAAAGATTGAGAAGTTTTTAGCGTGTCCATCTATAGCGCCCAATAACCAAAACAGCACTTGAGCTTTCATGAAGTCGTATCGGTCACGCTCAGGATTGGTTGAACCCAATAGTTCAGTCATGATGGCCTGAATATCTGGGCCACCATCGCTCTCATACTTCTTGGCTGGTGGCACATTGAGTACCTGACAAAAATCCTCTTGAGGCAGACGCATGATCCAGCTGGCATCTTGGGCATAGCGCCTATCAAACCGTTCAACTACGAGCGCCTTAATATCCCCAACATGCAGGATGTGGCATTGTGCCACCACTAGGCCAAACGCCTCTGCGACCTTCATACACAGATATTCGTTTTCCACGCTATCTGACATATCGATAGTGTATGAATGGCTCTTTATGGTGCCTATAGGCAGCTTAATGATATGTGTGGTTGGTGTGGCGTGAATAGGCAAGCGCCATTGTCCGTTAGCATTTAGCAGTGCGGTTTTTTCCTGTGCCCCCGCTATTGAGATCCTAAAGTCATCTTGCTCCCGTAGCATACCTAACGGAATACCCGACATATAGCCTTTCAATACCTGTTCTAGGGCTGCATCTGAAAGCGGCTTATAGTCAATCTGCTTAATGTTATGGGGCGCTTGCCCATGAGAGACTAATTGCAGCGCACCTACACTGTCCTGACCAATTTTAGCCAATAAGTCAAAAGGCTGTGATGAAGCCGCCTTATGACGAGCAACGATTCGGTTACGCACATCGGGATTATCGGGAAGCAAGTTATCAAAAAAGTTATATACCTCATCACCTTTATAGGCTTGATGACGCAGCGGCATAGACAGCGATATGGGACGACTTCCAGCTAAGCTCAGCCACTCCTCATCATACTTAAAGTGATGGGCACCCGTGGATGTCTTAGTAAACTCCCCCACCCGATAACCGTTCATATAAACGTCTAATATCGCCATCACCAATCCTCTTGCCAATCTTTATGGCTTGATAAGGTGCTAGGATCAGATGGGTCGGCTTGGGACGCTCTGGGCTTAACCTCTAATTCGAGGTTGAGTGATGACAGTAGCTTAAACAGCGTTTCAAGCTTTGTCGAATCTGGATTATGCTCAAAGCTCGACACTGTGTCTTGCCTTATACCCACTTTGCTAGCCACTTTGCTTTGTGAAAGCTTCATCGATAAACGCGTATCTTTTAGATAATTGCTTAACTGTTTTGTAGTCGTCACTTTCATACGCTGCCCTTCATATAGTGCCTTTCAATCAATGACCAAGATCACCTATTAATTTACACGCTATAACAGGTAAATCAATATTTACACGCTATAACCGTTAAAATCGACTTTACACGCTATAGCCGTTAAAAGAAATTTACACGCTATAGCAGGTAAGAATCTTGAACATGTAACATTCACTTTTGGACTAACCAGCCCTAGCGGAGTTGATAAGCACGACGTTATCAATTGGGTTTGCTAACCTATCTAGCCACTCACACCACATATTTAATGCAGCGAGCTTTTCTGGCAGGTACTGGCTGCGATTATAGATAGCCATCACACCACCTAACGAATGCCCTAATAGTTGCTCAACGACGTAAGGGGCGACCCCAAGATCATTGAGCTTAGTGGTGAAGGTTCGACGTAAATCATGGAGCGACCACGACTCTTTATGCTTTAATCGCTTATACAGTAATCCACCAGAACAGCTCACCGTTTCACCACTCTTTAAGGTACCCAATAGATAGCCCGAGTCACCATGGCGTTTATACAAAAACGCAATGATCGGCTTCACTTTGGCGGGGATAGGCCTAATAATAATTTTGTTAGTTTTGCTATGGGCTTTAGGCACTGTCCATAGGTCACGCTCTAAATCCCACTCGTCAAACCTTGATAGGCGCAACTCTTGGGTTCTCGCACCAAACACCAGCAATAGCTGGCACAGGTAACGCATATAAAAAGCGCCTTCACGCTTTTGGATTGAGTGAATTAAGTCGTATACCTCAACATCAGACAACACCCTATCTTTCTGCCTTTGTTTTTGACCAACGTCAGAGGCAATTAAGTCATCAAGCTCGCGACTGATAGCGTAGCGTCTAACGCGACAAAATCTTAAGGCTTGCTTGGCATTTTGCAGTATTTGCCCTGCTGCGACGGGTGCAGGCTTTCGTTTACCTTTTATTCCACGCCGAATGCGGTCAAAACATTCTATCCAGTGCCTCGTTTCGGTTTGCTCTAACGGGAAGTGGCCAATAGCGGGATAGATATGACGCTGAAATTGAGTGATTGTTTTATCGACGTGGATGCGATTATCTCTAGCGTAGTTATCAATCCAATACTCTAAAGCCTGCTGAACGGTCACAGGCGCTAGGGTCTTCTCCCTGCTCATGCTGCGCTTTAATTTAGGATCATGCCCTTCTGCAAGCCATGAGCGACACTCATCAACGATATCCCTTGCCTGCCTGAGCGACAGTTCGGGATATCCACCTAGATCCATACGTTTATTTTTACCATAGATTTTATAGCGAAACTGGAAGCTTACTTTGCCCAGTTTAGAGACTCGCACCCCGAGCCCTTTGCCATCGGTTAACTCTTTCATTTGAGGTTGAGGCTTGCCATTTAAGGCGCGCAATGTGGTTTCATACAGCATAATTTTAGGCTCATTTTATCGGGTAAATGGCGAAATTCCATGTACCCCCATATGTACCCCCATCTAACCATAGCGACCGAAACCAACCAATACCAATGAAGACAGCAAAACCCCCTTAACTGTTGATAACTAAGAAAAACTTATGACAAACAGATACCTACCAAAACCACTGAAAACAGCAAAGTGCGATCTACGGCATGAACTAAGAAGTAATTCTTAACCAGCTGTATCAGAACGGGTTTTCCAGAAATGGGAAGCCCGTTTTGCTATCTATTGCACATAATTGTCCCCTTACACGCTCTAATCGGTAACTCCCACCGCTGAGATCACGTCACAAGAGTTGCCCTCGACTCTCTACATAATGGCGCTATCTATCTGTTTATTTTACGAAGCAGCCGTGCTTACCGCGATGAAGTGATGCTGTTTGTCGCTAGCACGCTCAAGTCAATATCACCTTAACGAAAGACGTATCAATGCCTTGAGCGCTTTGCCAGCGGCAAACAGCTATGGTTAGGCTAAGAGCATGCGCCACCACATACCGGGCAGACTGGTAAAGCCTGTGGTGTAATATTTCAGCTCCCCCTCTTTAAATACCATCAGTGTGGGGGTGGCCTGCAACGACCAGGTACGGGCGATGCTATTATCCTTGTCGTTAATGGTGTCGAATCCATATTCTTGATGTTGAAGATATTTTGCTAACTTATCATCTTCACCCGAGTTCATGGCCACCGTTACCACAGGAAAATAAGCCGACATTTGATTGACCGCCGGACTGACAAAGTTACATACGGGGCACCAAGTGCCCCAAAAGTAAACCAGTACCGCTTGCTCTTGGCTTAGCGTCGCAATATCCACCGCCTGCCCTGCTAGGGTTATCCCCTTGAGTTCTGGTAAATTATCCCGTGGAATATCTTTACCACGCCACATATCCATGACACCAGTTAACACCATGGCTAACACTAACCAGAGTGCAATTGTCTTAACTCCACCCCATAATCGCTTAAACAATGGGGTGGATGACTGTTCGCTAGTCATATGTTACTCCTTGGTATTTTCGCTAAGCTGAGCTCTAATTTGTCTTGAACTACCTTGGGTTGAGCATCTGCGGATAATCTGGGTAACATGGACGCCTTATCGATTGCCTCGATCACTAAGTCACTCGTTAGAATCTCTGGTAATTCAATTCCTTGTGGCGCACCAGGGCCATATACCATGTTAAATGGCACCCCAAAACGGTTATGACGCTGAAGATAACGAGTAATTGGCGCTGACGCCTCCGTCCAATCGCCTTGCATCGGTAGCATATGCGGCTGTTGCAATTTGCTGTAAACCGGGTCTTGTAAGATCACGCCAATCTTATTGGCCTTGCAGGTGATGCACCAATCTGCGGTCACATCGACAAAGACTGTCCTACCTTGGGCGACCAGTTGATCGATCACCTGTTGATCCAGCGGTGTCCATGCTAAATCTGCTGGCAAAGGCTTAGCCCACTGATTTACTGTCATAAAGCCTAGTAGCGCCGACAACATGATGCCGACACTGAAACAGCTAACAATGGCAATAGCGCCATATTTTTTAGCCATAAACAGCATAAATGTCAGTGTGATAAGACCGGCTAGCGGCCACAGATACAAGGCATCGATAAAATTAGCTAATAGACTAATCAGCCATAAACTGGTCAGCAGTAGCATGCCTGAGAACAGGATCTTTACCGTATTCATCCAGCGACCGGGTTTTGGGAGGTAGGTTGCCACTTGCGGAAACGCCGCCACGATCAACCAAGGCAATGCCATGCCCACAGCCAATGCAGTAAAGATGACCAACAAACTCAGCACATCGGCGCCTAAGGCAAAGGCCACTACGGTTCCTAAGAAAGGCGCACTGCACGGAGTTGCAAGTAAAGTGGCAAACATGCCCTGTAAAAAGTGGCCTCGATTATCATTGCCACCGGTTGTCGCCAACTTGGTTTGTACACTCGCAGGTAAGGCGATCTCAAATACACCTAACATATTAAAGGCAAAGACAGTGGTCACCAGCGCCATGAAGCCGATAAACCAAGGATTTTGGAACTGCACCCCCCAACCAATGGCTTGGCCAGTAAACTTAAGCATTAAGATAAAACCTGCCAATAACCAGAAAGAGACTAAAATGCCCAGTGCTGAGGCGATAAACTGTTGTCGAATTTGTTTGCGTTTCAGCTCAGGTGCCGCAATCACAGAGCTCAACTTCATCCCCAATACAGGCAACACGCAGGGCATGACGTTTAAGATCAATCCCCCGATAAGCGCTAGCAGGATCATGTTAAACAGTGAGCCTCCCTCCTGCATTACAACTGTGGGGGTGACCTTGGCAGCATATTCCAGCGCACGCTCACTATCGACAACCGTGACGTTAAGCGATTGCCCCAACA
The DNA here is from genome assembly GCF_056173105.1 of Shewanella sp. QJM3NY_23. Lineage (NCBI taxonomy): Bacteria > Pseudomonadati > Pseudomonadota > Gammaproteobacteria > Alteromonadales > Shewanellaceae > Shewanella > Shewanella sp. QJM3NY_23. Next base: position 3,748,478 of record NZ_CM149657.1, read on the forward strand.
GGGCTGGCTCACCAAGCCAGCTCGTGCCACTGAACAGCGCAACCAGTTGCTCACCGCCTGCATCACTCTCTGCGCGCTTAAGGCTTACCAGCTTAAATGTGGTATCTGGCTCGCCATCGATAATCACCATCGGCTGTTGCCAGTGAACATCGCTCAGTCGCACTTCGAGTATGCCTTGCCTTTCATCCCACCCCAATGTCATGGCTGCTGGCGTGACCACCTTTTGCGGTACCAGTGACACCGCCTTGTTGTAAGCAAGCATGGCATCCGTGTCTGCTGGTAAGTTATTAGCGTTAAAATCTAGGCTAATGTGATAATCCGTCAGCACGCAGATGGTGGTACAAGTCGACAGCGTCACTTTACCGCGCAGGGCCGTGGGCTCTGCAAGTTCTGCCAAGTTCAGGGTTAGCGGAAACGTGGTATTGCCGCTATAGCCGAAGGTTTGCAGCCCTAATAACGAAAACTGCTCGGGCGCTGGCCATGCCCAATCCACCTGTTGTAAATTGCTCGAATTATCCCACTTGATAGAGGGCGCGATCCCTCCCTCTCCAGGGCTACGCCAGTAGGTTTTCCAATCGCCATCCAGCTGTACTTCTAACACGGCTGGTAAGGTACGAGTGCTAACATCCACCTTACCAGTCAGCATCAAACGTACCTTGGCGGGCGGATGATTATCATTAACTAACCATCCGGTTGACGCCGCGAGCAACGATGGACTCGCTAACAATAAAACGAATATCCAGCAGGTCGTTAATAGGGATTTTAAATGACTCATTTCGTCCCCTGATTGTGAATAAAATAATTATTATTCAATAACATATATTTAATCTCTTTGGTCAGCATAACGGCTAATCACTCTGATATTCTCGATTCAGCTCATTTAGGTGATACAGCAGTAATACTTAGCATTAGGTCACTTCTATACTCGGGCTTACGCTACGAGCTACACGTCGATATGACTTAGCATTCAGCGATGCGATAGAAGATCGGTATCAAAAAGTCAGATAGGAGGAGTGCTAATTAGGGGATGCTGCAATGACTCAATCTCGGGTAATAACGCGAAAGGGAGTGACAACTGACACATCGACACATACTCACCTATCAATATGATAAATAAGTTGTTTTCATTCTTGAAAACGACAAAAAGTGAGATGTATTCGCCGAGGTTTAGCCTGGTAAACCTGAAGTAGAGGTAAACGCGTAAACACGCGAGAAGTCAGGGGAAAAAGAGGCAGTAAACACAGTAAGATCAATAACGGGGTCAGATCGTTGCTATCGCTACCGAGACGCATCGACTTTTCCGACAACTCACATGGCTTTACCTGAGCCGTGCCAGACGCTGTAGCCGATGACGGGCCATCGATATTACCAAGCGTAAGCGTGCTGCTTGCAACAGAATTAACGCTTGTCACCGCTGTAGCCGAATCGGTTTGCGCGCTCATCTCTTTGAGCAGCAAGTTAAGCATTCCACTATTTTGGGTCAAACAGAGCAGGGTCAAAATGGTAAAGACCATTGTGCCCCATAAACTACCTGTTTGCTTAGTCGCTAACTTAAAAATAGCAATCTCTCTTGGGGTTAATAACGCACATAAACGTTTTGTTGTGTTTGATAGTGCAGGTAAAACGGGTTGGTTTCAATATAGTGATGGATATGACCGCCGGAGTGTAGCAATAGTTCGACCCCATTCAAATTATTTTGCCAGTGGGCTTAGTTGCCCGCTAATGACTCTATAGTTGCACATGGCAAGATAACGCCGCATACATTGCGCTCACGCGGTCTGTAACATAGCCTAGCAACCACAGACACTTGGTTATCTAAGATTTCAAATTAAAAACAGCATATTAACAAGTCAGGTTAGGGGTAACTTAAGTTTCGACTCATGTTTATTTTGTAAACTTACCCGCCATGTGGCAACTCATGATGAAAGTTATCCCCTCTGTTAAATTACAGTGACATCTTTTCATTACATGCTACTGGCCATAATAAGAAAATTGTCAAGTTAAGCACACGCCAACTCAAGTAAAAAATACAACAACCTATCGGGCTCGATTGGCGCTAGAGGATATTATGTTAACTAAAAAAAATCTGATCACCACCGCACTGACCCTTGGCTTATGGGGAACAACTGCACAAGCAGAGACGTTCGACTTTATGCCACAGCCAGAAACTCAAGATACCTTGGTGGTATTTCAAACGGGTGAGCACGCATCCAGTGATTTAACTCGCCTAGATGCATTATCTCAACAACGGATCTCAGCTGCACTACAGCTAAAAAACTTCAGCGGAGAGATGGGACAAACCGTGGAAGTGTTAATGCCACAAGGACTCGATATCCAACGGCTCATCGTCATGGGGATCGGTGACAACAATGGCATGACGCCTGGTGATGTTAACAAGCTAGGTGCTAGCATTACGGCCTACTTTGGTGATAGCCAAAACCAAGCGATATCTATTCTCACCTCGGGGCTTAGCGATGCTAGCAGCAATGTTAGTTTCGCCGCAGAACTGGCCCACGGGATTAACTTACGCGCCTATCAATTTGATAAATACCTAACCGAGAAAAAGCCAGCCGAGAAGCACTACCAGATTAGTGTCGATAATCCCGCAGCCACTGACAAGCGCTACCAACAGCTTGCCGCCATTGAAAAAGGCGTCTTTTTAGCTCGCGATCTCACCTCAGAAGTTCCCAGTGCCATGACACCTGTCGATTTTACCAACGCGGCCCAAGAACTCAAAAAACTCGGGGTAAAGATCACCATCTTAGAGCCCAAGCAGATTGAACAGCTCGGTATGGGCGCCTTGCACGCGGTGGGTCGTGGCTCGAAGGAGGGAGCACGTTTAGTGGTGGCTCACTGGCCGGGTAATGATGATACCCCCATCGCCCTTGTCGGCAAAGGGATCACCTTCGACTCTGGTGGCTATAACATAAAAGCCACCGGCGACTCTATCTCACGTATGAAATCGGATATGGCTGGTGCAGCGACCGTATTGGGTACCATTAAAGCAATGGCCCTGCAGCAAGCTGATGTCAATGTGGTCGGCGTGATGGCAATGGCAGCCAACATGGTGTCAGATACCGCTTTTGCGCCGGGTGATGTCGTGATAACCGCCGAAGGTTTAAGCGTTGAAGTACTCAATACCGATGCTGAGGGCAGATTAGTTCTCGCCGATGGCATGTGGTACGCCCGTCACCATTATGAACCACAAGTCATGGTCGATATTGCCACCTTAACTGGCTCAAAAGTACGGGCTCTAGGTAAACGTTATACCGCCATTTTTAGCGATGATGATACCTTAGTCGATGAATTGACCTTCTCTGGACATGCGGTAGATGAAAAACTCTGGCGACTACCATTGGCCTATGAAGATCTCTTAAAGAGCCCCATTGCCGATTTGAAAAACGCCGGTTATGGCGGCCCAGGTGCATCGACGGCGGCCGTATTTTTAAAACAGTTCAGCGGTGATACCACTTGGGCTCACCTCGATATCGCAGGCAGCGCCTTGGCAGAAAAAGATGAAGGGATAACGCCTGAGGGCGGCACAGGTCACGGCGTGCGTCTATTAAGTCACTGGATCATGAATCAATCTCAATAAGCTTTAGTTCGTAGCATCAGCACTGACTAACACTCATAAAAAGCCCTGCAATGCAGGGCTTTTGTTTATCGAACTATTTTGGCACTACACACCGTCACTCCTCCTTGTTGGGTTCGCTTGATTGTGACGAGTGTGCTCACTACGCTGGTACCCCATGCGATACAAGATAGGCAACACAAACAGCGTCAGTATGGTTGATGAGATAATCCCACCAATCACTACCGTTGCAATTGGTCGTTGCACTTCAGCGCCAGTACCAATATTGAGCGCCATAGGCACAAAGCCAAGGCCAGCCACCAGCGCCGTCATTAGTACTGGCCTTAGCCTAATTAGCGCGCCATCTATAATCGCAGGCATTAGCTCGCCTTTTTCTTGATACAATTGGCGAATAAAGCTTAGTAACACCAAGCCATTAAGCACCGCCACCCCCGATAGTGCGATAAACCCCACCCCCGCAGAGATAGATAGCGGCATATCCCGTAGCCACAGTGAAATCACCCCGCCAGTCAGCGCAAGTGGAATACCAGTAAAGATAATTAGCGCATCTTTAACCGATCTAAAAGCCATTACCAACAACCCTAAAATCAGCGCCAAGGTAAGTGGCACCACAATGGATAAACGCTGACTTGCTGACTCGAGCTGCTCAAAAGTGCCACCATACTCTAGCCAATAACCTGCAGGAATAGTTACCTGCTGACTGATTTTCTGCTTGGCTTCACTAACAAACGTGCCTAAGTCGCGGCCACGCACATTCGCAGTGACAACGATACGACGCTTCCCGTTCTCACGACCAATTTGATTTGGAGACGGCGAAACCTCTAACGTGGCGACTTCAGATAACGGTACGAATTCACCGGACGGCAATACGATAGGCAGCTGATGCAAATGCTCAACATCTTGACGAATCGTTTCGGGCAAACGCACGACCATTTTAAAGCGGCGATCACCTTCAAAAATAAGCCCAGCCTCTTCACCACCTATTGCGGTCGCCACAAAATCTTGCAGCTCGTTTACAGTTAAGCCATAACGCGCCAATGCGAGACGATTTGGTTGAATAGATAACACAGGGAGGCCTGTTACTTGCTCAACTTGTAAGTCGGCTGTGCCGTCAATTCGCTCCAACACTTCACGAATCGCCTTAGCCGATGTCAGTAATTGCTGAAGATCATCCCCCACAACTTTGATGCCTAGGTCGGCACGCACCCCCGAAATTAGCTCATTGAAGCGCATCTCTATTGGCTGTGTGAGTTCAAAGTTATTACCCGGTTGTCCTGATACAGCAGCCACAATATCGGCCGCTAAGGCGTCATGGCTCATCTTTGGATTTGGCCACTCATTACGCGGTTTAAGCATAATAAAGGTATCAGCAATATTTGGCGGCATGGGATCGTTAGCCACCTCTGGTGTACCAATCTTAGAGAACACATTTAACACCTGCGGGAAGTGTTTAATCCGTTCCTCTAACTGCATCTGCATATCCACAGACTGTTGCAACCCTGTACCCGGAATGCGGATAGCTTGCAGCAAGATATCTTCTTCATTGAGCTGAGGGATAAACTCAGAGCCTAAAGTTGTGGCAAGCCAGATAGAAAACGCCACCAAGGCCACTGCTGCACTTAGCACTAACCAGCGTAGCTTCATTGCCATCAGCAGCAATGGTTTATACAAAGACTTAGTTGCGATAATAGCGCGGCTCTCTTTCTCACTGATCTTGCCAGTCATAAACAAGGCAATTGCAGCAGGCACCAGCGTTAACGACAACACCAATGCAGCCAGTAATGCCATCACAACCGTTGCCGCCATTGGGTGGAACATCCTGCCTTCGACGCCCGTTAAGCTAAACAGCGGAATATACACTACGGTAATAATTAGCACACCAAATAGGCTTGGACGAATCACCTCATTGGTGGCTTCAAACACAAGCTGCAAGCGTTGTTTACGAGGCAGTGTATGGCCACCATTTTGCACTTGTGCTTGACCCAATCGACGGATTGCATTTTCAACAATAATCACGGCGCCATCGACTATCAGACCAAAATCGAGTGCACCTAGGCTCATCAGGTTAGCCGACACCCCAGCCTGCACCATGCCCGTCATGGTCGCTAACATGGCCAGTGGAATCACCGCGGCGGTAATCAACGCCGCTCTAGCATTACCCAGTAGAATAAATAGCACCACAATCACTAATAGCGCGCCTTCAACTAGGTTTTTCTGCACTGTGTAAACGGCTTTATCGACCAAGGTGGTGCGGTCATATACTGCCTCAACCTTAATACCAGCGGGCAAAGAAGCTTTGATATATTCAAGCTTAGCGGCAACCGCAACTGATACCTGGCGCGAGTTTTCGCCCACCAACATCATGGCACTACCCAATACGGTTTCTTTGCCATCACGGGTAGCAGCCCCCGTTCTCAGCCCCTTACCAATGCCAACTTCGGCGACATCAGCAATAAAGACTGGCGCGTTATCTACATGCTTAACCACTACCTGCTCAATATCGCTAATGGTTTTTAACTGCGCCGCAGAGCGAACGGTTAATTGCTGACCATCACGCTCGATATAGCCTGCACCCCGGTTACTATTACTGTTTAGCAGCGCATATTTAATATCAGCAAATGAAATGCCGTAAGCCAACATTCTCACTGGTATTGGCGTAATGTGATACTCCTTATCAAAGCCACCGATAGTATTAATTTCAGTAACACCAACAACCTGTGCTAACTGCGGTTTAATGATCCAATCCTGGATCTCCCTCAGCGCCGTTGCATCATAATCACTGCCATTAACCTGCTTTGCATCAGGTAGCGCTTCAATAGTGTACATAAAGATTTCGCCCAACCCGGTAGAGATGGGGCCCATTTCAGGCTCAATCTCTGCCGGTAACTTACCTTTAATGCCGTTTAAACGCTCACTGATAAGGTTACGGGCAAAATACAGATCGGTGCCTTCATCAAACACCACTGTCACCTGCGATAACCCATAACGCGATAACGAGCGGGTATAAGACAGCTGCGGAATCCCCATCAACGCATTTTCGATGGGGTAAGTGATCCGCTGCTCGGTTTCTAACGGTGAATATCCCTCAGCGCGCGCGCTAATTTGCACCTGCACATTGGTGATATCTGGCACCGCATCAATGGATAATTTTTGATAACTCCACAACCCAACAGCTACTAATAGCATGGCGAGGAACATCATCATCCAGCGTCTATCGATGGCGAGACGCAAAACTGATTCAATCATTTGCATCTCCTTTAGTGCACGTGTCCAGCGCTTGATTTTTCAAGGTCGCCTTTCAACACAAAGCTGTTATCAACGGCGTATTCCTCACCCATTTCAAGCCCAGATAACACTTGACTCATTTGGCTATCGCTTTGACCTAACTCGACAACTCGCTTTTCAAACCCCGCTTGGTTGCGAATGAAAACAACTTGCTCGCCCTCCATTACTTGCACGGCGCGATTATTGATAGCCAAGGCAACCTCTTGAGTGCTAAGGGTGACCTTGCCTGACAGTAATTCACCCACGGTCCATTGGCCTTTGGCGTTATCAAGTGGTGCGCGAGCCTGTTTATAGACCTGCGCCTTAGGTGAACTCAGAAGATATTGGATTGTTGATGGCGCTTGATTGTGCTCTGATGCAATCGTTAACGCTTGTCCCAAAGTGACTTGACTTAATTGGCCTGCAAATACCTGATACTCAGCCCATAGTTGGTTATCATCAATAATACTTAACAGTACATTATCAGTTGCTAATTCACCGGCATTGACATTACGACTCGCCACTACACCAGAGATAGGGGCGGTAATTGAATAATGTTTCAAGCTTGAGTTTGATTCAACCACAGCAATCACCTGCCCGGCCTTAACTCGCTCACCAACCTCAACATTAACTGCGGTAATAAGCCCTGCAAATCGCGCTTTAACCTGGCTCATCGCAGACTCCGGCAACACTGCGCGACCATATAACGTCAGTGTTTGCTTGATATCGCCTGCTTGGGCTAATTGAGTAATAATCCCCGATGCCACAATTTGCTCACCACTAATATGCACCTGCCCCTCTTCATGCTCGTCATGGCCGTGCTCTTCTTCATGTTCACTGCCATGATCATCGTGATGACCAGCATCGCCATGCTTATCTGAGTGAACGGCTTGCTCAACGCTATGTTCATCTTGATGCTTGTGATCAGATGAAGCGTTTACTGCATAACTAACCATTAGTGCAATAACCACGGCTGTAATATGAACCAAAGAGAGTTTGTTGAATAAAGGGAGAGTCATTTTGTGTGTCCTTTAGCTGTATCTGATACATCAGTCATCTTTGAAAAGTTATTAAAGAAGGTGTGTTGAGAAGCTGGTAATGGCTCTGCAATGAGCTGCTCAATATCAACGCCGTAACGCAGCGCAGAAGCCGCAGCATCAATTAAACCCCGGCGTGCAAATAGCAGCTCTTCTCTAGCCGTTAGATAATCAAGGTAGCTATAAAGCCCTTGCTCATAGGCAACTTTGGTATCTTCAAGTGCTAAGGTTAAGGTGGGAATAACACTGGCTTGCAAACGATTGACGATAATCATCGCTTGTTGGCGACTCGCATAAGCACGATATAGCTGCCTATAAAGCGATAATAAGGCCACCTCTCGGTTAGCAAACACTTCATCTTTTGCAGCTTGGGCAGACAGTATCGCGCCGCTATTACGCTCACCGCTAAACAGCTGCATACTCAGCCCAGCAGTTAATGCCATATCATTGGTTTGTTGTAGCTGCTTAATCCCGACCGACCACTTAATATCTGTGCTCGACTGAGTTTTAGCAAAACGCAGTTCAGCTTCTTTGAGCTGCGCTTGAGTTAGGTAGGCTGTGATCGCTGGACTGTATTTTACCTTCTCAAATAACGGTGCTAAGGCCACATCATCGGTAAACTCAAACAAACTCCCTGCAAGGGCACTAAAGCTCACCTCGGACTCGCCCCACATCATGCTTAGGGTAAGCTTGGCATAATCAAGTTGCAGTAATTGCGTTTCTGCAACCAATTTGGCATTAAACACCGCAGCCTGCGCACGCTTGACTTCCGCATCAGGTGTGACACCTGCCTTCGCTCGCTTCGCCACAACCACTTGAGTTTCTTCTGCAAGCTCCAATGAATCAATAGCAAGTTCTAGTTGAGACTGTGCTGCCAACACATCAATATAACGGCGGGTCGCTTCGGCCAATAAATTGAGCGCGGCAATTTTTTGCTCAGCTTCAATTACGATTCGTTGTTCATTGATAACACCACTGCGGGCATCAAGTTTGCCACCCAGTTCAATGACTGATGATAAAGACACACTTAACTCTGCACTATCGATACCTTGAAACTCACCCGAACCCGCCACATTATCGAGATCAAAGCCAATCTCATAACCTGGCCTTAGTGCCTGTGTTTGCGCCGTACCATCTAGTGCTTGATGTCTAAGCTGAAAAACCTTAAGTGAAGGATGTAGCTGTTGTACCCGTTCAATAACCGTGGTTAACGACAAGATATTAGATTGTTCTTTGGGCGCAGCAAAAGCGGAGCCTACCGATAACAGAGCGATAAGAGCTAACGTACAATAGCACCCGCGTAAGGCACAATACATGCCGATTTTTATGGCAATTTTCGCGCTATAAGTATTATAAAACATCAGGGAATAAGCCTCGATTTAATACAAAATACTAGATCTGTTAACTGCTAAACCTTCAAAAGGAGCAACAGATCTCGAGCAAGTTTTAAAAATCTCGCTCACTGAATAAAATTTTGATTAAACGATTAAGGCTTTAGGGGGACGCATAAAAACGTAATAAGGGGATTCTACGGAGGTAAAATTAAAAGTTAAAATATGGCTATCAGGACTTGTGGTCAGAGCTTGTAAGGCTGTTGCAGGGTGCATCAAGGTCAAACAGCATGAGCAACAATTATTACTACATTCACTGCAATCACCTTCAATATGGTCGGAGGACTGTTTATCACAAAGATCTACAGTTGCCAAAGGATGCTCTGTGGCCAGCTCAACACTTTCACTGCAATACTCATGAGCAAGTGAGCAGTCGTCTGCCATTGATACCACTGACTGTAACGCTAAAATCACGATCAACAACATCCGCCCCAGTTTGGCGGGGGACGCACTGAATATTGCTCGGAAAAAACACGATAAGCTAGACATTAGGTCGTAGCATTACCTTTATGTTTATTAACGTACATTGCTGACTTTATGCGACGCTCGTATCACTTTGATGATGGCTAGTTTATGCTAATCAAAATTAAAACACTATGTGTTTACTGAGCTTATGTTATTCAGTTCAAAATATAATGCCAAAAATAGAAATAATGACCAAGCGACAACAGCGGAAGTACTATAGAAACGATCACTTTTCACCTATAAACAACGAGTGAATGCCAGAGCTAAACCAGCTGCAGTAGATCGCTCAGGGCGGTTAGGTGTAAGTGCGGCAACAGCCCAGAGCCTGCCACTTGAGACTCGCGGCCAACTGCCGGGTTTAACCACGCCGCCTGACAACCCGCAAGGCGTGCGCCTTGCACATCGGCTGTATAGCTATCACCCACATGCAGTAACAACTTAGTGGGTAAAGCTAAACGTGTGGCCGCTTGATAAAACATATCAGCATAAGGCTTCATACGAGTGCCATTACCCGGATGCACCACAAACTCCAAGACCTCGCCGAGTCCAATTTGCTCGGCATCGACATTGCCATTAGTGATCCCCACTAGGCAATAACGCGCGGCTAATTGCTGTAAAATCGATAACACCTCGGGCGCTACACTAAAGTCGGCGCGATGATAACGAAAATAATCTAAGCCCTCTCTTGCCCCTATTGCCGCCACTTTTCTATCGTAACCGAGCATGAGTAGACCTTGCTCTAAGGTGACGAGTCTGGCCGCCGTGGTGTCATGGGCTAATAAAGGTGACTCGATGACTAGTTGCTGCTTAAGGTGTTGCCAATCTTGGGCTTGCCACTGCAGTGTCTTAGGGTATTGCTGAGCTAAAAAGGCCCATAATTGACGCTCGGCGTTGCGCATAACAGGACGATTATCATAAAGGGTATCGTCTAAGTCGAAGCTGATTGCATTGATGGCCGTTGGCCGAATTGCAACACTAATCATTATCACCTCGTTTTTTGGCTCTAGGGTGAGCCCCGTCGTACACCTTAGCAAGGTGTTGGAAATCAAGACTGGTATACACTTGGGTAGTCGATAAATTGGCGTGACCAAGGAGCTCTTGTACCGCCCTTAAATCGGCGCTCGACTCCAACATATGAGTCGCAAAAGAGTGACGCAGTTTATGCGGATGCACATGCATGCTCAAGCCCTGGGCTTGCCCCCATTTATTCAGCCGCGCCTGAATACTGCGATGGGCCAAACGATTACCTTTAGCTGTAACAAACAGGGCGTCATCAACACAAGGTAAGCTCGCGCGTACCATCAGCCATTGCTCAATCGCCGCCATCGCGATACGGCCGACAGGCACAATACGTTCTTTACTGCCCTTACCCATGACCTTGACCTGATAATCACTGTATTGAATATCCAAGGTATTGAGCGCGGCCAGTTCGGCGAGTCGCAGCCCAGAGGAGTAAAACAGCTCCATCATCGCTTTATCGCGCAGCGACAAAGGATCGTCCCCCTCGATAGATAACAGGTGGGTCACCGAATCTACGTCCATGTTTTTAGGCAGCGGCTTGCCTTGCTTAGGCGCACTTAACTGGGCGGCTGGATCGAGGCTAACGAGCGACTCTCGCAATAAATACTGATAAAACTGTTTTAATGCCGATACACATAGAGCGATAGAGCGTGGCCCTAACCCTTGGCGATGCAGCTTATTGAGCACCCCTTGCAGATGATCGCCATCCAGCTGGTGCCAACTCAGCCCTTGGGGTAATAAGGTTTGCACCCGCCGTAACTCAAAGCGGTAGTTGCGCACGGTATGGGGAGAAACTTGCCGCTCTGAGGTGAGATAACGTTCAAACCGCGCCGTCCAGTCTGCTACGTGCATAACATTACAACTTAGGTAGCAGGTGATCGAGCAACTGTTTTAGTTGGTCTAACAACAAGTTATCCATCTCAGGATGAAAATGTACCGGGTCGGCACTGGCGATAGCAAAGATCACCTGACCACATTGCTTAGATAAACGCGATAAGGCTACCGAACCGACCTCGCTACCAAATAACCGTTTAGACTCTGTTTGGGTCAAACGGCCAAAATAGTAACCTTGCTTCAACCGGTTACTCCAAATATGCGACAGCTCACTGTCGATATCGTGCACGGTAATTAAACGCACATGAGTAAATTGAAATTGTTGCTGCAGCTCATTGGAGAGCACCTGCCTTAGTTCACCTAAGTCGGCGGCCTGCAATAATTTAAGCGATAAAGCTGTATTAAACATGTAGATCTGCTCATTACGCGAGGCCATGGTCAGCAGTGAGGTGATCTCCTCTTCTAACTGAGCCACTCGGCTGCGTAACATCTCTTGTCTGCGTTCGACTAACGAGACGGCGCCACGTTGCGCATGGGGAATACGCATTGCCAACAACAATTCAGGGTAACGACTAAAGAAATCTGGATTATCAAGAAGATACTCGCGGATCAAAATCTCATCAAAAGGCAGCGGTGTTTTTGTATTCATAGCATCATTCATTATTATATTTGTCCGTCATACACATGCTCTGCTGGGCCAGTCATCCATAAGGGAGTCCCCTCACCGTCCCAACTAATAGTGAGCGTGCCACCGGGTAGATCAACACGCACTCGCTTATCTAGCTTACCTTGCAACTGACCTACCACCACGGCCGCGCAAGCACCACTGCCACAGGCTAAAGTTTCGGCGGCGCCACGCTCATATACCCGCAGCTTGATATGGCCGCGCTCCACCACCTGCATAAAGCCCACATTCACCCCTTTGGGAAAGCGTTCGTGGTTGGTGAGTAGCGCGCCTATGCCTTCCACATCGGCGCTGCTGATATCATCAACATCGAGCACACAATGGGGGTTACCCATAGACACGGCGCCACATAAAAAGGTGCGCATCTCATCGCCACGCTGGGTTTGCAGTAAGTAGGTCTTTTCTGCTTTTTTGGCGCTAAAAGGGATCTGGCTTGGCTCTAGAATGGGCACGCCCATATTCACCGTGACATTACCGTCGTGCTCTAACCGTAAAGTAATTTTACCCGATGCGGTGCTGACCTTAATTTTATGCTTATTGGTGAGGCCTTTATTGCGTACAAAACGGGCAAAACAACGCGCACCATTACCGCATTGTTCCACTTCGCTGCCATCGGCATTAAAGATACGATAATGAAAGTCCAAGTCAGGATCGTAAGGCGGTTCAACCAATAAAAGTTGATCAAAACCGACACCGAAATTTCGATCCGCTAATCGCTTTATCTGCTCTGGCGAGAAATAGACATTTTGGGTGACACCATCGACCACCATAAAATCATTGCCTAAACCATGCATCTTGGAGAATTGGATCAAAAGTATATTCCTTTAAATAGCTTACCTAGCTGAATTAACCATAGTTTACGGCAGTAACTGCTCACCTTGCCACAATTGCGACACGGTTTCTCGCGCTCTGACCACATAATGTTTATCGCCGTCGACCATCACCTCTGCCGCTCGGGGGCGAGAGTTGTAGTTAGATGACATGGTAAAGCCATAGGCACCCGATGAACGCACCGCCAGTAGATCCTTGGCTTGCAGATTGAGCATTCTGTCTTTACCCAAGAAATCTCCAGTTTCACACACAGGGCCAACCACATCGTAATTACGCTCAACCCCTGCACGCGGCACTACGGGGATAATTTTTTGCCACGCACTGTACAGCGATGGGCGGATCAAGTCATTCATTGCACCATCGACAAGCGCGAAATTTTTGTCACTATTTTCTTTTAAATAAAGCACTTGAGTAACAAAAATACCGGCGTTAGCGGCAATCGCTCTACCCGGCTCGAAGATCAATTTAAGATCGCGGCCGTCGAGCTTATCGAGTAATGCCGCGGCATAATCGCTGGGCGCAGGTGGCTGCTCATCATCATAAGTCACCCCAAGGCCACCACCCACATCAAGGTGTGCAATTTTCACCCCTTGCTCAGCAAGCCGATCAATAAGCCCAAGCATTCTGTCCATCGCATCAAGAAAAGGCTGTATCTCAGTCAATTGCGAGCCGATATGACAATCGACACCTTTGACCTCTAGCCCAGGTAATTGGTGAGCCCGAATAAAGATGCGCTCGGCCTCTTCCATGGCAATACCAAACTTGTTCTCTTTCAGTCCCGTGGAAATGTAAGGATGTGTGCCCGCATCGACATCGGGGTTGACCCGCAATGAGACCGGGGCAATCTTACCTAAACGCAGCGCCACTTCGTTAAGCAGCTCAAGTTCGGCGGCCGACTCCACATTAAAGCAATAGATACCTAGCCCTAACGCCATCTCCATTTCTGCAACGGTTTTACCCACACCAGAAAACACCACCTTGCTAGGATCGCCGCCCGCCTCCATGACTCGCGCCAGCTCGCCACCTGAAACGATATCGAAACCACTACCAAGGCGTGCCAACACATTAAGCACCGCCAAATTAGAATTGGCCTTCACGGCATAACAAATAAGGTGGGGATGATTAGCCACGGCACTATCAAAAGCATGCCAATGGCGCTCGAGAGTCGCGCGTGAATAGATATAAAGCGGCGTGCCATAGGTGTGCGCTAAGTCAGCCACTGAACACTGCTCGGCATGAAGCGTGCCCTCTTGATACAGAAAATAATCCATGGCTATTCCTTTACTGCAGATGTTGTTGTGGGCACTTCAGACTTGGGCGTAGTTTGCTCAGTCTGGTTATCTTGCACCTCTGGGGTCTTGTATAGGGGACCTTTTTGACCGCAGGCCACCATAAATAGACTGCCTAGTAGCAGTAACGACATCAACTTCATCTTGTTCAACATCAGACATTCCGGGATTTAGAGGGATGATAAACGACACAGCAACAGCGCCGCAGTTTGCGATTTAGCACGCTTGTATCGCCATATACTACATGGCTAATCGACCTACGCCAGCAATTTAATTTAATGGCGCGCGCCACAGGGGGGACCCCCAAATAACCAACTCACGCATTAAGCGATTCAGCTGCTGAAAATCCACATGTTTTCAATCAGCCGACCCGCCTTTGGCTCAGGCGCTTTATCGGCTAAAACAGCCCAGCCACACGCGTTTATATGCATTATTTGTGATGTTTGCAGAGATAGCTATAAAACGTCAAGCAGATATCCACCTCTTGACCGCCATTGTGAATATTTTTACTGCTTAACCGCGCTTAGCATAAAAATCAATGGAGCCTAATGGATAGCGTTGCTACTATATTGACTCTGAAAATCATTTCATTGAAGGATGCCCCATGGCAATGACTGACTCCGAGTATCACAAACTCGCCGACGAGATGTTTAGCGCACTAGAAGATGCCATAGAATATGCAATCGATGAGCAAGATGCTGATATCGATGTCGACGCATCAGGCAACGTATTACAACTGGAATTTCAGGACCGCTCAAAAATTGTGATCAACAAACAAGAGCCACTGCATCAAATTTGGGTAGCAACTCAATTTGGTGGATACCATTTCTCTTTTGTCGATGGTAAGTGGATTGATGAACGCAGTGATGCGGGTGAATTTATGCCGTTTGTCGTCGAGTCTATTCGTCGACAAGGTAATGTAACCCTTAAGTTATAAGCGTTAGCTCACGATGGCGGTGCGGCGTCTCTGCACCGCTAAAATTGCGCCGACGCCTCCTCAATACTGACCCCAAACGGTAATGCGCGCAATTGGCCATCGATGCGCACCAACCTAAAAAACTGTGGCAAGTTAAAACGCTGGTTATCGTTGTACGATTTGTTAAAGGCATGGTGATGGCTCACCTGACTGGCTAACTCGTCAATATTAGTGCCCAGCTGAGTGTAATGATTAAGCTCATTTTTTTCATCCAGCACATACACATCAATTCCCTCTTCATGCTGACGTAAGAAATACTGAATCGCGCCTAACGCGGCAAACTCTTGGATCACCTGCGGGATTTTACTAAAAGGCTCATTGCCTAAATCTGGCCGAGGCAGCTCTAACATCCGCTGTTTAGACAGGCGCTGATAAAATGCAGATGCCTGACTTAGGTCTTTATAGTTCATCCCTTTGGAGTTAAAAAACAAGCCGTATTTTATCCCCCCGACCTCTAGCGGGTAGGCCATGGTCGATGAGCTTTGTGCTTGTTTACTTAACCGGTTGGCACGTTGCACCAATAATCTTATCGCTTTCTCAAATTGTGACGCTAGGCGACTAGAGCAGCTCACCACGTCCACTTGTACCTCATTGGGCGCCCTTTGCACCCCAGGATTGGTGTAAGACAGCGCGTCTAAAATAGCTTCATTGCCATCAAAATGATGACAATGCCACTCTCCCCAACTATTTTGGCAGATCACGTCTAACGATTGCAGCATATTGGTATGCTGACGCCCCAGCGAAAAGATATTGGCATTCATATAATCGACCATGATCTCTTGGCCACGCCAACTCACGGTGGGGTCGCTATTGAAATTGATCAAAAAAATCAATTTACGAAAGTACCAAGGTTGGCAAAGATCGAGTTTTGAAGCCCGCCACTCTGTCTCTTTTAAAATCGCCGGTAAGCGCCGAGCCGCTTTGGTTAACCGCTTAGTTTGATGCGAGCTACCATTGAACTCATACCAATGGGTTGTGGCGGTAGAAGCGCCATTTAATGCCGCCCACGCCAATAGCTTCGCCTTGCTGGGCGAGTGATATACCGCGCGGTTTGCCATAAAGTTTCTCGACTCAGGCGTGCAACGATACAAGTGGTAGTCTTGCGTTTGCTGGCTATACACCACGGTTAAATCGGTTTCGGCAATTGACTCACTCCACAGCCAATTGAGCCGCGTGATTTGAGTGTCATCTTCGCTAAAATAGGTGTGTAGCTTACGGGTTAACAAGCCGAGATCGGAGATCTTAAGGCTTTCACTCAGCTTGTTCACCGAGGCAAAATGCAATAAGGTTTGGTAACTTCCCAGCATCAATTCATTTAACTGCTCGTTAAACCATTGCAGTTGTCCACAGTGCCAATGAGCGCACTGATCTAAGGTACTTAGCAGGTTAGTAGACCAGCCCCAACACTCAACTAAGTGCTGCAGTTTGTGATAACGCCAGTCTTTGGGGTGATCGGCAACAGTCAATCTAATACCACACTTGAGGTAAAAACAGCGTCTAACAATTTCAAGACGGCGTTGATCATTTTTACTTTCTAAATAACGCTCTATCGATTGGTACAATAGAAAGTAAGCATCATTAAATGCGGAAAAATCCCCCGCCAAGGTACGCTGCCACACCTGGGCACTGACCAGCTGACTCTCGGGGTAATCACTGGCGTAGGCTTCTAGCAGCATCACCTTGAGCAGCGCCTTATGGGGTTTATCTAAGCCTTTATATAGCTGCCATAGCGAAGCACCAAAATATTCACTCGCGGGTAAGTTACTCACATCGCCTAAAAAAAGATGTGTCTTGGGGGTCGATGATTGCGGCCACCAAGCTATGGGTTTACCAGCCAAGCAAATATGACTACGGTAAAACTCTTCCAGTAACAACCAATGCTGCGAACTACCACTGTGTTCACAGCCGATAGTCGATGCGATGGCATCATCTTGGCTCACTGAGAGCAGAAACTGCTTTGGGTGCACCAAATAGATATTGACCTCAAAATCATACTGGGCAAACCAAGCGGTCAATAGGGTTGATTTTTGCTGTAAGGATAAACGCTGTTCATGAGAAAGATTAGGGTCATATACCACCCAAACATCGATATCACTTTTAGGGTTTTGGCCAAATGTAGCCGTGCTCCCCATGGAATACACCCCATAGATTGCCCTCGACTCATCTGGCGTGCTATCTGGTGGAGCTATAGCAAAAATGCTACACGCCTCTAACACTTTTTCATCGGGTGTGTAGTGCTCAATGCCAAAAGGCGTCACCAGACCATTATAACCGGGGTTGTCACTGCGATGGCTATGAAAAAGCAAAGGAATCAAATAGAAAAGATGTCGCTGCAAGGGAGTGAGTATAGCCAAAGCTCGTGCAAAACGAACTCGGTTTAAGCGTTCAGCCGTTTCGATATCATGCGCTTGGTTACTCAATGTTTGGCGACCCTGTTACAAATTAATTCCACCCATGCATGCTAACAGTTAATACAAAAACAGCAAGTATATGTGAGGTTGATCACACTTAATAGCTAAGCTTGACCCAGCTGATAGGGGTACACTTCAAAGAATCGACAGTCGATTCTTACATAAGTTTGAAACCAATGTTAGCATTAGCGCAACTATGGCCTCTGATGGAATATCGAGCATGTCTGAAAACGTCATTCGTATCGCGACACGTAAAAGCCCACTTGCAATGTGGCAAGCTGAATTTGTAAAAGCCGAATTAGAAAAAGCGCATCCAGCGCTAGTTGTAGAACTGCTGCCAATGAGCACCAAGGGGGATGTCATGCTAGACACACCTTTAGCAAAAGTGGGCGGTAAAGGGCTATTTGTAAAAGAACTTGAAGTAGCCATGCTCGAAGGCTTAGCCGACATTGCCGTGCATTCAATGAAAGACGTTCCGGTTGATTTTCCTGAAGGATTAGGACTGGAAGTGATCTGTGAACGCGAAGATCCACGTGATGCTTTTGTGTCAAATACCTATAAAACCATTGATGAACTTCCACACGGCGCAGTGGTAGGTACCTCAAGCTTACGTCGTCAGTGCCAGATCCGTGCGGCTCGCCCAGATCTAGAAATTCGCGATCTGCGTGGTAACGTCGGTACTCGTCTTGCCAAGTTAGATGCCGGTACTTACGATGCCATTATCCTTGCCGCTGCCGGGCTCATTCGCCTCAAGCTAGAAGATCGCATTGCTAGCTTTATCTCGGCTGAAGATTCACTACCGGCCAATGGTCAAGGTGCCGTAGGCATCGAATGCCGTTCTAATGATGAGCGTGTTAAAGCCTTATTGGCGCCACTTGAGCACACAGAAACTCGCCATCGCGTAATAGCCGAACGTGCCATGAACACCCGTTTAGAAGGCGGTTGCCAGGTGCCGATTGGCGCTTTTGCCGAAATATCGGGCGATACCCTCACCCTTCGCGGTTTAGTCGGTAACCCTGATGGTAGCCAAATTATCGAAGGCACAACGGTCGGTTCAAGAAACGATGCTGAAGCCTTGGGTATTGCACTAGCCGAAGACCTACTTGCTAAAGGTGCTAAAACCATCTTAGATGCTGTTTACGCTAAGTAATCAACATGAAAGTACTGCTGACGCGCCCTGAAGGGCGCAATCAGTCAATGATAGAGGCACTGAGTCAACGACAGGTGCCTTTTGTCGTTACCCCCTTACTCGAAGTCATCGCGACCGATGATATCTACAATGAAGCAGATATTACCGCTTTTCATCGAGCCGATATCGTTATCTTCATCAGCACTAATGCAGTGGAATATGCCGCTCAGGCGCTCAACAATCACTTCCCTGATAACATCGACTATTATGCCGTTGGTAAAGCCACCTTCCTGGCACTGCAAGCCCTAGGGCTTAATGCTATTGAGGCGCCAGCCGATTGCCAACAGACAGAGGGCCTATTGACACTCTCCTCACTGCAAACCTTAGATGGCCAGAAGATCACCATAGTTCGTGGTGTCGGTGGTCGCGAAGCCTTGGCAGAGCAATTAGCCCAAAGAGGTGCTATTGTCAGTTATTGGCAGGTTTATCAACGGGAATGCCCACCGCTCAGTCACAGGATTGCTTACGATTGGCAACAGCAAAATATCGACACTATTGTTGTTACCAGTGGACAAATTCTCAGCCATCTAATGCAACTTGTACCCAAAGAACTGTTTGCTTGGTTACACGCATGTCATATTATAGTGCCGAGCTCGCGGGTTTATGACCAAGCCATAAATGCCGGGTTTACACACGTTACTAATGCTAAAGCAGCCAACAGCGATGCAGTCCTAACAGCTTTAGGTTTAACAGCTTAAACCTTTTAGCCGCCTGCAATACTGGCTTTCGTCTTCAAGGATCTGTTGAATGGACAATAAAACGCAACAAAGCAACACCGTCGCCACACCTGAGCCCGATGACAGCATAGAGGCGACATTTGCTGAGACTTCGCCAACGTCATCATCGACAGAACCAACGAGTGAACCTAAAGCATCGACTGGAGTATCTTGGGGATTTTTATTTAACCTGGTATTTATCTTATTGCTACTGTTCGCCACGATAGCGGGCGGCTTCTACCTATACCAAGAGTTAACCATTCAAAAGCAAAAGGCGCTCGATTTATCGGCCCAGCTTCAGCAACGCCTCGATGATCCTGTCGCTCGTCTCACTCATTTAGAGCAGCAGCAACGTATGATAGAGCGTGAGGTGACCAATAAGCTTAACCGCATCACTGACTCACAACAGCTACTGCAGGAGCAAGTGAATAAACTCGCTCAACAAAACCCCAATCATTGGATGGCTGAAGAAGCCAAGTATTTAGTTAGAATGGCAGGGAGTAAACTCTGGCTCGAAAAAGATCCTCAAACCGCATTGAGCCTACTCGAAGCCGCTGATGACCGCATTGAAACCATGAAAGATCCCTCGCTCACCCCGCTGCGCAAAGCATTAGCGCAAGATATGAGCAATGTGGCCGCCATTAAAACCACTGATATTGCAGGCACAGTGCTGACCTTAGACAGCATGATAGACAATCTGCCAAAACTAAAATTAAATCGCACCCAATCAATATTGAGCAGCAAAGATGATTCATCGGCAATGACAGAGTCACTGGATGATTGGCAAGACAATTTAGCAAAATCATGGCAAGCGCTAATAGAGGAGTTTGTGGTGATACGTAAGCGCACCACAGATCAGGCCCCCTTATTAGCGCCCGATCAGCAGTGGTATTTAGTCGAAAATATTCGCAATAAATTACTGCAAGCCCAACTCGCGTTATTGCGCCAAGATCAGGTCAACTATCGTCAATCTATCCGCTTGGCAAGAAAGTGGATTTTTCAGTATTTTGATTTAGCCGATAGCAAAACCGAGCAAACCTTAGCCGCTTTAGATGCCTTGGTCACCTTGGAGGTTCAAGCGCCAACCATCAACCAGTTCGCATCAACCCCACTGCTACAACAACTTGTGACACGAGGGAGCTTGATAAGCGAGCAGGAGAATCCATTATGATTAAGGCGCTTGTCTACCTTGTTATCATCTTAATTGGCTTAGTCATCAGCCCTTATCTATCGGGTATTAATGGCTACCTTTATTTGGCCATTGGCGACTATGAGCTAGAAACCAGCCTGATGTTCGCCCTATTTGCAGCCATCTTATTTTATGCCGCCTTGGTGCTGATTGAATGGTTGGTGGTTTGGACCCTCAATTTAATATTAAGCAGTCGTTTTTTACCCGAAAAATGGCGTAGAAAAGCCGCTAGAAAACATACTCTTCAGGGCGCATTAGCCCTTGCAGAAGAGGATTGGAGCGCTGCAGAACAGGCCATGGCTAAAGGGGCTAACAAGGGTGAACTCCCGGCACTGAATCTATTAGCAGCAGCAAGAGCGGCGCATCATCAACACAATATTGAGGCTCGCGATCACTATTTACTCGAGGCCGAAAAAGATCTTCAGGCCAGTAAAGCCGTGCAAACGACCCGAGTACGCTACCTTATGCAACAAGGCGAACTCGAACAAGCCAGAACCGTTTTAGATAAGCTAAATCCGACCAGTAAAAGTAAAGCCCCGCTGCTCCGCTTGGCATTAGAGCTATATCAAGTTCAACAAGATTGGCAAGCACTCAAATTGTTACTTCCTATCATTAACAAGCGCGGCATACTTAGTGCTGAGGAGTTTCAGACACTCAATAGCAAAACCAATAAGGCATTATTACAAGCTGCAGCAGAGCAAAATGAGCAGGAGCTTGAAAAAGCTTGGCACTGGCTGAGCCGCACCGAGCGCAAGCAACCTCTCTTTATCGCCCAATATGCCGTTGGGTTGGCCCGCTATGAGCGAAAAGAGGAGGCATTAAAATTGTTATTTAAGCAATTGAAGCATAGCGCTGATCAGGATATTTTTGCCGCATTGACAGCCATTGTGACGCCTGCCGATCTCGATGCAAGGAAGCAGCTATTTGATCTGCAAAGTAAATATGCTGAAAATCCAGATTATCAAGCCTGTATTGCCACCCTTTACGATCAAAGCAAAGAGTTTACTGAATCGCTCAAATGGTGGCGAAAAGTGTGCTTCCAAGCGCCAACTAAAAGCCGTTGGCTGGCTCTCGCGACGGCTCAAGAACATATTGGCGAACTACACTCAGCGTTACAAAGTTATCGTAATGCTTTCAGCGACTGAAGATTGGTTATATTTTTTTAAACTAAAAAACCACCTTTAAAGGTGGTTTTTTACTTAAAGAACGACAACAAAAGTTGAGCAGATAAAGTAAAGCTAATTAAAACAAATGATTACTTTTTTTTGCTACTAAAGTCAAATTTAGGCGTCTGTGATCTCCCGTTCCCACCAGTTGACAGTAATTCAAAGCTCACCAAACTTAATAAGTAGAAGCTAGATCAAAAACACGCATAACTAGAGCAATACCTCTGTATTGGCTCAACATTTTATGCCTAGTAAAGCGAGAAATTATTATGGGTGCATCAATTACGACACAAGACGCAGTAGTCACCAATCTTGTTGGTCAACTTACCGTTAAGGATGAGCAGGGCAATATCAGAGCAATTAACGTTGGCGATACCATTAAAGCGGGTGAACAACTGATTTTTTCTGACACCGCGACATTTAACTTGATCTATGACGACGGTACCTCAGCAAATCAAGCACAAATAGCCCAGCCGCCTGTAGAGCAGCCAACCAACAACGACGGCGCTGTAGATAATGCCAATCAAGTTGCTGATACGCCCGTGGCCGTCGACCCAGAAATCGCAGCGCTTCAAGCACAAATACTCGCTGGTGAAGATCCCACCGAAGGATTACCTGAAACCGCTGCTGGTGATGGGACACCAGGCAATGAGGGGGGCTCTAACTTTGTCTCGCTCACACGTAATGGGGACGAAACGCTCGCCAACGCAGGATGGGATACAGCCGGGTTCACTCAAGCTGCCGCAACCACAGACGAAGCCTTAGCGATCCCAGATATTGTACTTGATGCACCTGAGACCGACAACTTAATTGCCATTGGTAATGAGGACACCTTGATCACGGTGCCGGCCTTAAGCGGTAGTGACCTTGATGGCTCTGTGGTCAGCTTTGTGATTGATAGTCTGCCTGCCAACGGCACCTTGATGCTCAATGGCATGGCCGTCACCCTTGGCATGACGGTGCTCGTCGCCGAGGCCGCCAACCTCACCTTTATGCCCGATGCGAACTGGAACGGTGAGACCACCTTTGACTATCATTCGGTCGATAATGATGGCTTGGCCGATGCCACGCCTGCCACTGTCACCATCACCGTTGATTCCGTGAACGATGCGCCTGAGACCGACAACTTAATTGCCATTGGTAATGAGGACACCTTGATCACGGTGCCGGCCTTAAGCGGTAGTGACCTTGATGGCTCTGTGGTCAGCTTTGTGATTGATAGTCTGCCTGCCAACGGCACCTTGATGCTCAATGGCATGGCCGTCACCCTTGGCATGACGGTGCTCGTCGCCGAGGCCGCCAACCTCACCTTTATGCCCGATGCGAACTGGAACGGTGAGACCACCTTTACCTATCATTCGGTCGATAATGATGGCTTGGCCGATGCGACGCCTGCCACTGTCACCATCACCGTTGATTCCGTGAACGATGCGCCTGAGACCGACAACTTAATTGCCATTGGTAATGAGGACACCTTGATCACGGTGCCGGCCTTAAGCGGTAGTGACCTTGATGGCTCTGTGGTCAGCTTTGTGATTGATAGTCTGCCTGCCAACGGCACCTTGATGCTCAATGGCATGGCCGTCACCCTTGGCATGACGGTGCTCGTCGCCGAGGCCGCCAACCTCACCTTTATGCCCGATGCGAACTGGAACGGTGAGACCACCTTTACCTATCACTCGGTCGATAATGATGGCTTGGCCGATGCGACGCCTGCCACTGTCACTATCACCGTTGATTCCGTGAACGATGCGCCTGAGACCGACAACTTAATTGCCATTGGTAATGAGGACACCTTGATCACGGTGCCAGCCTTAAGCGGTAGTGACCTTGATGGCTCTGTGGTCAGCTTTGTGATTGATAGTCTGCCTGCCAACGGCACCTTGATGCTCAATGGCATGGCCGTCACCCTTGGCATGACGGTGCTCGTCGCCGAGGCCGCCAACCTCACCTTTATGCCCGATGCGAACTGGAACGGTGAGACCACCTTTACCTATCATTCGGTCGATAATGATGGCTTGGCCGATGCCACGCCTGCCACTGTCACCATCACCGTTGATTCCGTGAACGATGCGCCTGAGACCGACAACTTAATTGCCATTGGTAATGAGGACACCTTGATCACGGTGCCGGCCTTAAGCGGTAGTGACCTTGATGGCTCTGTGGTCAGCTTTGTGATTGATAGTCTGCCTGCCAACGGCACCTTGATGCTCAATGGCATGGCCGTCACCCTTGGCATGACGGTGCTCGTCGCCGAGGCCGCCAACCTCACCTTTATGCCCGATGCGAACTGGAACGGTGAGACCACCTTTACCTATCACTCGGTCGATAATGATGGCTTGGCCGATGCGACGCCTGCCACTGTCACTATCACCGTTGATTCCGTGAACGATGCGCCTGAGACCGACAACTTAATTGCCATTGGTAATGAGGACACCTTGATCACGGTGCCGGCCTTAAGCGGTAGTGACCTTGATGGCTCTGTGGTCAGCTTTGTGATTGATAGTCTGCCTGCCAACGGCACCTTGATGCTCAATGGCATGGCCGTCACCCTTGGCATGACGGTGCTCGTCGCCGAGGCCGCCAACCTCACCTTTATGCCCGATGCGAACTGGAACGGTGAGACCACCTTTACCTATCACTCGGTCGATAATGATGGCTTGGCCGATGCGACGCCTGCCACTGTCACTATCACCGTTAATTCCGTGAACGATGCGCCTGAGACCGACAACTTAATTGCCATTGGTAATGAGGACACCTTGATCACGGTGCCGGCCTTAAGCGGTAGTGACCTTGATGGCTCTGTGGTCAGCTTTGTGATTGATAGTCTGCCTGCCAACGGCACCTTGATGCTCAATGGCATGGCCGTCACCCTTGGCATGACGGTGCTCGTCGCCGAGGCCGCCAACCTCACCTTTATGCCCGATGCGAACTGGAACGGTGAGACCACCTTTGACTATCATTCGGTCGATAATGATGGCTTGGCCGATGCCACGCCTGCCACTGTCACTATCACCGTTGATTCCGTGAACGATGCGCCTGAGACCGACAACTTAATTGCCATTGGTAATGAGGACACCTTGATCACGGTGCCGGCCTTAAGCGGTAGTGACCTTGATGGCTCTGTGGTCAGCTTTGTGATTGATAGTCTGCCTGCCAACGGCACCTTGATGCTCAATGGCATGGCCGTCACCCTTGGCATGACGGTGCTCGTCGCCGAGGCCGCCAACCTCACCTTTATGCCCGATGCGAACTGGAACGGTGAGACCACCTTTACCTATCACTCGGTCGATAATGATGGCTTGGCCGATGCGACGCCTGCCACTGTCACCATCACCGTTGATTCCGTGAACGATGCGCCTGATGCCATTGATAATAACTATAATGTTGACGATCAGAGCTTTGTAAATGGCAACTTAATTACAGATGACTCTGGTGATGGTATAGATATCGATATTGATGGTGGAGCCTTAAGCATCAGCCATATCAATGGTATCGCTTTAACCTTTGATAATAATGGCGACGCTCAACCTATAGTTTTAGCTGGAGGTACTCTTAATATTAATGAGGATGGTACGTTTAATTTTGTCCATGATGGGATTAACTACTCCCCCATCGAATTTACCTACACCATCAGTGATGGACAAGGTGGATTCGATACAGCCAATATAGAATTGCAAGTTTATACTCAAAGCACTCTTAACCCAGGAGATGATACAGCACAAGGCACTGATGGAAATGATATTATTGTTAGTGACATTACCGGAGTTGCCCCAGGAAGTGACTACAATATTGCCTTTATCATCGATAGTTCAGGCAGCATGGGAACCAGCGCTGTTGACACAGCACGCCAGCAAATCGAAAGTGTTCTCGATGTTCTTATTAGTAATGCCAACCAACCAGGGTCTGGCGTAGTCAATATATTACTGGTCGATTTTGATACAACGGCACGCACATTAATCTCGATAGATCTGAGAGCCGATGATGTAGCCAGTGAAATCTCATTGGCGTTAAGCTTAATGACTAATGGTGGTAACACCAATTACTATGCCGCTTTTACTGAAGCATATAATTGGTTTAATACGAATTATCAAAATGGTAATAATCGCACTTTTTTTATTACTGACGGTCAACCCAACACAGATAATGGTGTTGACGGTAATTACTTTCAAAACGCTTTAAATGCTTTTGGATTATTAAATAATATTTCCGATGTTCAAGCTATCGGCTTGGGCGGTAATGTAGATACAAATACTCTCCAACAATTTGATAGTGATGGACAAGTACTCAACAATGTCAATGTAAACGATTTAGCTGATGCGATATTAGAATCCGATCTCTTGCCAGGTGATGACACTGTCAATGGCGGCGATGGCGATGACATCATTTTTGGTGATTTAACTGAGTTTTCCGGTAGCAATGCTGAGGGCATGTTTGCTTTAAGAGAATATGTCGCTAACGAAACAGCTAGAGATGTAAATGATGTGACGAACTCAGATGTACATGATTTTATTTCTTTAAATGCTGTGGAATTCGATATTTCTCGTGCAGATGATGGTAATGACACACTTACCGGAGGCGCAGGAAACGATCTACTCTTTGGACAAGGAGGAGATGACTTACTTCAAGGGGGCATTGGTAGTGATATTTTAGTCGGAGGTCAAGGCTCTGATACCATAGATTTAGGCAATGACTCTGATACTGATACCGTTATTTGGGGGCAAGGTACCGCTGACGGAAGCATCGATATCATCATTAACTTTGACATAAACAATGACCTGCTTGATTTATCAGATATTTTGGTAGATGAGCAATCAGGTAATTTAGAGGATTACCTCAATATCACATTTGATGCAGTAAATGGAGACACTATTATCACGGTCGATGCCAATGGAGACGGTAGTGGGTTCGACGATCTGACCATTATTCTACAAGATACTAATGTTAGTCTTAGTGATTTAACAACCATGAATAATTTACTTGGCCAAAACCCACTGATAGTGGACACCATTCCTTAAGTCAAAATATTTAGCGATATAATAAAGCCAAACAAACTGTAAAAAGTTGTTTGGCTTTTTCCTTCAATCATATACTGGCTGGCACATTCACACGAAATAAACACTAAATTACTAATCTAAGTATGATTTAAGCGTCAAAAAATTGACCCAAAGACAGTAGCTTGCTAGCATCCCATCCTGAGAATAATTTTATAACAACTGCAATACATTGTGTATTCGGAAATGTTAATTTAAGGTGTGGGAGCGCGTCATGCAATCAATCGTTACAACGGCAAATGGACAAATCATAGATGCTCGTGGAGAGATCTCGATTGAAACCAGCAGTGGTAAGAAAACTTTAACGATTGGCGAGCATGTTCCGGTCGGTTCGACGCTGTTTATCCCCACCGAATCCAATCTATCTATCGCATTTGAAGATGGCAGCATGTTTGACAGTAGCGCCTCCGCATCGAAACCATCTAATATTGCAGAAAATAGCGATACCACTAACGCCGAAAGTATTGATGCACTAACTGAAATCGAGCAACTACAAGCACTGATTCAATCAGGAGAAGATCCAACAGCTAATTTACCAGAGACAGCTGCAGGTGGAACAACGAATAATGAAGGTGGATCTGATTTCATCTCCGTTGGCCGTGATGGCGCACAAACAATAGCTGCAGCAGGCTTTAACACCCAAGGTCTGTCACAGGATTTAGCTAATACAGCTGTAGAAACAACCATCATTACCGATGAAAGCCCAACGCTGACAACAAATGACACAGCCAGTATTGAAGAAGATACTCTAGCTAGCGGCAACGTATTAGACAACGATTCCGATAATGACAGTGCGTTATCAGTCGTCAGCTTCACCGTTGACGGCCAAACCGTTACCGCCGGCACCACGGTAGAACTCGACGGCGGCACACTCGTCATCAACGCTGATGGCTCATACACCTTCACACCCAACGACAACTGGAACGGCAGCGTTCCTGTGATCACCTACACCACTAATACGGGCGCAGAAGCGACGTTAACTATTGAAGTCAGCCCGGTGGATGATGCCTCAGTGCTGACCAACGACAGCAACACGATTGCAGAAGATACAGTCGCCACCGGCAACGTACTGGATAACGACAGTGACATCGACAGCGAGTTATCAGTCGTCAGCTTCAGCGTCGACGGTCAGACCGTCACCGCCGGTACCACAGTTGAAGTAGAAGGCGGCAGCCTGGTGATCAACGCCGATGGCTCATACACCTTTACGCCCAACGATAACTGGAACGGCAACGTCCCGGTGATCACTTACACCACCAATACCGGCGAAGAAGCGACGTTAACCATCGTCGTCACTCCGGTGGATGACACCGCGCCGATTGGTGCAGATGATGCCGCTAACGTCGACGAAGGCGCGCAAGTGGTGATTGATGTCGCCAGCAATGACGCGGACAGCGAAAGTGAGCTGAACTTGGGCAGCATCGTGATTGTCGGCCAGCCTGCCAACGGCACGCTCACCGTCAATGCCGATGGCACCGTCACTTACCGCCATGATGGCAGTGACACCACGCAAGACACCTTTACCTACACCATTGAAGATGCGCAGGGCAACGTCTCTGAGCCGATCACCGTCAACGTTGATGTCAACGCCGTCGATGACACCGCGCCGATTGGTGCAGATGATGCCGCTAACGTCGACGAAGGCGCGCAAGTGGTGATTAATGTCGCCAGCAATGACGCGGACAGCGAAAGTGACCTGAACTTAGGCAGCATCGTGATTGTCGGCCAGCCTGCCAACGGCACGCTCACCGTCAATGCCGATGGCACCGTCACTTACCGCCATGATGGCAGTGACACCACGCAAGACACCTTTACCTACACCATTGAAGATGCGCAGGGCAACGTCTCTGAGCCGATCACCGTCAACGTTGATGTCAACGCCGTCGATGACACCGCGCCGATTGGTGCAGATGATGCCGCTAACGTCGACGAAGGCGCGCAAGTGGTGATTGATGTCGCCAGCAATGACGCGGACAGCGAAAGTGAGCTGAACTTGGGCAGCATCGTGATTGTCGGCCAGCCTGCCAACGGCACGCTCACCGTCAATGCCGATGGCACCGTCACTTACCGCCATGATGGCAGTGACACCACGCAAGACACCTTTACCTACACCATTGAAGATGCGCAGGGCAACGTCTCTGAGCCGATCACCGTCAACGTTGATGTCAACGCCGTCGATGACACCGCGCCGATTGGTGCAGATGATGCCGCTAACGTCGACGAAGGCGCGCAAGTGGTGATTAATGTCGCCAGCAATGACGCGGACAGCGAAAGTGACCTGAACTTAGGCAGCATCGTGATTGTCGGCCAGCCTGCCAACGGCACGCTCACCGTCAATGCCGATGGCACCGTCACTTACCGCCATGATGGCAGTGACACCACGCAAGACACCTTTACCTACACCATTGAAGATGCGCAGGGCAACGTCTCTGAGCCGATCACCGTCAACGTTGATGTCAACGCCGTCGATGACACCGCGCCGATTGGTGCAGATGATGCCGCTAACGTCGACGAAGGCGCGCAAGTGGTGATTGATGTCGCCAGCAATGACGCGGACAGCGAAAGTGAGCTGAACTTGGGCAGCATCGTGATTGTCGGCCAGCCTGCCAACGGCACGCTCACCGTCAATGCCGATGGCACCGTCACTTACCGCCATGATGGCAGTGACACCACGCAAGACACCTTTACCTACACCATTGAAGATGCGCAGGGCAACGTCTCTGAGCCGATCACCGTCAACGTTGATGTCAACGCCGTCGATGACACCGCGCCGATTGGTGCAGATGATGCCGCTAACGTCGACGAAGGCGCGCAAGTGGTGATTGATGTCGCCAGCAATGACGCGGACAGCGAAAGTGAGCTGAACTTGGGCAGCATCGTGATTGTCGGCCAGCCTGCCAACGGCACGCTCACCGTCAATGCCGATGGCACCGTCACTTACCGCCATGATGGCAGTGACACCACGCAAGACACCTTTACCTACACCATTGAAGATGCGCAGGGCAACGTCTCTGAGCCGATCACCGTCAACGTTGATGTCAACGCCGTCGATGACACCGCGCCGATTGGTGCAGATGATACCGCTAACGTCGACGAAGGCGCGCAAGTGGTGATTAATGTCGCCAGCAATGACGCGGACAGCGAAAGTGAGCTGAACTTGGGCAGCATCGTGATTGTCGGCCAGCCTGCCAACGGCACGCTCACCGTCAATGCCGATGGCACCGTCACTTACCGCCATGATGGCAGTGACACCACGCAAGACACCTTTACCTACACCATTGAAGATGCGCAGGGCAACGTCTCTGAGCCGATCACCGTCAACGTTGATGTCAACGCAATCAACGATGCCCCAATAATCGGCACTATCACAAGTACCCAGGTCTCAGAAGAAGGCCTTGCTAATGGCTTGGCTGACAGCAATGGCACGACTGACACGACTGACTCTGTGACTGCATCGGGGACAATTGAAATTAATGATGCTGATGGCGACGCCCTTACTGTATCGCTATCTGGGCCAGCGGATATAACGTCTGGTGGGGAAACTGTTCAGTGGGGTTGGGATGATAGTACCGACACCTTGACTGGCTATATCGGTATTCCTGACACTGATTCATATCAGGCAGTAATGACGGTAGTGCTATCAGGCCCTGAAGGAAATAGCTCAGGGGAGTGGAGCTATGATGTCACACTGCTTGCACCAGTTGATCATCCGGATACCACATCTGAAGATAATCTCTCTTTAGATTTCGGCTTAAATGTAAGTGATGGCAAAGGCGGAACTACCAACGGTAGCCTTAATGTCATTATCGAAGATGATGCACCAGAAGCAAACGTTAACAGCATTAGTGCCAACAATGGCGCAGGTCAATTTACTGGAACGCTTAACGTACAAGGTGCCGATACAGATTATTCAGCAGATTTAACCGGCAATATCTCGAACTGGAGTAACGAGCCTGGCAGTGAACTGCATTTTGCTGACTCTGGTTTAACGACAGATGGAGAGACTCTCTATTACTTTGTCGACCCAGAAAACCCTGACGTTATGATTGCATATACCAGTAGCAGTCCAGCTGGGTATGACGAGACTAACGCTGAACAATCTGTAGTCTTTACTCTATCCGTGGATCCTAACTCAGGTGAATACGTCCTAGATATGCAGCAGTCCATCACTGAAGTGATTACCACAAATGCAAATTTAGCTGGCTCGATCCCAGGTGGTAATGACGAAGACCTATTCATTTTATTAGAAGGTACAATGGTCGGCGAAGCAGCTGAAGGTGATGTTGTTCAATGTACATTAACGGCAAAAGGCCCTAATAACGCAACCTTAACAGTCAATACAAGCAATAATGGGGTTGGAGTTGGTACAGGCAAAGATATTGGCGACGGTGAAACGTTAATTTTAACCTTTAGTAAGCCTGTGACAAATAATTTAAGCATTACCCTTAGTGCTAATAGCGGTAAAGAATACACTAGTAAAGCCACATTCTCTGTTTCGGGTACTGATGCCGATGGCACAGCTATTACCCATACTTTTGTCGGCACTAGTGCAGAATTTAAGGCTTATCTGTCAAACTCATCTTTTGCTGAGGTTAATCTCATCGAGCTATCAACTGCGGATGGCGGCTCAGACTTTAACCTTCAGGCACTCAATACTGAAACCATTACGACTGACACGACTGGCACTACTCTCGATTTCACTGTGGATATTATTGACAGTGATGGCGACGTAGACAGCGATAACAATTTCAGTGTGACTTTAACTCCACCATCGGCACTGTCAGCTGTAACCCCTTATGGATTTGCCAGCCTAAATGAAGCAACTTTGCTGTCAGATGCTGCAGACAATGATACTGACACCTTATTATTCAAAGCTGGCGATGCAGAGATCACAGGCTTTACCTTTGGTAATACCGATAACATTGACGTACAGGGTATTCGCCAGCCAATGAACTGGCGTATCGAGGATGGCAAGCTTATCGGCTCAATGAATGGCCGTGGCGATCTCCTTAAGTTAACTCTTGATTGGGACGCGATTGCAGCAGGCCAACAAGGTGCTGTTGTTCTTGATGCCGAGCTATTAGGCAAACTACCTCACAACGTTGATGTGGATAATCTCTCCGTCACAGGTATTGAAGTCATTGCAACTGATAGCTTAGGCTCTACAGCCTCATCGAGTATTACCGTTAATGTTGCTGATTATAATGTAGCGCCAGATGCTGGAAACGACTACCTTGGTAGTGGCTTATCAAGCGCATACTATGGTTACAACCAAGGCTCTGATGGCGGTAATCTCACATCTGTTGAGCAGGTGATGAACTTTATCAACAGCAAAGACCCTGATGCACTATTTACAGCAACCACCCTAAGTTATGGCTGGGGCAATGGCGATTTAGGTACTGGCCAAAGTTTACAGACCTTCTTAGGTAGCGATGCCGCAAGCCTAACGGCAGATCCGGGTAATACTTCTGATGCTATCTTGCATATGCAAGGAACAGTACAGCTTGACGCTGGCCGTTATGGGTTAAAAGTAACCGCTGATGATGGCTATGCCATTAAAATCGATGGTCAAATTGTCGCTATATTTTCCGCGAATCAATCATCAAAGACTCGCTATCCTGGTGAGGAAGGTCATGTTTACTTTGACATAGCCACTGATGGTAGCCATGAAATTGAAATAATCTACTGGGATCAAGGCGGTGCTTACGAACTCGACATTGAGCTAGGGCAGTTTGAACAAGATGGTACCCAGATTGGTGGCTATACACCACTTGGTGATCAGATATTGACTCAACCGGCTCAAGTGCTAGAAGACACACCATTTACTTTTCAAGCCTCGACACTCTTAGGCAATGATAGCGACCCTGATGGCGATGCTATTGAAATCATCAATGCCGGCAATGCCAGTCACGGCACGGTATCGATAGATGGCCAAGGTAATATCGTCTTTACGCCGCAAGAAGGTTATACCGGACCTGCTAGCTTCGACTATACCATCACAGATCCCGATGGTTTAGTAGATACTGCAAGCGTATATTTTGATGTCATTCCAACCAGAACTTACCAGTATAAGTCGGGTACCGACGGCGATAACGATATCAACGGCAGTGATAATCATGATGTGATTGTAAGCGACACCGAAGGCTTGCAAATCGTGTCTGGTGAAAATTATAACCTCGCCTTTGTACTCGATTCCTCAGGTAGTATGGGTCGTGAGATCCAAACGGCTAAAGAGCAGTTAACCAGTGTATTTGAAACCTTATTTAATAGCGCTAAGGGAGCTAATGCCGGTGTTGTGAATGTTCTGTTTGTCGACTTCGCATCGGCAACAAAAATGAATGTTTCCGTTAATCTTGCCGACGAAAATGCATTGAGCACACTGAAAAATGCCATTAATGGCGTTTACGCCGATGACAACACCAATTATGAAGCAGGCTTTGACTCAGTTATCGACTGGTTTAATAGTGATGCCATTACAAATAATGAAGCAACAAATCTCACCTATTTCATCACCGATGGCCAACCTAATAACAGCTCTAGTGATAACGCCAGCAGTTTCTATGTTGGATTGGATGGAAATTCGCATCACTTTATCACTCTAGATAGCCTTATCAATAACGGGCAATACAGTCTGGGAGATGTTGTTACACTCGATGGCAAAGTTATTATCGATGAGAATGGGCAGGTATTTTCTTTATATACCAACCAGAAACAAGGCGACATTGAAGCTAAAAAGAACGGCAGCTATCGCTTCGAGGAATCGGCGACTAATGCCGAACAAGCTCAACACTCATTTGGCTTATTAAATGCGGTTTCAGAAGTGAGAGCGATAGGTATAGGTGATGGCGTATCGACACAGACCCTAGCACTTTATGACACTGACGGTAATGTACAAGCGCAAATCGATGTCAGCGACCTTGCAAGCGTGATTTTAGGTTCTGAAACCTTACTCACGCAAGGTGACGATAACACCGATGGCGGTGCCGGAAATGATATTATCTTTGGTGATTTAGTTAAATTTAACAATATTGATGGGCAAGGATTTGTTGCTCTGCAAAAATATGTTGCAAACGAAACCAACGAAAACATTAATGACGTATCCTTAAAAGATATCCATAGTTATATTCGCTCGCATATTTCTGAATTCGATATCAATAACACCAATGATGGTGCGGATACATTAATGGGCGGCTTAGGTAATGACGTACTTTTCGGCCAAGGCGGAGATGATGAACTACTAGGTGGGCTTGGAAACGACAGCCTCATAGGCGGCTGGGGAGAGGACACCCTGATTGGCGGCCTAGGTGATGACACCTTAACTGGCGGCGTTGACGCTGATACCTTCGTCTGGCAACAAGGCGATACGGGTACCGACCATATTACCGATTTTAACGTCAAGCAGGACAAACTCGATCTAAGCGATCTGCTTCAAGTTGAGACTAAAGATAATTTAGAAACGTATCTGCACTTCTCTGTTGAGAATGGCAACACGACTATCGAAATTGATGCAAACGATGATGGTCATGTCGATCAGATGATTGTACTTGATGGGGTCGATTTATTTGCCGAACTTGGTGTTAACAGTGATGCCGAAGTGATCAACTCACTCTTAGGCACGAATGGGGATGGAGCGCTAATCATAGACGATGCAAGTTCTGCTTATTCTAGTAGCAGTACCGAACCATTAACTTTCTATACTCCACAAGAGCTTGATAGCAAAATTATGTAGTTAATGCATAAGATGATAGATGATAGCACTAGTTAGTCATACTAATTGGTGCTATCAATCCTTTTGTTATGTCCTGTTAATACTTCTATAATTAAAATCAAATAATGTTTAATAAAATCTTAAGGATATGTTTTTAAGGTGCAATCCACAGCGTCTCCAAAAACTGAGCAATGGACCATTTCAGCCTCGCAACGAGTGACTGTCGACCCTTTGCTAGACAGTTTAGTCCTATTAACCGAATATTTCGGTAGCCCCTGCTCTAGCGAATCTCTGGCCGCAGGTTTACCGCTGTCTGGCAGCATTTTAACCCCAGAGCTAGTACCACAAGCTGCTGGCAGAGCTGGCCTTACCGCCAAATTAACCCGCAAAGGCTTAGATCAAATCTCGCCTATTTTTCTTCCCTGTATCTTGCTGCTTAAAGACCAAAAGGCCTGTTTACTTCGAGAAATAGATTTAGAAAACGATCGCGCCGTCATTCAACTGCCCGAAAGTGGTGGTGAAGAGCAGCTGACCATAGAAGCGCTCGAAGCCCTGTATGTGGGTTACCTCTTTTTGGTTAAACAGCAATACCGTGGCGACATGGGCTTTGATCTGCGCCTGCACGATAATAAAACCCACTGGCTATGGCAAACCCTGAAAGATTCAGCACCGATTTATCGTGATGCATTAATTGCTTCGGTATTGGTCAACCTGTTTGCGCTGGTATCACCACTATTTATTATGAATGTCTACGATAAAGTGGTACCTAACCTTGCATTTGAATCACTTTGGGTATTGGCAATTGGTGCAGGTATTGCGTATATCTTCGATTTTATTATGCGACAGCTGCGCGCCTACCTAATTGATGTTGCTGGTAAAAAAGTCGATATTATCGTGTCATCACAGCTCTTTGCCAAAGCCATTGGTATCCCATTAGAAAAACGCTCTCCTAGTGTCGGTGGAATGGCCAGGCAACTAGGTGAATTTGACAGTATTCGCGAGATATTAACATCGGCCACCATCACCACCTTAGTGGATCTTCCGTTTGCCATATTTTTCGTCATCGTCATCTATATCGTGGCTGGCGACTTGGCAATTATCCCCTTAATTGGGGGCGCCATTATTATCGGCTACACCTTATTTATGCAGCCTCGGCTTAAGGTCGCAATCGAAGAGAGTAATAAGTTTGCCAGCTTAAAACATGGTCATCTTATTGAATCGCTTGCTTCATTAGAGTCAATAAAGTCTAGCGGCGCTGAAGGGCTTGTACAAAAAAGCTGGCAGCAGATGATAGGTCATACCGCTAACTGGCAATTAAAGGCCAAAAAAATATCGACATCAGTCACCAATATTGCCAATTTCATAGTGCAACTATCGGTCGTTTGCGTGGTTATTTTAGGGGTTTATCGAGTCGCGGATAACGCAATATCAATGGGTGGCATTATTGCCGCGGTGATTTTATCGAGCCGTGCTATCTCGCCAATGGCACAGTTAGCCGGCTTAATGACCCGTGGCAATCATACCGCCAGCGCCCTGCGTCAACTTGATCAGATAATGACACAAGAAGATGAGTTTCAACATAAAGGACACTTGGTCAGCAAGCAGCGCTTACAAGGACAAATTAACGCCGACCATGTCAGCTTTAATTATCCGGGCTCTGAACGCCCAGTACTGCACCCTATGTCCTTGTCTATCTCACCTGGTGAGCGTGTTGCGATTATCGGTCGCAATGGGTCGGGTAAAAGTACCTTGGCTAAACTGCTTGTGGGCTTATATCAACCCACTAAAGGTAGCCTGCGCTACGACGGCCTAGATGCAGCCCAAATTCACCCCACTGATTTACGGCGTAACTTTGGTTACTTACCGCAAGACATTACCCTGTTTCATGGCACTATTCGCGATAATATTCTATTTGGTACTCGCCAAGTGACCGAACATCAATTGATTCGGGCAGTGCAACTCTCTGGCGTCAATCAATTTACCGATATAGAGACCGAAGGCTTAGATCAACAAGTAGGTGAA
Organism: Shewanella sp. QJM3NY_23; assembly: GCF_056173105.1. NCBI lineage: Bacteria > Pseudomonadati > Pseudomonadota > Gammaproteobacteria > Alteromonadales > Shewanellaceae > Shewanella > Shewanella sp. QJM3NY_23. The sequence continues at coordinate 3,785,317 of NZ_CM149657.1, forward strand.
GGTGGTCAATCTTTATCACGTGGTCAGCGCCAAACCATTGCACTTGCTAGAGCAACCCTTAACGATCCACCCGTTCTGTTAATGGATGAACCTACTGCCAGTCTAGATGCGCGCGCCGAAAAGCAGTTTATTCGCGCCATGAAAAACGTGACCAAAGAGAGAACCTTGTTACTGATCACCCATAAAATGCACCTGCTTAACCTAGTCGATCGCATCATAGTGTTAGATCGTGGCCATATCGTGGCTGACGGCCCCAAAGATGCCGTGCTGAATAAACTCGCCAAAGGGCTATTATCTGGAGGTCCAAAGGGTGAGTAAACACTTAACGACCCATGATTTAGAGATGGTGGATGACGTTTATGGCGCCATGATGACCGATGCCCCAACCAGTCATAGACTGATTATTTGGGCTTTGTCGGCATTAATTGTGTGTTTTTTATTGTGGGCCTATTTTGCGAAATTAGATCGTGTCACCACTGGCATGGGTAAAGTCATTCCCTCGTCGCAAATTCAGGTGATCCAGAGTTTGGATGGCGGCATTATGCAAGAGCTATACGTTCAAGAAGGGATGATGGTCACTAAGGGGCAACCGTTAGTGCGTATCGATGATACCCGCTTTAAATCTGACTTTGCCCAGCAAGAACAAGAGGTTTATAGCCTGCAGGCTAATGTATTGCGCCTGCGTACCGAACTTAACAGCATCACCATTTCTGATGTCGCCTCGGATTGGCGCGAGCAGGTCAAAATTGTTAAGCAGCCACTTCAATTTTCGCAAACACTCATAGATAACGAACCCGATTTAGTGCGTCGCCAACAAGAAGAGTATGAGGGGCGTCTCGATAACCTCAGTAATCAACTTGAAATTTTGGCGCGTCAGATCCAGCAAAAACAACAAGAAACCCAAGAGCTGGCATCAAAAATATCGACCTTAACCACCAGTTTTCAGTTAGTCACACGAGAATTAGAGCTGACACGTCCCCTGGCTAAAAAAGGCATTGTGCCTGAAGTTGAGCTACTCAAACTAGAACGTATCGTCAACGATATTCGCGGTGAGTTAGCGTCGGTTAGGTTATTGCGCCCCAAAGTGAAAGCGTCACAAGACGAAGCGATTTTAAAGCGACGCGAAGCACTATTTGTGTTTGCCGCTGACACACGAACTCAGCTCAATGAGATGCAAACTCGCCTGTCTCGTATTAACGAAGCGCAAGTGGGCGCGCAAGACAAGGTCAGCAAAGCCGAAATCGTCTCGCCAGTCAACGGTACCATTAAAACAGTGCATATCAATACATTAGGCGGAGTTGTTCAGCCTGGCATTGATATTATCGAAATTGTGCCGTCAGAAGATCAGCTATTGATTGAAACCAAAATTTTGCCAAAAGATATCGCGTTTTTACATCCTGGCTTACCCGCCGTTGTTAAAGTGACCGCTTATGACTTTACCCGTTATGGTGGTTTAAATGGCGTTGTGGAGCACATCAGTGCCGATACAACACAGGACGAAGAGGGAAACAGTTTCTATCTTGTAAGGGTTAGAACTGAATTATCAAGTTTGACGAAAGACGATGGAACCTTAATGCCCATTATTCCGGGGATGTTGACCTCGGTAGATGTAATAATTGGGCAAAGATCCGTGCTGGAGTACATACTTAATCCAATTTTAAGAGCAAGAGATACAGCTCTACGTGAACGTTAAGTTCACCGAAATTAACCAGGGGGGTTACAACATGAGTAAGCAAACTGTACTTCAGCTAAAACGCAGCGCCATGACGCTAGCTATTGGCGCGATGTTACTACCAGGAGTCGGTTCTAGCCAAACACTAGAACAAGCAGTCGCTCACACACTGGATACCAATCCAGATATTCGTATCGCGTTTAACCGTTTTAAAGCACGTGAAGAACAAGTGAGCCAAGCGTACGCAGGCTACATGCCAACGGTCGATATTAGCGGTGGCTATGGCTGGGAACAAACCAACAGCCCATCAACCCGCAGAAAAGCAGGCCTAGGGGATGTTGATAGCGATGGCGTTATCGAGCTCACTCGTGGTGAAGCAGGCTTTAGCATCAAACAGATGTTATTCGATGGTTTCTATACCTCTAGCGAAGTCGATCGTTATAGCTTTGAAGCCAGTGCCGATCAGTGGGCACTGTTTGCCGCAGCCGAAGATATTGCACTCGATGTAGCCAATGTCTACGTCAACTATATCCGTGCTGAGCAAGTATTAACCTTGGCAGAAAAAAACCTGCAAAGTCATAAAGACATTTACGACCAAATTAAGCAGCGTACTGATTCTGGCTTAGGTTCAATTGCCGATTTATCACAGATCACCGGTCGTCTTGCACGCGCCAATGCCAATGTGATTTCAGCGAAAAACAATTTTTACGATGCCAAAGCGCAGTTCGTCAGAATTGTTGAGAAACAACCTGAAGATCTCATTGTCCCAGTACCCGATGATGACATGCTACCGGCTGACTTAAACAGCAGCATTCAAATTGCTCAAGACAACCATCCGGTATTAAAATCGGCGGCGAGCGATATCACTGCTGCCGAATATGAACGCTCATCGGCACAATCTAACTACTATCCCAAGCTAACGTTAGAGTTGGGTGGTAATTGGAATAACGACATCGACGGTGAAGATGGTTATTCGCAGAATGTGGGCGGCCATAGTAATGACTTAGTGGCCATGGTTCGCGTCAAATACAACCTGTTTGCCGGTGGTAAAGATGTAGCCCGTGAAAAAGAGGCGGCCTACAAACTGGGCGAAGCCAAAGAGATTCGCCAACGCGCTTATCGTCAAGTCGTCGAAGGGGTCAACTTAGCCTGGAACGCCTATGAACTGCTCGAGCCTCAAAAGATGTATATTCGCGACCACGTTGTGGCCGCCAAGGATACACAAGTGGCCTATAGCCAGCAGTTTAATTTAGGTCAGCGTACCCTGCTCGATCTGCTCGATACAGAAAACGAGCTATTTGAAGCACGTAAAGATTATTTAGAAGCCGAGTATGATGAGATCATTTCTGAATACCGAATTCTTAATGCCACAGGAAGATTATTAGAATCACTTCGAGTTACTCGTCCCGATGTGTGGAAGGGTGAACGCGAATATGAAGGGGGAGTTAAATAATGAAAGCTCTATTAATACTCGTCAGTATCGCCTTAATTGGTGGCTGTTCGATGCGTGACACAGTCAACATGGACACTCCTACAGAGCAGGTATTTGACCTCAATGACAATGACAGAGATGGTGTCATTGTTGCCAGAGAGCGCTGCAACGACACCGTCGCAGGCGCCACTATCGATAACTATGGCTGTGGTAAAATCAAACCGATTAACGAACGGCAGGAGTTAAAGATATTGTTTGCTAACGATTCTTTCTACATTGATCCTCAGTATTATGACCAGGTAGAAACCGTTGCGACATTTATGAGACAGTACCCTAATACCCAAGTTACAATCGAAGGTCACTGTAGTAAAACAGGCTCTTACGATCACAACTTAACTCTGTCACAAAACAGGGCGAATGCGGTAAGCTCACTACTGTCAGAACGTTTTGGTATTGATAATGGTCGAGTGACAGCCATTGGCTACAGCTATGACCGCCCCGTTGATCCAACCAACACGCCAGAAGCGCACAAGCGCAATCGCCGCGTGATCGCTGAATTAACCGGGGAAGACACCACTGCTGACATGAAGTGGAATATCTATACCGTGGACGAAGAAGTTAAATAACCCAAAATAGTCGGAGAACATGAAAGCAAAATTTGGCGGACATCGACAATTCTTAAAGGTCTGCCAACTTAGTGTGATGGCGATGACCTTAGGGTTCTCATGCCTATATGCTTCTCCTACTCATCAACTGGACGCAAACCGTATCACCTCGACTTTAGAGAGCAGATACGGTGAGCGCGCCGGGAAACGCGCTAAAGCCTGGTTTAAGGTACTCAATGAAGCGCAGGGACTGAGTGAGCTGGAAAAAATCACTAAAGTGAATAATTTTTTCAATCTATTTCGGTTTATCGACGACATTAAGCTTTGGGGTGAGAGCAACTACTGGGCAAGTCCTATGGAATTTATTGGTGTCAATGGCGGTGATTGTGAAGACTTTTCTATCGCAAAATATTTCACTCTACTGCAACTTGGCATTGACGATGACAAATTACGCATCACTATGGTCAAAGCCACCTCAGTTAACCAATACCACATGGTGCTGGCCTACTATGAAACACCAGGCTCAATTCCCTTAGTACTCGATAATCTCGACCGCACCATAAAACCAGCAACGCAACGAAACGATCTTATTCCTGTGTACAGCTTCAATGGTCGAAAGCTATGGTTAAACAAAGAGAAAGGACGTGGTGTGCTTGCAGGCTCATCTGAACGTCTTGAAAAATGGAATGATCTCAAACAAAGATTGGGTGTCGAACGACTGAGAATGCCCAAATTAAGATTGGAGTAGCTAGAACAATGACACTGTTTCGACAGATATACTCACTGCTTTTGGGCCTTTTTCTGGTTGTTGTCGTCAGCTTGGCTTACGTGCAGTTTACCGAGACCCAAAGTTTCTTAACCAAACAAATGGAATCTGACCTTAATAACACCAGCCACAGCTTAGGGATCATGCTAGTTCCCGACTTAGAAGCTGGCGATATTGTCGGCGCCGAAACCTTGATCAATGTGATCTTTGAAGGCGGTTACTATCAACAGGTCAAACTGACGTGGTTAATTGATGGTAAGCAACAAGTATGGGAAAACGAGGTAAAAATTGAAGGAGTTCCGCAATGGTTTATCGATCTGGGCTTTTTTGACACCATCAGCCGTGAAAGCATCATTACCTCAGGCTGGTTACAGTTAGCCAAACTCGAAATTACCGCTCATCCAGGCTTTGGTTATAACGAGCTATGGCGCACCATGACCAACGCCATTATAGCCATTTCCATTCTGTTTTTAATCGCCATTATGCTGGCTCGCTTCGGACTAACCTGGATCCTCAAACCTCTACATGACATCGCGGAACACGCCACAGAGGTGGCTAAACGAAAATTTGGCCCAGACATGCCACTTCCTAAGACCTCTGAATTAAAGTCAGTAGTCGAAGCTTTTAATAGTATGTCGCATCAGCTGAAAAAAATATTCAACTCACTCGATGAAGAAGTGACCGAGTTAAGAAAGAAAAATCTCGTCGATCAAGTTTCTGGATTACCCAATCGTCAATACATGATGGCACGTATCCACAGCTGGTTGAGCGAGCCTAATAATGGCTCGTTAATGATGGCTAAGTTCGACTGGCTAGAGGAAGTACACAGTAAATATGGTTACCAAGTGCGTGATGAGACCATACGTTTACTTGCACAAAGACTGCAACAACAACTCGATGAAGTCGCCCCGTCTGTAATTGCCCGTATTGCAGCGTATGAATTTGCTTTTCTAATCACCAGCGCCGAACAAGAGCAAAGCAGCAAATACTTACACACCCTCATTAGAACTGTGAATCAGGAAATTTCTAAGGCAGGCTGTAAGCCTAATGAACAATTTGCTATCGGTATCGCCCACCGTACAGATTCGATGACGGTTTCAGAGTTGTTGTCACAAACAGACAATGCATTACAACAAGCTGTCGCCGAAAATAACGTTTTCCACTGGTTTGAAAGCGATGAAAAACAGCTTTACAGCAAAGAGCAGTGGCGCGAACACCTTAGCGCAGCGATTACAGAAAAACGCTTTCAATTTAAATGGCAGCCCGTTTATCTCAATAATCAAACCACAGTGTTACAGCGCGAGCTGTACTGCCAATTAACCATTGGCGATAAAGAGATCCATGCAGGGCAATTTATGCCTTATGTTGAACTCTTATCATTGGGCTCTTTACTGGACCGCTGTCTTATCGAGTCTATTGTAGACAATGGCATTATTGAAAAAAATTATGAACCAATTGCGATTAATCTGACGTTCCACAGCCTACGTGACCTCGAATTCCACAAATGGTTAAATCAATTTCTCCGCAATAGCCGTTTTAGCCAAAGAATTGTTTTTGATATTCCTGAAGCGGGTATCTATAGCGACCCTGACGCCTGCCAGGCTCTGTGTGCCATTATTAGAGATAATGGTGCACACTTTGGCATAGACCATTTTGGTCGTCAATTTGGCTCAATGGCTTACCTACAGACACTGCGACCAAGTTATGTCAAATTGGATCAGTCCTTCGCTTACTACGATGAAAATGAACACAGTAGCGAACTCTGCCGCGCCCTAGTTAACGTTGCTAAAGGCCTCGATATTCAGGTCATTGTCACCGGCATTGAAGAACAGCAGCAGCTAGCCAGGTTTGAACCACTCAAAACCGAGGCTTATATGGGTTATATTTCTCCGCCAGAAAAAGTGCTCAACTAATAATAAAAAAGCTGCCAATGGCAGCTTTTTTATTATCCATAGACCAGCAGTAAAGACTGCAACAGACGGATAAAAATCGATGGGCTCGCGTTAAATCTCTGGATTTAAGCCGACAACACGAGTGCAGATACGGAGCTGCCAGCCTGCATGAATCGCCGCCATTACACCTAAGCTTACCGTCACAGCCCATACACTAGCAACTTCTCTACAGGGCAAGTACAGCCAAAACGAAAAAAGCCTTCTGATTACTCAGAAGGCTTTTCGAAAGTGGTCGGTGATAGAGGATTCGAACCTCTGACCCTCTGGTCCCAAACCAGATGCGCTACCGGGCTGCGCTAATCACCGAAAATCTTTAATTTTTTGCAAATACCGAGATAGACTCACTATTTTATAATGTGGTCGGTGATAGAGGATTCGAACCTCTGACCCTCTGGTCCCAAACCAGATGCGCTACCGGGCTGCGCTAATCACCGAGTCTCTACTTAAAAAGTAGTAGATGTTTTATGAGGTCACCCTCAATGTTAAATAAGAAGTAATGGGGTGACTGATGGGACTTGAACCCACGACAACCGGAATCACAATCCGGGGCTCTACCAACTGAGCTACAATCACCACTGATATTACTGCTTACTTGCTAACTTTAACCTCAACTCCAACTGGTGCACCCAGAAGGATTCGAACCCTCGGCCTCACCCTCCGGAGGGGTGCGCTCTATCCAGCTGAGCTATGGGTGCCTGCCTTGTTAGCGCCGCATATAATATGGATTATTTAACTGCTCGTCTATAGCAAACATCGATTTTTTTATGCGTTTGCTCAACTTTTAACAGATTTACGCCTCTGACTGCCCATTTAGGTCAATATTCACTGCAGTAGTCAAAATAATGACTTGGTGCTGTTTCTTTTTTATGCTATTTATAACCCTCATCTAATGCAGTCACAGATATGATAATTATATAGAAATTGGCGGAGTCATGTTTAGGGAAAAAACAGACCAACTTGCAGATCGTGATATTGACAAATTAAGCAAAAGGATTACTCGCTTAAAAAGTCTAGCGCGAAAATATAAGCGCTCTGAAGTGATTCAGAATGCTTTACTCGATATTTCCAATATTGCTGCGAGTGCAAAACGCGCCGATGATTTTTATTCAGGGGTTCAACGAAACCTCAACAAACTTTTGCCTGCTGATAATTTTTTCATTGCCTTACTTAACAGTGATACCAATGAATTAAATGTCCCCTTTTTCATCGATGAAAAAGATCCCCACCCCAGCCAACTTTATCCATCTGAGAAAATTTCCAATGCGCTATACAGCGGATTGACCGGCTATGTGTTTCGGCAACAGCAAGCTTTACTATGCGATAACGACAAGTTTAATGAGCTAATCGCAGCCAAAGAAATTGTCAGCCGCGGTTCTAGTTGCCATCAATGGCTTGGGGTACCTATCTTCAGTGGTGGACAGATCATCGGTGTGCTGGCCGTTCAAAGTTATAACCCAGAGATCAGTTATGGCGATATTGAACTCGAACTGATCACCTTTATTAGCCAACATGTCTCAGGTGTAATTGAACGGGTGCAGTATCAGCACAACCTCGAAACCGCTATCGATCATCGAACCAAAGAGCTGAGTCAGGCTTACGACAAGCTCAAGCAAGAGGTGAATGAAAGACGCCGAGCAGAGCATCTGCAAAAGTCACTGTTTGAAATTGCCGAACTGTCTAACTCAAATATCGATGACACAGTGTTCTACACTGAATTACATCGGGTGATAAGCCACCTGTTACCCGCTAACAACTGCTACATCGGCTTGCTCGACGACAGTGGTCGCTATTTAAACTTTCCCTTCTATGTGTCCCAATTAAACATAGATGTTCCTTCTAAACGCCCACTCGCCGACGGTTTAGTGGAGTTTATACTGAAGCACAAGAAGCCCATATTACTCGAAAAGTCGGATATCAAAACACTGGTCGACGCTGAGCAACTGTACGCTATCGCGCCCCAACTCAATCATACTGAGACCATTAATCAGTGGATCGGCGTACCACTGTTTATCCAAGGAGTGGTCAAAGGTGCCTTGACCATTTACAGCTTTAGCGCTTCTCACACCTATCACGAAAAAGATCTCGGCCTATTAACCTTCGTATCTCAACATATTGCTACCGCCATTGAACGTAAATTATCGGCCGAGTCATTAAAGCAAAGTTATGAACAGTTAGAGGAGAAAGTCGCCCAGCGTACTCGCGCATTGGCCATGCTCAACCAAGACTTAGAAAAAGAGATCAGCCAGCGACGCAAAGTTGAGCAACAGTTAGTACATGATGCCTGCCACGATATTCTGACCGGCTTACCCAATCGGGCACGGTTTATGGAGCGCTTAGGTCAAGCGGTTAAACATGTCAGGCGCCATGGCTTAGACCGTTTTGCTTTGCTGTTTATCGACTTAGATCGTTTTAAGCTGATCAATGACACCTTAGGACATTTACAAGGCGATCGCTTTTTGATTGAAACGGCTCGACGACTTAACTTGTGTATCCGTGATAACGACACACTGGCACGCATTGGCGGCGATGAATTTGTCATCCTGCTCGATAGCATTCACGACAGCAATGACGCAATTGAAGTAGCAGAGCGTATTCTCGGTGAGTTATCGGCGCCTTACCAATTAGACCAGCAGAGCTTTACCTCCGGGGCTAGCATTGGTATTGCTTTTAGTGGTCAAAATAACAATGATACTAGCGAATCTTTGCTCAAAGATGCCGATGCAGCTATGTACCAGGCAAAATCGAATGGCAAAGGCTGTTATGTTGTCAGCGACAAGCGCACAAGAGGAAAACAGGCACACGACATCACTTTAGAAATTGAATTGCGTGAAGCCTTAGTCAACAAAAACTTGGCCCTGCAATACTTCCCTATTATGACTCTCGACAGTCAAGAGATATTGGCCTATGAGCCAAGACTCTATTGGCAACATGAGCAATTGGGTAAGCTTAAACAGTCACAACTCAGTAATATTGCAGAGCATTGTAATCTCACTAAAGAGCTCGATCTTTACTTATTTGAGCAACTTAATCTCGATTACCCTAAGCTAGTGGCCGTAAGCGGCCCGATACAACTGCATTTACATGTTTCCAGCCGTCATTTAAAACATAAACATGCGGTGCGCAAACTTAAAAACCGCCTTAAACAAAGCTGCAGCAAGCCAGAAATGATCTGGATGTTTTTTGATGAAAAAGCGTTTGTGCAAGATACTGAAAGCCATATAAATGCGTTTGAAATGTTACACAAACTAGGTATCAATCTCGGGCTACACGCCTATGGTAGTGCCCACAGCGCCTTGAGTAGCCTTAGCTTTTTACCATTAAGCGGCCTTAAGCTTGACCCAAGCTATATTAGCCACTTAAGTCACCCTCAACATAAAAAACTCCTTAAAGCACACCAACTAGCCGCTAGTGCATTGGATTTAAGCATATTTGTGCAAGGGGTTAAAACTAAGCTACAACATCAACAACTGCTTAATCTCAACTTTACTCAGGGACAGGGGCTGGCACTTGGTAAATCGATTGATTCAAAAAAGTTAACCACTCCCAATCAGGAGCCTGATAGTCTGTCCGCCTAAACAAGCAAAATGATAAAGTTAGCCTCATTATTTTTTGAACATATCACGTATGTTGGCAATATTGGCTTTACCTGATTGCACCCGCTGCTGCTCGGTTTGTGCAGGCTTGCGGTTTTCCCAAATCAGATCGTCTTGAGGCAACTCAAGCAAAAAGCGGCTAGGTTCACAACGCATTACCTCGCCAAACTGACGCCGCTCACGGCAGATCATAAACCACAACTCCTTTTGTGCACGGGTAATGCCCACGTAAGCCAGACGCCTTTCCTCCTCGACGTTGTCTTCGTCGATACTGCTTTGGTGCGGCAAGATGCGCTCCTCAACCCCCACCATAAACACGTAAGGAAACTCCAGCCCTTTTGAGGCATGCAAGGTCATTAGCTGTACTTGATCGCCCGCTTCATCTTCGCTGTTACGCTCCATCATGTCGCGCAATGTTAAACGCGTCACCACCTCAGGTAAGGTCATGCCCTCATCAAGATCGTCACCTTGTAGCATTTCGGTCACCCAGCGATACAGCTCCGAGATGTTTTTCATGCGCATCTCAGCAGCCTTGGCGCTGGTGCTGGTTTCGTATAGATAATCTTCGTAATTGATATTACGAATAAGGCGCTTAACCGCTTCTACGGGCTCACCACGATTGGCCTCTTCGCCCATATCGACGATAAATTTGCCAAACTTATATAACGACGCCATTGCCGCAGGTGGTAGATGATGATTAAGCTCGCCTTGAAATATCGCCTCAAACATCGAAATTTGTTTTTCATTGGCGTAATTGCCTAAGCGTTCCAGTGTCGCAGGGCCAATACCACGTTTAGGCAGATTAACTACCCGTAAAAAGGCATTATCGTCGTCAGGATTTACCACTAAACGCAAATACGCCATGATATCTTTAATCTCGGCGCGGCCAAAAAATGAGGTGCCGCCACTGAGCTTATAGGGAATGCGGTTAGTCATTAAGGCACGCTCTAACAAGCGTGATTGATGGTTACCACGATACAAGATAGCGTAGTCACCAAACTGGGTCCTACCGACAAATTTATGCCTGATCATCTCGGCAATCACCCGCTCAGCTTCTTGCTCTTCATTGGCTGCCATCAACACCCGCAGCGGCTCACCATAGGCCAGCTCACTGAACAGCGACTTGTCATACACGTGGGGATTATTGGCAATCAATATATTGGCGGCGCGCAAAATACGTTGGCTGGAGCGATAGTTTTGCTCGAGTTTAATCAGCCTTAATGAGGGGAAATCTTTACCCAATAACACTAGGTTTTGCGGTTTAGCACCACGCCATGAGTAAATAGACTGATCGTCATCACCCACCACAGTAAACCGGGCTCGCTCACCCACCAGCAATTTAACCAGCTCATATTGGCTGGTATTAGTATCTTGATACTCATCGACCAATAAATATTGAATCCGCTTTTGCCAACGCTCTCTCACCTCTTGATTATGCCTTAGCAGCAGCGTAGGTAATAAAATGAGGTCATCAAAATCTAATGCGTTATAGGCCTTCATATGCTGAGCATAGCGCTGATATAACAGGGCAAATAACTGCGACTGCTCATCTTTGGCGAGTTTGCGCGCCTGAGCGGGGATCACCAAATCGCCCTTCCAGTTTGAAATAGCGGTCATTAACAGGCGCAGCAGATCTTTATCACCATCGAGTTCGTTTTCAGTTAACTCTTTAAGTAGCGCAAGGGAGTCTTGATCATCGAACAGTGAAAAGCCGGGCTTTAATCCCAATACTTTATATTCACGTTTAATGATCTCCAGCCCTAAGGTGTGGAAGGTTGAAATCCATAAACCGCGCGCTTCTTTACGCCCCATAGATTGGGCAACACGCTCTTTCATCTCGCGAGCCGCTTTGTTGGTAAAGGTCACCGCGGCAATCGTTTTGGCTTGATATCCGCACTTTTGTACCAGATAAGCAATTTTATTAATGATCACGCGTGTCTTACCACTACCTGCGCCAGCTAAGACGAGGCAAGGGCCTGAAACATAATGAACAGCATCATTTTGACCTGGATTGAGCTTCATGAATTTACAACTACCAAGCAGATAAAAGGGTCTAAATCAGAGGCAGATCATACCAGAATCTGCGCCCATCTATTGAGATAAAATAACCAGCGGCTTTTTAATTTGTTATCCGCAGTAGCTCAGGTACAATTCTCAGCATATTGACTTGATTGCCCAGAGGCGAAAAACCATGATTAACCCAAAGAAAATTGAAGAGATGGCTAAGCAGCTTAGCGATAACCTTCCTAGCGGTCTAAAACAATTCGCTGGCGAATTCGAAGATAAAAGTAAGCAAATTTTACAAAACCAACTGATGAAACTCGATGTAGTGTCACGCGAAGAGTTTGACGTACAACAACACGTTCTGCTTAAAACCCGTGAAAAACTCGAAGCCCTACAAGCCCAAGTCGATGCCTTAGAAGCCAAGCTCAACCAAGCCGCAGGCGAATAAGTAGAGTCAAGGCATGTCGGCCTGATGTGATATCAAGATTGAGCAGTAGGGGCAACCTGTAAGGTCGCTGTGACCTTTGATTTAACGGTTTTTGTGCGAGGTAACTGGTGTGCAAGGTAACATTGTGACACTCTCAAGGCGCTTACTATCGGCGCTGACTATTGGATGGTTACTCCTACTCCTGGTGCCAGCAGGGCTGTTACTCAGTGGTACGTCGCTGTTTCCGTTAATCGCGCTTGACTCCCCTTTGGCCGAGTTGCTCTATTGGGTCACCACCTCAGGCACTGCGCCATATGGGGCCTTGACCGCCATAGTGTTACTCGGCGTTTGCTTCACCATGGTGCCTCGCCGACAATTTATCGCGCTGGTGCTCGCCGTAGGTCTGAGCATGCTCACCACCTTGGGGCTCAACCATTTTTTGAAACCCTTTTTTGGCGAGCCTAGACCCAACGCGGCTTTGATGGCGCAGCAAAGCCTGCTGCAATTAGAGGAGTTTTATCAACTTCCGGCCGCCCAGCGCCGCCCTATGGTAAGCCAAGCCCTTAACCAGCTTACAAATGTCCCATCAAGGACCACAGCACCCGAGATCAAGTTGTCGAATAAAATTGCCGCTCACTGGCAACACGAAGTCGGCTTCTCTTTTCCCTCGGGCCACACCTTATTTGCCGTCACCTTGTCGATGGTGTTAAGTTATTTTCTCTTACTGAGCGGTCAATACCTGTTGCCATTATTATTAGGCTTATGGAGCTTAAGCATGGGATTGAGCCGCATGTTACTGGGAATGCATTGGTCGCAAGATGTACTGGCGGCTACGGTCATCGGCGGGTTAATGGCCTTGCTGTGTATCGCGATTATCATTCAATTCCAGCAAAAAGTATTACCCACCCAGGCGACTGTATCGAATCACGACGCCCGATAGCGACACCTTCATTCACGAGCACCCGATGACAACAATGCAACTCGATAAAATTGATATTAAAATCCTATCGCTACTTCAACAACATGGGCGCTTATCGAATCAAGAGTTGGCCGCGTTAGTTGGCCTGTCTCCCTCGCCCTGCTCGCGCCGAGTTAAGGCTCTTGAAGATAGTGGCATCATTACTGGCTACGCCACCTTGGTGAGTCCAGAGTTCTTTAATCTGCATCTCACTGCCTATGTGCAAGTCAGACTGGAAAAACACAACCAAAGGGTCCTCAATGCGTTTGAACAAGCAATGAACCGCTACGACGAAGTACTCGAATGTTGCCTACTCACTGGCAGTGACGCCGACTATCAGCTCAAGGTGTTAGTCGCTGATATGGAGGCCTTTAAACATTTTCTGCTAGAGAAGCTCACTACCAACCAAGATATCGCCGGTATTCGCTCAAGCTTTGTGCTCAAACAAGCAAAAAACCACACCGCGATACCATTACCTAAGTCGTATGACTGACCTCTCTATAAGCCAACCTCAGCCAAACATTGAGATAATCAGCACGCATTAACGATTATTTACTCACGCAATCTAATTGCGTCACTCAACCATACCGAGCAATCAAAACAATATAATCACGCAAAAACAAACTAACGAGCAATAAAAGACCAACACTAAGTATTTTTAAAGAAATACTCGTTAAAACAAAGCGCTTTAAAGCAATATTCACCTGTTGACCTGCTCATTACAAACGCTATGATGCGGCCTCTTTGCTAAAGGAGCGCACAACGCAATGAGTTCAAACGATTCTAGCCATTTTAGTTCGAGAATAGGCTTCATTATGGCCGCAGCGGGCAGCGCTGTCGGTGTTGGTAACATCTGGGGCTTTCCAACCCAAGCCGCCACTCATGGCGGCGGGGCATTTCTGCTGGTTTATCTGGTTCTCATCCTTATCCTTGGCTATCCCATGTTACTTGCTGAGCTGATGATTGGCCGCCATGGGCAAACCAATCCTGCTGACGCCATGGCTAATATTGGTCAATCCTATTGCAGTCGCTATATCGGTAAAGTGATCGGTTTTGCTTCTATCATCACCGCCACCTTGATCTGCACTTTTTATATGATCTTATCTGGCTGGTTTGTCAGCTTTGCTGTTGCCCCCATAGCCGAAGTTACCGGTTTTAAGCAAACATCAAACTGGCTAATGGCCTTCTCCGTTGAGCGAAACCTACTTTTCACCATCGTCTTTATCTTAATGGTTATAATGGTTATCCGCCAAGGTGTGCGACAAGGTATCGAACGTTGGTCTAAACGACTCATGCCATTATTACTAGCGATCTTGGTGATGGGCGTTGGTTATATTCTTACCCAGCCTGGTGCCTCTGAAGGGCTAACTGCGTTACTCGTGCCTGATTTTAGTCGGATTTGGGAAACCGAGGTCTTGGTCGGCGCACTGGGGCAGACCTTCTTTTCTCTGACCATTGGTACAGGCGCTATGATGGTTTACGGCGCCTACCTCAATAAGCAGGAAAACATTGCTACGCTCTCCGCTTATGTCACATTAACCGACACCTGTGTGGCCTTTCTTGCAGCGTTAATGATTATCCCGGCCATGTATGTGGCGCAGCATAATGGGATACAAATTTTTGCTGCTGATGGCGCGCTATTAAACTCCGATACCTTAGTGTTTACTGTATTGCCCGCGCTGTTTGACACCTTAGGTGGTGTGCTAGGGCCACTGATTGCTATCATCTTCTTTGTGTTGATGACAATTGCAGGCTTAACGTCTGCCATCTCGATAGTCGAAGTACCAACCAGCTACCTTGTTGAGAAAGTCAACATAGAGCGCCACCGTGCAACTTATATAGTAGCGGGTGTCATTACGCTACTGTCGACTATCATGGTATTTAACTTTGAATTGTTGTTTGGCTTGATGATCACTATCACTACCGAGCGCGCCCAGCCCCTGATTGCTTTGGGTATCGCTATCTACCTTGGCTGGGTATGGAACCGACACAGCCTCATTACAACAATCCGAGCCCAAGAAGGCGCCAATGCCGATGGTCTTTTTTGGAAGACTTGGCCTGTGTACGTCAAATTTGTTTGTCCGATATTAATCACCCTTATCATAGTGCAGTTGGTTTCTGGTTAACCATTAATAGCTCAAAGGCACCGCTTGATTAATGCTGCTCAATTCAGAGTTGAACTGAGCCATTGACCGATCTTTTAAAGTCTTCACCATCAAATTCGCTTAACAGCAATGGTGATCCTGTTTGCTATAACACTAATTATCAGCCACAAAAAAGGGGAATTTAATTTCCCCTTTTTCGTGTGCCAGCCATCAGCCGTGACTAACGCAGTACCTCTTCAAGCGCTCGTAAACATAACGCCACGTTCTCACGTCTTGCGCTAAAGCCCATCAAACCGATACGCCATGCTTTACCCGCTAATGCGCCAAGACCAGCGCCTATCTCTAAGTTATAGTTTTCCAATAACTGCTTACGCACTAAGGCATCATCTACCCCTTCAGGAATATAGACAGCATTGAGTTGCGGCAAACGAGATTGCTCATCGACTACAAACTTAAGCCCTAATGACTCCAGCCCTTCACGCAGCACTTGATGCATATTTTGATGACGCGCCCACGCGTTTTCGAGCCCTTCTTCAGCAAGCAAACGAAGTGATTCATGCAATCCATACAGCGCATTCACCGGAGCGGTATGATGATAGCTGCGCTTGCCACCCGCAGCTTGATCGCCGCTCCAATAGCCCATCACTAAGCTTTGATCTAAAAACCAGCTCTGTACGGGTGTTTTACGTGCTTTAAGTTTCTCTACCGCCGCAGGCGAAAACGACACTGGCGATAACCCTGGCACGCAGGAGAGACATTTTTGGCTGCCCGAGTAGATAGCATCTATGCCCCATTCATCCACTTTAAGCTCTACACCACCTAATGAGGTCACCGCATCGACAATAGAGAGACAATCATGCTGCTTGGCAAGCGCACATAGACGCTTGGCATCTGACAAGGCGCCAGTTGAGGTTTCTGCGTGGACAAAGGCTAAAAACTTCGCATCAGGGTTAGCTTTCAGCGCGGCCTCAACATCGCTAACCGACACAGGCATGCCCCACTCGTTATCGACGACCACCGCAGTAGCACCAACGCGCTCAACATTTTGACGCATCCGCTCGCCAAACACCCCGTTGCGGCACACTATCACTTTTTCGCCGGGCTCGACTAAATTAACAAAACAGGTTTCCATACCCGCACTGCCAGGCGCCGATACCGCCAGGGTCATGGCATTTTCAGTTTGAAACGCATATTGGATCAACGCTTTAAGCTCATCCATCATGCCCACAAACAGCGGGTCAAGATGACCAATTGTCGGACGAGCTTGAGCGGCCAATACTTCAGGATAAACGTCCGAAGGGCCTGGGCCCATCAGCGTTCGACGTGGAGGGTTAAATGCGTTTACTTTCGGTGCTGCTAACATCTTCTTTCCTCTATAAAGCCTTCGCTTTATCCATTAGGGTTCGGGCTAACT
Source organism: Shewanella sp. QJM3NY_23 (assembly GCF_056173105.1). Lineage (NCBI taxonomy): Bacteria > Pseudomonadati > Pseudomonadota > Gammaproteobacteria > Alteromonadales > Shewanellaceae > Shewanella > Shewanella sp. QJM3NY_23. Next base: position 3,802,245 of record NZ_CM149657.1, read on the forward strand.
GTTGGTTTATATGGGGACAAGAGATTGACGCCTGCCCTACCACATCCCTACGTATTCACAGTTATGTCTGTGCCATGAGTGGCATCTTATTAGTGTCGTTAATTATTCGTGCTTAGTATTCGAATTCAATGTGTTACCCATAGCAAGATAACATATAAAAGGACGCAACTGCGTCCTAAAATCGTCTCATTTAACCGCAAGCATATCGACTACTCTCGATTATCTAAAAACAGCTTATAGGCTGGGCTATGGGTTTCCTCTTGATAGACAAAACCTACATCGGTTAAAAACTGCTGAAACGCGATAGCATCGCTTTCTGGCACTTCAAACCCCGCAAGTACCCGACCATAAGCAGCGCCGTGATTACGATAATGAAACAAACTGATATTCCATTTACTCTGCAAAGTCGTCAAAAACTTAAACAAGGCACCGGGGTGCTCTGGAAACTCAAAGCTAAACAGGCGCTCCTCAAGCTCCTCTGGCGGATGCCCCCCCACCATATAACGTACATGCAGTTTTGCCGTCTCGTCATGGGAGAGATCTTGCACTTCAAAACCATCGCCCTCTAATCTCGCTATGATCTCATCGAGCTCAACCTGACCCTGTGACAAACGAATGCCCGCAAACACCACCGCCTTATCACGACTGGAAAAACGATAGTTAAACTCGGTCATAGCGCGCTTTTCTAACAGCTCACAAAAGCGTAAAAAGATGCCGGGACGCTCTGGCACTTTAACTGCCAAAATAGCCTCTTTTTGCTCACCCAGCTCACAGCGCTCCGACACATAACGCAGACTGTGAAAGTTAACGTTGGCACCGCTTAAGATAGCAGCGACCTTCTGGCCTTTACCCTCGTCACCGATATATTTTTTCAGTCCAGCCAGTGATAAGGCACCTGCGGGCTCAGCTATCGCGCGGGTGTCTTCAAAAATATCTTTAACCGCAGCGCAGATCTCATCAGAGGTAACGGTAACCACGTGGTCGACATATTCACGTGCTAAACGAAAAGGCTCTGCGCCAATCTGTTTTACCGCCACACCATCGGCAAATAACCCTACTTGCGATAACACTACACGTTCATCGGCTGCAAGCGCCGCTTTTAGGCAGGCAGAGTCTTCCGGCTCAACCCCGATAATCTTCACCTGCGGCATCACCGCTTTGTAATACGCGGCGATGCCTGCGATTAAGCCGCCACCGCCAACGGGCACAAAGATCACCTCGAGATCGCGCTGTTGCTGCAACATCTCTTGTGCAATCGTACCTTGACCTGCAATAACCGCTTCATCATCGAACGGGGCGACATACACGCGCCCCTCATCTTGAGCGAGTTGCTGAGCATACTCATTGGCCATATCGAAAGACTGGCCATGCAGCACCACATTGCCACCCAGGCGGCGCACCGCATCGACTTTAATTTCGGGTGTGGTTTCTGGCATCACGATCACAGCACTGATCCCGTGCGCCGAAGCAGACATCGCCACACCTTGGGCGTGATTGCCGGCAGAGGCGCACACGACGCCGCGCTCACACTCTTTTGCATCAAGCTGAGCGATACGATTATAAGCGCCGCGCAGCTTAAACGAGTGTACAGGCTGCATATCTTCGCGCTTAAGAAACACTTGGCAGCCCAAACGCGCAGAGAGCTTATTTAGGCTAGAAAGCGGGGTGATTTTAGCCACATCATAGACAGAGGAGAGTAAGATCTTCTGCAGATAATAGTGCGCTAAATCTAACTGAGATTGTGAGGCTAATGCCAACATATTAATCCTCCAGCTTACTAACATCTCGCACAGCGCCTTTATCGGCACTGGTGGCAAGCATGGCGTAGGCTTTAAGCGCAAGCGATACCGCGCGTTGTCGATCTTTGGGTTTCCACGCCAGTTTGCCACGCGCCTGCATCGCTGCGCGGCGACTCGCCAGCTCTATCTCGCTAACCGCCAGCTTAATGGTACGTGCAGGAATATCGATTTCGATTCGATCGCCTGTTTCAACTAGCCCGATAGTGCCACCCGCAGCCGCTTCTGGAGAGACGTGACCTATGGATAAACCCGATGTGCCGCCAGAGAATCGGCCATCGGTGATAAGCGCACAAGCCGCACCTAAGCCTTTAGATTTCAAGTAACTGGTTGGGTAAAGCATCTCTTGCATGCCAGGGCCACCTTTAGGGCCTTCATAGCGAATGACCACCACATCACCCGCAACCACTTCACCACCTAAGATACCGGCGACGGCGTCATCTTGACTCTCATAGACTCGAGCACTGCCCACAAAGGTATGGTTAGCTTCATCGACGCCAGCGGTTTTGACGATACAACCATCCAGCGCAATATTGCCCGACAAGACAGCTAGGCCACCCTCTTGGCTAAACGCAAATTCACGGGTACGAATGCAGCCCGCTTTACGGTCGACATCGACACTTGGCCAGCGGCAATCTTGGCTAAAGGCTTTGGTTGTTGGAATACCGGCTGGCCCTGCTGAGAAAAACTTGTGCACCGCTGCATCACTACTTTGGGCGATATCATATTTAGCCAATACCGCTTTAAGGTTTTCACCGGCAACATGGCTCACATCGGTATGCAGTAAGCCGGCTCTGTCTAGCTCACCTAAAATGCCCATTACGCCACCAGCACGATGGACATCTTCCATATGATACTTGGGTGTCGATGGCGCCACTTTACAAAGGTGCGGCACCTGACGCGACATTCTATCGATATCGGCCATGGTAAAATCGACGCCACCCTCTTGAGCCGCTGCTAACAGATGCAATACGGTATTGGACGAGCCGCCCATGGCGATATCCAGTGCCATGGCGTTCTCAAACGCTTTAAAGTTGGCAATATTACGTGGCAAGGCTGATTCATCGTCATGCTTATAGTAGCGAGTCGCCAGCGCCATTACGCGGCGACCCGCCTCTAAAAAGAGTTCACGGCGATCGGCATGTGTAGCGAGCATCGAACCATTACCCGGCAAAGATAAACCGAGCGCTTCGGTCAAACAGTTCATTGAGTTGGCGGTAAACATGCCTGAACATGAGCCGCATGTTGGGCAGGCGCTACGCTCAATTTTTTCACTGTCTTCATCTGAGATACGGTCATCAGCCGCGGCCACCATGGCATCGACCAGATCCAGCTTAATGATCTTATCCGATAGCTTAGTCTTGCCCGCTTCCATCGGCCCGCCCGAAACAAACACCACAGGAATATTAAGACGTAGCGCCGCCATTAACATACCAGGGGTGATCTTGTCGCAGTTTGAGATACACACTAAGGCATCGGCGCAGTGGGCATTGACCATATACTCAACGCTATCGGCGATAAGCTCTCGTGACGGTAGGCTATAGAGCATGCCGCCGTGCCCCATGGCAATACCATCATCAACCGCGATGGTATTAAACTCTTTGGCGATACCGCCGGCTTCTTCAATCGCGCCCGCCACTAACGAGCCCATATCTTTAAGGTGCACATGCCCCGGCACAAACTGAGTAAAGGAGTTGGCAATGGCAATAATCGGCTTACCGAAATCGTTATCTTTTACCCCTGTCGCTCGCCAAAGTGCACGAGCACCGGCCATATTGCGACCTTCGGTACTGGTAGCTGAACGTAATTTTGCCATGAGACTACTTCCTTTTTTGTCGCTAGGTCATTGTCATGCCTAGTATTTAATGTTGCCCTTTGATAATGCGTTCGCGTTATCGGACTTTCACTCATCTTATCGTAAATCGAGGCTAACGGATGAAAAAATGGCAAGCCATTTAGAGCGGCTCTAGCCAGCCCCATTTGTCTTCTGTTTCACCGTTAAACAAGCCAAAGAAGCTCGCTTGAATTTCTTTAGTAATAGGCCCGCGCTTACCCACGCCTACCTCAATACGGTCTACACTTCGCACCGGCACAATTTCGGCCGCGGTACCTGTCATAAAAATCTCATCGGCTAAATATAAAAACTCGCGCGACATCGGCTCTTCCACCACTTGATAACCTTTATCTCGCGCCAAGGTAATAATGGTGTCACGGGTGATGCCCATTAAGATCGCTGCCGTGGCTGGCGGGGTATACAGCTTATGCTTTTTAATGACGAACAGATTAGCGCCCGCGGCTTCGCTGACGAGGCCATTAACATCGAGAGCGATACCTTCGTCAAAGCCATTACGTTTTGCTTCTGTGGAAATTTGCAAAGATGACAGATAGTTACCACCGGCTTTTGCTCCAGTCGGAATGGTATTTGGCGCAAGACGATTCCAAGAAGTTACCGCCACATCGACGCCACGCTCCATGCTTTCTTCGCCTAAGTAGGCGCCCCAAGGAAACGCAGCCACCATTAATTCACATTTGGCATCTTTAGGCGGAGTGATCCCCATGCCCACATCACCATAAAACGCCAATGGGCGGATATAGGCACCATCTAACTTGTTGGCAAGCACAATATCTCGGCAGGCTTGCATCGTTTGCTCAAAGCGATAAGGAATTGGCATACGGTATATTTTTGCCGAATCATACAGTCGCTGCACATGTTCAGTTAGACGAAAACCCGCTGGGCCAAGATGAGTCGCATAAACTCGAATCCCCTCAAATACCGAGGTGCCATAATGCAGCGCATGCGACATAACATGCACCTTAGCATCGCCCCACGGCATGATCTCACCATTAAACCAAATCAATTCTGCAGTTTTTGCGGCCATAATATTTTCTCATCTATAGGGCTTAGGCGTTTAGGGCGCTAGCGGGTTGTATTTGTGTTGTAGATAGTCTTGTCGTGAGTTTTGTTGATAGCTGTTCAGCTGATAACACTTTGCACTCGGTGACATCAATCAGTTTATTGAGCTGATGGCTGAGCAGCTCTAGGGCTCGCTCACTCTCCACCACCATGTCGACCTGTGTGGTGCCGTTAGCAGCCAGTTGCATATCTAGGGTAGTGATTTTAAAACCGCGATGGCGCACGACACGTAATACGCGCTCTAACACTTCGGGCTGCTGAGCTAAGGTTAAGGCTAGGTTATAGATCATGTCTGTTTCTCCATCTCATCCATCATGTCGCGGTTACATGCCCCAGGAGGTACCAGTGGCCATACGTTATGGGCTTCATCGATTCTCACATGCAGCAGAAACGGCCCTTGGGTGTTAAGCATTTCATCAAGCGCAGCGTCAACCTCCGCGCTGTGGGTAATGGTGCGCCCTGGAATATCAAACGCCGACGCCATAGTGACAAAATCAGGGTTATCGGACAGGTCGGTTTCACTAAAGCGCTCTTCAAAAAACAGCTGTTGCCACTGTTTAACCATGCCCAACTTCTGATTGTCGATAAGCAAAATTTTGAGGGGAATTTGACGACGCTTAACTGTGGTGAGCTCCTGCACATTCATCATAAAGGAACCATCACCTGACACCGCGACCACACAGGCATCGGGGCGTGCGACTTTTGCGCCAATCGCCGCCGGCAAACCAAAGCCCATAGTGCCAAGGCCAGCGCTGGACAGATGATCTTCTGGGCGTCGAAACCACATGTGCTGCGCAACCCACATCTGGTGCTGACCCACATCACAGGCAATCACACTGTCTTCGGGTAATTTATTTGCCAGACTATTGAGCATTTTAGGTGCAAAAATCAGCTCGCCTGGTCGGTCATAATTCCATTGATATTGTGCCTTCAAACCTGCAACTTCAGCTTGCCAAGGGGCAATAGCCATAGGCTGGGCAATAGCAGGCAAGATTTGGCGTAGATCGCCAGCAATGGCCACATCAGGGCGACGCAGCTTGCCAAGCTCGGCGACATCGATATCCAGATGCAATACTTTGGCATGTTCGGCAAAGGAGGCTAACCGCCCCGTCACGCGGTCATCGAAACGCGCACCAACCACGATAAGTAAATCGCACTCCTGCACGGCAATATTCGCCGCTTTGCCGCCATGCATCCCCAGCATACCTAAGTAACCTTCACTATCATGGGCAATACAGCCAAGCCCTTTGAGCGTCGCTACCGAGGGGATGCCAGTCACATCAATAAAATCTCTAAGCTGCTCAACCGCGCCCGCCATGCCAACGCCGCCACCCACGTAAAGCATGGGTTTGCTCGATTGTACGAGCAGCCCCCTGGCTGCTTCAAGCTGACTCGCATCTGCCTGAGGCTCAGCTGTTAAGCCTAATAGCGGGGCTTTATAATCGAGCATGGCTATTTGAATATCTTTAGGAATATCAACCAGAACAGGACCTGGGCGGCCAGATGCGGCAATGTCAAAGGCGCGATATAGCGTCGGTACAAGCTCGTCGATATCAGTCACCATAAAGCTATGTTTGGTACACGACAGCGACATACCCAGTACATCGATCTCCTGAAAGGCATCGGTGCCAATCACGGCGGTAGAAACTTGGCCTGTGATGGCGACTAAGGGAACTGAATCAAGCAGAGCATCAGCCAGCGCGGTCACAAGATTGGTGGCACCCGGCCCCGATGTTGCAAAACAGACCCCTGTTTTACCGCTCGCTCTAGCGTAGCCTACAGCAGCAAATGCGGCGCCTTGCTCATGACGACTGAGCAGATGTTCAACTGGCGCGCCATACAGGGCGTCATAGATGGGCATAATTGCGCCGCCTGGATAACCAAATACTGTGGTTACGCCATGCGCGGCAAGTACTTTGATAACGGCGTCTGCGCCTCTGATCTGCTGCCCTGGTTCCATGTGCTACATCCTGCATTGTAAGTGTTGTCGGGGTTAAGCAAACGGCGTAAACCGCTAAAAACAAAAAACCCCCGGTCCTTTCGGAGCGGGGGTTCTTGTTGCAATCTTGACCTAATTAGGTGGTTTGATGCGCCATACGATGCCCCCGCTGTGATTTAATAATCACCACGGTAATAATCTCGATAATGAGCAGGGCAGCTTGGTTAAACATGGTGTATGGGTATTCCTAATCAGTGTGTTTGCTTAAATTGGCGTCTAGTTTTAGTAGACCTTTTAATCAATATCACAAAGCCTGTGAATAACACAACCAAAACTGATGGCCATCAAACGAAACAGTGAATCCTTTGGGTCAAACACTGACCCTCATTCGCTAACTTCGCGGCAATGGCCTGCTCACTTTAAGTAAACCATTGGCTCTGTTTTTATCATTGAGCCTATAAATCGGGTCATTGCGCCGCCAAAGCCCACTGGCTAAGCTGGGCTCTGGTCGCGATAACATTAAAACTGATTATGCTTCTTCAACGATGCGCTTCATTTCGGTCATATAACCGCGAAGTTCAGCACCGATATATTCAACGGCGGTATGACGAATCGCATCGTTAACCTCGATTAAGCGCAGGTTATCGACACCATTCCCCTCATCTTTAAGCCCACCGCCTAAGTACTCTGGCGACATCTGGTTGACATAATCACGCAGTAATGGCACTGCTGCGTGGTTAAATAGGTAACAGCCATATTCGGCGGTATCAGAAATAACCACGTTCATCTCATACAGGCGCTTACGTGCAATGGTGTTGGCGATAAGCGGGGTTTCATGCAGTGACTCGTAGTAAGCTGACTCTTCAACAATACCGGCTGACACCATAGTATCGAACGCAAGCTCAACGCCCGCTTTAATCATGGCCACAAGGAAGATACCTTTGTCAAAATAGGCTTGCTCATCAATCGCTTCGTCGCACTGTGGCGCATTTTCAAAACCAGTTTCATTGGTCTCGCTGCGCCACTTAAGCAAGTTAGCGTCATCATTAGCCCAGTCTGCCATCATGGTTTTCGAAAACTCACCACTGATGATGTCATCCATGTGCTTTTCAAATAACGGCGCCAGAATGCCTTTTAGCTCTTCTGCCATCTCAAAGGCTTTAATTTTTGCAGGGTTAGATAGGCGATCCATCATGTGAGTGATACCACCGTGCTTAAGTGCTTCGGTGGTGGTTTCCCAGCCTTGTTGGATCAATTTCGCCGCGTAACCAGGCTCTACACCGTCGGCAACGAGCTTGTCATAACCTAAAATGGCACCCGTTTGCAGCATGCCACATAAAATAGTCTGCTCACCCATCAGATCAGATTTCACTTCGGCGATAAATGATGAGTGCAGCACGCCAGCGCGGTCACCGCCCGTGGCGCTCGCATACGCTTTAGCCACTTCAAAACCGTCACCCTTAGGATCGTTTTCTGGGTGGACAGCAATCAGGGTTGGTACACCAAAACCACGCTTATACTCTTCACGAACCTCAGTGCCCGGGCACTTAGGCGCTACCATGATCACCGTGATATCTGGGCGCACTTGCATTCCCTCTTCGACAATATTGAAGCCATGAGAGTAAGACAGCACTGCGCCCTGTTTCATCAATGGCATCACACTGTTAACGGCGTCGGTGTGCTGTTTATCGGGAGTCAGGTTAAGCACTAAATCCGCATCAGGAATGAGCTCTTCGAACGTACCTACGCGGAAACCGTTACCGGTCGCCTTTTGATATGAAGCGCGCTTTTCTGCAATCGCCTGTGGGCGAAGTGCAAATGAGATATTGAGGCCCGAATCACGCATGTTCAAACCTTGGTTAAGGCCTTGAGCGCCACAACCTAGGATCACAATATTCCACTCTTTAATGTAATCACAGCCTTGGCTAAATTCGCTGCGGTCCATAAAACGACATTGACCTAGCTGTGCTAATTGTTGACGCAAATTCAGAGAATTAAAATAGTTAGCCATCAGATATTCCACCTTTGAGTGAGGACTTAAAAACGGGCTCAACCGACGATGGCTAAGCTGTGATTAAAATCACTATAGCCTATGGCGCTTATTGCTTAAAATGATATATTCGAAACATCACATTGCATTTTATGCAACAATACCATTAAGTTTACACTACAAGGCATCGGGGGAATTTTGTGGATATTCGCACCATTAAATTGTATTTGCACCTGTCTAACTGCCTGCACTTTGCGAAGACCGCGCAGCAGATGCATGTGAGTCCTTCAACATTAAGCCGCGCTATGAAGCGCCTAGAGGAGGAGGCAGGCGCTAAACTGTTTGAACGGGATAACCGCAGCGTGACCCTCACAAGTGCTGGGGTGGAATATCGCCACTTTGCCGAACAAACTTTAGATAATTGGAACAAACTTAAATATCGGCTCGATCCTAAGCAAGATAGATTACGCGGCCGACTTAATCTTTACTGCTCGGTAACGGCAGCATATAGCCATCTGCCCGGGTTATTGGACCGCTTTAGAAGCGAGCATCCATTGGTGGAAATCGCCCTCATCACTGGCGATGCGGCTAATGCTGTGGATATGGTGAAACAAAACCGTGCCGATATTGGTATCGCCGCCAAACCAGACACCCTGCCAGAATCACTCAGCTTTATTAAAATCGACGATGTCCCCCTTGTTATCATCGCGCCTACGTTTAAATGTGCGGTGCAGGAGTTACTGTGTGAGTCGTATATTCCCTGGGATAGGCTACCGTTTATCATCCCCGAACATGGTCCAGGGCGGCAACGTATTGATAACTGGTTTAAGCAGTTAGGGCTTAATGCCAATGTCTATGCCCAAGTCTCTGGCCAAGAAGCCATCGCCTCTATGGTCGCGCTAGGCTGTGGCGTCAGTATTACTCCAGAGGTGGTGATCAATAACAGCCCGGTAAAAGATAGGATCCAGCAGTTAGCGTCGCCAGTAGCGATTGCGCCTTTTGAGTTGGGGTGTTGCAGTAAAAAAAGCCGCGAAGACGAGCCCGTCATCGCGGCATTTCTGCAAGAGTTACAACGCATGAGAATGTCATCAATCACGCCAAAGAGTTAACCAACATTCCCAGTCAACTTGTGCAACTAGTCGATGGGGAGCAAAAGTTCATCCTGCTTATCGATGCGTGTCACCATCAACTGGTCAACTTTGTAGGCATCAATATCGACCACTTCAAACTTGTAACCAGCGTAATTAACAAACTCGGTACGCTTAGGTATTTTACGCAGCATATGCATCATAAAGCCGGCAATGGTTTCGTAATTTTGGCTTTGTGGAAATTGCTCAATGTTAAAGGCACGCATCACATCTGTGATGGGCGTTACCCCATCCACCAGCCATGAGTCTTTATCACGGGCAATGATCTGCTCTTCACTCTCGTGCAGCGACCACGCGCCCATCACCGCGCTTTGCAGGTCATTAGTGGTAACAATCCCCACAACCAAGGCATATTCATTCATCACCACGGCAAAATCTGAGCGGGTATTTTTAAAATATTCCATGGTTTCAGACAGGCTCAAACTATCAGGGATAATTAAGCAATTACGCACCAATGGGCTGCCCTTAAGGGTGATGCTTTGGCCATTAATCACTTGGATCAACAACTCCTTAGCGTCAACCACCCCTTTAATGCAATCAAGCTGTCCATCACACACTAAAAACTTGGTATGTGGATCGTTCGTGATTTTACGCTTAATATCTTCTTCGCTGTCCTGCAGCAGAAAATAGACTAGGCTCTCACGTGCCGTCATCGCCGAAGTGACGGGAACGGTTTGCATTTCAAACACATTCTCCATCATCTGCTGCTCACCCTTATCGAGTACGCCCGCCTCGGTTCCTGCGGCCATAACCGCGTAAATATCATCCGAGGTAACCTGATCATTACGTACGGTTTGAATTTGCAATATTTTAAACACAAAAGTGGCTAAGCCATTAAAAAACCACACTAATGGACGCAGTAGCACTATGCATAACATCATAGGGCCAACCAAAGCCACAGCCACACGCTCGGGGATCGCCATCGCGATCCGCTTGGGCATTAAATCGGCGATCAAAATAAACAGGCTAGTAACGATGGCAAATGACAAGATAAAGCTTAACTGCCCCAGCCAAGGTTCAGTGACCCAGCCAGTTAAAGCCGCTTTAACATAGGGGGTAAATGCCGACTCACCGACAATACCACCCATAATCGCCACAGCATTAAGCCCTATCTGTACGACAGTAAAAAAACTTCCTGGATGAGCCTGCAGTTTAAGCACTCTTTCCGCGCGTAAATCACCTTCATCGACCATTTGACGCAAACGGATTTTACGCGCCGCAGCCAAAGCTATTTCAGACATGGAAAAGAAGCAACTGATGCCAATTAACAACAAAATAATCAATGCATTATCAACAAAACTCATTTTACACCTAACTCTTCAAGGCAGTGGTCAATAGCGACCGAGCAGCCACCTCTTGGCGGTACATTTGCGTTTAAATCATATGTACGCCTAATCGTAATGAGGTGTGAGCTGCCAATGGTATCGGCTCTAGTGCCAACAGGATGCAACAAGGACTGTCAGCTCAAGTCCACCGAAAACACAATCTCGATGCCAATATGTCGCTCGACAAGACGACAATGTCACAATCTGGCGTCTATATATCAGAAAATAGCCAATAGGCAACATAAATCGGCATATTTTGCTTAAATAACGGGCCCATTTTTAGCTGCTACACTTAGGACTGCGCATTCGCGCTAATGCTAGACTCCTACAAAAGACTAAAAACAAAAGGATTTGTTTATGGCAATTGCCTGCGTCACCACCAGAGCCAGTTTAGGCGTCGAAGCTCCCGAGGTTATCGTTGAAGTGCACCTCAGTAACGGCTTGCCGGCCTTCAATTTGGTCGGCCTGCCGGAAACCTCAGTCAAAGAGGCCAAGGAGCGTGTGCGCAGCGCGATAATCAATGCTGGATTTGAATTTCCGCAGCGGCGAATAACGGTCAACCTCGCCCCGGCGGATCTCCCTAAGCAGGGTGGCCGTTATGATCTACCAATCGCTATCGGTATCTTGGCCGCATCGAAACAGATCCCTGTCGCCATGTTAAAAGATCATGAATTTGTCGGTGAACTTGCGTTATCTGGACATATTCGCCAATGTCAGGCCCTCTTGCCAGTGATCGTTTTTGCCCGCAAGCACCACAAGTTCTTAATCTTGCCCCTCGGCAACCGCAGCGATGCCGAACTAGTCGGATACCACAACAGCTTTTTTGCCACTCACTTACAAGGAGTGAGCGCCTACCTTCACGGGCAACAATCCCTACCGAGTATTGCCACTGGTTTAGAGTGGATTGCTAGCGATGCGCCGTCGCAATCAACCTGCTTAAGCGATGTGATCGGTCAGTATCAAGCTAAGCGCGCCTTAGAAATTGCTGCAGCCGGCAACCACAACTTATTGTTTTTGGGGCCTCCAGGCACAGGTAAAACCATGTTGGCCAGCCGGATCATTCAGCTGCTGCCACCTTTGAGTTATGACGAAGCGTTAGAGGTGGCTGCGATCCATTCTGTCGCGGGGCAGACCGTACCCAAAGCCCAGTTTTATCAGCGCCCTTTCCGCAGCCCCCACCATACTAGCTCGCCTATCTCACTCGTCGGCGGGGGCAGTCACCCCAAGCCAGGGGAGATATCTTTGGCTCACCGTGGAGTCCTCTTTTTAGATGAAGTCGCTGAATTTCCTAGAAAAGTGCTCGACTGTTTACGTGAACCTATGGAAACTGGCGAGGTAGTTATCTCACGGGCGGCGGCTAAACTCACCTTTGCCAGTCGCTTTCAGCTTATCGCAGCCATGAACCCCAGCCCCTGCGGCGACACCGCAAACGCACGAGCAACACAAGATCAAATACAGCGCTATCTGTCACGCTTATCGGGCCCGTTTATCGATAGATTTGACCTGACCATAGATGTCCCTCGACTACCCGAAGGCACCTTAACGCAGCAACAACATGCCGCCGAAACCAGCGCGACAATCGCGAGCAGAGTAAAGGCCGCTCGAGAATGCCAACTGAGCCGTGCTGGCGTATTGAATGCCGAGCTGAGTGGCAAACAGCTGACGCAAACCGGGGGATTTTCGCAAACGGATCTGGAATTTTTAGAGCAAAGTGTCAATAAACTTGGGCTTTCAGTAAGAAGTTATCATCGACTGCAGCGCGTAGCCCGCACCATTGCCGACTTAGCACAATCTCAAACGGTAGATCGCAGTCATATCGCCCAAGCCTTAGGTTATCGCGCCATGGACAGGCTACTTAACAGCCTGAAAAATAGTTATTAACGCCTCTAATCTGTTAATCATTTTGCGCTTAGTTTTCAAGTTTGATGTTTTTATGGAAGGCTTGAGCGATGATGCTTAGCCTGCTGCGATGGCTAATGCTACAACGGCCGCCTCGCATAAAGAAAAGGGCCGCGCTTTTGAGCGATGGCTACGGCGTTAAAAACAGCAGTATAAAAAATGAAAAATACCCTCTGATATTAAGGGCATTGAGCTAAAGCCCTAGGCCGAGTAACATAGGTCTCCAAATTTTTTATGGGGAATTTAATGGGCTCTGTTATATCGCTGATCAGAGGCAGCCTGGCATTTAGCTGTTATGTTATTAACACCATCTTCTGGGTAATACCTATCTTATTGGTAAGTATAATAAAAATAATCCCTATCGGGCCATTACGCACAGGGTGTAGTTATATACTCGATCATTGCGCGACAGCATGGATCAGTGTTAATACCGTCATTGAGCGCACCTTTCATCCGGTCGAGATTCTAATTGAAGGCGATGCCGAGCTGTCGACAAAAGAGTGGTATATGGTGATCGCAAATCATCAATCTTGGGTCGATATTCCGGTACTGCAACGCATATTTAACCACAAGATCCCATTTTTAAAGTTTTTCCTCAAACAACAGCTAATTTATGTGCCCGTACTGGGCTTGGCTTGGTGGGCGCTCGATTTTCCTTTTATGCGCCGCTACACCAGCGCGCAACTGCGTAAAAACCCTAAGCTTAAAGGCAAAGACATAGAGATCACTCGTAAAGCCTGTGAAAAATTTAAATATAAACCTGTGAGTGTAATGAATTTTGTCGAAGGCACCCGCTTTACTGCGGCCAAACATAAAAAACAAGATTCTGAGTTTAAACATTTGCTTAAACCCAAGGCGGGCGGAATGGCATTTGCTCTGTCAGCGATGGGCGGACATATCCACAAACTGGTCGATGTGGCCATCTATTATCCCGGCGATATTCCCAGTTATTGGGATTACATCTCGGGTAAAGTCAAGCAGATAAGAGTCCATATAAAGGTATCAGATATCGCTAGTGAAATGCGCGGTGACTACCTAAACGATAGAGCGTTTAAAATCGGTTTCCAGGATGAGTTAAACCGCATTTGGAAAGAGAAAGATAGCGTATTAGACAAGCTCGCTAAGCAATAACATGTGATAAAAAGGGACTTCTAAAGGATGTTAAATTTTTTGCCCGGCCCAGTATTATTCGCACTCAGCATGATGTTGTTGATCATCAACACTGTCTGGTGGAGTAGCCTCATTTTTATTGGCGGCCTAATAAAGTTACTGGTGCCGATAACCGCTTTTAGAAATATGCTGACCCACATGATGAACCGCTTTATGTGGGGCTGGGCATCCTGTAACGGCGGTATTTTATATCTCATCGCCAAGATAGAGTGGGATATTGAGGGGCTAGAAGGGCTACGTAAAGATGGTTGGTATTTACTGATTAGTAATCATCTTAGTGGCTTCGACATTGCTGCACTCACCTACGTATTGCGCAACAACATTCCGATGTTAAAGTTTTTTCTCAAAAAAGAGCTGCTATACGTACCGTTTTTGGGGCTAGGTTGTTGGGCCTTGGATATGCCATTTATGAACCGCACTAGCGCTAAGCAACTAAGAAAAAATCCTAAGTTAAAAGGCAAAGATCTACACACAACGCGGCGTGCCTGCGAAAAATTTAAAACTATCCCTACCGCCATTATCAATTATGTCGAGGGCAGTCGTTTTACCAAAGAAAAACACGCACGCCAACGCTCACCTTATCGCTATCTGTTACGCCCTAAAGCGGGCGGCATCGCCCTCACGATTTCGGCCATGGGCGAGCAATTTACCAACCTATTAAATGTAACCTTGGTCTATCCAGATTCTGAAGGCGACACCCTCTCAGAGGTGATGCAAGGCAAAATCAAACGGATTGTGGTCCGCATAGAAACCTTGCCAGTTCCAGAGGTCGATGATGCTCGCTATTTTAGTGACGCTGATTGCCGCGCTCAATTTCAGCGCTGGCTCAATGGGGTTTGGCTGCAAAAAGATGAGCAGATCCATCAAATATTGCAGCGTTACCACTCTCAAAAACTAGTGGCCAACAAGCTAGCATCTAGCCCAACTCAGCAGTAACCCGCTTCGTTACTAACGATAAGCGCGCAGCGTAATAGCGCGCTCATTAATCGCTAATTGCGACCCACCCTAATCAAGCCCTTTTCCATTAAATATATCCCATTGATGCAAATAGACCTCTCTATACCTACCTGAGCCCCAAGCCAGAATTAATGACCCACCGCGCCACATAACCACATAAATAGCACTGCCCCCCCTCATCATGAAAACCCACTGCGGCGATACAATTGATAATAAGGTATATCTTTTGCCAACATTATGGCTACATGTTAGTTTATAAATACAAAATAATTAACACGCCTGCTTGGTCACAGTACTAAAGCGATATAAATAATAGGATGGGTCATGCAACCCTTTTTTGACAGGCATATTATGTTTAACAGACCACATCAATCATCACTGCTCATGGCGGCGCTGTTACTCATAACGGGATTATTAACTGGCTGTCAAAGCAGCTCAATGCATAACTACTCGGCGGCGCCGGTTAATGTCACGCCCTCGCAATTGAGTCGTTACTGGGTAGTACAAGACAGGGCTATCGATTGGCAGTTAGTCGCCAACCAATACCCCAACTTACATCGGATTAATGTTCAATTTGATATTAATAGCCAAGGTAGCATGGTCAATCTTGCCATTGATGAGCTCTATAAAGACCAATACGCTGTAATTGCAGAGCTTGAATCCTATAAATTTAAAGCAACCGCTGAAAACGCCAACGCGATGCCTGTGCGTGTTAATGCCACCATATTGCTCAACGAATAAAGACCTAAAATGGCCTAAATATTAGATAAAAAACATATAAAAAAAGCGCCGAGGAAGGCGCTTTTTTTATGAATATCACGGTAATGACTAACGCGATATAGCTGGTTCAACTCGCTCAACCCGACCAAGCCAACCGCTTGGCGCAGGACGCAGCCCTTTTTGAATATCGGTTAACACTTGGTAAATACGCCGAGTATGCTCACCCACTTCACCATTACCTACCGTGACCACACGGTTATCTTCGAAAATATAAGAACCCACCGGAGAAACCACCGCGGCGGTGCCAAACCCACCCGCTTCGATAATTTCACCTGACTCAATATCACGAATAAACTTATCCAGCATCACAGTCTCTTGGCGCACTTCGCAGCCTAACTGCTCACCTAAATCCAATATTGATTGCGAGGTAATGGACTTTAAAATGGTATCGGTAAATTTAGGGATAATAATGGTGCCATCTTTGAGCACATGGAAGTGGTTCATCGCCCCGACTTCCTCAATCTGCTGGTTATTAGCATCAAGATAAAGCACCTGCGCAGCACCATACTCGGCTGCAGCCTTACCCGCTTTCAACGATGCTGCATAGTTACCCGCCGCTTTAGATGCGCCTGTACCACCGGACACCGCACGATGAAAACGCTTACTTATAAGCAGACGAATTGCCTTATCGAAACCATCAGCGTAATAAGCGCCACTCGGGCTCAACATCACACAAAAGGTGTATTGCTGACTCGGGCTCACCGACAATCTATCCTCTGTGGCAAAGATAAACGGGCGAATATAAAGACAGGCCCCCTCTTGCATCGGGAACCACAAGCGGTCGACGTCAATTAAGGCATTAATACCCGCCAGCTGCATCGCTTCGGGCAGAGCTGGAATACAGAGAATATCGGCACTGGTATTAAGACGCTCGGCATTTTTATCTAAACGAAAAGTATAGATCTCACCATCTTGGTGCATAAAGGCTTTGGCGCCTTCAAACACGGATTGGCCATAATGCAGTGCAATGGCACCAGGAGCGACCTCAAACGGGCCATAAGGGACAATTCTAGGATCTCGCCACTCACCGTCGCGATAATCCATCAAAAACATATGATCAGTTCTTAGGTTACCAAAACCCACATTGGTTTCAGGCTCAAACTGCTCAGTACGACGTTCACATGCAGGTTTTAAATTATAGTTTATGTGCATTGCATACCACCTTGATTACTGAATAAGCAGACTATGGATGCATCGCAATAAAGTCAAGCCAAACGACAGCGTTCAGTAAGCCCGTAGGCATATGCTTTAGTACAAGTTTGTGAACGTTACAGTAACAAATTTAATTCTGCTATTCGCGTTGACGAGTACAAGTTGACTTAGCATTAAGATCGACCTGTGACAGAGCACTGCACGCTGCGCAGCTCATATGGTCACGATAGTGCTGATCAAAAAATTTCACCGTGCGTGCCTCTAAACAATCAAATAACTCATGGGTAAGCGGCTGCAGCCATTTATATTGCCCCATCAATTTAGCAAGATGGCGATAACAGGTCTCGCGGCGATTAGACAAGTACTCAGGTGCAATGAGCTGGCTTTCAAATTGGGTCAAAGATCCGGTTAAATAGAATACGATTCCCTGCACTAACTCTTTAACTTGTAGCGGTGTCGCCTCAAGTTCCCCCTTAGCCACAGCAGCATTGAGTGAGTCGGTAAACCATCCCCAAAACGCATTGATACGCTTTTTAAAACGCTCAACCTTTTCATCACTGGCTAGCTGCCACACCATGGTATTAACCGAGACAGAGCGTAGCGTAAAGAAGCTTTTTGAGCGTTTAATGGTTTCAAAGGTAAACATAATAGGCAGCAGAACCTTCTCTTGCTCACTAAGGTCTGGGTATTGAGCAATAAAGATGGGCAGATGATTCGAGGTCGCACTTCTTAAAAATAAGCACACCAATACATCCTCTTTGCGCTCAAAGAATTTATACAAGGTCCCAGTAGAACACCCTACTTCTTTAGCCAGTTGAGAGAACTTAAATGACACTATGCCCTGAGTCTCAATGAGCCGCTCCGCCGCATCAAGAATTTGGTTGCAACGCATCATAGGTAATGTTTCAGAGGGGCACTTCATGCTCTTCGCCTTAATATCAATTTAGCTGAAGTATGCTCCAGCAACTTACCGTAATGACAGCTGATGCTTAATGTATCGGGATAAACCTCACGCTAAATAGGCTTTATTGGCAGGGTTTGTGAATTACATCAAACAAAGATTGGCATAAAAAATATCGGCTCCATATAAACTCCCAGCAACAATGGGCAGCGAATAAAAACATGCAAAAAAGTTATTCGGGACATGGCTCACGAATAAGTTTGCCACTGAAAAAAAGCCGTGACTTACTTCACCTTTAACCAAGTGCAGAACCTCTATCTTTCTCTCACGCAGATGCAGAGGACAATCAAATGCACAACAGAAGAAACTTTTTAAAACTAAGTGCGGGTGCCGCGCTTGGCGGGATAGCCGCCTCTATGCCCGGAACCGTATCGGCCAGCGAATGCAACACCATCGAATGGGATGAATCCCACGACGTTATTGTGGTCGGCTCAGGTTTTGCTGGTCTATCGGCCGCATTAAACGCCAAGCGCCAGAGCATCGGTTCGGTATTGGTGTTAGAGAAAATGCAAGTGATTGGTGGCAACTCTGCCATCAACGGCGGCTGGTTAGCCATACCTAAAAACCCTACTCAGTTAGCCCAAGGCATCAAGGATGATTCACCCGAAGAGCTAGTAAAAGATCAGATCATCTCGGGTCGTGGCATGCAAAATGAAGATGCACTGCGTCAAATCGCTAACCGCTCGCTCGATGCGTATAACTTATGCGTAGATACTGGCGTTAAATTCCGTGAAGGCTTTAACATTCAGGTGGGTGGCCACAATAAAGCACGCGCCATCCGTACTCAACATGGCACTGGCGGCGATATCACCACCAAGCTTTATGAAGCGGGTGTAAAAGAGGGCGTAGATTATCGTCTGCAGCACTACATCGAAGACTTCATTATGGATGGGCAAAAGATCATCGGCGTTAAGGTACGTAAAAATTACCGTTTCCCAGATCTAAAGACTGGTACCACAATATTCATCAAAGCCAACAAGGCGGTTGTGCTAGCTAATGGTGGCTTTGCTCGAAACATGGCGCTGCGTGAAGCGGTTGACCCTTCACTTGACCCAACCCTTGATTGCACTAACGCGCTCGGCGCAACCGGTGAGGTAACCCTGACTGCTATGGCCCATGGTGCCCTGCCAGTGCACATGAACCTTATTCAAACAGGTCACTGGGGATCGCCTGATGAGGGCGGATTTGGTTGGTCTAACGCCTTGCTTTCTATCGGTTGGCATCAAGGCGCGGCAATCAGCGTGCTCAACGGCAAACGCTTTATGGATGAGCGTGCAGACCGCAAGACCTGCTCTGAAGCCATTATGAAAAACCGTAATGCTGACGGCAGCCCCGCGTATCCAATTGTACTGTTTAACTACAGCAACTACGCCAAAGACGATCGAGTGATCCGCGCCTTACGCGACAAGATGGCGTGGAAGCTCGACTCATTAGATGAGATAGCGGCTAAGTTCGATATTCCTGCGGCGCCATTGAAACGTAGCATCGCTGAATACAACACCCATGTTGAAGCCCGCAAAGATCCGCTCTTTAACCGTAAAATGGACACGGCTGAAGTGTTAACCGGCCCCTTTGTGGTATCTCGCATCTGGCCAAAAGTGCATTACTGCATGGGTGGACTAAAAACCGATTTAGGCGCTCGCGTGATCGATGGCCGCTCGATGGCATCCATCAAAAACCTCTACGCGATAGGCGAAGTCACTGGCGGCATCCATGGTGAAGCCCGTTTGAGTTCTACCTCCTGCCTAGAGTGCCTAGTGATGGGCATAGTGGTTGCAGAAACCATCCAAGCCGACCTTCAAGGAGCTGTCTAATGAACAAATTATTACTGAGTTTACTGCTAGGCCTTGCGGTTTCAGGCAGCGCTATGGCGGGCGACCTCGTCAAAATGAAAGGCAGCACCCAAGGGCGCGTGAACCACGAGTTTATCTACCAAGATGGTTGTCAGACTTGCCACCAAGACTCAGGTAAAAAGAATGCGACCGACGCTGCCTGTGTTGAATGCCATGGCGATATCAACAGTATTGCAGTCGATGAAAGCAAGTTAGCGATCCCCGAAGCGCATCCGCACAAATCACTGCATTACAACCAAGGGGCAAGCTGCTTAGCCTGTCATGGCGAGCACGAGAAAAAAGCGCCCGTCTGCGCCGAATGCCACCGAACTTGGTTTGGTGAAATGTAATAGTTTCTGCTGTAAATACTAAAAAGACTAATAGGAAATGATGATGAGAAATACCACTAAGTTTATGCTGTCGATAGTGGCAACGGCGATAGCACTTTCAGGCTCAACCGCTTTCGCGGCTGAGCAAGAAGATGGCATCAAGGTTGGCGGCGCCGTACGTGTTAATTACGGTTACAAAGACTACGATGAAGCCTCAAAAGATAAGGGCGGAGACTTTTCTTTTGATATGGCTGCGATCAAATTTGACGGTAAACAAGGTGACTGGGGGCTTGCGGCAGAATACCGTTTTACCTCAAGCACTAACTATATCAAATATGGTTACGGCTTTTACGACATCGATCCAGACTGGCAGCTACAGTTTGGTATTAATAAAGTGCCGTTTGGTAACCGTGATTTCATCTCCAACAGCTGGTGGTTTGGCCTACCCTACTACCTAGGCTTTGAAGATGACCATGATGTGGGTATCAAAGCTATTTATGAAAAAAATGGCTGGCACACTGACTTAGCTTTCTACAAAAATGCAGAATACGGCCCAACAGAAAACAAACGTTACTCGACCGACCTATACACAGGCACCATCAATGGTACCGAGTATAACAACGAAGAGACCAACCAGCTCAACGTTCGCCAAACTTACACCGCTGAACACCAAGGCGGCCAAACCACCATTGGTGGCTCGGTGCAGTATGGCCAAATCTATAACAGCAAAACAGGTAATAACGGCGACCGTTACGCCGTGGCACTGCACTTAGACAGCAGCTTTAAGGGCTGGAACTTACAGATGCAGGCCATGCAGTATGAGTATGATGCCGCCGATGCTGAAGACCCAAATAAAATCGGTGTCTCTGTGGTGAGTTGGCAGTACGCAATTGCCGCTAAAGGCCAAGCTTATAACGTTAATATTGCAAAAACGTTCGATACCGATTGGGGCAGCGTTAAATGTTACAACGACTTTGGCTTAATGACGCCCGATGTCGATGACGACAGCTATGACAACAGCATGCAAAACGTCACTGGCTGCGCGATTTCAGCTGGCCCAACTTACACCATGGTCGATTTTGTAATGGGTAAGAACATGACCTTCTCTACCGCCAACAACGACCATGTTGGCCTACCAGAGATGGGCGATAGCTGGGACAAACGCGTTAACATTAACTTTGGTTACTACTTCTAAAGCTATATGACGTTACCGGCAGAAGCGAGGCTGCTCTCACTTCGCTTCTGCCAAACTCTGGCGACTCTTTTAGATTCTGCCAACATTTAGATTGGTTACGGCACCTCCCCGGCTACCACCCCCTAGATGGTTCTCACTCTTTTTCAACTTTCTCTGACAGCCCACTTTAAATAATTATGAAATTAATAACTAAAACATGCATCTGTATCTGTTTGATTAGCTGTTTCTCCACTCCATTAACGGCAAGTGAATACCAATTTGGCGGTTTTCTTAAAACAAATGCGCGCTTTGTCGATGGCAACATCGCGTTTCAAGACAGCTGGACAGGCGGTGGCAGCGTCACTGATGCCACTAAGAGAACCCAGTTTAATGCCGCAGAGAGTCGCTTTAATATGGGGATAGAGCATGGCGATGTCATAGGGTTTGTGGAAGTCGACTTTGCAGGATCATCGCAAGGTAATGCGGTGTTTTCTAACTCCTATAGTCCGCGCCTTAGGCATGCCTATATCGAATACCAAGGTGTTACCGTAGGGCAAAGCTGGTCAACGCTGGTCAACAGCAGTACGTTTGCTGAAACAGCCGACTTAGGCGGCCCGCTAGTTGGCCAAGCGATGGTGCGTCAAGCGCTGATAAAATTAACCAGCGGACATTGGCAACTGGCATTAGAAAACCCCTATACCTATGGCACTCAAACAGAGACAAAAACCACAGGTAAGCAATGGATAGAGACTGACAACGACTATGTGCCCGATGCGATTATTCGCTATAACCAAGGCGGGGATTGGGGCAACGTCTCACTGTCGAGCTTGTTTCGGTATTTAGATCCCGAAGACACAGCCCAATTTGGTGCTGGAGTGTCTCTCGCCACCAAGCTAAACACCTTCGGCCGTGATGATATTAGGCTGCAACTGCATTACGGCAACCTTGGCCGTTATGTCGGTACCGATGCGGCGCGTGACATCATAAAGGGTGAATTAGAAACAACCAAAGCGGCAATGCTGGCTTATCGTCATTTCTGGACCGAGCGCACGCGTTCAAGCCTATTTTACGGCCGCACAAAAACCGATGTCGAAGCCACTGACCGCGCCCATATTGGCCTCAATGTTTTTACCAATTTAACCCCAGCGTTAGTACTGGGCTTTGAAGTTGGCCGCTATCAAATCGATGACACCATCAGCTCATACCATGAGACTGCTCCGGCGCAGGGCGCCTCTAATTACGTCCAACTCAGCATGCAGCTTCATCTGTGATCGCGTGGATAGGTAAGATTATTCGCGAGCTGAGTCACGAATAATTTTGCTGTTAAAAATGCGGCGTGATCCAATTCACCTTTACGACAAACCAATCACTTTATTGTTAGCTCAAGCACCAATTTACAAGCAAAATACCGCAGCATTGCGGCACTAAAAATAGGATAGGAATGATGAAACTTAAAATGATGTTTGGTATTGCAGCACTAGCATCAACTGCTGCAGTTGCCCAAGGGCCACAATGTAACCACGCCCAACTCCCTTACCAACAGATGACGCCAGTACCATACGACAGCACACCATATGTTCCGCAAGACACTATGCCTGAGCAGTGCAGCAACCCTGAAGTTGAAGCCTATATTGCCGCTTGGGAAGCGGGTAAGATTGATTTCAACACCATTCAAGCCAACGATAGCATCGCGATGGATCAGCGCTTCTGTAAGACCTTGGATGACGACGGCAATATTCTAGAAGTTAAAGACTGTGATCGTACTAAGTCACCCGTTGGTTACATCTGGAAAGAGCTGTCAGACAGCCCTGTGGTTATTGGTATCACAGATGGTGGCAAGTCAGATCACGCACCACATTTTCATGGTCAACCTGAGTGTTATTACGTCGTTAATGGTGAAGGTCAAACACTGGCCGATAATAAGTTTAATAAGCTAGGTACTGGCCAATACTTCTACATTCCAGGCGCTACCATTCACAACACCCCTATCATGTCTGATAAAGGCTTAGGTGTGATGTATTGGTATCCAAACAATGCCCATTTCGATGGCTTTAAATATTACTGGCGTAAAGACGTTAAAAACCTTCGCGTTGCCGAAGAAGCCTTTGACCGCGTAGATGCCATCCGTAAGCGCGATCTCAACTTAGGGCCATACGGCACTAACGAAGCTTTCTTTAAAAAGTAACCAGCCGCAATAGCATTACACCATGCTCTCTAGGGGCCGATTGTCAATCGGCCCCTAAACTTAGCTCAATATCACAAACTATCGGTTTTAATCTACTTAACCTTGAGCTCTTGCCGCAACGTAAACACTCAGTAGGTGTCTCAACGCCCTATCTTCGACTTCAATATTTGCCAGCCATAACCATGTAGCTTTTACCCTAGCAGGCTAGTGATGGCTATTTTGTTATCAAAATAGCTTAATAATTCATCTAGATATTATTCAGTTTTCGTTCAGTTCACTTGAAATACTATTACCTCAACGAAAGATGGTAACACTTTATTTCATCAAGGAGCATATTATGAATAGCAAGAAATTAGCCTTAGCAGCCGTTATCACCGCTGTATTATCAGCACCAACCATGGCCGCAGATTGGTTCATCGGTGGCAGTGTCGGTGCCCAGCAAAATACCTACAAAGGGACCGCGCAGGGGGTCGATCCTGAATTTAATAATGATTATTTTTCAACTAAAGAGCGTGAAAACGACGCCGTATACGAAGTCAGAGCGGGCGCTTACTTAAATGATAATAATCGCCTCTATGCAACTTATTCATATAACTCTGACGACTTAGCCAAGCAGCAAAGTTTGTTGCTCTCATATGACTACCTACTTGGGCTTGATGCCAGCAACAAGCTGAACTGGTTTATTGGAGCCACGGCGGGCGTTAATCACATCAGTCCAGACACCTCATATCTATCGTCAAAAGACCGTTTTGTTTGGGGTGGTCAAACGGGGTTAATGTATAAAATTAACGATAACCTGAGCTCAGAAATTGGGTACCGCTATCTCAAGCAAGACTACGATATCGGGATCAGCACAGATGCAGGTTCGGCCTCCTTCTCACTTGATGATAGCCAGCAAGTCTACTTGTCTGTTGATTACCGCTTCTAATCTAGAAGGGGTTTCCACACAACGCCGTTATCTATGGATAACGGCGTTGTGTTATACGTCATTCAGATAAATTCCCCCTTAAATTGTGTGCCAATGGCAGAGATATCGCTTCCCGCGCTTTCAACAGGTCAAACCGAGCAGCATCGCAATGGCGAAGCTTATCTCGTTAAAATCCCTGCAAAAATGTAACTCATGGCACTCAGGGGGAAAATAAACGATGTTTAATTGAATTCTTGGTTACTTTTTGGACAATTAGTATAAATTAGCTATTCACTGTCATGGCGGCGCTGATAGAATCATAGACCCATCCAGAAACTATTAGGACTCCCGATGAGCCTTGAACTACTGTCCAAGCTGGAGACAAAAATCCAAGCTGCACTCGAAACGATTGAGCTACTAAAAATGGAGCTCGAAGAAGAGAAACAAAAGAACAGCAGCCTAAGTGAAAAGAACCAACAATTAAGCCAAGATCTTCATTCATGGAATGAAAAAGTCACTGGCCTTGTGGGTTTATTAAATGACGAAGTGAGCGAGTAAATTCACTCACTAACAGCGAAGACCTAAACCGTCTTCGCTTCGTTATGTTGACGCTCGATTAACTGATTCAACTCGACAATGGCTTGCTTCACTCGAGGTAAACTTTGCCTTGGCAGTAAAAATCGTCCTTTGTCGAACTCCAGACGACCCAAATCTTTTACCCAGATAACACCTGACACAAAAATACGCGCATGTTTTACAATGAGTTTTGGGGCGTAAACCGGAAAAAATCTCATAAGACCTCCAAGCAAACGGCTCTGCGTTATTGTAATTATTGCTAAGTTTGACCTCATAAAACCGCAGTAAGTTTCCTCTCAATTCATCTTTTTTGCTCATTGCGGCAACACATCACATAAATACAAAAAATGTTCTTTGCTATCAGCCCACTATTTAGATCCGTCTTTTAATACCATAGGTATAATCCAGTATTGAATAGACACAAAAAAAGGAGCTTAAAAGCTCCTTTTGATGATTTACCGTTACACTTATTTAAGCGTGGTTAGGTAAAAAGCAATGTCTAACAGTTCATCGTAAGATTTAATTGCCCCAGTTTCGACACGATACTTACCATTAACCACTAACGCAGGCACGCCAGATAACTGAGCGTTTTCAGTTGCACGTTTCATCTGCGCCATCTGCGCACTCACCATAAACGAGTTAGCCGCTGCATCAAACTCTTTGCCTGATATGCCATTGGCAATAAACACTTGGCGAATATCATCGCGAGTAACAAAGCGTTGCTTCTTGTCATGAATGGCAGCAAATAGCGCTTGTTCAATCTTATCTTCCACTTTCAACTGATGCGCAATAGCGAATGCACGCGACATTTCTGTGCCCATTTCACGGCCAATAAATTCCACGTGATTTTGCTTAAACACGACACCCTCGGGGAGGTTAGCTTTAATCTGCGGTACCTGCACTTTGGCAAAGCTATAACAGTGAGGGCAATAAAATGAGAAAAACTCGGCAATTTCAGGCTTAGCTGTCGCAGGACCTTTATTTACCACAGTGTAATGCACACCCTCTTTATAATCGGCAGCCAGTGCCGCCATAGGGGCCATTAATAATGCCAATGCTACCAGTAACGCTTTTTTCATGATGATTCCTTTTGGGTGCTAACGCACCATCGACAATAACAATAATTTTGCACATAACATAATGTGCTTTGGAGTGTACCTCAAGCGCATTAGTTCATTTTTTCTGTTACAAGATACTCACTTATCCCTAATTAATATTGTGGAATTAAACTCAGAGGAGGCTCATCTAGCAGGGCCAACTGCTCTTTAAAGGCCAAAATTTGCTGCTCCCAATACCGCTCCTCGGCGTACCAAGGGAAATTCATCGGAAAGGCGGGATCTTCCCAGCGGCGACTGAGCCAAGCGTTATAGTGCAGCATTCTCATGGCGCGAAGCGGCTCAATGAGCTTAAGTTGGCGTTTATCAAATTCGCAAAACTCTTCATAGGCTTCAAGCAAAATGTCGAGTTGTAAGGTTTGTTGCTGCCGATCACCGGCTAGCATCATCCACAGATCTT
This sequence comes from Shewanella sp. QJM3NY_23, assembly GCF_056173105.1. Classification (NCBI taxonomy): domain Bacteria; kingdom Pseudomonadati; phylum Pseudomonadota; class Gammaproteobacteria; order Alteromonadales; family Shewanellaceae; genus Shewanella; species Shewanella sp. QJM3NY_23. Next base: position 3,828,794 of record NZ_CM149657.1, read on the forward strand.
GCACCGCAGGGCCCATTTTGGCGTCATCGAGATCGACAAACCCCGGCCCGTCAGGGTCCACATAATATTACTCGGATGCAGATCGCCGTGCAGGCGCATCGATGTTGCATCCACTTCGGCCCATAAGCGTTTAGCCTTGGCAAGCACTTGCTCCACTATGGTGAAGTAGGCCACCTCTAAACTCGGTGGCACATGACCCGAGGCCTTAAGCCAAGCGAGTGACTCATCGCCTAATAATGCAGGGCTTAAGGTTTCGCGGTAGGTGAAGGTGTTGGCTTTAGCGTATTGATGCATGCGCCCGACAAAGCGTCCCACCTCTTCGAGTTGCTCCAGGTTATCCACTTCAAAGGCGCGCCCCCCCATCGACGGAAAAAGCGCAAACCGGAAACCTTGATAATGATGTAATGATTGCCCCTCGATAAGCACTGGCGTGGCGATGGGGATCTCTTGCTGGGCCAGCTCGGCGGAAAACTCATGCTCTTCTAAGATCTGTGCATCGCTCCAGCGCTCGGGGCGGTAAAACTTAACCACGTAACGAATTTGGCGATCACAGCGAAATTGATAGACTCGGTTTTCGTAGCTATTGAGCGCTAGCAACCCAGTTTCTGGATAAATACCCAAAGACTCAATCGCATCGAGAATTAAATCAGGGGTTAATGCCTGATAGTGAAAACCAGCAGGGGTTGACGCATCGCTCATCGAGAAGACTCCAATAATGTCACTAAATACTCTAGCACTTCAAACTCTTCATCTAACTCAACCGAAAGCCAGCAGATATCGCCGTAAAACTCATAGTGTAGCCCAATAAGTGTGCCTTCAAAGTCTAACTGCCACTGATGCCTATCGGCCCCCCAGTGGCGCTCAATGACTCGACAATCCAACCTTTGTAGTAGCGGAGTCGCAAAAGCCTCAAACTGATCAAAATCAATGTCGCCATTAATCATTAAGCTCTTTGCATTTTTATCGAGTGAATAGTTCATGGTGTCGGTTGCTCGAAACGGTCACATTGAATGCTTACCGCCTCGTCCTCTTTACATTGATAGCCACATTGATAGGCACCCTGACCCGATTGACTCAACCTTGCCATTCCCGCCCCTTTGGCGAGGCACTGCTCTAGCTGATCATAATAACCGGCAATATAGGGGGCTAACTCCCCTTCGCTCACCTTATCTTGCTCGGGATAATAAAATAATGTCCATTGCGGCACTTGAGTGCATGCCGTCAATGACAATAAAAGCGCGCAGCAGGATAATAATTGATAGCGAGTTTGCATAACTTCTCCAAATAACGGCAATGTAACCTCTCCGTGAGCCTCAACCTAAACGCTCTTAAAAACGTTTATGGGTTTCCATCCATGGCAACATGGTCAATCGACAGACATAAATGTTCCAGACATAACGTCTATTTATTTCCACCCATGGTCAATTGACAGACATAAATGTTCCAGACATAACGTCTATTTGTTTCCATCCATGGCAAATTGACATAAACGTTCCAGACATAAAAAAGGCGACACCCTGTTCGCCTTTAACGTCAATATAAATGCCAGTTTACACGGCTTATGTCCGTGTTGCAGTAGATTACTGCGATGCTTTGGCCTTGGCTTTTTCGATACGTTCCATACGCCCTTCAAAACCGGTAATAGTGCCATCGCTTAAGCCATAATCGATAGCCGCTTGACACAACTTTAATGCGCCATCGTACTGACCACTATCATTAAGCAGGGTAGACAACTGCATAAAGCCTGTGCCTTTTTCTTTATCTGGAGAGGCTAAAGTGGCAAAAAGTGACTGATAGTCAGATGACAACTGCGCGCCATATTCACGGTATTGCTGCTGCTTGCGTTGCTTATAACACTCACCTATCACCTGCAATAAAGCGTTATGTTTATCGGTAGTTGCACTAGCACCACGGTAGTCATCTAGCGCCTTGGTCAACTTTTCGTTAGCCCAAGATTCATCGGCGAGAGGTAATTTTTTATCATCTGGCTCTGGCTCTGGCTCTGGCTCTGGCTCTGGCTCTGGCTCTGCAGCGAGGGGAACCGCTTCGTGCTCTGTTACAACAGGAGGATCGGTCTCTATCGACGCGGATTCATCAGAGACTGCCGCATCGGCGTTATCGGCTGGCGTAGTGGTTGGCACCACAAGGTCCTTATCTTCGCCCGACACGATCTTTTCAACAGGCTGCTGTGCTTCCTGCTGCTCCTCTTGGGCTAATCGCTGTGCTCGTCTATATAAGAATATGCCGACAGCTACTAGCAAAATAATGGCTATATATTTCATTATCATCCACCGTTGGTTGATCGCGCCTCATGTACGGGCTGATTTTAGTTTACAAAAGATGTACAGATAGTAACCGATATAACGCATCGATTCTCTTGCTATAAATCAATTATTTATACCTCTTTTTCGCTCGGGTATCAAAAAGTGGCGCCAAAAATGCCATATTCGGCTTAAGTTTGTCGCTTTACATCGCAATATTGATGTAAAGCGACACTAATCGCCCTTATCTTTAAAGCACTATTTTGTGCGCACCTTCATAAAATCGATGATGATTTTTGTGTTCGGCATTCGCTCGCGCTACTCTCAATATAACCTAGCAAATAACTCGGGTATATCGATGGACGACATGCTGCTCAATGGTAGATTGCAACGTGAGTTTGAGACCATAAAGGCGATGGTTCATATTTATTGCAAAGCTCACTGCCAAGCAAAAGGTAAGCTGGAAGCCTGTCAGCAATGTCAGGCGTTCTTGGCCTATGCACACACTAAACTCGACCGCTGCCCTTATGGGCAAGCCAAGCCGACGTGTAATAAATGTCCGATACATTGCTATAAACCAGAACTAAAAGCCAAGGCCCGCCAAATCATGCTTTTTGCCGGACCGCGCATGCTGCTGCCCCATCCCATTATGGCAATACGCCACTTGTGGTCCGAACGCGCGGCGGTGCCAAGTCAGCCTCCTGTAGCAAGCTCGAATCGCCACCTGAGAATGGCGCAACAGAAACGTCAAGACTAACTTCGCCAACAACAAGAAACCGTAGCTTTAACGCCTCAATATTAACGCTCAAAAAAAGCACAATTCACTTGCGAAGCCCCCTGAATGCGTTGATGATAGGCAAATGACCTACAACGACTTTTTATACGAAGGCTATTGGTGGCTCTCTCTAATCGGTGGACTGCACTGTATTGGACTGGCCATCTATGTTCGTCATATATATCGCGATAACCACAACAACCATAAGCTATTGGGGGCGATATTTAGCCTGCTAGCTCTGTACTTTTTAACCGGGCTTATTAGCAAAACCAACACTCCACTGCCCTTACCCATGTTATTTATTCTGATTATTCCGGTGTATTTTCTGTTGATGCCGCTGTTGTACCTGTATTGCTACCGCAGCCTGCATAATATTAATCGCGACGTTCGTTTATCGGGTCACTTCTATCCGGCAATAATTCTGAGCATATTGATAAGCCTGTCTTTTATTTTAGATAGCGACCTTTCCCTCAATGTTCAGCACGTTAACAATATTAGCCTCGTCACCTTTTTAGGTGCTCTGCTGCCAGCACTACTAAGCTTGCAAGCCCTTATCTATTTCTATTTGATCATCAAGCTGCTCAATCAATTTAAAGGACGTTCGCGCCGCGCCCATCAAAATAGCCTTAAAGATATTAAATTTAGGTGGCTACTGGCCTTAACCTTTGCCATGTTAATTAACTGGCTCGTTCGAACGGCACTGGTTATATTACCCTTTTATTTTGGTGACAATGTCTCTATCACCGCCCAAGCCATCACCCGCTTATGTTTATTATTAACCGTCTATGTTTTGGCCTTATATGGACTTAAACAGATCACCCTAGCCGCCTACCTCAGGGGCAGCCTATCATCTAAAATGGCGCATCCCAGCCGACCACAAACCAGTCAACAACTGCTCGATGCCGAAGAGCTCAATTATCTGCAACATATTTTAAAAGCGGACGATACCCAGGACACCGACGCAAAAGAACCCTAACTCTGTTGCACAAAAACCATTTTGAGTTAATGTATCCCACGGCAACTCAGCCACTTAAAACAATAATGACAAATGCACAACTGAAGGGATCAAGATGGGAAGAGTCAATAAACTCACCGTACTTGCGGTGATCTCCGCCGGACTAATGGGATTAACAGGCCAAACTGTTGCTACCGAACGAACTCACCACATTACTAACAACGATTTTTTTGACATAGCTAACATGGGTCATGTGCAATTAAGCCCAGACGGTAAACAGGCTGTGTGGTTAGAATCTCGCTGGGATAAAGCATTAGACAAAGCCCAAAAAGATCTGTGGCTAGTCGACATTAAATCACGCAAAACCAGCCGCCTCACCTTCACCAATGAAAGTGAATCTAGCCCACAGTGGAGTCCAGATGGCCAATATATTTACTACTTAGGTCAGCAAATCCACGAAGACAAAATAGCGCCATACAACGGTAAAGCCCAAGTCTTTAGACTGTCGATACAAGGCGGCGACACCGTCCCGGTGACCAAAGAAACCGAAGGCGTTAAGGCGTTTCAAGTCGGCCATGATGGTCATAACCTCTATTTCTTAGCCAATAAAACCACTACCGAAGCCGATGATTGGGCCGATATGCGTGCCAGCCACAGCGCCCCTAAATATGGCCATGGTAAGATCACCACCAACCCATTGTATAAGCTGGATCTCGAGCATTATCAGCAATCATTGCTACTCGACGACGATAAAGTGGTATGGGAGTTTAAGGTGAACCAAGATGCCAGCCAAATTGCCCGCATCACCACTGCCGATAACGAACTAGTACACTTAGAAGGTTGGTCAAACCTCGAGGTATACAACACCCGCACGAACAGCAATACCCTACTCCCCGACAGCGCTTGGCGCCAAGATGCACCATCGCCTTATGGTTGGTTACTCGGCCTCGACTGGCACGCCAACAACCAACAACTGGCCTTTCGAATCGATTTCGATGGCCATCCGGGTAAACTCTTTGTCGTTACACCACAGCAAAAACAGGTCAAACCGCTAGAAATTAAACGTAGCGGCGATATCACCCTCAATGGCAGCGACATTCAGTGGCGCCCCAATAGTGATGAGATCTGTTATCGCGGTGCCGACCATGGCCGCGTTAAGCTATTTTGCACCGATATCAACCAACAACAGCAGCAGGGTGATACGCGCACGGTGATCGCCGGCGATCTGGTGATGGGCAGCTACAGCTTTAGCCATGACGGTAAAAAACTCGCCTTTAACCACAACGGACTCGAGCATTTTAGCGATCTGTTTATTGCCGATGCCACCAGCAAGAAAGCCAAATATAAGCGCATCACTAACATTAATCCGCAAGTCGACAGCTGGATTTTGCCGCAAATATCTGTGGTCAAATGGACCGCGCCAGATGGAACACAAGTCGAAGGCATCCTCGACTTACCCGCCAACTACAAACAGAGTGACGGACCACTGCCGCTAATAGTCCAACTGCATGGCGGCCCAACGTCTGCGACACCGTACGCCTTACAACATCGCTCCTACGGCCGCTCAACCTTTACCGCCAATGGCTGGGCACTGTTGTCGCCTAACTACCGCGGCTCGACAGGCTATGGCGATAAATTCTTAACCGACCTTGTAGGCAAAGAACATGACATCGAAGTTGCCGATATCCTGTCGGGAGTCGATCACCTTATCGCGTTAGGCGTTGCCGACGGTGACAAAATGGCAGTGATGGGCTGGAGTAACGGTGGTTATCTCACCAATGCGCTTATCAGTACCACCCAGCGCTTCAAAGCGGCAAGTTCTGGTGCAGGGGTGTTCGATCAACGCCTGCAATGGATGCTCGAAGACACCCCAGGCCATGTGATTAACTTTATGCAGGGTTTGCCTTGGGAAAAACCCGACGCTTACACTCATGGCTCCTCGCTCACCCATGCCAATAACATCAACACGCCGACCCTAATTCACATTGGCGAAAACGATCAACGCGTACCGCTGGGCCATGCTCAAGGGCTTTATCGCACCTTAAAACATTACCTTAATGTACCTGTTGAGTTGTTGGTGTATCCCGGTGAAGGTCACGGACTGAGTCAATATCAACACCGACAAGCCAAAATGGATTGGGACCAAAAGTGGTTCGAACATTATGTGTTAGGTAAAGCTCAGCCTAAAGTGGCTAAGTAAAATCGTGATACAAGTGACAGCGACCACAGTAAGCAGGGCTGAACCTTAGCTGACAACACCCAATAAAAGCGCCTTAATAGGCGCTTTTTTCATCAAATAACATTCAGTTTTTGGCTATCTGTGCGTATGCTATTAACAGTCCACATCAATAGATGAAAGTTAGGCAAGGGTTGATAACGCAAGTGACAGGCCAAATATAAGCCTTAGCGCGATTCACCCCATGTACTGACTTTTACCATCGCCGCTCTATGAAACGAATATTGATAATAGTGGGTATAACCTTATTTGAATACAAAGGAGTGCATCATGAAAAAGTGGATATCACGTTTGACCGCTAGCTGCTGTGTCATTGTTGGCTTACTGTTTTCCCAAGCCTCATTTGCCACCGATAGCTACAGCGAAGCACTAAACAACTTTAAGAAAGCCCCAGACACCCAAGAATTTTTTAATACCGCCTATGGCTACGCTATTTTCCCCACCGTAGGTAAAGGTGGCATAGGGATTGGCGCAGCATATGGTAAAGGTCGCGTCTATCGTGGCGGCGTTCATACTGGCGATACCAGCTTGTCGCAACTGTCGATTGGTTTCCAGCTCGGCGGTCAGGCATACAGCGAAATTATTTTCTTTAAAGATGCCAAAGCGTATGAAGAATTTACCAGCGGTAGTTTCGAGTTTAGTGCTAATGCATCGGCGGTCGCGATTAACGTCGGCGCCAATGCCCAAGTGGGCACCACAGGTAACTCGGCTGGTGCGGGGCAATCGGGCAGCAACAAAGCTGCAAGTGCCTCATACATCAATGGCATGGCGGTATTTACCGCCGCTAAAGGTGGCTTAATGTATGAAGCAGCGCTTGCAGGGCAATCCTTCACTTTTGAGCCCAAATAGCCATCATCTAGCAGGGAGCCAGATGGCTCCCTCTGCTCTATTTAAACTTCTTCCCGCCTGGCTTATGGTTTTTAGCTGAATTAGTTTTTAGCTGAATTAGTTTTTAGTTGAATTGGTTTTTATTGATTGATGGTAGCGTTAACCTTCATAGTTTTAAATTGCTTGCCGCAGGCTATTCGTGCAGGTGCTTCTTCGGCATCGCTGACTTTTTGTTAAACAAGAGCCATCCCTAGGCGCTCTGCAATTTCATCCCTGAAATCGAAGGCCTCAGCCGCACCTACACCGACTTATTTATCTCTTCGATTTAACCTGAACGGGTATGACTCGGACAATCAAAGGCTAAATTATTTTTGGACAAAAGTGTGTTGGCCTTCGAATGAAGGTTGAGGCATTTTGCGTGATTGGTTTTTAGTTAACGATGGTAGCGTTAACCTTCATCATTTTGAATTGCTTGCCGCAGGCTTACGTGCAGGTGCTTCTGTGACACGCCGCAAGTACAATCCCTGTAGGCTCTGCCGTGACATCCATGTCACGGAAGGTCACAGCCGCACCTACACCCGAGTTCTTAATCTCTTCGATTTGACCTTACTAGTGTCACTAGGGCAATCAAAAGCTAAATTATTTTTGGACAAAAGTATCTTGGCCTTCGAATCAAGGTGTTGGCATTTTTTGGCTTGTAGCATTTAGTCGAGTTTGTTTTTATTGATTGATGGTAGCGTTAACCTTCATCATTTTGAATTGCTTGCCGCAGGCCTTTCGTGCAGGTGCTTCTGTGACACGCCGCAAGTACAATCCCTGTAGGCTCTGCCGTGACATCCATGTCACGGAAGGTCACAGCCGCACCTACACCGAGTTCTTAATCTCTTCGATTTGACCTTACTCGTGTCATTCGGACAATCAAAAGCTAACTTATTTTTGAACCAAAGCTTGTTAGGACTAATGTTCTAATTGGTATGTTTCAGATTAATATTTGTATAGATTAACGCCCAATTAAGGTGTGAGCCACGCTACCACAACACTTAACTAGGACACCGTAAACACTGAGCTTGACCCAAACCAAAAATGCCAAGTGAATCGCCACTGATTTCCTAGACACCTTTTAGTTAGATAAACTAGCGAAAAAGAGGTGTTCATGAACAATAAACGTTACCCCGAAAAATTCAAAATCGAAGCGGTTAAACAAGTTACTGTTGCCGGTCATTCCGTTGCTGACGTTGCTCAGCGTTTAGGGACTACCACTCATAGTCTTTATGCTTGGATTAAACGCTACGGCCCTGACTCTGAGGAGCACCAGCAGAAGTCTGCAGAGTCTGCTGAGATCAAACGATTACAGAAAGAGCTTAAACGAGTTACTGAAGAACGTGACTTGTTAAAAAAAGCCGCGGCGTACTTCGCAAGCCACCCCGAGTAAGATACGCCTTTATCCGAGAGCATCACCACAGCCATTCTGTGCGGCAACTTTGTCAGCTGTTTGATGTTCATCCAAGTGGGTATTACGCGTGGAGAAGCTGCAACAAATCGAATCGGCAACGCGATAATGAACGGCTCACAGGTCAACTCAAACAGTGTTGGCTAGAATCGGGTGGTGTTTATGGGTACCGTAAACTCCATCGGGATCTACGTGACCTTGGTGAACAGTGTGGTATTAATCGTGTACATCGTCTGATGAAACAAGCGGGACTGCGAGCACAAGTTGGTTATCGTAAACCTAGAGCTCCTGGCGGTGATCAACATGTGGTGACACCAAATCGCTTAGAGCGGCAATTTAACCCACTAGCGCCCAATAAAGCCTGGGTAACGGATATTACGTACATCAAAACACATGAAGGTTGGCTCTATCTTGGCGCGGTGATGGACTTGTTTTCACGTCGCATCATTGGTTGGTCAATGGGTAGTCGGATCACCAAAGAGCTTGCGTTAGATGCCTTACTGATGGCGGTGTGGCGTCGTAAGCCAGATGAAAGAGTCTTAGTGCATTCAGATCAAGGAAGCCAGTACACGAGTCATGATTGGAGTGAATTTCTGAGTGCTCATGGTTTGGAAGGTAGCATGAGTCGTCGAGGCAACTGCCATGATAATGCAGTGGCGGAGAGCTTTTTTCAACTACTGAAACGAGAACGGATTAAGCGAAAAATCTATGCTACAAGGGATGATGCTAAGATGGATATATTTAATTATATTGAGATGTTTTACAACCCGAAACGACAACATAGTTCCAATAATGGGCTATCACCGTTAGAGTATGAACGTCAATATTTTAATGAGGCTAAAAGTCGTCTAGTGAAGTAGTGGCGATTCACATAAGGAAAACTGTGTCGCTGTAGCCATTATATCCATACTTAAAACGCCTCTATGTCATCACTATTCCAATCAAAGGTGTCGATGCTATTGTTATCATTTTTAGGCGCCTTCACAGATGGTAAAGTTTGCGAGGTATTCACAGGTACCGTTGAATGAGCAGTATTACTGTCAATGCCTTGGTATTTTGCTAACTTCTTCATTCCTTTTTGCTTTTGTTTGTTAGCCAATGCTTGATTGACCATCTGATCAATTTCCAACCGGCTCTGCGCAATCGATACTGAGTCTTGAGAGTCGGTAACGTTTTTTCGGCGATTCTTAATATTGACCTTGTGCTGAGTTAGCGTGAGTCCAATGATATAGTCACCGGAATCTTTAGCGGGCACCTTGAGGTAGCACTCTTGCTGTTCAAGATAAACATAAATGTAGCTTAAATCATGAGGGTTAATTTTAATATCAGCTTTCAAGCCACGCTTAGAGGCAACTGGCGTGTATTTTCGATACTCCAATAACTCCGGTGAATCGTACCGCAAGTGCAAAAACTGTATACCATCTTTTGAAATAGAACGAGTGTCTAAAATTCCTAGTTTGACACACAGATGCTCTTGGTCATCACCGGTATATTGGATCGGTGGGTAAACAGACATCCCCTCATACCATTTTGCAATTGGCACTCGTGTTTTTCGGTCATCTGCTTTTTGGTTATAAACCTCAATAATCCATTTGTGCAGTAATTCATTAAACAAACTAAAACTTATGGCAGCTTCTTTATCAGGTTGATAATCCCCTTTGGCGTCTACACTTCTAAAGTTTTTCCCTGGAAGTGAGTCTAAAAACTCAGTGTTTAACGTTCTAAAGAAGCGCTCGACTTTGGGCTTTTTCCAAGGTTTGCCAACGGGATTGTAACTCGTGTTAATACCAAGCTCTTTACAAGCTGACTCTAACGAATCCCCCCAAAACTCAACCCCATTATCAACGACTAAAAGCTCAATTTTTCCATGGCAAGGCCACTCGGTATTAATACTTGAAAATCTATCTATTACATCATCTTTGCTCAGCATCGTATTAATTAATGCTGCTCGAATAGATAAATAACTAGGCTCATTAAAACTGACGTAAAAACCCACAACACAACTACTGTAGCAATCAACGAGTGCGGTAATGGTTGGCCGACCAATCACGGTCTGGTTATCTTCCATTAATACGGTGAAATCTAGTACCGTATGATCAATCTCTACTCGCTCCATGACACTGGTTGGCTCAGCAAATTTATCACCTAGCTTGTATTTTTTTTGCACATAGCTACGACCAAAACGAGCTAAGTCAACATCATAGGGTTCTAAATTTTTAATACGAGCATTAAAGCCAGTATAGGAAATAGGAATAATTTCTCCTGAAACTAAACGGCTATTTTCGACTTGAATTAGATCACAATAATAACGATAGGTAGTTGCGATACTTGGACGCTCCTTTCGCAAATACTTATCTTCTAATGCTTTATTAAAATAAAAATCCCCACTGCTATTTTTAAGGCTTCTGTTACCTTTTTTGCCATGGGAGGGAATAAGTGCAGTTATACAGAAATTAGACTTTCGAAACTTACTATACCAAGCAGCAATAGCACGCCACTTTGGCTTAGATTCATTATCATAGGAGGTCATCTGTGCCAGCAGAGGATCAATATTCTTCTGGGTTCAGCCTCCATCTATACGTTTTTCAATAAACCTGATGTAGTGCAAACGCTTTTTAGTTTCATATTGAATTGGTTGATCATACATCTCGAGAGATTTGCTAGCATTAATACTAATCGAGACTTCGGCATCACTATTTACACTAAAAAGCTCTGCATCTAGCTCGTCAATTTCATCCCTAAATAGGTCAGTATCTTCATCCATGGGCGATAGAGAGTTCAGTATCTAAACCAAAAGGAGTCGCATCTAAGTCAAACTGTATTAGCCCCTGTGATGCGCCAATTAGAACCAGTTTATTAAGTTGCCCTTGGGTTAACTTGGATTCATCAAGTAACTCACGCACTGTCACGACACCAAGCCTACGTACCAATGACAATACCCATTCAATTTGAGTATTGTATTTTGAATCTCCAGAATAGCGGTGTAACAGTTTAAGATTATTAAGGAGTGAACCTTTGTGTAGCTGTCGTTCTGTGATCAATCTGAGTTCTATACCAAGCTCAATACAAAACTGCTGTTTATGCTTAAACCTGTGCTTTACCTCTGGATCACTAGCCTCTTTTGAACACTTAACTTCATAGTAGATCTGCTTACCATCTGCGCTTGAGACCAGAAAATCAGGGGTATAAGGAAGGGACTTACCGTAATATTGGTAATAAAAACCGATAGGTTGTGCTTCAAAGGCTGACACCGATTTACTGTATTCAAAATGAAAACAAGCATCAAACTCTAATGAAGACTCTAGCGTTAACGAAGCACGATTCTTTAAGCTAGCGAACTTAAAGAGATTCTTCACGCGAGAGTGCTTTATGTTTCTTTGATACATAAAAACACTCGGATGTAGTTAAATGACAAATAAACACTACACTATGTAAACTTATAGTTCAAATTATGCACACTTATTTGTCGCTATGCAGACTTATATGTAATTTATGCAGACTTATGCTTTAAACAACATAGGCGCTGATAAGCCCCAGTTGCTTCGACACTAACTGCTTTTCATCGCAGCTTTCACATACACATCGAAGCGATTTTTCTTAGTAGCAATAACTGTGCTGGGTTTGACGCCGTCTAAGTCTTCGGCGTAATCAGGGCGTTTAACCACCACGCGTTTGGTGGCTAACGCCATGGCGGGGGCAAGCAAACCATCGGCGTCGAGATCGGCACCGACTAAAGATTGAAACACCCGCATCTCTTTTTTAACTAGTGCAGATTTTTCACGGTGGGGATACATGGGGTCTAGGTAGACCACATCAATTTCAGTACCAGATGTGTTAGCCGCATCGGCTAATGCATTAAGGCTTGAGCCATGAAATAGGCTCATACGCGCTTGCATCCACTGACCTATTTCGCCATCAATATAGGCGCGGCGTAGGCCATCTTCAAGTAGTGCTGCTACCACAGGATGGCGCTCAACCATGATCACCTTGCAGCCTAAGCTTGCCAGCACAAAAGCATCACGCCCAAGGCCCGCAGTACCATCGACCACTGTCGGAGTCACGCCCTGCTTAAGCCCCACGGCTTTGGCGATTGATTGGCCACGGCCGCCGCCAAACTTGCGTCGATGGGCTACTGCCCCTGAGACAAAATCAACATTAATGCCTGCTAGTTTTGGCTCATCACGTTTGTATAGGCTCAGGGTATTTTGCTCAAAGCGCAGTTCGAATGCAGCGTCTTGATCCCATTGCAGACCCCAACGCTCGCTCACTTCAACCAATGTTGGGTACTGACGATTAAAAAAGATAGCTGTTTGCAAAATACCTTGACCACCATTGAATAAAATTACTGCGCCATTATGCCAAAAGCTGTCGACGCTGAACATCTGATTTATCGGTATAACCAGTTGGCTTTTACGCTCAGCCGTTTTACCTCTTAGCACTTACCCCCTATAATCGCCCTATTCAGGCAATCGCCCTCGACCATTGGACACCCCATGTTAAGTTATCGCCACGGCTACCACGCTGGAAATTATGCAGATGTGCTTAAGCACACCCTGTTGCTGCAAACCATTAAGTTAATGCATAAGAAAAATAAACCTATGGTGTATATCGATACCCATGCGGGTGCCGGTGGTTATGCTTTGTCGGATGAATTTGCGCAAAAAACCGGTGAATACTTAGATGGCGTGGCTAAATTGTGGGACAAGGAAGACCTACCGCCGCCGCTGCAAGATTACATCAAGGATGTTAAGCATTTTAACGGTACAGCTGATCTTGAGTTATACCCAGGCTCGCCCTCGTTTGTCGATATGAACCTGCGTGAAAACGATCGTATGGTGCTGCATGAACTGCATAGCGCCGACTTTCTGACCCTAGATGAGCAGTTAGGCGCAGATAAAAAAATCAAGGTGATTAAGGGTGATGGTCTGCAAGGTTTGATTGCTGCTGTGCCGCCACTGGAACGCCGCGCTGTAGTATTAATCGATCCTAGCTATGAGATGAAAACCGATTATCAAGAGGTGGCCAAGGCGGTGATTCAGGCCCATAAACGCTTCGCTACTGGGGTATATATGATTTGGTATCCAGTGGTGAATCGTGCACAAACCGAGTCGATGTTTGAGTTATTAAAGCAAAGTGGTATCCGTCGTCAGCTGCGTATCGAACAAGCCATTAAGGCCGACAGCGATGAGTTTGGTATGACAGCCGCAGGCCTATGGGTCATTAACCCGCCATGGCAGCTCGATGAGCTGGCGCAAACCACACTCGATTATCTTGGCCCATTGCTAAACCAAGGTGGCGGCAGTACGCAAGTCACCTGGGAAGTGGGCGAATAAAACGTCTAAAAAAATGCCTCGCAGGGCGTGCCTTGATGATAGATTATCTGCCAGCGATCGATAGCATACTTCCACAGTGATGTGCGCAGCGAGTAACGTTTATCCAGCGCATTGATTGGCTTAAAGCTGGCGCGGTATGTCAGCTGAACAATATCTTCACTTAATTGACGGTATTGAATATCGACCACGGTAAATTTAGGGCTGTTTTCTTCGGGCAAGCGCCGCAATATCTCTGGTTTACCAAAACCGAGTCCCGTGGCTCCTATCTCTAAAAAATCATCGTGGATCAAGCGATCGAGTGTCGATGCACTATGGCGAACTTCAGGGTTCAGTAGGGCTAATTCGAGTTCAATAATCGACTGTTTTAACATGGCCGTTACCCGAGCTGTTGATAACGCTTAAGCAAAATTTTGACCCTTTTGACATAGGCTCGGGTCTCTGGATATGGCGGAATACCTTGATATTGGCTAACGGTCGTCGGCCCTGCATTATAGGCAGCGCAGGCGAGATCAATATCGCCATCGAATCTGGCCAACATCTGAGCCAAATAGCGCGCACCGCCGTCGATATTTTGGTTCCGGACGGTAAGGATTCTTCACACCCAACTCTTTGGCTGTCGCTGGCATTAGCTGCATCAACCCCATGGCGCCACTGCGTGACAAGGCAAAGACATTAAAGGCTGACTCGGCATGAATAACCGCTCGAATCAAGGCCGGATCAAGCCCATGTTCGCTAGCAGCGCGCTCAATCAACTCATCGTAATCGGCACTAAACAGGGGGATTTTTTGCCAGTCTAATGTTGAGTCGCTCTGGCAGGCAAAACAGTCATACAGCAGCACCCTAAAATCGCTACTGCCTGGGGCATGATCAGCAAACGCCACCACCCCATTATTCTGCGTGTATTGATAAACCTTAATCTTCTCGGCGGGTGTATCGATAGCAACCGGCGCATCACGATTACTGAGGATCCCCTGTTTAGAATAGGCGGCCTTGTAATAGGGTTTACTGGCAGTCTCCTGCGACCATACTCCCGCACTGCCAGTCAGTAACAATAGCACAGCACAACGGTAAATAAGCCGTAAGCCCCAAGGCGTAAGTTTCATTACAATCCAATATCTTGATCGAGTTTAAGTACCTCAATCATAGCAAACAGCTGCTTCATCTCGCGGTTTATTTGACTAAATTCATGCTCAAATGTTGCCCCGTTAAATATCGAGCCTAATTCGAAGCGATTTTCGCGACTGGCCAACATGATCAGTAGCTTATTTTCATAAAAAGCGCACTGTATTCTGCCCGAAAACATCGCAGCCAATTCTTGTAAGCGCTCCATAAAGCTGACCGTCAGCAGATATCTTGCTTCGATTTGATTAGAAGAAAACACATCAAACTGCTGCTCAAAACGTGGATCCTCAAGCTTAACCCGCTCAAGGTTTTTAAAGGAACTTGACAGGAAGTTAACCAAGCCTCCACGGTTTTTAACCACCACAGTATGGCCCTTAAATGCCTTATGGCTTCCAAGAAGTACCATGACACCGCGAAATACAGTATCGGTTTCGGTACGTTTGTTACGGCGAACCTTTTTAGTCAGGGTAAGCTCGTTAATGGCAATATCCACCCCGTGATGAGAACCCTGAACATAATCATCAAACAAAGCATTGTCATAATCGGGCAGGAGTTTAGAGCGTTTGAGTAATGGTTGACTCATTCTGTGGCTAGGACTAAAAATAAAATCGTCGCCAAAATATTTAAATATTTTAGGAAAAACTTGCTGTTTTACATCACTCTTGTAGCGCTTTACCGGACGATAACACCACCAGCCTAGTGCTGCTAGCGGCAGTAAGAGTAACCACCAAGGCACCTGAATATAGTGGCGCGCGCCAAAGAGAAACGCCACGACAGCTAACCCGGCAACTATCGCTATGCTGGTATAGAACCGCTGTCTTAATGCCTTAAGACTGGCAATGCGATGATTTTCAAATTTGCGCGTTAATGGCTCAATGTGTTGCTGATAATGCGCCTTAAACTGAGCGAGTTCCTCTTTGGGCGCCACTAAGCGCTGGGGCTGGCGCACCGGTTTTATCGGCGCGCCAAAAATAAAGCTAAGCACGTTCATCGCAATGCCCTTGTCGCGAAACCGTTATCGATTCATGGCCATCACAGATAATCGGCAGCATCAACAGGTGTTTTCGATGCTTCATCGGCTTCATAAAAT
The DNA here is from genome assembly GCF_056173105.1 of Shewanella sp. QJM3NY_23. Taxonomy (NCBI): domain Bacteria; kingdom Pseudomonadati; phylum Pseudomonadota; class Gammaproteobacteria; order Alteromonadales; family Shewanellaceae; genus Shewanella; species Shewanella sp. QJM3NY_23. The sequence continues at coordinate 3,844,844 of NZ_CM149657.1, forward strand.
GGCATAGCGTTAACGTTAGCCATGGACGCAATGATTGAACCGGGGAACACTTCTACCGCCGTATTAAGCTCAGACACAGCAGCATTGTAGAAACGGCGAGCCGCCGAAATATGCTCTTCAACCTCATTGTAAGTCTTCATGGCATGCAGCATGGTGTTGTCTGACTTGAGTTCTGGGTAGTTTTCAACATTCACCATTAACTTGCCCATCTTATTATTAAGCTGCTCAGCCTTGGCTAAATGTTCTTTAATTTCCTTGGGATCATTAATGTCATAGCCAGCAGTCACTTGTGTTCGCAGCTCGGTGAGCTCAGTTAATAGCGACTTCTCATGATCCATAAACTTTTTAGCGATCTTAAGGATATTGGGCACTAAGTTAGCCCGTTTCTTTAATTGTACGTCTATCCCCGATAACGCCTCGCGCACGACATTACGTTTTTTGATCAGGCTGACATACCAAAGGTAGATAATAATGACCACTATCCCTAAAGCTAACAGTAAACCTTGCATTACCTCTCCCTTACCATAGTCATGGTGTATTATGTTGTTATTGACGTTTATCAGCCTGCCTTGTGGTTATCCTAACCAGCAGGCGCTCTTGTATGCGAGCAGGCATTACCTTCACCGATTTTACGCAATATTTCCAGTAATTTGTCGGCTTACCACATAAAATCAAGATGATGTTTAATTAAGCCATTTTCAATAAAGTGTCGGCTAAATAGCTAAATATTGCCAACTAAGCTTAATGTTATACCCTGCAAGCAATCGACTTAACCTCAAAGTAACAAAAGTCTCATTAAAACACAAAGGCATAAAATAAAAACTTTAATAAACAAGCAGTAAAACAATAATTTTATTGCATCATCTAGGATATATATTCATTTTTGCGGTCACAGCCATCACCTCTTTATTAATAGCGATAGCTAATATTGCCTTAATTTAGCTCGATAGTACGCAAGCCAACCTTAGTAAATTAAGCCTGTATGGTTCAGCTTAGGTACAGCATTATAGCGCTAGAATAGTCGTCATTGACCTTACTTGACCTTGTGGGTTAATCACAGCTTTTATCCCTTACTTTTCCCCAATGTAAGGGATTTTTTTTGCCCAAATTTATCCAATAATGCCTCTCCAAATCGCAGCGCTAAAACGGGATATAACAAGGGGATAAATACGCTTATTCAGCCTAGATACAGAATTAAAGCGTTATGCTTTAATTCCCCCAATACAACCTTCGTTGGCTAGGGGCAATCATCATTTTTTAGCCCGTATCCCCAAAGAGCGGGCCTTTTTTTATCTATACGCCCGCACCCCATCACCTACCGATTTAAGTTTCAGTTAAAACTCTTGCTTCATCATAGAAACATTGCGCCACCAAACATAACAAAATAACAACTTAGGGCACAAAGATGTCCATAATGAAGGAAAGTACATGAGTCTTGATCAACAAGATGACCTAGAGAGTCGTACAACGGCTACCGAACAGCCATTGCAGCAAAGCGGATTATTTGTTCGTTTTTTAAATATCGTCGAACGCCTTGGTAATTTACTCCCCCATCCCATCACCTTATTTGCTCTATTTTGCCTCGCCGTCATTGTCATTAGTGGTATTGCTGGCTATTTTGAACTCACAGTCACAGATCCTCGCCCAGAAGGTGCCCCTGGACGCAGTGCCGATGGCTTGATCCATGTCGTCAGCTTGATGAATGGCGAAGGCTTGCGAATGATAGTCTCGAATCTGGTGACTAACTTTACTGGCTTTACTCCGCTGGGTACTGTGTTAGTGGCCTTGCTTGGGGTGGGCATTGCAGAGCGTTCAGGGCTGCTATCGGCGGCCATGCGCTCACTGGTCATGGGCGCTTCAAAGCGCTTAGTCACCTTAACCATAGTGTTTGCTGGTATCGTCTCAAATACCGCATCCGAGTTGGGTTATGTGGTGCTTATTCCTATGGCAGCCTTGATTTTTCACTCCTTAGGCCGTCATCCGCTGGCTGGACTGGCCGCGGCATTTGCTGGGGTCTCGGGCGGTTACAGCGCCAACTTGTTACTGGGCACGGTCGATCCCTTGTTGTCGGGCATCACTGAAGCCGCGGCGCAGATGATTGATCCTGAGTACTTAGTTGGCCCCGAGGTGAATTGGTATTTCATGTTTGTGTCGACTTTTGTGATCACCGCTTTAGGGGCATTCGTCACCGAAAAAATTGTCGAACCTAAGCTGGGTAAATACGATGCTAGCGAAGCCAGTATCGACCTAGGCGCACAAAAAATGGATGGCGTAAGCGCAGTAGAAAAACGTGGCCTTAAAGCTGCAGCCATCACCACAGTGGTGTTAGGTGCCATCTTAGCCTTGACCATAGTGCCGGAAAACGGACCACTGCGTCACCCTGAAACAGGCTTAGTGGCAGGGTCGCCCTTTCTCAAAGGGATCGTCGCCTTTATCTTTATCTGCTTTGCCATTCCGGGCTTGGTATACGGCAAGGTGGTGGGCACCATGAAGCGCGACAAAGATGTGATTGACGCCATGTCTCACAGCATGAGCACCATGGGCATGTATATTGTGCTGGTGTTTTTTGCCTCGCAATTTGTGGCATTTTTTAAATGGACCAATCTAGGCGCTGTATTGGCGGTTACCGGGGCCGATGCCTTAAATGCCGTTGGTCTTACTGGGCCGCTGGTATTTTTGCTGTTTATTATGATGTGTGGGTTTATCAACCTGATGCTGGGCAGCGCATCGGCGCAGTGGGCGGTGACCGCTCCGATTTTTGTGCCTATGTTAATGTTGGTCGGTTATGCCCCTGAAACCATTCAGGCGGCTTACCGAATAGGCGATTCGGTTACTAACCTTATTACCCCTATGATGAGTTATTTCGGCCTTATCTTGGCGGTTGCCTCCCAGTATAAGAAAAACTTAGGTATAGGCACCTTAGTCGCCACCATGTTGCCTTACTCTATCGTGTTCTTTATTGGGTGAACCTGCTTCTTCTTTATCTGGGTATTTGCCTTAGGCTTACCCGTTGGCCCTGGTGCGGCGACCTACTACACGCCTTAATGGCTCAGCCTGCAGACCAACACGCCGGAGCCCATCCGGCGTGTTGTTATCATACGCTCACAAGAGTGTTTTTATCACATCTATCACCGACAGCACCCGCTGTGGTAATGCCGACTTTCGTCTATAGCACAAATAGATAGGCTCGCTAACAGGGACGGATAAGGCGTGCACCTTTATTAGCTCAGGCCGCGTGAACGCTTCAACCGCATAGGCTGGCAACACGGTAAAGCCTAAGCCACGACTCACCGGCTCGAGGATCTGGCTTATCTGGTTAGAAAAGCCGCGCGTTGGCAAGGGCTCACTGTATTCAAACTCGGGATAATTGGCACCTAACAACAAACTGGCATGGTGGGCGCCATCGGGATGATCGATAAACCCCAACTGGGTTAAGCTTGCCCAAGTTAACGAGGGCGACTGCGCTGGTGTCACCAGGAGTAATGACTCCTGCCCCACCTTGTGACTGTGTACTTCGCTTAAGGTCGGTTGCCGTGTCATTAAGCCAATATCACTATCGAGTTGGGCAATTGCCTGCTCAACCCCTGAGTTAGAGGTAAAGCGATAATCGAGCACCAGCTGAGGGTGAAGCTGCTGCAAATCGAGCAGATCGGCATACAGCTTTAACCCCATGCTGCCAGGCGACATAACCCGCACTATGCCCGCAAAGGGAGGGTCTTGGCGAACAGCCTGTTGCAGCTGCTGCAGCGCCTGCAATATGCCGCCCCCCTGTTGGTAGAGGGTTTGCCCTGCATCGGTCAGTGAAAACTGCTTGCCCTCACGCACTAACAACGGTGTGTCCAGCTGCTCTTCTAATTTACGCACATGCTGGCTGACGCCAGATTGAGTCATGTGCAAGCGCTCGGCGGTACGGGTGAAATGCCCTAATTCCACCAAAGTGCAAAAACTTCGTAGCCAGATGGGGTTTATCATCACAAAATATAATCAGGTTTTCAGATGTTGATAACCTTACATTATTTGGCGTAATTTGTAAGCCACGCTTCAATGCCGCCTTGCAATAGAGCGCGCCTACACCTTGAATGCCTGATACAAAAATGCCAACCGTAAAGGTTGGCACTTTTATCTAACACATTGATATTATGCTTTAATACCCGAATGTCTCAATAGGGCGTCAATCTTGGGTTCGCGGCCCATAAAACGCTTAAATAAGGTCATTGGCTCTAAGCTGCCGCCCATCTCTAAGATGTTTTCTAAAAAGCTACGTCCGGTTGCCGCATTGAAGATCCCCTCCTCCTCGAAACGAGAAAACGCATCGGCCGATAGCACTTCGGCCCACTTGTAGCTGTAGTAACCTGCCGCATAGCCTCCCGCAAAAATATGCGCAAAACCATGTTGAAAGCGGTTAAAGTCGGCGGTGGGGACCACGGCCACTTGGCGTCGAACCTCATCGAGTTTGGCTTGAATTTGCGCCCCCACTTGCGGGTCATACTCATGGTGCAAACGAAAATCAAACAGCGAAAATTCCAACTGACGTAACATCATCATGCCCGATTGGAAGTTTTTCGCCGCCAGCATTTTATCAAGCAGCGCCTTAGGCAATGGTTCACCCGTTTCAAAATGACCTGAAATTTGGGCTAAGGCTTCCTCTTCGTAACACCAGTTTTCCATAAATTGACTCGGTAACTCCACCGCATCCCAAGGTACTCCGTTGATCCCAGACACACCAGCCACATCAATTTGAGTCAACATATGGTGAATACCATGGCCAAATTCGTGGAACAGGGTCGTCACTTCATCGTGGGTAAACAGCGCAGGCTTACCCGCCACAGGGGCGTTAAAGTTACACGTTAAAAAGGCCACCGGATGCTGCAAACTATTAGCGGTTTGACGTCGTACACGACAATCATTCATCCAAGCGCCGCCGCGTTTACCTTCTCTGGCATACAGATCTAAGTAAAAGCTGCCCCTGTGCTGGCCTTGCGCATCTTTTATGGTGAAAAAGCGCACATCTTTATGCCAAGTATCAAACTCGGTTTGCTCTTCAACGGTTAAACCAAACAGACGCGAGACGGTATAGAACAGCCCAGACAGCACGCGGTCTTCAGGAAAATAGGGGCGCAACAACTCTTGTGAGATCTCATATCTGTGGTGCTTAAGTTTTTCAGCGTAATAGGTGAGATCCCATGGTGCGAGCTCGCTCACGCCATACTGCTGCTTAGCAAACTCAGTCAGTTCGGCTAATTCGGCTTCACCTTGGGCTTTTGAGCGTGTTGCCAACTCTTCTAAGAAGTCGATCACCTGTTGTGGTGACTGCGCCATCTTGGTGGCCAGCGACTTTTCGGCATAGCTCTTAAAGCCCAGCAGCTGTGCTAGCTCGTGGCGTAACGCAAGGATCTCATCCATCAGCGGGCCGTTATCAAATTCACCGGCATTCGGGCCTTGATCCGATGCCCGCGTGACAAACGCGGTATAGCACTCTTGGCGCAGTTGACGATTATCGCTGTAGGTCATCACAGGCAGATAAGAGGGATAATCTAAGGTAAATAACCAGCCCTGTTGCCCTTTGGCTTCTGCCATGGCTTGGGCGGCTGCAATGGCCGACTCTGGCAGGCCTGCAAGCTCGGTCTCATCGGTGATCAATTTACTCCACGCCTGCGTCGCATCGAGCAGCTGATTAGAGAAGCGACTGGTTAGCTCAGATAAACGCTTAACCAATTTGCCATATTGTTGTTTATCTTCATCGCTCAATCCTACGCCTGACAACTCAAAATCTCGCAGGCTATGCTCGATACTGGTTTGCTGCGCCTGACTCAAGCTAGCAAATTCGGCCGATTCCTTAAGTGATTTATACGCCTGATACAGGCCTTGATGTTGGCCGACATAGGTGCCGTATTCAGACAACAGCGGCAAGCAAGCATCATGGGCAGCGCGCCATTCGTCGGTGCTTAACACCGCGTTCATATGCGATATTGGCGACCAAATTTGGCTGAGTTCATCATCGACTTGCTCTAACGGCGCCACAAAATTATCCCAAGTATATGGGCCGCCAGAGGCCAATACTTCATCGATTTTGCGACGACACTGTTCAATCCCATGCTCGACGGCAGGCTGAATATGCTCAGGTTTAATATGCGAAAAAAGCGGTAATTCCGCTTTGCTTAGCAAAGGATTGCTCATGTTGTTTCCTCTAAAGATCGACAGATATACACCACTAAATATGGGCGATGGCCACGTGATTCAAGCATTTGATACCAAACCCGCTTAAAAAGGCTCACTATAACGCTCTCTAGCAGCCGATACACATTAATGTTGTGATCTCGCTTAAAAAAGAGTTAGCCCGCAGCACCTAAAAACATAATTGATAAGCCGGTCTCAAATACAACTTATTCTCATTTTCGTTTGATTTCGGTGACGCTATGATCCACTCCATTCTCGTTCTGTTTAGGCTAATGTTTAACATGAATCGCTTGACCACACCCTTGATCACCACAGCGTTGTTGACAATTGGCACGCCGCTATTGGCGGCGGACATGATCCCCTCAGGCAGCGTCGATGATTTACACCTAAACAATATCATCACCTTCGAGCCATCCTCCAATAACGTTATCATCGACTTAGCATGGAACAACCAATATATTTCCCAAGGCCGTAATAATTTGGACGAGGGGGGCATTTACTGGGCAACTGCCGCTTGGCAACAGCACGATATCACCCTATATGGCACGGTTGGGCGCGCCGATAGCATGACTTACATCGAATGGAACCTCGGCCTAGAATACGCCTTACCTCTTGGTGATCGCTTTGATGGCTCACTAGGCTACCAACGCATCCAAGTCTATGGTGATGAAGAATGCACTGATAACGAACTGTTTGCCTCACTTAGCTACACAAATATTGGCTGGCTCACCCCCTCGATTGCCTATACCTACTCTACTGAAGCTGCAGGCTATTTTGTTGAAGCCAACCTTCACAGTGAGTGGGCGCTTTCACCACAACTAACTATCACCCCTTATGTCACCCAAGGCTTAGATGTTCAATATGCTACTGAAGCACATAATGGCCGTAACCACTTACAGTTAGGCGTCGAAATCCAATATCAATTCAGCCCACAGCTGACCCTGTCGGGCCATATTAGCCACACCTTAGCCCAGCAAGATATTAAGCGTGAGGTGGGCCCCAATAACGGCGACTTAGATCATACCTTTGCCGGCTTACACCTCAACTGGAGCTTATAACGCGCATTTAAAGCGTGTTGCACCTAGGGCTAATCTCAACTAGCTTTAAAGCTGACATAAAGGCAAGGAACGCCTTTAGCAACCATGAGGGACAAGGAATGCCTAATGTTATCCGCAGCGCCATAATCACCTTGATGATACTCAATGCCATTGACGGCACAGCCCAAGCAGGCGAACCGTTACAATCACTCCAGCCCGCGACGACACCAACCAGTAAACCGATAACCTTGCCCGCAGACAGCGCATTAGACAGTGAAGGTAACCCTATCGTGATCCCAGACGAGCACCGCAGTGCGCTGCATTATCGCCCTCAGGATCTGCCCGCCACTAAGCAATCTAAATCCCAGCGCCGTGAGACCAGTAAAAAGTCAAAAAAAGATAACCGTCAACGCATCGCACAGAGGCAACAGGTAGCCGATGATCCTAGTTGCCGTTGGCTGCATCAACGTATGAACCAATTAAAAAGCAAATTACGGTCACAATCTAAACCCGAATTTGGCTTTCATCGGGATGAGCTTAATATCCGTAGAAGCGAATGGGCCTGTATGAAATGCGGCGCCGAAGGCCCCTCAGTGAGCGACTACCAAAAATGCCAATACAAGCGCTAACCTCAGTCCATTAATGCCATCAACCCAAAGCACTTACTCAGCATATGGTCTTTGCATAAAGCCAAAAACGCCACTGGTTTGACAAGCGGTTTGCCCCTACAATGACCGCAATATGCAATCGTTCGAATTTGGAGATAATGATGGCTCAACACTTTGACTATATCTGTTTAGGCGCAGGCAGTGGCGGGATCGCCTCGGCAAACCGCGCTGCTATGCGTGGCGCTAAAGTACTGTTGATAGAAGCAAAAGCTCTTGGTGGCACCTGCGTCAACGTAGGTTGTGTGCCTAAAAAAGTCATGTGGTATGGCGCTCAGGTCGCCGAAGCCATGCACTTATATGCCAAAGATTATGGCTTCGATGTGGCGGTCAATAAATTCGATTGGAACAAACTAGTCGAAAGCCGCGAAGCCTATATCAAGCGCATCCACGGTTCATACGACCGCGGCCTTGAAAACAATGGTGTCACCTTAGTGCGCGGTTATGGTCGTTTCATCAATAACAACACCATCGAAGTCAATGGCGAGCATTACAGTGCCGACCATATCCTTATCGCAACCGGCGGTGCACCGACCATTCCTGATATTCCGGGCGCCCAATATGGTATCGACTCTGATGGCTTCTTCGCCCTCAACGAACAACCTAAACGCGTCGCCGTAGTGGGCGCAGGCTACATTGCCGTAGAAGTGGCTGGCGTGCTGCATGCACTGGGCAGCGAGACCCATCTGTTTGTGCGTAAACACGCACCACTGCGCAACTTTGACCCCATGCTAAGCGAAGCCTTAATGGAAAGCATGGCCAGTAACGGTCCAAGCCTGCACACCCATAGCGTGCCACAATCTGTGGTCAAAAATGCCGACAACAGCCTAACGCTCACCTTAGAAAACGGCGAGCAATATGAGGTCGACACCCTTATTTGGGCTATTGGCCGTAAACCATCGACCGATAAAATAGGCCTAGAGCACACCGACGTCACCCTAAACGATAAGGGCTATGTCGTGGTCGATGCACAGCAAAATACCACAGCGAAAGGCATTTACTGCGTCGGTGATATTATCGAAGGCGGCGTCGAATTAACGCCTGTGGCGGTTAAAGCGGGACGTTTATTATCTGAGCGTCTGTTTAATGGCATGACAGAGGCGAAAATGGATTACAGCTTGATCCCAACCGTGGTCTTTAGCCATCCTGCTATCGGCACCATGGGGCTCACAGAGCCAGAAGCTATCGCACAGTTCGGTGAAGCCAATGTCAAAGTGTACACCTCAAGCTTTACCTCTATGTATACCGCCGTCACCGCTCATCGCCAAGCCTGTAAAATGAAGCTTATCTGCGCTGGCGATAATGAAAAAGTCGTGGGTATTCACGGCATAGGTTATGGCATGGATGAAATACTGCAAGGATTTGGCGTTGCCATGAAGATGGGGGCCACCAAGGCCGATTTCGACGCAGTGGTTGCCATTCACCCCACTGGCGCCGAGGAATTCGTCACGATGCGCTGATAGCCTGCGGCTAAGCATCGATAATCCATGGGTAGTGGTTAAAAGGTTATGTCCTCAAGGGCATAACCTTTTTTATTGCGCCGCGCTCTGGTTAAGATAAGCCGATAATGGCTTTATACAGCGTCTTATTCGTACCTACCAAGGTTCAATCACCCGATAATCATTATCAGCAGTGATGCGCTGTACTGGTCGGTTAGTATTCACCATTCATCAATTAACAATGGTTTAAGTCGAGCACCGACACTTTCCTAAAAGCCGTTAAGCTAACAAGCAAAAAACCTTGTTGTGACGACAAAAATAATTAGCTTTGCAGCTTACGACTTTGGCCCTAATGTCGCGTCCTTATTTTTAAGCAGTAACAGCAAACAATCGAATGATAAACAAAGCAAATGCAGCAAGATTAATACGATTGGGTGATTTATCGCTATATTTAATCAACGGCAATAATCCTGCTAACGGTTAAATGTGTTACTGTTTGGTTAACATGCCATCATTACAATACATTTCATTCTTACCTGCTGATCTAAGTGGGAATTTTTTATACCTTAGGTAGCCTAAGGTCGCTATTAAGGAAACTAGGTATGCGCATCGCAATTTTGTCTAGAAACGAAAACCTTTATTCTACTCGTCGCCTAAAAGAAGCCGGAGAAGCTCGTGGCCATGAGGTCGATATTATCGACACGCTGCATTGCTATATGGACATCACCAGCAGCAACCCGACCGTACGCTACATGGGTAAAGTATTACCTCAGTATGATGCAGTGATCCCACGTATTGGCTCGTCGATCACTTTTTACGGTACTGCCGTGGTGCGTCAATTTGAGATGATGGGCACGTTTTGCGTTAACGAATCGGTTGCCATCAGCCGCTCGCGCGACAAACTGCGTTCATTGCAGTTACTCTCGCGTAAAGGCATTGGTCTACCGCGTACTGGATTTGCTAGCAAACCCGATAAAATCAAAGATTTGATTAAAAATGTCGGCGGCGCACCCCTGGTCATTAAGCTGCTTGAAGGCACCCAAGGTATTGGCGTGGTATTGGCCGAAACCACTAAGGCTGCCGAAAGTGTAATTGAAGCCTTTATGGGGCTTAAAGCCAACATTTTAGTACAAGAGTTTATTAAAGAAGCTGGCGGCGCTGACATACGTTGTTTTGTGGTGGGCGATAAAGTCGTTGCCGCCATGAAACGCCAAGCGGCCGAAGGCGAGTTTCGCTCAAATCTGCACCGCGGCGGTGTAGCTCAACTGGTGAAGTTAAGTAAAGAGGAGCGCGCCACGGCACTCAATGCTGCTAAGGCCATGGGGCTTAATCTGTGTGGCGTGGATATTTTGCAGTCTAATCATGGCCCTGTGGTAATGGAAGTTAACTCATCGCCTGGATTAGAAGGCATCGAACAGGCGACCGAGAAAGATGTTGCTGGGCTGATTTACGCCTTTATCGAAAAAAATGCCAAACCCAATGCCAACAAAACACGTGGTAAAGGCTAATGGATAACTCAGCCTTACACATTGGCGGAGTGGATATTTTCCCTGGCGAGCAGCGACAGCTGCAACTGCCTGTTGCTAGCTTGTACACCGACACCCAAGTGTCTATGCCAGTACATGTGATGCGGGGCCAAAAGCCGGGGCCCAAGGTGTTTATTAGTGCGGCCGTGCATGGAGATGAGCTCAATGGTATTGAGATCATCCGTCGCTTACTGCAACTAAACATCAAACTCACCAAAGGCACGCTTATTTTAGTGCCTATGGTCAATGTGTACGGTGTATTAAACCAGAGCCGCTATATGCCGGACAGGCGCGATCTTAACCGCAGCTTCCCGGGATCGCAAAAAGGCTCGTTGGCGGGAAGGGTGGCTTACACCTTTATCAACAGCATAGTGCGCCACTGTGATTATGGTATTGACCTGCACACTGGCGCGATACATCGCTCTAACTTGCCGCAAATTAGGGCTAATTTAGACGATGGCGAAACATTAACCTTGGCGCAAGCCTTTGGCGTGCCAGTGCTGCTCAATGCCAACGTGCGTGACGGTTCTCTGCGCGAGGCGGCGGTTAATAATGGCGCGCGGGTACTGTTATATGAGGCTGGAGAAGCCTTGCGCTTTGATGAGTTATCGATTCAAACTGGGGTCAGAGGCATACTCAATGTATTGTCCTCTCTAGGCGTAATGCGTAAACGCCGCTTACGGCAGAAAATAGCCCCCTTTGTGGCCAACCGTAGCGACTGGACGCGCGCCGCCGCCAGTGGTTTTGTGTGTGAATTTGCCAAGCTAGGCGCCTATGTTGAAGAGGGCGAAGTGTTGGCCGAAATCAACAACCCTATGGGCGAATTGATCCAGCAGGTAACCTCTAATCGCGCCGGCATCGTCATAGGTAAGCAAAATATTCCCTTGGTTTTAGAGGGGGATGCTATGTTTCATATCGCCTATTTTGGCAGTGCTGCCGATGAAGTGGTTGAGCATATCGAGATCATGAATGAGCAGATCACCCCTATCGCCACGCCCGTCATATAAACGCTCATCATAGCGGGTTAACGTTATCTTGTTAGGGATAAAAAACATGAAAAAAATCATTATCGGAAATTTAGAAATATGCCACCTGCCAGACCTAGGTATTAGCGATCTGCAGGTGCGTATCGATACGGGTGCTAAGACATCATCACTACACGTCGACAACCTAAAACGTGTTAAAGTTGGCGGCCGTCCTTATGTCGAATTCGATCTGCATCCCGATGTATATAATTTGGAGCAGACGGTACACTGTAAGGCGCCAATGCATGACTCTCGCCGGATAAAATCCTCTAATGGTGAAGTTGAGCAGCGTTGTGTTATCCAGACGACACTGCAATTGGGCGATCATCAATGGCCTATCGAGCTGACATTAAGTAATCGTCAGGATATGACCTATTTGATGCTGCTCGGCCGCGAAGGGATGGGCGATCGAGTGTTGGTTGATCCGGCGCAGAGCTTTTTACTTAACTGCTAACGGAATCAATCGTTAATATCGCGATTCAGTAATATATTAGCAGAGTCGCTTTTACCTCATGTCGGTTATCATCGCCGACATGAGACGGCCAGTGCATTGGATAAAGGCAATACCATCAATGGACTGCAGCCTGTAGTACGCCACGGCGCATCGCCGCATGTTGGCCTGTCACTAGCTTGATTACAAGGATATTCCCATGGCAATGCCTGAACATGAGCCTCTTAGCGAAGAAGAGATAAGAGACGACCTATTATCTCGGGTCATCGACATTGTCAGCCATCCTGAAGAGCAGGAATCGGCCTCACTGGCCTTTATCAGTGATTATAGTGATGCCGATTTGGCTAATCTACTCGAATCCATCACTGACCAATATCGTGCGGTAGTGTGTCGCTATATTCCAGCCGAGCGCGGCTGGGGCATCTTGCACCTGCTGCATTATGAAACCGCTCGCCATGTGCTCGATATTCTAACCGAAGCGCAGATGCAAGAGCTGCTTAAGCGCATCACAGAAATTGACGTACTGACCTTCGCCGAAATCTTACCCAGCGAGGTGGTCGAAGATTATCTCGAGCAGCAAGAGTCCCTCACCATAGAGCAGATGCAACAGGCACTGAGCTATCAAGATGAGGAGGTAGGACGTTACCTCAATAATGATATTTTACGCTCGCGCCCCACAGCTCCCGTGAGAAGAGTATTAGAGCGCATCGAAAAATATCCCGAACGTGATTTTGTTGGGGTTTATGCCGTCGATGCCCAAGGCGAATACCAAGGTGCATGTACCATAGAACAGCTTCGCAACGTGGCCCCGAGTACGCCACTGGCTAATATTATTGTAGAGGTCGACCCTATCAACGACGATCAAGATATTACCAAGGCGGCTCAACATCTTAATCCCGTGACTGGCTTTGCGTGGCATCCGGTGCAAAAAGAGGGCAAGATCATTGGCGCGATAGCTGTGTCCATTTTGATGCAACGCCTCAAAGAGCGTAGCTTAGAAGTGCTGGCCTCTGAAACGGCGCAAGATGAAGAAGATCTGTTTACTCCGGTTACCGTCGCCGCCAGAATGCGCGCTATCTGGTTAACAACCAACTTATTAACCGCCTTTTTAGCCTCTTGGGTCATTGGCTTATTTGGTGATGCGCTGCAACAAGTGGTGGCTCTGGCTATATTAATGCCAGTTGTCGCCAGCATGGGCGGTATTGCTGGTAGCCAAACCTTGGCAGTGGCGCTACGTGGTATTGCACTTAACCACTTAAAACGCAGCAACTTAAAACTGCTACTCGATAAAGAACTTAAAATTGCTGCCTTTAATGGTGTGTTGCTGGGCGCGTTAATTGGGGTGGTGGTGAGCTTTTGGTTTAACTCGGTGCCGCTCGGTGGCATTATTTTTGTTGCCATAGTGTTTAACAGTTTGGCTGCGGCCTCGTCGGGCACAGTGATCCCCTTTGTACTTAAACAGATGAAGATTGATCCTGCTGTTGCGGGCTCAGTGATCTTAACCACAGTGACTGATGTGGTCGGGTTCTTTATCTTCTTAGGCTTAGGCAGCTTATTACTGTTACCTTAACCGTCGATACTTTGCCGTGGGCGAGGCGTATTGCCCACGGCAAAGTATCATCGACCAAGCAGAGCTTAATTAAAAAGATATTAAGTAAAATTGAATCTTAAAATAAAGCTTATTGAATTCATTAGAGCCTTAGTGCTGGTTATACTGCGACAATCACACTAGAACTCGATCACCTTGTAGATGAAATCTTTGTTTAGCCAACTCATTGACCAGCCTTCACGGCTGATTTTTATTCTGTGCGCCCTACTCTGTTTAACTCCGGTTATCTCTTCACCTATCGCCTTAGTGCTGGGCTTTACGTTAGCGAGTCTTGGCTTAGTCCCCAGCCAATGGGATATCGGCGCGTTAACCAAAAAGCTGCTGGCTTATTCCATCATCGGCTTAGGTTTTGGTATTGAGCTTGAAACGGCGATCAGTGTCAGCCTCGACAACCTCGGCTTAATCCTAGGTTCGATTATATTTACCTTAATCTTGGGCACCCTGCTCACTCGGTTGCTCAAGCTAGACCACAAGCTCGGCCATATGATTGCCGCTGGTACCGCCATCTGTGGTGGCAGCGCCATTGCCGCAGTGTCTCCGGCCATTAAAGCCGACAGCCAACAAACCGCTCTGGCGCTAGCCACCGTATTTGTACTTAACTCGGTGGCGCTGTTTCTGTTCCCAGCCTTAGGGCATCTATTGGAGATGAGCCAGTATCACTTTGGTGTATGGAGCGCTATCGCCATTCATGACACCTCCTCAGTGGTCGGTGCGGCTTCTGCCTATGGTGATGAAGCCTTAGTCACCGCCACCACCATTAAGCTGGCGCGCGCCCTGTGGATAGTGCCACTGGCATTAATTAGCGCCATGGTATTTGGCGGTAACAAGCGCAGGGTATCTGTGCCGCTATTTATTGTGTTTTATTGTGTTGCCATCGCTATCGCCCATTACCTCCCCCAAGGGCAGGTGGCTTATGAGGCCATCTTCATGTTGTCAAAGCGGGTGCTGGTTTTGTGTCTATTTTTGATAGGCGCCGGTATCACCCTGCGCAAGATGCGTCAGGCGGGTGCCAAGCCGATGATATTAGGCTTACTGCTTTGGGTCGCAATTGGGGTCGGTTCGTTACTGTATATCATTCACTTTAGTTGAGCCGTTTATCCGCCACACTAAGGCTAAGATCACCACAAATGCCCCAATATCAATAAGGGCACGAGTCAGGCCAGTGGTGAGCACTGAGGCCATCACGAAGACGCCACAACAGATGATGAGCAGCCACTTTTCCATCTTGCCTCCGCTGGGCGCTATGTTGAAGTGGCCATTATTTATCGACATCTAGCATTCGCCAAATATCTATTATTACTAACAAATAGCTGGATAAGCTAACCAGCCGAACGACGGGCTATTACCATCGGCTGTGGCACAAGATGATGGTGGCGTAATCGCGCTGAAGCGGCTGGTTAATAGAAGGGCGTCGGGTCGACATCTAAGCTGCTGGGCGAGAGCCCACGCTCGATATGCACATCATGTTTTAATAGATCCACCATCACCACATCTGTGTAGCGTTTATGGGTGTTAGAGTAGAAACACTTAAGCACGGGATGCAGAGCATCACGGTCTTTCGCATCCCACACAATCCCCACGCGGCCATCAGACAGTTGCACCAAAGAGCCTACTGGGTAAATACCGATACAGCGAATAAACTCATACACTAATGCCTCGTCTAAATGAAACGGGGTTAAGCTGAGTAGGATCTTAAACGCCGCGGCCGGACTCATCGCCTCTTTATAACAACGGGTGGCGGTAAGCGCATCGAAAATGTCGACAATACAGCTCATACGGCCATGCAGACTTATCTGCTCGCCAGCAATACCGTTAGGGTAACCTTTACCATCGAGCTTTTCATGGTGCATTAAGCAAACATCACGACTGATTTGTGACAAGCCTTGGGTTTCTGCCAGTATCTCTTGGGCAAATACCTGATGTAGTTTCATATGCTCAAACTCTTCAGGCGTCAGCCTTCCTGGCTTGTGCAGTATTTTATTGTCGACCTTCACCTTGCCGATATCATGCAAGATCCCACCCACGGCCAACTGTTTAAGCACGTCGCGTTCAAGGGCCAAATACTTACCAAAGGTCACTAATAAAAAAGCCACATTGATAGAGTGTTCCAGCAAATAGGCATCTTTAGAACGCAGCGCTGAAATACATTTAAAGGCATCGGCGTCTAACATGACTGACTCAATCATGTTCTCTGCTAAATCTTCAAACGGCTCAACGGCAACCACCTTGCCTTCAAAGGTTTCAGACAAGACTTTTTGCACCAGATCTTTTGCCTCTGCCATTAAGCGTTTGGCTTTATCTTGTGACTGTTCTCGACTGATTTTTTTTACGATAGGAGGAGCCGGTGCCAGCGCGACTTTAGGAGGCGTTAGGCCGCAACTCGGGTCCGAACGATTAACATCGACCCAAACATATTTGAGGTTATTTTTAATTAGCTGCTGGATAGCCGCAGTACTTTTAATTTGCCCAGGATGAGCAATATTAACTTGACCTTGCCGCTCTATCGCCGTGACATACATGCCTATAGACAAGCGCCGCACTGCAATTTTTATAATGTCCGCTTTGTTACCCACTGTTTCACCATCTGCGCCAAGCCTCACCACGAGCTCTCTAACCACTTTCAATCTAGTCAGGATCCAGCCCAACAGGGCCAATTCACAACATCAAGCTCTAAGGGCGCCATGTTATGCTGAGCACACTAAAACTACCACTCATTTTTGCGTATTTTAGGTGGCTCAGCGGTGAAATAAATTATGCCAACATAAACAGAATGTTAACTCACCTTACCTCGCAGTTAATACGGTACATTCAATCGCGTCCACTAACCAACGGCGGCGAGCACAATTGACACAAGAGCGTAGCTGATCATCGACCTGCTCATCTTCGTCGTCGGCGATAAAGTGCTGGCACTGAGCCGCAATATGACGAGCCGCTTGATAATTGTCAGCCTCAACGGCTAACTGCCAACGTCCCTGATGTAGACTAAAATACTGTGTCATAGCGGCCCCATTAATAATGCTTCAGTTGTTGTTTTAGGGCGTTGCGCCAAACACCCTCTTGCTGATACACCAACAGGCAAACTTGATGATCGCGGTACACTGCTTTCACCTTACCTGACAGCTGCAACGGCGTTTTAAAACACAGTGACTCACCACTGTCGGTTAACACGCAATCGACCCCAGTTTGCTCAATGGCCTCGGCAACCGACAGTTCCACTATGCCAGCCTCCAGCCCCGCGAGCTTAAATTGCCCCTTGATCCGGCCATCATTACCTTGCAAACGCAGCCCTAAGCCTGCCATGGCACCAATTACGCCTTGGCCTGTGCCACCGTGCTCACTCAAATGAATACCTTGTGCATGCGCCAACGCGTAAGCCTCGGCCTTGGTTTTCACCACCTTCTTAGCCGCCAGCCCAAAGTCGATTAAGGCTTGATGATCACAAGCTGCCTGAAGATCCAGCAAGGCGATACCAGGATCTGACGCCGGTGCACATTCTTGCTGTAAGTGTTTAACGGCTATCTCTAGGATCTGAGCCTGACACAGAGGCGTGCGCACTTGAAAACACATGGCGCTATTGTGTGAGGTGTAGGGAATATCTGGATGCACAAATAACTGATGGCGAGTCACAAACGCGCAGCGGCTAGGCTGTCCTGCCGATAATTTGAAGGCAATTTCTTCGGCGATCTCACCCGTACCTTTAGTGCCAATATCATCGGTATCATCGATACAGACCAACCAAGACGTTAACCCCTGTTGACGTTTCATACTTACAGCTCCTCACGGTCTAACAGATCATGACTTCTCAAACGTTGCAATACTGGCGGCACCAATAACGCCGCCAGTACAGCAAAAAAACCACCAAACACTAAACTTTTACCCAGCTGTAATAACACCACCTCAAAGCTCAGTCCCACTAAAATATCCTCAATCGTTCCCTTACTGGCCCATGCTACTGTACCCACTAAGGCTAAGATAATGCAGCGCCACCTGAGTGCCAGCACAGTCGGCAATACCAGTAAGCACAGATCCATGGCGGCGGCGGGCAAGGCAAATTTAAGCACGATAAATGGCCCCCCTTTGCCGACGCTCAACATCATCGCCATTAAACCTGCCAAGACGCCACACACAGTGATCGCCCCTTTTTTACCAACGGCGCCATAACAGATCAGGTAAAAGAAAGTCATCAAAAACATCGAGTGTCCGGTCAAGCCTAACTTGAGTCGCAGCATCCCTTTCAAGGCCACCAAGAGCGTGGCGCAAAAACCGATAAAAAGGGCATCGTGCAGCGTGAAACCTTTATTGTGCATGTAATTTAATCTCATTAATCGGGCCAGTGGGTTCGCTTATGGTGGACACCAAAGCGACGCAATTTAGCGGCTAAGGCCATCTGTTTAGACAGCTTTAGCAGTTGAATTAATAACGGGTAGAGCACGCAATAAATCAACTCGCCCCAATGTTTTGGTCGACACAAGGCTTTGGGCGTAATGTTCGCACCACGCATCACCTGCATCTGATAAGTATCTTTCGCCTCCAAGCCAATTCGTGGCAGTAGACTGAAACAGGCTGCCATCACGAAGGCCCATTTATGCGGCATACACCAACTCAACACCTCGCCAATACGTTGGGGAGCGCAAGTAATAGATAACCACCAGCCGGGAATAATCGCCAGTAATATGCGTATCACCGCCAGCATTGCCTCATCTATCCGCTCGCCACCATGCAGCAACAAATAAAGCGCACAGGTGATCGCCAGCTGAGTCGTAAACAGTAAGCATAATCCTTTAACACCGCCTCCCAAATAACGCCCTTGGAGTAACAGCACGCCATTAAACAGTGCGATAAAGGGTAGGTATTGATTGGGTACAAAAAAAGCACAGCTCGAAAGACACAGGCTTAACAAGATACACAAGGCGCACAACTTAGGGTTTTTAACGATAAAGTGCTGTGCCGTGTGGCTGTCTGCCGACACCAAATGACGCCGCGCCTTCCCCTGCTTAACCCACACGAGAATAGGCCTCATGCTGAGTCAGTCCATCACCCGCGAAACATTGCATGCGCTTATCGCTAATGTGCCACACCTGATCGATAGGCAATAAATCCAGCGGTCGATGGCTAGCCAACACAATGGCACAGCCCTGCTCACTCAGAGTTAAAATTAACTTGGCCACCTGACAGAAAAAACCGCTATCGAGCCCTGCAAAGGGATCGTCCAACAGCAAAATTTGTGGCTGCAAACAAGCCAACGACGCAAGCGCCACTAAATGCTGCTGCCCATAAGAGAGTTGGTGAGGCGATTGGGAAGCCAGCGCCGACAAGCCTAATCTGGCGAGCATTTGCGGCGCACGTTCGAGCGGCAACCCATAACGTTTTAAACTAAATTGCATCTCTTCGATGACGCTTGACTCAAATAACTGCCGACTTGGGCGTTGATGTAATAGCGCCAATTGATGCCCATACACACCTAACTTAGGACGTTGATTTAAAACTGAAATACCGAGATTACCCACATCGGCCTGAATACCGGCTAAACATTTAAGTAAGGTGCTTTTGCCTGTACCATTGTCACCCGTTAAGGCCACGATTTCACCAGGGTACAAATGCAGAGCGTCACTTTGAAACAATAACGGCTGGCCACTAAAACCCACCTTAAAAGGCGCGGCATGGATAACTGGAGCCTGCATCGCAGACGTATTAGGCTTCGCCCGCCCTCCAGTAATACCAAGCAGCGCAGGATCAAGCTCGGCATCATCCTCCTGATAAGCATGCAATTGCCCGGCATCAAGTAGCCACCTGTGGGTCACGCAACTCGAAAAGGCACGCTTATGATGCTCAACAATCACGATTGCCATACCGGCCTGTTGCAGCTGCGCTAGTAAGGCTGTGAGCTCCTGTACCCCTTGATTATCAAGCTGTGCCCACGGCTCATCGAGCAGCAATATATCGGGTTGCAGTACTAACTGCGCTGCAATCATTAAACGGTATCTTTGCCCTAACGACAGGGTCTCTATGGGGGTTTCTAAGCTAATAAACAGCCCGACTTTACGCAGGGCTTGGCTCACTCTGGCGTGCATATCTGTGGCGGCCACCCCTAAGTTTTCCAATGCAAATGCCACCTCGGCGCCTAAGGTTTGCCGCAGCAATTGCACGTTAGGATCTTGCATCACGACACCTAAGCACAGCTGCGGCGCGCAATGACGTTCGCCCGCAAAGGGGCGCTCCATAACGCCTAAGATCAGTTTTAACAGGGTCGACTTACCTGAGCCGGTATGACCGTGGATCATCTGGCAATCACCTGCATTGATAGTAAAATCAAGATCGTCAAACAGCGGCTTAGCCGCTGTTTGATAATGAAAACTGATTTGTCGCAATTGAAGTAACTGCATCAGAGCACTTAGTCTATATCTGCCAGTTGATGCCCAAGAACACCTGTCTACCCGCTTGAGGTAACGCCTCACTCTGGTAGTAGTGTTCGTCAAGCAAATTGCTGGCACGCAGATACACAGATAAGTTATCCCCCATAATAGGTTGAATTAAGTTGAGATCCACCAAGGTATAGTCAGCTAAATCTTGTTCGACTAAGACGTTCTGCCCCGCGACCTTTTGCTGCTGTTGAAACACCTGCCCCATAATGTGCTCAATATTCATATTGATACGCATAGCGAAAGGCAGCTCGTAATCGGCTTGTAGCCTTAATTGATGGCGCGGACGATACTCTAAGGTTTCTAGCCCAGGTGCAGCGTCTTTATCTTCGCTGTCGAGGAAGCTATAGGTAAAGGTTACGGCTAGCTTATCGATGCTTTGGTTACGCAGTGACACATCGACGCCGGTGAACTGGTAGCGTCCCATGTTTTGGTATACGCCATCCTTATCTTTGGCAATATAGTTGTCGGCATCGGTGTAAAATCCGGCAATATTCAAGTCGGTGTTATAACCCAAACCTTGATCGAGACTCAGCTCGATATGCTCAGAGGTTTCCGCTTGCAACGCCTCATTACCCGAAGATAAGGAATACAGATTACGCATCGATGGGAAACGTACTTTACGCGCAACCCCCAAGTTCACCCGTGTCGCATCTAATACCTGCCAATAACCTGCAACTTGCGCCGAATAATCGGTTTCATCATCTTGCACGCGATCTTGTTGATGCAATGCCGCACCTACTGTTGCGCCAATATTATTTTGCTGATACTGATACTCGAGCGCCGCGGTGTACATCCATGAAGCATCGTCAAAGGTTTCCCCTGAGCCGCCGCCTGTACCTGAGCCATTACCGCCGCCCGTACCTGAGCCACTACCGCCGCCCGTACCTGAGCCACTACCGCCGCCCGTGCCTGAGCCGCTACCGCCACCCGCACCTGAGCTGCTAGTGTCGAAGCTTTCGCTGCTCGACTCCCAACTTTGGCGCTCGGCTAACACGGAGCCCGTCAATAGCTGGCCATCATTAAAATCGGCGATTAATTGCACGTTAGCGCCACTCACAATTGAGCGGCCATCTAAGCGTTGTTCGATTAATTGATAGCTGTCATCGACATAACGATTTTCTAACACGTCAGATTGGTTTTGATAGGCAAAGCCACGTAGGGTATATCTATCATTAAATTGATGTGCCATGCCCAATTGAACGGTATGCGCCTGGTAATCATCGACTCGCTCAAATTTAGGGTTACGACTCGTAGTGCCATCAACCGCAGGCTTACCCCAGTCACCATCACTCAAGTTAACGTTCGCCATCAGCTCGGTACGATCCGATAACCAATAGGTGCCTTGAGCGAACAGGTTATTGACCGTTTTATCTGAGTTTAAACGCGTATCACCGTGTTGCAACTCGGTATCAGGTTGATCGCCAGACACAGGCCAACCATCGGTTTGCTGTCTCGATAACGAGAGTAACCCTTGCCACTGCGCTCCTGAACCCGCCATGGTCACGTCACCGGCAAAAGTATCATTGTCAGCACCTTCAAGGTGCCCCGACAGCAAAGGAGCGTTATCGCCCTCTTTAGTGCGAATGTTGATCACGCCGCCCGCCCCACCAGGGCCATACAGCACAGACGTTGGACCTACTGATACCGTCACAGAGGCGATTTGACTCGCGGGGATCACGCTGGGATCAAATTGACCATCTTCGGCGCCATTAGCGGGTACCCCATTGATAAGATAAATGACATGACGCGCTTTAAAACCACGAATATCGACACGAGGAGTGCCTTGCCCACCCACACGTACAAACACACCCGGGGCATTTTTAAGCACTTGATCGAGACTCTGTACGCCTAATGCTTGGATTTCATCGGCAGTAATACGCCATGTGGTCGTGCTCTGTTGCTGCGCCGTTGGCTTTTCGCCCGTCACTACAATCACTTCTGACACATCTAAAATAGGGGTTCTATTGGCATTATCAGCCAACACCATAGGGCTACTGCCCACAGCAAGAGCGACCAATGACAATTTGATTATTTTTTGATTTTTATACATTTTTAATTAACACTCTCAGTAAGCTAATAGTGCTATTGTTCAATCTAACGTCTATAGCCTCAAGCCTGCAAAAAACAAAAACCAACCTAGATCGACTAATTAGTACTTTGTCTGTACTTTAGCAATTCGTTAAAGGACATTTTGTCCAACATTAAACTGGATTAAGACAAAAGTACTCACTTTTTATGCATTAAGTTAAGTCGAATAAAAATAAGCATTATTTGGACAAGTTCACAGCTTAACCCCCTGTAACTTGACAGTCTTTTACCGGCGCATTAGGTTGTGGGAAAGATTCTTATTAGCAATACACAATAAGTTTCTGCATTGCATATTTGGCGCTACTGTGGCCATCAAACAAAGATACTTATCGATAAAGCTGGAGTATTTATTGAGCGTTTTCTCGCTATCCCAAGCTATAGCATCCTTAACTAGCACACTTGAGCAACTTGAGATCCATCAGTACGGTGAGCCGATTATCCAGCTATCTGTGCCTGTGGCTCCCTTACCCTCTATCGCATGGTTAGCAAGCCAGTCTTGTTACCCCAAGGTGTATTGGCGTGGGCGTGACACCCAAGAAGAGGTCGCTGCCGTCGGGTCGTGCAAAGATTTTATATTTGAAGATGCTGTCGATGACAGTCAGCTGTGCGCTGCGTATCAACAGCAACGCGCACTGTCGAGCAATCCAGAGATCCGCTACTACGGCGGCGTGGCGTTCGACCGCAACACTGATTGCTGGCCAGAATATGGCCGGGCACATTTTATCTTGCCTCGTATCGAATTACGCCGCAGCGGTAATGAGTACAAGTTATTAATTAATCTCAATATTGAGATCAATGACATCGAAAGCGAGCGGCGATTTGCGCTCGATGCACTGCAGCAATTATCACCGCCAGCACCCTTATCGGCGCCCAATAAAATTCACCTGCTCAGTCGCAGCGATCGCCCTAATCAACAACGCTGGCGTGAACTGGTTAATCAGGTCACCCAAGATAAATTTATTCAAGACACCCCCAAAGTGGTGCTATCACGACTTACTCAACTGGAAGTGAACGAAAAAGTCGATCCCTGGATGCTGCTCGCCAGTTGGCAGGGGCGCAATCAAAACAGTTTTCAATTTGGCTTCCAGTTTAGCCCAGACAGTGCCTATATCTCTTGCACGCCCGAACGCTTATACCGCCGCTGTCAACGCGAGTTGTTTACCGAAGCATTAGCGGGCACCACCACCCGTGGCCTTAATGAAGAGGAAGATGCACAGCTTGCCAAAGCGCTAATCGATGACTGTAAAAACAGCCATGAAAACCAACTGGTACGCCAACATATTGTCGATGCACTCACGCCACTGAGTAACTATGTCGGCGCCGATGAACTCGCTAAGATATTTAAACTTAGCCATATTCAACATCTGCACCGCGCTATCAGAGCCGAACTCAAACCTGGGGTAAACGATTTTCAGATTTTATTAGCCCTACACCCCACCCCAGCGGTAGGCGGTTTACCCAGAGAGTCGGCAATTAATTTTATTCGCCAACGCGAGGGATATACCCGCGGTTGGTATGCTGGCGCTTGTGGTTACTTCAACAAATATGAAAGTGAATTTGCCGTGGCCATTCGCAGCGCACTGATTGAACCGGGCAGAATCAACCTTTTTGCTGGAGCTGGGATTGTGGCAGGCTCCGAAGCTGACGCCGAATGGGACGAACTAGAAAATAAATTGGCGACGATACTTTCGATACTCACCGAAGTGTAAAAATCGCAGACGTAAAGCGCACTTAATGCTGGTTTTTGCCTAGCAAAATAGACAGATTAACCCTCCAATGGACGCAGATTATCTGGCCTAATGCAGATAAAAACGTCAATTGTGCTTGCTCATTGAGGCTAATTCACTATAATTTGCCGCCCAAATCGATAGACTCCATTGCAACTGGTCACGCTCATAACTTAAGGGTACTTAAGTAGGGTACGTGAGCAAGGTGTCGTCATAAGCGATAAGCTTAAGGCGATACACAATGGATAACTTTTACCATAGCGGGTTCCCTCACCCCGCATTAACCACTAAAAAGGCCACAAGATGTTAATGTTATCTCGCGCGCAATTGCAGCGTGCTCTATTACTGTTAGTCAGTTTTCATATTCTGATCATTTCAGCCAGTAACTACTTAGTTCAACTTCCTTTTCAACTGTTTGGCTTTCACACCACTTGGGGTGCGTTTAGCTTTCCGTTTGTGTATCTCGCCACAGATTTAACCGTGCGGATTTTCGGTCAGCAGCATGCACGTCAAATTATCCTTAAAGCCATGTTACCGGCATTAGCTATCTCTTATTTTATTGGGGTATTGTTTCATCAAGGTAGCTTTCAAGGAGCGCAGTCGTTAGCCGAATTCAATAGCTTTGTCTTTCGTATCGCCTTTGCCAGCTTTGCCGCTTATTTGGTGGGACAGCTTATGGATATTACCGTATTTGCCAAACTCAGAAGCGCAAAATCATGGTGGATGGCACCAGCGGCATCGACCGTTGTAGGCAATCTTATTGATACTTTAGTGTTTTTTAGTGTAGCTTTTTACGCCTCTAGCGATACTTTCATGGCTACCCACTGGCCGGAAATTGCGACCGTAGATTACGGCTTTAAATTGATTGTCAGTTTAGGCCTGTTCCTGCCAGCCTACGGCGTATTGCTTAAGGTACTGCAAGATCGAATTTTGGCCTCAAAACCACACAACAAACTGGCCTGACCAGTTGTTTTGGGCTATTATCGCGGCACTTTTTGAATCAATTCCAAGTGCCGCTTTGGTGGCATTGTTGTCTGGAGATCTTAAGATGTACACCACGACGATTGCCCGTCATAGCGAGCTAACCGATGACTTATTGCAAACCCTAATCACCCTAGCGCGCCAAGTACCTGAATTTGATGGTCGTTATACCATTGAAGATTATCGCACTCGCTTAACCAATAAACCTATGTTGCTTCAACTAGTGAGTGTAGAGGGTGAGTTGGCGGGCTTTAAAATAGGTTACAGCGAACAGACAGGCCAATTTTATAGCTGGTTGGGTGCCATACTGCCCGAATTTAGACAACTTGGATTGGCCAAAACCTTACTGGCCGATCAAGAGGCTTGGGCAAAAGCACAAGGATTTGATCTCATCGCAGTTAACACTTATAACCAGTTTACTAGCATGCTGCAGATGCTGATTAAGCAAGGTTATAAAGTGGTTGGCCTGCAAGCAGACAAGGATCAAGTTGATAATAATAAATTGTTTTTAAACAAGTTATTAAATTAAACGCAATAGAGCTGTTATTTACACGTAAATAACTTGTCAACCCAAATGATAATGACTATCATTTACGTGCGTTCCAAAACTCAGTTTAATTAGCACTTCATCTCTGCTTAATGATTGAGTTATATGCTTAACATTGCTCACGTACTTTTTGGCCGGAATATTCTTATTCCGGCTTTTTTTTGCCTGCAATTAAGCGCCCTCAATACCTCATTTAAGCACTAAACCTTATCGGCCTTTATCCTTAGTCATAAAAACGGCAGCCCAAAAGCGGCCATTTTGGGTATCGATGGAGTTTAAGATCTATTTTTATTATTCATATTGCTGGAGAAATGTAACCCGCCATAAGGAGGGTTTAATTGATCATCTTTAGCCTTGTGGTACAAGCCAATGGTAAAGATGGTCCCCTTACCTAAGATTGAACTGACCTCGATGGTGCCACCGATCCGTTTAATAATACCGTAACTGAGCGACAGCCCTAAGCCGGTGCCATCTTTACGTGTGGTATAGAAGGGATCAAAAATGCGTCCGAGCTGCTCTTCAGGGATCCCTTTACCCTCATCTTCAATCTCTATTTTAACCCCTATAGGCTCACCCCGTTGCAACCAGTCGTAGGTGCGGATCTTGATCCGTCCACGACCGTCCATCGCATGGGCGGCGTTAACAACCATGTTGATCAACACCTGCAACAACTGAGGCCGATTAACCTCAATGGGATAGCTGGCGTTAAGCTCTTGGATCAACACCACCTCCTGCTGCTGCACCGAGTGACGCACCAAAATCAGCATCTCTTCGATAATGGGCGTCAGCTGATGCATCTCCAGCGGCGCGTTAAATTCACCGGGGCGACTGTACTGCAACAGGCTACGAATAATGGTGCTGATACGCCCAACCTGTTGGATAACTATCCCAATCTCTTCTTCAACGTCAGCCGCCTGATCGCCCAGCTCATACTTAAGCAGCTCCATATTGCCTAAGATCACCGCTGTCGGATTATTAATCTCATGGGCAATACCGGCAGTCAGCTCACCGAGCGCGGTTAACTTCTCATTGGTTACCAATTGTTGGCGCGTTTCGTTTAGCAGGGCCACGTTACGCTGTAGCTCTTCGGTTTTTTCTTGCAGGCTGCGGGTGCGCTCTTCGACTTTAACTTCTAACTGTTCGGCCGCCGCTTGAATTTGGTTATTACGCCGCTGTAGTAAATCGAGCATGCGATCAAATTGCTCTGCCAAATTCGACAGCTCATTATCTTGCTCCAGCCCGAGTGAACCGATACGTAAATTACGCCCAGACTGTACCGCTTTGACCACGTGATGGATCCGCTCTATCGGCAGTAATAAGCTATAGGCGCCGCGGTATACCAGCAAACCAGACACCAGTAATACCAACATTAAGATGGTGCCGAGCTCGATAATATTAAGCAGGTAATTATGAATAAAGGGCGACTCTGAAAATCCGGTGTAGATCATACCGATACGTTTGCCACGAATATCGGTCAACGGCGCATAAGCCGAGATAAACCAGTCGTTATAGACAAAGGCCCTATCGACCCAAAGCTGGCCATTAACCAAGACTTTTTGGCGCACCTCTTCAGACACTAAGCTACCTAACGCGCGCCCCTGTTTCTCGCTGTTTTGCGGCGAAAAATGCAATGGTACATTGGTGCTGATGCGAGTGTTATCTAAAAAAATCGTCACGGTACCGATAGATCGCTCTGGCAGCGTACCTTTGTCGTACACCAAATCGCGAATATGGTCGACAATGCGCATATCTCGGTTCAGCAAAATGCCGCCATCAAGATACCAGCCAACGGTGCCATCGCTACCAACAATGGGCAACAGACTGCGACTGAGCATACCGCGCTTTTCCACCACCTTACTGGGCTTTTGTGAGCGTGGCGTATCAACAAGCGGGATCACCGCTGCCGCTTCAAGTTGTTCGCCCAAGCGCGCTAAGCGCTGTGGCGGAAGCACCATCAGTCCAGAAACGGCTTCAGCATTATTGGTTTTGGGTAACATCATCCGCAAGTCAGGATCGGCCGCGGCCTCTGCAACGCTGATAAGCCGCAAGAAGTCGAGATGCAGCTCTGCCTTTTGTTGCCCCAACAAGACGCTAATCTCATCAGCCACTATGGGAGATTTAGGTTCGAGTTGACGAAAGACGTTTTGAAACTCCCACGACACCATCACCTGTTTAAGCTGATCTTCTTGTTTAGCCTGCACCGCAACCAAGGTATTACGCGCCACGGTTAGGTCGGCTTTAACCTTCATAAACAGCTGCTTACCCGTGTAGCTAATGTTCCAATAAATGGTAATAAACACCAGACTAACTAGGGTCAATAAAATCGGCAGCAAGGTTAACACTAAAATTCGGTAGCGTACTTTGGCCTGCAGTTGTTGCCAGTTAACACCAAACAGTCGAGGAAAAAACGCCACGTTAGCTCTCCGCCTCACCCTGATCTGGCTCAAACCACTCTTTATATTTACGGTCTAAAGTTTTTCTTGAGACGCCTAAATCGCGAGCGGCGGCCGATTTGTTGCCTTGATGCAGATCCACCACAGCAGTAACGTGATGTTTTTCTACTTCTTTTAGGCTCCAGTTCAGCGGATAACCGGCTTCGTTTAACATTTCTGACTTAGGTTGCTGCTTCCAATATTCTGCCGGTGGCTTGCCCAGCAAAATACACCGCTCAATCATGTTACGCAGCTCGCGTATATTTCCTGGCCACTCATGTTGTTGTAATTTCAACATATCCTCATGGCTCCACACCACCTCTTTAACCCCAAGCTCGGCGGCCAGTTGACGAGTAAAGTGGTGGGTCAGCTCGACCACATCTTCTGGGCGCGTGCGTAATGGGGGAATGACGATATCGAGCACATTGAGTCGATAAAACAGATCGCGCCTAAAATTGCCCGCCTCAACCTCGTCGGCGAGTTTACGGTTGGTCGCCGCGAGCACTCGCACATCAATCTTGATCTCTTTTTCACTGCCCACCGGACGGATAGTGCGCTGCTCAAGCACCCGCAATAACGCGGTCTGCATTTTTAGCGGCATCTCACCTATTTCATCTAAGAAGATGGTGCCGCCTGAAGCAAAACTAAATAGCCCTTCACGGTTGCCTTTAGCCCCGGTAAATGAACCTGCAGCATGGCCAAATAGCTCGCTCTCAAGTAGTTCTGGGGCAATGGCGCCACAGTTAACGGGCACAAATGGCCCTTGACGACCACTTAAGAGATGCAGCTGTCTGGCCACCAGCTCTTTGCCTGTACCCGATTCGCCTTCGATTAAGATCACCGCATTGGTCGGTGCAACCCGCTCAATCACGTGCTTCACCTCCATCATGGCATCGCTGCTGCCAATAATGGTTGAGGATTGACCGATAGAGACTTCGCGGCGTAGCATCAGGTTTTCACGCTTAAGCAAGCGACGCTCGATACAGCGGTCTACCGCCTTCATCATCTGCTCTAGATGAAACGGCTTCATAATAAAATCGGAGGCACCGGCGCGCAGTGCTTTTATCGCCACATCCATATCGGCGTAGCCTGTCATAAAGATAATGTCAGAGCGGCGCTCATTATCGTTTAGGGCTTCATCCCATTCGATCCCTGAACGTCCCGGCAGACGGATATCGACAATTAACAGATCAAAGTGACAGCGACTGCGGAGCTGTTCGGCATCTTCAACACTGCCAGCCGTCTCTACTAAGGCGAATTTCTTCGACAGAGCTTTTTTTAAAAAACTGCGCATTCCGGGTTCATCGTCAACGATTAACACAGATACGGCAGACGGTAACGGTTTCATCTCTTTATTTGGCTGGCTCATATTGTCTTCTTTTGGACATTTTGACACACATTAAACAGATTCTAGCATCAAAGCTCAGGGAATTGGTCACCCTGAACCAGAGTTCTATGACTTTGGGACATTATGTCTGCTGAAATTTTATTGACCTTGCGATCTGTCTCACACTTTATAACTGACTTGAGACATGTTTTATTTAAATTCCGCATTGGCACCTTTTTTGCTGACTAATCACTGTTTTGTAAAACAAATATATGCGAGAGCGGCAAATCGCATCTTATCACTATGCCAAGGAGTACCAATGTTAAACCTAAAATCCATTTTCAGTCTGGCGGTTATCGCTAGCGCCTTAACCGTATCACCACTACAAGCACAAGAAGTGATTAAACTGGCGACCACCACCAGCACCGAAAACTCGGGCCTACTGAAAAACTTGCTGCCAAAATTTGAAGCTGAATCAGGTTATAAAGTACAGGTTATCGCTACGGGTACCGGCAAAGCATTAAAACTGGCACGCCAAGGTGATGTCGATGTCGTAATGACTCACGCGCCAGCAGCCGAGGCTAAATTTGTAGAAGAAGGCTATGGCGTTATGCCTCGTGGCATAATGGAAAACGATTTTGTGATCTTGGGCCCTAAAAATGACCCAGCAAAGATCCGCAGCAGTAAGACAGCAGCAGAAGCCTTTGCTAAAATAGCCGAATCTGGTGCAACCTTCGTGTCGCGTGGTGATAACTCTGGCACCAACATGAAAGAGCTTATCGTGTGGAAGGCGGCAAACGTTGAGCCTAACTTCGACGGTTATCGTTCAGTTGGCCAAGGCATGGGCAAAACCCTACTAATGGCGAATGAACTTCAGGCCTACACCTTATCTGACCGCGGCACTTACGTCGCTTATAAGGCCAAGCTTGACCTAGCAATTGATTACGATGGCGGCGCAGCATTAGCCAATCCATATCAAATTGTACTGATTAACCCTGCCAAATATCCCGATCTAAACCATCAGGGAGCTAAGGCGTTAAGTGATTGGTTAATCAGCAAGGATGCACAAAATATGATTAACAGCTACACCGTCAATGGTGAGCAACTATTTAAGGCAACATATAGCGAATGAGTGAAGGCTGGTTAGCCCTTATACAGCAGGCGTTAAGCCTGCTGTTTTCATTGGACCCTGATGTATGGGCCATTGTCAGTGTCTCTTTTTCAGTCTCTTTTGCAGCGCTGGCGTTTACCCTGCTGCCGTCACTGATCTTAGGCTTCCTATTGGCATTTATCCCCTTCCCCGGCCGCTGGTTTGCTACCAATTTAATTCAAACTATTCAATCTATCCCCACCGTGGTTATTGGCTTATTGGTTTACTTATTACTGACTCGCATGGGGCCGCTGGGCGATTTGAGGTGGCTGTTTACCCAACCCGGGATGATCCTTGGACAGATGATGATTTGTGCTCCGGTATTAATCGCCATGAGCCAAGCCGCTTTTACCAGCGTCGATAAACGCGCATGGGAAACCTCTCGCACCTTAGGCGCCTCGTGGCTACGCTCTGTGTGGCAAATTTGCCGAGAATTGAAAGTGCCGTTATTGATGGCCATTGTCGCTGCCTTTAGCCGTATTTTGACCGAAGTGGGTTGTTCTATGATGGTGGGCGGTAACATTGCTGGTGTCACACGTAATATCCCCACCGCTATCGCGCTGGAAACCAGTAAAGGCGATTTTGCCCAAGCCATTGCCTTGGGGCTGGTATTACTCATCCTCTCTTTAATACTCAACTTTACCTTGGGCACGTTAAGAGGCAAAGCCGAGCCGAGGAGCCACTAGTTATGGTTAAAGTAACGGCCAGTAATATCGAAATGCGTTTTGGTAGTCGCCTGCTATATCGTTTCGATAACCTCAGCATTACCCAGCAGCAAACCGTACACCTGCAAGGTGATAACGGTTCGGGTAAAACCACCTTAATGAAGCTGTTTGCCGGCTTACAAGCCCCGACCAGTGGCAACCTACAGGCCCACGGATTTCCATCATCGCCTTGGTGGCGCCGCAACCCTTTGCTAGGCAAAGCCGTGTATTTACACCAGCACCCTTACCTGTTCGATGGCAACGTTGCCTATAACCTTAATTATGTGCAACCCTTTTGCGAGCTCTCGACTCAAGAGATACAGCAGCGAACACGCACCGCCGTCGAAATGGCACAATTAGGCCCCCTCATGCAACAGCAAGCTGCAAGCCTATCTGGTGGCGAGCGTCAGCGCTTGGCGATTGCACGCGCTTGGGTCATGCGGCCGAAATTATTGATGTTAGATGAACCCACCTCTAACATGGACAAACTGTCACAGCAATTAGTATTGACCATGATAAGTGACCTAAAAACACAGGGAACAGGTATGCTTATCAGTAGTCATCAAAGCTGTTCACTCACCAGCCTGTGTGAACAAAGTTGGCAAATAGAACAGCAACAGATTATTGCTACCGATGCAGCAGCATCGCCCATTGTGGGACTCAACCAACATAAGCAGGAATTACACTATGTCACAGCAAATTGATGCGGTGATCCTTGCCGGCGGCATGGCAAGACGTATGGGCGGTAACGATAAAGGTTTGGTCGAACTCAATGGCCAACCTATGATCAAGCACGCCATTGACAGGATAAAACCTCAAGTTAAGGAGATCCTGATCAACGCAAATCGTAACCAAAATCGGTATGCTGAATTTGGTTTCAAAGTATTAAGCGATGAAGACTCTGGCTATCTTGGCCCCTTGGCAGGCATGATCACCGCACTAGGCCATACCTTGGCCGATTATCTATTAGTGGTGCCTTGCGATTGCCCTTTGTTACCCCAGGATTTAGCGGCAAGAATGCTAGCGGCTATTGACGCTCAGCAGGCCGACATGGCCGTGGCCAGTGACGGCAAACGTGAACAACCCGTGGTGTTACTGATCAAGCCTGAGCTACGCAGTTCGATGAAGGCATTTTTAGATGCTGGCGAGCGTAAAATTGATGTCTGGTACGCTCAACATAACTGTGCGGTTTGCGATTTTTCTGACCAGCCCAATGCCTTTGTCAACGTCAACACGCCAGAACAAAAACAACAGCTTTCTGAGGCAATAGCCCAATCAATTTAGAGGTCTACATGAGCATAGCGTTTAATAATCCCCTGTCGGTGCCCGTTCTCGGATTTTGTGCTTATAGCGGTACAGGCAAAACCACCTTGCTGAAAAAACTGATCCCAGAACTTAATCGTCGTGGGATCCGCCTAGCGGTGATTAAGCATGCTCATCACGATTTTGACGTCGACATTCCCGGTAAAGACAGTTACGAGATGCGTAAAGCCGGTGCACGCCAGATGCTGGTTGCTTCCCATGTACGCTGGGCATTGATGACTGAAGACTTGGTGGCCGATGCGCCAGAGTTACCGCACCTGCTTAAGCAGATTGAACAGGACAAAATAGATATCGTCTTGGTCGAAGGCTTTAAAAAATTGGCCTTACCGAAAATCGAACTGCACCGCGCCGCTCACGGCAAACCCTTTATCCATACTCACGACACTAATATTCAAGCGATCGCCTGTTGCGATGACACCCAGCTGCCATCAGATCTGCAGCGACTGGATATTAATAACGTCGCACAGATCGCCAATTTTGTTATCCAATATGCAAAAAACTGGACACCATCAACCACCCAGGTGCCGCTACAAGCCGCGCCTGAGTGTGGCTGCGAAATGGACAGCAGCAACAGCCTATCTGTCAGACAAGGCGTGGATAATATCCTCTCTTTCGTTAAGCCCGTGACGCAAGTCGAGTCTGTAGCCCTCGATGATTGCAGCAATCGGGTATTGGCCGAAGATGCGATTTCGCCCGTCGATGTGCCGCAGCAGACCAACTCGGCAATGGACGGTTACGCTTTTAAATATAGCGACCCTATGTTGAGCCAATACCAGATTGTTGCCGATGTAATGGCGGGACACAGTTATCAAGGCCGCTTAAATGACGGTGAAGCGGTGCGTATTATGACTGGCGCACCAGTACCAGAGGGCGCTGACACTGTACAGATGAAAGAGTTGGCCGATGATCAAGGTGATAAGGTAAGCTTTAGCGGTAATATCACCTTAGGGCAACACGTACGTCAAGCCGGTGAAGATATCGCCAAGGGTCGCACGGCTCTGGCCGCTGGGCACCGCCTACAAGCGGCCCATCAAGGCATGCTAGCGTCATTAGGTTTTGGCCAGCTGGCAGTGCACCGCAAACCACGAGTGGCGGTTTTTTCTACCGGTGACGAGGTCTGCCAGCCGGGTGAACCATTAAAGCCCAACTGCATTTACGACGCTAACCGCTTCACCATTAAATCTATGCTCAAACAGTTAGGCTGTGAGGTGATAGACCTCGGGATCATTCACGATTCAGAAGCGGCCTTGGTGGAAGCGCTGCAAGGCGCGGCGCAACAAGCCGATGCCGTGATCAGCTCTGGCGGCGTGTCGGTCGGAGATGCAGACTTTATTAAACTCGCCTTAGCCAAAGTAGGTCAAATTAACTTTTGGCGTATCAATATGCGCCCAGGTCGCCCACTGGCCTTTGGTCAAATTGGCGACTGCCTATTCTTTGGGTTACCCGGCAATCCGGTGGCCGTGATGGTCTCTTTCATGCAGTTTGTCCAACCTGCACTGCGCAAGTTAGCTGGCGAGTCAGCTTGGGCTCCCACACTGCTACCCGCCATCGCCGATTGCCAGCTACGCAGCCGTATCGGACGCACCGAATTTAGCCGCGGCGTGTATCACTTAGGCGTCGATGGCAAGCTGCATGTTAGCAGCACGGGGGCTCAAGGCTCTGGGATGCTCAGCTCTATGGTCAAGGGCAACTGCCTTATCGTCATCGGCGAGCAGGATGAACAACTCGCCCCTGGCGACACTGTGTATATTCAGCCTTTTGCCGACCTGTTATAAGCGGTCATTATTTTAGCCGGGCCAGTGGGTATCCAGCGCACCACTGGCCGTTGTAGGTGATCTTGTATGAGTTTGATTGTTGATACCTTTGGCCGCACCGTCGAGTATTTACGCCTTTCGGTCACGGACAGGTGTGATTTTCGCTGCGTCTACTGCATGAGCGAAGATCCCTGCTTTCTCGATAGAGAGCAGGTGCTTAGCCTCGAAGAGCTGGCCTGGGTTGGCCAAGCCTTTACCGAACTTGGGGTCAAAAAAATTCGCCTCACGGGCGGAGAGCCTTTAGTGAGAAGCGATTGCGATCAATTAGTGAGCCTGCTGGGTAAGTTACCCGGGCTGCAAGAGCTGTCGATGACCACCAATGGCTCAAGGCTGACTAAATTTGCCGACAAGATGCATCAATCTGGCTTAAATAGGCTCAATATCAGCCTCGACACCCTTAAACCTGAACGTTTTACTGAGCTGACGCGCAAGGGAAAACTGGATCGGGTGATCGCGGGCATCGATGCGGCTAAGGCGGCAGGCTTTAAGCGGATCAAGGTCAACGCGGTGATCCTGCGGGGCCAAAATGATGATGAGGTGCTCGACTTAATCGAGTTTTGCCGCGCGCGCGAACTGGATATTGCCTTTATCGAAGAGATGCCTTTGGGCATTATCGACGAACGTAAACAGAGCCGTCATTGCAGCAGTGACGAGGTGAAAGCCATCATAGAGCAGCGTTACCCGCTGATGCTGTCTAACAAACGTACCGGCGGGCCGGCGCGCTATTACACCATGGCAGGCAGTGCTATCCATGTGGGCTTTATCTCACCGCACAGCAATAACTTTTGCCATGAGTGTAACCGCGTCAGGGTGACGGTTGAGGGACGTTTACTGCTGTGTTTAGGCAATGAAAACTCGGTCGACCTTAAGGCGATTGTACGTCAATACCCTGGAGATATAAGCCGGCTAAAGCAGGCGATTATCGCCGCCATTAAGCTCAAACCTAAAGAGCACCATTTTGGCGGCGAGGATGATACGCAAATCCTGCGTTTTATGAATACCACCGGCGGCTAATGACCCGCTTAAGATAATGCCCTAGTGCTTTTTCGATGATAAACTCATTATCTGTATCGATAACAATTGAGTTAAAGCAACGATGGCATTATCTCGTAAAAAGTGGAATAACATCATTATCTTCGCCTCGGTGGCTATGGTGGCAATTCTCACCTTTTTAGATCGTGAGACCCCTTCGCTCCCCGATGACGCTCAGCCGCTATTTGATAAAGCCGCGCCGTTACATCAATTGCAATATGATGATGTGTGGTTGAGCCAAGGTGGATTTTCATGGCAATGTACGCCGCAGATCCTCAATTGCAGTCAATGGGCCGATGCCTGGAGCTCGATTTTAGTCTCACCTATCAACAAACTGATCCCGCCAGAATCGACACCCCATGAACTGGTGATTCAAATTACCAATATTGCTACGCCGCAGGTGTGGGTCATCTATCCCGAGGAGGGCCTGCTGAAATCGCCCGCAGGCAATTGGTATCAAATTCCTCCCAGTTTACGTGGCGCACTGGTGCCCATCATTAACGCTAGCCCAAAATAGAGAATACCATGCCTGAATTACCCGAAGTGGAAGTGACTCGCCAAGGCATTACGCCGCACCTTATCGACCAGCAGGTTACCGCACTCATTGTACGTAACCCGTCGCTGCGTTGGCCCGTGCCTGATATTGCCCAGCAAATTGTGGGGCAGACCATACGCCATATCCGTCGCCGCGCCAAATACCTGCTAATCGACACCGACGCAGGCACCACGATTGTCCACTTAGGCATGTCTGGCAGCTTAAGGATCGTCTCTCGCTCGACCAAGGTTGAAAAACATGATCATATCGACTTAGTCATGGCCAGCGGCAAAATATTACGTTTTAACGACCCAAGGCGTTTCGGCGCTTGGCTATGGTGTGAGCTGCCTGAAGCTGCGCACCCTTTATTGTCTAAACTTGGCCCCGAGCCGCTACAAAGCGAATTTAATGTCGATTATTTAGCGCAAGCCTTGGCGGGTAAGAAAAAGGCGATAAAACTGTGCCTAATGGATAATCATATCGTGGTGGGGGTCGGTAATATTTATGCCAATGAAGCCCTATTTGCCGCCGGTATTCATCCGCAAACCGAAGCAGGGCGAATCGATAATGAACGCCTGACACTGCTGGTAGCTGAGGTAAAACAGATCCTCGCCAATGCCATTAAACAGGGCGGCACCACACTAAAAGATTTTACCAATGCCGAGGGTAAACCCGGTTATTTCGCCCAAAAATTGCATGTGTATGGTCGCGGCGGTGATACCTGTACCCAATGCGGTAACCTGTTAAGCGAGATTAAGTTAGGCCAAAGAGCCACGGTCTTTTGTGGTCTGTGCCAGCGCCGTTAAGGACGAAACACAAAAAAGGCTGACACACTGTCAGCCTTTTTATTACCACCAGCAACCTAGATTAAAAACGATACTCATAGGTGCCAAACAAAGTCGCATTGGTGTCGTTGTCGGCGGTATCAAACTTCGACTGTGATACCGTCCCCCCCACACTCATCATGCCTTGCCAAAGGGGTAGACGATAGCTTAATTCAAGCATGAGTAGATCTTCTTTGGGCGGCTGCGGCGCCCACTCACCACCACGGTTAACACCGTCATTGTTAAGCTGGGCGTAACGTACTACCGACGTTAAACCATGACTATTGGCAAATTGACCAATCAACCCGAGTACATAAACCTTGGCATCGCTATCATAGGTACTGCCTAATGAACGGCCATAGTAACGAGAGCCACTTTGGTAAGTACTGTGTTCATAAAAACAGTTAAACGCATTTTGATTTTCACCGCAGGCGACCATGGTATCTGAATATTCAAAAAACAGCTTATATTGCTGATGGTCAAAATCGAGGCGGCTATCGACCCCCAGTAGCTTGGCGCAATCGGCTAAGTCCCACGGCATCGGGCCGCTAGAATCTTCACAGGTACGCTCTAAATAGATGCCCACAGGAATATCAAACCAAGTATCGGCATAACGAATATCGAAACCCGCCATTTGGTTGCCGATTTTGCTTTGCAGCGCAGGATCGCAACTTGGCTCACCATTGACACAGGTGGTATTACCGGCAATTGCATCCCACAAGGTAGACAAACCACACTCTTGCCCATCACCACAAAACATAGTGGTTCACGACAGGCCCATCTCGAGTTGGCGCAGCGGCCTGATGCTACCTCGCATATTCCATAACAAGGGGTTAGCAACCGCACGCTCCTCTTCGAGCTCACTAATGCCAGTGGTCAAGGTCCATGGCCCTATCCAAGAGAGCCAAGGCGTTGCAAATGCCGCAGCGTTATTACGGCTGATCATCACCGAAGGAACGGGACGAGCATTGTTTGACTTGTGTAGCGCCGAGTCAAACCCAGGTCCCCACCACTGCTCTATCGCGCCTGCAGTGATCATCCAGTTGCCAAGCGCCATGGCAACATAACTACCATCGAGACGAAACTCCTCTTCATCGAGTGGATCAAGAGTGGCGGTTGCGGCAAGCTTAAAGGCAAAACGCTCGCCCATATATTCATGGCTCGCCTGTAACTCAGCTTCTTCACGATAATCAGAGCCAAAGTGTTGGAACCTTGCGGCATCAGAGGCTGCCACCGCTTTGATGCTGGTGTTACCCCGGTTACCTACTGCGTTATTGTAATAAAAATTAACCCGCGCAAATGCGTCCGCCAAGGCTGGGCTTAACTTAGACGGCTCAATGTTATTCAAATCGACGCCAATCCCTGACCACATAAGCGGATAAGTATTAACAGGTACCGTTATCACCCCCGCATCGGCCAGCGCCTGAATATCGGCACGTAGGTAAATATCCGACACATCCACCCAAGGCGCACTGTGTACGACTGAGGCCAATAGCAGGCTGCTAGCCACCGCTGCGGCGGCGAAATAAGCTTTGAGTTTATCGATGATCATAACGAACGGTTTAATCCTTTTTTTCAAGCGCTTTGCTCACTGCGGGGTGAACAAACTGACTGACATCGCCACCATGCAATGCCACCTCTTTTACTAATGTCGATGAGATGAATGAATTCTCTTCGGCGGGGGTTAAAAACACACTTTCTAAATCGGCACTGAGACGTCGATTCATATTGGCTAGCTGAAATTCATATTCAAAATCGGACACGGCTCGCAAGCCACGCACCAAGACACTGGCCCGCTGCGCTTTGGCAAAATCAACTAATAGCCCACTAAAACCAACCACTTCGACATTATCCAAATGAGCGGTCACTAACTTCACTAGCTCGACACGTTCGGCCAAAGTAAAGCGCGGCTGCTTAGAAGGATTAGCGGCAATACCGATAACTACATGCTTAAATAGCTTGGCGGCCCGCTCTATGAGATCGGCATGGCCATTAGTGATAGGGTCAAATGTTCCAGGGTAAATCGCTTTCGTGTGCATAATGAACTCACTTTAGCTCACACCGTAATGGCGCATAGTGTAACGATTTTATCCGCTAGAATGAACCAATCTTTTTGAGCTGTATCTCCAGCAAATTGAGACCTCACGCGTTCATGGTTACCACTGCAATCACTAGCTTAAAATCCCGACATCAATACCAAACAGATTAAGCTAACTTAATCAATTTCCCTGAATAAACTTAGATCACGCCTGCATATCTAGTGCTTAAAACGCAGATCAAAGCCGTTATAATTGTTATACTGCTGCAAATTTTATCCTGTCGCAGGCGGTTCGAGAGTGATAATCACGAACAAGACTGGGCTTCGCTTGACGTAATAAACTGTAGTTGGTTGATTTTTATATGATAAAAAGAGTATTGCTGATAAAACACGACAAGATTGGGGACTTTGTCCTCACTTGGCCGTCTTTGTATCTGCTTAAAACGGCATTACCCCAAGCCAGTATTGAAGTGTTTGTCTCGCCTGCAGTCAAAACCTTTGCCCAAGCGTGCCCTTATATTGACCATGTCATCGTCGATAATGGCGACGACGCCGCCATAAGCCAACAATTTGCCGAGCGCCAATATGATGCGATTTTGGTTTCATTATCAGAGTTGCGCACCTATAAGCTGATCCGCCATTTAGATGTGCCTTACAAGCTGGCTCCTAAGCACGCTTGGTTTCAGTATCTCTATCGTCATAGAGCCAATGTCACCTACCGTAAAGATGAGCCCTGCTGGCGTGGCAGCTGCATGCTTGTAGAACACTTTTTACGTCATCACGGCTGCCCTATCCCTGCACTGCCCAAGCAATATTGGGACATGAGTCAACACAGACAGAAATGGCAGCAATATTATGGTCAACAAGGTAATGAGTTATTAATTTTTGCTCATGCTGGCACTGGAGGCTCTTCTGGCGCTTTAGCGCCAGCAGATTTTGCCGCCCTGCTACGTAAGGTAAATCAGCAGACTCAGCGAGATTGCAAGTTTGTTCTCACCTTTAGTGGTGACGAAGAGGTGCTGGCGCAAAGCATTTATGACAACTTACGTCAGGATGACATTAAAGTGGTGATGGCTAAGCCACTGCCCAGCTTGGCCGACTTTGCTGAGTCCATCGTCGCGGCGGATATGTTTATCGCAGGCTCAACCGGTCCCTTGCATCTAGCCGGCTTACATGACGTACCCACTGTGGGTTTTTATGCGGGTAGACGCTCAGCACCCAAGATACGTTGGCAAACGTTAACTCAAAGCCACAAACGTTTAGCGTTTACCCCACCGGTAGGCAAGCGAACTGGCCGTAATATGGCGCTGATAGATTTTGATGCCGCCGCCAACGAAATCGCGGCTTTTTTAGATACTCATTACGCGGATCAGCAATAAGCAATCGAGCTTCATCATTGCGCTTATCCTTAGATTTGCTAAAAAATTTGGAAGAATAATATGATAGTAGTGACAGGTGCAGCAGGATTTATTGGTAGTAACTTAGTCAAGGCCCTCAACGACATGGGCCGCAGCGATATTATCGCGGTGGACGATCTAACCGATGGCACAAAAATGTTCAATCTGGCCGATTGTGAAATTGCCGATTATCTCGATAAAGATGATTTTCTTGCCAAAATAACCAGTGGCATGTTCGACAACCAACTCGAAGTTATTTTTCATCAAGGTGCGTGCTCTTCTACCACAGAGTGGGATGGCAAGTTTATGATGACCAATAATTATGAGTATTCTAAGCTGTTAATGCACTTTAGTACCCAAAATAACTGCCAGTTTATTTATGCCTCATCGGCATCGGTTTATGGCGGCAGTGACAAGTTTATCGAGCAGCGTGAGTTAGAAAAACCACTTAACGTTTATGCCTATTCTAAGTTTTTATTCGACCAATATGTGAGAAGACAAAACTTTAATACCCAAGTCGCTGGCCTACGTTACTTCAACGTTTACGGACCTCGCGAGCAACACAAGGGTGGCATGGCCAGCGTGGCTTTTCATTTTAATAATCAGATTAATGCTAACGGTATTTGCCGCCTGTTCGAAGGCATCGATGGTTACGACAATGGTGAGCAATTACGTGATTTCGTCTATGTTGAAGATGTCGTCAAAGTTAACTTGTGGTTATGGCAAAACCCCAGTATTTCAGGTGTATACAACTGCGGTACCGGCCAAGCCCAGAGCTTTAATGATGTCGCCAACGCCGTTATCGACTATCACGCTAAAGGCCAAATTGAGTACATCCCCTTCCCCGATAAGTTAAAAGGCGCCTATCAGAGTTATACCCAAGCCGATTTGACTCAACTGCGGGCGGCGGGCTACACCGACGCATTTAAGACCGTTGAGCAGGCCGTGCCTGAATACTTAAACTGGCTTAAAACACAGCATTTCATTGGCCAATGACCTGCCAGTTCACCGTACCTAATTCTTCAACATGGACACAATGATGAAAAAAGCTATTTTCACTCTTGCTATTGGCGATGAAAATCCGATGTATCGTGCGGCGTTACTGAGCTTCGAACAGTACGCCAAAAAAGTCGGTGCCGATCTCATTGTTTCAAAAGAGCTGCATTATCCGATCACGATTAGCGAACCTAAACATACTGCAAGCCCTGCATGGACAGAAAAGCTCTATATTAAAGAGCTACTTAAAGAATATGATCGGGTTTTATATGTCGATGCCGACATCATTATCACTCCAGATGCTAACAATATTTTTGAGGTGTACGATGACCTCGAA
The DNA here is from genome assembly GCF_056173105.1 of Shewanella sp. QJM3NY_23. Lineage (NCBI taxonomy): Bacteria > Pseudomonadati > Pseudomonadota > Gammaproteobacteria > Alteromonadales > Shewanellaceae > Shewanella > Shewanella sp. QJM3NY_23. The sequence goes on from NZ_CM149657.1 coordinate 3,886,447, forward strand.
ACCCTGTATCTGTTTAATGAAGGTGAGTTACTCGAACGCCAACCGGTTATTGATAAAATTACCCACATCATGGGTGACCTACCCAATTGGCCTCAGGTAAATCAACGCCCTGTGTACTACAACTTAGGCTGCATGCTGATCTCAAAGCAGTGCCCTTTATTTGAAATTGCACAGTTAGATGATTTACAAAAAATATGTAATCACATTAAGTATTACGAGCAAACCTATGTTAACTATCTTATTCATAGAGATAATTTAAAGCATCAAAGCATTTCTGCCGAATTTAACAGAATGGATGTATTAGGTCTCGATGGTTACAAGCAGGCTAGCTTTATTCATTATGCTGGACGAGGATATACCAACTCATCGCTAAAGCGCGAAGTAAGGTTTATCAATGACTTCTGTGAACTGTTCGACCAGCATCTTGATAGCGAAACGCTAGCAGATCTGCAACAAGCAGGATGGCAGCTGTTTATCGATAAAGCGCATAAACGCTATAAATTGCCCAAACCAATTATCAATGCGCTAGCTAAAAGCTTCGTCACCATATAACGAATAAGACAGATCATCATGCTGAAATACAAAGTATTTGTGATTAACTTGGCTCGCTCGCCAGAACGTATGGCTCGTATAAGCCAGCAGTTAGCAGACGCCAACGTCCCCTTTGAGCGCATCGAAGGAGTCGATGGTAATTTGCTCTCAGATGCCGAAATTGAACAAGTATCACCGGCCGCTTTAGTTAAAAAGCATTATTACAGAGCATTGAATAAGGGCGAAGTCGGCTGCAGTTTAAGCCATAAAAAAGCCTGGCAACAGATAGTCGATGACCAATTGGATTTCGCTTTTATTTTAGAAGATGATATCGATCTTGAAAGCAACTTTGCCGACGTAGTCGAGCTGATGGCTGGGCTACCTACCGCCAATTGGGACTTTATTAAACTGTATCCATTGCGCAAAGGAAGTCCCAAAAATATTCGTCAATCGGTCACTTATAATCAGCACCAGTTTATTAGCTACCATAAGTTTCCTCTCAGCGCGGTAGCGCAGGTGATTAGCCATCAAGGGGCGACAACACTATTGCAGCATATGCCCTATGTGGTACAACCGGTTGACGGGCATTTAAAGTCTTGGTGGACATTAGGTATCTATCCATTTGGTTTAATTCCTTATTGTGTCTCGGTCGATTTACAAGGACAATCAGATATTAATCCAATGGGTGGGCTAGAGAAATTACCACAACGTCGTCTGCATAAATTGTATTTAAATTGGCAACGAGCCTTTATGCGACTGGTGTCAACGCCCAAATTAGATAACGCTTTTAGCTTATTTAGTAAGAGCCTGAAGTAAGGATTTATGTGGCAGCTTTAATTAATCACTCAACCTTACAGGGCGCTAAGCGCCTTTTATATATGACGCACCTTGCCATTGGGGACTTTGTGTACCAAGGTGTGTGGTTACGCGCTTTAAAAGCAAAATACCCACATTTAATCATAGATATTTGGTTTGATGATTGCCGCACTAAACCCCATGACTGGGCTACTGGACGTAATAAGATTTTAGGAGAGTGGATTGAGGCTATTGGTGACTTTAATGAAACCTACCCCATTGTCAGCAACCTAGATGAACGCCAAGCGGCCATCAAACGAGCCCAAGATAAGCATTACGATGCGATCGTCTTTATTGGTAAAAATAGACCCGAGCAATTTGCCAAAATTGCTCGGCAAATTTCACCAACCTCCACCATAGTGGCCTCCAAAAGTGGCAGCCTTATCCGTACGATTAAAGGCTACCAACACTTTAAAAAGCTAGATGCGACCTTTAACTACGATAAGCTTGCCAACAATAGCCAACATGTAACCGATCTTTACCGTCAGTGCTTTAACATCGCCTTGGGATTGGAAACCAAAGATCTGCTTGATGGCAAAACCCAGCTTAGTATCGATATCAAACCTCAATACCGCGACAGTGTAAAACCGCTGATTACAGCGTTAACAGATAACGATCCTAATAAGTTAGTGGTGTTTATCAACCACCTCTCTACCGCAACCAAAAAAGACTACCCTTGGGAGCAAGTCAAAGCCCTGCTGCTGCAACTCAATCACCAATATAACAACCTGGTCTTTGTCATTAATACTCCGCCGGATCAATTACACGCAGTCAAAGATGTGATTAGTCAAGATGCAGCTTTGAAGCCATTGCCCATACTCACCTTCACAGCACTTGATAACTTTTTCGAACTACCCGCATTGATTGGTCTGTGCGATATCGTGATAAGTGTCGACACGGCAACGGCGCATTTAGCCGTTTGTATGGGCAAACCACAAGTGACTATCATGGCGAGCGATTTTAAGCTGTGGCAACCTTTGGGCGATAGCCTAGTTTTAGAGGGCACGGGTAAGGCTAGAACGGTGACGCCAGAGCAAGTTTGCAAGGCGTTTGCATGCCAAATAGAAACTCATTTTAACCGCACTAGCAAGTATCAGCCCCGTTAACCCACTGGTCACTAAACACAGCAGTAGAGCGTCACAGTGCAAAGTGATGTTCTACTGTCTCACTGAGCTTAATCGCATGCATTATTTGGCGATTCTGGATGACCAGAGTGCAGGACGATAATGATTACCCCCTCCGCTAGAGGGATCATGAGTTTAATTAGTCTGACTCAGATTGCACATCACACAGGGTCAAGTAAGCCTGAGTTATCTCAGCTATTGCCACACGATCAAACATATCAATATGAGTAATATCGGGATAAGCCGTTAATGCGGCGTCCATGGCTTGGCTCAACGCCACAGCATCTCGTCTCGGCACCAGATATTGGGCTAACCCCTGAGTTAATATTTCATCGGGCCCATGAGGGCAGCGAGTACTCACCACTGGCGTGTTACAAACAAGCCCTTCGAGCAGCACATTACCAAACCCCTCATAATCAGAACTCAGCACCAGTAATTTGGCTTGCTTTATCCAAGGGAACGGGTTGGCCTGAAAACCGGGGCAGATCACTCGCTCGGCGACACCATGCTTTTTAGCCAATTTAAGCGCCTTTTTCGGATTATTACATAATAGGACTAACGGCAATGGCTGGCGCATCCTGGCTAAGGCTTTAAATAAAATATCGTGACGTTTCTGCTTAGCCACTCGTCCGACATGGATAAGATAATCGCCTTGAGGAATGTCGCTATTCTCCTCGTCGGCTCGCGCACGGATCTGCGCAATATCAAACGGATTGTAGATGGTACGAATTGAGGCGGGGCTCACTCGCTTTGATTGCACTATTTCACGCTCAATCCCTTTGGACACAGTCACCAAGTGCTGACCATTAAGCGCTTTTTTGGCTCGTAGCATATTAAAATAAGCCAAGGGACCTAGCTTTAATTGCCGGGTTAACTCCTCTTCAATCGAGTTATGGATCACGCAGTAGAGCGGAGTGATGTTTGCTTTGGTAAACAATAAGTTGGTTTTATCTAAATTGGATAAAAACAGATCGAATTGACCAAACTGCTCGACAAGGCCCTCAACCCATTGCTGCACTTGCGCCACAGAGTGACGCTGGCGCCATACACTATCGATCTGTTTCTGCTCTGGCGAGAAACAAAAATGCACCGGAATATCGTCAGGTAACTCGTAGTCACAATTAGGCGTCAGTACTAGGAGGTGAGGCTCATGGCCTAGTTTTTTGAGCTGAGCTGCAAGGGTTAATACGATTTTTTCTGCTCCGCCACCCGCTAAACTGTCGATGGCGATGCCGATACGTTTCATTTGCACAAAGGTTGTCCTAATAAGCGGGAAATTTCAGCCATACAAATGTCTAACCCTTTAGCCTCTGCTACTTGCTGCATCTGCTGGGTTAATTGCTTGGCGGTATCCTCTTGCAGTAATCGCATTATCTGCTCACTCATTGACGCAACTTCGGGCTCACAGCCAAGCGCCAAGTGTTTTGCTGTGCACTGCTTAATACGACTGGGCTGATCTTTCGACACCGCCACGGCTAGCGTCGGGACTCTTAATGCAATGGCTTGCAACAAGGTATCCCCCCCACTCAATACCGCCGCCTTAGCGCCATCAAGTAAATTAATAAAATCGTCAGTATTAAGCTGCTTAATGGCGATAACCCCCTCAAACTCGGGTAAGGCTTTGGGGTAATTAGGACCAAACACCATCAAACTTGGCACGCCAGTTTGCTTAAACACCGCCTGCGCAGCCTGCGCAAATAGATCGGCGGCTAACCCACCTTTCAACTTATGCCCACCGGAACCGGCACTGTAGAGCAGATACTGCTTAGGGTTAACCTGATAGTGCTGCTGCAAAGCCGCTTGCTCGGCTTGAGTAGGGTTAGCAAAGATTGAACCAGTAAAAATAGGCTGCTCACGTTTAATTAGATTAAGCTTGAGCTTATCCAACCAATTAATATCGCCAATCACAAATTCAGGTTGAACGACCCAATGACTGTCGGTCACCAATGCGCGCTCAATTCTCATACCTCGGGCGCGCTTGCGGCGATGCTGGCTGATAAACACCACTTTTGCCCCATGTAAATTGGCGTGTTTAAGCTGGGCTTTGCGACCCGACGCATCAAAAATTACCACATCGGGCTTAAATTGCGTGATCAACTGATTGACGGCGGTGATATGTTTTGTCGGTGTGTCATCGACTAAATGGGCGCGATAAGGGCAAGACTGAGCATATGGAGCATGACTATTAAGCACAAATTCAACTTGGGCATTAGGCCAGCGTTTACACACCTCATCGGCGACAATTTTTGAGCGCATATACTCTCCAATTCCCTCTTCGGAGGAAACTGGGACAAACAGAAATTTTGGCGCTATCGACATTCACTCTATCCCTATTGCTTCACCACGTAAGCAACCCTTAAGATGCTGGATACCTATTTGTTATTGCCCGCTGCAACTTACCTAAGTAAGCACAGTGCTCGTCAGTTTACCATTAGTGACTTAATCGTTGCGAGAGCTGATTAAAGCGAGCAAGCACGCTCTCGACACTAATCATCTGCATCAGCTGGGCGCCTTTTGCCCGAGTCCCCCAAGCCACATCCCCCGATGTTTGTGCCTTGACGGCTTCATCATAAACACTCACAACTAAATCTAAGCAAGTATAGGGGCCTGTGCGCCCAGGATTAGAGTGCGCATACAAACCGATCACTGGAGTGCCTTGAGTGACAGCCATGTGAGCAGGGCCGGTGTCGGGCGCAAGAACCATGGAGGCCTGTTTGAGTACGGCCAATAATTGCGTTAAAGAGGTGCGCCCGACTTGATTGTCTAACTCATGCTGGGCAAAGCCTTGAATTGCACTGGCGAGCTCCTGCTCTAACGCTGTAGGTCCGCCGCACAATATGACGTGATAACCTTGCGCGACCGCATAATCGGCAACCGCGGCATAACGTTCTGGTAGCCAATTACGCTCGGCTTTACTGGCTGCAGGGCAGATAACTAAGGTGCTTTGGCCGCTGGGGATCAAATTTTGTGCAAATTCAGTATCAGAGGCTGGGACTGGAATATTCCACGATGGCTGTAAATCGGTTACCCCTAAAGCTTTAGCAAACCCCATAAAACCGTCTAACACATGGGGAGTCGCTAACGGCGCAACCCGCCGATTGGTCACCAACCATTGGCCCTCTTTAGCCCTAGCGCGATCGAATCCCAAACGGTATTTTGCGGTAATGGCCAATGAAGCAATCGTTGCCCGCAGCGCCACCTGCATATGCAACAACACATCAAAATGCTGCCTTGCTAAGGCACGCTTAAGATTAAGATAACTTCGCCAGCCTTGTGACTTATCGAACACCACAAACTGCACCCCAGGTAGATGCTTAAGTAATTGATATTCTACCTTGCCTATCACCCAAGTGATCTCTAGATGAGGATATTGGCGTTGGATCGCCTGCACCATGGCTACGGCATGACAAACATCGCCAATGGCCGATAAACGAAGCAAACATAAAGAGTGGGCGGACTGTAAATTTAAGCTCATAAGATTTCAGGGTTCACTGGGATTAATAGCCGTTAAAGATCCGCAACGAGTTTAATGTAGAATGCCGCTAGGTTCCATGTTTAGCCCCCTAAAACAGGGTAAATAGCCTTAAGCGCTATTCCTGCCCTGTCGCCAAAAGATCCAAGGGCTCGCATTGGTAGGCTCCCCCAGACGGCAAGAGTATGGCGGCGCACAAAAATAGCGTCGCAGTTATTATCTGAAATCGGGCCTAAATATCCTGACAAATACCCACTGATGATGTTCTCTATCAAGCTCACAATTAAACGCACCACCTGACTTGCAGCAACCTAGGCGGGCAATCGCTTGAACAAGCTATGGTAGAAGAATATCAACACTGTGATTCAAGCACTTAAACAGTCGGTGAAACAGTTCTGCTCGACGCTGAAGATCAGTTACAATTAAGCCATTCGCTTAATGTCATCAGGGTTAGCTTGTAATTTTATGCAAATCAAACGTACCGACGCCGGTTATATCGCCTTTTGTGAGCCAGAACTTAAACCCATCACACCCGATTGGTTTACCTTTGACTATTGGCAGGATCTGGGTGACATCACAGGATCTTCAACTGGCCGTTACACCACTTGGTTTGTCGACCCACAACATATTACCCGCCACAAGAATGCTCAGTGGGTGCTTCGCCACTACTACCGCGGCGGCGTGATGGCTAAATTTAGCCGAGACAGCTACCTGTATACCGGACTCAAGCGCACCCGTGCTATCGCCGAACTGGCATTACTCGAACAGTTATTTAGCGAAGGCTTTGCGGTACCTAAACCGGTCGCGGCGCAAATTCAGCGTCACGGTATGCATTATCGCGGTGATATCATTATTGAACGCATCGAAGGCGCACAAGACTTAGTGGCTCAGTTATCTCATGCTTCCATGACAGACGCCCAGTGGCAAGCCTTGGGTAAGCTTATCGCCACATTCCACCAGCGCGGGGTTTACCACGCCGATCTTAATGCCAAAAACATCTTAATCGGCAATGACAACTTCACCTTGATTGATTTCGACCGCGGTGAGCTGCGCACGCCCTCGCCCAAATGGCAGCAGGCTAATCTAGATCGCTTATTACGCTCATTTAACAAAGAGAAAACTAAACTCGCCACACTGCATTTTAACGACCACAATTGGCAGCAGTTAATGGCAGGCTATTCACAAGCATAAACTAAGGGCATTACGCACAAGCTGATAAAGATAAATAGACGTTAACATGCCTCGGTACTCGACAAGTGATGCAGCATTACTGGTCGAGCAAACCACACGCCAGTGCAAATTGGGCAGCAAGCGCACCTTTATTGTCTTCCACCACTTTAAGTCCGGCCTCCCTAGCAAGCAGATACGCCTCTTTGTCATCAAATTTATCCACTAATTGTAGTGACAAGTCCTCGGCCGATTTCACCACAGATAAGGCACCTGCTTCTTGTAGCATGAGCGCTATTTCGGCGAAGTCCCTGAAATTGGGCCCCACGTAAACAGGCAGTCCCATGGCAGCAGGTTCGAGCGGATTATGGCCACCATTTTCAATAAGCGTGCCCCCGACAAAAGCTTGGTCTGCGGCGCCATAGAAACTGAGTAGTTCTCCCATTGTATCGCCCAGCAACACTTGGGTATCGGCATCAACCTTGTCTGCTTGGCTGCGACGCGCCAGCGTTAATCCCGCAGTTTTAACTCGACTTGCTGCAGCCTCAAACTGCTCAGGGTGCCTTGGCACCATGACCAACAGCGCATGAGGAAAGCGGATCAATACATTTTTATGCGCCGATAAAATGGCGTCAAACTCCCCCGGATGCACGCTGCCAGCAACCCATACTGGCGTCTCGAGGCGCTGCCACTCGCTGCGCAGCTGCCTTGCCTTGGCAATATGCTGCTCACCTATGGTGAGATCGAATTTCAAGCTACCTGTCACCTCAATTTTGCTGGCCGGCACCCCCAAGGCGATAAAACGCTCTGCGGTTGGGGTCGACTGCGCCGCTATCACATCTAAGGCCTGCAACATAGGGCTCACCAGTTTAGGCCGCTGCTGATATTGCTTGGCCGACTTGGCAGATAAACGTGCATTGGCCAACATCAACTTTACGCCACGTTGTTTGGCCTGATGCAGTAAGTTAGGCCAAAGCTCGGTTTCCATAATAATGCACTGTTGAGGCTGAACTTGGTTGAGAAAGCGAGCCACACATAGCGGCAGGTCAAAAGGGAGGTAGCAATGTTGCACTCGGTCGCCAAACGCCTTAATGACCTCAGCCGACCCTGTTGGACTGGTCGTCGTAACGGTAAGAGTCAGATGCGGATACTGGGTCATTATTTTATTAATCAAAGGGATGGCTGCGAGGGTTTCTCCCATCGACACCGAATGGACTAATAGATCGGTAGCCTGTAAACGACTTAAGCCAAAACGCTCTGCCCAGCGGCTTCGATAAGCGGGACTTTTTACAGCGCGAAACGTCAAATAAAGCAGCAGTAAAGGAGAAAGCAGATATAACAGAGTTGAATATAAGATTCGATTCATAAAAGTGTGCGCTTGATTGCATTTTGTTTGCTTAGTTGCCGTAATACTAACATAAGCGCAGTTAACAGAGACATTTAGGACGTTTACATGTGCTAACAACCCCATTTTCGATAGGCCTCCTATTTGGGTAAGATAAATAACTCCCCTCCCATAACAGCGGTAATAGCATGAAAACCAGTGAAAAAATTGTCCACGCCAGCTTAAAATTATTCAACACTAAGGGCGAACGGCGTATTACTACTAACCATATTGCGGCGCATTTAGGTATTAGCCCTGGTAACCTCTATTATCATTTTAAGAATAAAGAAGACATCATTCGCTCTATATTCAGCCTTTATGAAGCACACCTTCACGCGGGATTTCAGCCCTATGCACATAAGCATGTCAGTGTAGAACTACTCATTGGCTATTTCGATACCATGTTTGACATCCTATGGCGTTTCCGATTTATGTACACCAACTTGACCTATATCTTGAGCAGCGACGAGGCATTACTGCAGCGCTATCTGCAAGTTCAGCAATTGGCACTTGATCGCTCAAGTAATATTTTGTGGCAGCTAAAACGCGATGGTCTGCTGGATGTCGACGATGATAAGATCATGCCGCTAGCCGATACCATGAGAATGGTTGCCTGTTTCTGGATTGGCTATAAACAGACCCACTCCTCCTCTATTGCAATCACCAAAACTTGCCTGTATGAAGGCATACTTAGAGTGATCATGATTTTTAAGGCACACGCGACACCTATCTCTATAGCGACCTTTAACCGCTTAGAGGAACACTACCAAACGCTACATAGCCTGCAAGCTGCTAAGCATTCTAGTTAGGCTGACAGCTAGACAACGAGAATGATCTCGCATAGCCACTGGTCAGATTAGCCACCAATTGACTTTTATTAAGGGCATGTTTACCTTTTCAATTTCCATGTTAATGTGTGATGTATGATCAATAGCCCATTAGATAGCGATTGAGCACAACTCTTAACTGCCACATTTAGGATCTGCATGAAAACCCGCGATAAAATTGTCCATGCCAGCTTAGAACTCTTTAATGAGCACGGCGAAAGAAGCATAACTACAAACCATATTGCCGCGCATTTAGGGATCAGCCCAGGTAACCTCTATTATCACTTTCGCAATAAAGAAGACATTATTCGCTCTATCTTCACCCTATACCAGCAACACCTTGAATCAGGCTTTCAGCCCTATCAAGACAAAAAAGTGGATGTTGACCTATTAATTGGCTATTTCGATGCCCTATTTTATACCCTGTGGCAGTTCCGCTTTATGTACTCTAACTTGGTGATCATTTTAGGCCGCGACCCAGAACTTAATAAGCAATACACCCAAATCCAAGAACTGGTGCTAGCACGAGCGAGCAACATTTTAAACAAACTAAAACAAGACGGCGTGCTAAATATCGAGGATAGGGATATCACCCCATTGGCTGACACCATTAGAATGGTCGCTTGCTTCTGGATAAGTAACCGCCTTACCCACTCTGAAACCACCATAATCACCAAGACTTCACTGTACGAGGGCCTGCTTAGGGTATTAATGCTTTTTAGAGCCTACGCCAGTGATAACGCTAAGCCCACCTTTATGCGACTGGAGCAACATTACCAGACGCTTGCACAAACCGAACAACAAGCAGATTAAGCGCCAAACGGTGGTCACTCGCCCTAAATGGTTTGACCCCACATGACCCACAGTTAACATTGTTGTCTATGTGACATTTCACATTACTTTTTGTTATGCAAAAGTTGTGATTGCACTAGCTAAGTTAATGACAAAAAAAAGAGTGTGGCGCCAAGCCCATTTAAGGTTAGAATTCGGCCAACCTATCGCTTAGCGTAGTTGCTGTTCGCCGTGTTCATTTGTCAATAATGCGGTCACTATGGCAGTAAATATGGGGTAATTCACCCAAGATATTGACGGCCGAGTGACGGATTTAAACAACATATATGCCACGACTCCGGCAATAAAAACGCTTCCTAACGGATGCGGTTTCGCTCATTCATTACCTAAGTCGGCTCGATGAATCAAGCGTAAATGATAACAATAAAATTATCCCCAAGAAGGAGACCTCCTGTGACCAAAACCTCATTCTACGACCAAATTAATCAACAGCTTGTTGAAGTCAAAGCCGAAGGCTTATACAAAAGCGAGCGTGTCATCGCCTCTCCTCAACAAACATCAATCGAAGTCAATGGCAGCGAAGTGATGAATTTCTGCGCCAACAACTATCTCGGCCTTGCCAACCACCCTGAGCTTATCGCCGCGGCGCAGCAAGGATTAAACGATCACGGTTTTGGTATGGCATCGGTGCGCTTTATTTGCGGCACACAAGATATCCACAAGCAGCTTGAGGCCAGCCTAAGTGAATTCCTCGGCATGGAAGATACCATTCTTTACTCTTCTTGCTTCGACGCTAACGCCGGCTTGTTCGAAACCCTATTGGGCGCCGAAGACGCTATTGTGTCCGATGCGCTTAACCACGCGTCCATTATCGATGGAGTCCGCTTATGTAAGGCCAAGCGTTTTCGCTATGCCAACAATGATATGGCCGATTTAGAAACACAGCTTAAGGCTGCCAAAGCAGCAGGAGCGCGCCACATTCTTATCGCCACCGATGGCGTATTTTCCATGGATGGGGTTATTGCAAACCTCAAAAGTGTGTGCGACCTTGCCGACCAGTATGGCGCACTCGTCATGGTCGATGATTCTCATGCCGTGGGCTTCATTGGCCAAAATGGCCGTGGCACACACGAATATTGTGATGTGATGGACAGAGTGGACATCATCACTGGCACCTTAGGTAAGGCATTAGGTGGCGCATCGGGCGGATTTACTGCGGGCAAAAAAGAGGTCATCGACTGGTTACGTCAGCGTTCACGCCCATATCTGTTTTCTAACTCTTTAGCGCCAGCCATTGTAACCGCATCGATCCATGTCCTTGAAATGCTCAAATCTGGCCAAGCACTGCGTGAAGCCGTGTGGGAGAACAGCCGTTATTTCCGCGAAAAAATGACTGCTGCCGGCTTTACCTTAGGCGGTGCCGATCACGCCATCATCCCTGTGATGATTGGTGATGCTAAGTTAGCGGGCGATTTTGCCAACCGATTACTCGAAGAGCACATTTACGTCGTTGGCTTCTCATTCCCTGTGGTACCGAAAGGCCAAGCGCGTATTCGCACCCAAATGTCTGCCGCCCACAGCCGTGAGCAGTTAGATCGCGCCATCGATGCCTTTACCCGTATCGGTAAAGAGATGGGCATTATCGGCTAATATAAAACCAAAGGGACTACATTGTGTTGTAGCCCTTATTGAATGACATTTTTTACTGACCGCTAGGGTGAGTCAGTCATAGGGTGGAACATGAAAGCACTAAGCAAATTAAAGCCTGAAGAAGGCATCTGGATGGTCGATGCGCCAAAACCTGAAGTTGGCCATAACGATCTACTGATTAAAATTCGTAAAACTGCCATCTGTGGCACCGACGTACATATTTATAACTGGGACGAATGGTCACAAAATACCATCCCAGTCCCTATGGTAGTGGGTCACGAATATGTAGGTGAAGTGGTTGAGATTGGCCAAGAGGTACGTGGCTTTTCCATTGGCGATAGAGTATCGGGTGAAGGCCATATAACCTGCGGACATTGCCGTAATTGCCGCGCAGGTCGTACTCACTTGTGTCGTAACACTTCAGGTGTTGGGGTTAACCGTGAAGGGGCCTTTGCAGAGTATCTGGTGATCCCAGCTTTTAATGCTTTTAAGATCCCTGATGATATTTCTGATGATTTAGCCTCTATCTTTGATCCCTTTGGTAACGCAGTACATACCGCATTGTCATTCGATCTGGTAGGTGAAGATGTCTTAATCACCGGAGCGGGTCCTATCGGCATTATGGCGGCAGCCGTATGTCGCCATGTCGGTGCGCGTCACGTGGTGATCACCGATGTTAACGAATACCGCCTTGAGTTAGCGAAAAAGATGGGCGCCACTCGCGCCGTTAACGTCGCGACCGAAAAACTCGAAGATGTGATGCACGAACTTGGCATGACCGAAGGTTTCGATGTGGGGCTGGAGATGTCGGGGGTTCCTGCGGCGTTCCACTCAATGCTCGATACCATGAACCATGGCGGTAAAGTTGCTATGCTGGGTATTCCTGGTGGAGAGATGGCAATCGATTGGAGCAAAGTGATCTTTAAAGGATTAATTATCAAAGGCATATACGGTCGTGAAATGTTTGAAACCTGGTACAAGATGGCCAGCCTGATCCAGTCGGGTTTAGATATTTCGCCCATTATTACCCACCACTTCAATGTCGATGATTTCCAAGCGGGCTTTGACGCCATGCGCTCTGGTCAATCTGGTAAAGTGATCCTTAGCTGGGATTAACTCGGTATAATTGAGCTAGTAGGAGGCTGTTCAGCTGCAGCCTCCTATCACACACTCACCAATAATTATTGATTTCTACAGGTTTACTATGTCAGCTTTTAAACACTTAAGCGTTAATCAACTGCTGCAAATGCAACAAGAAAACAGTCCGCTCCAGATAGTCGATATTCGCGACAATGCTAGTTTCGAGGCTGGACACATTGCAGACGCAACCAACCTGACTAACGACAATCTTGCAGCCTATATTGCTGAAGCCGATATGGATCAGCCCTTGGTGGTGGTTTGCTATCATGGCATTAGTAGCCAAAATGCCGCAAACTATTTACACGAACAAGGCTTCGATGACGTATATAGCCTAGATGGCGGCTTTCAAGCGTGGCGCGAAGCGAACTAACCTCAGTGAGAAGATGCTAATGCTAGAAATTGGTCGCTTACCCAACGCACGTGCCGCACAGGCACTTATCGACTATTTAAAAGGTCAAGGTGTAAGCTGCCAACTATCCTACGATGAACAAGATGTTATCGTCTCTGTCGAGCGCGAACAGGACTATGCTCCAGCCCGCGCCGAGTATGAGCAATTTATTCAACATCCCCATGATGATAAATACCTGCAGGCTTCTTGGGATAATGGCAGCCCAGCAACAAAATTAGATTATGGTGCACCTAGCTTACAACTGCTAAGCCAATTTATTTCTGGCGCAGGACCACTCACGCTAGGCATTATTGCCATTTGTGCCGTGATCTATTTAGGCTTTAATATTGGCTTTGCCAATGTGCTATTTGAGCACCTGTCATTCTTTGGCGCCGTCCCCAATAGTGGCTTTGAGCAAGTATGGCGCGTCTTTACTCCCAGCCTGATGCACTTTTCAGCCATGCATATCTTGTTTAATTTACTCTGGTGGTGGTATTTAGGCGGTAAAATCGAAAACAAGCTCGGCGTAGCGCCATTGTTTATCATACTGTTAGTCGCCGGAACCCTACCCAATATTGTGCAGTATTTTATTACTGGCCCTAACTTTGGCGGCCTTTCTGGCGTCGTCTATGCGGTAGTTGGCTACACTTGGGTGATGGGCGTTAAACGCCCTGAAGCTGGCATAGGTCTGCCACCCGCCTATATTGTCTTTATGCTACTCTGGCTAGTACTAGGCTTTACCGATATGTTTGGACTCTCGATAGCCAACGGTGCCCATATTGGCGGATTGATTGTTGGAGTTATTCAGGGCTTTATCGACAGTAGAAAACGCACCTAGGCGCTAGCGCCTAGGGCTTAGTGTTAACCGCCTAAGAGGCCAGTTCAATCACCTTCCTCACCAGTTTATTGATACCTATATGTGCTTGGGCAATGTTTTCTGCCAACATATAAGCTGGTGTACTGACTAATTTATTGGCTTCATCAACCACTATCTGCTCCACATTAGCCTCGACATGCTGACCACCCATCAAATTAAACGCATGTGCAGTTTCGGTGTCGTGCCCAATGGTGCCACGAGCCTGATTATATAGCTTAGGGATCATCACAGGAGAAATGCAGATAAAGCCCACTGGTTTCTTCGCTTCGATAAACTCATTAATAAAGTCAATAACCTCAGGCGCAACTTCACATTCGCTGCCCGCAACAGCAAAGTTACATAGATTCTTGGCGGCGCCAAAACCACCGGGGATCAGTAAGCCATCAAACTCTCCGATAACAAGATCTGTCGTCGCCTTTATCTCACCACGAGCAATACGCGCCGACTCCACCAGCACATTACGTTTATCTTCGACATCTACCTCACCAGTAAGATGATTAACCACATGCATCTGGGCAATATCGGGTGCAAAACACTGATAACTCGCACCGGCTTGAGTGACCGATAGCAAGGTCAACACCGCCTCATGGAGCTCGCTACCATCAAACACCCCCGCGCCACTCAATAACACTGCGAATTTTTTCATTAACAGCTCCTTTTATATACCCAATAGTTTTAACAACAATGAAACAAACAACTTGATCTGTTTATTTTTCGTGCTAAGTTAGTGCATCGACTTTAGCAAGCCGCTGTCAATTCGCCAAGCCAGAGCCGATAAATGGAATGAAAATAAAAGTCCACACATTAGGAAATTTTACTTGGAAGTAATACCTAGTTCACACAAAAAATAAACATCACATAAAATCAATAACTTAAAATCACACCATGTCGTCGCGGTTATAAAGCCTGCTCGTTGATTTTTTTTTAGCTCACAGACTTATCCACAGCCTAGTGAGTAATTTTGCGTGGCCGAAATCGTCCTAATGTGGCATGCTAGCGCCATCATCGAATACCGATAAATGAATAGATATTATGCCTACTATTGCTGAAAACCCACTGATCCTTGTGGATGGTTCTTCTTATCTTTACCGCGCTTATTATGCCCCCCCTCACCTAACGAACTCGAAAGGCGAAGCCACTGGCGCCGTTTATGGCGTAATTAATATGCTGCGTAGCTTGCTAAAGCAATACAAGCCGACACAGATGGCTGTGGTATTCGATGCCAAGGGTAAAACGTTCCGTAATGATTTGTATGCAGAATATAAGGCGCATCGCCCAACGATGCCTGATGACCTACGCTCTCAAATTGAACCGCTACACCGTATTGTGCGAGCACTTGGCCTGCCATTAGTCTGTGTGCCTGGCGTCGAAGCCGATGATGTTATTGGCACCATTGCTACTCAAGCGAGTAAAGAGGGGCGTTCGGTACTGATCAGCACTGGCGATAAGGATATGGCGCAGCTAGTCGATAATAATATTACCCTTATCAACACCATGACCAATACCATATTAGGGCCTGAAGAAGTGCTCGAAAAGTTTGGCGTCGGCCCAGAATTGATTGTCGACCTATTAGCACTGCAAGGCGATAAAGCCGATAACATTCCAGGCTTACCTGGTGTGGGTGAAAAAACCGCACTGGCGATGCTTAATGGCGTTGGTAGTATTGAGCAGATCTTAGCTCATCCTGAAAAAATGCCAGAGCTCGGCTTTCGCGGCGCTAAAACCATGCCGGCCAAAATTGCCGAACATGGCGAGATGCTAAGACTCTCATATGAGCTCGCGACCATTAAGTTAGATGTAGAATTAGAGCAAGATTGGCATCAGCTGAATATCGCTCCAGCCGATAATGAAGAGTTGATCAAATGCTATAGCGAAATGGAATTTAAGCGCTGGCTTGCAGAAGTGCTCGATGGTAAGGGCGCAAATAACATAACCAATGACGCTAAGGACGAAGATACCCCTCCTGTACCACAAGATATCGATGCCGATTACGTCACCATCTTAAGTTGGCAACAACTGGACGAGTGGATTGAAAAACTCGCTAGCGCCGAACTCTTTGCCGTCGATACCGAAACCACCAGCCTTAACTATATGCAGGCTAAGTTAGTCGGCTTATCCTTTGCTATTGAAGCGGGTCAGGCTGCGTATCTGCCACTGGCACATGATTACCCCGACGCGCCAGAACAACTGGACATGACGCAAGCCTTAGCCAAATTAACCCCACTACTGGAAGATGCTAGTATCAAAAAGGTTGGCCAAAACCTAAAGTACGATATGAGTATTCTGGCCAACGTGGGGATCACGCTGCGCGGCATAACCTTCGATACCATGCTCGAATCTTACGTGTTTAATTCGGTCGCCTCGAAACACAATATGGACGACTTAGCTCTGAAGTATCTCGGACATAAGACTATCGGCTTTGAAGAGATTGCAGGAAAAGGCGCCAAGCAACTGACCTTCAATCAAATCCCGCTAGAGATAGCTGCGCCTTACGCCGCTGAAGATGCCGATATCACCCTAAGATTACATCAGCATTTGTGGCCAAGATTAGCCAAGGCCCCTGAACTTGCTAGCGTGTTCAGTGATATCGAATTGCCGCTGGTGAGCGTACTATCACAAATTGAACGCCAAGGCGTGCTAATTGACAGCATGTTACTCGGCCAGCAAAGTGAAGAACTCGCACGAAAAATTGATGATCTAGAACAAAAAGCTTACGACATCGCCGGCGAAACCTTTAATCTCAGTTCAACTAAACAGTTACAAACCCTGTTTTTTGAAAAGCTCGGCTACCCAGTGATAAAGAAAACCCCTAAGGGTGCACCATCAACTGCAGAAGAAGTGTTAGTCGAACTGGCGCTCGACTATCCGTTACCTAAAATACTGTTAGAGCACAGAAGCTTATCGAAGCTAAAGAGCACCTATACCGACAAGCTACCTTTGATGGTCGACGCAAATACTGGCAGAGTGCACACTAGTTATCATCAAGCCAATGCTGCAACCGGTCGTTTATCGTCGAGTGAGCCTAACCTACAAAATATCCCAATCCGCACCGAAGAGGGTCGCCGCATTCGCCACGCCTTCATCGCGGGTGAAGGGCGTAAAATTCTGGCTGCCGATTACTCGCAAATCGAATTACGCATCATGGCACACCTATCGCAAGACCAAGGCTTACTGAGCGCGTTTGCCGAGGGTAAAGATATCCATAGCGCGACCGCCGCTGAAGTCTTTGGCGTCGATTTTAGTGAGGTGAGCAGTGAACAACGTCGCCGTGCAAAAGCGGTCAACTTTGGCCTCATTTATGGCATGTCGGCCTTTGGGCTAGCACGCCAGCTTGATATACCTCGCGCCGAAGCGCAAAAATATATCGACATCTACTTTAAGCGCTACCCAGGCGTACTCAAGTACATGGAAGAAACACGCGCCGCGGCAGCCGAACAAGGTTACGTATCGACGCTATTTGGCCGCAGGCTCTACCTACCAGCCATCAAAGATAGAAATGCTATGCGACGCCAAGCTGCTGAACGCGCCGCAATCAACGCCCCGATGCAAGGCACCGCTGCCGATATCATCAAGAAAGCGATGATTGATGTAGCGCATTGGATTGCAAGCGACACTCAAGGTGAGATCACCATGATCATGCAGGTACACGATGAATTGGTTTTCGAAGTTGATAGTGATAAAGCCGAGAGCTTAAAAGAAAAAGTCTGTCAATTAATGGCCAGTGCTGCCAGTCTTGATGTCGAACTACTGGCCGAGGCGGGTGTTGGTGACAACTGGGAACAGGCGCACTAATACAATGCATATCCAGTAGCCAACTGACTAAAGGCGCAATATTTGAATTGATTAAGCCTCACTTAGTGTGAGGCTTTTTATTGCAGCAAAAGCCTCACACTAAGCCACCATAGACCATCAACGTACTCATCTTAAGTCAGCACGGGGCATCAGACCTGAAAAGTAATTTATTTTCATTTTGAGCATCTAAATCGATAAACTCTTATTTAAAAGAGCAAAATTGAAATTTTAAGATCAAAAAACTGGCGTTTTTATCGCCTTTTTTTAGATATCGCTCACATTATTGTCGTTTTTTACAAAAAACAGTTTCCCAAATAACGGCTAATGCAGTATTATTCTAGGCGTAGGGTACAGAGGTTAAGATGTTCTATCTTTCAGACCTTTTTTAATTCACTTATTAAGTGAATAGCCGAATTATGGCGCCTCAGCAATTTAATTGCTGGGGCTTTTTTTCGCCTGAAATTTATTTTAGAGCAAATACTTTAAGTTGGTCGAGATTCGCGCTATCATGAACTTATTGAGAGCCATTGATCATCGATTAATGGAACTTGAGTCTTGTTGAATTTAGCTTCTCCTCAAAAGAGCTAATTTATTCGCCGATGGTTTATACCGTCGGTTTTTTTTGCTTAAAATTCCGCGATCTCCTTCTTCATTGCTATCAATAATGCCAGCTCAACCAAGAAGCAAAAAAAAACGCCTCCACGAAGGAAGCGTTTTTACAGCACAATGAATACTACTCTTGGTCGGCTTCGGCCAAAGCCTCAACTAACCAGTCAGGGTGACACCATTCATTCAATATGCTTAATACCTTAGGTTTTCCAGTGCCTTTTAATGAAGAGAAAGGCTCAACTTTGACCGCATCGCCGAAATCAATTAGCGCCTTGCGAACTTCATTAACGGTTTTCATTCTAGCGCTTTGAGCTAACTTATCGCATTTCGTCAGTAACGCGAGCACCGGAATATGACTATCAACAGCCCACTCAATCATCTGCATATCGAGATCTTTTAACGGATGACGGATATCCATCAAAACCACTAACCCACTTAAACACTCACGCTCTTGTAAGTATTGACCCAAAGCTTGTTGCCATTTCTTCTTTAAAGCTAATGGTACTTGGGCAAAACCGTAACCGGGCAAATCCACTAAACGACGGTGCTCATCGAGCGCAAAGACGTTAATTAATTGCGTACGCCCTGGAGTTTTACTGGTTCGAGCTAAGCTTTTTTGTTCTGTAAGCTGGTTTAATGCACTGGACTTTCCGGCGTTAGACCGGCCAGCAAATGCAATTTCAACACCCACATCTCCAGGCAAATGTTCATTGAGATGCGCGATATCAGGTGCGCTGATCAAAAACTTTGCCTGCCGAAAATCGATACGAGAATCAGTCACTACCCACTCCAAAATTTGTTCATTCTTTAGTTTAAATATCGAAGAGTTGCTTACATTTGCACAATTTCGTGTAAAATATTACTCCGATCACATAAATCATATTTTATCACGCTTGCAGGTCACTCTCGTAAGCTCAGGACAAAAAATTTAACTAAAAGTTGGAACGCCATGAAAAAGCTAGCTATTGCGCTATCAATTTTAGCCACATTATCGACTCCCGCTATTGCAGCAGGTGATGCTGAAGCGGGAAAAACTAAAGCAATCATTTGTTCTGCCTGTCACGGTGTTGATGGTAACAGCATGATAGACATGTACCCTAAAATTGCGGGGCAACAAGAGACTTACCTGAAGAAACAGCTACATGATTTACGTCAAGCGGCTCACACTGGTGGTAAAGAGGGCCGTAACGAACCACTAATGAGCCCGATGGCAGCCGGATTGAGCGACCAAGATATCGAAGATCTAGCCGCCTACTACTCTTCACTGCCACTTACTGTGACTGAAGTAAAAGATGTACCTGCACTGGGCGAACAACTTTACAAAGGTGGCGATAGCGTCCGCGGAATTACCGCCTGTATAGCTTGCCACGGCCCTAACGGTAAAGGTTCTGAAGCAGCAGGTTTCCCAGCCATTGCAGGGCAACACGCCAATTACATCAAAATTCAGCTAACTAAGTTCCACGATACTACTCGTAACAATGACTTAAATGGCATGATGCAAGACGTCGCGAAGAAACTAACTAGCGAAGACATCGAAGCACTAGCAAAATATGTGGCTAGCATTAAGTAATTCTTAAGCTTAATTAAAAAGGTGGTTATGGCCACCTTTTTTACCGCACCAAGTTGACGTTTACGTCAACTGGCAAAAATCAGGCTTGACATAGATCACAGATTTAGGTTTAATTGTGCCCGTACCGAGGTGAACCCAACTGTTTATCTAAAATTTATCTAATAACATTAAACAGATTTCGGTATGTAACATCATTTAAGATATAAGAATAAAGTTAAACAATAACAATAATAATACTAAGACCACTCACTAATAAAATAATAAGAGTTGCACTTCGAATTTGAAGTCAGGTCATACACTATTTGGTAAGGATTATTGGTTAGGAAGGCCAATACGCTAATTAGCACTCTCCTTACTCGTTCAGAAATGCTACTACTGAACTCAACGTTAAACCGACAAGGATGGTTAAGTTATCGTCAAAGATGACGAACAATATTGTGATGAGTCATTAAGACCATCTACGGAAACTGTGGTCAGGAAGGCAACAGGTTAATAAGAAAGTGTCTGGAAGACCGCAAACGATAAAAACTGCACGGATAGCAGACAAAAAAATAAGATGGAATCCGACTGGGAAAGTCGCATAGCAAGTAAGGATACTTGGAGTCAGAATTGAGTACCTAGGGTACTTTTTTTGGAAGGCGACAGTCATACTGTCGCCTTTTTTTATGACAAAATGTACACTAGTGGAATCACCTAGAAGAGTCATTCGTTACCGATGCGAAGATGCCCCCTGTGCCATAACGATAATACCGCCCCCTTCTATCAAGATAGAAAACGTTGCATATACCGCTGTAAAACCTGCATGTTACTATTTGCAGATGCTAACTCTCACTTGCCGCCCAAGGCTGAACTCAACAAATACCAAACGGCAACCCAAAAACATAAAGCCACCAGCCAACTAATATTGAGCCTAGTTGGTCAAATCGAACAAGAGAGCAAAGCCCCTTTAACCGGACTTAATTTTGGCCGCATAGTTACGCCAGCACTTGTCGATGAGTTAGCGATTAATGGCCACCAGCTGTATCAATACGACCCTTTTTTCGCACCACAACATAAAGTGCTAAAACAGCAATATGACTTTATCTGTTGTTATAAAGTATTTGAACACTTTCGCTTCCCAAATAGAGAGTGGCGTTTACTCTGTTCATTGCTAAAACCGGGCGGATGGATGGCGATAAATACGCAATTGATCACCGAGTTAACTGGCTTTTCTAAATGGCACCATAAGAATAATTTAACCCATGTCAGTTTTTATCAGCAGGCCACCTTCCAATATCTAGCATACCAAGCTGAATTTAAGCTATTATTCGCGTCAAACGATCTCATTTTGGTGCAAAAACCACCAAAATCTGATATAACACGCGACCCAAGTTCTCTTGTCTAATTTGATTAGATAAGTTCACGATATTTTTTGTAGTTGAGATTATTGCTATGTCCCGTAACAAATCGCGCAAGATCAATGAAAATGCGCCTAAGAAACAGCCACGAACGAAAAAGCAAGACCGTGTAGTTGCCGGCAAAAAGCAAAATTCGGGCAACAAACCGGGCAGCCGTCATGACGAAAAGCAGATCCAGCAAACACAATCGGGAGCGGCGAGAGCCAAAGATCCTCGTCACGGCAGTAAGAAGCCTGTGGCCTTAAATCTACCAACCGTTAAACCGGTAGAGAAAAAGCCTGCGGCTCCTAAAATGAGTGATGAGCAGAAGCTACTTAAATTAGAAGATGATCCGCGTCTAAATTCGCTACTCGACATGCTAGAAGAGGGCAAAACATTAACCGCAGCCGATCAGAGCTGGCTTGAAAAACAGCTGACTGAAATCGAACGTTTAATGGAGCGTCTCGGGATCAATGAAGAAGATGATTTAGAGCACGTAATGAAAACCACAGCAACGTCTGATGATGATTTGCTGGAGAAGTTTGAGTCTGGCGCTGATCTACTAAAAGACTACCAACGTAAAGACTAATGCACTCGCATGAGGACTTAATGGCATCGAATTCGATGCCATTTCTATATCTACTCCCCTAACACAGCTTATTTGGACCTGATTATGACGACTTCACTTATGATTATCGGTGCCTTAATTATTATTGGGCTTGCAGGCTACGCCGCCCACCTACTGATAAAATTAAAGCAGCAGACTCGGCAACAGCAAGCACAACAGGCCGCTCAGCAACAAGCGGTCGAGGCTCGAGAGCAAGAGCTGCTCGGCAATATTCATTATATTGCTGCCGCGATGCTAGAGGAGCGCTGTGAGCTCTCAGAGGGAGTGATGCGCATCGGTAAGCTGTTTGGTATTCTGGGTCATACAGAGCAAGTCATCAGCCGTTATCCTGCATTGTTTGCCCATTTCGAGGTTATTGAGCAGCACCCCATCATGGAGCAGCGTCAAGCACTCGCTAAACAGCAGCGAATGAAGCTCGACTTGATCAGAATGAAATCAGAGGCGGCGCTTGAAGCCGATATCAACCAAGAAGCGCAGCAACTCATAAAGGATTACGCCCTTTACGCAAAATAGCGGCGTGAGTCGGCGCACAAATTTTACTTCGCACCACAGACATTTGGTCTAAATTCAAGGATATTCATCGGCTACTATTACTTGCAGTGTTAATTTGCAACAGAGATCAATGTTATTAATCTGATAACATTGCATACTTCGCTTGTTGCTAATTTACCACCTTCGGAGGACACGCCTTGAAGCAGCCCACCCAAATTAATTGGGATCAGTCAATGATCGAAAAGTATAATTACAGCGGTCCCCGTTACACCTCTTATCCGACCGCACTCGAGTTTGATGACTCTTTTACTGAAAACGATCTGCTGACTTCAATCAAGAACAGTAAAAGCGATAAGTTGTCGCTTTATCTGCACATCCCTTTTTGCGCTAAGCTTTGCTATTACTGTGGCTGCAACAAGGTGATCACTCGTCATCAGCACAAAGCTGACCAATATATTGAATATTTAGCGGCCGAAATTGTTAAGCGTGCGCCCCTGTTTAAAGACTACCTAGTGACGCAAATTCACTGGGGCGGCGGAACTCCCACTTTCCTTAATCCTGAGCAGATCCTTAGACTCTCTTCGCTACTGCGCGAGCATTTTAATATTGCCGATGAAGGTGAGTATTCAATCGAAGTCGATCCTCGGGAAATTGAGCTATCTATGCTCGATACCCTCAAAGAAGCTGGATTTAACCGTATTTCGATTGGCGTGCAAGACTTCAACAAAAAAGTACAGGTCGCGGTTAATCGTGAACAAGATGAACAGTTTATCTTTGACCTTATGGCCAAAGCTAAAGCGATGGGCTTTGTATCGACCAATATCGATTTAATCTATGGTCTGCCACACCAAACACCAGAAACCTTTGCAGAAACCATGCAGCGGGTCTTAGACTTATCGCCCGATCGCCTATCTGTGTTTAACTATGCGCACCTGCCAGCACGCTTTGCTGCGCAGCGTAAAATTAAGGATGAAGATTTAGCCTCTCCGCAGCAAAAGCTAGAGATGCTACATCAGACCATCGAAACCCTCACAGGCGCTGGCTATCAGTATATTGGTATGGACCACTTTGCCAAACCTGACGATGAGCTATCTATCCTGCAAAATGAAGGTCGACTGCATCGTAATTTCCAAGGCTACACGACTCAAGAAGAGTGCGACCTACTGGGTTTAGGCGTGTCATCCATTAGCCAGATTGGCGATTGTTACGCACAAAACCAAAAAGACATTCGTCCTTATTATGAGTCTGTCGACGCCGTAGGCCATGCATTATGGAAAGGCTGTAAGCTTAACCGTGATGATGAGATCCGCCGCGTAGTGATTAAACAGCTCATCTGTCACTTTGATCTGGATATGGCCAAGATTGACCAGCAACTTGGAATTAATTTCGAAGAGTATTTTGCAGAAGATCTTAAGCTGCTACAAACCTTTGTTGACGATAAACTGGTCGATATCACCGACAGAAAGATCACCGTTAGCAATACAGGCCGCCTGCTTATTCGTAACATCTGCATCTGTTTCGATGTTTACTATCGCGATAAGGCACGTCAGCAACAGTTCTCACGTGTGATCTAATCGCTGCAGTTAACCGCTAGCGATAATGACCGTCCATTAAAAAGCCGATGATAATTCATCGGCTTTTTTGTTTATCACGCTCAGGTCATTACGCTTTGGCGGCGTATAACGCTTTGCGTTCGCTGTCAGATAAAAAGGCCATCTCCACGCCATTGCGTTGCAATAACGCTAACTCGGCATCGGTTAAGCCCATTTCAGCCTTCACCACCCGATATTCATGCTCAATATCGATAGCGCTCACACCTGGGTCGTCAGTATTCAGCCCAATCAACACCCCTGCATCCATGAAGGTGCGCAGCGGATGCTGTTGATAATTAGCAACCGTCGATGTGTGCAAGTTACTGGTTGGGCAAGACTCGATACCTATCTTGTGTTTAGCTAGGTATTCCATCAACTTAGGATCATGCACCGCATTAACACCATGGCCAATACGAGTCGCACCTAACTCCTGAATCGCCTGCCACATGCTTTCGGCGCCAGCCGCTTCACCAGCGTGAGCCGTAACGGCAAGGCCCGCATCACGCACCTTATTAAAATGGCTGTTAAACAGTGCGCCAGGGAAGCCAAGCTCATCCCCAGCCAAGTCCATCGCCACTAAGTGCTGTTTATGGGTCAGCAGTGCGTCGAGCTCCTGCATACAGGCTTGCTGGCCAAATGAGCGCGACATAATACCAATCAAATTAATCTTCACGTCATGCTCTTTTACACCAGCCTTAACGCCATCGATCACCGCTTCGACAACCCCTTCGAGCGGTAATTGGTGGTTCATCGCCATGTAATATGGGCTAAAACGCAACTCGGCATAATCTAAACCTGACACGGCAGCATCGACAACGTTTTCATAAGCTACGCGTTTAACGGCATCGAGATCGGCAAGCACGGCCACCATCCAATCGAGCTTCTTTAAAAACGCGACCAGACTCGACTCTTTACCTTGAATTTGTACAAAAGGCGCTAACCCTTCCAATGTATCGGATGGCAACGCAATGTGATGTTGATGACCAAGCTCCCAAATCGTATTGACCCTGACGTTGCCATCAAGGTGACGATGAAGGTCCACCAACGGAATGGATGTATCAATCATATTTAACCCCTATGTAAACCCCTCAGCCAATATTATTTTTTATCTGGTCTGAAGTTGTTAGCACAATAACATGCATTATTTAATCAACTGTACGACTTAATTCAGCTATCGCACCTTCATAGCGCCACTTGCAGTTGGCGGATAATGAAGCGTAAGCCGCGCCGATGACAAGCAACACACACCCGTGCATAATGTTTCACTAACGACTCACTCCGATGAGTTAGCAGCATCAATAACTGCTTTTAATAACAGCCTTTAATAATAACCATAAATGGAAGGACTCCCATGTACTCTCGCTTCGCCCCATGTCTCTTGCTCGTTAGCCTCAGTGCCTGCCAGTTGCAACCATCGGCTCCAACAACATCACCATCAGCGGCACATCCTATTGGCGTACCCGCTACAAAAAATGCAACCTCGCAGGAATTACAATCGATTATCGATGACGCCTGGCAAGTTCGCTTAGACTTTGATCCTGAACTAGCTTACGCATTAGGTGATAGCGCCGCAGCGGGCAAACTGGCTAACTTGTCGCCGCAAGCGTTAGCTTTGCAGGCTCAACGGCAACAAGCCTTGCTCACACGCTTACAGCAACTCGACAGCGCCGTGCTTACTAAAGATGAGCAGATCAACGCCCAAATCTTGCAGTACCAGCTGCAAAACAGTGTCGACATGTACCGCTATCACGATCACTACCTGCCTATTTCAGCAGAAAGCGGTTTTCATGCTTATATCGCCTCGATAGCTAAAGGACGCTTTGCTCAAGCGCAAGATTACCAAGATTACCTAGCTAAATTGCAGGCACTGCCAAACTACTTTGTCCAGCAAACCTATTGGTTAAAACAGGGATTAGCCGCAGGTATCACTCCAGCAAAAGTCGTGTTAACCGGTTTTGAAGACAGCATCAGCGCGTTTATCGTACCAGCTGAACAAAGTGGCTACTTCAAGCCCTTTACTCAATATCCGGAACACTTTAGCCCACAGCAACAAGCGCAGCTCACAGCCCAAGGTCTCGAGTTGATCCGCAGTTCAGTATTACCCGCCTACCGCGCCTATTTTGACTTTATGACTCAGGAGTATATTCCCGGTGCCCGCAGCAGCATCGCCGCCAGCGACCTACCCAATGGCAAAGACTTTTATGAAAACCGCGTGCGTTACTACACCACCTTACCCATGACCGCCGATGAAGTGCATCAGCTTGGCCTTAAAGAGGTCAAACGGATCCGCGCAGAGATGCAAACCATCATCGACGATATCGGCTTTGAGGGAGACTTTGATGCTTTTTTGCATTTCCTGCGCACCGATCCGCAGTTTTACCCCCAAACCGCCGAGGAGCTGCTAAAAGAAGCCGCTTATATTGCTAAGCAAGCCGATGCCATATTGCCACGTTATTTTGGCCAATTACCCAGAATGCCTTACGGCATTCAACAGGTTCCTGCCGAAATTGCGCCTAAGTACACCACAGGGCGTTACTCGGGGTCGAGCCGAGACGACGAGCCCGGTTACTACTGGGTTAACACCTACGCCTTAGACAAACGCCCTCTGTATGAGATGGAAGCCTTAACCTTGCATGAAGCTGTGCCGGGACATCATTTGCAGATCTCGCTCAATCAAGAGCTCACATCCTTGCCTAATTTTCGCCGTTACAGCTATATTTCAGCCTTTGGCGAGGGGTGGGGATTGTATGCTGAGTTTTTAGGTCTAGAGGCAGGCTTTTATCAAGATCCCTACAGTAACTTTGGCCGCTTAACCTATGAGATGTGGCGCGCGGCGCGTCTGGTTGTCGACACAGGCATGCACGCCAAAGGTTGGTCTCGCCAGCAAGCCCTCGACTTTATGGCCAGTAACACCGCACTGTCGATGCACAATGTCACTACAGAGATCGACCGTTACATCTCATGGCCTGGGCAGGCACTGTCGTACAAGGTGGGGGAACTGACCATTAAACGCTTACGCCATCAGGCCGAAACGGCGCTTGGACAAGACTTCGATATCCGCGCATTTCACGATGCTGTTTTAGCCAATGGCTCAGTACCTATGTCGGTACTCGAGGCGCAAATAGAGGACTTTATTGCCGCGCAAAAGGGATAATTGAGAACATGAGGGTGAGCCTGTATCTGGCTCACTTTTAATCATTAACTAACCCCGCATAGGGTTAAATTAAAAAGAAAAAATACACTACCAGTAGAAACGAGACGATGGCACCTATGATCACCGGGTAGATCATATAAGCGTCATTAGCACGCCTAGCCCTGATACGGCATAAGTTGGTTAAAAATAGGCTGTAGACAAACAACATTACCGAAATAACTGCGCCATAACCAAAGGTGAGCGACTGCATTTTTAACGCCGTAACGATCAACAACACCCAGTCGAGTAGGATTAAATAAAGAAAGAACTTCTGCAGCTTATTGGTACCTACACGCTTAAAAGATGCTGTCATGCTAACCTCTAATTTACAGAACGACGTTTGAGTTGCTGCAATAGCGATAACAACTGCATATTATCGGCCTCAACCCAACGAGCTCCCCAAAATCGAAGCCGTCCCTGTACTTGATGAGTGCGAGTGATTTCACATAGCAGGCGCTGCTGCTCAAATTGAATATAGAGTTGCTGGCCTATCACTAAATTCATGCTCGCCAGCAGCCCCACACCACTTAAACTAAAATCTTTAATACTGGCTGCACCTAATGACTTGGCGGTCAACCAACCCGGTTCAAATAGGGTGACGGCAACACCGTCGCAAGCCAAGACGAGCGAAGCACTCGGATTAGGCCGCAGACTAAAGCGCTTATGCTCACGGCGATTATCATGCTCTAGTTCATCAGATATCTGTGAGTCGCTATACCTATCCTTGGGTATATCGTCAAAATGAACTAAATCTTCGTACTTAATCACACTGCTATCCTTTTCTTTACTGCTGGTAGCGGACCCTAGGTTGATTGGCTTTGGCTTGTTGCTTTGCCTCTTGTACGTCCACTCCTGCATCCAATACTTCTGCAGGCACCCCGACCATGTCACGGATCAGCTGTTCGGTCGATGAGGTTAAGATCAGCACTTCAATACGGCGGTTAGCTGCAGCAGCAGGTTCGTCACTGACATAAGGTACCTGATCGGCCATGCCTGTCACTTGAATCACTTGCTGGCGTTTAACGCCCCCATATTCAAGCACTCGCCGCGCTAACAATGCACGTTTACTGGATAATTCCCAGTTAGTAAATACGGTACCCGCGTAGGGCGTTGAATCGGTATGGCCTGAGATCACCATAGCATTGGTGATTTGACCCAATACCGGTCCTAATGCCAACAGTAAGTCTTCAAAATAGGGTTGTATCTTGGCGCTGCCACGGGTAAACATAAACTGGTCAATATTGTCATGGATTAAAATCCGTATCCCTTGCGGCACCAAGGTAATGGCAATATTATCAGCCATTTCAGAGCTTTGCACTACACGATTCAGCTCTCGGGCTAACATAGTTAACTGTGCTTGGGTCTCGTACTGTCCAGGGACCATGGCATTGAGCTCTGGGCCTAACCCCGCATTAGGCTCACTTTCTCCCACGGGCACGTTATTGTACGCCGCAGGTCCGGCTTTCTCTGCGCCTGTGCCTTGGGTTGGGATCACCGCTTGCTGCACCGCCATTGAGCCCTCTAAATCGATCATCGATGAGGCGTCATTCATACTAAACGGATTTATCGGCCCAGTTTCATTCATCTCACCGCGCAGGTATTGCACTATCATGGTGCGCTCACTTTCATCGGCAATCTGCATGATCCACAGCACCATAAACAAGGCCATCATCGCCAAGGTAAAGTCGGCAAAGGCCACCTTCCAGGCGCCGCCATGACCACCGCCACGTTTACTACGCTTACGGCGGTTGATGATGACTGGTTCATTTTTTTGGATCATCAGCTTTTCTGCTCCTCCATCCAGCGCTCAAGCTCGATGAATGATGGTCGACTTTCACTCTGGATCTGTTTACGACCGGCATCGATCGCCATCATAGGGGGTTTACCCTTGACAAAAGCGGTCAAAATGGCGGCCACACATCGCAGTTGAGCCGACTTACGATCAACCAGATGCTCCAAAGCTTTTGATAGAGGATCAAAAAAGCAGTAACAGGCAAAAATCCCGATAAAGGTACCCACCAAGGCCGCGGCGACTTTCACACCAATCATAGTAATGGGGCCATCGATGGCCGACATGGTAATAATAATCCCCAGTACCGCAGCCAAAATACCGAAACCCGGCATCGCCTCGCCCACTTTATGTAAGGCTTCTGATGGGCGTAACCTGTCTTCTTCGATGCGGTGGATCTCCTCTTCGAGTAGATGCTCAAGATCATGAGGCGATATTTTACCAATCGACTGTATACGTAGATTATCGATAAGAAATTGCAGTACATCGGGATGTTTTAACACGGCGGGATACATCAAAAATAGCGAACTGGCCTGCGGATTTTCAATGTGCTCGTCTAAAACTTTAAGCCCTTGCATCTGAATTTGAGACATTAAGACCCCCATCAAACCAAACAGCTGCGGATACAGCTCAGGGTCTTCCTGCTCTTTGGTAAACAGCTCTTTAATTTGCTCAATCATTTCGATTAAAACAGGCTTAGGGTTGGCTATCACAATCGCACCGATACCCGCGCCAAAAATAATCAAAATTTCAGCAGGCTGCCATAAGGATCTCAGCGTGCCACCTGCCCATAAATAGCCGCCAAATACAGAGAACAGGATGATCAGTAACCCAATTAATTTACTCATTATGCTTTACTTACTCCGAATAACTTTTATTGCTGCAGTACGCTTTTCAGCTGTGCCACAGCCAATTTATGCAGCTGACAGATGCGGGTCTCGGTTAACCCCAAGGTCGCGGCAATCTCTTTCAAATTGAGCTCATGTTGATAGTAAAGCGACAGGATTAGCTGTTCTCTTTCATTTAATTTTGCCATGACTTTGATTAAAGTCTTTTTGAGGATAAATTGATCGACACTATTACCCCCAGCAATAGGGTCGTTACCCAGACTCAACATCTCATCGAGACTCTTCATGGTCTCAGCTTGCGAGGCATAAAGCCGTTCACGATAGGCGTCGTGGCTCAATCCCATCTCAGCAGCCACTTCCAGATCT
This sequence comes from Shewanella sp. QJM3NY_23, assembly GCF_056173105.1. Taxonomy (NCBI): domain Bacteria; kingdom Pseudomonadati; phylum Pseudomonadota; class Gammaproteobacteria; order Alteromonadales; family Shewanellaceae; genus Shewanella; species Shewanella sp. QJM3NY_23. The sequence goes on from NZ_CM149657.1 coordinate 3,916,909, forward strand.
TTAGGCTCACGTCCAAGACGACGGCTCAACGTGCGCACCACATCGTTAAGCTCATGGGCCTGCTGCCTCACCGGACGCGGACGCCAGTCTTGACGGCGCAACTCATCTAATATCGCGCCACGAATGCGCTGGCCAGCAAAAGAGATGAAACCATTGTCATACTCTCCAGGATAACGCCGAGACGACTCCAGCAGCGCCATCATGCCAATCTGCTCCATATCTTCGATAGCCAGCATGGCACCGCAATGACTGCGTAACTGAGATACGGCGCGTTTTACCAAAGGTAAATACTGGCGCATTAACTGAGTTTCACTCATGCGCTGCTGTGGCTCATCGCACACTTGTTGGTAGGCTAGCTGCCCGTCAGTATTCATTGTCGAACCCTTACTGGAGTACCATTCGGGTGAAGAGCACTTCGTCGATATCCGACTGAAAGTCATTTTCAGACAATACCTTCACTATCATCACTAAGGCTTCTGACTGCAGGCTTTCGAGTTGATCTCGATTATTTAACTCTTGAAATGTTTTGCGCGAAAACATCTTCATCAATGAGTTACGGATCACAGGGTCGGCCTCAAGTAACACGCTTTCGAGTAGTGGGTTACGGCTCTTTACCGTCATTTCAAGCAACATGTAGTGGGGATACTTATCGCCCGGAATCGACATGATAAATTTTTCTAATGGATAATATTTCGCCACCTCTACAGGCTCTTCTTCAGGCTGTAGATAGGGTTTAGTTAACTCAGGACCTTGCCAGCCCAACCATAAAGCACCGCCAGTCCATCCAAGGAATACACAGATAATGGCTAAACTTTTAACTACACTCGATTTCGCTAGTGCCATGTAATTACTCCGGCATTAAGCCAATAAATTCAATTGATGCTGCTGCAATTGCGCCGACATATCGGTTTCGGTACTAGGCTCAAAATCACGCCCACTGATGCTTGGGGTGTTTAAGCCTGCGCTCTGTTGTTGTCGCTGCTGTTCGCCGCCACTGCTACTTTGGCCAATATCTAACTCAATTTGACCGCCATGGTCTTGAGCCAAATCATTGCGTAGTCGTTCAAGGCCGGTTAATAACGCCTCACGTACCGCCGGATTGGCCGCATGCATTTGAATATGCAGACGATCGCCATCGAGGCGAATATTTAACTCAACTTTACCAAGCTCGGGAGGATCGAGGCGTAATTCGGCGTGCTTAATGCGTTGATCAATCTGAAAACGCAGCTGCTCTCGCATCGGGGTCAGCATCTCATGTGCCTGCTGAGCAACACTGGCCTGTGGGCTAACCGATACAGGCCCCCATTGGCTCACATTGGCACCCTGTCGACCCGCTTGCTGCGTGGCCTGGCTGGCAATATCCAACGCCTCACTATGACGAAGCTCTGCCATCGCTGGCAACAAACTTGGGGCGCTGCGAAGCGTAGTCACGCCAGTTGCAGGCAAAGCACTCGTGTTTGACGCTAGGTTCATGTTGGCTAGTGGCATAAACTCGGCCCCAGGGCCGCCACCTTTAACCAGCGACGCAGGTAATGTCACGCTGCCATTGTCGGCAGCTGTCACTGTGTGGGTTTGACTCTGGTTGGCCAACGTACCAACTGGGACATTCATTGCCATTTTCATTGGGTTGACCAATGTCGCCAAGGCATTAGCGGGGGCGGCGGTATCGCTGCCAGCCGCAGCGAACCGCATTGACATATCGCTGCGACCATCAGCAGTTGCAGTCGAAAATCCCAATTGCGCCGCATAGGTGCTTGCCGTGGTAACGACGCTTGCCTGTGGTGCCCCCAATGAGGAAAGCGGCTCCTGGTTAAGCTGGCTACTATAGGTCAGATTCATACTGGCCGGAGTCATACCAACCGACGTCAATAAACCAATCGTCATCGGCGCCGTAGCATCATCCAGTTCGTTGGCCAACGCCTGCTCAATGACAGCCAGCTGACTTTCTGTTTGGGTATCGCTTGTGCGCGCGCCATCCTTATCAGCAGGCAATAAGGCAAACGGTGGCATCTCCTCGTGCTCTGACGTGTTGGCCGTAACGCTCGCCGCTTTACCACTCGCCTCGGCCGCAACAGGTCGCGCCATTATAAAATCAGATATCATCAACAGCTCCGCTGCTTAGGGTTAATTGATAGGCCGCAAGTCCCGGTTGTTGCTGTTTAAAGCGCTTCATCTCTTCGCTGAGTTCATCGCGCGCCGCCTCCAATTCACGCAAGACTTGAGCATGGATCTGCCCTAGATTGGCGCGGGCTTGTCGTTGTGCCTCGCAGCTCGCCGTACCCGCCTTGGTCAACGCCCTGATTAGCGTGGCATTGACCCGAGTCACCTTCTCCCAATCGCCTTGGTCCGCATACTGACGTAACGCCACGCCAAAGCGGTGCCACTGCTCAATTGAGATTGGCCCATCCTTCTCTGACATTAATAATAACCTCGGTTACTGGCTGGAGCGCTTCAGCGCTATTCTCGACGCTGGCACTGATTAATTGGCGACTGCAGTAGTCATACAGGCGATTTAGGCTTGTGGCCACTTCACCGCCGTTTTCCAAGTCCAGCATGGAGTCGAGACCATGTACGATATTGAGGCATTTATTGATGCTAATACCCTTAGCCTCAAAACGTTTTCGTTCCATGTGCCCTGCGGCGCGCTCTAGCTCCTCAAGCAAGCCCTCCAGTAACATACGAACCATATCATGGGGGTTCGCAGCGGCAACGCGGGCATCTAAAGAGGCTTGCTGATACGCATTAAAGGGATCGTGCTCATTTAACATTTATACTGTTTTCCTTTTAAAACAAACCACTGGCTGCGCTCAGCTGGTTTATAGTCGCTTCCATGGCCGTAAATTGGGCCAAGTAAATTTGGTAACGTTGCTGCATATGATAATCGTGACGCTCCATGTTCTCGTTGACTCTGTCTATCTGGCCATCTAGGGTATCTTTTTTCAGATCCATCAAGCCTTTAAAATCGGTAAAGGGCTCCATCACTTTTTCAAGCCTATCGACATAACTGCCGGCGTCGGTAAACATGGCTTCGATGGCAGAGGCATCACCTTTCAGCGCATCGGTCAACTTAGTTTCATCGACTTTCAACTTGCCATAGCGGTCTAATTCAATGCCGATATCCGATAAGCGCATACCGTTTGGCGCACTGGCAAATATCGAGTCACGCATCTGGCTTTGCAGTTGACGAATAGAAGAGTCCCCTTTCAATACGCCGATTTGGCCCTCTTTTACCGTAGTAGCCACTTCATCTTTGTCATCTTTATCGTCTTTATCCGTCTTACTGTCTTCCTCAATCACCGAACTGCCCATCGAGCGGGTTAGCTGATTGATCTGCTGCAACATGGTATTAAAGGCGGCAACAAAGTCTTTCACCGCTTTCTCGGTACCTTCAAAATCTTCTTCGATTTTAACCCAGCTGCTTTCACCGGCGCCGTGAGTACTGGTTAACTCTAGGCTCACGCCATCGACCACATTTTCGAGGTAGTTGCTGCTACTGGTAATATCGATACCATTGAGCGTTAACTTGGCGTCTTGCGCCGCGCGGCGCTCAGTCATGCCAAAATCAACACCATTAAGCTCAACGGTTAAACTATTAGCCAGCCCTGATTCGGTGGCCGACATCATTAGCTCAATTTGACCGCCTGTACGTACCAAAGAGGCTTGCATCCCTGGGTTATCTGGGTGCTTATTAATCACATCGCGTAACTGCGCCACCGTCATGGGCGCACCACTATTAACCGTCGCAAGATCAATCTCTAAGCGCTGACTAGGATCGCTACCTAGCTGAATACTAAACACACCTGAAGCCGGCAATAACTCATCTTCTGAGGCATAAGTCTTGGTTAATTGCTGTGCCTGCGCCAACTGCTCAATATGCAGTTCATAATTTCCCTTAGGGGCATCGGCCGTCACCGTCGCTGTGGCTTTGTCGTCACTGACACTCGAGGTTTTACCCTTAAAGGCCTCAGTGTCGAAACTGGTTAACTTAGCCGTTAGCTTGTCCATACTTTTTTCAAGCAATTTATAGGCATCTAACTTGGCGTTATAGGTGTTAAGGTTGTTCTTATATAAGGCATCTTTTCCCGCACGCTCAACCATAATCAGCTGTTCGGAAAACTGCGCCGCACTCATACCTGAAATCATGAAAAAATCCTCTTATTGATAACCTTAAAGCAAACCTTGTACCAAGATTTATCTATTTGTTTTTAATATATTTTTAAAAGAAGCGAGATCCTATTAGGTTAGGAGGCTTCCGTTGCTGTCACACAAAGGGAAGTAATGCTTCCGCGCCAACGCGCTCAGTGGGTAGCAACAATCGTTGTGGATAGTTCAAATAGGCGACCGAAACGGGCTGGAGCTGAAATAGGCAGGGGGAGAAAAGTCAATTTAAGGGGATAAAAAAAGGGGCCGCAGCCCCTTGATGGTTAAGGTGCTTACAATTAACGTAATAGACCCATAACCAAACCCGTGTTTTGGTTCGCAGAAGACAGGATAGTGGTACCTGCTTGCACTAACATTTGGTTCTTAGTCATATGTGCTGATTCAGTGGCGAAATCGGCATCCATAATACGGCCAGCAGCAGACTTAGTGTTTTCAGTGATGCTGGTTAAGTTAGCCGCAGTGTGACCTAGACGGTTGATGTTAGCACCTAGCTCAGAACGGGAAACACCCACGGCATCGATATACGTATCAACAGCAGTGATGGCTGCTGATGCTTTAGCTGTTGTAGTTAAATCGACAGCCGCTTTATCTATGACTTTTGCATCTGTCATCGTAAAAGATAGCTTTTCAGCAACGCCCGCACCAATTTGGAAATCAACACCACCAGCAGCTGTTAATTTACCAAAAAGATCGTTACCCGCGTAAGTGGTTTCACCCATAATACGCTCAGATTCTAAAATAAGTTGTTGGAACTCTGCATTAAGTGCCGTCATATCAGTTGTCGAGTTCACGCCGTTGGCGGCTTGAGTGGCCAATTCTTTTTGACGGTTAGCGATGTTGGTCAACTCTTCTAGGGCACCGTCAGCAGTTTGTAGCATAGAGGTAGCATCAGAAATGTTACGATTGGCCGTTTCCATGCCACGGATGTTGGCATTCATACGGTTAGCAATCTGTAAACCTGCCGCATCGTCAGATGCGCTGTTGATGCGAAGACCAGTAGATAAACGCTCCATAGCGTTAGTCAGTAGATCGTTGCTCTTAGTAACCGCATTTTGTGAAACCATTGAAGCGTAATTAGTGTGAACTGAAAGCATGGGTATTCTCCAAGAAATTAAAATGTTTCATTGTGATTCACAATAGATAAGACGGCAGTGCAAAAGAAAACTGAAAATAAAAATCTAAAAATTTTTAAATAAATTGATCTAACCTGTCATTCGAGCATCGATCGCCATAGCCGCTGTGGTGGTTATCAACCCCTCCAAAATAAAAAGATGCTAAGAAGACGATACAGAAAAAGCATAACGACACGGCAAGAGTTACCTCATTTTCATGAAAAAGCCGACCCTAGGGTCGGCTGAATATTCTCGCTCACTCATTGAAGTAAATGATCCCAGCAGAAATGGGCACAATTTAACCCAATAGCGCAGTCACTTGATCGCGATTGGCATTGCCCTGCGCCATCAATGACGTCAACTGGTATACAAAGGGTTGCGGCTGCATAAACTTTTCCAGTAATTGTAACTCCGCCTGTGTCGGAATCGTCGCCATCGATGTCTGCATCTGGCTCAGTAATGCGGCGTGGGTGGCTAAGATCCCTTGGATCTGGGCATCAATTTTTTGTTGTGTCTTGGTTACTTTAGCTAAGGTCTGCTTTAAATTGCTGTCGGCCTTTAAACCCCACTCGCGGGGATCTTGCAAACTAAAGCGCTCCTCTAAATGGATATTACGCAGTTCGCCAGCGGGCAAGCGTTGCCCCTCGCCCATCATGAGCAAGCCTTCTTGCACTTGTTGCCACACAGAGCTGGGTGCCTTAAACAGACATTCGCCATTGAGCAATTCAACATTAAGCCCTAAAGGGGCGAGTGCATTAGCTAACACTAGATTAAGCTGTTGCCGATCCAAGCCAGCCGCCAAGGTCACATGTAATGAGCGCTGACCAAGTTGCACCAATATGCGCTCGTCACGTTGCTTCGGCACAGTTAAGTCGACCGAGCGCAACACAAAAGCGTGCGGTGCAGCAGGGGTTTGCGATAGCAGGTTAAAATGGTGATCGAGTAATAGTTGGCCGCGATAATGGGGACGAATTTGGCTCAGACGTTGCCGCTCTTGCTCGGCTTGAAACAACGCCTGTTGACTCATCTCCCCAGAGCCTGAGCGGATAACATGGTATAACTGCTGGCGAATGTGGCTCAACAAGCTTGATGCCTGTTGCAACGCTTGCAATGCCACCTGAGAGGCACTCACCTGATGCTGCTCTTTAGTACTATTGGCCCAGCGGCCATAAGAAGCCAGTCGATGTTTAGGCAGGGCTCGAGTGGGTTGCGGCCCCTGCTGTACAGGGGCTACTGGCGCTGTATGGCTACTGCTAACAGTCTGATTCTGTCGTAACACATTGAGCGAATCACCTATCGCATTAACCATCTAACACACGCCTTATAAATGATTGAACAGAGTTAACTGACTCACCTGAACAAAAGTTTGCTGAGTCACTTTGAGGGCCGTGAGTTTAACATTAAATTCCGCGGTAGCGCTGGCATAATCTAGCTCTTGGGTTTCACCAATCACCTTCTTATTAAACAGCACCATCTCCTCGTGAGAGGTTTTCATCAACGACAGGCTGTTTTGCTTGCCCCCCATGTCGGTGATCGCGCTGTTAATACTGTCTAAAGTATCATTAAGCGAGGTTTGCATCGCATCGGCAGCTGCCGAAAAGGCAGCATCACCAGGCGCAAGCGTAGGATCGTTGAGCACCGCAATATAATCGGCAGTCTGATTTAAAATATCTTGGCTAGCGTTAGAGAACAGAAATTGCTCGGCGGTCACGTTGGCCGTCATCCATGATGAACCCGAGGTTTGCACCTCTCGCTGGCTATTATCACCTTGGTAGACATAACGCCCCGCAGCATCTTGGGTAATAGTCTGCTGCTCGGTGCGATTACCCGAAAACAGATAATTACCGCCATCGTCCTTGGCATTGACGTTATCTACCATCGCCTCGAGTAACTCATCTAACTCTTGAGCATAGGCACTGCGATCTTCTGGCGATAGGGTCGAGTTATTGGTGGCGACGCTGATTTCACGCATCCGTTGTTGCAACTCAACCATGCCCGACAGATAAGTCTCTGAGCGGCCTAAGCTGGTGCTCAGTGAGTCGATATTTTTAACATACTGCTCCATCGACGCTAAATCACGCTCATTAGCCATGACGCGCACCGCACCAATAGGGTCGTCTGAGGGACGCAGTATCGACATTCCCTTAGATAACATCTGGTTCAAGCGGGCCAAATCCATAGTCGTATTTTGTAGACTGTGAATATTGTTAGTGTACAAATTTTGCATTGTCACGCGCATTTTTAGGCCCCCTTAAAAGCTGCTTAGCATGGTTTGAAACAGTTGATCGGCTGTCGATATGACTTTGGCATTGGCCATATAAGACTGCTGATAAATGATCAAGTTAACGCCCTCTTCATCGGGGTTAACACCACTGGTGCTGGCCCACTGAGACTGCGCATCTTTTTGTAACTCAACACTGGTCTTGGCATTAGCAATGGCTTGACGCGACGCAGAGCCTAACTGACCCACTTTGCTGCTAAAGGATTCAGATAAACTGGTGCTCACACCTAAGCTAGTAAAGGCCAAATCTTTGTTGGCTAAGGCCACCAGGGCTTTTAGGTTGCTGTTATCACCTTGGGTGCCATCGGTAGCAAAAGCCAACTCTTCCGCGGTAAAGCCATCAGTCACCTGCAAGCTGCCAGCGGGGTTCCCGGGCTGAAAACTAAATAGGTTTTGAGTTGGTGCAGCACCATTTAAATCGGTACCGCCTGCCAATACAGCATTAAACTCATCGGCCAATTTAACGGCTAATTCATCAAGGTACGCTTGCGAGCCAGCTAATTCATTATCGCGATAATCGAGTAACGCCCCCATGCTGCCACCGGCTGAGGCCTCAAGGGTAAAGTGGCTCTGGCCAAAATTGATGTCGACAAGGCTAACTAGCGGATTGGCCGGATCGGGCACAACTGACAATTTAGCCACGGTATTGCCCGACAACAAAGGTTCACCACGTGCTAGCGAGATGTTCACCATGCCTTTGTCATCTTCGATAACACGTATATCAACAATGGCTGCAAGCTCATCGATAGCCGCATCACGCCCATCTTGCAATGCGGCTGGCACAGTTCCACTGGCGCTGGCGGCCTTTATGTCTTGGTTAAAACGGGCGATGATCTCCAGCTGGGCATTGACCTCTTTGGCCGAGGTGCCAAGCTGACCTGTCACCTGATCGCGCTGAGATACTAAGCTATCGTTAATGCCGTTAATCATCTGAGTTAAGGCTTTCGCCTCGTTTAACACCCCTTGACGATGCGCAATCAAATTGGGCTGCTCCATCGCCGAGTTGAGCGACGCAAATAACTGATCTAATCCGGCAGAAATATTATTGCCTTCAGAGCCAAAGACTTGCTCAGCTTGGCCTAAATAACTGCTGCGCACATTATCAAAGCCCACATCACTGGTGGTCTGCCACAGCTGAGCCACTTCATATTGGTCCGAAATCCGTCTTACGCCATCGATAAACACCCCTGCGCCGCCGCCATAAGCACCGCCACCCACAGAGCTGGTCATTACTTGCTGGCGTGAGTAACCCGCCACCATGGCATTGGCCACATTATTTGAGGTCGCATTGAGCGCCGCCATACTGGCTAACAGCCCAGATTTACCTATGTTCAACATGCTCATTTATTGTCCTTAGCGTGCGGCGGCACAAAAAGTGCGGGCTGCATAGCTGTGGTTGTCATCTGTTGCGGATCATAGGCGACAGGATCGGCGCTCGACTTAAGCGCGCCAGACAATTGTTTAGTCATCACCTCAGACAAGCCCATGCCTTGCATCTGACTCAAACGGCTAGCCAGTTCGGCATCGTGTAGATCGCGATATAAACCATCATTTTTTGACGACAACGGGCTCTCTTCATCGGCCATCGCATCGGAGGCTGAGCGCATCTGCTTTAATACGGTTTGCAAAAACTGCGCTTCAAACTGCTGGCTCACCACTTTAAGGGCTCCCAGCTCGCCATTGCTTTTAATCAGATCGCCAGCATTTAACTGGTTAAGATAACCGTTATTATTTTCAAGTTTCATTAGATCACCACTAACTCAGCTTCTAGGGCGCCAGCTTCATCGAGCGCCTGCAATATGGCCATCAGATCCATAGGCGCAGCACCTAAACTATTAACCGCCTTAACAATCTCTTCGATAGCAATACCCTCTGGCCAGACAAACATGCGGTTATCACCTTGCTCGACCGACACTTGGCTTTCATTGGTCACGACAGTTTCGCCATTATTGTTGCCAAAATAGCCACCATTAGGCTGGCTAACATTTTGCCCTTCAACTATGGTCACCGTTAGGTTGCCATGACTGACAGCCGCCTTGCGCACCACTACATTGCCCCCCATCACAACCGTGCCTGTGCGGCTGTTAAATACGATGCGCGGGCTGCGACGTCCTTGCTCTATCTGTAACTCTTCGAGCATCGACATAAAGGTCACGCGCTCACGGTTCGATTTAGGCGCTTGCACTAAGACTTTGCCGTGGTTTTCCGCTCTTGCCACATTGGGGCCAAATAGCGCATTAACCGCGCGCTCAATATTGCGCGCAGTCTTAAAGCTGGGGTCTTTGAGGTTAAGGATGATATCGGCGTTATCATTAAAGCTACTGCCAATGGCGGCCTCAAGTAAGGCGCCATTGGGAATACTGCCCACGGTAGGCACATTGACGGTGATCGAGGAGCCATTGCGTCCCGATGCCGAAAAGCCACCGACCACTAAGTTACCTTGGGCCACCGCATAAATTTCGCCATCGACGCCGCGCAGTGGCGTCATCAACAGGGTGCCGCCTTGTAAGCTTTTAGCATCACCCAATGATGACACTGTCACATCTATGGTCTGCCCAGGGCTAGACATAGGCGACACGGTAGCGTGCACCGCAACGGCGGCGACGTTTTTCAATTTAGGGTCGCTATTACCATCTATTTGCACGCCAAACTGCTTGAGCATGTTGACCACAGACTGGCTGGTAAATTTCACCTGCGAACGGTCACCGCTGCCATTGAGGCCCACCACGACACCGTAGCCCACCAGCTGGTTGTCACGAATACCTTGTACATCGACGATATCCATCAAATAGCGCGACTGCTCAGCAGCGTTAAGCTGGGCACAGATAAACACTGACAGTAATAAACACAAACGTAGCATGCTAAAAATCCTTGCCTAAAGAGGGAACCATGGGCTGTTGAAATAACGAGAAGCCCAACCCATTGCATTACTGTCGGCAATCGCCCCTTGGCCACCATAAATAATACGTGCATCGGCGATGCGCTGTGACGAGATAGTATTGTCGTTACCAATATCGTCGGTGCGGATAAGTCCTAATAGGCGCAAGTATTCGTCGCCCTGATTGAGCCTGAGCCACTTTTCGCCGCGGATCAGCAGTGCGCCATTGGGCAATACCTTGGCGACGGTTACGGTGATCGAGCCTGATAGCTGGTTTTGCTGGGTGCTTGACCCAGTACCATTAAAACCACGCCCTAAAGACACATCGCCGTCGGCGCCCAGATTATTGGCGCCAATTGAACCACTGGAGCCCGCGGCTAATCCAAAGGACATATCTTGCGCTTTGCTGGTTTTAGTGTCGGCTTTCTTGCTGGAATAGGTTTTTTCATCTAAGGCAACAGTCAATAGATCCCCTTCGCGAAAGGCACGCTTGTCTTTAAACAACGTCAGCATATAACCGGGACGATACAAGCTGCCATCTTTAGCATCTGGCAAACTATAATCTATCTCTGGTGGTGCCCATTCGGCGCCGCCCGGCTTAGTTAACGGCTCTGGTATATGTGAAATACATCCAGATAAAAACAAGGTCATCAGCAAGTAAAACCAACGCATCATACTTCCTTATAACGACTGGTTGAGGAACTTGAGCATATCGTCAGACGCCGATACCACTTTGGCGTTCATCTCATAGGCTCGCTGAGTCGAGATCATCTCGACCATCTCTTCAACTACGTTAACGTTAGCACCTTCCAAGGCACCCTGACGCAAACCGCCTAACGCTTGGTCGCCAGCCACCCCTTCAACAGCCACACCCGAAGCCGCAGTTTCGCGGTACAGGTTATCGCCGCGTGCTTGTAGGCCCGCTGGGTTGGTGAAGTTGATCAAGGTAATTTGGCCCAGCTCTTGTGGGTCCGCTTGGCCTGCCATTTGTGCGCTCACCAAACCGTCGGTAGCGATGGAAATTGATAACGCATCTTCTGGGATCACTATGTTAGGCACTAACGGTAGCCCCTGAGAGGTCACCATCATCCCTTCGCTGCTGCGATAAAATTGACCATCACGGGTATAGGCTAATTCACCATTAGGCTCTTCCACTTGGAAGAAGCCGTTACCTTCAATGGCTAAATCCAGTTGTTGATTGGTGGTTTGCATATCACCCGTGGTGAAGATTTTTTGTGTCCCGACCACGCGGGTACCGGCACCGAGTTGCAAACCCGATGGCAGTTCGTTCATGGCATCGACTTGACCACCAGGTTGGCGCTGTACTTGATAAAACAGATCGTTAAACGCCACACGGTCACGTTTAAAGCCTGTGGTATTCACGTTCGCCAAGTTGTTGGCGATAGTGGTCATTTTAGTATCTTGTGCCGTCAGGCCGGTTTTACTTACCCATAAAGCTGATTGCATGCTGAACTATCCTTTACACATTACGCAGTAGACGGTTGCCGACTTCGGCCAATTTCTCTGCGCTTTTCATTAATTTCACCTGAACTTCAAACTGACGGCTCAAATCCATTGAGGCGATAAGCTCGCTCACCGCTTGTACGTTACTGGCTTCGAGGAAACCACTATTGACGCGCACTTCATCGTCTTGTGGCAGATCAGCGCCGTCACGGCGATACAAGAGACCATCTGGGCCTTTTTGCATTTGCGCCATATCGCTATTCACCAGCTTTAGTCGCCCAACTTCCTCAATCACTCCGCCTTCAGATGGCAAAATGCTGATGGTGCCATCTTCACCGACAAACAAGTCTTTATGCTCAGGCAATACCAGTGGTCCATCGACGCCCAGCACGGGGCGACCGTCAACGGTCAACTGGCCTTCACCGTCGGCGATCATGGCTCCGGCGCGGGTATAGGCTTCGCCGCCATCGACCATGACACTGAACATGCCTTGGTCATGAATCGCCATGTCCAATTTGCGACCCGTGGGGTTCACCGCGCCGCTCTGCTGGCTAAAGCCGCTGCTTTGGGTCAAGGCTAACACTCGGGTGTCAAAGCTACCTGGTGTGTTAGGGATCGCCATGGCGTTCACTCGCTCCAGATCGGCCTTAAAGCCCGTAGTCTCGGCGTTGGCCAAGTTATTCGCGCGAATGGTTTGTGCTTCCATAATACGCGTAGCACCGCTAACGGCTGTATACAGCATCTTGTCCATGTTGTTAGCCCTTAAATAGCGTTAAGTAAGGCTTGCTGCATGGTCGAGTTAACGTCCAGCACCTTAGCGTTAGACTGGTAGTTACGCTGCGCTGACATCAAATTAACCATCTCTGCGGTGGTATCGACGTTAGAGCCTTCTAAGTAACCGCCGGTAACGTTACCCATGGTGCCGGTAGCAGGCGCGCCAAGAATAGCTTGGCCGGCACCGTTTGTGGCAATCCAGGCATTGTTACTGATAGGTTCTAGGCCATTAGGGTTAGCGAAGTTAGCCAGTGCCACTTGGCCCTGTAACTGCTCTTGGCCGTTAGTGTATGTGCCATATAGCAAACCGTTGTCATCGAGACGTACGCCCTTTAGATCACCAGAGGTGTAACCGTCTTGGCTCAGGCTAGAGTTATTGTACGCCGCCGCATATTGGGTGCTCTTATCAAAGCCCACATCGAATGCCATCGCCGTCGCGCCATCTAAGATAGCTGGGTCGTTGATGTTCATGGTCAGGGTATTGCCAGCGGTTAAGATACCGTTTGAATCAAAGGTCATGGTGTGACCGCCAGCAGGTGTCACATCAACACCTTCCATCATGTAGTGCACGCTCCACTCGTTAGAGGCGGTTTTTACATGGTATTGGGTGAGTGCGTGTTCGTTACCTAAAGAGTCATACACACTGACGGTGCTTGATGAGTGGTAGCTGTCCATGTTGGCAGGATCGAAAGGCACTAACGCTGGGTCAATCACATCGACGCGAGCATCAAGGTTTGAGACTAAGCCAACTGTAGTAGTGGCTTTGGCCGCCAAGGCCGCCGTTTGCACTTGCAGATCAGTGGTGTTACCCGCCTGGATTTGACCTGTGGCGCCCGCGGCATAGCCCTGTAAGCGATTACCCACAGGGTCGACGATAAAACCTTGTGAATCCTGATGGAACATACCCGCACGGGCATACATACCGCCGCCATCAACGCCTTTTAGCACGAAGAAACCTTCACCCTGGATCCCCATATCTAACTGGCGTCCGGTGTAAGTTAAACTGCCACCCTTGGAAAAGTTTTGGCTGGTCGACATGACGCTGACGCCACCGGCTTGGCCGCCGTTATAGATGGCGGCAAATTCACTACGGCCACCACGAAAACCCACGGTAGATGAGTTAGCAATGTTATTACTGATGGTGTTGAGATCTTGTGTCGTGGCCTGTAAGCCGCTTAGCGCTATGTTAAATGACATTCTAATACCCTATTAAAATAAATTTATGAAACTTCAGAAATATTCAGCACTGAAATTGTGCCTAGACCATGACCCATCTCGGCCATCATCATTCCTGATGCGCTCGCGAAATGAATTTTTTCGATTGGCGCTTTAATGTATGTGGGTGCCATTAACACCGACTCGCCCACAGTGGCGTTCGCTTTAAGCTCATATTTGCCCGCAGGCAAGCCTAAGGCTTCGGGGTCAATGTTAAAGGCGATATCGCCTTTAGATTGTGCGCCCAGCTTAACGGTTTGCACCACTTCGCCTTGCTCGTTGATCACCTCAATCTCTAGGTCTTCGACGCCGTTTTCTAAAAACACTTTGCCTTCAACCGCTTCATTGCCTAGTTCAAGGCCAGAGGCTGGCACCATGGCACTCTTGCCAATCAGCGATGCCGATTGCACTATGCCTAAGTTCTCCATCATCACCATCTGGTTCGACTGGTTTTCGCGCATATACTCTAAGCTCTCTACTTGCGAGAACTGAGCTAACTGCGAGACATATTCGGCGCTGTTAATCGGCTTAGTCGGATCCTGGTTTTGGATCTGAGCAATCATCAACGTCATAAATTCATTTTTGAGCGAGGCAGCATCATTGCCTGGCGCTTGCAACACATTAGCGCTCTGCTGCGCTTGGCTGTCCGTAGTACGTCCTACTTCCATTTACTTGTTTCCTAATTGCAGTAAGCCCTGCTGCATAGAGCGGGCACGATTCATCACTTCAACGCTGGTCTCAAACGAACGGCTCGCCGCCATCATGTCGGCCATCTCTTCAACGGTATTGACGTTCGAATACGCCACGTAACCTTGCTCGTTCGCAAACGGATGGTTGGGCTCATAACGCATTTCCAACGGCGCATCGGCTTGCACTATGTCGCTAATTTCAACCGAAGCGCTGGCGGCTTTGCCTTCTTGCATCTGGCTATAGATAGTGGCAAATACCGGCTTTAACGCACGGTAAGCTTGCTCTGGCGACTCAGCAGCCGTACCGGCATTGGCTAAGTTACTGGCCACAGTATTTAAGCGTATGGTTTGGGCATTCATGCCTGCACCCGCTATTTGGTAGATTTCTCCAAATGACATAGGGACTCCTAGCGACCTTCGATAGCCGTTTTTAAGCCGGCAATTTTCATGTTAAGAAATGTCAGGCTGGTCTGATAATCCATCGCATTTTGCGAATATCTCGCCTGCTCTTTGCCAAGCTCAACCGTGTTATTGTCGGCAGAGCTTTGATAAGGCACGCGATAACCGATATCGTAGCGATTAGCGTTGCTGGCACCCGATTCAATGCGAGCCATTACCTTACTGAAGTCCAGATCTCGCGCCTTGTAACCTGGGGTTTCGGCGTTCACCAAATTACCCGCCAGCACCTTGCTTCTCTCTACCCTAAAGTTCAGTGTTTGCGGGTGAATTCCCAACGCCGTATCGAGGTTGATAGCCATCTCAATTCCTAGTAATGTATGCTCAACAATTGTTTATGGCACTGAGTATCCAATTAATATGCCAAGTATTTTAAACCTCACAGAACAACAACTTAGATGTTAAAGGCCGCTGCAATCGGAAGCCTAACTTCCCTCTTCCTCTTAGGGGCATTCGGTTTACTTCCGCTGCCGGTGTATAGCCAGACAGACACCGCTTCCGCCACCGCACAAATTGAGCAACAAATGCAGCGCTCAATCGAAGCCCAGCTGAGCCGCTGGCAACAGCAACAGGCTATCGATAAGGTGCAACATAAGATGGTGATTCGGGTGCCATCAGGGGCGGATAACCTTGAGCCTTGCCCGCAACAAATCACCATAGACCCACCCCAAGGCTTACCCTTTGGCCGAGTGCAGCGCAAACTGAGTTGCCCCTCACAGGGTTGGTCTTTGTATGTCAGGGCAAAAGTGACGCTGCACGCCTATTTACCTGTCGCCAATAGGAACTTGCAAAGAGATGAGATAGTGACATCTGCCGATCTGCACTGGAAAATGTTACCGCTGAAGGCCTCAGATCAAGATGTGATCACCCAAGAGGCCAACTTGCTTGGCCAACAAGTAACCCGCAAACTGCGTAAAAATAAACCTATTCGCGCCGCCTATCTCGAGGCGCCAAGGCTGATTAATGTCGGCGATGAGGTGATTATCGAGGCCAGCAGTGAGGGGTTTTATGCTAATATGCTCGGCGTCGCCTTGGATGTGGGTAAAGAGGGCGATGCTATTCGGGTTAAAAATAGCAGTTCAGGCAAGGTGATCACCGCCTATGTGGTGGCCAAAGGTCGAGTCCGCACCCAGTTTTAGGCTTATTAGATTGAAAAAATCACTAAAAAAGTTTTAGCGATGTCACAATCCGGTCGCTCATATAGAGTATCAAGCCGAATTATCGAGTGAGTACAATGGAAATCAATAAAATCAACAGCGCTATTGGTGCTGAGATTGGTGCCAATAAGAGCAATGTTAATGCTCAAGCCACCCCAGCGCCTCAATCAGCCGCTACGTCTGCTCCAGCGCAGCTTTCGATCAGTCAGGATTGGCAGTCGCTTGAACAATCTCAGCAGGCACTACAGCAACTTGACGATGTGGATCATGACAAAATTGCCGCACTGCGTCAGTCGCTGCAAGACGGTAGCTTCTCAGTAGATTTAGATCAGATTGCCGATAAGATGCTTAACCAACATGGATAAACCCCAAGTTGATAAGCGCTTGTTAGTGCAGACGCTGCTACGTGATATTCGCTTAGATGTGGATGACTACAGCCAGCTAAAAAGCATGCTGAAACATCAAAGAGAATTAATGCAGCGCACCGACAACCAAGGGCTATCACTGCATAATACGCGTCAAACGGCACTGTGCGACAAACTAGCACAACGGGCCGCTCAGCGTAGTGAGATCCTGATACAATTGGGGTTTGATGGCGATGCCAATGGTATGAAGCGCTTACTGGCCGCCCTTCCGAATCAGTTGCGTCCACAAATTAAAATTTTGTGGGATAACTTACAGTTGCTAGTGAAAGATAGCCATCAGGCCAATGAAGTGAATGGCCGTCTATTAGCATTGCAGCAAGAAACCCTCACTCGGTTGCTCAATCCTGATAGCCAGCATCAACAGATAGATTACGGCAATAACCTAGCTCGCTAACGTTAAGCTTAAATTGCGCTAGCGAGACACATTGCCCCGCGTATAAAACCCTGCCATATCATCTAAGGTCGCTTGCTCTTGACGCATGCTGTGCTCCAGTAGCGCCTCCTTAGTCTGCTGCTGTAACCACTTTAGTCCTTGCTGTCGCCCCAACTGCTTACGCCATAAATTGTCGACTCGTGCCTGCTCGTGTTGCAGCAAGGTCTGCTGTTGAGCCAGTTTGCTCTTCATCGGCTCTAACGCTTGGGCCATCTGGGTCGCATTTTGCCATAACAGCGGATGCGCCCCATATTGGCGACCGCTATAATCGCTGATCATCTCACTTAAGGCTTGATGTTGTTGCTGAGCTTGCTGCATACGGCGCAACGCCTCATCACGCTTTAGCCCTAATTGCGCGAGCTTTTTCTCTTCCTGTTGACACAATCTAGACAGTTGTCGCTGACGCTGGCGCATAACCCATCACTTCCATTAATTGCTCTAACTGTTGCAGACTATCGGCGCGGCTGATTTTGGTCTCGGCCGCTTGCCGTAAAAACTTGGCCATCTCGGGATACGCTTGCACAGCCAAGTCCATCTCGGGATCTTGCCCCGCCTGATAACCCCCTAATGGCAATAACTCACGCACCTCGTTATAGCGGCTCAAGAGGTGGCGCATGATATGACTTTGTTCTAGCTGACTTGGGCTGGCGATCTGAGTGGCTAAACGGCTCACTGATGCATTCACATCGATGGCGGGAAAATGACCGCGCTCGGCCAGTTTACGACTCAGCACAATATGGCCATCGAGGATCGCACGGGCCGAATCGGCCACGGGATCTTGCTGGTCATCCCCCTCGGTTAATACCGTATAAAAGGCGGTTAAGGTACCTTGTGGATGCTGACCATTACCGGCCATCTCCACCAATCGAGGCAGCTGGGCAAATGCCGAAGGTGGATAGCCTTTAGTGGCTGGCGGCTCCCCCAAGCTGAGGGCGATTTCTCGCTGCGCCTGAGCGTAGCGAGTTAACGAATCCACCAGCAGTAATACTTGCTTGCCCTGATCGCGAAAACCACAGGCAATGGCATGGGATAGACGCATCGCGCGCAGGCGCATCAAGGGCGTAGTATCGGCAGGTGCGGCAATCACCACCGCGCGGCGCCGGCCAGCTTCGCCAAGGGTCTCTTCAATAAATTCTCGTACTTCTCGGCCACGCTCGCCAATCAACCCCACGACCACCACATCGGCTTCGGTGAAGCGGGTCATCATACCCAAGAGCACACTCTTACCCACGCCAGAGCCGGCAAACAAACCTAAGCGTTGGCCACGGCCTATGGGCAATAAGCTGTTAATGGCTCTCACGCCAACATCCAGCGCTTGTTTTATTGGCTGGCGCAACAAGGGGTTATAACTGGTGTCTGATTGTGGCACGCGGGCGATACCGGTTAACTCGCCTAAGGTGTCTAGCGGCTGGCCTAATCCATCGAGTACCCGTCCGAGCAGCCCTTCACCTATGGTTAGCGTTTGCTGCTCGACCATGGGTAACACGCGGGCGCCGGGCATCAGCCCTTGGGTGGTTTCAATCGGCATGAGACAGAGCACATCCTTATGAAAGCCCACCACTTCGGCTTCGATAAGCCGGCCGTTACGTCCTTCGATTTGGCAGCGATCGCCCATGCCAAGCTGGCAGCCAACGGCCTCCAGCAACAGGCCGTTGACTCGGGTCAACCGCCCATAGACACGGGCAACGGGCACATTAGGCCAGTCCTGCGATGCTAACTCAGGCTTCAAGATCCGCCTCATTCAATTTGGCTTCTACCTGCTGCATGCAGGCATCGAGCCGCGTTTCTACCGAGGCATCGGCGTCAGACTTATCGCTGACAATGCGGCAGCTACCGGCAGAAATACTGGCGTCTGCTACTAGGTTCCAGCCACGGATTTTATCTTCGGCCAGCTCTTTTAACTTAGTGACGGCCGAAGGCTCAAGGTGAATTTTAACGTCACTTTGATCATCGGGCAGTGCGCTTAAGGTCTCTTCCACTAGCTTAAGAATCTGCTGCGGCTGCAGGGTTAATTCACAGCGGATCACCTGTTGTGAGACGCGGCGAACCAGATCTAAAATCAGGCTCTGCTGTTCATTGACCTGTTTACAATGACCCTCTTCTAGCAAGGCTTTGAGCGCCCCCAGGGGAGCAATTATCTCATTGAGCTGCTCATCGATACTGGCTTTGCCTGCTTGCTGACCTTCAAGTTTACCTTGCGAAAAACCGGCGGCATGGCCAGTGGTTGTGCCCTCTTGCAAGCCTACTTCATAGCCGGCATCGCGGCCTTGCTGCATGCCTTCATCGTAGCCTTGCTCGAACGCTTGCTGATAATCTTGCCAGCCAGCGCTTTCACTGCCCGGTTCGCCTGTACTGGAGAGCGGCGGGAATCGATAGCGCCGTGCTAGCTTGTCATCTAAGCGCCAGCGGTTTGGTTTGTCCGCCATTAGCTCACCACCTGCTCTTCAAATAGCTGCAACTCAATTTCGCCATCTGCCATCATCTGTTTGGCGAGCGTCATAATATCTTTACGTGCACCGTTGGCGCGGCTTACCGGCACACCACCTAGGGCATCGACCTGAGTTTCAATGGCCGACGACATACGTTTAGGCAAGGCGTCGAGTAGCGCGTCTTTAAGTTCTAAGTCGATCCCTTTTAGGGCTAGGGCTAAGGTTTCACCTGGCACTTGTCCTAACAAGGTCTGCAAAGTATCTGACTTTTGACGTCCCAAAATAATAAAGTCGAACATGTTATCGGTGACATCGCTGGCCAACTGCTTATCGAACAGTTTAATCATCTCCATCAACTGCTCACGATCGCCTTCAAAACGGTTAAGAATATCGGCCACTTGCTTAACACCGGCCACTTGAGTGTGGCTCTTTTCCATCGCCATTAGCATGCAGCGCTCGACGAGCTGACGCAGTTCATCGACCACGTGGCGGTCGAGGTCACCCAGCTGAGCAATACGAATTAACACCTCATCTTGGCTGGCGCCTGGCAACATTTTTAAGATTTCGGCCGCACTTTCTGGCGGTAGCAAGCCCAGTAACACCGCCTGTAGCTGGCTATGCTCGTGAGCAATCTCCCTGGCAAGCAGCTTAGGCTCAACCCATTCGAGGCGTTTCACCAGTACCTTAATTTCATCGCCATAAATGTTATCGATAAGGCTTTTTGCCACGCGATCGCCCAAGGCGATATCGAGGGTTTTTTGTAAATAGGAACGCGAGGCTCTAGCAATACCCGACTGCTCTTTATAGCGTTCGAAGAAGCGGCTCAATACCGCCTCCGCTTTTTGTTGAGTAATGCTGGAGAGGCGGGCCATTTTGTGGCTCAGGTGCTGGACATCATCACGGTCTAGATGCGCCATCACCATCGCAGCGCCTTCTTCGCCCATGCTCAGCAGCAACATGGCCGCTTGCGAATAGTTGTCCATCTTGATGTCGAGATCGTTATTATCATTCACCGTCTTTATTACCTATCCAATGAGCTATCACTTCGGCAACCCGTGCCGGTTCCTTATTTGCAAGCATGCTGAGATGCTCCATCTTCACCGTTAAGGGTGAACCAGGCTCTGGCAGCCCTTGGCTACCCAACCAGTCGGCGTCGGCAAGCTGTTTGTCACCACCAGCTTTTGGCGGTAAGGCTGCTGGCGCGGGCTCGCCGATGGCTGCAGCAGGGAGCGCGGCGGCTTGGCTTTCGGCATCATCGGCTTGCTTCTTCGAGGTGCGAGTCAAGTGTGTCACCAGCGGACGCAACACAAAGAAGATAAGGCCTATGCCCAGCAATCCACCAATCAGGTAACGCAGGTATGTTTGGTAATGCTCTGCCTGCCACCAGGGCATTGGGCTAAATTCGGCTACAGTAATGGGCGCAAAGGCAAACGCATTAATGCTAAAGCTGTCGCCTCGCGGAGCTGAAAAGCCGATGGCATCTTTCACCATGTTGCCTAATTTGAGTAGCTGCGCCTCTTCCTGCGCGGCATCGGCGATAGTGGCACTATTGACCAATACCGACACCGAGAGGTTTTCTAACTGCATCTGCTGATAACGGATATGGCGCACTGAGCGGCCAACATCATATTGACGGCTCTCTTCTTGGCGTACATTACGGTTGGTATCTGTCCCTGCACCCTCTTCGTTAGGTTGCGGTGGCTGATTACTCAATGCGCCTGGGATCCCCGCTGCAATAGCGGCATTGTTGTCGTCTAAACTGGTGCGTTCTTGGGTCATCACCGCCTGGGGATCGAGTGACTCTTTGGTCTCTTCCACTTGGTTAAAGTTAACTTTGGCGTTGACTCTGACTTGGAAATTGTCAGCGCCAAGCACCGGGGCTAACATTGACGACGCATTAGCAATTAAGGTCTGCTCTAGTTCGCGGGTGTACTGCAGTTGGCGATCGCGCGCCTGAGTAATATCTTGATTATCAGCGATAGCGGCACTTAAGAAATTACCGTTTTGATCGACCACTTTAACGTTCGCTGGCGTCATACCTGTGACACTGCCCGCGACCAAGTTAACAATCGATTCGACTTGAACTTCGTTCAGTGTCGAACCTGAATAGAGTTGCACCATCACCGACGCCGTTGGCAGCTCGGGTTGCTGACGAATAAACAGGGTGCGCTTAGGTATGGCTAAATGCACTCGCGCGGCGCGAACTGGTTTAAGCGCCATAATGGTGCGCGATAATTCACCTTCGAGGCTGTGGCGGTATTTCGCCTGCTCCATAAACTGGCTGGTGCCTAGGCCTGAATTGTCGAGCTGATCCATCCCCGATGGCACTTTAGCCTTTACACCACGGGCAGCCAGTAACATTCGCGCCATGCCGAGTTGGTCTTCGGCCACCAGCACTAAGCCGGTATTGGCTTCGAGTCGGTAATTAACGCCTTCGGCCTCCAGCACTTCGATAACTTGCGAGGTTTCAACATTTTCCTGGCTACCATATAGAGGACGATACCCCTGACTGGCTGTCCATAACATAAGCACGATCACGCTAGCCACCACAGTGGATAGCAGTGCCAATACCATCACTTGACGGTCACCACTGGTGAATTGACGCCACTTTTGCGTCACACTCGCCAATGGGCTAGTGCGGGCATCTCCATTGATGTCCGGGCTAGATTGAATAACAGAAGTAGACATACAACAATTTCCTTACAAAGGCATCTTCATTACATCGTCGAAGGCTTGCACCAATCGATTACGGATTTGCATCATTGCCGAAAAGGATAGGCTAGCCTTTTGTGACGCGACCATGGCACCTACCAAGTCGTCGCTCGCGCCGCTATCTACCGCTTTCATCATCATTGATGAGTGGTTTTGATCTTGGTTTATCGCCGAGATTTTGTGTTTCATCAGCTCGGTAAACGAACCAACTGCCATGCCATTATCGGCAGGATTGGCGCTAATATTGATGGCTCCCTTGGCTATCTCACGATGCACGCTCAGGGTGTCGAGTAATCCAGTCGAGCTGACGTGCGTCCCATTAACCATAAAAATTCCTATTCATCTTTAGTTGCTTCATGCCGCTTGACCGGCACGTTGTAGTAATTGATCGACGTCGATACCCGACTCGCGCATTTGTGCCAACTTGTACCTCAACGCTCGCGTGGTCATCCCAAGGGCATCGGCACTTTTGTTACGATTTCCATTGAAACGTTTGAGGATGTCGACGATATATTGAAACTCTGCCTGACGCTTAGACGCCTTAAGACCATCACCCGTGTCGGCCGGCTCTGGCGACATCAGCAGCTCTACGGCTAAGCCTAACTCTGCCGCTTGTATCGCCTGTCCGCGGCGCATTACGAGTGCGCGCTGAATGCAGTTTTCTAACTCGCGCACATTGCCTGGCCAGTCGTGTGCCATTAACAGTTGCTTAGCCGGTTCGCTGAAGTAACACGGCGCAGCCGAACCGGGCGTGTCATATACACACAAAAAATGTTCGGCTATGGGTAAAATATCGGCCTTGCGCTCACGCAGGGGAGAAATGGTTAGCGGTAACACATCCAAACGATAGAAGAGATCTTCTCTGAAGGCGCCCATCTCAACCGCTTTACGTAAGTCTTTATTAGTTGAGGCGATTAATCTGATATTTAACGGGATCAGCTGATTGCCGCCCAAGCGTTCAACTTCACGCTCTTGTAATACCCGCAGTAATTTTGCTTGTAGCAATAGTGGCATTTCGCCAATTTCATCGAGCAGCAAGGTGCCACCGTTAGCTTGTTCAAATTTACCGGCTTTGTCGCTCAGCGCGCCGGTAAAGGCCCCTTTTACGTGACCAAACAGAACCGACTCCAACATGCTCTCAGGAATGGCCGCGCAGTTAATCGCGACAAAAGCGTTATTAGCCCGTGATGAGTGGCGGTGAATATAGTGGGCTAGCGGCTCTTTACCTGTGCCGCTTTCACCACAAAGTAAGACGCTGGCTTCGGTTGCGGCAGCGCGATGCGCTAACATCAATAGTTGGCGGCTCACTGCCGCGGCGACCACTAGACTCGTGTCTGGTTGCTCGAGACGGCGTAAACGGTTCACTAGCGCAAACAGTGACTCGCCGATCACAGGTAGTAATAAGTAATCCTGCGCGCCAGCTTGCATCGCCGCCGCCGCTAATTCACTTTGCTCTGGTGCCAACAATGCCACCAGATTACCGGCCTGATATTCGGTCAATTGCGCTGCAACCTCAGTAGGCTCGCATTGTGATAAGTTAACCAAGGTCAACCAAGGCTGGCAGTTACCTTGTTGCCATAGACTAAATCCAGCACTTAAAAGTTGTTGCTGGATATCATCTGGTAGCTCTATACCTAGGGTTCTAATACTGAGGGAATTCATATCGATGCTCTCCAATCGGAACCTATCACTTTGAGGTCTGCTTAACTAAACGTATGCTGACTCTGCGATTGGCCTGCCGACCCACCTCAGTCGTGTTGCTGCTTTTGGGGTAGCGGGTGCCATGACTGCGCACCTGTATCATGGCTCGGCTTATGCCCAGCTCAATCAAGCGTGCGACCACTTCGTCACTGCGTTGTCTGCTTAACATCAAGTTAGCCAGTCGATCACCGTTACTGTCGGCGTGGCCATCGACCAAAATTTGGTTAATCTGTTTATCGGCCTTGACGTAGGCGGCGATCGCTTGGATATCGGCCAGTTGTGCCGCAGTTAAGCTGTCTGAACCTTTGGCAAACAACAATTCACGCTGGCGAACATAAGAAAAAGGTTGAGGCAGCAGATTACCTATGCATTTACTCATCTGACGCGCTCCGGCTTGGGTCGATACCGCGCTCGAGTCTATTCGATAGAGCGACTCGCCTTGCTCGGCAAGCAAGATTTGCCACGCATAATTACTTTCTAATGCTTCGAGAAAAAGGTCTGCTGAAGAGGTGCTTGTAGCGCTTTTACTCTTACCCTGCAAGGTCGTGCGGGCTAAAATACTGGTCTGGGATTGCCATGTAGAAGGTTCGATACTGGCGGTGATCTCTAGACTGTCAAGTGCAAGCCAATCGGCATTAAGCGTCAAGCGGATCGGCTGACCAGGTTGGGCGACTAACGCCATAGCGCCGAATCCCGTAACGGGGTGGCGCAGCTCACAACCAAAGCGATCACCTTGGTACAGCCACTGGGCTTTTTCAAGCGGCGTTTTATAAACGGTCACATTAGGGTTAGATAATGCCACAGGAGCCGACAGCACAAGCAATAAGAATAAAGAAAAACTAACAAAACCACGCATAAACAACCTCAATGCCTTTATTCTTATGGCGTGATCGACACTCCTAAAGCTTAATCTTTGGCAATAATTACTCTGGAACACAATTTGTTAATAACTCGTAATGCGGTCCATCGCAAATGAATTGGCGCAAACATCAAAATAGTTAATCAAACACTTAATTATAAAGTAATACCGATTAACTCAGATTAATCAAACTATATATGTTGATAGTTTTTCATCCAAAAAAAACTAATCATCAATCAATGAAAATCAATTAGTTGATTCATTAATTAATACCTAGTCCATTGGGAGCCTAACGATCATGAAGTTGGTAAAAAACTTTATTTTTCAGCTAGTAGTTATTCCACCTATTTAAGCCGTTTTATCGATGACAGCTCGATATAAACACAAAGTACTTTACTAGTATGACAGATAGTATGTCAATTACACACTGATTAAAAAATAGTTCACTATTGGTGATCTTTTAAGATTGAAACCGACATACTTGACTGGTATGTTTAGCGCCAAATTAAGAGTGGCTGCATTTTAAATATAAAAAATACCACCTAAAGAGTCAATAAAACAACAATCGACAATTATTTGGCGCTAATTCAATAATTAAAATAGCAAATTGAAAATGAAATGTTCACTGATAAATAATTAGCAATCTTTATTTAACAAATCAGTAGTTATTAGTGAGCAAAAATAAAACAAAATCGAAATTGAGCTTTATTTTAAAAGTGTGATCTATTGCCCAGTTTTAAACTTTAGACAAAACAGATGACATGTCTATAGACAGATATTAGCGATTTTTAGTATTCGACCTTTATAAATCAATACTAAGCGTGATCAGTTAGGCGAACCTTGCTTTCAATGCGGAGAAAAAATGAAAACAACGACAAAATCTCGCCTACTAAAGGCAGGCTCGGGCCACAAGGTTAGGCCAGTGATGCTAGTACAGGAAAAACTCGCTCGGGCACGCTTGCTGCAGCAACTGATCCTTAGCAGAAGGCCATTACTGGATGCCATTAATACGGTACTGGCTCCCTTGATCCGTAATGGTCATGGCGCGGCGCACAACGTGACGCTGACAGAGCAGGATGGTCCGCAGCAGCCTGAAAATTACCATGCTTGGTTTGTGTGCCGTTATCAGCAAACAACCCTTGGTTGGTGGCGCATCGACAGCTGTACCTTAGATCAATTGGCCAGTTGCTATTACGGTAGCCTTGCCACACCTCTAAGCTCACCGCTGCGCGAGCCTAGCCAGTCTGAATTCAGATTGGTGAAAAACTTATTGCGCCAAACCCTGAGCGCACTGCCCATGGGGAAGATAGATCCTGAGCAGCTTGAGCTTGAGTTGGTTAAACCGCCAATGACACTTGATGCTCCAGCTGTCTGGTCTATCGAACTTGGCAAAGAGCGTTTCGTGGCTCCTATGTTGTTTTGTATGACCGAACACTTGCTCGGGCTAATGTCGGAACAACCCAAGGAACCTGTAGCCAACAAAGATCTGGCGAAAAAGCTCGAACTTTGGTTACAACAATTACCCATTAAGCTGCAGATGACCTTAGGCCAGCACGCCATGCCTGTCCGCTCGCTTAACCAGCTTAATGTTGGCGACATACTGCCAATGAATTTAAACCCTAAGGGCCAGCTTAATGTGGGTAACCGCCCCTTATTCCAGGCTTCCGTGCATAGTCATGAAGGCCAAATGGTCGCCAAATTGACCCAAGACATATTTCAACATGAGGACAGCAACATTGGCTGAACAGGACTTACTATCGAATGACGAGTTTTTACTCGACGATGACATTTTCGCCGAAGATAACTTTTCTACGCCTAAGGCTCAAAATAAACCATTGAAAGATATTTCATTCTTCCAACAACTTCCGGTGCAGGTCACGCTTGAATTGGCCAGTGCTGAGATGTGTCTTGGCGAGCTGACCCGCATGGGTGAAGGCGATGTCATAGCCCTAGACCGTATGGTGGGTGAGCCCTTAGATATCAGAGTCAATGGTGCGCTGCTAGGTAAGGGGGAAGTTGTTGAAGTGGGCGGACGCTACGGTGTACGCCTACTTGAAGTGGAAGATATCGGTTTAGGCGGAGCAAGCGACTAATGTTACTGCGAGCGTTGATACTGTGCCTATGCCTTTTAGCGCCTCAGGCATTTGCCGCTGATGGCCTCACATTACTCACGCTCGATGGGGCTCAAGAGAGCCAAGCCGTCAACATAAAGCTGGAGATCTTGGCGCTGATGACGGCGCTAAGCCTGTTGCCTGCACTGCTAATGATGATGACCAGCTTCACGCGCATCGTCGTGGTATTGGCGATTTTAAGGCAGGCATTGGGGTTACAGCAAAGTCCGCCCAATAAGGTACTTATCGGTATCGCAC
Organism: Shewanella sp. QJM3NY_23; assembly: GCF_056173105.1. NCBI lineage: Bacteria > Pseudomonadati > Pseudomonadota > Gammaproteobacteria > Alteromonadales > Shewanellaceae > Shewanella > Shewanella sp. QJM3NY_23. Next base: position 3,944,024 of record NZ_CM149657.1, read on the forward strand.
TAGTACTAACGATTTTTATCATGCGCCCTGTGGGGGATCGTATCTATCAAGATGCCTACCTGCCTTACGATCAAGGTCAGCTTGAACTAACCGAAGCTGTCGCTATTGCCAAAGTCCCCTTGAGTCAGTTTATGCTGGCACAAACCCGAGAAACCGACTTAGAGCAGATGCTTAAGATTGCGGGTGAACCTACCAATCTTAAGGCTGAAGAGGTGCCATTTTTTGTACTGATGCCCGCCTTTGTGTTGAGTGAGCTCAAAACGGCGTTTCAAATTGGCTTCTTACTCTTTTTGCCCTTTTTGGTGATCGACTTGGTCGTGGCCAGTGTGTTGATGTCTATGGGGATGATGATGCTGTCGCCACTGATCATTTCGTTGCCGTTTAAGCTGATGATCTTTGTCTTAGTCGACGGCTGGTCTATGACGGTCAGTACCCTGACTGCGAGTTTTGGGTAACATAATGGATACCAATCAACTCACAGTTTTATTCGCCGATGCCATGTATCTTGTGGTCGCCATGGTGATGGTACTTGTGACCCCAGGCTTACTGCTCGGCTTGTTGATCGCCGTATTTCAAGCGGCGACACAGGTCAATGAACAAACCTTGAGCTTCTTACCCCGCTTGGTCTTGACCCTGTTAATGGTACTTTTTGCTGGTCATTGGTTAATTCAGAAACTGATGGATTTCTTCGACCAGTTATTTATGAACATTCCCCACATCATAGGCTGACATGCTTTCGCTCACTTCAATCGAGATAAGCACCATGATTGGCAGCTTCTGGTGGCCTTTTTGTCGTCTAATGGGGGCATTTATCGTGATGCCTTTGCTAGGGAATGCCTTCGTGCCTGTGACAGTGAGAATTTTACTGGCTTTCAGCCTAGCTGCGCTGCTGGGCCCTATGCTACCTCCTGTGCCTCAGGTGGATGCCGTCTCCGCTGGAGCCCTATTACTGGCGATTGAACAGCTGTTAATTGGCTTTATGTTGGGGTTGTTTCTCAGTATTTTGCTGCATGTCATGAGTATGCTGGGCACTATCATGTCGATGCAGATGGGCTTGGCGATGGCCATTATGAATGATCCAGCCAATGGCAACTCCAATCCGATTTTAAGCCAATGGTTCTTAATGTTTGGCACCTTAATCTTTCTGGCCTTAGACGGTCACTTAGTGGCGATTGGCATATTGGTCGATAGTTTTCGCCTGTGGCCGATTGGCACGGGCATTTTTGAGCTGCCGTTAATGGGGCTGATCCATCGTGTTGGCTGGCTCTTTGCGGCGTCATTAATGCTGGCGATTCCAGCGGTATTAGCCATGCTGATGGTTAACATTACCTTTGGGGTATTAAGCCGCGCCGCGCCCTCATTGAATATTTTTTCACTGGGTTTCCCGATGACCATGCTGATGGGTCTGCTGTGCGTATTGCTCTCTTTTAGTGGCATCCCCAGTCGTTACAGCGATGTGTGCCTCGATGCACTCACCGCTATGTATCAGTTTATCGGTGGCAGCGCATGAGTCAGGACGATAAACACGATAAAACCGAGGAACCCACCCAGCAGAAACTGCGCAAGGCCAGAGAAGAGGGCCAGGTTCCGCGATCGAAAGATCTGGCAGCGGCGGCACTGATAATCAGCTGTTCTTTGATGCTCACCAGCAGTGCCGACTGGTTTGCCGAGAAAGTCAAAGAGCTGCTCAAATACAATATGTACCTGACCAAAGCCGATCTTAACCAGCCAGATATGATGACACGCCACTTAGGCGCGAGCCTGATGCATATGCTCGAGCTACTGGGGCCGCTGTTTATTATGGTCGCGCTATTGGCTGCCGTGGCTGGCGCCCTGCCCGGTGGCCCCCTATTGAGCTTTAGTAATGCGGGATTTAAATATAGCCGCATCGATCCTGTCTCTGGCATTGGTCGCATCTTCTCGGTGCAATCATTGGTCGAGCTGCTTAAGTCTGTGCTTAAAATTGTATTGTTGATCGGCATCATGTTTGCGTTTTTGAGCGGCCATTTACAAGAGCTACTGAACTACAGCCAACTGCCCATCGACGAGGCGATTAGCCGCGGTATGACTCTGCTATCGGAAGGGATGCTTTATTTAGGTACAGGCCTGCTGGCCATCGCGCTGATTGATGTGCCTTATCAATATTGGCATCACCGTAAAGAGCTGCGCATGTCTCATCAAGATCTTAAAGATGAACATAAGCAGCAGGAAGGTAAGCCCGAAATTAAGGCGAAAATACGTCAATTACAACAACGTATGGCGCGATCTCGTGCCGATACCGTGATACCAAAAGCCGATGTGCTCTTGGTTAACCCAACCCATTATGCGGTGGCCTTAAAGTATGACCCCAACTTGGCCGATGCCCCTTACGTTATCACTAAGGGCACCGAAGAGTTAGCCCTGTATATGCGTAAGCTCGCCAAGCAACATAATATCGAAGTGATTGAGATCCCGGCGCTTACCCGCGCTATCTATCATACGACACAGGTCGATCAACAAATTCCGGCAGCGCTATTTACTGCGATTGCCCATGTACTTAGCTATGTAATGCAGATTAAGGCGTCTCGCCAAGGCAAACAACAAAAGCCTGAGCCCTTGCCTCATTTCTTCATTCCTCCACATTTACGACACGATTAAAGGATTGCTTAACCTATGAACTGGCTATCACGCACCTTTTCAGGAAACTATAGCGCTATCGGCATCCCTGTGATGCTGCTGGCGATTCTGGCGATGGTGATTTTGCCGCTGCCACCTTGGTTGCTCGACGTCCTCTTTACCTTCAACATCGTCCTTGCGGTGATGGTGTTGTTAGTGAGTGTGTCGATCCGCCGGCCATTGGAGTTTTCGGTATTCCCAACGCTCCTACTGCTAGCCACCTTGATGCGCTTGACGCTGAACGTGGCATCCACCCGAGTGGTGTTAATTGAAGGCCACGAAGGCGGCGATTCTGCGGGTCGAGTCATTCAAGCTTTTGGTGAAGTGGTCATTGGCGGCAACTATGTTGTCGGTGCGGTTATCTTCCTCATCTTAATGATCATCAACTTTGTGGTGATCACTAAAGGTGGCGAACGTATTTCTGAGGTATCTGCGCGCTTTACACTCGATGCCTTGCCCGGTAAACAGATGGCGATTGATGCCGATCTTAATGCTGGCACCCTCACCCATGAACAGGCCCGCATCCGCCGCCAAGATGTCGCCAGAGAAGCCGATTTCTATGGATCGATGGACGGTGCCTCTAAATTTGTCCGTGGTGATGCCATTGCCGGCCTGTTGATCCTCGCGATCAACATTATTGGTGGTATCTGTATCGGTATCTTTATGCACGATCTCAGTGCCGCCGATGCCTTTAAAACTTACGCGCTACTCACCATAGGTGACGGCCTAGTTGCACAGATCCCCTCGCTATTGTTAGCCACCGCGGCAGCCATCATAGTGACCCGGGTCTCTGATGCTGAAGAGATGCCGGCGCAGTTAACGCGGCAACTACTGGCCAACCCAAAGACTTTAGCGACTGCGGCTGTCGTGATGTTTATCTTAGGCATCACCCCGGGCATGCCAGCAGCAGTGTTCCTGTCGTTTGCACTGTTACTGGGCTTCGCCTCATGGCGACAAAGCCGTAATGTGACGCCCATTGCCGAGAGTAGCGCCGATGAAACCATTGAGAACACCCTCACTGAGCCCTCGGCACCGAGCTGGGACGCACTGCCTTACACAGATATCATCGAGGTTCGCCTTGGCTATCGTCTAGTGCATTTAGTGGAAAAGACCAAGGGCGCCGAACTGCAAAAACGCCTCACGGGGATTAGACGCACCTTGTCAGAACAAGCAGGCTTCTTGCTTGCAGAAGTGCGGGTACGAGACAACCTCACTCTCGCCCCTAACGCCTATCAAATCAATTTTATGGGCACTCAGGTGGCCTATGCCGAGTTAGAGCCCGATCGCCTTATGGCCATTAAAAGTGGCCCAGTGTACGGCAAAATAGATGGTATCTTAACGGTCGAACCTGCCTATCAAATGGATGCGGTCTGGATAGAAACGGACATTAAAGCCAAGGCGCTGAATTTAGGCTACTCGGTGGTCGACAACGCCACAATTATTGCCACCCACGTGAGCAAACAGTTGCGAGAATCGCTGGCCGACTTACTGCAACACGATGATATTATGCATCTGAGCGATCGCCTCAGTAAACAAGCACCTAAGCTCGCAGAAGCCTTAACTACGGCGTTAACTCCGGTACAATTGCTGAAAGTATTTCGTTTACTGCTAAAAGAACAGGTGCCGTTAAAAGATATTCGCACCATCGCCACCACGTTACTTGAGTGCAGCGAGCAGACCAAAGATCCCGTACTACTGGCCGCCGATGTTCGCTGCGCATTGCGCAACAGCATCTTACAGCAGATAGTGGGCACCAGTGCGAAATTGAATGTATTGACCTTGGCGCCGGAATTAGAGCAGACCCTGATGACCGCACTCAACCAGTCGCAGCAACAGGGCAAAGTGGCACTCGACAGCTTTCCGGTAGAACCGAGTTTACTCGCCCAGCTACAACAGCGCATGCCACAACTGCTGAGCGAAACCAAAGAGAAAGGTCACAGCCCTATCTTACTGGTATCGCCACAACTAAGGCCGCTGCTGGCTCGTTATGCACTGGCTTTTGCCAGAGGACTACATGTGCTCTCCTATAACGAAGTCCCTGAAACAAAAGAACTGATGATCGCAGGGCAACTCGGTTAACCTAGCCGCTAGCCTTGGTGAACCCCAAGGCTAGCACGCAAGATTGATCGCCATCATAAGCTTATCTCTGTTACACTCATGGGCTTATAATGCACCCACTTTTATCTTGCTCACTCAATGACTGTAACCCCTATGGCACCGACAACTGGCTCAGTAACACCTCATCCTTACAGCAGTGAGCACACGCTTACCTCCCCCCAATTACAACGTTTTTGGCAACAAATCACCACTGGTGAACTGACGGTCAGCCCAGAGATCACACTGGCTTATATGGCAGTGACTCATCCCAGCCATAAGCGCACCCTAGTGCTCAGTAATGGCCGCGTCGAGTCTTACCTTAAGTACCAAGAAGTGATCTACGATTGCTATCAGCAAGGTTACAATGTTTATGCTCTGGATCACCGAGGACAAGGACTCTCTAGTCGGCTGACATTGAATCCTCATAAGGGACATGTCGAGCATTTTGATGACTATGTTGATGACTTTGAAAAATTTATCGAACAGGTTGTCCTACCCGCACAAGCTCAAGAGAGCCCACTATTTTTACTGGGACATTCAATGGGCTGCGCCATCAGTAGCCTGTATGTCGCACGTAATCCCCACACCTTTAGCGCGGCTGCATTTTCTGCGCCCATGTATGGCATACGGTTACCCGCGCCTAAACCGGCGGTCCTCTGGCTTGCCACTTGGTTAGACAAATTCAGACGAGATGGCGAACCCAACTATGTACCTGGCGGGTGCAACTATCGTCAGGTAGCCTTTGAAAAAAATGAGCTTACTCATTGTCAAATACGCTATCAGCGTTACCAACAGCTCTATAACGAGCGTCCCGAATTACAGTTAGGCTCACCCACCAATCGCTGGCTAACCGAGTCAATTAAGGCCGCTGAATACTGCGTTAACAGCGTCAAACACAGTACTGTCCCTATGTTAATTCTGCAAGCAGATGAAGACACCATAGTCGATAACACGGCACAAGACAGGGCAATAGGGGAGAAGGCCCAGCGGGTCATTATCCATGGCGCGCGGCACGAAATACTGTTTGAGAGCGACAGCATCCGCAATCACGCCCTTAACAGCCTATTTGACTTTTTCCAGCAATACGCCTAAACCCCATCACTTTGGGGTAGTCATACCCAATAAGGGCTATCCCAATAAACTAGCGGTAAACATCGCTCACCGCTCTCCATTGGCTTTATCTACATACAGATAAACGCAGTCATAAACCACCTCCCCATCTGCATTGAGCCACCCAGTCATATCTATGCATTAAAAACAGCCCTAAACTTATCGAAATAGTGGTTCGATATTCACCAACTTATCCGCAGATACCGCTTCGAGCAATCACAAGGGCACCCTAACCCGCTTAACAAAAACATTCGACCAACATGGAGTAGGGTATATAGACAGCGAAATAGACAGGGAAAATATGACGTAGTAATAAGCTTATGAACGAGAGCTAGAGTCAACTTGGCGACAGCCAAATGCTAGCGAATGAGAAACAAGGATACTGAACTGGCTTTTATATAGGGATATATTGAGTCGAACTGGCTATTGGCAGAATGCAGACGGCTTTCTACTTATAAAGAGTCAGCCCCTAGGGGTGGGTAAATGCCAAACAATGTCGGCAACATAGTTGTTCCAGCTGAACGACTAATACCAATTGAAGTAAATATATGATCTAATTGGTGCCCCATTATCAATTAGGTATCTATATGTCTGTAGCTGAATTAGAGCACTTAGCAAAAAAAGAAAAACGCAGTCGTATTAAAGTTCGCTATCTTGCCATCTGCCATTTTCTTGAAGGCAAATCACGAACTGAGATTGCAAGGTACCTAAGGGTAGCGAGAGGCAGTGTAAATAAGTGGGTCACCCTCTACTTGACGGACGGAATTGATAGTTTGAAGGATACGCCTAATCCTGGTCGGCCATCTAGATTAACACCGCAACAGCTAGAATCTGTCGCAGGTTTTGTGAAGGAAAGAAGTTCTTCTACTTATGGCGGACGGCTTCAAGCAAAAGACGTTGGTGAGTTTATACACACTCAATTTGGTGTTGAATATGAGGGCAGAAATGTCTATAGGCTGCTTCATCAATTAGGCTTTTCGTGGATAACAAGCCGCTCTAAGCATCCGAAACAAAATGAAGAGGCTCAACGCCTTTTTAAAAACCTTCCTCATGGAAACGATCCTTAACACCCCAGGCCATTTACCGCTTGATAGGATCGATGTGTGGTTCCAGGATGAGGCCAGATTTGGCCAGCAAAACACGACGACTCGAGTTTGGGCGCTAAAAGGCTCAAGACCAAGAGCAATTAAGCAACAACAATTCGAATATGCCTACTTGTTCGGCGCAGTCTGTCCCAGCAACGGTAAAACAGAGGCATTGATCACGCCATGTAGTAACAAAGAAGTCATGATAGAGCACTTGTCATTGATCTCTCAAACAACTCCTTTAGGGCGACATGCTGTCGTTATTATGGATGGAGCAGGCTGGCACCAACTGTCTTTAGCTGACGAGTTTGACAACCTTACCATTATCAAGTTGCCACCGTATTCCCCAGAACTCAATCCTGTCGAGCAAGTATGGCAATGGATGAGACAAAATGAGCTAGCCAACCGTTGTTTTGATGGATATGACGATATAGTGAATCAATGTACTAAAGCATGGAATCGTTTTAGGAGCGAGCGAAGCCGCGTAAAAAGAATATGTGATAGAGATTGGATTAACCTGGTCAGTTAATTAATTCAATTGGTATAAGTGCATGAATGCACCAATGTCACGTAGACCATGGATGATCGAGAGTGACCACTGCTTTAGCAACGCCTTACCCACTGCACTTAGTACCATCGTTATCATTTCTCTGAGAAACAAATACGAAAAAGCCCTTAGCATTGCTGCTAAGGGCTTATCGTAATGTTGGCGGAGCGGACGGGACTCGAACCCGCGACCCCCGGCGTGACAGGCCGGTATTCTAACCAACTGAACTACCGCTCCTTTAGACCGAAGTCTAAATTCTTTTATCGTCGCTAGCGTGTCATGGCTAGGAGACGTGCTCTATTGAGCTTATTAGGCGTCTGGAAATGACCTACTCTCACATGGGGAGACCCCACACTACCATCGGCGCGATTGCGTTTCACTTCTGAGTTCGGGATGGGATCAGGTGGTACCACAATGCTATGGTTTCCAGACAAATTTGGGCTATTACTTTCAGCTTTTTAAAAGCTAAAGGTAAAAAATCTAGAAAGCTGCTCTCGGCTCTGTATTTCAAGAAGCAAGAGAGTTTAAAATTGAGTCACACTAAATCAAGTGGCGGTATTCTTTCGCTAAAGTTAACCATTAACTGAAACCCTTTTGGGTTGTATGGTTAAGCCTCACGGGTCATTAGTACAAGTTAGCTCAACGCCTCACAACGCTTACACACCTTGCCTATCAACGTAGTAGTCTCCTACGGCCCTTTAGAGGACTTAAAGTCCTAGGGATGACTCATCTTAGGGCTCGCTTCCCGCTTAGATGCTTTCAGCGGTTATCGATTCCGAACGTAGCTACCGGGCAATGCCATTGGCATGACAACCCGAACACCAGCGGTTCGTCCACTCCGGTCCTCTCGTACTAGGAGCAGCTCCCTTCAATCATCCAACGCCCACGGCAGATAGGGACCGAACTGTCTCACGACGTTCTGAACCCAGCTCGCGTACCACTTTAAATGGCGAACAGCCATACCCTTGGGACCGACTTCAGCCCCAGGATGTGATGAGCCGACATCGAGGTGCCAAACACCGCCGTCGATATGAACTCTTGGGCGGTATCAGCCTGTTATCCCCGGAGTACCTTTTATCCGTTGAGCGATGGCCCTTCCATTCAGAACCACCGGATCACTATGACCTGCTTTCGCATCTGCTCGACGTGTATGTCTCGCAGTTAAGCTGGCTTATGCCATTGCACTAACCGTACGATGTCCGACCGTACTTAGCCAACCTTCGTGCTCCTCCGTTACTCTTTGGGAGGAGACCGCCCCAGTCAAACTACCCACCAGGCACTGTCCTCAACCCCGATTCAGGGGCCAGAGTTAGAACATCAACACTACAAGGGTGGTATTTCAAGGTTGACTCCACAAGAACTGGCGTTCCTGCTTCAAAGTCTCCCACCTATCCTACACATGTAGGGTCAATGTTCAGTGCCAAGCTATAGTAAAGGTTCACGGGGTCTTTCCGTCTAGCCGCGGGTATACGGCATCTTCACCGCAATTTCAACTTCACTGAGTCTCGGCTGGAGACAGCGTGGCCATCATTACGCCATTCGTGCAGGTCGGAACTTACCCGACAAGGAATTTCGCTACCTTAGGACCGTTATAGTTACGGCCGCCGTTTACCGGGGCTTCGATCATGAGCTTCTCCGAAGATAACCCAATCAATTAACCTTCCGGCACCGGGCAGGCGTCACACCGTATACTTCCTCTTGCGAGTTTGCACAGTGCTGTGTTTTTGATAAACAGTTGCAGCCACCTGGTATCTGCGACTCCCGTCAGCTTAGAGAGCAAGTCTCATCACCAACAGGAGCGTACCTTCTCCCGAAGTTACGGTACCATTTTGCCTAGTTCCTTCAGCCGAGTTCTCTCAAGCGCCTTGGTATTCTCTACCCAACCACCTGTGTCGGTTTGGGGTACGATTCCTGCTAACCTGAAGCTTAGAAGATTTTCCTGGAAGCATGGCATCAACTACTTCAGTTCCGTAGAACCTCGTCATCAACTCTCAGTGTATGTGCACCCGGATTTGCCTAAGTGCACCACCTACAGCCTTAAACGCGGACAACCAACGCCGCGCTAGCCTAGCCTTCTCCGTCTCTCCATCGCAGTTAGCAGAAGTACAGGAATATTAACCTGTTTCCCATCGACTACGCCTTTCGGCCTCGCCTTAGGGGTCGACTCACCCTGCCCTGATTAACATTGGACAGGAACCCTTGGTCTTTCGGCGAGGGGGTTTTTCACCCCCTTTATCGTTACTCATGTCAGCATTCGCACTTCTGATACCTCCAGCGTGGGTTACCCCTTCACCTTCAACGGCTTACAGAACGCTCCTCTACCGCACTAGCGCAAGCGCTAGTACCCATAGCTTCGGTGTATTGCTTAGCCCCGTTAAATCTTCCGCGCAGGCCGACTCGACTAGTGAGCTATTACGCTTTCTTTAAATGATGGCTGCTTCTAAGCCAACATCCTAGCTGTCTAAGCCTTCCCACATCGTTTCCCACTTAGCAATAACTTTGGGACCTTAGCTGATGGTCTGGGTTGTTTCCCTTTTCACGACGGACGTTAGCACCCGCCGTGTGTCTCCCGAGTAGTACTCATTGGTATTCGGAGTTTGCAAAGGGTTGGTAAGTCGGGATGACCCCCTAGCCTTAACAGTGCTCTACCCCCAATGGTATTCGCTCGAGGCGCTACCTAAATAGCTTTCGAGGAGAACCAGATATCTCCCGGTTTGATTGGCCTTTCACCCCCAGCCACAAGTCATCACCGCATTTTTCAACATACGTGTGTTCGGCCCTCCAGTTGATGTTACTCAACCTTCAACCTGCCCATGGCTAGATCACCGGGTTTCGGGTCTACACCTTGCAACTAAACGCGCAGTTAACACTCGGTTTCCCTACGGCTCCGCTATTCGCTTAACCTCGCTACAAAATGTAAGTCGCTGACCCATTATACAAAAGGTACGCAGTCACGGTCTCAAGAACCGCTCCCACTGCTTGTACGTATACGGTTTCAGGTTCTATTTCACTCCCCTCACAGGGGTTCTTTTCGCCTTTCCCTCACGGTACTGGTTCACTATCGGTCAGTCAGGAGTATTTAGCCTTGGAGGATGGTCCCCCCATGTTCAGACAAGATGTCACGTGTCCCGTCCTACTCGTTTTCACGTAAAGTTAGTTTTCATGTACGGGGCTATCACCCTGTGCCGCTGTGCTTTCCAACACATTCCACTAACACCCTCTACGCTTAAGGGCTAATCCCCGTTCGCTCGCCGCTACTAGGGGAATCTCGGTTGATTTCTTTTCCTCCGGGTACTTAGATGTTTCAGTTCCCCGGGTTCGCCTCACAACACTATGTATTCATGTTGTGATACATGCTTATGCATGTGGGTTTCCCCATTCGGACATCGTTAGCTCAAATGCTTGTTACTAGCTCGCCAACGCTTTTCGCAAGTTACTACGTCCTTCATCGCCTCTGACTGCCAAGGCATCCACCGTATACGCTTAGTCACTTAACCATACAACCCAAATGAGTTTCACAAACTAATGTTTACAAAACACATCCTATCAAGCGGGTAAGCCTGATGGGTGTATCGCAACTAATGGTGTTTACTTTCGCCAAAAGAATACTCATGAATCATCATTACAATAATTCGGCACTTGATTTAAGTGTTTGAGAACTCAATTTTAATTTTCGCGTCAATGCTACAAACCATAACCACCTACAAAGTAAGCAATCACAGTCCCTTTCACATTAACACTATCAGCTTTCCAAATTTTTAAAGAACAAGCATCGCCGTTAAGACGTGCCACCTGCTCTAACAAGAACAAGTTATCTGTGTGAACACTCAACAAACATTAAGTTAGTCGTATAGGTAAGGAGGTGATCCAGCCCCAGGTTCCCCTAGGGCTACCTTGTTACGACTTCACCCCAGTCATGAACCACACCGTGGTAAACGCCCTCCCGAAGGTTAAGCTATCTACTTCTGGTGCAGCCCACTCCCATGGTGTGACGGGCGGTGTGTACAAGGCCCGGGAACGTATTCACCGTGGCATTCTGATCCACGATTACTAGCGATTCCGACTTCATGGAGTCGAGTTGCAGACTCCAATCCGGACTACGACAAGCTTTGTGAGATTAGCTCCACCTCGCGGCTTTGCAACCCTCTGTACTTGCCATTGTAGCACGTGTGTAGCCCTACTCGTAAGGGCCATGATGACTTGACGTCGTCCCCACCTTCCTCCGGTTTATCACCGGCAGTCTCCCTAAAGTTCCCACCATTACGTGCTGGCAAATAAGGATAAGGGTTGCGCTCGTTGCGGGACTTAACCCAACATTTCACAACACGAGCTGACGACAGCCATGCAGCACCTGTCTCAGAGTTCCCGAAGGCACTAAGCTATCTCTAGCGAATTCTCTGGATGTCAAGAGTAGGTAAGGTTCTTCGCGTTGCATCGAATTAAACCACATGCTCCACCGCTTGTGCGGGCCCCCGTCAATTCATTTGAGTTTTAACCTTGCGGCCGTACTCCCCAGGCGGTCTACTTAATGCGTTAGCTTGGGAACCCAGTGTTCAAGACACCAAATTCCGAGTAGACATCGTTTACGGCGTGGACTACCAGGGTATCTAATCCTGTTTGCTCCCCACGCTTTCGTACCTGAGCGTCAGTCTTTGTCCAGGGGGCCGCCTTCGCCACCGGTATTCCTTCAGATCTCTACGCATTTCACCGCTACACCTGAAATTCTACCCCCCTCTACAAGACTCTAGTTTGCCAGTTCGAAATGCAATTCCCAGGTTGAGCCCGGGGCTTTCACATCTCGCTTAACAAACCGCCTGCGTACGCTTTACGCCCAGTAATTCCGATTAACGCTTGGACCCCTCGTATTACCGCGGCTGCTGGCACGAAGTTAGCCGGTCCTTCTTCTGCGAGTAACGTCACACCTAAGCGCTATTAACGCTTAAGCTTTCCTCCTCGCTGAAAGTGCTTTACAACCCGAAGGCCTTCTTCACACACGCGGCATGGCTGCATCAGGCTTGCGCCCATTGTGCAATATTCCCCACTGCTGCCTCCCGTAGGAGTCTGGGCCGTGTCTCAGTCCCAGTGTGGCTGATCATCCTCTCAGAACAGCTAGGGATCGTCGCCTTGGTGAGCCATTACCTCACCAACTAGCTAATCCCACCTAGGTACATCCAATCGCAGAAGGCCCGAAGGTCCCCTCTTTTCCCCCGTAGGGCGTATGCGGTATTAGCAGTCGTTTCCAACTGTTATCCCCCTCGACTGGGCAGTTCCCTAGGCATTACTCACCCGTCCGCCGCTCGTCAGCAAAGAAAGCAAGCTTTCTTCCTGTTACCGCTCGACTTGCATGTGTTAGGCCTGCCGCCAGCGTTCAATCTGAGCCATGATCAAACTCTTCAATTAAAGTTTTGTTGTTTGACTTACGTCAAACGGCTCAACGAATTCTGTTCGAACTAATCTTGCGATTAATTCTTTGTACATATTGCTATGAACACTCATCACCTCTCGTGAGAGAAAGTGAAAGAATTGGTTGATTTAATTCTTTTATTGCCAACCCGAAAGTTAGGCAATTTCGATTAACTCAACACCTGTGAGTGTCCACACAGATTTCTTGTTTCATCTTGTTAAAGAGCGTTGCTAACATCAGAGCAATTAATGCGTTAAGTTAGCTGCCGTTGACGCTAGGTCGTTGGCTTAGGGATGCGTATTCTACACTTCCCGTTGTTGGCGTCAAGTGATTTTTAATAAGTTTTTCAACTTGTTCACTTTAAACTCAACTTGCTGATTCACTGCATTCATGTCGCTTAGCGACGCTGTTTGCCGTGTCAGTGGGGCGCATTATAGGGCGTTATCGATTACGCGCAAGGGCTTTTTTAAAGAAAACTATTACTTTTGCACTGTTTGAATACTTTTTAGCCTGACTAGCTACTTTTCAGCCTGACTAGCTACTTTTTACCCATTATACTGCTAGATTCTCGCTATTTTAGCCGTTTTAAGGACTACCCAATGGCAAATTGTTTACGATCTTATAAGGGTATCAGCCCGCAGTTTGATAACAGCGTCTATATTGACCAAGCTTGTGTATTGGTTGGCGACATGTTTTTAGATACCGATGCTAGTGTTTGGCCTTTAGTGGCAGCTCGTGGCGATGTGAACCACATAAGAATTGGGAAGCGCTCTAATATTCAAGACGGCACTGTATTGCACGTGACCCGTAAATCGGCCGCACGTCCGCAGGGTCATCCGTTGATTATTGGCGATGATGTCACTATTGGCCATAAAGCCATGCTGCATGGTTGTCAGTTGGGAGATCGTATTCTCATTGGTATGGGAGCGATTATTTTAGATGGGGCGATCATTGAAGATGATGTGATCTTGGGAGCGGGCTCTTTGGTTCCTCCGAATAAGACACTTGAGAAGGGCCACCTTTATGTGGGAAGCCCTGCGAAAAAGATCAGAGCCTTGACCCAAGATGAATTGAACTTCTTACCGCAATCGGCCGACAACTATGTGCGGTTGAAGAATGAGTATATAGAAGAAGCGCTACAGAACTTACCGACTTAAATTGAATTAATCACTAAACAGCCCTGCTCATCGACCGCTTCCTGGTCGATGAGCTCTTGTGCCTTATCCTCTATATCGAAACGAAATTGTTCAAACAGGTCGATAGCCTGCTGTGGCTGCCCCCCTTCCGTACCTGATAGTCCCTGTAATACCGCTAGGTCAATGTAACAGTCGATCGTCATCCCTTGTTGCTGCGCGACAAAATGAATGGCGCTGCGCTCTGCATCCCATTGGCAACTGTCGCTAAATATGACGCTTTGATTCATGCCCTACCCTTTACCACTTTAAAAAATTACTAAATTACAGGTTTTACTGCGCCTAGTGCTAGCTTAATTGCTCGCGCAAGCTAGCGAGTACTGGGGTAACATCAGGCTCGACGCCACGCCACAAGGCAAAGCTTATAGCCGCTTGGCCGACAAGCATCCCGAGACCATCAATCACTTGCTTAGCACCTTGCTCCCGCGCCCACAGATTAAAGGCAGTAAGCTGCTTGGCATACATCATGTCGTAACAAGCGGTATGAGTACCGATTACCGAGCTTGGTAATGCAGGAGCTTCACCGCTTAGGCTCGATGATGTGGAGTTAATCACCAGATCAAAAGGCTGCTCTAGCTCATCTAGTCCCTTAGCCTGAATATCGCCAAAGGGAGCAAATAGCTTGGCTAAAGCGGTAGCTTTCTCGTGGGTACGGTTATGGATAACTATCGAGTCGATGCCACTATTCAGTAGAGGAAGGATAGAGCCTCTTGCCGCACCACCAGCACCCACGAGTAATACTTTCTTGCCATGAAGCTTGCCGATATGACGCTGCAGATCGGCAACCAGCCCGATGCCATCGGTATTGTCACCTCTTAATCGACCGCCTTTTAATACGCTTAAGGTGTTCACTGCGCCAGCCAGTTTGGCCTCTTCGCTAAGTTCATCGCATAAGGCAAATGCCTGCTCCTTAAAAGGCACGGTAACATTGGCCCCTTTGCCACCATTAGCAATAAATTGCCGTAAACAAGACTCAAAGCCATCGATTGGCGCGAGTATCGCTTCATAACTTAATACTTGTCCTGTGGCTGCGGCAAACGCTTGATGAATCGCGGGCGATTTAGTGTGACCTATTGGATTACCCAATACGGCATATCTGTCTGTCATCGATTGACTCAGTTTTTTGACGATGGCATCAGTCTACCCATGCTTTATCTGTGAATCAAAGCCAAAAAACCAAGTGTTACTTATTTATAAGCTGCCATTGAAGGGCTAAAGGCGCTGGTTGATCGCTTTGAGCGGATAAGCTAGTGTGCGCTACATATAACAAGGCTAAGGTAATGGCAGTTTTGGCAATGAAGTGGTTAACAAAGTTAATATCTAAAAAGCAGGAGCAACGAGATCCACAGCAGTCGAATGCTTACGATCGTATCGGTGGTGAGAAAGTCATTGCGGCATTAGCAAAACAGTTTTATGTGCAGATGCAGAGCAATCCTGAAACTCAGGCGCTGTTAGCGATGCATCGCTCACCTCTCGCCGAATCGGAGCAGAAACTGTTTGAGTTTTTAAGTGGCTGGCTAGGTGGCCCACCGCTGTTTGAGCAAAAATACGGTCATCCTGCTCTTAGGGCAAGGCATATGTCTTTTGCTATCGATAGTGACATGCGCGATCAATGGTTACTGTGTATGAAACGCGCTATTGAGCTAGAGATTAAGCAGCCGCAGCATAGAGAAGCCATCTATCAAGCCATATCGACTCTTGCCGACCATATGCGTAATCGATAAAGATGACGTAATAACCCACAAAAAAGGAGCTGATTAGCTCCTTTTTACTGTGTTACTTAGCGCCTAACCAATCTCTTGGCGCGAGGTAATGGCTATAAAGCAGCGCCTCTGGGCTACCCTCTTCAGGGGTGTAAGCATATTGCCAACGCACTAATGGCGGCATCGACATCAAAATAGACTCGGTACGGCCACCGGTTTGCAGCCCGAATAAGGTGCCTCGGTCATACACTAAATTAAACTCGACATAGCGCCCGCGACGATAGAGCTGGAAGTTACGCTCGCGCTCACCATATTCAGTGTCTTTGCGGCGTTCAACTATAGGCGCATAGGCGTTTAAAAACCCATTACCCACCGCCTGCATAAAGGCAAAGCTCGTATCGAAGCCTTGTTCATTGAGATCATCAAAGAACAAGCCACCCACACCACGGGTTTCGTTGCGATGTGGCAAGAAGAAATAGTCATCACACCATTTCTTGTATTTAGGATAAACATCATCGCCAAAAGGCTCACATAACTCTTTGGCACTTTGATGCCAGCCAATGACATCTTCTTCAAACGGATAATAAGGAGTGAGGTCGAACCCACCACCAAACCACCATACTGGATCGGCGCCCTCTTTTTCGGCAATAAAGAAACGAACATTAGCGTGAGTGGTTGGGATATAAGGATTTTTGGGGTGAATAACCAATGACACGCCCATCGCCTCGAAACTACGGCCCGCCAACTCAGGACGATGCGCCGTGGCCGATGCTGGCATGGCGGCTCCCGTCACATGGGAAAAATTAACCCCGGCCTGTTCGAACACTTGTCCATCGGTCATCACACGACTGGTTCCGCCGCCACCCTCTTCTCGCGTCCAAGAGTCAGCAATAAACTCAGCCTTACCATCGAGGCGCTCTAAACCTTCGCATATCTGCTGTTGCAGACCGAGTAGGAATGCTTTGACCTCACAGGTAGTTGGCTTACTCATATTTAGTCCTTGTTATGGTTTTATCTAATTTCAACGTAAAAGCGGTTTTATCTCAAAATCTTGCCGCTAATGGCATCGATTATCGTCGAAGGCTTTAGCTCACGGCCTAACTCGCCTGTAACCAGCGCATCGATTTTGCCATCAAACTGCAAAATCACCTCTGCTGCCGTCATCGCAGGATCTTGGCCGGTCAAATTGGCGCTGGTCGAAACAATGGGTTTACCCAGAGCTTGGCATAAGGCTTGTACACCGGGATGATTAGAGACCCTTACCGCCAATGAATTAAATTGGCCGCAGAGTAACTGAGATAAGTTAGGTTTAATGGGCATGATAAAGGTGAAGGGCCCAGGCCATTTGTCGAATACTTGTTGCAACCGCTCGGCACTAAGCTGCGATTCGTCAATATAGGGCTTTAGCTGTGAAAAATCGCTAGCCACTAAGATCAGCCCTTTTTGCCAAGGCCTTTGCTTTAATTCAAGCAACTTTTGAATGGCACTGTCATTATCAGGATCGCAACCTAAGCCATATACCGCCTCTGTTGGGTACGCGATGACACCGCCTTGTAAAACAACATCAACTACCGCATGGGGATCTTGCTGCAACATTTAGCCTAACCTTCTCGTCGAACTTATTTAGACGCATTATCATTTTCAATGAGTCGAGATTATACAGAGATGGCTAATACTGACAACGCTGTAAACATAAGCGCCTATAAAGGGCGTTTATATTTACATGCCTTTTGCGGGCATTCCACACGCATACCGGCTGCGCCTTTACGCTCGACCAAGATACCAAACCCACAGTCGGGGCAGGTTTCTGCCACTGGAGGATAATTGACTAAAAATTTGCATTTAGGGTAAGCACTACAGGCGTAAAATGTTTTACCGAAACGACTGGTTCTATGCTCTATGACTCCCTTTTTACAACTAGGACAAGCAATCTGCGCCTGCTCGTCGTCATGATCATGCTTTTCAATATGAGTACACTCGGGATAACGAGTGCAGCCGATAAAAATACCAAAACGACCCGACTTTACCGCGAGCTCCGCACCACACTCTGGGCACTCTGAGCCTTCAATGACCTGACTCTCTATCGACTCATGATGCACCAACGGCCGAGTGTAATCGCAAGTTGGGTAATTATTACAACCGATAAACCCACCATGCTTACTGTTTTTTATCGACAACTCACAGCCACACTTAGGACAGAGTTCATACTCTTTTTCTAACGCGTGCTCATGCGAGCTAAACAGTTGCTGATCTATTTTAGACATGCTTTCCTCAATGGGCGCCGTTGCTGATACTCAGGTATTTTAATCCCTAGGGTATGATGTTAATCAATTATCATCTGCCACTAAACCTATGGTGATTTAAACTCAAAAAGGAGGCTATCGCCTCCTTAATGTGTTGCCATTGCTGTGTCGATTATGAATGGAACCGACCATCTGGCTGCTCAAAAATCAGATCTTCCATCTGCTCATAAGCAGATTCGTTACCAGGCACATTAAATAATACCATTAAGATAACCCACTTGAGATCTTCTAAAATCAGTACAGGTTCATCCAGTTCCATGACGCGATCGATCACCATCTCACGGGTTTCGACGCTCAATACTTTTATCTGCTCTAAAAACAGCAAAAAGCCTCGACATTCGACATCGAGCTTTTCCATCTCATCTTGAGTATAAATACGAAATGAATGTTGATCATGATTGCACAAATAGGGCTGATCACTTTCTTGCAATGAAGCCAAATGCTCTAACCAAGACAAGGCCTTGATAATTGCAGACTGATGAAAACCAGCGCGGGTTAACTCTTGCGTCAACTCATCCTCGTCGACCAACAGCTCAACCTCACCGTGAACATAGTTTTCAAATAGATACATGAGGATATCAAACATGGCTAGCTCCTCTTAAGTCTTATATAACCACCGGGTACCGCTGAAACCCAACCTTGCAGTTCAAGTTCAAGCATTTGCTCTAGTACTAGCTCTATCGTTTTTCCACTATGTTCGACCACCACATCTAATGGCGTGGCCTCATAACCTACACTAGCTAACAGTGAGGTAAATGGCAAATCAGAAGCATCGTTCCCCCCTATATGGTGGCGACGATGTAACTCTTCAAGGTGGAAACTCGATAAAGGTGTCAGCTCTTCAATAATATCGGCCGCACACTCGACAAGTTTGGCGCCATCACGCAGTAAATCATGACAACCTTGATGATCGCCCGCCAAAATATTCCCCGGCACTGCAAACACTTCTCGTCCCTGCTCTAATGCCAACCTAGCGGTGATCAAGGAACCACTTTTACGCGTGGCTTCAACCACGAGTACACCTAACGACAGGCCGCTAATTATACGGTTACGTTTAGGGAAGTTACCAGCATAAGGTTTCATATCTGGCCAAAACTCACTGATCACGCATCCTTGCTGCACAATCGCCTGATATAACGTCCTATGGCGCTTAGGATAAACCACATCGACCCCAGTCCCCAGCACAGCGACCGTAGGCTTCTTGGCATCAATCGCCGCCTGATGAGCCGCACCATCAATACCGGCAGCCATGCCACTTGTAACGCCAATATGCGCATCGCTTAGCTCGGTTGCCAATTGATAAGCGGTTGAAAGCCCCGTTTGAGATGCAGCGCGACTGCCCACCACTGCAATACTTGGATGCAGTAAAGCGGTCGGTGCTCCTTTAACAAAGAGCAGGGGCGGAGGATCACTGATGTCGAGCAACAAACTGGGATAAAGAGAAGAAGTTTGACAAATAATATGATGATTATCGGCTTTAGCCAGCCAGTTGAGCGCCGCTTCAACACGGGTAAAATCAGGTGCGAACGAGCGATTCAGCAGTTTCTCAGGCAAAGGTAGCGCATGCGGTTCATGCTCTAGCCTATGCCTGAGTTCCTCTACTTCCATGTAGTTTAATAATTGTTTAATCCGAGCGGGTCCAAGCCCAGATACAGCACAAACAACTAGCCAATCGACCAGTTTGTCGTCTATTTATTCACCTTGTAATAACGTGTCCGGTTGCAGCAGCTTATCGTTAACGCGCACCGGTTTTTTATTGAGTAAGATCAACCCAAGACTCACCTTATCAAACACTTTAAACACCATGAGTTTGCCATGATAGATATCGGGCATCTTAATTTCATTATCGGCAGAGATACTCGAAAGAAGATCTTCATAAGTGCTGCGATCTTCTGGTTTTACCGGCATGCCATCGCCATCGATCACTATGGCTTGGCCATCTCTGAAAATGGAATATACCTGACCAGGCTCGACACCCCCATTACTGCCTTTATCGATATACACCACATCGAGTTTACCCACTTCTCGCAAACTCCCCTCGGCCGCCAATACCGAAGCAGGCGTTGTCGCAGCCTTAGGCATAAAGTACGCAGACATGAGTGAGTCATCATCAATAGGTAAGATACGATAACCGGCTTTGGTCTCTTGCAGATTACTCAACAAACGGACTTTTGAAATTGGCCCAGACTCAACGACACGACCACTAGCGGTCATGATCACCTCTTGGCCTAAGTTATCGCCCGAGTCGGGGGCCACAAATTCACGCCCAGGTGCATACACGCCCAATTTGTCACCCACGGTGAGTTCAGCCTGCACATAAACAATGTCATTGATGATGTGATGCTTAGATTCACTTTCTCCGCCCATCACCATGGGTTGCTGCTCAAACCAACGGCTATCAACCACACGGTTTTGCACTAAATAAGCTTGGATTAAGGACAAATCGATAGCAGGAATCGCACCGTCTTTGGCCATGATACGCCCCTGTGGACTTTTACGCACATGGGGTTTAACCACTAATCTGGGCTCGCCATCGATAAACACCAACGTCAGCCTGTCGCCAGGATAAATGAGATGAGGATTGGCAATTTGTGGGTTCGACCCCCACAATTTAGGCCAACGCCAAGGATCATTAAGGAAGTGTGCAGAAATGTCCCAAAGGGTATCGCCTTTCTTTACTATGTAAGAGTCAGGATGACCAGACTTCAATGTCAAAGTGTCTGCGAAAACAGACGAACAACTTAATATCATTAAACCGAGTAAAATTAGTCGTTTCATGGGGGTATCCATGCTGTTTGCTCTTTAAATAGAGCTTTTGCTGTTATTGAATGCCACTAAGGATTAAAATTAACCTATTAGCCTGAGTCAGTATAACTAACTGGCTCAAATTTGACAGACTTGTTAAGAGTTTATGTATGAGCTTACTCAAAGTATTACGTTTTCCAGATGAACGCTTACGCACCATTGCGGAGCCAGTGACAGAATTTACCCCCGAGCTGCAAACACAGATCGATGATATGCTCGAAACCATGTATGAAGAAAAGGGCATCGGCCTAGCCGCCACCCAAGTCGACTTTCACAAACAACTTATCGTCATGGATCTACAAGATGATATAGAGCGACCCAAAGTCTTTATTAATTTAGAAATTCTCGAAAAAAGCGGTGAATTTACCAATGAAGAGGGCTGCCTATCGGTACCCGGGGTTTATGCCAAAGTCGATCGCGCCGAGTGTGTAAAAATCAAAGCCCTCGACCGCCATGGTAACGAGTTCACTTTAGAGGCTGATGGGCTTTTTGCTATCTGTTTGCAACATGAACTTGACCACCTCAATGGCAAGTTATTTGTCGATTATCTGTCGCCCCTGAAACGGCAGCGCATTAAACAGAAGCTTGAAAAAGCCGCCCGTCTCGAAGCCAAGCAAGGATAAGTTGCACTTGAAACCACTCAATATCATTTTTGCGGGCACGCCAGACTTTGCTGCCCGCCACCTACAAGCGCTGATCGAATCTGAGCACAATGTGATAGGGGTTTATTCTCAACCTGACAGACCCGCAGGGCGCGGTAAAAAGCTGCAAGCAAGCCCAGTGAAAGCATTGGCACTTGAGCACAATATTCCTGTGTACCAACCCAGTAGTTTGCGCACACCAGAGGCACAAGCTGAATTAGCCTCATTGAATGCAGATATCATGGTGGTGGTCGCCTACGGATTGATTTTGCCGCAAGTGGTACTCGACACACCACGATTGGGTTGTATCAATGTGCACGGCTCAATACTGCCTCGCTGGCGAGGTGCTGCACCTATCCAGCGCGCACTTTGGGCGGGCGATGCCGCCACTGGCGTGACCATAATGCAGATGGATATTGGCCTAGATACGGGTGACATGCTGCTTAAAACCCATCTGCCCATCGAAGATAGCGACACCTCGGCGACTCTCTATGAAAAGCTCGCTCAACAAGGGCCAGGTGCACTGATTGAAGCGCTAGCAGGGATAGCTCAAGGCACGCTCATTCCAGAGCCACAAGATGAAGCCCTCGCCAATTACGCTGAAAAACTCAGCAAAGAGGAAGCGCTGCTCGACTGGAGTAAACCTGCCGTACAACTGTGGCGTGAGATCCGAGCCTTTAATCCTTGGCCGGTAAGCCACTTCAATCATATGGATGCCAGCATTAAGGTATGGCAAGCCGCCGTTGGAGAGCATTCAACTGACGCCGTGCCAGGGACCATTTTAGCCGCCGATAAACAAGGTCTTACCTTGGCGACGGGTGCTGGGACCTTAGTGCTACAAACCATACAGCTCCCAGGTAAAAAAGCGCTGCCTGTGGCCGAGATCCTAAACTCTCGCGCCGACTGGTTTACTCCAGGCACTCGACTGCACAATGGCGCAGACAATCTTGAGGCTAACTCGTGATGAATTTACGCGCGTTAGCGGCCAAAGTGATTTTTCAGGTGCTGGAAAAAGGCGTGTCATTGTCAGTCGCTCTGCCCGAGCAACAGCAGAAACTGAGTAGCGCTAAAGACAAAGCCTTATTGGCCGAACTCAGCTATGGCGTGATGCGTCATTTGCCTCAGTTAGACAAACTAGTGAGCGATTGCATGAGCAAGCCGATGAAAGGCAAGCAACGTATCGTCCACCAGCTGCTATTAATTGGTTGCTACCAACTGTATTTCACTCGTATTCCAAGCCATGCGGCCATTTCAGAAACCGCCGAAGCCTGTCGACAGCTTAAATTCGATGGTTTAGTCAAAGTGGTTAATGGTGTATTGCGTAACCTACAGCGTAATCAAGCACCACTGCCAACCGATAACGACACCTTGGCCTTTAATACGCCGGCGTGGCTGATCAAACGCCTTAAAGAAGCGTATCCAGACACTTGGCAACAGGTGATAGAGCAGAGCCATCAACGTCCACCTATGTGGCTGCGTAATAACGCGTTATCACAAACGCGCCAGCGCTACCTAGAATTACTCGCTGAGCAAGAGATTGGTGCCACTGCAGGCAACAGCGACAACGCCATTTTACTGGACAGCCCTAAAGATGTGGCTCTACTGCCAGGCTTTAGCGACGGCGCTGCATCGGTACAAGATGGCGCAGCACAATGGGCGGCCACCTTACTGGCACCGCAGGCCAACGAATTAATACTCGATGCCTGTGCCGCGCCCGGGGGCAAAACCTGCCATCTGCTAGAAACCGAAAACAGCATAGATCTAGTCGCCGTAGACTTTGACGCCAAACGACTCGAACGGGTACAACAAAATCTAGACCGTTTGTCACTGCACGCCAAGGTGATCCACGGTGATGCCGCCAATATTGACTCATGGTGGCAAGGGAAAAAATTTGATCGCATCTTACTCGACGCCCCCTGCTCCGCCACTGGCGTAATACGTCGTCACCCAGATATTAAGTGGCTTAGAAAACAAGCGGATATCGAAGAGTTAGCCACGTTGCAATCACAAATTTTAGATCACTGCTGGCAGTGGCTAAAACCGGGTGGCACATTGCTATACGCAACCTGCTCTATTTTGCCGCAAGAAAATGCCGAGCAAATCAGCGCCTTTTTGGCCAGAACGGCGGACGCCACGCTCGTACCCATTACGCAGCAGACTCATCGCGACGATATCGGCTGGCAAATCACGCCAGGACAAGACAATATGGACGGGTTTTATTACGCACGTCTGCTTAAAGGGTAACGTTAGTTTATGAAAATTATCATATTAGGTGCAGGACAAGTTGGCGGCACATTAGCCGAAAACTTAGTGGGCGAAAATAACGATATCACTATCGTCGATAACGACAGAGAAAGATTGCGTTCCCTACAAGACAAGTACGATCTTCGCGTTGTACTCGGTCATGGTGCTCACCCCAGCGTACTCAAAGACGCCGGGGCCGAAGACGCCGATATGTTAATTGCAGTAACCAATAGCGATGAATGCAATATGGCCGCCTGCCAGATAGCCTATTCGCTTTATGGTACCCCGACGAAAATTGCCCGTATTCGCTCAGAGCAATACCTTGCCCTGCGTGACAAACTGTTTATTAACAGTGAAACTAAAAACAGCGAAAACCGCCCACGTGGCGGCTTTATTATCGATGAACTCATCGCACCAGAGCAGTTGGTCACCTCCTATATTCGCCGCTTGGTAGAATACCCGGGGGCATTGCAGGTACTAGAGTTTGCCGAAGGGCGCCTAAGCTTAGTGGCCGTGCGCGCCTATTACGGTGGCCCGTTAGTCGGTAATGCATTGGCAGCATTGCGTGAGCACATGCCAAATATTGATACCCGGGTCGCGGCCATCTTTAGGCAAGGCCGCGCTATTATGCCGCGCGGCACCACGATTATCGAAGCCGACGACGAGGTCTTTTTCGTAGCCGACAGCCGCCATGTCCGCGCGGTGATGAGCGAAATGCAAAAGCTCGACAACAGCTATCGTAATATCATGATCGCAGGCGGGGGTAACATAGGCCTAGGGTTAGCTAAGCAGTTGCAGCGCAATCATTCGGTCAAACTGATTGAGCATCGACAAGATCGCGCCGAAGCGCTATCAGAAAAGCTAGAAAACACCACGGTATTTTGCGGTGACGCGTCAGACCAAGAGCTGCTGCTTGAAGAACATATAGATCAAACCGATGTCTTTATTGCCGTAACCAATGACGATGAAGCCAACATCATGGCAGCACTGCTGGCTAAACGTATGGGCGCGAAAAAGGTGATGGTGCTGATCCAGCGTGAAGCCTATGTGGATATTGTGCAAGAGGCCAATATCGATATCGCTATCTCCCCCCAACAAGCCACTATTTCGGCACTGTTAACTCACATTCGTCAAGGGGATATCTGTAACGTCTACTCCCTCAGACGTGGCGCAGCAGAAGCCATTGAGGCCATTGCCCATGGCGACCCCAGCACCTCAAAAGTGGTGGGTAAACAGATTGGCGAAATCAAACTCCCCCCGGGTACAACCATAGGTGCCATTGTGCGAGATGAAGAGGTCTTGATGGCCCATGACAGAACCGTTATCGAACAAGGCGACCATGTCATCCTTTTCTTAGTCAATAAGAAGTTTGTTGGTGAAGTTGAAAAACTGTTTCAACCTAGCGCCTTCTTCTTTTAGCCGTTCCTTTAATTCAGTGGCAGCTCAATATGCTTAATATTCGGCCATTACTGTTCATATTAGGCGTTTTCCTGTCGACCCTGACCGCCTTTATGTTTATCCCGCTGCTCTTTGCCCTATTCTATGGTGAAGAAACAGTGGGAGCCTTTATGATCGCCTCATTGGTTACCGGCACTTGTGCAAGCGCCTCGATGCACCAAGGACACAGAGACAAATTGCGTCTTAATATACGCGATATGTTTCTGCTCACCAGCCTCACCTGGCTGATTGTTAGCTTGTTCGCTGCCATGCCTTTTACCCTCTATCACGGCATTAACTACACCGACGCGTTCTTCGAAACCATGTCGGGGATCACCACCACAGGCTCGACGGTATTATCTAACTTAGACACCATGGATCACAGCATTCTTATCTGGCGATCACTACTGCAGTGGCTCGGCGGTATAGGCTTTATTGTGATGGCAGTGGCCATTTTGCCCTTCCTTAACGTCGGTGGCATGCGGCTATTTAGAACCGAGTCATCAGACTGGGGCGAAAAAGCGGTGCCGCGCACGCAGAATATGGCCAAGCAGTTGTTTTTTGTCTACGTGGGGCTGACTGTAGCTTGTGGAGTCGCCTATCACCTTGCCGGCATGACTTGGTTCCAATCCATAAACCATGCCATGACGACTCTTTCAACAGGCGGCTATTCGACCTCTGACAGCTCGATGGCGGCCTTCTCGAACTCGGCGCATTGGGTTGGCATCCTGTTTATGGCAGCAGGTGGATTACCACTATTGATGTTTGTGCATTCGCTGTCACAGCGTTCGGTAAAAATATGGAATGATGATCAAGTTAAAGGCTACCTATTATTTTTAGTGTGCGTCTCTTGCAGCCTAGCCTTTTGGCTTTGGCAGGGGCACGAAATGACGCCTATCGATGCCTTGCGCCTAGCCAGCTTTAACGTGGTTTCCGTGGTCACCACCACAGGTTATGGGCTCACTGACTATACCGCCTGGGGAGCACTAGCCAACGTTGCCTTTCTGTTTTTAATGTTTGCAGGTAGCTGCTCGGGATCGACATCGGGCGGGATTAAAATTTTCCGCTTTCAAATTGCCATCGCCATTATGCGCGAGCAACTTAAGCAGCAGTTCCACCCTAACGGTATTTTCAAAGAACGCTACAATGGCCGCACCATTAGCGAAGATATTGTGCGCTCGCTGGTCACCTTTATTCTGCTGTTTATGCTGGTTATTGTGACGCTATCGGTCATACTCGTGATGACAGGTCTCGATCCAACCACCAGCTTTACCGGTGCGGTTACCGCTGTGACCAATGTCGGCCCCGGGCTTGGCCCCATTATCGGCCCTGCGGGGAATTTTGCCTCACTGCCTGATGTGGCTAAATGGGCATTAGCGATCGGCATGTTACTGGGGCGTTTAGAAATTTTGACCGTTGCCGTACTATTCCACCCGCATTTTTGGAAATATTAACCTCAGTCTTAACCGCGAAATTTATGCCAGATTTGTCGCTGAGGCGGGGTGAGAAAACTCCACGCCAAGACTCGTGTTAACTTATTACCTTGAGCCATATCTATGGTTTTCACCGTGACGGCGCCGAGCCGTTCTAGCGCGTTATAGCAAGGCTTTACGTTATCTTTTTTCGACACTAAACTGCTAAACCACAGGCATTGCTGGGCAAAGGCTTTGCTCTCATCGATCATATCCAGCAAGAACCGCAACTCTCCCCCTTCACACCATAGCTCCGCCTTTTGACCACCAAAGTTAAGCTTAGCCGTAGGATTGTTGGCCAGGATTGCATGTCCTTTGGCACGGCGATTAGCAGCAAGGTTCGCCAGCTTGCGCTCACTGCCAGCTGCAGCCTGCGCCAATGAGGCATGAAACGGCGGGTTACACATGGTCAAATCAAAACGCTCTTGTGGCTTGATGACGCCATTGAAAATTGCTTTAGGTCTGCTCTGCAGCCGCAAGTTGACCTTACCCTGTAGCGACGGGTTATGGTCAACAATGGTTTGTACATTGGCTATCGATAGGGGATCGATGTCGCTGGCCACAAAACGCCAGCCATAGGTTTGTACGCCCAAAATAGGATAGATACCATTTGCCCCAGTGCCTATGTCTAACACCTGAATTTTTGCGCCTTTAGGTGGCTTAACTTGGGTGGTGCGCCCACTGACGCGATGCGTATTCGCTGCACAGTCCTCAGCTAAGAGATCGGCTAAATGATGCAGATAATCGACCCGCCCAGGGATAGGAGGACACAAAAACCCGGCAGGGATATCCCAATAATCGATACCGTAATGCAACCGAAGTAAGGCTAAATTCAAGATTTTAACCGCCTGATCATCGGCGAAATCGATCGACAAATTACCGTAAGGATTCGGTCGCACAAACGGGCTTAGCTGCTCTGTCTTGGCAATCAAGGCGTTAAAGTCATAGCCATTACCATGCACGTTTCGCGGGTGAAGTCCTTTAGCGCGTGGGGCATCGCGGCCTTGTATCTGGCTTGGCTTCTTATGTGATGATGGCGTCTTTTTCACTAACTTAGCCTTATTGGTTGGCTTAATCTGGCTCGATTTAGCCAATGTGGGTTTAGATTTGCTGTGAGCTGTAGAGGTGTTGTTATTCGCGCGCCGAGGAGTATCTGGCTGAGTCATGAAGCGGTTACCATTAAAGAGGTCATCGCGCAGGCTCGGCTGCGCGATGACTAAAAATTTAGGGTGTTAACTGACGCCAATTAGTCATACAGGTATTTGGTAAACAGCATATTGACGACCAAAGGTTTACCCACCTCTTGTTGCAATAGTCGATTGACAGCCTCATAGCACTCTCGACGGATCTCTTCTTTGCCCACTAATGATTTCACCTTGTCTTCCGTTTGGGCACCTAATATTTCCAAAATTGCCGCGCGTAGTAAGGGATCATGATGTTGCAACACCACAAGATCTTCTGGGGCTTTAACCATCAGCTCAACGCTAATCTTTACAAAACCGAGTTTCTTTCGATTAGAGATGTAATTAGTAACGATATCGGGAGTAAAGCCGTAATAGGCATAAGTATCGACCTCCTCTTCGGCAAAGGTGCCAACACTCATGCTGCAGCTAGCCAGTATTAGCAGTAGCAATGCAAACTTTTTCATTTTTGGTGGGTACTCCCTAATTATTTAAGCTCGCCATTGTTAGCTTAAGCGGCTTCATCTTGATTCTATTGATACTCAATTATCGCCACATTTTGCCAATACTTTAATTACCGACATCATAGTTCCAGCATGATAAACTGCTGACGTTTGGGAGTATAGTACCGAGAATCCAATGAGTGTAACGAAATTAAGCTTTCCCTATGGTGAATCTCTTCACTGGTATGCCGCTGATAAGATTCCGCACCTGCCGCCTTCCCCCTTAAAGGATTGGCTGCTCGCCCCGGGTAGTTTAACCCAAAAGCTTAAGTCTCACTGTGGTCAATTTGAAGTAAAAGTCTTGGGTGAAGATATTCTCAGCCCCTTCGCAAATGAGATGCCACAGCAAAAACAGGCCTGGATTAGAGAAGTACTACTGTGCCTTGACGGTTTACCTTGGGTCTTTGCCCGCACGCTAGTCCCCGGCAGTATGCTCGACAATGCTCAGTCAGACTTTTTAACCTTGGGTAGTCGCCCCCTTGGCGAACTGCTGTTCAACAGTGGTGAGTTCATCCCAGGTAAAATTGAAGTGGGTCAGTTTAACGCCTGCAGCACCTTAGCCAAGCTTATCGAGTCCCTACACCAGAGCAGTGAGCATACGCTCTGGGGCAGAAGGCGTTATTTCAGTCATAACGAGCAGCAGCTTATCGTCAGCGAAATCTTTTTACCGGCGGCGCAGCGACTTATCGAACAACATAGACTCGAATAACCCTTATTGCTGCTTATGCCCACAAAAACGATAACCGAGCAATAATAACAACGACAGCGCCATCCAGCCCAAACTACCACCGCCGCCAGAGTCGGAACCGGTATCGTCATTACGGGTCGTGGCCACGATAACCGTTTGCGTCGCACTCGATTGAGTATTGCTGCCATCGGTGACCGTTAATGTCACCAGGTAACGCCCAGCATTGGCGTAGGTATGAGTAGGAGAGATATCGGTACTGCTACTGCCATCACCAAACGTCCACACATAGCTAAACGGCCCGCTGCCACCGGATGTGGTATTGCTAAACGCGACCCTTAACTCGGTCGCCTCATAATCAAAATGAGCACTGGGCAGATTGACCGATTCACTGCGGTATTCAAACCGCACCGTAGCAACGCTAGAATCCGCTTGCTGTTCAATAACCTCCATAGTGAGTCCTAATACTGGTAACACTAAACCTGATTGTGGCTGTAAGGGCGCACTGTAATCACGGCGATCATCGAACAAACTGATAGCCGATAGGTGATTGTCATTAAAATAGCGTGATTGATTGAACATGCTGAAAGTCGCATCGCGGATCTGTACTTGCGTGGCGGCGTTGCCAATTAAGTTTTGATCTGCGTCCACCACGCCAATCAAGCCTCTGCCCGGATGATTGCTGACGTTGTTATCGACCTCACTCAAGTTTTCCAACCATAACAGCACACCGGGCTCATAATCGCGACTGGCCAAGCCGGCATCGAGACCATTATGGCTGCGAAGTTGCACTAGGTAACGGCGCTCACCACCGGGGCGATTGTTATCAATTCGCACAAAACCCCCGGTTAACTGCATCACTCCGGCAGCTTCTGCGCCATCGAAATAAAGGCGATTATTACCATCAAATAAACCAATATCGTCAACCACAAAACCATATCCACCCACAGCTTCATCGGTGCGGTACACAATACTTAGTTGCCTACCCGTACTGCCAGCGTATCCAGAAACATCAAACGTTAAGTCGACCCAATTATCCACGCCCTCGGCCGCGCCGATATCCGCCGACGTGCCGGTGATAATATTGGTCGCACCATTAATCCCATTACTGGATCGAGTGTAATTACCCTTAAGCACTACACCATCGATCATCACCTGAGCATAATCATAATTAAGTTCAATATCCCAATGCGCTTTCATCTTAAGGGTCAAATTATTGCTTGCTGGAAAATCGATATTCACCGCTACCGCGGTACTCAGTAAATTGCCTTGATTGGAATAGTATTGATAAGCGCCAGAATAGGGCGCCTTAAAGGCAATATCGACCGCTGGCAGCCTCAGGGCAATTTGATTGACTTGGTCATAATTAACCGCCTCGACAAGGCGCACCTCTTGGCCGCCAATAGGGATACTGTCGAGATCGACTTGTAACTCTCTCACCCAGTTACCCCGATATTTATCCTGTAGATAAGAGCGAGCATAGGGGCTAAAACCCACAGGCTGGGTACCAGCAAGTTCACCCGACCAGCTGCCACTAGACATAATCGACCAATCTCCCACTGGCGAACCATCGCCAGTGTTGGTGGTGTCATATTCATCGGGCAAACCCAGTGCATGGCCAAATTCATGCACTACAACGCCAGCGGCGGCATCTATGGGCTGAATAGTGTAGCCAAACACTTTCTTGTTAGTGCCCGCAATAGCGTATCCTGGAGCACCGGCTTGATAGACAAAATAACGATGCGACCAAATTGCATCGCGCCCCAGTACGCCACCCCCCGCCTCTTCACCAATACTGGAATGAAACAGCATCACATGGTCGATATCACCATCGGCTTCATTAACATTACCATCGCCATCGAGATCGTAAGGGTCTTCCACGTCATAGGTGTCGATTTCGGCTTGACTCATATTAGCTAAGGCCTGCGTCACCGCCTCTTTAACTAATTCGGGCACGGCTTGATCGTCATCACTGTTATTAGGGTCATTTTCACCATAGTAAGCCGCATTTTGACTAGCGGTATACCAGCCCTTAACGTTACCCGTAAAAAATAAACTGCCGCCAGAAGCGGCTTGATAATATTTATAAGCACTGATGAGGTTTTGCCCCTGCGGCCCAGCAAAGCCCGAGGTGGAAAACATCAGATCTTGATAATGAGCGCGCGGATAACTGGGATAATACATGCTGGTATCGCCAGCAGATAAGCGATTGTTGTCGTGGGGTAGATCGGGGAAATCAATCAAGATAGCCAGCACTTTAACGGTTTTACTTATATCGGCGTCGGCGCGGGCGGCGGCAAAACTCATGGTGCGAGTGGACGGCAGACTCTTAGCCCGCAATCTTTGCTGGCGCTCAAGGCGGCTCAAGATAATAGCCGTATTCTGCGGGTAGCCCTTAGCTCTGGCGGTAAAGGCCGCAAGCGCATCACGGCGCTCGGCATCACTGGCATCGCTGGCCAATTCACCTCGTTTGACCAGCCAATAGAGAATGCGCTGCTGATTAATCACCCCTGCATCGGCAAATCCCCCAGAAGCATCGCCATTGCGCACTTGCGGGGCGGCAAGGGTACTTGAAGCCAGCAAAACTCCTGCCAAAAAAAACGCCGAGAGTTTTCTTGCAACACACTGATACTTCATCGTAATCCCCCCATACCCAACGGTAATAAATCGCCACAGTCATGAGCTAATCCACGCCAGCAGATATGCGGTATAGATTGGTTTATAGTGTTTATTCTAGTCTGCTAAGCACTAAAAGGATCACTATCACAGTCAATACACCATTGTGACGCTATGGCAATGGTTAGGGGGGAGATAGACAAAAAGGGGGGATTAAATAGTCACAGGGCTTACGATATGCGTTCACACAAGGCTTACCACATTTGCTGGCAAGCCTTGATGCTACAACTAGTTAGCTTGCCCCGTGTGCGCCATATAGTTGGCTATGCCATCAAGGAACATCTGCACCGAAATCATCACCAACACCATTCCCATTAGGCGCTCGACAGCGGTCAGACCTTTGTCACCCAGTAGCTTAGTGAACCCTTTATAGAAGAGTAAGATAACGGCACTGGCTCCCCAAGCACCTAACAAGGCGAGCGTCCAATCCATCATGCGGGTGCTATCGGTATGGGCTAACAAAATTAAGGCCGCTAATATCGACGGTCCAGCCATGAGTGGAATAGCCATTGGCACGATAAATGGCTCTTCGCCCGCAGCTAATCCCACCACGCCACCGGGCTGTGGGAAAATCATCCTAATGGCAATCAAAAATAAGATGATACCGCCTGCGATGCTCACCGACTCAGAACGCAAATTAAGGAAGTTCAATATGGCTTCGCCAGCATACAGAAACAGCAGCATAATGATCAGCGCAAAGATTAACTCTCTGATCAGGACTCGGCGCCGCTTCTTGGGCTCAATATGACGCAATATAGAGGCAAAAATTGGCAGGTTGCCAAGCGGATCCATAATCAGAAACAACATTACCGCAGCAGAAAATATGTCCATAACTCAAATATTGGTCAAAAAATTTAAGCCTCATTGTACAACTTATTCTCAATACTTATCAGCAAATAGCACAACAAATGCAGGTTTTACACAACATCTTTACCCCATGAGCTGCGACGCTTATCGCCTTAGCTATGTAAATTAAATGATGCTGCGCGCTAATTATTCGATTGGACAGCATAACACTGGTATACTATCTGGCTTTCTAGACTCCCTTGTTAACACTAAATATGTACTATCTCGTCGCCAGTTGTATTGCACTCCTGCTAGGCCCACTGTTCTACCGTTTCTTTACCACGGGAACAGGCCTGCAAAAAGGCTTAGATGGATTTATCTTTGTCTCGCTAGGCGGCTTAGTGTTAATCCATATTCTGCCTGAACTATTAGAGCACGGTGGCTTCTTAGCCATAGTGTTTGTGATCATAGGTTTGTGGGGCCCCACCCTGAGTGAGCGCCTCTTCCATCGCTATTCTGAAGTGACCCATAACCTCACGCTAACGCTGGGTATCACCGGCCTATTGCTACACACCATGACAGATGGTGGCGCCATGGTATTAGCCCAACAAGAGGGCAACTCAGCGCTACTGGCCTTGGGTGTGATACTGCATCGGCTGCCAGTAGGTTTAGCCATATGGTGGTTACTTAAACCCCAAGTAGGCAACCGCTGGGCTATGGCGGTATTGGCTAGCATGATGCTACTCACGGGTGTCGGCTACTTCGCGGGCGAACAACTGCTTAACCACCTTAGCCTAGATAACACAGTTTACCTGCAAGCCTTTGTCACCGGCTCCATTTTGCATGTGGTACTGCATCAGCCTCATGGTAACAATATCAGCGATAAACAGGGTAAGTACGAATACCAGGCCGGTATTGGCAGCCTGCTCGGCATCGCCTTGCTGTTTATTTTACTCGCCATGGATTCAGGTGGGCACGAGCATCATGATCACAGTCACAGCACAGAACAACTGATGCAATGGTTACTGACCTTGGCGCCAGTGCTTATTTTGGCCTACGTTATTGCCACCTTGCGCTATCTGCTTGGTTTATCGCCACAGCACCCACAATTAGGCAAGCGCTGGCTGCAACGACTGGCAGGCCCTGAAGCGCTAGTGATCACCTTACTACTGTTAGGGCCAAGCTTAGCGATGATCCAACTGATTGGCCTAACCCTTATCGGCCTATTGCTCACGCTAACCAGAGTGCAACTAACCGATCCTCATCAAGGGCTGCCTATCTCGGCGTGGCGTTTTGGCTTCGCCCATTTAGTGGATAGAAGCGCGCCGTGGATCATCCTCAGTTTGATTTTGGCCAACCTCATCGGCCATCCATCAGTGCCGCTAGAAAGCCCATTGGTACAAGTGATGGTGCTAATGGCGCTGTTTTTACCTATGCGTTTTTGTAATCTTGGCGGCGCCGTCTTAGCCTTATCGCTGGCCTACAGTGGCTGGAGTATCGAGGCTGTCATGGTCGCACTGCTCGCCGCACCGGTATTTAATCTGGCGCAGCTAAAACTGATGAACTGGCCCCAAAGGTTGCTATTAGCCGGACTTATTATTATCTGCCTTTTAGGCACCCATTGGCTGATCCCGCAGTGGAGCACTATTATTGCCCTGCCGCAAAACCTGAATACCGCAGCCTTAGCCGTTATTGCCTTCCTGTTTGGCGCAAGCTTACTTAGGTTAGGGCCACGTAAATTTATGGCGCGCATCACCTTGTGGACACCAAAAGTTCACGACCATCATCACCATGATGATACGGCTCATGCACACGCTGATGACGCCATAAGCGCAAAACCTGAGCAGCACACTCACAAACATCATCACCATTAGTCAGGCGATGATGCCCATTTAGATGGCTTTTATGACGCGACAAAGCTAAATTAAAGCCATCATTTATCCTGTGAGTTTGAGCTAATGTGCATTCTCTTTGTCGCGCTTGGCGTACATCCTGACCATCCGGTTATCATCTGCGCTAACCGCGACGAGTTCCATGTGCGCCCCACAGAACCCGCCCACCTCTGGCCGAGTGAGCATCATGTTCTGGCAGGCAAAGATCTCCAAGCGGGGGGAAGCTGGTTAGGCATCAATCAACAGGGCGATATTGCGGCGCTGACCAATATTCGCGCGCCAGAGCAACTGCATGCCGATAGCCGCAGCCGTGGGGAATTAGTGATCAAAGCGTTAAACGAACCGAGCAGCATTACCCATAACTGGCTCAGTGAGCATCATCAACGCTACAACCCATTCAACCTATTGTTTGGCCGCCACAATCAACTCTATTGTTACCACAGCTTAGATAACAGCCTTAAGCAACTCACGCCCGGCTTTCATGCCATCAGTAATGGGGCCTTAGACGATATTTGGCCAAAAATGGCTAAAGGCACCCGCGCCTTGGAGCAACAACTGTCGCAAACAACGCCCCCCGATATCGATGCCCTGCTCGCCATTATGACCGACCAAAGCCAAGCTCAAGACAGCGAACTGCCACAAACAGGCATCGCATTAGAGTGGGAAAGACTGCTGTCGTCTATCTATATTAAACACCCAGAATATGGCACGCGCTCGACCTCGATTATCTTGCAAGATAACCAAGGCAATAGCGAGTTTATCGAGGTACGATACGATGGCAAGGGGCGCAACCTAGGGCGGCAGCGCTTTACCCTTAGCCCAGAGATAACCGCTTAATCAGAGGTATGATCATGGGTGATCACCCATTTATCATCAATTTTTTCGACTAACAGGGTAAACACACCGTTGGGCTGATCTTTTGCCCGCGTCAACTCCCAGCGCCCGACCACTAGGGCAGCATAGTTGCTGAGCATTTTGATCTCGTTAATGGTGAATTTTAGTGTGCCTAATGTCGCCTTGTCTGGGTAGTTTTTCTTATAGGCCGCTAATGTCTCTTCCCAGCCATAACGAAATTTATTACCCGAGACAAACCGCACCTTGTCATTGTGCCAATAACCCTGCATATACGCATCTAAGTCGGCGCGATTCCATGCGTCCTGCTGCTCGGTGATCACCTTGGTGATCTCATCCGTAGGCACTGCCTGCGCCGGAAAGACCAACAACAGTACCAGCATTAACCATCCATTTTTAACCATGATGTACTCCATCGGGAGAAATTAAGGTGTAGTATATAATAAACTACTGTAAGACATTATCAGTTAACCAAAAAAACACCCAACTGCATTATTAAAAGAGCTTAAATTATGCTGCAAACCCTGTGTAAAACACTACTCAAGTTAATGGGCTGGAAAATTGATGGCGCCTTACCGACCACGCCGCAATACATTGCCATTGTGGCGCCCCACACCAGTAACTGGGACTTTATTATCGGTGTATTGGCCCGTGGTGCTCTGGGACACAACATCCATTTCCTCGGAAAACATCAACTCTTTATTCCACCTTGGGGCTGGTTGTTCAAGGCCATTGGCGGCACGCCAGTGGATCGGCGCAAGAATAACAATCTAGTGGACGCCGTGGCGCAACTGTTTAAAGCCGATGCCCACTTTAAACTAGCCTTAGCGCCAGAAGGCACCCGTAGCCCTGTCACGCGCTGGAAAACAGGCTTCTACCATATTGCACTGGCAGCCGATGTCCCCATTGTCACGGTCGCATTGGATTTTGCCCATAAAACCGTGGTGATCCCACCCGCCATAAAAGTCAGTGGTGACATAGCACAAGAGATGGGCGCTATCTTAGATTTCTACCGCACCATCAAGGGACGCTACCCTAAAACCATTCCCGATTACAGCGCGCAAAAATAGCCACGGGCAGGTTTGCTAAAGCGGGTCGCACTGGTTATAGTGCGGCCACTGCCCATTTTATCTACTAGCTTTACTATGAGTTTTGATACCTGGTTACTGTACCTGTTTGCCGTCTTATTGATTGCCATTTCACCAGGCACCATGGCAGTACTCTCGATGAGCCACGGTATCCATTTCGGTAAAACCCGCAGCTTGGCGACGGCGCTAGGCAGCGTCAGTTCAGCGTTACTCTTGATGTTAGCCTCTGCAGCGGGGCTGGGGGCACTGTTAAGTGCCACAGAGCATGGTTTCGCGCTACTCAAATACTGCGGCGCCGCTTATCTGCTGTTTCTTGGCATCAAACTCATCATGACCAAAGCCAGCGCTCAAGGGCTAGATTTGCAATATATCAAAGGCAAAGGATCGCCTAAGCAAATGTTTAAAGAGGCATTTTTAGTGGGTATTAGTAACCCCAAAGATCTACTCTTCTTCGGCGCACTGTTTCCACAGTTTATCGACATCAATCAGCCCCAAATGCCACAACTGGCCATATTGGCGCTCACCTGGGCAGTGATAGATTTTAGCTTTGTGATGATCTATGCCAGCATGGCTAATATGCTGGCTCCCAAACTCAAATCCAGTAATCGACTGCATTGGTTCGATAGAGTCAGTGGCGGCGTGTTTCTTAGCCTCGCCGCCATTTTAGTCACTAGAGAGTGAGCTTGAGGACTGAGTCTGACTCCCCGTCACACCTTAAGGCTAATGCTCGACCTTCAAACTACGAATATCGGCACCTGTGGGTGATTGGAACGCTCGCAGATTGAATTGCGGTAGTACAGCATAAATATGATCGAATATATCCGCTTGAATATCTTCATAAATAGCCCAGCGGGTATCGTTGGTGAAAATGTAGATCTCTATCGGTAAGCCTTCGGTTGTTGGGGCTAATTGACGCACTAACAGCGTCATATCTTGATGCACTTTTGGATGCTTGTGCATATATTCCAGTAGATAAGCCCTAAACGTGCCCACATTGGTTAGATTACGGCTGTTAACTGGCATATCACCATCTTCGATATGGGCGTTAAATTCGGTAATTTCAGCCTCTTTACGAGCCAGATACTCTTTTAATAAATTAATTTTACCTAAGCGTTGCTTCTGCTCTTCACTGAGAAAGGCTATCGAGTCGATATCGATATTTACCGCACGTTTAATGCGTCGCCCACCCGACTCTTGCATGCCACGCCAGTTTTTAAAGGCATCAGACACCAGCGCATAAGCGGGGATCATAGTGAGTGTGCGGTCCCAGTTACGCACCTTAACCGTGGTTAATGACACCTCTTCGACCGCACCGTCGGCACCATATTTGTCCATCTGGATCCAATCACCAGGGCTTACCATACGGTTAGCGGCAAGTTGGATACCCGCAACAAAGCCTAAAATGGTGTCACGGAACACCAACATCACCAAACCGGTGGCAACACCTAAGCCGCTAAGGAAGTACACCGGAGACTGCTGGGCCAACACAGAGATAGAGATGATGATAGCCACAAAGAACATAAACAGCTTTAGCAGCTGCACAAAGCTCTTAATCGGTAAGCGGCGGCTGATAAGGTTTACATCGGCAATCTCATTGAGTGCATCCAGAGCACAATACACCCCGCGCACAAACAAAATAACAATAGCGACATCCAGCAGGCGGTCGGCCAAGCTGCTCAGCAGTGGATGCCCCACTAATGCCAGTGGCAGTAAGATACTTAAAATCAAGGTCGGAACCAGCAAGGCAAACTTTTCTAGCACCTGATGGCGCATAAAAATGTCATCCCAAGTAACCTTAGAGCGCTGGATCACCAGATTCATGGCCTGCACCACACCACGTTTGACAATCAGGTAACCGATTAGCGCGATCAGTACGCTCACTAGCAACATAATTCCGGTAGAGACGCCATCGGCTGGGGTATCAATACCAAAGTGAGCCAGCCATTGCGACACATGTACGCGTAGTTCTTGATCCAAAATATTTATCTCCTGAGGCGAAATGTCTCGCGCCGCTAAACCGTTAACATCGCCATATCAGTGGCGGGTCATCCATGCGTATCTGCTTACTAACAAAAGTATTACAAATACTTATTTTTAAAGCTGTTTTAATCCTATTGCTCGACTGTAATATAAAGCCGAACAACAATCCATTTCTACGCCATAAGAATTGCTGCCACGACAAAGCTGGCCTAGGTTGCTTATTAAAGCGAGATGACACACATTAGCCGATAATCGTAAACCTCAGCCCTGAAAACCTAAACTCGCGCAGTGGGTTACCCTATCTGAGGCATAAAAAACCTATGTTGCTTGATATGGTGTATAAATTTTCTCTCAGTTTGTCTATGCTAGCCTACTTGGTAACCCTATTGAATCGGTTTAACTCCATGTATAAAGCACTACCCTATTATGCCTATGCCGCCTTGGCCATGATGCTGATATCGCTATCGACGTTCGCTAAGGATATGGCGCCAGAGCCAGTAGCCATTGTCACCCTTGAAAATGGCGCTAGCGTCAAACTCAATGATGACTTTACTTGGGAATATGTGTTTCTAGAAAACCAACCCACAGCACAAGCCCCAAAAGATACGCCTACAAGCCCAGCACCAAATACGCCCGAGTTCAATGCAGCGGCACAAGGTGCAACAGTCGCAACCGTCACCACCGCCGAGGTCGCCAATAGCTTAACCAGTCGCGCCATCGAACAGTCAGACCTGCTTAAGTCTACGGCAAAAAATGGAGTTAAAATTAGCTACCTGAATAGCCAATGGGACAGTAAGGGGCGCTTAGGGCTTAACTTCGAGCTTAGCAGTACCAGCCCAGAAAGTTATGTGATGATCGAGCTAGAAATAGGCTTATTTGCCGACTCTGGCCAGCTACTCAAAAAGGAAACAGTTGAAGTGTGGCAGGCCATTTTCAGAATGCCCGAAACCTATCTTCGCAAAGGCCAAACCCGCAAGAGCGACACGTTTTGGATTGAAGGGGTAGATAAAGCTCAGTGGAGCAAGCAGTTACTAACACTCAAAATGAAAGAGATGGACTCACGCTAAGCCAGCTTATTCACGCTCACATTAACATCACAGGTCTAGTTATTGATGAGACCAAAGAGGCTCAATCATCCGTGATTGAGCCTCTTTGGTTAGCACTTCACATTAAGATGCGATACAGCAAGTCACTTACATCATGGTCTCGGGCATCTTAACCGCCACCATATGACCTCTAGCACAAAGAGTTCCGCCAGCAGACAGTGAAATATCGACCACCACTTTACGCGGCGTCACCTCTTTAATCACACCAACAAGCGCTAACTCTACGCCCATTGGTGTAGGTGCTAAGTAATCAATATTCAGCGCCGCGGTCACAAATCGCGGCGGCTCGGCATCCGCTTCACCCACCTGTAGCAAGGCGCGCTGAGCCGCAGCACTGGCACTGCCGGTACCATGGCAATCGATAAGCGAGGCAATAAGCCCACCATAAACAAACCCCGGAATAGCAGTATGAAAAGGCTCAGGCATGAAGTGGGCAACGGTATTTTCTCCTTGCCAATAGCTCTTCAATTGATGCCCCTGACTATTGTTACGACCACAGCCATAACAGTGGCTTAAATCATCAGGATAGGCATCCTGAAACGCGACTCCTTGCTGCATCTACACACGTCCTCTATCAATAATGGCGAGTCACCACGCTATATCGATTCGCCCCCTTGAACAATACCAACTTAAGGCTTAATCCCAACTATCTACTCTTACCCGCTCTGGCACTCACAAGTGCAGATGTTCAAAGAGTATGAAGGCGTATTGACTGCTTCCAACTAAACGCCATCCAATAAAAAAGGGCCATTAGGCCCTTTCTGCGACAACTAAAGCGATACCATTAAAAGCTTGGCATAGTGCCCGCTGGCAGGTAAGCATTGAAGCTTGCGGTCAATAGCAAGCCTGTCGCCGCTTCGATATCAGGGCCAAAGAAACGGTCTTTATCGTAGTAAGTGACTAACTCACGCAGTTCCGCCTTGGCTTTGGCTACCGCGACACTGGGCTGCAATGGCGCTCTGAAATCAAGTCCCTGCGCCGCAGCGAGTAACTCCACCGCCAACACACCACGGGTGTTCTCTGACATATCACGCAGACGACGGGCCGCAAACGTTGCCATCGATACATGATCTTCTTGGTTAGCCGACGTCGGTAAGCTGTCAACAGACGCCGGATGCGCGTAAGTCTTGTTCTCTGAAGCCAACGCCGCTGCTGTCACTTGCGCTATCATAAAGCCAGAGTTTACGCCGCCATTCTCAACGAGGAATGGCGGGAGTTTTGACAGGTTTGAGTCGATCAGCAGCGCAATACGGCGCTCGGCAATCGACCCAAGCTCAGCAATCGCTATCGCCAAGTTATCGGCAGCCATTGCCACAGGTTCGGCGTGGAAGTTACCGCCAGAGATAATGTCGCCGGTATCTTGGAACACTAACGGGTTATCGGTCACGCCATTAGCCTCAACCGCCAGCACATCGGCAGCATGTCGAATTTGGGTCAAACAGGCACCCAGTACCTGCGGCTGACAACGCAGAGAGTAAGGATCTTGCACCTTCTCACAGTTGACGTGATCTAGACTGATCTCCGACTCATCACCTAATAGATGACGGAAAATTGCTGCCGAATCGATCTGGCCTTTTTGGCCACGCGCCGCATGAATACGAGGATCGAACGGACTACGACTGCCCATTGCCGCTTCGACACTCATGGCACCAATCACCGAGCTAGCGGCAAATAGATCTTCTGCGTTAAACAACCCTTCCAGTGCTAATGCGGTCGACGCCTGTGTTCCATTAAGCAGCGCCAAGCCTTCTTTGGCCGCCAACTCAATGGGTTTAAGACCTGCGATTTCAAGACCTTCAGCAGCTGAAATCAGCTCACCACGATAACTCATCTTGCCTTCACCAAGCAGCGGCAGACACATGTGTGACAGTGGCGCTAAATCGCCTGATGCCCCCACAGAACCTTTCTCAGGCACACAGGGGTAAACTTCGGCATTGACCAAGGCGATAAGAAAGTTAATCACCTCAAGTCGGATACCCGAAAAACCACGGCTAAGGGAATTAATTTTGAGCACCATCATCAAGCGCACGGTCGCATCGCGCATAGGTTGGCCGGTACCCGCTGCATGAGACAGCACGATAGAACGCTGCAACAACTGCAGATCATCATTACCTATTTTGGTGTTGGCCAGCAGACCAAAACCTGTGTTGATACCATAGACAGTGCGACCTTCATCGACAACTTGCTGCACCAGACTGGCACTGGTATTGATATCGGCAATGGCACTTGGACACAGCTCAAGACTCACTTTACTGCGGCTAATTTCGCGCAGTTGTTCTAGGCTAAGGGTGCCCGGTTTTAATACTAAATGATGCATAAATACGCTCTCTTATTATTGTTATTATTTATTTGCTGTGGTGAGCATGGGCAGATCTAAGCCCTGCTCGGCGGCGCATTGCTTAGCAATATCGTAGCCGGCATCGGCATGACGCATCACCCCTGTTGCAGGGTCATTCCACAATACACGGCCTAAACGCACGGCGGCATCATCGCTACCATCAGCCACAATCACCACACCCGAGTGCTGACTAAAGCCCATGCCGACACCACCACCATGATGCAAGGAGACCCAAGTGGCGCCACTCGCTGTATTGAGCAATGCATTCATCAAGGGCCAATCCGATACCGCATCGCTGCCATCAAGCATAGATTCGGTTTCACGGTTAGGGCTGGCAACAGAGCCTGAATCTAAGTGATCGCGACCAATCACAATTGGCGCCGATAGCTCACCATTTTTAACCATCTCGTTGAACGCTAACGCTAAACGCGCACGGTCTTTTAATCCCACCCAACAGATGCGCGCAGGCAAACCTTGAAACGCAATGCGCTCGCGCGCCATATCCAGCCAGTTATGCAGCTGCGGGTTATCAGGAATAAGCTCTTTGACCTTGGCATCGGTTTTATAGATATCTTCTGGATCACCAGACAGTGCCGCCCAACGGAACGGGCCAATACCTTCACAAAACAGCGGACGCACATAGGCAGGCACGAAACCGGGGAAATCGAATGCGTTCGCTACGCCCTCTTCGAACGCCATCTGACGAATATTATTGCCGTAATCGGTCGTAGCAGCACCTGCCGCTTGCAGCGCTAACATGGCCTTAACTTGCACCGCCATCGATTGCTTAGCCGCTTTAACTACCGCAGCTTCATCTTTTTGACGCATCTTAGCAGCCTGTTCTAGCGTCCAGCCTTGGGGTAGATAGCCGTTAAGTGGGTCATGGGCAGAGGTTTGATCGGTCACCACATCAGGGGTAATGCCGCGCTCGACCAACTCGGCAAACACATCGGCAGCATTAGCAAGTAAGCCGACTGATACGGGAGTGCCCGCGTTGTTCGCTGCATCGATCATAGCTAACGCTTCATCTAGGTTAGTGGCCTTTTTATCTACGTAGCGGGTACGTAGGCGGAAATCGATACGCGTCTCATCAACCTCACAAGCCAGCACCGAATAGCCCGCCATGGTGCCTGCTAAAGGTTGGGCTCCGCCCATGCCGCCAAGGCCGCCAGTTAAGATCCACTTTCCCTTCGACTCACCGCCAAAGTGCTGCTTAGCCATAGCAACGAAGGTTTCATAGGTGCCCTGCACTATGCCTTGGGAGCCTATATAGATCCAAGACCCCGCGGTCATCTGGCCATACATAGCCAAACCTTTTTTATCTAGCTCGTTAAAGTGTTCCCAGTTAGCCCAATGCGGTACTAGATTTGAGTTGGCGATGATCACGCGAGGCGCGTTGCTGTGGGTCTTAAATACGCCCACTGGCTTACCAGACTGCACCAACAAGGTTTCATCATCTTCTAGCCGCTGCAGTACTTCGATGATCTTGTCATAACACTCCCAGTCACGCGCCGCTCGGCCAATGCCACCATAGACCACGAGGTCTTCTGGACGTTCGGCCACATCGGGATGCAGGTTGTTCATCAACATGCGCATCGGCGCCTCGGTAAGCCAACTCTTACAGCTTAATGTTGTGCCGTGGGGCGCGATAATGCGACGGCTTGGGTCGTGTCTATTGGTCATGGGTTTTCCTCAATTTGTGTTATCTCATCACTTAACGCGATTGTTATATTTAATATTTTTGGTGTTACGCTCATTTCATCAGGCAGGGGTTAACGGTTAAAGGTCAAATGACCACCTAAACGGAAACGACTACCGGGGTGGATAAGCCGCGCAAAACTCACCACACCTTGGCGTGACCAGGTGCGACGTAAGATCTGCAAGCAGGGCTCACTGCCTTCAATCTGCAATTGTTGTTGCTGTGAC
This sequence comes from Shewanella sp. QJM3NY_23, assembly GCF_056173105.1. Taxonomy (NCBI): domain Bacteria; kingdom Pseudomonadati; phylum Pseudomonadota; class Gammaproteobacteria; order Alteromonadales; family Shewanellaceae; genus Shewanella; species Shewanella sp. QJM3NY_23. Next base: position 3,987,733 of record NZ_CM149657.1, read on the forward strand.
GGATTGGCAAGGATCGCCTCGATGGTGTGACGTGCCTCGGTCAAGGGCGCCACAAATGACAGGTACTCATGAGGCGTTTGCAAAGTGTAATCTTGCTCAAGGTAATCAGGCGCCAGTTGCGGATTAACATAGCGCTCCTCAATTTGCAGCGGCAACGCCTGCTCGCAGTGCACTAACAGCGAGTAAAACACAGGGCAACCCTCTTCGAGCCCCAAGGCTATCGCTGTCTGCGCTTGCGCCTGAATCTGTTTTAGTTCAAGTTGCTGCACGCTATAGCCATGACCGCGGTCTTTGATCTCATCGGCTATATTGCGAATCGCCAGCATCGACGACTGCGACTTTAGCCCAGCCACAAAAGTGCCTAGCCCTTGAGAGCGCTCGAGCACGCCCGATTCAGTGAGCTCTGTTAACGCCCGTCTGGCCGTCATGCGACTACACTCAAACAGCTCGGCTAACTGATTTTCAGACGGCACGCGGCTATGTTGTTGCCACTCACCGGTTTCAACCTTGGTCAGAATGAATTGTTTAATCTCAGCAAACTTAGGCGTAGCCATCTAAGCTCCTTAAGCTTATGGTGATGACCCCATCATCTTGATGCAGACTGTGATAGGGCAATATCACTTTAAAAGTGATTAAATTAACCGCTATAATCCTAGCTTGTATATACAAGCAAGCACAAGCTAGCTCACACAAATTAATGATCGCGACATGTTTAGGTCGCACCTTGAGGGAAATATTATGTCTTGGGATCAGGTTTGGATTGACGTCAACATTGCGACAATGGATCCAGATATTTCAGTGCCTTACGGTGCAATCACCGATGCGGCTCTGGCGGTAAAAGAGGGCAAAATTGCTTGGGTTGGCCCACGCAGTGAGTTGCCACAATTTGACGTATTGTCAACGCCAGTTTACAGAGGTAAAGGCGGCTGGCTGACCCCGGGCATTATCGATGCCCACACTCATTTAGTGTTCGCGGGTAATCGTGCCAATGAGTTTGAACTGCGCCTGCAAGGCGCCAGCTACGAAGAGATTGCGCGGGCGGGCGGCGGTATCATCTCGACAGTCAAAGCCTGCCGTGACGCATCAGAAGCCGAGTTATTTGACCTTGCAAGGCAACGTCTCAATGCCCTAGCTAAAGAGGGAGTAACCACGGTCGAGATAAAATCAGGCTATGGGCTGGATACCGACACCGAACTCAAACTGCTGCGCGTTGCTCGTGAGCTTGGCAAGCATCATCATGTGGATGTAAAAACCACGTTTTTAGGCGCCCATGCGATCCCGCCAGAGTATAAAAATAATAGCGACGCTTATGTGGATCTCGTTATCGACGAGATGCTACCCGCGGTGATAGCTGAAAACCTTGCCGATGCCGTCGATGTGTTTTGCGAAAATATCGCCTTTAGCCTAGCGCAAACGGAGCGCGTACTCAGCGCCGCCAAAGCGGCAGGGCTGGATATCAAGCTTCATGCCGAGCAGTTATCTAATTTAGGCGGCTCGGCTATGGCCGCCAAGCTGGGCGCTAAATCGGTGGATCATATCGAATACTTAGATGAAGCAGGTGTAAAAGCCCTCAGTGAAAGCGGTACCTGTGCCACCCTGCTCCCCGGCGCATACTACTTCCTGCGTGAAACCCAGATGCCCCCCATCGACTTGTTGCGCCAATATCAAGTGCCTATGGTGCTCGCCAGCGATTACAACCCCGGCTCATCACCGCTGTGTTCGAGCCTATTGATGCTCAACATGGGTTGCACCCTGTTCCGCTTAACGCCAGAAGAAGCCTTAGCCGGCATGACACGCAACGCCGCCAAGGCGCTGGGTATTGAAGAGAGTGTCGGCGTATTACGCGCTGGCATGCAAGCCGACTTCTGTCACTGGGATATCACCACCCCAGCCGCACTGGCCTATAGCTATGGGGTTAATGTGTGTAAGGATGTGGTAAAAAAAGGCCGATTAGTGCATCAATAGCCTTGGCTTAGCCTAAGCGATGAGGCTGACTCACCGTTTAGGTTTGTTTACCCCAAAGGGATTTGATACTTAACCTGCGAATTTAATTACCATAGTTTTATGGTGTTCAATTGCTTGCCGCAGGTGCAGTATAGGGACATACCAATGTCGTGATCACATGGACGTGAAGAACGACCTCATGCGCAGATACGGTCTCGACACGCGGTAAATATGTCCCTATACGCTCCACCAAAACATCCATGTTTTCGAGGGTCTCAGCCGTATCTACACCTCGTCATTCGTCTCTTCGATTTAACTTAATATATAATCCTATTGAGGGTAATATTATTTTTAATTAGAGAACTTCTGTTCAACTATGCCTGTAATCTTCGCTTCATATTCATGGTAGCTATCTAGATACTGTGAATCAATATGGTATAGATCGTTAACTCGAATCTTAATCACATGCCCATCTAATTCTTTTCTCTTACCATTGGATTTAAAAAACCGTTCAAACATATTAGGAGAGGTAATCCCCCCGAAAAATAACAGCTGTTAAAAGTAGAGTTTTCTCGTAAGTTAAACGCAGGAGGTTCTATATGAAAAAGTCGCGGTACACGGATAGTCAAATTATGACGATTTTGAAGCAAGCTGAAGCTGGTACGCCCGCACCTGAGCTTTGCCGAGAGCACGGTATGAGCAGTGCAACGTTTTATAAATGGCGTGCTAAATATGGGGGAATGGATGCATCACTCATGGCTCGGATGAAAGAGCTAGAAGATGAAAATAGGCGACTTAAAAAAATGTACGCAGAAGAGCGTCTTAAAGCTGAAATCATTCAGGAAGCTATGGCAAAAAAGTGGTAAAGCCCTGTGAGCGAAGAGAACTCGCTCAGTTTGCGGTGGCTAACCACAACATCAGTATTAGTAAGGCCTGCTCGGCTTTCTTTATCAGTGAGACATGCTTTCGTTATCAAGCAAAATTATCGGCGGAAAATACACAGATTTCAAATTGGCTAATTAAGCTGACCGAAGATGAAAGTGATTGGGGCTTCGGTCTGTGCTTCGATTATTTACGTAATGTAAAAGGCAAGCCATGGAATCATAAGCGAGTGTACCGAATTTACTGTGAGCTAGCGCTGAACCTGCGTATTCGTCCAAGACGTCGACTCAAACGAAATGCACCGGAACCACTAAAAGAGCCGATAAAACCTAACCAAGTATGGTCTGTCGACTTTATGCATGACCAGTTATCAGATGGTCGAAATTACCGATTATTTAATGTCATAGATGATTATCGGCGTGAAGCTTTAGTGATTGAACCAGGATTTTCACTTCCTGCTGTAAGGGTTATTAGAGCGCTAGAGCAGGTATTTGAGTATCGAGCTAAGCCAACAGTTATTCGCTGTGACAACGGCCCTGAGTTTATCAGTACTGAGTTTACAACGTGGGCTAAATGCCAGAATATTCGAATTGAATATATTCAACCAGGTAATCCACAACAAAACGCTTATATCGAACGACATAACAAAACAATTCGGTACAGTTGGCTCAGCAAGTACCTGTTCGAATCAATTAAAGAGGTGCAGGACTATGCAACTAAGTGGTTATGGTTTTACAATCATGAAAGACCACATAAAGCTAATAACGGCAGGCCACCACTGATGGCTGCCTAACTTCTATTTTTAATTGCAGTTAAAAATGGGAGGATTACCGAGACACACCCTCAAATGGCACAAACTTCACTTTCCCATCTTCATAAGAATCTGAAATTGCATCTGAATGAAGCTTCAAAGCTAAGCTTTTCTCATAAGGTTCTATATAAACAACTTTTACAATTCCCGCAGCAACAATATGTCTAGCACAATTGTGACAAGGATATGTTGTTGCGTATAAAGTCGTATTAATTGTTGATTCAGAAGTTAAACGAGATAAAGAAACAATCGCATCCATTTCAGCATGAATCGCTCGAGAGTATTCAATTAAGGATTTTATTTTTGTCTTAGATGAAATCTGCTCACTTAACTTGTTTGCTAACACTTGGTCACCAAGTTCATCAACCAATAATTCAGCGATTTCATTTTTCAAAATGGATTTATGCTTATCATTCGAACATTGCCCATGATGTACACACCTGAAATCACTTTTAGAGTTTGCGGTGTAAAGCCCCCCCTTAAATTCAGGAACATCATTACAACCTGTAGCTATAACTCTACCAGATTGATCAAGTATCGCAGCTCCAACTTGCCTAGACAAACATGCTGACTTGAGTGACGCGGAATAAGCAGCGTGCATGCCGACTTCTTCATTCGTAGGAGTAATACCATTCACACCGTGTACTAATTTGATAAATCTACTAACTGAATTTTCTAAGAATTGACTTTGATTATGTGTATTACGAATAAAAAAGTCTGCACTATAAAGAGTTTTTTCTACCTGCTGCCCATAATCAACATCCCCTTTTCTATCTCGCCGAATTAATTCATCGACATCTGATGGGGATATTTTTTCATCCTCAAGATTATTAACCCTTTCCTTTTCAGTTCTTATTAACCCAACTAAATAAAAATTTTTAGGATAAACTTTTCGTAAAAGGCCAACCTCTGCAGGATGCTTCAGTTGGTCAACAACATAAGCTACTTTTTTATCTGTTTTAGTTAACTCTCCGGATTCTAAACCACTACCAAAAACTTCATCTCTTGTTATGGAAATATCACTAATAACACATGCTGCCAGTATATCTGGATCATACTTTTGTCTAAGAGAATCACCTTCGTTTTGTAAAGTTCGATACCTCTCACTCCCCGCTAACTCTCTATGCTGAAGATCAGTTTTATCAATAATAATATCACTAACTCTAATGTGAATTACCTCATATCCGGAACTTCTTAAATTAGCACATAAAGTATTTTTTAAAGCTTTTACTCCCGAACCAATTGCACCGCATAAACCGATAATTAATTCTTGTGAACGTCTAGAGTCTATCGTGTCACTCACGTTATTTTGATCCCCCATACCAGCATTAATATTTCGTAGTTTTGGGGCATTAGAACCTTTAGACATAAAAAAATCCTCAAGAATTAGTTTTGATAATTCTTGAGGATTTTTCCAACTAAATCAATAGTATTTTATTCTACCAATTAAGTTTTTCTGCAGCTTTCAAGATATTTCTCTTAGCTTTCTGAGCTGAACTTGTCTTGGTTGCAAAATCAACAACTTTACTTGTTCCAGTATTCATAGGGGCAGGTTTTTTTTTATTTTTATAATCAACCATATAAGAAACCATAGGTATCCTCTCCAATCCCAAACCACTAGATAAAAAAGCGAAAAATCCGCGTAATTCTACCTAGTTTTTTCCATCCATCAAGCAAAGATAATGTAATAACTCGCTTTTATCTATTTTTTTTTTATTTTTTGAGAGTTAAAACAAAAAAACAAAAAACATTTAAAATCAAGTAAATAAAAAAACCACTACTACATATGGTACAAAAAAAACAAAAAAATCTATATAGTGTGCCTTATCATACAACTTAACTGAGGTGTAGGTATGCCTGAGGGTATCGAAAACAAGGATGTTTTCGTTAAGCGGCCATGGATGGCTTTACAGCGGCCCGAAGACATACCTACACATAAGCATTCGTACAATCACGACATTCGCATATCCCTAGTCAACACCCACGGCCAGAGATTGATAACAGCGAAGGCAAGCATAATAGATGGCAGAGCTAAAACGCTTACCTACTGATGACCAATAATTCAGCTAATTCCTAACTAGGGACGTAAAAGCTCAAGCCATTCATCGGCATAGGCCAAAATAAATTTATAGGAGTGATCATCTGACAGGGTGATTTTAATGGCATCTGTGGTCACGGGAATAAAGCCGCCACCCGTCGCTACGCATTTCTCGACTTTAGATACCGATTGTCTATCGAGCTTATAGGGACCTAAGCCAAACTCTGTGTTGTACGGTTCAAAATGGATATCACTTTCGGTGACCCAAAACTTACCATCTGCGCGTGCGACGCCATTTTGAATGGTGGCATTTGACGACTTGATTACGGCTTGTTGCATGGCTTCCCTCTCCATAGGAAAGATTAAAGTACAGCATCAAAACTATAAAGCTTGCTGGAAGAAATCAATCGGCCAATCCAAAAAAATTTCTTATTACTTAGTCGCTTTAGCTTTACAGCAACCACTACCTTGCTGAATCGGCGGACACTTCACTGTGCCGTAAGAGCAGAACACGCAGCAATCACCCGCAAGCGGCTTAAGTAGTTGGTGACAAGCGGTGCACTCATAGAAAAACTGACAGGCATCGGTTGGCATGGTTTCTTGTGCATGCTTACCACAATAAGGGCAGGTTATTTCAGAAACTAACTCTATTGGGCTTAGTATCGGGTTCATCATGCCTCCACCTTTTATAGCGTACATGCAGCTCACATATAGCTCACATCGGTGTCGATAAGGTAAAAATCTATTCTAGTAAACTAAATGGCTTAGTTAAGGTGATTCGAGCTGTGCTGGGCAGGTTTGCCTAGCGACTAAGCAGCCTCATTTGCCGCAGCGCTCGAGGCTAACTCATCATTACGATCTTGGATAAAATCTTCCATAAACCAGGCACAGAAGGTGTGGCGACCATCGACATCGGCCTTGCTGTAAATAGAGGAAGCCTGCTGGCGTACGGTTTTCTCTTTGGTTTGCCTCACCTCGGCAATCTCTTTAAAACTTAAGCCTTTTAACAAGAGAAAGGCAACCTGTTGCTCGCTCTTAGTGAACCCCCAGGTCGTAAACTGACTAGAGACTGCCTGGCTATATTCTTGCCGAGCGGAGCGCATCTGGCTGGTCATGTTATCTATCTGCTTATCGGCTTTGGCTAGGCGCTGGGCTAAGGTTTTCACCTGCCGCGAACGGCGCATCAAGTCATGACTTAAGTAAACGGTCGCGATGACAGTAAGCAACACTAAAATCCCCTCTTGAGCTATATGCCAAGCAGGGATATCAAGCTGAAAGTCGGCGACAATATCAAGCAATTTAAACAGCATGATTAGCACCAACAACACAATAATGACGACATCCTTTTTCATGGGAACTTCTACTCCATCAGCAAGATCAATGACACCTAATAAGTTGATTTGATATCACATCTATTTAGGCTCTATTTCGCTACGAGCTGTACAACTTTCAACCTACCAGCAGCATAATGAGGCCTATGATGATAACCAAGCGCCTTATCGACGCAATTTGGGCACCACAAGGAAAAACAAATAAAATCATAAAATTAACTTATGGGACATATGTACCATAAGCGTTTTTATGATACATCTCCCCCAAGACATCAGTGTACCAAGCCTTAGACTAACAGCACACTTTAAAAGCAAAGAAATCGCGTATGTCTGTTGTAAAGTCTTGTATCAAGATATGTCTGTTAAGCGTGTTAAGTTGCACGAGTATTCTCGGCCATGCGGCCACAGGCGACACCCCACCAGAGCGCCCATTGTCCCCTCTGCTCCAGTTAAGCCAAACCAGATTACAAGCGTCACAGCTCAATAGCACAGCGCTTAATGATGAGCGCGCACTTGAATTAAGTGCATCTTCTTGGCTAAGCGGCCTACCTAGCATCAGCTTGAGCCATTTGGGCAGCCTAGATAATGGTAACAGTTACGAGCAAGAAGTGTCGCTCAACTTACCCCTTAAATCACCGGGCCAACACGGAAGTGATAAACGCTTAACGCAGCTGAGCCAAGCGATTCAGAGCCAGCAATCAGCCTTACAAAGTTTGTACCTATCGGGATTACTCAGGCAAAGCCTGTGGGCGCATCGCATTGCCTCTGTAAAGTTTAAGCAGTTAGCGCGAAAAACAAACTTACTGCAAAAGTTACACGCCCAGCAAAAACTGCTTACCGATGTGGGCGAGTTACCGCTGGCGAATCTGCTACTGCTTGAGCGCGAGCTGGTTGATATTGAGCTTGAGCAAATTGATATTCAGCAGCAACAAGATGAAGCCCATGCCCTCTATCGCCAACTGACAGGACAAAATGAGGTTCCCACCCAGATAGCCGAAAGCCAGCACCCACTAGCCAATGGCAATTCAGATTTAGCCCAGCATCCTCTATGGCAACTGCAAACGTTACAACAGCAGCAACAGCTGTTGATCATCAAAAGCCAGCAAGCGGGTGAACAAGACCCTTGGACTGTGTCGCTTACGGCAAAAAACACGTCTGACGATCAAGTCGATGACCAGCAATTGGGGTTAGGTATTACAGTGCCACTGGGCTTTAGTTCGGCGCTGTCACAAGGTGAGCTATCACAATGGCAGCAAGCACACACAGAGCAAAATCTGGCTCGCGATCGCACCTACCTAGAGTTAACGACCCAAATCAACAAGCTCACCCAGCAGCAAGGTAATTTACAACAGCAACACGCCCTTTTAAGCCGTGGCTTGTCATTAAGCCGCACCATTACCGAAGAGCTCGCTAAAGTAAAAGACCAAGATCAGGTGAGCTACGAGATCTGGCTGCGCCGTTATGTGGACGCTCTCGATACTGAGTCACGCTTAACGCTCAACCAAGTGATGCAACAACAACTTCATTCTCAGCAACTGCAAGCCTTAGGAATTTCATTATGATCGCCAAGTATGGCGCAAGCCTGTTATGTTTATCTGCCTGCCTATCCACCAGCTTGGTACAAGCCGAATCGTTAGCCCTAGCGGCTTTAGGCAACTTAGAACTGAGCTATACCCAACCGCAAAAGGTCGCGAGCTATGAAGGTAGCCCACTACCGGCACAAGTTGACCGTTTACCGGGTAACGATTACTGGGTGAGCACCCCTGAAAATATCCAGCAGGTCACTTTCTTGGTCGGTCAGGGACAGATTGTCACCAAAGGACAAGAGATTGTCAGGTTAACAGGGCCAGAAGTGTTTCATTATCTTGCACAATTTGAGGCCACCAGCAGTCTGTATCAGTTGGCTAAGCAGCGCTATGACCGTAATAAGCCGCTATTAAAAAATGGCAGTATCAGCGCCGAAAAGTGGCGTGAGATCAGCCAAGATTACTTTAGCAGCCACCTCGAATTTGAGCATATGCAGCACTTTATGGAGATGGTGCACAGTAAAGATGCCACTACCGAGTCGTTAGTGATCAGCGCCCCCGTGGCCGGTATCGTTAAACTAAACACGCTCAACAGTCCCTATATGGCTGACTCACAGCTGTTTTCACTGGTGCCAGCAGACAGCATTCGTGTACAAGTTAATGTACCGATGAGCCAGTCGACGTCACTCTCGGCCATCAATATTAACCAGTGCCATATCGCCATCGATTCGATGTCAGCCATCGCCGACGGTGCATTTGTGGGCGCATGGTCAATGCCGGTACCAAAAGAGTGTAACCTGCTGTTAGGCCAACAAATCACTGTGATACCCGAGTATCAAAAAGCGGTATATTTACTGCCGAAAAACAGCGTATTTAGCTGGCAGCAAGAGACCCAAGTGTTTACTCAAACCGCAGAGACACTCACGGCCATCAATATCGATATATTAGGCTCAACCCCACAGCAATACATAGTCGCCAGCGACCTAGACTTGAGCCAAATCCAAGTGTTATCTCAGTCGGTTGCCGCAGTAAAAGGCATAATGCTCGGCCTAGGAGGCGAATAATATGCTGACCTCTGTGATCCGTTTTTCGCTGACTCAGCGCCTGTTTGTGCTGATTGTGGCGCTGATCTTAATGTTAGCCGGTGCTCGCGCCTGGTTTGCCATTCCGCTCGATGCTTTTCCCGATATCTCGCCGACCCAGGTCAAAATTATCCTCAAAGCGCCAGGCATGACGCCTGAGGAGATAGAAGCGCAGATCACAGTGCCCATTGAAACCGAGTTATTGGGTATTCCTAATCAGGCGATCTTACGTTCGACCACCAAATATGCCATCAGCGATATCACCCTAGATTTCACCGAAGGTACCGATATCTACTGGGCACGCCAACAGGTGAGCGAGCGCCTTGCCGCGGTATGGGACAGCTTTCCCGAAGGCGTCTCTGGCGGCGTAGCGCCTATGAGCACCCCGCTGAGCGAGATTTTTATGTTCTCGCTAGAAAATCCGAATCTGTCGCTGATGGAACGCCGACAACTGCTTGAGTGGGAAGTGCGTCCGCTACTGCGCACTGTGGCAGGCGTGGCCGATGTGAATATTCTGGGCGGATATGCTAAAAGCTTTAGCGTCAACCCCAATCCTGCGGCGATGGCAGCAGCTGGAGTCAGCTTTGCTGCCCTGCAGCAGGCGATTATCGATAACAACCATAATGAAGGTGCGGGTAAGCTTACCATAGGCACAGACACCATTATTGTGCGTGCCGAAGGGCGTATCGACGATATCGACGAGCTGGCACAACTGGTGATTAAGGCCGACGATGCCAAGGTTTATCGCCTACAGGATTTAGCCGATATTCAGATAGGTCACCTTGCCCGCTATGGCGCAGTGACCAAAGATGGTGAAGAAACGGCAGAAGCGCTGATCATCGCGCTAAAAGACACTAACACCGCCGACGTAGTCAACAATATCAAAGCTAAGCTGGAGCAGATCAGTGCCAGTTTGCCCGAAGGGAGCGAGATCAACACCTTCTATGATCGCGCCAACCTGATCAACACCGCTATCGATACCATTTCTAACGCACTGTTCGAGGCGGTCATTTTAGTGATTGTGTTGCTGGCGCTATTTTTAGGTAATGTGCGCGCCGCGCTTGTCGTGTCGCTATCTTTGCCACTTGCGGCTTTAATGACCTTCTTGATGATGGACTTTTTCAACCTATCAGCCAACCTAATGAGCTTAGGCGGCTTAGTGATCGCCATCGGTATGTTAGTCGACTCATCTGTGGTGGTGGTCGAAAACATGGTCAACCTTATCGCCACCAAACAGCGTTTACCTCGGCTGCACCTCATCTTTCGTGCCACCAAAGATGTGGCGATCCCAGTGGTGTCAGGAACGGTTATCGTGATGATCGTCTTCTCGCCGCTGCTCACTCTTACGGGGCTTGAAGGTAAACTCTTCACTCCAGTGGCTGTCACCATAGTGTTTGCCATGCTCTCGGCGCTGGTCTTGTCGCTCACAGTGATCCCGGTTATCGCCTCTTACTTAGTTAACGAAAAAGCGGCGCAGGAGCCCAAGGCGATCGAAAAGCTAAAAGCGGCTTATCTTGCCAGCCTTAAGAGCACGATTGCCTACCAAAAGCCCTTTATGATTGTCGCTTTTAGCTTACTCATCATCAGCCTAGGTCTGTTTAGTCTGGTGGGTAAAACCTTTATGCCAACCTTAGATGAGGGTGACATCATCTTACAGTTAGAAAAATCACCGTCGATTTCGCTCGAGGCCTCTATCAATATCGATAAACAGATAGAGCACACCCTGCTAGCCAAGGTGCCCGAGATCAAGCAGATGGTGGCCCGTACTGGTGCCGATGAGATAGGTTTGGACCCTATGGGGCTTAACGAGACCGATGTGTTTTTAGAGCTAGCGCCGCGCAGCGAGTGGCGCTTTGACACCAAAGAGCAACTTATTGATGCTATTCGCAGCGAACTACTCAATTACCCAGGGGTAAACTTTAACTTTACCCAGCCCATTCAGATGCGGGTATCTGAAATGCTGACCGGCAGCATTGGCGATGTGGCAATTAAGGTCTTTGGCAGTGATATCGACACACTTGGCCAGCTAACCGGTCAAATTGAGCAGTTAGTCAGCGCCACCAACGGCAGCATAGATGTCAAAATGTCGATGATTGAGGGCAGCCCCTTTATCAACCTGACCTTAGACAACGAATTGGCCCGAGGCTTCGGCATGAGCACCATGGAGTTTGCGCGCTACCTTAAGAGCCAGCTCGAGGGCGTTATCGTGACCGAAGTGCTGCAAGGTAAAAAACGCACTCCAGTGTTGATGGCCAATAATCAAAGCAGTTTAAGCAGCATTAATGAGTTGCAAAATCAGCTATTGGTGATGCCAGATCATTCGCTTAGACGCCTGACCGATGTGGCGACACTAAGTTACAAAGAGGGGCCCATTTTAATTGAACGCGAGCAAGGCGATCGCTTTTCGGTGATCACCACCAATGTACAAGGTCGCGATATTGTGAGCTTTGTCGAAGAACTGGACGCTAAAATCGCCGAACAGGTTAAACTTCCCAGCGGCTACAGCGTCAGCTTTGGTGGTGAGTTTGAAAACCAGCAACGTGCCACCAACAACTTATTACTGATGATCCCCATTGCAATCGCCTTGATCACCTTAATTTTATTTACCACCTTTGGCTCATTGGCAAAATCGGGCTTGATCCTCGCTAACGTGCCGTTTGCCATGATGGGCGGTATTGTCAGCCTGTATCTGTCGGGTGAATACCTGTCGGTACCCGCCTCGGTTGGCTTTATCGCGCTGCTGGGGGTGGCGGTGCTCAACGGGGTCGTGATGGTCAGTTATTATGAGCAAACCAAACACCAATTTAGCAGTCTGTTAGTGCGAGTAGAGCAAGGCGCAGCGCGGCGCTTACGCCCGATCTTGATGACGGCAACGACTGCTATGTTTGGCTTAATGCCATTAGTGTTTGCCTCTGGGCCCGGCGCTGAAATTCAAAAACCCTTAGCCATAGTGGTGATTGGTGGCTTGCTCACCTCGACGATCACCACCTTATACCTATTACCAATCCTCTATTACTGGCTGGAGAAACGTCAATGAGCCCGAAGCAGATGTTAGTGCTGATCGCCCAAAACGAGATAAAAGACGATATCGTTGATACCTTGATTGAACTCGATTTTTTATCCGGTTTTAGTTTGGGCAATATCTGCGGTTTTAGTCGCGAACACAGCCACTTTAATATTAAGGAGCAGGTGGAAGGCTATCGAGAGTTTTGTAAGTTTGAAATTATGCATCCCTGCGAGCAACAAGAAGCGCTATTGGCGGCTATTACCTTGGTATGCAAACACAATCCATGCCGCTACTGGATAATGCCCATAACGCACACGGGCACCCTGTGCTAAACCAAGCTCGCCGCCCACGTCAGCTTAACAAAGCCTGCGTGGGCGGCGAATCCCCAACTCACTAAACACTATGTGTTGCCAGCTTAGCGTTAACAACGCTTAAGGCTTAGCGCTACCTTGCTTGAGCAATAGCTCGGCCTTAGCCCCTAGGTACACATAAATCCCCAACCCCACCAGCAAACCAACCACAGCAAACATCATCCAGATAGCGGGTTGAACATATTTCATCTCACCCAACGATGCCTTAAACATGGTCAGCAAGGCCTCGATAGAAATAGCAATTAAGATGGTGGAGATAAAACGGGTGATGGTGCGCCGCGTCGAGCTATGACGGAAGATATCTTTGTGCATCAACACCTCCTCTTCCAATATAGTTTTGCCCAAATCAAATACCGCCAGCGCCAAGGTGATAAAGATAATAATGCCAAAGGGTTTAATTGAGCCACTGGGTACTCGCCCGTCAGCTAACAGCGAGGCAATGTCCACCGCAGCCATACTGATCAGCACCATCACCATAATAAACAGTCCCAGCACCAGGGCGCAGTAGACACTTTTAAATAAAGGGGTGGCCTTACGACGAGCACTATCGCCCATCATAAATTCGATCAATTGAGTCAGATTCACATCGACCACGATATAACCTTGCTCGCCGTTATCCCCAATTCGGTAGGAAGCCGACAAACATAATTTACCACTGGCATTCGACAAGTAAGGATGGGTGATATTCAGCGTCTGTAGTGGTTGCGCCTTTGAAAAATAAGGCCGATGGCTGCGGTTTAAGTTACGCCCCACGGGAATAGCCTGCACGACTCGATTAACAATGGCGACGTTATCACTGATCTGCACTCCATCGGCATCTAAGATATACAGCAACTCGATGAAGGGGTAGCTGTTGGCCATTTCGGCCATAGCCCGCACCCGCATCCCAGGGTCCGACAGCATCACAGGATCGCTAATCCCCACTAAAATCGACTCCAGCAGCTCTTTCACCAACTGCTCATGTTCATGGTATCGCTCTATTACACTCAAATAGCTCATGGCTGCCATAGGTTGCTCCAATAATGATCACAAGCAAGGCCTTTGCAACTATGACGCCAATGACAAAGCGTCGACCATAACCATATGCGATCGTCAGCGCCAACCCCCAACAGGGGCGCTAGGCAATGGGCGGCCAATCATCAGACCCAACCAATAAGGCAAGCTAATCACGCCGATACTACTCATCGAAACGCACCGACTGAGCTCGTGCGCACCAAAATAGAGCATGGTTAATAGATGCAGCCTCGCTGACCACTAAGAGAAAAATGAACAATTAACGCCGCGCACAGTTCAAAGGTTTTGTCGCTGCGAACTAAGTGGGTCAATGACTTACACTGCAAGCTAATTTTACCTCTTGGACTCGCAGCGCTGGCCAAATAAGCTAGCCAAATTGGGGAAATCAGCTTAGGATCGGGGTAGCTATTGAGGCGATTAATTTTAATGCAATGTGGAGTAAGCCAACATTATGGGTATTAGAGCCATAGTTGTAGATACCGCGGGTACAACAACCGATCTTAACTTTATTAAAGACATCCTTTTCTCTTATTCTGCGAAGGCGCTTCCCGATTTTATTAAAGAAAATCAAAACAATGTGTTAGTTGATAACTGCATTAGCGATGTAAAAGATATCGCCTTAGAACCAGAAGCATCTCTGGATCGTGTCGTCGAAATTTTACAGCAATGGATAGATGAAGACCGTAAAGCAACGCCACTAAAAACCCTGCAAGGCTTAATCTGGAAACAGGGTTACGATAAAGGCGAGTTTAAGGGCCATATATTCCCTGACTTTATCGACGCCATTAAGCAATTTAAAGCCGAAAACCTGCGCGTTTACAGCTTCTCCTCTGCCTCGGTAGATGCACAGAAATTGCTTTTTAGTCATAGTGATGGCGGCGATCTGACCGAATATTTCAATGGCCATTTCGACACTCGTACAGGCCATAAGCTCTTTAAGCAGGCCTATAGCAATATCATCAACACCATCAGCTTAAAACCCAAGCAAGTGCTGTTTATCTCTGACTTGTTAGAGGAGTTAAAAGCCGCCGAACAAGCGGGGCTTCGCACGGTACAGATGGTACGCGACACCACCCAGCGCACTGGTGAGTACCCACAAATCACCAGCTTTGCCGAGCTAAAACTGCAAGACTAAACAGTGATTTTACCCAGCAAAAGGCATCGTTAACGATGCCTTTTTTGATCCACTCACTCCCCCTTGTTGCTGACTAAACATGCTGTTATGCTCAATTAAACAAGCGTTTTAATTTGAGTCCCAATAACAGCAACAGGAAGTAAGCCAAGTGGAACAATTTATCAAACAGTACCCCATTCGCAGTCAAATCAATGTCGCCTGGGGAGAGATGGATGCCCTACAACACGTTAATAATGTCGTTTATTTCCGTTATTTCGAAACCGCTCGAATTAACTTCTTTAATCGCTTTTTTCCGCTCGATGAGATGTATAAATCGGGGGTTGGACCTGTGATCAGCGACAATAGCGCACGCTATAAGCGGCCGGTGACCTTTCCCGACACCTTGCATGTTGGTGTGAGCATTAGCGATATACAAAGCGATAGATTTACCATGCATTACCATATTTACAGCGAGCAACAACAAGCGATTACGACTACGGGATCTTCAGTCGCTGTGATGTTTAATTTTCATAGTCAAACTAAAGCCGAGCTAACCCCTGAGTTACTTGCCGTGTTGCGTGAGCACCAACAAGACGCATAACACAATCACAGGCGCCTCGGTCGCAGCGTTAGTTTCATTTTAACAAACTAAAGCCGAGCTCAAGTTAAGCGAGCCCCTGAGTTACTTGCTGTATTGCATGAACATCAACAAGCCGCATAACACAACCACAGGCGCCTCGGTCGCAGCGTTAGTTTCATTTTCACAAACTAAAGCCGAGCTCAAGTTAAGCGAGCCCCAGAGTTACTTGCCGTGTTGCGTGAGCACCAACAAGCCGCATAACACAACCACAGGCGCCTCGGTCGCAGCGTTAGTTTCATTTTCACAAACTAAAGCCGAGCTCAAGTTAAGCAAGCCCCTGAGTTACTTGCTGTATTGCATGAACATCAACAAGCCGCATAACACAACCACAGGCGCCTCGGTCGCAGCGTTAGTTTCATTTTCACAAACTAAAGCCGAGCTCAAGTTAAGCAAGCCCCTGAGTTACTTGCTGTATTGCATGAACATCAACAAGACACATAACACAACCACAGGCGCCTCGGTCGCGATGTTGATTAGGCGCCCCGCGTGTAAATGAGCCGTTTATGTTCATCCAATTTAATCAGTAATTCATGTATTGAGGCTAACAATATGGGCTAATACAAGGTGAAAATAGCGATAATAAGTTAGGTTAATGTCAAAACATTGCCCACACAATACTGGCCCATTTTAGCTATCAAGCATGACCAGATAATCGATATGCGGGGTTTATAACGGCTCGTTAAACAGCAATATCAAGCCACCACCACTTAAGCCACTGTTAATATTAAGTGTGATGCCTAAACCGATATTATCGACCCAAGCCGCCAGTGACGGGGTTTCGATTATCCAGCCAGCCCCCAGCTCATAGTAATAACGCGTGCCCATTGGGTCGACCACATCACCACTTAAGTCAACCCGCTTAGCCTGCAATACCAGTTCATTACGACGCGCCCATACATTGGGTAGCCCATAATGGAACACCAGTGTATTGCTAAAACGACTCACCTCGGGCGACACTGACTGCGCGCCATTATCGGTCAATACTGTGCGGCCATAAGCATAACGAAACGCGCTGATAAACTCCCATTTGTGGCCAAATAAGTCACTGGTGTACGTCAATTCAACATTGGGGTCGACCATCACCGCGCCATAACGGGTATTCACTATCACGCCATCCAACTGCGGCCGCTGAGCGGCCAAGATAGGGTCGCGATATTCTAAGTTATTTTCTAGCCACAACAGCTGCCCACCCACACCAAAAACCGCCTGCCAGCGAGGAGTGAGTCGATATTGCCAGCGGTACTCGGCCGCTAACAGATAGCTGGTATCTTCTAATGGGCTGACCAACGACTGATCATCAACACCCAAAATATCTTCTGTGGCGTTAACATAGGAGAGTCGCACCGCACTCGATACCTGCCAGTCGCGATTAAACTCACTGGGCTTGCTTTCCCAGGGCAGAGAATAGTTGCGCAACTGACTGCGCCGGCGCAGAGAATCGGCATCACCGGCATTAATATCGCCAATCCCCCCTAAATCGATAAATGCATTAGGATCGAAGTCGACAATACCTAAGGTGATCAAATTCGCATCGGTGAGCACAATTGCGCTAGTGACATCGCCTTTGACCTTGGTTTCGACAGCCTGTCGCAATGCATCCTCAACCGCCGATACAGGGAGACTCCATCCGATCAAAACCAAACCGAGCGCCGATAAATAACGCAACATAATGCCCCCAGTTAACCATCGATGAATCAATTGCACCTCGCTAACTCTAACGCCATATAACTTTCTATTGATGAGATATTGCTCTCAGGCTCATACTTAATGAACCTGCACCATGGTAAGAGATAGCATAACCTTAGATAAAGTAGCCGCTGTGCAGTGATGACATCTCAAACTTGTCCTTGATGTTATTAACAAGGCGAACTCACACACAAATAAACAGTGTATTTTACTTTTAATACAAAATGTTAAGTATTGATGGCAGCTATTTGAGATACCTTGGTTATCCTGAGTTCAGATTACATAGCCCGATCGCTAAATACAACCAAGGCTCCCATGAAAAGGGATCGCCCAGATTGATAAGCACAACACAGGCATCACAGCACTAAACGTGCTAACGTCAGCAGAGCCAAGATATCAAGGGAATACACATGAGCCAGTCAACCATTTTACATCAGGCCGACAAACAGAGATTTGTGATTTTAATCGATGACCAGCAAGCACTGCTTGAATACCAGATTGAGGACGATCATATCGATTTTAATCGCACTTACGTACCCGATGCATTGAGAGGGCGAGGACTAGCCGAACGTTTAGTGCGCCATGGGCTAAAGTGGGCCAAGGCACAACCACTCACCATCAGTGCCAGTTGCTGGTATGTACAAAAATTCTTGCGCTAACCTACTGATAATAAATCGCCGTCGTGACCGCATAACCCCAGCGCACTCCTTGCTCGCGACGGTCAAGTTAAATCGCTTAATCTCCGGTGCGCAGCGCTAAGGCCTGCTTGACCATATTGGGGATCGGCACGCTCTGATTTGCGCCATAATCATAATGTACTAAGGTGGTTTGCGCCTCTGCGGTCTTTTTCTCCGCCTGCCAACATTGCTGCGTCACCTCAAAACTACTGTTACCAATACGGCTCACCCACGTTTTGACCTCAACAGGCTGACCAAAGAAGGTGGGCGAGGTATAGGCAATGGTGAATCCCGCCACAATCAAGTTCCACTCATCAAGATTCAGGCTAGGATTAAACAAGCTAAAAATAGGCTCACGCCCCACCTCAAACCAAATGGGGATCACGGTATTGTTGATATGCCCCAAGCCATCGGTTTCATTGAAACGTGGGTTAAGGGTTGCGCTAAAAAATGTCTCAGCCACTGAAGTATCCTTGTAAAGGTACGCTTATTATTGTGCTGCTGACGTTAACTGAGAAGATTGAACGATGCAATATGAACTTTAGGCTTGAGGGCTTGAGGGCTTGAGGGCTTGAGGGCTTGAGTGCTTGAGTGCTTGAGTAAGATTATCACCTCAACCTTGCATCAAGCCCTCTTTCGCACAAAGTCTTTAGCTATTTACCGTACATGGCATTAATTTCGGTAGAGTATTTATGATAAATCATCTTACGGCGTAGTTTCATGGTGGGGGTAATAAGCCCTGCTTCCATAGAAAATGCCTCGGGTAACAGAGTAAACTTTTTGATCTGCTCAAACCCTGCCAACTCAACCTGCAAATGCCTTAAGCGTTGTTCAAAATGCTCAATTACATGACTATGACGCAACAGTTCAATAGGTGACTCATAATGCAATCCTTTGTCTTTGGCCCAAGCTTCGAGCGAGGCAAATGCCGGCACGATTAAGGCGGTCACATAGTTTTTAGCATCGGCAATAATGGCCACCTGTTCGATATAAGGACAACAGCCCACCTTACCTTCGACACGTTGCGGCGCAATATATTTACCATTTGAGGTTTTCATCAACTCTTTAATGCGATCGGTAATAAACAGATTACCTTGCTCGTCGATATAACCTGCGTCTCCGGTTTTTAACCAACCATCTTCAAAGCTGGCTTCAGTCTCTTGCGGGCGGTTGTAATAGCCACGCATCACAGTATCACCGCGAACTAAGATCTCATCATCTTTACCTAACTTGATCTCCACTTCAGGCAGCACCTTACCGTTGGAGCCCGCTAAGCGGTTGGCTAAGGTATTACAGGTAACGGTTGCCGTGGTTTCTGTCATGCCATAGCCACATAAAACAGGAATATCAATAGCATGGAAAAAGCTCGCCACCGTTTTGTCGAGTGCCGCGCCACCACAAGGCATAAACTTTAAGCGCCCACCCAGTACTTGCTGCAACTTGCTAAACACTAATTTGTGCGCCAGTTTATGCTGTAAACCTAACCACACCGTGCCTTTAGCGCGCCCTTGGCTGACTTCAAACTGACGCTCACCGACTGACATCGCCCACGCAAACAGTTTTTGCCTTGCCGCTGGCGCCTTCGCCACTTTATCTTGCACTGCGCTATAGACTTTTTCGAGGAAACGCGGCACCACACACAGGGTATGGGGCTTCACATCGGCAATGGCTTCTTTGACCATCATAGGGTTTTGCAGGTAAACGTTGTGACCGCCACGGCATAGCACGTAAAAGCTCCAGCCACGTTCAAATACATGACTTAATGGTAAAAATGCCAGCGACACATCCCCAGGAGTAAAAGGTAAGATGGCGTCATGTTGGCGGATAACCGAGGCGATATTTCGATAATCAAGCATCACCCCTTTAGGGTCGCCCGTGGTGCCAGAGGTATAGATAAGGGTTAATAGATCATCAAGAGAGGTCTGGCTCAGTCGCTGCAACAACTCGACTTCAATCGCGGGATCCACCACCGGATTGAGCAAGCTATCGAAATGATAGTGCGCTTGGTCAATCAGGGTCACATCTGAATCAAATACCACAATATGGGTCAGCGTGGCGCAGCGCTTGGTGAGCTCGCAAGCCATCAGGTATTGCGCCGCATCACCCACAAAAATCAGCTTTGCCTGCGCATCATCTATGATGTAAGCCGCCTGATCTATGGTGCTAGTGGGATATATAGGCACCACAACCGTTTTGGCTTTTAAGGCTCCCACATCGGCGCAAGTCCATTGTGGAGAATTTTGTGACAGGATAACGACTCTATCTTGTAGCGCTAAATCGAAACGGATCAGCGCCTTAGCTATAGCATCACTAATATTATCAAATGCAGACCAGCTGATCTGATGCCAAGGTGCTGCACTACCATAGCCCTCGAGCGCAATGGCATCGCCCCGTTTAAGGCTCTGCTCCTGGATCAGGCGTATTGGATGATATTGCTCGAGTGACATAAGTTTTATAACCTTTTTAGCGTACAGGTGTACCTCTTTTAGCGCATTTTACTTTAACCTTGCCTAAAAAATAAGAGCTTTTGCTCCAACACTGTTAATTGGCGCACAAAACGGTAGCAAATGACACATGACTCACCCACTGTGATTATATTATTTTTATTTTATTACAGTGAATTAGGTGTAAAAACCAGACTCATCAGACCTCTTATAGATAACATAATTTAATTGAGCTTCATTCCATAGGCTGGCTGCTATAACGAATCAGTCTGTTGACACAATGTCGTTCTCGCATTAGCCTTTCAGCAGCTTATTAACCTATTGATAAAAAACTGAATTAACATTGTCGCAATATGCGCATTCAAGGGATGAATATCATGCCACAAGCCAACATTATGCACACGGCAAGCGATAAGGAACGTCAGACTCAGTTAGCACTGTGGCTGTTACTGCCGCTGGCTGCCATGCTATTTTCTCTTACCAGCCATGCCGAGACAGAGGCCGCGCCCACCAACGACACTTGTTATGTCGACGGTCTGCCAGATAGGCTGCGCTGCGGCTTTGTCACAGTGCCTGAAAATTACGCTCACCCCGAAGGTCGGCAGCTCAACATCCATTACGCGGTACTGCCAGCAATAAAACCGAGCTTTACTAACGAAGCCTTGCTCGCCATTGCCGGCGGCCCAGGGCAATCGGCAATTGAAAACGCGCCGACGTTCGATCGCATGTTAAGTAAAGTCCGCCAGCAGCGCGATATTCTGCTGATAGACCAAAGAGGTACAGGGCAGTCCAACCTATTACAATGCGAGGGCGAAGGCTTTGAAGGGGCGTTATCACTCAACGAGGATGATTTAGATATTGCGAGCGAAACTCAAAAGTGCCTCGACGGACTCGATGCCGATGTCAGCCAATATGGCAGTGAAATAGCGTTAAAAGATTTCGAAGCAGTTCGAGCCCACTTAGGTTACGACAAACTCCATGTCTATGGCATTTCATACGGTACGCGTATGGCGCAACTGTACATGCGTCATTACCCGCAAGTCTTGGCCACGGTGACATTAGACGGCGTAGTGCCGATGCAGCAAAGTGTGTTGCATATTGGTGATGCGATAGACAGAGCCATCGGCTTACTGCTCGATGACTGCAGCAGTAATGCCTTATGCCATGGGCAGTTTGCCGACCTTGAACAAGACTTGCAGCAGGTGAATACGCGCCTCGCCCAAGCCCCAGTGAGTAGCCAAGTTCGCGACCCGTTAACCAACGAGCCGCTCACGCTTGTGATGACCCGCGCTAAGTTTATGGGGGCGCTGCGTATGGCCATGTACACCCCTAATATCAGAGCGCTACTGCCCCACGCGATTCATCAAGCCGCGCAAGATAACTTCCAAGCGATTATGGGCTTATATTCCCTAACGATAGACAGCACAGGCATTGCCGCTGGTATGCACTCATCTGTGGTATGTGGTGAAGATTGGCAGCGCTTTAACCAAATCGAGCGCCAGCAAGCCGAGCAGAGCTACTTCACCCGCGAAATGGTTAATGCATTTGATCTTTCCTGCCCAATTTGGAATGTACCCGCCGTTGACGCCGAGTTTTCAGACCCGATTGCCAGTAATATTCCCACCTTGGTGTTATCGGGACAGTTAGATCCCGCGACGCCTCCGAGCTGGGGCGAGATGGCGATGGCGCAACTGAGCAATGCCAAGCATTTTATCGCCCCCTATGCCACCCACGGAGTAGCCTACCAATCCTGTGGCAACGATCTCATCGCCCAGCTTGTCAGCAGCAACAGCCTTGATGACATATCCGATGAATGCCTAAGCAAAGATGTTAGCCGTAATTTTTATCTCAACGCGAATACTGTCGAAGCGCTCCCTGCAGCCAAACAAGCCCGTTCATCGACATCCCATACTAAGGCACAAGGAGTGCGTCATGATTAAAGTAGCTAATCTTTCTAAGTGTATTGGTGACGTGCAGGCACTTAACGACTTGAGTTTCGAAGCACTCGATGGCCAGATAACCGGACTACTCGGCCCCAACGGTGCAGGTAAAACCACCTGTTTGCGCACAGTATTTGGTTTACTCAAACCCGATAACGGCACCGCCGAAATTGACGGTATCGATGTGGCTAAGTTTCCGGTCAAAGCCAAGCAGCAACTGGGGTTATTTCCCGATCCCTTTGGCCTGTATGAACGCCTTACCCCCAGAGAATACGTGAGCTATTTTGCCGAGCTCAACGGGTTACCGCGTGCACAGGCCAAAGCAGCGGCGGCAAGCGTGCTCAACAAATTACATATGGATGATATTGCCGACCGCAAATGCAAAGGCTTTTCTCAGGGACAACGAATGAAAACCGCCCTAGCCCAGGCCATAGTGCACGAACCTACCAACATCATTCTCGATGAGCCTACCCGAGGCCTAGATGTGATGAGCACGCGAGTACTGCGCGATCTGCTAAAAGACCTTAAAGCGGCCGGCCACTGCGTGTTGTTTTCTAGCCATGTGATGCAAGAGGTTGCCGCTCTGTGCGATAGGGTGATAGTGATGGCACAAGGCAAGGTGGTTGCCATCGGCAGCCCAGAGCAGTTATGCCAACAAACAGGCAAGGCCTCATTAGAAGATGCCTTTATCGCATTAATCGGCACCGATGAGGGGATTGCAGCATGATCAGCACCATTATAGCCATGGTTCGAAAAGAGCTGATCGATGCCGCCCGCGATAAACGCTCGGTCATGGCCGGCCTCTATTATGCTATCGGCGCGCCGCTGATGATGTGCGGCATGTTTATGCTGCTGATAGGCCAAATAACCAGCCCCGAAGCACTTAATATTACCATCACCCATGGCGAACGCGCCCCCGATCTGGTTAAGTTTCTTGCCAGTAACGATATTAGCCAAGGCGATAAAGCCGAGCGCAAAGAGATAGAGCTGATAATTAGCCAAGATTATGCCAGCAATATGGCCAAAAGCCGCACGGCCGAATTAACCCTTATTGCCGATAATTCCAACGAAAAGTTGCAATCCTCTATTCGGCGCATTGAAAAAAGCTTGCAAGAATACAGCGCCGAAATGGGTAGCCTACGCCTAATAGCCAGGGGGATTGACCCTAAAGTGGTGCAGCCGATAAAAGTGACGGTAGAAGATCAAGCCACCAGCGATTCTAAAGGCGGCATGATCTTAGGTATTGCGATATTTATGATGGTGTATGCGGTATTTATCTCGGGCATGAACCTAGCCATCGACACCAGCGCTGGAGAGCGCGAACGCAACTCGCTGGCGTTGCTGCTGAGCCATCCGGTATCAACGCGTGATATAGTGCTCGCCAAGGTCGCCGCGGTCACCATATTTGCCATGCTGGGATTAGTGTTGACCTTACTCATCTCAAAAATTGCCTACGGCTTTGTACCTTGGCAAGAGCTGGGCTTTAGCGTCAATATCACCCCTGATTTTATTGGGTTAATGCTGGTTATCGGCCTGCCGATCGCGCTCATGGCCGCTTCATTGCAGTTATTTGTGTCATTTATGGCAAAGTCATTTAAAGAGGCGCAGTCTTACCTGACGATAGTGCTCATCGTGCCCATGATGCTGTCGATGGCAGCCAGTTACAACATAGCGCCAGACACCCTACAGTGGCTACCCGTGTCCGGGCAGATGCAGGCACTTATCGCCTTTATTAAAGGCAAAGAGATACCGCTAATGCAGCTGCTACTGTCGAGTGCTACAACCTTAGCCATCACCTTTGCCCTAATGCTGGGCATGGAGCGCTCCCTCAAGAGTGAAAAGATTGTCTTTGGCTTGTAACGCCAAAAGGCGCTGAATGCATAGGCTGTAAAGCGCTGGTCAAAGGTGCTTTACTGTTTAACACCGCGCTGAGTATTTGCCATTAAAAAGAGCGCCTAATATGCGCTCTTTTTACATCAGTAAAAGGTCGACTGATATGGCTTATTTAGCTTTGGGTCTAAATGGCTTAATCACAGCTTCATCACACTCTAAGAAAGGCCCATCCATCAAATCGATACAATAAGGGATAGCGGGGAATACCGCATCGAGGCATTCACGGATTGATTTTGGCTTGCCGGGTAAATTAACAATCAATGAGTCACCGCGCAGGCCAGCGGTTTGACGCGATAAAATGGCGGTGGGCACAAACTTTAATGATTCGGCGCGCATCAGCTCACCAAAACCAGGCATCATGCGATCGCACACCGCTTCGGTGGCTTCTGGCGTCACATCGCGCTTTGCAGGGCCTGTACCGCCAGTCGTGACGATAAGGCTACAATTTTGCTCATCGGCCATCTTAATTAAGGTCGCTTCAATCACATCCTGCTCGTCAGGGATCACCTCGTAAACCGGTTGCCACTCAGAGGTCAGGTATTGGTTTAGCACCTCAATAATGGCCTTACCAGAAATATCTTCATACACGCCCGCACTCGCTCGGTCACTTACGGTCACTATGCCAATTTTTGCTATTGCCATTACACTTTCCTCTTTTAGCGCAGTCGATTGAGAGAATGCTAACCACTCTCGTTTAGCCGCTAAAATAACACATTTTACCTTGAGCTTGGCATCTATCGCACCAAATTGAGACAGCGGATGTAAGCCTCTGTCCCGCTAAGCCTGACATAAGCTTGCTCTGCGCATGCTAAAGAGCAACAACACACTTAAGGGCATGATACGGTTGGAGTAAATGGAATGACGTAGCCTGATAATAGGCCTGTGACATAAAAATGAACCACCTGCGTAGGACAATACCTATGCACCTTAGCCAACGGTAATGTATTGACCGTCATCATAATAGACAAGGCAATTACGCCCATCAGCTTTGGCTTTATAAACGGCTTCTTCGGCTAATACCAATAGATGAGAAAAGTCGGTCATTTGCGCATTGGCGACCAGTAAGCCAAAACTTCCGGTCACCATTATCCCCATCGGCTTTAGCTGCTGTAGACGTTGGCGCACACTTTCAGCTTTCTCACGAGCCTCTGTCATGCCAGACTCCATCAAAATAATAAACTCTTCACCGCCCATCCGCGCCACCATATCCTCCTTGCGAAAGCTATCTTGCAGCAGCTTAGACACGGCCTGTAATATTTTGTCGCCAACATGGTGACCATTAAAGTCATTAATTTTTTTGAAGTTATCCAAATCTAACATCACCACAGACAGTTCTGTTTGGTGGCGAGCCATACTCGACAGACTCTGAGCTGCCCACTCGGCCAAGAAGTGACGATTGTAGAGACCGGTCAACTGATCGTGCAACGCCATAAACTGTAACTTGTCGCTATGCTGTTTTAATTGCAAATGAGTCGCGACTCGAGCACGGACAATCGCAGGGTGAATAGGCTTGTTAATGTAGTCGACGGCACCTAACGCTAAGCCTTTTTGCTCATTATCATCGGCATCTTTAGCGGTAACAAAAATAACCGGAATATGGGCCGTGTCGGTATCAGCCTTCAACTGCCGACACACCTCATAACCGTCCATATCGGGCATGTCTATCGTTAACAAAATCAAGTCGGGTTGCTGCTTAGCCAAAGCTAAACACTCTTGGCCGCTTGCTGCGGCCCAAATTTGATATTGCCCTTTTAAACATTGCCTCATGATGAGCACATTGGTTTTTACATCATCAACCACCAGCACAACAGAAAGCGCTTCCATACTTTCCCCTAGCTTTCATCAGTCAATTAGATACAACTATTCAAATGGATAGCCTCAATTTAACAGTGTAGCAGATGCGCAATCATTCAAAGACGAAGATAAAAAGCACAATTAAAACAATAAATAGTCAGAGCCCATATTACCCGACAGCAATCACCTTAAAATCAATTAAAATGGCACCAGAGACAAGTTGGGGTGAAAACCGTGTAAACTAGCCCCCTTGTTCACCGCTGCCAGCAAGATAGCCGTGTACAATACAAGATGATTATCGTGATGCAGCACAGGCTCGAGCATAATAAGCAGGCGATATCTATATCAATCACAGGAACGCCCCATGCCCAATATCGGCTCGCCGACTGATACCAGCTTTGACGATTTTATAGTCCCTAAGTGCGATGATGTGGTCACGATTTTATATCAAGATGATGATATCTTATTGATCAATAAGCCCAGTGGTTTACTGAGCTTGTCAGGCAAACATCCCCTTAACCAAGATTCAGTACACTACCGCTTAGTCCATGGTCAGGCAGGAGTTAGCCCAGCATTTCCAGAGGCCAAATTGCCACATCGATTAGACTTTGGCACATCAGGCATCATGGTTGTGGGGCTGCATGCAGAGTCGACCCGACACCTCAATAAACAGTTTCAAGCGCACACCATTCACAAACGCTACATGGCACTACTACAAGGTTGGGTTACAGATGATAATGGCCAGATCACCGCGCCAATAGCAAAAGATAGGGACCACTTTCCACGAGTCAAAATTTGCTCCACCACAGGCAAGCCGGCCATCAGTGAATACATTGTCTTACAGCGCCTTGAGCAGCCCTGTCGCACCTTAGTGCAATTTACCCCAGTTACCGGCCGTACGCATCAACTGCGAATACACAGCTTGACCATGGGCCACCCCATTCTTGGGTGCGATCTGTATAACAGCAGCCAAAGTGAACAACTGGCAGAGCGCTTACAATTACACGCCAGTGACCTGTATTTTGAGCATCCAACTCGTGGCGAAACCTACCATGGCCAATGCCCTTGCCCCTTTTAAACCGCTAAATGTTCCAATACCGCTAGGCCATAGCAGGCCTAGCTACAAGCTGATATCGCCCAAAATACCATTACACCGCAAGACCGGCGGCTACGCCGGATGACCATGCCCACTGGAAATTAAACCCACCGAGCCAGCCGCTGACGTCCATGACTTCACCGACAAAAAATAACCCTGCGACCTTTTTACTTTGCATATCTTTAGACGATAACTCGTCGGTATCGACACCGCCAAGGGTCACTTCAGCCGTGCGGTAACCTTCGGTCCCGTTCATCAACAATTCCCAGCGGTGCAAGTCGGCAACCACTTTATCACGCTGAGCATGCACCAATTGATTTAGTGCCATATTGAGTAACGCCTCATCGAATAACACCTCAATCAGACGTTTAGGTAACCACTGGCTTAAGGTATTGCGCAGGCTTTGTTTCGGGTGCAGCTCGAGTGCCTCAGACAAACCCTGCGCCGCATCCATGTGCGGTAACAGATTGATAGAAATGGTTTCGCCCGGCTTCCAGTAATTCGATATTTGCAACACAGCAGGCCCTGAAAGCCCCCGGTGGGTAAACAGCAACGCTTCACTAAATTGTGTGCCATCCTGAGCGGTAATGGTACATGGCACAGCGATGCCAGATAATGGCTCAAACTTTTGCTTTTGCTCACTGTGCCAAGTAAAAGGCACCAACCCTGCGCAGGTGGGGAGTACTTTAAGGCCAAACTGTTCGGCCAACTGATAGCCCAATGGCGTCGCGCCCAATTTAGGCATAGACAATCCGCCGGTGGCCACTACTAACGAGTCACAACTGTATTCGCCTTTAGAGGTGTGTAATACAAATAGGCCGCTGTCATTTTTGCTTACAGAGATGATGTCGGTGCGCAGCTGGATGCGCGCGCCTGCCCATTCACACTCGGTCAGTAGCATGGTGACTATCTCTTTAGCCGAATCGTTGCAAAATAGCTGACCATGATCGCGCTCATGGTATTCAATACCATGACGTTCAACTAGCTCAATAAAGTCTTGCGAGCGATAGCGAGCCAATGCCGATTTTACAAAATGCGGATTTCGGCAGATAAAGTTAGCGGGCTCAACCTTTTGATTGGTGAAATTGCAGCGCCCACCGCCACTGATCAGAATTTTACGTCCCGCCTGCTTAGCATTATCGATAACTAAGACATCACGACCTCGATATCCTGCAGTAGCCGCACACATAAGCCCCGCTGCGCCTGCGCCGATAATGATCACATCATGATGTTCCACTTAGATTACCTCTTACTTTGAGTCATGGTTACGAGTTGCATAGGGCAAATGCCAACAATGCATGAGACATTTTAGCCCCAATATCACTCCCTTCATTACCATCCATGCGTTTCGGGGATAAATACCGACTGCATAAAAAAGGGCGCTATTTTAGCACCCTTTTATTATTTAGTATCACACAGCCTAGGCTTTAATCGCTTTCTGCCGTCTCTGATTTTTTCTCTCTACCCAGTAAAGCTTTTGCCGCTTCGTGGGGAGTGCCGCCCTGATACAAGACGCGATAGACTTGCTCGGTAATCGGCATTTCAACCCCTAAGCGTTTCGCTAAGGTGTAGACCTCTTTCGTATTGCGGTAGCCTTCAACCACTTGGCCAATTTCAGCTTGCGCCGTGTCGACATCTTTACCTTGGCCTAATGCCAAGCCAAAGCGACGATTACGCGACTGGTTATCGGTACAAGTCAACACTAAGTCACCAAGGCCCGCCATCCCCATAAATGTTGAACCTTGGGCACCTATGGCTTCACCTAGACGCGTGAGCTCAACAAGCCCGCGCGTAATGAGTGCGGTTCGAGCGTTGGCGCCAAAACCGATACCGTCAGACATACCGGCGCTGATGGCGATCACGTTTTTAACCGCACCACCCAACTGCAACCCGATAAAGTCATCATTGGCGTAGACGCGCAAACGACTCGGGCTGTGAAGCAATTCGACCAGATCATTAGTAAAGGTGTCATCAGTGCCCGCCACCGAGATGGCAGTAGGCATGCCCGCAGCGAGTTCTTTAGCAAATGTAGGCCCAGACAACACCGCCAGCGGATATTGGTCACCGAGCACTTCGCGTGCGACTTCTTGTAGCAAGCGGCCTGTTTCAGGTTCTAAGCCTTTGGTCGCCCAAACAATACGCGCATCTTGGCGCAGTAAAGGTTTAGCCTGCTTCAACACTTGACCAAATACATGGCTTGGAACAACCACTAGCACATTGTTAGACGCGGCTAATGCCGTGGCTAAATCAGACTCGGGAATGAGTAAATCGGGTAATGCAATACCGGGCAAAAACGCTTCATTAGCGCGATCGCGCTTAAGGTTTTCGATATGCTCAGGGTCATGTCCCCAAAGCAATGTTTTATGACCGTTACTGGCTAAAGAAATAGCAAGGGCGGTGCCATAAGAGCCCGCCCCCAGTACCGTAATATCGGCAGTATTTTTCATGCGTGATTAAGCGTTCGCTTCTTCTGCAGCAGGAGCGGCTTCGGCTGCGGCTTGACGCTGTTGCACGTATTGTGCAAATAGCGCATCAAAGTTAACTGGTGCTAGGTTTAGCTGTGGGAAAGTACCACGAGCCACTAGGCTGCCAACGGTTTCACGCGCGTATGGAAATAGTACGTTAGGACAGTATGCACCTAGAGAGTGAGCCAGTTGCTGCTCTGTTAGGCCGCTGATAGCAAAAATACCGGCTTGCTGTACTTCACATAAGAAAGCTGTTTCTTCACCGTTTTTAGCAGTAACAGTTAGAGAAAGTACCACTTCATAAACGTCATCAGCCAATTTAGCGCTGCGAGTATCTAGATCTAGCTTAACTTCAGGGCTCCACTCTTTTTGAAAAACAGCTGGGCTATTTGGTGTTTCAAAAGAGATATCTTTAGTGTAAACACGTTGAATGTTGAACTGTGGACCCTGTTGTTCGTTGTTTGCTACTTCAGCCATAATTTCCTACCTAATCAATTTATGTGATCTTCCAAACAGAAGAATCATCTTTAGGGCTTTTGTTACTCGAGTCCCAATAAGACCTCAGCCACCATCCCGGTTTTAGTTTTCCTTGAGGGATTATTGAGTAATCCCTCAAGCCATTTTTTTAAGAGATGACACTCTAATCAAAGTTGCTTTAAAAAAGCAAACCTTGCATGGGGTTTATCGCTTACTTTTGACAACGGGTAAATTACTTTGTTGCCATTCGCTCATACCACCTTTGAGATTATATACAGACTCAAAACCTGCTTTTATCATCAACTGAGCCGCTTGCGCCGAGGTCATTCCTGCGTTGCATACCATTATAATGGGACTGGCTTTAGCGTTTTCAAGTGCACTTAACTGATTATTTTTAATTTCCGATAACGGGATGTTAACTGCATCAACAATATGACCTTTTTTGAACTCTTCTTTAGAGCGCACGTCGACAATTTTGGCGTTTTGTTTATTAATTAACAAGGTCGCTTGCTGATGATCGACGGTTTTCACCTTAGAAAGACTAGACTTAAAAACGCTCACTAAAAGCGCAACAAGTAAACCAATCCAAGCAAGGCTAAGCATGGGATTGGCTTTTAAAAATTCGATATATTCTTGCATAGTTTACGGCCTACTTCTGTGGCTGGAGGTTCTGTCAGGGCCAAGAGTATAACCGATTGTCACCGCAGATTGCAGCAAGTTGTTAACCCTTAACAGGCTGACAGATGGTGACAATCGCGCCATCGGTCCAATGTCCGATGACCGCTATCGGAGTAAATCGCTTTTTGATCGCCTGCGTACGTAGTAATATTTAACCAATTTCGAATTGTAATCTTTGTTTCTTAAACTTAAAGGTACCACCATGACGACACGCAAACGCCCTCTGGCACTGCTGATCCTTGATGGCTGGGGTTATCGTGAAGACACCCATAACAATGCGGTATATCACGCCAACACACCAGTGCTCGATAGACTTTATCAGCAATATCCAAACAGCTTAATTTCAGGCTCAGGCCTTGATGTCGGGCTACCCGATGGTCAAATGGGTAACTCTGAAGTGGGCCATATCAATATCGGCTCCGGCCGTGTGGTTTATCAAGAATTGACCCGTATCGGCAAGGCTATCGAAGACGGTGAGTTTGACACCAACCCAGCCCTCGTCGAAGCCGTAGATAAAGCCATCGCAGCCAATGGTGCTGTGCATATCATGGGGCTATTATCACCTGGTGGCGTGCACAGCCACGAGAATCACATCGAAGCTATGTGTAAGATGGCGGTTAAGCGCGGCGCAAAACATGTTTATTTACATGCTTTTCTCGATGGCCGCGACACCCCACCACGCAGCGCAAAATCGAGCCTTGCCCATTTCAATGAGCTGTTTAACACCTTAGGCACTGGCCGTATAGCCTCTATCATTGGTCGCTACTACGCCATGGACAGAGACAACCGCTGGGATAGAGTGTCTCAGGCTTATGAGTTGATCACTCAAGGTAAAGCACAATACCAGTTTGCAGATGCTGTCGATGCCTTGGCTGCCGCTTATGCGCGTGATGAAAATGATGAGTTTGTCGCCAGTTCGGCGATCACCGACGCGCAGGGGCAAGTGGCAACCCTTAACGACGACGATGCATTGATCTTCATGAATTTCCGCGCCGATCGTGCCCGCCAAATTACTCGCAGCTTTATCAATGCTGATTTTGATGGCTTTACCCGCGAGGTCATGCCTAAGGTCAACTTTGTCACCTTGACTGAATACGCCGCCGACATTAAGGCGCCTATCGCTTACCCCTCGGTAGACTTGGTCAATACCTTAGGTGAAGTGTTACAAAACAGCGGTAAAACCCAGTTACGTATATCTGAAACTGAAAAATATGCTCATGTCACCTTCTTCTTCAATGGCGGCAAAGAGGAACCATTTGAAGGTGAAGACCGTATTTTGGTGCAATCACCTAAAGTTGCCACCTATGATCTGCAGCCAGAGATGAACTCTGCCGAGTTAACCGATAAATTGGTCGCAGCCATTGAGTCAACGAAATATGACGTGATTATCTGTAACTACCCTAACGGCGACATGGTAGGCCATACGGGTAACTTTGAAGCCGCCGTTAAGGCCTGTGAGGCGGTAGATGCTTGTATTGGCCGCGTGGTCGAAGCCTTAGCTAAAGTGGATGGCGAGTGTTTAATTACTGCCGACCATGGTAATGCCGAACAGATGACCGACGAGCAAACCGGTCAAGCACATACCGCGCATACCAGCGAGTTAGTGCCATTTATCTATGTGGGCCGTCCGGCAACAATTGCCGGCAACGGAAGATTAAGCGATATAGCCCCAACCATGTTAACCTTGATGAATCAAACGGTTCCACCCGAGATGACAGGACGCTCCCTCATCACCCTAACAACCAACTAAGCGAGTAACGATTCATTGCTTAAGCGATACGGTTTTCATAAAGCCAGCATAATTGCTGGCTTTATCATGTTGTCTTTTACTGTGCAGGCTTCCGATCTGACACAGCGTCAATCGCAGCTAGAGGCGATACAAAAGCAGATCAGCAGCCAACAGTCGGCGCTCAAAGATACTAGCTCGCAGCATGAAAAACTGATCAAGCTGCTAAAAAAAGATGAGCAGGCTATCGCTGACGCGGCCAAAAAGGTCAATAACACTAAGGCCTCCTTGGCGACAACCGATAAACAACTCGCAGCGCTAGAATCTCGCCGAGTCACACTCGATAAACTGAAAAAAATTCAACAGCAAACCCTATCAAATCAGTTGGCCAGCGCCTACCTTGCAGGCAATCATGATTACACCAAAATGCTACTTAATCAGCAGAGCCCTGCAACCATAGAGCGCCTACTGGCTTACTACCAATACCTTAATAAGGCCCGCATCGACTCGATCAATAAGTTGCAGCAAACTATCACCGAATTAGACAGTGTCGAAGCAGAGCAAAAGCAGAAACAAATCCGCCTCAACCAACTGGTGCTCGAACAACAGCAGCAAGCCAAAAATCTAACTCAAGAGCAAGCACAACGGCAACAAACGCTCAAACAACTGCAGCGTACGCTTAACTCTCATGGTGCCAAACTTGAACAGTTACAAATTGAAGAAGCCAGTTTAAAGCGCGTGGTAGAACAAGCGCTAAAGGCGATGAAAGACAGCCCTGTAATGGAAGGGTTATCACGCCAACATAAGCTCAATTGGCCCACTCAAGGCCGCATTCGTTCAGGCTTTGGTAGCCAACGTTCCGGTGAAGTTAAATGGAAAGGGGTGATCGTCGCCGCTCCAGAAGGGCAATCAGTTAGTGCCATTGCTCCTGGTAAAGTGATCTATGCCGACTGGTTACGTGGCTTTGGTATGGTGATGGTAGTCGACCACGGTAAAGGCTATATGAGCCTATATGGTCATGCCCAAACCTTACTCAAAAATGCCGGTGATGCGGTCGACAAAGGTGAAACCATTGCCCTAGTTGGACGCTCGGGTGGACAAACCGAACCTGGCCTATACTTTGAGGTAAGGCACAAAGGGCAGGCTATCGATCCAGCACTCTATTGTAAGCGCTAGGACAACAGCAACCCTTTCATAGAGGGTTGTTTATGATTAAATTTATTCGTTACTTTGCCTGCGTTATCTTAGGATTAACTCTCGGCTTATCCATCACCCTATCAGGTACAGAGCACACAGGGCAGCATCAACCTAAACTCAATTATCCATTACTGATCGATGTAATCAGCACCGTAGAAAGCTACTATATCGACAAAATCCCCCAAGAAACCTTAATACAGGCGGCCGTTGATGGAGTATTTAACGCATTAGACTCTTATTCTAATTTTCTCGATTCTGAAGCCTTCTCTGACATCAGAAATGCCAATAGCGGAGAATATTTTGGCTTTGGTATCGAAATCGCTACCGAGGAGGATCAAGTCACCATTGTCAGCCCCTTCCCCCATTCTCCTGCTGCGGCGGCTGGCATATTACCTGGCGATAAGATAGTTAAAGTAAATGATCAAGCCATTGATCCCAGGCAGCTAGATAACGTGCTGCGGCAGATAAAACACCATAGCAAACATAATCTGGCAATCAACTTGTCATTACGGCGACAAAATCTAGATACTCTTGTTAATGTCACCCTGACCCCAACAATAATCGATGTTAACTCAGTTAGCGCCTCACTACTCGATGATGGTATTGGCTATATCAAACTCAGCAGCTTTCAAGATGATTCGACCAAAGATATGGTCAACCAACTCAATCAATGGCAAGACCTCCCCATGAGAGGGCTGATTTTAGATGTGCGTAACAACCCTGGTGGCTTACTGGATCAGGCGATAAAAATTGCCGACCTCTTTTTAGCTAAAGGGCGAATCGTATCGACTCGAGGACGATTTTTTGATGCCAATAGTGACTATTTTGCCTCGCCACAAAATATGTTTTCCAAACTGCCAATAGTCGTACTCATCAATAAAGGGTCGGCATCGGCATCGGAGGTCTTAGCTGCGGCTCTACAGGAAAACCAACGGGCAGTGTTAATCGGTGAAAAAAGCTTCGGAAAAGGCACTGTTCAAAGCCTGATCCCAACCCTTATCGATGGTCATGCCATCAAACTTACCATTGGCCATTACACAACTCCAAAAGGTAGAGATATCAATACCATTGGTATTGAACCTGATATAAATATCACTACAGATGCTATGACTGGGATAAAAAGTATGCCTATAATCGCTGAGCTATCGCCCCATGATGATATTGCTCAAGATCGGCTTATTAATTCAGCTGTCACATGGATAAAAACAAACAGTTAAATACCATGAAATCATAGTGCGCTTATTACTTTTATTGATCGTTACTTTTATTGCTAACTCGGCAAAATCAGCCCAAGTCTCTATCATCATTGACGATATTGGATATCGTCAAACCGATGAGGCCGTGCTATCCCTGCCAAGAGAGATCACCCTATCAGTACTGCCTAACACCCCGTTAGGCAAAAAAATTGCCATTGCCGCCCACCTCAAAGGTCACGAGATCATGCTGCATATTCCGATGCAGGCACTCAATGGCAAAAAGCTTGGCCCAGGGGGATTAACAAACGATATGGATGAGCGAACTTTTAAACAGACAATAGCGACCGCTTTTAGCAGTATTCCCCACGTAAAAGGGGTTAATAATCATATGGGCAGCTTGCTAACCCAGATGGATCAGCCCATGTTATGGCTAATGGAAAGCTTAAAAGAACAGGATAACTACTTTGTTGACAGTGTAACAACCCGCTACAGCAAGGCTGCTAATAATGCCAACAAACTCGGCATCCCACTACTAAGAAGGCAGCTGTTTCTTGATAATGATGTCAGCGAAAAAGCATTAGAAAACCAATTTCAACAGCTTATCCAATTAGCTAATAGCCAAGGAAGCTTGGTTGCAATTGCACATCCTTACCCAGAAACGATTCAATTTCTGCAACACAATTTGCGTAGACTACAACTGGAAGGTATTAGCCTAGTATCAACATCGGCGTTGCTTCCCTACCGCTTGGCACAGCAACCCGACATGAAATCAACCACAAGCTCTACACACTTAAGATAATTAATATAAGCCTTATAAAGCCCATATGTTAGCGGCTTTATAATTCTAATACAGGAATGGAAACGTCAGATAATAAGGCCTTTAACTCTTGGCGATTGCTCACAATATCAGCAAGTGTGTAACGGTCTAACACAGCAAGATAAGCAGTGACGGCTTCAGCCAATACGCCTTTTAATTGGCACGAGGGAGTAAAACGACAATAGGGCTTACTGCAATCTATTGGGGCTAAAGAGTTTTCTAAAGTCCTCACCAACTGACCAATATTGATATCTTCAGCAGGTTTCCCCAAGCGAAAGCCACCACTCTTACCACGAATGGTCTGCAAATAACCCTCTTTACCTAAATGATGCACAATCTTTGATACATGATTAGGTGAGAGATCAAACACCTCTGTAATTTCAGCAATCCTAAACAGTTGCTCCCTTTCTGGAGACAAGGCTAGGTACATCAAAGTGCGGATACCAAAATCTGTATAACGAGTTAACTGCATAAATAACCTTCTAGGATTGTGTCGCTGCTTCTAATGAAGTGATAAGCCAAAGGGCTTCTTCGTTTGTATTGCCGCAGACATCTTCCGTTGCCGCAAACCGAGCACACAGCTCAGGGCGCTCAGGCTGACCGAAAATTTGACAAAGATTATCATCATTGAGTTGGATACAACGCACACCAGCAGGCTTACCGTGAGGCATTCCTGGTATTGGGCTGGTTATAGAAGGCGCAATACAGCATGCACCACATCCTAAACGACAATTCATACGGCATTATACCTCTATTTACGTAGCATGTTAGTCATTAAGATCACAGTGCGATTCAGATAAAGATCGAAAAAGTAGTTGTTTAATGCAAGCATCCAGCGGCTTTTTAGCGAGAATAACTTGTAACCAAGCTGTAGAGCAAGGCACATAGATATACCGTATTGTGGAAATAACTAGACGAGATTTACGTGCCTACTCCACGGCAAGGCGATATATACAATGAGCCAGATATAGATAAGCCACATGCTAGTCATTTGAGTAGACTAACCATAAAGCAGGATGCTATATAGTCCCACACGCTAACCTTCTCCTATAGCATCCAAGGCATTAGATGGGAGCACGTCATGTATACAAAAGCAGTTAAACGAAAAAATCCCCAACACAAAGTGCTGGGGATTTATCGTTACTGTTTTGCCTTCACTTTTCTAAAAAGTGAAAACCAAAGTGGCGTCTGTTATGGTCAGCTTCGAGCTAGCTCTCCGCGTTCAGCTCCAGCATCAAGCTGCGCTTGATAAGCGCAGACGCTTCACCCTACTCTACATGGGTTTGAGCCTCACTACGTTCGGACTATTTACTTCCCCATGTTCGAGTGGTTATCTCCAGGCTAAAACGAAAAAAGCCCGTTGCATTAGCAACGGGCTTTATCGTATTAGGCGTCTGGAAATGACCTACTCTCACATGGGGAGACCCCACACTACCATCGGCGCGATTGCGTTTCACTTCTGAGTTCGGGATGGGATCAGGTGGTACCACAATGCTATGGTTTCCAGACAAATTTTTGCTATTACTTTCAGCTTTTTAAAAGCTAAAGGTAAAAAATCTAGAAAGCTGCTCTCGCCTCTGTATCTCAAGAAGCAAGAGAGTTTAAAATTGAGTCACACTAAATCAAGTGGCGGTATTCTTTCGCTAAGTATTCACTTAGTTAGAAACCCTTTTGGGTTGTATGGTTAAGCCTCACGGGTCATTAGTACAAGTTAGCTCAACGCCTCACAACGCTTACACACCTTGCCTATCAACGTAGTAGTCTCCTACGGCCCTTTAGAGGACTTAAAGTCCTAGGGATGACTCATCTTAGGGCTCGCTTCCCGCTTAGATGCTTTCAGCGGTTATCGATTCCGAACGTAGCTACCGGGCAATGCCATTGGCATGACAACCCGAACACCAGCGGTTCGTCCACTCCGGTCCTCTCGTACTAGGAGCAGCTCCCTTCAATCATCCAACGCCCACGGCAGATAGGGACCGAACTGTCTCACGACGTTCTGAACCCAGCTCGCGTACCACTTTAAATGGCGAACAGCCATACCCTTGGGACCGACTTCAGCCCCAGGATGTGATGAGCCGACATCGAGGTGCCAAACACCGCCGTCGATATGAACTCTTGGGCGGTATCAGCCTGTTATCCCCGGAGTACCTTTTATCCGTTGAGCGATGGCCCTTCCATTCAGAACCACCGGATCACTATGACCTGCTTTCGCACCTGCTCGACGTGTATGTCTCGCAGTTAAGCTGGCTTATGCCATTGCACTAACCGTACGATGTCCGACCGTACTTAGCCAACCTTCGTGCTCCTCCGTTACTCTTTGGGAGGAGACCGCCCCAGTCAAACTACCCACCAGGCACTGTCCTCAACCCCGATTCAGGGGCCAGAGTTAGAACATCAACACTACAAGGGTGGTATTTCAAGGTTGACTCCACAAGAACTGGCGTTCCTGCTTCAAAGTCTCCCACCTATCCTACACATGTAGGGTCAATGTTCAGTGCCAAGCTATAGTAAAGGTTCACGGGGTCTTTCCGTCTAGCCGCGGGTATACGGCATCTTCACCGCAATTTCAACTTCACTGAGTCTCGGCTGGAGACAGCGTGGCCATCATTACGCCATTCGTGCAGGTCGGAACTTACCCGACAAGGAATTTCGCTACCTTAGGACCGTTATAGTTACGGCCGCCGTTTACCGGGGCTTCGATCATGAGCTTCTCCGAAGATAACCCAATCAATTAACCTTCCGGCACCGGGCAGGCGTCACACCGTATACTTCCTCTTGCGAGTTTGCACAGTGCTGTGTTTTTGATAAACAGTTGCAGCCACCTGGTATCTGCGACTCCCGTCAGCTTAGAGAGCAAGTCTCATCACCAACAGGAGCGTACCTTCTCCCGAAGTTACGGTACCATTTTGCCTAGTTCCTTCAGCCGAGTTCTCTCAAGCGCCTTGGTATTCTCTACCCAACCACCTGTGTCGGTTTGGGGTACGATTCCTGCTAACCTGAAGCTTAGAAGATTTTCCTGGAAGCATGGCATCAACTACTTCAGTTCCGTAGAACCTCGTCGTCAACTCTCAGTGTATGTGCACCCGGATTTGCCTAAGTGCACCACCTACAGCCTTAAACGCGGACAACCAACGCCGCGCTAGCCTAGCCTTCTCCGTCTCTCCATCGCAGTTAGCAGAAGTACAGGAATATTAACCTGTTTCCCATCGACTACGCCTTTCGGCCTCGCCTTAGGGGTCGACTCACCCTGCCCTGATTAACATTGGACAGGAACCCTTGGTCTTTCGGCGTGGGGGTTTTTCACCCCCATTATCGTTACTCATGTCAGCATTCGCACTTCTGATACCTCCAGCGTGGGTTACCCCTTCACCTTCAACGGCTTACAGAACGCTCCTCTACCGCACTAGCGCAAGCGCTAGTACCCATAGCTTCGGTGTATTGCTTAGCCCCGTTAAATCTTCCGCGCAGGCCGACTCGACTAGTGAGCTATTACGCTTTCTTTAAATGATGGCTGCTTCTAAGCCAACATCCTAGCTGTCTAAGCCTTCCCACATCGTTTCCCACTTAGCAATAACTTTGGGACCTTAGCTGATGGTCTGGGTTGTTTCCCTTTTCACGACGGACGTTAGCACCCGCCGTGTGTCTCCCGAGTAGTACTCATTGGTATTCGGAGTTTGCAAAGGGTTGGTAAGTCGGGATGACCCCCTAGCCTTAACAGTGCTCTACCCCCAATGGTATTCGCTCGAGGCGCTACCTAAATAGCTTTCGAGGAGAACCAGATATCTCCCGGTTTGATTGGCCTTTCACCCCCAGCCACAAGTCATCACCGCATTTTTCAACATACGTGTGTTCGGTCCTCCAGTTGATGTTACTCAACCTTCAACCTGCCCA
Source organism: Shewanella sp. QJM3NY_23 (assembly GCF_056173105.1). Classification (NCBI taxonomy): domain Bacteria; kingdom Pseudomonadati; phylum Pseudomonadota; class Gammaproteobacteria; order Alteromonadales; family Shewanellaceae; genus Shewanella; species Shewanella sp. QJM3NY_23. Next base: position 4,027,470 of record NZ_CM149657.1, read on the forward strand.
TGGCTAGATCACCGGGTTTCGGGTCTACACCTTGCAACTAAACGCGCAGTTAACACTCGGTTTCCCTACGGCTCCGCTATTCGCTTAACCTCGCTACAAAATGTAAGTCGCTGACCCATTATACAAAAGGTACGCAGTCACGGTCTCAAGAACCGCTCCCACTGCTTGTACGTATACGGTTTCAGGTTCTATTTCACTCCCCTCACAGGGGTTCTTTTCGCCTTTCCCTCACGGTACTGGTTCACTATCGGTCAGTCAGGAGTATTTAGCCTTGGAGGATGGTCCCCCCATGTTCAGACAAGATGTCACGTGTCCCGTCCTACTCGTTTTCACGTAAAGTTAGTTTTCATGTACGGGGCTATCACCCTGTGCCGCTGTGCTTTCCAACACATTCCACTAACACCCTCTACGCTTAAGGGCTAATCCCCGTTCGCTCGCCGCTACTAGGGGAATCTCGGTTGATTTCTTTTCCTCCGGGTACTTAGATGTTTCAGTTCCCCGGGTTCGCCTCACAACACTATGTATTCATGTTGTGATACATGCTTATGCATGTGGGTTTCCCCATTCGGACATCGTTAGCTCAAATGCTTGTTACTAGCTCGCCAACGCTTTTCGCAAGTTACTACGTCCTTCATCGCCTCTGACTGCCAAGGCATCCACCGTATACGCTTAGTCACTTAACCATACAACCCAAATGAGTTTCACAAGGAAACAAACTTTATCAAGCGGGTAAGCTTGATGTTGTATCGCAACTAATGGTGTTTACTTTCGCCAAAAGAATACTCATGAATCATCATTACAATGACTCGGCACTTGATTTAAGTGTTTGAGAACTCAATTTTAATTTTCGCGTCAATGCTACAAATAATCACGTACAAGTACGTCACTATCCCTTTCACATTAACACTATCAGCTTTCCAAATTTTTAAAGAACAAGCATCGCCGTTAAGACGTGCCACCTGCTCTAACAAGAACAAGTTATCTGTGTGAACACTCAACAAACATTAAGTTAGTCGTATAGGTAAGGAGGTGATCCAGCCCCAGGTTCCCCTAGGGCTACCTTGTTACGACTTCACCCCAGTCATGAACCACACCGTGGTAAACGCCCTCCCGAAGGTTAAGCTATCTACTTCTGGTGCAGCCCACTCCCATGGTGTGACGGGCGGTGTGTACAAGGCCCGGGAACGTATTCACCGTGGCATTCTGATCCACGATTACTAGCGATTCCGACTTCATGGAGTCGAGTTGCAGACTCCAATCCGGACTACGACAAGCTTTGTGAGATTAGCTCCACCTCGCGGCTTTGCAACCCTCTGTACTTGCCATTGTAGCACGTGTGTAGCCCTACTCGTAAGGGCCATGATGACTTGACGTCGTCCCCACCTTCCTCCGGTTTATCACCGGCAGTCTCCCTAAAGTTCCCACCATTACGTGCTGGCAAATAAGGATAAGGGTTGCGCTCGTTGCGGGACTTAACCCAACATTTCACAACACGAGCTGACGACAGCCATGCAGCACCTGTCTCAGAGTTCCCGAAGGCACTAAGCTATCTCTAGCGAATTCTCTGGATGTCAAGAGTAGGTAAGGTTCTTCGCGTTGCATCGAATTAAACCACATGCTCCACCGCTTGTGCGGGCCCCCGTCAATTCATTTGAGTTTTAACCTTGCGGCCGTACTCCCCAGGCGGTCTACTTAATGCGTTAGCTTGGGAACCCAGTGTTCAAGACACCAAATTCCGAGTAGACATCGTTTACGGCGTGGACTACCAGGGTATCTAATCCTGTTTGCTCCCCACGCTTTCGTACCTGAGCGTCAGTCTTTGTCCAGGGGGCCGCCTTCGCCACCGGTATTCCTTCAGATCTCTACGCATTTCACCGCTACACCTGAAATTCTACCCCCCTCTACAAGACTCTAGTTTGCCAGTTCGAAATGCAATTCCCAGGTTGAGCCCGGGGCTTTCACATCTCGCTTAACAAACCGCCTGCGTACGCTTTACGCCCAGTAATTCCGATTAACGCTTGGACCCTCGTATTACCGCGGCTGCTGGCACGAAGTTAGCCGGTCCTTCTTCTGCGAGTAACGTCACACCTAAGCGCTATTAACGCTTAAGCTTTCCTCCTCGCTGAAAGTGCTTTACAACCCGAAGGCCTTCTTCACACACGCGGCATGGCTGCATCAGGCTTGCGCCCATTGTGCAATATTCCCCACTGCTGCCTCCCGTAGGAGTCTGGGCCGTGTCTCAGTCCCAGTGTGGCTGATCATCCTCTCAGAACAGCTAGGGATCGTCGCCTTGGTGAGCCATTACCTCACCAACTAGCTAATCCCACCTAGGTACATCCAATCGCAGAAGGCCCGAAGGTCCCCTCTTTTCCCCCGTAGGGCGTATGCGGTATTAGCAGTCGTTTCCAACTGTTATCCCCCTCGACTGGGCAGTTCCCTAGGCATTACTCACCCGTCCGCCGCTCGTCAGCAAAGAAAGCAAGCTTTCTTCCTGTTACCGCTCGACTTGCATGTGTTAGGCCTGCCGCCAGCGTTCAATCTGAGCCATGATCAAACTCTTCAATTAAAGTTTTGTTGTTTGACTTACGTCAAACGGCTCAACGAATTCTGTTCGAACTAATCTTGCGATTAATTCTTTGTACATATTGCTATGAACACTCATCACCTCTCGTGAGAGAAAGTGAAAGAATTGGTTGATTTAATTCTTTGATTGCCAACCCGAAGGTTAGGCAATTTCGATTAACTCAACACCTGTGAGTGTCCACACAGATTTCTTGTTCCATCTTGTTAAAGAGCGTTGCTAACATCAGAGCAATTAATGCGTTAAGTTAGCCGCCGTTGACGCTAGGTCGTTGGCTTAGGGATGCGTATTCTACACGTCCCGTTGTTGGCGTCAAGTGCTTATTTTAAGAAGTTTTCCAAGCGATGATTTCTTAAACAGAAGCCATCAGTCGAAGCCCTTAAAGCGCTTATCACCTGAGTTAATCTCCGAAGAGTTTAACTCGCCTCTCTTTGTTAAAAGAGAGGCTGACTTAGCTGCAAGTCCCGTACTACCTAGGTAGTTGGCCTGCTGTGCCGTGTCAGTGGATGCGCATTATAGGCAGTTCTCGGATGGGCGCAAGCGCTTTTTGAAAGAAAGTAACACTTTTACTATTGAGTGAATACTTATCAAACGATACGTATAAAAAAGGGGCTAGTTAGCCCCTTTCTTGTTTGTGTTCGTACACTTGTTGGCGGCTATTGGCCGAAGAATCGCGATTCTTGTGTAGCCTCTACCTTTTCACCGTCTAAGATAGTCGACACTTTAAAGTCAATTTTTATCATTGGGCGCGAAAGCTCAACAGGATCGACCGCAACACTGACTGGCAGAGTTAACACTTCGCCACCATTAATGGTGACCGTTTGCGGGCCATACCATTTGTAGTTGGGTAATCCCTCTACGCCCAACTGATACTCATGCGGCGCTTCGGTCTTATTGAGTATCTTTAATGTGAAGGTGTTTTCAATTAATCCTTGGTTGTTGACTCTAAATAGCTGATTACGATCACGGATAATATCAACACGAACAGGGGCAATGGTGGCACTGGCATAGACAAAGATAACGATCATGATGGCTAACACCGCACCGTAACCCACCAGCTTTGGTCTTAACACTTTCTCTTTTACCCCATCGAGTTTGTTTTCGGTGGTGTAAGCGATCAAGCCTTTTTGATATCCCATACGCTCCATGGTGTTATCGCAAGCATCAATACATGCTCCGCAGTTAATACATTCATATTGTAAACCGTTACGAATATCGATACCTGTCGGGCACACTTGAACGCATAAGTCACAATCGATGCAATCACCTAAACCTAGCTCTTTAGGGTCAGCTTTACGCGAGCGAGGACCTCGGGCTTCACCCCGTTTAGTGTCATAACCAACGATGTAGGTATTCTTATCGAACATGGCCGATTGAAAACGAGCGTAGGGACACATGTGGGTACACATGATTTCGCGCATCCAACCAGCATTACCATAAGTCGCTAAGGTAAAAAGCATGACCCAGAAGTAAACCCCGCCAGATGCGGTGCCACTGAATACCTCGGCATACACTTCTGTGGTGGGAACAAAATAGGAGACAAAGGTCATGGCTGTTAACAAGGACACTAGCAACCAAGCGAGGTGCTTTGCGGTTTTACGCCATACCTTATTAAAGCTCCATGGCATTTGGTCAAGCTTAATGCGCTTGTTACGTGCACCTTCAAGCTTTTCTTCAAACCAAATAAAGATAAAGGTCCATACCGTTTGTGGGCAGGTATAGCCACACCAGACTCGACCAAGATAGGTGGTCACAAAAAACAACCCAAAAGCGGCTATCATTAAGAGTGCGGCTAACAGGGTTAAATCTTGCGGCCAAATGGTCAACCCAAAGATGTGAAACTTTTGCTCACCTAGGTTAAACCATACCGCTTGCCTATTACCCCATGGGATCCAAGGTAATATAAGGAAGAACAATATTGCGACCCAACCTAGACGGCGGCGCAGCTGGGTCCAAAACCCTTGTATTGCTCTGACATAAATACGATTGCGGGGATTGAAGCGGTCGGACTTATTTACATCAGGCTGGTGAATTTTGATTCGCTCAACCTTCGAATAGTCCTTTTTATTTGATTCTGCGTTCATATTTAACAGCCTTACAGCTTTAATATTCCATGAAAACTGGCTTATTATACCTTTTCTATCACAAATTGTTCATCATGGTTGGAGAAATAATGAGAGGCTGGATTATTTTAGGCGCAGGTGCAGGGCTACTCTATTACCTTGCAACCGAAACCAATAAGCTCGATGAGCCAATGGCTCAAGCCGATGCGCTTATGCAAAAAGCTGAGCGAAAACTCGACTCAATGACAGGCACAAAAATTATTAAAGTCGATAATCATTTATCTCAGCTAAAGGCAGAGATCGCTAACCGACTCAACAAGGCGGAACAGGCCGCGTTAGAGGGTATTTTCGAATCAGAGCAATCTGTCATGGCCTATAAAGAACAATACTGCGGTGATAACGCCAGTCGTTTTACGATATTAAGCCGCGACAACCAATTATTCATATGCGATAAATTACGATAATTTCCCATTAGCGCCGATATCAATGCCGCGCCCTGCGCACGGTTTTTATATCCATAATTGACCTCTATAACGATTGAGCCTAGCCTTGGGCGATTCGTCTCAATTGACAATACAGACACAAGGTAATCCATATGACAGACCAAATTTCCGATATTTTTGACCCAAGCCTTTGGGAGCAAGTCAGCGGATTTGCATTTGAAGATATCACGTATCACAGGGCTAAAGAGCAAGGCACGGTACGTATTGCTATCAATCGCCCTGATTGCCTTAACTCATTTCGCCCTAAAACCGTTGATGAACTCTATACCGCCTTAGATCATGCGCGCCAATGGTCTGATGTTGGCTGCGTACTATTAACCGGTAACGGCCCATCGGCTAAAGGGCAGTACTCTTTTTGTGCCGGCGGCGATCAACGCATTCGTGGCAAAGATGGCTACAAATACGAAGGTGCTGAAGAGGGTAAGCCTGATATTGCTCGCATGGGACGCCTGCATATATTAGAAGTGCAACGGCTTATCCGCTTTATGCCCAAAGTGGTGATTGCGGTCGTTCCTGGTTGGGCGGTCGGCGGTGGTCATAGCCTACACGTGGTATGTGATCTCACTCTCGCGTCGAAGGAACACGCCATATTTAAGCAAACAGATCCCGATGTGGGCAGTTTCGATTCAGGTTACGGTAGCGCCTATCTTGCTAAGATGATTGGTCAAAAGCGAGCCCGTGAAATTTTCTTTTTAGGCTTTAATTACAGCGCCGATGAAGCGTTCGATATGGGCATGGTCAATCGCTCTGTGCCCCATGCAGAGCTGGAAATCGAAGCATTAAATTGGGGCAAAGAGATCAACTCGAAATCACCCACCGCCATGCGCATGCTCAAATACGGTTTTAACTTGCCCGATGATGGACTCGTCGGCCAACAACTGTTTGCCGGCGAAGCGACTCGCTTAGCCTATGGCACAGATGAAGCCATAGAAGGCAGAGATGCCTTTTTAGAGAAGCGTGAGCAAGACTTTTCTAAATTCCCTTGGCATTACTAATACCTCAAGTTATGCATACTAAAGGTAGCTAACCGTCAGGCTAGCCACCTCTATGATGTTTACTTAATCGCCTTTTACAATCATGACTATCGATACCTGCTTATTTACACCTCAAATGATAACGATTATCATTTGAGGTATCTAAGAGGAGGTCTATCATGGCTAAAACAATCACGTTCGCAATTTTGCATTTTGGTGTGGCATTTACCATTACCTACCTATTAACGGGTAGCTTAGTTATTGGTGGCGCGGTAGCCCTTATTGAGCCAGCGGTCAACACTGTGGTGTTTTACTTCCATGATAAGGTATGGCAACAGATAGAAAAGCGGCGCTCAATGCCTATATTAACCTAGGTTGTTGCGACACTGTCGCTGACTTAACAGTGCAACATAAGGCTCATGAATGAATCAACTCGCCTCATTGTATGAATAAAAGCAAAAGCCTCCTAAAAGGAGGCTTTTGCTATCAGTTAACCAATCACTATCGTGAGTCGATTTTATTACTCAACCGTGACCGACTTAGCTAGGTTACGTGGCTGATCCACATCGGTACCTTTAATCAGTGCCACATGATATGACAGTAACTGCAATGGAATGGTGTAGATCAGTGGCGCCATAAACTCATCACAATGAGGAATGGGGATCACCTTCATGGTGTCGTCTGACTCAAATTCAGCATCTTTGTCGGCAAACACATACATTAACCCACCACGGGCACGCACTTCTTCCACGTTTGACTTAAGCTTTTCCAGTAACTCGTTATTAGGCGCCACCACTATCACAGGCATATCGGCATCGATAAGCGCTAGCGGGCCATGCTTAAGCTCACCCGAGGCATAAGCTTCTGCATGAATATAAGAGATCTCTTTAAGCTTTAGCGCCCCTTCCATCGCGATGGGGTACTGATCGCCACGGCCTAAAAATAGTGCGTGATGCTTGTCGGCAAAGTCTTCCGCCAGTTCGGCAATGGCGTCATCTAAGCCCAGTGCTTGCTCCACTTTGGCAGGCATAGATTGTAGGCTCTGGGTGATTTTTGCCTGCATCTCGTCAGACATCCCATTATGACGACCAATCACAGCCGTTAACATCAGCAGTCCAGCTAATTGCACGGTAAAGGCTTTGGTTGACGCAACACCTATTTCGGCGCCCGCTTTCATCATGTAAGCCATATCAGATTCACGCACCAAAGATGAACCCGGCGCATTACAGATGGTCATGGTGGCTTTGTAACCCATCTCTTTAGCAAGACGCAGTGCAGCAAGCGTATCGGCAGTTTCACCCGATTGAGAGATAGTCACTAACAAGCTATTGGGGAACAGGTGAGATTTACGGTAACGGAACTCAGAGGCGATTTCGACGTTGCATGACACCCCCGCCCAATCTTCAAGCCAATAACGCGCCGCCATGCCGGCGTGATAACTGGTACCACAGGCGATGATCTGCACGTGTTTAATGTCTTTTAAAAACTCTGCAGCATTGTCGCCAAACGCCGAGTCCAATACCTGACCACCAGCAATACGACCTTCTAAGGTATGGGCAATCGCACGTGGCTGCTCATAAATCTCTTTAAGCATATAGTGACGGTATTCGCCTTTATCACCCGCATCATGAGTCACTTCAGACTCTTTCACTTCGCGCTCAACAGGATTACCGTCAATATCGAAAATTGAGACTTGGCGTCGAGTCACTTCGGCCACATCACCTTCTTCTAAGAAAGCAAAAGAGCGAGTCACAGGTAATAGTGCTAGCTGATCGGAGGCAACAAAGTTTTCGCCTAAGCCATAGCCAATCACCAACGGACTACCTGAACGCGCCACTATCATGCGCTCAGAATCACGACGGTCAATCACCACAGTGCCGTAAGCACCTTCTAACTGTTTTACCGTTGCCTGTACCGCTGCCAATAAGGTGTCGTGCGACTTAAGCTCGTGATGCACCAAGTGACAAATCACTTCGGTATCGGTATCAGAGGTAAATACGTAACCTAAGCCTTTTAGCATTTCACGCAGTTTATTGTGGTTTTCGATAATGCCGTTATGCACCACGGCAATATCGCCAGATGATTGATGTGGATGGGCATTACGCTCACTTGGCTCGCCATGGGTAGCCCAGCGAGTGTGGGCGATACCTGTGCCGCCCGCTAATGGCGTTTGCTCTAGCGCGCTAGAGAGCTCCTGTACTTTACCCACACGACGCGTACTTTTGAGCTCGCCATTGTGGATAACCGCCACACCAGCCGAGTCATAACCGCGGTATTCGAGACGACGTAACCCCTCGACCAAAATTTCTGCAACATCCCGTTGCGCTACTGCGCCAACAATTCCACACATAATGTTTTCCTACACGCTAATCTTAAGGTTTAAAAATAAAAGCTAGTTTGAGTAAGGCGCTAAGATCACTTCTACGCCTTGCTCGGTAATTTTTTTAACCACCGCGGTATCAATGCGGTCGTCTGTCACCAGCACGCTTATCTGTTGCCATGCCAGTTCTAAATTCGGTATTCGTTTGCCAATTTTATCTGAATCAACCATCACGATAACGTCGCGCGAGACTTCGGCCATCACTTTGCTCAGGCCCGTCAATTCATTAAAAGTGGTGGTGCCACGCTCGAGATCTATGCCGTCAGCGCCGATAAACAGTTGGTCAAAGTTATATGAACGTAATACCTGTTCGGCAACCTGTCCTTGAAAGGATTCAGAGTGCGGGGCCCAGGTGCCACCGGTCATCAATAATGTCGGTTCGTTTTCCAACTCATGTATGGCATTGGCCAATTGCAGCGCATTGGTCATCACCACTAAGCCACGCTTATCATTAAGCTGCTGCACTAAACCAGAGGTCGTACTGCCACTGTCAATAATGATGCGGTTATGATCTTTAATTAATTTAGCCGCTGCCGCGGCAATGGCTAATTTATTGGGTGCAACCTTGGCACTAAAATGCAAAGTAACTTCATCGGGAATGGCAACCGCGCCACCGTAACGGCGCAGTAAAAGACCGGTTTTTTCTAAAGCGGCTAAATCTTTACGAATGGTAACTTCAGAGGTATCGAAACGTAACGATAACTCATCAACGCTCACTTCACCTTGCTCATTGAGGATGGAGATAATGCTATGTCGACGCTGTTGAGTGTTGCGTTTATTCATAAAGGTGGCTGCTAAGTTTCGTTTCGAAAGCCGATTATAATGAAACGAAACTTTTTTGCCAGACTTGAAGCTTAAAAAATGGCAAATGCCTTAAATAGCAAAAAGCCTCTACCCGATAAGGCAGAGGCTTTTATATCACCACTATGAGCTTATTTTAAAATTTAGCTTCTAATGCTAGGCTGAAATGACGCCCTTCGCCAACCGTGACATCGGTATTAGTACCGCCAGCTAAATAGTCGGTATCGAATAGGTTTTTCACATTGAGTCGCACATTCATGTCGCTGCCAAAGATATCCATACTATAAGCCGCGCCCATATCAAAGCGTACGTAGCTATCTTTGCTGATGCTATTGCTGGTATTAGCAAAACGCTCACCCACATAGATAGCACCAAAGTTAAACGCTAGATCATCAGTCATTTCATAACGAGTCCAGACGTTTGCCGACCACTCAGGGGCATCAACAGGAGTCTTACCATTCAAGCTGTCAGCAGCTGGACGAACATACTCGGCATCAAGGTACATCATTGAACTGGTTACAAACCACTGCTCACTGACTTGACCCTGTGCTCCCATCTCAAAGCCTCTATGGCGCTGCTCGCCACTTTGGGTGGTAATGGTTTGCTTATCTGCACTAGAGATAACATCAAGCTCTTCGGTCACCGTGACGTTAGATACAGTGATATCAAATACGGCTCCCGTCAGTAGTAAGCTGCCATCAAATAGCTCCCACTTAGTTCCAATTTCGTATTGCTCACCATACTCAGGATTAAGGTTCATCTTATCGTTAACATCTTCGGCATCGTTAACCTGGCCTTGCGGTGTGAAGCTCTTAGAGTAGTTAACATAGATACTGCCATTATCCATTGGCGAGTAGATCACGCCAAATTTAGGCGACACAGCATAACTATTATTACCCGCACCCTCTTTTTTCTGCTCGTCATAACGCACACCTGCCAATACCTTCCAACTATCGTTAATGCTGATCAAGTCTTGGATATAGAAACCATAGTGTTTGTAATCACTCTCAGATTTGGTGCTGTCTCTGTGGTAATCCAGATCGGGACGAGCCAATGGTTGCCCAGGCATCACGACTTGGCCTTTAGCGCCAGAATCTTTTAACTGACCGTAATAGTAATCAAGCATATTGGCGCCGATTAAGAACTGATGTTCAAAACTGCCCGTGCTGAATTTACTCGTGATATCAACAAAGCCAGTTTTGTGCTGCCAATCGTCGTATCTATCAAATGGGCTTACTGTGTAGCCGTCTTGGAATGGGTTTTCAGAGCCCTTTGCTAAGCTAGGTGATGAGTCTAGGCGCTGACGATTAAACTGCTGGTCGTTATAACCGGCTTTAACTTTCCAATCATCATTGATGTGGTAAGTCAGTTCGGCGCCCAAGTTAGTAATAGTATTGTCGGTAAACGCCCACGGCATATCCCAGATAATGTCACGGCCACCAATCAACTCACCGTCACTGTTTAACCAACCACCACGATCAATACCGGTTTTATCTTGGGTATGATCATATTTGAGTGACAACAGAAGATCGTCGGTAATATCAAACTCTAGATTTAGGTAACCTAACCAACGATCACGCTCTTGATTAGTGTCATCCTGATAATCACGCCAGTATTGTGTATCTTGCTTAACCAACACAGTGCGATAGCGCATAGTTTGTGCTTCGTTTAAGCTACCGCCAGCATCGAGTTGTAAACGGGTAGAACCATACTCGTCAGTATCGAAACCAAGCTCAAGTAAAGATTCACCACTGGCTTTTTTGGTGACCATATTGATAAGTCCACCAGGACCAGACTGACCATATAGCATACTAGATGGTCCTTTTAAGACCTCAACCTGCTGTAATGTCTCGATGGGTTGCACATAGTGAGACCACTGTTGCTGGCCATTGATCAAATAACCAGAACCTGAAGATAACTCAAAACCACGAATATTAAACACTTGGCGGTTCCATTTCTCACTACCACCAGTGACACTGGAGTCATTCACCAATACCTCAGAAAGGTTAGTGGCGAGTTGCTCGTCAGTGACGAAATCAGGGATAACGGTAACTGACTGAGGGGTATCCATTAAGTCAATATCGCCACGCATAGCGCCAGAAGCTACACCCACTTTATAATCGTTAAAGGTACGTCCAGTAACCGTAATACGTTCTATGTTAGCATCGGCAGTAGTATTACCCGCTTCATCAGCCGAAACTGACACACTAGCTAATGCAGCTACAACCGCTAAACCTACACTCGAGTATTTAAACGCAGCGCCCTTCATTGACATAACAACCCCATAACTAAAAACGACAACAGAAAAAGTTGCGCTAAATATAAATGAGAATTGTTTTTATTTAAGTTTCTTTACATCTCTTTACATTGCAAAGTGAGCCAGTTCAATTTATAGCGCCTTAACGGTTAAATTTCATGCACCTCAATGAGCTAGCAATAAAAAAGCGACCCTGTAAGGTCGCTTAATTGTGGTACTCAACTCCAAACTTAATACCGGGTTTTACTTCTTTAGCTTAACGGGACGAGTCCAGCCGCTTAAGTGGCGCTGCTTGACGCGAGTAATGACCAACTCATCGGCCGCTACATCACGGGTTATGGTAGAACCGGCTCCGAGAGTCGCACCCTTGCCAATAGTTACTGGTGCGACAAGCTGAGTGTCACTGCCGACAAACACATTATCTTCAATCACAGTAAGATGTTTATTGGCGCCATCATAGTTACAGGTGATGGTACCCGCGCCAATGTTCACTCCCGCACCAATTTGCGCATCGCCAATATAGGCAAGATGCCCCGCTTTAGAGCCTTCACCTAACACGGCTTTTTTCATCTCTACGAAATTACCAATATGGGCATCACGTTTAAGTTCGGCGCCGGGGCGCAAACGCGCAAAAGGTCCTGCACTGGCTTTTTCGCCAACAATGGCATTTTCAACAATCGAATAAGGTTTGATTTCAGCGTTATCGGCAATGTCACAGTCAATTAAAATCGCGCCTGCGCCAATGATCACGTTATTACCTATGGTCACTTTACCTTGGAATATCACATTCACATCGACCATCACATCCATACCCACACTGACGTCGCCGCGAATATCGATACGCGCAGGATCTCTAAGATTTGCCCCTGCTAGCATCAGTTTTTCAGCGGCGCGGGCTTGATAAGCACGTTCAAGTTGGGCTAACTGTACGCGATTATTAGCGCCTTCAACTTCGATAGCGGACTCTGGTTGGGCTGTGGTAATCGCAACCCCATCGCGATGAGCCATAGCCACGATATCGGTAAGGTAGTATTCACCTTGCGCGTTATTCGATGATAATTGACCCAGCCATTCTTTTAACTGTTTACCTGGCGCAGCCATAATACCGGTATTCACCTCATTAATGGCTAACTGCTCGGCATTGGCATCTTTTTGCTCGACAATACCAACGACTTTACCCGCATCGCGCACTATACGGCCATAACCCATTGGATTAGGTAGGTTAACGGTTAAAATAGCTAGGCCATTCTCTTCACGAGCCGCTAACAGTGCATTAAGAGTCGATGCCTGAATCAAGGGCACATCACCGTATAAAATCAGCACGGTATCGTCATCATTAATATTGCCATTGGCTTGCGCTACAGCATGACCCGTTCCCAATTGCTCAGCTTGCAGCACCCAATTAAGTTGCTGCTCACCTAAGCTCGCTTGCAGCTTATCGGCACCATAGCCATAAACCAGCTGAATCGTATCGCTGCCCACGTTATGCGCGGTATCAATCACATGTTGCACCATACTTTTGTGGGCAATAGGGTGAAGAACTTTAGGGAGATCTGAGCGCATGCGGGTTCCCTTGCCTGCGGCCAAAATAACTACGTTCAGTGCCATGGGGTTATCCTTGAGCTAATGCTGGTTTAAATAATGAGGTCAATTTTTGTGGGGGTGATTTTAATGGATTGAGCATGTAAAAGCGACTGACTCCCCCATTAAAGCGTCGCTCATTTTCAGCAGCTAGAAAGTCACGCTTTTATCCGTGGTTAATACCCATTGAGCTAAATCATCCATAGTGGCAACCTGGCACCCTTCAATCACCACCAATTCGCTGAGCCCACGTGCCTGCATACAAGAACCACAAAATTTCACCTCCCCCCCCTGGGCGATAACGATCTCTAGCATCTGTTGCAAATTGTAGCCTTCACTGGGGTTCTGTTTAGGTAGTACCGCGGTGATCGCATCTGATAACAAGAATAACTTTACCTTTGCTGGTGGAGATTCTTGTTCATTGAGTTGTATCGCCAAACGTAATGCATTAAATAATCTCTCAGAGCCATAAGGGGCATCATTCACGATAATGAGAATCTGTTGCATCATAAAACCTCTTGCTAAAGTAGAAAGGGAAAAGAGTAACACTGATTAAATGCCAAAAGACTTAACTGGCTCACGTCCAAAAAAGATCCTTATTATTGTTGGTTTATTTTTAGAGACAAAAAAGGCGAAAACCTTTCGGTTTCCGCCTTTCATAATCAAACAATAACCTTATCTGGCAATGTTCTTTTTGATGGTTTCGACAACGCGAAGCTGAGCAACTGCTTGAGCTAACTCAACCTCTGCTGCTGCATAGTTAAAGTCTGCGCCAGCATTTGCCATATGGGCTTCTGCACGACGCTTAGCTTCAGCTGCTGCTTGCTCGTCAATCTCATCGGCACGCATAACGACGTCAGCCAATACTGAAATTGAAGAAGGTTGTACTTCCAGGATACCACCCGAAAGATAAAACACCTCTTCACTTCCATTTTGCTTGACGATGCGCGCCATGCCAGGTTTGATACTTGTTAGCAGAGCCGCGTGACCAGGCATAATACCTAGCTCGCCTTCTATTCCGGAAATTTGTAGCTGAGCTACTCGACCAGAAAATATATGATTCTCTGCGCTTACCATATCAAGCTGTACTGTCATGGCTGCCATCCGTTCTCCTTAAACTAAATCAAAGACCTAGTTATTTTTTGTTAGCTTTCTCAACAGCTTCGTCGATTGAGCCAACCATGTAGAACGCTTGCTCTGGAAGGTGATCGAATTCACCCTCTAGAATCCCCTTAAAGCCACGAATGGTGTCTTTAAGAGAAACGTACTTACCTGGAGAACCGGTGAATACTTCAGCAACGAAGAAAGGCTGTGAAAGATATTTTTCAATCTTACGAGCACGGAATACAGTCGTCTTATCTTCATCAGATAATTCATCCATACCGAGAATCGCAATGATATCTTTCAGCTCTTTGTAGCGCTGAAGTACGGTTTGAACACCGTTAGCAACATCGTAATGCTCTTGGCCAACAACCTGTGGATCTAGCTGACGAGAAGTCGAATCCAATGGGTCAACCGCTGGGTAAATACCCAGTGAAGCAATATTACGTGACAATACAACAGTCGCATCTAAGTGAGCGAAAGTTGTTGCTGGTGATGGATCCGTTAAGTCATCCGCAGGTACGTATACGGCTTGAACAGAGGTAATAGACCCTGTCTTAGTCGATGTAATACGCTCCTGAAGTACACCCATCTCTTCAGCCAATGTTGGCTGGTAACCTACTGCTGATGGCATACGGCCTAGCAGTGCAGATACTTCAGTACCCGCCAAGGTGTAACGATAGATGTTATCAACGAAGAAAAGAACGTCTTTACCTTCGTCACGGAACTTCTCGGCCATTGTTAGACCTGTCAGTGCCACACGTAGACGGTTTCCTGGAGGCTCGTTCATCTGACCATAAACCATGGCCACTTTATCGAGAACACCAGAATCTTCCATCTCGTAGTAGAAGTCGTTACCCTCACGAGTACGCTCACCTACACCGGCAAATACTGATAGACCAGAGTGTGCTTTAGCGATGTTGTTAATAAGTTCCATCATGTTAACGGTCTTACCAACACCAGCACCACCAAACAGACCAACTTTACCACCCTTAGCAAATGGACATACAAGGTCGATAACCTTGATACCCGTTTCTAAAAGTTCAGTGGTGCTTGATTGATCTTCATACGAAGGAGCTTCACGGTGGATCACATAGCGATCTTCTTCACCGATTGGGCCCGCTTCATCAACAGGCTCACCCAATACGTTCATAATACGGCCAAGGGTCGCAGACCCAACCGGAACAGTAATTGGTGAACCAGAGTTTACAACCTCTAGGCCACGACGCAGACCATCTGAAGAACCCATAGCGATGGTACGAACTACACCACCACCAAGTTGCTGCTGGACTTCCAGCACCAAGCCTTCACTTTTGATCTCTAGAGCGTCATATACCTGAGGTACGGCATCATGTGGAAACTCTACGTCCACAACCGCGCCAATTACTTGGACAACAGTACCTGTGCTCATGATTAATCCTCTAAAACTTGTATTCGTTACCTAGCCTAAACGGCGGCAGCACCTGAAACAATTTCCGACAACTCTTGCGTAATCGCAGCCTGACGGGCTTTGTTATAGACCAACTGCAAGTCATCAATAAGTTCACCAGCGTTGTCTGTTGCAGCTTTCATAGCAACCATACGGGCCGCTTGCTCAGATGCAATATTCTCAACAACACCTTGATAAACCTGAGATTCAACAAAACGAACCAACAAAGTATCTAACAATACTTTTGGATCTGGCTCATAGATATAATCCCACTGATGAGTAAACTCATCTTTTTCAGACTTAGGCAAAGGTAGCAGCTGCTCGATCACCGGGGTTTGCGTCATAGTATTTACAAACTTGTTGAATACTACGTACAAACGGTCCAGTTTGCCTTCGTTGTAAGCTTGTAGCATTACACGCACTGTTCCGATCAGGTCGGCTAGCTTTGGGGCATCGCCTAAACCTGAAGCAGAAGCAGACACCTGTCCGCCAAAGCTATTGAAGAATTGCGCACTACGTGCACCAATTGCACAGAATTCGACTTCTGCACCAGCTTCACGCTGCTTCTTTACGTCTGCGACAACCTTCTTGAAAAGGTTGACGTTCAGACCACCACAAAGACCACGGTCGGTTGACACCACAATGTAACCAACACGCTTAGCTTCTCGCACTTCCAAATATGGATGCTTATATTCGAGAGAACCTTGCGCCACGTGACCGATCACCTTACGCATATTTTCTGCATATGGACGGCTCGCTGCCATGCGTTCCTGCGCTCTGCGCATTTTGCTGGCTGCAACCATTTCCATCGCAGACGTGATCTTCTGAGTGTTTTTAACACTCGCGATCTTGGTTTTAATCTCTTTAGCGTTGGCCATCTTTACTCTCCAATTCTGGACCTGAGGTGCCTGAGGCACCTCTAAAATTTACCAGGTTTGGGTTTCGACGAACTTGTCCAAGCTAGCCTTCAACGCACCTTCGATATCGGCATTATAATCGCCAGTATCGTTGATGGTCTTCATTAGGTCAGCATGTTCACTGTTCATGTAAGAGAGCAAAGAAGCTTCGAAATCACCGATCTTTTTAAGCTCAACGGCCTTTAGGTAACCTTTTTCAGCTGCGAAAATAGACACAGACTGTTCAGCGATACTCATTGGAGCATATTGCTTTTGCTTCATTAGTTCGGTAACACGCTCACCATGCTCAAGTTGAGCACGAGTTGCATCGTCAAGATCAGATGCAAACTGTGAGAACGCTGCAAGCTCTCGATACTGTGCAAGAGCGGTACGGATACCACCAGACAGTTTCTTGATGATCTTAGTCTGCGCTGCACCACCAACACGAGAAACTGAGATACCTGGGTTAACCGCTGGACGTAGGCCCGAGTTAAATAGGTCGGTTTCAAGGAAGATCTGACCATCGGTAATCGAAATTACGTTAGTCGGTACGAATGCAGAAACGTCACCTGCTTGAGTTTCAATAATCGGCAGTGCGGTTAGAGAGCCAGTTTTGCCCTTAACTTCACCTTTAGTGAACTTCTCAACATACTCAACGTTTACACGTGAAGCACGTTCTAACAGACGAGAGTGAAGATAGAATACGTCACCTGGGTATGCTTCACGTCCTGGAGGACGCTTAAGCAGCAATGAGATCTGACGGTAAGCAACTGCTTGCTTAGACAGGTCATCATAGACGATTAGTGAGTCTTCACCGCGGTCACGGAAGTATTCACCCATGGTACAACCAGAGTATGGTGCCAAGTATTGCAGTGCAGCAGCTTCTGAAGCGGTTGCAACGACAACAATGGTGTTCGCCAAAGCGCCATGCTCTTCTAGCTTGCGTACTACGTTAGCGATTGTAGAGGCCTTTTGGCCTACGGCTACGTACACACACTTAATGCCAGAATTTTTTTGGTTGATGATGGCGTCGATCGCTAGAGCGGTTTTACCGATCTGACGGTCACCAATGATCAATTCACGTTGTCCACGACCGATAGGGATCATAGAGTCAACGGCTTTGTAACCAGTTTGCACTGGCTGATCAACTGATTTACGCTCAATTACACCAGGTGCAATTACTTCAACAGGTGAGAAACCATCGCTATCGATAGGTCCTTTACCGTCAATTGGCTCACCTAGAGTGTTGACTACACGGCCTAATAGACCACGGCCAACAGGTACTTCCAAAATACGGCCTGTTGTTTTAACTTTATCGCCTTCAGCCAAAGAGGCATAAGGCCCCATTACTACGGCACCGACAGAATCACGTTCTAAGTTCAACGCGATTGCAAAACGGTTGCCAGGCAGCTCGATCATTTCACCCTGCATCACGTCGGCTAGGCCGTGGATGCGGATGATGCCGTCACTTACTGCAACGATAGTACCTTCGTTGCGAGCTTCACTAACGACTTCGAACTGCTCGATCCGCTGTTTAATCAGATCGCTGATTTCAGTGGAATTCAGTTGCATGCTCAAACTCCCAATTACGACTGCAGCGTATCAGACAGACGCGAAATTTTTCCGCGAACCGAGCCGTCAATGACTAAGTCTCCTGCCGTGATAATTACACCAGCAATAAGGCTGGTATCTATGCTGCAATTCAGCTTAACTTTGCGTGCTAGACGTTTCTCTAGAGAAGCGCTCAGCTCTTGTAGTTGCTCAGAGGTTAGCTCTGTAGCTGAAACAATGTCTGCTTCAACTTCATTAGCATACTCACGTTGCATCTCAACAAATTGTTGAGCAACAGCTGGTAGCGCAACTAAACGACCGTTTTCAGCCATTACCTTTAACAGATTCTGAGCTTGCTCATTGATCTGCTCACCACAAACTCCAATAAAGAGTTCAGCAAGCTTACTGCTGGCTAAAGAGCCAGACAATAAAGGCTGCATGGTTTCGTTTTCACTCACCAATGCGGCAAAGTTCAGCATTTCTGCCCAACTCTCTACTGCTTTCTGTTCAAGAGCGAAATCAAAAGCTGCCTTTGCGTAAGGACGAGCGATGGTGGTTATTTCAGCCATAACTCAAGCTCCTTATTTAAAGTTCAGCAACAAGTTTATTAACTATGTCACTGTGTGCGGCTTCATCAATCGAACGTTCAAGAATCTTTTCTGCGCCAGCAATAGCTAATACAGCTACTTGCTTACGTAGTTCTTCTTTCACGCGATTACGTTCGTTTTCAATTTCGGCATGACCCTGAGCAATGATTTTCGCTCGCTCGGTATCAGCTTCAACTTTTGCTTCATCAACGATCTGAGCTTTGCGTTTATTCGCTTGCTCAATAATTTCGTTTGCTGTTGCTTTAGCGTCTTTTAGTTGCTCTGTGGCTTTCACCTGAGCTAACTCTAAATCTTTTGCAGCACGTCCTGCATCAGCTAGACCATCAGCAATTTTCTTCTGGCGTTCTTCGATAGCGTTCATCAATGGCGGCCATACAAACTTCATGCAAAACCACACAAAGAGAAGAAAAGAAATCGCTTGGCCTAGCAGGGTAGCGTTAATACTCATAACGACAACTCCTTTCTAAGGGGACGATTAGCCAGCTAATTGATCTAAGAACGGGTTAGCGAATACGAAGAACAATGCAACACCAACTGCAATCATTGAGATCGCATCAAGTAGACCAGCTACAATGAACATTTTAATTTGAAGTGCAGGAGCAAGCTCTGGTTGACGAGCAGAAGCTTCTAGGAATTTACCACCTAGAATAGCAAAGCCAATACCAGTACCTAGCGCTGCTAAGCCAATCATAATTGCGACAGCTATTGCTGTAAAACTAATTACAGTTTCCATTTTATCTCCGGTAAATATCTAATTTTAATAAATTAATGGTCTTCATGTGCCATGCTTAGATATACAATCGTAAGCATCATAAAGATAAACGCCTGTAGGGTAATAACCAAAATATGGAAAATTGCCCAAGGCACTGATAAAACAAACTGCGCCCACCAAGGCATCAGCGCTATCAGAATAAAGATCAACTCACCTGCATACAGGTTACCAAACAGACGAAGCGATAATGAAATCGGCTTCGCAATCAAGGTGACTGTTTCCAAAATAAAGTTAACTGGAATCAGTGCCCAATGATTGAAAGGCTGCATAGTCAGTTCTTTAGTGAACCCACCAACACCTTTAACCTTGATACTGTAAAAAACAATTAACGCAAATACACTTAGAGCTAAGCCCAGAGTAATATTCAAGTCAGTTGTAGGTACAATTTTTAGGTAAGGTACGCCTAATAATCTGTTTGCGGCCTCAGGAACAAAGTCAATAGGGACTAAGTCCATTAAGTTCATCAGGAAAACCCAGACAAAAATAGTAAGACTTAATGGTGCGATAACTGCATTTTTCCCATGAAATGAGTCTTTTACAATTTTATCTACACCTTCCACGCAGATTTCAACGAAACATTGAAGCTTGCCTGGAACACCAATTGTTGCCTTGCGTCCTACTTTGTAGAATAACCACAAAAATAGAACCCCTAGACCAACTGAAAACAAAAGTGAGTCAATGTGCCAAGTCCAAAATCCCGCATCTTGACATGCATAGTTAAAAGCAATTCCACCATCGGCGGAACACATTTTCGCATTAGTCAGGTGATGCTGGATATAGTCGGAAGCCGTTATAGTTAACGTATCATCCCCAGTTGTCGCCATGATTAATCCCACTTAATTTTGTTTGAGGTATAAAGGGGCTGTCCACGGTACGATTAACACAAGTAGATAACTGACGAATAACGGCATAAATGACGCTTTCATCAAACCAAATGCTAGTGAAAAAAACACAATGGTTAACAGCAACTTTACCGCTTCCCCCAGGAAAAAAGAACGTACGACTTTTCCTGATGCTTGCGCTCCCACATGGGAGAAAGCAAGGGTTGCGAACACAAAATTAGGAAGTACAGCAATAGCGCCACCTGCCAAAGCAGATAAACCATACTGTTCCCCCCACATAGCGAAAAAGAAAATAGAAACACATCCAGTCATCGCAGCCTGTAGTAAAACTAATTTATAAGCTGACCACCGGCCACGATGTGCTAAAACCTTGCTCAATTTGCCTTCTCCGCATTCATACTTTTTGTTTCTATATACGGATTATAAATATCCGCACAAACCCGAGGTACAAAAAGCTTGCGAAAGTATACCTTTTCGGTCATTCAAAGCAAGTTTAAGGTAGGGAAAATCGAGACTTTTCGCGTGATCTACTCCAAAAGTCTAAAAGAGGCAGATTAACAGATATCACAAAATTACATAATATTGCGTTAACTTGTAATAATTAGCGGATTTTTCCAATAATACCATCTAATTCAGCCAAGTTTTGATAGTTAATTACCATTTTACCTTTACCCTTTTTATTATGGGTAATAGAAACTTTGGCACCTAATTTTTCAATTAACTGACTCTCTAAACGGGCAACATCATGATCTTTTGCTGGTTTATCGACGATTTCAGGTGGATTTAAGGTTTTATTAATTAATCGTTCAGTTTCTCGAACAGTTAACTCTTTAGCGTTCACTAATCTAGCCAGTGTAGTCTGCTCTTCACCAGTGACAGCAAGTAACGCTCTGGCGTGGCCCATATCGATATCACCATGCTCTAACATGCGTTTTACTGGCTCATTTAAACCATTCAAACGTAATAAATTAGATACAGTGGTCCGCGACTTTCCTACAGCATCGGCAGTTTGTTGATGGGTGAGATCAAATTCTTCAATTAAACGGTTTAATGCAATTGCTTCTTCCATCGCATTAAGATCTTCACGCTGGATATTCTCAATTAATGCAATCACGACAGCCGACTCATCGGGCACCTGTTTTATGATACAAGGCACTTTATCTAAGTTAGCTAACTGTGACGCACGCCAGCGACGTTCGCCGGCAATAATCTCATATCCTTGATCAGAAATACGGCGCACTACGATGGGCTGAATAATACCTTGATTACGAATCGATTCTGCAAGTTCGTCCAACGCTTCGGGAGACATATCTTTACGAGGCTGATACTTACCCGGTTGCAGTAAGTCAACGGCAATCATCTTCAGCTCTTCATGGCTGTCACTGCTGGTATCTTTGGAAGCCATATTGTTAGCCGCTGCATGGCTAGTGCTTAATAGCGCATCTAATCCTTTGCCTAAGCCACGTTTTTTCGGTGTCATCAATTTTTCCTTAAGCTTGCTCTAACTGAGAATGTTGCTCTGCACGTCTAATAATTTCACCAGCTAGCGCCAAATAAGCCTTAGCACCCGCACTAGACTTATCGTAATACATGGCGGGAGCACCAAAACTGGGGGCTTCGGCCAGTCTCACATTACGTGGGATCACTGTGCGATACACTTTATCGCCAAAATGCTGTTTAAGTTGATCAGATACATCATTTGATAATCGATTACGCGGATCGTACATGGTGCGTAAGATCCCTTCGATAGACAGCCCCGGATTAACCATAGCGGCTAGCTTACTGATGGTGTCCATGAGTGCAGTTAAACCTTCGAGGGCGTAATATTCACACTGCATAGGCACAAGCACTGAATCGGCTGCCGACATGGCATTGACCGTCAACATGTTGAGCGAGGGTGGGCAGTCGATAAAGATAAAGTCGTAATCATCTTTGATAGGCGCAAGTGCATTTCTAAGACGAATTTCGCGGGCAAAAAACTCCATCAACTTAATTTCGGCAGCGGTCACGTCACCATTACCGGCGATCAGATCGTATTTACCCGTTGTGTCGCGATACACTATGTCATCGAAACTTTTTTCTTCAACGAGCAGCTCATAGGCGGTATTTTCGACACTGTATTTGTCGACACCGCTACCCATAGTTGCGTTACCTTGAGGATCAAGATCGATAAGCAAAACTTTGCGCTTAGTGGCAGCCAAAGATGCAGCTAAATTCACACAAGTTGTTGTTTTCCCGACACCACCTTTCTGGTTGGCCACGGCTATCACTTTACCCACAATATCATCCTGTCTATCTTGTTAGCTGGTTTAGGGTCAGTTTATTCTGCTATCAAATTGCTTGAACTGATTAAATAATGCAACTGTCATCGACCTCGAGCCTAGGGGTTTTTAACCACTCTGAGCAAATGACGCTGCTCATCGAGACGAGGTACTTTTAATTCGAATACATGGGTAACGCTATAGCCTTCAGGTAGTTGTGCCATTTCGTCATCACTTAATTGGCCTTTTAGCGCGTAAAAACAGCCAGTATCTTTCGGTAAATGGTGACACCAATGCAACATATCCTGAATAGAGGCAAATGCGCGGCTTAATACGCCATCAAACTTTTCTTCAGGTTTATAGGCTTCAACACGACTTTCTACCGAGCTTATATTACCGATAGAAAGCTCAAATTGAACCTGTTTCTGAAATCGAATTCGCTTGCCCAAACTATCAAGCAGTACAAAGGTTTTATCGGGATTCATAATCGCCAGCGGAATACCGGGCAATCCTGGGCCAGTGCCCACATCAATAAAGCGCTCTCCAACAAGATGTTTGCTTGCCGCTAAGCTGTCCATGATGTGACGGATCAGCATCTGCTCGGGTTCTCTCACCGACGTTAGATTGTAGGCTTTATTCCATTTAGCCAACATGGCAACAAAGTCGAGCAGCTGTTGTTTTTGCTCTGGCGTTGCCGTCATCTCGATTTCGGCAAGGTAAGTATCTAATTGGGCTGATAACACAGACGTATCCTCGATAAACAATGGGATATTATGAAGCGGACGAGCCTAGATGGGAAGCACCAAGGCTTACCATCTAGACTTATATCAATCAACAGCTTGGTTTTATGCGCTCTTTCTGAGCAAACCACGTTTTTTAAGATGGACCAACAAAATAGAGATCGCGGCAGGTGTGATACCAGAAATACGCGACGCTTGGCCGACGGTTTCAGGTTTATGATCGTTTAATTTGGCGATCACTTCGTTAGATAAACCGGGCACTTCTTGATAATCAAGATCCAACGGTAGACGAGTCTTTTCATGGCGAATCGCTTTATCAATCTCATCTTGTTGGCGTTGAATATAACCAGAGTATTTCACCTGAATTTGTACTTGTTCAGCAGCTCGTTGATCTTCAATAGCTGGGCCAAAACCTTCAATACTCATCAACTTAGGATAATCTAACTCTGGGCGACGTAATAAATCTTCAAAGGTCGCTTCACGCGTAATTGGCGTATTGAGGTGTGGATTTAACGCATCAACCAAAGGTGAATTAGGGTGGATCCACTGGCTGCGTAAACGCTGAAGCTCTAGTTCAATGGCTTCACGTTTAGTATTAAATTTAGCCCAGCGGTTATCGTCAACCAATCCCAGTTCACGACCTTTTTCGGTTAAGCGCAGATCGGCATTGTCTTCACGCAGCAATAAACGGTATTCCGCGCGGCTGGTAAACATGCGGTAGGGTTCTTTAGTCCCTAGGGTTGATAGATCATCAACCAGAACACCAAGATAGGCTTCATCACGACGTGGACACCAAGACTCTTTACCTTGCACCTGAAGTGATGCATTCATGCCTGCAAGTAAGCCCTGCGCACCAGCCTCTTCGTAACCAGTGGTGCCATTAATTTGGCCAGCAAAGAAGAGTCCGCTTATCGCTTTAGTTTCGAGTGAGTTTTTAAGATCGCGAGGATCAAAATAATCATATTCGATAGCATAGCCAGGGCGAATAATTTGCGCATTTTCCATGCCTTGGATCGAACGAACCAGGTTTAACTGCACATCAAAAGGTAAACTGGTTGAGATACCATTAGGGTAGATCTCGTTAGTATTAAGCCCTTCTGGCTCAATAAAAATTTGATGTGAGGTCTTGTCTGCAAAGCGATTGATCTTATCTTCAATCGATGGGCAATAACGCGGACCAATACCTTCAATAACGCCTGAATACATTGGGCTTCTGTCGAGCCCACCACGAATAATATCGTGGGTACGCTCGTTAGTATGGGTCACATAGCAAGAGACCTGACGAGGATGATCTTTTACATCGCCGATAAACGACATTACTGGTAATGGATCATCACCTTTTTGCTCACTCATCAAGTCAAAATTAATGGTGTTAGCATCGATACGTGGTGGTGTACCGGTTTTTAAACGTCCTACACGGATAGGCAGTTCTTGTAATCGCTGCGCCAAAGAGATCGATGGCGGATCGCCAGCGCGTCCTCCGCTGTAGTTTTCTAAGCCAATATGTATTTTACCGCTTAGGAAGGTTCCAGCAGTTAACACTACCGCTGGTGCTTCAAATGCTAAGCCCATCTGTGTAACAACCCCTACAACGCGATCATTTTCAACAACGAGATCATCTACCGCTTGTTGAAATAAACGTAGGTTAGGTTGGTTTTGTAAAATCTGTTGGATCTTAGCCCGATAAAGGGCCCTGTCAGCTTGGGCTCTGGTGGCTCTAACTGCGGGGCCTTTGCTTGAATTTAGGGTTCTAAATTGAATACCGGCATGGTCTGTCGCTATGGCCATAGCGCCACCTAAGGCGTCAATTTCTTTAACTAAATGGCCTTTACCAATCCCACCAATTGCTGGATTACAGGACATTTGTCCCAAGGTATCAATGTTGTGGGTCAACAATAATGTTTTTGACCCCATCCTAGCAGATGCCAATGCAGCTTCGGTTCCGGCATGACCGCCACCAACAACAATTACATCAAACCGTTCATGAAAATGCATCACAGTACCTTAAATAAAACCTGTATCGAAATTGAAAGTAGATTGATATTCGCTACCGACAAACGAACCATCGAGTAGCCGAGCATTTTAGCACCTGGAAGGCATTTGGTGAAAGATCAATTTAGCCCTTTCGATCTCAAGTGGATCTGCTTAATAGATCTTAAGATCTTTATATAGATCCTTTATTATGTTTACTATTAGGATCGCACTTTTCGGTGGATAACTCTAATTCACCTTTAATATCAATAGATAGCGTCATTCTGATCCTGTGATCTGATCGCGATCTAACTGGCGTAAGCTTGGGGATAGATCGCCTACTTATCCACAAGGGTGATCTTTGGTCATCGAGGTCAGTGAATAATACAGAGTTAGATCATGATCAAATAATAGGTTATCCACATATTTATCATTTAAGATCGTAATACGTGGATAAGTGTGATCTAATCTGTGGGCTATTACTAGAGTTATACGGATATGGGATCGTTAGAGATGATCTTGCCAAGTGCTTAACCAAGCCTGAGCTGGCTCTTCAGGGATAGGATCGTATTGCACATCGATCTGGATCTTATCCACATAGACTTGTGCTCCGCAATTTTCGATCGCTTCAATTAATTTTTCAGGCCCTTGGCAAAAAGTGTCGTAGCTGGAGTCGCCAATGGCACACAAAGCATATTTGGTTCGACTAAGATCGGGGTTTTTGGCCACTATTTCTTCGTAAAAAGGCTGAATATTGTCAGGTAGATCGCCTGCACCATGGGTTGATGACACGATTAACCATAGGCATTTAGGGTCAAGATCGCTCAGTTCTGGGGTTAAATGTACTTGAGTTTGGTGATCTAAAGCCTCTAATTGTGCCGCTAATTCATCAGCAACATACTCGGCACTGCCCAGTGTTGTACCGACAATCAGTTCTATTTTCGCCATTATTTTTCCTATATTGAGTCACAAGATGATTAAGCTTTATGCCGCATTAACCGATTAAAATCGAGTTAATGTCAATCTAAGCCATTATGGCATCATAAGTGAAAAGCCTATTTAGATCTTGTAGGTAAGCACGTTATAACGATAAATAAACGCCATACCGCATAATGTGATGGCGGTATCTGCTAGCCAGTTTTAAAGCGGTTTTTGGGCATAGAGCAAATAGTTTACGTCGGGTTGGCGGCTGGTTTTCCATTGGTTGAAAAATGGATTAAAGCGCATTCCTTCCACTTTTATGGTGGTTAATCCGTGGCGCGATATCATGTTATCTATCTCTTGTGGCTTCACAAAATGACGCCAATCATGAGTGCCCTTGGGTAGGTACCCCATGACATACTCAGCCCCGATAATGGCGATAAGATAGGATTTTATCGTGCGATTGAGGGTCGCCATCACCAATAATCCTCCTGGTTTTAACAGCTGAAAACACACATCGATTAACTGGCGTTGGTCGTCGACATGTTCAATTACTTCGGTATTTAAAATCACATCATATTGGAGTGATTTATTCAGTAAATCATCGGCTAAGCAATGTAGATACTCGACTTTGATCGACCAACTTTTAGCATGCCGTTGTGCCAATAACACATTATGGGCGCTGGCATCGATACCGGTTACATCAGCCCCCTGACTGGCTAACGGTTCGCATAGTAGGCCTACACCACAACCAATATCCAAGATCGACAAACCTTCGAAGCAGACGTCTTGAGTTAAATCTCGTTGATAATGACCTGCTATGGCATCTTCTATGGCGGTTAAGCGAGTCTGATTAAAGGCTAATACGTGCTTAAATTTACCTTTAGGATCGCGCCACTCCTGCGCTAGAGCATCAAATTTGGCGATTTCAGCTTGTTGGTCGAGCATCTTGGGTCTATTGCTCAGCTGGCTTTTATCTAACATAAAGATCCATTTCTATTTGCAGGTTATTTGATTATATACGTACAAAACGGTGACGATAGTTCACCTAAATCAGTGCACATATTACTTGTCGGAGCCATCATTAATTTTAGGCTAAAGGAAGGTTAGTCATGGCATCAAGTCGGTGTTTTTCAAGGTAGTTGGCACTCTTTACTTAAATTTTAAGCTGCATTTCTTGTTTCAGTTTCAGACTCTTTTTTTGGGTTCAACACTACCTCACCGATAACGTCACAGTTCCTTATACCGTTTGGCCAGCGTTTAGGGTTTCTTGATCTTGCCTCTTCTAGTACCTCCTTACGCTTAGATAAAATCGCTTTATCTTGCATCGCATGTCGCTCACTCGGTGATACAAAATTGAGCTTACTGTGCTTATGTTTGGTATTGTACCAAGTCACAAACTCTTCTACCCATTCCCGTGCCTCGGTGATGTTTTTAAAGCCAGAGCTAGGCCATTCCGGCCGATACTTTAAGGTTCTGAATAATGCTTCGGAGTAAGGATTGTCATTGCTTACGCTTGGTCTACTTAACGAAGCGGTAACACCTAACTCTTCAAGCTTGGCTTTCATCGTCAATGACTTCATCGGAGCACCGTTATCAGAGTGCAGTACTAACGGTTTTTTGAAGCATTGCTCACGTAGCATATTGCGCTGCATTAACTCGGCCGCTAGCTCACCACATTCTCGGTCATGGACTTCATAACCCACTATCTTACGGCTATAAATATCCTCAAACATATACAGATAATAAAAGCGCCCTTTGATGACCGAGGCTAAATAAGTAATATCCCAAGACCATACTTTGTTTGGCCCATCTGCAACGTAAGCATCTGGTTTGCTTCTTTTTGTTACGCCTTGGCTTCGCCCACGCCGATTTAATTGTTCATTGGCTTTTAACACTCGATAAAAACTCGACTCTGAAGCGATATAGACCCCCTCATCAAGCAGTGTCGGCACGATTTGTGAGGGAGGTAGGCTTGCAAACCTTACCTCATTAGAGGTTGCCAATATCTGCTCTTGCTCATCATCATTAAGCTTGTTAGCAGGCGCCCGTCTTACTGCCGTAGGCCTTAAATCTGCCTGCACTTTTCCTGCTCGATACCAGCGGCGATACGTCCGTTTACTTAACTCTGCTTCAGCGCAAGCTTTGTAAAGACGCGCACCGTGGGCATAAGCTTCTTGTATTAAATCCACCAGTGTTATGCGCTTAGGCAAAGGCGTTAACTCTCCTCGCTGTCGTCCTCCCAAAGCGCATTGAGCTTTTTTCTAAGCACCAGTAAAGCCGCAGCTTCAGCGAGTGCCTTCTCCTTATAACGTAATTCTCGTTGCAGGGATTTTATTTCTGCCTTGTCTGATTTGGCTTGCTGCTTAATCGTTTTAGCTTGAACTTCACTCGTCTTAAAACCACCTAAACAATCTTGTTTCCACTGCTGAACTTGTTCTCGAAACAAGCCTTTTTCTCGGCAATATTGGCTGATTTCAGTTTCTGACATTGGTGCTGTTTCAATGAGAACTGCAAACTTAGCTTCAGCTGACCAATCATTACTGGTTAATGTTTTACCTGGCACAGGGCGACCCTCTTTTTTGGCTTTATCTCGCCAATGATACAGGGTTTGGTAGGAGATCCCCTCACTGCGAGCCACTTCCGTGACCGTCATATTGTGGGGAGGTAATAATTTCTTTAAGACAGCGTCTTTACGTTCAGGTGAATATCGTGCCATTGAGCTCTCATTGACCGCCCCCTTTATTTAATTATTGGATGATTTTAAGGGGTGACAACAATCCTGACACAGGGGGAAGTGACGAATGGTATAGCGCTGCAGATTTATCAATCATTAACAGTGTAGTAAAAGAGGCAAGCGCTGGGCGATCAGTGGTAGCTGTTTACAGGGGAAAGAGTGGGGTGGTTAAGTCGTTTATTTTAGGGCTATGACTTAATGGCTAAGCATTATTGAGTGTTAGTGATAACTAGTTATTGATCACTCAGAATGAGGCGGCTTTACTTTATTAGTCAGTGTCAAAGTGTGGTTTAAACAACACTGGGTAATTAGCAGGTAAAAGGCGTACGTTTGTCGGCGGCTTACTGTTCATAAGCTTATATTTAGTAGGCTTATATTAGTTAGTACAGCAGCCAACAACGCGTTAAAGCTGGGTTAACTAATACTTTTAACCTGTGATACCAAAAGCCAAATGGCTAAAGCAAAAAAGATGATCCCCATAAACTTATTTTGATTTTGTCTAAATTTATCGTTATTAAGTAATGACTTACCTAATGTACCCACCATAGCGACCAATAATAGATTAAATAGTAATCCCATCACATTGAGTAATAGACCTAAGACTAACATTTGCTGGCCAGAGCTCGTGGCTAGCTGAGTCGAGACAAATTGCGGTAAAAACAATACAAAAAAGATCAAAGCTTTAGGATTGAGCAGATTGCTCATCACTGCACGTCGGTACAGTTGTTTAGCAATATTATCTTGTTGCTCAATTTGCGGGGCATCGGCTGCACTGCTGCGAATACAATCCCATCCCATCTTCAATAAGTAGGCGGCACCTAATATACGAAGTAGTTCTAAAGCTAATGGATTAACCGCTATGAGTGCAGAAACGCCCATTGCCGCCAGCAATGTCAAAATAAGCCCCGATGTGGCATTACCAAAGCTGGCATAAACCCCCACCTTTTTACCATAGCTTAGGCTAGAACTGGCGATTAATAGCATGTCAGGGCCAGGGATCAGCAGCAGCGCAATTACAGTGGTTAAATAGAGTGGTAGTAGGTTGAGATCAATCATCAAAAATGGACTGCTTAAGGTTAAAGACTAAAACAAGGCGCGGATTTTACAGCGATCGATTAGAAATGAAAGTGACAAGGGATTTAAATTCATAAATCACTGGCAGGGCAGGTTTACGATGGTGGAATTAACTGCGTATTTTTAGTTGAGCTTCACAGTTTAATATTAGTGGCTATTTTGAAATGGATCTCATTAGTGGCTAATGCCTGAAAGCTGGTGAGCTGAGCAATACTATTTCTACTGTGCATTTTACTCAAGGCTAAACAGGTTTGCGCTGTGGATATTATGAGTCAAAGTCTAAGTGGTATTTATCCCTAAGCTAAATATAAAGCCATTATATAAAATATCATCTTGAATCAATTTCTTATGTGATATATTCACTAGCACTTTGATTGTTAGTCTTGGGGCATATCTGGCTATGGAACAGGTCGGGATTTACGAAAAGCTTATTACTCAACTCATTGAGCAGCGCTTAGATAAGGACATATTTTTTGTTGGGGAAAGGAAGCTAGAAGTTGCTGAGGCAAGTGTTTGGCTCTCACGTTTTTTGACTAAAGTCATTGAATATGTGATTAATTCTGTTCCCGCAGATGAAAACCAAGTTATCAATCAAATCAGTTTGGCTAATCGGTTAGTGATGTGGCTCAAAGAGCACATTAACGATGATGATTTTATTGATGAAAATCTCATCGATAGCCAAGGTCGGATACTCACGGCTCTCTTTAACAAGCAAAATCCTATTGCAACTGATTTACCTAAATATACGGCCGCCATATTTCCATTAACAGGGCTCACTCAGAGTGAGCTTTTTTGTGGTAGTAATGCGGGATTATCGCTTGAAAGTGAGCTTAAACGTGAGATCCGCTCATCAGATAAAATCTATTGGCTGGTGTCATTTATCAAGTGGGCGGGTATTCGTATCTTCAAAAATGAACTTGAGGAATTTACACGCAGTGGTAAAGAGTTACGTATCATCACGACATCTTATATGGGCGCGACTGATGCTAAGGCCGTCGAGTTTCTAGCCAGTTTACCCAATAGCCAAGTAAAATTAAGTTACAACACTAAACGCGAAAGGCTGCATGCAAAGTCCTATTTATTTCTACGAAATACGGGTTTTCATACTGGTTATATCGGTTCTTCAAATTTATCGCATTCTGCATTGACCAGCGGGCTTGAGTGGAACCTTAAGATCACCACCCAAGAAATTCCCCACATTATTGATAAATCACTCAGCACTTTTGAAACTTACTGGGAATCGAACGAATTTGAGCTTTTTAGCGGTGATGCGAACAGTAAAGAAAAGTTAAACAATGCGCTCAAAGAAGCGAAAGGCTGTGGCACTGAATCGAGCTCATTTCATTTTGACATTAAGCCGTTTGCGCATCAGCGAGAAATCCTCGAACAGCTTGCAGTAGAACGAAGCGTTCATGGCCGTTTTAAAAATCTTATTGTCGCGGCGACAGGCACGGGCAAGACTATTATATCTGCGTTCGATTTCGCGCGATTTTATAAACGGTATCCAGAAGCTAATTTTCTATTTGTTGCTCATAGGCAAGAAATTTTACAGCAAGCCCTCAGCGCTTATCGCGGCGTGTTAAAGAATAATCAATTTGGCGAGCTATGGGTGGCAGAGCATAAACCAAATAGTTACAAACACTTATTTGCATCAATCCAAAGCTTGAATCTGCAACTTGATAACCTGCCATTAGCGGCTGATTTTTATGATTATATTGTGATTGATGAAGTCCATCATGTTGCTGCGAGCAGTTATCGTGGACTCTTAGCTCATTTTGAATCTAAGGTTTTACTGGGGCTTACGGCTACACCAGAGCGTCATGATGGTGTCGATATTTTGGCTGACTTTTGCGGTGTCATTGCCGCTGAAATACGTTTACCCGAAGCTATTAATCAACGGCATTTATGTCCATTTCAATATTTTGCGATCGATGATGAGACCGATCTTCGCAAGTTAAATTGGAGTCGTGGTCGTTATGATGTCGCTGAGCTGAGCAATTTATACACTCACAATGAACAACGCGTGACGCGCATTATTCGCAGCCTAGTTGAAACTGTAACAGATATAAATAATATCAAGGCGTTAGCCTTTTGTGTAACCAAGGAACACGCCGAATACATGGCGAAGAAGTTCAATTTGGCGGGGATCAGCGCCGATGTGCTGACCAGTGATAATCGTTCTGAACGCCAACAAAAGCGGCAGAGCTTAGTTAGTGGCAAATTATCTATTTTGTGTGTGGTGGATATTTTCAACGAAGGTGTCGATATTCCAGAGGTCGATACCTTGTTATTTTTACGGCCAACGGAAAGCTTGACTATATTCCTGCAACAACTTGGCCGTGGTTTGCGTCTCACCGATGATAAACAGTGTTGCACCATATTAGATTTTGTCGGAAATTCACGCGATGAATATGATTTTTCACAGAAGTTTAGAGCGTTAGTCGGTAAAACCAATCAGTCGATTAAAGATGAAATTCTGAATGACTTTCCGCATCTACCGCTAGGGTGCCGAATTGAACTTGAGGAGAAAGCGCAGTCGATGATTTTGCGTAATATTAGCCGCGCAACGCTCAATTCCAATCGATTAACCAGTCTAATGGCAAACTTTAAACATCAAACTGACCTGCCGCTCACGTTAGGCTACTTTTTACTCATGAACCCGCAAGTGAGTCTTGAAGACATTTATCGCATAAAGATTAATGGCCAAAGTGGATGGACCTTATTAGTCGAGGCCGTTCAGGGGAATAAGATTACAGAACCTGCAGTTCAGCCCGATTTAGCTAAAGCTTATTATCGCGCGATTAACTTCCACTTACTCAGTTGCACGTCATTATCCTATTTAAAGTTTATCAAACAGTTATGCGAAAATGATTTTCTCTTTGACGGACTAGATCCTATTCAAAATCAGTTTGCTTTGATGTGCCACTACAACTTTTGGGATAAATCAGGTACGGCTTTAAACGTTAACAGTTTAGCGGCTAGCTTGCTGATGCTACGCAATAAACCGTTACAGGAAGAATTGTTGGCAGTATTGGCGATACTGATCAACCGGGTACACCATCAAGAAATGGATTTGGAATTACTCCAACCCACAGCGTTGAAAGTGCACTCTCGTTATACTCGTGAGCAAATTTTAGCAGCAATTGGTGCAAGCACATTTGTAGCTAAATCGCCATCAAGAGAAGGTGTGCTTGCTATTAATGACCAAA
Source organism: Shewanella sp. QJM3NY_23 (assembly GCF_056173105.1). Classification (NCBI taxonomy): domain Bacteria; kingdom Pseudomonadati; phylum Pseudomonadota; class Gammaproteobacteria; order Alteromonadales; family Shewanellaceae; genus Shewanella; species Shewanella sp. QJM3NY_23. The sequence continues at coordinate 4,060,722 of NZ_CM149657.1, forward strand.
ATCTTGAATGCTTATTTGTAACGTTAAACAAATCAGAGAAGCAGTTTTCACCGACAACCATGTATCACGACTATGCCATTAGCGAACATCTATTCCACTGGCAATCGCAAAATAGCGCACGGCCAGAACGTGGTCGAGGCCAGAGTTATATTGAGCAACAAAAGCTAAGGAAAACCATACTGTTGTTTGTTCGAGAGCAGTCAAAAGACGAAAATGGCCGCACTATGGGATTCGTGAATTTTGGCAAAGTACATTATGTCAGCTATAGCGGTTCACAACCGATGAATATCACATGGCGATTAGAGCATCCAATACCTGATGTAATGTGGCATGACGCCGCTAAGTTATCTGTTGGCTAGCAAAGAGCCTCTGCTTATCAATTAATCAATCAAAGCATAAATCCAAATTCCATTTTATTGCAGATAGTTATAGGGAGTTGCAAAGGCTAAGATGTTACGGTAATCCTCCCATTTTTAACTGCAATTAAAAATAGAAGTTAGGCAGCCATCAGTGGTGGCCTGCCGTTATTAGCTTTATGTGGTCTTTCATGATTGTAAAACCATAACCACTTAGTTGCATAGTCCTGCACCTCTTTAATTGATTCGAACAGGTACTTGCTGAGCCAACTGTACCGAATTGTTTTGTTATGTCGTTCGATATAAGCGTTTTGTTGTGGATTACCTGGTTGAATATATTCAATTCGAATATTCTGGCATTTAGCCCACGTTGTAAACTCAGTACTGATAAACTCAGGGCCGTTGTCACAGCGAATAACTGTTGGCTTAGCTCGATACTCAAATACCTGCTCTAGCGCTCTAATAACCCTTACAGCAGGAAGTGAAAATCCTGGTTCAATCACTAAAGCTTCACGCCGATAATCATCTATGACATTAAATAATCGGTAATTTCGACCATCTGATAACTGGTCATGCATAAAGTCGACAGACCATACTTGGTTAGGTTTTATCGGCTCTTTTAGTGGTTCCGGTGCATTTCGTTTGAGTCGACGTCTTGGACGAATACGCAGGTTCAGCGCTAGCTCACAGTAAATTCGGTACACTCGCTTATGATTCCATGGCTTGCCTTTTACATTACGTAAATAATCGAAGCACAGACCGAAGCCCCAATCACTTTCATCTTCGGTCAGCTTAATTAGCCAATTTGAAATCTGTGTATTTTCCGCCGATAATTTTGCTTGATAACGAAAGCATGTCTCACTGATAAAGAAAGCCGAGCAGGCCTTACTAATACTGATGTTGTGGTTAGCCACCGCAAACTGAGCGAGTTCTCTTCGCTCACAGGGCTTTACCACTTTTTTGCCATAGCTTCCTGAATGATTTCAGCTTTAAGACGCTCTTCTGCGTACATTTTTTTGAGTCGCCTATTTTCATCTTCTAGCTCTTTCATCCGAGCCATGAGTGATGCATCCATTCCCCCATATTTAGCACGCCATTTATAAAACGTTGCACTGCTCATACCGTGCTCTCGGCAAAGCTCAGGTGCGGGCGTACCAGCTTCAGCTTGCTTCAAAATCGTCATAATTTGACTATCCGTGTACCGCGACTTTTTCATATAGAACCTCCTGCGTTTAACTTACGAGAAAACTCTACTTTTAACAGCTGTTATTTTTCGGGGGGATTACCATTCAGAGTTATTTTATTCGTAACCTTTAGATTCTAAGGTCCTATGGTTGCTTGCGGTAATATTCTCTTCAATATTGGTAAACAAATGAAATCAAAAAAAGAATGTCTAGCAAAACTCAATTATTTTAGAGAAACATTTTGGTTTAGTCTCGGCGCTTATGGCTTAGCGACTAAAGAACCTACCGCAGAAATAATTGCGCAACATAAGATTGAATTGGCAGGTGATCAGATATATGTATTAGCTGAAAATGAAAAGGGGCCTGAGTTTTGGCTTAAATATTCAGTTGAATTCTCCCAAGCTCTTTCCGATGGTTCAGCTAAAACATTTGTCAGGCAAACCTTCTTGATGATGCTACTTGAGTCATTTGAGGCATCTAAAAAGTATGCTCAATCTAATGGGCAACTCGACTCCTTCAAACGGCAGGAATGGTATCCGTTTGCTAGACACCTAAGGAATGCCATTGGCCATAGCGAAGTGTGGAGTATAGGTAATAACCCTAAGGATCTCCCTACTACCTTCAGGAACAAAACCATTGATGCTAGTCTTGATGGCCAACCTCTTGGTGAATTTATTGATTGGGTATATGGATTGCAACTACACGCGAGTTTTACTAACTGGGTCTATCTCGAATCGATAGAGCGATAAATACCAAATAATTATTTATGCCCAAAGTAAGTTATGACTGACAGAAGGTACATTAATAGGGGCCTGATTTTGGAATACTTTCCTAATGAAGGAAAGCGCAAAACCAGATTCCATTGTTGTTTTTGACATCCTATTCAGGATGGCTAGCCCATCCATATGAATATCACAATCATCCAGCTCTGCGGCTTACCGCGGGCTGCTTTTACAAGGCATCTTTCGCCAAGAGCTGCATGTTTAGAGAACCTGTTGTCAAACCTGCTCTGTCAAACCGGTAGCGCATATAAGCCGATATATCGTCCTCGTGAGAGGAGACTATCAACTGGCAATGCTTGAGTTCGCAACGGAGTAGGTCAGTCAAGGAGGCCACATTGATTTCATCCAGGGATTGCGACGGATCATCAATCAAGATGAGAGGTACGGTAGCATAGACCTTATTGAGGGAGAGGAAGAAGGCAAGGCTGAGGGCTGACACCTGGCCAGAACTCATGGACATGACTGCGTCGTGTTCAGACTTCTCGGCAGTCAGAAATCTCAACTGTGTACCTTCGCGGCTCTCGATAAACAGGCCGAGACCTCGCTGGTAATTTTGGATCAGTCGGCCACTGTAAATGTGGAATATGAGTTCAATAGCCGAAATTGTCTGGTCGGCATACCTTTGCTCTGTCTCCTTCAGGGTGTCGCGGAGCTTTTTGATTTTATCTTGTGCTTTTTGGGCCGCTAGGGTTTCTTTTTCGATAAGTTTAAGATCGGAAATACAGGTTTGAAGCCTGACATTTTGAGCCTCGTTAGCTTTAATCGATATGTACTGCTCTTTATCCCTCAAGTCTTCAGGCGTGATTATGTAGAAGTCCTGTAGGTCTCTGAAGGCGCTGTTTGTTGTTTCTCGCCAGTCCTCCGGCAGCGCTAAAGCATCAGCTTCAATCTGTTTTTTATTCCTTAGAATCGTTTTGAGCTTTTCAAGTCGCTCATTTGCTACGTCATCACTTTCCGTAAATGAGTTAGTAAATTGAATATTGTCGCTTTTCAGCTTCTCCATTAGCTGGGTTATTGCTGGGAGCCGAAGCTTAATTTTGGTCAGCTCTGCATGAAGATTTGGTTCAAATGTAGGCTTGAGAACTTTCAAGCTGTCTTGGATATGGGTGTCGATGAGCTTCAGCTCAGCGTCCATAGCAGCTATAAGGTTAACTAAGTCCTTACCGTCCTTGCTTAGTGATTCAGAGATTTGCTTGGTTCTTGCTTCAATGGCATCCACCATTGATTTATGATTTTCCCAGTCCATGCCACAGAGAGGGCACAACTGCTCATCGGCATAGGACTTCTTATGTTCATCAATCAGCTGCCTTTTCAGGCGTTCCAATTCGGCTATGATGTCCGCATTGGCGCTGCTTTTTTTGCGTAGACTGTCTCGGGATTCAATTTGTAACTCAAACCATTCAAGGCGCCCATCCGCCCAGCTTGGGAGTGTTTGGGCTTCTTCGACCTTGATCATCGAGGCTCCGCGCTTGATGATGGCCGCTGAACGCTCCAATTCATCAATCCTCTTCTTGATTGCTTCAAGCCCATCAAGCTTGTCAAGGTCTTTACCGAACTGAGCTAAGCTTCTCAGAGATTCTTCGTTACGTTCGATATCGGCATCGATTGCCTCGTTGTGAACCCTATTTTTTATCGTGGCTTTAAGTGGCAGAAGCGCGATAATCTTGCGAACAGATTCCTGGTAGGCAGTATGGTCTGCTGCTGAATAGGTTGAGAACAGAATCTCCTTGTCCCATATTGGTTGGACATCAGTTGTTGAGAGTTTTTTGTACTCAACGATCCCAGTATCTGCCTGCAAGGCTCCCCTTAGAGTGGCTATCTCTTCATTAAGCGATGCAGCTTTTGCCGTACGTTCAGGATTTTTGATGTATTTTGTGAGTTTACTATATATGGTGTTGCAGCTTTTTATCTCAGCTTCGATATCGCTGATATTGAAGAGATTTCCTAGTTTATCCTTACGTTTGTCTACCCGAGTGTGTAATAGCCGGTTTTGTCCTTGCTCCAGATAGTTCAGGAAGGAGAAGTTTTCCCTGAAATCTTTTCCGAAAACTTCGTCAAGGAAATTGTCGGCAATCTGATTACTCTGCGTAAAGTCAGACGACTCAAACCTTGGCAATTTGTAAAGCTTAAAGTTTTCGTACTTGTCCGCACGATTGTTTGCCGGATTTTTGAATATCTTAACTGGACAATACCTGGCCAAAACGAGTTTACGATCATCATCAGTAAATTCAATTTTAATACAGAAGTCTTTATCACCGGAGCGACTGTTCCAGAATAGATTATCTGTGTAATCTCTCTTTTTCTCTGTTAATAATGTCTTGAATAGGTTTTGTATTCGACTAATCTGACCGGTGAGCAGCAGCTCGATGGCGTCGAAGATGCTTGTTTTCCCATAACCGTTAGGGCCGTCCAGAGTAAGTAAGGACGACTCGCCAAGATCCAAGTAGATATGCTTGAATGCTTTGAAGCTAGAAACTTCAATCTTGGATATTTTCCACTTCATAGCTAATCATTTCCTTAATCATTTCGTCGGCGTTTTCGTCTGTAACTTTCTGGATAGTCGAATATGTATCGTTCAGACCAGCTTCCGCAACGGCTTCAATTGCTTGCAGCCTCAAGGGAACGAGATTTCCTTGATGACTAGGTAGCTCCAAAAAAGGAAGCTTGATAAAGGTCTTCGCTGCGAAGCTGTATTGCGTGGGGGCAAGAGGGTTTTCTTTGTAATTAAGAAATTCCCTTTTGTCAGAAATCATATCCACCAGTTTTTCGTAGGTAAAATCAGTGATAGCACTTTCTTCCGCAACACTGTAATAGAGGACATACTTTTTATAAAAATGCGGATCTTCTTCGATTGCGAAGATCTCCTCTTCTTGATCCTTGAATTCGGCCAGAACATTAAGGCGATGAATACAAATTAAATCGCAGTTTTTCTTGAAGCTTGGATTTCTGAGAAATTCCTCAGGAGCAAGGCGATTGATTCGGCTATTTAGCTCGGCTGGGTCAAGAAGGCTGTCTAAAGTATGTACGATTGCGAATCTAATGGCAGACCCAGACTCGCGAACATAAAAACTTGTGGTGTCGAGTTCTCGCTTACTCACAAAGCCATGGGCAATAAGTGCTTCATCAATGAGTTGTTTTATCATTCAATCGCCCCTCTGCGTCATCTTTTGTCATTACGCTAATGCATAGCGATTTGGTGATATTGCTTTCAAGCTTTTCAGTGGCTGGCTTGTTATCGAAATCATCTGAGTTTGTGAATCTTGTATTAAAGATGAATGAGGTTTCCGCTTTGCTGGCGATTAGATGGTTGTACTCAAAAAGTAGTCTCAGCAGATCCCCGTTGTTCTTCATCTCTCTGATCATGTCAGACTCACACTCTTCGCTTTCATCCACATCGAGAGCGGTAGGTACGTAGAACCGATTTTCGCTGTCAAGGTAGTGCGGGAGATGTTTGAATATGGGCTCGACCGAAATAGTCTGAATAAGCTTGGTGTATCGTCTGATGTCATTCGTCTGAACACCTTGGAACCGCTCGGATGGTTTCATCATCTGGCATAGGGTTTTTAATTCGTTGATGGGCATTTCGTGAATGTGTTCACACAAACGCCTAGCTCTCTCATAAGCGACGTCATTCATTGTTGGTAGCGCCTGGTCCAGTCTTTCTTCTAGATGAGTTTGGAGCCTAGCCTTTAATTCAACTGCATAGTAATCCCTATCCTGATAGGGATTTTTTGTCAAAAGGTCCTCTAAGATTTTTGTGGCCTTGATACGCCCCTCGTATGCGGCTTTATTTTCTGAAAGACCGTCTACTTGATTTAACTTATGGTTATGTATTGCCTTCGTGCTTATTTTTTCTGACAGCAAGCAATAGTTAAAATTAATAAGGTTATCGTTGAAGGTGATGGACTGTTTCTCACATATTTTTTTAATGAGTTCTTTGGTCAGCCCTTCAATTTCACCCAGTCCACAATGAAAGTTGTCTCCGTAACGGTAGAATTTCACTATTTCTCCGCTAGCGCCTTTGTGATCATTGGTATTGTCTAGCTTTACGGATACGTGAAAGTAACGGGACGTCCCTTTTATTTTGTCGTATTCGATTAAAGTGGACTGCTCTAGCGCCTTGGTGTAGCCACTGTGATAATTACTAATCTTGGCTTTAACTTGATGAGCAGAGTGTAGCTTTCCGGCCATATAAATAGCGAAGTCGTCGCTACTGTCTAGCTGAAGCTCGAAATCCAAGTCACCATCGTGAATAAGTTTAAGTGAATGATATAGAGCAACTTTCCCTTGATAAACGAAGCCGCTCCACGAAGATATTGCGCTAGCTGGGTATTTTTCATCTTCTTGACTCACATGAACTCCTTGCTACTAATGTGACGGAGTCATATTACTGTATTTATGGGGGGCTGTACTTTATTTGGCGAACATATTCTGCATTTTTCGGCCATTATCAAGAATATAGTCAGAATAGCTACATAATCAGTAGACACTTTCGAACCTTTCTTTGCACAAACTCAGCTTATGCGATGCTTGCGGTTTAGATCCCCAACTCTAACAAATAAGAATAGCTGTCGCGAAGCGGCTTCGTTCAACAAGGTTTTGTCCAAAAACAAGTTGACCAGTCATAATTTTTATTGGCCACTAGAGTCAATTCCCAGTGTTTTACTGGCTTTTATTTTGAAATAGACGTTTAACATACATATTTTTTTTAAAAGCAATTTATACAGAGTTACATAAGCAACAACACATACAGCATATATCGCTAAACTTGTATCCTCCTAATCCCTGAACAGGAACCACGAGTGTTAGTGTGGCTTTGTTAGAACAGGGCTTTAAAGTGGCTCATCAGGCGTTTACTAAGCAGGCATTCGAGTTGGCGGATGTGGTGTCTGACGCACCGTGTTTCAGTGATTATCGCCAATTACATGGTTTATATCCACAAGCTAAATTTGTTTACTTAGACCGGGCGCTAGATGCTTGGGTGCCATCGATGCAGATGTTACTTAGTCGAATGTTGGTGCACCTTGATGATAAAACGGGGCGGTTTCATCCCATTTTAAAGCGCAGTTTTAATCACAGTTTTTCGATTAATCGGGTGGATGATCCTATGTGTGCGATGCATTTGGTTGATTGTTATCATAATCATAAAAAACAAGTTTTTGATTACTTTAGCGAGCAAGCTAACTTTATTAGTATTGATATTAGTGATGCTGACAGTTTGGCAAAGCTTATGACATTTTTATCGGTTGAACCTTTGAACGGCGCGCTATCTTGCGATCTGAAACCATCTTCCCACTCAAATTTGCCTCATTTAAACTTTCCTCATTTAAATAAGGGGCGAAATGTCGCCAGTTGGGATGAATATAAACATCCTAATAAAATCAGTACTAATGCAGTAGGTCCCGATAAACGTAAGTTTTTCAGTTACAAATTGGGTTAACTTATCTTGAACATCACATAACTACAGTGGAATAAACGAGGAGGTGAAGTTTCACGTGGAACTTCAGCGCCCTAGTGGCTATTAACCAAAGGCTTTGAATTGCACAATTCATAGGCAGTAACAACTGAGTCTGTTTTTATACATGGCATCTTACCCACCATGCTCATCAAACCCGCGCTAGCGTAAGCTGTTCTCTAGACTTTGGTTATTTAGACTTCAAAATATCACGATTGCCCATGTTAACTCCCGCTATCGAGCTCACTTTCGACGTTTTTACCACCTTGATGCCGCCATGTTTATCTATAGTTGCTGCGTGTGTTATCGCTCGCAGTGGGTGTTGGTCATAGCCTACTCGGTTTATCTTCATGTTAATTGAGTCATTACTGCCTAAAGGGCTGATTGATTTCGATCTAAATTATTTAGGCTAATACTGGGTTAATTAGATTGGTGCTGATTGGCGTGCATTTGTTAGGTCTAAATATTGGATCGAGTGCTGGGGAAGCAGAGTTATTGCTTGTTGGTTGGTATGCTGAAAAAGCGTGAAAATCTAGTATAAAAAAGCGAGTAGAATGGTTGACATCGACTAATCAGTCGATCTGCGCTGCGATCTGGCTTATTTTTAGCGATATATTTTGAGTATAACTTTTTTACTGAGATCTGAAATTTACTAAGCTAATCAAAATCCACAAAAAAATATCGATGTATTTTTTCTTTAAAAAACAGATCCTTAATGCTTTCCACTTTATGTTGATTAACTTTAGATCCCCCGTGGATTACTTGTTGATATCTCTGTTGATTAAATTGATCTCGATCTGAGTGTTTATGCACCAAAGCGTGACAAGATCTTTAAATGATCGCCACTTTTTTGTTTGATTTTTGAGCGGGTATAGCGCCAATGTCACGGCTGAATTGGAAGTAAGATTGAACGTCAATTTTGGTGCGTTTGAAAACCATTTTGGTGCCTCTGCTTTAAAGCGCTGCAGGTCTACCTATATAAAGACTTTTTTGTTTATTTTTTAGATATCGATATTTTATGAATATTCTTTTACTTTTAATCGGTTTTTAGTATAGAAAGTTGTTGTGATTGATATTGTTAGTTTTATATTTTGGGTTATCTTGATTTTTTAGATGTTAACTTGGTTATTTTGGTTTTATTGCTATTAGACAAGTGGTTTAACATTGTGATGTCTTTCAAAAAAAACGATATATATCAGTTGTTTCATACATTTTTGTTGTATTATGCCGCCTCAACTCAAGGGTAAGAGTTAATTAAAATTTATAAAAGGTATTTTTTCCTCAAGTATTTTTTAAATGGCACTTCCTTGGTATTTCATCTTAAAAGGAATTGTCTTGTGAAAAACCCTCTCATTTTTGCATTATTCTGTGCTCCTCTATTTACTGGTTGCGTCTCTACATCTGATAAATCGGCTGCCACGCTTGACCGAGAACAAGCTGTATCTGAACTAACTGTCAAAATGGATAATTTAGGATATGAGCCTGTTACTATTCAACCTGGTGTTGATGAGTTTCTTAATATGGCAGCGGCTGTATTAGAACGTCAACGTAATGTGATTGGTGAGTATAGAAAGCAAACTGAAAACTATAAAGATGTACAAGCTTTTTTATATGCTTACAAAGACGCTACTCCTGAAGAGCTGCAGCTAGCGATTGATCAGTTTGATGCTGGAGCGGCTAGTGAGGATGAAAAAATTGGCCACAAAATTACTGCTTATACCAAGGCTAATGAAAATGTTTACGATCAAAACATTCAGTTAGCTGGAACGTTAACGGTAGAAATCGCTAAATCTGCATACATTTTATCCGAGAATAGTACTGCGGTTGCCAAAGCGACGGCAGCCCATCTTACTGGTTCTGTTTTTAAATCTTTGAGTTTCGACGAAAAGAAAGAAGAAGATCCAAACGACCTTGGTACAGCGTTATTAAAAGCAAAGGACCAGTTAGAATTAGCATTAGAAGCTAATGAAATCATTGATTTAGAGCTTGCAACCATCGATGCTGTTAAACAACTTCAGCAAGAGCAGGAAGCTAAAAGCTAATGATTAAAAGCCTATTTGCCTTTTGTTGGGCAATTGCTTTTAGTTCTTCTGTATATGCTTGGCCTGAATGGGTTACTCATTCAGGCCAACATGATGATTTTATTGTTGGTGTCGGGGTAGGCAGCGATCGTATCTCTGCCAGAGATGCAGCCCTAAGTGAAATAGTGGCACAATTAAGTGTTGATTATAGTGTTGAGCAAACTCAAACATTAACCACTAATAACAGCCATACAGAAAGCAATTTTAAGCAATCTAGTCAAATGAATAGCCTGCCTTTTACTTTAGAAGGTGTTCAGGAGTTAGAGGCCGCGAAATCTCAAAATGAAACGGCTTTACTGCTTGGGATCAAAAAATCCACTCTAGTAGCAAACTTAGAAAATGAGTTGGCTATTTTGTCTCGTTTATCAAGTTCACCGTCACAACCTAGCCAAAAGTTTATTTGGGCGCTTCATTATGGTGAAACGTTCGACATGGCGAATAAACGTTTACGAGTACTTCAGTTACTTGACGGTGAACATACGGCTTTATCTCTTCAACTTGAGTCATTAATGGCTGAGAGGCGCAAAGCGCTCGATGCGGTTTCTTGTCAAGTGATTGCTAGCCATGAATTAGCTGAGATTAAATCTGCGTTGAGCAGTTCACTTCCCCAAAGTGGTAATACTCGGTTGTTAGTGAAAACTAATCTGAAGTGGAAGCAAGCCAATCGCGGTTCACAGCGTTTGGCACAAGCTAATCTGCTGCTCACTATTACCGAAGCTCAATCACCATTTAGAGTATTGCATCAGCGTCATCTTGTTGCTGAAGGTAAGGGGGCTGGCTCTGCAATCGCTAAATCAATGGCACTACAAGGGCTGGAGACACAAGTACAAGCCCCTATTAGTAAATGGATGTTCGATAATTAGGATTTGTTATGAAATTAATAAAACACGTTTCTCTCTCTTTACTCACGCTTGCTATGTTGGCTGGGTGTCAGAGTAAGCCAGCTCAACAGACTCAGATGTCACAAGTCAGTAATCGAGCTTCAAATGCAGAGGTCGCCAAAAGCGCTTACGATTTTAATGATAACGATATCCGTGTGCCGTCTTACTTTGACACTCAAGGTTTAGATCGTTGCAGTTTTGATGTGAATAATGAAAACGATGGTTGCCCTCTGAAAAAGCCTGTCGTACGTATGTATTTTGATGTAGCCAAAGTGAGTGGTGAAGGTGAAGGTGTTAACGCATTAAGAGCATTTGAAGATCAACAGCTGTTAATGATGCTTGAGAATCAGTTTGCGGGGATTAATCGTTTTCGCATTGTGACGCGTGATGATGATGTCGTATCGCAAGAGCAGCAAATATACTTAGATCAACAAGGTGCTAAAGCATTAGCGGAAAAGGTTAGCTCTCAGCAGGTACTTAAGCCTGATTATATTGTTAAATTAGACTCGCTGCGCACGGTAAAAAATGAAGGCAGTATTACCAGTTGGATGGATTACACCTTAGAGCTGACGAGTGCAGTGCTAAATCCTTATACTCGCGAAAAACTATCTCACCCTAATCTAGGTAAAATTCGAGTTAAGTCAGAAGATGTTCGTGAGCGGTCTGAGCTTAAATATGTCATGGCAAGTAACCGCTATGTCAGTGGTTTTAGGTATTTTGATAGTGCCCACGTAAATGCGGTAATTAATGATATGGCATCGCGTGGCATAGATATTCTTCTTACTCGAATGTTGACTGAAATGCCTGCAACGACACAAGTTATGGGGATTAAGGGTAATCAATTAAGTTTAGATCGTGGTCAAAATGCTGGCGTGTTACCTAATGAAACCATGATAGTGTTTAGCTATGAGGCCGGTTTTGTCGAACCTATCGGTGTGGCAAATGTGACACCTTCTGCAAATAGTGCTATCGGTGAGATTATTCGTTGGAAAGACAATGATCTAGCTGACTCTATTAAGAAAACAGCTGAAAAAGGCATTTATCGTCCTAGCGCTGATATGAAAGTGTTTGCCGTGTCTGTAGGCACTCCTCAGGGATTTTTGGAGAAGCGTACATGAGAACAATAGGGTTAAGTTTATTAGCCTTATTATCCACACCATTGGCGGCTGAGGTGAAGGTCTTAGCCGATGCAACAATGCAAACCACAGCATGTGCCTATGGTCGTGGCAGTGTGGCTATATCAAGTGCAAAAAACCAAGCCGCCGCAGAGCTGGCAGCCTTTATTCAAGGTAATAAAAGTTTAGCGGTTACTGACAGCTCACAGGTTATGGATGCTTCATTAAATGAGCAATCTGCCAGTCTATATGAGCAACAACGAAGCTATATGCTCGAAGGACTGAGCATGCAAGCCCTTCCTCTGACAACCTCCTCTCCCACCCTTAGTGGCAATGATACGTGTGTGACCGTGAGTTTGTCTTTGCAGGATTTAGCACTACAAGAATCTCAAGATTGGGAAGAGGATTCTCACAATGTCAGTGTTACCGTTTCCGGTGAGGGGTGGCCTAAAAATGGCCAAACAGCACGTTATCATGCCGAAATGGATGCCTTACAAAGAGCGGTTTCACAAGTGGTTGGTGTCTGGTTAACTCAGCAACATAGTCAGTCATCACAATTAAACTTGCAGGTGCTCAATGATGATGAAACCACTCAAATGCAAGAGCTTATTGGGCAACAGTTATCTAGCCATAGTGAAGGGCTAGTAAAAGAGTGGCAAACCTTAGATAGTCATCCTATTGCCAATAATGGCCTACAGGTCACTCTGCATGCGGTTGTCGAGAAGTCACCTTTGGTACAACAAGCATCACAACTCTTAGCGGTTATTGGCTCGCCACGGGTTAAAGTGATTGCGCCTGAACCTCTAAAAACTGAGCTAACCCTCTGGCTTGGTGAGCAAGGTATTGAAGTTTCGCCAGTGGCTAGCTTAGTGGTATTAGCCACTTCGGAGTTTGCTGAAATAGGCGCTACCAACCGTTTACACCTCAATGTCAATGTTCAAGATTTAAGCGGCAATATCTATGGCCATTGGCAGAATAATCCTGCGCTATTGGCTTTACCTAGCGGCCAACGAGTAGAGCAAGATTTAATGGCGGTTCATCTGGCTCATGAGCAGCAAACTCAAGCGTTGGCGCAAGCGTTACAAAAAGCCTTTACCCAGGTTGTTGCTCGCGGCGGTTTGGTGAGACAGGTTTGGCTACCCCAATCGAAAATAAAACAACCAGAAAAGCTTCAGGCCCTATTGAGTACCTTAGGTGGTGTATCGGATGTATCCATTGATAAGAAAGGTAGCAATATTGTCGCCAGTCTTCGCTTCAAGGGGCCAACAGGCGAGCTTGCTGACGCAGTACATCAAGCGTTAACCACAACAGGCAGCGGATTATCTGCCATTAGTATCGAAAATGATTTTACTCTTAGATATAGGTAAGGAAACTATTTTGAAATTAAACCTATTTACACTGGCCCTCGCGCTATCTATGCCTGTTATGGCAAGTGATGACTTTGATTTGACCGACATGATGCCTGCCAGACCTGGGGCTGACCTAGCGAACACTGAGCAAGTGGTAATAAAAGGCGATGCTGTTGTTGGTGATAACGCCAATTTAGCTGTAGCTGTAGCGCATCAAGCACTGATTGAAAATGATGAAGATGGCGTGAAAATGATCCAAGTTGGCAGTGGTACCGGGATCTTATCTATCGGCAGCATTAGCTATACCACTTACGATAATATCAATGCGACGTTACTGTCTAAACGTGGGGCTTATAACCAAGCTTATCTCATAGCGAAAAAGCAGTTGGTCGAAAATATGAAAGGGGTAGAGCACCAGTGCAGCAATTTGGTCTCTACCAGTATGGATGTCATAGATACCGGTGCCGATAGTGCAGCTAACACGCAAACGGCGATGATGGAAAATTGTAAGGAGTCGGTTTCTGGCTCACTTGCTGGATTTGTCACTTTTGATGTGTATGACAATGTAGCGGCGAAAAATGTTCGCGTAAGTTTAATATCTACCCCTAAAACCCGCGATCAGGTGCGTACTAAACATGGGGCTGTGGCAGTAACAACGGATCCTAATAGCATTTTTAAGCAAGTGATCACCGATATCCGTGAAGGCGTTTTACCGCCAGTTGGTGCCAAAATACTTACCCACGCCGATACAGGTGAAGTTATTGTTATGGGCTATGGGTCTGCGATTATTCGACAAAATAAAAATAAGACCATAGCCGATAAATTACGCAGCACGGCAAAGTCACAGTCACAAACTCGGGCGCGCTCAGCCTTGCTAGCAACGATGCAAGGGGAGCAGGTTTATTGGCAGGGCAGCTTTGATGAAAAGCAGATGGAAGGCGCTAAACAGTTCCAATATGACGACCCGTCGATGCAAGATCCCCAGCAGGTGAAAGTGCTCGACAATGATCGTGAGACTTTTATTAATCAACTTAAGAGTTCAGATGATTATTCGACGCTAGCCAAAGGTAAGTTACCCGCAGGAGTTAGTGTTAAAAGTTTTAGCAGTACAGATGGATACTGGCAATACAGTGTTGCTGTATATGCTCCGAGCCTTGAAGCAACTGCTAGACAAGCCAACAAAGAGATGCAGTCTGGTGGCACAAGCTTAAATGCGAGTAGCAGTGCTGGGCATAAAATACATGCTGTGGGTGGGGTTAATAACAAGGCCGCTAACCCACAAGCTGCATCAGGTAAGGTGTCGAGTAGCGAGGAACTCTGATGCTGTCGATATTTCTGGCAGCCTCTGTTTTCTCTGGCGCTATTGTCACCGAGTCATCGGGAATCGTCAGAGAAAAGAGTCCCTTTTTTATCAGTGAGGCGAGCGATGGCGGTGCACAGGTTATCGCGCTAAAAGCGCTTTCCAGTGGTGCCGAGCAAGCGGCTTGTCGACGTGCACTGACTTTGCCTAAGCGAGCTGAAATTCGGGCCGAATTAATGACCTTAACCTCGCAAACGATTCCTCCGCCATTAAGTTTTATCGATGCCAGTATTACTAACTATCGACAGACAAAACAAAAAGATGGTTTGTATTGTGTTGGTGATATCAGCGTGGTTGATCCGCAATATAACCAAGCGGGATTAGCGTTAATCACCGCATGGTGGGCGTTAGATAATAGTGATATCGAGCTATTACGTGCAATGTTAAAGGTCGCTTTACAGCATGAACGAACTCAAGCTGACGCAGTCGCATTAATTGCCAGCCAAACAGATTTTGAATCTGGCTTAGCTTATCTCGATAAACATTTAGATGCTGAAAACTTATCATTCAGCGAGGCCAAAATAGCGGTTGCCAAAATCTGGTTAGAAGCTGAAAAGTTTGCTGCGGTTAGCGAGTTAATGGCGACCTGCGAAGCGCCGCTTTGTCAGCAGTTGTTGATTAAGGCTCAAGAGGCGGTGCGGCAAATCAACATTGAGCAAGCTAATGATTTAGAAGACTATTTTTAGTTGGTTCATCTTTTAAAAATAAATTAGATAGAAGCTAAGGGATAACAAGGATACCCGTATGAGTGTTCAAAATATTTTAAAAAGCAACAATGGGGTTATTGACGGTAAGCCGCAAAAGAAGGGCTTCTTTGCTAGGTTAACGTCTGGCTTTGTATTACTCATGGTTGTATTAATGGGCCTTGGTAACTGGGCCGATACTAAACAATTACTTACGGAAGCTTATCAAGCGTTTATCACTCATTTTACCCATCAGGTAGAGAATAATAGAGTCGCTTCATTAGATATTGGTAACTACCTGCAGTTTGCTCAAAAAAGTGTGGGCATGCCGCAGGTAATTAAAGCTTCTAGTTTAGATCCTAGTATTGAGTATCGTTATTATAAAGATCCTAAGTATCTACTGACATTGATGAATAAAGATCAGCGCATCGTCGCGATCGTATTACATAGCCTACAGCATGATAATCCCTTGCTTGGGGATTTTACCCCTCAGGTACCTTTTACTGAAAGCTTACTCAAAACGAATACCATTACAGATATTACGTCTGATTCAAATATATTTTTCTATGATAATCAAAATGTTACTTATTTTTTACAATCTAGAGAGCTAGGCCCACAAGGAATGTTTTTAAACTTGTTGGCTGGCTTTACTGAATATGAACAGGTTCAACCCAATGCATTCTCTATGTTAACCGAACTGGATCAAGCGACATTAGAGGGGAATACCGCAGAGGTTGGTGCTCTGACTCAAAAGTTAGCCGCTTATACCGCTAACTTTTATGCGATTTCTGAATTATCGCCTGAATACATTGCTGATTCACTACTGACTAAGTATGAATTTAATGCTTACTTCTAAGGATATCGTCATGCGTAAACTCATACTGCCAATAATATTGTTTCCCTCTTTGGTGCTGGCTACTGACGCTTCTTTTGAAGAGTTTAAAAAAGGTTGGCAGCAACAAAAGCAAGATTATGTTCAGCAACAACAGCAGGAATATACTGCATTTAGAGAGAAATACTTAGCCGATTATGACCATTTTCGTGGTCAATTACTGCAAAACTGGGCCGTTCCGGTGCAGAGTTCAATAGAGCAAGAGGTTGTTTATAGTGATGATTTACAAAGCCGAATAATTGTTGATGAGCAAGCACAAACACTGACAATCGAACAGTTAAATGAAGAGACCTCTTCTAAGCCAGGACTTGCTGTTACCGACTTGCTTGATGATATCAACACGGCGCCAGTGCTCAAGGTGTTGATCGATAATGATGATGCATTACAAGAGTTACAGCAAACTCCTGCCGTCATTACACCTCAGCCAAAAGTAGTGGCGAGTCAGCCAGTGTTAAAACAACAAATTGTGCTGCAGCATGAGCAACTGCTAAATAGTGTGGATACCGATGAAGCCATCTCGGAATCTGATGCTAAAGTAAAAAAACAACAGCTCGAACAGCAACAGCAACTCAGAGTTGAAAATCTTGAAAAGCAGGTTGAGCAAGTTAATAAACAAGATGTTAAGTATAAAAAAATAAAGTCATATACGATTGCTCTGCCTGAAGATTATCTGTTGAGAAAGGCATCTCCTTATCTAGAATCATTCAATAAACAGGCTGACAAACAGCGGCAAGAGGTCGCACTATTGCTGGCTATTTCTCATGCTGAATCATCGTTTAATCCTGAGGCTAAGTCCCATATTCCCGCTTTTGGGCTTATGCAGATTGTTCCTGGGTCGGCTGGTATGGATGTGGCGAATAAGTTACTGCAAAAGTCGACTGCACCGACAGCAAGTGAGCTTTATCATGCCGATACCAATATCCTTTATGGAGCAGGGTACCTTTCAATATTATCTGAGCGTTATTTAAAAGGTGTTACCGATCCTACAAGCCGTAAATACTGCACCATTGCCGCATATAATACAGGTGCTGGTAACGTGGCAAAGGCCTTTAATGGTGGTAATAATCGTAATATTAATCAGGCATTAGGAAAAATTAATGCAATGTCTAGTGAGCAGGTTTATCAAACCTTGATGCAACGCTTACCTTATGCTGAAACCAAGAAGTACCTTAAGAAAGTTCGTAAGTTAGAAGAGCAGTATCACGCCAAATTACCCACATGGAATGGAAATAGCAAAATATGATGAAAAAATACTTAACCGTAGCCAGCGCTTTGATCTTAGGTGCATGTAGTAGTACTCAAGCACCACAGTCTACGCCGCTAGCAGAGAATGATAGTGTGCCGAGTTGGGTTTTGATGCCGACTCATGCTACTGGATTAGCCTCTGCTAGTTGTGTGCTGTGGAGCGGTAATATGGCAGCTAGTCGCGCGCAAGCCATTGCTAATGCGAGAGCCGATTTGGCAACACAAATTAATACTAAAGCTATGGTGATGGATAAACTGGTTAACCAGCAAACCCAAGAAAATGAAGCCAGTATGACCAGCTCGAGCTTTGCTCAAGTAAGTAAGCAGATTGCTGAGCAAAGCTTAGTGGGGGCATTACCAAAAGAGGTCGCATTTGCCCGCATCGATGATAAAAAACAATTGTGTGTCTTGGTGGTGATGGAAAATACCAAGCCATTATTCGACAAGTTGATCCAAGAGTCGGGTAAGACGTTAAACCCTAATGATGAAGCTGTGCTTTACTCTGAGTTTAAAACCCAAAGAGCGAAGCAAGAATTAGAGGCTGAGTTGTCTACATCTAAAAAGCTATAAATCAATATTAATAAAAAGATGAGCCAATGCTCATCTTTTTATTTAATAACAGCAATTAAATGTTGTTTTTACATTTTAGTCAGTCATTAATCTAGCCCAGCGTAATCCAGCTAGGCATCACTTCCCGATACAGAAAGAGCCGAATATTTTACCCAGGAGATCATCTGAGGTGAATTTACCCGTGATTTCAGATAGGGCCATTTGGCACATCCGCAGCTCTTCAGCTAGCAGTTCACCTGCTTGATAAACCTCTAACTGCTCTTTGCCCAGTAATAAGTGACTACTGGCAAGCTCTAAGGCTTCTAAATGGCGCCTACGGGCGATAAAGCCACCTTCAAGGTTGCTTTGGTAGCCCATAAGAGATTTAAGGTGTGCTTTAAGCTCTTCGACGCCTAAGCCGGTTTTTGCCGATAGACGAAAGACTTTATAACCCTGTTCTTGGCTGGTCTCTAATGGTTCGCCAGTCAGGTCGGCTTTATTACGTATGACGGTGACGCCAAGGTTTTTGGGGAGGCGATCAATAAAGTCTGGCCAAATATCGTGGGGATCGACTGCATCGGTGGTAGTGCCATCGACCATAAATAGCACTTGGTCGGCACTTTCTATTTCGGCCCAGGCTCTCTCGATACCTATTTGCTCTACCGTATCTGTAGTGTCACGTAGGCCTGCGGTGTCGATAATGTGCAGCGGCATACCATCAAGGTGAATGTGCTCGCGTAATACGTCACGGGTGGTGCCGGCTATTTCGGTAACGATAGCCGATTCTTTACCGGCTAATGCGTTCAGTAGACTCGATTTGCCTGCGTTCGGGCGACCCGCAATAACGACTTTCATCCCTTCGCGAATAATAGCGCCTTGTTTGGCACTCGATTGCACCGAGTCGAGTTTGTCGATAATACGGTTGAGCGAGGCGGCAATTTTGCCGTCAGAGAGAAAGTCGACCTCTTCATCGGGGAAGTCGATAGCGGCTTCAACGTATAAACGTAAGTTAGTCACCTGATCGACCAGATCATGTACCTGGGTGGAAAATTCACCCTGCATCGAATTGAGGGCGCTTTTGGCGGCTTGTTCGCTGGTGGCGTCAATCAGATCGGCAATGGCTTCGGCTTGGGTCAGATCCAGTTTGTCGTTCATAAACGCTTGCTCGCTGAATTCCCCTGGTTTAGCAATACGTACGCCGCCCACTTCCATGACGCGCTTGATCAGCATATCCAGTACGATTTGGCCGCCATGGCCTTGTAGCTCGAGTACATCTTCGCCGGTAAATGAGTTGGGCCCCTTAAAGAAGAGGGCAATGCCTTGGTCTATCACGTCCCCATTAGCATCTTTAAAGTCACAGTAATCGGCATAGCGGACTTTAGGGATATGCCCTAACACGGCCATTGCCACTTTGCTGGCGTTGTCGCCCGAGATACGTATGATCCCCACGCCGCCGCGTCCGGGAGCGGTTGCCTGTGCCACGATAGTATCTGTTGTCATTACTGTGTTTCCTAAATTGATGGTAAATGGCAAAAATATGCGTTTATATAAAACAAAAAAGCGGTCAATACTTAGTATCCGACCGCTTTTTTTTGTTGGAACTAAAAGGTTATTTTAACCCTTTTTTCTCCAAACCAGCATAGATGATCTTCTGCTGAGTAATCGCAACAATGTTACCGACTAACCAGTAAAGTACAAGACCGGCTGGGAACCATAAGAAGAATACGGTAAATACCACTGGCATCCATTGCATCATCTTCTGTTGCATTGGGTCCATAGTTGGCGCCATTGGCTGCATCTTCTGCATTAAGAACATTGAGATACCCATTAGGATTGGCATCACATAGTAAGGATCTTGTACCGAAAGGTCGGTGATCCATAGCATAAAGGGTGCATGACGCAACTCAACGCTTTCTAACAGTACCCAGTAAAGGGCAATGAAAATCGGCATCTGTAGCAAGATAGGCAGACAGCCACCCATAGGGTTTACTTTCTCTTTCTTGTACAGTTCCATCATCGCCTGACCCATCTTTTGACGGTCATCACCGAAGCGCTCTTTCATCTCAGCTAGCTTAGGCTGCAGGTTACGCATCTTCGCCATTGAGGTGTATTGTGCTTTGGTTAGTGGGTACAGCAGGCCACGAACGGTTAAGGTGATAAGGATAATCGCTAAGCCCCAGTTACCTACAAATGATTGGAAGATCATCAGTAGTTTGTAAATAGGTACTGCCAACCACCATAGGAAACCATAATCGACCACTAGGTTAAGTGATTCAGATATTTCCGATAATGCCGCTTGGTCTTTAGGACCAACATAGAATTGCGCACCAATGGTTTGGCTGCTACCTGGGGCAATATCATACACTGCACCACGGAAACCAATATTGGCTAATCCGCCTGCGCTAATGCTAGAAAAAATCGTGTTTTGGTCGTTTGCTGGTGGAACCCATGCAGAAACGAAGTAGTGCTGCAGCATTGCAGCCCAGCCACCTAGGGTTTTCTTGTCTAGGTTTTTGTCAGCCATATCTTCGAAGCTGTATTTCTCGTAACGTGTATCTTGAGTCGAGAATGCAGCACCGCGATAAGTTGGCATCATCATGCTACTTTCGCTTTCTTTGATACTGTGCTTGATTTGGCCATACATCTGCACCTGTAGCTGTTCGCTGGAGGTGTTGTTGATACGGTAATCTACATCGATGTTGAATTTACCACGATGCAACACAAACACTTTGGTGTAAGTCACACCATTGTCAGCCACATAAGTCAGTGGTACTTCAAGTGTTTCTTGGCCATCGGCCATAGTGTATTGCTGTGCTTGGCTTGAATAGTGGGCACGGCCTTTAACGCTGCTATCGATACCGTCACGACCAATTAGGCCGCTTTGCGCGATATAGTAGATGTCGTTAGTTTGCTCGAGCAAAACGAAAGGTTCGTCTTTATCGAGTTCAAGTTTATGCGCCACTAATGCCGAATAAACGATATCACCACCGACTGGGTTGATTTTTAATATCAGCTGGTCTGTGGTGACAGTAATGAGTTCTTTAGATGCAACGACTGCTTCTGGAAGTGCAGCATCGGCATCAGGAACATCACTACTGTGTGAATCTGCGACAGTAGTTGACGCGGCCACTGATGATTCAGTAGCAACGGGTTGCGGGTTTTTGTCTGTTTGCCATTGCTGCCACAGCAAAAAGCTGACAAAAAGCAGACCGATAAGCAATATATTGCGTTGAGATTCCATAGCCTATTTATTACACCTGTTATTTTTTGGAGGGACGGGGTCTTCACCGCCCGGATGTAAAGGGTGACATTTTAATACGCGTTTCCCTGCAAACCAACTCCCTTTCACAAATCCATGCAAATGAATGGCTTCAATGGCGTAAGTTGAACATGTGGGGTGAAAACGGCACTTTGGCCCTAGTATAGGGCTGATAAAGATTTGATAGCCACGAATTAACGTAGTGGCTAGCCATTGTAACGGCGACTGAGTTTGCGCCATAACTTCTCTACCAGTTTGTGGAGTGCTGCATTATCCATATCCAGTACGCCATTTCTTACCAAAACGACGATATCAAGCGGGGGTAACTCGTGCTGATGCAAACGAAAATTATCGCGGATTATACGTTTAATTCTGTTGCGTTGATTAGCTCTCTTTACATAACGTTTAGCAACGGTTAATCCAATACGTGGATGTTGCTCTGAGTTAGGTATAGCAAGTAAGGTAATTTCAGCCGAAGAAGCTTTGATAGGATTTGAGAATACAGATTTGAATTGCGCGGGAGTTAACAAACGTAACTCCCGCGTAAAGGTATAGCTGGTCACTTGCATTTCTACTGATTAAGCAGAAAGACGAGCGCGACCTTTTGCACGGCGACGTGCGATAACCTTACGGCCACCGACAGTAGCCATACGAGCGCGGAAGCCGTGAGAACGCTTGCGCTTCAGGTTGCTAGGTTGAAAAGTACGTTTACTCATTATGGCAATCCGTCTTTGTTAGGTGAATAAACCTGACTTCTACAAATTTAGAAGTAAGGGCAAAAAAGAGGCCGAATTGTAATCACTTTAGCGATGCCCGTCAACAAGCAAAACCAACAAGTGTACAAAATCTTCCTTTTACACTTCTGAGCAAGTTGGTTAAATACACACTCTAGTGTGGATAACTCTGTGAATGAACACTACATCTTGTGGATCCTAGGTTCATTTACTTGATCGAAGACCGCCAATTATAGATCGATCTGGATCGCTTAATAAAGCTGACTTTACTGGTTTATATAAATAAATTGATCGGCTGCGATCGATCTGGATCAGTGCAAAAAAGTCAAGTTGATCTTACTGGGGATAAATCTATTTAAAGGATAGCGATCCTTGTGATCTCACTATAGAATACACCCCTTTGTATGATCTTTTGGGGATAAGTAC